>DATMFO010000009.1:0-331396 GCA_035556135.1 Steroidobacteraceae bacterium | reverse complement strand
AGGCCTCGCACACCTTCAACCTGCTGGATGCAAGGCGCGCCATCTCGGTGACCGAGCGGCAGCGTTTCATCCTGCGCGTGCGCACACTCGCGCGCGCGGTGGCGCAGAGTTATTACGCCAGCCGTGATGCACTGGGCTTCCCCATGCTGGCGGCCGGACCGCGCATCCTCATCGCAGAGGCCTCTGCCGCAAAGGGAGCCTCGGCATGAGCGCGGCGGATTTCCTGGTCGAACTGGGCACGGAAGAGCTGCCGCCAAAGGCACTGCTCACGCTTTCAGAGGCCTTCCGTGATGGCGTGGTGTCGCGCGTGGATGCAGCGGGTCTTGCGCATGGCGCGGTGCAGGCCTTTGCCACGCCGCGGCGCCTGGCCGTGCGCATCAGCGCACTGGCGCTGCAGGCGCCGGAGCAGAAGATCCAGCGGCGCGGGCCGCCCGTGGCAGCGGCCTTCGACAAGAGCGGCGCGCCGACGCGTGCGGCAGAGGCCTTCGCGCAGAGTTGCGGCGCAGCCATCGCGGACCTGGGACGCGAGAAGGATCCCAAGGGCAATGAATGCCTGTCGTTCTCCGGCGTGAAGCCCGGCGCCGCGACGCGCGAGCTGCTGCCCGGCTTCGTGACCGAGGCCCTGGATGCGCTGCCCATCCCCAAGCGCATGCGCTGGGGCATGAGCGAGGCGCAGTTCGTGCGTCCCGTGCACTGGCTGGTGCTGCTGCTCGGCAGCGAAGTGATTCCGGCCACCATCCTCGATGCCACGGCCGGCAATGAAACGCGCGGCCATCGCTTCCATTCCAGCGGCGCGCTGCGCATCACCGCACCGGCGGTGTACGAGCAGGTGCTCGAATCCCAGGGCCATGTGCTGGCGGATTTCGCCACGCGCCGCGAGCGCATCCGCGCCGGCGCCACCGCACTGGCCGCACAGCAGGGCGGTCGCGCCCTCATCAGCGATGCACTGCTGGATGAAGTGACCTCGCTGGCGGAATGGCCCGTGCCGCTGGCCGGCCGCTTCGAGGACCGCTTCCTCGCGCTGCCGCGCGAGCTGCTGGTGTCGGTGCTGCAGGACCACCAGCGCTACTTCCCCGTGGAGGGCAGGGACGGCGGACTGCTGCCCGTGTTCATCGCCGTGAGCAACCTCGACAGCCGCGACATGAATGCAGTGCGCGACGGCAATGAACGCGTGGTGCGACCCCGCCTCTCCGACGCCGCCTTCTTCTGGGCACAGGATCGCAAGGCGCCGCTGGCCTCGCGCCTCACCGCGCTGGATGCGGTGACCTTCCAGGCGCAGCTCGGCTCCATCGGCGACAAGGTCCGCCGCATCGCACCGCTGGCCCGCGCCATTGCCGCCAGGATCGGCGGCAATGCCGATGAGGCCGAGCGCGCCGCACAGCTGGCCAAGTGCGACCTGGTGACCAACCTGGTCGGTGAATTTCCCGAACTGCAGGGCATCATGGGTCGCTACTACGCGGCCGCCGATGGCGAACCCGCCGAGGTGGCGTCCGCCATCGCCGAGCATTACCAGCCGCGCGGCCAAGGCGATGGAGTGCCTGCCACGAAGGCGGGCATCGCGGTGGCGCTGGCCGACCGGCTGGACACGCTCACCGGCATCTTCGCCATCGGGCAGAAGCCCAGCGGCACCAAGGATCCCTTCGCGCTGCGCCGCGCCGCCATCGGCATCGGCCGCATCATCTACGAACATCGCCTGCCGCTGGACCTGGTGGAGCTGATCGACACCGCCGTGCGCGGCCACGGCCTGTTCGATGCGCCGCCCGCCGATCCCAGGAAGAACCCCGCTTCGCGCGGAATGGTGGCCGCGGAGGTGTACGACTACCTGATGGAGCGCCAGCGCAATGCCTGGCTGGAACCGCCGGACGGCGGGGCGCCCATCCCTGGCATTACCCCCGAGATCTGCGATGCGGTGATCGCTGCCCGTCCGCGCTCGCCGCTTGACTTCGACGCGCGCGTGCGCGCGCTGATCGGCTTCCTTGCCCTTCCGGGTGCGGACAGCCTCACCGCGGCCAACAAGCGCATCGCCAATCTCCTGAAGAAATCCGCCGGTGGTGACAGCGGCGCGGAACGCATCGACGTCTCGCTGCTGAAGCTCGACCCGGAGCGTGCGCTCTACGCCGCACTCCAGAGCACCATCCATGCCGTGCCACGTTCCATCGAGGCCGGCGACTACGGCGAGGCCTTCACCGAGCTGGCGCGGCTGCGCGGCGTGGTCGACGCCTTCTTCGATGGCGTAATGGTGATGGATCCGGACCTCGCGCTGCGCAACAACCGGCTGGCGCTGCTGGCCAGCCTGCGGGCGTTGTTCTCCGGCATCGCCGACCTGTCGCGCCTGCCAGGGTAGTGCCGGGCGGGTAGCGCCGGAGCAGCAACAAGGCAACAAACAGGGAGTCGCAACATGGACCGCTTTGCACTGGTCAACTGGCTGTCCGTCATCGTTGCCGCTGCATCCGGCTTCGTGATCGGCGCATTGTGGTACGGCCCGCTGTTCGGCAAGGCGTGGATGCGCCTCTCCGGCATGACGAAGGAAAAGGGCGCCGAGACCAGCATGGCGCTGACCTTCGGCACCGCCTACGTGCTGAACTTCATCGCCGCCACCGGCATCGCCACCGTCAGCGGCGACCGCGCCGGCATCTGGTTCGCGCTGCACACCGGGTTGCTCGGCGCCGTGTTCTTCATCGCTCCGGCGCTGGGAGTCATCCATCTCTTCGAGCAGCGCCCCCTGCGGTTGTGGTTGATCAATGCCGGCTACCAGGTGCTGAACTTCGCGGCCATGGGCGCCATCATCGGCGCCTGGCCACGCTAGCGGCTCACGCCGCCCGCCGCACTCCCTGCATGGCGCTGGCCCGCGCCAGCTGCCCGCGATTGACCGGACTATGCGGCTTCAGCGCCAGCCGCTCCTGCGCCAGCGCGCGCGCGAAGCTGGCGTGTCCACCGCGCAGCGCTGCCTCGGCGAGCGTCCAGGCGATCACGTCGCGCTGCGCATGGCTGCCGCCGAACATGCCGGTGAAGTTGCGCACGGCATGCAGCCGGTCGATGGCGGTGCCGTAGTCGCGCTGCCAGAAGGCAGTGAAACCTTCCACCAGCGGCAGGCCGACAGCTCGTATCCAGCGCGTGTTCTCGTTGCCGTCGCCGGCCACGTCGCGCCAGGCGCGCAGCATGCGCTCCACTTCGCGCATGCGGCCCGCGCCCAGCCACGCCATCACCGCATGCCAGTCATTGAAGGCATAGGTACGCCCATCCGCCTGCGCATCCCAGGTGGCGGCCAGTTCCAGCCAGCGCGCGCCCACGTCCACGCCCAGCAGCTGCAGCCGCCACAGCATGGCCGAGGCATCAATGAGATCGTAGGCCACCGCGCTGCGTGCCTCGCGCACCGGGCCGTCGTACAGTGCCAGCGTCTCCTCGGTCTGCCCGAGGTCCAGGTGGAACAGCGCCCGGTGCCACCAGTTGTGCACCTTGAAGAAGTTGTCCTCGCCGTCCCAGTGCGCCTCGCGTGCACTCATCCAGCCCAGGCCATCCTCGGCGCGGCCCTGCATCTCCATCACATGCGCCACGGCGTGATGCGCCCAGCAGTCGCGCGGCTGCAGGGCCACGGCACGCCGGCCGCTCTCTTCGGCGCGCGAGTACTCACCGCACTCCTCCAGGCCGAAGGCGTGCATGCCCAGCAGGAAGGAGTAGCCGGGCAGGTCGGCCGGCCACTGCGGCAGCGCCCGCGCGATGCGATCGCGCAGGGTGCGCGAGTCGGCGCGGCAGAAGTCCAGCAGGTGGCCGGCCTGCAGGGCCAGCAGGTCGCGCGGGTGTTCAGCGCTGTGCATCTCCAGCGCCCGTGCCGCCGCGCTCCAGTGGCCATCGGCCAGCAGCCGCAGCGCCCCCAGGTGGGCGCGCACGCGCTCATCCGCCGGCAGCTTCGCGAGGGTGGCGATTACATCGCGCGCCGCGGCCGTCGCGGCCGGCTCGGTGGAAATCAGGCCGAGCCAGGCCAGGAAGGCATGCGCCATGCCGAACTGCGGCGCCGCATCGATGGCCGATCCCAGCAATGCGGCCGGATCGCCACGGTAGCTGTTGAAGCAGGCCATGGCCTGGTCATGGAGCCGCGCGGCTTCCGGTGTCGCGCCGTGGAGGGGATTGCCCTGCTGGTCCGTTATCATGCTGTCTCCTTTCATGCATGCGTCCTTCGGTGATGGGCAGTGTGCGCGGCAATCCCGGGCGGGAACATGCGCGACACGCCGTGGTTCTTTGCAGGGACGCCGGGCATTTCTACCGGTGACAGGTGGCGGCCATGGACGGGGTGATCGACCTGCTGCAATCAACACGCCTTTCCGGCGGCGTGTTCCTCGATGCCGAGTTCTCGGCCCCGTGGTGCGTCTTCTCCGGCGTGACCGCCGAGGAGGTCGCCCCTTTCGTCGCAGCCCCCACGCACATCATTTCCTACCACTACATCTGCGCGGGCCGCATGGTGCTCGAGCTCGATGATCATGAACCGGTGCCTGTGGAAAGCGGCGAGGTGGTGCTGCTGCCGCACAATGAAGCGCACCGGCTCGCCAGCGCGCCCGGACTGCCGCCGGTCAGCGCCG
Source organism: Steroidobacteraceae bacterium (assembly GCA_035556135.1). Classification (GTDB taxonomy): domain Bacteria; phylum Pseudomonadota; class Gammaproteobacteria; order Steroidobacterales; family Steroidobacteraceae; genus ZC4RG30. The sequence goes on along the minus strand of DATMFO010000009.1, from coordinate 326,822 downwards.
AGCAATTCCTGGAACACGGCGATGCCGCCTCGCTGTCGCGCATCGTCTACGGCGGCGGTGGCGAAACCACGCGCATGCTGTGCGGCTTCCTCGCCAGCGAGGTTCCCAACGATCCCGTGCTGCGCGTGCTGCCCCGCGTGATGAAGGTGCGCATCGCCGATGCCCCCTCCAGCGCCTGGATCGAAAGCACCATGCGCTTTGGCGCGCAGGAGATCGCCGGCGGCCTCGCCGGCTCGCCGGCGCTGCTGGCCAGGCTGGCCGAACTGCTGTTCGTCGAGGCGGTGCGCCGCTACATCGCCTCGCAGCCCCCTGGCGAGTGCGGCTGGCAGGCGGGCATCTTCGATCCCATGATCGGCCGCGCGCTGGCCCTGCTGCATCGCAGGCTTGGCCAGCGCTGGACAGCGGAGGACCTGGCGCATGCCGTGGGCATGTCCCGCTCGGCCTTTGCCGACCGCTTCACCCGCATCATGGGCGAGAGCCCCATGCGCTATCTGGCCGCCCAGCGCCTGCAGGCAGCGGCCCGGCGGCTCGAGGCCTCCTCCGATTCCATCGCCCGCATTGCCTTCGAGGTGGGATACGAGTCCGAGGCCGCCTTCAACCGGGCCTTCAGGCGGGCCTTCGGCGCCCCTCCTGCCACCTGGCGCGCCGGGCGCAACCCGTAATGACCGCAATTGCCGGCCGCGCGCTAGACTTGATCCAATCCAGAGGCCCGACAGAGCCATTTTCCCGGGGGATCCAGATGTCCGACCAGCCCATTACCGGCCCCAGCGCCGACGAATCAGCCACCGACCGCCGCAGCTTCCTGGGCGGGGTGATCACTGCGGGTGCCGGCGTGCTCGCCGCAGCCGCAGCCGGCGCGGCCCAGCCCGGCGGCCCGCCCCCGGGGCAGGGCAGCCCGCCCAGCGGCGGCCGTCCGCCGGCCGGTGGTCCTCCCATCAATGACATGGAGCAGCGCCTGGCGCCTCCGGCCCGTGGCCCGCAGCTGTTCCGTGTCGAGCAGGACATCGCCTACTGCGAGGTGGAGGGCAAGGTGCCCACCGATCTGGCCGGCGGCTTCTACCGCACCGGCCCCGACGCCCAGTTCCCGCTGCGCCAGGGCAACATCCCCTTCGACGGCGAAGGCCACGTGAGCCTGTTCCGTTTCGACAAGGGCAATGTCCATTACAAGAGCCGCTTCGTGCGCAATGAGCGTTACATCGCGCAGGAGAAGGCCGGCCGCATCCTCTTCCCCATGTACCGCAATCCCTATCTCGACGACCCGTCGGTGAAGGGCAAGAGCCGCGGCACGCACAACACGCACATCATCCATCACAACGGCGTGCTGCTGGCGCTGAAGGAAGACAGCCCGCCCGCGGCGCTCGACCTCAACACACTCGAGACGCTCGACCCCGTCTACCGCTTCAACAACACGCTGAAGAGCGCCACCTTCACCGCGCACCCGAAGCTGGATTCGAAGACCGGCAACCTTGTCGGCTTCGGCTACGAGGCGAAGGGCCACGGCACCACCGACGTGAACGTGTTCGAGTACACGCCCAAGGGCAAGAAGGTCTGGGAAGCCTGGGTGAAGGTGCCCTACGTGGGCATGCTGCACGACTTCGCCGTCACCGAGAATTTCGTGGTGCTCTACGTCATTCCGATGCGCATGGACCAGGCGCAGATGGAGAAGGGCGGCATCCACTGGTCCTGGTGGCCGGGCGAGCCCACCTACTTCGGCTTCTTCCGCCGCGGTGGCGATGGCAAGGATGTGCAGTTCATCAAGGGCCCCGAGCGCAGCGCCACGCATGTGATGGGCGCCTTCGACGATGGCAGGCAGGTGGCCGTCGACGTGGAGATGTCCGAGTCCAACCCCTTCCCCTTCATGCCCATGCATGATGGCTCGCGCTGGGATCCGGTGAAGGGCACCAGCTACATCACCCGCCTGTCGGCCGACCTCACCACGAAGACGCCGAAGGATTACAAGATGGAGCGGCTGTATCCCAACATCACCGGCGCGCTGCCGCGGCAGGATGACCGCTACAACACCGCGCATTACCGCTACGGCTTCCTTTCCTGCGGTTTCAGCGAGGCCGAGAACGTGCCGGGCGGTGGCCGCGGCAACGGCATCGCGCGCTTCGACGTGCAGAACCGCACCGCGAAGATCTGGCGTGCGCCGCAGGGCGCCTCGCTGGCGGAGGTGTGTTTCGCGCCGAAGAATGCCAATGCGCCGGAAGGCTCGGGCTACGTGATGGCGGTGGCCACCTACGCCGCGGAGAACAACCGCGCGGACCTGGTGATCCTGGATGCCGAGCGCGTGGAAAACGGCCCGGTGGCCACCGTGAAGATGCCCACGCGAATCGCCGGCCAGGTGCATGGCTGGTTCGTGCCGGCTGCGGCGATTCCCAAGGCGAAGGCCTGAGGTCAGGCGCGGCGGCCAGGTAGTCGCCGCGCCAAACCTCGCCACCATTGCCACCATGAGCACCATCTTCTTCCTGGTCTTCTTCGGTTTCATCGCCTACCGGATCATCACCAGCGTGATGGGGCCCGGCTTCGATGTCAGCGAGGAAGCGCGCAAGAAACTCGAGGCGCGCCGGCAGGCGGCGTCACCGCAGCAGCGTGGCGCACCCGGCAGGACTCCCTCCCTCCGTACCAGCCTCCCTGCCGCCAAGGGCGGCAGCAGCCAGCCGCGGCAGCCGGCGCTGTCCCGCACGAGCAGCGTGGTTGCGCGGCAAGAGGACGAGCTCGGCTGGTACATCGTGCTCGACGTACCTCCCGATGCATCGAAGCGCGAAATCCTCGAAGCCGTGAAACGCCGGCTGGAGGTGGCCAGTGCCTCCGGCGACACGACCGCCCCGGCCCGCGTCGCCCGCGCCGCGGCCACGGGGATGAAGCAGAGCCCCAGCTTCGCCGACGCCCACGGGCGCCGGCAGTAGCCTCTACCAGTAGGGCTTCACCAGCTCCGCCTCGGCGGCACAGCGCGCCGGATCAGGCTTCTTGTACTCGCCCGCACGCAGCGTGGCCAGTTCGGCGCGCGCATAGGCCAGGTCCGCCTGGTACAGCGGTGAAGCCGAGGCCAGCGAAACCGCCGCGCCGGTGAGCATGCGCGCATTCTCCACCGCGCTGGCGTTGTGCATGCCGCACACCACGCGGCTGTCGCCGATGGCGCGGCCGCGCGCCAGCAGCGGGCCGGCGCGGGAAGGATCCACCTGCGAGAGCACCAGGCCCCAGGCCCAGCCCGCAGTGGTGTGTCCGGATGGATAGTCATAGCTCTCGCCGATGGAGGATGCCTCCACGCAGGTGGGCCCCACATCCCCCTTGAACGGCCGTTGCCGCTTGTAGAAGTCCTTTGCCTTGCTCATCGATGCGGCCGCCTCGCGCGTGACCTTCTGCGCGAAGGCGACCATCTTCGGTGCCTCCTCCGGCGTCAGTTCGATGTCCAGGCTGCATGCGAAGTGCTCCAGCATCTTCGCATTGCCCAGCTGTGCATCATCAGCCGCCATCTGCCAGCGCGGCGTGCCGTAGTGCACACGCGTCTCGCGGAAGATGCGCCGGTCGGCCTCGTCGCGTGCATCGCCGCCCTTCGGCGCCGGCGCCATCACCGTGTACAACAAGCTGGCATCGCCGCTGATGTAGGGCGGCGAGGCCGGCTGACGCTGGGCTGCGGGCCGCGAGCCATCGGCAGCGGCCTGCTGTCCCTGCCCGCGCTGCCCCTGTCGCGGCGCCTGCCCCTGCCTCGAGGGCTGTCCCTGCTGGCGCGACTGCGCCGCACCGCTCCGCGCCGGCGCCTCGGCGGTCTGCGCCGCCATTGCCGTTCCCCCCAGTGCACAGAGGGAGATGGTCACCAGGATCTCTTGCATGTATCGCATCACAGCCTTCCTGTCTCGGTCATCAGAATTTCATGCGGATGCCAAAGCGGTACGACCGCCCCAGCGTGTCATGGTATTGCGCGCTCGCCCCCGACAGTCCGCCGCCGGTGAACGGCGGGCTCCTGTTGAAGAGGTTGTTGATCGTGCCGAACACCTGGAACTGCTTCATGCCGCCCACGTCCAGGTCATAGGACCCGTTCAGCGCGAAGTTGAAATAGGGATCGACGCGGTTGCGGTCCACGCTGCCGTAGAGCAGCCGGCCTTCGGCATCCTGGTAATTCGCGTCTTCGGGGCCATCACCCCAGGTGTTGTCGAGCTTCGCCCCGCCGATGTAGCGCGCCGAAAGCCCTGCGTAGAGGTCACCCAACTGATAGCCGGTGATGATGTTGCCAGTCCACTTCGGCACCGCCGGCAGCCCGGGGATGAACACATTGCTGCGGATCTGTCCGGCCAGGTCCACTTCGGCGAAGCGGTCCTCGCAGCGCAGCTGTGCGTTCAGGTCGCAGATCTGGCGGATGCCGGAGCTCTCCAGCGCACGCGTCGCCCGCACGGTCAGCGACAGCGAACCGGGCAGACGCTCGAAGGCCATGCTCAGCGGCAGCTGGTAATTCCACGACATGTCGATGCCCTGCCGCCGGTAGGGCAAGCCGTTGGCGGGCCGCGAGGCATTGAGCGAGACGATGTCCTGCAGGTCGCGGCCGCCATCCTCGCGCGTGGCGAAATCGATCTCGCGGCATTCGGGCAGGTCGGCATTGAACAATCCGTTGATGCCGGGTTCCGCGGGATCCACCTGCCCGTCCACATGGCGCGCCTCCCGGTTGCCGCTCTTCTCCCAGCAGGCCAGCACGGGATTGTCATAACCGTAGGGCGTGTAGATGCCGTCCTTCACGCGGATGTCGTAATAGTCCGCGGCGAACTGCATGCCCGCCGCCCTGCCACGCGGCGAGAGCACGATGCCGAAGGTCAGCGTGTCGCTCTTCTCCGGCTTCAGGTCGGCATTGCCCACCGACACCGTGCCCCAGCGCTCGTACTGGTTCTCCTGGCTGTCGGCCGTGCGGTCACGCCAGGGATTGCGCGCCTGGCTGCCGCCGACGCTGTCGGGAATGCCCGGCTGGTTGAGGAACAGGTCGCGATAGCCGGCGGCACGCAGGTCGCGCGAGCGTGTCATGCGCAGGCGCAGGAAATCGAAGGGCTCGAACACCGTGGAGAATTTCCAGTTGAGCGTGTGCTGCGTGGCGGACTGCCCCGTGGTGCCGGCACCGCCCTTGTTGTTGTAGGAAGCAAAGCGCGCACCCGCATTCACCGACCAGAGCTTCACGCCCTCCAGGCCCGACACCAGCGGCAGGTTCAGTTCGGTGTAGCCCTCGGTGACGCGGGTCCTGCCGCCGAAGGCATCGCCCCAGGCACGCGCGATGTCGGCGCGCAGGTAGAAGGGGCCGCGCGAGCCCTGGTTGTCCACCTCGTCCTCGCGGAACTCCAGTCCGAATGCGCCGGTGAGCGGACCGGCCCAGCCCTGCCACAGCGTGCCGGTGGTGCCCACCGACAGCGTCTGCAGGCTGTTCTGGCCGTCAGAGACATTGTTCTTGAAGGCATAGGCCAGTGCCTCGCGCTGCAGCTGCGCGGCGGCGGCATCCGCGAATTCAGTGCCAAAGACATTGAGCGGCCTGCACCCTGCCGCCAGCTCGGCAAGCCCCTTCGGATCACTGGTGGGCCGGCCCAGCGCATCGAGCACCGGAATGCCATCACGCGTGATGCGGCACACGGGCCGGTTCCATGTGGGATTGGGCACGCCGTTGACGAACTCGCGGTCGTCGATCACCGCGTCCATCGCGAAGGCGAAGCTCAAGTTGGTCTGCACATTGTTCTGCCGTGACGTGCTTGCCGTGCGGCCATACTGGTAATAGGCCTCCCACTGCCAGTCGCCTCCGAAGCGGCCGCGCAGCCCCGCAACCGCGCGCACCGTCTCCGACCGCTGCTCCGTCCATTGCTGGATCTGCGGATTCCACACCTTGCGCACCGCCGTGAACCCACGGCATGGCAGTTCACCGAACAGCGTGTTGATGCCGGAACCGCCGCCGGCGGTACTCGAACGACCGAATGCGCGCTGCACTTCGTACAGCGCCTCGGGTGTCAGGTTGCCGAGGAAGGCGTAGGCATTGCGTCCCGGTCCGGGCAGTGTGGCCGGCACGCCCGGATCCTCGAAGTCCACGGTGAGCGTCACGCCCACCAGGTTCCAGTAGTGCGTGCCGTTCACCGACCTGATGCGCTGCCACACGGGGTTGATGCCATTCACGAAGTTCCATGTGGGCGGCGTGCTGGCATCGAAGCTGCTGCCGAACTGCCCGGCAGGAACGTAGTAGGGCGGCGCGCGTCCCGTGGGCGCATTGCCCAGTACCAGGCGGAAGTTCGCATTGCTCCACAGCGCACTGCGCACCGGCGCCTGGTCCACATAAGGCACGCCATCGATGAAGGGATCCTGGAACGCCTCGCCATTGCCACCGTAGGGGATGAAATCCCCCGCGTGCGCAGAGCCGCCGGGCTGGGCGGCAACGCCGGGCGAGTTGAAGCGCACGCAGGCCGTGCCCGTGGTGTAGCGGTTGCGGTTGAGCGCATCGGTGCGGGCATAACTGCCCTGCACATAGCCAGTGAGGCGGGGCGTCAGGTCGTACTCGAAGTTGGTGAAGACGGTGCGCCGCTCGGTTTCCGGCAGCATGGCCAGGCCACTGGAAATCAGCGGCCCGTCGCCACCCACGGTGTTGCGGCCCGTGCCACCACGCAGGCCATAGGCAAATTCCTCGATGCCCGTGCCATCGGCGGTGAAGCGGTAGCCGGAAGTGTTCGCGGCACTGCTGGAGTAGATGGTGGCCGTGGGCGCGAACTGGCTGTAGCGCACATGGTCCATCCTGAAGCGCGCCGGGTAGGACTCGAAGCCCGGCAGCGGCTCCAGCAGCGCATCCACTTCATCCGCGGGACCAGAGAAGTTGTTGTACAGGTTGCGTGACTGCGCGCACCAGGCGCGCGCGGCGGCACAGTCGCGGATCGCCGCCTGGTCCTGCCACTCCACGCCCAGCAGCGCATGGCCGCGGCCGCCGAACAGCGGCGTGCCGCCGGCAATCGCCACATGCGGGCTCCTGCCGTCCCCTGCCTCGGTGACGCCATAGTCCATGTCGACGCTGACACCGGTCATGCGCTTGTCGAGCACCAGGTTCACCACACCCGCCATGGCGCCGGAGCCATAGGTCGCCGAAGCGCCGCCCGTGGCCACGTCCATGCGCAGCAGCAGGTTGGAGGGAATGATGTTCAGGTCCACCACGTCGGCCTGGTTGGACGTGGACACCACGCGCCGCCCGTCAATCATCGTCAGCGTGCGCGAGCCGAAGGTCGGGTCGAGCCCGCGCAGGTTGGCAATGGTGTTGCCGATGAAGAAGGAGGTGCGCGAAATGGTGCCCTCCTGCTCATCGCCGGTGAGCGCCGGCTGGTAGCTGGGAATGTTCTGCGGCACCAGGCGATTGATGGCCTCGGAGACATTCACCATGCCCAGCCGGCGCATCTCGTCACCGGTGACGGTCACCACCGGGTTCGGCGCGGAATAGTTGGGCGGCACCTGCAGGCGCGTGCCGGTGACCACCACCTCTTCCATTTCTTCCAGCGGCGGCACTTCGGCCAGCTCCGGCGGCGCGCCTGCGGTTCCGGAGGGAGTTTCTGGCGACGCGCGGCGACCCGGCGGCGGCTGTGCTTCTCCAATGCGCACCACCGCGATGGTGTCCGCATCGATGCGGCGGAAAGTCAGCCCCGTGCCCGCCAGCAGGCGACGCAGCGCCGTGCCCGGCAACATCCGGCCACGCAGGCCCGGCACCCGGCGCGTGGCCACGCCCGCTTCGGCAGCCACCACCTGCAGGCCGCTCTGGGAGGAGAACTGCAACAGCGCGCTGGAGAGCGGTTGCGGGCGGATGTCGAAGACAACAGGACGATCGGGCGCCTGTGCGCCCAGGGCCACACCGCCCAGACAGCACAGCAGCAGCGCGACAATCAGTCGCATGCCGACCCTTCAGTCGGTGGCAATGCCGGGTCGCGCATCGATGCGTTGCCGCCCGTCGGGGAGCTGCACCACCGCGACATGGAAGGAATGCTGCAGTCCGTTGAGGAAGCCGCGGATGTTGTCGACGTTCACCGTACCGCTGTAGCCCAGCGCCGCGACCCGCTTGTCCTCGATCACGATGGGGCGGGGCGCGTAGCGGTTGACCGTGGCGATGACCTCCGAGAGCGATTCGCCCTCGTAGTGCAGCTGGCCCTTGCGCCAGGCAATGGCCAGCTGCGGATCCACGTTGCGCACGTCAACATTGTGCGAGCCATGCCAGTAGACCAGTTGCTGGTGGGGCTGCAGGCGGTTCCTCGGCATGGACGAGGTGTTCTGGTCGTAGTGCGCTTCGACGCTGCCTTCGGCCACGGTCACGGTCACGCGCCCCTCGGTGCGCAGCACATTGAAGGCGGTGCCGGTGGCGATGGCTTCCAGCCTGCCGGCCTGCACGGAGAAGGGACGCCCGGCGTCCTTCTTCACGGCCACGTACACCTCACCCTCGTGCAGCTGCACGCGGCGCCGGCGCTCATCCATCAGCACCGTGACGTGAGTGCCGCCGCCCAGCTCCAGCACCGAACCATCAGGCAGGCGCTGCACGCTGTTCACGCCGGTGGGGGAGCTGAAATCGATGCCGGCCACCTCTTGTGCCGAATGCCGGTTGGCCCACCACAGGCCCGCCACGCCGGAACCCACCAGTGCGGCCAGCGAGGCGGCCAGCGCCCCGCGCCGCGTCCATCCGCCCCTGGCCTCATTGCCGGAAGCTGCTGCGCGGACCGTCTCCGCATCGTTGGCAGGTGCGTCAGCACCCACGGCGCCGCCCAGCTCCCAGACCACGGCGAGCTCATCGAAGGCCTGCTGGTTCAGCGGATCGCGCTGGCACCAGTCCAGCCAGGCTTCCAGCACCTGCTCGTCATCCGCAGCCGCATGGATGCGCTGCAGCCAGAGGGCGGCCTGCTCCATGCGCTGCAGGCGCGCATCGCCGGTCGGAATTACGTTCATCGAAGAGTCGGTCCTTTGAGCCTGGATGCGACCTCTGCGGGCGCCAGGCCATCGAGGCGCAGGCGGCAATACAGCAGGGCGCGTGTGATGTGGTTGCGGACCATGCGGTCGGTGATGCCGAGCCGGCGGGCGATGGTCGCCTGGTCCATTTCCTGGGTGCGGAACAGCAGGAAGGCCTCACGCACGGCCTCCGGCAATTCCTGGAGGATCCCGCGGACCTGCTCCACGCGCTCCCTTTCGAGGGCGACAGCTTCCGGTTCCGGCGGTCTCTCGAACAGTCCCGAGAACAGTTCCGCCTCGTGCGCGCGCAGCTCGGTGGCGCGGCGGCGCAGGCGATCGATGGCGAGGTTGCCGGCGATGCGGAAAAGATAGGCCCGGAGGAAGCTGCTCACGTCGGAGCGCTCCAGCTGCAGCAGCCTTACGTAGGCCTCCTGCGCCACTTCGCGGGCCTCCTGGCGGGAGTGCAGGCGCAAGGTCAGGTAGCGGACCAGGGCTTCATTGTGGTCGCGGAACAGGCGCTCGACTTCCTGCGCGCGCACCTCGCCGCCTTCAGCCGGGCAATCGCGGCCGGCGTCGTCCGGCCCTTCTGGATCCCGGTCGAATTCCCCCATCGGTTCATTGTCTACCCGCACGGGACAGCTGTCCAAGGTCAAAGCTCCCGCACGGGAGTACGGTTCCTATAACGTATGAAGGAACCGTTTCCGGAAGCTCGCGGGCCTCAATTTGCCCTGATGCGGAACAGCACGATTTCCGGCGACACCGGCGTGACACCGTCCAGCGTCTCGGCACCGTTCACGGTCTCCCGTACCCGGAGCATGTCCGGCTCACCGGGCACTATGTCGAAATTGACCGGGGAGGACGGCCGGCCGTCGGCGTTGCTGGTGGACTGGGGCCACTTGCCGATGAACCCTTCCGGAAAGCGGGGCACCGTCAGGATGTTGGGCACATCCAGGGTGAAGTAGCCGGGGCCGAGTTCGCAGGTGGTGCCGTTGCCGCGCCGGGTGTAGAAGCCGCTGAGCGCGGTGAGCGTCTCGATGTTGTAGCAGCCGTCCTGCGCATTGCCCAGGCCGTTCACGCCGGCATGGAAGCCATTGTAGGTGCCGGCTTCATAGATCCACACGCGCCGGTGGTCGGCCGTGGCCCAGGCGCCGGCCATCTGCCCCGCCACCGGCTCCGGCTCCAGCAGGCGCCACGTCGCGCTGCCGATAGTGGCATCGATGCGGGCGGCGGGACCCGGCGTACGTTGCACATTCGTGAGCGGCGTCGCCACGGCCACGCCAGTGGAGGTGGTTGAAAGCCCGGTGGTGCCGGTGGTGTCGGTCACCGGATTGAAGCCGATGCTGCCCGCCGCGCTGTTGTACACATAGAACCCCTGCTCCACGCCGCAGCCGATGCCGCAATTCGTGCCGATGGCGTGATGGCCATACAGGTAGGTGCCATCGTCGAAGAAGGTAAGGAAGTTCCGCGTCGGCTGTACGCCCGCATCGCCGACGATTGAAATGCGGTAGCTGCCCACGAGCTGCGCTTCGGTTGCCGGATTGGACCGGCAGCGCACATTGCGGTTGATCACCCAGCCGTGGCTGGGCGAGCGGTTGGCATCCTGCGGATTCAGCAGCAGGACTGCACTGCCCCACTGGTACTGGCTGGCGCTGCCCACCAGGCAGGTCATGCCCTGCGGATGCCGCGTGATCACCAGCTCATGCATGGCGTCGCGATTGCTGGGCACATTGGTGAACTGTGCCGTGGAGAAGTCCGCCAGTTCCGCGGTGCGCTCGATCTCCCCCGTGCGCGAACGGCGCAACCCCAGCGCCATGCCCCCGGCGGGCATGGCCAGCGCCGGTTGCCCGGCTGCGGCCTGGTAGGCCACGGAGGCGGTGACGGTGAAGCTGCACAGCGTGACGTGAACGTTGTCCGCCGGTCCGGTGGGCGGCTGCGTCACGTCCTGCCCCGCGGCGAAACTTTCGTTGGTGCCGTTGGCCACGTTGCAGTTGTTCACCGTGCTGCCGGCCGTGGTCGTGGCGGTGACGAACCACTTGAAGATGGGCAGGTCCGACTGGCTGTTGAAGATGGCATCGGGGAAGGTGAGCGTGGTTTCACCCGTCGCGGGCCTTTCCTGCACGCCTTCCTCGGTGCTCAGCTTCACGCGCACGTCCGGCGTTGCGGCAACCGCGGGATCGATGGTCACGGTCACCGGATAGCGTGGCACTGCGGGATCATTCACGCAGGTGATCGCGGGCACCGCCGACGCCAGGGTCAGGGTTCCCGTGGCGTTCTGCACCGTGCAGATCTTGCCGAAGGGCTGGACCTTCACCGTGATGTTGTAGACCGTGCCGGTGGGCAACGAGCCGAAGCTGAACGTGGACACCGCCTGGCCCAGCACACCAAAGAAGCGGCAGGGAATCTTGCGCGAGGAGTCTGAGGAGTCGAGGCACTCGTCCTGGCCGTTGTACTGCAGTACCAGTGGGCGGACGCTGCCCAGCCCTGTGATCGTGCCCTGCAGCACCAGGCGTTGCGGTGGTTCCAGGGGGGCCTTGCCCGGCCGGCCATCGCCGCCGCAGCCCGCCAGCATTGCGCACAGCAGAACAACGGCGCACGCATTTTCCGGAGCGACGCGCCTGTAGCGCGCCGCCGCGGTGCCCCATCCCCCCATTGGGTCGATGTTGTCGGGAGCTGCCGCGCTATTCAAGCGCTGCCGCGTACTGCCGCGGCAGCAATAAACTTCCGGAACTCTCCGCGACCAGTCGGGCTGCCATCCTTTGGGGGTGGACGCTGGCTCGACTGGCCGCGGGAGCTGTCGGTTGACTCAGTTCGCCGTGATCCGGCAGAGCACGATGGGCGGGATCGGCGGCGTGAGCGTGCTCTTGCGCACGCCGTGCTGCGTATCCCACACCGTCAGCTTGTCCACGCCAGGGCAGACCGGATCGGAGGGCACGCTGTTGGCGAGCCGCACCTCGTATTCCACCAGGGAGTACGGTCGCCCGTCGGTGAAGTCCGGGTTCTGCGACTGCGGCCAGCGGCCGGGGTAATCTTTCAGCACCGCGGTGGCGTTGGGGATGTCTGCGGACCCGGAGGACAACAGCGAGCAGCTGCTCAGCACGGGTGCGCCGGCCGGGAAGCCGCAATTGCCCGGGTAGAGCTGGACCAGCTGCTCCACCGTCTCTCCACCGCGCAGCGTATAGACACGCATGTGGCAGCCCGAACGGCCGCCCTGGCGGGTCCAGGTGCCGGTGAGGCCGAAGTCGCCCACGAAACAGGCCTCCTGCAGGTTGGCGATGCCGTTCACGCCGATATGCAGGCCGTTGTACAGGCTGTGCTGATACACGAAGACGCGCCGGCGGTCTTCCACAGGTCCGCCCTCGCGCGATGCATCCCAGGTCACCCAGGAGCCGTCCAGGGCATTGATGGTGTCGACCAGCGGATCCGGTCCCACCTCTTCCATGATCCAGTCGACGATGGTGTTCACGCTGGTCGCCAGCGCCGTGGCCGCGCTGGTCGAGACCGCGGTGGCGCCCGCGGGGACGCTCACCGGCAGGCCCAGTGCCGTGGCGGCCGAACCGCTGAACGCGACGCCGCCGGCCGGGCCGGTGATCTTGATCTCGCCACCTTCTGCGACAACCATGTCCGCCGGGGCGCCCGGGTTGGCGCTGTTGATCCTCGATACCAGGGTGGCGAAGTTGGCCGTGGTGTAGGTGCCGCTGGCCACGTTGAAGCCCTGGCCGTTGTTGATGGTCACGGTGAGGGTCAGCGAGCCGGTGCCCAGCACCACGCCATTGACCGTGGTGTTGCTCACGCGCGCCGTGATGCCGGCGGGCGGACCCGCGGTTCTTTCAACCATCGTGATGGTGCGCGGCGTCGGCGAACCTGCCGTGGCGGAGGCGTGGATGCCGTTGCTGCCGTTGGTGTCGGTGATGCCGGTGAAGACCATTGTGGCGGCCACCGGGTCATAGTTGAAGAACCCGTGCTCCACGCCGTTGCTTGATGCACCCGACTGGTGATTGCCGAAGAGGTACTGCCCATCCTCGAAGAAGGTCAGCACATTGCGATTGCGGACGATCACCGGGGCCACCGTGGGTGTGCCGTTGTTGATGGTGGTCGTCGTTATGGTCCTGGTGTACTGCCAGTACGCACCGCGCAGCTGCGTGGCCGGATCGGTGGGTGCATTGCGGCAGCGGATCACGCGGTCCACCAGCCACAGGTCGCGCACATAGGCCGAGGCGGGCTTGCGCAGCAGCACCGCGCCGGCATCCGTCCAGTGGCCGACGGTGCGCGTGCTGTTGGCGGAGCTGCCACCGGCCACGCTGTTGCCCGGGATGCAGGTCATGCCGGTGGGCGACTGTTTCACCACCAGCTCGTAGAAGGCATTGATGTCGCTCTGCGCCTCGAACTGCGTGCCGGTGGGCTGCCCGTTGGCGTCGGGCACCATGAAGGGAATGAAGGTGTTGGTGAAATCGGTGACCTTGGCCACCGCCACGTCCCCACCCCAGGGCTGCGTGCGCAGCGCAACCGTCACGCCTTCGCCCGCGGGAATGGCCGGCGCGGCCACAGTGTGGGGGCTGAAGTCTGCCTGCACGCGCACGGTGAAGCCGCAGGAATTCACCGTCGCGCTGACGGGGCCCGTCGGACGGTCCGCCGCATCGACTTCGCCGCTGTCGCTGATGTTGCCGCCGGTGTTGGCCACCGGACCGCCAGTCACGAAGCAGTTGATGGGCGGCGAAGTGGCGGTGGGCCCGGGCACCGTTGCCGTGACCGCCCAGGGGAAGTTCGGCAGGCTGGTGCCGTTGTCCAGTACGTAGGTGGCGTTCTGGTGGTAGCCCGTGGACGGGTCATTGGGGCACTCCGACGGCGAGAAGACGATGCTGGTGCGTCCATTGGCCTCGACGGGGCAGCTTCCGTTCTCGGTGGTGAGGATCACCTTGAGGCCGGGCTTGTTGGCCGCAGCATCGACGTTGACCGTCACGTTGTAATGCGCAATCGCGGCGTCATCGACGCACACGACCTCCAGTTGCGGCATGTCCTTCTGCACCGTGCCCGTGGGGTTCTGTACGCTGCAGCTCTTGCCGAAGGGCTGGCGCTTCACTGTGACGTTGTACGGCGTGCCCACGGCGACGGCGCCGAAGCTGAAGTTGGAGAATTCCTGGTTCGCCACGCCGAGGAAGCGGCATTCGGCCACCACCTTCGGGCCACCCGGATTGTTGGGCGTCTCGGGCACCAGGCAGCTGTCGGTGCCGTTGTACTGCAGCACCAGGGGCCGGCGCGTGCCCAGGTCCTTGATGCGTCCACCCAGCACCACGGTATCGTCCGGCAGCGCGGTATACGGTTCTTCCTTCACGCTCTTGATCGAATCGCACCCGAACAGGACGACTCCACACAGCGCGGCCGCCAGGAGTCTTGCACCGCTGATCATCGAATTCATGTCTTTCCCCCGAAGAAGTCTTTTCCAGGCCTTCAGGGCGGATGTCGCCATCCGCCCGGCGTTGTGTTTCTAGAAGTCCATGCTCAGGCCCAGGCGGAAGTTGCGTCCGAACGTATCGTGGTAGTTCGGGCTGGCTCCGGAGAGCGTGCCGCCGCCGCTGAAGGGCGGATCCTTGTCGAAGAGGTTGTTGATGGTGCCGCGGATCTCGAACTTCTTCAGGTTGCCCACGTCCAGGCGGTATGAGGTGCTCAGCGTGAAGTTGTAGTACGGCTTCACCCAGTTGCGGTCCACGCTGCCGCCCAGGAAGCGGCCCAGTTCGTCGGTGTAGGTGCTGCAGACGCCACGCTCGAACTGGTCGGCATCGCACCAGGTGTTGTCGAGGCGGGCGCCGCCGATGTAGCGGGCGGCCAGCGAGCTGGTGAAGTCGCCCACCACGTAGCCCACGCTGAAGTTGCCGGTCCACTTCGGACGGGCCGAGACGCCCGGCACCGACTGGCTGGAGCGCAGCTGGCCGACCAGGTTCACGCGCCGCAGCTCCTCGTTGCAGATGAGGATGCCATCGCGGTTCAGCGTGCCGTTGCAGTTCAGCTCGCCGCTGGAGGTCACGCGACGGTCCACCGTCTGCTCGATGCCCGAGGCTTCCAGCGCCCGGGAACCACGGATGGACAGCGACATGTTGCCCGGCAGCATCTCCATCACGCGGCTCAGCGGGAAGTTGTAGGACAGCGTCACGTCCACGTTGCGCTGGCGGTAGGTCAGGCCATTCGCCGGACGGCTGGCGTTCACGTACAGGATGTCGGTGTACTGCGGATTGCCGAGGGAATCCTGCGCGAAGGTGATCTCCTTGCAGGTGGACAGGTTCATGTCCGGCGGCAGGTTGGCGCCGAAGCCCGGCGTGTCCGGAACGTCGCTGTTGCCGCTGTCGCGCCAGCAGGCCTCGATGATGCTGCCCGCGCTGGAGAACTGGTAGGGCACGTAGATGCCATTGCTCAGCGAGATCGTCGAGTAGTCGGCCGACATGCGCATGCCCTGCGCCCAGCCGCCCGGCGAAAGCACGATGCCCATCGTCAGGGTGTTGCTCTTTTCCGGCGAGAGGTCAGGGTTGCCGACGCGCACATAGCCGAAGCGCTCGTTCTGGTTCTCGGTGCTGATTTCAGTCTGCTCGCGCCACCAGTTGCGGCCCGTGGCCTGGTCGGGCAGCGTGGGCGAGTTGTTGAACAGCTCGCGGTAGTCGGCGGCGCGCATGTCACGCGAACGCGTCAGGCGCAGGCGCACCCAGTCGAAGGGCTCGTACACCGTGGAGATCTTCCAGTTGAACGTGCCCTGGTTGGCCGAGGCGCCCGTGGTGCCGGGGCCACCCTTGTTGTAGTAGTCGGTGTAGCGGGCGCCGAAGTTCAGCGACCAGAGGTTCACGCCCTCGATGGCGCTCACCAGCGGCATGTTGAACTCCGAGTAGCCCTCGGTGGTGCGCGTCTTGCCGCCGAAGGAATCCTGCCAGTTGGCAAGGTCCGAGCGCAGGTAGAAGGAACCGCGCGTGCCCTTGTTGTCCACCGTGTTCTGGCTGAGGTCGATGCCGAAGGCGCCGGTCAGCGGACCTGCGCCCCAGCCCTGCCACAGCGTGCCGTTGGTGGTGAAGGACAGGTTCTGCAGCGTGGTCGAGCCGGCCGAGGAGCTGTCCTTGAAGGCATAGGCCAGGGCGTCCTGCTGCAGCTGCGCCAGCTCGGCGGGGGTCATGTTCAGCCCGTCCCATGCGGTGGGAGTGCCGGCGAAGTCGCCGAAGATGTTCAGCGGCTTGCAGCCGGCCGCCAGCGCCGTAAGACCCTCGGTGTCACTGATGAACACGCCGTTGGTGTCCAGCTGCGGAATGCCGTCACGCGTGATGCGGCACACCGGCTGGCCGAAGGTCGGGTTCGGCGCACCGTCGACGGTGAGGCGGTCATCGATCACCGCGTCGATGGCGAAGTTCAGGCTCAGGTTGGTGGTGCCGTTGTAGGTCCTCGAGAGACTGTCGGTAGTGCCGTACTGGTAGTAGGTTTCCCAGCGCCAGTCCTGGCCGAAGCGGCCCTTCAGGCCCATGGTGCCGCTGAAGGTCTTCGAGTTGCTGGTGCTGGACTGCTGGATCTGCGGGTTCCACACCTTGCGGATGGCGGTGAAGCCATTGCAGGGGTTGGTGCCCCACAGCGCCGCGGTGGCGGAGTTGGTGCCGCCCGTGCTCGGCGAGCGGTTGAAGGCCGACTGCACGGCGTTCAGCGCTTCCGGAGTCAGCTGGTTGAGGAAGGCGTAGGAGTTGCGCCCAATGGAAGGCAGCACCGCCGGCACGCCCGGGTCCTCGAAGTCGGCGGCGATCTGGATCGACACCAGCAGCCAGTAGCGGCTCTGGCTGTTCGGCGACTTGGTGAACACATACTGCGCGCTGCCCGGCACCACGTTGGAGCCCCAGCTGAAGCTGGGCGGCGGGTTGACGGGCGTGTCCTGGCCTGCCACCGACGGTGCGGCGACGCCGATGTAGGGGTTGGGCTGCGTGGTCGGGCGCAGCGTCAGGCCGCCGGAGATTGGATTCGGCACCGCGGTTCCCCCTTCGCTCAGGAACTGCCGGAAGTTGGCGTTGTTCCACAGCGGGTTGCGCTCGATGCCCGGGGTGGCCGGCTGGTTGTACGGCGGAATCGTCAGCACGAACTGATCGGCCGGGATGGTGCCGGTGCCGAAATAGATGGTCTCGCCGGCCTGTGCCGTGCCACCCGCGATGGCGGCCACACCAGGCGTCTGGAAGCGCGCGCAGACGTTGCTGTTGGAGGGACGGTTGCGGTTGTAGCCGTCCGTCACCGAGTAGCGCGCCTGCACATAGCCCGTGGTGCGCTCGGTGAAGTTGTATTCGAAGTTCGTGAAGGCGACCTTGCGCTCGTTCTGCGCGCGCAGCGAGTAGCCGCTGGTGGTGACCGGGCCGTCGCCGTTCATCACGGAGCTGGAGTTGGAGGCACCGCGGAAGCCGTAGGCGAATTCCTCGACGCCCGTGCCATCCGGGGTGAAGCGGACGCCGGAGGTCGGGGCGGGATTGGCCGGATCGACGCTGGTGTTGTTCTCGTAGATCACGCCAGCCGGCGACCACTGGCTGTAGCGCACGTTGTTCATCTGGAAGCGCGCCGGATAGTTCTCGTAGCCAGGCAGCGCCACCACCGGCGAGCTGAAGTTGTCTTCGATCAGCGAGCTGGTCGAATTGGTCAGCATGGCGCGCGAATCCGCGCACCAGCTGCGGGCCTCGGCGCAGTTCTCGATGGGATCGGTCTTCTGCCACTCGAAGCTCAGCAGGCCATGGCCCTTGCCGTTGAAGAACGAACGGCCGCCATTGATCGAGAAGTTCGGGCTCTTGCCGTCTCCTTCCTGGTTGGCGCTGTAGCCCAGATCGATCGAGATGCCTTCCTTGCGGTTGTTGAGCACCAGGTTGACCACACCCGCCACGGCGCCGGAGCCGTAGGTGGCCGACGCACCGCCGGTGACCACGTCCATGCGTTGCAGCAGGTTCGTGGGAATGCTGTTCATGTCGACGAAGTCGGCCTGGCTGGAGCTGGACACCGTGCGGCGGCCATCGACCAGCGTCAGGGTGCGCGTGCCGAAGGAGGGGTCCATGCCGCGCAGGTTGGCGATGGTGTTGCCGATGAAGAAGGAGCCGCGGTCCAGGTCGTTGTTGCCCTGGCCGCCGTTGCCGAAGCCCGTGCCGATGTTGCCGAACTCGCCGCCGGCGGTGCTCTGGATGTCACCCACCAGCCCGGGCTGGTAGGAGGAGATGTTCTGCGGCACCAGCGTGAGCAGCGCATCGGCCACGTTCACGATGCCCAGCTGGCGCATCTCCTCGGCCGTGATCGAGGTGATGGGGTTGGCCGATGTGACGTTCGGGTTCTGGATGCGCGTGCCGGTGACCTGCACCTCGGTGAGCTCTTCCAGCTCCTCTTCGTCTTCTTCTGCTGCCGCGGCAGCCTGTGCAGTCGACCAGCCGGTCAGCGCGAAACATGCAGCAATTGCTACAAACGAGGTGCGCGCGAACGACACGCAAGTGAATCTTGACACGGTGAACCCCCTGACCCCTTGTATGTTGTGCGCCGCGCTATCGAGGTCGATAGCGCGGCGTCAACACGTACAACGAGTGGGGAGAGCTGAACCGGAAGTGAATGCCGGAAATATTTCGGCCGGCCCTGAAACAGGCCGGCCGGCCGCGTCTACAGCTTGTAGTCCTGCTGCGTGCGCGCGTACTCGATGAAGGCGTCCAGCGATGCCGGATTCGCCATCGCATCCCGGTTCGCCGCCTTCGCCAGCGGCACGCCCGACAGGATGCGCCGCACCGGCACCTCCATGCGCTTGCCGGAGATGGTGTAGGGGATGTCGGGCACCTGGTAGATCTTGTCCGGCACGTGGCGCGGGGTGTATTCGCTGCGCAGCCGGTCGTTGATGGCCTTCTTCTGGGCCTCGTCGAGCACGCGGCCAGCCGCCAGCTTCACGAACAGCGGCATGAAGAAGTGGCCGCCGGGCAGGTCGAGATTGACGATCAGCCCGTCCTCCACACCCGGCACCAGCACGATGGTGCGGTAGATCTCGGAAGTGCCGATGCGGATGCCGTGGCGGTTCAGCGTGGCATCCGAGCGGCCGAGCACATAGGCCCCGCCGCGGTCGTTCACCATGTAGAAGTCCCCCTGGCGCCACATGCCCGGGAAGTCGCTGAAATAGGTCTCGATGTAACGCTCGTCGTTCTTGTCGTTCCAGAAACCCACCGGCATCGATGGCGAGGGTTGCGTCACCACCATCTCGCCGACTTCATTGGTGACGAACTGGCCGTTCTCCCCCATCACGTGCACGGCGATGCCGAGGCAGCGCGCCTGCATCTCGCCCGCGCGCTGCGGCAGGATCACGGCGCCACCCACGAAGCCGGAACAGATGTCGGTGCCGCCGCAGCCCGGCGCAACCCAGCAGTCCTGCTTCACGTTGTCGTGGAACCACTGCTGGCACTCTGGCGAGACCGGCGAACCGGCCAGCGTGATCGAGCGCAGGTTGCTGAGATCGAACTTGCTCTTCGGCACCACCCCGTTCTTCTCGAGGATGGACTGGTAGGTGGGGCTGGCGCCGAACAGCGTGGCGCGCGAGTCCTGCACCATCTTCCACAGCACATCGCCATCGGGCCAGGCCGGGTTGCCGTCATAGAGCACGGGCTTCACATCCGACAGCATGCTGCTGACCAGGAAGTTCCACATCATCCAGCCGGTAGTGGTGTAGAAGAAGATGCGCTCGCCGGCGTGCATGTCGAAGTTGAAGGCCAGGTGCTTCAGCTGCTCGATCATGATGCCGCCGTGGCTGTGCATGATGGGCTTGGGCAGGCCGGTGGTGCCGGAGGAGAAGAGGATCCACAGCGGGTGGTTGAAGGGCACCTCCTCGAAGCGGAACGCCTCGCGCGACACCGGCGGGTGGTCGAGCAGCTCGCTCCAGTACACGGTGCCGGGCCGCGAGCGCGGCGTGTCGGCCTTCAGGTAGTTGTACTGGATGATGTGCTTCACGCTGGTGAGGCGCGTGAGGATCTTCTCCACCTCGGGCATGCGGTCGAAGGGCTTGCCGCCGTACTGGTAGCCGTCCACGTGCAGGAACACGGTGGGTTCCAGCTGCGAGAAGCGGTCGAGCACGCCGGGGGTGCCGAAGTCGGGGCCCACCGAGGACCAGATGGCCCCCAGGCTGGTGGTGGCCAGCATGGCGATCAGCGTCTCGGGCACGTTGACCATGTAGGCGCAGACGCGATCGCCCCGCTTCACGCCCAGCTTGCGCAGCTGCGTGGCGACGATGCGCACCTTGCCGGCGAACTCGTCCCAGGACATCTCCTGCAGGCCCTGCCGCTCGTTCAGGTGCAGCAGCGCGGCCTCGCCGGGCTTCTCGTTGCGCAGCATGTGGCGCGCGTAGTTGATCTCGGCGCCCGGGAACCATTCGGCACCCGGCATGGTGCGCTTGCCCAGCACGGCGGTGGGCTGCCTGGTCGCCTCGATGCCGAAGAAGTCCCAGCAGGCCTGCCAGAAGGCGTCGATGTCCTCGGTGGACCAGCGCCACAGCGCCTCGAAATCAGGGAAGGTGAGGCCCCTGTTGGCACTCAGCCAGTTGCGGAACTCGGTGATGCGCGCGCGCGCAATCCGTTCCGGCGAAGGCGTCCACAGCACGGTACCCGGTTCAATCATTCCCGCTCGGCTCCAAGCAAAAAAGTGCGTTATTGAAGCATGATTTGGCTGGAGAATCCGGCCGCATCACAATGCGTTACCAATATATGGCTGAACCTGAATTACTGGTCCTGGTCCCCGGTCTGGTCTGCGATGCGCAGGTCTGGCGGGCGCAGGCCGCGGCCCTTGGCGGGGAGCGGCCGGTGATGGTGCCGGAGCACGGTCTCGCGGACAGGCTGGAGGTCATGGCGGGCCGCATCCTCGATGCGGCACCGGCCCGTTTTGCACTGGCGGGACATTCAATGGGCGGACGCGTGGCCCTGGAAATCCTGGCCCGTGCCCCCGGCCGCGTGACGCGGTTGGCCCTGCTCGACACGGGGTTCGAAGGGCTTGCGGCAGGCGAAACAGGCGAGCGTGAACGCGCTGGCCGCTACCGCCTGCGCGACATCGGGCGCACGCAGGGGATGTTTGCCCTGGGCAAGGAGTGGGCGCGCGGCATGGTGCACCCGGCGCGCCTCAACGACGCCGGGTTGATGGGCGCCATCCACGCCATGATCGGCCGCGCACCGCTGGCTCAGTTCGAGGCCCAGACCGAGGCCCTGCTCAACCGGCCGGACCGCACCGCCCTGCTGCCCGGCATCAAAGTGCCCACGCTGGTGCTGTGCGGGCGCGAGGATGGCTGGAGCCCGCCGGCCCGCCACGAGGAGATGGCGCGGCGCATTCCCGGGGCAAGGCTGGTCATCGTTCCCGACTGCGGCCACATGTGCATGATGGAAAGGCCGGACGAAATCACCGCGGCACTGCGGGCCTGGCTCGAGTACTGACAAGAACCCTTCCGGATACCCAGGACCACCCGATGCAGCTGCTGCGCTCGATCGTCTTCACGGTCTTCTTCCTGCTGTTCACCTTCTGCTATGCGATCTTCTTCGTGATCGCCAGCGTGTTCCTCAGCTGGCGCGGCCGCACCATGCTGGCGCGCAACTGGGCGCGCTCGCTGCTGGGAGCCTGCCGACTGCTGTGCCGCCTCGATTACCGCGTGGAGGGCGCCGGGAACATTCCCGCGAACGAGGCCTGCATCGCGCTGATGAAGCACTCCTCCAGCTGGGAGACCTTTGCGCAGGCTGCGCTGCTGCCGCCGCAGGTGTGGGTGCTGAAGCGCGAACTGACCTGGATTCCCTTCGTGGGCTGGGGCATCAAGCAGCTGCACTGCATCGCCATCGATCGCGGCGCGGGCGGCGCGGCCGTGCGGCAGCTCATCGAGCAGGGACGCGAGCGCCTGGCACGTGGCTGCTGGATCGTGGTGTTTCCGGAAGGGACGCGGATGCCGCCGGGACAGACGCGCCGTTATGGCGTGGGCGGCGCGGCCGTTGCCGTCGAAACTGGTGCGCGCATCGTGCCGGTGGCACACAACGCGGGCTACTTCTGGCCGCGACGCGGCCTGCTGAAGAAGCCCGGCACCATCCGTGTGGTGATTGGCGCCCCCATCGACCCGCGCGGGCGTGACCCGCGCGAGATCAACGAGGAAGTGCAGCGCTTCATCGAAGCGCACTCCGGTCCGCCCTGAGGGCGGTTACTTCACCTCGTAGACGAGGTTCACCGTAGTCAGCGTATCGGTCTTCTTGAAGCCCGCGGGCGGATCGGTGTTGTGGCGCACGGCATAGGCCAGCGCCAGGGCAATGCGGTCAGTCATCTTCACCGCCACGCCGATCTCGTTCTGCAGGAAATTGTTGCCCGACGTGAACTCGCCGTTGAACCTGTCGAAGACGGTGGTCGTGGCGGTGAGCTTGTGGTCGAACTCCATGCTGGCCACGCCGGTGATGCTGCTGTCCTTGTCGCGTGGCACATCGAGCGTTTCCCAGAACTTGTAGCCGACACCGGCCTGCGCCAGCAGCCTGGTGGTGTCGTTGTCGATGAAGCGCCGGCCGATACCGGTGGTCACCAGGCCCTGGTGGTCGAAGCCGCTGAAGCGGTCTTCTTCATAACGGGCGCCGCCGTACCAGAAGTTGCGCTGGTAGAAATCGCGGCGCGTCTGCGCACCGGCTTCCCAGCGGCGCGCGGTAGTGGTGCCGTCATTGCGCACATAGAGCCCGCCGAGGGTGAAGGCATGTTCCCAGACATCGACCTTGTAGGTCGCGGCGACCCTGGCGTTGGCGGTGCGGGTGTCGGTGTTGCCGTCGGCCAGCGCGAGGCCGGCTTCTCCCTTGCCCGTCCATTGGGCAGATGCAGGCAGGGCCGCGAACAACGCTGCCGCGGCGAGCGCGGCGCGAGTCACGAGACGGGCGCGGTTCAGTTGCATGGTGGAATCTCCTCGATCAGGGAAAGGGAAAGCTGTTGCCAGCGCGGCAAATCAAAGCAGCGCCTCGATTACGCCCTGGAGCTCTTCGGGCTTGTCCTTGGGGGCGTGGCGGGAGACGACCTTGCCGGTGCGGTCGACCAGGAACTTGGTGAAGTTCCACTTGATGGCTTCGGTGCCGAGGATGCCGGGCTGCGCGCCCTTCAGGTGCTGGTAGAGCGGATGCGCCTGGTCGCCGTTGACGTCGATCCTGGCGAACAGCGGGAAGGTCACATCGTATGTGGTGCTGCAGAAGGCGCCGATCTCGGCCGCAGTGCCGGGTTCCTGCGCGCCGAACTGGTTGCAGGGGAAGCCGAGCACGGCGAAGCCGCGATCCTTGTATTTGCGATGAAGCGCCTCGAGCCCCGTGTATTGCGGCGTGAAGCCGCAGCGGCTGGCCACATTGACGATGAGCAGCACCTGGCCGCGGTAATCGCCCAGGGATTGTTCGGTGCCATCGAGACGGCGCGCGGAAATATCGTAGAGAGACATGCTGGCCCCCGTGGCTGGCGGTGCGTCCGCCATCTTCCCACAGGGGGCCGGCTCATGCCATTTCAGTAGCGGTTGCCGAAGTCGTAGCGGAAGGCCAGCGCCCAGGTGTCGCCGTCGTCGTTCTCGCCGTAGTCGAGACCCAGCGCGAAATTGCGGCTGAAGTAATAGCGGCCGCCGACCATGATGGTGGTGTCGTCGAGGTCGTCGCCGTAGTCGGTGTACTTGACGCCGGCGGTGAGCTCCACCCTGTCGCCAACGCGGCCGCGCAGGCCGGCATGCAGGCCGTAGCCCTCTTCGATCACGCGCGAGTCATCCACCTCGACCTTCAGGCGCTCGTAGGAGATGCCGGTTACCAGGTCCAGCGCCGGGGCCAGGGAGTGATTGAAGCCAAGGCCGGCGGTGAGTGAACCCACATCGATGGTGTCTTCATATTCGGTGCCGCTGAGCGTGCCGAAGCCGTGGATGGTGGGACCGAATTCCACGCTGCCCGCGATGGCGAAGCCGTCGCCCTCGAGGTCGACACCGGGCTCGGCATCTTCGATCTCCGTGGAGATGAAGCGGGCTTCGATGTTGTTGTAGCTGAAGCCGTCGGCCAGCGCCGGGCCGGCGAGCAACGCGGCGACCGCGCCAAGTGTTGCGGCCGGTATTGCGGGTTTACGCATGGGATCCTCCATCGTGGGATGCGCGGAATCATTTCACGTGCAAATGAAAAGGGGCGACCGGTCAGGGTCGCCCCCATTCAAGCTGCGACGGGCTGAACCCGTGCTGAATGCTTCAGAACAGCTTGCCGAAGTCGTAGCGCAGCGTGGCGATGAACGACGTCTCGCCGGCCATCACGAGCATTTCCGACTTGCGCACGTCCACGCCCGCAGCGAATGCCGGCGTGAAGTAGTGACGCAGGCCGACCGTGACGAGGAAGGTGCTGGGAATCGTCTTGATGTCCACGTACTGCAGGTTGGCCGACAACTCCAGCTTGTCGGTCAGGCGACCGCGGGTTCCGACATTCAGGCCGAAACCGGACTCGCCGTCACCGCCGACTTCCAGCCGCTCGAACGAGGTCCCGGCCAGCACGTCGAAGGAAGAGCCCAGCGTCCACTTGTAGTTGACCCCTGCGCTCAGCTCCTTGAATTTTTCCGAGCCGACATCCGTGTACTTGAACTGCCGGTATCCGGCGCCCACCACGAAGTTCGAGGGCAGCTCCAGCGAGCCGGCCACCTTGAAGCCGTCGCCATCCACGATGCCGCCGGCCAGTTCGCCGTAGCCGTACCCGGCCTCGAGGAAGCTGTGGCTCACGCCATCCGCAGCCAGCGCCGCACCACTCATGCCCAGCGCTGCTACTGCGCCCAGCGTTGCAATCTTCCGCATTCAATCACTCCTTGTTGTTGACCGAATCCCGGCAGTTTCCGGGCAAAAAAGAAGGGGCAATCCTCGCGGATTGCCCCTCTCCAGACTGTGAACGGCTACGCCGAATCTTTACCGGCGATTGCCGAAATCGTAGCGCAGGGCGAAACGCAGGGTTGCGTCGCCATCGCCGTCATGCAGGTCGAGGCCTGCGGCAAATGCGGGCGTGAAGTACCAGCGTCCGCCCGCCTTCAGGATCGTGTCGCTGTCATCCAGGTCCACGTATTCCAGGCCGGCGTGCAGCTCGAGCTGGCTCAGCACGCGACCGCGCACGCCAACGCCGAGGCCGAAGCCGGTGTCGCTTCCACCACCGTCCACCTTGAGGCGGACAAGCGAGGCGGTCGCCACGATGTCGAGGTTGTTGTTGATGGCGCGGCTGTAGCCGCCACCGAGGTTCAGCAGGCTGAAATCAGCGCCGCCGTCAGCCTCGAGGAGGTCGATGCCGGCGTGGCCGAAGAACTCCGGCGTGAACTCCAGGGCACCGGCTACGCCCAGGCCATCGAACCCATCACCCGAGACGAAAGCGCCTTCGACCAGGTTGTAGCTGAAGTCCGTGGCAGCGGCCTGCTGGGCGCCAAAAGCCAGGGCGGCTGCAAATGCACCAATTGCTGCGATCTTGCGCATGTTGATTACTCCATCACGTGGGAAAGGGGACCAGTCATCCCTGGCGGGAAAATGGACGGGGTGGCCGTAGCCACCCCGTCGGCGCGGACGCGAAATGTCCGCTATCGGTTTCGGCTTAGCCGCCGAAGTCGTAACGCAGGGCAACGCTGAACAGGTCGCCGTCGGCATTGGAGTCGCCGAGGTCGAGCTTGTTGTAGTCGAGGCCCAGTGCAAAGTTCGGCGTGAAGTACCAGCGGCCGCCGGCGGTGTAGGTGAACGAATCACCGAAATCGCCGATGTCCGAGTACTTGATGGCGGCGCTCAGCTCCAGGCGCTCGACCACACGGCCACGCACGCCAGCCTGCACACCGAAGCCCGATTCGGACGAGCCGCTCTTCAGACGCTCGAACGAGGCACCACCGAACAGGTCGGCGTTGTCGGACAGCGCCCAGTTCATGCCCACGCCGAGGTTCAGCGCGTCGAGGCTGCCGCCGCCGTCGAAGTCCAGATTCTGCAGACCGCCGAACACGAAAATGCTCGGAGCCAGTTCCCAGGATCCCTTGACGCCGAAGCCATCGAGGTCAAAGCCCTCGACGTCGCCAGTGGCATAGGAACCTTCGATCAGGTTGTAGCTGAATCCTTCGGCGGCAGCCGTCTGCGCACCAAGGGCCATCGCTGCAATAACGCCGAGTGCTACGTACTTACGCATTCCTGTGACTCCCAGATTTGAGTTAACACACCGATTATCGGTGCGCGGCAATAATAGCTTCATTGAGCGCCACAACCAATTGTTGTGTTGCTACGACAAGGCGGCATTGTGACGGAGGTCCGATTTCAGTCAATAGACCGATCGGCAGCTGGCAATCAAGTCGAGGTTTGGCCGGTAAGCGTTTGTTTCAATCCCTGCCATGCCCAGCAAGGTATGCGAAAGGTGATCATGGGACCGGGGCTGGGAGAGGCCCTTGCGCAGGCACGCGGTACCGATGCCCAGGCGGGAAATGCTGTTGTTCGGAAGCCACAAAAGCATGGGAACCTGCTTCTGGAGGGCCGGTGCGAGGGCCCAGGGCTGGCCATGCAGGTACAGTCCCCGCTCCCCCAGGGATTCGCCGTGGTCCGAGACATAGAGCAGCACCGGGTCGACCTCGCGGGCCGCGGCTAGCCGGTCGATCAGTCCGGCCAGGATGTGGTCGGTATAGAAGATGGTGTTGTCGTAGGCATTGACGATGGCCTCGTCGCTGCAGGTCTCGATGCGCCGGGTCTCGCAGGCGGGCTGGAAGGGCGCATGGCCGGGGGGCGCCCGTCGATGATAGGCCGGGCCGTGGCTGCCCATTGCATGCAGGACGAGCAGCGTATCGCCGGTGACCTGCGGGAGCTGTGCGTCGAGCGCATGCAGCAGCGTTTCGTCCAGGCATTCATCGCGGCTGCACGCCGCGGGGAAATACGGCGCCGCCATCTCGTTGGGCACGCGGTCGCACACGCCCTTGCAGCCGGACTGGTTCTCGATCCAGCGCACGGCCACGCCGGCGCGCTGCAGGATGTCGAGCACTGAATCGCGGCGCCGCGCCTCGCCCAGGCGGAATTCCTCGCGCGGCAGATCAGAGAACATGCAGGGCAGCGACATGGCCGTCGCCGTGCCGCAGGCAGTGACGTCGGTGAAGTAGAAGACGCCGCGGCGCGCGAGCCCGGGATTCGTGTCGCGCGCATAGCCGCCCAGCGAGAAGTTCGCCGCGCGCGCGGTCTCGCCCACCACCAGCACCATCAGCAGCGGCCGCGCCGATTGCGCGGGGCGCCGTGCATCCAGCCCCACCGCCACATGCGGGCCCTGCACCTGCAGCGACTTGCGCAGCAGCCGCACCGAGCCCACCACCACGTTGGCCGGCGCGATCAGGTAGCGCGCGCTGGCCTCGTTGCGGAAGTACGAGACGTAGTGGCCATACATGGGCAGGCCTGCGATGAACACCAGGGCCACGCCGGCCAGGCAGCCCAGCACCCAGTCACGCGTTACCTGCCAGGCATCCTGCACGCGCAGCGCCACCACCCACACCAGTGCGATCGCCGGGCCCGCCACCCACAGCAGCCGCCACAGCAATGGCCAGCCGATGAAATCCCGCGCTTCGGCGAAATCCGTCTGCAGCGCATTGCGCAGCATTTCCGAATCCAGGGCCACGCCCCAGGTGTCCATGAACCAGCCGGCGGCCGCGGCGAGCAGCACCAGGACACTGAGCACGGGACGCAGCAGCCACCCCGGCGAAGGCAGCCGCAACAGCAGCAGGTTCAGTCCCGCCAGCGCGACGCCCAGTGACGCGGCGAACAGCAGCGCACGCAGCGCAGTGCCCTGCACGGCGAACAGCAGTTTCCAGAACGCCGCATTGCAGGTGAGCACGATCCACAGCGCCAGGACCAGGCAGAGACGATTGGGCGTGGAGAGGAAGGGGAGTTTCATGGCGTGCGTGAGGCGCGCCAAGTGTAGCCGGGCCGGTAACGCCCGGGCGTCAGGGAAGCAGCGTCATCCGCTGCGTGGTGTCGACAGAGTCGGCCTCGCAACGCAGCTGCCGCAGCGATGGGCGGAAGGCCAGCATGCGCACCGGCCCATCGTGCATGGCCGCCGAAGTCAGGCGCACGCCCGTGTCCTCAAGGTACACCTCGACGAAAGCCTGCAACGCCGACAGGCGCTCGTAACCGCCCGCCGCCGGATCCGCATGCGCGATGAAACGTGCCTGCCAGTGGCGTGCGCGTGGCTCGGCCTCGCGCAGCTCATGCAGGCAGCGATCCAGCAGCAGCAGGTCGGTGGAAAGCGTGTTGTCGGTGAGATCGGGATTGGTGCCCACGCGACCGGGGCGGCCGGCCTGCACATGGATCAGCGCGCCGGCATCTTCCAGCTCATCGCTGATGCACAGCGCGAAGCTGCCATTGAGCCGCGCACACAGCACCTGGTCTGGCTGCGCCAGCTGGAAGGTATCGACCGGGACGGTGACTTCTGTCGGCGTGTGATCCATCACGAGGCGAAGCGATTTGACGGAATATTGCGATATCCGGACTCCGGGAGTCTGGCAGCGCCGACGCCACCGCAATCTGCCGTACTTCACATTCCCGGCAGGTCGAACACCAGCACTTCGGCGCCCTGCCCGCCTTCCAGCTTCACCTCGCTGGTATCGCTGAGCTTCACCGCATCGCCGCCAGCGAGCTGCGTGCCATTCACGCGCAGCGAGCCGCGCACCAGGTGCACGTAGGCGCGCCGTCCCGGAGCGAGCGCCAGTGTCGCCTGCTCATCGTCATCGAACAGCCCGGCGTGGATGCGCGCATCCTGGTGGATGCGCACGGAATCCTGCGCGCCATCCGGCGAGACGATCAGCCGCAGCCGGCCGCGCTTCTCCTCCGGCGCAAAATGCTTCTGTTCATATTCAGGCGTGATTCCGCTGCGATCCGGAAAGATCCAGATCTGCAGGAAATGCACCGGCGCTGCGGCCGAGGCATTCATCTCGCTGTGGAACACACCGGTGCCCGCGCTCATGCGCTGCACATCGCCGGGCACGATTTCCGAGCCGGTGCCCATGGAATCACGGTGCCGCAGCGCGCCGTCGAGCACGTAGCTGATGATCTCCATGTCGCGATGGGGATGGGAGCCGAAGCCGCCACCCGGGGCGACGCGATCCTCGTTGATCACGCGCAGCACGCCGAACTGCACATGCTGCGGATCGAAGTAGTCTGCGAAGGAGAAGCTGTGGCGGCTGTCCAGCCAGCCATGGTCGGCATGTCCCCTCTCCTCGCTGCGGCGGATATCCTGCATGGCGCTCTCCCGGTATCTGGATGAGGCATAGCATGGGATTTGCCGATCCAATTAAAAAGCGCGAATATCCGGCCTGACAGATCAGGGTTTTCGATAAATCCGCAATGCTGCACACCTCCATCGACCAGTGGCAGGTGCTGGCCGCCGTGGTGGATGCCGGAGGTTTCGCCCAGGCCGCCGCGCGCCTGCACCGCAGCCAGTCCGCCATCAGTTACGCCATTTCCCAGCTCCAGCGGTCACTCGGCGTGCAGCTGCTGGAAATCCGCGGCCGCAAGGCCGAGCTGACGGCCGCCGGCGCCACCCTGCTCCGGCGCAGCCGCTCCATCGTCGATCAGTTCCAGCGCCTGGAGGCACTGGCCCATGCCATCGACGCCGGCTGGGAGGCCGGGCTTCGCCTGGTGGTCGATGCCGCCTTTCCGCAGCAGAAGCTGCTGCAGATCCTCGCCGCGCTGCGCGAGGGCTGCCCCGATACCACCCTCTCCCATGCGGATGCCGTGCTTTCCGGTGCGGAGGAAGCGATCACCAGCGGCACTGCCGATGTGGTCGTCACCACGCGCGTGCCGCAGGGTTTTCTGGGCGAATGGTTGATGGATGTGGTCCTTGCAGGCGTTGCCGCGCCATCGCATCCGCTGCACCAGCTGCAGCGCGAACTTGGCGTGGATGATCTCGCCCGGCACACCCAGATGGTGGTGCGTGATTCCGGACGCCTGCATCCGCGCGATGAGGGCTGGCTCGGGGCCCAGCAGCGCTGGACAGTGGCCTCGCTGGAGGCATCCCATGCCGTGGTCCGCGCCGGCCTGGCTTACGCCTGGCTACCCGTGCATCTCGTCGCCGATGACATCGCCGCCGGACGCCTGAAGCCGCTGCCCCTGGCGGTGGGCGGCGAGCGGCGCATGCCGCTGTATGTGGTGCTGGTCCGGGGCGAAGCCGCAGGCCCTGCCGCCCGCCAGGCGCTGGCCCTTTTTCGCAGTCAGCAATGAAGTGGCGGAGTCCGGAAGTGTGCACCGCGACGATGGGTCCCAGCCTGCCTGCAGGCATAATTGCCCCATGCACCAGTTGACTCCGCAAAGGCCCCCATGAAGACCCTGGTGCCACTGGCCTCTGCGGGCCTGCTGATGTCCCTGCCCGCGATGGCCCAGCGCATCGAGAACCCGCGCGCGCTGCGGCTCGAGGGCGAACAGGCCGCACAGTTGCGGCTGCTGCGCGGTGACACCCCGGAACAACATTTTCCCGCGGCGGCGAAGGCCGCCGCCCTCGACGGCGTGGTCGTGGTGGATGTGCTGCTCAATGACGCAGGCCAGGTGCTCGAGGCACAGGTGGTGAGCGAGCAGCCCGGCGGCCATGGCTTCGGCCTCGCCGCACTCGACACGGTGAAGACCTTCGAGTTCGAGAACCCGCACCGGCGCCTGCTGCTGCTGGCACTGACTGTCGAATTCCTGCCCTGATGCCCCGCCCGCCGCTGCTGCAATTCCAGCTCCGCACGCTGCTGGTCGCCACGGTGCTCATCGCCGTGACGCTGCTGTCGCTGGTGCTGGTGCCGCAGTTCCTCGCACGCGAAGCACGCCTGCAGGTGCTGCGCCTGGACGTGGACCAGGTGGCGCGCCTGGCAGCCACCCATGTGGATGGCGACCTGCACCGCGAGCTGCTCGCCGGCACCGCCGACGAGGCCATGCTGGCCAGGGCGCGCACACCCCTGGTTCGCCTGCACGAACGCTGGCCCGAGGCGTACTACGTGTACACCATGGGAATCATCGACGGCCAGGCGCGCTTCATCCTCGACACCGCGCAGGATGCGCAATTTGCCGCAAGTCGCGGCGGACTGAAGGCTTCACGCTACCTGGAGCTGTACGAGCAGCGCGAGGAATACCGCGACGACTGGCTGCAGCGCCTGTCAGCGGGGAAGACGTACGTCACGCCCGGCTTCCAGGTCGACGACTACGGCATGTTCCTCAGCGGCCACGCACCCATCTTCGACAGCGCGGGCCAGGTGGCCGGATTCGTGGGCGTGGATTTCGGGCTCGACTACTACCTCTCGCAGGAAGCGCACTTCCATCGCATCGAGCGGGTCAGCGGCGGCGTGGCGCTGTTGCTGTCGATGCTGCTGGGCTACCTGTACGCGCGACGCCAGCACGCGCAGCAGGCAGAGGTGCGGCGACACTACCACTCCTCGATGCAGGACCCGCTCACCGGCCTGCCAAACCGCCGCGGCGCGATGGCGGCGATCAATGAACTGTGGTCCACCCCGGAAGTGCACAGCCATGCAGCGCTGCTGGTGGACGTGGACCACTTCAAGCAGATCAATGACACCCTCGGCCACAAGACAGGCGATGACGTGCTGCGCGCGCTGGCCGCCGCGCTGAGCGGCAGCGTGAGGCCGGGCGATATCACTGCCCGCCTGGGCGGCGACGAGTTCCTGATCTTCGCGCGCGACTGCGACCGGCATGGTGCCGAGCAGATCGCAACGCGGCTGCTGGCAGCAGTGCGTGCAGTGGAATCACCGACCCGCTTCACCGTGTCGGTGGGGCTGGGCATCGCCACCAACCTGCAGGGCGGTTTCGACCTGCTGTACCGGCACGCCGATGCGGCGCTGTACCAGGCCAAGGGATCGGGACGCAACCGCTTTGCCTCCTGGGAGGACGCGGTCGCCAGCTGAGGCCGTCGTCAGATGTCGAGGTTCGCCACGGCCAGTGCGTTCTTCTCGATGAACTCGCGCCGCGGCTCCACCTGGTCACCCATCAGCGTGTTGAAGATGTCGTCCGCGGCGATGGCGTCCTCGATCCTCACCTGCAGCAGGCGACGGGTATCCGGGCAGATGGTGGTTTCCCACAGCTGCTCGGGATTCATCTCGCCCAGGCCCTTGTAGCGCTGCATGGTCTGGCCCTTGCGCGCCTGGTCGAACAGCCAGGTGATCGCTTCCTTGAAGGAGCCGACATCACGGCGTTGCGAACCGCTGACCACATGGGCGCCCTCGCCGATCAGGCCCTGCAGCGTGCGGCCGAGCTCGGCGATCTGGCCGTATTCGGCCGATGCGAAGAACTCCGGCGGCAGGGCCTTCTCGTGCGTGGTGCCGTGCTCGGTGCGGCGCACATGCAGGCGCGCGGGGCGCAGGTCTTCGGCGGCGGCCTCGGAGGATTCCGGTCCCGGTTGCACTTCGATCTGGTAGCGCCGCGCGGCATCCTGCGGCGCATTCAGCGCGCCCTGCAGCCCGGCGGCCCACTCGCGCAGGCGGTCGGCATGGCCGAAGTCGCCGGCCGTCAGCGGCGGCTGGTAGATGAGCTGCTCCAGCAGCCGCGCGTCGTAGCGGCGGCTCCAGCGCTTGATGATGGCCTGCACCTCCATGTACTGGCGGGCCAGCATCTCCAGGCTCGAGCCCTGCAGCGGCGGCGCGCCCTCGGTGACATGCAGCGCGGCGCCGTCCACGGCATTGTTGAGCAGGATCTGGTTGAGCTCGGCGTCATCCTTCACGTAGAGCTCGTGCTTGCCGCGCTTCACCTTGTAGAGCGGCGGCTGCGCGATGTAGATGTGGCCGCGCTCGATCAGCAGCGGTATCTGCCGGTAGAAGAAGGTCAGCAGCAGCGTGCGGATGTGCGAGCCGTCGACGTCGGCGTCGGTCATGATGATGATGCGGTGGTAGCGCAGCTTGTCGATGTTGAAATCGTCCTTGCCGATGCCGCAGCCCAGTGCGGTGATCAGCGTGCCCACCTCCTGCGAGGAGATCATCTTGTCGAAGCGGGCGCGCTCCACGTTGAGGATCTTGCCCTTCAGCGGCAGGATGGCCTGGGTGCGGCGGTCCCTGCCCTGCTTGGCCGAGCCTCCGGCGCTGTCGCCCTCGACGATGAAGATCTCCGACAGCGCGGGATCCTTCTCCTGGCAGTCGGCCAGCTTGCCGGGCAGGCCGGCGATGTCGAGTGCACCCTTGCGACGGGTCATCTCGCGCGCCTTGCGCGCGGCCTCGCGGGCGCGGGCGGCGTCGATGATCTTGCCGACGATGTTCTTCGCCTCGGCCGGCTTCTCGAGCAGGAACTCGGCGAGCTTCTCGGCCACGCGGGTTTCAACCGGGCCCTTCACCTCGGAGGAGACCAGCTTGTCCTTGGTCTGCGAGGAGAACTTCGGATCGGGCAGCTTCACCGAGAGAATGGCCGTGAGGCCCTCGCGGGCGTCGTCACCGGTGGTGGCGACCTTTTCCTTCTTGGCTTCTTTCTCGATGTAGTCGTTCAGCGTGCGCGTGAGCGCGGCGCGGAAGCCGGACAGATGCGTGCCGCCATCGCGCTGCGGGATGTTGTTGGTGTAGCAGAGCATCGTCTCCTGGTAGGAGTCATTCCACTGCAGCGCCACCTCGACGCCGATCGATCCTTCCTGCGCGGTGAAATGCAGCACGGTGGGATGGATGGCGGTGCGCGCCCGGTTCAGGTACTGCACGAAGGCCTTCAGCCCGCCCTCGTGCTCGAAGACGTCGGTCTTGTCGTCGCGCTCGTCCTTCAGCTCGATGCGCACGCCTGAATTGAGGAACGACAGCTCGCGCAGGCGCTTGGCCAGCACCTCGTATTCGAAGTTGATGTTGGTGAAGATGGTGGGCGACGGCTTGAAGTGCACCGTGGTGCCGCGATCGGTGGTGGTGCCGGTTGCGGCCAGCGGGGCAACCGGGGTGCCCAGGCGGTACTGCTGCGTGTGGACCTTGCCGCTCTGGTGGATGGTGAGGTTAAGCACGTCGGAGAGCGCATTGACCACCGACACGCCGACGCCATGCAGGCCGCCGGATACCTTGTAGGAGCTGTCATCGAACTTGCCGCCGGCATGCAGCACGGTCATCACGACCTCGGCTGCAGAGCGTCCCTCTTCGGGGTGGATGTCGACGGGAATGCCGCGGCCGTTGTCGCGCACGGTGACCGACTCGTCGGCGTGGATGATCACCTGGATGCGGTTGCAGTGTCCGGCCAGGGCTTCATCGATGGCGTTGTCCACCACCTCGAACACCATGTGGTGCAGGCCGGTGCCATCGTCGGTGTCGCCGATATACATGCCCGGGCGCTTGCGCACCGCGTCAAGGCCCTTCAAAACCTTGATATGACTGGACGTATAGGTGTTTTCAGCGGTCATGGGCCACCCGGAGTTTGCACCTTATTATTATAGCCGCTGAGAGGGCTTTTCGCCGGCCGCCCTTCCCGCCGGGCTCACCACCCCCCGGCCCGCCCATCGCCCCGGCGGTCACTGATCTGGGTTAACGTTCCCGATCTGCCCTTATGTTAACAGTGAACCTGCCGCCGCATACCGAAGGCCGCCGCTGAGAATACCGCCGGAGGCGTCGATGAGTCTGGAGCACGCCGGGCATCTCCTCCGCCGGCTGCAGGGGTTTTGTCCGCTAGACGACGAGGAGCGCGGCGCGCTGCTCGCGGCGCTGTGCATGGAAAGGCGCATCGGTGCCCATGCCTGCTTCGTCGAGGAGCGGTGCCCGCCCGAGGGCATCTTCGCCATCCTTGAGGGAATCGCCTGCCGCTACAAGCTGCTGCCCGACGGCCGCCGGCAGATCGTGGGCCTCATGCTGCCCGGCGACGTCAGCGACCTGGGCGTACTGCTGCTGCGGCGCATGGATCACTCCATCGCCACGCTCAGCCCCGTGACCGTGGCCTGGCTGCCGCCAGCAAGCGCGCTGTCCCTGCTCGAGCGGCACCCGCGCCTGGCGCGCGCACTGTGGTGGGCCGGTGCGGTGGAAGAATCCATCACGCGGGAGTGGGTGGTGAACATCGGCCAGCGCACTGCCCTGCAGCGTACGGCGCACCTGTTGTGCGAAGTCTTCTGGCGGCTGGAGTCCCTGGGCCTCACGCAGGACAATGCCTGCGTGGTGCCGCTCACCCAGGCGGAGCTCGGTGACATGCTGGCGCTTTCCGCAGTGCACGTGAACCGCACGCTGATGTGCATGCGCCGCACCAACCTTGCCGAGCTGCATGGCGGCCGGCTGCAGCTGCTGGATCGGCATGCGCTGGAAGCGGTGGCGGGATTCGACCCTGTTTACCTGCATCTTCGCGGCGGTGCCATGTGATGCAGGTTAGTGCGCAGGTCCGTGGGCGCGCGCGATGATCTGCGCCCCACGGAGAAGAACAAATGCTCGCGACGTCCACAGTGCCGCGCGACCACCTGGAGCAGCTGGAGTTCCTGCTTGGCCTGTCCGATCACCTGCGCTGCATCAGCGATCCCATCGAGATCCAGCTTGCCGCGGTTCGCCTGCTGGGCGAGCGTCTGGGTGTGGATCGGGTGGGATATGCCGAGATCGATTCGGAGGGTGAGGCGCTGCGCATTCTGGGGGAATGGCGGCGTCCGGGTATTGCCGCCCTGCTCGGCTCCTGGAAGGTTGAGGCTGCCACCCAGCAGGTCTCCGCCATCGATGATGCGCTGGTCGAACCGCAGGCCGTTGCGCAGCTGATCCCGCCATCCCAGGCGGCGCTGGATATCCGGTCCGCCGTGGTCTACCGGCTTGTGCGGCAGGCGCAGATGGTGGCTGCGCTGTACGTCCACCAGACCTCGCCGCGCCACTGGACGGAATCAGAGATTTCGCTCATTGGTGAAACCGGTGAACGCACCTGGCAGGCGGTGGAGCAGGCACGCTCGCTGGCGCAGCTGCGGCAGAGCGAGCAGAAGTACCGGCGCCTGTTCAACTCCATCGACGAGGGCTTCTGCATCATCGAGGTGCTGTTCGACAGCGCGCAGCACGTGCTGGACTACCGCTACCTGGAGACCAACATCGCCTTTGAACGCCACACCGGCCTGCACAACGCGGTCGGGCGGCGTGCCCGCGAGCTCACACCGCAACTCGAGCAGCACTGGTTTGACGTATACGGCCGCATCGCCCGCAGTGGCGAGCCGGCGCGCTTCGAATTGCCGGCTGCGTCCCTGGGGCACTGGTACGAGGTCTATGCCTTCCGCGTCGGGGAGCCGCAGCAGCGGCGCGTGGCCATCATCTTCGACGACATCACCCAGCGCGTGATGAGCGAGGCGGCACTGCGCGAGAGCGAGCGGCGCTGCCGCACGCTGGCTGCCGACAGTACCCGGCTGCTCGACGCCGAGCGTGTGGCGCGTTGCGAGGTGGATCGCGCCATGCACGCCAAGGACGAATTCCTCGTCACGGTCTCGCATGAGCTGCGCACCCCGCTGGCAAACATCGTGGCCTGGTCGCGGCTGCTGCGTACGCAGTTCGTGAAGGACGAGCAGATGCTGCAGAAAGGCCTGGCGGTGATCAGCGAGAACGCCGTCTCGCTCGGCCGCCTGATTTCAGGCCTGATGGACAGCTGTCGGCTGACCAATGGCAAGTTCGAACTGGAGCCGGAGGCGCTGGATCTCAACGAGCTGCTCGCCTCGGTTCACGCCAGCATGCTGCCGTCGGTCGAGGGCCGTGGCATTACCCTCGCCTGGCATCCGTTGCCGGGACCGGCGCCGATCCAGGCTGACGGTACGCGCCTGCGGCAGGTGGTGGACAACCTGCTGTCGAATGCCGTCAAGTTCACCCCTCGCGGCGGCACCATCTCGCTTTCCTGCGCGAAGCCCGACGCGGGGCGATACACCATCGAGGTGCGCGATACCGGCCAGGGGATCGACGCCAGCCTGCTGCCGCATGTCTTCGACCGCTTCCGCCAGGCGGACTTCGCGCGCTCACGTGGCTATGGCGGGCTGGGACTGGGCCTGTCGATCGCCCGACAGATCGTGGAGCTGCACGGCGGCACCATCCGCGCGGAGAGTGAGGGTCGTGGCCTGGGTTCGCGTTTCGTGGTGACGCTGCCGGAGCGTGTGGGGAGTGCGTCAGGCCACAACGTGGAGGTCACGCCGGCCAGTCCGGGTGTGCACTCACTCGGGGGTGTGCGCGTCCTGGTCGTGGAGGACCAGGCGGAGATGCGCGAGGTCCTGAAGCGGATCCTGGAGGAGCATGGCGCGCAGGTGACGGCGGTGGGTACAGCCGCGGAGGCGCTGACACGGCTCAGGGAAGCGAAGCCCGGTGGGTCATTCGACGTGCTGGTCAGCGATATCGGCCTGCCTGCCCTGGACGGCAACCAGTTCCTGCGCATCGTCCGCCACGAGCTGGGACTGGACGCCAGCCAGCTCCCGGCGGTGGCGGTGACGGCATATACCCGGCTGGAGGACAGGAAGCGGGCCTTGGATGCGGGCTTCCAGGAGCATTTGACCAAGCCATACAGCCCGAACGCGCTGGTGACCCTGATACACAGGTTGGTGGCCGAAAATACCTCACTGATCGCCGCAAATTAGCCCATCTTTGGCGCTTTTGCCGGCAGATTCCTTTCTACACTACTGACCGCACCTCGCCACGTTCCACGTGGAACATCCTTTCGGGATGACCGAACGGGGCGCGGTCGGATTCCAGACTGGTGATGATCAGCTGGCAGTCCAGGCTTTGGACCATGGACACCAGGGCGCCCAACCTTCCGGCATCCAGTTCCGCAGCGGGATCGTCCAGGAGAAGGGTTGCGGTTGGCGCGCCCTCCTCCTTCAGTGCGCGCAGCAATGCGAGAACCATTGCAGCGGCCACCAGTTTCTGCTGTCCGCGCGAGAGCGATTCCTTTGCCGCCTTGCCCGCCACCCGCAGCAACACATCGGCCCGCTGGGGTCCCGACAGGGTGGAGCCCCTTTCCCTGTCCCGCTCGAGCCCCTGTTCAAGTGCTGCGGACAGTGACCGGTCGGCGCCCCAGCCGCGGTAGTAGCTGAGTTCCACATCCAGGTTGGCGAGCCGCTGAATGGCGTCGGACAGCAACGGCTTGAGCCGCTCAAACCAGAGACCCCTCGCCTGCGCCACAGCCTCACCCTGAACTGCCAACTCACCTTCCCACGACCTCGGATCCTGCCCCGCCTTCAGCGCCGCGTTGCGCTGGCGAAGCGCCCGGCTGAATCGCTGCCAGCTTTCCAGGAACAGAGGTTCCACGTGGAACACTCCCCAGTCCAGCCATCTCCGGCGCTCGCCCGGCGCGCCTTCCACCAGCCTATGCACCTCCGGATCGATGGCTTCCACGAACAAGGAGCGAGGCAGTTCGGCGAGCCCACCTGCGTCAGCCCCATCCACCCGCGCGACGTACGACTGCTCGCGGCGGTACTCGAAGCCGATGCGATGAGGCGGATCTACTGTCTCGGCGAAGACCTGCAGCGCCTCGCTGCCTCGCCTGATCAGGGTTTCGGTATGCCGGCTGCGGAAGGACCGCCCTCGCCCGATGAGGAACGCCGCTTCCAGGATGGAAGTTTTCCCGGACCCATTGGGGCCGTGGATGAGGTTAAGGCGAGGCCCGAAGAAAAGCTCCGCCTCCGCCAGGCAGCGAAGGTCACGGATGCGGAGCGACGCCAGGCTCACTGGCGGAAATGCGGCCTACAGCCGCATCGGCATGACAACGTAGCGGGAAGCCGTAGTCCCTGGCGAGCGGATCAGGCAGCTGCTGTTCGCGTCGGTGAGCCCGATCTCCACCGATTCGGTATCGACTGCCGCCAGTGCATCGAGCAGGTAGGTGACGTTGAAACCGATCTCCAGCTCTTCACCGCTGTAGTCGACCTCGACCTCGTCCTGCGCCTCTTCCTGCTCGGGATTGTGGGCCTGCAGCTTCACGGAATTTTTGGCCAGGCTGACCCGCACCCCGCGGTATTTCTCATTGGAGAGAATCGCGGTTCGCTGCAGCGCCGCACGAATGGAATCGCGCTCTACCACGACGATCTTGCCGGGACTGGCCGGGATTACGCGCCCATATTCCGGAAACTTGCCATCAATGAGCTTCGAAGTGAATCGAATGTCGCCAATCTGCAGCCGAATGTGGTTGGTTCCGATCTGGATCTCCACTTCCCCGCTGGAGCCAAGGATGCGCTGCAGCTCCAGCACACCCTTCCGGGGCACGATGACCTGCTGGGCCTGCACGTTCTTCGCCGCATCGGCCAGCGTGGTCTCTGCAATTGCCAGACGATGGCCGTCAGTCGCCACCATTCGAAGCGTTTTCCCGTCCGTTTCAAGCAAAGTGCCGTTCAGGTAGTAGCGCACGTCCTGCTGCGCCATCGAGAAATGCGTCTTGCCGATCAGCCGGCCGAGCTCGGCCTGCGGCAGCGAGATGGTCTGGGTGGCATTCACCGACTCCACCACCGGGAACTCCGTCGCGGCCAGAGTGGACAGCGTGAACCGGCTGCGCCCGGCCGTGACCTTCAGCTTCTCTCCGTCGATGGTCACCGTGACCGCCGCCTTTTCCGGCAGCGACTTGGCGATATCGAGCAGCTTGCGACCGGGCACCGTGATCTCGCCCGGCTGC
This sequence comes from Steroidobacteraceae bacterium, assembly GCA_035556135.1. Lineage (GTDB taxonomy): Bacteria > Pseudomonadota > Gammaproteobacteria > Steroidobacterales > Steroidobacteraceae > ZC4RG30. The sequence continues at coordinate 287,422 of DATMFO010000009.1, read as the reverse complement.
GCCACGTTCACCTCACCCGAAGCGACCAGCTCGACCTCGAGGTCTGTGCCGGTGACGGACAGGCGGTTGCCTTTCACGGCCAGCAGCACATTCGCCAGCACCGGCATGGTCTGCTTGCGTTCGACCACACCGATGACGGACTGCAGCGGTCCCAGGATCTGCTCGCGTGTCGCGCTGAACTTCATGAAAGAACCTTCTTGGAATTCAAATAATCACTGTCGTGATTAGGCCTGTGGACAGTGAGGATAAACACTTTCGCCCTTGTGGAACATGCCCTTGCGCATCAAAACGGTCACGACAATGTCGGGGATTGACCGCCCGCGACTTGTTGGCGCCCTGTGGGTAATCCATCCCCAAAACAACTCCCTGTTTTTCCCCAGGCTTGTCCACAGGGTCATTCACAGGCTTGTCCACAGGCGCGAGCGCCTCCATCAACCCGTGAGGATCCTCACCAGGTTTGAATAATCCTCGCGCACCCGCGTGTCTGCTTCCTGCAATCCCTGCACACGCTGGCAGGCATGCATCACCGTGGTGTGGTCACGACCACCGAAGGCCTGGCCGATCTCCGGCAGTGACAGCTGCGTGAGCTCACGCGCCAGCGTCATCGCGATCTGCCGCGGGCGTGCCAGTGAACGGCTGCGCTTCTCGGACAGCAGGTCAGACATCCGCAGCTTGAAATAATCCGCCACCGTCTTCTGGATGTTCTCGATGGTCACCAGGCGCGCCTGCAGGTTCAGCAGGTCCTTCAGCGCCTCGCGGGCGAAGTCCAGCGTGACCGGTTGCCCGGTGAAGCGGGCGTTGGCCACGATGCGCCTCAGCGCACCCTCGAGCTCGCGCACGTTCGAACGGATGCGCTTGGCAACGAAGAACGCCACTTCCTCCGGCAGCGAAAGGCCTGCGTCCTGCGCCTTGCTGATCAGGATGGCTACGGAAGTCTCCAGCTCCGGCGGCTCGATGGCCACCGAAAGACCCCAGCCGAAGCGTGATTTGAGCCTTTCCTCCAGCCCCGGAATCTCCTTGGGATACCGGTCCGAAGTGAGGATGATCTGCGCCTGGCCTTCGAACAGTGCGTTGAAGGTGTGGAAGAACTCTTCCTGCGACTGCGTCTTGTTGGCGAAGAACTGGATATCGTCGATGAGCAGCGCCGACAGCGAACGGTACGCCGTCTTGAACTCGTTCATGGTGTTGTGGCGCAGGGCCTGCACCATGTTGTCCACGAACCGCTCGGAGTGCACGTAGGCGATGCGCGCGGAAGGATCACGCTCGCGGATCACATGTCCCACGGCCTGCATCAGGTGCGTCTTGCCCAGGCCCGTGCCCCCGTAGATGAACAGCGGGTTGTAGGCGCGGCCGGGATTCTCCGCCACCTGCATGGCCGCGGCCTTCGCGAAGTGGTTGCTCTTGCCCTCGACGAAACGGTCGAAGGTGGATTCCGGATTCATCCGCGCGCCAACCTGGTAGCTGGACTGCGGGGCAGGGCGCTTCGCCGCCGGCGCTGCACCGTTGCCGCCATGCGCGCCATCCTGGCCATTGCCATTCACCGGCGCGCTCACCGTGCGCGAACCGATCTCCACCACCAACCGCAGGTTCCCGCCAGGCGTGCCACGCAGCAGCGACCCGATGCGCTCGGCCGCATTGCTCTGCACCCAGTCCACCGCAAAACGGTTCGGCGCCAGCAGCCGCAGCACGCCGTCTTCCTGCACCGCCTGCAGCGGCCGCAGCCAGGTATTCACCTGCTGCTCCGGCAGTTCGTTGCTGAGGTGCGAGAGCACCTGGGGCCACAGCTCGGACATGGAAATACTTGGGCTCGTCGCTCTTGGTGGCGATGGCAGTCGTGGGGGGAGGGCGAGTCTACTCGCCCCGCCGGGAGATGCCATACTGCAATCGGCCACCACTGCCGCGAGGCCAGATTCCCCGCTTCAGCGATCGGCGGTTGACTTCACCGACCGCCCTGCGTACCCTGCCGCACCCATTTTTCCGACCTTCAAGCGCCATGGCAACGAAACGCACATACCAGCCGAGCAAGATCAAGCGTGTCCGCACGCACGGCTTCCGTGCCCGCATGGCCACCGCCGACGGCCGCAAGGTGCTGGCCCGTCGTCGCGCCAAGGGCCGCAAGCGCCTGATCCCCTAAAGCGACTGCGCCATGAGCGGCGCAGCGCCTGCCCGGCGGGGTTTCGCCCGCCACCAGCGGCTGCTGTCGTCAGCCGCTTTCAACACCGTGTACTCGCGCCGCCAGCGTGTGGTGGATGACTGCTTTGCGGTCAACGCCGCACCGAATGAGCTGGGCCACGCCCGGCTGGGTCTTTCCATCGGCGCCAAGGCCGTGGGCAATTCCGTCGCGCGCAACCGTGTGAAGAGGGTAGTGCGCGAATCCTTCCGCCTGGCGGCGGCCGGCCTGCCGGCGCTGGACCTGGTGGTCGGAGCCCGCAACGGGGCACGGACGGCGCATAATGCGCAGCTTCGCGAAAGCCTCGATGGACTCTGGAAAAAGATCCGCGAACGATGCGCCGTTTCATGATCGCAATAATCAAGGGGTACCAGCTCTTCATTAGCCCACATCTGGGCCAATGCTGCCGCTTCCACCCCACCTGCTCCTGCTACGCGCAGGAGGCGATCGAAAGACATGGCGCCGTCAGGGGACTGTCCCTGACGACGCGAAGAATCCTGCGTTGCCACCCCTTCAATGAAGGCGGGATCGACCCCGTACCATGAAAAACCTGCGAGCTGCCCTGTGGATCGGCCTGGCGCTGATCCTGATCGTCAATGTGCAAGTGTGGATAAAGGAGTTCGGCGCGCAGGATGCCGCCGCGGCCGCCCAGGCCCAGCGCGCGCTCGAGCAGGAGAGACGCGACAACCCGCTGGCCGCCGCCGTGCCCACGGTGCCCACCAGCGAAAGCGCCGGCAACCCGGCTGCCACGCCGGCCGCGACCCCGGCCGACGGCGCTGTCCCGCAGGCCACTGCCCCTGGAGCGGTCCCGACCGCTGCGGCCGCCGTTGCGACTCCCGCCTCCGATGCCGCCGCCGGCGTGCTCAATGTCACCACCGACGTACTCGATGTGGACATCAGCCTGCGTGGCGCCGAACTGGTGCGCGCCGACCTGCTGCTGTACCCGGTGCACAAGGGCGGCAGCGAAGTAGTGCGCCTGCTGCGCGACAACGGTCCCGGCGATGAATATGTGCTGCAGACCGGTCTCACCGGCGCGGGCGCCGGCGACTTCCCCACGCACCTGGCGCTGTTCGAGACACCTTTCACCAGCTTCCGCCTCGAAGAGGGGCTGGACGAGCTGCACGTGCCCTTCACCTGGAAGTCGCCCTCCGGGGTCGAGGTCACCAAGACCCTGACCTTCAGGCGCGGTTCCTACCGCATCGACGTGAAGTACGAGGTGACGAACGGCAGCGAAGGCGCCTGGTCGGTGGCGCCCTATGCGCAGATCCAGCGCGACATGCCGGTGCTCAAGCGCTCCTATTTCAACGTCGACAGCTACTCCTTCACCGGCCCCGCCTACTACGACGGCAAGAAGTACGAGAAGCTGAAGATCACCAACGAGTCCGACGCGCGCTTCAACCAGGAATTCACCGGTGGCTGGTTCGCCGCGCTTGAGCACCACTTTGTATCGGCGATCGTGCCGCCGGGTGACGAGAAGCATCACTACACGCTGCGCGTGCGCCAGAACGAATTCCTGGCCACCGACGTCGGCCCCACGCGCACTGTCGCCGCCGGCGCGACCGACACCATCACGCAGACGCTGTTCGTCGGCCCCAAGCTGCAGCGCCAGCTCACCGCCATCCACCCCGAGCTCGGGCGTGCCGCGGACTTCGGCAAACTGACTTTCCTCTCGCGCCCGTTGTTCTGGCTGCTGGACAAGGCCCATGTGGTCTTCAACAACTGGGGCCTGGCCATCATCGCCATCACCTTCCTGCTCAAGCTGCTCTTCTATCCGCTGTCAGAGGCCTCCGGCCGCTCGATGGCCAAGATGAAGCTGGTCGCCCCGCGCATGAAGCAGCTGCAGGAAACCTACAAGGATGACCGGCAGAAGCTTGGGGCAGCCATGATGGAGCTCTACAAGAAAGAGAAGGTGAACCCGGCTGCCGGCTGCCTGCCCATGCTGATCCAGCTGCCCGTGTTCCTGGCCTTCTACTGGGTGCTGCTCGAGAGCGTGGAGATGCGCCAGGCGCCGTTCTTCGGCTGGCTGCAGGATCTCTCCTCGCGCGACCCGTACTTCGTGCTGCCGGTGATCATGGCCGGCGCCATGTTCCTGCAGTACAAGCTGCAGCCCACGCCGGCTGATCCGGTGCAGGCCAAGGTGTTCATGGTGCTGCCGCTGGTGATGTCGGTGATGTTCGCCTTCTTCCCCGCGGGCCTGGTGCTGTACTGGGTGACCAACACCATCCTCACCATCGCGCAACAATGGAACATCAACCGCCGCATCGCCGCGGCGCAGCCCGTGCGCGACTGATGTCCATGCGCTGAAGCGATGGCCCGGCGCGACACCATCGTCGCCGCCGCCACTCCACCCGGCAGGGGCGGCGTGGCCATCGTGCGGGTCTCGGGCGAGGACGTGCCCGCCATCGCGCGCGCGCTGCTGGGCGAATTGCCGGCGCCGCGCGAGGCGCGCTACCTCAGCTGGCAGGACGCGGACGGTCAACTGCTCGACACCGGCATCGTGCTGCATTTCCCCGCACCGCATTCCTATACCGGCGAGCATGTGCTGGAGCTGCAGGGGCATGGCGGAGATGTCATCGTCGAAGCCCTGATCGAGCGCATCGTCGAGCTCGGCGCGCGACGGGCGCGGCCCGGCGAGTTCACCGAGCGCGCCTTCCTCAACAACCGCATCGACCTCGCGCAGGCCGAAGCGGTGGCCGACCTCATCCAGGCCGGATCGAAGCGCGCCGCGCAGGCGGCACTGCGTTCATTGCAGGGAGGTTTCAGTGACGCAGTGAACGCGGCTGCCGCGGCGCTCACCAGCCTGCGCGTGTATGTGGAAGCAGCCATCGATTTCCCGGAAGAGGAAATCGACTTCCTCGGCAGCCAGGAATTGCGCGAACGGCTGGAAGACGTGCAGCGCCGGGTGGCCGGCGTGCTGGCCGCGGCAGAGCAGGGCGCCGTGCTCACGCGCGGCCTCACCATCGCCATTGCCGGCAGGCCGAATGCCGGCAAGAGCACCTTGATGAATGCGCTGGCCGGGCATGACGTCGCCATCGTCACACCGGTGGCCGGCACCACGCGCGACCTGCTGCGCGAACGCGTGCAGGTGCAGGGTGTGCCCGTGGAGTTGATCGACACCGCCGGCCTGCGCGAACACACCAGCGATGCCATCGAAGCCGAAGGCATGCGCCGCGCGCGCGAAGCGATCGCCAAAGCGGATCACCTGCTGTTCGTGGTCGACGCCAGCGCGGATCCAGGCGCGCAATCCTTCGAGGAGGAGCGGGCCGCATTGCCGGAAGGCGTGCCCGTCACCATCCTGCTGAACAAGATCGACCTCGTGCCGGAAGCGCAGCGGCACATTCCGGGGCTGAGCACACACCCGGGCACAGGCACCGCCGCCCCGGTCCTGCCCATCTCGGCAGCCACAGGCGAAGGGCTGGACGAATTGCGCCGGCGCCTTGCCGCGCGCGCGGGCCATGCGGAGGAGGGCGGCGGCACCTTCTCCGCCCGCGCACGCCATGTCGAGGCGCTGCGTCGCGCGTCCGCCAGGCTCGCAGCCGCCGCGGCACAGCTGGCCGCGAAGCAGGGCGAACTGGCTGCGCTCGAACTGCGGGAAACCCAGCGCGCGCTGGGAGAAGTGGTCGGCGACGTCAGCAGCGACGAGCTGCTCGGCCGCATCTTTGGCAGCTTCTGTATCGGAAAATAGCCCGGATCAGGGATTCCACGCCGCCGCTGCGGCCATGAATGCCACGGTCTCGCCCTGCAGGGCATTGTTGTCCCCGGGCGGAAAGTGGCTGAGCTTCACCACCACCGTACGCGTCTCCGGTGACACGTACACATACTGGCCCTGCAGCCCGACGGCCATGTAGGCAGTGCTTCCTGCCAGGGTTCACCAGTGCAGCCCGTACCCGCCGGTCACCGGATCCTCCGCCTGGCGCGAAGTGGTGGACTCGCGCACCCAGCTCTCCGGGATCACGCGCTGCCCGTCGGCAACTCCCAGGTCGAGCATCATCTGCCCGAAGCGCCCGAAGTCGCGCAGCGTGGCGTTGAAGCCGGCGCCGTTGAACGCGCGCCCGATCCCCGGCGGTCCGTCCAGGATGTAGAACGCATTGGCCTCCGCGCCCAGCGGCTGCCACAGGCATCGCTCCGTATACATGGCAACACTCGCACCGGTGGCCCGCTCCAGCAGCCAGCCCAGCACGCCGGTATCAATGGTCTTGTACTCGAACTGCGCACCAGGTGCGAAGCGGCGCGGCAGCACGCGGGCGATCTCCGCGAAGCGCGTGGTGTTGCGCACCAGCGCCTCGATGTGGTTCATCGCGGCAGGACCCGGATTGGTGAAGTCGTAGGTCTCGTCATACGCCACACCCGAGCGCATCTCGAGCAGGTCGCGTATCGAGGCGCCGTCATAGGCCGAGCCCGCGAGATCAGGCACGTAGGTGGTCACGGCATCATCCAGGGAGGCGATGCTGCCATCCGCCAGCGCGCATCCCACCAGCACCGAAGTCACCGACTTGCTGATCGACCAGCCGATGAAGCGGCTGCTCGCGTCGCTGCCATTGCTATAGGACTCGAAGACGATGCGACCATCCTTCAGGATCAGCAGCGCATTGGTGAATGTGCGCGCCGCGAACGAGGAGGCGGGCAAAGACTGGCCCTGCCACTGGTAATTGAAATCCAGCGCCTGCTCGTCGCGCGGCAGATCCCATACCGGCCCGCTGCGTGCAACGGTGGCCACCGGGAACAGCGATTCCATGCTGCGGAAAGTCACCGCGTTGACATCCGCGTCGAGCATGCGCCAGCGCTGCCATTGCAGCGCGGCAGGCACGTCGCTGGGCGGGCCGCGCCGCAGTGGTTCGGGCAGCTGCGCTGGAACACTCTCTGGTGGAAGGCTGTCAGGCGGCGGCGCAGCCGGTGGCGCCGCCGTCCCGTCACTCCCGCCGCAGGACGCCAGCAGCACCAGGGCCAGCGCCGCTGCAGCACCGGAACGCATGCAATGGAGGGGAGTCAGTCTCGGCATCGCGACCCCAGTATGGTTGCCGGTGCCAACCCCGACGATGCTGCAACCGGTCTATCCCGCGGCTCCCGGAGTGAAGCCAATTGACGACGCAATGAGGAATTAGCTGCCATGACAGCCGGAAATCACTGATTTCTGGTGAGATTTCTCCCCGCAGGCCAACAAACCCGCTAGACTGCCCGCAGATCGTCGTTCGTTTGTATCGTCCATGCACCTCTGTCCGGGTGCACTCGCTCGAGCCGAAACGCCTGCCGATCAGGTGTCAGGACTGGATCATGGTCTGCCGCGATGCGGCTCTCTACGACTCCGTTTCCCTGCCATTGTCATTTCATCAGTCATAGAGAGAAGAGTTCACACACATGGCCAAGATTTATGTCGGCAACCTGCCGTTCACCGCTACCGAGGACCAGGTCCGCGCGCTGTTCGCACCGCACGGCACTGTCGAATCGGTGTCCCTCCCCAACGATCGCGAGACCGGCCGTCCCCGTGGCTTCGGCTTCGTCGAGATGAGCAGCGCCGATGCCGCGCGTGCGATCCAGGCCGTCAACGGCAAGGATCTCGGCGGTCGTCCGCTGCGCGTGAATGAGGCGCAGGACAAGCCCCGCGGCGGTGGCGGCGGCGGTGGTGGTCGCGGCGGCTACGGCGGCGGCGGCGGTGGCCGCAGCGGTGGCGGCGGCGGCGGTGGTTACGGCGGCGGCGGTGGCGGCCGCTGGTAACCCAGCCTTAGTCGAATGCGGGCCGGCTATGCCGGCCCGTTTTCTTTCAGGAGCAGGTAAATGGCGAAGGTGAACTTCCGCCAGCAGAAGCGGCAGCGGGAACTCGCGCGCAAGCAGCGTCAGGATGAACGCCTGCGCCGGCGCGGCGAAGCGCCTGTGGCCGACACCGCTACTACGCTTACAGCGCCGGAGACCAAGCCGGCGAGCGGTACGACGTGAGCCGTCCCTCCACCAGGGCATCGCTACCGGACAGCAGGAAACTGCAGAAACAGGAACTGAACAGGGCCACGCCACTGCGCGAGCTCTTTCCGCAGGTTTCAGAGCTCCATGTCGAGCTCGACTTTGACGATGGCTCGACCCTGCCGCCCTCGCAGCAGAACTACTCGTACTTTCCCGGCGCGCGCACCTTGTTCCGCTACGCCTGCCCCTGCAAGGGCTGCGATGGCGAGCTGGGACTGCACGACTACGTCGCCGAAGTGGCCACCGCTGGCGCGCGGCGCGCGCAGCAGAAGCAGGTCACGGTTGCCTGTCCCGGCCAGCGATTGCAGGCCTCGCACGAGCGCACGCCTTGCCCCATCCGCGTCCGCATCAACATCAGCGCCACATTGTGCGCACCGGAGACCCGATGATCACCACCGATTACGTCAGCGACTTCCGCGCGCAACTCGAACGGCGTCGGCTCGAAGCCGAGCAACGCCGCAGCCAGGACCTGCTTGCGCAGCGATCGCTCGAACACACCCCTGAAATGCGCGTGCGCATCTGGGAACGCGTGCATCAGCTGCGCATGCCAAAGGATCCCGCGCACGCCATCCTTGCGCAGATCGCGCAGCAGACCCATCTGCCACTGGCCGAAGTGCATGAAGTGCAGCGCCAGCGCGCGCACATGACTGGCTGATCCGAACGGCCCCGGCGCGTCAGCCGGAGTTCACGATGGCCGGCGATATACTCGCGATGTCCTGATCCTCATCACCAACCGAAGGGGTTCGACATGCGAAGGTCATTCATCAAGAGCGCAGCGCTGCTCGCTTTCGCTGCGATGGGCGCGGGCCCGGTGCTCGCGCAGGCTCCAGGTGGTCCGCCCGGTGGTGGTCCTCCTGGTGGTCCCCGTGCCGGCGGACCGCCGCGCGGCGGTGGCGGTGCCCTCGTGCAGCTGCTGGTCGAGAGCAAGGCCTTTGCCGACGGCGGCATCGTCCCGCCGAAGTACTCGATGGCCGGCGGCAACACGCAGCCGGACTTCACACTGAGCAACGTCCCGGCGAATGCACAGAGCATCGCCATCATCATGCATGACCTCGATGTGGCCTTCGGCCCCAATGCCGAAGACGTGCTGCACTGGGTGGTGTGGAACATTCCCGCCACGGCGCCGGTGACGCGGATCGAGGAAGGCAAGCTGCCCACTGGCTCCGTCGTGGGCAAGGGCATGCGCGACAACGCCTACATGGGCATGGGTGCCCCGGCGGGTCCGCGCTACCACCACTACGTGTTCGAGTTCTACGCGCTGAACACCAGGCTCGACCTGCCCGCGACCGCGAGCCGCGCCGAGCTGCTCGAGGCCATCAAGGGTGGCAAGGTGGTGGCGAAGGCGGCCTACGTGGGCCGCTTCAAGAGTCCTTAAGCCGCTTCAACCCCTGCCGCGCCGAAACGCGCGGCAGGGCTGCGGGAGGCCAGTACTTCTGCCAGCTGCTCCGGCGATTCGGGGCCGCGACGCAGCGCATCCCAGTACACCGCCACGTAGCTTTTATCTACCGGCGCGCCGCTGGCGATGATCTGCGGCTCCAGCACCTTGTGCAGCTTCTGCAGGTTGTACCAGGGCACGGTGGGATACACGTGGTGACCGATGTGCCAGTTGATGTTGTTCCAGAAGAAGGAGTGCACGGGGTTTGATGTCACCGTGCGCGTGCCGGCCATCTGCCCCTCGTTCCACGGCGCGCCGTAGTGCTCGGCGATGAAGCGCATGGAATTCAGCAGCGAAAGCACCAGCACCGGATACAGCCATACCTCCAGCGCCTTGCCGAGCATGCCCTGCTCCGCCGCCCACGACAGCACCAGCCAGTACACCGTGCCCTTCAGCGCCAGCTCGAACAGCTGGATGGCCCACAGTTTCAGCCCGAACTTCTGGAAGGGGTAGATGAAGTTGAAGTGGATGAAGCTGAGCACGCCACCGATCGCGGCATATGCATAGAAGAGCACGAAGTCGCCCACACCGCGCTTGCCCATCGTGAACGCGTCCGGATCGCGCGGCGAGCGGTTGTGCCGGTGATGTTCGATGTGATCCTCGCGGAAGCCCACGAATGTCGCGAAGATCGGCAGCATGCAGAGGATGCCGAAGGCCCAGTTCACCGCCTTGCTTCGGAACAGGGTGTGGTGCAGCGCGTCGTGCATGAACGTGACCATGCCCATCCACAGGTACCCCAGTGCGATGTACAGCGGCACCAGCAGCCAGGGATTGTCCGAATTCCAGGCCACCCAGGTCAGGCCAGCCATCAGGCCGACGAACAGCGGGATCTTGGTGAGGTTCGGCAGCAGGCGGAACTCGCGCAGCTGATCCAGTTCTTCGCGGGGAATCTGCGGCAGTGCGGTCCGGGCCATGTAGTTGTTCTCTTACCCCGGAATCGAGGGTGCGATATGTCGGCGGACCTTAGCACGGAGGGTGCGGATGGAAAACGCCGCGTTTCGCAAATAGGGGTTCCGGCGGGGTATGATCGCCGCCAGACGGGGGGAGGCGACTACAAAAATAAGGGGCGACAAAAACCGGGGTGCGCGCGCCGCCGCTGGCAGTGGCGCAACCCCGGTCGCCGAAAAAAGAGGCGGGCCGGAGCTTCGCCGCCGCACCCCCTTTGGGCTAGGATGCGCGACCCTCCCGACCCCGCATCCCATGGCCCACGGCATCTCGCACAGCCAGCGCTGGCTGGCGCTGTACATCCTCTGCCTCGGCGTCCTGATGATCGTGCTCGACAGCACCATCGTGAACGTCGCGCTGCCCTCCATCCGCGAGGACCTGCAGTTCACCGAGACTTCCCTGGTATGGGTGGTGAACGCCTACCTGCTCACCTTCGGCGGCCTGCTGCTGCTGGGGGGCCGGCTGGGTGATGTGCTTGGCCATCGGCGTGTGTTCCTGGGTGGCCTCGCCTTGTTCACGCTGGCCTCGGCCGCCTGCGGCCTGGCCACCACGCAGTCCATGCTCATCATCGGACGCGCAGTGCAGGGCGTGGGCGGCGCCGTGGTCTCCGCCGCCGCGCTGTCACTGATCATGAATGTGTTCACCGAACCCGGTGAACGCGCGAAGGCCATGGGCATCTACGGCTTCGTCTGTTCCGGCGGCGGCAGCATCGGCGTGCTGCTCGGCGGCCTGCTGACGGATTCGGTGGGCTGGCACTGGATCTTCCTGGTCAATGTGCCCATCGGCATCGCGGTATATGTGGCCTGCCAGATGCTGATCCCCGCCGGCCGCGGCATGGCAGGTGCACCACGACTCGACTGGCTCGGCGCCATCATCGTCACCGGCGCCATGCTGCTCGCCGTCTACGCCATCGTGAACGGCAACGAAGTCGGCTGGCTGTCACCACGCACCCTGGTGAAACTCGGCATCGCCGCCGTGATGATGGTGGCCTTCCTCCATATCGAGTCGCGCATCGAGGCGCCGCTGATGCCGCCGGCGCTCCTGCGCCGCAAGAGCGTCACCACCGCAAACCTCATCGCCGTGCTGTGGGCGGCGGGCATGTTCGCGTGGTTCTTCATCTCGGCGCTGTACCTGCAGCTGGTGCTGGGACGCGACCCCCTGGAGGTAGGCCTCGCCTTCCTGCCGGCCAATCTCATCATGGCGGCCTGTTCGCTGGGGATCTCGGCCAGGCTGGTGATGCGCTTCGGCCTGCGCGGTCCCCTGGTGGCGGGGCTGTTGATCGCCGCCTGCGGCCTGCTCCTGTTCGCACGCGCACCAGTGGACGGCAGCGTGTGGCTCGACGTGATACCGGCCATGGCACTGCTTGGCGTCGGCGCCGGCATCGCCTTCAACCCGCTGCTGCTGGCGGCGATGAATGATGTGCCCCCCAGCGAGTCAGGCCTGGCATCTGGGATGGTGAACACCTCTTTCATGATGGGCGGCGCCCTGGGCCTGGCGGTGCTGGCGAGCCTTGCTGCCGCGCATACGCAGAATGCCCTGCCCGCGGATGGGCTGCAGCAGGCCGGCGCTGCCGTCGAGGCCCTGAACGCCGGCTACCGGCTGGCCTTCGCGGCTGGCGCCGGATTCGTCATCCTCGGTGCTGCGCTCGGCGCGGCCTTGATCCGCGGTGCCGGTGCCGCCGTTGCCGCGCCAGCAGGATCCGGCGGCCACGGCCTGTAGCGGCCGCAGTTCGGCGAACGGCGCCACTCGTGGACGATCGGCAAATTTCCGCCGGGCCGAATTTGCCGATCGTCCACGCCTCAAAGAAAACTCGGCTCACACGCCCCGAAGGCCAGTTGGATCACGCACAGCCGGGCGCAATCGGGTACGACCGGGTACGGCCGGGAACCCCGGACCGCCTCAGAACATCTTGCGCAGCGACAGCGAGACCATGCGGCCGCGTGAGTCCAGCAGGTAGCGCTGGTAGCGCAGCGGTGTGATGCCATCCTCGTCGCGCACCTTCTGGTGGGCGTCGAGCAGGTTGTCCACGCCCAGCGTCACGCGCGAATCCTTCAGCAGCGGGCTGGAGGGAAACACGGTGCCAAGGTTGGCGAATGCGGAGAGATCAAACCGCAGCAGTGAGCTGAAGGTGATGTCGTTGGGATCATCCGACGTGCCGGCGGTGATGCGCGTGCGGCTGCGCCAGTTGCCGGCGAGCTGCATGCCGATGCCATTGTGGCCCACGCCGAAGCGGCCCTGCACACTGTGGCGCGAGATGCTGCTGCCCAGGCCCACGCCGCCGGCCAGCAGGTCCTGCTCCGGCAGGCCCGTGCGCGCCAGGCGCTTGTTCGCGAGTATCCAGGTATGCGTGAAGTTCGCGTTCACGCGCCAGCCGGCGCCCGACAGCTCATCGCCGGCGCTGCCATCATTGATGATGATGCGCGGGCCACTGGCCAGCGTCGTGGGCGCCACCTGCGGCACGGCGAAAGCGCGGCGGAAGTTTGCGCCCCAGCGAATCTGTTCGGTCTCTGTGCGCTCGAACGACACCAGCCGCGCATCCACTTCAATCAGCCGGCCTTCGGCATCGCGCACATAGCGATCGGGAAAAGCCAGCTGCACGTCCTCGCTCACCGCCGGAAGCTGCGATACCGCGTCGCGGCCGATGGTGCGCTGGTACTCGGCATTCAACGTGAAGTCGACGCTGACCAATGGCCGGGCCGTGCCGCCGAAGGTGATGCGCCGGCGGTTCTCCACCTCGAGGTCGGGATTGCCGCCGGTGATGTAGCGCACCAGCACCGTCTCCTGGCGCACGAAGTCATAGGTGCGATAATCGTCGATGGTGACGATGGGATTGGTGAGCGACTCCGGCTGCGGTGCCACCTTCTCGTGGTTCACGCCGGCGCGCATGGTGAGGCGGTTGCCCCAGCGCCAGTTGAGGCCGTAGCCGTAGTCGAACAAGGTGCCCACGACGGTCACGTCGCGTGCGCTGCCAGAAAGCTCCGCGCCCATGCCGAAAGTGGCCGGCTGCGCGGCCAGGGGGTTGGGCGGCGGCATGGTGGTTGGTGCAGCGGCGGGTGAAGGGCGGGAGGCGGGTGCCGCCTGCTGGCGCTGCGCACCTGGCGGCGCGCCCGGCGGTCCTCCGGGTGGGGGTGCGCCCTGTGTTGCACCAGCGGGGGGTGCGCCCGCAGCCTGCCGCGTCACCTGCACAGTATTCATGGCAAATGGCTGTGAAGGCGGCCGCCCGAACAGCGGGACCTGCAGCGAAGCAAACGCCAGCTCATCCTGCCGCTTGTTGCGGCTCGAGACGTTGTTGACGCCCACCGTGCGCGAACGCTGCTCGCTCTGCCGCAGCTCGCCGCGGGCCGAGAACGTCGCCGGACCCGCCGGCATCGTGAACAGCGTGGCCGAGGTCTGCAGCTGCAACGCCGCGTTGTAGCCACGCGAGGTGGCGCGGTCCGTGAGCATGTCGCCCACGAGGTCCAGTGCCCCTGTGCCGAAGGGGTTCGCCGTGCCCGCGTCGATCGCCGACTGCAACGCAGAAGTATCAAGCCGCCGCTCGCTCACGGTGGCGGACTCGCGCCAGCTGAAGTTGCTGTTGAGCAGCGTGCGCCACTTGCCCAGCTGCGAATTGAGCGTGCCGTTGAAGTTCACGCTCCACGGGTCGTTCTGCTGCTCCAGCGGATGACCCAGGTAACGCGCCACACCGACATCCTGGCTGAACGGCGAGAACGGCGAAGACGCCGGCACATGCAGCAACACACTGGTCGCACCGGTCTGCGACACGGACTGGCTGCGGTCCGCGTTCATGTTCATGCTCAGCGACATGGCGCGCGGCAGCGGCACGTTCCAGTTGCCGTTCAAGCCGAAGGTGTATTGGTCCGACAGCAGCGTGCGGTAGCGACCCATGTCACTGAGGTGTGCCTCATTCGCCTGTGCGGCGAAATCTTCCAGCGTAGGATCGGCCGTGCCCGTCGGCACACCGGCCACCGTGACCGGAGTTCCTGCCAGCGCGCTCAGGTTCGGATCGATCTCGCCACCTGCGATGGGGAACGACACCACGTTGCCCAGCAGGTCATAAGGCATCGTCGTCGGCTGGCTGAGGATGTCCCGGTCGGACTCCAGCAGGGGTTCCGTCTTTGACGCCCGCAACGTGAACTGCCGGATGCTGTTGCCCTGCAGGCGGATCGAACTCACATTCGCATCCGCGCTGCGGCCCTTCCCCGCGGTGGCGGCGCGCATGGTCACATTCGCTGTCTCCTGCGCGAAGCTCTGCCGCAGCACCACGTTGATCACGCGCCGCGTGGGTGAATAGCCCAGCGCCGCGGCAGCCTGCGGTGGCAGCACCTGGAACGACTGCACCACTTCCGGCGGCAGGTCGTTCACGCTGCTGATGCCATTGGCCGGGCGACCATTGATAAGGATCACCGGGCCCTCGGCGCTGTTGTCCACGTCCTGTGCGACCTGGCCGATCAGGTCACCCACTGTATTGGCGCCATAAAGGGCAAGAGCAGCGGGCCCGAGCTCGGATTCCGCCGTGAGCCCGGCCACCGCCTTGCCGCTGGTGCCGTAGACAACCACTTCTTCCAGCTCGGGAAGCTCCTCGTCGGCAAGCCGTTCCGCCTCGGTCCTTTCATCGGCCACGACTTCCTCTGTCGCAGCCGGCACCTCGGCTTCGGCACTCCAGGCCATCGGAAACGCCAGCAGCCCGCAGATGGCGGACAGCCCACAGGAAAAGTTACGCCCGGCGCCGGGCCATGCGACTGCTCGGTGGTTCATGAATCATCCCTGACCTTGTTCTGCTTGTTGCAAACCAGTTGCGAGATCAAACGCAGTGGGATGGCCCACTCATCCCCGCACTAGACGATCCAATCAAGGAAACATTACGGCCAGCTGCGTCATGTCTGGCGAGTCTTGCAGAATCTTCATGTATCGCACCGCGCCAGCAATCCACGTCGCGACATCCATCCCCAATTCGTCCCAAATTCGGCGCTATACCTGTGGCGACAGAAGGCAACACCGGGTTGTAGCGAGTGAAATCCGCAGCAGCGACACGCCAGCGCGCGATCTGGCTCAAACGAATGCACGAGTGGCACTGGATCAGCTCCGCTGTCGCGCTGATGGGCCTGCTGTTCTTCGCCGTCACCGGCATCACGCTCAATCACGCCAGCAGCCTGGAATCCACGCAGCAGCAGTTCCGCTCGCTGGACAAGGACATGCCGCCCGCCCTGGTCGCCGCCCTGGTGGAAGACATCCGGCAGAACGGCGAAGGGGAAGCCCCGCCCACCGATGCACTGCGCGACTGGATCCGCGAGGCTTTCGGCGTCGATACGGCCAACCGCAACGCCGACTGGAAGGCCGAGGAGATCATGTTCACGCTCGAAAGGCCCGGCGGCGACGCCTGGCTGCGGCTGGACCTGGTGCGCGGCGCCGGTGAATACCATGTCACCGATGCAGGCTGGGTGGCCTACCTGAACGACCTGCACAAGGGGCGCCACACGGGCAGCGGCTGGTCCTGGTTCATCGACCTGATCGCCGCCGCCTGCGTGATCTTCGCCGTGACCGGATTCGTGATCCTCAAGATGCACGCTGCCAACCGCGCGCTTACGTGGCCGCTGGTTGGCGCCGGGCTGCTGGTGCCGCTGGTGATCGCGGCGTTGTTCATTCACTAGGAGTCGAAGATGAAACCGGTAAGAAACTGGCTGCTGACGACGGCGGGAGTCCTGGCTGCCGCGCCGTCGCTGGCAGCAAATCTGTCGATCAGGATCACGCTGCCGGAAATCGCCAGCAATGGGCCGCGCGGACCAAACCGTCCCTACGTGGCAGTGTGGCTGCGCAAGGAAGACAACTCCTTCGCTTCCGATCTCGCCGTCTGGTACCAGATCGAATCCCCGCGCCGCAGGGGGCCGGCGCCGCCCGGCGGCGGCATGGGCCCGCCACCCGGCATGGGCCCACCCCCCGGCTTCGGATCCATGCCGGCCGGTGGCGCGCGATGGCTGAATGAAGTGCGCCAGTGGTGGGCAGACAGTGGCCACAACCTGCAATTCCCGGTGGATGGCCTCACCAGCGCCAGTCGCGCGGCCGGCACGCATGAACTCACCTTCACTGATGCAGACCCGAAGCTCGCGAAGCTGCCTCCCGGCAAGTACAAGCTGATGGTCGAGGCCGCGCGCGAGCATGGCGGAGATGAAGTGGTGTCCATTCCCATCACCTTGCCGCTGGGCGCCGCGCAGTCCGGCAAGACCACAGGCAGGTCGGAACTGGGTGCGGTCGAGTTCGTGGTGACGCCCTGAAGATATCGGCCCTGAAGGCATCGGGATGAGCACACGGGTGCTGGTTCCCCAGCGGGTCAGCGCAAGGGCTCCCGCTGCGGACAGCCGCATCGACCGGTTCGCTGGCCGCGGCATGGGCTGCCCCTGGTCCGTCACCTGGGTGGACGAGGGCCGCATCGACCGCGGGCGGGTGCAAGCCGGCATCGAGGCGGTGCTGGCGCGGGTCATCGAGCAGATGAGCACCTGGGAACCACAGTCGCTGATCTCGCGCTTCAACCACGCCGCGCCGGGAAGCTGGTTGCCGCTGCCGCTGGATTTTGCGCTGGTGCTCGGCTGTGCCTTGCAGGTGGCGAGGGCCAGCGATGGCGCACTGGATCCGACGTCCGGGGAGCTGGTGAGCCTCTGGGGTTTCGGCGCATCGGGGCGCCATCATGAGCCGGGGTTTTCAATGCCCCAGCCGGAGCAGGTCACCGCAGCGCTGCAACGCTGTGGCTGGCGGCGCCTGCAGGTGGACACAGCCGCCATGCGACTGCACCAGCCGGGCGGGCTGCAGCTGGATCTGTCAGCGGTGGCCAAGGGATTTGCTGTCGATGAGGTCGGCCGCTTCCTGCGTAGCGAAGGCATCACACACCACCTGGTGGATATCGGCGGCGAGTTGCGCGGCGCGGGCATGAAGCCCGATGGCCAGCCCTGGTGGGTGCAAGTGCAGCTGCCACCCGGCGCGGAAGCCATCCTCCCCACGCGCATTGCGCTGCACGGACTGTCGGTGGCGACTTCCGGTGACTACCTGCAGGCGTTCAGCACGGCGGGTCGTCGCTACAGCCATTGCATCGATCCACGCAGCGGATACCCCGTGGACAACGGCGTGTGCGCGGTAACCGTGCTGCATGCGGAGTGCATGCTGGCCGATGCCTGGTCCACGGCGCTGATGGTGCTGGGTGCCCGGGCCGGCATGGCAGTGGCCGAAACCGAGAAGCTCGCAGCACAGTGGATCGAGCGTGTGGATGGCGGCGTGGTCGAACATTGCAGCAGTGCGTTCCGCGCGCTGATTGCCTGAACCGTCATGAATACCGATCCCGCGCATCTGCTGCTGGCTGCGACCGCCACCTTTGCATACATCCTGCTCTGCATCGGCGTGTGGCGGCGGGTGCGTGCGCGACGCCTTGTCGCAGCCAGCATGGCTGCTCCAGGCGGCGACCCGCAGCATCCGGCGCTGCTGGTGGCCTGGGCAAGCCAGACCGGCACTGCAGAGGGCCTGGCCATGCAGACGACCAGCGCATTGCAGGCCGCCGGCGTCGCGGTGCAGCTGCGCTCCTTTGCAGCACTGGATGCCGCGGCGCTTCGATCCACCGCGCAGGCCCTGCTGGTCGTCAGCACGTATGGAGAGGGCGATCCCCCGGACAATGCAGCCCACTTCGTTGCAGAAGTGATGCGCGACTCCGCTGTGGATCTGTCGGGATTGCGTTACGGACTCCTGGTGCTCGGCGACAGCAGCTACCGTCACTTCTGCGGCTTCGGCAGGCAGCTGGACGAATGGCTGCAGCAGCGCGGCGCGCGGCCGCTCTTCCAGCGCATCGACGTGGACAATGGCGATGCGCAGGCCTTGCAGGCCTGGCGGGAAAGCCTCGGCGTCATCGCAACCCTTCCCGACCTGCCGGACTGGCAGGGACCGCCCTTCGAACCCTGGATACTGCGCGCCCGCGAGCACCTGAATCCCGGCAGCCTCGGCGGCCCGCTGTTCCACATCGAGCTGGTGCGAAAGGAGGGGACCACCAGCGGCTGGCAGTCCGGCGATCTGCTGCAGGTACAAGTGCCGGCAGACCCCGATCACCCGCGCAGCTATTCCATTGCGTCGATTCCCGCGGATGGAGCCCTGCACCTGATGGTGCGCCTGGAGCGGCGCGAAGATGGCAGCGCGGGGCTCGCTTCCGGCTGGCTCACCCACGACGCAGCGATCGGCACCCTCGTGCAGGCCCGCCTGCGTTCCCACAGCCAGTTCCGCCTCGGTGACAACTCGGGCCGCGACCTCATCCTGATCGGCAATGGCACCGGGCTTGCCGGCCTGCGCGCGCACCTGAAGCAGCGCGCACTGGAGCGCCATGCCGGCGGCCCTGCGCTGCGCCAGTGGCTGCTGTTCGGCGAGCGCCAGGCTGCGCACGACGCACCCTATGCCGCGGAAATCGCCGCATGGCAGGCCACTGGCGTGCTCACGCGCCTTGATCTGGTCTATTCACGCGATGGCCACGCCGAGCGCTACGTGCAGGACCGCCTGCGCGCGCAAGGCGAACGGCTGCGCGAATGGGTGGATGCCGGCGCGGCCATCTACGTGTGCGGCAGCCTCAAGGGCATGGCGGAAGGCGTCGCCGAGGTGCTGCGCGAGCACCTGGGCGAGCCGCTGCTGGCGCAGCTGCAGCAGCAGGGACGTTACCGCCGCGACGTATACTGAACGCACCGGTGGTCGAGGCTGCGTATCCGCCGCCGGAACAGGAGTGTGCCATGGTGACGCGTCGCCGATTCCTCTCCAGCGGCGCTGCTGCAGCCGCCAGCTCCCTCATCGGCCCCATGGGCGCAGGGGCGCAGGCCGCGCGCTTCGAAACCGCGCTGCCCATTCCCGAGCTGCGTGATGCCAGGGCCGCCAACGGCCTGATCCAGCTCGTTGCCGCGCCAGGGCGCCACGCATTCCTGCCGGGATCGCCGACGCGGACCCTGGGCTTCTCTGCTCCCTGTCTCGGCCCCGTGCTGCGCGTACGCAAGGGTGATGAAGTCCAGGTCAGTGTCGAGAACCGGCTCGATCGCGACACGACGGCGCACTGGCATGGCGTGCACGTGCCTGCCGCGGTGGATGGCGGTCCACATGTCGTGATCAGACCGGCCAGCACCTGGCGCCCCGTGCTCAAGATCGACCAGCCCGAGACCACCGCCTGGTACCACGCCCATCCGCACTACGACTCGGGGCGGCAGGTCTACATGGGCCTTGCCAGCCTGATGATCATCGAGGACGGCACGGGCGAGCGGCTCGGACTGCCGCGCAACTACGGCATCGATGACCTGCCCCTCATCCTCCAGGACCGCCAGTTTGACCGCAGTGGCGCTCTCGTCTACGCCGCCGCCGGGCCCTCACGCATGATGGGCATGCGCGGCGACACCCTCATCGTCAATGGCGCATTCGCGCCCGTCGCCAGAGTGCCCCGCGGCCTCGTGCGCCTGCGCCTGCTCAATGCCGCCAACGCCCGCAACTTCGACCTGCGCTTCAGCGATGGCCGCTCCTTCCAGGTGATCGCTTCCGACGGCGGCTATCTGCCCGCACCCGTGGCGCTGCAGTCGCTGACCATCGCGCCGGGCGAGCGATTCGAGATCCTGGTGGATTTCTCCAGCGGCCAGCCAGCGCTGCTCGAAACGGCGGCCGATGATCGGGCCATGCAGCCCATGGGCGGCGGGATGATGCGCGGCATGGCAGAAATGCTGGGCAGCAGCGCTGGCGAGCTGATGCGCTTCGAGGTGGATGCGTCAAAGCCGGTTGCAGCGAAGAATGTTCCCGGCACGCTGGTCACGCTTGCCGCCCCCGATGCCGGCAGGGTGGCGGTACGCCGCAACGTGTCGCTCGACATGGGACCCACCATGATGCGCGGCAGGGGCGGAGCGCGTGGAATGGGTGGCCCGCCCATGGGAATCAACGGGCGGGCCTACGACATGCAGCGCATCGACTTCTCGCCGCGGCTCGGCAGCACCGAGATCTGGGAGGTCACGCCCAACATGATGACCCACCCGTTCCACGTGCATGGCGTGTCGTTCCGCGTGCTCTCCATCGGCGGCAAGCCGCCGGCGCCGCACCTGGCCGGCCACAAGGACACCATACTGCTCGATGCGCCGGGCCAGTTGCTGATGACCTTCACGCAGCAGGCGACGCGTGACAAACCCTTCATGTTCCATTGCCACATCCTGGAGCACGAGGACGGCGGCATGATGGGGCAATACATCACTGTCTGAACCCCGCGCCCATGCCGCTGCGACGAAGCGCCCAGGGCCGGTCTTGAAAACTTCCCCTGCGCCACAACTTTGGGCATTCTTGGCTGACAGACTTTTGGGGCGCCCGGCTTCGGCGGGCGGCAGGCGCCCATTCGAGCCCGCTGCAACTGAAAGGAGGTGATCCAATGGCACACTCTAAAGCTGGTCTGGTCGCGTCTCTGGGCGCATTGGCTGGTGGCGAGGTTCTCCGTTAACGGGACTTCGTACGGGCCATGAGGCCATAGAGGGATGCGCGCAAGTTAAATGCTACGCGCGCGACCATGTCCAGTGATGGACGCTCCGATGCAGTTGCAGCGGGATAAAAAAGTCCCGTGAGAGTGCTCGAGCAGGAATGGCGGGGTCCGCGAGGGCTCCGCCATTTTCTTTTGCAGGATCGCCGGCCTTCAGGCCGGTTCGATGCGGTAGATCGTGGCGCGCGCGGCGTCGCGCGTCGCGAAGGCATCGACGAAGGCGTTGAGGCGGGAGTAGCCCGCCACGGACAGCGTCGGGCGGAACACCAGGTGTTCCATCAGGCAGAAAAGTGAGGCCTCGAAGAGGCTGAGCTCCCGCTCCGGCGGCAGCGCTGCGACCAGTTCATCCAGGTTGCGGTCCAGCCAGTCGAGCGAGCCCTGCATGCCGGCGCGCGCCTTCACGAAGTAGATGTTGTTGGTCGGCAGGCCGGAGAGGAGGGTGCCCATGGCCAGCTGCACCTGCGCGGTGGAGCAGTGCCATATCAGTTCCTGGGCGTTGCAATGCGTGCGGCCAGGAAGCTGCTCCGGCCACACCAGGTGCACGGGCCGATGCTCCGCGGCCGTCGCCGCCAGCGCGCGGCAGATGTTCTCTGTGCCCAGCACCATCTCATCGCCCCGGCGCAGCACCGGCAGCTTCAGGGCCGGGTTGCCGCCGTAGGCGGCGGTGTCGAGGCAGGTCATGTCAGGAATATGCGTGAGGCGCCAGGGCACGCGCAGCGTCTCGGCGAACAGCAGCGCGATGCGGGTGTAGAGGGAAGAGCGGCGGCCGAATACCTCGATCAGCGTCAAGACGTGCTGCCTACGGGGGCTATGCGCCCGATGTGTTTGCCAATGGACCTGCGGGCCTGCCACAGATCGTAGCTTGCCTGTAGCTGGAGCCAGGACTCTGCGGTGCCGCCCAGCGCCGCGGCCAGGCGAAGCGCCATCTCCGCACTGACTGCAGCCTGACCATTCAGAACCCGGGAAAGGGCGACGCGGGATACTCCCAGACGGCGCGCGAATGCAGTGACGGTTTCCCCGGCCTCCCCAAAGAGGCCGTCGCGCAATACCTCTCCGGGGTGCGGCGGGTTGTGCATCCTGGATACGCGCGCGTTCATGTCAGTGGTAATCCTGGTAGTTGACGCAGACGGCATCAGTGCCGTCGAACGCAAATGTCATGCGCCAGTTTCCGCTCACTTTGACGGCCCAATGTTCGCGCAACTCTCCGTGAAGCGGGTGGAGTCGCCAGCCCGGAAGGTCCATGTCCTGTGGACATCTTGCGGTGTCGAGTCGCGCAAGCTGCAACCGGAGGCGCACAGCGTGCGCTGGAACAATGCCCTTCCGGGATCCTGCAAGAAAAAAGCGTTCCAGGCCTTTGTGGCAGAAACCGCGGATCATGATACCGTGTATCGCCACGCGATACAACCGGGGCAAGGGCGCAAGGTGCTCTGCCTTGTGTCCGCAATTTGCGAGAAGAGACCATTCATCGCTACCGATGAGTATCAGCACCGCTGCACGTCAGATGCAGGCGACAAACTGCCCTCATCGGCCAGAAACAGCCGAACCACTCCGGCTAGCCGCGCCGGCGGCAACGCCGGCGGGTACTAGCTCGACACCATCATCTTGAACCCGCCCCAGAACATCCGCGTGCCATCGAACGGCATGTTCTTCGGACCCCAGCCCTGCATGCGCGGATCCTCCATCACCTTCTTCATGATGCGATCACGATCGCGGCGCGACTTGTAGACCGCCCACGAGAACCATACCTCCTCGCCCTTTTTGAGCTTCACGCTCTGCGGGAACGAAGTGAGCTTGCCGGGTTTCACGTCGTCGGCCAGGCACTCGTGATAGGCGAGGGCGCCGTGGTCCATCCAGACCTTGCGGCCGACGCGGGCCATCTTCAGGTAGGCGGCGCGGTTCTTCTTCGGGACCGGGAGGATGAATCCGTCTACGTAGGGCATGGGAGGCTCCTTGAGTTCCTTCCGCTGGAGGGACTTCGATTGTAGACCCGCAAGGTGTGCCCAGGCTGTAGTCTGGTATCAGCCTTCTGGCGCCCACGCCGCTGCGTCCCGCACCACGCCGACGGTGAAACCGAATGGCTTCAGGAGCTTTTCGAGCGTAGAGAGAGAAGGATCACCAGTACCCGCCTCGATCTTCGAGAGCGTGCCGAGCGACACACCGCAGAGCTTCGCGTACTCCGCCTGTGACAGCTTCGCGATGAAGCGCATGCGCCGCAAGACCTCGGCAATGCCCTCTCCCGCATCGGGAACCAGCGACGCCAGCTCGCGTCGCAGTGTTTCGACCTCTTCACGTGTGAGCTTGCGACGCACGCGTTTCATTCAGCGACTCCCGTTTCCTGCAGCCCCCTCACCAGCCTTGCGATCTCCGGTGCGCGCATGTCGACGATCTCTTCGTCGACCCCGCATTCGCGCATGATGTCGGGCAATTGCCGTAAGTGCGGCAGCGACATGCGGATGGCTTGTTCAAATTGGGCACGCGGTGAAGAAAACCCGGCTTCCTCGAAATGCGTGTCGAGGTTGGCCATGACCTTCAACCATCCCCCTTGCCCTCCGGGTTCCTCTCCATCCCACCGGATCACCCGCACGATGCTGCGTGCGTCAAGGAATGCAGGTCCGAAGTCGAACAGAGGGGCGAGCGACATCCTGCCGTCGATGTCTTTCAGCAATGCAGCATTGCGGCCGTGGTTGTCACGATTCCCCAGGGCAAGGTTGAACAGGTCCCGACGCACATACTCCACAAGTTCGGCTGGAAAGTCCGTTACATGCTTCGCCAGCTCCATGAGCACCTGGTCGTGCCGCAGCTGTGTCTGCGCCGAGTCGACGACACCGCAGACCGAGTACAGGCTCTCTACTCCCAGGCGAACCTCGCGGCCCTCTTCCCAGCGCCGGTCAAATCGTGGCAGCAGCAGTGCGCCGTCCGGCGCAGCCGGGAGCTCTTCGGGCAGTTTCGCAGTAACTCGAAGGCCGCATCGCGCGGCCACTTTCTGGAAGCGCGCCTCGTGGCGAAGAATCACGCCGGCCCTGACTCCGGCCTCGGGCACGGGGAACTTCAGCAGCGCGTAGCGCTGGATTGCGAACGGCAGGTTGCCGCCATCAGGGTGCCAGCTGCCATCCGGACCCTGAACCACCCAGAACTTCGGTGCCTCGCCTTGCGTGTCGGTTGCTCCAGCCACGGTGGCCCCCACCGACAAGGCGTAGTCGACGAATGCATCACCGCGGGTAGCCATCTCATCCAGCGTGAATCCGGGATGTGGCGACCAGGGATTCGTGCGGTCCGGACGCACGCGCAGATTTCCCACCGGGTTGACCGCACCGCGCGCGAGCATCTCCCAAGGATTGAGGTCGTGGCCGAAAGTGTCCTGCAGGCGTCGGCGGGCGGCTCCCTGGGGCAGCAGGTCCATCAGGATCGACGGCCAGGCGGGGAAATGCGGAGATGCCAGGCTTACAGGCGCCCTGACGCTCAGTGCCCTGAAGTCCCGCGCTTCCAGATTTGCCAAAGCATAGTCGAGGTCGTAGTTGAGCTGGACAGGTCCACGAACGGCCAGATTGGGCCCGGCAGGTTCCAGGGTGGCGCACGCGCGCCATCTGCCGTCGCGGTGGATTTCGAGGTCCATGTTCCCCAGCGGCGTTAATTAGCAGCTGAATGGTAGTTAACATCAAAATAGCCGACCCAACAACCACTAAAGTGCGCAATAAATCAAACTCTCCGCCAAAAAGCCCCCCGCATGCAGCGCCCGGAAAACCGGCAGGTTCCGCTACTCTGGCTGCCATGCACAGCAAACTCCCGGTCCTGCTCGCCGCCATCCTCGGCTTCGGCCTTGCCGCCTGCTCCTCGAAGCCCGCCGCCGAAACGGGCCTCTCCATCCCCAAGCTCGAACCCATTACCCGCACGCTCGACAACGGCCTGCGCGTCTACGCACTTCCCGACCCCAACACCGCCAGCGTCTCCGTCGCCGTCTGGTACGACGTGGGCTCGAAGAACGACCCGCCCGCCCGCTCCGGCTTCGCGCATCTCTTCGAACACCTGATGTTCAAGTCCACCACCAACATGCCCTCGGAGACTTTCGACCGTCTCACCGAGGACGTGGGTGGCTTCAACAACGCCTCCACCTGGGACGACTTCACCAACTACTACGAGACCGTGCCCGCCAACCACCTGCAGCGCGTGCTGTGGGGCGAGGCCGAACGCATGGGCTCGCTGGTGGTGGATGAGGCGAACTTCAGATCCGAGCGCGCCGTGGTGCAGGAAGAGCTGCGCCAGCGTGTGCTCGCCGCGCCCTTCGGACGCCTCTTCAGCCTGTACCTGGTGCAGACCGGCTTCGATGTGCATCCCTACGGTCGACCCGGCATTGGGTCGATCGAAGACCTCGACGCCGCCACGCTCGATGACGTGAAGGCCTTCCACGCCGCGTATTACCGCCCCGACAACGCCATCCTCGTGGTGGCCGGCAACTTCGACCCGAAGCAGCTCGATGCGTGGGTGGATGAATACTTCGCTCCCATCGCCGCACCCGAACGCCCGATCCCGCGCGTCACCGCCGTGGAGCCGGAGCGCACGGCGCCGGAATCCTTCACCGTGTACGCGCCCAATGTGCCGCTGCCCGCGGTGACGATCTCCTGGCCCGCGCCCGCCGCCAGCAGCGCGGATATCGCCGCCTGGACGCTGCTCGATGCCATCCTGCAGCGCGGCCAGTCCTCGCGCCTGTACCAGTCGCTGGTGTACGAGCAGCAGCTGGCTGCGGAAGTCGGCTCCACCTTCGAGGTGCGCGCGGATCCCGGGCTGTACTCGCTGCTGGCCATCCTGTCCGAGGGCAGGACGGCGGATGAGGGACTGAAGGCGCTGCAGGCCGAAGTGGCGAAGGTGCGCGACAACCCGGTGAGCGCGGCGGAGCTGGAGGAGGCGCGCAACGAAGTGCTGGCCGAGGCGCTGCAGGCCCGCGAGACTTCCGAGGGCCGCGCGTTCGAGCTGGCGCGTTCGGTGATCCTGTTCAAGGATCCTGCGGCGTCGGATCGCCTGCTCGCGCAGCTGCAGGCCGTCACCGCGCAGGACATCCAGCGCGTGGCCAAGTCGCTGCTGGAGGAGGCGCGCAGCGTAACAATCCGCTACCTGCCGGCAGAGGGTGGTGCCAGGAGCGACACAATCGCCGATGCGGCCACCATCCAGCCCACCGCGATCGACATTCCGGTGGCGGAGATTCCGGCCTACGCGCTGGCGCCCGAGGACAGGCGCGTGAAGCCGCCGGCGCCCGGACCGGCCGTCGCAGCGAAGGTGCCGCAGGCCAGCGAGAAGACGCTGGCCAACGGCCTGCGCGTGATCGTCGCGAACCGGCCGGGACTGCCGCTCATCGCCGCGAACCTGGGCATCGCCGCCGGCGGTTCGCTGGATCCTTCCGGCCGCGCCGGGCTTGCCGCGCTCACCGCGGAGCTCACCACGCGCGGCACGGCCACGCGTTCGGCCACGGACATCTCGCGGCAGGTGGAGAGCCTGGGTGCGTCGCTGACGGCCAGCTCCACAGCCGATGCCTCGGGACTCGCCGCCTTCACCGTGGCGAACAAGGCCAGCGAAGTGCTGGCCATCATGGCGGACGTGGCGCAGAACCCGGCCTTCCAGGAGGAGGAGCTGGAGCGCGTGCGACAGGAAGTGCTCGACAGCCTGACGGTGTCGCTGCGCCAGCCGGGCACGGTGGGGCGGTATGTTATGGCGCGGCGGCTGTATGGAGACGGGCCTTATGGGAAGACGCCGTCGCCCAATTCCATCGCGGCGCTCAAGCGCGAGGATGCGGCGCAGTTCCATGCGACGTGGTGGCGACCGGACAATGGGGTGCTGGTGATCAGCGGGGATGTGAGTGCGGAGGAGGGGTTCAGGCTCGCAGAAGCCGCGTTCGGTGGATGGAAGAAGCCGGAGGGAGCGTTGCCGGCGCAGCCGGAAGCCAGTGCGGTTGTTGATGCCCAGGCGCCGCTGGTGATCGACATTCCGAAGATTGGTCAGGCCGCGGTGCTGATGGGGCGGGTGGGGCCGAGCCGCACAGCGGAAGACTACTTCCCGACGCTGGTGGCCAACGACGTGCTTGGTGGTGGCTATTCCGCGCGGCTCAATGCCGAGATCCGCATCAAGCGCGGGCTTTCCTATGGCGCGCGGTCGGATCTGCCTTCGCGACGCCACGGCGCATCGATTGTCGCTGCGGCACAGACCCGCAACGATGCCGTGCCGCAGGTGGTGGAGCTGCTGGGCGGGGAAATGAGGCGGCTTGGTGCCAGCGCCATACCGGCCGAAGAGCTGGCGAGCCGCAAGGCTGTGCTCGTCGGCGACTTCGGGCGATCGGTCGAGACGGTCGGTGGTCTCGCCGGGCAGCTGTCGGAACTGGCGCAGTTCGGGCTGCCGTTGCAGAAGCTGCAGAGCTACGGACGCGACGTTGAAAGCGTCACAGCCGCGCAGGCCGCGGCGGCGGCCAAGTCATACTTCGATCCGGGTGCTGCCAGCATCGTTGTCGTTGGAGACGCGGCGCAATTTGGAGCGCAGCTGAAAGCCAGGTATCCGAAGCTCGAAACCATCACGATCGACAAGCTGGATCTGGACAGCGCGGCGCTGAGGTAGCACGAAGCCCGGAATCGTTGTCCAGACGCCGTGAGCAGGAAGACATGAGATGTTCGAGTCTCTCGGGTCACGTCGCCAGCTCGTATGCAGTACTGCGTCCTCCTTCCGGAAGTTTTCGCAATACCCCTGAAGCCAACAGCTCTGTGATGTCGCGAAGGGCCGTGTCCGGCGAACACTTCGCGATCTTCGCCCACTTCCCCGTGGTGAGCTTGCCCTCGAAGCCGTCCAGCAATCGATTCACCAGCCTGATCTGTCGCTCGTTCATTGGCGTGCCAGCCCATCGCTGCCAGAAGCGCGCTTTGGCAAGCACGGCGTCCAGCGTGCCGTGGGCGCTGTTGACCGCGCGTTCCAGCGTCCCCAGGAACCACGCCAGCCACGCGGTGACGTCCATGGTCCCTTTCTGTGTTGCCTCGAGCACATCGTAGTAGTCCTTGCGTTCCCGCTGGATCTGCGCGGAGAGGCTGTAGAACCGCTGGGGACTCCTGTCGGCCCGGGCCAGGAACAGATCACCCAGGGCACGGGCGATGCGTCCGTTGCCATCATCGAAGGGATGCAGCGTTACGAACCAGAGATGCGCCAGGCCTGCCTTGATCAGTGCGGGCTCTTCGGTGCCGTCGTTGGCCCACGCCAGAAAGCGCGTCGTTTCCACTTCCAGGGATGCGGCTGGTGGTGCTTCGTAATGGACCGTGCGCCGATGGATCGGGCCGGAGACAACCTGCATCGGTCCTTCTGCATCGTCGCGCCATTGGCCGACACGGATCCTGTTCATTCCGGAATAGCCGGTGGGAAAGAGCGCTGCGTGCCAACCGAACAGGCGTTGGGTGGTCAATGGTTCCGCGCTGCGCGATGTGGCATCGAGCACCATGTCCACCACGCCATCCACATGCCGGTCGACAGGAGCGACAGCGCCGATGTCCACACCCAGCCGGCGGGCGATGGATGAACGTACCGAGTCCGGATTCAACACCTCACCCTCGATCTCGCTGGTCTTGACGACGTCCTCCGTCAAAGCGGCCAGGGTGGCTTGATCGCGCAGAGGCATGCCGACGTCGGCCAGCCGGCCCAGGAGCAGACCTTGGGCACGGCTGACGTCGGCCAAGGAAGTCGACAGGGCGGCCAGGTCGTAGCGCCACCGTGGCCAGTCTTCTGCCTGCCAGAGGTAGTGTTTTTCTCCGCTATTCATGCGGAGATTAGACAGCGGTTTCGCCGCAAGGGCAATATAATCACCGCAAAATCTGCGGCTAAATCCTGCTTCGTTCCCTTCGGCGCGCAGCTCAAGGCGAGGCAGGGAGGCAGGCCCCTTACGCCTTGGCGAAATACCTCACGCCGGCGAGGTTCGCGAAGTCTGCATCCTGCGTCCACAACGTCGCACCATTACGGCGTGCCGTTGCCAGCATGATGCTGTCGGCCATCGGCAGCCGATGCTCAAGGGAAAGATGGGCGGCTTCCAGCGCCGTGGCGCGATCGAGATCGACGACCTGCCCCTGTTCCATCAAGGCAACCGTCCGGAGTGCTTCCTCTTCGTTCACCAGCTGTCGAACCCGCTTGAAAACCTCATACAGCGCCAGCGTCGGCACCAGCAACGAGCTGGTGGATTCAATCGCCGGCGCGAAGGCAGAGGCATTCGGTCCGTCCGCGAAGTATTCAAGCCAGGCGGAGGAATCGACGAGGTTCATGTCCGGTCGGGATCGCGCGGAACATCGGTGTCGATGCCCTTCAGCGAGCCGCGCGCGGCGCGGATGGATTTCAACGGCACCAGTTCGATGTGACCGCGGTATTCGATCGCGTGCAGCTTCTGGCCCGGGCGGATCCCCAAGGATTCGCGCATACGCGAGGGGATGACGATCTGGTACTTGGAGGAGACGGTGAGGGTCGTCATACGATCACCCGATCGATCAGCGTTCAGTAAAGCGATCATAACCCTCCAGGTCCTGCAGCGGAAGCGGGCCGCAGCACAGTCTGCGATTCCGGAAGAGCCGGGTGGCCGTGGTTTCTGGGCGAATCAGGCGATTATGCGCAAAGCCCCCGCAACCGCTCGCTGAACCTGCTCCCCCGGCTGCTCGTCACCACCAGCTCGTGCGTCGCCCGCGTCATCGCCACATACAGCAGCCGGGCCTGATCGCTCTCCGTCTGATGAGCCGTCGCATACGGCCAGAACCCCACCCCGCCAATCACCACCACCCGATACTGCAGCCCCTTGCTGCTGTGCGGAGTCATCAGCTTCACGGTCGGCCGCGACGGATCGACGGACTTCGACGCCGCATCCTTCAGCCAATCGAATGGCACGTTCTCCGCCTGCAACGCCGCGGCGATCTCCTCCGCCAAGAACGGCGCCGTGTAGAACACGCCCATCTCATTCCACGCGACTCCGGATGCCTGCTGCGCCTTGAGCTCGCGAGCGATGTGCTGCGCTTCGACCTTCACCGACGCCGCCTGCAGAAACCGCGGCCGCGCCCCATTGCGCCCACCCGCCTGCGGCGCCAGCAGCGGAATCCCGTCCTCATCCGCATCCACCGGCGCGAGCAGCTCCCTGGCAAAGCCGCTGGCGCAGGCGAGGATCTCGCGCGTGTTGCGATAGTTGAGCCTCAGGATCTTCGTGCGCCCCGCCGCCGCGATGCCCACGCCGCGGAACGAGAACGACTTCGGCCGCTTCTCGCCATAGATGGACTGCGCATCGTCATAGAGCAGCAGCAGGTGATTGGTGGCGGGATCGAGCATCTGCACCGCCAGCTTCAGCCAGTCGGGCGCGAAGTCGTGGCCCTCGTCGATCAGCACCGCGCCGTACTGCGCGCGCGGTAAGCGAGGATCAGCGTCTTGCCGGAGCCGGCGACGCCGTGGATCACGCGGTGGCCTTCGCCGAGGTTGCGCGCGATTTCCTCCTGCGCGAGGTCCATCACCTGCAGCAGGTCGGCGGGCGGGGCGGGGAGGTCGGCCTGCTCGGTGGGGTCGAGGTCCAGCCCGCGCTGGTGGATGCGCAGCTCGGGGAAGAGGCGCCAGCGGATGCGCTCCACCTGCGGCAGGGTGAGCTTGCTCTCGAAGCGCACGTTGAACATGGACCAGAGGCGGGACTGGAAGGCCTCGGCGTCGACGGATTCGGTCATCTCGTCCTTGCAGAGGACCAGATGCGGAACAAGCATGTCAGCAAGACCTTCGGACTCGAACTGCCTGCGGGTAATGTTCGTCAGCACCACGCCGTAGCCGTAGGGGAATGTCAGCTGGCCTTCGTAGTTTGAGCCCGGTGGATTAGTGAGCTGGGGGTCCTGCCTCAGCAGGTCGGCTACTGCCTGGGCGTACTGGCGCGCCTGCTGCAGCGGGTTGGGAACGACCTTGTGACCTGCGCCAGTATCGATGGTGAAGTGACTTGGATTCGCATCGTGGATGATCGACCTGTTCCAGTCCTTGATCTCCAGGACCAGCAGGCCGCGTCCCGGGTGGAGGATCAGGAAGTCGGGGTGCTGGTGGCGGGGGCCGATGGGGACGTCGTACCAGCAGAGGTAGTCGTCTTCGAGGAGGTTGTGGAGGCGGTCGGCGAAGCGGCGTTCGCCGGAGGTGGCGCGGGGGGTGGGGGTGGAGAGGAAGGTCGCCATGCACGGGATATTCCCCGCCTGGGGTCCACGAAACCAGAAGCCTGGTCACACTTGAGGACGCAACAAGCAGCCAACCGCAACCCCTTGATCCGACAGGAGACCTCCCGCACAGTCCGAGCCTGCCCCATGACTAGAATTCCAAGGGCTACTCGCTTTCCGGTGCCAGGGATGAAAACCGATTCCGCAATGCCGCTACTTCTCTTCCGGCCATTCAGCTGTAAAGCCAATACCCCGCCGAGGAAGCTCCGGAAACTGGGTCAGGCGGCGGATCTCCGCCAGGATCTTCAGGAGGGCAGCATCGTGGGTGGTAAGTTTGCCGCCATGCCGCTCGACCTCCGTGGCGAGCTTTTCGACGCGCGCGGCGAGGTCGGAGTTCGCAGCCAGCGCCGAACGCATGCGAACGAAGGCGCGGACGATCAGCACACTGACTTCGACAGCGCGACCGGATCGCAGCACGCTGGCCAGCATCAGGCACCCGTGCTCAGTGAAGGCGAGGGGAGGCCGGGAAGGATCCCTGTGCTTCTGGGAACCTCCCGCAAATTGCGGGAGGTTCGGCTCACTTCCCCTTGTGCGCTGCAATGTGGTCGCATTTTGCGGCCACATCGCGCGCCATTCGTCCGCGCACAACCTGAAAACGAAGTCTGCTGGAAATCTCGCCTCGTTCCGGCGCACCTGCTCGTTCAGCCGCTCCGTCTTGACGTCATACAGACGCGCCAGATCCGCATCCAGCATGACCCGCTGCCCGCGCAGCTCGACGATGCGGGCGGTGATGACTTCCAGTTCCGGCAAGTCGTCCATTCCCGCAAGTTTGGAGCTCCAAGCGTCGACCGCCACGCCGCCAATCTGCCCAATCTCACCGAATACGCCCGCTACTAACCGCCCATGCCCAAACAGCCCCGCAAATCCGCAGCCAAATCCACAGCCTCCCTCGGCTTCGAAGCCAAGCTCTGGCTCACCGCCGACAAGCTCCGCAACAACATGGACGCGGCAGAGTACAAGCACGTCGTACTCGGCCTGATCTTCCTCAAGTACATCTCCGACACCTTCGAGGAACACCGCGCCAAGCTCATCCAAGGCGAGGGCGACTACGCCGGCGCCAACCCCGAAGATCCGGACGAATACAAAGCCGAGAACGTCTTCTGGGTGCCCGCCGAGGCCCGCTGGTCGCACCTGCAGGCCAGCGCCAAGCAGCCCACCATCGGCAAGATCGTGGACGACGCCATGGTCGCCATCGAGCGCGACAACCCGCGCCTCAAGGGCGTGCTGCCCAAGGACTACGCCCGCCCCGGCCTCGACAAGCAGCGCCTCGGCGAACTCATCGACGTCATCGCCACCATCGAACTCACCGCCGCCAGCGAGGGCGAGAAGTCCCACCGCTCCGTCGACCTGCTCGGCCGCGTGTACGAGTATTTCCTCACCCGCTTCGCCAGCGCCGAGGGCAAGAACGGCGGACAGTTCTACACACCGAGCTGCGTGGTGCGCTGCCTGGTCGAGATGCTCGCCCCCTACAAGGGCCGCATATACGACCCCGCCTGCGGCTCCGGCGGCATGTTCGTGCAGTCGGAGAAGTTCGTCGAATCCCACGGCGGCAAGCTGGGCGACATCAGCATTTACGGCCAGGAGAGCAACGCCACCACCCGGCGCCTGGCCATCATGAACCTCGCCATCCGCGGCATCGAAGCGGACTTCGGCCCCGAGCACGCCGATACCTTCCGCCGCGACCTGCATCCGGACCTGCGCGCCGACTATGTGCTGGCCAACCCGCCGTTCAACGACTCCGACTGGTTCCGCAAGGACGACGACGTGCGCTGGCAGTTCGGCGTGCCGCCCAAGGGCAATGCGAACTTTGCGTGGGTGCAGCACTTCATTCATCACCTCGCGCCGAATGGGTATGCGGGGTTCGTGCTGGCCAACGGCAGCATGTCGTCCAATCAGTCGGGAGAGGGGGAGATTCGCCGAGCGATCATCGAGGCGGACTTGGTGGACTGCATGGTCGCGCTGCCCGGACAGCTCTTCTACAGCACGCAGATTCCGGTCTGCCTGTGGTTCCTGGCGAAGAACAAAGCCGCCGACGCCAGACGCGGCTTCCGCGACCGCCGCAAGCAGACCCTCTTCATCGATGCCCGCAGGCTCGGCACGCTAATCGATCGCGTCCACCGTGAGCTGACGGACGCCGACCTGGAGAAGATCGCTTCCACCTACCACGCTTGGCGGGGAGATGAGGACGCGGGCAAGTACGAAGACGTTGCCGGCTTCTGCAAATCCGCCACCACCGCTGAAATCGCCGCGCACAGCCACGTCCTCACTCCCGGCCGATACGTCGGCGCAGAGGACGTCGATGAGGACGGCGAACCCTTCGAGGACAAGGTGCCGCGACTCATCGCCGAACTGAACGCCCAGTTCGCCGAGTCCGCAATACTGGAGCAGGCCATCAAAGGAAACCTGAGGGGCCTGGGTTATGGCGGGTGAATGGGTAACAGCACCGCTTTCTGAACTCTGCGAGCAGATTGCCGACTGCCCGCACTCCACGCCAATGTGGACGAATAGCGGAGTGATCGTGCTTCGGAATCAAAACATCCGAGGCGGAAGGCTTGACCTGAGTTCGCCTAGCTACACCGACGAAGCACACTACGAGCAACGAAGCAGACGGGCGCGATTGAAAGCAGGCGACTTGGTGCTCACACGCGAAGCACCGATGGGCGAAGTGTGCCTGGTTCCTCCAAACCTCCGCTGCTGCCTTGGTCAGCGCATGGTGATGCTCAGACCAAACCCGAAGAAATGCGATTCCCGCTTCTTGCTCTACTCGATTCAGTCAGACGTGGTTCAGCACGAAATCAAAGTGAATGAAGGCACCGGTTCGACGGTGAGTAACCTCCGCATTCCACTACTCAAGGTGCTGCCAATTCCCCATCCACCTCTCGCCGAGCAAAAAGCCATCGGTGCAGTGCTTGGGGCGCTGGACGATAAGATCGAGTTGAACAAGCAGATGAACGCGACGCTGGAGGCATTGGCGCGGGCGCTGTTCCAGAGCTGGTTCGTGGATTTCGACCCTGTTCGGGCCAAACTCGACGGTCGTACTCCTGTGGGAATGAAAGCAGCCACAGCCGCACTCTTCCCCTCAGAATTCGAAGAAACAATACTTGGTCACACGCCGAAGGGTTGGGAAATCCTGAGTCTGGATAATGCCGCTGCCTACCTGAATGGCCTTGCACTCCAGAAATACCCTCCCGTGGATGGCTCAACGCTCCCCGCCATTAAGATTGCACAGCTGCGGAAGGGCGACTCAGCCGGCGCCGAGCGTTGCAATGCGAACTTGCCACCGAGCTACATCGTCCAAGATGGGGACGTATTGTTTTCGTGGTCTGGCAGCCTCGAAGTCAAACTCTGGTGCGGTGGCTTAGGTGCGTTAAACCAACATCTTTTCAAAGTGACCTCGAGCAAGTATCCAAAGTGGTTCTACTACCTTTGGACGCTTTACCATCTTGACGAGTTTCGCCTTATCGCAGCCGACAAGGCCACCACGATGGGCCATATCCAACGCGGCCACCTGTCCGCGGCAAAGGTCTTGATCCCGCCAGGTCCGCTACTCGATGCAATGACTCGCATCATGTCCCCGCTAATTGATCGGATTATTGCCAATCGCGTGCAGTCTCGAACACTTGCGGCATTGCGAGACACGCTCTTGCCGAAGCTGCTGAGCGGCGCAGTAAAGGTTTCCACGGAGTCAACACGCCTTGAGCACAAGTAACCCACTGCTTCCCAAGGAAGCCATCGCTCTTGTTCAGCATATCGAGCTAAACAGGGCGGGATGGTGGGACAAGACGGTCCACCGGCTCGTGCTCGCAGCAATCTGGCTGGCTGGGGGTAATGCCGATTCAGCTTCCATTTCTAAGTCATTGGAAGAGAGCTTCCGCCTCAAACTCAATGCCAAGAAACTGACGTCAATTCTGTCCTCCTTGGAATCGCGCAATATGCTGTTGCGCTTGGGAAGCGACGCCTATCGAATCCCAGATGAGCAACGTGCGACGCTGGAAAGAGAAATCGCTGCATCGGAGAGCGCGGAAGCTGCTGCAAAGGCTGCATTTCAAAAGCTCGCGGAGGAGCTAGTCGAACTCGAGCAAAACACTTTGTGGGCAACCTTTGTACAGAATTTCCTAGGTCCCTTAATCAAGCAAGTCGGTGCCAACGCATATCGGCTAGTAGCGGGCGAAGCGCTGACAGCTGACAAGGCCCTTGTAGACCGCTGGCTCGACTCATTTCCGAGCAACACACACAGCAAGTTACGCGATCTTGTAACGGCATTTCTAGATCCAAAGAAGCCAGAAGTTCGTGCATATGTAAGTCGATTGCTGCATGCCCAGTTTTGCGTGGAAGCTAGTGGTCTGTCGGAAGACGTATTGGCAAGACTCAATGCCAGCGTGGGTAAGCAGATTCGCTTCCATGTATTTGTCGACACTAACTTTCTGTTCTCCCTTCTCGATCTTCACGAGAATCCGTCCAACGCCGCTGCTCAGGAGCTTCGCGAACTACTAAGCCACCTGAAAGGTAATCCACGCATCGACTTGGTCATTACTCCGGATACGATAGAGGAGGCCAAGAGTTCGATCGCCTCTACCAAGTGGCGGTTGACCGGACTTCCCCCGGGCCGAAACTTCTCGGAGGCCGCCTTGCAGGGAGGGGTCTCCGGCATGGCCATTCGATTTCTCACCGAGCGGTTGGCAAGGGGCGGAACTCTGACAGCCGAAGACTGGTTCGATCCATACCTGACAAATTTCGTTCCTATCGCGCGAGGCAGGGGAGTAGAGCTGTTTAACCAAAAACTTGACGGCTATTCCACCCGCCAAGACGTAATAGACGATATTCACGACGTCTTCGAGTTTGAGAAGCGTCTACCCGAGAGTCGGCGCAAGTCCTATCCAAAGGTCGAACATGACATGGTGCTGTGGCACTTTGTTAACGATAAGCGACCCGCATACATCGAGTCACCCGTTGATGCCGCGTATTGGATTCTCACGGTTGACTTCCGATTCATCGGATTTGACGAATACAAGCAAAGGCAGTCCAAGTCTAGAATTCCACTTTGTATCCACCCGACTTCCCTCATTCAGCTTCTTCAATTCTGGGTTCCAAGAACTCAGGAATTCGAAGAAGCGATGTTAGGTAGCTTGCGATTGCCATTCCTGTTTCAGGAATTCGATGTTGAAGGAGAGAAGACGAGTCTAAAAATCTTAAAGGGCATCGGCCGCTTTGAGGGAAGCGAGACCCTATCTCAGGAAACCATCACGCACGTAATGTTCAACGACGGACTTCGTGCACGGTTGGGAACAGAGAACTCAGAGGAAGCCGAGATCGCATTAATTCGAGATGCACTTCTTGAGGAGATCAGGCTGCGGGCTAAATACGAGGCAGACAATGCAAGGGCGCTTCGAGAAGAACTGCAGCGGCGGGACGACAGTATCGTCGGTCTTACGGAACAGAAGCGCGTTGTTGACGCCCAGATTGTAAGGGTGAAGAGCGAGAAGGAGGCCGCCGAAGAAGCCGCACGAGCCGAGCTTGCCTCGCGGACGGCAGAGCTTAGCGCTGTGAAAGACCGATTGGCGGTAGCAGAAAAGGGCCGCGCGATGTGGACCTATTTCATTCTGCTAGTCATCGTCGGAGCCGCCTCGGCTGCCGGTGCTTGGTGGTCGGGCCGATTTGTTCCTCAGCTCGTCTCGCTCATTGGAATCTGCGCAGTACGTGCCTTGATAGGTGTCGTGCTATTCATTGTCGGCCACTTGGCGCTAGAAGTGGTTGTCTGTCGCAGGGAACCGATGAGTTCTCTGTGGCCAGTCAGGCAGGTGACTCGATTTCGCAAGTGGCTGTGGACGCTCGTCATTCTTGGATTCGTTTTGGGTGTCGTGGGAAATCTCGTTGCGAATCGAATTCAACAGAGCCTAGACAACCAGAAGGCTCAAGCACCTACTCCCTCCGCACCGGCGCCACGTGAGTAGCTGTGAGTCTAAACGAATTCACTGTCGAAGACGTTGCACTCGAATGGTTCGAGGATCTTGGCTATGACGTTGAGCGCGGGTCGCGCATAGCCCCCGGCGAACCTGAGGCCGAGCGGGATTCGTTTGGCGAGGTAGTGCTAGTGGGTCGCTTGCGCGACGCCATTCGGCGCTTCAATGGCTCTATCCCCGAGGAGGCTCGGGAAGACGCTCTACGCAAGATCCTACGGGTAGCGACACCGTCTCTCACTCAGACAAATAGGGTCTTCCACACCTTCTTGCGCAACGGTGTGCCAGTGGAATATCC
This sequence comes from Steroidobacteraceae bacterium, assembly GCA_035556135.1. Taxonomy (GTDB): domain Bacteria; phylum Pseudomonadota; class Gammaproteobacteria; order Steroidobacterales; family Steroidobacteraceae; genus ZC4RG30. The sequence continues at coordinate 249,941 of DATMFO010000009.1, read as the reverse complement.
ACGCCCGGACGGCGGGATCGCCGGCGACAACTTGAAACTGATCGACTTCGGCGACGTCCAGGCCAACGACTGGTACGCGGTGAATCAATTCACGGTGATCGAAGGGCACCACAACCGCCGCCCGGACATCGTGGTCTTTCTCAACGGCCTACCTCTGGTGCTCATCGAGCTGAAGAACGCAGCCGACGAGGACGCCGACATCTGGGCGGCCTACCGGCAGCTGCAGACCTACAAGGTGGAAATCCCCTCGCTGTTGCACTACAACGCCGCGCTGGTGGTGAGCGACGGCACGTACGCCCGCCTAGGTTCGCTAACGGCAAACCAGGAGTGGTTCAAGGTGTGGCGCACCATAGATGGCGAAGGCGACGCGCCGAAGACCGCCTTGGAGCTGGAGGTGCTGGTACGCGGCGTGTTCGAGCGGCGCCGCTTCCTCGACCTGCTTCATCATTTCATCGTCTTCGAGGAAGACCCGGACTCGGGCGCGCTGAACAAGATCATCGCGGGCTACCACCAGTTCCACGCGGTGAACGCGGCTGTGGAAGAAACGGTGCGTGCCAGCGGCATGGCGGTGCGCGAGGATTCGGGCACCTACTGGGCGGGCCGGATGCACGGCGGCAAGCCGGGCGACCGCCGCGCGGGCGTGGTCTGGCACACACAGGGCTCCGGCAAGAGCTACTCCATGCTCTTCTACGCCGCGCGCGTGGTGCGGCATCCGGCCATGCAGAACCCGACGCTTGTGGTGCTGACCGACCGCAACGATCTGGATGACCAGCTCTTCGGCCAGTTCCAGCGTTGCGCAGACATGCTGGGCCAGGTCCCCGTGCAGGCCAGCAGCCGCGAGCAATTGCGCGAACTGCTGAACCGGGCCAGCGGCGGCGTGGTGTTCACCACCATCCACAAGTTCATGCCCGAGCAAGGCGAGGCGATGCCCGCGCTGAGCACGCGGCACAACATGGTGGTCATCGCAGACGAGGCGCACCGCAGCCAGTACGGGTTCGGCGGCAAGGTCAACGAGAATACCGGCAAGATGTCCTACGGCTTCGCCAGCAACCTGCGCGATGCCCTGCCTAATGCCTCGTACATCGGCTTCACCGGTACGCCCATCGAGAAGGCGGACGCGAACACGCGGGCGGTGTTCGGCGACTACATCTCCATCTACGACATCCAGCGCGCCGTCGCCGACAAGTCCACGGTGCCGATCTACTACGAGAGCCGCATCTCGAAGCTCAGCCTGAACGCCGCCGAGCTGCGGACGCTCGATGCGGAGTTCGAGGAGATCACCGAAGGCGAGGAGCTCACAAAGAAGGAGAAGCTCAAGTCCAAGTGGGCCGCGCTGGAGGCACTGGTGGGCGACCCGAAGCGCATCGCGCTGGTGGCCGCCGACATGGTGGCGCATTTCGAGAAGCGCTGGGAGGCGATGGACGGCAAGGCGATGATCGTCTGCATGAGCCGCCGCATCGCGGTGGATCTCTACAACGCCGTCATCGCCCTGCGCCCCGACTGGGCAAGCACGAAGGACGACGACGCCGAGGCCGAAAAGGGCAAGGCCTGCGTGGTGAAGGTGGTGATGACCGGCAGCGCCGACGACGGCCCCGACTGGCAGCCGCACATCCGCAACAAGGACAAGCGCCGCAAGCTCGCCAACCGCTTCAAGGACGCCAAGGACCCGTTCCGCATCGTGATCGTGCGCGACATGTGGCTGACCGGCTTCGACGCCCCCTGCCTGCACACCATGTATGCCGACAAGCCCATGCAGGGCCACGGCCTGATGCAGGCCATCGCCCGCGTGAACCGCGTGTTCAAGAACAAGCCCGGCGGCCTTGTGGTGGACTACCTCGGCTTGGCCGACCAGCTGAAGCAGGCGCTGGCCACCTACACCGAGAGCGGCGGCAAGGGGAACCCGACCTTCGACACCGCGCAGGCCATTGCCGTGATGCTGGAGAAGCACGGCATCGCCTGCGACATGCTGCACGGCTTCAACTGGGGCAAGTGGACCACCGGCAAGCCGGCGGAACGCCTCGCGCTGCTGCCCGCTGGGCAGGAGCACATCCTCCAGCAGGAAGATGGCAAGGCGCGCTGGGTGCAGGTGGTGATGGAGCTGTCCAGCGCCTTCGCGCTGTGCGCCGCCACCGATGAGGCGGCAAAGATCCGCGACGATGTGTCGTACTTCCAGGCCCTGCAGGCTGTGCTGAACAAGCGCAGCAGCAGCAACGCCCGCAGCCCGGAACAGATCGATGCCGCCATCCGCCAGCTGGTGAGCAGCGCCATCACCACCGACGGGGAGGTGATCGACGTCTTCACCGCCGCCGGCCTCGCCAGGCCCGACATCAGCATCCTGAGCGACGAGTTCCTGTCGGAGGTGCGCGGCCTCAAGCACAAGAATGTCGCAGCCGAGCTTCTGGAAAAGCTGCTCAAGGACGAACTCAAGGTGCGCGCCCGGCGCAACCTCGTGCAGAGCCAGGTGTTCAGCGAGAAGCTGAAGAAGACCCTCAACGGCTACCACAACCGCGCCATCTCTACGCTGCAGGTGATCGAGGAACTGATCAAGCTCGCCAAGGAGTTGGACGCCGCCACCAAGGCGGGCGAGGAGATGGGGCTGACGGAAGACGAGAAGGCCTTCTACGACGCTCTGGCTGCGAATGATTCTGCCCTGACAGCAATGGGAGACGACAAGCTCAAGGTGATCGCAACGGAGCTGATCACCCAAGTACGAAAGAGCGTCACCATCGACTGGACTCTCCGCGAAAGCGCCCGGGCACGAATCAAAGTCATGGTGAAGCGCATTCTCAACCGCTACGGCTACCCACCTGATTTGCAGGAGGAGGCGGTGAAGACCGTGTTGGCGCAGGCGGAATTGTTGTGTGCCGAGTGGTCGATTCCCGGCTAAGCATTCAGGGAAGGAACAAAATTGGAAACCCAGGTCCGCACCCCGCAGGGCGTATTCAATCAACCGCAACGCCTGATGGTTCCTCTGTTCCAGCGCCCATACGTCTGGAGTCTTGAGAGTCAGTGGCAGCCGCTCTGGACGGACGTGACCCGGATCGCCGAGCGCCTTCTGAAGCGGCCCGGAGACAAGCAGCAACCCCACTTCCTCGGTGCCGTCGTGCTTCAGCAAGTCCAGAAACCCACCGGCCACCTCCAAGAGCGGATCATCATCGATGGCCAGCAGCGCCTCACCACGCTGCAGCTGCTGATGGATGCGCTGCATGGCGCCTTGAAGGCCAGCGGCTCGGTCGTGAACGCACTGCGCCTCGAAGCGCTGGTCGAGAACCCGGAAGCGTACTGCAAGGCTCCCGAGGACAGGTTCAAGGTCTGGCCAACGAATCGTGATCGCCCGGCCTTCAACGCAGTAATGAGCGCAGCCATCCCCATCGACTACGACAAACTCGGCCACGCGACCGAGAGGATGGTGCTGGCGCATCGGTACTTTTATAAGCAGGCTTCTGAATGGCTCGCGGCGGAAGGGCCGGAGCAGATCGAGGCGCGTTCGGCGGCGATCGAGTCCTGTGTACGGGACTCTCTCCAGCTCGTTGTAATCGATCTGGCCGTCGACGAGAACGCCCAGGAAATCTTCGAAACCCTCAACGCCCGCGGTGCGCAGCTGACGGCGGCGGACCTGGTCAAGAACTTCGTTTTTCAGCGCCTTTCGGAGTCCAAGCAGGATGTCGAAACGCTTTACGCGAAGTACTGGAAAGATCTCGAGACGCCCTTCTGGGAAACGGAAATTCAAGTAGGGCGCCTGAAGTTTCCGAGGTCCTCAATTTTCCTCAATCACTGGTTGGTCTCGCAGACAGGCCAGGAAGTGTTGACTCGCGAGGTCTTCCACCGCTTCAAGCGCTTCGCGGACGACTCCGGCGTGCCTATGGCGACTTTGCTTGAGCGGATGCACCGGGCGGCAGCCGTCTACAGGAGCTTTCTCGAATCCACCGACGCCCCGGGCAGCCGAATTTCCAGGCTAGGACTCTTTGGTTACCGCACAGGCGTGCTCGAGAGCGAGGTGGTCAGGCCACTGGTCCTGACGCTCCTCGATCCAGAGCTGCCGCCTGTTCCCCCAGATCAGCTCGCAAAGGCACTGGAAGCGACCGAAAGCTGGATGGTCCGTCGCATGCTCGTCAGGGCTACCACCAAGAACTACAACATGATCGTGGCAGAGGTGATCCGTCTGCTGGCCGGCGATGCTCGGGCACAAGCGGGCGACGTCATTGAGCACTTCCTTGCCTCCCAGACGAGCGACAGCAGCTACTGGCCGGATGACGAGGAGATCCAGCAGGAGCTGGGAGCGCTGCAGGTCTACCGCCGGATCAGGCGCGCCAGGCTTCGGATGCTCCTGGAAACCCTCGAGGACTGTGCCCGCGGCTGGGTGGATGGCAAGACGGGTTTGGGTGGCGAACGCGTGGCACGCGGCAGCCTTGCCATCGAGCACGTGCTGCCGCGAAAGTGGCAGGCTCATTGGCCGCTGGCGGGCTCCACTCCCGACGAACGGGACCGGCTGTTGCACACGCTCGGCAATCTCACGCTTCTGACCAAGCGCCTGAATTCAAGCGTGTCAAATGGCCCGTGGCTGGGCGAGGGCGGCAAGCGCGCCGGATTGGAGGGCCACGATGTGTTCCTTCTGAACCGGTCGATCATCAAGTCTCACGCAGTCGATCAATGGTCTGAAACGAGCATCAAGAACCGGACGACGGACCTGATTGGAGACATCATCCGGATATGGAAGGTGCCACCGGGTCACAAGTCCGGATTTGCGCACGAGCGTGTCGAGACGCAGAAACCGGTTGAAGTAGTAGACCTGATTGCCGCAGGCGTTCTGGAGGTCGGCACGACACTTCATCCTCGGCGGGCGTCTTTGCGTAACCGTACTGCGACGGTCATGCCAGACGGGGGCATAGGAGTCGAGGACAAGGTGTTTCCGAGTCTTTCGGCGGCCGCGATCCACCTCGTCGGCAAGAGCATCAACGGGTGGAGTTTCTTCCTCCTCGATCTGCAATCGAAGAAGTCGATGCGGGACCTGCGGACCGAGTACCTGAACTCGCAACAAGCCTCTGAAGGAGAGGCGGAGGATGACGATGAGGAAGACGAGGACTAGTCGGCAAAGGGTCGGTGCATGACTAGCGAACCTTCACAAGACCTGTTGGGCGTGAGAGACGCACTCCGGGAGTTCGCATCGGCGCGCGACTGGGATCAATTTCATTCGCCTCGCAACCTTGCAGCATCGATCTGCATCGAGAGCGCAGAACTGCTTGAGCGCTTCCAGTGGACAGACCGCAGCAGCGATGAACTCACGCCCGACGAGGTGACCGCCATCCGCCACGAGTTGGCAGATGTCCTGCTCTACCTCGTTCGACTTGCAGACAAGCTGGGCATCGACCCGATTGCCGCGGCACATGAGAAGATCGCCATCAATGCCTCGAAGTATCCGGTCGACAAGGCACGCGGCAGCAGCCGGAAGTACGATCAGCTCTAGCGGCAAGGGTTCCCGGCAATGAAGCTGTGGGTGGGTGTCACAGACAAGGACTGGTACGAGTACCTGGCGCTGCAGCGCCCCGACGAGGTCAACTTCTGGCAGCCCAGCGCCTCACGCTCGTTCAGGGTCTTGCAGCCGGGGGAACCCTTCCTCTTCAAGCTACACAGTCCCGACAACTTCATCGTGGGTGGTGGCTTCTTCGTGCGCCATTCGCCGCTTCCGGCTTCCCTTGCCTGGGAGGCGTTTGCGAAGAAGAACGGAGTGGAATCCTTTGACCAGCTATTGAGGCGAGTCCGCAAGTACCGGCGTCGGGACGATGAACTGGACCCGATGATCGGTTGCAACGTGCTCGCCGAACCCTTCTTTCTGCCTCGTAACCTCTGGATTCCCGTGCCGCCCGGTTGGGCACCGAACATCGTCCAGGGTCGCAGCTACGACTCGACCGGCGACGGCGCCGCGCTCTGGCAGGCCGTAATCGAAGCAGGGAGGCTGGGCGACCAAGTCCAATCGCCGGCTACTTCGCCGATAGACGAGGCGCCGCGATTCGGGTCGGAATACCTGACGCGGGCACGGCTGGGACAGGGTGCCTTTCGGGTGCTTGTCACCGATGCCTACGCGCGCCGCTGTGCCGTCACCGGGGAGAAGACGCTGCCGGTGCTGGAGGCTGCCCACATCAAACCCTACGCATGCGAAGGTCCGCATCGCGTGCAGAACGGACTCCTGCTTCGCTCGGATCTGCACAAGCTGTTCGACCTGGGCTACGTAACAGTAACTCCGGAACTGGCCATGGAGGTCAGTGGCAAGCTTCGTGAAGACTGGAGCAACGGGCGCGAATACTACGCGTGGCATGGCAGGAAGCTGGCTCATCTGCCCGGTGACCTTCATCTGCAACCCACAGCCGACTTCCTTCGCTGGCACAACGAGAATCGATTCAAAGCGTGAACCCCCACCGGCAGCGGCGTCGTCAATCACTTCTCCTGCGCCATCTCACCACCCTTGATCTGCGAAATCTCTAAGAGCCGCGCCCGGGCAACGAGGAAGATCCCAACAGGAGGCGTAGCGGTCGTGTCAACGCACCTCGACATGCAGGAGGCCCCGTGCTCTTCGAAGACGGAAGCGCGATGGTCTTTGTCGCCCCGGGCGCGTCGGCCTCTCTGGCGGAATAGGCGCTGGGCCGTGAAAGAGCGGCCGCGCTGTTCACACTAGATGGAGAAGCGGGAATTCCGGCCGAACTCTCGCAGGGCGCGGGTGATGATGAGGGCGGGGTGTCCATCGTTCTGATCGAGACTCAGGAGATCGAAGGGTAATAGACGTGTGCCGCCGAGAGGGTTTGGTAGCCCGTACATGACATAATTCGCACTCTTGACGTACTGTACGTCGACTTTGTATAACTCTGGCACGTTCCGAGCTGGAGAGTGTGGTGCAACTGTCTTTTCCCGCCATGAGAGGCCGCATGGGCCGCCGCGACTATTACGTCGCGATGATGAAGCTGTCGCTCATCCCGAAGCTCTTCAAGTTTCGCGACTGGGCTGAACTACCCCCCGAGCAGCGGGCGCAACGCGTCATCCAGAAATCGCGCATCCCAGAGATCACCCAGTACATCCTCGAAAACGAGGACGGCTACCTGTTTTCGTCGCTGACTGCCTCCTACAACTGTGATCCGGTCTTTCACCCGATGCAGGAGCAGGAGGAGATGGGCGTGCTGCAGATCCCGTTCGAAGCGGATCTGGTCGTGAACGACGGCCAACACCGCCGTGCCGCCATCGAAGAGGCCCTGAAGGAAAACCCGCTACTCGGCAACGAGACCATCTCGGTGGTCCTCTTCCCCTGGGAAGACCTCGACCGCATGCAGCAGATGTTCTCCGACCTCAACCGCACGGCGCGCACCACGTCCAAGTCCCTCAACATCCTATACAACCACCGCGATCTGATGAGCCAGATCGCCCTGACGGTCATCGAGAAGGTCGATGCGTTCAAGGGGATGGTGGACAAGGACCGCATCTCGCTGCCGCTGCGTTCACCCAAGCTGTTCACGCTCGGTGCCATCTACGATGCCATCAATGCATTGCTGGGTTCGGTGTCGGAGCCGGACTTCGACCAGAAGCGCGATCTGGCGATCGACTACTTCCAGGCCGTCGCCGACGTGATTCCCGAGTGGGGCAAGGTCACCAGCGGCATCCTCAAGCCGGTGGAGCTGCGCCAGGAATACATCCACTCCCATGCCGTGATGCTCTGGGCGATCGGCGCCATGGGCCAGGCGTTGATCTCGACCTATCCCGACGACTGGAAGCAGAGGCTTGACGTGCTGCGGACGATCGACTGGCGGCGAACCAACAAGGAATGGCAGGGCGTCGCGATGAGCGGCAATGACGTGGTCAATCGTCGCCAGAGCCGCATGGATACCTCCTCATTCCTGAAGCTGAAACTGGGCCTGAAGTTGACGCCATCCGAAGAGCGTTCGCTCAAGGGTGCCACGGATACGCCATCCATCATGGCGGATCTGAAGTCACTGATTGCCTGAGATCCACTACCCGAGGTTGCGCATGGAACAGGCCAGCAGTACCGAAGTTGTCGCCAAGTTCGAAAAGAACTCGCGTGAGGAAATCTGGGTCAGCGTCGACGACTTCCGCGGGAGGAAGATCATCAACATCCGCGTGCACTACCGGACCGAGACCGGGCAATGGGCGCCAGGCAAGCAGGGTGTCGCCATGTCGGTGGATCGCTACCGGGATCTGGCAGAAGCCGTGCTCAAGCTGGGCGAGAAGCTCAAGGCGGATGGCCTCCTGAACGCCAGCGGTACCAAATAGGAGCGAAGGTCAGGAAATGCGCCAGGACAGGGATGGTCGCGCAGTAGTGGGTACAGCATCATGAGGCGCGTTGCATGCTTCGTCGCGTCTTCGGCCATCGCTAGTGGGGAAACTCCCACCGCGGTCATCGACAGCCTGCTGGTCCACGTCAAGGCATGGCTGGCAGCAAAAGGACTCGCTGAATGGAGTGAAGGTCGGTCGATCGTGCCGCGCGGCCCACGGAACGCCGTGGCGACCATCACCCAGACCCGCGTCGGAGACGATGTGGAATGGGAAGTGATGTACGACGAGCCTGGCGATGGTCGCCGATTCCTCACCCGGCTACTGCTCGGGGTGCGGTCTGGCGCCGTGCACCTCTTCCTGGAAATGCGAGCCGGCGCCGAGGGCTACTACCTGGCGCCCGTCCACTTTGAAGTTCGCACGCCGCGCATCGTCGGGCAGCTGCTCGGTGCAAGGCATTGGCTGGTGGGCGAAACCATGGCGTCGGCGAAGCCTATTCCCTGGCATGGCCACGCAGCCGGCGCCAAATTGTGGAAAGTCATCCGGCACAACCAGCGCAATCTGCCGGTCATAGCAGTTTCACGATTCCAGGGGCAGGCGCTGACGCCCACCCTGGCGACCGACCTGGCCCGCGAGCTGGGCGCACTTGCTGTCGTCGCGGATCTGGATGACGCAGCCAGCTGGAGTCTCACGGAGGCCGCGGGCAAAGAATGGTCCTGCTTTAATGGCGCGATCCGGCTCTATTGGCCTCTGCGCGCGGGTGCAACCAGTTTCCGCGATTGCCCACTGTGGACCATGGATCGGCTCCGCGAAGCGGCCGGCACCCCTGAGGTGGCTGCAGAGAGAATTCGTGCCCAGCTGCGGCGCTGGCTGTTCGAGCTCTCGACCTACGCTGTGGACGAACCGTCCGAGCTATTCGCCCTCCGGCGGGACGCCAGCCACGCAGCCCTACAGGCCGCGAAGGCCAAGGCAGCCGAAGAGGGCGACTACAAGTCGCTTGCTGAAGAGCTATTTGACCGGTGCGATGGTCTGGAGAAAAAGCTGGCCACCGAACGCCAGAAAGCCGAAGACCTCCAGGCGCAGGTCACCAGCCTCGAGCAGGTTTGGCGGTACCAGGATTACGGCACACAGGCTGTTGCAGGGGATATCGCGCCGGATACCGACTCGCCGCCAGAAACGATCGCGGAAGCAGTGGGGCGCGCGCGCGCGTTGTACACCGATCTGCTGGTGTTCGGTGAGGACGTCGATGGCTCGGTGGCCGAAGTGGCCGCTGATGCGGGACCTCCCGCCAAGATTCTTCGATGTCTGGATGTCCTTGCGGACATGACCCGCGCTCGCCGCAATGGCGGGCTGGGCAAGGACCCCCTCGGCTGGCTGCGCGACCAGGGAGTCCCGTGCTCCGGAGAAGGTGAATTCGTGAATGGAAATCCCGCGGAAAAGACTCGCCGAACCTGGCGCGACGGGGCGGGCGGCAGACGCTACTTCGATCTTCACCTGAAGCCGGCGGAAGGAACGAGCCCCGATCGCTGCGTCCGGATCTATTTCGGCTATGACGAGACGGCGCGCACCACGGTCGTGGCGCACGTCGGCAGGCACCCTTAGAACCGCACTGGCAGGGAAGGGCGTAAGGACAAGTGATGAAACAGTCGCAGCTACCCATGGACACTGGCAAGGCCATTCCAGTGCACGACATCATCCAGATGATTCTCGACCGTGGACGCCTCGCCAAGGATGACATTCTTCGTCTGTGGGGACTCTCAGAAGAGGACTACGCGCTGCTCAAGCAGATGCTGGATGGCGAGAAGCTCATCGAGCCGGGCCCGCGCAGGATTGGTGGATTCATCGCCCGCTTCAACAAGCGACCCGCGGCTGTGGTTGAAGGCGAGGTGCCAGAACCCGTCTTTCGGACCGAGCACGAACGCATCGCGTCGGCGCGCTTGGTGGAGCTGCTCTCGCACGCTGACCTGGAGGAGCTGCTGGGCGATCTCGTCTACACGATCCGGCGTGCAAGAACACGACAGACGGGCCAGGATCGCCGCGGAAGCAAGCCTGAACTGGCGGCAGCCCTGTTGACCCAACATGGTATCGACCTGTTTGCCGGCACTGAAGTACGCCAGCTGGTCGCAAGACGCGCCAAAGTGAAGTCACCGGGACGCTGGCACCCGGGAAAGGCATCGGCGCTGCGGTTCGTGGAGGCATTGGGGTTCCCCGCGGAATATGCCGGCATCCCGGCCGAGGAGACCCCCGAAGATTTCGAGTATCTGGAGGGTCGGGTCGATCTGCACGCACTTCAGGACTTCCAGCTGGAAGTGCAAAAGAAGCTGCTTGCCGTACTCGAAAATCGCGCCGGCCGTGCCATCGTCACCCTGCCCACGGGTGGAGGCAAGACGCGGGTAGCCGTGGACACAATTCGGGACTGGCTGACTGGTCGCTTCAGGATCAGCGCATCCGGTAGCGGCAATGCCGTGCTTTGGCTGGCACACACCGAAGAGCTGTGCGAACAGGCGACGCTGTGCTTCCGGGAGGTGTGGCAGGGGTCCAGTAACGTCTGTCCCGTGCTGCTGTTCAGGTTCTGGGGCGGCTACACGCGCGATCTCGAGGAGCATCGCGAAACGCTGTCGACGCTGGAGCAGAGGCCGGCGGTCCTTGTTTCAACTCCCCAGAGGCTGCGCAACCTCATGGAGGGGAAGATTGCAAACGGCGAACCGATTCTGGACGCGCTCATGCGTCTCGTGGGCCTCATTGTGATTGACGAGGCGCACCGTGCGGCGGCTCCGACCTATCAACAGATCATCACGCACTTCAGTCAGGCTGCACACGAACCGGCAATTGTCGGCCTCACCGCGACGCCGTTTCGCGCCGAGTACGCGGTCAACGATCCCATCGCCGGAACGCTTGAGCTGCGGGAGATGTTTCGAACGATCATCGAGCCGCTCGAGGTTCTCGGAGAGGACCCGCGTGCAACGCTGCAGGAGCGCGGTTATCTGGCGCGTCCCGTCTTTGATGTGATCCAGACCGAAACCCGGATGAAACCACCGGAAGGACTCGATCTCGACAACCTCACGTCAGAGACGATCGAACGCATCGACTACGCTCTGAAACTCAGGGCCGACAAGCCTGAGCGCCGGCTTGTCATTCTCGATCGCATCGTCACACTTTGCGCGGACCCGTCTGCATTGGTGATCTACTTCGGCCCGACCGTCCAGGATGCGGAATGTATGGCTTTCCTCCTGCGCCAGAAAGGCGTAGAGGCAGCGTTCGTCAGCGGGGAGACGCGGGATGTGTCGCGTCGCAAGATCATCGGTGACTTCAAGGCCGGCAAGACGCAGGTTCTCTGCAATTGCGAAGTGCTGACAACGGGATTCGATGCGCCCAAAGTCACGCACGTCGTTATGGCAAGGCCGACGGTCAGCCAGGTGCTCTATGAGCAGATGGTTGGACGTGGACTTCGCGGGCCGAGGTTCGGCGGAACTGCGACCTGCCATGTCATCGATCTGGAGGACAACTACCGCACGGAGCGTCCTGAGCTGGGGTACAAACGATTTCGCGCGCTGTGGTCGGGCGTTGCGTGACGGCTCCACGCATTGATTCGCAAGGAGTAGACAAGTGGTGACGAAGGCGCGCAAGGAGTTCGTATTCGGAGTCGACCTCGATGGTGTTGTCGCCGACTTCATCGCTGGCCTCAAACCCATCGCCGCGGACTGGCTCGGCGTACGCCCAGATGAGCTCACGGACGAGGTGAGCTACGGCTTTCCAGAGTGGAGAATCGGCGGCAAGCGCGGCTACAACGATCTGCACCGCTACGCGGTCAAGGAGCGGCGCCTGTTCGAGACGCTGCCGGTGGTTCCGGGTGCAGCCGCTGCGCTGCGGCGACTCTCACGTCAGGGCGTAAGAATCCGGATCATCACCCACCGCCTCTACATCGAGTGGTTCCATCGCCAAGCGGTCAATCAGACCATCGAGTGGCTGGAGAAGAATGGCATTCCGTATTGGGACCTGTGCTTCATGGCAGAGAAATCCTCTGTCGAGGCCGATGTCTACGTCGAGGACTCGCCAACCAACATAGAACTGCTAAGGAAGGCCGGGAAGAAGGTCATCGTCATGCGCAACTCAACCAATCGCCACGTGAATGGCCCGGCCGCCGAGACTTGGGAAGAGGTAGAGAAGTGGGTCAATGGACAACGAGCTGCAAGCCAGAAAATGCGACGCTGAAGCGTTGGGATTCGACGGGCAGCGTATCCCGGACAGTCTCACGTTCTGATACCTCGCTGGCCTACCCTTCCTGCCATACGACAACGCAGCAGGGCACGCACGCAAATGTTCCGTGATACTCAAGGCCTTACCCTCACCGCCAGCGACGTGGTCAACCATCTCGCCTGCCGCCACCTAACAACGCTCGATCTGCGCAATCTCGAAGAGCCGCTCCCGGGCAACGAGGAAGATCCCCAACTCCTGCTGTTGCAGAGGAAGGGCGATGCCTGGGAGCAGCAGTACCTCGCCCGCCTGAAGGCCGCGCATCCGGACCTCGTGGAAATCCCCCGCGATGCTTCTCGCGCGGTGCAGCTCGATCAGACCCATGCCGCCATGCAGTCCGGCGCCTCCATCATCTTCCAGGCGGCGCTGGCGCAGCCGGGCTGGTTCGGGCGCGCGGACTTCCTGCGCCGCGTGCCCTTGCCCTCGGCGCTGGGCAGCTACAGCTACGAAGTGCTCGATACCAAACTCGCCCGCGAAGCCAAAGCCAGCCATGTGCTGCAGCTCTGCTTCTACAGCTGGCTGCTCGCCGGGCTGCAGGGCAGGGAGCCCACCATGATGGGCGTCGTGTTGGGCGATGGCGCCGAGCGATCCTTCCGTTACGCGGACTACGCGCGCTACTTCCAGCGCCTGCGTTCGCGACTCAGCGCGTACACCGCGCAGCCTCCGGCTGACTCCTATCCCGACCCCTGCGAGAAGTGCGCGCAGTGCCGCTGGTCCTCGCTCTGCGAAGCGCAGCGCACCGCGGACGATCATCTCTGGCAGGTGGCCGGCATATCGCGACTGCAGATGCGCCGGCTTGCCGACGGCGGCGTCCCCACGTTTACCGCGCTGGCGAATCATCCGCATGCCTCTCCCGTCCCGCGCATGAATGCCGCAACGCTCGACAAGCTGCGCACCCAGGCACGCCTGCAGGCCAGGGGAAAGGCCGATGGCAGGCCATGCTGGGAGCCGCGCCCGAGCGAACCCGCGCGAGGCTTCCAGCGCCTGCCGCCGCCTTCCGAAGGTGACCTGTATTTCGACATGGAGGGCGACCCGCTGCACGAGGACGGGCTCGAGTACCTCTTCGGCGTGACCTGGCGGGAGGCGGGCGAACTGCGGTTCCGCGCCTTCTGGGGTCATACGCGCGCCGGAGAGAAGGCCGCGTTCGAAGGCTTCATGGACTTCGTGGCCGCCCGGCTGCAGCGGTATCCCGACCTGCACATCTACCATTACGCCGCCTACGAGAACACCGCCTTGAAAAAGCTGATGTCCCTCCATGGCACGCGCGAGGAGCAGGTCGACCAGTTGCTGCGCGAGCATCGCCTGGTGGACCTGTATCGCGTGGTGTCGGAAGGCATCGTTGCCTCAACTCCCAGCTACTCCATCAAGGACATCGAGGTCTTCTACCGGCCTGGCCGCGAGGGCGAGGTCAAGAACGCGGGCGCGAGCATCGTGGCCTACGAGCAGTGGCGGGAAAACCAGGACCCGGCGCTGCTGGATGCCATCGAGCGCTACAACCGGGACGACTGCGAATCCACGGCGCAACTGCATGAGTGGCTGCTCGGTATCCGTCCGCCGGAGCTGCCATGGCGCGGGAGCGAAGCTCACCCGGGCCAGGAGGAGGACGAGTCGCAGGACGCGAAATCCGCCGAGCGCGAACAGCGACGGCACGAACGTGAAGCGCTCGTGGGAACGCTGCTTGCGATGAATCCCGCGGACCGCGCCGTCTCGACCGCCGATCACCACCTGCGCGAGCTCACCGCGCAACTGCTGGACTTCCACCGTCGCTGCGAGAAGCCGGTGTGGTGGAAGGTCTTTTCGTGCCAGGACATGACCGAGCAGGAGCTGCTCGACGACATCGAATGCATCGGCGGCCTGGTCCGCCGCGAAGTCATCCCGGGCGCGCGCAAGAATGCGCTGCCCACCTGGGTGTGCGAATACCCCGAACAGGAATTCAAGACCCGGGAGGGTGCGCGATGCAAGCGGGTGGACACGCTCGCGTCCATCACGGTCCAGCGGATCGATGAGGCGAACCGGCGCCTGCATCTCAAGCCCTCCGGTCGGGCACTGGAAGGCGGCGAACAGTTCTCGTTGACGCCACCGGAGCCGGTGGGCACAGAGGTGCTTCGCGACGCCGTGCAGCGCTTCGCAAGCGCGGTGGCTGGCGACGAGGACAGGCATCGCGCCGTCCGCTCGCTGCTCCGCAAGGAGATGCCACGCCTGCAAGGGCGCGCACCAGGGTTACCTCTGGTCTCCGCACAGCCCGTAGCGGTCAGCGAAGTCATCGAGGCCATTGGGGCGCTCAGCGACAGTTACCTCTTCCTCCAGGGGCCCCCTGGCGCTGGCAAGACCTACACAGGTTCGCGCGTGATCGTCGAGTTGATCCGCCGTGGTCATACGGTGGGCATCTCCTCCAACAGCCACAAGGCCATCAACAACCTGCTGGGCGCCATCGTCGAGCACGCACAGGAGCAGGGCGTGCTGTTCCGGGGCGTAAAGAAGGTCAGCCGTGGCAGCACAGAACAGTATTTCGATGGGCCGATGATCGAAAACGTGGAGCGGAGTGAAGAGATCACACGAGGCACGCCGCTCATCGCAGGCACGGCCTGGCTGTTCGCCGATCCACGCCTGGACCAGGCGGTGGACTTCCTCTTCGTGGATGAGGCCGGCCAGGTTTCGCTGGGTCACCTGGTAGCCATGGGCCTGGCCGCGCGCAACATCGTGCTGCTAGGCGACCAGATGCAGCTGCCGCAGCCGATCCAGGGCGTGCATCCGGGTCGCTCCGGCGAATCGACCCTCGACTATCTGCTGGACGGCGCCGCCACCATTGCACCGGAGCGCGGCATCTTCCTCTCGGACACCTGGCGCATGCACCCAGCGGTATGTGGCTTCATCTCCGAAGCGGTCTACGACGGCAAGCTGCATTCGGCACCGCGTTGCGCGCAGCAGTCCCTGTTGCCGGGCCCGGGTGCACATGCGGCCCTGCAGGCCACGGGCATCCGCTTCTGGCCTGTGGAGCACGATGAATGCAGCCAGCGCAGCGTGGAGGAGACCGAGGAGGTCAAGGCCATCTTCGAGAGCCTGCTGCAGCAGCGCTGGCGCAATCACGAGGGCGTCGAGGCTGCCATCACGGCGGAGGACATCCTGGTCGTGGCGCCCTACAACCTGCAGGTGCGGCTGCTGGCGCGGACCCTGCCCCCCGGTGCGCGGGTCGGCACGGTCGACAAGTTCCAGGGACAGGAGGCGGCCGTCGTCATTGTCTCCATGGCGACCTCGAGCGGCGACTACCTGCCGCGTGACATCGAGTTCCTGTACAGCCGCAACCGTCTGAACGTCGCGCTGTCGCGGGCGAAGTGCCTGGCCATCCTCGTCGCCTCACCGCGGCTGCTGGATGTGGAGTGCAGTACGGAGGGGCAGATCCGGCTGGTGAATACGCTTTGCTGGGCGGAGGAGTACGCCAGCCGCCGAGGCTGATGAATCGCGAGGTTGTCGCGTTCTCGCCGCTACTTTGCCAGGAGCTGAAGGCGGGACCCGTCGCCCCGGTGCAACCCCAACGCGGGCGCGAACATCTCCGCGAACAGGTAGATCAATGGCCGCTCGGGGCTCCCGTTAACCCGTTCAACCCGAGCATTCAATGCGTTGACCTCAACCATTGCACGCACGGCTCGCGCTTGCTGGCGCGGGACGTATCCAATCCTTTGACCCTTTACAAGGACAGCCAGGGCGTGCCGATCAACTGCATTGTCCGATTCCGGTTGGAACTGAACGGAATCTCCGACGTGCACGGATTCCAGCGGGATCCGGGCGGTGTGCCTGAACCCGGCCACTTCGATCAGCAGCTCACCGGCATGCGTCGCCTCGTCGAGGGGATTGACGATGCTGAACCCATCGCTGGGAAGCTTGGCTCCCGTATAGGCTAGAAGGGCAAAGTTGCTGATTGTCTGGTCGGGCCGAAGCCGGAACTGTTCCAGATACTGGGCATAGTCGCCACGGCTGGAGGGCGGCAGCCGACGCATGAACGTATCCAGAACGCCCAGATCGTAGATCTGGTCAATCTTCCGGAACGCGGGGAAGTTGAAGAAACCCTCATCGCACGCGTTGTGGAAATCAGGTGTATCCGTCAGGTAGCGAAACCGGACTTGATCGTCCGATTGGCGCAGGAGCTCCGCCACGGTATGGCGGATGCGCGACGACCCCGCCTGGCCTTGCCACACGAGCAGCAACCGCTTGGGTTCCAGGATGTGCTCGATGAAGTTCATGGCGTCAGCATGCCCCCCGAAACGAATCCCTGCGGCGAGCTGCCGGGATAGTCGTAGAACCATTCGATGACCGCGGCGCACTCTCCGGTGCTTTCATTCCACCCGGCGTACGCCGGCGGAACAGGAACCTGCGCCAGGCCGCCCAGGCGGCTGGCGACCACTTCAGCCCAGAACTGGTCCGGGTAGACGCGTCGCGACTTCTTGAAAAGGTACCGGTGGCCGGGCACCAGCCATGGATGTGGCGCAGGATCAGGGCAACGGAGCAGCTGCTTGTCACGCGAGCCTTCCGGATAGGTCGGATGCTCCTCGTCCGCAGGCCAGTTCGTGACATCGATCTCCTCGCCGGGAACCTGCCAATGGCCTGCGGGCATGACGGCAAGATAGGGTTGGACGGGGGCTTTGACAACCTTCGTTCGGTCAAATCGCGCCCAGATTCTTTGGGGACAATGCCTTGTCTTGCGTCGATCCGGCCGTGAGCAGCAGCTGTCCAGTCCTATCCGTTGTCCACCTGCAGCAGCCACGCTGCCGCTATGGCGTACTCCAGGAACGCCAGCGTCCCCAGCATCGCGACACTCCTTGCCGCTGCCGGTTCGACCCGCCGCGCGATCCACGGCTCGCGCGGATACTCCAGCGGTTGCAGCGGCGCTGTGGCCTGTTCGAGCAGGCGACGCCAGAGGTAGGCGCCTTCGCGCTGCCGGCGCGCAAACCCCACGGAAACGACAAGTTCATTCCTCGCATCCCTGATCTGCAGCAATGCCGCACCGGAAAGACCTGCCGGGCGCGGTGCGGACGATGCGACGACCTGTCCACGCATCGTGTAACCGCTGGCAACAAGACCGCGCACCACGGGCAGCGGCACGAAGCTGCGCTGGGCCTCGCCGTGCCAGTGATCGAGGCAGTAGCGCAACTCTGCCGGGGTGAGTTCGGCGGGTTCGATGACCCGCGTGAATCCACTCCGCAGGTCCACGTAATGGATGCCAGCAGGAGCAGTCTTCGCAGCACTGCTGCTACTGCTGCGGGTGGCCGGCTTTCGCGCAGCCATCAGATCATCTGGCGGATCGATGACAGCCATCGTTCCGGACGGCAGGGTACTGAGCGAGCCATCTGACGGCGCGGTGCCGCCGCCAGTTCCTCTGGACCGGAACGTTGATCCCTGTGCTGTTCCCGAAG
This sequence comes from Steroidobacteraceae bacterium, assembly GCA_035556135.1. Classification (GTDB taxonomy): domain Bacteria; phylum Pseudomonadota; class Gammaproteobacteria; order Steroidobacterales; family Steroidobacteraceae; genus ZC4RG30. The sequence goes on along the minus strand of DATMFO010000009.1, from coordinate 232,008 downwards.
ATTCCAGCGCGGCGTCGATCAGCGTCAGTGCCTGCAACGCCGGCAGCGCCACTACGACCGCAGTTTCATCCGCCTCACGCTCCTCCGGATTGATCCTCACCAGCGTGGTTCGCGGCCGCTCGGCGGCGCGCTCGCCGATGCGGCGGATCGTGGGAATCGCCTTGCCGGCACCGATCTCCAGGATCGCCACGCGCAGGCCGTGCACAGCGGCGTGCCACTGGTCGAACGCGCGCATCTGCCTGCGCGTCACTGCATCTACCCAGGCCCCATCGTTGAACATCAGGATGTTCGGCCGCGCTACCTGCCCGCAATGAAGACAGCGGGGAAGCTCGCCGCGCGCTTCCAGCGCGTCCAGGTCGATCTGCAGGTCAACAGCGGACGTCTCCCAGGTTTCCGGCGCACAGGGCTGCTGGCACTGCAGGCGATGGATGCTGCCGTGCTGCTCGGCCACGGCCGCCGCGGCAAAACCTTCCTTCAGGAACTGGCCATCCACATTGGAAGTGACCACGAAACTGCCACGCGTCGCCCGTGCGCTCCACTTGCGCAGGATGGCATGGCCAGCGTGGGGTTCGGCATCACGGTAAAGCTGAAGCCGATGTCCGTAGAACGCCCAAGCCATGCTTGGCCGATCAGCAAACCACACGGGTTGCGCCATGCGCTCGAAGGAGATGCGCCGCGCGGCCAATGGCGGATACGCGCGCCAGAAGCCCTCGTTGCCGCGGAACACGGGCAGCCCGGAATCCGCGCTCATGCCGGCACCGGCGGTGATCAGCAGCGCGTCTGCAGCGGCGATGACCTTGGCTGCCTGCAGGATGGCGCGGGCAGTGCGGTCGCCAACAGAATGGTTCAGAGGCTTGTGCATGCGTCGTGACTCATCTGTAGGATTCGAGCGCACGTGCGAGCTCGGCCCGCACTGCGGCAACAAGTGCCTCGGGAGCGAGCACAGTGACGCCAGACCCGTGGCGCAGGATATCCATCACCAGTTCGCGCGGCTCCCGATAGGGAATCCGCAGTTCATACGTCCCATCCGCCAGCCAGCGCCCCTCCTGCTGCGGATGCCATTTTTCATCTGCCACCCATCGCGCCCGCTCCGCCGTGAACACCAGCACCGCCACCTTGTCCGCCTTGCCGCCAAAAATCCCGTACGAACTGGCGTAGTGCTCATCCAGCAGCGCCTCGGGCACATCGAAAGCCTCCTCCTGCAGTACTCTCGCGCGACGGATACGGTCGATCGAGAAACTGCGCAGCGCATCCTTCTCATCATCCCAGGCGTCCAGATACCAGGTCTCCCTGTAGTGGACGATGCGTTGCGGTGACACCGGGCGATCGGTGATGGCATCGGTGCTGCGCGCGTGATACTCGATCCACAGCCGCTTGCGCTGCAGCGTGGCGCCGGCCACCGTTCCGAACGCTTCACCGGCCGGCCGCGCGGCGATCGCGGGAAACCGCAGCCGGCTTGCCGCCTCACCCAGGTTCAGTCGCTGATGCTGCGTGAGCTCGCCGAGCCGGCGCGTGAGTGCAGTCAGGTGCTCCTCCAGCAGGCCGCCGCCAACATCCTTCAGCAACCGTTGCATGATGGCCAGCGCCTGCAGCTCCTGTGCGCTGAACCACAGGCCAGGCAGCTCGTACGTGTCGCCCTGTCCGCTGCGCTCATACATGAACCCGCCCCGCTCGGCGTCATAGACGATGGGCGCATTCAATTGGTCCTTCAGCGTGTTCACGGCGCGGTACAGCGTGGCGCGTGAGCACTCAAGCCGGGCCATGAGATTCTCCAGCGGCACCGGCGTGCGCCGGGCGCTGAGGATGGCGTGCAGCTGGAAGATGCGGTCGAACTTGTCCATGTTGCTATATCAATACCTTCTTCTTCTGCTCCCCGGACGCAGCACATCTTAGGCACTTCCCTTCGGGTACGGCAGCACCACGCCAATCGTGTGCAGGGCGGGAGATGCAGGGCGCACAATCGCCACGCAGTGATTGGCCTGCAGGGCTGCCTGCAGCTCCGCATCGGTGCGACACAGCACCACATCCTGCGAGCATTCGTGGCAGTAGCGCACATGGCGGTTGCTGGTGTGCTCCAGCGCCTCCCAACGCTGGTGACAACGGAAGGCGAAGCGGCAGTTGCGGATCAGGGACTGCTCCTCGCTCACTGGCGAATCTCCAGCAAGGGCAGTTCCCGCCGGCCGTGCGGGCGGTGGACCCGCTGGTCGCGGTTCCAGGTTGTGATCACATGGCCGTCATCCTCCACGACCGTGACGCCGCCCTTGTCGAGCACGTGCATGGCCAGGCGCAGATCCTCCTGCAGGGATTCCACCACGCGGCGTGCCTCGCGCCGGTCCAGCACGTGGCGGTCACCTTCGACGCGCCCGAAGCGGAGGGCGAAGTTGACCAGGCGCTGCGGGATGCCGCGGCCGGACATGCGGTGGCGGGAGTGCAGGGTAAAGCGCATGGGATCCTCCTTGGTCGACTGCATTTCTCGGGCTTGGGAGGATTTGAGCAGTCGACAATCTCAAAGAGTGAGACTTGGATGAGCCATGCTGGGAGAACCCAACAAGAAGAGATATGTTCAATGAAGACCGTAAGAATCCTGAATCGGACCGGTGAGCCGAAGAGGTTCGCCCTGAGCATGTCACGCCGCTGCCTGAACGCGGCGAAGGCCGTAATCACGACCTGTGGGCAAGGTGTTCGGCGAACGGGCAGCCCCTCACCTTGTGCGTGGAAGCGAAAGCGGACGAACCCTTCGGCGAGACCATCGGCGACACCTGCGCCAATGCCTTGAGTCGCAGCGCATCCACGGGAGGTGTGCGCCGGGCGCGGGCGCTGCTGAAATGGTGTTCGGCGCGGAGGCCGAGCCGGAGCGTGAGCCCTGGGCATCCCTGCGCTACCAGTTGCTCACCGCGGTGGCGGGTACGGCACTGCGGGCGCGCAGGGACGGAGCGAGCCGCGCGGTGCTCATCATCCATGAGTTCCACGGCAGCAAGACGGCCGCGCCACTGGTGGAGCGCAATGCTGCGGACCTGGGGGCGTTGCTGGGATTGATGAATGGCGGGAAGGAAGTGGCACTCGCCTCGGGACGCCTCGCCGGACCATGGGGTGTCCAAGCGGAGCCGGGACCGGATGGAGCGGTCCAGCTACTGGTCGGAAAGGCGATCACCACGCTGGGGAGTCGGTGAGATCACCGCAACCACTACAGAAACAAATATAATTTCTTTTATAAGATGTATATGAAATTATATCTTCTATGCCGCGCACCACACCTCCCACCCACCCCGCCCAGCGCCGCCAGCTCGCCGCCCTCGGCCAGCGTCTCCGCGCCGCCCGTCTCCGTCGCAAGCTCACCCAGTCCCTGCTCGCGGAGCGGGTCGGCGTAACCATCCCCACCATCCGCAAGCTGGAGGCGGGCGATCCCACCACCAGCCTGTCCGTCGTCCTGCGCGCCCTGGTGGTGCTGGGCCTCGCCCAGGACATCGACCGCCTCGCCGCCGAAGACACCCTCGGCCGCCAACTGCAGGACAGTGAACTGAAGAACCCGCGCCGCAAGGGAGCGCCCCCGTGACCGAAGCCGAGGTCTGGCTCGACGACCCCCGGCTCGCCGAGCGGCTGCTGATCGGCCGGCTGTTCCGCTCCCTGAACAAAGGCGGCGAGGCCGTGCGCTTCGAGTACAGCGAAGCCTGGCTGCGCCACCCGCATTCCTTCCAGATCGATCCCGAGGCGCAACTCGACGCGGGCCCGCAATACGCCGCGGCGGGTGCGCACGAGCTGTTCGGTGTGTTCTCGGACTGCTCCCCCGATCGCTGGGGCAAGCTGCTGATGGATCGGCGCGAGGCCATCGAGGCGCGTGAGCAGGGCCGCCGGCCGCGGGCCCTGCGCGCATGGGACTACCTCGTCGGCGTCGATGACACGGCGCGAATGGGCGCAATGCGGCTCGCCGACGCACAGACCCATCACTTCGTCGCCAACCATCCGCTGAGCGCACCGCCCATGACGGCGCTGCGCGAGCTGGAAGCAGCGGCCATTCAGGTCGAACATGGCCAGGGCGCGCAGGTGGACAAATGGGTGCGCCAGTTGCTCGCGCCCGGCGTCACGCTCGGCGGTGCCCGGCCCAAGGCGAGTTTCGTCGACGAGCGGGGTGATCTGTGGCTGGCGAAGTTTCCGTCCGCCGACGATCGCCACGATGTCGGGCTGTGGGAGTTCCTGGCCCACGAGCTCGCGGTGGCCGCCGGCATCAACATGCCAGCAGCGCAGATTCTCGAACTCTCCCGCCATGGCCACACATTCGCGGTGCGACGCTTCGACCGTGTGGACGGACATCGTGTGATGTATGCCTCCGCCCGCACATTGCTGCAGATGGACAGTGAAGCGGCGAGCTATCTGGACCTGGTGCAGGCCATCGAATCACACGGAGCGCAGGGCCGCATCGCCGCGGACCTCGAGCAGATGTTCCGCCGCGCTGTGTTCAATGTGCTGGTGGGCAACCGTGATGATCATCTGCGCAATCACGGGTTCCTGCGGGAGAAGACAGGTTGGCACCTGTCACCAGCCTTTGACGTGAATCCGAATCCCGACAAGGACGTCCATGTCCTGACGCTGGACGGACATGAGGGCACACCGGATACGAGATTGCTGTTGCAGAATCGGGAGTTCTTCCGTCTCAGTGGTGACCGCGCGCCGCAGATACTGGAGGAGGTGCGCACGGCGGCCAGATCCTGGGAACGGCGCGCCGTGGCGATTGGTATCAATCGCGCAGAGATCGGGATGCTGGGCGCGGTGATTGATCCGGATCGGTAACGCATCGCGGCCACCGTCGCCGCACTTTGCGTCGGGTTTTGCGCTACGTTTGCTGTCATGAGAGGCACGAAAGCCTCCACCTTGGGGAAGACTTATGCGTCCATGGGCATCGTTCGGTCTGGCATCGCTGATTGGCGGCATGGCGCTGGCACAGGAGCCAGACAACAGGGCCATTCCCGGCGACATTCTCGTCGAGCCCCCGACCCTGAACGCCCTCGGCGTCGAATGGCGCATCAACGGTGACGCCAACCGCAACGCCAGCGTCGGCCTCGAATACCGCAAGCTGGGCGACGCCGAGTGGCGCCGCGGCGCGCCGCTGCTGCGGCTGAACGGCGAGCAGGTGCAGCAGGGCGCTTCTTATCACTACACCGCACCCAACATGTTTGCCGGCAGCGCCTTCGACCTCGCGCCCGCGACGACCTACGAGCTGCGGCTCACACTGACCGATCCCGACATCCCGAACGCCGCACCGGTTCAAAGAACGACCAGGGCGACGACCCGCCCTGTTCCCCGTCCTGCGGAGGGTGGGGCCGTCTATCACGTCTATCCGCGCGGCTACACCGGCGAGCGGCAGCAGCCGGCATTCAACAGCCTGATGGCGGCCTACAACACCGGTTCCAACGGCGCCGATTTCGTCAACTCGTTCCAGCCGCGGGTTAAGCCGGGCGACACCATCCTGATTCACGCCGGAACCTACAAGGAGAACCGTCGCACATATGCAGGAGCCAATTCCACCTTGTTCGACGGCACCTTCTACCTCACCGCCGACGGTACCGCGGACAAGCCCATCGTCATCAAGGGCGCTGGCGACGGCGAAGTGATCTTCGACGGCGACGGTGCCGCGGTACTGTTTGACCTGACCGCAGCCGACTACACCTATATCGAGGGCATCACGGTGCGCAACACCGACACCGCCTTCCTGCTGGGCCGCAAGCGCATCCTTGGCGGGGTGGGCTTCACGCTGAAGAACTCGAAGATCGAGGACGTAGGGCGCGGTGTCTTCAGCGAATGGGGCGCCGCCACGAATTTCTACATCGCCGACAATGTATTCGTCGGCCGCAATGACAAGTCGCAATTGATGGGCTGGATCGGCGCGACCTGGCGGGATCGGCCTGGTTTTCCCGTGCCGCTGGTGTCGGAGTATGCGGTGAAGATCTACGGCTCCGGTCACGTCGTCGCCCACAACCGCGTCGAGTTCTTCCACGACGGCATCGACCTCGCGAGCTACGGCGACCCCGATGGCTGGCCCGACAACCCGCTCATGCCCAATTCGATCGACATCGTCGGCAACGACATCCGCAATGTCGATGACAACTGCATCGAGGCCGATGGCGCGGCCCAGAACGTGCGCGTGATCGGCAACCGCTGCTTCAACATGGCCCACCGCGCGCTCTCCGCGCAGCCGGCGCTGGGAGGGCCGATCTATTTCATCCGCAACATCGTCTACAACGCGCCCGAGGGCGGGTCGGTCAAGTTCACCGCCAATGGTGCAGGCGTGCTGGTGTACAACAACACCTTGCTGTCCGAGGCCCACCCGATGGGTCCGTTCTCCAATCTGCATTACCGCAACAACCTGATCATGGGGCAGGGCGCGCAGGGGAGCGGCACGCCGGCGGCGGGCACAGGGCCGGTGCTGTTCGGGGTGGAAACCTTCACGCCATGGTCGAGCTCGGACTACAACGGCTTCGCGCCCTTCGGCAACAGCCCGATGCTGTTTTCGTGGGGCCAACCTGCTGGCGGCGTAGCGGCCTACACCGGCACCCGGCAGATGGTGCAGTACCCCACGCTTGCCGCATACAGCAAGGCCACGGGCCAGGATGCCCACAGCGTGATGCTCGATTGGTCCATCTTCACCAAGGCCACGCCGCCAGACCGCAACAATCCGACCAGGCTCTACGATCCGGCGGATTTCGACTTCTCCCTGGTCGCTCGTGCTGCTGCGATCGACAAGGGCCAGGTCATTCCCGGCATCACCGATGGGTTCACCGGGAGGGCTCCGGATCTTGGCGCGCTGGAGCGCGGCAAGCATGCGCCGCATTATGGGCCGCGGCCTGAGTGAGAGGGTCGTATCAATCCGCGGCTAGCCTGGCCGCAATTGCTCCACACTCCCGCTGAGCGTTTCCGCTCCCAGCGACACATACAAAGTCTGCTCCGACACCGACAGATCCAGATCCATCCGTCGCTCCAGCCGCGCCGCCTCCGGCGTTCGCACTTCGATCCACCCTTTCAGCGTTCCGGTCAGGTCGCGCACCACGATCGCCGGCTCGTCCGGATCCGACAGACCCTTGGAAAACGCGATGCCCTCGGTGTGCTCCAGGCAGTAAGCCAGCAGCCGGGTGACCAGATACTCCGCCGACTCCGAAGGATGCCGCGCCCGGCGCAGTTCCAGCGTGTCATAGATGCCCCTGTCCACATGCGAGAGGCGCACGGTGAAGTTGTAGATCGTCGCGCCGAGTGCCATGGGTGGAGGTGAGGTGGATCCAGTCGTGAGGAGGTAAGCCCGCGAGTGATGCTACCCTGCTTCCCATGGCCACTCCCGACGAACTCAGCAGCACCCTCGCCATCCTCATCGATGCCGACAACGCCAATCCGGCCATCGTGAAGGGCCTGATCGACGAGGTCGCCAAGTTCGGCCGCGCCACCGTGCGCCGCATCTACGGCGACTGGACCACCCCCAACCTCGCCAAGTGGAAGGAGGTGCTGCTGGAGCACTCCATCCAGCCCATCCAGCAGTTCGCCTACACCAAGGGCAAGAACGCCACCGACAGCACGATGATCATCGACGCGATGGACCTGCTCTACGCGGGCAACCTCGACGGGTTCTGCATCGTCTCCAGCGACAGCGACTTCACGCGGCTTGCCTCGCGGCTGAAGGAATCCGGCAAGCGCGTCTATGGCTTCGGGGAGAAGAAGACGCCGCGCCCGTTCGTCGCGGCCTGCGACCGGTTCATCTACACCGAAGTATTCACGCACGTGGAAGGCCAGGCGCCGCAGCGCAAGGCCGCATCGGAGCTGGATCGGGATCGCGCTTTTCTGGAACTGGTGGGCGGTGCGGTGGACGATGCCTCGGACGAGGCCGGCTGGGCGCATCTGGGCGCGGTCGGCAGCATCCTCACGAAGAAGGAGCCGGACTTCGACTCACGCAACTACGGTTACGGAAAGCTCAGCGATCTGCTGGATGCGTCGAAGCACTTTGAAGTGAAGCGCCAGGACAAGATGGTGGCCGTGCGACGGGTGAAGTAATGCGGCGGAAGGGACACCGAATCTCACCTGACTACTCCACCCCCTTGTAGACATACACCCGCCCACCCGAAGAATTCCGCACCTTCACCACCACCGGCGCCCCATTCACCCGCACCTTCGCGCCGCTCGACGCATTGGCCGTCAATCCCTGCGTTGCCGCCACCCTGGCCCAGCTGCCGCTCGACGCCTCCACCGTGACGCTCTCGCAGGTCAGCTCCGCGGCCTTGACGTTTGAGCCGCTGGAAGTCTCGACTTCCAGCGCCTGGCAACTGCCGGCAACGTTCAGTCCGCTGCCCGACGAGGCACGCGTCTGGACCTTGCCGCCCTTCAGTTGCGCGATCTCCAGCTGGCCGCCGGACGAAGTGCTCGCCTGCAGGTCGCCGGCAAACGCACCAGATACCATGTCGAACGCCGCGACATCATGGTTTCGGCTGGCCGCCCCGGCCGTCATCGGCAGCAGGATGGCGCTGGCTGCAATGGCGAGGATCTTCATGACCGCCTCTCCTTCTTCCACTGCGACAACGCATACAGCAGATTGCCCACGCCCACCGCCGCCGGTATCAGGCCAAACCACGCAGCTTCTTCACCGCCCGTCTGGCCGATGCCGATCCAGAGGACCGCGCCGATGAGCACCAGCATCACGCCGTTGCGCATGGCCTTCGCGGCCGAGTCCGGCGCCGAGCCCTCGCTGTTGCCAACGAGGTGTTCCGGGATGGGCGGGGGCTCCAGGCCCTTGTCGAGGGCGTGCATTCGCTCGCGATGCAGCTGCTCGAGCAACTGCGACTTGCGCTTGTGGCCCACCCAGATGGCCAGCATGCCGATGCCTATGCCGAACACGATGGCAGAGATGGGGATGAAGACGCCCAGGGTGGCGGGATTCATTGGTTCAACTCCTGCGTGAATGCCGTACTGGCCCTTGATACCCGCCACCGGCCGATCCGGTTGCGGCCATCCGGTGCAACCGGCTATATGGCTCGCCAGTATCAACCGCGTGCAGGCAGCCCCCGACATGAACCCGGCGCCCGGCGTGCCTGTGGCATCGGCCGCGATGGAGCGCGACGCCGACCTGGTTGCTGCGCTGCGCGCGGGCGAACGGGACGCCGTGCTGCAGGGCTTGATGGAGCGCTACCGCCAGAAGGTGCTGCACCTGGCCATCTCGCTGGTGCGCGATCCGGCGCTGGCCGAAGATTTGGCGCAGACCACCTTCGTGAAGATCTGGCAGGCATTGCCGCGCTTCGATGCTCGCGCGGCGCTGTCGACCTGGCTCTACGCCATCGCCCGCAACACCTGTCTCACGGCGCTGGCGCGCGAACGGCGGCTGGTACCGCTCGAGAGCGTGGGCGAGGGGGATGGCCTCGACGATCAGGGCTTCGAGCCGGCACCTTCCGGCCACGGCTCGGCCGGCCAGGCCGCCGCGGAGTACGACGTGGCAAGATTGCTGGAACAGCTGCCGGAACCGTACCGGCGCGTGGTGGTCCTCTTCTATCTGGAGGATCGCAGCGTGGATGAAGTGGGCGCGCTGCTGGGCATGCCTTCGGGTACGGTGAAGGCATTGCTGCATCGGGGCCGCAAGCGCCTGGCTACATTGGCCAGCGCAGGCGCGGAGGAGGCGAGATGAGCGACAGGCAGGCTATGGAATCCCGCATCGACGCCGCACTGGCGGCGCAGCTGCATGTGCCGCGGCTGGATCGGCAGTTTGATGCCGCGGTGTGGCGGCGCATCGAGAAGACCGGGGCGGAAGAGCCCGGTCGATCAAATGCTGCGCCGGTGCGCACAGCCAGCGTGGCGGCGCGGTGGCTGCGGGCGGGCAATGCCGCGGGGCTCCTCGTCACGATGCTGCTGCTGGGGTACTTCGGCCTGCAGCAGTTCGGAGGCAGCATCGCGCCGGGGCTTGCGGCCGGCCCGGCGGCAGACTCGGGCCTGCCGTGGATGTCGCCGTCCGCATGGGCGATCACGATTGCTGCGCTGGCGTTCGGGCTCGGGTTCACTGGCTTGGGGAAGTGGTTGCGCTGACTACTCCCCCGGCTCCTCAGATGATCGGCTTGCCTCCCGTCACCGCCACCGTCGCGCCCGACACATAACTCGCCTCCGCGCTCGCCAGCATCACATACACTCCCGCCAGCTCGCAGGGCTGCGCCGGCCGCTTCATCGGATACTGCTCGCCGAAGTGCGCCACCTTCTCCTTCGGCATCGAAGCCGGAATCAGCGGCGTCCACACCGGCCCCGGCGCCACGGTATTCGCGCGGATCCCTTTCTCCGCCAGCAGCTGCGCCAGTCCACCGGTGAAATTCTGTATCGCACCCTTCGTGGTGGCGTACGCCAGCAGCTGGGGACTGGGCATATCTGCATTCACTGAAGCGGTGTTGATGATCGAGCTGCCCGGCTTCATGTGGGGCAGCGCCGCCTTGGTCAGGTAGAACATCGCCGAGATGTTCACCGCAAAGGTGCGCTCCCACTCCTCGTCGGGAATCTCCTCCAGGCTCTCGAAGGTCATCTGGTGCGCGGCGTTGTTCACCAGGATGTCGATGCGGCCGAGCACCTTCACCGCCGTTTCGATGAGCTTGCGGCACACCTCCGGCTTGCCGATGTCGCCGGCGAACAGCACGCAGCGCCGCCCGGCGGACTTCACCAGCCGCTCGGTCTCGCGGGCATCCTCCTGCTCGCTCAGGTAGGCCACCAGCACGTCCGCGCCCTCGCGCGCATAGGCCAGCGCCACGGCGCGGCCGATGCCCGAATCGGCGCCGGTGATCACGGCCACCTTGTCCTTCAGCTTGCCGGAACCCTTGTAGGAGGCCTCGCCGTAGTCCGGCTCCGGATCCATGCGCGCACTGCTGCCGGGCAGGTTCTGTTCCTGCGGGGGAAACGGGGGTTTGGGGAATTCCGGCATCGCACTCATGGCGGTCTCCTCGAGGCGGGGGTGACACAGGGTGGCCAATCGCCGACGTGCGGGCTGTAGGCAGGATTCGCCGCGCCGTGTCGGTGCCATCCTTTTGTTGCGGCATGCAGGGGGGAGGGGAATACTCGAAGCGCTCGCCGCTGCGGCGCGAGCCTTTTACATCCACGAGCTGACGACTAAGGAGAGTCCAGATGGCGGCACGGAAGAAGAGCAAGTCGCGGGCCCGCAAGGCTGCGAAACCGGCGCGCGGAAAAGCGCGCAAGAGCGTCTCGCGCGGCGCGAAGCGCGGCAAGGCCGCGCCGGCGAAAGCCAGGCGCAGGAAAGCGGCTCCGGCCAAGACGACACGTGCAAAGACAGCGCGGGCCAAGACGACGCGGGCCAAGGCAACACCGGCCAGGAAGTCGAAGGGCAAGACAGCCCGCGCCCGGCCAGCCGCCCGCAAGGCGACCAAGGCGCCGGCGCGCAAGGCCACCGCCGCCCCAGCTCCCCGCCGCAAGCCCGGGGCTGCGCCGCCGGCACCGAAGCCGCCAGCACCGAAGCCACCAGTGCGGGTGGACATCGCGGCACCAATCCCCGAAGGCATCCCCGTTGCCACCATCGAGGAAGACGCGGAAGACAAGTTCGAGCAGGAAGAAATCCGAGGTCGCGGCCCGACCGAACCGGGCCGGGACAACTGAGCTGACGGCCTGCTGAACATCTGCGGCTCCGGGGAGGCGGCGACGGTATCCTGCGCCGGTGAATTCCGAGCAGGCCCCGCCGCCACCCCGCCGCATCGCACATCTCGACATGGACGCCTTCTTCGCGTCCGTCGAGCTGCTGCGCTACCCGCAACTGAAGGGCCTGCCAGTTGTGATCGGCGGAGCGCGTCGTCGCGAGGACGACCTGCTCGCGCGTGCGCGGGAGCGTTATCCGGACGGTGACTGGTCGAGCCGGACGCTTGGCAAGATACCTCCCGATGTTTTTCACCGACTGTCCAGCTACGTCGGCCGCGGCGTGATCACCACCGCCACCTATCCCGCGCGCCAGTTCGGCGTCGGCTCGGCCATGGGCCTGATGAAGGCCGCGAAACTCTGCCCGGACTGCCTGCTGCTGCCGGTGGACTTCGACGAGGTGCGCCGCTTCTCCCGCCTCTTCAAGCAGACCGTGGCTGAAATCGCGCCCGTGGTCCAGGACCGCGGCATCGATGAGATCTATATCGACCTCACGCACGTGCCTGGCGTTGAAAAGGACGGCGGCCGCGAGCTGGCCGCGCTGATCCAGCAACGCATCTTCGAGGCTACCGGCCTCACCTGCTCCATTGGCGTCGCACCCAACAAGCTGCTGGCCAAGCTGGCCAGCGAATTCAACAAGCCCAATGGCATCAGCATCGTCACGATGGATGACCTGGCGCGGCTGATCTGGCCGCTGCCCTGCCGCAAGGTGAACGGCATCGGCCCGAAAACCGACGAGAAGCTCAAGGCGCAGGGCATCCACACCGTTGGCGATCTTGCTGCGCGCGACCGCGCGTGGCTGGTGGAACACTTCGGCAACAGCCATGGCGCCTGGCTGCACGAGATCAGCTGGGGCCGTGACGACAGGCCTGTGGTCACCGAAAGCGAACCGGTGAGCATGAGCCGCGAAACGACGTTCGAGCGCGACCTGCATGCGGTGCGCGACCGCGCCGAGCTCGGCGAGATCTTCACGAAACTCTGCCAGCAGGTGGCCGGCGACCTGCAGCGCAAGGGCTACGTGGGCCGCACCATCGGCGTGAAGCTGCGCTTCGACAACTTCCGCACCGTCACGCGCGACACGACGATGGCGGATTTCACGGCCGACGCCCTGGCCATCCGCCGCTGCGCGGGCCTGGGCCTCAAGCGCATCGACCTGTCTCGACGCATCCGGCTGCTGGGCGTCCGCGTCGGCAAGCTGGCGCGGCCCGGGGACCAGCAGCAGGTCTCCGGCGACGGCTGACTCCGGCGGTGGGGGCTGGCACCGGCGGCGGGCAGGTGCGTCGCTGCAGGCAATTGCGGCAAGATGTGGTGTTCCAGCCAGCCCGTCCATCGCCAGAGGTCACCCCGCCATGCGCAGACTGCTCATCCCGCTGATGCTCCTCGCGCCCCTGGGCGCGGCCTTCGCCCAGCCCGCGGGCATCACCCCCGAGATGATCAACACCACGCTGCCGGAAGAGGGTGCGCCGAAGGCGGTGCCTGGCGCGTACGCGGTGACCACCGGGCCGGCTTTCGGCAACGCAGGCCTGGTCACTTTCCGCCCCGCCAGCCTGGATCGCTTTCCCCGGCAGGACACCTTGCCGGTGGTGGTATGGGGCCATGGCGGCTGCGCGATGAATGCACCTGCCAACTACGGCATCCTCGAGACTGTCGCCTCGCACGGGTTCCTCGTCATCACCACTGCGGGATCAGCGGAGGCAACGCCAGCCGGTGGCCGTCCGCGTCAGGCCACGGCGGATGACCTGAAGGCCGGCCTCGACTGGGCGGAAAAAGAGAACGCACGCGAAGGATCACCGCTGCGCGGCCGCATCGACACGCAGCGCATGGCGGCGATGGGCCAGTCCTGCGGCGGCATCATGGCCGTGACGCTGGGGCTGGACCCGCGCGTGGACACAATCCTGGTGTTCAATGCCGGCGTCGATGCAGCGACCACGCAGCCGGGCCGTCCCACCATCGATTCACTGAAGAACCTGCACGGGCCGGTGCTGCTGATCAACGGCCACGAGCGCGACTTCCAGATGAGCGCCTCGCGCGCCACCTTCGACGCCATCCGGCACGTGCCCACCTTCTATGGTGCGCGCCACGGCGCAGGACACACGGCCACGGTGCGCCACAAAGGCGGCGGCGAATTCGCCAATGTGGCTTCTTCGTGGCTGCGCTGGCAGTTCAAGCGCGACGAGGAAGCATCGAAACTCTTCGTCGGCGAGCGCTGCGGACTGTGCACGAACCCGAATTGGGACACGGCCGCGAAGCTCAACCAGCCCTGATGCTGTCGCCGCATGGCGACCATTGAGGCGCTGCGGTAGGAGTGGACCTACCGCAGTCCCTAGCCCTCGGTGACGGCGCGCGCCTGTCCATGGCGCGCAAGCTCTGCATCCCCTGATCTTCCCCGAGGATGCCATCATGAAATCTTCGCTTCTGCTCTTGCTGGTTCCCGCCGCCATCCTGGCCGGCTGCAATCGTGCCGATACACCCGAGCGTTCCGACATGCGCGAAGCACCGATGTCTGCACCGTCTCCTGGTGCCGATACCGGTGAGTTCCGCGATCCGGCGCGCAGCATCGACCAGAACGGCAATGCCGTGGTGATCCCGAACAGCGAAATCGAAGGCACCAACACCTCGCGTCCCGATGGCGGCAGCGCCGACGACGCCCGTCGCAACCAGTAAGCCCCGCCTGGTGCGGGTTGTAAGCGGACCCGGGGAGGCGGGACTATCCAGTCTCCATGCTCAAGTTCCTCCTCTGGGTCCTGCTTTTCATCCTCTGCTGGCCGATCGCGCTGCTGGCGCTGGTGCGCGCGCTCTTCATGCTGCCAGCGCGCGCTGGCCCGCCGTTAGCTAGCGCAGCCCCTCGCAGGATCGCGGCGGCCGTCCTTCCTGTGTCCAGGTGAGGGTGTCGGCGGACCGGCCGCTGCGCACCGTGTTGCGCTCGCTGGCATAGCTGTAGCCGGATGCGGTGTCGCGACCGGTGAGCACGTCATGGCCACCGCTCCAGGTGATGGCGGCACTCTCGCCCTCGAAGACCACGGTGAGCGCCACGCCATCGCAGTCATACATCGCGCGGCGCGTGCGCGGCACACTGGACGTCGTGCCCCCGGCGATGGAGCTCAGCGGCGCCAGCTCCAGCGCGCCGGAAGAACCGGTGAGGCTCAGGTGGCCATCCTTCCCGCGCCGCACGGTGGTGGTGCCCTGGAGGATGCGCAGCACGCGCGACTCCTGCTGCTGCCGGTCATCTTCGGCGCAGGCGCGCCGCGTGCTCAGCAGCTCACCCACCCGCAGCGTGTTGCCGCTCTGGATCCACGGGCCTGAGAAGTGGTTGCATCCGCTGTTGCCTTCGAGCTGGCCGTTGATGCCGAACTGCGCGGTAAGGTCCTCGGCACCGAGGGGTGAACCGCCATCAACCCGGGTGATCGTCCAGCGCGTGCCGGCCAGCTCGGGGGTGCTGCCGCTGCCGCCGGGGGCGCTGGCACATCCGGCCAGCAGCAGGCCAGCCAGGCAGGCCGTCAGACCGGTCGAAAAGGAGTGGTTGTGCATGGATATTCTTCTCTTGAGGCACTGCCGGCAGTGTCCGCATCGGGGACTTCACGGCGTATCCGTGCCCACCAGTGGTGCGGAGTAGGAGTAATCCCACGCATTGCGAAGTGACGACAGATTTGCATGCGCGCCGCGCCGCCATGCAGCATTGCACCCCGACGGGGATACCTTATCTATCGAGGAGCCGACCATGAAATCCACCCTGATCCTGACCGCGATGTGCTTTGCGCTGGTCGGTTGTTCCGAACGCAGCACGCCTGCGGGCGATGCGGACTCGGCGCCGCCGCCGCCGACTTCGCTGCCGGACGCGCCGGCCGGTCCGGCCGAAGGCGCCGCCGTTGCGGTGCTCGCCGGCACGGTGGACAGCCCGGTGCGCGGGGAGCTGCATCTCACCTCCACTGGTGAAGGCGTGCGCGTGATGGGCGAGATCGCCGGACTCCCGCCGGGCAGTGAACATGGCTTCCACGTGCACGAGCATGGCGACTGTTCCGCACCCGACGCCTCCAGCGCCGGTGGGCACTTCAATCCCTCCGCTGCCCCGCATGGCGGGCCGGATGCCGCGGCCCGTCACCTGGGCGACATCCCCAATATCCGTGCCAACGAGAACGGCACGGCTGATGTGAATGCCGTGATTGCCGGGGCGACGCTGAACGACGGCGGCCCGAACAACCTGGTGGGCAAGGCCTTCATCGTGCACGCCAAGGCGGATGACTACAAAACCCAGCCCTCGGGTGACGCCGGCGCCCGCATCGCCTGCGGCCTGATCCAGTAGCCAACCCCTTTTTGCCGCTCCCTTCGTAAGAGACCCCAGGGTCCTCTTGCGAAGGAGCGGAGCATGTCGCGATTTACCTGGCTGGCCCTGGCAGGGCTTGTTTCCTCACCCGCCCTGGCGGCGGGCCATCTGGCCGACGTGAGCGTGATCGATCGCGATTCGGGTCGCGTGCTCGATACGTACTTCCATCAAGGTGAATATTGGGTGGCCGGGCGTCCCGGCGCGCACTATGCCGTCCGCATCACCAGCCGGGATGGCCGCAGGCTGCTCGCGGTGACCTCGGTGGATGGCGTGAACATCCTCACCGGCGAGACTGCCGCACACGATCAGCGTGGCTACGTGTTCGAGCCCTGGCAGGGCTATGACGTGGCCGGCTGGCGCAAGAGCGACAGCCAGATTGCCGCGTTCACGTTCACTTCGATTCCGAAGTCGTATGCGGCGCGTACCGGACGGCCGGACAATGTGGGTGTGATCGGCGTGGCGCTGTTCGCGGAAAAACCGCGGCGGCCGAAGATCACGCGGCAGGCGCCGGCGCCGGCCGCACCAGCACCGGAGCGCGCCGATGCTGCCGAAGCGCCGGTGGAGCTGCAGTCGCGCCGCACGCAGGAGGGCAATGCAGTGGCCCGCGAGGAGAGCCGCGAACGCGAGTTGAAGCAGGCGCCTTCGCTGGGCACCGGCCATGGGCGGCGCGAGCGTTCCCTGGTCACGCAGGTGGCGTTCGAACGCGCCACGGCCGCGCCGGCCGAGATCATCCGCATCCGCTACGACAGCCGCGAGAACCTGCTGGCGATGGGCGTGATCCGCACGCCGCGCCCCTACGCGCCGGATCCCTTCCCCGATTCACCGCGGCTGGGCTACGTGCCCGATCCCTGATGGCCGACGGCACTTCGGGGATAATGCCGCGGATGTCCGCCGCGGCAATTCCGGACGAAGCGCTCATCGCCCGCTACGCCGCGGGCGATGTGGGCGCTTTCGAAGTGCTGTATGAACGCCATGAGCAGCCGCTGTGGCGCTTCCTGCTGCGGCTGGTGCGCGATCGCGCGGCGGCGGAGGAGCTGATGCAGGAATCCTGGTTCGCGGTGGCGCGCGAGGCGCCGCGCTTCCGTCCGGAGGGACGCTTTGCGCCCTGGCTGTATGCCATCGCGCGCAATCGCGTGATCGACCGCCACCGTGCCGCGCGGCCACTGCAGAGCCTGGATGCAGCGGAGGGCGAAGGCGAATCGCTGCTCGGGCGCCTCGCCGATGAGCGCAGTCCCTCGCCGCTGCTTGAGAGCGAGCAGATGGACCAGGCCCGGGCCATCGTGGCTGCACTGGGGCGCCTGCCGGAGGAACAGCGCGAGGCCTTCCTGCTGCAGGTGGAAGGTGACCTCACCGTGGAGGAAATCGCCACGGCCACGGGCACCAGCTTCGAAACAGCCAAGAGCCGCCTGCGCTACGCGCGCGACAAGCTCAAGGCATTGCTGCGGGACCACGCACCATGAGCCAGGAAGAGGACGACGAGCTGGATGCGCTGTGGCACAGCGCCACTGCCGCGGAGGCGGAAAGGCCGGCGGCGAAGACACGGGCGGCCATCCTCGCCGAAGCCGCGGCAGCGGCAGCGGTACGGCGGCGTGAACCTGCGGCCAATGCGCCGCGCTACTGGATGCGGGTGGTAGCGGGCGTGGCCGTGGTGGGCGTGGGCCTGATGCTGTGGCGGCAGACGGAGGTGCCGTTGCCGGGCGAGACGCCGGTGGCGGCGCCGATGATGCAGGAGCGGGCGGCGGATGCCGAGGCTGATGCAGTGCTTGCGCCTGAAGTCGGGCAGGCCGCGGCGCCGCAGGGGGTGGAATCCGCGGTGGAATCGCGGACGGACCCCCCGGCTGAATCCCGCACGCCGCCGACAACGCAGGTCTTCGACAATGCGGTGCGCGCGAATGCACCCCGCGCACAGGAAGCATCTCCTCCGCCGCAGCCTGAACTTCGTATGGCTGAAGAGGGCGAACGGCAGGAGATGAAGGTGGCGCAGCAGCAGCGCGCGCCGGCCATATCCGTCGACCGGGGCGCAGCGATGACTTCGGCCGCGCCGCCGACTGCGGCAGCAATCACCGGTGGCGATCTGCTGCGCCAGCATTTTCCGGCGCAGAACGCCAGCCCGCAGCCGCATCGGCTCTGGGTTGTGCTCGATGCCGCAGGCAACGTGCAATTGTCCGGCGAAATCGCTTCACAAATGCAGCTGGACGATCTCGCGCCCCGCATCCGCCGCGAGACAGGGCGCGAACCCGGCAGCTGGCGCATCGAGACCCTCACCAACGCACAAGGCCAGCCCGTGGAGCTGGCCATCATGCGCCTGCCGCGTTAATCGCCGATCCGGCGAGAAATGCCGCTGGCGGGGGGCCAACCTTCCGCCTATGGTGATCGCGTGTACCCTACAATCCGCGACTTGCCTTCCGTCCCTTCTCCAGCCGACGCCGCGCGCGTCCTTCGCGATGTCTTCGGCTACGACGCCTTCCGTGGCCAGCAGGCCGACATCGTCGCGCATGTGGCCGGCGGCGGCGATGCGCTGGTGCTCATGCCCACCGGCGGCGGCAAGTCGCTGTGCTACCAGGTGCCCGCATTGCTGCGCGAGGGTGTGGCCGTGGTGGTCTCGCCGCTGATCGCGCTGATGCAGGACCAGGTGGCGGCGCTGCGCGAGGCCGGCGTGCGCGCCGAATACCTCAATTCCTCGCTCGAGTTCCGCGACATGCAGCGCATCGAGCGCGAGGCCCGCGCCGGGGAGATCTCCCTGCTCTACATGGCGCCGGAACGGCTGGTCACCGAGCGCGGCCTGGCGCTGCTCGATGCGCTGCGCATCTCGCTGTTCGCCATCGACGAGGCACATTGCGTATCGCAATGGGGCCACGACTTCCGCCAGGAATACCTGCAGCTGGCAGTGCTGGCCGAGCGCTATCCCGGGGTGCCGCGCATCGCGCTCACGGCCACCGCCGATGCCGCCACGCGCGCCGAGATGATCGAGCGGCTGCACCTGGGTGAGGCGCGGCTGTTCCTGCAGAGCTTCGACCGCCCGAACATCCGCTACCGCATCGCCTCCAAAGACAACCCCCGCCGCCAGCTGCTGCACCTGATCCGCGAGGAGCATGCGGGCGAGGCGGGCATCGTCTACTGCCTGTCGCGCAAGTCGGTGGAAGAGACCGCCGAATTCCTCGTGAACAACGGCATCGATGCCGTGGCCTACCACGCCGGCTTCAGCGCCGAGGAGCGCGAGACACGCCAGGACCGTTTCATCGAGGAAGATGGCGTGGTGATGGTGGCCACCATCGCCTTCGGCATGGGCATCGACAAACCCGACGTGCGCTTCGTCGCCCACCTCGACCTGCCCAAGAGCATCGAGGGCTATTACCAGGAAACCGGCCGCGCCGGCCGCGATGGCCAGCCCGCCGATGCCTGGATGGTCTATGGCCTCGCCGACGTGGTGCAGCAGCGCCGTCTCATCGAGCAGTCCGAGGCCGAAGACACCTTCAAGCGCGTGGCCAGCGCCAAGCTCGACGTGATGCTGGGCCTCTGCGAGACGGCGCGCTGCCGCCGGCAATACCTGCTCGACCACTTCGGCGAGGCCACAGCGCCCTGCGGCAACTGCGACAACTGCCTGTCGCCCCCGGCCACCTTCGATGGCACCGAGGTGGCGCAGAAGCTGCTCTCCTGCATCTATCGCTGTGAGCGAGCCAGCGGCTTCAGTTTCGGCAGCCAGCATGTCATCGACGTGCTGCGCGGCCAGCGCACGGAAAAGGTGCTGCAGCGGGGCCATGACACGCTCACCACCTTCGGCATAGGCTCCACGCTCGACGAGCCGCAGTGGCGCGCCGTGCTGCGGCAGCTGGTCACGCTGCGCCTCATCGCCGTGGACCACGACAACTACAACGTGCTGCGCCTCAGCGATGCCAGCCGCGAGGTGCTGCGTGGCGAGCGGCGCCTCACATTGCGCAGGGATGCCATTCCCGCGGCGAAGTCCGGGCGCACGCCGAAGCGACGGCCCACCGGTGCCAGCCTCGCGGCGGAGCGCTCCGCGGCAGATTCGCTCGCCGCCTCCCCGGCCGAAGAGGCGGTGTTCCAGGCGCTGCGCGAATGGCGCCGGGGCGTGGCGAAGGAACACGGCGTGCCTGCCTATACCGTGCTCCACGATGCCACCGTGCGCGAGATCGCGCGGCTGTTGCCCGGCGAGAAGTCCACGCTGGCCAGCATTTCCGGCATCGGCACCACCAAGCTCGAGCGCTATGGCGAAGCCATCATCGGGGTGGTGCAGGCCACGCGGGAGGCGCTGGCGGCGTGAGCGCAGCTGGGGGCCGCAGGGTGGCGGTTCCTGCCCGGTTTGACCCTGGAAAGGAAATTCCCGGGTGATCTTCAGATCAGTGGATATCTGGCTGCGGGAAGCGACAGCGGCCGCGGTGAGCTGGGTGACCAACCATCACCATTGCCCTCCCTTTCGGCATGCCCCAGCATTCGCCCATGACGCCCCTCACCCTGGTCCTCGCCCTTCTCGCGCTCGTGCTTCTCGGCGCGCTGCTCTTCGTCCTTCTTCGCGCCAATCCCCTGCAATCGCGACTGGAAGAACTGCTGGAGGAGCGCAGCCGGCTCAACGCCTCGCTCGAACATGCGCGGCAGTCACTGGAGTCCGAGCAGCAGCGGGCGCGCGACGCGCTCGCCACCGGGGAGCAGCGTGCCCGCGAAACCCTCGCCGCCCAGGAGCAGCGCGCCAGCGAGACCCTGGCGGCGCAGGAAGAGCGCTCCCGCCAGGCGCTCGCCACCGCCGAAGAACGCTTCCGCGACGCGCTGTCGAAGGAGCAGCAGCGCGTGCAGCAGCAGCTGGCCGAGCAGAAGCAGTGGATCACCGACCAGACCCGCCACTTCGAGACCAGCGTGCTGGCGGCGGCCGCCAAGCTGATGGAGGAGCGCGGCAAGGCCTTCGCCGAGCTCAACCAGAAGGAAGTGCAGACCGTGGTCACGCCCTTCAAGGAGCAGCTGGCGGAGTTCCGCCAGCGCGTCGATCACATCTATGCCGAAGACGCCAGGGAGCGCGGCAGCCTCAAGGCGCAGATCGAGCAGCTCACGGGCATGAACCAGGCCATGTCCATGCAGGCCGAGCGGCTGGCCAATGCCCTCACTGTCACTTCCAAGTCGGTGGGCGACTGGGGCGAGACCATCCTCGGCAAGATCCTCGAGGACTCCGGCCTGCGCAAGGGTCATGAATACGACCTGCAGCTGGCGGTGAAGGGCCTGGATGGCGAGCGGCTGATCCCCGATGCGGTGATCCACCTGCCCGAGTCACGCCAGCTGGTGGTCGACTCCAAGGTGTCGAACAAGGCCTGGACCGAATATTGCGCCGTGACCGACGAGGCGCAGCGCGAGGCGCTGTTGCGCGAGCACCTGGCCTCCCTGCGCGGCCACATCAAGAACCTCGCCGGCAAACGCTACAGCGATGTGCCGGAGCTGAAGACCGTGGACTTCGTGCTGATGTTCGTGCCCGTGGAGGCCGCGCTGCTCACCGCCTTCGTGAAGGACCCGGCGCTCTATGGCGATGCCTACCGCGCGCGCATTGTGCTGGTCACGCCCAGCACGCTGATGGCCGTCGTCAAGCTGGTGGAAGGCATCTGGACCTTCCAGAAGCGCAAGGAGTCGGCTGATGAAATCGCCGAGATCGGCCGCAAGCTCTACGAGAAGCTGACCAACTTCGCGCAGAGCCTGCAGAACGTCGGCCGCGCCATCCAGCAGTCCCAGGCCGCATTCGAGCAGGCCGAGGGGCAGCTGGTGAAAGGCAAGGGCAACGCCATCCGGCTGGCCGAGCAGATGAAGGAGCTCGGCGTGACTCCCGCGGGTGGCAAGCAGATGCCCCCGGCGCTGCTGCAGCGCGCGCTGGACGAGGCTGGCGACGCCTAGCGCGCGACCTTCGATAGATGCCATCTATCGAAAGGATAAAGAATATCGTCAGCGGGATTGCTGCCCTGCCGGTAAGCTCACTCCCCAGTAACCCATCCGCCAACGAAAGAGGAATTCGAAATGTCCCTGATCAATACCCAGATCAAGCCCTTCAAGGCGCAGGCCTTCCACAACGGCAAGTTCGTCACCGTCACCGAGGCCGACCTGAAGGGCAAGTGGTCCGCGGTGGTGTTCTACCCGGCCGACTTCACCTTCGTGTGTCCCACCGAGCTGGGCGACCTGGCCGACAACTACGCCGAATTCAGGAAGATCGGCGTGGAGATCTACAGCGTCTCCACCGACACGCACTTCACGCACAAGGCCTGGCATGACGCATCGGACACGATCAAGAAGATCCAGTACCCGATGATTGCCGACCCCACCGGCGCGATCTCGCGCAACTTCGGCGTGATGATCGAGGAGGAGGGCCTGGCGCTGCGCGGCACCTTCCTGATCAACCCGGAAGGCCAGATCAAGGTGTGCGAGATCCATGACCTCGGCATCGGCCGCGACGCGAAGGAACTGCTGCGCAAGGCCCAGGCCGCGCAGTACGTGGCCAACAACCCGGGTGAAGTGTGCCCGGCCAGCTGGAAGCCCGGCGCGAACACGCTGAAGCCCTCGCTGAGCCTGGTCGGAAAGATCTGAGGATGATGATGGCCTGAACAAGGCCAACTGGAGGAAGCGATGTCCCTGCTCGATACAGACATGAAAGCGCAGCTCGGTGAATACCTGCAGCGTCTCGTCACGCCGGTGGAAATCACCGCGTACACGGACGCCAGCAATGAGTCGCGTGACATGCTGGCGCTGCTGGCGGACATCGCTGCCCTCTCGCCGAAGGTCTCGGTCACGGAGACGCGCGGGGGCGAGCGTACGCCCGCCTTCGCGCTGGCCTCTGCCGGTGAGCCCGCGCGCGTGACGTTCGCGGGCCTGCCCATGGGCCACGAGTTCACCTCGCTGGTGCTCGCGCTGCTGCAGGTCGGCGGCTATCCGCCGAAGGTGGAGCAGGGTGTGATCGACCAGATCAAGGCGCTCGACGGCGACTTCGAATTCGTCACCTATATTTCACTGAGCTGCCAGAACTGCCCCGACGTGGTCCAGGCGCTCAATTTGATGGCCGTGCTCAACCCGCGCATCCGCCACACCATGGTCGATGGTGCGCTGTTCGAGCAGGAAGTGGCCGCGCTGAACATCCGCTCGGTGCCCTCGGTTTACCTCAACGGCCAGGCGTTTGGCCAGGGCCGCATGGAGGTGGAGCAGATCCTCGCGAAGCTCGACAGCGGCGTCGAAGCCCGCATCGCGGCGAAGATGAACAGCCAGAAGCCCTATGACGTGCTGGTGGTGGGCGGTGGTCCGGCCGGTGCTTCCGCGGCGATCTATGCCGCGCGCAAGGGTATCCGCGTGGCCGTGGCGGCCGAGCGCTTCGGCGGCCAGCTGCACGACACGCTGGGCATCGAGAACCTGATCTCGGTGGAGCACACCGAAGGTCCCGAGCTCGCGCGCTCGCTGGAGCACAATGTGCGCGCCAACGGCGTGGAGATCTTCAACCTGCAGCGCGCCGCCGAGCTGGTGCCGGGCGATCTGACCAGGGTGCGCTTTGACGGCGGCGCCACGCTCTCTGCGCGCTCGGTGATCCTCACCACCGGTGCACGCTGGCGCGAGCTGGGCGTGCCAGGCGAGAAGGAATACCGCAACCGTGGCGTGGCCTACTGCCCGCACTGCGATGGCCCGCTGTTCAAGGGCAAGGATGTGGCGGTGGTGGGCGGCGGCAACTCGGGCGTGGAAGCGGCGATTGATCTTGCCGGCCTCGTGCGCAACGTGACGCTGATCGAGTTCGGTGATGCGCTGCGCGCGGATGCCGTGCTCGTGAAGCGCCTGGCCAGCCTGCCCAACGTGAAGATCCTCACTGCAACGCAGACACTGGAGGTCTACGGCGACGGCAACCGGGTCACCGGCCTGCGCCATCGCAATCGCACCAGTGGCGAGGAGCACTCGCTGCCGCTCGACGGCGTGTTCGTGCAGATCGGCCTGGTGCCCAACACCGACTGGCTGAAGGGCGCGGTGAAGCTCAGCCCGCGCGGCGAGATCGAGGTGGATGAACGCGGGCAGACATCGGTGCCGGGGGTCTATGCCGCCGGCGACTGCACCATCGTGCCGTTCAAGCAGATCGTCACCGCGATGGGTGAGGGATCGAAGGCGGCGCTGGGTGCGTTCGAGCACATGATGCGCCAGCCCGTGGAAGCGGAAGCAGCTGCTGCCTAGCAGCTGCTTCTCTCAGTCTTCCGAGAGTGGTTCCAGGCCTTCGGCCGATTCTTCCCAATTCTGGCCGTCGAAGGGAGTGACGGTCAGCATCTCTACCGTGCCGTCGTCAAGGCAGCGGGCGTTCACGCTGTAGTCATCAGGATGGGACCGCGGCACATAAAACGACTTCACGCCGCACACCTTGCAGAACAGGTGCGTGGCCGTGCGCGTGTTGAACTGGTAGCTGGTCAGCGAATCACTCCCCGACAGCAGCGTGAAATGTGAGCGCGGAACAAGAAGATGAAGGAAACCGAGCTTCTGGCACAGGGAGCAATTGCACTCCAGTGCCTCTACCTGAGCAGGCGCTTCGACCTCGAAGCGTACCCGGCCACAGTGGCAGCCCCCCCGGTGCGTCGTCATGGCCCTAGCATAGCAGTGCGCGACCATGTGCGTGGCCGGTGCTTTCGCATCACATAATCGGCAGTAGGAGCGGGCCTACAGAGGCCGTGGAAGCAGCCCGGTCAACGCGTGACGGCCCGGCGACGACACTGTCTGCGACGGACACCTTCAGGAGTTGCCGATGAACAGCGAGCACAGGGATTTGGTCGAGCTGGAACAGCGCTTCTGGCAGGCTCTGGTGGACGAAGACGCAGACACAGCAGTGTCCCTCCTCGCAGACCCCGCGCTGCTTGTCTCGGACCATGGTCCGATGAAGTTCGACCATGCCACGTATCGGGAGATGGCGAGCAAGGGTCCCCTGATGGTGCGGGATTACCAGCTTGGCGAGATGGAAGTGCTGTTTCCCCGCCCCGACGTTGCAGTCCTGACCTATCAGGTGACGCAGAACATCGCCGGGCGCAACTCCTCCGAAGCCACTACCCAGCAGATGGCGGATTCATCGACCTGGGTGCGTCGGGACGGGCGCTGGGTATGCGCCCTGCACACGGAGACCCCGCTGGCCCACTAGACCGGTATGCGCGCAATGTAGCCGGGATAGTCGGTCACCAGTCCGTCTGCATCCACCGTCAGGTCTGCCTGGAAGCCGCTGCCGTCCAGGCTTTCGAAGCGGTACAACCGCTCGCCCAGGCGTGTGTAGGCCTGGGATTGCGCCCATACGGTGAGGTCCGGTGCGCTGATCCACGCCATGCGGAACTCGCGCCTTTCGCCGACGGCGAGTGCGGAGCGCCAGATGGGGAAGCTGTTGGTGAAGGGCGTGGGCCAGATGTCGATGTCCTCGCATCCCGCCAGGCGCGGCAAGTCCACGCCGTTCATGTCCTGCCACCGGCCGGCCCCATCACTGCGCAGGCCCAGCGCGCGGCCGCCAGCAGCGCAATCCACCTGCAGGTCAGCGTTGCGGACCAGGCCTGCCGAATCCCAGGCCAGCTGGTAGCGCAGGCAGAAAGGCTGGCCATCCTCATGAAAGGCCAGCACGGCCCCGCGTGCCGACCGGCGGGCCAGCAGGACTTGCTCCAGCCCGGGGTGCGTCCGCGCCGGGTTCCAGAGGGGGGCCCAGCAGACTGCACGAGGACTCTCTTCCGTCATGATTTCGATATTAGCAGCCGATGCGCGGCTAGGGCTTCCACGTACGTGTTCCGGGGTCGCGCCGTCATCCGCCTCTCCCCCGACGCCGTTCCGCCCGGATTTCCGGGATAAACTCCCGGCTTTCTGCACCGAAAAAGTACATCCGGGGGGGGACAGTGTCCAATCGCACTCTTGTATCTGCCGGCATCGCGTTGCTGGCCTCGGCGGTCGTGGCTGGCGGGCTGGCTGCCTGCTCTTCTTCCTCCCCCTCGTCCGGGGATCCGCTGGCCAGTCCGGCCAACCTGGACCAGGCCCGCATGCTCAAGGGCACCGCCGATGGCACGGCCTGGCCGAGCTATGGCGGTGGCTACGACGAGCAGCGCTTCAGCCCGCTGGAGGCCATCAATGACAGCAATGTCGCGCAGCTGGGCCTTGCCTGGTACGGCGACTACGACTCGAACCAGAACCAGCACGGCTCCCCGCTGTATGCCGATGGCATGATCTACGTTTCCGCCTCGCGCAATCATCTCTATGCCTTCGACGCGCGCACCGGCAAGCGCCTGTGGCAGTACGCGCCGGCGCAGGTGCCGCACCAGAACCTGGGCAATGTGAACAAGGGCATTGCCATGTGGAACGGCAAGATCTACATGGGCACGCTCGACGGGCGGCTCGTGGCCGTCAGCGCGAAGACCGGCAAGCCGGTGTGGGAGGCGGACACCATCCCCGCGGAACTCGTCGGCGCCGAAAATCTCACCAAGTATTCCGTCTCGATGGCGCCGCGCGCGGCCAAGGGCAAGGTGTTCGTCGGTGCTTCCGGCGGCGAGTTCGGCTCGCGCGGCTTCATCGCCGCTTACGACGCCGAGACCGGCAAGGAAGTCTGGCGTTTCTGGACGGTGCCTGGCGATCCGGCCAAGGGATATGAAGCCGCGCCCCAGCAGAAGGAAACCCTGGCCAGGGCTGCAGAGACCTGGAAGGGCGAGTACTGGACCTACACCGGCGGTGGCGGTGCGGTGTGGGATGCGGTGGTCTATGACCCGCAGACGGACCTGCTGTTCTTCGGCACGGGCCAGCCTTCGCCGTGGAATTCCGCCGTGCGTGACAGCGAGCTGGCCGACAACCTGTACACGAACTCGATCGTGGCAGTGAAGCCGGATACCGGCGAATACGTCTGGCACTACCAGGCCACGCCGGGTGATTCCTGGGACTACGACAATGTCAGCCCGATGATGACGGCGGACCTCGACTTCAACGGCACGAAGAAGCACGTGATCATCCAGCCGTCGAAGAACGGCATGATCTACGTGGTCGAAGCGGCGACCGGCAAGCTCATCAGTGGCGACCCGTTCACCGTGGTGAACTGGAACACCGGCATCGACATGAATACCGGCCGGCCGATGGTAGTGCCGGCGGCGCGCTACCTGACTGAGCCCTGGAACGTGGCGCCGGGCCCGCCTGGCGGCCACACCTGGCACCCGAATGCCTTCAGCCCGGTCACCGGCCTCATCTATATCCCCACGTGGGAGAACTACGGCGTGAATGCGCCGCAGAAGGTGGCCACCGGCGCAAACCCGCCGCTGATCAGCTTCTCCCCGGGACCTCCGCCAGAGGGCGTAAAGCCCAACAACAACAGCCAGGACGTGGGCTGGCTGCAGGCCTGGGATCCCGTCGCGCGCAAGGTGGTCTGGGAGACGCCCAAGGCGCCGCGCGCAACCAGCGGCGCGCTCGCCACCGCGGGCAACCTCGTCTTCATGGGCAACAGCCGCGGCCAGGTGCTGTCTGCCTACAACGCGAAGACCGGGGAGAAGCTGTGGGAATTCCCGACCCAGGGCGATGTGTATGCCGGCCCGATCAGCTACGAACTGGATGGCGTGCAGTACATCGCAGCCAGCGTCGGTGGCGCAGGGCAGGGCGACTACTTCGCGCCGGGCTACGGGCGCATGCTGGTCTTCAAGGTGGGTGGTACCGCTGAGCTGCCGCCGAAGACGCAATACACTCCGCGCCAGCTCAACCCGCCGCCACTGACTGCGTCGGCGGACATCGTCGCGCATGGCAGCCAGCTCTATGCGGACCATTGCTCCGTGTGCCACGGCCCCAACGCCGCACCGGGCGGCGGGCGCGGCGGCAACAGCGCCCCGGACCTCGGCACCTCGCCGTTCATCCAGGCGCAGGCTGCCTTCGACACCGTGGTGCTGCAGGGACAGCGCGTGGAGAAGGGCATGCCGACGTTCAGCGACAAGCTGAAGGCCGATGACTCTGCGGCCGTGCTGGCCTATGTGGTCTCGCGCGCCAATGAGCGCAAGAACGCGCCGCCGCCACCGGCGGGCTTCGGGCCCGGTCGCGGGTTTGGTGGGCCGGGTGCCCCCGGCGGACCGGGACGCGGTGGTCCCGCAGGCGCGCCAGCGCCGGCATCGCGCGCAGGTACAGGGGCGACCGCACCGGCGCCCCAGCCGACGCGCGATATCCACCAGGAGGCTGCGGGCCAGTAGCCCCAGGAGTTTGAACATGTCGATCCAGAAGCCACTGCTGGGCATTGCCCTGCTGCTGTCCATGGGACTTGCTGCCTGCCAGAAGAAGGCCGATTCCGGCCCCGACCCGCTGGCCAATCCAGCCGCCATCACCCAGGAGCGCCTGCTGAAGGGCACTGCCGATGGCGATGCCTGGCCCACCTACGGCGGCAGCTACAACGAACAGCGCTTCAGTCCGCTGAAGGCCATCAACACGGAGAACGTGGGCCAGCTCGGCCTGCAGTGGTTTGCCGACTACGACACCAACCTCGACCAGCACGGCACGCCGCTGTACGTCGACGGCGTCCTCTATGTCTCCACGGCCTTCAACACGAAGGTGTATGCCTTCGATGCCAGGACCGGCAAGGAGCTGTGGAAGTACAACACCCAGACCGATGGCAGCTGGCTGCGCAATGTGTGCTGCGGCAACATCAATCGTGGCATTGCGGCCTTCGGTGGCAAGATCTTCGTGGGCACGCTGGATGCGCGGCTGATCGCCATCGATGCGAAGACCGGCAAGGCCGCGTGGATCACCGACACGATCATCGGGGACCGCAATGATCCGCTGAACCGCCTGTCGATCACGATGGCGCCGCGTGTGGCCAAGGGCAAGGTGTTCGTCGGCGCCTCCGGTGGCGAGTTCGGCGTGCGTGGCTGGATTGCCGCCTTCGACGTCGACACGGGCAAGGAAGTCTGGCGCTTCTACAACGTGCCGGGTGATCCCTCGAAGGGTTTCGAGAACGCCCAGATGGAAGCGGCGGCGAAGACCTGGAGCGGCGAGTGGTGGAAGCTCGGCGGCGGCGGCTCGGTGTGGGATGCCACCATTTATGATCCGGTCACCGACCTGCTGTATTACGGCACCGGCAATGGCACGCCATGGCGCGCCAGCGCGCGCGATCCGATGCTGGGCGACAACCTCTACATCGCCTCCATCATGGCGCTGAAGCCGGACACCGGCGAATACGTGTGGCACTACCAGGCCACGCCCGGCGACAACTGGGACTACGACGCCACCAGCCCGATGATGACGGCCGACATCACTGTGGACGGCCGGCAGCGCCACGTGCTGATGCAGCCGAACAAGAACGGCTTCCTCTATGTGCTCGATGCGGCCAGCGGCGAGCTGCTGTCGGCCGACAAGTTCACTGAAGTGAACTGGGCCACGCATGTGGACTTGAAGACGGGTCGTCCGGCCGTGGTGCCGGAGGCGCGCTACGAGAAGCGTCCGTGGAATCTCGCCCCGGGCGTGCAGGGCGGCCATAGCTGGCATCCCAATGCCTACAGCCCCGAGACCGGGCTGATGTACATCCCGGCGTGGGAAGCCTACTTCATCATGCAGAAGGATCCGGACTACAAGCCGTCCACCGGTGGCTTCAACCTCGGCATCACCTTCGGCGGTCCGCAGGGCATCTCGCTGCCTGATGTCGCGCCCACGAACAAGGAGGGCATCTTTGGCCGCCTGATCGCGTGGGATCCGGTGGCGCGCAAGATCGTGTGGGAGACCCCGCCCTTCGACAATGACCGGCCCAGCGGCGGCGTGATGGCCACTGCCGGCGGTCTCGTGTTTGCCGGCAATGGCGCCGGCCAGGAGCTGCGCGCCTATGATGCGAAGACCGGCGCGCAGCTGTGGAGCTTCCCCGCGCACACCTCGGTGTTCGCTGCACCGATCACCTACGAACTCGATGGCGAGCAGTACGTGGCGGCAAGCGTGGGGGGATCCGCCGCCGGCCAGGGTTACTTCGCGCCAGGCTACGCGCGCATGCTGGTGTTCAAGCTGGGCGCCACCGCGGCACTGCCGGCGAAGCTGCCCTACACGCCGCCGCCGCTGAACCCGCCGCCATCCACCGCCTCCGCGGCCGTGATCGAGCGTGGTCGCGTGGTGTACGAGCAGTACTGCACGGTGTGCCACGGCGTGGACGGCGTGCAGCCGCGGGGCACCTTCCCCAACCTCACCACCACGGCCATGCTGCATTCGCAGCAGGCCTTCGACCAGATCATCCACGGCGCCCGCGCCGAAAAGGGCATGGGTGATTTCTCGAAGGATGTGGGACCGGAGGATTCCGTTGCGCTGCGCGAATACCTCATCTCGCGCGCCAACGTGGTGAAGGAAGCCCTGGATCGCCAGCCCGCAGTCGCGCCACCAGTGGACAACAGCGGCAACCAGCACCAGCAGTAGCGCTCTTTCTGCCGCCGGCAGTGTTTGCCGGCGGCACGCTGCGCTACGTCAAAACCCCTGTGATTTCCGGGGGATGGGCTGGCTCTTTGGCTGTTTCCTGTGCGAGACTCGCCACCCCTTGGAAGACCGGCCACCGGCCTCTTCAAGCCCATTTCACAGCAAGACAACCAGACAGAGGTTCGGGAACATGAGCAATCTTGAAAGCGTGCTGAAGGCCGCTGGCAACACTGTCGAGCATCTGCGCAACTCGAAGATCGGTGCCTATGTGTACCCGGTCGTTGCGCCGGAGTTCTCCAACTGGCGCGACGAGCAGGCTGCCTGGCGCAACGCCGCGGTGCTGTTCGACCAGACGCACCACATGGTCGACCTCTTCATCGAAGGCCCGGATGCGCTGAAGCTCATCGAGAGCCTCGCCATCAACAGCATGAAGGGCTTCGTGCCCAACAAGGCCAAGCAGTTCGTGGCCTGCTCCTACTCCGGCCATGTGATCGGCGACAACATCCTGTTCTACCTCGCCGAGAACAGCTTCGTGATGGTGGGCCGCGCCCCGTCGACCAACTGGGTGCACTTCCAGGCGCAGACCAGCGGCCTGAACGTGAAGACCACGTACGACGACCGCTCGCCCTCGCGTCCGAACGGCCACGCCGTGAACCGCAAGTTCTACCGCTTCCAGATCCAGGGCCCCAAGGCCAAGTTCGTGATCGACAAGCTCAACGGCGCGCCGCTGCCCGAGCTGAAGTTCTTCAACATGGCCGAGATGAACATCAAGGGCCGCAAGGTCCGCACGCTGCGCCATGGCATGGCCGGCGAGCCGGGTGTGGAGATCTGGGGCCCGTACGCCGAGCGTGAAGAGATCGCCGCTGCGATCCTCGAGGCCGGCAAGGAATTCGGCCTGGTGCCGGTGGGCTCGCGCGCCTACGCCACCAACACGCTGGAGTCCGGCTGGGTGCCCTCGCCGCTGCCCGCCGTGTACACCGACGAGCGCATGAAGAAGTACCGCGAGTGGCTGCCGGCCAACTCGTACGAGGCTGCCGGCGCGATCGGCGGCTCGTTCGTCTCGAAGAACATCGAAGACTACTACCTGACCCCGTACGAAATCGGCTACGGCCCGTTCGTGAAGTTTGACCATGACTTCATCGGCCGCGAGGCGCTGGAGAAGCTGAACGGTGGCAAGGGTGGCCGTCGCAAGGTGACCCTGGCCTGGAACAGCGAGGACGTGAACCGCATCCAGAAGTCGATCCTCGAGAAGGGCGAGCACTACAAGTACATCGAGATGCCGCTGTCGAACTACGCCAACAGCAACTACGACCTGCTGACGGTCGGTGGCAAGTCGGTGGGCGTGTCGCTGTTCTCGGGCTACAGCTACAACGAGCGCAGCTTCCTGTCGCTGGCCACCGTCGACGAAGACGTGGCGATCGGCAACGAGGTGGTGCTGCACTGGGGCGAGCCGAACGGCGGCACTGGCAAGACCACGGTCGAGCGCCACAAGCAGACCGAGATCCGTGCTGTCGTGTCGCCGGTGCCGTACGCGGTGACCGCGCGTACCGCCTACGCCGAAGGCTGGCGCACGGGCAAGAAGTAAGGGGCGGGCGCCCCCCGAGGCGCAAGACAAAAGGCAGATGCGCAAGCATCTGCCTTTTTTCATCGCCCTGAAGGGCGGGTGTTTCACCCGCCCTTTTCTTTTGCGCATTCACTTCCTGCGGTCATCGTCAGGGATTCCCTGAATCACCCGCTATCCCTGGTCCTCACGCATCTTCTTGCGCTGCGGCACACGCTTCGGGATCCGCTACCACCGGTATCTTCGCGCCAGATGAGCAAGGAACTGATCGTGCTGGCCTCCCTTTGCCTGCTCGCTGGCGTCATCGCCGTGGCGTGGCTGCGCTCGCGCCTGCTGGGCGCGCGGCGGCGTGTCGCGGAACTGCAGCGCGCACTCCAGGGCGCGGAGAGCCGCCTGTCGCTGCAGTGCCAGCACCAGCAGGCCCTGCAACTGGAACTGGACCGCGTGCGCGGTGCCGCAGAGCAGGCGGCGCGCGAAGCGGCCGCTGACTACACACTGCAGGTGCAGGAGCGCGACCGGAAGCTGCGTGAGCTGGAACGTCAGCGTCAGGCCGAGGCACAGGATCACCAGCGCCAGCAGGTGCGCGCGAAGGAGCTGG
Source organism: Steroidobacteraceae bacterium (assembly GCA_035556135.1). Lineage (GTDB taxonomy): Bacteria > Pseudomonadota > Gammaproteobacteria > Steroidobacterales > Steroidobacteraceae > ZC4RG30. Next base: position 199,533 of record DATMFO010000009.1, on the reverse strand, counting down.
CCGGGCAGCAGGCACGACAGGTCGAGCAGCGCGAGCGGGAGAGCGGAGAGCGTGAGCGCCAGCGTCGCGAGCTCGCCGGCAAATTCGAGTGGCAGGTGGCCGCCATCCTCGAGCAGGTGCAGGTGGCAGTGCGTGAGCTGCGCGGCTCCGCAACGCAGATGGCACGGCTCGCCGGCGACTCCGCGAAGCGCAGCCATGATGCCGCCGACATGGCCCATCGCACCAACGAGACCGCCTCACAGGCCGCACGCGGCGCCAGTGCACTGTCGGAAGACGCGCTGCGCATGCGTGGCCAGGCCGAAGCGTCGCGCGCCGGCGCTGAGGCCGCAGTGGCCCAGGCCGCAGAGGCAGCCACCGCCATCCGTGGGCTCTTCGATGCCACACGGGAAATCGGCAGCATCGCCGGCATCATCAGCGAGATCACGCGGCAGACGACGCTGCTCTCCATCAACGCGCGCATCGAGGCAGCACGTGCCGGCGAGGCAGGGCGCGGTTTCGCCGTGGTGGCCTCCGAGGTGATGGAACTGGCGGCGCGTACGCGCAAGGCCACCGACAGCATCGAACAGCAGATCTCGCAGGTCACGGATGCCGCGCAGCAGTCAGCCGACGTGCTGGCGCGTCTGGGACAGTGCATCGGCCAGCTGGGTGAGGCCGCGGGCAGCATCCATTCCACGGCGGAATCGCAGTGCCGGTCCACGCTCGACATCTCCGAGCGCCTGGGGCTCATCAACCAGTCCACCCGGTCGGTGACCGCCGGCATCGAGGCTGCGCTTGGCACGGCCAGCGATGCCCGCAAGGTTTCCGCGGAAGTGTTGCAGGCGGCCGAGCGCATGGATCAGCAGACCCGCCGCGTGCAGGAGCAGGTGGCGAAATTCGTGTTCGGCATCCAGGACCCTGGCGTCGATACCACCGCACCCCTTGTCCAGGTCGAACCCGGTCTCCGCGCAGCCAGCTGACGCGCCGCCCCTGGACGTCTGCCGCGGTCGTGATTGCTGCAGCAATCATTCCCCCGAAAACAATGCAGTGGCAGCCCGCCGCTGAATCGCTGTAACGTCCTGTGAATAGCGGGGGCGTCGCGGGACGTGGCGCTGAACAACAAATGACGGGGGTGCGGGGTCGATGCGTCATGCATTGCTGAGTCTCCTTCTGCTGGTCTCCGGCGCTGCATCGGCGCAGGAAGGCTTTCCACTCGACGGCACCTGGCGTGGGGAGGTCGTCAACAAGGACGGCTCGCACCGCACCATCGTGCTGGTCATGCAGTACGACGGCAAGCAGGTGAACGGGACCATGAATCCCGGTCCCGACAGCGTCGATTTCACCGGCGGCAAGCTCAATCCGGAAGGCTGGAAGTTCGCCGTGGCGTTCAAGGGTGCCAAGGGCGTGAGCACCCAGTTCAACGGCACCATCTCGAACCTCGGCAAGTACAACCGCGTGCTGGCCGGCAAGTGGACCGAGGGCGCCAGCAGTTTCGACATCCGCTTCGTGCATGAATAAGGCACCCATGGGCAGCATCAACAACAAGAGCTGGATGAAGATGGGAGCGGCGCTGCTGGTTGCCGGAGGCCTGGCCATGCAGGCCGTTGCAGCCCAGGCGCCGCGCCATGCCGATGGCACGATCCGCCTGGATCGCGTGCCGGGCGAAAAGGGCTACTGGGATGCACCCAGCACCAGCAGCCTGGTCGAGGTGGGCAGGAAGATCGAGTTCCTGCCCAACGGCAAATTGAAGAACATCGCCGACGCGGCCCAGGTGGCGCCCTTCCAGCCCTGGGCGCTGGCGCTCTACAAGTACCGCCAGCAGAACAACTTCGAAGATGACCCCATGAAGGAATGCATCGGCCCGGGCAATCCGCGGCAGATGATGACGCCGGGCGGCGTGCGCTTCATCCAGGACAACAACTACAAGCGCATGTACATGATCTTCGGCGGCGGCAACCACACCTGGCGCACCATCTACATGGATGGCCGCGATCCACCAGTGGCCGAGGAAGTCTCCGCCACCTTCCTCGGGCTCGCCGTCGGCAAGTGGGAGAAGGACACGCTGGTGGCCACCTCCACCGGCTTCAATACCCGCTTCTGGATGTCCAACGGCGGCCTGCCGCACACCGAGGCGCTCACGCTCACCGAGCGCTTCAAGCGCGTGTCGAAGGAAGAGCTGCAGTACGAGGTGACCATCGACGATCCGCGCACCTACACCCGCCCGTGGAAGGCGGCGTGGACCTTCAAGTGGGTGCCCGGCGACATCCAGGAACAGTTCTGCGAAACCAACCGGCCGTGAACGGGGAGAACAAGATGTACCAGACCATCCTGACGCGCGCGCTGCGACTGCTGCCGGCCGCGCTGCTGGTGCTGGCCGGGATCCCGGCCTCCCAGGCGCATCATTCCTTTGCCGCGCAATATGACAGCAACAAGCCGGTGAACATGACTGGCGCACTCACCAAGCTGGAGTGGACCAATCCCCACGTCTACATCTACATCGACGTGACGGATGCGGCCACCAGCAAGGTGACCAACTGGGCCTTCGAGATGGGCCCGCCGCACATGCTGCAGAAATCCGGATGGAAGAAGAACAGCCTGAAGATCGGCGAGGTGCTCGCCATCGAAGGCTGGCTGGCGCGCGATGGCAGCAACAGCGCCAATGCGCGGCGCGTGACGCGCAAGAACACCGGCGAGGTGATGGGTGCGGCGAGTTCCGCCGGCCAGACACTGACCAGCAGCGCGGGCGGGCAATAGGCGCCAAGGAAATATCCCATGCGAAAGATTGCCGTCGGAACCATCGCACTGGGCCTGCTGGCCGGCGTGCTGCTGCACACGCAGCTGGCCACATCGGCCCAGCAGGCTGCGCCCGCCCGCCCGGCCCCGAAACCCGCCCCGCGCTGGCCCGATGGCAGGGTGAGCTTCACGGGCGGTCCGGACGACGTGGGCAACTGGGAAGGCCCGGCCAATGCCTCCATCTTCTTCAACATCGTCGACGGCAAGAAGGTGACGCCGGCCCCGAGCCTGCCCACCAACAAGACCGTGGACGAGATCCCGTTCAAGCCCGGCATGCGGGCGCTGTATGACTCGCGCTGGGACCAGTCGGAAGATCCGCACACGCGCTGCAAGCCCTCCGGTGGCTCGCGTTTCTGGCACACGCCCTACGGCATCGAGATCGTGGACCTGCCCGAGACCAACGAGGTGATCTTCCTGCATGTGGGCGCGCCGCATAGCTGGCGGGTCGCCTACCTCGATGGCCGGCCGCATCCGAAGGATGTGAAGGATCTCTGGTACGGCCACACCACCGGCAAGTGGGAAGGCGACACGCTGGTGATGGACACCGTCGGGTTCAACGACCGTTTCTGGCTGACGCGCGAGGGCGTGCCCACCACCAAGCAGCTGCACCTGGTCGAGAAACTCTCGCGCCCCAACCACGACACGCTGCGCTACGAGGCCACGGTGGATGATCCCGGCGCCTACACGGCCGCCTGGTCGGGGGGCTGGAACCTGCGCTGGTCGGAGGGCAACGAACCCTTCGACTACCTCTGCCAGGAAAACAATCGCGATCCGGCGCGCATGACCGGCGGCGGCGTGGCGGACAGCAACCGCTCGCGGTAGCCATGCCTCACGGGTCATCAATGCAAGGCGCGAACGTCATGCGATTGATGGCCCTGGCGAACGCCGCCACCCGCGGTGCAGGCGCACTTGCAGCTGCCGCTCTCTTCATGTCGTCTGCCCAGGGCGCCAGCGTGGACACTGCAGCGCTGCTGGACCGCTATTGCAGCAAGTGCCACAACTCCACCGACTATGCCGGTGGCCTCGACCTGCAGGGCGCCACACCTCACAGCCTTGCCGAGGAGCCGGAGGTCGGCGAGAAGGTGATCAAGCGCCTGCGCGCCGGCATGATGCCGCCGGCGGGAGAGGACCGTCCGCAGTACGACACCGTGCAGCAGATGGCGCGGATGCTGGCGCAGGGCATCGACAACCGGGCGGCCAGTGCCCAGGTGCACCTGCCGGCGCCCGGGCTGCACCGCCTGAACCGGACTGAATACACCAACGCCATCCGCGACCTGCTGGCGCTCAATATCGACGCTGCCAGGTTCCTGCCTTCGGATGATTCCAGCCATGGCTTCGACAACATGGCAGGCACGCTCACGACGTCGCCGGCCCTGATGGAGGCCTACCTCTCCGCGGCCGGCAACATCAGCCGTCTCGCGATGGGCACGGAGACAACACCCACACTGGCCGTGTTCGACGCGCCCCACGACACCAGCCAGAACGAATACGTCGAAGGCCTGCCCTTCGGCACCCGCGGGGGCATGCTGATCGAGCACGAGTTCCCGGCCGACGGCGAGTACACCTTCACCGTGAAGGGCATGACCGGCTACTTCACCGCCGTGCTCGGCAATGTGAAGGGCGAAAAGCTGGAAGTCACTGTCGATGGCCAGCGCGTGTACCTCTATGACTGGGACAAGGAGATCGCCACCCGCCGCGGGGATGGAGGCAGGACAACGCCGGTGCCGGTCAAGGCCGGCTTTCACCGGATCGGTGTGGCCTTCATCGCCACCAGCGACCTGCCTGACACGGGCCTCAACAAGTCGTTCCAGCGCACGATGAACTCGCCGGGCTCCATCTCCGGCTACACCTTCTACCCGCATGTGGGGCAGGTGTTCATCGAGGGACCGTTCAAGGGCAAGCCGGCCACAGAGACCCAGAGCCGGCGCAAGGTATTCGAGTGCTACCCGCAGCAGACGAACGAGGAAGCGGCTTGTGCGCGCCGGATCATCACCACCCTGACCACCCAGGCGTTTCGCCGCCCGGCCACTGAGGCCGATATCAAGGTGATGACTTCCTTCTTCCGCAGCGGGCGTGAGGAAGGCGGACGGTTCGACAGCGGCATCGAGGCCGTGATCCAGCGTCTCCTGGCGGATCCGGAGTTCATCTATCGCGCCGAGATCGAGCCGCCCGGCGTGGCGCCCGGCGCGTCATACCGCATCAGCGACCTGGAGCTTGCCTCGCGGCTCTCGTTCTTCCTGTGGAGCAGCATCCCTGACGCGGAGCTGATCCAGCTGGCGTCCGCCAACAAGCTGCATGAGCCGAAGATCCTGAAGCAGCAGGTCGGACGCATGATCGCGGACCCGCGTTCGCAGGCACTGGTGCGCAACTTCACCGGCCAGTGGCTAAACATCCGCGGCATCGCCGCCAGCGAACCCGTGGTGGAGATGTTCCCGGACTTCGACAGCACGCTGCGCGAGGCCTACCGGCGCGAGGTGGAGCTGTTCTTCGCCAGCATCATCCAGGAAGACCGCAGCGTGGATGACCTGCTCACGGCCGACTACACCTTCGTCAACGAGCGGCTGGCCCGGCACTACGGCATCCCGGGAGTCTACGGCCCGCAGTTCCGGCGCGTGACGCTGGGCCCTGGCCAGGACATGCGCCGCGGCCTGCTGGGCAAGGGCGCGCTGGCCACCATCACGTCGGACGCGGCGCGGACCTCGCCGGTGAAGCGGGGCAAGTGGTTCCTGCAGACCTTCTTTGGTGTCAGCCCGCCGGATCCCCCGCCGGGTGTGGAGACGCAGCTGGCCCAGGTGCCGGGCCAGGCGCCGAAAACCATGCGCGAACGCCTGAAGGTGCACGCCACCAACCCCAGCTGTGCCAGCTGCCACATGCAGTTCGAGCCCATGGGCCTGGCGATGGAGAACTTCGACGCGGTGGGACAATGGCGCACGATGGAGGTCGGACACCCCATCGATTCCGTCGCCGTCAGCAACGACGGCACCCGCATCGAGGGCATCCGCGGCCTGCGCGAGCTCACGGTGCGCAAGCGCGAACTGTTCGCCGAGGTGGTGATCGAGAAGCTGCTGACCTATGCCATCGGTCGCGGCCTTGAATATACCGACATGCCTCTGGTGCGGTCGCTGGCGCATGGCGCGGCGAAAGACAACTACCGCTTTTCGACATTGGTGATGGGCGTCGTGCAGAGCCCGGCCTTCACCATGAATACGAAAGCCGCGGCTGCCGGGCCGGGGAGCTGAGCCATGTTCATTGCCAGGAAACACATCAACCGCCGTACCCTGCTGCGTGGTGCCGGTACCGCGCTGGCGCTGCCCCTGCTGGATGCCATGATTCCCGCGCTGACGGCAGAAGCGAAGACAGCGGCGAAGGCACCGCCACGTTTCTTTGGCGGCTTCGTGCCGCACGGCGCCGCGCCGGGGTACTGGATTCCGGAAAAGACCGGCGCGCTGCCCGCGGAACTGCCTTTCATCTGGAAGCCGCTGGAGCCCTTCCGCAAGCACCTCAACATCCTGACGGGGCTGCACTCGCGCTCTTCCGAGCCGCCTCCCGGTGAAACCGGCGCGGACCACTGGGTGGCCGCGGCGTTCCTTTGCGCGCAGAAGCCACGCAAGACTGCCGGCGCGGATGTATACGCCGGCCAGACCATCGACCAGATCATCGCCGCACACTACGGACAGGAGACGCTGCTGCCCTCGGTGGAAATTTCGGTGGAAGACCCCGGCTCGGGTTCAAGCAACTGTGGTGAGGGCTACAGCTGCGTCTACACCAACACCATCGCCTGGAGCTCGCCCACCACGCCCTTGCCCATGGAGCTGAATCCCCAGGTGGTGTTCGAGCGCATGTTTGGCAGCGGCAGCACCGCGGAGCAGCGCGCCCTGCGCCGGCAGCGCAACCAGAGCATCCTCGATTCGGTCAATGACAAGATCAAAGGCGTGCGCACGGGCATCAGCGCCCCCGACCGCGCAAGGCTGGATGCCTTCACCGACAACGTGCGCGAGATCGAGCGCCGGCTGCAGATCGCTGCCGGCGCCACTGCTGCGGCCCCCGAAGACTTCGCGGTGCCACCCGGCATCCCGCAGTCCTTCGACCAGCACATCAAGATCATGTTCGACCTGCTGGTGCTGGGCTTCCAGGCCGACATCACCCGCGTCGGCACCATGCTGTTTGCGCGGGATCTGACGGGACGTGTCTATCCGGAAAGCGAGGCGCCGACAGCAGGATTCCACGGTCTCTCGCACCACGGCGAGGATCCGAAACTGATCGACCAGTTCTCGAAGATCAATCAGTACCACGTGAAGATGCTGGCGTACTTCGCCGCCAGGCTGGCCGCCACAAATGATGGCGACGGTTCACTGCTCGATCACTCCCTGCTGCTCTACGGCAGCAACATGGGCAACCCGAACCAGCATGTGCACTACGACGTGCCGCATGTCCTCATAGGTGGAAACAACGGGCGGCTGAAGGGCGGTCGCCACCTGGCGTACCCGACCAAGGAGGTGCCCACGGGCAACCTGCTGCTCAGCATCCTCGACCAGTTCGACATTGCCCGCGACAGCTTCGGCGACAGCACCGGGCATCTGTCGGGTCTGGCCTGACGACCACATCGGCGGGCAGCATGCGAAGCCTGATAGAGAGAGTGATTCCAGCGCTGCTGCTCGCGATGGCGGCTGGCACCGCGTTCGCGCAGGCTGACGTGGCCGACGCAGCCAGCCGTGGCGACCGCGCGACGGTCGAACGCCTGCTGCAGTCCGGCGCCGACGTGAATGCCCAGCAGGGCGATGGCGCCACCGCGCTGCACTGGGCCGCCTATCGCGGAGACGCAGCTCTCGCAGCGCTGCTGCTGAAAGCTGGCGCGAAGCCGGGCGCCGCCAACCACAATGGAGCAACTCCGCTGTGGCTGGCCGCGTCGCGCGGCGACGCCGCGGTGATCCGCGCGCTGCTCAAGGGCGGCGCCACCGCGAATGAACAACTGCCCCTCGGCCGCCGTCCGCTGATGCTGGCGGCGCGTTCCGGCCAGCCCGACGCGGTGCAGGCGCTGCTCGAACACGGCGCCGACGTGAACGCCCGCGAGTCGGAGCGGGGCACCAGCGCGCTGATGCAGGCGGCTGACCAGGGCCACGCGGAGGTAGTGAAGCTCCTGGTCCAGCGCGGCGCCGATGTCGCTGCCGTGTCGAAGTCCGTACCGCGCGACGCCCGCTCGGCTGCGCTGGGCAATGCAAACGATCCCCGCCGCGCCGTGCGCCAGCAGGCCATCGCCGTGCTGTGCGAAGCAAAGCAGCCTGACCTCGAGCAGGTGCGCATGCAGCGCGTGCTGCTGCTCGGTGAGAGCCAGCGGAACCTGCCGGCCTCCGAACTGTGCAAGGGGATCCGGCGCAGCGGCCTTGGCTTCGTCACCATCGACGGTGCCGGCGGCAACGCCGGTGCGGGCGTTGGTGGCGAGGTGGAACTGGATGCAGAAGGCAATCCGCTCCCGGAAGGCAATGGCGAGGACGCGCCTCCCGCCCGCGCCAGCCGTACTCCGCAACGTGAACCTGATGGCGGCGGATTGACCGCGCTCGTCTACGCCGCACGCGCCGGCAGCATCGACGCCGCACGCGTGCTGCTCGACGGGGGCGCGGACGTGAACCAGGTGACCCGCTACGGCTGGAGCCCGCTGCTGGCCGCCACGCAGAACCAGAACTACCAGATGGCGAAGTTCCTCATCGAACGTGGCGCCAACGTGAACCTCGCCAACAAGGGCGGCTGGACCCCGCTGTACCTGGCCACCGACAACCGCAACATCGAAGGCGGCGATTACCCCACCCGCACCGCCGACATGGACAGCCTCGCCTTCATCAAGCTGCTGCTGGAGAAGGGCGCCGACGTCAACGCGCGCATCACCGAAAGCACCGAGACCCGCACCGTATTCACCAACCAGTGGCTGAACGAAGACGGCGCCACCGCCTTCCTTCGTGCAGCGCAGTCCGGCGACATCGAACTGCTGAAGCTGCTGCTTGCACACGGAGCCGACCCCAAGATCAACACCCGCTTGGGCGTCACGCCATTGGCCGTCGCTGCCGGCATAGGCTGGGTCGAAGGCGTCACGCGCGAACACTCCCCTGCGCAGACAGTGGAAACCGTGAAGCTGCTGCTCTCCCTCGGCATCGACCCCAACTTCCAGGCCGACACCGGGCGTGTCGCGCTGCACGGCGCCGCACACAAGGGCGCTACCGAAGTCGTGAAATTGCTGGTCGGTGCCGGTGCCCGCATGGACGTCCGCGACTTCGGCAACACCGACAACCGCGGCAGCCCCGAACTCTCCACGCGCACCTGGCTGCCCATCGACTACGCCGATGGCCTCGTGCGCGTCGGTGTGCAGTCGGCCATCGCGCATCCCGAGACCGCCACGGTTCTGCGCGAGCTGATGCAGAAGGCCGGGGTCAAGGCACCGCCTGAAGGCCGGACGCTCGAGTCACTGTGCATCGTTGAGGTGTGCCAGTCGGGGTATGAGCCGGTGAGCATCAACGAATGAGGTTGTGGCAAGGGAACAAGAGGCGATCATGTTGGGCAGCGCGGGAGCACACGAGCGCTTTCGCGCGCTGCGGACAGCCGGCGCCACGACGGTAGCAATCGAATTCCAGGCTGCCTGGCGCCGGAACTTGCGCGCGAAAGCGCTCGTGTACTCCCACGCCACGTAAGCGAATTCATCTCCAGGTTCGCCTGACACGCATCGCCCCGCTCTTCATCGCTGCCAAGCCCGGCGGCCCGCTGACCAATCGCCGCGAAGCGTGGGTGTGGTACAGGCCCTGGCCGCGCAAGTTCCGGCGCCAGGCACCCTCAAGTTCCACTCTACCTTCGTGGCGCCGGCTGTCCGCAGCGCGGTCAGGGCCTGTACCGCGCCCGCGCGTCCCGACAATAGGGCTTCAATCCACCGGCCATCGCAGAAATGAAAAGCCCCGCACGAAGCGGGGCTCTCCACCTGCCAGATGCAGCGCCAACGCTCAGTGATGCATCGTCGCCAGCGTAGCCGCGTCAAGATGCGAGATCGACCGCGTATCCTGGAACGCGCGAATGCCCTCGATTCCCTGCTCACGACCAATGCCCGACGACTTCATGCCACCGAACGGCGCACGCAGGTCCAGGCGCGTCGCGCCGTGGTCGTTCACCCACACGTAGCCGCACACCATCTGGCCGCCCACGCGGTTGGCCGTGGCAGGGTCCGCGGTCCACACCGAACCGGCGAGGCCGGCCCAGGTGTCGTTGGCCGCCTTGACGGCTTCTTCTTCGGTGTCGAACGGAATGACAGGGATCACCGGGCCGAACTGCTCCTCGGTGACCACGCGCAGCTTCGGGTCCGGGTTCACGACGATGGCGGGGCGCACGAAGTTGCCGCCCTTCATGTCGCCGCCGGGCAGCTCGCCGAACTCCAGCACCTTCGCGCCAGCGGCCTTGGCCTCGGCGATCAGCTCGTCCACGAACTTCTTCTGCGCTGGGGAGTGCAGCGGGCCCATGGTGGTGTTCTGGTCGAGGCCGTAACCCAGGCGCGTCTTCTTCAGGCGCTCCGCCAGGCCGTTCACCACTTCATCCATGCGCGAGCGGTGCACGTACAGCCGCTTGGCGTTCATGCAGATCTGGCCGGTGGTGTCGTAGATGGCCGCGAAGAGACGATCGAGGTGCGTGTCGTCGAGGATGGCATCCTTCAGGATGATGGCCGGGTCGTTGCCGCCGAGCTCCAGCGTTACGCGCGTGAGCGAACCGGACGCCAGCTCCATGATCTTCTTGCCGCCGCCCACCGAACCGGTGAAGCACACCTTGGCGATGTCCGGGTTCTGCACCAGGCCCTTCATGTTGGCGTCGGGGCCGGTGATGACGTTCAGCACGCCCGGCGGCAGCTTCTCGGCGATGCGCTGCACCACGCGCGCGGTGGCCAGCGGCGCGGTGAGCGCCGGCTTCACGATCACGGTGTTGCCGGCCAGCAGGGCATGCGGCAGCGCGGCGCCCAGGATGGCGATGGGCCAGTTGAAGGGCACGATGATGCTGACCACGCCCAGCGACTGGTAGCTCACGGTGGTCTCGGTGGGAATGTGGCCGGTGACCGGCTTGAGCACCTTGGACTGGTTCACCTCATCCGCGTGCATCAGCGCCAGCTTCCAGCGGATCTGCAGCACCAGCGCATCGACCCAGCCTTCCAGGCGGATCTTGCCGTTCTCCTGCGAGAGGATGGCGCCATCCTCGGAGGCAAAGGGATTGGGTGAATCGGGCACGCCCTCGATGGCGGCCAGCATCTTCTCGGCGCGCTGCTGCGGGGTGAGCGCGGACCAGGCCGGGTAGGCGGCCTTGGCGGCGGCCACGGCGTCGCTCACGTCCTTGGGCGTGGCATGCGCGGCATGACCCACCACCACGCCGGGCTTGGCCGGATCGGCAATGGCCATCTGCTCGGTGGTCTGCCGTTCCTTGCCGCCGATGAAGAGGGCGGTGCGGACTGTGTTCGACACTTGTGTAGCTGGCGTGGCCATTCGAGATACCCCTTTATCCAGGTTGTCCGTCTTCGCGGAGGGCCGATAGGTTACCTGCCTTGGACAGGTTCGGCACCCCCTGCCGCAGTGTGTGTGCGCGTGCAGGAAAACGCGGCCGCGGCTGCTATTTGCGCATCCAGAAAGCGAAATCTGCCGCGGGCAATGGCTGCCCGCTACTCAAATTGACAGCCAAAATCCACTACAACAAGATGCCCGCCCCGTCCAGTGACGTGACATTCCTGCAATCCACCGCGCGGCTCGAGGGGGCACGCGCCTCACGGAGTAAATATGGCCGTTAAGACCCTGGAAGACCGCATCAAGGCCGCTGGTGGCCCGCTGAAACTGCTGCGCGACTCGCAGACCGGACCGAACCCGTACCCGGTGGTGAAGCCCGAGTACACCAACTGGCGTGATGAGCAGTGGGCGTGGCAGAACACCGCCATCCTGTTCAACCAGAGCTTCCACATGGCCGACCTCTTCGTGTCGGGCCCCGAGAGCTTCGAGTTCCTGAACTACCACGGCATCAACAGCTTCAAGGGTTTCGAGCCCGGCAAGGCCAAGCAGTACGTGCCGGTGACCTGGGACGGCCACGTGATCGGCGACGTGATCCTGGTGTACCTGGCCAAGAACAAGTTCGACCTCGTGGGTCGTCCGCCGGTCATCAACTGGATCACCTACCACGCCGAGACGGGCAAGAACCCGCGCACCGGCAAGAAGTGGCAGGTCAAGCTGGTCCGTGACGATCGCTCGGCCGACCGCAAGAACCCCTGGGCGCGCAAGTTCTACCGCTTCCAGATCCAGGGCCCGAACGCGATGAAGGTGACGACGAAGCTTCTGAAGAAGACTCCGCCGGACCTGAAGATGTTCAACTGGACGTACCTGAAGATCGCCGGCAAGCAGGTCGGTGCGCTGCGCCACGGCATGGCCGGCCAGCCGGGCTTCGAGCTGTTCGGACCGATGAAGGACTACGAGGCCGTGCACAGCGCCATCGTGAAGGCCGGCGAAGAGTTCGGCCTGCGCCTGGTGGGCGGCCGCGCCTACTCGTCCAACACGCTGGAATCCGCGTGGATTCCCTCGCCGATGCCGGGCATCTACTCGGGCGACGAGAAGTACGCCAAGTACCGCAAGTGGCTGAAGGCCGACTCCTTCGAAGCCATGGCTTCGCTGGGTGGCAGCTACTACGCGAAGAAGATCGACGAGCACTACGTGACGCCCTATGACCTGGGCTACGGCTTCATGATCAAGTTCGACCATGACTTCATCGGTCGCGAGGCGCTGGAGAAGATCCACACCCAGAACCACCGCATCAAGGTCACGCTCGAGCTGAATTCCGCGGACGTGCAGAAGGTCATCGCCTCCCAGTACGACAACAAGGACAACGCGGGCGAGCGCGGCAAGTTCTTCGAGTACCCGTCTGCCGTGTACAGCATGTACCCGCAGGACAAGGTGCTGTCGAAGGACGGCAAGCAGGTCGTGGGCATCTCGACTTGGGTGGGCTACAGCTCGAACGAGCGCAAGGAGCTGACCCTGGCCTACCTCGAACCGGAGTTCGCGACCGAAGGCACCGAGGTCACCTTCGTGTGGGGCGAGGAGAACGGCGGCTCGCTGAAGCCGACGGTCGAGCGTCCGCACAGGCAGTTCCAGATCCGTGCGAAGGTCTGCAAGGCCCCGTATGTGCAGGAAGTGCAGAAGTCCTACGCCGGCGAGTCCAGCTGGCGCGCACAGGGCCTGAAGTAAGGTCCGACCGCTTCGCATGCGAAGCAAGGGCGCCGTGGCAACACGGCGCCCTTGTTTTTGGGCATGGTTTCCGGGCGTTGCTTGCCACGACACCGTTGCCCCGGTGCTTGCTGCCCACGCTGTGGCTGCCATTACCGCTATTCGAAATACATTCGACAATCGAACCAATTCTCAAAAGCACGCTCTATGTACTCACAGACCCCGCAAAGGGGCTTCATGGGGGTATCGGAGAGCGAAATGGACATGCCGCAGCAGAATGTGTCGCCGTCCGGACGGCGGGAAGTGATGGGAGGCCTGGCGAAGGGGCTTGAGGTGTTGCGCACTTTCTCGCGCGCCAAGCCGCACATGACCCTCAGCGAGATCGCTGCGCGGGCGGGCCTGCCTGCGGCCACCGCGCGCCGCTGCCTGAACACACTCGAAGAGCTGGGCTACGTGGCCCGCAACGGCCGCCAGTTCCTGCTCCGGCCGCCCGTGCTGGAAATCGGCGCGGTATACCTCGATTCCATGGGCATCCAGACCCTCACCCAGACCAAGCTCGAGGAGCTGGCGCTGGCCACGGGCGGGTCCTCGATGCTGGCCGTACTCTCCGGCACCGGCGTGGTGGTGGCGGCGCGCGCTTCGGTGCGCACGCAGCAGCTGCCGCTCGAAGCCCACGTCGGCAGCCGCATGGCTGCCCACGCCACGGCGCTGGGCAAGGTGCTGCTGGCGGGCCTCGGCCCCGAGCGGCTCACTGCCTGGTTCGAGCGGGCCCAGCTCGATCGCTTCACCGACCGGACCATCACCGACCGCGCCACGCTGATGCAGCAGGTCGAGACGGCGCGGCGCGAAGGCTATGCCACCGCCGAAGAAGAGGTCACCCCGGGTGCCGTCGCGCTGGCCGTCCCCGTGCGCGATGCGGCCGGACGCGTGGTGGCGGCGCTGAATGTCTCCGTGCACGTACGTGAAGCCAATGCCACACAGCTGGTTGCCCGCCACCTGGCGGCGCTGCGCGATGCCAGCCTGGCCGTTTCGGCCGAGGCCGCCCGCATGCCGGTGATTGCGCTGAGCGCCCAGGTTTCCTGATCCTGCAGCGGCCGCTGGCGCCGCCGCGCGCCAGTCCCGGCCCGAAAGCCGTAAGGCCGCGCCCCCTCGGCCTACAATAAGGGGATGGGACAAGCGGCAGAATTCCAGGTGATCGTGATCGGCGGCGGCCATGCCGGCGTCGAGGCTGCGCTGGCGTCCGCGCGCCGTGGCGCGCGCACCCTGCTGCTCACCCAGAGCATCGAGACCGTCGGCGCCATGAGCTGCAATCCCGCCATCGGGGGCATTGGCAAGGGCCACCTCGTGCGCGAGATCGATGCCCTCGGCGGCATCATGGCGCGCGCCGCCGATGCGGCGGGCATCCACCTGCGCACGCTCAATGGCAGCAAGGGTCCGGCGGTGCGCGCCACGCGTGCGCAGGCCGACCGGCAGCTGTACCGGCAGGCCATCCGCCGCGCGGTGGAATCGCAGCCGGGCCTGCAGGTGTTCCAGCAGGAAGTCGCCGACCTGCTGGTCGGCGACGGGCGGGTCACGGGCGTGGTCACTGCTGCCGGCATCCGCTTCAGCGCCGCCGCGGTGGTGCTCACCACCGGCACCTTCCTTGGTGGCCGCATCCACATGGGGCTCGAGAATTTCGCCGGCGGGCGCGCCGGTGATCCGCCGTCCAATCGCCTGGCGCAGCGGCTGCGCGAGCTGATGCCACGCACGGGGCGACTGAAGACCGGCACGCCGCCGCGCATCGACGGGCGTACCATCGACTACGCACGCCTCGCCGAACAGGCCGGTGATGAGCCGCGGCCGGTGTTCTCCTTCCTGGGCCGGCGCACGGATCATCCGCAGCAGCGCTCCTGCCACATCACGGCCACCAACGCGCGCACGCACGACATCATCCGCGCCGCCACCGACCGTTCGCCGATGTTCACCGGCATCATCGAAGGCGTGGGCCCGCGCTACTGCCCCTCGGTCGAAGACAAGGTGGTGCGCTTCGCGGAGCGGCAGTCACACCAGATCTTCCTGGAGCCGGAGGGACTGCAAACGCACGAGGTGTATCCCAACGGCATCTCCACCAGCCTGCCCTTCGATGTGCAGCAGGAGTTCGTGCACAGCATCGCGGGCCTGGAGCGCGCGCATCTCACGCGGCCCGGCTACGCCATCGAGTACGACTACTTCGATCCCCGCGACCTGATGCCCACGCTGCAGACGCGCGCGGTGGCAGGACTGTTCTTCGCCGGGCAGATCAACGGCACCACCGGCTATGAAGAAGCCGCCGCGCAGGGGCTCATCGCCGGCGTGAACGCCGCCGCGCTGGCCTGCGGCCTGCGTGAATGGCTGCCCGGACGCGCCAGCAGCTACATGGGTGTGCTGGTGGATGACCTCACCACGCAGGGCACGCGCGAGCCCTACCGCATGTTCACCAGCCGCGCCGAATACCGGCTGCTGCTGCGCGAAGACAACGCCGACGCACGACTCACGCCGCTGGGCCGCGAGCTGGGCCTGGTCGATGATGAGCGCTGGCGTTTCTTCAATGACAAGTACGAGGCCATCGCCCGCGAGGCTTCACGGCTGGAATCCACGCTGCTGCGCGCCGCTGTCGTGCCGGCAGAGTGGCAGCAGCGCGTGCTCGGCACGCCGCTCACGCGTGACCTGCCGGCCTTCGAGCTGCTGCGCCGTCCTGAAGTGGACTATGCCACCCTCGTCGAGGTGGCCGGTGCAGCGCCAGATGCGGCAGCGCTCGACGATCGCATCGCGGCGCAGCGCGTGGTGGAGCTGGAAGTGCGTGCGCGTTATGCCGGCTACATCGAACGCCAGCATGACGAGATCGAGCGTGCGCGCGAGCATGAGTCCGCGCCGCTGCCCGGGGATCTCGACTATGCACAGGTCAGCGGCCTGTCGAACGAGGTGCGCCAGCGCCTCGCCGAAGTGCGGCCGCTGACGCTGGGGCAGGCGGCGCGCGTGCCGGGCGTGACGCCCGCCGCCGTGTCGCTGCTGATGATCCACATGAAACGCGGGAGGGCGGCGCGCGCATGAACTACGGCATGGAAGAGGACCGCAAGGCGGGCCGCATCGCGATCGGCCTCGTGCTTGTGCTGGTGGTGGGCGGCGGTGCCTGGTGGTACTGGCAGCGCTCGCAGGCCGCGGCCGAGCCGCCCCCGGTGGCCATCGAAGAAGAGGTGGCGACGGTGGGCGCGCTGCCCGACGCGGAGCCGGCGCCGATCCAGAATCCCATTGAACCAGTGGCCCCTTCCGCCACGGCTGAAGCCGCGCCGCCGCCTGATCCCGACACGGCTGCGCAGCAGGCGCTGGATGAAGTGTTCGGCGCCACGCTCGCCGACTGGCTGGTCACGGAACAGATTGCCCGGCGGCTGGTGGCCACGGTGGACAACCTGCCGCGCAGCACCAGCATCGAGAAGATCCGCCCGCTGCGTCCCCCCGCCGCGCCTTTCGAGGTGCAGCGCGAGGTGATCGATGCCGTTGGCGGCGTCGAGCGCATCACGCTGTCGGGCGCCAACCATGCGCGCTACGCCCCGCTGGTCGAGCTGCTGGCACGTTCCGATGCAGCCATCGCGGCTGCCGCCTACCGGCGCATCTACCCGCAGCTGCAGGCGGCCTATGAAGACCTGGGCTACCCGGGGCGCTACTTCAACGACCGGCTGGTGAGCGTGATCGACCACCTGCTCGCCACGCCGGAGCCGCAGGGCCCGCTGCTGCTGGAGCAGCCCAAGGTGCTTTATGTGTATGCAGACCCGGACCTGGAGGCGCGCTCGCCGGGACAGAAGCTGCTGCTGCGCATGGGTGTGGACAACACACGCACGGTGAAGAAGAAACTGCGGGAGTTCCGCGCGCAGATCGCGACGCAGGCCCCCGCCAACAACGAAGTCAGGGAGTAAGGGATGTCGCTTTTCAACTATGTATCGATCGCGATCCTGGTGGCCATCATCGTCATCCTCGTGCGCGCGGTCGTCACGGTGCGGCAGGGCTACGAATACACGCTCGAGAAGTTCGGCCGCTACAAGCGCACCATGGGGCCCGGGCTGCACTTCATCGTGCCCTTCTTCGAGCAGGTGGGCCGGCGCATCAACATGATGGAGCAGGTGCTCGACGTGCCGCGCCAGGAAGTCATCTCGAAGGACAACGCCATGCTCGGCGTGGACGCCGTGGTGTTCTTCCAGGTGCTGGATGCTGCCAAGGCCGCCTACGAGGTGGACAACCTCAGGCTCGCGGTGATCAACCTCACCATGACCAACATCCGCACCGTGGTCGGCGCGATGGACCTGGACGAGACCTTGTCGAAGCGCGACGAGATCAACCACCGCCTGCTGCGCGTGGTGGATGAGGCCACCTCGCCCTGGGGCATCAAGGTGACGCGCATCGAGATCAAGGACATCCAGCCGCCTGCCGACCTGGTCGATTCCATGGCGCGGCAGATGAAGGCCGAGCGCGACAAGCGCGCCAACATCCTGGAGGCCGAGGGTTTCCGCCAGGCCGCCATCCTGAAGGCCGAGGGCGAGAAGCAGTCAGTGGTGCTGGAGGCCGAGGGTCGCAAGGAAGCCGCCTTCCGCGACGCCGAGGGCCGCGAGCGCGCAGCGCAGGCCGAAGCCCGCGCCACGGAAATGGTGTCCAGCGCCATCGCCGCCGGCAACACCAATGCACTGAACTACTTCGTGGCGCAGAAATACATCGAATCGCTGAAGGAGTTTGCGCACTCCAGCAACCAGAAGGTGTTCTTCCTGCCGGTGGAAGCCACCAGCGTCATCGCTTCCATCGGCGGCATCGCCGAGCTGGCGAAGGATGCGATGCAGAAGCAGACGGGCAAGTGAGGAACTTCACATGCTGAAATTCCTGGAATCGCTGACGTGGTGGCACTGGTGGATCGTCGCCGCCGTGCTGGCGGCGGCAGAGACCTTCATCCCGGGCGCGCTGGCCATCTGGTTCGCGGGCGCGGCGCTGGTGCTGGGCATGGTTCTGCTGGCAGTGCCCATCCGCTGGGAGCTGCAGCTGGTGCTCTTCGGGCTGCTGTCGGTGGCGGTCACCATGCTGTGGTGGCGCTTCGGCCGCTCGCGCGAGGTGGAATCCACGCAGCCCATGCTCAACCAGCGCGGCGCGCAATACATCGGCCGCACCTTCCACCTGGCCGAGGCCATCCAGGATGGCAGCGGCAAGGTGGAGGTGGGAGACGGCGTATGGCTGGTGCGCGGCCCGGATGCGCCGGCCGGCGCGCGGGTGAAGGTGGTTGGCGTGAGTGGTACCGTGCTCGAGGTGCAGAACATCCAGTAGTCCGCCCGGGAGGTCGTCATGACGATGCTGTCGCAGTTGCTGGGGACCAAGGGACATGCAGTCTTCTCCGTGGCGCCGGGCGCATCCGTGCTCGATGCCATACGACAGATGGCGGACCGCCACGTCGGCGCGCTGCTGGTGATCGAGGACGGCCGGCTCAAGGGCATCGTTTCCGAGCGCGACTACGCCCGCAAGGTGGTGCTTTCCGGACGTTCCTCCAGCACCACCGCCGTGCGGGAGATCATGAGCTCGCCGGTGGTGACCATCACGCCGGACCAGACTGTCGACGACGCGATGCGCCTGATGACGGCGCGTCGCATCCGCCACCTGCCGGTGGTGCGGGGTGCGGAGCTGGTCGGGGTGGTGTCGATCGGTGACCTGGTCAAGAGCGTGATCGAGGAACAGCGTCACACAATTGACGACCTGCGCAGCTACATACAGGGCTGACCTGGCTGGTCGCTGCCGGGGCAACTGCGAGCGGATTCCCATTTCCATATTGCGCCGGAGGCATGGCCTCAAGAGTGTGAACTCACCCCGCCCGCCCGGACCCGGGATGGCTGATATATGCGGTACCCCAGCCCTGCCTGGAAACCGGTGCCCGCATGACCAACGACGAAATCGACAAGGCCACAGGTTCGGTGCGTGGCCAGCTGCTCACGTTCCGGCTCGGCAACGCCACCTACGGCGTGGACATCCTGCGGGTGAAGGAGATACGCGGCTGGTCGGCGGTGACCAGGATCCCGCATTCCCCGCCGCATGTGCTGGGCGTGCTGAACCTGCGTGGCGCCATCGTGCCCATCATCGACCTGAGGCTGCGTTTCGCACTGCCGGAGGCCGGTTTCTCGCCCATGACGGTGATCATCGTGCTGTCGCTGCAGACCGCAGCCGGCCAGCGCGACTGTGGCGTCGTGGTCGACAGCGTCTCTGACGTGGTCGATGTGGCGCCGGACTCCGTGAAGCCGCCGCCCTCGCTGAAGGCCGGCCAGAGCAGGGATTTCATCGCGGGCATTGCCACTGTCGACGAGCAGATGCTGATCCTGCTGAACGTGGACCAGCTGGTCACCCAGGACCTGCACGCCGACGACCCGGCCGCTGCAGCCTGACCGGCACGCCTGTGAAGTCCGTGGGAAAGATCGGCCACACACCGCTGGTGTGCCTGCTGGCAGTGGTGCTGCTGGCCACGGGCACCTTCGCGCTGGCGCCCGTGGTCAACGGCGCGCGCGGCATCGCCGACATCGCGATCCTCGCCATCGCGCTGGCCTGCTGCGGCGGCTGCGCATGGCTGCTGGCGCGCAGTCGCGGCCTGGACGATCGCCTCTCGCGTGCCATCGACGCCACCACTTCCAACGTGATGGTGACGGACCGGAAGAACAACGTCATCTACGCCAACTGCACGGCGCAGGCGCTGACCGCTGCGGTGCAGGCCGGGCTGCATGACACGCTGGCCGGACTCACCGGCACCCATACGGCAGAGATGCGCCTCGGTGGCGCCACCATGAAGATCATCGCCAATCCCGTGCTGGACGCCGACGGGCGCCGCATGGGCAGCGTGGTGGAATGGGTGGACCGCACGGCCGAGCTGGCGCTGGAAGAGACCACGCGCGCGCGCACCGCGGCGCTGCGCACCGCGGCGATGGAAAGCGCACGCATCCGGCAGGCGCTGGATGCGGCCACGGCCAATGTGATGGTGGCGGACGAGACCGGCACCATCCTCTACATGAACCGCACCGCGCGGCAGCTGATGCTGTCGGCGCAGGCGGACTTCCAGCAGGTGATGCCGCACTTCGATGCTGCGGCGCTGATCGGCGCCAGGGTGTCGCTGTTCGACCCGGTGCTGGCCACGCAACGCGTGTCGCTGGCCTCGCTGGAGCAGGCCTTCTCCGCCGAGCTGACCTTCGGCGCCAGCACCATGCGCATCATTGCCAATCCCATCTTCGATGATGCCGGCAAGCGCCTGGGCACCGTGGCCGAATGGGGCGACCGCACGCAGGAAGTGGCGGTGCAGGTGGAACTGCAGCATGTGGTGTCCGAGGTGCTCAAGGGCAACCTGGAGCAGCGCATCGCGCTGGAGGGCAAGCAGGGTTACATACGCGACCTCTCCACCGACATCAACGCGCTGGTGGAGAACATGGCCGCCGTGGTGGGCGAGGTGCAGTCGCTGGTCGCCGCGGTGAACGATGGCAACCTCGAGCGGCGCATCCGCACCGGCGGACGCTCGGGGCTCACCGTGAAGCTGGGTTCGGGCATCAATGAACTCACCGCCAACGTGGCTGCCGTGGTGGATGAGGTGCAGGAGCTGGTGCGCGCCGCCAACGAGGGCGACATCAACCGCCGCATCCAGACCGAGGGCAAGTCCGGCCTGATGGTGAAGATGGCCACGGGCATCAACCAGCTGACCACCAACCTGGCGGGCATGGTCTCGCAGGTGAAGTACGCGGCCGAGGAAGTGAACCGCGGCGCCGACGAGATCACCACCGGCAATGCGACGCTGTCGCAGCGCATGGAAGAGCAGGCCTCCTCGCTGGAAGAAACGGCTTCCTCCATGGAGGAGATGACCAGCACGGTGCGGCAGAACGCCGAGAACGCCGGCCAGGCCAACCAGCTTGCGGTCGCGGCGCGCGACCAGGCGGAGAAGGGCGGCGCGGTGGTGTCCAGGGCCGTGCAGGCCATGGCGGAGATCAACCAGGCCTCCAGGAAGATTGCCGACATCATCGGCGTGATCGACGAGATCGCCTTCCAGACGAACCTGCTGGCGCTCAACGCCGCGGTGGAAGCGGCGCGCGCCGGCGAGCAGGGCCGCGGCTTCGCCGTGGTGGCCACCGAGGTGCGCAACCTCGCCGGGCGTTCGGCCACGGCCGCCAAGGAGATCAAGGCGCTGATCAATGACAGCGTGCAGAAGGTGCAGGACGGCTCGACGCTGGTCACGCAGTCCGGCGCCACGCTGGAGCAGATCGTCGCCGCGGTGAAGAAGGTCACCGACATCGTGGCCGAGATCGCCGCGGCCAGCCACGAGCAGTCCGCCGGCATCGAGCAGGTGAACCGGGCGGTGATGCAGCTGGATGACCTCACGCAGCAGAACGCCGCGCTGGTCGAGCAGGCTTCGGCCTCGAGCCTGGCGATGGCCGGCCAGGCGCGCAGCCTCAATGAACTGATGCGCCACTACAACGTGGAGGCGCGGCGTGCGCACGATGCGGGGGATCAGCCCACACCGGCGGTGCCCCCGCAGAACGTGGAACGGCGCAAGGCCGGACGACCGTGGTCGCGTGCGACCACCGCTGCGGGCGCGGAGCCCGGTGCGTCCGACGCAGTCTGGAAAGAGTTCTGATACCAACAAGAACCGGAGGAACGGGAGTGGCGCGGATACTTGCAGTGGATGACTCGGCGTCGATGCGCCAGATGGTGGGCCTCACGTTGAAGTCCGCCGGGCATGACGTGATCAGCGCGGTCGACGGTGTCGACGGCCTGGCCAAGGCCAGCTCCGGTCCCGCGGTGGACCTGGTGATCACTGACGTGAACATGCCCAACATGGATGGCATGACGCTGGTGCGCGAGCTGCGGCGCCTGCCGCAGTACCAGGGCGTGCCGGTACTTGTGCTGACCACCGAGGCCAGCACGGAAAAGAAGCACGAAGGCCGGAGCGCGGGTGCGACCGGCTGGATCGTCAAGCCCTTCGACCCGGACCGGTTGCTGGCGACGATCGACAAGGTACTGGGCTGAACTGCCGGGGCGGCTGTGAGGACGAGGCCGCCCCCGAGGATCCACCAGATGCCTGGCGGGCTGAGGCGTGTACGCGAATTCGAGTTCACCGATGCGGATTTCAATTCGCTGCGGCAGCTGGTCCGTGAGGTGGCCGGCATCTCGCTGGCCGACTGCAAGCGCGAGCTGATCTACAGCCGCCTGTCGCGCCGGCTGCGCCACCATGGCCTGACCGCATTTGCCGACTACCGACTCCTGCTGGCCAGCCCCGAAGGGTCTGCCGAGCTGCGCGAGTTCACCAACGCGGTCACCACCAACCTCACGGCCTTCTTCCGCGAGCGGCATCACTTTGATTACCTGCGCGACGCCCTCCTGAGGTCGC
Source organism: Steroidobacteraceae bacterium (assembly GCA_035556135.1). Classification (GTDB taxonomy): domain Bacteria; phylum Pseudomonadota; class Gammaproteobacteria; order Steroidobacterales; family Steroidobacteraceae; genus ZC4RG30. The sequence goes on along the minus strand of DATMFO010000009.1, from coordinate 177,159 downwards.
GCGCGGCTGATCCCATGGCTTCGCGGCGCATCCGCATCTGGTGTGCGGCGGCCTCGACGGGCGAGGAGGCCTGGTCGGCGGCGATGACGGTGGCCGACGCCATTCCCGACTGGGAGCGCTGGGACATCCGCATCCTCGGCACCGACCTGGACACCAACGTGCTGCGCACCGCCGCCAATGGCGCCTATCCATTCGACCGCCTGCGCCAGTTCGCCCCGGGCCAGCTGGAACGGCATTTCGTTCGCCAAGGCAATGGGGCGGAGGTGCGCTACCAGGTGCGACCGGAACTGGCCCGCATGGTGAGCTTCCGGTCGCTCAACCTCACGCAGCCGCTGCCGATGAAGGGACCGATTGACGTCATCTTCTGCCGCAACGTGATCATCTATTTCGACAAGGAAACCCAGCGCGACCTGTTCCGGCGCATGGCGCCGCTGCAGCGTCCCGGCGACCTGCTGTTCCTGGGCCATTCCGAGGGGCTGTTCAAGGTATCGGCCGACTGGAGCCTGGTCGGCCGCACCATCTACCGGCGGGTGGAGTCATGCTGAACACGCGCGGACCGGAAGCCGGCGGCACCACCACCGCGGCGCGCGCCTTCGATGCGTCGCTGGGCTGCTGGACCACCAAGGTGCAGCCGGGGGAGTTCTACATCACCGTGGCACATGCCGACGAGGCCATCACCACGGTGCTGGGCTCCTGCGTGGCGGCCTGCATCCGCGACCCGGATGCGGCCATCGGCGGCATGAACCACTTCATGCTGCCCGAGGACGGGCAGCACGGGCGCGATGACTGGCGCGGCGCGCTGGGCCTGGCCACGCGCTATGGCTCCTACGCGATGGAAAGCCTGATCAACGGCCTGCTGAAGCTGGGCGCACGCCGCGAGCGGCTGGAGGTGAAGCTGTTCGGTGGCGGCCAGGTGCTGGACATGGACATGCCCGTGGGCCTGCGCAACATCGACTTCGCGCACCGCTGGCTGGCCACGGAAGGGCTGCCCGTGCTGGCGGAGGACGTGGGCGGCAAGGTGCCGCGTCGCATCGTGTATTTCCCGGCCAGCGGCACCGTGAAGGTGAAGCAGCTGCGCACGCTGGAGAGCCGCGAGGTGGTCAACAACGAGCGTCGCTACCTGGGCGACGTGGCGGCACAGCCGCTGGTGGGCGAAATCGTGCTGTTCCGGGACCAGGAGAAATAGCGCGTGGCCGCCGAAGATCCAGCCGGCCGGCCGGTGCGCGTGCTCGTCGTCGACGACTCGGCGCTGGTGCGCAAGCTGCTCGGCGACCTGCTGCGCAGTGATCCGCGCATCGACGTGGTCGGCAGCGCGCCAGATGCGTTCGTGGCGCGCACCAAGATCAAGACCCTGGATCCCGACGTGCTCACGCTGGACGTGGAAATGCCCGGCATGGACGGGGTGACCTTCCTGCGCAACCTGATGCGCCTGAGGCCGATGCCGGTGGTAATGGTCTCCTCGCTCACCGACAAGGGCGCCGAGGTCACGCTGGATGCCCTGTCGCTGGGAGCTGTGGACTACCTGGCCAAGCCCAAGCTCGATGTGGCCATCCGCCTCAACGAATACCGCGATGAGCTGATCGAGAAGATCCTCACGGCTGCGCGCGCGCGCATCAACCAGCCTGCGCAGGCGGACCTCAGCGGCCGCTGGAAGCAGAGCTACAGCGCCTCGGTCATCGTGCCGCGGCTCACGCCCCTGAATTTTGCCTCCGGTGACCGGCTCATCGCCGTGGGCGCCTCCACGGGTGGCACCGAAGCCATCCGCGAACTGCTGATGGGCATTCCGCCCGATGGTCCGGGTGTGGTGATCGCGCAGCATATCCCGCGCGTGTTCAGCAAGCCGTTTGCCGAGCGGCTCAACCGCGTCTGTCCGCTGGCGGTGTGCGAGGCCGAGGATGGCCAGGAAATCCTGCCCGGCCACGCCTATGTCGCGCCCGGCGACCTGCACCTGATGGTGGTGCATACCGGCTCGCGCTGGCAGTGCCGCCTCGATGATGGCCCGGCCGTGAACCGGCATCGTCCCTCGGTGGACGTGCTGTTCCGCTCGGTGGCCCAGCAGGCCGGCCGCAATGCCATCGGTGTGCTGCTCACCGGCATGGGTCGCGATGGCGCACTGGGCCTGAAGGAGATCCGCGAGGCCGGTGGCGCCACGCTCGTCCAGGACGAGGCCACCAGCGTGGTGTGGGGCATGCCTGGCGAGGCGGTGCAGATCGGTGCCGCGGAAGAGGTGCTGCCGCTGGCGCGCATCGCCGGCCGGGTGCTGGAGCGCGCGGCTGGGACAGACGTCACAAGACGGGCAGTCTGATGGCGGCGTCTTACGTCAAGAAAGGTTGTCAAATTGCTATGCGGTTCTCGGCGCGACCCCCTGCGCCGGGCGAACATGGCGTGACTGGGATCCGGGAGCAAGACCGATGGGTTTAGATCTGCGTTTCCTGATCGTCGATGACTTCTCCACGATGCGTCGCATCATGAAGAAGTTCCTCAATGATCTGGGCTATACGGACGTGACGGAAGCCGAGGACGGTGCCACCGCCCTGCAGATCCTCAAGCAGGGCAACATCGACTTCCTGGTCACCGACTGGAACATGCCCGGCATGCCGGGCATCGAGCTGCTGAAGGCTGCGCGTGCCGATCCTTCACTGGCCAACCTGCGCGTGCTGATGGTGACTGCCGAGGACAAGCGGCAGCAGATCGTCGAGGCCATCCACGCCGGCGTGAATGGCTACCTGGTGAAGCCCTTCACCGCCGAGGCGCTCAAGGAACGGATCGACCAGGTGCTCGCCAGCTGGGCAGCGAGCTGACGCTCATGCCCAGGGGTGCCAGGGCGAAGCCGCGGCGTGCTTCGGTGAAGCTGCAGGCCGACTGCACCCTGCGCCAGGCCACAAGCCTCAAGTCCAGCCTGCTCGGGCTGAAGCCCGGCGCGCAGGGCGCGACGCTGGACGGCAGCGCCGTGCAGCGCATCGACACTGCGGGCCTGCAGCTGCTGGCCGCGTTCGCGCAGGGTGAAGCGAAGGCCGGCCGGCCGCTGGCCTGGGCGGGTGCATCGCCGGTGCTGCAGGACGCCGGCAGGCGCCTGGGGCTGGCCGCCGTGCTGTCGTTGCCGGCCGGGGCGGATGCACCGCCATGAGCCTGGAGATGGACCAGTTCCACGAGGTGTATTTCGCCGAGAGCTTCGAGCTGCTCGATGCGATGGAGGCTGCGCTGCTGCGCCTCACGCCCGGCACCGCCGACGTGGAAACCGTCAACACCATTTTCCGCGTCGCCCATTCCATCAAGGGTGGCGCCGGCATGTTCGGCTTCAACCAGATTGCCTCGTTCACGCACACGCTGGAAACGCTGCTGGACGAGCTGCGCTCCGGCCGCATGCAGGTTACCGCGCCCATGTGCGACGGCCTGCTGAGTTCGGTGGACCTGATCCGCGCCATGCTCACCGCGCAGCAGAAGCAGCAGCCCTGGGATGCGACAGAGGCGCAGGCGCTGCAGGAGCAGTTCCGCGAGATGGTGGAGCCGGCCCCCGCGGCGGCTGCGCCCGCGACTGCGGCGGTTGATGTGCCGCCGGTCGCCGTGCAGCCCGCTGCAAGGCCTGCGGCCCCCGGCATCACCACGTGGCGGATTTCCTTCGCGCCATTGCCGGCGCTGCTGGTGCGCGGCGTGGATCCGGTGCGGCTGTTCGAGGATCTCGCCGGCCTGGGCAAGGTCACCGTGGATGCGGACCTCTCGGGCCTGCCGGCGCTGGAGGATCTTGATCCCGCCCATTGCTGCATCCGCTGGGCACTCACGCTGGCCACGCCGATGCCGCGCGCATCGATCGAACTGATATTCGACTGGGCGGAAGGGGATTGCGAACTGGCGATCGAGCGGGTGGAGGCATCCGCGGTCGCCCAGCCCGCATCCGCCCCGCTCGAGCCGGCACCCATCGCTGCTCCCGCGCCAGCGCCGGCCATTGCGGCGGCGCCGGCTGCCACACCGGCACCAGCCCCCGCGCCCGTGGCCGCCACCGTCGAAGTGAATTCCATCCGTGTCGCCATCGAGAAGATCGACGAACTGCTGAATGTCGTGGGCGAGGTGGTGATCACCCAGTCCATGCTCGGCCAGCTCGCCAGGGACTTCGAGGGCGTCAACGCCGACCGGCTGCGCGCCGGCCTCGCGCAGCTGGAAAGCAACGTGCGCGAGCTGCAGGAAAGCGTGATGCGCGTGCGCATGCTGCCCGTGGGCTCGGTGTTCAGTCGTTTCCCCCGCCTGGTGCGCGATCTCTCGGCGCGCCTCGGCAAGCAGATCCGCCTGCAGCTGTCCGGCGAGCAGACCGAGCTGGACAAGACGGTGCTGGAGAAGATCGGCGATCCGCTGGTACACCTGGTGCGCAACAGCGTGGACCACGGCATCGAGACCGTGGAGGAGCGCCTTGCCGCCGGCAAGCCGGTCGAGGGCACCATCACGCTCAACGCCTTCCACAAGGGCGGCACCATCAAGATCGTGATCAGCGATGACGGCAAGGGCCTGCATCGCGAAAGGCTGCTGGAGAAGGCCCGGGCGAAAGGCCTGATCGCCGCGGATGCCGTGCTCACCGACCAGCAGGTCAACGAACTGATCTTCATGCCCGGCTTTTCCACTGCCGCGCAGACCACGGATCTTTCCGGCCGCGGCGTGGGCATGGACGTGGTGCGCCGGAACATCAAGGAGCTCGGCGGCAACGTGGAGCTGAAGAGCGAGCCGGGCAAGGGCACCACCACCACCATCACGCTGCCGCTGACGCTGGCCATCGTCGACGGGCAGACAGTGCAGGTGGGCAACGAGACCTACATCGTGCCGCTGGTGGGCATCATCGAGTCGCTGCAGCTGCGCGATGGCGCGGCGCATGAGGTGTACGAACACGGCGAGGTGTTCCACTTCCGCGGCGACTACGTGCCGGTGATCCGGCTGCACGAGGTGTTCGGCATCGAGCCGCGCAGCCGCAACCTGGCCGACGGCCTGCTGATGGTGGTCGAGGGCGATGGCCGCCGCGCGGGCCTGTTCATCGACGCGCTGCTGGGCCAGCAGCAGGTGGTGATCAAGTCGATGGAGACCCACTATGCGCGCATCCCCGGCGTGGGCGGCGCGACCATCCTCGGGGAGGGCAGCGTGGCGCTGATCCTCGACGTGCCCGGCCTGCTGCGCCTTGCCGCCAGCCGTGCCCCCGCCCTGCGCCGGACGGGGACCTGAGCCATGGATGCCGACAAGGCACACGACCTGGCCCGTGTACTGGGCGCCGCCAGCGAACAGATCGGGCTGGCCCTGCTCGACTCACACAAGGCGGTGGACACGCTGGGCAGCAGCCTGGAGCGCCTGGCGCTGCTGCTGGCAAAGGACCTGAACACCCCCGGGGCGGCGGCCGACCTGGCCGAAGTGAAGGCCGAGATGGCCCGCGCCGTCACCGGGCTGCAGTTCTATGACCGCATGACGCAGCACCTGTGCCATGTGCGGGACTACCTCGCCGGCACTGTGGAGCAGCTGTCCTCCTCGTCTGCCACCTTCGAGACGCTGAACCGCAAGCTGGCCGACCGGCTGCTGTCTGATACGCACCGCATCCACCTCGGCCGCAACTTCTCGGTGGACTTCCTGGCCAGCCGGCCAAAGGTGCCGGGCACCGGCGACCGTACGGTGGTCCCACAAGGGGACATCGACCTGTTCTAGACTAGGCGGACATGTCCGTCGGAACATCTGCATGATCGCGCTGCTCGAGGCACACCGCGCCGGGCTGTTCGGTCGTGAGCACCTCTGGCGCAATGTCACCGCCGGGCTGGTGGTGGGCGTGGTCGCCCTGCCGCTGGCCATGGCCTTCGCCATCGCCTCCGGCGCCAAGCCCGAGCAGGGCCTCTATACCGCCATCATCGCCGGCCTGGCCGCCGCGCTGTTCGGCGGCACCCGCGTGCAGATTTCCGGCCCCACCGGGGCCTTCATCGCCGTGCTGGCCGGCATCACCGCGCAGTTCGGCATTGCCGGGCTGCAGGTGGCCACGCTGATGGCCGGCGCCATCCTGCTGGTGCTGGGCCTCACCCGGCTGGGCGGGGTGGTGCGCTTCATCCCCGACCCGGTAATCGTCGGCTTCACTTCCGGCATCGCGGTGATCATCTGGGTGGGGCAGTGGAAGGACTTCTTCGGGCTCGCTCCCGCGGAGTCGGGACTGCATTTCCACGAGAAGCTGCTGGCGCTGGGGGCGGCGCTGCCCGGCATGCACCTGGCCACCACCTTGATTGGCGCCGGCACCTTGCTGGTGCTGGTATTCGGCACGCGGTTGCTGGCGGCCACGCAGCTGCGGCGCGTGCCGGCGACGCTGCTGGCACTGGCGCTGGCCACCGCCGTGCAGGCCATCTGGCAGTTCGATGGCGTGGCTACCATCGGCTCTGCCTTCGGCGGCATTCCGCGCGCGCTGCCGCCGCTGTCGATGCCCGAGCTCAGCTTCGGCCAGGTGCTGCAGCTGATCGGCCCGGCCTTCGCCATCGCGCTGCTGGGCGCCATCGAGTCGCTGCTCACCGCCGTGGTGGCCGATGGCATGGCCAACACCCGGCACGACCCCAACCAGGAACTGGTGGGGCAGGGCATCGCGAACATGCTCACGCCGCTGTTCGGCGGCTTCGCCGCGACCGGCGCCATTGCCCGCACCGCCACCAGCATCCGCAATGGCGCCAACAGTCCCGTGGCTGCCGGGGTGCATTGCCTGCTGCTGGTGATGGTGATCGTGCTGCTCGCCCCGCTGGCGAGCGCCATTCCGCTGGCCGCGCTGGCGGCCATCCTGTTCCACGTCGCCTGGAACATGGCCGACCTGCCCATCTTCATGAACCTGCTGCGCCGCGCCTCCAACGCCGACCGCGCGCTGCTGCTGGTCACCTTCTGCCTCACGGTGTTCGTCGACCTGGTGGTCGCCGTGAACGTGGGCGTGGTGATCGCGGCGCTGCTGTTCATGCGCCGCATGTCCGACCACGTCGAGGTGAAGGAGCAGCCGGAGGCGGCAGAGGACATCGCCGCCGCGGCGTCAGGCGCGCTGCCGGAGAGCGCGCTGGTCTACCGCATCGATGGCCCGTTCTTCTTCGGCGCGGCCGAGAAGCTGGAGCGCACGCTGGAACGCACGCCCATGGGTGTCAGCAGCTTCGTGCTGCGCCTCGGCGCCGTGCCCTTCATGGATGCCACCGGCATGCGGGCGCTCGAAAAGGTGGTGCAGCGTTTCCAGCGGCGCGGCGTGCGGGTGCTGTTCTGCGGGATGAACGAGCGCGTGGCCGACAGCGTGCAGCGCGCCGGGCTGATCCAGGTCATCGGGGCGGAGAATGTGTGCCGCAATCTCGGCGAGGTGGCTGCCCGCCTGCAGGCGCAGTGAGGGCCGGCTACTTCCGCCAGAACGTGCGGGTGAACAGCACCAGGAAGGTGAACAGCTCGATGCGCCCCAGGAACATCGCCAGGGTGCAGATCCATATCTGGAAGTCGCTGAGCGCGGCGTAGTTGGTGGCCGGGCCGACCTGGCCCAGGCCCGGACCCGCATTGTTGATGCTGGCGACAACCGCGGTGAATGCGGTGATGAAATCCATGCTTGTGGCCAGCATCGTGAAGGTGAGGATCACGATGGTCATGAAGTACACGAACACGAAGGCCAGCACCGAGTTCACCACGCGGTTGGACACCACCTGGCCGCCGATCTTCAGCGGGATCACCGCGTGCGGATGCACCAGCGCGAAGGACTCGCGGAACCACTGCTTGATCATGATCAGCGCGCGGAACAGCTTGATGCCGCCGCCGGTGGAGCCGGTGCTGGGGATCACGCAGGAGAGGAACAGCATCAGCATGGGCGCGAACAGCGGCCACAGCGAATAGTCCTCGGTGACGAAGCCGGAGGTGGTGGCGAGGGTCACCAGGCTGAAGGCCGAATGGCGCAGGGCCGTGAGGAAATCCGGGTAAAGGTTGGCGCCGGAGACGATGGCTGTGACGGCCACGAGTCCTGCGGCCAGCCAGATGACTCCCCAGCGCGCTTCCGGGTCACGCCGGTAGGCCGACAGGTCGCGCCGCCGCAGCGCGGTGAAGTGCGTGGCGAAGTTGACCATCGCCAGCAGCATGAAGAGGATCAGCACCAGCTCGATCTGCGGTGACTGGAACCAGCCGATGCTGGCGTCGTGCGTGGAAAAGCCGCCCAGCGCCATCACCGAGAAGGCGTGGCAGATGGCATCGAACAGCGACATGCCGGCAGCCCACAATGCCAGGAAACACAGCACCGTCATGCCGGCGTAGACCATCCACAGGGCCTTGGCCGTCTCGGTGATGCGTGGGGTGAGCTTCGCGTCCTTCACCGGGCCCGGCGCCTCGGCGCGGTACATCTGCATGCCGCCGACGCCCAGCAGGGGCAGCACGGCCACCGCCAGCACGATGATGCCCATGCCGCCCAGCCAGTGCAGGGCGTGGCGCCACATGTTCACGGCATGCGGCAGCTGGTCGATGCCGGTGATCACCGTGGAGCCGGTGGTGGACAGGCCCGACATGGCCTCGAAGTAGGCATCGGTGAAGGACAGCTCCGGCGCGGTGCGCATCATGGGCACCGCCGCGGCCAGCGTCATGATCAGCCAGGACAGGCTCACCAGCAGGTAGCCGTCGCGCGGCTTCAGTTCCGCGCGGTAGCGCAGGGTGCCGTAGAAGAAGCCTGCGCCCAGCGCCAGGGTGACACCGGCGCTCTCCAGGAATGCGCGCAGCGCATCGGATTCGCCATAGACGAGCGCGGTGACGATGGGCAGCAGGTAGTAGGCAGCGAACAGCGCCAGCAGGGCGCCCAGCACATTGACGACCGCGAGGATCGAGCGCATGGGTTCAGCCGGACTGGAACAGCTTCTGCACGGCGTCGACCTGGCGCCGGTCGGCCAGGAAGACGATCACATGATCCTCGGTCTCGATCTGCGTGTCATGGTGGGCGATCACCACCTTCTCGCCCCGCACCAGCGCCACGATGGAGGCGCCATTGGGCATCTCGATCTGCTCGATGCGGCGGCCGATCACGCGTGACTTGTCCTGCGTGCCGTGCACGATGGTTTCCAGCGCCTCGGCTGATCCCTGGCGCAGGGAGTGCACCTTCACCACGTCGCCCTTGCGCACATGCGCCAGCAGCGAGCCGATGGTGACGGTCTGCGGCGAGACCACGATGTCGATGCTGCGGTTCTCCATCAGGTTGCCGTAGGTGGGGCGGTTCACCAGCGCCAGCACCTTGCGCGCTCCCAGGCGCTTGGCCAGCATGGCCGACAGCACGTTGGCTTCCTCGGAGTTGGTGACGGCGGCGAATACGTCGGTGCCGTCGATGTTCTCCTCGATCAGCAGCTCCTCGTCCTGGGCGTCGCCGTTGAGCACCACGGTGTTCTCCACGCGCTCGGCCACGCGGTAGGCGCGGGTGGTGTCGCGTTCGATCAGCTTCACCTGGTGGGTCTTCTCCAGCAGCTGCGCGAGGCGGAAGCCGATGTTGCCGCCGCCGGCGATCACCACCTTGCGCACCGGGCCTTCGGCGCGCGTGATCTCGTTCATCATGCGCTGGATGTTGTCGCGTGCGGCGATGAAGAAGATCTCGTCGCCTTCCTCCACCACGGTCTCGCCGGTGGGCGTGATGAAACGCCCGCCGCGGTAGATGGCGGCGATGCGGGCGTCGGCATTGGGCATGTGGTCGCGCAGCGTGCGCAGCTGCTGGCCCACCAGCAGGCCACCGGGGCGCGCCTGCATGCCCACCAGCCTGGCGCGGCCGTCGGCGAAATCGGCCACGTGCAGGGCGCCCGGATTGCGGATCAGCCGCTCGACGTATTCGGTCACCAGCTGCTCGGGGCTGATCCACACGTCCACCGCCAGCATGCCCTTGCCGAACAGCCGGTCGTGTGCCGTGTATTCGGGTGCGCGGATGCGGGCGATCTTGGTGGGCGTGCGGTACAGCGCGTGGGCAATCTCGCAGGCCACCATGTTCACCTCGTCGGAGGAGGTGAGCGCCACCAGCATGTCGGTGTCGGCGATGCCGGCGGATTCCAGCACCACGGGGAAGGAGGCATTGCCGGCGACGGTGCGCACGTCGATGCGGCTCTGCAGCTCGCGCAGCACGGTCTCGTTGGAGTCCACCACCGTGACTTCGTTGTCCGGCTCGCGCGCGAGGTGGTAGGCGGCGGTGCGGCCGACCTGGCCGGCGCCCAGTATCAGCACCTTCATGTGTCCATCACCGCACCACCTCGAGGTTGGCGTACGAGAGCATGAGCCACTTCGAACCCTGCCGCTCGAAATTCACCTGCACACGCGCCTGCGGCCCATGGCCTTCGAGGTTCAGGATCACGCCGTCGCCGAACCGGCCGTGCCGCACGCGGGCGCCCAGCTTGATGCCGGGGGCCGCCGTCTCCTCCACCTTGTCGCGCAGCCTCGCGGCGGGCTGGGCGGGACGCCAGGCCTGGCCGATCACCGGCCGGCTGTGCTGTATGCGTGGCCGTACCTCCTCGATCAGGTCTTCGGGGATCTCGCTGATGAAGCGTGATGGCGTGCCGAAGCTGTCCATGCCGTGCAGGCGGCGCTGCTCGGCATGCGAGATGTACAGCTGCTTCATGGCGCGGGTGATGCCCACGTAGCAGAGGCGGCGCTCTTCCTCCAGCCCGTCGAGGTCATCGATGGAACGCTGGTGCGGGAACAGGCCATCTTCCATGCCCACCAGGAACACCAGCGGGAACTCCAGCCCCTTGGCCGTGTGCAGCGTCATCATCTGCACCGAGTCTTCCCACTCCTCGGCCTGGCCCTCGCCGGATTCGAGCGCGGCATGCGCCAGGAAGGCAGCCAGCGGCGGCAGCTTCTCGCCCTCGTTGTCGGGGCTGATCTCATCGGCATTGAAGCCGCGCGCGGCGCTGACGAGTTCGTCGAGGTTCTCGATGCGGGCCTCGCCCTTGTCCTGCTGCTTGTCCTTGCGGTAGTGCTCGATGAGGCCGGTGTTCTGGATCACATGGTCGATCTGCTCGTGCAGCGGCAGGCCCTGCGTGTCGGCATCGAGCTGGTCGATGAGCTTCAGGAAGCCCAGCAGCGCGGCCGCACCGCGGTTGCCCAGCTCGCCGATGCCCGGTGAGCCCGGGGTGCCCGACAGCATGGCCGCGGCCGCCTGCCACATCGAGCTGTTCGTGGCGCGCGCGGACTCGCGCAGGCCCTCCAGCGATTTCGCGCCGATGCCACGCGTGGGCAGGTTCACCACGCGCTCGAAGGAGGGATCGTCATTGCGGTTGGCCACCAGGCGCAGGTAGGCCAGCGCATCCTTGATCTCCGCGCGCTCGTAGAAACGCAGGCCGCCATACACGCGGTAGGGAATGCGCGCCGTGAGCAGCGATTCTTCCAGTGCGCGCGACTGCGCGTTCGAACGATAGAGGATGGCCACCTCGCGCCGCGCGCCGCCCTGGCGCTGCCATTCGGCGATGCGGCCGACGACGAAGTCGGCCTCGTCGCGCTCGTTGAAGGCGGAATAGAGGCGGATGCGCTCGCCCTTGCCGTCGCTGGTCCACAGGTTCTTGCCCAGCCGGCCGGAGTTGTTGGCGATCAGCGCGTTGGCGGCGCCGAGGATGTTGCCGGTGGAGCGGTAGTTGCGCTCCAGGCGGAACATCTGCGCCTCGGGGTAGTCGCGCGTGAACTGCCTGAGGTTCTCGACCCGTGCGCCGCGCCAGCGGTAGATGGACTGGTCGTCGTCGCCCACCACGAAGGGATTGCCGTCGTCGCCGGCGATCAGCCGGGTCCAGGCGTACTGGATGGCGTTGGTGTCCTGGAATTCATCGACCAGCACATGCGTGAATCGGCGGCGGTAGTGGTCGCGCAGCGAGGCGTTGTCGCGCAGCAGCTCGTAGGCGCGCAGCAGCAGCTCGGCGAAGTCGGCCACGCCGCTGCGGTGGCAGGTCTCCTCGTAGTTCTGGTAGAGCTTCTGCAGCACCTGCTGCATGGGATCGAAGCCCGGCTTCACCTGCGCGGGGCGGATGCCGTCGTCCTTGAGCTTGTTGATGTAGTGCTGCACCTCGCGCGGCACGAAGCGGGTTTCGTCCAGCTCCTGCGCGCGGATCACCTTCTTGATGAGCCGCTGCTGGTCCTCGCTGTCGAGGATCTGGAACCCGGGCGGCAGGCCGGCCAGCTGGTGGTGCAGGCGCAGCAGGCGATGGGCAATGCCGTGGAAGGTGCCCACCCACATCGCCCCGCCGGGCACGCCCAGCAGTGTCTCGATGCGGTGGCGCATTTCGGCGGCGGCCTTGTTGGTGAAGGTCACGGCCAGGATGTTGTGGGGCACGGCGCCCAGCGCGCCGATGGCCCAGGCGATGCGGTGCGTGAGCACACGCGTCTTGCCGCTGCCGGCGCCGGCCAGCACCAGCGTGGCGCCTGCGGGCGCGGTCACGGCCGCGCGCTGTTCGTCGTTGAGGGGATTGAGGATGGGCGAGAGGTCCATCCCGCGCATTCTATCAGTCGCGACGCGCCATCGATCCTTCGGCGAAGCGGAACAGCTCGATGGCCAGCACCAGGATCACCGGCCCGACGATGAATCCCATCGGGCCGAATGCAGCCACGCCGCCGATCACGCCGAGGAAGACCACCAGCGTGGGCACGGGCGTGTAGCGGGAGATGATGACAGGGCGGACGAAGTTGTCGGAAGTGGACACGACGCCGCCCCACACGAGCATGAACACGCCCCAGCCGAACTTGCCGGCGGCGAACAGGTAGATCACCGCAGGCACCCACACCAGCCCTGCGCCACCGAATGGCAGCAGCGCGCACACCGCCGCCAGCACGCCGAAGACGATGAACCCCTGGATGCCGGCGATGGCGAAGCCGATGGCCACCAGCGTGCCCTGCACCAGCGCGGTGAGACCGCAGCCATAGACCACGGCGCGCAGCACCTTGCCCAGGCGCGTGAGCAGCACATCGCGCCGGCGCGAATCCAGCGGCAGCAGCGAGGCCGCGCGGCGGAACCACACCGCGCCGTCACGCAGCATGAAGAACAGCACGAACAGCATCACGAAGAAACGCAGGATCACCCCTGCAGTGACCAGTGCCACCAGTCCGCTGGAGCGGGCGATCACGGTGGCCCAGTCGCGCACGCCCTGCTTCAGGTAGGCCTGCGCGTCTGCCACTTCCAGGTCGAAGCGCCGGTCCAGCCAGGAGGCGATATCCGCCAGGCGTGGGTGGCGCACCGGGTCGGTCCACTCGGCCAGGCTGAAGAGACCGGGATCCGCTTCGACCTGGGAGGTAAGCGAGGCGATCTGGTTGGCGAAGGCCAGCCCCAGCAGCGTGAGCGGCACGAAGATGGCCACCGGCGTGAGCCCGGTGAGGATGCCGGCCGCAGCGGAGCGGCGGCCGCGCAGCGAGCTGGTGAGCTTCTCCTGCAGCGGCGAGAGCAGGAAGGCGAGGATGGCCGCCCATACGATGGGCACTGCCAGCGGCCGCACGATCAGCCATACGGCCAGCAGCACCAGTACCAGTGCACCGCCGGTGAGCCAGCGCTGCAGCCTGGGGCTTTCTGCCTCCCCGTTCACCCGGCTACCACTTGTTGCGCAGGGCGCGCAGCGCGACGAACACCTCGCGCGGTGCGGGCTCGCGCGGCAGGTCGGCGAACTGCTCGCGCAGCCCGTCGATGATCTCGGCGCTGCCGAGCCGGAAGAAGGTGTTGAACTTCTTCTCCTCCCCCAGCGTGGTCACCGGCAGTTCGAGCGGACCGGTGCCGGCGAGCTTCTGCTGCAGTTCGCGGGCCTCGCCATTGCCCGGCTCCCGCGACAGCGTGAAGCCGAGGTTGTTCAGCAGGTAGTCGTGGCCGGGGTAGATGCGCGTGGCATCGGGCAGGTGCAGCAGCCGCGTGGCGAAGGTCTCGTACAGCGCCACCGGGTCGCCGCCCTGGTGGCAGTTGCCCGCGCCAGCGTTGAACAGCGTGTCGCCTGAGAACAGTGCGGGCTGCTCCGCATGCGCGAACAGGCACACATGCGACATGGTGTGGCCGGGCGTGTCCAGGGTTTCCAGCTCGATGCTGCGTCCGATGCGGATCACGTCGCCATCGGCGAGCCCCACGTCCACGCCGCCGATCAGCGCCGCAGCCCCCGCGTGGGCCAGCACCTTCGCGCCGGTGGCGGCGCGCACGGCCTCGTTGCCGGCCACATGGTCGTGGTGATGGTGCGTGTTGAGGATCTGCGTGATACGCCAGCCATTGCGGCGGGCAGTGTCGAGCATCAGCTGTGCATCGAAGGGATCCACCGCCAGCGCATCACCGGTCTCGGTGCACACCACCAGGTAGTGGTAGTTGCGCAGGCTGGTGTCCGGCCAGAGGCGTTCGACGTGCACGGGAGCCTCCTACTTTGCCGGCGCCGCGGCCTTCTTCAGGCGGCTGCGCTCGAGGGACACCAGGAAGCTGAACAGGTCGTGCAGTTCTTTCTCGCTGGAGACCGATTCGGGAGCCACCATGTAACGCCCGCCGACCAGGAAGGAGGGAGTGCCGCTGACGCGCCAGCCCTTGACCAGCGATTCGGCGCGTTCCACTGCGGCGTTGATCGCGGGTGAAGTGGCGGTCTTCAGGAATTCTGCCTCGGTCACGCCGCCACCCTTGGCATAAAAGCGGGCGAAGTCAGCCATGGTGGGCGGGGTGGCCAGCGGGCGACCCGTGGTCTTGTCGAGGAAGGGAAACTCCTGCGTCTCCCAGACGGCTGTGAACATGCGCTTGTGGTTGCGGTCGGCGACCCCCAGCTTCTGCGCCGTGAGGTGCGCGCGCTGGAACAGCGGCCAGTACTGGTTGAAGCCCGCGTGCACGTAGGTGAGCGCGGCATCTTCCGGCAGCGCGGTCTTCAGCCCCTCGACCAGGCCCTGCCACTCGTAGCAGTGGCTGCAGATGTAGGAGAACACCTCGGTGACTTCGACCTTGCCTGCTGGCGCGAGCCCGGCAGCCATCGGCGTTGGCACGGTGGTGTAATGCTTGCCTTCCTGGAAGCGCAGCTGCGCCAGCAGCGGCGTCGGGGCGCAGAGCACGGCCAGCATCAGCAGGGAAGGCAGCAGTCGCGCGATCTTCATCACAGGGTCTCCTCGGGCCTCATTACACCACGTGCACTGGCAGGTAGTGATCCACCAGCAGCGCCAGGAACAGCCACATCAGGTATTGCACGGAAAACCTGAACACCCGCATGGGCAGCTCGCGCTGGGTGGAGCGCTTGAGCTTCACGGCATAGGCCAGGAAGGCCGCGTTGAGCCCCACCGCCGCCAGCAGGTAGATCAGGCCGGTCATGCCGGTGAGCCAGGGCAGCAGCGTCACCAGCACCAGGATGATGGTGTAGAGCAGCACATGCAGCCGGGTGAATTCCACCCCATGCGTCACCGGCAGCATGGGGATGTCCACCTTCGCGTAGTCGTCACGGCGCGCGATGGCCAGCGCCCAGAAATGCGGCGGCGTCCAGGCGAAGATGATCAGGAACAGGAGCAGCGCATGAGGATCGACGGTGTTGGTGATGGCGGCCCAGCCCAGCACTGGCGGAGCCGCCCCCGCGGCGCCGCCGATCACGATGTTCTGCGGCGTGGCGCGCTTCAGCCACAGCGTGTAGATCACCGCATAGCCGATCAGCGAGGCAAAGGTCAGCAGCGCGGTGAGCGGATTCACCAGCAGCCAGAGCATCAGCATCGAGGCCGCGCCCAGCAGCGCGGCAAAACCCAGCGCCTGGCTTTCGGACAATCCCCCGGTGGGCAGCGGGCGGGTGCGGGTGCGCGCCATCCTCGAGTCGATGCGCGCATCCAGCAGCTGGTTCAGCGTGGCCGCGCTGGCGGCGGCCATGGCGATGCCCAGGTTGCCGAACAGCAGCAGGTCCAGCGGCGGCATGCCGGGCACGGCCAGCAGCGAGCCCACCACCGAGGTCAGCACGATCAGCGCCACCACCCGGGGCTTGGTCAGCTCGTAGTAGAGCCTCCAGCGGCCGGGGGCGTGGGCGGCAGTGATGTGGTGCGGGGTGGCCAAGGCGGAAAATGCGCAGGGGCGGGCGGCCAAGGGTAGCAGATAGGGTCTGCCTCTCTCCTCAGGCCGACAGCAGGGACACCTGCACCGCGGCCGCCGCCCTGGCCAGCGCTGCATCGCGGGTGGCCAGGGGCAAGCCCCGTCGATGGGCCAGTTCGAGATAGGAGGCGTCATAAGTGGTGAGGTCGTGCTCGCGCGCCAGCCGCCGGGTCTCTTCCAGTGCCCGGTCGGCTGACCCTGCGTCCACGTGGATGGGCAGCTGCCGCAGCAGGCGCAGGAAAAGGTCCGCTGCAGCGGGCTCGATGCGCCCCCGGCGTTCTGCGGTGAGCAGCGCATTGCCGATTTCCCAGTTCCAGAGCGGTGGCACCACGGCGGCGCGGAACTGCAGGGATTCCAGCAGTTGGCGGCTGGGCCCGGAAGATTCATCGGCGAAGCACCAGGCAATCGCGACGGAGGCATCGAGGACGAAGCCGGTCACTTGTTGCGGCCCTCGTCGCGCAGCGCCCTCCAGTCCAGTCCTTCCAGCCGCTGGCCACGGGCCAGCTGCTGCACCTCGTCGATGGTTCGCCGTATCTGCTCGGGGGAGGCCTTGCCGGGCGCGACCAGTCTGGCCACGGGTTGGCCCCGGCGGGTGATGGTGATTTCCTCGCCGGCCGCGACGCGCTCCAGCAGCTCGCTGAGGCGGGTCTTGGCTTCGAATACGCCGACCTCGGTCATGGCCATGTCCATATAACTAGTTAGATAGCTAGTTTATAGCAGGTGCGGTGTCGAGTCCGTCAAGGCGCAGGGCCCTGGCGCAGCACCACAGGTCCACGCGCCTGACGCCGGCCTCGTGTAGCGCGGCGATGGCGGCAGTAGCCGTATGACCTGTGGTCAGCACATCGTCGAGCAAGGCGACGTGCCGGGGCAGGCGCTTGCCGGTCGGAGAGGCGAAGGCTCCCTTCAGGTTCCTGGCCCGCTCCGCCGCGTCCAGACCGCTTTGCGCGCGGGTCGCGCGCACCCGCAGCAGCAGGTTGTTGTGTACGGGCAGGGGCCGGCCCTGGTGGCCCAGGCGCCGGGCGATGTGCCTGGCGAGCAGAGTGGTCTGGCAGAAACCCCGTTCCACATGACGCGAGCGGTGCAGGGGCATGGGCACGATGCACTCCGGGCGATCCCGCCCTGCCGCCCGCCAGGCGCGCGCGAACAGCGTGCCCAGTACCCGTGCCTGGGCGATGTCCCGCTGGAACTTCAGCCGCTGGATCATCAGGTCCACCGGGTCCTCGTAGCGGAAGAGGCAGAAGGCGTGCTGCCAGGGCGGGGGCTCTGGCGGGGCGCGCGGGCAGGCGGCTTCGCAGTGGATGCAGAGGTCCAGCCCCCAGGGTTCATCCAGCGACTGGCCCGGGCCACCGCAGAGGATGCAGACCGGCGGGGCGATCAGGTGCGCGAGGTTTCGGGCCAGGTTCCGGGCGAGGCCCCGGACAATGTGTCGGGGTTGCGTGGTGTGCCGGTCGGGTTGCATCCCGCCAGACTGGCAGCTGTGGAGGTTCAATGATGAACACAAATCTGTCGACTTCACGCATAAATGAAACGATCAATTCGATTGTCAACTTGGGGCGCAACCTTCGGTTGACACCTCTCACGGCCACCCGGAGCATCGCGGGCCATGAATACCCGCGCCGCCGACACCACCTCCCCCCAGGCCTTCAGCACCCAGCGCCATGACTGGAGCCTCGCCGAGGTGGAGGCGCTGTTCGCGCTGCCCTTCATGGACCTGATCTTCCGCGCCCAGCAGGTGCACCGCGCCTGGCATGCGCCCAACCGCGTGCAGATGAGCACGCTGCTGTCGATCAAGACCGGTGGCTGCCCCGAGGACTGTGCCTACTGCCCGCAGAGCGTGCACTACGACACCGGCGTGGCACGTGAGGACCTGATGCCCGTGGAGGCGGTGGTCGACGCCGCGCGCAAGGCGCAGGCCGCCGGCGCCACGCGCTTCTGCATGGGCGCGGCTTTCCGCTCGCCCAAAAAGAAGGACATCGAGCGCATCGCCACGATGATCCGCGAGGTGGGAGCGCTGGGCCTGGAGACCTGCGCCACGCTGGGCATGCTCACCCCGGAGCAGGCCGGCGAGCTGAAGGACGCAGGCCTCGACTACTACAACCACAACGTGGATTCCTCCGAGGAGTTCTACAAGGAGATCATCTCCACCCGCACCTACCAGCATCGCCTCGACACGCTGGAAGCCGTGCGCAATGCCAACCTGAAGGTGTGCAGCGGCGGCATCGTGGGCATGGGCGAAACCCGCCGCGACCGCGCCGGCATGCTGGCCACGCTGGCCAACCTGCCCGAGCATCCGCAGAGCGTGCCCATCAACCAGCTGGTGCAGGTGAAGGGCACGCCGCTGGAAGGCAGGGCTGAAGAAGCGCAGGCCGTGGATGGCTTCGAGTTCGTGCGCACCATTGCCGTGGCGCGCATCCTGATGCCGCAGGCGCAGGTGCGGCTGTCGGCGGGACGCGAGGCCATGAGCGATGAACTGCAGGCGCTGGCCTTCCTGGCCGGCGCGAACTCCATCTTCTATGGCGAGAAGCTGCTGACCACCGGCAATCCGGACGTGGAGCGCGACCGCCAGCTGCTGGCCCGCCTGCAGATCGAGCCGGAAACCCAGCAGCAGACGGACTCGCGCGGCTAGCTGGGGCGGTGGCCGGGCGCACGCACATTCCATGAAGCGCAACGGGGCAGCGGTGTCGGCCGCGCTGGCGACGCTGCACGCGCGCGGCGAGCGGCGCGCGCGCCGCTGCGTGGAGGCGTACGCATCGGATGCCCTCACCGCTCCGGTGGTCGGCGGCCGGCGGCTGGCCAATTTCTGCAGCAATGACTACCTCGGCCTCGCTGGTGATCCGCGCCTTGCCGAGGCCATGTGCAAGGCCGCTGCCCGCTATGGCAGCGGCGCCGGCGCGGCGCATTTCGTCACCGGCCACAGTGCCGAACACCATGCGCTGGAAGAGGAGCTGGCGGAATTCACCGGCCGCGAGGCCGCATTGCTGTTCTCCACCGGCTACATGGCCAATGCCGGCGTGATCACGGCCCTGGCCGGGCGCGGTGAAGTGGTGCTGCAGGACCGTCTCAACCACGCCTCGCTGATCGACGGCGCGCGCCAGTGCGGGGCGCGGCTGCTGCGCTATCGCCACAACGACATGCAGGAAGCCGGGCGTATCGCGGCGGAGCAGGAGACCAGCCTGGCGCTCATCGCCACCGATGGCGTCTTCAGCATGGACGGCGATGTGGCACCCGTGGCGGAACTGTCGGCCATCGCGCGGCGCCACGGCGCCTGGCTGCTGGTCGATGACGCACACGGGCTGGGCGTGCTCGGCAAACATGGCGGCGGCGTGCTCGGGCAGGCGCAGCTCGACGCGCAGGCCGTGCCCCTGCTGGTGGGCACGCTGGGCAAGGCTTTCGGCAGCTTCGGCGCCTTCGTGGCCGGCGACCGTGAAGTGATCGAGCTGGTGATGCAGCGTGCGCGCAGCTACCTCTTCACCACCGCGCTGCCGCCGGCAGTGGCAGCAGCCACGCGGGCGGCGCTGGCCATCGTGCGCGCCGAGCCGTGGCGGCGGGAGCGGCTGGCAATGCTCATCACGCGCTTCCGCGCCGGCGCGCAGGCGCGGGGGTTGCCGCTGGCTGACTCCATGACCGCGATCCAGCCACTGCAAGTGCCCGGCGCTGCCACCTGCGTGGCCGCCAGCGAAGCATTGCTGCGGCGTGGCTACTGGGTGAGTGCGATCCGGCATCCCACCGTGCCTGCCGGTACCGAGCGGCTGCGTGTGACCCTTTCGGCGGCACACGGCGAGACAGAGGTGGATGGTCTGCTGGATGCATTGCAGGCCAGCCTTGCGGAGGCGCCAGCGGCCACAACCCCACGCGCGGAGGGTGCGCCATGAGCAGCCTGCCGCTGCACGTGGAGCGCAGCGCAGGCAGTGACGCTGCCGGCGTGCCCATCGTGATGCTGCACGGCTGGGCCATGAACCTGCGCGTGTTCGACCGCCTGCGTGCGGATCTTGACACACCGGATGCGCGGCATGTCCCGCTGCACAGCTGGGCCATCGACCTGCCTGGCCACGGTCGCAGCCCCTGGTCGGAGGGTGCCGCCGGGTTCGAGGCGCAGTGCGCCGCCGTGCTCGCCGCGCTGCCGCCGCGCTGCGTGCTGGCGGGCTGGTCCATGGGAGCAAAGATCGCGATGGCGCTGGCAGCGCAGCATCCTTCGCGCGTGCCGGCCCTGGTGCTGATGTCGGCCTCGCCCAGGTTCTCGCGCAGCGAAGACTGGCCGGCCGGCGCGGATCCGCACACGTTGCAGGTGTTCGAGGACATGGTGCAGCGTGACTGGCAGCAGCTGATCGAGGACTTCCTCTGGCTGCAGGTGCGCGGCACGCAGCAGGCCGAAGAGACGCTGGGCGAACTGCAGGCCGCACTGCAGGCGCAGGGTGAACCGCGTCGCGAAGCGCTGCTGGACGGACTGCGCCTGCTTGGCGAGGTGGACCTGCGCCCGATGCTGGCTGGCCTGCGCCAGCCGGCATTGATCATCGCGGGACGCAACGACCGCGTGACGCTGCCCGCGGCCGCGCGCTGGCTGGCGCAGGCACTGCCCGGCGCGAAGCTGCTGGAAATTTCACGCGCGGGCCACGCGCCGTTCATCTCGCACCACGCGCAGGTGGCAGCGGCCATCCGCGGGTTCATCGACACCCTGCCGCCCGGAGCGATGCGATGACGGACCTGGATCCGCGCGCAGTGGCGCGCAGCTTCGGTGCGGCCAGCGACAGCTACGATGCAGCCGCCTGGCTGCAGGCGCAGGCGCGCGAAGAGCTGCTGTCGCGACTCACGCTGCTGAAGTCTCCACCGCGTGCCGTGCTCGACCTGGGCGCCGGCACCGGTCTTGCGGCGCTGGCGATCAAGCGCCGCTTCCCGCGTGCGGCGGTCACCGCCGCCGACATCGCCGCGCCCATGGTGCGCGCCGCGCGGCGCCACAGCCGCTTCTGGCGCCGCATCCGCTGCGTTGAAGCCGATGCGCGGCAGCTGCCATTCGACACCGCGGGATTCGACCTGGTGTTCAGCAACCTGATGCTGCAATGGCTGCAGCCACCGGATGCCGCGCTGGCCGAGATACGGCGCGTGCTGCGGCCCGGCGGCCTGCTGCTGCTCAGCAGCTTCGGTCCGGAAACGCTGCAGGAACTGCGTGCAGCCTGGGGTGCGGCCGATGATGGCGTGCACGTGATCGATTTCGTCGATGTGCATGACCTGGGCGGCGCCCTGCAACGCGCCGGCTTCCTCGAACCGGTGCTGGATGTGGACCGTCACCTGCATCACTACGCCGATGCGCGCGCGCTGATGCGCGAGCTGAAGTCACTCGGTGCCCGCAACGTGGATGCCCGGCGCGCGCGCGGCCTCACCGGTCGTGCGGCTTTCGCGCGGATGCAGGCGCAGTACGAATCACTGCGCCGTCCCGCGGGCCTGCCCGCCACCTGGCAGGTGGTGTACGCGGTAGCCTGGGCGCCGGAGCACGGTCCGGAACCGGCCCCTGCCAGCACCGCCGGCGAAACGCGCATCGACGTGCAGTCCCTGCGCGATCAGCTGGCCCGCCGCCGATGAGCCTGCCCGGGCTGCATCCGGTCCTGCGCCAGAGCGTGTTCATCGCCGGCACGGATACGGGAATCGGCAAGACCTGGGTGGCCACGCGGCTGCTGGCCGCGCTGGCTGCCACCGGGCTGCGCGCCGCAGGCATGAAGCCGGTGGCCGCAGGTGCAGAAATGACCCCGCATGGCTGGCGCAACGACGACGCGCTGGATCTGGCCGCTGCTGCCAATGTCCGCCTGCCCTACGAACTGGTGAACCCGGTGTGCCTGCCGGAAGCCACCTCGCCCCACCTGGCAGCGGCGCGCGCCGGTGTGGCCATCGATCTGGACAAGATCAGGTCGGCATTTGAGTCGATACGCGCTCTGTCTGACGTGATCGTCGTGGAAGGTGCCGGTGGCTGGCTGGCCCCGGTGGGCACCCCCGTGGCCCCGGGTACCCCCGGACCCACCATGCAGGACGTCGCACTTCGCCTCGGCCTGCCCGTGGTGCTGGTAGTCGGCCTGCGCCTGGGCTGCCTCAGCCATGCGCTGCTCACCGCCGGGGCCATCCGCGCCAGCGGCCTGCCGCTGGCCGGCTGGATCGCCAATCCCGTCGACCCCGCCTTCCACGATGGCCCCGCCTGCCGCGATTCCCTGCTCGAGCGCCTCCCATGCCCGCTGCTGTGGAGCGCGCCAACGGGTATACTGCCCAGTCAATGATGGGCGGGGGCCAGAACGGTGCCTGCCCCATACAGATCACCGACTTATTCAAGGTTCAGAGATGCTTCGGAAATCCGTATTCGCAGGCTGCGCCGCAGTCCTGGCTGCGCTCGCCGCGCCCGCTCATGCCGCCTGGTCCGGCCTCAACATGCACAAGGGTGCAACGACGTTGTCGGGCGAGATCCATGGCCTGCACATGACCATCTTCTGGGTGGTCACGCTGATCGGCGTGGCTGTGTTCGGCGTGATGATCTATTCGCTGGTGAAGTTCCGGAAGTCGCAGGGAGCGGTGGCCGACCAGAACCTGCTCCACAGCACCAAGGCAGAGATCCTGTGGACCGGCATTCCCGTGCTCATCCTCGTGGCAATGGCCGTGCCGGCCGCGCGCACCCTGATCCGCATCGAGGATGCCAGCGCCACCGACATCAACATCAAGGTCACCGGCTACCAGTGGAAGTGGCAGTACGAATACCTGGACGAGGGCGTGAGTTTCTTCTCCACGCTGGCACGTGACAGCAACGCCGCCCGCCAGCGCGATTCGTCAGTGAAGCCGGGCGATGTGCCGAACTACCTGCTCGAAGTGGACAACCGCCTGGTGGTGCCCGTCGGCAAGAAGGTGCGCCTGCTGGTCACCTCGCAGGATGTGATCCACGCCTGGTGGGTGCCGGAGCTGGCCATCAAGAAGGACGCCATCCCGGGCATGGTCAACGAGATGTGGTTCCAGATCCAGCCGGACAAGGTCGGCGTGTACCGCGGGCAGTGCACCGAGCTGTGTGGCCGCGACCATGGCTTCATGCCCATCGTGGTGGAGGCGCTGAGCGAAGCCGACTACGCAGCCTGGCTGGAATCGAAGCGGGCCCAGCCCGCCGAGTCCCCCGGCGCCACGGCCGCTGGCGGCACCGCCGCTGTCGCAGCCGCGCCGGTGGCCGGCACTGCCGGCTGACCGTAACCGCACGCAAACGAATTCGAGAGACGAGCAAGCATCATGGCCCACGCAACGCACACCGACCATTCCGGCGCCGCCGCACACGATGACCACGGCCACCACGGCCCGCCGAAGAGCTTCATCCAGCGCTGGGTGCTGACGACCAATCACAAGGACATCGGCACCCTGTACATGGTGTTCGGCCTGACGATGTTCTTCATCGGCGGCCTGTTCGCCTTCGTGATCCGCGCCGAGCTGTTCCAGCCCGGCCTGCAGTTCGTCGATCCGCAGTTCTTCAACTCGATGACGACCATGCACGCGATCTTCATGATCTTCGGCGGCGTGATGCCGGCATGGGTGGGCCTTGCGAACTGGATGATCCCGCTGCAGGTGGGCGCGCCCGACATGGCGCTGCCGCGCATGAACAACTTCAGCTTCTGGATCCTGCCGTTCGCCTTCCTGCTGATGCTGCTGACCTTCGTGGTCCCGGGCGGCGCGCCAGCCGGCGGCTGGACGCTCTACCCGCCGCTCACGGTGCAGGGTGGTGATGCGCTGCCGATGGCCATCTTCGCGGTGCACCTGATGGGCGTGAGCTCGATCATGGGCGCCATCAACGTGATCGTGACCATCATGAACATGCGCGCCCCCGGCGTGACGCTGCTGAAGATGCCGCTGTTCGTGTGGACCTGGCTGATCACCGCATACCTCCTGATCCTGGTGATGCCGGTGCTGGCGGGCGCGGTGACCATGCTGCTCACCGACCACTTCTTCGGCACCACCTTCTTCAGCGCCGCCGGCGGCGGCGACCCGGTGCTCTACCAGCACATCTTCTGGTTCTTCGGGCACCCCGAGGTGTACATCCTGATCCTGCCGGCCTTCGGCGTGGTGTCAGAGGTCATTCCGGCGTTCTCGCGCAAGCCGCTGTTCGGCTACGAGTCGATGGTGTACGCCACCGCGTCCATCGGCTTCCTGTCGTTCATCGTGTGGGCGCACCACATGTTCACGGTGGGCATGCCGCTGGCCGGCCAGATGTTCTTCATGCTCACCACCATGCTGATCGCCGTGCCCACGGGCGTGAAGGTGTTCAACTGGACGGCCACCATGTGGCGCGGCTCGATCACCTTCGAGCCGCCCATGCTGTTCGCGATCGCCTTCCTGTTCCTGTTCACCATCGGCGGCTTCTCGGGCCTGATGCTGGCCATCGTGCCGGCGGACTTCCAGTACCACGACACCTACTTCGTGGTGGCGCACTTCCACTACGTGCTGGTGCCCGGTGCGATCTTCTCGCTGATGGGCGCGGTGTACTACTGGCTGCCGAAGTGGAGCGGCCGCATGTACAACATGACGCTGGCAAAGGCGCATTTCTGGCTGTCGGCCATCTTCGTGAACGTGCTGTTCTTCCCGCAGCACTTCCTGGGCCTGGCCGGCATGCCGCGCCGCATCCCGGACTACAACACGCAGTTCTCGGAGTGGAACATGGTGTCCTCCATCGGCGCGTTCGGCTTCGGCCTGTCGCAGCTGCTGTTCCCGCTGGCCATCCTGCAGTGCCTGAAGCGCGGCGAGAAGGCGGCCGACCGGGTATGGGAAGGCGCGTATGGCCTGGAATGGGAACTCGCCTCGCCGGCGCCGTACCACTCATGGTCCGACCCGCCCAGCGCCGACATGGTCGCGCGCGGCACCAAGGGCACGGCCCACTGAGCATGAACGTGGCGATGCAGCCTGACATGAGTCCGGAAGCGATCGCGGCCCGCCGCAAGCGGGCCCGTTCGACGGCCATCAAGCTGGCGCTGTTCGCCGTGTTCGTCTACGTGGCCTTCATCATCGCCTTCATCAACCGCAACGGATGAACGCTCCTGACCGCAAGCCTGCCGCCCACCGCCGCCTGGCCCTGAAGCTGGGCGTGGTGGCGCTGGGCGCGTTCGCCTTCGGCTTCGCGCTGGTGCCGCTGTACGACGTGTTCTGCGAGATCACCGGCGCCGGCAGCCGCGACGACCTCGTGACCGCGGCAAGCCTGCCGTCCACCGTCGATGAATCGCGCACGGTGGTGGTGGATTTCGTGGCCAACCTGCCCAGCGTGGGCAAGTGGGACTTCAAGCCCGAGGTGCGCAGCATCCAGGTGCATCCGGGGCGGCTCTACGAGGCGAACTTCCTGGCGGTGAACAACACCGGCGCGGACACCTGGGCGCAGGCCGTGCCCGACGTGGCGCCGGCCAGCGCCAGCGCCTGGTTCCGCAAGACCGAGTGCTTCTGCTTCACCCCGCAGCATTTCACGGTGGGCGAGACCAAACACATGCCCGTGCGGTTCTTCGTCGACCCGGCACTGCCGAAACACGTCGAACGCATCACGCTGGCCTACACTTTCTACGACACGCAGGCGCCGGTGGCGGCGCGCTGATCACTTTCCGCGACAGACGACAGGGATATGAGCACACACACCGCAGCGCACGACGCAAGCCGCTATTACGTTCCGCACAGCAGCCCGTGGCCGATCTATGGCTCGGCAACGCTGTTCGTGCTGATGTCCGGCGTGGTCGCCTTCCTCAATGGCTGGACCGGCGCCTGGTCGTTCATCCCCGGCGCGCTGCTGCTGGCCTCGCTGTTCTTCTTCTGGTTCCGCACCGTGATCGACGAGAACCAGCGCGGGCTCTACAACCTCGACGTCGACCGCAGTTTCCGCATGGGCATGATCTGGTTCATCATGTCCGAGGTGATGTTCTTCGGGGTGTTCTTCGGGGCCCTCTTCTACGCGCGCCAGCTGTCAGTGCCCTGGCTGTCCGGCGAGGGCGTGAAGATCTTCAACGGGCTGCTGCTGTGGCCGGAGTTCGACGCCGCCTGGCCGACCAATGGCCCGGCCACCGTGGGCGGCCAGGCCGACGGCAGCTTCGAGACCATCCCGGCCTTCGGCCTGCCGCTGTGGAACACCATCATCCTGCTCACCTCCGGCGTGACCATCACCATCGCGCACCACGCGCTGCGTGCCGGCAACCGCGCGGTGCTCAAGACCTTCCTGGCTGCCACCTGGATGCTGGGTTTCGTGTTCGTGTACCTGCAGGCCACCGAGTACATGCACGCCTGGCACGAGCTGGGGCTGACGATGGGCACCGGCATCTACGGCGCCACGTTCTTCATGCTCACCGGCTTCCACGGCCTGCACGTGACGGTGGGCGCGATCATGCTGACGGTGATCTGGGGTCGCGCGATGCGCGGCCACTTCACGGCAGACCGGCACTTCGCCTTCGAGGCGGTGGCCTGGTACTGGCACTTCGTCGACGTGGTCTGGCTGATCCTGTTCGTCTTCGTCTACTGGATCTGACGCAGGTCAGGGGCCGCCGTGGGGGTGGATGACACCCATCCCCCACAGCAACAGCAGCGTCAGGAACAGGCCCACCGAAAGGCCCACGCGCCAGGTGAGGGCGCGCAGCAGCCGCGCGGAATCGCCGCCGCGGGCGAGCTGGAACAGGGCCGAGCCCAGGGATGCGACGACCAGCGCGAGTACGGCGATGACAATGAGTCGTGCATCCATGGAGCGATTATAGGATGGCCTGGCGGTTCACGCCCCGCTGGTACTCGGTGCTGCTGACGGCGCTGGCGCTGCCGCTGTTCATCTCGCTGGGCTTCTGGCAGTGGAACCGCGGGCAGGCGCGGCAGGCGCAGTGGGATGAATTCGCCCGCGGCGATGCGCCGGCCATCGACGCCAGCGCCGCATCGCTGGCGCAGCTGCCGCGGTATGCACGGGTGCGCATCGCGGGCGAACCGGATGGCGGGCGGCAGTTCCTGCTGGAGAACATCTCGCATCGCGGGGCACCGGGGTACTACGTGCTCACGGTGCTGCGGCTCGCCGAAGGCAGCCGGTTGCTGGTGAATCGCGGCTGGGTGCCGTTCAGCGGCTTTCGCGAGCAGCTGCCCGATGTGCGGCTGCCGGAAGACGCGCCCGCGTCATGGACGATCACCGGCAGGATCGGCGCCCTGCCGGTGGCGGGGCTGGCCTCGGGCCGGGTGGGGCCGCCGCTGACGGGAAACTGGCCGCGCGTGGCGAGTTTTCCCACGCTGGCGCAGCTGGAGGCGGCCTATGGCGCGCCGCTGCTGCCGGTGGTGCTGATGCTGGATGACGGTGCCACCCCCGGTTATCTTCGGGACTGGGCGCCGTCGGGACTGCCGCCTGAGCGGCATGTGGGATACGCGGTGCAGTGGTGGGCGCTTGCCGTGCTGCTGGCCGGATTGTTCATTGGCGTGAACCTGAAGAAGAGAGATGACTGAGACCGTTCCCGTGAAGCCGCAACGCCGCATGCTGATGCTGCTGCTGGCGGTGTTCTTCCTGCCGCTGGCGGCCTCGTTCGCCCTGTACTACAGCGGCTGGCGTCCCTCGGGCGGCACCAACCACGGCGAACTGCTCAAGCCGCTGCGGCAGCTGCCCGCAGCAGCGAAATCACTCGAAGGCAAGTGGGCGCTGGTGTACGTGGGCGACGGCAGCTGCGGGGAACCCTGCCGCAACGCGCTGCATATCGCGCGCCAGATCCACCTGCTGCTCAACAAGGACATGGACCGCATCAACCGTGTGCTGCTGGCCACCGACAATTGCTGCGACACAGCCTTCCTCGAAGCCGGGTACACGGGCATCAAGGTGCTCGATGTGAGCGCTCCCTCCGTCCGCAGCGAACTGCTGGCCCTGCTGCCGCCCGGGGATCACGCGCATGACCTGTTCGTGGTCGATCCCCTCCTCAACATCCTGATGCGCTTCGACACGCGGGAGAATCCCAGGGGATTGCTCGACGACATGAAGAAGCTCCTGAAGCTTTCGCACATAGGCTAGCCATGCATCGCAGTATCGTCATCCTGCGCCGACTCTCACTCGCCGCCACCATCCTGGCCTTCTGCGTGGTGGTGTTCGGCGCCTATGTGCGCCTCACCGATGCGGGGCTGGGCTGTCCTGACTGGCCTGGCTGCTACGGGCACATCACGCCCGCCGGCGCGGTGGAATCGGTGGCTGCCGGTCGGCTCGATGCCGAGGTGCATGCCGGCAAGGCGTGGAACGAGATGATCCACCGCTACATTGCCTCGACGCTGGGCCTGCTCATCGTGGCGCTGGCAGTGCTGTCGCTGCGCTGGCGGCGGCACACCGGTGTGCCGGTGGTGCTGCCGTGGATGCTGCTGGCGGTGGTGTGCTTCCAGGGACTGCTGGGCATGCTGACCGTTACGCTGCTGCTGAAGCCGCTGATCGTCACGCTGCACCTGACCTTCGGCATGCTCACGCTGTCCATGCTCTGGTGGCTGTGGCTCACGCTGCGGCGGCGCTCTTCCAACCCCTGGTCGGGTACGGTGAAGGCGCGCGGTGGTGGCAGTGCTGCGGCATTGCTGCTGCCGGCACCGCACGCGCTGCGCAGACTGGCGCTGGTCGGGCTGGTCGCGCTGGCGGTGCAGATCCTGCTGGGCGGCTGGACCAGCAGCAATTATTCCGCCGTGGCCTGCCCGGACTTCCCGCGCTGCCAGGCCTCCTGGTGGCCTGATGCGGACTACGGCGAGGCCTTCGTGCTCTGGCGCGGGCTGGGCATCAACTATGAGGGCGGCGTGCTCGACCACCCGGCGCGCGTGGCCATCCATTTCACGCACCGACTGGGCGCCATCGTCGCCACGCTGGCGCTGCTGGTGGCGGCCATCGCCGCACTGGTGCGGCGGCGCGAGGGCAACAGCCGACTGGCCGCGGCACTGGTGCTGGGCGCGCTGGCACTGCAGCTGTGCTTCGGCATCTTCATGGTGTTGCGCGGGTTTCCGCTGTGGCTTGCCACGGCGCACAATGCCGGCGCCGCGCTGCTGCTGCTGGCCACGCTGGCGCTGAACCGGGCGCTGCGCAGGGCGTAGCCCATCTGGCGCAGGTGTAGGAATGCTCCGACGGAGCATTCCTACACGCATATTGCCGTTTCTTTCCTTTTCGACCTCCTGCAACGCGGGGAGATTGGCGCTGTTCGTGCGCTCAATCACGGCCGCGGCAGGAGGGGTCCCGCCGCAGGCCACTGCGGGGGGAAAATGTCCAAGCTGAACCAGTTTGCGGGCCTTGCGGTCCGGTCTTCCGTTGCGGCGGTTCTGGGCACTGCCATCGCCAGTTCCATCACGCCAGTGGCCAGTGCGGCCGCTGCGGCCGATGAGCCACTGGCCGAACTCGAAGAGGTGCAGGTCACCGGCACGCGCATCCGGCGCGAGGACTACATCTCGCCCAATCCCGTGCAGACGCTCGATGCAGAGCAGCTGGAGCAGATGGGCATCGTCAATCTCGGCGATGCGCTGGCCCAGATACCGGTGAACGTCTCCAGCTTCCAGCCGGCCAACCAGGGCGGCAATCCCTTCTTCGTCGGCTCCACTCTGGCCAACTTGCGCGGCCTGAATCCCTACTTCGGCACGCGCACGCTCACGCTGGTGGATTCGCGCCGCTTCGTGCCCACCAACCAGGGACAGAGCGTCGACCTCAACTTCATTCCCACCGTGCTGGTGCAGCGCATGGAGACGGTGACAGGTGGCGCCTCCGCCGCCTACGGTTCGGATGCGGTGTCGGGCGTGGTGAACATCATCCTCGACAAGCGCCTGGATGGCTGGAAGTTCGATGGCAGCCTCGGCATGACCGAAGAGGGTGACGGCGAGAACCAGAATTTCGGCGTTGCCTTCGGCACGGATCTCTTCGAGGGCCGCGGGCACCTGGTGCTGGGAGGGGAGTACCAGAACTCCGAGTCCATCGATGACTGCTCCGCGGCACGGCGGTGGTGCGGCCGCTCCCTTGGCCTGCTGCAAAACGGCGGCGGGCCATTCGACGTGGAGGGCAGTCCCTACGCGCCCGTCGACCCCAGCCGTCCCTATCGCTTCCGCGCCCAGGACCTGCGGGTCAACCAGGTGAACCAGTACGGGGTCATCTACAACGGTGCGCCGGGCGCCGGCACCGCCATCTCCGCTGATGCGGCGGGCACAGGCACCGGCAGCTTCGCCATCGGACAATATGGCGACCTCAGCCCCACGCAGACCGTGATCGGCGGCGACGGCGTGCCCACCACGGCCATCACCTCGCTGTATCCCGAGATCGAGCGCAAGACCGCCTTCGGACACCTGAGCTTCGACCTCACCGATTCCATGCAGGGTTTCGTGGAAGCATCGTTCGGCAATGTCGATGGTTTCGTCACGCAGGGCGGACCGGGCTTCGTGCTCACCTCGTATTGCGTGCGACCGGACAATGCCTACCTCACCGGTGACCTGGGCGCAGCCGTGCTGGGCGCGGCCGGCAACGATGACCGCGCACCACCGCCCTTCGGTGCGGGATGCCTGCCCGACCAGACGCTGGTGCGCAAGGACTGGTACTCGCAGATCGACCGGCGTGTGACCACGGACACGAAGACCTGGCGCGGCGTCGCCGGCCTCAACGGACAGATGGGCTCCTCGGGCTGGAGCTGGGACGCCTACTACCAGTTCGGCCGCACCAGACGCACGCAGATCCTCTACGACAACAACACCAGCAAGCGCATGGACATGGCGCTGGATGCGGTGCTCGACGGTGGCGGCAACGCGGTGTGCCGGGTCACGCGCGATGGCGTGCAGGCGCCCCCGGGCGGCGTGATCGATCCGGCACGCGTGGCGCTGGCGGAAGGCTGCGTGCCGCTGAGCCTGTTCGGCAACCAGCCGCTCACCGATGCGCAGCGCAATTACGCCTTCGGCGAGCTGTTCGAGCAGAACGTCATCAAGCAGAACGTGCTGGCGCTGAATGTCTCCGGTCCGTTGTGGGACGGGTGGGGATACGGGCCGCTGTCCGCCGCGGCGGGCGTGGAATACCGGCACGAGAAACTGACCAACGAGGCCGCCGACCTGCCCTTCTACCAGCGCACCGACTTCGCCGCGCAGTATGGGGATCCCTTCGCCGGCACCACGCAGGTGAGGGAAGGCTTCGTGGAGCTGGAGATGCCGCTGCTCGCCGGCGTGCGCTTCGCCGAGACCCTGCAGCTGAACGCCGCGGCGCGCCGCACCAGCTACAAGACCGAGGATGACCTGGTCGCCACCAACCCCGACACCAAGGTGGATGTCACCACCTGGAAGCTGGCCGGCGTGTGGGATCCGGTGGGCTGGCTGCGCATCCGCGGCAGCCGCTCGCGCGACCTGCGCGCGGCCGGCTTCCGCGAGCTGTACTACTCGCAGAGCATTCCCGCCGATCCGCCGGGAACCGGCTTCGGCTTCGGCGGTGCCACCAATCCCTGGCTGCCGGATGGTCCCTTTGGCGACCCGTTCGATCCAGCGGTGGTCGTGCTCTCGGGCAACTCCTCGCTGCGGCCGGAGAAGGCAACGACGACCACGGCGGGTTTTGTGCTCAGCCCCGGCGGCAACGCCGAAGGGATGCACTTTTCCATCGACTGGTATCGCATCAAGCTGGTCAATGGCATCTCCGGCGGCCTGATCCAGCGGACCATCTCCAACTGCTACAACGGCGATGCGTTCTACTGCAGCCTGATCGAGGGCACGGCCGGCGTGGCCGGCACACCCGGTGATCCCGGCGTGACCGTGCCCGGGCCGGACGGAAGCCAGGGGTTCTTCGACATCACCGCGCTGCGCGCGCCCTACGAGAACGGCCGGCCCTATCGCGCGGAAGGCCTGGACATCACCTGGGACTACGCGACGCCGGTGGACCGTTTCTTTTCCAGCGGTGCGGGCCGCGTCTTCCTGCGTGCCTCGGTGACCAATGCGCTGAAGACGCAGCTGGAGTACCTGGAGTATCCGAACTATGAGGTGCGTGACGTGGTGGGCCAGGTGGGCAGCGCCGGCTTCCTCGCCGACTACGCGCCCACGCCGAAGTGGGTGGGCACCTTCTCGGCCACCTACAGCCTCGCGCCGGTGACGGTGACGCTGCTGTCGCAGTGGACCGGCTCGGGCAAGCTCAACAATGAAGTGCCATGGACGGGCCCGGATGATCCGGACTACGACCCGGCGCTGGTGGGCAGCGTGGATGACAACACCGTGGGCAACTACTTCGTGTTCGGTCTCAACGCATCGGTGGACCTGCCGCTGGGCAATGCGAAGTCCTCGCAGCTCTATGTGTCCATCAACAACCTGCTGGGCCGCGATCCGCCGTTCTCCAACGGCGGCATCGGCGGCGTCAACGGCGTCTTCTACGACACGCTCGGAAGGACTTACCGGGCGGGAGTGCGGCTGCGGTTCTGAGCCGGGCATCAGCGCCGGTCCGGTGAAGTAAAGGGAGGCATTCATGAACACCATTGACGTATCCATACGGAAGATCCTCGCGCGCGGCGCCTGGACGGCACTGGCCGGAACGCTGGCCGCCGGTGTGACGCCGGCGGCCGAACAGCAGGTGGTCGAGCTGGAGGAAGTGATCGTCACCGCCCAGTACCGGGAGGAATCCCTGCAGGAGACGCCCATCGCCATCACGGCGATCACGGCCGAGGACCTGGAGGCGCGCGCCGTCACTTCCGCCTATGAAGTGGCCTACACCGTCCCCAATGCCTCCTTCCGCCCCGCGCAGGCGGCGTTCGGCAACACCATGACGGCCTTTGTGCGCGGCATCGGCCAGAACGACTTCGACTTTGCCTTCGAGCCCGGCGTGGGCATCTACATCGATGATGTGTACCACCCCTTCACGCTGGGTTCCTCGATCGAACTGCTGGACCTGGAGCGCGTGGAAGTGCTGCGCGGCCCGCAGGGCACGCTGTTCGGCCGCGGCTCCATCGGTGGCGCGGTGCGCTTCGTCACGAAGCAGCCGCGCGGCGATGACACCGGTTCGATCAGCCTCACCGTTGGCGAGTACGACCGGCTGGACTTGCGCGCCTCGTATGACTTCGCGCTGTCCGAAAAGCTCTTTGCGCGGGTGACTGGTGTGTCTTCGAGCCGCGGCGGCTACCAGGACGTGATCGATTTCGCCTGCGCATTCCCCGCCCAGGCGGGCAGCCTGCCCGTGATGCCGGTGAACCAGGCACGCGGCTGCAAGCGCGGCACGCAGGGCGGGGAGGATGTGCTGGGCGGTCGCGGCACCCTGAGCTGGCTGGCCAACGACAGCTTCGAGCTCGGCGTCACCGCCGAATTCCTGAAGTCCGACGCCGAGCCGAAGGCGGATGCCCTGGTCAATGTGGTGCCGGGCAGCCCCTGGTCGTTGAATCCGGCGGTGCCCTACGATGAGCGGTTCATTCCTCCCAATCCCTATGTCACCTACGCCACGTACAACGATCCGCAAAGCGGGCTGACCTTTGAGCCCCGCAACACGCTGGAGAAGAAGTTCTTCTCCGGCCGCGCGGACTGGGACCTGGGTTCCGGTATGCGGGCCTCGCTGATCGGTGCCTACACCGAGATGACCACCTCGCTGGTGTCCGATGCGGATGGCTCGCCGCTGAATGTGCAGCAGACCTACGGCGTGCAGACCGTGGATTTCCACACCGTGGAACTGCGCGTCAGCGGGCGCGCCATGGACCGGGTGAACTGGACGGCAGGCGGCTTCTACTACAGCGGCGACTCGGTGAATGACCAGATCGTGAGCATCCCCTTCCTGAGCCTGGTATCCGATGGCGTGCCGCCCACCGACCCCAGCCAGCCCTTCGTCAATGCGCACAACGTGCATGACAGCCGCAACTATTCGGCTTTCCTGCACTCGGTCTGGGATATGACGGAAACGGTGTCGCTCACCGCCGGCCTGCGTTACTCGGACGACCGGAAGGTGGTGGCCTTCGACAACTCGCGCGTGCAGAACCCGCGCGTGGTGGTCGCAGGCGACAAGCTGGACTGGCGCGTCGGACTCGACATCAAGCTTACCGACGACCTGATGACCTACGCCAGCGCCTCCACCGGCTACCGTCCCGGCAGCTACAACCCGCGTCCCTTCCAGTGGACCCAGGTGGTGGCGGTGGACCAGGAGAAGTCCACGGCCTATGAGGCCGGCGTGAAGGCAGACCTCCTGGGGCGGCGCCTGCGGGTGAATGCCGCGGTGTTCTACACCGACTGGAAGGCGCGCATCCTGCCAGTGGCCGGCACCGAGTGCCTGGTCACCAACGATGCGCCCCCGCCGGCATACGACACGGTGGATCCTTCCACGCCGGGGGCAGTGCAGGACTCGCTGGGCAACTGGTGCATGACCACGGTGTCGCGCACCTTCTACGACAATGAGCCGGGCGAGGTGATGGGCGGTGAGGTGGAACTCCTCTGGCAGCCCTGGCGCGGGCTCACGCTGAACGGCGTGTACGGCGTGCTGGACTGGAAGTCCGACGACATCGACTCCGGTGGCACCCCGTTCTACGTGCCGGACTCCAACTGGTCGGTGGGCGCAGGCTATGTGATCAACCTGGGCAGCGGCAGCACGGTGACTCCGCGGGTGGATCTGTATGGCCAGTCGCAGGTGTGCACCAACTCCACGATCGCCAGCTGCTCCGGCGGCTACGGGCTGCTCAATGCGCGCGTGGAGTGGGCGAATCCGGGACGCACCTGGACCATTGCAGCCGGCGCCACCAACGTGACCGACAAGCAGTACTTCCTCAACAAGTTCGACCTGACGGCATTCGGGCAGCCGCACACCGAAGGCCAGCCGGGTCGTCCGCGTGAGTGGTACCTGAGCTTCACGCGCAACTTCAACTGAGGCTCAGCCGGCAATGAACCCGGCCAGCACCAGCATTCCCACCCAGTTGTTGTTGAGGAATGCCTTGAAACAGCTGGCCGGTTCCCGGCGCCTGGTGAGCCACTGCTGCCAGGCGAACAGCAGCGCGGCGCCAGCCAGCGCCAGCCAGAAGGGCCAGTGGAGCAGCAGGGCGCGGCCGGTGAAGGCCAGCCCTGCCAGCACCATCAGCTGCATGGCGCCGATCAGCACGCGGTCCATGTCACCGAAGGCGATGGCCGTGGATTCCACGCCGATCTTCAGGTCATCGTCGCGGTCGACCATGGCGTATTGTGTGTCGTAGACACCGGCCCAGAGCAGGGTGACCACGAACAGCAGCCAGCCGAGCTGCGGCACGCCGCCCAGCGTGGCGACAAAGGCCATGGGCACCGCCCAGCCGAAGGCGGCGCCAAGGTAGAACTGCGGCAGGGGGAAGAATCTCTTCATCAGCGGGTAGCTGATGGTGAGCGCGGCGCCGACGAAAGCGTATTGCACGGTCTTCCAGTCCAGGCGCGTGACCAGCCACAGCGCCAGCAGTACCAGCACGGCGAACAGGGTGAGCGCTTCACGGGGAGAAACCATGCGCAGCGCCAGCGGCCGCTCACGGGTGCGCTTCACATGCGGGTCGATGTTGCGGTCGGCGAAGTCGTTGATCACGCAGCCGGCCGAACGCATCACGACGGTGCCGGCGATGAACACCCACAGCAGCTTCGCGTCGGGGAACTGCGGGCCATCGGGCAGGCCCCGCGCGGCCACCCACAGTGCCCACAGCGTGGGCCACAGCAGCAGGCCAATGCCGATGGGCCGGTTCAGCCGCATCAGGCGCGCGTAGTGGTCCAGGCGCCGCAGCAGCGGCGCGCCCGGCCAACCGTAGAGGATTTGCCTAGCCGATCCGTCCATATGCTCCGGCGTTTCCGATCCAGCGCTGCTTCAGCGGCGCGATGCAGGCGGCATTCTCGCGCAGCAGCTCCTCGGCGGTCGAGCGGATCTGCGGCAGGAGGTCGGCGTCGCGGATGAGGTCGGCCACCTTCAATTCGGCAAGACCGGTCTGGCGCGTGCCCAGCAGCTCGCCGGGGCCGCGCAGTTCCAGGTCCTTCTGCGCGATCACGAAGCCGTCGGTGGAATCGCGCAGGATGGAAAGGCGCTCGCGTCCCAGTTGCGACAGTGGGGCGCGATACAACAGCACGCAGGTGGATTCCACTGCGCCGCGGCCCACCCGTCCGCGCAGCTGGTGCAGCTGGGCGAGGCCCAGGCGTTCGGCGTTCTCGATCACCATCAGGCTGGCGTTGGGTACGTCCACGCCCACCTCGATTACCGTGGTGGCCACCAGCAGCTGCACGGCGCCGGACTTGAACTCCTGCATGGCCGCATCCTTGGCGCGCGCAGGCATGCGGCCGTGCACCAGGCCGATGCGGATGTCGGGCAGCGCCGCGGCCAGTGCGGCGGCGGTTTCCTCGGCGGCCTGCGCGCGCAGTTCCTCGGATTCCTCGATCAGCGTGCACACCCAGTAGGCCTGCCGGCCTTCCTGGCAGGCGGCGTGGATGCGCGCCACGATCTCGCCACGCCGCTCCTCGGCAATGGCGATGGTGCGGATCGGCGTGCGTCCCGGCGGCAGCTCATCGATCACCGAGACGTCGAGGTCCGCATACGCGGTCATCGCCAGCGTGCGCGGGATGGGGGTGGCCGTCATGATCAGCTGGTGCGGCGTGCGGCCGTCGCCTTCGCCCTTCTCCTTCAGCTGCATGCGCTGCTGCACGCCGAAGCGGTGCTGCTCATCGACGATGGCCAGCGCCAGCTGGTGGAAGCGCACGCCTTCCTGGAACAGCGCGTGTGTGCCGACGACAATGTGGGCCTCGCCGCTGGCGACGGCCTCCAGCGCGCTTCGACGTGTGCGGGCGGGTTGCGAACCGGTGAGCAGCACCACGGTGATGCCCAGCCGGCGGAACCAGGCGTCGAGCGTGCGCCAGTGCTGTTCGGCCAGCAGTTCGGTGGGCGCCATCAAGGCCGCCTGGGCGCCGCTGCCCACGGTCCGCGCAGCGGCGGCGGCGGCCACCGCGGTCTTTCCGCAGCCCACGTCGCCCTGCACCAGGCGCATCATCGGCCGCGCGCCGGAGAGGTCCGCGTTCACCTCTGCCAGCACGCGCTGCTGCGCGCCGGTGAGTTTCCACGGCAGGGAGGCGAGGAAGCGTGCCGCGAGGCCTGCTGCATCCGGCAGCGGCTGTGCGGGTTCGGACTGGATGCGCTGCTTGAGCTGCGCCTGCGAGAGCTGGTGGGCCAGCAGTTCCTCGAAGGCCAGGCGGCGCTGCGCTGGATGCCTTCCGGCGGCCAGTGAATCCAGCGACGTACCCACGGGCGGGTGATGCATGAATTCCAGAGCCGCGCGCAGCGGCGGCAGGTGCAGCTGCCCGACGATGTGCGAGGGCAGCAGGTCCTCGGCCGGGTTGGCTGCCAGCCTTGCCAGCGCACGATTCACCTGCGCGCGCACGCGCCCCTGCGTCTGTCCCTCGCGCAGCGGATAGATGGGTGTGAGCCGGTCATCCAGCGGCTCTGGCGCGCTGCCGATGCGGCGGTACTCCGGATGCACCATCTCCA
Source organism: Steroidobacteraceae bacterium (assembly GCA_035556135.1). Classification (GTDB taxonomy): domain Bacteria; phylum Pseudomonadota; class Gammaproteobacteria; order Steroidobacterales; family Steroidobacteraceae; genus ZC4RG30. The sequence goes on along the minus strand of DATMFO010000009.1, from coordinate 139,783 downwards.
GCCCCTGCGGGCCGCGGCGCACCTCGCCGAAACAGCGCAGCTGCATGCCACGCGCCAGCTGCTGTTGCTGCGCACGCGAGAAATGGAAGAACCGCAGCGTGAGGAAGCCGGAGCCGTCGGAGAGCTTCACCAGCAGCGAACGGCGGCGGCGGTACACCACATCCGCCAGCTGCACCTCGCCTTCCACCACCGCGCGCATGCCGGCCAGCAGCGCGCCCACCGCCGTGACCCGTGTGCGGTCCTCGTAGCGATGCGGCAGCAGGAAGAGCGGGTCGGCGCCGGCGGCCGCTTCCGCTACAGGCTCAGCACGCACTCCACTTCCACACGGGCGCCGCGCGGCAGCGCCGCGGCCTGGATCGCCGCCCGGGCCGGATACGGCTGGGTGAAGTAGCGCTGCATGGCTTCATTGACCTTGCCGAAGTGGGCGAGGTCGGTGAGGTAGACGTTCACCTTCACCGCATGGTCGAGGCTGGCGCCGGCGGCCTCGGCCACGGCCTTCAGGTTGTCGAAGGCGCGGGCGATCTCCGCGTCGATGTCGCCGGTGACCAGCTGCATGGTGGCCGGGTCGAGCGGGATCTGCCCGGAACACCACACCGTGTTGCCGACCTTGATGGCCTGTGAATAGGTGCCGATGGCGGCGGGAGCGTGGGGTGTGCTGATGACCTGCTTCATTCGTCCTCGCGGCTGCGTCGTGATGCCAGGTGGCGCGTCACGCGCAGCACCTCGGGCATCTGGCGGATGGTACGCACGATGCGCGCCAGATGCCTGCGATCCTTCACTTCGACCTCCAGCTTGATCAGCGACACCTCGCCGTCACGCTGTTCCACCGCTGCCTGCCCGATGTTGGTGTCGGTGCCGGCGATGGCCGCCGACACGCTGGCCAGCATGCCGATCTTGTTGGCGGCCTCGATGCGCACCTCGGCGCTGAAGTAGCGGTTCAGGCCCTTCTGCCAGGTGACCGGCTGCCATTTCTCCGGATGCTTGTGGAAATCCTCCACGTTGCCGCAGGCCTCGCGGTGGATCACGATGCCGCGTCCGGCCGAGAGGTAGGCGATGATGGGGTCATCCGGAATCGGCCGGCAGCAGCGCGCGTAGGTGACCAGCAGGCCCTCGGTGCCGGCGATGGTCAGCGGCGTGATCTTGCCCTTGTCGTCATGCCCGCCGGGCAGCAGGCGGCGCGCCACCAGCGGCGCCAGGCGCTCGCCCAGGCCCAGCTGCGCCAGCAGCTCGTCGCGGTCCTTGATGTTGAATTCCTGCAGCGCCTGCTGCATTACCGCCGGCTCGACCTTGTCCACGCTGAGCTGGAATTCCTCCAGCGCGGAGTTCAGCAGCTGCGCGCCCAGTTCCACCGCCTCGGAACGCTGCAGCGCCTTCAGGTAATGGCGGATGGCGCTGCGCGCCTTGGCGGTGGCCACGAAGTTCACCCAGGCCGGATTCGGCGAGGCGCCCTTGGCGGTGATGATCTGCACGGTCTGCCCATTGCGCAGCACAGTGCGCAATGGCGCCAGGCGACGATCGACCTTGGCGGCCACGCAGCGGTTGCCGATGTCGGTGTGCACGGCGTAGGCAAAGTCGACCACGGTGGCGCCGCGCGGCAGGCGCAGGATGGTGCCCTTGGGCGTGAACACGTAGACCTTGTCCGGGAACAGGTCCACCTTCACGCTCTCGATGAACTCCTCGGCGTTGCCGCTGGACTGCATCTCCATCAGGTGGTTGATCCAGGCGCGGGCGCGCTCCTGCTGCGCGGAGTCGGCGCCGCCGGTCTTCGCCCCCACCTTGTATTTCCAGTGCGAGGCCACGCCCGCCTCGGCCACGGTGTGCATGTCGCTGGTGCGGATCTGCACCTCTATGGGCACGCCATTGGGCCCGAAGAGGGTGGTGTGCAACGACTGGTAGCCGTTCACGCGCGGGATGGCGATGTAGTCCTTGAAGCGCCCCGGCATGGGACGGTAGGTGGCATGCACCACGCCCAGCGTGCGATAGCAGGTGTCGGGGGCGTCGACCAGGATGCGCAGGCCATACACATCGACCACCTGCGCCAGCAGCGAACGCTTGCGGCGCATCTTCCTGTAGATGCTGTAGAGATGCTTCTCGCGCGACTCCACCGTCGCCGCGATGCCGGCCTTCTCCAGCGCCTCGCGCAGCACCTTCTCGATCTTGCCGAGGAATTCCTTCTGGTTGCCGCGGGCCTTGCGCAGCGCGCGTTCGATCACGCGGTAGCGCTGGGGGTACAGCGCGCGGAAGCCCAGGTCCTCGAGTTCCAGCTTGATCTTGTAGAGGCCGAGGCGCTCGGCCACCGGCGCGTAGATCTCCAGCGTCTCGCGGGCGATCTGCCGCCGCTTGGGCACCGACATGGCGCCGATGGTGCGCATGTTGTGCGTGCGGTCGGCCAGCTTCACCATGATCACGCGCAGGTCGCGCACCATCGCGAGCAGCATCTTGCGGAAGGATTCCGCCTGCGCTTCCTCGCGGTTCTTGAACTTGATCTGGTCGAGCTTGGTGACGCCGTCGACGATCTCGGCCACGTCCTTGCCGAAGCGGCGCTCTATCTCGTCTTTCGCGACCGGCGTGTCTTCGATGACGTCATGCAGGATGGCGCCAATAATGGTGTCGGCGTCCAGGTGCAGGTCCGCCAGCAGCTGCGCGGCCGCCAGCGGGTGTGCAATGTAGGGTTCGCCGGAGAGGCGCTTCTGGCCCTGGTGCGCCGTGGCGCCGAAGTCGGCCGCCTCGCGGATGCGGTCGACCTGCTCGGGGGGAAGATAGAGCTCGGCCTTGGCGAGCAGCTCCTTGAGGCCGGGGGTGCGCCGGGCGCTGGTGCCTGGGATCAGGCCGAGCAGCGATGACGCATAGTCCATAGACGCGCGGTCTTATTCCCCCACCAGGCCGAACTGCGGCGCGCGGAAGTTCTCGAGCTGGGCGTCGATGTCGTTCACCACCGGCTCCGGTACCGGCTCCGGCTCGACCAGCATCTCGGGCGTGATGTTGCCCTCGGCGATCTCGCGCAGCGCGATGACCGTGACCTTGTCGTTGTCGACGGGCACGGTGGGCTCGGCACCATTGGCGAGACGGCGCGCGCGGGCAGCGGCCAGCAGCACCAGCTGGAAGAGGTTCTCGACGTTCGGCAGGCAGTCTTCGACGGTTACGCGGGCCATGGTGTTCCGGGTGGGAAATAGGGTCTAAGGGACTGGAAATTCTAGCAGATTTGCCAGCACCGGGGCGAGTTCCGGGCGCCGGGCGGCCAGGGCTTCCCCCTGTCCCCGGATGATCGCCGCCAGCTCGTCCACGGCCCGCCCGAAGTCATCGTTGACCACCACGAAGTCGAACTCCTCCCAGTGGGACATGTCGGCCACGGCGTCGGCCAGGCGGCGCTCGATCACGGCGGGGCTGTCGGTGGCGCGGGCCGTCAGGCGCTGGCGCAGGGCTTCCCGGGAGGGGGGAAGGATGAAGATGCTGCGGCAGCCGGGCAGGGCGGCGCGCACCTGGCGGGCGCCCTGCCAGTCGATCTCCAGGATCACGTCGTGGCCGGCGGCCAGCTTCTCCCGCAGCTGGTGGTGGCTGGTGCCGTAGTGGTTGTCGAAAACCACGGCGTGCTCGAGGAAGGCGCCCTCATCCACCAGCCCCTGGAATGCGGGCACGTCGACGAAGTAGTACTCGCGCCCGTCCTGCTCGGTGGGACGGGGCGGACGGGTGGTGTGCGAGGTGGAAACCCGCAGCTGCGGCAGCCGTTCCCGCAGCGCCTTCACCAGGCTGGTCTTGCCCGCGCCGGAGGGCGCGGAAATGACGAACAGGCGTGCATTCATGGGGGCGGCATTCTGGCATGGCAGGCGCCGGACGATGGCGCAAAGCGTCCCCCCGGGCCGCTACACTCGCCCACCAGCCGGGATCCGCAGGGAGTTCACGCATGTCTGTTGCCTACCGTCCGCTTCTCCTTTCGATGGCCACCGCCGCGCTGGCGCTGGCCGGCTGCCAGAAGCAGGCCAGCCAGGCCGCCGCGGAGCCCGCCTTCCACCTCGACGAGGGACAACTGCTGCAGCCCATCCGCTTCGCTGCCGCGGACATCGATCCGGCCATCAATGCCTGCGTGGACCTGGCCGCGCACACCAACAGCAAGTGGCTGGCCGCCAATCCCATCCCCGCGGACCAGACGCGCTGGGGCGCCTTCAGCCTGCTGGCCGAGCGCTCGCTGCAGGTGCAGCGCCAGCTGGCCGAACAGGTGGCCGCAAAGCCCTCGCCAGCGGGCATCGAGAAGATTGTCGCCGACCTCTGGGTCACGGGCATGGATGAGGCCAGGCGCAATGCCGACGGCATCAAGCCGCTGGAGAGCCGGCTGGCCGAGATCGCTGCGCTCACCGACGCGCCCTCGGTGGCGGCCTACCTGAAGTCGACTGGCGCGCGCGGCGAGAACCTGCTGTTCGAGTTCGGGCCCGAGGCCGACTTCAACGACTCGACCATGTACATGGGCTACGCCACGCAGGGCGGGCTCAGCCTGCCCGACCGCACCTACTATTTCGATGCGGACAAGAAGGACATCCGCGATGCCTTCGTGACGCATGTGGCCAGGATGCTCGAGCTCTCCGGTGTGCCCGCCACCGATGCGGCCCTGCAGGCGCGCGACGTGATGGCCTTCGAGACCCGCCTGGCCCGCGCCTCGAAGTCGCAGGAGGAAATCTCGCGCGATGTATCGCTGTACTACAACCCGGTGACGCTGGCGCAAGCGGACAAGCTGGCGCCGAACTTCCCGTGGACCGGCTTTTTCGCCGCGCTGGAAATCCCGGCGCCGGAGAAATTCTCCCTGGCCATGCCGGACTTCCACCGCGAGGTGAGCCGCATGATCGCCGACGTGCCGGTGGCGCAGTGGCAGAGCTACCTGCGTTTCCGCCTGGTGGATTTCGCCGCGCGCTTCCTCAGCGAGGACCTCGAGCAGCAGCGCTTCGAGTTCTACAACAAGACCCTGCGCGGGCAGGCCGAGCAGCGGCCGCGCTGGAAACGCGTGCTGGCCACGCTGGAGAGCTCCGCCGGGGAGGCCATGGGGCAGCTCTACGTGCAGGTGGCCTTTCCGCCGGAATCACGCGCCCGCATGGATGAGCTGGTGGCCAATCTCTCGGGTGCGCTGAAGGCGCGCATCGAGAACCTGTCGTGGATGAGTGATGCCACCAGGCAGCGCGCGCTGGAGAAGTGGGCGGCGTTCACGCCGAAGATCGGCTATCCGTCGAAGTGGCGCGACTGGTCGGGCCTTGCCACCTCGCGCGACAGCCACTTCGGGAATGTCATGGCGACGGTCGCGTTCAACCAGCGCTGGTACACCAGCAAGATCGGCAAGCCGGTGGACAGGACCGAGTGGAACATGACGCCGCAGACCGTCAATGCCTACTACAACCCGCTGCTCAACGAGATCGTCTTCCCGGCCGCCATCCTGCAGCCGCCGTTCTTCGACCCTGCAGCCGATGATGCGGTGAACTACGCGGCCATCGGCGGCGTGATCGGACATGAGCTCACGCATGGCTACGATGACCAGGGGTCCCGCTTCGGACCGGGCGGCAACTTCGAGCAGTGGTGGACACCCGATGACGAGAAGCGCTTCAAGGCGCTCACCGGCCAGCTGGTGAAGCAGTACAACGCCTATGAAGTGGCGCCGGGCCTGAAGGTGAACGGCAACCTCACGCTGGGCGAGAACATCGCCGACCTCGGCGGCATTTCCATCGCCTGGGATGCGCTGCAGCGGGCCACCGGGGGCAAGGAAGACCCGAAGATCGACGGCCTCAGCCGTGAGCAGCGCTTCTACTACAGCTGGGCCGCCATGTGGCGCCAGCAGGACCGGCCGGAGACGCTGAAGGTGCAGCTGGCCTCCGATCCGCATGCCCCGGCCATGACGCGCGTGAATGGCCCAGTGGCCAATCACCCGGGCTTTGCGGCTGCGTTCGGCTGCAAGGACACTGATCCCATGGTCAATGCGGGGCAGAAGCGCGTCGCCATCTGGTGAGCGGCGCGCCTGCGGCATGGCCGTAGGCGCCATCCCACAGCTGTTCTGTCGCGCGGGCGATCCACGCCCGCGCGGGGCACTCCTATTCTGGTGACCACTTGTCCCCGCGAGACAGGAGGTGGCCATGGCCAGCAAGCCGAAGAGCAGCAGCAAGCGATCCATCTGGAAGGGCGCCATCAGTTTCGGGCTGGTGCACATTCCCGTGAGCCTGCACCCGGCTACCGGCGAGACGGGCATCGACTTCGACTGGCTGGACAAGCGCAGCATGGATCCGGTGGGCTACAAGCGCATCAACAAGCGCACCGGGGAAGAGATCGCCAGGGAAAACATCGTCAAGGGCGTCGAACACAGCGACGGCAACTACGTGGTGCTCACCGACAAGGAGATCGCCGATGTGTATCCGCGCTCCACACAGATGGTCGAAATCGAGAGTTTCGTGCCGGTCGCGGACATCCCCTTCCTCTATTTCGACCGTCCCTACTATCTTGCTCCCACGGGCAAGGGCCAGAAGGTGTACGCGCTGCTGCGCGAGGCGCTGAAGAAGAGCGGCCGCGCGGGCCTGGCGCGTGTGGTGATCCACACCAAGCAGCATTTCGCGGCGCTGCTGCCCGCGGGGCCGGTGCTGGTGCTCAACCTGCTGCGCTGGCATTCGGACATCCGTGAATTCGACGAGCTGGGCATCCCGAAGGAAGGCGTGAAGGCCGCCGGCGTGGAGTCGCGCGAGCTGCAGATGGCCGAGCAGCTCATCGAGAGCATGAGTGGCGAGTTCAACCCCGAGGGCTTCTCCGACCGCTTCAGCGAGCAGGTGATGGAGCTGGTGGCGCGCCGCGCCAAGGCGGGCAAGACGCATGCCGTCAGCGAACCGGAGGAGAAGCTGCCCGAGGGCGGGGCGGACATCATCGACCTCACCGAGCTGCTCAAGCGCAGCCTGAAGGATGGCAAGCCATCACGCGGATCGCGCGGTGCAGGCGGTGCGCGCAGTGAAACAAAGCCGCGGCGTCGCGGCAGCCGCGCCGCCTGAGCCATGGCCGTCGGGAACATCGCCACCTACAACCGCAAGCGCAATTTCCGCGTCACACCGGAGCCGGCGGGCAAGTCCACCGGCGCACGCGGAGCCGGGCGCTTCGTGGTGCAGAAGCATGCGGCGCGGCGGCTGCACTATGACTTCCGCCTGGAGTGGGAGGGAGTGCTGCGCAGCTGGGCGGTGCCCAAGGGGCCGAGCCTGGACCCGTCCGTGAAGCGCATGGCGGTGCAGGTGGAGGATCACCCGGTTTCATACGAGGATTTTGAGGGCGTGATTCCGCCGGGCGAATATGGCGCCGGCACGGTTATCGTATGGGACCGTGGGCAGTGGGAGCCTGTGGGCGATGCGGCAAAGGGATTCCGCGAGGGAAGGATCAAGTTCACGCTCGAGGGCGAGAAGCTGCGTGGCGGCTTCACCCTGGTGCGCATGCGCGGGCGTGATGACGAGCGGCAGCCGTCGTGGCTTCTCATCAAGGAGAAGGACGGGTTTGCGCGGCCGACAGCGGAATTCGATGTGGTGGAAGCCCTGGGTGACAGCGTGATCACCGGCAGGAAGCGCGCGCGTGCCGCGCTGCCGCCGCTGCTGGCGCCACAGCTGGCAACGCTCGTGAGCGCGCCGCCGAAGGGCGGTGAGTGGCAATACGAACTGAAGCTCGACGGCTACCGCCTGCTCACTCGCGTGGATGGCAGCGACGTGCGCTGCTACACCCGCAACGGCAATGACTGGTCGTCACGGTTGCCGCGCATAGTGCAGGCCGTCCGCGAGCTGGGGCTGCCGCCCTGCTGGCTGGATGGCGAGGTGGTGGCGCTGGATGAAGAAGGCGTGCCGCATTTCCAGATGCTGCAGAACGCCTTCGATCGGGGCAGCACCGCGGCACTTCGCTACATCGTCTTCGACCTGCTGTTCGTTGGCGGCGAGGATCTGCGCGACCAGGAGCAAAGTGTCCGGCGCGAGCGGCTGCGCCGCCTGCTGCCTGACCGGCGCGTCGCGCTGGTCCGGTTCAGCGCAACGCTCGAAGGTGCGCCCGCGAAGTTGCTGGCGGCCTCACGCGCGGCCGGATTCGAGGGACTGATCGGCAAGCGTGCCGACGCGCCTTACCGCACCGGGCGCAGCCGCGACTGGATCAAGCTGAAGAATGGCCAGCGCCAGGAGTTCGTGATCGGCGGTTTCACCGACCCGCAGGGCTCGCGCACCGGCCTGGGCTCGCTGCTGCTGGGTGTGCACGATGCATCCGGCGCGCTGCGCTATGCCGGCAACGTTGGCAGCGGCTTCGATGAGAAGACCCTGGCAGCGCTGCACCAGAAGCTGGTGCGGCTGGAGACGTCTGCAAGTCCTTTCGAGGGCGGTCCGCAGAAGGTGGGGACCACGCGTCGCGCGGTGCCGCACTGGGTGAAGCCGAAGCTGGTGGCGGAAATCTCATTCGCTGGCTGGACGGCCGGCAAGCATGTGCGGCAAGGCGTGTTCCAGGGCCTGCGCGAGGACAAGCCACCGGAGCAGATCACGGTCGAACAGGCAAAGGCGCCCGGCGCCGTCAGGGCCAAGCCGCGCCCAAGGCTCCCGGACATGCGCATCACGCATCCGGAGCGGGTGATCGACGCGCAGGGCGGGGTGACCAAAGGTGAGCTGGTGGCCTACTACGCGCAGGTCGCCCACCTGATGCTGCCCCACCTGGCCGATCGTCCGGTGGCATTGCTGCGCGCGCCCGCCGGTGTCACTGGGGCGATGTTCTTCCAGAAGCATGCCGAGGCGCGCACGCTGCCGCATGTGGAGCGCCTGCCGCCTTCACTGGATCCTGGTCACGGCGCGCTGCTGGCCATCTCCTCGGAGCAGGGCCTGCTTTCCGCAGCGCAGATGAACGTGATCGAGCTGCATACCTGGAATGCCACGCGCCACGCCATCGAGAAGCCGGATCGCCTCGTATTCGACCTGGACCCGGGCGCCGGGGTCTCATGGCAGCAGGTGAAGGAGGCCGCGACCCTGCTGCGGGCGCTGCTCGATGAGCTGGAGCTGAAAAGCTTCCTGAAGACCAGCGGCGGCAAGGGGCTGCATGTCGTGCTGCCCTTGAAGCCGGCGCTGGGATGGGATGAGGTGAAGCAGTTCTCCGGCGATGTAGTGCGGCACCTGGCGAAGGTGATTCCGCAGCGCTTCGTCGCCAAGAGCGGGCCGGACAACCGGGTGGGACGCATCTTCGTCGACTACCTGCGCAACGGGCGCGGTGCCACCACGGCGGCGGCCTGGTCCGCGCGGGCCCGTCCCGGCATGGGCATCTCGGCGCCCATCGACTGGGCGGAACTGCCCGGCCTCGAAGGACCGGTGGCGTGGAGCGTCTCTTCTTTCCAGGATCGCCTCGGGATCGGCAACAAGCCCTGGAAGGCCTACGAACGCTCGCGGCAGGGCCTGGCGAAGGCCGTCAAGGCCCTGCAGTCCATCACCACGGGTCCGCGCCGCTGATCCTCCTATTGCCGATTCACCGGAATCGCAAAATCCTGTGACGCCGTTGGATCGCTGGCGGGAAACGTGTCCTGCAGCGCGTCGTCCAGTACTTCATCCGTGTGCTGGCGCCGGCACTGGCTGTTGGCGCGGCAGGCCAGCGCCATCAGTCCCATGCCCACGGCAGCGACCATCAGAATGCGTCCCACCACAGCGTTCATAGCGAGTTCTCCCGTTGGTGCGTCTTGCCCCATGGGTGCAGGCTGGCAGCTGGCGGAGGGACCCTCCATCGGCTGGGCGCTATCGACGAGGGTCGGAAGCATCCTACGGCCTGCCGAAGGCGGCCTGATCCTGCATACACCCGGCACACCCCGTGCTATACGAAAAAATCAGGGAGTTCTGTGCAGGAGCTGGGCACTTGGCGGATAACGCAGCGGATATCGAACGGGCACTGCTTGCCGCCATCATCGCCGGATCGGAAGACGCCATCATCAGCAAATCGCTGCAGGGGGTGGTCACCTCCTGGAACGCCGCTGCCGAACGGCTGTTCGGCTGGACTGCCGAGGAGATGGTGGGAAGCCCCATCCTGCGGGTGATTCCCGGGCCACTGCAGCACGAGGAGTCCACCATCCTTGCCAAGGTGCGCGCCGGCGAACGCATCGAGCGCTACGAAACCACACGCGTGCGCAAGGACGGCACGCTGTTCGATGTCTCACTGACGATTTCACCGATCCGCGACGCGTCGGGCCGGATCGTCGGCGCGTCGAAGATCGCGCACGACATCACCGAGAGGCGCCGTGCCGAGGCAGCCCTGGTGGCCCTGGCCGAGGAAGGCCATGCGCTGGAGACCCTGCGCAAGGTGGGTCGCAGCGTGGCCTCGGAGTTCGACCTCAACACCATCGTGCAGCGCGTGATCGATGCGGCGACGGAAATATCCGGCGCCAGCTGCGGCGCCTTCTACGAACACGTGCCCGCGCAGGCAGAGCACCCCTGGCGGCTGTTCGCGACCTCGGGCGCGGGTCGCAAGGAGTGCGAGGGCTTCCCCGCACCATCGGATTTCCCGGAAGTGTTCCGCGGCGAAGCCAGCGTGCGCAGCGATGACATCCGGGTCGATCCCATGTTCGGCGGTCTCGCCGCAGCGACGACGCCGGCAGGGCTGTTCGTGTGCAGCTACCTGGCCATGCCGGTCACGTCGAAGACCGGGCAGCTGATCGGCGGCCTGTTCCTCGGCCACGGCGATCGCGCCAGGTTCAACGAACGTGCCGAGCGCCTGGTGGCCGGCATCGCCAGCCAGGCGGCCATCGCCATCGACAATTCGCGCCTGGTGCAGGCGCTGAAGGATCGCGAGTCCACGCTCAGCCAGCTGCTGTCCGAACGCGAGCGCATCCTGCAGTCCGAGCGCAGCGCGCGCGCCGAGGCCGAGCGGCTCAGCCACCTGAAGGATGAATTCCTCGCCACCCTCTCGCACGAGCTGCGCACGCCGCTGAATGCCGTGCAGGGCTGGACGCAGCTGCTGCTGCGCGGACCGAGCACCGCGCAGCAGCAGGAAGCGCTGGTGGTCATCGAGCGCAATGTGCGTGCGCAGGCCCGCATCATCAGCGACCTGCTGGACATGAGCCGCATCGTGTCCGGCAAGGTCGCCCTGGAAGTGCAGGCGTTGCAGCTGCACCAGGTGATCCAGGCCGCGGTCGACACGGTGCGGCAGACGGCCGAAGCCAGGAACATCCGCATCAACACGCTGCTCGATACCTCCATCGGCTTCGTGCGGGGAGATCCGAACCGGCTGCAGCAGGCGCTGTGGAACCTGCTCACCAATGCCGTGAAGTTCACCCCCTCCGGTGGCCGCGTCCAGGTGGTGCTGGAGCGGGTGAACTCGCATGTGGAGATCTCGGTGGAGGACACGGGCATCGGCATCCGCCAGGATTTCCTGCCCTACATCTTCGACCGCTTCCGCCAGGCCGATTCCAGCACCACGCGCAATTACGGCGGCCTCGGCCTGGGGCTGTCGATCGTGAAGAACCTCATCGAGCTGCATGGCGGCACCGTGCGGGTGAAGAGCCGCGGCGAGAACCAGGGCACCACCTTCATCGTCGCGCTGCCGCTGCCGCATGTGCGGCCGGCGCCCGAGCGCGTGGCCCAGCCGGAGCAGGGCGTGGATACTGCGCTCGACACCATGGAGCTGCCGCGGCTGGACGGGGCGGTCATCCTCGTGGTGGATGACGAGGCGGACGGCCGCGCGCTGCTGGTGCGCATCCTGGCTGACAGCGGCGCCGAGTGCGTGGCAGCGGATGGAGCCGAGCAGGCGCTGGAGATGCTGAGGTCAAACCACTTAGACATCCTGCTGAGCGACATCGGCATGCCACGCACGGATGGATACGAGCTCATCCGCGCGGCGCGCAAGCTCGATGCCCGGCGCGGGAAGGCATTGCCGGCGGTGGCCATCACGGCGTACGCGCGTCCGGAAGATCGCCAGCGTTCACTGGTGGCTGGCTACCACGCGCATCTTTCCAAGCCCATCGAGGCCCGGGAGCTGGTGGCCACAGTGGCCGGCCTGCTGCAGCTCACGCGCTGAGCGGCGCGGCTACTCGATGTTCTGCACCTGCTCGTCAGGAGTGCGGCTATCGTTTTGATTCATTAGGGGTTTGTTTCGGGTGAGGCTGGTTTAGCTACATTCCTAGCTACAAGTGCGAGGAGCCGCCGCGTAGCTAGTCTTGGTTTGGGCGCGGATGCGCGCTTTGGCTTCCGCCCAAGACGAGACAGGCTCGCTGCCGCGGTCGAGACTATGCAGGCGTTCGGCGAGAACGGCCGCGTGCGAAGCCGGGACGCCGCCGCTGCCGGCCTGCGAGCACAGTTCGTTCCGCTTCACCATTCCTGCATTTCCCGGCGCAGTTCCTGCAGCGTGATGCTGTCGCCATTGTCGGCGTCGATCTGGCCACGGCGGATGTTTTCCAAGACGTACAGGACTGCCTCGCGGGTCAGGCCAGGATGCGCGGCTAGCACCTGTTCGGTGGTTTCACCGGCACGCAGCTTCTCCAGTATGCCTTCCACGGTGAGCCGGGTTCCCCGAATGACCGACTTGCCCATCATCACGGCTGGATTGTTCTCGATCAGCGGATTCATGGTGTCTCCGAAGCGAAAAACCCGCCTTGGTGCGCTTCCGTGGAGAGGCGTGGCGGGTGTTGTTGGGCGCCATTCTAGCCCTGCGGAAGGCGTTCGGGCCGCCCCACCGATTCCGCGAAATAGGGCCATCAGCGAGCTTCGAGGCTCGAAATTTGCCAAGATCGGCGGCTAATGGCTTTCAACGAAGAAGAAACCCGCTTCCACCTGATCGATCCGGTCCTGCGCGGCAAGGGGTATGACGACCCCCAGCGCATCCGTCTGGAGACCCCGGCTCCTGTGGAGCCCACCGGGCCGAAGGGTCGCCGCCGCAAGGGATCAGGGCGCACCGACTACCTGCTGTGTGTGCAGGTGGGCGACATGCCCAAGCCCCTGCCGGTGGCGGTGCTGGAGGCCAAGCGCGAAGACGCCGACCCCCTGAAGGGCATGCAACAGGCCAAAGGCTATGCGGACTGCCAGCGGTTCGACGTGCAGTACGTCTTTGCATCCAACGGCCACCTTTACGGGGAGTTTGATCGGCCCAGCGGCCAGCAGACGGGTCCGCATCCGCTGCCGGACTTCCCGCTGCACCCCGATCTGTGCGCCCGGTACGCGAAGGACAAGGGCATCGATCTCACGAAGCCGGAAGCTGCGGCGCTGTTCCAGGCGGACAGCCCGGCATGGTCGAAGTCTCGCTACTACCAGGATGCTGCTATCCGCGCGGCCTTCGAGAAGATCATCCGTGACCGGCAGGCAGGCCATGGGCCGCGCGTGCTGCTGACGCTTGCCACCGGAGCGGGCAAAACCATCATTGCTACCAACCTGCTGTGGCGGCTTTCTCAGGCCGGCCAACTGCCCAAGCCCGCACTGTTCCTCTGTGACCGGGACGAACTGCGCGAACAGGCTTACACCAAGCTCAAGGCCGCCTTCGGCGAAAACGCCCGCATCGTGCATACCGAGCGCGGACAGAACGCGGCGAGAAATGCCCGCATCCACATTGCCACCTATCAAACGCTCGGTATCGACGAAGCAGGCGACGCCAGCTTCCTCACAGAGCACTACGGCGAGGATGCGTTCTCCGTCGTCATCATCGACGAGTGCCACCGCTCGGCCTGGGGTAAGTGGTCGGAAGTCCTGCGCCGCAACCCGAATGCCATCCACATCGGTCTGACTGCTACGCCGCGCAAGCTGGAAGGCTCGAAGCACGACAGCAACGAAACGAAGGCGGACGAAGCCATCACTGCGCACAACGTCGAATATTTCGGCGAGCCTGTCTATGAATATTCCCTGACGCAGGCGCAGGAAGATGGCTATCTCGCCGCATGCGAAATCGTGAAGCGCAAGGCAAGCATCGACAGCCAGGTGTTCAGCCGTGAGGAAGTCCTGAAGGCAGGGGCGAAAGACATCAAGACGGGCAAGCTGCTTACTGCGACGGACCTCACCAAGGACCAGTACGCCGGCAAGGATTTCGATGACGAGCTGTTCATCGACCTGCGCACGCCCCGCATGTGCGCAGACCTGTTCCAGCTCTTGTGCGAAAACGGTGGACCAGAGCAGAAGGTCATCGTGTTCTGCACACGCGAGATCCACGCCGACCGCGTAGCGATGCAGTTGAATAACCTGTACTCGCGCTGGTGCAAGGAGAACGACAAGACGCCGAAGGACCTGTATGCCTTCAAGTGCATGGGCGGCGCGAACAATGGCGCGGACTTGATTGAACCCATGCGCGGCAGCGGCGAGCGGGCGTTCGTCGCCTGCACGGTCGATCTTCTGGAGGCAGGCGTCGACATCGAGCGCCTGAACGCTGTTGTGTTTTTCCGCTACCTGCAATCGGCCATCAAGTTCTACCAGATGGTTGGGCGCGGCACACGCATCCACGAGGAAACTGGAAAGTACAAGTTCTGGCTGTACGACTACACCGGCGTCACAGACCTTTTCGGTACAGAGTTCATCACAAAGCCGCCGCGCGGTGGCGGTGGTGGAGGCGGCGGTGGCGAGGGGCCGGAAGATCCACCACCGGGTGATTCCATACCGGTGCCCGTCATGGGTGGCCAGTCCGTCATCGTAAACGCACAGGGCCGTTTCATCTTGGGTGTGCGGGACGGCAAACCCACGCCGATTCCCGTGGAGGAATACCGTCGTGCCGTCATCTCTCGTGTATTGGCGGAGGCACACAACCTCGACGAGTTCCGCTCCCTGTGGATCACCACGCAGAAGCGTCGGGCGCTCATCGACCATTTGCTGGGCGATCACCTGAGCCCGGAGGTAATCCGTGAAATCGACCAGATGGGCGATTTCGACCTCTACGACTTCTTCGGCAAGTATGGCTACCACGCCCGAGCGTTGATGCGCTCCGAGCGTGGCGCGCAGTACGTTGGCCACAATCGGCCGTGGTTCGAGGGCATGGATGGCAAGGCCGCCGTTGTGCTCAAAGGGTTGGGAACGCAGTTCGCCAAGGGCGGCACAGACGCGCTGGAGACGCCCTCGCTGTGGGACGTGCCGGAGATCAGGCTAGCGGGAGGCTTGGATGCATTGCGCCCTGTTGGTCAGCCAATGCAGGTGATGCTGGAGGCGAAGGCAAGGTTGTTTGGCGCATGAGCGGAACCACGGTGCTCGGCGATGTGCTGACCGATATTCAGACCGGTAAGAGTCTTCTAACGTCGGAGGTCTTGGCTCGACCAGACGAGCTCGGCGTGCTCAAGGTAAGTGCGGTATCGTGGTCGCAGTTTCTTCCTGACGAGGCCAAGGCTTTATTGGGAGAGTACACCCCTGACGAGAACCACAGGGTCAGGAGAGGTGACTTGCTGATCTCGCGGGCCAACACCAAGGAGCTTGTTGGGGCCGTCGTATCGGTTGAGCGGGACTATCCGCTGCGCCTGCTTTCGGACAAGACACTGCGTCTGATTGTTGATGAGGTCCGCGCTGCAAAGGAGTATCTACTCTTCGCCCTGCGCTCCGCCGAAGCTAGGCAACATATCGAGCACTTCGCCACTGGCACGAGCGATTCGATGCGTAATATTTCGCAGGACGTAATTAGGGCGATTCCGATCTGGTTGCCACCCGTCCCGCGACAACGGGAGATTGCCGCGCGGTTGAAAGCACAATTGGCTGAGGTGGAAGTTGCGCAGCGGGCGACACAGGCGCAAGTGCAGGAAATCGAAGCTTTGCGCACGGCCATCTATCGCGATGCCTTCCGGCATATCGTGCCCATTTCACTGACTAAGGCTGTTACCCCCCCCCGGCAGCAATGGAAATGGCGAAAGTTGATAGGGGTTGCGAGATTGGAAAGTGGGCATACGCCCAGTCGATTGCGGCCGGATTGGTGGGGCGGAGATGTGTCGTGGGTCTCGTTGACAGAAATTCGCGCTTTGGACGGGAAATGGGTTGATAGCACGCAGATCAGAACCAACGAAGCTGGCATCGCCAACTCCGCGGCCCGCATCTTGCCAAGGGGGACCGTTTGTTTTTCACGCACGGCGTCGGTGGGCTTTGTCACGATCATGGCTAGGCCAATGGCGACCAGCCAGGATTTCGCTAATTGGGTGTGCGGCGATGAACTGGAGCCTGAATTCCTAATGTACGCCCTCATCCGTGCCCGGAAGGAACTGCGTGATCTTGCAACCGGGGCTACGCACAAGACTATTTACATGCCGACGCTGGAGTCTTTTCATATCTGTATGCCATCGCGCCCTGAGCAGCAGGAGATCGTCAACAGCTTGAAGGCCAAGCTAGCCGATGCCGACGCTATCACTCTGGCGGCGGCCGCGCAGCTGGAGGAAGTCGAACGCTTTCCCCAACGTCTCCTCGCCCAAGCATTTACGCACTGAACATGGCACGCCAGAAGAAGGCTGAAAGGCAGCCCAAGTCCATAGCCAGCACGCAATCGCTGTCCGCCTTCGTTAAGGGTGTCTGCGACGTGATGCGCCGCTCCAACTGCGCGAGCGCGTTGCAGTACGTGCCGGAGCTGACCTGGATTCTGTTCCTGCGCATCCTTGATGCGCAGGAGGCCCGCGATGCAGAACAGGCCGAGGCCGTGGGCGCAATGTTCTCGCCAGCTTTGCGCAGTCCGTATCGCTGGCAGGACTGGGCAGCGCCGTGGTCGGACAAGCCGAGTTATCCGAAGACCAGCGATGGCAAGCCGCAGGGCTGGAAGCGCCAAGAGTTGTTCGCGGCCGGCGACGGCAAGCTGTTCGAATTCATCAACAAGGAACTGTTGCCGCATCTGCACGGATTGGATATCGATCTGCGCACCGGTCTTCCGAACCCGGCCGCTACGTCAAAGCAGCGCATCATCGGCCGCATCATGACGGCGGTGGAGAAGGTGCGGGTGGATGCTGAGGCCAATCTGCGCGACATCCTTGACCGCGTGCACGAAATCAGCGTCGACCACATCGATAACACCCATTTCTTCACGCTCTCGCAGGTATACGAGGACCTGCTGCTGAAGATGGGCGAGAAGAACTCCGACGGTGGCCAGTTCTTCACTCCCCGTGAGGTGATCCGCGCGATGGTGCATACCGTGGACCCGTCGCTGGGTCAGACGGTCTATGACCCTTGCTGCGGCACGGGCGGCTTCCTTGCGGTGGCTTATGAGCACATCGCGCGCGCACTCGGCAATGCGGCGGCCAGTACGGACATCGAGAAGCTGAAGCACGAAACATTCTTCGGCCGCGAGAAGGAGAATCTGGTATTCCCCATCGCACTCGCCAATTTGGTGCTGCACGGTATCGACCAGCCGAATCTTTGGCACGGCAACTCTCTCACCGGCCGCGCAACCTACAGCGCGTTGTTTGACCATGCGCCCGGCCAGTTCGATGTGGTTCTCACCAATCCGCCGTTCGGCGGCAAGGAAGGCAAGGACGCGCAGAAGAACTTCGCCTACGAGACCAGCGCCACGCAGGTTCTGTTCGTGCAGAAAATCCTGGGCGAACTGGCCCCCAGCGGTACGTGCGGTATCGTGCTGGACGAAGGGCTGTTGTTCCGCACCAACGAGAGTGCCTTCGTCGAGACCAAGCGTAAGCTACTGGATGAATGCAACCTGTGGGCCATCGTCAGCCTGCCGGGTGGCGTGTTCTCCACGGCCGGCGCGGGCGTGAAGACCAACCTGCTGTTCTTCACCAAGGGCAGCCGGACCGAACGCATCTGGTACTACGATCTGTCCTGGGTGAAGGTCGGTAAGAAGACGCCGCTGACGCTGGCGCACTTCGGCTTCGGGAAGGATGGCGCGGCGTTGGCGGACGACGCGCTGCCGGCCGCACTGGTGGCCGAGTGGCAGGGCGACGAGGCCAATGCCGGCAAGCCATTCCCGAGCTATGCCAGCATGCTGCCCCACCGGGGTACGTCGCAGGGCGACGGTCGCTATTCTTGGACAGTGGATTTCGCTGCGCGCCGTGCCAAGGCCCGCGAGGACATGCAGCCGCTGCTGGAAAAGGCCGCTGGCATCAAGGCGGTCGTAGTCGATCTCAAGGAAGACCTGAAGCGGTTGAAGAAGGACAAGGCCGCCGCTTCCGAGGTCGAGGTGCTGGAAACCACCATCCGCGAACAAGAGCGCACGGCGCGTGATTTGGAGGCCGAGGCCGCCACCATCGATGCGGCAGTGTTCGACCTGAAAGCCGTGAACCCCAATGCCGTGGCCGTTGTGGATGATCGCACGCCGGCCGAGATCATCGAATCCATCGCGGCGCACGGGGAGACGGTGAGCACGGCCTTGGCCAGGCTTCGTGGATTGCTGCGCAACGGAAACGAGGGTCATTGACGTGGGCAGTTGCTACAGTGTTCGTCGGCGACTTGTTCCCTGTTTCGTCGCCATGCTATGAACGCGCCCGACATGAACGCCGTGCTTCGTGATGCCGACATCCGCCCCGCGCTCCGCCGGAGGGTGCAGGAGCTGGAGGCCGGCTCGCCGGACTACGTGGTGATCGAGGAACTCGGCCTGAACAAAGGCGCCGTGAGGGTGGACGTGGCCGTGGTCAACGGCATTATCCACGCCTACGAGATCAAGTCCGATGCCGACAGCTTGCGTCGCCTGACCAGGCAGGCCGAGCACTATGGGCGATGCTTCGACCGTGTATCCCTGGTGCTGGGCCAGAAGCATCTGGAGTTGGCGAAAAAGGCTGTCCCTCAATGGTGGGAATTGCTGTGCGTTGCACCTGGCGAGGACGGGCCGGAGTTCCAGACCGTGCGATATGGTCAGCAGAATCCGGCACGCGAAGCCCGCGCGCTCATCGAACTCCTGTGGCGCGAGGAAACCTTGGCGTTGCTGGAGAAGAAAGGGGCGGCCAGGGGTCTTCGGTCAAAGCCGCGTGAAGTGCTTTGGGATCGTGCAGCGGAAATCCTGGGGCTTGAGGAGATAGCCGACGCCGTGCGTGCCCACCTTAAGGCCAACGTAGGGCGGATAGGTCTTCTTTCAGCACAGTAGAAATGTGGTGGATGGTTCCGATCAGGCGCCATTTCTCCAAACTGCCGAGCTTTGGTGCACCATTCGCGGCATCGCTTATCAGCTTGCATCCGGTGCAGTGTCCTGCGCCCTTGTAGTGATTCCCGTATTTGTTGGCCACAATGCTCTTGGCGATCTGCGGGAACTGAAGGCTGGATTTCTTGACCCGGGTGCTCTCGCCCTTCACGAGCAACCAGTGATCCCCGGTTGCGTGACGAGCTGATGCCGAAGCCTGGTGCCTAATGGGATCGAACCCCTCCACCCCATCCGGATGCTGGATTGCGCAATCGCTGAATGTTGGCAATCTGCTCAGACCGGCACGCTGGGTGTAGAGCCCTTTCCAACACACCCATTCCGATCTGTCCCACAGCCGGTGGGAATTCTTGCCGCCGACCACGGCCATGCTGCGTGGAAAGGCGCATCCAGATAGTGTGAAGGTCCGCCACTTCGCGTGGTCCGGCACTTCCTGCAAGAAGGCATCGGCCAGTGCCGACACACCGGCCGAAATCATCTGGCTAACGTCACCCATGTCCATTATCAGGTCCACGGACCGTTCATTCAGTGCGTTGGCCTGGAGAAAGTCCTGAATATCGTGGGCAAGTCCTCCTGCCTCCATTTCCTTGAGCGTGATGCGGAGCGCCACGCCGTTTTCCCGATGCTGGAGGGCGGCCGTATTCCCGACGGTGCGCGTAATACCCACCACGGGAACGAAACTAATGTTTTCAGCATGGGCGCGTTGGAAGACGGCCCGCGACGCGGCTTCACCATCGGCTGCCAGCTCTCTGGTATCGAGGAAGCAGGGGCTGAGTCTGGCGACGCTTTGTGCCAGCTTGTCGAAAGTCGTGTCGATATGCTGTTCAAGCGTCTTGTCTGATTTCCTGGACACCACTTCAAGCAGTGGCGTGAACGCACCGGGATGCTTGGCGCCAAGGTCGTCCAGTGCGCCCTTTTCGCCGCGCTTAATCTTCAGCACAGGGACGTAGTGATTTGGTCCGAAGTTCACATCCACCCCCATCATTCCCGATGACGCCACAGAACAAGAGGCTTCACCTTGAATTCCAGATCACGCATGTAGGAATCCAGTGCTTCGCCGAGGTCTGAACCCGTGGAAGCAAATACCGCCTTCGCCATCTGGTCGTATTGCCCCAAGATTGTGCCTTTCTGCCGCAGTTGCGCTTCTGGCTTCTCTTTGGTCAAGCCCGCAAGCGCCGCCTCCAGTGAAACAATCCTTCCTTCAAGGTGCGGATGGATACTGCTGACTTTCGCCAGTGCTTCTAGTGCCCGCTTGTCACCTGTCAGGATTCGGATACCGTGCTCTGCGGCCAGGGCAAAGAGCTGTGCCTCACCGGGGTCGATGCTGGGCACGGCAGCGAGCAAGTCCAGCCACTCCTCGGAAGCCGCAGGTGCAACCGGGAACTCGCCGGTGAGTCCGCGCAAGCCTTCGGCCGCGGCATCGCCATATCTCTTCCGCAGTGGTCCCTTCCCGAGCATGTACGGGAGGGCTGGCAGTACCGCGCACTGATCCCGGCTCACGCCGAGCAGCCCCAATACCTCATCCAGCAAATCAGCAGCCGCCAACTTACAGAATGCGTCGGTATCAACCAGTAGTTGCGGGAGCTGCGGCGTCACCAGTCACCAAACTTAGCAACGCACGATCCGTTTCCGATGCGTTTTCCGTGCTGACGTTACTGGTCACGAACCTGGCCATTGCCTTTCGTGCACCTTTGTCCTGATAGAGTGCCTTCGCCGCCAGGGTGGCAGTCGTGAAATTGTCCCCGTTTCGCCGAGCCCAGTGGAAGATGAGCGCACCGGCATCCGCGCCGGTTTGCTGCTGGAGCGTGTAGGCGTTCAGCGCCAGGTCTCGATGGTCTGCACCTGACAACTTGGCTGGGTCCACGCCGCCGAGGACCACGCGCGATGCGAAGCGATCAGCCTTCTTCTCCATTTCCGACGTATCTGCGCCGGTCTCGGATTCATCCACGATGGTTTGCCCATTGGCGCAGTCGCCAGCGGCAAGGTGCCCGGCTTCGTGCGCGACAAAGAATGCAATGCGGCTCGGTACGTCGTGCTTCTGGCCAATGACGATGACCGGACGACCTCCGATCAGGCATGCCATGCCTTGGAAGGCAGGGGGCGGCAGGTTCTCCAAGGGAATGACGGGAATCCCCCTCCCCCAGAGGTCGCGCAGCATGACTTCCAAGGTGACTGGCTTGGTGCCGGACACCAGTTCTCGCCGCCAGTCCTCGGGCGTCGAGGGAATCGAGCCTGCCGGCTTGTCTTGCATGTTCCGCAGGACGGCTTCCGCGACGCGGCGCGCGGTGTGAATCGCCGGATGCAGCGATTCAACCTTCGTGCCTTGGGTTTTCCGCAGCACAGTGCTGTGTGCGGCCTGGGCCATCAACGGATGCGAGGGGTTTCTCACCTCGGCCAAGGGCAAACCGAGGAACCGGGCGACCCGCAGTTCGATGTCGGGAAGGAGCCGAGCGTCCGATTGCAGGGAGTCATCCCACCAGTCGGGCAGGATCGCCGAGCGCACGAAGTCTCGCTTGAACCCTCCTCTCGAAAGGCGGTTCAGGAGGGAAGATACGGAATGAGTTGCCACCGTAGACCTCCTTTTGGTTGATGACCTGTGGAATCTCGGCGCCGGGATATTACCGGGATGTTTGGACATGCCCGCACCTAGCTGTATAAATATACAGTACTCTGCGGTTGAAATCCACATTCGGACGGAGAGCGCTGTGGCGTGGCGAGGTCATGAGGAAGATGCCGCATCCACTCATGCACGGTGATGCTCTATGCGCCCTGCCAACCACCCCTGTACTTCCGCCTCCACCCACCCCACGGCCCGCGCTCCGATTCGTACCCTGCAAGGGAACCGGCGTTCGGATTCGAGCTGGTAGATCATCGAGCGTCCTAGGCCAGTGACCTTGCAGACCTGCGGTAGTCGCAGAATCTGCACTGGTGGCATGGACGCGGAGAAGTGAGCAGGCATGAGGATGATCCCGTTGAATGATTCCAGTGGCGCCTGAACGATTCGACGGGATAAAGACTATCTGCCGTGCTCGCATGATACGAGGTCAAGTTTCCCGGCAATAACCATAGAGACTTCGACAAGGACAAGAGATCATATCGAGGTTTCTGGGTAAATCCCCTGAAACGCCGGATAGCCTGCGGCTTAGTGTCGTGCCACATTGAGCTACATGAGTTGCACGGAAGTCATCAGGGCGCGCGTGACCGCCGAGATCAAGCGAGACATCGCTGCGGCGGCCGAGCGCGAGAGCTTGTCCGAGTCGGCGTGGCTGAAACGGCTGGTCGTTCGGGAGTTGCAGGCGGCGCGTGATCCGGCGGCAATGCCGGTTGCGATGCTTAACGCAGAGGTCGCTCGGCGCCACGGGAGGCGCAAGGGCAGCCCCTGTGATCGCCCGGTGCTGGTGCTGCTACGGCCCGAGGATCGGCTGCTGCTGGACGCCCGTGCCGAAGCGCACGGGATGCGCCCAGCGACCTATGTATCGGTCCTGACGCGCAGCCACCTGCGGCGGCTGACGCCGTTGCCGACGCAGGAGCGGCTGGCCCTCCGGCACAGCATCAACGAGCTGTCGGCTATCGGTCGGAATATCAACCAGATCGCCAGGGCTGAGAACGAGGGCTGCCAGATGCCGGCCACGGTGCGTGAGGAGTTCTGGGCCATGCTGAAAATCTGCGAGGGGTTGCGGGACCACACCAAGGCGTTGCTGAGGAAGAACGTCACCAGTTGGGAGAGCGGGTTTGGCTAGACCCTTCAGGCTCCCCAGGGGGCAGGAGCCCCTGCTCAACATTGCCAGCTATGCGCGCGGCGGGCCGCGTGCGACTGACCGACTGGCGCCGGCGCAGATCGAGCATATCCGCTTGACGGTCAACCGCGCACCCGAGGTGATGGTGAAGGTGCTGTCCCAGGCTAGCAGCGACTCGAAGGCTGTTGGCCGGCATTTTGACTACATCGGTAGGAAGGGCGATCTGACGCTGGAAGGCGATGACGGTCAACGGTTACCGGGGCTGGGCGGGAAGGCGCTGGTGGAGGATTGGGGGCTGGAACTCGACGAGGAGATGCGGGAGATCAAGCTCACTTCTTTGGGCAGCCGCAAACCCCCGAAGCTGGTCCACAAGCTGGTGTTCTCCATGCCGCCGGGCACGCCGCCGCAGAAGGTGTTCGGGGCGGTGCGCAACCTCGCGCGGGAGGAGTTCTACGGTCAGCACCGCTACGCGATGGTGCTGCACACCGATGAGCCGCACCCGCATGTGCATCTGGTTCTCAAGGTCATGAGCGAGGACGGCGTGCGGCTCAATATCAAGAAGGCCACCCTGCGGCATTGGCGGTCGCAGTTCTCCCGGCACCTGCGCGCGCAGGGTGTGGAGGCCAATGCCACCGAGCGGGCGGTGCGCGGCGAGCGCCGGAATTCCATGAAGGATGGCACCTACCGGGCGCGTCTGCGGGGTGACTCTACTTATATGAAGTCGCGGACGGAATCCGTGGTCAAAGAGCTGGCCATCAACGGCGGCGTCCGGCCGGAACCCGGCAAAAGGACATTGCTGGAAACGCGGGCCGCAGTGCAGAGCGGATGGTGGGTCGTCGCGGAGAAACTCGCCGAGCAGGGCGAACAGAGGCTGGCCGCCGATGTCGTCCGGTTCGTTGGAAAGATGGCCGGGCCGCTGACGGATCGGGAGTGGATGGCGCGGGAATTCATGGGTGCTGTGAGGGCGCGGACGCGACAGCGAGAGGCGATGACACTGTGACAGCGGCAGAGCATTGGCCCTGCCTACCCAACCAATACCGGAACGGGAGAGTGGTTCTTGGAATGAAGGGGACCGCTATGCCATATTGCCGGCAAGGACAAGAACTCATGGCGGGAAGCCTCGACGTCGCCTGCACCCGCGCGCAACCGATTGCTTGTGATCGGCGTTCGGCTTGCGTCGGAGTTCTTCGCGAATTTTGCGGTGAAGGTGGTCAAGGGGGATTTGTAGACGCCATGAAGGGCGAAGACATAACGGACCTCCCGCCGAAGTATCTGCCTGTCTTCGTCATCGGCGAGGCTATCGAGCGCATCGAGGATGGCGCCATCACGCAATACGTCTGCGACCCGAAGGCGGCGTGGCTCGTTCAAGCTGGGGATTTCAAGGCATGAAGAAGTTGTACATCGAACTGACGAATTGCTACGGCATCAAGAGCCTCAAGGCCATTTTTGATTTCGAGCAGCACAATGCTTATGCGATATATGCCGCCAACGGGGTCATGAAATCGTCCTTTGCCCACACATTCAAAGATGTGGCCAACGGCACGCCGTCCAAAGATGTCATTTTTCCCGAGCGCGCGGCGGTGCGGAAGATCACCGATGAAAACGGCGCCGACATCACAAAGGATAACGTACTCGTAATCGCCCCGTATGACGAGACGCTTGGGCACACGGAAAAGGTATCGACATTGCTGGTCGATGCAAATCTCCGCAAGGAATACGAAACCCTTCATATCGAGATAAACAAGGCCAAGGAAACCTTCCTCAAGGCTCTCAAAGAGCATTCGAAATCCAAGAAGGACCTTGAAAAGGAAGTTTCCTCCGCATTTACGACGAGCGATGCCGAGTTTTTCCGCGCTCTCACGCGCATCAGGGATGAAGTCACAAGTCAGGAGCCGGGCCCGTATGCGGATGTTCAGTATGACGTCATCTTTGACGACAAAGTGCTGGCCGCGCTCAATACGAAAGATACGAAGACGGCCATAAAGGACTATGTCGAGAAATACAACGAGTTGATCGCCAAATCGACGTATTTCAAGAAAGGCACGTTCGACTACTACAACGCGGGACAGATTGCGAAGAACCTTGCCGACAACGGTTTCTTCAACGCGAAGCATACGGTCAAGCTCAACGCGACCGAATCGATCGAAATCACCAGTGAAAAGCAGCTCGATGAACTCGTCGCCAAGGAGAAGGAGGCGATCAGCAATGACAAGGATCTTCGCAAGAAGTTTGCCGAGATAGAAAAGCTGTTGAACAAGAACGCGCAGACGCGCGATTTCTACGCCTATTTGGTGGCCAACGACAAGCTCCTGCCAGGGCTGGCCAATCTTGCGACGCTGAAAGAAGACCTTTGGAAGGCCTACATCGCGTCAAAGAAGGATCTGTACCTCGACCTCTTGCAGAAGTATCAGGACGCCGAGAAACGCAAGAAGGAAATTGAGGAGGAAGCCGGCAAGCAGCGCACCGATTGGGAGGGCGTCATCGACATCTTTAACGACCGCTTCTTTGTGCCGTTCAAGCTGATTGCCAAGAATCGCATCCCCGTCATCCTGGGGAGCGAGCCGATTTTAAGCCTCGGGTTCACATTCTCCGACGGCACCGAGTCCGTATCCGTCGAAAAGTCACAGCTCATGCAGGCGCTGAGCACGGGAGAAAAGAAGGCGCTCTATATCCTCAACATCATTTTCGAGATTGAAGCCCGCACGAAGGCAGGTCTGGAAACGCTTCTTGTTGTGGACGACATTGCGGATTCATTCGACTACAAGAACAAGTACGCAATCATTCAGTACCTACTGGACATCGCGAAGAGGCCGAACTTCAAGCAAATCGTCCTGACCCATAACTTCGACTTCTTCCGAACGGTGAACAGCAGAGCCTTAGCGAAGTACCCCGCCTGCCTTATGGCTGAGAGGAGCGCGGCGGGCGTCACGTTGAAGCAGGCCGTAGGGATTAGGAATGTTTTCGTTAAAGACTGGAAAAACCACTTCTATCAGGACGAACGGAAGAAGATTGCAAGCATCCCGTTCATCCGCAATCTGGTCGAGTATACGCGCGGAGATGCGGACGCCGACTTCATAAAGCTGACCTCGCTCTTGCATTGGAAGGCGGATTCCGGCGCCATCACCGTTGGCGACCTAGATGCCATCTATAACAAGACGTTTGGCGCGACAGGCGCATCTACCAACCCGGCCAAGTTCGTGGCCGACCTGATTACCGAGCAAGCAAAGGCGTGCGTTGCCGCTGCAGATGGCATTAATTTCGAGAACAAGATTGTGCTTTCCATTGCGATACGACTTGATGCCGAGAAATTCATGGTGACGAAGATCGCTGATGCCCAATACGTCGCCGGTATTACCTCCAATCAATCGCAGGCGTTGCTATCTAGGTTCATGAACCAATTCGCCAACGAGGCTGAGAACATTCAGGTGCTACAGCGCATGGCACTGATGACGCCGGAGAACATCCACCTGAACTCGTTTATGTATGAGCCAATTTTGGATATGTCGGATGAGCATTTGCGCAAGCTCTACACGGATGTTCTTGCGCTGAGATAGCCCGCCCTCGTGGGGTTGGGTTCTTGTCCACGTTGTCAGATGGAGTCACTCGCCTGCCGCGCGCATTGAGTTCCCATTTATTGGAATCACTTTGCTTTCTCCGAGGTCGGCCTGCGTAATGAGCTTCGTCCACTGCTCAAGTGCCGCGCGACGCTCCTTGAAGTAGTCGTGCCGGTCGTAGGTGCCTTCGACGCCGCGCAGCTTGTGGCCGAGGCAGCGTTCGGCGACTTCGCGGCGCACGCCAAGCGCGGCGAGGTGGGTGCGGGCCGTGCGGCGCAAGTCATGAAGCGTGAAGTGCGGCAATCCGTGCTTTACGCGACCGAGTGCGACGTTCAGCGTGTCGATGCCCATGTGTGGCACACGCTCACGCGGATCGCGGCGGCGCTTGGGGAAAACGAACTCGCTGCCAGAGGCCATGCCGCGCAACGCGTTGAGCCAATCCACGACAGCCGGCGCCAGAGGAATGTCGAGTCCTTCGCCCGTCTTGGTGCGTGTGGCCGGCAGATGCCATACTGCGCCGGCTTGGGTCTTGCCGTCGAGGTTGAGTTCCTCCCACCGCGCGCCGAGCAGTTCGCCTTTGCGCACGCACAGCGCCAGCAGCAGCTTGATGGCAAGCAAGTTGTCCTCGCAGAAGTTCGGCGTCTCACGGGCGCTCTCGAACAGTCGCGCGATCTCGTCGAAGCTCAGCGCCCGGCTGCGCGGCCGCTCGGTTCCGCCCGCATCGAGACGTGGTGAGAAATCGGCGGCGGGGTTGCTGGTGACGAGGCGGCGGCGCACACCGAAGGCGAAGATACGCCGTGTGAAGCGCAGCAGATCGTTCGCCGCGGTCGGTGCACGCCCCTTGATGCAGTCCAGCAGGCGGGCCACATCCGCAGGCGTGACTTCGCTCGCCGCCATCCGGCCGAGTTTCGGCACGAGGTATTTGTCGAGATAACGCCGTGGCACGCCCGGGTGCTTCAACCCGCGCGCCTGGACTTCGGTGCGATACCAGTCCTCGCACAGTGCCTTGAACGATCCCTTCTGCCGTTCCTCGTCCAGCGCCGCACGACGCACGCTCAGGGGATTCTGCTGCCGGTCGAGCAGCACGCGGGCCTGACGCGCCTCGATGCGTGCCTGGGCGAGCGCCATGTCGGGGTAGTTGCCGAGCGTGAGCCAATGCTCCTTGCCGGCGAAGCGGTAACGCAGCGTCCACGAGGCGCCGTCGCGGGTCTGCTTGCGCAGGTACAGACCGTCGCCGTCGTTGAGCAACACCGCCTTGCCGGAACGATGTGCCCGTTCCACAGCCAGCGCCGTGAGCCTGGTACGTGCCGCCACTTGAACGCCTCCAAAACCCGCCTTGCTCGTCGATTGCCAGCTACGCGTCTAGCTACAAACCAGCTACAGATCGAGCTACAAGTTTAACCTGGAGCGGGTTGGACGATAGTGGACGAATCCGGCGAAAAACACCGGAAACTCAGGCAGTTAAAGCAAAATCGGCGGAAGTCGTCGGAAGCCCTCGGAAGCTACTCGATGTTCTGCACCTGCTCGCGCATCTGCTCGATCAGCACCTTCATGTCCACCGCCGCGCGCGTGGTCGCCAGGTCCTGCGACTTGGATGACAGCGTGTTGGCCTCGCGGTTGAACTCCTGCATCAGGAAGTCCAGCCGCCGCCCCGCGGCCTCGGTGGCAGCGAGGATGGAGCGCGTCTCGGCGACGTGGCCATCGAGCCGGTCGAGCTCCTCGGCCACGTCCATCTTCTGCGACAGCAAGGCGATTTCCTGCTCCAGGCGTTCGCTGTCGGCGGCAACGCCCAGCTCGGCGATGCGCTCGGCGTAACGCGTGCGGATCGCCGCCTGTACTTCAGGCAGCCGTGCCCGCACCTGCGTGACCAGCACCGCAAGCTGCTCGCAGCGTTGCAGCAGCAGGTCCTTCAGCCGGGCGCCCTCGCGCGCGCGCATGGCCTTCAGCTCCGCCAGCGCGCGGCCGAACAGCTCGCGGCCGGCCGCCAGCAGCGCCTCCGGATCCCCCGTGGCCTCGCGCATCACGCCGGGAAAGCGCAGCAGGTCCATCAGGTTCACCTGCGGCGAGGCGCCGGTGGGACGTGCCGTCTCCACCAGCCGCACCATCAGCGGCTGCAGCTTGTCGAGCAGTGCGTTGTCGATCTCCAGCGGCCGGTCCGACTGGCTGGCCATGCGATAAGTAAAAGTGCAGTCCACCTTGCCGCGCCGCAGCTCCTTCTGCAGCCGCGCCCGCAGCTCCGGATCAAGCGCGCGCAGCTCTTCGGGCAGGCGCAGCGAGGCTTCCAGGAAGCGGTGGTTCACGCTGCGCAGCTCGCAGACCAGGGAGCCGGTGGGGACGCTGGCTTCGCAGCGGGCGAAGCCGGTCATGCTGGCGATCATCAGTTACCTGCCCTTCACGCAGGGCGCAATGCATAATGGCCGGCAGTCTAGCTGAAACGCCCCGGGGGCCGGTTTTGCAATTCGAGTTGGCGGAAATCTCCCTGATCGGTGCGCGTGAGGAGAACCAGGACCGCATAGCGAGCGCCGTGGATGGCCAGACGGCACTGGTCGCCGTCTTCGATGGCATGGGCGGCCATGCCGATGGGGCCCGCGCCGCCGAGTTGGCGCGCCAGACCGTGCTGTCGCGATTCAATGCCACGCCGCATCCCGTGCTCGATCCACTGGCCTTCATGCACATGGCGCTGGGCGCGGCCCACACCGACATGGTGACGCTGGGCGCGCAGCTGCCGCTGGAACACCGGCCGCGCGCCACTGGCGCAGCCTGCCTGCTGCAGGATGGCATCGCCTGGTCCGTGCACGTGGGCGACAGCCGCATCTACCACCTGCGCGATGGCGCGGTGCTCAGCCGCACGCGCGACCACAGCCATGTGGAGCTTTTGGTGCAGGAAGGACTGATCAGCGCGCAGCAGGCGCAGACCCATCCCATGCGCAACTTCGTCGAGAGCTGCCTGGGGGGTGATGCCATGCTGCCGGAGATGCACGTGGGCCGGCAGGTGGGCGTGCGATCAGGAGACATCATGCTGGTGTGCTCGGATGGCTTCTGGGCCAACCTGCTCGACGAGGACGTGGCCGCTTCCATGTATTCGGGTGTGCAGTTGCAGGTCGCGCTGCAGGCGGTCAGCGAGTTCGCCGTGCGCCGCGCCGGTCCCGGCGCCGACAATGCCACTGCCGTCGCGCTGAGGGTGCTGTGAGCGCGCTGCGACACGATGGCCGCGCGCCAGATGCGCTGCGGCCGGTGAAATTCACCCGCTCGTTCACGCGTTATGCGGAGGGTTCGGTGCTGGTGGAGTTCGGCCACACGCGCGTGCTTTGCACGGCCAGCATCGAGGAAGGCGTACCCGCCTTCCTGCGCGGCAAGGGACAGGGCTGGGTCACCGCCGAATACGGCATGCTGCCGCGCGCCACGCACACGCGTGGCGGACGCGAGGCTGCCCGCGGCAAGCAGTCGGGCCGCACCCAGGAAATCCAGCGGCTGATCGGACGCTCGCTGCGCGCCGCGCTCAACCTTGCCGCGCTGGGTGAACGCACCGTGACGCTCGACTGCGATGTGCTGCAGGCCGACGGTGGCACGCGCACGGCCTCGGTCACCGGCGCCTACGTTGCGCTGGCCGATGCCTGCGCGAAGCTGGTCGCGCAGAAAGGCATCGCCAGTCCGCTGCATGGCCAGGTGGCCGCGGTCTCCGTGGGCATCGTCGGTGGCCGTCCCGTGCTCGACCTGGACTACGTGGAAGACTCCACCGCCGAGACCGACATGAACGTGGTGATGAACAGCGGCGGTGGCTTCATCGAGGTGCAGGGCACCGCCGAAGGCCATGCCATGCGGCGGGATGAGCTGGACGCGCTGCTTGAGCTGGCCACGCGCGGCACCGCCGAACTGTTCGCGCTGCAACGCGCGGCACTGGCCGGATAGCGGCCGTGGCCACGCCGCGCCGCGTGGTGCTCGCCACGGGCAACGCGGGCAAGCTGCGCGAGTTCTCCGCCCTGCTGGCGCCGCTGGGGCTGCAGGTCATCTCGCAGGCCTCCCTGGGCATTGCCCCTGCCGAAGAGACCGGCGATACCTTCGAGGCCAATGCCCTGCTGAAGGCACGCCATGCCGCGCACGCCGCGGGATTGCCTGCGCTGGCCGATGACTCCGGCATCGAGGTCGAGGCGCTGGATGGGCGACCCGGCGTCTTCTCCGCCCGCTACGCTGGACCGGCTGCCAGCGATGCCGACAACAATGCGCTGCTGCTGGCGGAGCTGGCCGCCCAACCCGCCGGCGCAAGGCGCGCCCGTTACCGCTGCGTGATTGCCTTCGTGCGTTCCGGCGACGACTCCGCGCCGCTGCTGGCGCGGGGCTCATGGGAGGGGCACATCGCCACCGCCCCGGCCGGCGAGGGCGGCTTCGGGTACGACCCGCTGTTCATCCCCGAGGGCCTGCAGGTCACCGCCGCACAGCTGGATCCCGCCGCCAAGAACGCGCTCAGCCACCGTGGCCAGGCGCTGGCCGCACTGCTGCAGCTGATGCGATGAACGCCACCGCACCTCCGCTCTCGCTGTACATCCACTTCCCGTGGTGCGTGAGCAAGTGTCCCTACTGCGACTTCAACTCCCATGCGTTGAAGGACGCCCTGCCCGAGACGGGCTACATCGACGCCTTG
Organism: Steroidobacteraceae bacterium; assembly: GCA_035556135.1. Lineage (GTDB taxonomy): Bacteria > Pseudomonadota > Gammaproteobacteria > Steroidobacterales > Steroidobacteraceae > ZC4RG30. The sequence continues at coordinate 108,854 of DATMFO010000009.1, read as the reverse complement.
CTCGCCGACGCCGCCGTACAGGCGCCGCGCGTCTCCGGCCGCCGCATCAACACCCTGTTCCTCGGCGGGGGCACGCCCAGCCTTTTCACGCCCGATGCATTGGCGCGCCTGTTCGAGGGGCTGCGCCGACTGTTCCTCATCGACTCCGCTGCCGAGATCACCCTCGAGGCCAATCCCGCGACGGTGGAGCGCGGTCGCTTCGCGGAATATCGCGCAGCAGGCATCAATCGCGTGTCCCTGGGCGCACAGAGTTTCGATGATGAAACATTGAAGGCCCTGGGCCGCATCCACCAGCGCGGCGACGTGCTGCGCGCTGCCGGGGAGCTGCACTCCTCGGGACTCGCCAACTTCAATCTCGACCTGATGTACGCGCTGCCGCGCCAGACCCTGCAGGGCGCACTCGATGATGTCGAGGCCGCGCTGGCGCTCGACCCCGCGCATCTCTCGCACTACCAGCTCACGCTGGAGCCCGGCACGCTGTTCGCCGCGCGGCCACCGCCACTGCCCGATGACGACGCCGCCTGGGAAATGCAGCTGGCCTGCCAGGCGCTGCTCGCCGGACGCGGCTTCGGGCAGTACGAAGTCTCCGCCTACGCGCGCGACGGCCGCCGGAGCCGGCACAACCTCAACTACTGGCAGTTCGGCGACTACCTGGGCCTGGGTGCCGGCGCCCACGGCAAGCTCACGCACGGCGGGGTGGCCCGCAGCACTCACCTGCGGGAGCCGCGCCGCTACCTGGCCAGCGCGGCTGCTGGTCCGGAATGGCGCATCGTCCCCGCCGCGGACCTGCCCTTCGAGTACCTCATGAACGCCCTGCGCCTCACCGCCGGTTTCCGCCTGGAGGATTTCAGCGCCACCACCGGTCTCAGCCCCCAGCTCATCGAGTCCCGGCTGCAGGACCTGGCCGCCCGGGGTCTCCTTGAAACCAGCGCCGGCCACTGGCGCGCCACCCCCCGCGGTTTCCAGTTCCTCAACGAGGTGCTGCAGTGCTTCCTGCCGGGCGAAAATTCGCCAATGCAGGCGCGCAGTTAGGCGATTCCGCGCCGCGGCGCGCCTCCATCTATCCACAGCACTCAGGGGTTTTCCGCGATTGAAAGAATTACATGCGAATTACGTCACACAACGCGATGTATCGCCCGTAACCTATTGATTGGACAAGTACATATTCCCTGGTCATATTTTGATCAATCGCGCAGAAATGCAATATTCCGGCTGTTTCGGCAGCGTGGGGGTCCAGTCATGCACAGACTTATCCACAGAAATTGGGGATAAGTGAACGGCTGCCAGGGCAGGGGGTCGAATCGTGTTGCCCAGGGGCGCGCCTGCCGCTAGACTGCGCGCCCCCTGTGGAATGTGCGCCCGTCATGAAAGCCGATACTCATCCTGCCTACACCCAGATCAACGTGACCTGCTCCTGCGGCAACGCGTTCAAGACGGGCTCGACCCTGGGCCAGGACCTGCAGATCGAAGTCTGCTCTTCCTGCCACCCGTTCTACACGGGCAAGCAGAAGATGGTCGACACCGCCGGCCGCGTGGACAAGTTCCGCCGCAAGTACGCCTCCAAGAGCGCTGCCGCGGCTGGCTGAGGCCCGCGGGGAAGCCGCCCACCTGCGGCTTCCCATCCTGCCCCCCGGGCATAGAATGCTGCCATGTCCTGGCAGCACACCCACCGTTACCTGACCCGCTGCGTCGCCGCGCTGTTTGTCGCCGCGACGCTGGTTTCCTGCGGCAGCAATCCGGCCACCGGCGGCCGCAACGTGGTGTTCAGCACCATGGAAGGGGAGATCGAGCAGTCGCGCCGCTGGTACGACGAGATCATCGGCTACTACGGGCTCTATGAGGACCAGGCGGTCCAGGAGTACGTGAACGCGGTGGGCCAGCGTATCGCCCGCAACAGCGATATGCCGGACATGAAGTGGACCTTCACTGTCATTGACGAAGGTTCCATCAACGCCTTCACCACCGGCGGCGGCTACGTGTACGTGCACCGGGGCCTCCTGGCCTATCTCAACTCCGAGGCGGAGATGGCGGCCGTGCTGGGGCATGAGATCGCGCATGTCACCGCGCGCCATCCGGCCCGCGGCCAGAGTCGCAGCGTGGGGGCGAACCTGGGCATCCTGGCTGCCATCATCCTCACCGGCAACGCCGCCGTGGCCGACATGGCCAACATCGGCGCCGCCGCCTGGGTGCAGGGCTATGGACGCGAGGCCGAGTCCGAGGCGGATGCCATCGGCATGAAATACATGGTGCGCGCCGGCTACGACCCGCGCGCCGCGCGCAATGTGTTCGAGACCTTCAAGGCGCAGGAGGCCTTCGAGATCAACACCGCGCGGGCCGAGGGGCGCCAGCCGCAGATCTACCACGGCATCTTCTCCTCGCACCCGGCGCCGGATGACCGCGCCATTGCCGCCGCGCGCAATGCCGCCGCCGCCTCGCAGCCCGAGGGCGGCTTCGCGCTCAACCGCAACACCTACATGCAGGCCATCGACGGCATGGCATTCGGCTCCAGCCGCGCCCAGGGCGTGGTGCGCGACAACCGCTTCTACCACGCCGACATGGGCATCACGCTGGCCTTCCCCAAGGGGTGGATCATCGAGAACCATCGCGACCGGCTGTTCGCCTACACGCGCAGCCAGGAAACCATCATGCAGATCATGGTGGAGAGCCGGCCGCCCAACCAGTCGCCGCGGGATTTCCTGCTGAAGATGCTGCAGGGGGCGACGCTGCACGGCGGCGAGTCGGTGAACATCAACGGCATGGAGGGCTTCTCGGTGCTCACCCGTGATGGCTCCCCGCTGGACCGCGGTTCGGGCCCCATCCGTTTCATCGCGCTGTACCGTGGCGGCAGCGTGTTCACCATTGCCGGTGCCAGCCGTTCCTCGCGCGACGGCCGGCCAGAGGCCGACGGCCTGTTCCGCTCCATCGCCGAGACCATCCGCGACCTGAGGCCCGCCGAGTTCCCGCTGGCCGAGCCCTACAAGCTGAAGATCCTGCGCGCCACAGCCAGCACCCGCCTGTCCGAATACGCCGAGCAGATTCCCGCGCAGAAATACCGCGAGGAAGAGCTCGAGATGATCAACGGCGTCTATCCCAACAAGCCCCTGCCGGTGGGCGAATACATCAAGGTCGTCGAGTAGGCCGCCGGCCGCGCCGGAAGCCTGTGATTCGATGCCGGGAGCGTGTAGGCTTTCCGGACTCCTCCCAGGATCGAACCATGGCCGACAAGAACTTCGAACTGATCAACACCGCGAGCGGCAAAAAGAGCGTACTTCCTGTCAAATCCGGCACGATCGGGCCCGACGTGCTCGACATCGCGGCGATCGCGAAAGACCACGATGTCTTCACCTTCGATCCCGGGTTCGGCGTCACCTCGGCCTGCGAGAGCAAGATCACCTACATCGATGGCGACGCCGGCGTGCTCATGCACCGCGGCTATCCCATCGAGCAGCTGGCCGAGAAGTCCAGCTTCATGGAGGTGTGCTTCCTGCTGCTGAATGGCAACCTGCCCACCAAGGAGCAGCTGGACAAGTTCAACGACGACATCCGTCATCACACGATGATCAACGAGTCGTTGCTGCGGTTCTTCAACGGCTTCCACCACAACGCCCACCCGATGGCGATGGTGTCGGCGGTGATTGCCTCGATGTCCGCGTTCTACCACGACTCGATGGACATCCATAACCCGCGGCACCGGGAGATCTTCTCCCATCGCATCATTGCGAAGATCCCCACGGTGGCGGCGGCGGCCTACAAGCATTCACTGGGCCAGCCGTTCGTCTATCCGCGCAACGACCTGTCGTACAGCGCCAACCTGCTGCACATGTTCTTCGCGGTGCCCTGCGAGTCCTACCATGTGGACCCGGTGGCCGCCGAGGCGCTCGACCTGCTGTTCATCCTGCACGCGGACCATGAGCAGAATGCCAGCACCTCCACCGTGCGCCTGGCCGGCAGCACCGGTGCGAATCCCTACGCGGCCATCTCGGCTGGTGTGTCAGCGCTGTGGGGCCCGGCCCATGGCGGTGCCAACGAGGCCGTGCTCGCCATGCTCGAGCAGATCGGCACGGTGGAGAACATCCCCAAGTACGTGGCCATGGCCAAGGACAAGTCCAGCCACTTCCGCCTGATGGGCTTCGGCCACCGCGTCTACAAGAACTTCGACCCGCGCGCCAAGATCATCCGCGCCGCCTGCTACAAGGTGCTCGAGCGCCTGGGGCAGAAGAGCAATCCGCTGCTCGAGCTGGCCGTGCGCCTGGAAGAGATCGCGCTGCAGGATCCCTACTTCGTCGAGCGCAAGCTCTACCCGAACGTGGATTTCTACAGCGGCATCATCTACAGCGCGCTGGGCATACCACGCTCGATGTTCACCGTGATGTTCGCCGTCGCACGCACAGTAGGCTGGGTGGCGCATTGGCAGGAAATGATCTCCGATCCGACAATGCGCATCGGCCGTCCACGGCAGCTCTACACGGGGCCGGCAAAACGCGATTACGTGGAGATCAGGAAGCGATAGGAATGTGCGCAACCCGTTAGCCAATGGCTGGCGCGTGTGGAAACACGCAGGGATTGGCTATGCCGCCGTATGGCTGGTGGACCGGATCCTCTATCGGGTCGGGGTGCACATCTTCATCGTCAGCACCCATGAGCGGTCATGGGTGCTGGGGCTGCCCCAGCCCCGCATCGAACCCTATGAGTTGCGCTGGGCCACGCCCGAAGAGGTGCTGGCCGCCGCCGCGGATTACGAACCGGAATGGATGGATCTGCCCCGCGTGACCGTGCAGCTGGAACGCGGGGAGCGCTGCATGGCCGCGTTCCTCGATGGCAGGCTGGTGTCGTGCACGTGGAGTGCGCGCAGCGGGCCGCTGGTCCCGGGGCTGACGATCAATGTGCCGCCGGATCGCGTCTACGGGCACGAGGCGAAGACCAGGGCAGCGCACCGGGGCAAGGGCCTTTATGCGGCGCTGGTGCTCACGGGGGCACGTGAGGCCTGCAAGGATGGGATGGACATGGTCGGCTATGTCTACGCCGGCAACAGCCAGGCGGTGTGCGGCAGCATGCGCATGGGGAAGATGCGCTCGGGGTTGATCGTGTGCCGCGGCGGGAAGAGGCCGTGGTCGTGGGTGTCGCCGGCGTGCCGGAGGGAAGGGATCCGGGTGGGCCGCGAGGCGCCACCCGGTGCCGTGCAGCTGGCGGGCTGCTAGGGGATGGTCTTGCTTCCGACGGATGACATGCCGCTTTCCTCGCCATTGGTGGCGACGGCGGTCACCGCGAAGTAGTGCGTGCCAGAGCCCAGGTTCTGCACCGCGAACGTGGTGGTCAGTGAATCCACCTCGGCGATCCGCGCCAGGTTAGACGCGTTGGTGCCCTTGTAGATGCGGAAGGCGGAGAGCTGCCCCGCGGGCAGCGGGCTGCCGTCGGTGTACTGGGCCGGGGATGCCCAGTTCAGCGTGGCGGATCCCGTGGCCGGCGCCGCCGCCACCGTGATCGAGAACGCCGCCAGCGATACCGATGCGCCCTTGCTGTCGGTCACGCTGATCACGATGTTCGAGGCAGTGCCCGCGGCCGTGGGAGTCCAGGTGAGTTCACCCGTGGCGGTGCTGAAGGTGGCGTTGGAGGGCTTGCCCGTGATGGACCAGCTCAGTGAATCGCCATCCGGGTCGCTGGCGGTGGGTGCGAAGCGGTACGCGCTGCCGACCGTGGCCGCAGTGGCGGGCGCGCCCGAGACCGTGGGCGCGCGGTTCGCGCGGGCGGCAACGGTGAGCGTGAAGGCGGGAAGCGAGGCATTCAGCGTGCCGTCACTGACCGTGATCACGATGCCGGAGACGGTGCCGACGTTCGCATCACCAGGCGTGCCGGAGAGCCGGCCCGTGGTCGCGCTGAAGGTGGCCCAGGCCGGCTTGTTGGTGATGGTGTAGGAAAGCGTCTGGCCCTCGGGGTCCGAGGCGGAAGGCTGGAAGGAGTAGGCGGTACCGGCGGTGGCGCCGGTGGCAGGGGTGCCCGTGATGGTCGGGGCGCTGTTGGGGCGCGCGGCCACCGTGATGGAGAACGGGGCAAGCGCCGTGCTGGCAGTGCCGTCGCTCACAGTGATGATGATGCCGGACGTGGTGCCGACATGGGCATCGGCAGGCGTGCCCGACAGGCGGCCGGTGGTGGTGCTGAAGCTGGCCCAGGCTGGCTTGTTGGCGATGGTGTAGGAAAGGGTCTGGCCGTCCGGATCTGCGCCGCTGGGCTGGAAGGAGTAGGCAGTGCCGACTGTGGCGCTGGTGCCGGGCGTGCCGGTGATGGTCGGGGCACGGTTGGGGACAGGCGTGACGGTGATCGAGAAGGCGGGCAGGGAGGCGCTCAGTGCGCCGTCGCTGACGCTGATCACGATGTTGCCGAAGGTGCCGGCCTGGGTGGCCGACGGGGTGCCGGAGAGCCTGCCGGTGACGGTGCTGAATGAGGCCCAGGACGGCTTGCCGGAGATGGAGAAGGCCAGGGACTGCGGGGTCTCCGCGTCGGTGGCGGCGGGGGTGAAGGTGTAGGCGGTTGTTGCCTGCACGGAGCTGCCAGGCGTGCCGGAAATCCGGGGCGCGGTGTTGGCGGGAGGAGGCGGCTGGGAGGGCGGTGGCTCGGCGGGCGGTGGCGTGGAAGGCAGTGCCGAAGCGACCGTGATGGAGAACCCGGGCAACGCCGCACTGGCCTCGCCGTCGGATACGGAGATGACGATGGATGCGCTGCTACCGACGTCCGCTTCGGCCGGGGTGCCGGACAGGCGTCCGGTCTGGGCATTGAGGTTCAGCCAGGAGGGGATGGCTGATGCGCTGAAGGTCAGGGCATCGCCATCGGCATCGGATGCAACCGGCTGGAACTGCCACAAAGTGCCCGCGACGGCTGATGGGACCGGTGCGCCACTGATCGACGGTGGTGAATTCGCGACCGTTTCGCTGGGCGCCGGTGCGGGCGCCGCAACGCCATCTACCTCGGGAAGGCACCCTGCCAGTGCAACTCCCGCGAGTACCGCAGCGATGCCGACATGCCAGTTCCGCTTTCTCATTCCATTCTCCCGTTCCAGCGCAAGGCGCTTCTGGTCGGAGCGGTTTATGGACGGAGTGCGGAATAGAAGGTACTGACGGCTGCCTTCGAGCGGCCGGCAGCCCCGCTATCTGCACAGTAGTCGCTACCGTCAGACCGGAGGCTTTGCGTCCCCACCTTGCGGCGGGTTTGCCTATGAGACGAATTTATGCGCGCGTAATGACCGTCGCACAACATGTCTTGGGTTACAGACAATGTCTCAACCGGCAGACATGGCGACGACATAATGCGTGGTCATGCTATGCGCTGTTTTCCTCCAGTCCTGAGACAAAGGTCCGGTTGGGCCCTCATCATTTCCCTGATTTGACGCAGGAACAGGCACGTCACTTCACGCGACGCGTGTGCCGATCGACTCATGCTGGTCCGGACGGATGCGGATTCGACAGAAGACGCGCTACATGCTGGCAAGGAACCAGTGCATGGTGGGGTCGATGAAGAGGAAGGTGTTCCGCCAGTCCGGTGCCCGCGCGCTGGCTGCTGCTATATGATTCGCCGCATGCTGACGCCAGTAGTGCTCTCAGGTGGCTCCGGCACCCGGCTTTGGCCGCTGTCGCGCGAGCTTTATCCCAAACAGCTGCTGCCGCTCGTTGGCGAGCGGACCATGTTGCAGGAAACCCTGCTGCGGCTCGGCGGCCTCGAAGTGGGCCGGCCCATTATCGTGTGCAACGACGCGCACCGCTTCCTGGTGGCCGAACAGCTGCGGCAGATCGACGTGCAGCCGGAGGCGATTGTCCTCGAGCCGGTCGGACGCAATACGGCTCCTGCCATCGCCCTGGCGGCATTGCAGGCCGCCCCCGAGGCGTTGCTGCTGGTGCTGCCGGCAGACCATCTGATCCGCAACGTGCCGGCATTCCATGCAGCAGTGCGTTCCGCACAGGCCGCCGCCGCGGAAGGAAGACTGGTGACTTTCGGCATCACCCCTACGACGGCCGAAACCGGATACGGTTACATCCAGGCGGGTGCGGCCACGAAGGGTGGTGCCTTCACCATCTCCAGCTTCATCGAGAAGCCGGACGCTGCGCGTGCCCAGGGCTTCCTCAAGGAGGGCGGCTATTTCTGGAACAGCGGCATGTTCCTGTTCCAGGCAGGCCGCTACCTTGAGGAATTGGGAAGGCATGCCCCCGACATCCTCGCGGCGGCCCGCGCGGCCCTGGCCGGGGCCAAGCCAGACCTTGATTTCGTGCGTGTGGGGCGGAGCGCATTCGAGGAGTGCCGGGCCGACTCCATCGACTATGCGGTGATGGAAAAAACCGCCGATGCCGTGGTCGTGCCGCTCGATGCGGGCTGGAGCGACGTCGGCTCGTGGTCGGCACTGCATGAATCGCTTCCCGCCGATCCGCAGGGCAATGTGACCCGGGGCGACGTGATCATCGAGGATTCAGCGGGATGTTACCTGTACGCGGAGAGCCGCCTCGTCTCCGCGGTCGGGCTGGAAAACCATGTCGTCATCGAGACCAAGGATGCGGTCCTGGTCGCACCGAAGGACCGCGTGCAGGACGTCAAGAAGCTTGTCGCGCGACTGAAGTCCGCCGGCCGCCAGGAGCATTCCCTGCATCGCGAGGTGTATCGTCCCTGGGGTAGCTACGACAGCATCGACAATGGCCATCGTTTCCAGGTGAAGCGCCTGACGATAAAGCCCGGCGCGCAGCTCTCGCTGCAATTGCATCACCACAGGGCCGAACACTGGATCGTGGTGTCGGGCACGGCACGCATTACCTGCGGCGAGAAGGTGTTCCTGCTGGAGGAAAACCAGTCCACCTACATCCCCGTCGGGCAGCGGCACCGGATCGAGAACCCCGGCAAGATCCCGCTGCACATCATAGAGGTGCAGTCTGGCAGCTACCTCGGTGAGGACGACATCGTGCGTTTCGATGACCGGTACGGCCGGGAGGGAACCGTCGGCTGACCTACAGGATGGTCTTGGTCTTCACCGGCGTGAGGGCGCTCTCGGCGCCCTGCACCGTGATGGCACTCACCGCGAAATAGTGGACCCCCGGCCCCAGCTGGCGGAACGTGTAGGTGGATTCACCTGCATCAGACACCTCGACGACATCATTGAGGGTGTTTGCACTGGTGCCGTGGTACAGGCGGAATCCTGCCAGGTCGCCGGGGCCCAGGGCGCCACCATCCACGTACTGCACCGGCGGACTCCAGTTCAGTATGGCGGTGCTGACCACCGCCGGAGGAGCGGTCACTACCGGAGGAGCGGTCACCACGAGGCTGAAGACCAGCGATTCGGAGTCGTGACCATCGCTGACGGTGATCGTTATGTCGGAATAGGTGCCCGCCTGGGCAGTGCCGGTGAGGGCGCCGGTGGAGGTGCTGAAGTTCGCCCATGCCGGCTTGTTGCTGATGGCGAACCCGAGTGCGTCTCCATCCGGGTCGCTGGCCGCCGGCTGGAACGAATACGGGTTGCCTGCCACGGCGGATGTGCCCGGAACGCCAGACATGACGGGTGGAATGTTGGCATGAGTCTCAGCCGGCGAGGCTGCGGGCAGGCCGACGGATTCCTGTGGAAGGCAGCCGGACAGCGCGACGCCGGACAGGCCAAACAGAATCGCAATCCTGCGCGTGGAACCCATTACCATCCATCTCCCCATGCAAGGCCGACGGGGCGGATGACAGAAAGGCATTGAGCAGTTGCTGACGGTGCGCACCACCGGCAGCCCCGCTATCTGCTGATCAGCATCGATCGCCAGACCGGAGGCTTTGCGTCCCCGCCTTGCAGCGGGTTTGCCATTGCTGCGTGCAGTTTCAACCGCCTGCGCGGATTTGGCAAACCTGTCTCGGGGCGCCGACATGCTGGAACAAGCGTGCACTCATATTATGTAATATTCAACGCCGGATATCAGAACCAGAACACATGTCAACGTGGCGCAGGCCGGCATGGGCAACCATCTGCGCCCTCCAGCCACGCCTCCATCCGGGTTTCACAGGGCAGTCCATCGTGTTCGCCATAGGGTTCTACCTCGTCACGCTGATCATGGCGCCGCAGCTCTGGCTCGGGCCCCTGGTGAACCTGCCCACCGACTTCATCGCAATACCGCTGTTGTTCATCACCGTGGTGTTGTCGGGTCGCCTGGCGCAACTGCTGCGCTTCTCGATCCACGACGGGCTGTTCCTGCTCTTCGTCATCTGGATGGCTGCCGGCGCCGTGCTGAGCAACCTGACGCCAGAAAGCACGGCGCACCTCGTCAACTACTTCAAGTGGTTCATCCTGTTCAAGCTTGTGGTGGCGCTGCTGCCGGACCCGAGGGCCGCGCGCCGCATGATGGGGTTCATCGTGTTTCTGGTCACGGTCCTGGCGGTGGAGGTCATGTTCCACCGGTTCAGCCCTGACGGCAGGGGCTGGGCAGGGCAGACATTCTCGTGGATCGATCCGGAAGTGCTGGCCGCCGGGGGCAAGGGGCGCGCGCGGTGGGTGGGCATCTTCGACGGGCCGGGTGTCTTCGCCGTGCTCTTCTCCATTGCCCTGCCGTTCCTGATCATCAAGCTCGGCCGGGGCTACACAGGCGCGACACGGCTCTTCGCCCTCCTGCTGACGGCCCTCTACATGGTCGCCATCTATTTCATCGGCTCGCGCGGCGGGTTGCTGGCCACGGCCGCCACCCTGGGAATCTTCATTGCGCTGAAGTCGGGAGTGTCCATCAAGCACCTGGTGATGTTCGGGTCAGTGGTCGCGCTGCTGTTCAGCGCAGCGCCCTCGCACCTCACCACGGTACGCGACTCCAGCAACTCGACCCAATACCGGGTCGAGATGTGGGCGCAGGGCCTGGACATGGTGAAGCAGGATCCGGCCTTCGGCATCGGCCGCGGCAACTTCCGCGCCTACACGTCGAAGCTGATTGCGCACAATTCGGCCGTGGAAATCGGCGGCGAGATGGGCATGGTCGGCCTGTTCATCTGGTTCGGGATGATCTATTTCGCCATCAAGTCCCTGGTACTCGCCTGGCGGCGCACGGAAGACCCGAAGGAAAGGGACTTCTACGTGGCGATGATCCTGTCGATCCTCGGGTACCTCATCAGCGCGATGTTCGTCACGCTTGAGTATGAAACCTGGTACCTGCTGCTGGCTGTCTGTGCGGCGGTGGGGCGCTACCAGCCCGAACCGGTGCGCGCCGAAAAGCGCGACCTGATGTTCATCGGCGGTGGTGTCGTGGGTTTCCTGGTGATGATGCAGGTCTTCGTGATCTTCTACCTCGGATAGGGTCGCGGGCCGATGCGGATAATCCAGGTGACCGAATCGCTGGAGGTCGGCGGCGCCGAACGTGTCGTCGTCACACTGGCCAATGCGCTGGCGCGGGAGCACCAGGTGTCGGTGGTCTGCCTGAAGCAGGGCGGTGCCCTGGCGCAGCAGCTTAGTCCTTCGGTGCCCTGGCATGCCATCGGCAAGCGCGAGGGAGCGGATCCCGCCGCGCTGGTGCGTCTTGTGCGCCTGCTCCGACGTGAGCGGCCAGACGTCATCCACACACATGACTGGGGCGTGTTCCTCGATGCGATGCTCGCGTCCCGGTTGTCCGGCACAAGCGTCAACGTGCATACCGTGCATGGCCTCTACATGACCGGCGGCGAAGGATCATGGGCGCGCGCCAAGCGCGGCATGCGCCACTTTTTCGAGCGCCGCATGGCGGGCCGGGCGCACATCGTATGTGTATCGGAGGACCTGCGCCGCCACGTGGCTGCAGAGGTCGGCATTCCCCTTGAAGCAACCCGCTCGATAGCCAATGGCGTGGCCGTCGAGGCCGTGCCGCCGGAACCGGGCCACGCCGATCCGGCTGCAGTGGTCTTCATCGCCGTTTGCCGGCTCGCGCCGGTGAAGAACCTCCAGCTGATGATCCGGGCCTTTGCCGACGCCAGCAGGTCGTTACCCGCGGCCCGGCTGGTGATAGTGGGGGATGGTCCGGAGCGCGGCATGCTCGAACAGCTTGCCGCAGGATTCCAGCTGGGCGCACGTATCAGCTTCCTGGGATTCCGCACCGACACGGATCCGCTGATCCGCGGCGCGGACGTGATGTTGCTCAGCTCGCTGTCCGAGGGAATTCCCATGTCGCTGCTGGAAGCCATGACCAACGGGCGGGCGGTGATTGCCACCGAGGTGGGCGGCGTGCCGGCGCTGGTGGAGCACGGCCTGAACGGGCTGCTGGTTCCCGCCGGTGACGAGGCCGCATTCAGCAATGCCATCCAGCGTCTCGCCAGTGACGGTGCGTTGCGGAAGCAGATGGGAAATGCCGGTCATGCGCGCGCGCGTGGGCTTTTCGGCATGGAAAAGATGGTTTCTGCCTATGAGGCCCTGTACCGGGAGCGCGCAGGATGACGGCGCCGGCTCCCGACCGGAACACCGGCTGGCTGCACCTGCTGTCGCGGGAGCCGCAGGGCGCCCGCGTGCTGTGCGTGGACACGCCGGCGCGCGACTCGGCGGCGCCGCTCGCGTACTTCATGGATGCCCATGTGACCCGCCACGTGGTGGAGCCGGACGATCCCGCCATTCCCGGGCCTGCCGGCGGATTCGACATGGTGCTGTGCCGGATGCTGGGGGCGGACTGGTTTCCCGGCACCGCACAGGCGTTGCTGGATGAGTGCGCCCGGGTCCTGGCGCCGGATGGATTGCTGTACCTGGATGCCGGGGACACCGGCTGGAGCAGCCGGCCGCAGCTGTTGCGCAGGATGCTCGGCCTCCTGAGGCAGCGCGGTTTCACGTACCAGAGGACGTGGGCTGCGATGTGCGATCGCGGAAGCATCTCGGAAATCCTGCCCGCTGCAGGGTATCGCTCGGCGCGCAATTCCTGGCGCCGCGCCGAGTCTGCCAAGGAAGTCCTGTTCGGGCCGGGTGCGCGCTGGCTCGCGCCGGCGCAGGTGGTGGTTGCCTCGCGCTGCATGTTGCAGGCCCCGGCGCTCCAGGAACTGGATCCGGGCGCGACCGACGGCAAATTCGAACGCTTCATCATCAATCCCGCCAAGAGTTTCTACCAGCCGCGCGGTACCGGGGCGCGCATGCACGTGCTGCCCGGCGACCTGCTGACCGTGGAACGCCGGCGCACCGAGTTCGGCATCCTGGACCGGCTGTCCCGCGCCGGCCTGGACATTGCCCGGCTGGTGCCGGGTTTCCGCGAGGAAATCCTTTTCCGCGGCAGGCCCGCATTCAGCATGCAGGCGTTCGACGGCGTGACCGTGGACCTGCCAGTGCCGCACATGTCACGTCTGTTCGATGCCGCCTTTGAAGTGCTGGTGCGATTCAACGAACAATCCCTGCGCATGGCGCCGTTGGGCAACGGGCTCCTGGAAGATGCAGTGGATCGCGCTGCGCGTGCAGCAGTGGCGCGCTATCCAGCGGCATCCGCCACGCTGTCCGGGCTGCGGCAGACCCTGCTGGACAGCGTCTCGGATGGCCAGCCACGCGCCATCGTGTGGTCGCACGGGGACTTCAAACTTGAGAACCTGGTCTTCGACCGGCGGACTCGTGCCGTGCAAGCTGTCATAGACTGGGAGCTGGCCTGCGAAGCAGGCCTGCCGATGGTCGACCTGCTGTACCTCATCGGCTACCGGGAGATCACGCTGGGCAGCTCCGATGACATTCTCGAGGTTCTTTCACGGGGCATGCCCCATGCCTGGAGTCCGATGGCCGCACAATACGTCCGGAACTACATGGCACGGTTCCATATGACCGCGCGCCACGCCTGGGAGTCGCTGGCGGCGATGTTCCTCCATCACATCGGCCTGCGGTATGCCTACGGCGCGGACGACCGGGGTGCCATGGAGCGGATCAACCGGGTGGCGCGCGACCTGCGCGGCGCCATGTCCCCGTGACTTCCATGGACGCCGTCACGCACGCGGCGGCGGTTGCCGCCTGGGTGGGATTGGGTGCAGGCGCCTACCACTTCGTCGGCTACCCGCTGCTGGTGATCCTGCTGGCCACATTGCGCGGCCAGCGTCCGCACCCTGCGCCCCCGGGCCTGCCGCGCGTAGCCATGGTGATCGCTGCATATAACGAGGAGAAGGTGATCGCCGCGAAGCTCCGCAACAGTCTGGCGCTGGACTATCCGCCCGGGCTGCTGTCGATCATCGTCGTTGCCGACGGATCCAGCGATGCGACTGCGGAGCGGGTGCGCGCCTTCGCGGACGAGCGGGTCACCTGCCTCTTCGACCCCGTGCGGCGCGGCAAGGGGCATGCCCTCAACCGCGCGGTGGCCGCGGCGCAGGCCGACGTGCTGGTGTTGTCCGACGCCAACAACGACTACTCGACGGACGCCATCCGCCTGCTTGTCGCACGCCTGGCGCAGCCCGGAGTGGCGGGTGTCTCGGGCGCCAAGCGCATCGTGGCTTCCAGGGAGCGCGCGGCCAGTGGCGGCGACGGACTCTACTGGCGATATGAATCACGCATCAAGGCCGCGGAAAGCGGGCTGGGCGGCACCGTGACTGCCGATGGCGAGGTCTTCGCGTTGCGTCGCGACGCGTATGTGCCGATTCCCCCTGGCGTGGTGAATGACGACCTTTTCCTTACCCTGCGCATCGTGGAGCAGGGTGGGGCCGTGGTGTATGAGCCGCGTGCGACCGCTACCGAGGAGGCCTCGCTCACCATGCTCGAGGATTACCGCACCAAGGTCCGCATGATAGCGGGCGGCCTGCAGGACCTGCGCCGGGAGTGGCGCGCGATCTGCTCCTCCCCGTCGTTCGCGCTCAAGTTCGTCAGCCACAAGATTTTGCGGTGGACCATGCCACTGTTCCTGCTGCTCGCGCTCGCCGGAAGTGCGATCGCGTCCGCCCCCGGCAGCGTGCTGCGGGCGCTGCTGCTGGCGCAGGTCGCCTTCTACGCCCTCGCAGCCGTGGGCTGGGGACTGAACAGGGCAGGCATGAGGCCGACGCCTTTCTACGTGCCTTTCTATTTCCTGCTGATGAACATTGCCGCCGTGGCGGCCATGGTCCGCTGTTTCAGGGGCGGGCAGTCCACGCTGTGGGCGAAGGCGGCGCGGTGACAGTCGTGGTGTTGTCGGGGGCTGCGGCTGTATTGCTGGCGCTGGCCGCGCTCATCTTCATCGGCATCCGCAGCCGCAACATGCACTACTGGCTGCCGTCGTACCTGCGCCATCGGCCCGCCCCGCAAGGCGCGCTGTCGCCCGGCACCACCGTGTACGTCGCCGTGGCAGATCACTTCGAACCCTTCGGCGGCAAGGCCGAGCCCGCCAGGGCTGCAGCGCGCGTGGAGCGTTGGTGCAGGGAATATCCGCTGATAGCGGCCCGGCATGCGGACAGCACCGGCCGCCATCCCCAGCACACGCACTTCTATCCCATCGAGGAATACGATGCCGCGGTGCTCGACCAGCTCGCGGAGCTGACAAGGCGCGGCTTCGGCGATGTGGACGTCCACTATCACCACGACGGGGATACGGCCGACAAGCTGGCCGCCGCGCTGCTCGGCTTCGTTGACGTACTGCACCACCGCCACGGGCTGTTGCTGCGCCCGACCGGACCGGATGGCCGCATCCCGTACTGCTTCGTGCACGGCAACTGGGCCCTCGACAATTCCCGGCCCGATGGCCGCTGGTGCGGCGTCGACAACGAACTGAAGGTGCTGGTCGACACCGGCTGTGTCGCCGACTTCACCCTGCCTTCCGCCCCCAGCGACACGCAGACGCGCACGATCAATTCCATCTACTTCGCCCGGGGGCGTGACGGTTGCCGCAAGTCCCACGACACCGGGCGCCAGCTGGTCACGGGCGACTGGGCCCGGCCGGAGGAACTGCTGATCGTGCAGGGGCCGCTGGGACTGAACTGGCGTTCCCGCAAGCTCGGTGTGGTGCCGCGCATCGAGAATGCCGAGATATCCGCCGACGCGCGGCCGACTCCGGAGCGTGTATCCCTCTGGTCCAGGCTGGCGCCGCGCATCCCCGGCGCCGGGCAGCACGTCTTCATCAAGCTGCATACCCACGGCGCCGAGGATCCAACCATGGATTCGCTGCTGGGGGGCGACCTGGACCTGATGTGGACCGAACTGGAGCGCCAGTATCGCGATGCCCCGGGCGTCACCCTGCGCTATGTGACGGCCTGGGAGATGTACGGGATCATCAAGGGGCTGGCACATGGCGAGGCGATCCGGTGAGTCCACGCCCGCTGAGAATCCTTTACCACCACCGCACCCAGGGTCGCGGCGCAGAAGGCAATCACATCGTCAGCATCGTGACGGCACTGCGCGGCCTGGGCCACACCGTGGACGTACTCTCCCCGCCCGGCGTGGATCCTTTCAGCGCCGGTGCCTCGGTTCCGGTGGACAAGGCGCGCACCCGCACGCGCGGCTGGGCGTCGGCCTGGAAGATGGTCAGCCTGTACATGCCGAACTGGCTGTTCGAAGTGGGCGAGATCATCTACAACGTGCCGGCCTTCCTGCGGCTGCGCCGCGCCCTGCGTGACGGCTCCTACGACCTGGTGTTCGAGCGTTATGCGTTCTACCTGGTTGCCGGAGCCATCGCGGC
This sequence comes from Steroidobacteraceae bacterium, assembly GCA_035556135.1. GTDB lineage: Bacteria > Pseudomonadota > Gammaproteobacteria > Steroidobacterales > Steroidobacteraceae > ZC4RG30. Next base: position 92,319 of record DATMFO010000009.1, on the reverse strand, counting down.
GCGACAGGCAGGTTGCCGCTTCCTGCTCGAGGCCAATGAAGCCTGCGGCATCCGCAACCGCGCCCGCCACCAGTCGTTCCCGAGGCTGTGTGCGAGCTTCGAGAAGTTCCTGCTGCGGCGCTGCACGGCCGTGCACGCCGTCTCATCCAGCCTCGGGCGCCTGCTGCTTGGAGCTGGCCTCCATCCGGCGCGTCTTGCCGTGGTGCCGAACGGTTTCGACGTGGGTCGCCTGCGCCTTGCGCGCTCACGCGAGCAGATGCGGGCGCATCTTGGCTACCGGGACGAGACGGTGATTGGATTCGCGGGCTGGTTCGACCACTGGGACCGGCTGGACCTGATGCTGCAGGTGTTCGAGGACCTGCGACGAACCCGGCCCTTCCTCAGGCTCTGCCTGGTGGGCGCCGGCCCGGCGATCGCCGGGCTCACGGCACGACTGGAGTCCTCGCCATTCCGCGGCGACGTGCAGCTCACCGGCGCCATCCCGCGCGCCGAAGTCTACGACTACATCCAGACCTTCGATGTTGGCATGCTGCCGCACTCGAACGACTTCGGCTCACCCATCGTGATGTTCGAGATGATGGCGCTGCGCATGCCGCTGGTGCTGCCGCGGTTGCCACCCATCGAAGACGTGCACGAGCACGGCGTCACGGCCGAATTGTTCACGCCACTGGACGTCGCGGAAGCTGCCGCTGCCCTGGCGCGGGTGGTCGACCATCCCGACAGCGGGCGCAAGCTGGCTGACGCGGGCTATGCGATGCTCACGGAAACCTATACCTGGACCAACGCCGCAAGGCGCATCCTTGGAAGGCTCGACGAGGCGACCGCGGCCGGTCCTCTCAGCTAGTTTCCCCGTCCATGCGGACGGTGGCGAACCCGGCAGCCCTGATCTGGCGAAGCAGGTCCGGCAGTGCCTCTGCCGTGAGGCGGTAGTCGTCGTGGAACAGCAGGATGTCGCCGTCGGCGGGCGGTGACTGCGTGAAGCGGTGCCGGAGCTCCGCCGCGGAATCCACGAACGAGTCCAGGCTGTCGCGGCTCCAGAATTCCAGGCGGAATTCCGATGCCAGCAGTCCGCGCAGCGCACCGAGGGACAGTTCGCCATAGGGTGGCCGGTAAAGTCGCGGCAGCTCCGCGCCGAGCACCTGCTGCAGCAGGTCGTGGCACTGCGTCGCATTGGCCACCGCCTCCGCCGCAGGTTGCCGGCGCGCCGACACATGGGTCATGCCGTGCGAGGCGATGCAATGTCCTTCGCTGTGAGCCCGCCGGATGATGTGCGGCGCCGTGGCTGCCGCGCTGCCCTGGACAAAGAAGGTCGCGTGCGCGCCGGCAGCAGCCAGTGCATCGAGTATCGGTGGTGTCGTGTCAGGGTGCGGGCCGTCGTCGAAGGTCAGGGCCAGCTGCCGTCGGGGCTGCAGCCTGAAGCGCACGCGTCCGCCGCTGCACGGCGCCAGCAGGCGCAACAACGTCATGGGCGCCGGCAGGCCCATCACGCCGCCTTGTCTGGTCTCGCCGCGTGGCGGGCGAGCACTTCGAGGTAGCGCTTGGCCGCGGCGCTCCAGCTGCTGTCCTCCACGGTGCGCGAAATCGCGGCCTCGTCCCAGGACATGCCCAGCGCGTCGTCCAGCGCATGCGCCAGTGCGTCCGCATCGCCAGGGGGAACCAGCCGTCCGACGCCATCGTTGATCATTGAACGCAGCGCCCCGACACGGCTCGCCACCAGCGGGCGGCCGCTGGCGAGCGTTTCCATCGCCGCATTGGGATGGCCCTCGCGCAGGCTGGGCATGCACACCACGTCGGCCGCTGCCAGCCAGGTCGCAACCTGCTCGTGCGGCACGGCGCCGACCATGCGGATCGAATCAGCGCTGCCGTCGCGGCTGATCCGCTCCAGCAGCGTGGATCGTTCCGGTCCGTCACCCACCACCGCGACGTGGATGCCGGCCCTGAGCCTGGCGAGAAGGGGAACTGCCTCGACCAGTACCTGGACTCCCTTCTCGGGGCTCAGCCGGCTCACGCAAACCACCAGCGGACGCTGCGCATCGAGCCCGAGCGCGGCGCGGGCTGCTTCCCGCGAGGCGGGGTGAAAACGGGTTGTGTCCACGCCGTTGGGAATCACCGTGATGCGACCGGCGGGAATGCCGGTTCCGGAAAGCACGTCGGCGAGCTCGGAGGAAACCACGGTGATCGCGGCGGCGCCTTGCAGCGCTTCAAGCAACTGCTGGCGCTTCTCGGGATGGAACAGGTACTCATTGACGTCGCAGCCCAGGCCGGAAACCACCACGGGCACGCCCAGTTCCCGGCCGATCGCCACGGCCGCGACGCCGTCCGGGTACAGCCACTGGCTCAGGATCACTTCGAACGGGAACTCCCGCCGCAGCCTTTCCAGCCGACGCCGCAGCGTCAGGCGCATGAGCGCCGGATGCCAGCGTTCTGAAACCCGGGGCAGCAGCGGATAGCGCGGGTATTGTGCCTCGACCCCGCGCACAAGCATCTGCTTGCTTGCCAGTGCGAACTCGCGATAGCGCGCCGGCAGGATGCTGGCCGCCAGCGCACCCTGTGGAGTCCAGGGCAGTGGCACCATCACGCGCAGGTCGCAGTGCCCGCGCATCTCCGCGGCCAGCTGCGCGGTGAACAGGCCGCGGTTCGGATCGGAGGAGGTCGGGAACAGGTTGCTTAGCAGCAGTACCTTCACGCCACGTTCGCCCGCACGGTAGCCGCGGTGTCCAGGTTGCGGATCGGTGCGCACACACCGTCCACGAAATTGCGGTGCCAGAGTTCCAGGATGACCAGCGTGAGGATGCGGCGGCTGTTGTCCGCCGCTCCTTCCTTGTGGCGCGCGAGGATGCCCCGGATGTAGTCCGGATCGAAGTAGCCACGCTCCAGTGACCGTCGGTCGAGCAGCACCTCGCGGATGCGCTCGTGCAGCCCGGTGCGGAACCAGAGGGAGATGGGTACCGGGAAGCCCTGCTTCTTGCGGTGGACGATCTGCGGCGGCAACCAGCGCAGCGCAGTCTGCTTCAGCAGGTACTTGCCGGTGTGGCCATTGAGCCGGAGCGCGTCGGGCAGCGCGAGGCAGAATTCCACCAGCTTGTGGTCAAGCAGCGGAACCCGCAGTTCCACCGATGCCGCCATCGTCATCTTGTCCGCCTTGACCAGCAAGTCATCGGGAAGCCATGACTTCAGGTCGACGTACGACATGCGCTTCAGCTCAGATGCCTCCGGCAGTCGGGCAAAGAGCTCTGCGAAACAGGCATCGGTGTTGCCGCGCACCTGGTCCGCGAAACCCGGTGCATACATCCGCTTGCGGATGGCCGGCGTGACGTCGTTGGAAATGCCCTGGTATCTGTGGGGCAGCGCGGTGCCGATCCAGTCGAGGTACTTGGCTGCCTTCTCGCTGGCGGTCCAGCGTGCCGCAAGCCGCGCCAGCGCGGCCGCGCCCGTCGGGACCGCGAGCCTGCGCACGCCATCGACCTTGCGCATCAGCTGGTAGAGGGGATAGCCGGCGAGGATTTCATCGCCCCCTTCGCCCGACAGCACCACCGTCACGTCCTGCCGCGCGCGCCTCGCGAGGTGGAACAAGGCGATGCCCGCGCTCTCGACGATGGGCTCCTCCGACCGCAACACGAAGGCATCGATGTTCGCGAAGAAATCGCCATGGGTAAGCACGTGCTCCACGTGCTCGGTGCCGAGATGATCGGCAACGGCCCGGGCGAACGGCAGTTCGTTGTGCTCCGGCGAATCGCCGTAGCCGATCGAGAACGTCCTGACCGGCCGGCTGCTGAGTTCCTGCATCTGGGCGACGATCACGCTGGAGTCGACGCCACCGCTCAGGAAGGCACCCAGCGGCACGTCGCTGATCATGCGCAGGCGTACGCTCTCGCGCAGCAGCGCACCGAATCTCTCCAGCGCCTCCTCCGGCTCCATGGCTGCGGGGGATCCGCCGGGCACGTCCCAGTAGCGCTGCACGACGGGCTCGGCCTCGCCACGCTTCCAGCGCAGCCAGTGGCCGGGAAGCAGCTTGCGGATGCCCTTGAACATCGTCTGTTCGCCCGGCACGTAGCCGACCGAGACGAAGAGGTCAACGGCTGCGGGATCCGGGTCGGCCACACCGCCCTGGTCGAGCAGCAGCGGCTTGATCTCGGAAGCGAAGCGGATTGAACCGCCCCTGCGCGAATAATAGAGGGGCTTGATGCCCAGGCGGTCGCGGGCGAGGAAGAGCGAGCCGTCGCGCAGGTCATGGATGGCGAATGCGAACATTCCGCGGAAGTGCTCGACGCAGGCTTCCCCGTACTGCTCCCAGGCATGCACGATGACTTCCGTATCGGTGGCGGTGCGGAAGGTGTGGCCCTGCTTCTGCAGCTGCTCCCGCAGTTCCTGGTAGTTGAATATCTCGCCGTTGAAGACCACCAGTACCGTGCGGTCCTCGTTGAATACGGGCTGTTCCCCCGCAGAAAGGTCGATGATGGTCAGCCGGCGGTGCCCGAAGGCGGCATGGCGTTCGAAGTGGAATCCTTCGGCATCCGGACCACGTTCGCGCATCAGCGCGGACATCCGGCGGATCAGGTCATGGTCGATCGCATTCCTGCCGGAGGCATCGTAAACGCCGCAAAAACCGCACATTGATTCTTTCGCCTGGCGTGGCCCGTCTTCGGGAAGGAAGACGGAAGGTTAGGGTGGCATACAGGACTGTGCCCGGCATAGTCCCGCATCGCAGCAGTGTGACGCAGTTCGCTCCGGATACGCGTGTCGTGGCATATGGTAACTGTTCCCGCAAACGGGGCGGAATCCGTCCTGCAGTTGGGCTCTCCGGTCGATGGTAGAATGCTGTCAACCCTGTGTCCTCGTTTCCAGTCCAGGTAGTTGCTTAAGGAATGGGCGTCCACGTGCAATCATCCAGGCCTTGTTCTCGAATCCTTTCCGCCGTGGCAGCGATGCTGCTGCTGCATCCGGTGTTCGCAACAGCCCAGGCGCCCGACACGGCAGCGCCACGCAATGACTACATCATCGGACCCGGGGACAGTCTGCAGGTGTTCGTGCTCGACAATCCGGAACTCTCGGTCATCGTGCCCGTCCGTCCGGACGGACGGATATCAACTCCCTTGGTCGAAGACATGATGGCGGTCGGCAAGACGCCGGCCCAGCTGGCCCGCGACGTGGAGCAGGTGCTGGGCGAGTTCGTGCTCAGTCCCACCGTGAATGTCATCCTGCAGAACGCGGCTGGCACCTTCAGCCAGGTGCAGGTCATCGGGCAGGTGAAGACGCAGCAGAGCGTTCCCTATCGCAAGGGTTTGCGCGTGCTCGATGTCGTGTTGCTTTCGGGGGGGCTCAGCGATTTTGCCGCACCCAATCGCGCCAAGGTGGTGCGCAATATCGGCGATGGCCGGACCCGGGACATCGGCATACGGCTCGGCGATCTGCTCAACAAGGGTGACGCGAAGCAGAACATAGAACTGCAGCCCGGCGATCTGCTGGTCGTTCCGCAAGCCCGTTTCTGAACGTGTTTTCTACTCCCCCGAGGCACCTCCGTGTCGAATGACAGTCAATCACTGTATGCGCTCGCGCAGCAGTTCAAGGAAGAACTGGCCGGCCTGTGGCGCTTCCGCTGGCCGGCAATGGGCGTCGCATGGGCCGTGCTTGTCGTGGGATGCCTGGCTGTTTCGTTCCTGCCCGACAGATATCAGGCTTCTTCACGCTTCTTCGTCGATGCCACCTCGAGGCTGAGCCCGCTTGTGCAGGGACTCGCTGTCGAGACCAACGTGGATGCGCAATCCACCTACATCCGGCAAATGATGATGAGCCGGCCGCACCTGACGGAGCTGGCCGCTTCGCCCGAACTGGCGAAGTACAACATGTCTGCGGACGAACGTGCTGACCTGGTCGATACCCTCCGCGACACCGTCAACATCCAGCCGGTGCGAGGCGGCGAGATGGGCAGGGGCCTGCTCATGGAGTTCAGTTTCGAGTATCCGGACAAGCAGATCGCCCTGTTCGTGGTGAAGTCGCTGGTCGACAGTTTCGTGGAAGAGGCGCGTGGCACCAATGTGCGCAAGGCAAATGAGGCCCAAACCTTCCTCACCACGCAGCTCAAGGACCTTGAGGCCCGACTGATCGAACAGGAAACGCGGCTTGCGGAGTTCAAGCGGCAGAATTCCGGTTCGCTGCCCGGCCAGGGTGGGGACTTCTTTTCGCGTCTGCAGACCGAGCGCGACGGACTTGAAAAGGCACGTAACAAGCTCGGGGTGCTGCTCAGCCAGCGCGATTCCCTGAACGGTCAGTTGCGCGGCCAGACACCGCTGGTCGCCAGCGCGCGCTCGGGGGATCTGCTTAGTCCAGGGCAGAAGGACCTCGATACGCGCATCAGGGAATCCGAGTCCAAGCTGGAGGAGCTTCTGCTGCGCTACACCGAGCGCCATCCTCAGGTGGGCGCGCTTCGTTCGACCATCGCCGACCTGAAGGCACGCCGCCAGGAGGAACTGAATGCCCTGCGGGCCGGCGGCACCGGCAGCGGCAGTCTGGCTACCAGCGACAACCCCCTCTACAAGGATCTCCAGCAGCAGATCTCCCGTCTCGACGTAGACGTCGCCGCGGCGCGCGAAGAAGTGGGCCAGTACGAGCGACGCATCGGCGAGCTGCAGAAGACCATTGATACCACGCCGCGCGTCGAGGCCGAACTGGCCAGCCTGAACCGCGACTATGGGGTCACGAAATCGCAGTACGAGTCGATGCTGGCCAGCCTGCAGCGCGCCCGGATTTCCGAAAGCGCTGAGGAAACCGGCGTGGTGCAGTTCCAGGAAATCGAGCCGCCGGCGGTAAAGTCCAAGCCCGTCGGTCCCAAGCGCGTTGTGATGCTGCTGGCTGTCCTCGTCGCCGCCCTGGGGGGCGGTGGGGCTCTGGCCTTTGGCCTGCACCAGATGAGGCCTGTGTTCAGCAGCATCCCTGCACTGTCTGCGCAGTTGGGCCTGCCGGTGCTCGGAGTGGTGCCCTACATCAACCCGCCTGGCGCGGCGGCAGCGCGCGCTGACAACATTCGCTTCGCCTTGGCAGCGATGGCGCTGCTGGCATTCTTCGGCGCAGCCCTGATACTGCGGCGCTGGACCGCGGGGCTTGCCCATCTGATCACCGGCTGAGCGGCAACTAACCATGAGCATCGTCGAAAACACGCTGGAGAAACTGAGGGGCAATGGCCCCCCGGCTGGCCGGCCTCACCCGGCCGCATCGTCGCGGGGCGGTGCGGGCGAGCAGGGGTCCTTTGCGGCCCGCATCGCGGCAAGGCCCGAGGTTCAGTTGCAGCCGGCCAGGTTGCGGGAACACGGAATGCTCCCGCCAACGCCTGACGAGCGCCGCCTGATGATCCAGTACCGGGAAATCAAACGTGCTCTGCTCTCCGCACTGACGCATGCAGACGGCGAGGGTGGGCCAGATCGAAACCTGATCATGGTGGCCAGCGCCCAAGCCGGCGAAGGCAAGACATTCACCAGCTACAACCTTGCGCGAAGCCTGGCCACGGAGCGTGATTGGACTACATTGCTCATCGATGCGGATGTTGCGCGTCGCCACCTCACTTCCGCGCTTGGGCTGGAGGGCCAGCCCGGCCTGGTCGACGTCCTGACGGATCCGGCCCGGGAGCTGCTCGACGTCATTTACCGTACGTCCGTGCCGGGTCTGCTATTCATTCCGGCCGGCTCGCTGGTGGACAATGCCACCGAACTGTTGGCAAGTGCCAGGATGCGCGAAATCGTCCGTGGTCTGCAGGAGGCCAATTCTGGCCTGCTGGCTGTATTCGATTCGTCCCCGGTGCTGCCGACGCCAGAATCGAGGGCGCTGGCCGACAATGTAGGGCAGATCGTGTTTGTGGTGCGGGCTGAGCACACGCTGCGAGCCGACGTGGAGGCCGCGATTGCGCTGATTGGTGACGGCCGCCAGGTCGGCGTCGTACTCAACCAGTATCGCGGTGAGCTTCCAACGCGGGACTACTACGGCAACAGCGATGCCAGTGCCGCGCCCGCTGTGTAGCTCCGGGACAGCGCAGGAAGCAAAAGGCACCCCATGTACTCAAGACTTACATTACGCTTGCTGGCGAGCGCAGTACTTGGAGGGGCGCCGGCAGTGGGCGCGGCAGCCGAGGCGGCTCCCGTTCTGGACATATCCTTGCGCGCCGGCGATACATACACCGACAACGTGAATGTCTCTGGCAGCGCGCCTGAGGATGACCACGTCGCCGGACTCGCCACCAGGATCAATCTGGATACACGCAGGGAAAGGCTCGAGGCACATCTCACCGCCGACCTCACATACCTGAACTATCTTCAGAACACCTATGACAGCCAGTTCAGGCGCGGCGCCAATGGCAGCCTGATACTGAATTTCCTGAACGGGCATGTCGCATGGATCGTTACCGACAACTACGGTGCGGTGCTTGAGGATCCGCTCTCCGCCGAGCGGCCCGACAACCTGACTTACGACAACTACGTAACTACGGGGCCGCAGATCGTCGTCGGTAACGTTGCGAAGCTGCACGCACGGGGCAGCTTCCTCTACGGACGCGCCGACTTTGGTGCGGACGACATTCCCGACAACGAGCAGTATTCAGGCGATTTCGCGTTGATTCTGCCTGCGACTCAAGTTACGGAGTCATCGCTCAACGTGCGCATGCGCCGTATCCGCCAGGATCCGGATGCGGCTCCTCTTGCATCTGCCTTTGATTACGACTTCGGCGAGGCATTCCTGCGTATATCTCGCCGCGCTGCGCGCAGCGAGATATACGCGGAGGCGGGGGCAACGCGTCTTGATGCCGAAGGTGACTCCTCGACCACACCTCTGTCGCGGGTGGGATTCGTCCGCAGAGTCACTCCACGCATATCCCTCGATATTGCTGGGGGCATCCAGTATCAGGACAGTCTTGGCCGCTTCCAGCGACTGCAGGATGCTGCTGGAGAGGGTTCTGGCGGGATTTCCGACCCCCGTGGTGACGTCATAGATACAGCGAGTCCAATGCGCGACCGGTTTATCGATCTAGGCCTCTTTTACGACGGCATCCGGACCACGGCCTACCTCACTGCAAATTACAACAAGGTGGACGTGGAGCGATCCGCTGACCTGCTCGGGAACCAGGAGTACGCCAGCTTTGGCGTCGGCATTGAGCGACGTATCCGGCCGACGTGGTCGCTCGACATGGCCGCTGAATACAATCGCCGGAACCTGGGAGGGTTCGGTCGGCGAGACGAGAACGTGTTTGTCCAGATCGGCTCCACCTGGCATTTGCAGCCGAAGCTGGACTTGAGGCTGGCGGTATATCGCCGGGAGCGGCACAGCAAGGTGCTGGACGGTGACTACGAAGTCAGTTCCGCGCAGCTGGAAATTGTGTATTGGCCGCGCAATTCCTCGCGTGCAAGACAGCGATAGCATCGCTGGGCCGGGCCCCGCGTCGCAGGATTCAGCCCTGAATTCCATGACCTCCCGCAAGGGCCCTGGCATCTACCGCAATGCCATGATCAACTGGGCGACGCTTTTCTACGTCGCTGCCGTGAGCTTTTTTCTGGCACCCGTGGTGGTCCGCTCTCTCGGCAGTGCGGCTTACGGTGTCTGGTCGCTTTTGGTCGCCGTAGTCGGCTACCTGGGACTGCTGGACTTCGGCGTACGCGGCGCAGTGACCCGCTATATTGCGCACCATCATGCCGTTGGCGACCTGCGGTCGTCCTCACTCATCACAACCGCCGCGATGATGTTGTTCGGGATGCTGGGGTTGCTGGCGGTGCTGATTGCATGCGGCGTGGCGTGGGGTGCGCCTCTGCTGTTCAACATCCCGCCTGAACTGATGACTGAATCGCGCGCGGTGCTGGCGATCGGCGGAGTCACTGTGCTGGTCACGCTCGTCGGCGCCGTGTATGGCGGAGTCGTCACCGGACTCGAGCGATTCGACATCAGTGGCGGAATCGAGATCGGACTGACGACGGTGAGATCGACAGCCGTGTACATCGTGTTGAAGATGGGTTACGGACTAGTTGCACTGGCTGTCATACAACTGGCTTCCGCCGGGTTGTACTTTCTTGGCATGCGGATAACCGTGCACCGGATCATGCCGGACCTGCGGCTTCTGTTCGCAGAGCGACTGCTTCCCTGGGTAAAGACCATCCTTTCTTTCAGCGCCTGGCTCAGCATCATCCACGTGCTGGCCGTCGTCATCTTCTACACCGATGCGCTGGTGATCGGAGCGGTGCTGCCCATCAGCGCTGTCGGCATGTACGCCATCGCCGGGACGCTGGTCGATTATGCGATGAAGGTCACAGGCGGCTTGTCGAAGATTTTCACGCCCCGGGTCAGTGCAATGAAGTCAGCCGGGGGACACGACATCGCGGCTACCGTCCTGGACGGTGCCCGGGCGGCGACCCTGGTTACCCTGCCGATTGCCATCACTTTTGTGCTGCGAGGTGAGACCTTCATCAACCTCTGGATGGGGCCGGAATATGGCTCCGCTTCCGGCAGCGTCCTGCAGGTGCTGGCGCTCGTAATCTGGGTCGGAAGCGCAAGAACCGTGGCCTGTGCCGCCATCATTGGTCTGAACATGCACCGGAAGCTCATTCCACTTCTGGCATTCGAAGCGATCTGCAATCTGGTGCTCAGCCTGGTCCTTGTGCGGACCCTGGGGCTGATCGGGGTGGCTGTGGGTACGTTGCTGCCCGCACTTCTGGTCAGTCTCGTGCTGGTGCCCCGCTGTCTGCGGGAAGTGGCGGGCGCGCCGGTAAGTCGCTACCTCATGCATGCGCTGGCCAGACCCACGCTATTCATGGTGCCATTCGCTCTGGCGACATGGGCGGTTGAGGCGCACCTGCATCCGGCAGGCCTGCTGGGCTTCGTGCTCCAGGTCGCGCTGGTGATTCCGGTGGCCATTGTTGGTGCATTTCTCGTGCTGGGCCGTGTTGAGCGCGGTCAGTTGATTGCGGCTTTGCGTTCGCGCCTGGGTTCCGCGTGAGCAATGACCGATGAGTACGCCCTGTCCCCATCAGGAGCGGCTGGAACTCGTCGATGCCCTGCGTGGCGCGGCGTTGTTTGGCGTTCTGTTGGTGAACATGCTTTGGTTCGCCGGGTTCGACAATACGCTGAACGAAGCGCAGGTGGCGGCGCTGACGGCGCCGGCCGTCGACCAGCTTGCAGAAACGGCGATCGACCTGCTGTTCTTTGCGAAATCCATCGGCATCTTTACCTTCCTGTTCGGATTCGGCTTCCTGCTGCAGATCCATTCGCTCCGCCAGCGGGATGTCCCGGGCGCGCGCCGCGTCTATGCCAGGCGCATGACCGGTCTGCTCGCACTCGGTCTGGCGCACTGGGTGTTCCTCTGGTCTGGCGAGATTCTCCACGTCTACGCGATCGGCGGCTTCGTGCTGCTGGCGATGGAGCGCTGGCGGACGCGAACGTTGGTCATTGTCGGGTTGCTAGTGGCATTGCTTGCCCGACCGGTCCTAGGGCGCGCGCTGGCGCTGCTCACAACCGGCATTGGTACTGGCTTCGTCCCTGGTGATGTGCAGCTTGGCTACCGCTTCGATACCTTCATGTCAGGCGGTCTGGTCGATGTGGTGCGCATCCAGATGCGGGAGGACATCCTGCCGCAGATCCTCACGGGAGTCTGGTTCGCGGCCGTGGTGCACGCGCTAGGCCGGTTCATGGTCGGCTTCGCGGTCGCGCGCGAAGGGTGGTTGCAGCATTCGGAGAGGTACCGGCCGCAGCTCGCGGTGCTCGTCGTGGCTGGAATCGCAGTAGGGTTGTTCGCGCAGCGCGACTGGCTGTTGCGGGATTGGCTGAACCGTACCGATCTAGTCGTCGGCGCTGAGTTGAACGCATTGCTGGGGCACGTTTTCAATTCACTCGGCGTGCTGGCAATGACGGCCGCCTATATCGCTGGATTCGCGCTGGCATGGCAGTGTAGTCCCGCCCGACGCGCCCTGATGCTCCTGGTGCCGATTGGGCGCACGGCCCTGACCAGCTACCTGCTGCAGACTCCGCTGTGCTATCTGCTTTTCTGCGGCTTCGGCCTGGGACTGATGGGACGGGTCGGTCCGGCCGGATGCTTCATGCTATCGGTCCTCCTGTTTGTGGCGCAGGTGGCCCTCAGTCATGTCTGGTTGCGCCACTTCAGGATGGGGCCTGTCGAATGGATCTGGCGCTGGTGGACGTACCGCGCCCGCCCGCCACTCCGACGCAGTGTTTGAAGATCCGAAGATGCCCGGTTGGAATCCAGTACATGGCTGAAGCAGATACGACCGCGTCACGAGCCGTAGCACCGTTGGTCACGCTTGGCATGCCCGCCTACAACAGCGAGCGTTACATCGCGGCCAGCCTGGATTCGCTGCTGGCGCAGGATCTCGGCGACTTCGAGTTGGTGATCTCTGACAATGCCTCGACAGATGGCACCAGCGACATCTGCCGAAGCTATGCTGCCCGCGACGCGCGCATTCGCTACCTGCGCCAGCCGCGCAACATCGGCGCCGTCGCTAACTGGAACTACCTCGTCCACGCCGCGCGCGGTACCTATTTCCGCTGGTCCTCCTCCAACGACCTGTGTGCTCCCGATCTCCTGCGGCGCTGCGTGGAGGCTCTCGAGGCCGATACCTCCCTGGTCCTCTGCTATGGGCGCACCGCGCTGATTGACGACGACGGCCGCGTGTTCGAACAGTACGACCGGGACCGGCAGTTCAGGGAGGCGCGTGCGAGTGCGCGATTCCGGCGTGCCTGTATGGAGATGCACCTGAACAACGCCCAGAGCGCGGTCATCCGACTGCGTGAGCTGCGGGCAACAGGCCTTGAGCGAGCCTTCCCCGAAGGCGACATGGTGCTGATGGCCGAACTGGCATTGCACGGCGGATTTCGTCTGCTTCCGGAGGTGCTCTTCTACCGGCGCATGGGCCGCAACTCGACAACCCGCTATATGAATGCGACCGAGAGGGCCGCCTTCCGCGACCCGGCGACCGTCGGCCGGGTCGAATACACGGTCTGGCCGTCCACCGGTGCGCTGCTTCGATCCGTGGTCCGGGCCCCCATCGGCATGCGTGAGCGCGCAGAATCGGCGGCGTTCGTGCTCCGGCAACTCTGGTGGCAGCGCAGCCTGGCATGGCGCGAGTTGAAACAGCGGCTGACGACACGCAATCCTGCGACAGCCAGCCCGCTCCCGGTTATCGCGCTACTCGGTGCGTACAGCAGCCGCAATTTCGGCGACATTGCCATCCAGAGCGCCGCCATTCACAACCTGCGCAGCCTCTGTCCCGCCGTCCGGATCGCAGGAATCAGCCATGACGCAGTCGATACCCTGCAGGCGCTGGGAATCGAGGGCTGGAACCTCCAGGCAGGCGAGGGCCTGCCAGAGGAGCCACGGCTCGAGAAGGACATCAGCACGCCGCGACTCCTGCTGCGTCGTTTTGCCCAGTGGCGCCGCATGCACCGGGTGGCAAAGCAGGTCGACCTGCTTGTGGTGTCGGGCAGCGGCCAGCTAGAAGACTATTGGGGCGGACCGTGGGGCCACGCCTGGGCATTGTTCGCCTGGTCGCTTGCCTTCCGGCTGCGCGGTCGCAAAGTGGCGGTACTTGCTACGGGCCTCGATGACTTGTCTACGCGCCTTGGAAAGATGTTCGTCCGCGCTGCGCTGAGTCTTGCCAGCCGCAGGTCGTTCCGGGATTCAGGAACACTGCTGGGGGTCCGCAGCATCGGTTTCAAAGGCGAGGGAAGCGTGTGTCCGGATCTGGCGTTCAGCTTGCCCGACAGCTACTTGTCGACTGCGCCGGTGCCGAAGTCCCCTGCGGTGGTCGTCGTGTGCCCCATTTCAAGGCGTGCCTTCCGCCATTCAGGTGACGAGGCGTACGCGCGGTATCTCGAGAGCCTGCGCGAACTTTGTCTTGATCTGGCGGCGCGCGGCTTCGAAATCCACCTGGCCAACTCCCAGGTGGATCTGGATGGACCGCTGCTGTCGGAGTTTGCCGCATCCCTCGAAGCACGCGGCCTCCTCTCGCCGCGTCTGCAGGTCAGGCTCTGTGCGCGGCTCGACGACTATCTGAAGGAGATCGCCTGCGCACAGCTGGTTGTCGCCTCGCGCCTGCACGCGCTGATCCTTGCGGTCGTATCGCGTACACCCGTGGTTGCGATCTCCTACAGTCGCAAGGTTACACAGCTGATGGCGGATGTCGGACTCGGTGGCGCCTGCGTCGACCTCGAGACTTTCGACGCGAATCAGCTTCGCAGCATTGCCATTGCACAACTTGCCGATGGCCCGCAGCAGCGAATCCGGTTGGGGGCGACTGTGGAAGCCTTCCGGCGGCAGCTGCAGACCGAGTATCAGGGAATTGCTGAGTTGCTGCCCCTCACGCGTGCTTAGCGCGACATGTCGATCTCGTCACATTCCCGCCTCGGAAGGGCTCCCACGCGGGCCTGCAGTTGACGTAATAATCCGAAAGAAGCATTGTGCCGCTTCTCGTCGGCTGCCCGCGACAGATTGTTTTCGAGCCTTGCAGAGCCAGATAATTCCTTCAAGTTGTCGGTGGAGCCGATAGCAATTCGATCTGCCGGAGCGCTTCCCATCCGGCGCAACGGGTGTAATTTTCCACGTAGCGGAGAGGTCTGGCCATGAACAGATTGCGGGCTGGGATTCGAGCGGGCTTGGTAGCGCTTTGCGGTGTAGCCGGCGCGGGAGTTGCGGGCCAGGCCGTTGCCGCTACGCTCAACATGCCGGGCAACTGCTCCAGCGTTTCGTCTTGCATAGCCGGGATGTCATCCGGTGATACTTTGTTGATCGCCGACGGCGAATACGGGGATTCAATCAGCGGTGTAAAGGCAAACACCGTCATAGCCGCGGCCAGCGATGGCAAGGTCCGGTTTACCGGCAACTTCAATCCTGGCAATGCCGGATTTGAAATGCGGGGGATCGTCGTCCGGTCTGCCGATCAGAAGTCCCTGGGATCTGGCAACACTTATCGCCGCATGTCTTTCGTAGGCGGGCCTTCTTGCGGCAATACGGTCAATACCCTGATTGGCAGCAATACCAAAATATACCAGTCAGCCTTCTACGGCCGCGGGGGGCGCTATCTGCTCCTGGCCTATGAGGAGCGCGGCGGCATTGTCATCGAGGATGTGATTTTCCGTCCGGATGGTGGTTGGGGCCAGGGATCAGGATGCAGCGGGGCGGAGCCACATGCCGCCTACAACATGTATGACACCGAGGGATTTTCAATCAAGGGCGCGATAGTCGTGGACGCGATCTCCGAAGCACAGGGCTCGGAGAACATTGGCGGGCAAGTCGTCAACACCCATAACAGCCACACAAATGTCGGGACCATCAGCCATTCGGTCATCACAGCCAGCGGAGACTACGGCAGGTTCGCGAGTGATGGACGGGGCTCGCACAATGTGACGATCCTGGACAGCGTCGCCAAGGGCAACAGCTTCCAGTACGGGCTGACGAGGAACGTTTCTGGAACGACAACGGCAACCCGGTTCGATACCGACAAGGAAGTGGGCGCATGGAAGGGTTCCATGAACAGGACGTCGGGATCCAACTTGCAATTGAACATGACGTTTCTCAATGACTCCCGCTGGAAGTCAGAGATGTGCGCAGGCGTAACGAGAGGGTTTTGCGCGGGCACGCAGGGCATCGGGAGTTATGTCGCATCCAAGATCGGCTGGACCACGCCCGAGGTGCACATCCCCAATGCACCGACAGGGTTCACAGTTCAGTAAAAATCCTGCAGTCGGACTTCTTTGGGTCGCCCCAGGACGGGGGCGACCCGAGTCGGCTCGAAAAAGACCATTGCCGCCAAGTCGCGTTGGCGAGCATACTCGGCGGAGTGCTCTGCCATACGCGACAAGCAGTGCTTTGGGGAAGCTGGCCAGTAATGGCGACCCGTCTGCTGCCGTAAGGCAAGGTGCCTGTTAAACACCTCCAAGTCCGCGTCTGGGGACCAAGTCGCATCGATCTCCCGGGCCTCATAGAGAAGAAGTGGTGGACTCGGCAAAGCCGATTTCAAATGTCAGTGACGCGATAAGGAATCTGTACTACGCACGAGTCGATACGGCGCGTGCTGTCATGTATTCCTATATTTTCCGCCCTGCCGCCTATTTCTTGCCGGTACCGGTAATCGGCGTGCTCGCGGGCCTGGGTGCCGCCGTCCTTGTGCTCCTCGATGGTTTTGGGAGTACCGGGCGACAATACCGGACGACAGTTGGGTCAGCCATGCAGGGAATCCGCCTGTACTGGCTCCAGCAGGCACGAAGATTCTTCGAGCATTCCTGGCAACACATGATTATTGCCGGAAAGGATCCGCCAGGCCGCTACCGCTTCCGCGTCGAGTGCTCCGAGGCCGTTCGGCAGATCATGGATGGCACAGAATCCTTCGTGCTTGCTTCTGGCCACTTTCTCCGCGGGCCGGCGACGTTGGGGATCACTGTCCCCGAGGTCGGTCGTCGCCGGATGTTCATTGCGTTTGCCGAACCTCCTTCTGCTCCACGCGATGCGCATGAGTGGCGCATCGCTGTGCAGCTCAAACTGACGTTGAGGTCGACGAAGGCGTGGTCGCCGAAGGATTGGGTGCAGGCTGTGTACAGGGGGCGCGCGCTGGCGCATGTCCTGTCCGAGATGCGCAAGAAGCCGGCCATGCTATTCGTGAATGTGGATGCTCATTGGTCGAAGGGTCATGGGGAGACGATTACAGTGCCTTTCGCGGGCTTCGCGGCGCGCACCTTTTCCACCGGTGCAGCTCGAGCCGCCAGGCTTGTGGGCTGCCCCTTGCTGCTGATGATTCCAACCCCGGCGAAAGGCCGGGACGTGACCATCCGGATCCTCGGGCCCTATACCTCTGAGCAGGAATCAGAGCTCGAACGGGATGCGGAAATCATGAAGAAGGTCCTGAAGGACGTCGAAGCCGCCATCGCGGAGTTCCCTGACCAGTACGTGCTTGAACTTGGGCGGGATCGCCCGTGGCGCTAGACATGGTCAATCGAGTCTGACCGAGCGGTAGTACCGGAGCCGCAGGTCTCCTCGACAAGCCCGCCGTCGCGCCGCTCAGCGAGGCATCATCTTCAGGGCTTGGGCCTTGATCAGCAGCCAAAGCGCCGGAAGTGACACGGAAGTCTGCAGCGAAGATATAAGGCGGCTTTCGGCCTCCTTGATCCTGCGCAATGCCAGCAGGTCGTCCCCGTAGCTTCTCAATATCCGCGCACGCGACTTGCGGATGATATCGGCATGGCGACTTGCAAGATCGGGCCGGCGCCTCTCGAACCGGTCAAGAACCCGCAGGCGATTCCCGGTGTTCACGTTCTTGCTCAGCGAGCCCGGCGTCTCGCGCAGGCGGATCACCGGCTCGGCAACCAGTGCCACGCGATAGTCGGTCGCCAGGCGCAGCCCGAAGTCGAGGTCGCCGGAAGTGGGGAAGGACTCATCCCAGCCGCCGATCGCATTCACTGCATCGCGGCGGGCAATGATGTTGGAGCCCAGCAGTCCCATGCACTTCTCGAGCACATAGGGGACGGTGGCCTCGGCAAAGCGGCCGCCGTCGGTGAGGTCGTAGGTTCCCAGCAACCGCCCCTCTTTCGTCTCCGAAAGAATGCTGCCGTATACGCCGCCGATCCCGGCGTCGCCCTCCAGGATGGCGAGCGCGGTTGCCAGCCAGCCGGGGTTCCAGGCGTCATCGGAGTCGAGGAAGGCCACGTACTTGCGCGTGGAGCTGGCGACGCCAAAATTGCGCGCGCTGGAGCAGCCCCCGTTGGGCTTGCGCACGTAGCGCACGCGAGGGTCGGTGATGGCCTGCACTACCCGATCAGTACCGTCGGTCGAACCGTCGTCTGCGACGATCACCTCCAGGTCCGGGACTTCCTGTGCGAGCGCGCTGGCGATGGCCTGCGTGATGGTGGCTGCGCGGTTGTACGTGGGGATGACTACACTGATCATGGCAACGGGTGAGGCAGGCATGGTGGATGGTCGATCTCCGGCGGGACCGCACGATAGCATTCCGGGACCACGAATCGGAGTGTGAACGGGTTCATGGGCGGCCTGCATGATATATGGTGACATATGCTGTGCCTGTGATGGCCTTCTCGGTGCGTGGATTTCCACCGGAACAGGCCGGCGCCTGACGGGCGAACCGGCATGCATGACTCGATCAGTGCACGTAATTCCGGTGCGCTGGTTGAGGGGCAGGTGCCCGGTCATGCATCATGACGAGGATCGGTCATAAGGGAGTCGAAAGTGGAACTGCGGTACCTGCCTGGACCCGGGCAGCGGCTTCTGCCGGGACACCCGGGAGAAGTCAAATGAAGTTCACTGCTCTCCCTGTTGCCGGCGTCCATCTCATCCAGCAGGAGCGACGCGAGGATGAGCGCGGCTTCTTCGCCAGGCTCTGGTGCGAAAGGGAGCTCCGCGAACGCGGGCTCGACGCGCGTGTCGCCCAGATCAATACCCAGGTGAGTCGCCTCGCCGGAACACTTCGCGGCATGCACTTCCAGACCGGCGCCCACGCGGAGGTGAAGATCGCCCGCTGCCTGCGCGGGGCGGCCTTTGATGTCGCGATCGACCTGCGTCCCGGATCGCCCACTTTCCGCCGCTGGGTCGGCGCCACGCTCTCGGGCGAGAACGGAGACATGCTTTACCTGCCGGAGGGTTGCGCCCACGGTTACCTCACCCTTCTGCCTGACACCGAGATGATGTACTTCGCGTCGGTTCCGTATGCACCTGCCGCCGCCACCGGCGTGCGCTTCGATGATCCCGCCTTTGCCATCGACTGGCCGCGCGAGGTCTCCGTGGTGTCCGCAGCCGATCGCGCCTGGCCCGATTTTTCCTGACGTCCGAGAGAAAACCATGCAGATAGTCGATGTCGCGCTCGCAAGACGCGCAGATTCCGGAAAGCCGATCCGCGTCGCCCTGGTCGGCGCCGGCTTCGCTGCCCGCACCAGCGCATTGCAGTTGCTGACCGCTGCACGTGGCCTGCAGCTCGTTGTCATCGCCAATCGCACGCTGTCGAAGGCCGAGCGCGCCTACCGGGATGGCGGCGTCAATTCGGTCGAGCGTGTGACCACCACGGCTGAGCTCGAGCGCGCCATCGACGGCGGCCGATACTCCGTCACGGAAGACCTGCTGCTGGCATGCCGGGCAGGGCAGGTGGATGTGGTCATCGAGGCCACCGGGCACGGCGCTGTCGGCACCGAAGTCGCTCATGAAGCGATCCGCAACGGCAAGCACGTGGTCATGATGAGCGCCGAGGTTGACGCAAGCGTCGGCCCCATCCTGAAGGCGATGGCGGACCGTGCCGGGGTCGTGTTCACCTACACCGATGGCGATGAGCCGGGTGTGGCGATGAACCTGTTCCGCTTCTGCGACAACATCGGCTATCGCCCGGTGATGATCGGCCAGGTGAAGGGTTTCCTCGATCGGTACCGCAATCCGCAGACCCAGGCCGAACTGGCCGCCAAGCTTGGCCAGAACCCGGCCATCCTGGCTTCGTTTGCGGATGGCTCGAAGCTGGCGCTCGAGGCTGCGCTCACCGGCAATGCCACGGGCTTCGTGCCCCAGGTGCGCGGCATGCACGGCCATCGCTGCACGCATGTGAAGGAGCTCCTGGAGAAGTTCAATCACGGCGACTTCGCAGAGGGCGGCCTGGTGGAATACACGCTGGGAACTTCTGAGCCCAATACCGGTGCATTCGTCGTCTGCTACAACGAGCATCCACTCAAGCGCGAGCTGATGGCATACCTGAAGATGGGCAATGGACCCTACTATGTCTTCTACACGCCGTACCACCTGCCGCCGATGCAGGTGCAGCACTCCGCGGCCAGGGCCGTGCTGTTCAACGACGCCACCATCGCGCCCCGCGGTGCCCCGGTCTGCGACAGCGTCTCCTATGCCAAGCGTGACCTGAAGGCGGGCGAAGTGCTCGACGGCATGGGGGGCTTCTGCGCCTACGGCCTGGTTGAGCGTTACGAAACCTGCAGCCGCGAGGATTACCTCCCCATCGGCATTTCCATCGACTGCCGGATGAAGCGTGACGTTCCGAAGGATTCCCCCATCCGCTATTCCGACGTCGACCTGCCTCCCGGCAGGCTGGTCGACAAGCTGCGCCTCGAGCAGGCAGCACACTTTTCCCGCACAGGAAGCTGAACGCCCATGAGTTACGAAAAACTTTCCGACCCCCAGCTCCAGGAGCTGGCCCACCGCCTCATTCCCGGCGGCTGCCATACCTACGCGAAGGGCGATGACCAGTTCCCCGAGGATGCTCCCGGGTTCATGGTGCGCGGCAAGGGATGCCACGTGTGGGACCGCAGCGGCAAGGAGTACATCGAGTACGCCATGGGCCTGCGCGCGGTGACGCTCGGGCATTGCTTCGATCCGGTTGACGACGCCGTGATAGCGCAGATCCGCAAGGGCCTGAACTTCAACCGCCCGAGCGTGATCGAGGTCGAGGCGGCGGAGGAGCTGCTTTCCCTAGTGCCCAGGGCCGAACAGGTGAAGTTCGCCAAGGACGGATCCACGGTGTTGACGGCGGCGATCAAGCTCGCGCGCGCCCACACCGGCAGGGTGAAGATCGCCGTCTGCGCCGACCACCCATTCTTCTCCTACAACGACTGGTTCATGGTCAGCACCGGCATTCCGGGCGGCATTCCGGAGAGCCGCCGGCAGGAGACGCTGTCCTTCCGCTTCAACGACCTTGCCAGTGCCGAGAAGCTGTTCGCGGAGCATCCCGGGGAGATCTGCGCCGTGTTGCTGGAGGGCGAGCGCACGGTGGCGCCGAAGGACGGCTTCCTGCACAAGCTGCGCGAGCTCGCGCATCGTCACGGAGCGCTCTTCATCCTCGACGAGATGGTCACCGGCCTGCGCTGGCACAATGGCGGAGCGCAGGCGGTTTATGACGTGGAGCCCGACCTCTCCACCTGGGGCAAGGCGCTGGCCAACGGCTATCCACTTTCCGCGCTGGCTGGCAAGCGCGAGATCATGGACCAGGGCGGCCTGTACCATGACAAGGAGCGGGTCTTCCTGCTGTCCACCACCCACGGCGCCGAATCCTCGGCACTTGCCGCGGCGCTCGCGGTGATCAAGTACTACAAGGAGCACGATGTTCCGTCGGTGCTTCATCGCCAGGGGGAGCGGCTCAGGCGCGGTATCCTGAAGACGGTGGGCGAGCTGAAGCTGCAGGACCACTTCACGATCGACGGCCGGGACTGCTCGCTGTTCTACGGGACACGGGACCAGGAAAAGAAGCCTTCCCAGCCGTTCCGCACTCTGTTCCTGCAGCAGTCGCTGCGCCGCGGCCTGCTCGCGCCGAGCTTCATCATGAGCTATTCCCACTCCGATGCCGACATCGACCGCACCATCGAGATCGTCTCGGAGTCCCTGCTGGTGTATCGCGATGCGCTCCAGAACGGCGTGGAGAAATACCTGCACGGACGATCCATCAAGCCTGTTTACCGTCGCTTCAACTAGCGGGAGATCCTGGTGAAAGTAGTCCTCTTCTGTGGTGGCCTGGGTACCCGCCTGCGCGAGCATTCAGACACGATACCCAAGCCGCTGGTGAACATCGGCCCGCGCCCCATAGTCTGGCACCTGATGCGCTACTACGCGCACTTCGGGCACAAGGACTTCATCCTGGCGCTGGGCTATCGCGGCGACATGATCAAGCAGTATTTTCTCGACTACGACGAGAGCCTGTCGAACGACTTCACCCTCTCCGAAGGGGGGCGGAAGATCCAGCACCACCGCACGGACATGCAGGACTGGCGCATCACATTCGTCGACACGGGGCTGCATGCGAACATCGGGCAGCGGTTGCTGCGGGTGCGCGAGCACCTGCGTGGCGAGGAAGTGTTCATGGCCAACTATGCGGATGGCCTCACCGACCTGCCGCTGGATGCACACGTCGACGGCTTCATGAAGTCCTCCGCAATTGCCACCTTCATCGCCGTGAGGACGTCGCAGAGCTTCCACTGCGTCCATGCGGGCGACGACGGCCTGGTCACGGGCTTCGGGCAGATTGGCGACGCGGAGTTCTGGATCAACGCGGGCTTTTTCTGCCTGCGCCAGGAAATCTTCGACTACATCGAGGATGGCGACGAGCTGGTGGAAAAGCCGTTCCAGCGGTTGATCGCCGAGCAGAAGCTGCAAGTGAACCGTTACCGCGGCTTCTGGCAGCAGATGGACACTTTCAAGGAAAAGATCACCTACGACCGCATGGAAGCGCAGGGCAACTGCCCCTGGATGGTCTGGAAGAAATAGCGTGCTGAATTTCTCGATCGACACCGGGCGGGCGCCGCGCGTGCTTTTCATCGGCGCACACTGCGATGACATCGAGATTGGTTGCGGTGGCACCGTCATGCAGCTGTTGCGCCAGCGCCCGGATGCAGAGGTGCTCTGGGTGGTGCTCAGTTCCAATGAAGAGCGCGCGCGTGAAGCGCGGCGTTCTGCGGCAAAGCTGCTGGCAGGGGTGCGGCGCAAGCGGGTCGAGATCCGTGACTTCCGCGAAAGCTACTTCCCGGCGCAGATGGCCGGGATCAAGGACTACTTCGGCGAGGTGCGGCGCATGCTGGACCCCGACATCGTCTTTGCCCACTACCGGGACGACTTGCACCAGGACCATCGTGTCGTGGGCGAGCTCGTCTGGAACACGTTCAGGAACCATCCCATCCTGGAGTACGAGATTCCCAAGTACGATGGCGGGATGGGGGCGCCGGCGGTCTTCCACGAGCTGCCCGTGCGTGTGGTGGAGCGCAAGATCCGGCTGCTGATGCAGGCATTCCCGTCGCAGGCCGGCAAGGCCTGGTTCACCCCCGACACCTTCCGGGGCATCATGCGGATCCGCGGCATCGAGTGCAACGCGCCAGAGGGCTTCGCCGAGGCGTTTTACGCCCGCAAGGTGTGCTTCCGCTGGTGATGAGCGGCCGCGCCGACAGCCCGCGGTCAGCGGGCCGGTACGGGCAGCTGCAGGTACTGCTGCACCTGGCGTGATACCAGCGCGGCCGCGGGCTCTCCGCGACCGAAGGCCAGGTACCAGCTGGCAACCCAGTCCAGAGCCTGGCGCACGTCGAGCCGGGCGCGCCAACCCAGCATGGCTTCGGCCTTGGAAGAATCGAGGCTGAGTGCCCGCTCTTCATGCAGATGTTCGGCGGCGCTGCGGACCCAGGGCTCACGCAGGCTCCAGTGTTGTCCGAGAATTTCGACCACCTCGGAAACGGTGGGAGGAAGTCGGTCCGATGGCCCGAAGTTCCAGTCGCCGGATGCGACTTGCGGCCGGGTCACAAGCTGCTCCGCGAGAGTCAGGTAACCGGACAGGCAGTCGAGGACATGCTGCCAGGGACGGGTTGCGCCCGGGTTGCGCAGGACCACCGGCTGTCCCTGGGCGAATGCCGCAACAGTTGCGGGGATCAGCTGGTGAGGTGTCCAGTCCCCGCCACCGATGACATTGCCCGCCCGGGCCGTGCCGATCGCCACGCCATGCTCAGCCAGGCGATCGGGGGGGAAAAACGAACTGCGGAAGGATTGCGCCACAAGTTCTGCGCATGCCTTGCTGCTTGAATAGGGGTCGTTGCCGCCCAGCGCATCGGTTTCGCGGTATCCCCATACCCAGGCGCGGTTGGCGTAGACCTTGTCCGTGGTCACGTTCACCACAGCGCAGCGCAGCGCAGAGCGCCGCAGGCCTTCGAGGATGCTCGCTGTGCCCACGGCGTTGGTGGAAAAGAACTCTACCGGGTCGCGATAGGAGTCGAGCACGACGGATTCCGCCGCCATATGCAGCAGGATTTCCGGCCGGGTGCGCTCCAGGAAGGACGTGAACGCAGCGGTATCGCGGATGTCTCCCACGGTGTCGCTTTCGACCAGGCCGGACTCGCCGGCCAGTCCGTACAGGCTGGGTGTGGTGGGAGGAGGTCGCGAATAGCCGTGGATCTCGGCTCCCATGGCCCTGAGCAAGGCACACAGCCAGGGGCCCTTGAAGCCTGTATGGCCCGTCACGGCTACGCGCCGGTTCTTCCAGAAGTCTTGATTCATGTGTTTGCCGTGCGCGAATTATAGTGTTTCGGGAACTGGATTCGTGCGCTGGCCGCACAAATCGACATAATTGCCAGCCAGCCCCACCTTTCCGGCAGGCAGCACAGGAGCCAGGGCAGCCGCGTGAACAACTCCACCGCCATCTGCAACGCCCTCACCATAGATGTGGAGGACTACTTCCACGTGGAAGCCCTCTCCCGGGTGATTCCGCGCGAGAAATGGAATTCGATGGAATACCGCTGCGAGAGCAATGTGATGCGGCTGCTGGAGCTGTTCGCCGACCGTCAGGTGAAGGCGACGTTCTTCGTGCTCGGGTGGGTGGCCAGGCGCTCTCCCGGGCTGGTGCGCCAGATCCAGCAGGCCGGCCACGAAATCGCATGCCATGGCATGTCCCATCGCCTGATCTACCGGCAGACACAAGCCGAGTTCCGCCAGGAAACCAGCGAATCCAAGGCGCTGCTCGAGGACATTGCCGGCACGGCAGTCCATGGCTACCGGGCCGCCAGCTTCTCGATCGTGCGCAGCTCGATGTGGGCGCTCGACTGCCTGATCGACCTGGGTTTCACGTATGACTCCAGCATCTTTCCTGTCAGGCACGACAACTACGGGGTGCCCGACGCGCAGATCGCGCCCTTCCGCATCGCTGCACCTTCGGGGCGCGAGCTGGTGGAATTCCCGATGGCAGTGGCACCACTGCTGGGAATGAACCTGCCGGTGTCCGGCGGCGGATACTTCCGGATTCTCCCCTACTTTCTCGTGCGAACCCTGCTCCGCCGGATCAACCGCGAGGGCCGACCGTTCACGTTCTACCTGCACCCGTGGGAAATCGATCCCGGCCAGCCGCGCATGCGGCAGGCAAGCCTGAAATCGAGGCTGCGTCATTACACCAACCTCGCGCGATGCGAAGGCCGGCTGCGCGACCTGCTGGGACAGTTCAGCTTTGCACCCATGCGCCAGAGCCTGGTCGCCCAGGGCCTGCTGGCATAGCCGGCAGGCTCCCCCTGCGGATCACGCCCGGCCGCGACCCACTGCGTAGTAGCTGAACCCGAGCTGTGCCATCAGCTCCGGGCTGTAGAGGTTGCGGCCGTCGAAGATCACCGGACTGCGCAACGCTGATTTGATACGGCCGAAGTCGGGGCTACGGAACTCCTGCCATTCGGTGACGATGGCCAGCGCATCCGCTCCCTCGAGGGCATCATAGGCGTCGTCGGCGATCGCGACGCCCTGGCGTCCGGAGAAGATCCGCTGCGCCTCCTGGGCGGCGACGGGATCGAAGGCCTGCACGCTGGCTCCCGCGGCGAGGAGTGATTCGATCACCACGACGGAAGGGGCCGCGCGCATGTCGTCGGTGTTCGGCTTGAACGCCAGGCCCCAGAGCGCGACACGCAGCCCCGCCAGCTTGCCGCCGAAATGCCTGCCGATCTTCCGGACGAGGAATGACTTCTGCTCGGTGTTCACGGCCTCGACTGCCTCGAGGATGCGGGCGCCATAGCCGACGTCCTTCGCCGAGCGCACCAGCGCCTGCACGTCCTTGGGGAAGCAGGAGCCGCCGTATCCCGTGCCGGGGTAGATGAAGCTGTAGCCGATGCGCGGGTCGGACCCGATGCCGACGCGTACCTTCTCGATGTCGGCGCCGACCCGCTCGGCGATGTTGGCCAGCTCGTTCATGAAGCTGATCTTGGTGGCAAGCATCGCGTTGGCAGCGTACTTGGTGAGTTCGGCAGATCGCACGTCCATCACGACCAGGCGATCGTGGTTGCGCGTGAACGGTTCGTACAGGGCGCGCAGCAGTTCCACGGTGCGCGGATTGCCGGTTCCGACAACGATCCGGTCCGGTTTCACGAAATCGGCGATTGCCGCGCCCTCCTTCAGGAACTCCGGATTGGAGACCACATCGAACTCGATGGCGGCGCCGCGCGCCTGCAGGGCGCCCGTCACCTCAGCCTGGACCTTGTCGGCGGTGCCCACCGGCACCGTCGATTTGGTCATCACGATGGCGTATTTCTGGAGGTTTTCGCCGATGCTTCGCGCCACAGCCAGGACGTGCCTGAGATCGGCGGATCCATCCTCGTCCGGAGGCGTGCCTACGGCGATGAGCTGGAACAATCCGTGGGCTACCGCCTTCCTGACGTCGGTGGTGAACTCCAGCCGCTTCGCTGCCATGTTGCGGCGGATGATCGGCTCCAGGCCCGGCTCGTGGATCGGTACTTCGCCACGATTCAGCCGCTCGACCTTGGCGGCGTCAATGTCCACGCAGACCACATGATTGCCTGCGTCCGCGAGGCAGGCGCCAGTCACCAGTCCAACGTATCCTGATCCGAAAACGGTAACTAGCACGAAGTGGGTCCTCAGGTTATCCGGTTGCTGCCTGCATTGTAGCGTGCGTGCCCTGCCACCCGGCTGCGCCGCGGTCGGGGCAAGGCCGCAGCATGCAACCCCGGGTCTCCGGGTGCACGCCGCCCGGCGGGCATTTGCCGACACTGTCACACTATCGGTGTCCGGCGCCGCCCTAGAATACGTTCACATGCGCATACGTCTGTTTGGTCACCACCTGCACCTGCCGCTCCTGGTACTGGTGCTGGCGGAGCTGTTTGCCTTCATGGCGGCCTTTGCAGCTGCCGTGGTGCTGCGGCTGGGCACCGATTTCGCGGAAATCCAGGCCCTCAACGGACCGCTGCTTCCGCGGGCGCTCATGTTCGCGGCTGCCTGTTCGGTGTCATTCCTCGCGTTGGGACTCTACGGCATCCGCGACCGCCTGGGAGTCTTCGGTATCGGCCTGCGCGTCGCCATCGCGCTGCTGGCAAGCCTGATTGTCGTGGCGACGCTGTCCTACCTGGTGCCCGCGCTTGAGATCGGGCGGGGCCTGCTGGCCCTGGCGACGTTGCTGGCTGCGGTGCTGGTTTGCTGCCTGCGCGCGCTGGCGTTCCGGCTGATGAACCTGCAGGGAATCAAGAAGCGCGTGCTGGTTTATGGCGACAGTCCGCGCATGGCTGCCTTCACGCGCATGAGGCGGCGCAGCGACCGCGCCGGCTACCACCTGGTTGGCGTGGTGCACCACCCGGGAGACTCCGCCGACCCCATCGGGGAGCCAGTGTTCGAAGCGCCAGATGGCCTCAAGGCATTGTGTGAGAAGCTCGATGTCGAGGAAGTAGTGGTAGCACTGCGGGACCGCAGGCAGGCACTACCCGTCAAGGACCTGCTCCAGTGCAGGCTGGCCGGGATCTCGGTGATCGAGTTCATTTCTTTCATGGAGAGGGAAACCGGTCGCATCCAGCTCGACCTGTTGTCACCCGGCTGGATGATCTTCGGCGATGGCTTCCGGCGCGACAGCCTGCGCCTGTTCACCTCCCGTGCGCTCGACTTCATTGCCAGCGGAATCCTGCTGCTGCTGGCCTCGCCGATCATGCTGATGGCGGCCCTGGCCATCTGGCTGGAGGATGGCCGCAAGGCCGGTGGCATCTTCTACCGGCAGAATCGCGTCGGGCTGGAGGGCAGGGTGTTTGCCCTGACGAAGTTCCGCAGCATGCGCGCGGATGCAGAGGCTGGTGGTGCGCAGTGGGCGCGCAAGGACGATCCGCGCGTCACGCGCGTGGGCTCCTTCATGCGCAAGACGCGCATCGACGAGCTGCCGCAGTTGTTCAACGTGCTCAGGGGACACATGGGGTTCGTGGGGCCCCGGCCCGAGCGGCCGGAATTCGTGACGCAGCTGGAGGAGAAGATTCCCTTCTATACCTACCGTCACACGGTGAAGCCGGGCCTGACCGGCTGGGCGCAGATCAGCTATCCATACGGGTCCTCGATCGAGGATGCAAAACAGAAACTCCAGTACGACCTCTACTACGTCAAGAACCACAACCTGCTGTTCGACCTGACCATCCTTGTGCAGACCGTCGAAGTGGTGTTGATGGGCAAGGGAGCGCGCTGAGATCAGGAGCGCTCGAGGCGCGTCTCCACCGCATATCGGGGCCGCCGCTTGGACTCCAGGTAGATCTTCCCGACGTACTCGCCGATCACTCCAAGGCAGAGTATCTGCACGCCGCCGAGGAAATACATCGGCACTACCGTGGAAGCCCAGCCCGGTACTGCCGTCCCGGAACTGAACTTCACCACCAGCGCCCATGCCGTCACGGCCAGCGATCCCAGCGCGATCAGCACACCCAGGGCGGCCACCAGCCTCAGGGGCGCGACGGAGAACGAGGTGATTCCCTCCCATGCGAAACCAAGCATGCGGCGGGCAGGATATTTGGAGCGTCCTGCGGTACGTGCGGCACGGGCATAGGTCACGGTGGCCGTCCTCAGGCCGAGCAGGGGGACGATTCCGCGCAGGAACAAATTGCTCTCCGGGTACTGCCGCAGCTCATCGAGCGCCCGCCGCGACAGCAACCGGTAGTCGGCGTGGTTGAATACCACGTTGACTCCGAGCGCCCGAAGGAGCCGGTAGAAGCCCTGCGCGGTCGTCCGCTTGGCCAGGCTGTCGCTGGATCGTTCACTCCTCACGCCGAGCACGATGTCGCAACCGCGCGCATGCTGCCGCAGCATCTCCTCGATGCACGATTCGTCGTCCTGAAGGTCTGCGTCGATGGTGACTACCGCGTCTGCCGGACACTCGAGCATGCCGGCGAGCGCGGCATTCTGGTGACCGAAGTTGCGCGTAAGCTTCAGCCCCTGCACACCCGGTTGGGCGTGATTCAGCTGCGTTACAAGGTCCCAGGTGCGGTCGGTGCTGCCGTCGTCGACCACGCAGACGTAACTGTCCTGGGATACCAGCGCCTGCTGGCGTAGCGACTCGAGCCGGGCCAGCAGCGTCGCCACTGTGGTGTGCAGCAGTTCCTCTTCGTTGTGACATGGCACGACGATGGCCAGACGGGGCAATGCCTGGCGCCTGGCGCCGGGGACATCGCCACGTGCAGGCCCGTCGGCGCGCCGCTCAGCGGGTTCCGGATGCATCTGCGTGGGGACTGGTTGCAATCATTCCTGCCAGCTCCCGCTGGTCGGCGCGGCGCATGGGCTTGCCATCCACGGGGCTGACCGGAGCCTGGCGGATGCCGTCGCGGGGAAACACGAAGGCCTCGATGGTCTGGCTGCCCAGGGAGAAGCGCACGGTGGGCACGGAAACCTGGCGCTCCGGGCCCAGGCGGATGCGCCGCTCGAATACCTCGTATTCGTAACGCCCGTCGAGCAGGTGCATGTAAACCGCCTCTGCGCTGTCGGAGAACACGTGCAGCTGGATGTCCGTGAATTCGGTGGCGGATCCTGTGAGCACTGCGCCGACCAGCCTGGGTTCGAACCGGGCGAGCAGCTGCATGGCCGCAAGCGCGGCACGCCGCTGCTCGTGCAGGCTATGCTCGTGCTGATGTCCGCCGAACAGCCGCTGGTGCGACATCAGTGCCTGCTCGATCTCGGTGTTCTTCGGCAGGAAGGCGCGATCGAACACGCCATAGCGCTCGGCAGCCTTGCGCTTGGCGATGAGGAAGTCCTGGATGCCGTGTTCTACCATGAGCCTGGCGGCCTCCTGTGCGACGGCGCTGCGCAGGTGATCGGAGCGGGTGGGAGCGCGCTTGGCCATGGCTCTCTACTCTGTGCCGCCGGTGCGTGCAGGAGTGGCTCCGGCGGTTGGAAGTCTGTCACATTGCAGCGGTCGGAGCGAGTCCTTGCATTCCATACCGACCCGTCTTGGGGGGATAATCTCCCGTATCAATTCCTGGAGGTTCACTTGCTGAGCTTGCGTAAGTGCCGCGTAGGTGTAGTAGGTCTGGGCTATGTCGGTCTGCCGCTCGCGGTGGAGTTCGGCAAGCAGTACCGCACGGTGGGCTTCGACGTGAAATCCGCCCGCATCAAGGAGCTCTCCAGCGGCCGCGACAGTACACTGGAAGTCTCGCGGACCGAACTGAAGACCGCCGCAAAGCTGACCTTCACCGCCAATGTGAAGGACCTCAAATCCTGCCACGTCTACATCGTCACCGTCCCCACCCCCATCGACGACTACAAGCGCCCCGACCTCACCCCCCTGGTCAAGGCCAGCGAATCCCTCGGCACCGTCCTCAAGAAGGGCGACATCGTCATCTACGAATCCACCGTCTATCCCGGCTGCACCGAGGAAGTCTGCGTTCCCATCCTCGAGAAGGTCTCCGGCCTCAAGTTCAACCGCGACTTCTTCGCCGGCTACAGCCCCGAGCGCATCAACCCGGGCGACAAGCAGCATCGCCTGCCCACCATCAAGAAGGTCACCTCCGGCTCCACCCCGGAGGCCGCTGACTTCGTTGACAGCCTCTATGCCAGCATCATCACCGCCGGCACGCACAAGGCCTCCAGCATCAAGGTCGCCGAGGCCGCCAAGGTCATCGAGAATACCCAGCGCGACGTCAACATCGCCCTGATCAACGAGCTGGCCCTGATCTTCAACCGCCTCGGCATCGACACCGAGGAAGTCCTGCTCGCCGCCGGCACCAAGTGGAACTTCCTGCCATTTCGCCCCGGCCTCGTGGGTGGTCACTGCATCGGTGTCGACCCCTACTACCTGACCCACAAGGCCCAGGAAATCGGCTACCACCCGGAGATGATCCTCGCGGGCCGGCGCCTCAACGACAACATGGCGTTGTACGTGGCCAGCGAGGTGGTCAAGCTGATGACCAGCAAGCGCATCCATGTGAAGGGCGCGCGGATCCTGGTGCTGGGGCTCACGTTCAAGGAAAACTGCCCCGACCTCAGGAATTCGAAGGTCATCGACATCATCCGCGAGCTGGAAAAGTACGGTGCAAAGGTCGACGTGCACGACCCCTGGATCGACACCGGGGAAGCCCGGCACGAATACGGCGTGAAGCCGCTGAAGGAACTGGGCCGGACAAAGTACGACACAGTGGTGCTGGCTGTCGCCCACAACCAGTTCCGCGAAATGGGCATCCAGGCGATTCGCCGGCTGCTGAAGCCGAAGAGTGTCATCTACGACATCAAGCACCTGTTCCGGCGCAATCAGGTAGACGGGCGCCTCTGACCTGACAAGGCGGGCCAGCCCATCGGCCTGGCCCGCCTGTGCGCCCTGGGGCCGCGCCCCTCAGAATATCGGCGCCCCGCTGCTCCCCCCACCCTCCGCCGGCACATACCCCTCACCCGGCGACGGCTCCTTCGGCAGCCGATCCACAAAGAACTTCTCCACCACCGCCCCCGGATCCAGCGGATGGGCCCGGTGCCCCGTTACCGGCGAAATCCTCACGTCCACCAGCCCCGGCGGACGCGGCGGCCGGGACGATGGCGTTTCCTTCAACGCCTCGCCCATGAAATACATCCAGATCGGCACAGCCGTCGTCGCGCCTTCTTCCCGATCTCCCAAGGGTGAGTTGTCGTCATGACCCACCCACACGCTGGTCACCAGATCGCGCGTAAACCCGTTGAACCAGGTATCACGCCCGTCATTGGTCGTGCCGGTCTTGCCGGCAAGGTCGTCCCGTCCCATCGACCGTGTTCGCCTGGCTGTGCCGCGCGTGGTCACCTCATGCATGATGTCGCTCATCAACCAGGCGTTCTGCGGCGTGATGACCCGAGGCGCCAGGCGTTCTTCCGGAAGGAATCCCCGTCCACCCTGGACGCTGGCCAGCTCGCGCATTCCTTCGGGAATGTCCTCCATGCCGAACAACGCAGTAGTCGGTGCTTCCAGCAGCCCCGCGCCAGGGTTCGCCGCGTCCACCGGCGAGCCACCTTCCATCACCACCGGCAGGGTCTGCGCCCCTTCAATATCCTGCGG
The DNA here is from genome assembly GCA_035556135.1 of Steroidobacteraceae bacterium. Taxonomy (GTDB): domain Bacteria; phylum Pseudomonadota; class Gammaproteobacteria; order Steroidobacterales; family Steroidobacteraceae; genus ZC4RG30. The sequence continues at coordinate 60,589 of DATMFO010000009.1, read as the reverse complement.
TTCCGCCGCATCCAGCTCACTGGATTCAACGGCCTCGCCCGCCACCCCTGGCGGCAGGCCCGCAGTCACCAGCGGCGAACTCTCCGGCGCCTCGCACGCAGCGCACGCCAGCAGCGGCTCCGCCTGATACACCACCTCGCCGGCCGCATCCTCGACCCGCAGGATCCAGTACGGCTCCACGCGAAACCCGCCATTCGCGAACACCGAATATCCACGCGCCATCTGCATTGGCGTCGCCGACAGCGTGCCCAGTGCCAGCGTGAGGTTGGGCGGCATCTTCTTCGCGTCGAAACCGAACTGCGACGCATACCCGATGAAGTTGTTGACGCCGATGTCCTGAAGTATGCGGATCGACACCAGGTTGCGCGAATACACCAGCGCCTCGCGCAGCCGCATCAATCCGCCGAATTCGCCTCCGGAGTTCTGCGGCCGCCAGGCCTGTTCAGTCTCGCTGTCATCCACCATCACCGGCAGGTCATAAATGGTCGTGGCGGGCGTGAAGCCGTTCTCCAGCGCAGCGGAATAAAGGAACGGCTTGAAACTCGAGCCGGGCTGACGGTTGGCCTGGGTGACGCGGTTGAACTGGTTGCGGTAGAAATCAAAGCCACCAACCAGCGCCACCACGGCTCCATCCACCGGGTTCATGGATACCAGCGCACCCTGGGCCTTGGGCTCCTGCGCCAGCCGCGCATTGCCGCGGCCATCGGCGATCACCTGGACAACCTCGCCGCGGTTCAGGACGTCCGCAGCCTTTTTCGGCGCGGCACCGACTCCATTGCGCAGGGCCTTTGCCGCCCAGGACATGCCCTCCCATGAAATGCGCGCCTTGCCCCTGCCGCGGATGTGCACTTCGGCGGTGGTGGCCGCCACCTGCAGCACCACAGCAGGTTCAAGCACGCCTACCGGACGGAACTCGCCCAGCAGGACATCGAGCTCGGCATCAGTCGATGCGGCGGGGACTTCCACCTTCCCCAGTGGTCCGCGGTAGCCCTTGCGCTGGTCGACAGTGAGCAGGCCCACCCGCATCGCGCGATTGGCGGCGGCCTGCGCCCGGTCATCGACAGTCGTAGTCACCTTGTAGCCTGAGTTCAGCGCAGCCTCACCGAACTTGTCCACGACAAACTGCCGCACCATCTCGACTACATAGGGCCCTTCCACGTCCGTCAGTGATCCATGGTCGCGCGAGACGATGGGTTCATTGCGGGAGGCCTCGTGGGTGGCCTCATCGATGAAGCCGAGCTCGGCCATGCGCCGCAATACATAGGCGCGACGCGACTCCGCATTCTTCACGCTGCGGATCGGGTTCTGTATCGCCGGCGACTGGATGATGCCGGCCAGCATTGCCGCCTCCGCCACGGTCAGTTCATCCAGGTGCTTTCCGAAGTACGTCTGCGCCGCGGCCGCAATGCCATAGCTGCGCTGACCGAAGAAGATCTTGTTCAGGTAGATGGCAAGGATCTCCTCCTTGCTGAAATCCCGCTCCATGCGCCAGGTGACGAACACCTCCGACATCTTGCGCCGCATGGTGCGGTCGAGGCTCAGGAACACATTGCGCGCCGCCTGCTGCGAGATGGTGCTGCCACCCTGGGAGGAGCCGCCGGTGGCCGTCTTGAACACCGCCCGCGCCACGCCCATCCAGTCCAGGCCCCGGTGCTCGAAGAAGCGGTCATCCTCAGCCGCCAGGACGGCCTGACGCACGATCAGGGGGATGTCCTCGAACTCCACGGGAATCCGCCGCTCCTCCCCGATACGACCCATTACGGCCCCCGAGGCGGTGTAGACCGTGAGCGGCACCGACAACTGCAGCAGCCGGTGCATGTTGTCCTTCGTTGGCAGCGATGGCGCCAGGTACACGAACGTGCAGGCGAGGGCAAAAACGAACGCCAGAACCAGCCCGCCAAGGCCGATTGCAGCCCACCGCAGGCTGCGAAGGAGAATGGGGTTCACGGATTTAACATGCCCTTATTGCGCAGGGTGGGGCTGCGGGTGCAGTTTCCCTCCCGCGGAGTGATTGAACAATGCCCGCCAAGGCAGCCGTCCGGAACTGCGGACGGCCTCACGGAAAGCAGGGCCGGGCTTCGCGTTCAATTTAACCGTTTCGTGGGTTATAGTTGGCGGAAATTCAGGCAGGACAAGCGTTTCGGCGCCTAACTAGCTGAAAGGTAAGGGAGAACTGTGTTCCTAAATTTGCGCAGGCACCGCCCGGTCCTTGGCCTTGATATTACGACTTCGTCCATCAAGCTCATCGAACTGAGCCTGTCGGGCGGGCAGTACGTGGTCGATTCCTATGCCGCCGAGGCCACCCCCCAGAACGCCATGAACGAGAAGGCCATCGTCGACGCTGATGCGGTCGGCGAGGCCATCGCGCGCGCCGTGCGCCGCGCCGGCGCCCGCACCCGTGAGGTGGCCGTGGCCATCAACGGCGACGCCGCCATCACCAAGGTCATCCAGATGCCGCGCAACCTGAAGGACGCGGACCTGGAGGCCCAGGTGGAGATGCAGGCCGACCAGTACATCCCCTTCCCGATGGAAGAGGTGGCCTACGACTTCGAGGTGCTCGGTCCCTCCGAGCGCGATGGGGATTCCAACGACGTGCTGCTGGTCGCCTCGCGCACCGAGAACGTGGACCAGCGCCGCGCTGCGGTGTCCGCGGCCGGCCTCTCGGCCCGCGTGGTCGACGTCGAGGCCTTCGCCCTCGAGAACGCCTGCAAGCTGATGACGCACCAGATGCCCGACGGCGGCATCGACCGCGTGGTCGCTGTGGTCGACTTCGGCGCCAGCACCACCACCTTCAGCGTGCTGAGGAACCTCAAGGTTATCTACACGCGTGACTTCGCCTTCGGCGGGCAGCAGCTCACCGAGGAGATCATGCGCACCTACGGCCTCTCGCTCGAGGAAGCGGGGCGTTCGAAGAAGGAAGGCGGCCTGCCGGCCAACTACCAGACCGACGTGCTCGATCCCTTCATCGACGACATGACGCAGCAGATCAGCCGCTCGCTGCAGTTCTACCTGGCCTCCGGCACCGGCCGCGAGCAGCCCGAGAAGGTGCTGATCTGCGGCGGCTGCGCCAATATCCCCGGCGTGGCCGACGTCGTGCAGAGCCGCATCGGCATCGAGGCGGAGAAGGGCGACCCGCTGGGCCAGATGAAGATTTCCTCGCGCGCACGCGCCCAGAACGTGCACCGCGATGCCACCTCACTGCTGACCGCCTGCGGTCTGGCGCTGCGGAGTTTCGACTGACATGCCACGCATCAACCTACTCCCGTGGCGCGAACAGCAGCGCACCGAACGCAAGAAGGCCTTTGCCGTCGGCATGTTCGGCGCGTTCCTGGCTGCGCTGGTGGTGGCCGGCATCGGCTGGTTCCTGATGAAGCAGACCATCGACGCCCAGCAGGACCGCAACAACCTGCTGCGCGCCGAGATCAAGGTGCTCGACAAGAAGATCGAGGAGATCAACGATCTCGAGGCCCAGAAGCAGCAGCACATCGCGCGCATGGAGATCATCGAGAAGCTGCAGCAGTCGCGGCCGGAGATCGTCCATGTGTTCGACACCTTCGCCCGCGTCGTGCCGGACGGGGTTTACCTGACCTCCCTGAAGCAGTCCGGCAGGAAGTTCCAGTTCCAGGGTGTCACCCAATCCTCGACGCGCGTGTCCGACTTCATGAAGGCCATCGATGCCTCCCAGTGGCTGACGAAGGCCGACGTCGAGAAGATCGAAAAGCAGAGTTTCGTGATGAACGCCGAGCTGGCCAGCGCGCCCGCGGCCACCAAGTAGGCGCCAGGAACGACACATGACATTCGACGAACTCAAGCAACTCGACCCGAAGGATCCTGGCCGCTGGCCGTTTCCGGTCCGGGTTGGCGCGATTGCCATCTTCTTCGTCATTGCCAGCGCCGCGCTGCTCTGGTTCGGCGTGTGGAACAGCAGCAAGGATGAGCTGGCCCGCTACGAGTCCGAAGAGACCAAGCTGCGCACCGAGTTCAAGGACAAGCACGCCAAGGCGGTGAACCTCGATCTCTACAAGCAGCAGCTTGCCGACATCGAGCGCTCCTTCGGTGCCATGCTGCGGCAGCTGCCTGGCAGCTCCGAGATGCCCGCGCTGCTCAACGACATCTCCCAGTCCGGCAACGGCGTCGTGCAGCAGGAGCTCTTCCAGCCGCAGGCGGTCGTGTTGCATGACTTCTACGCGGAGCAGCCCATCAAGATCCGCGTCACCGGCAGCTATCACCAGCTGGCCGAATTCGTCAGCACCATCGCCGCCCTGCCGCGCATCGTCACCCTGCACGATGCCGCGATCAGCACGCGGCGCGGCGGCAATGACGACCTGACGCTCGACGTGACCGCCCGCACCTACCGCTACCTGGACGAACAGGAACAGGCGGCCAAGGCGAGCGAAAAGAAAGCCAACACCCGGAACAACAAGCGCCGATGATCAGGAAAGCAATACCGCTGCTGGTGCTGGCGCTCGCGGCCGGATGTTCCTCCAAGGACGCCGACCTCCAGCGCTTCATCGAGACCACCAAGCAGGAACAGCCCGGTGGCGTGAAGCCGCTGCCCGAGGTCAAGCCGCAGGAGACCTTCACCTACGCGGCGCAGAACCTGCGCTCGCCGTTCATGCCCGGCGGGTCGGGCAACTCGAGTTCGGGCGTGCGACCCAACAGCAACCGCGCCCGCGAAAACCTCGAGCAGTTCCCGCTCGACACCATGGCGATGAAAGGCACGCTGCAGATCGGCGGCCGGACCTACGCCCTGGTGCAGACGCGCGACGGCCTGGTGCACCGCGTGCTGCCCGGCAGCTACATGGGGCAGAACGAGGGCCGCATCGTGAAGATCGAGCCCTCGAGGATCACCTTGAGCGAGATCATCGCCGACGGTCTCGGTGGATTCATTGAACGCCCGGCCACGCTGGCCTTGGCCGAATGATGGCAGGAGAGATGCGAATGAACCGTAGTATCGCCATTCCCACAACGCTGTGCCGGCTCATGCTGGCGGCGCTGGCCGTGATAGCCGCGCCCGCCGCGTCGGCAGCGGCCGCAGCCAACACGCTGCAGGCGGTGGATGTGCAGCCATTGGGAACCCAGGGCGTGCAGGTGGTGCTGACCACCAGCGGCGCGGCACCGCAGCCGAATGCCTTCGCCATCGAGAACCCGGCGCGCATCTCGCTCGACCTGGCCGGCACCGCGCTGGGCCTGTCGCAGCGGCGCATCGACGTGCGCACCAATGGCCTGGACAGTGTGCTCGCCGCCGAGGCTGACGGCCGTACCCGCCTGGTCCTCAACCTGGACCGCATGCAGGCCTACAGCACCCGCGTCGAAGGCAACCGCATCATCGTGACGCTGGGCGAAGGCGGCGCCGCCGCTGCTGGCCCTGTGGCCGCTGCCGCCGCCACCAGTGCTGCGCCCGCCGCAGCCGCGCCGCGCCTGAGCCGCGGCATCCAGAACATCGACTTCCGTCGCTCGCCCGACGGCACCGGTCGCATCATCGTGCGCCTGGGTGATCCCCGTACTCCGGTGAACCTGCGCCAGCAGGGCAACCAGGTGATGGTTGATTTCGTCGGTGCCGACCTGCCGCAGCAGCTGCGCCGCAGCTTCGATGTCTCCGACTTCGCCACGCCGGTGACGGGCTTCAATGCCATCGGCACGCCCAATGGCACGCAGCTGGTCATCAGCGCCTCCGGCGACTTCGAGCAGCTTGCCTACCAGGCCGAAGACCAGTACGTCATCGAGGTGCAGGCCCGCCGTGCGCCGCGCGCGGCCAGCGTCGAGCGTCCGGTCTACACGGGTGAGCGCATGACGGCCACCTTCCAGGACATCCCGGCCCGCACCCTGCTGATGCTGATTGCGCAGACGGGTGGCAAGAACATGGTCATCAACGACTCGGTGGGCGGCAACGTCACGTTGAGCCTCGAGAACGTGCCTTGGGACCACGCGCTGGACATCGTGCTGCAGCTCAAGGGCCTGGACAAGCGCGTCACGGACAACGTGATCATCGTGGGTCCCACCGCCGAGCTGGCCAACCGCGACAAGGCACAGCTGGCCGCGCGCAAGGAACTCCTGGAGCTGGCGCCGCTGCGCACCGAGCTCGTGCAGATCAATTTCGGCAAGGCCGCCGACATCGCCTCGCTGCTGCGATCGACCGGCGGCGAGGGTTCCTCGCTGCTGTCCGCGCGCGGCAACCTCACCGTGCATTCGGCCACCAACTCCCTGCTGATCCAGGACACCGCCGAGAGCATCACGGCCATCCGCGAGCTGGTGCAGCAGCTGGACATCCCGGTGCGCCAGGTGCGCATCGAGGCCCGCATCGTGGCCGTGAGCGAGGACTTCTCGCGTGACCTGGGCGTGCGCTTCGGCGCCACCGGCATCCAGACCACCGGAGACGGCTTCATTTCCGGCACCGGCACCGCGCTGGCCAACGAGGACATCCTCGGTGCCGGCGGCGCTCCCTTCCCCGGCGGCGCCCCCTTCGCGCCCAGCCGCTACAACGTGAACCTGCCGGCCCCGAGCCCGGCCGGCGCCATCTCCTTCCTCGTGCTGGGCAGCGACTACCTGGTAGACCTGGAGCTGTCTGCGGCGCAGTCCGAGGGCAATGGCGAAGTCATCTCTTCGCCGCAGCTGACCGTGACCAACCAGCAGGAGGCGATGATCGACCAGGGTTCGGAGATCCCGTACCAGGAAGCGGCCTCCAGCGGCGCCACCTCGGTGTCGTTCAAGGACGTGAAGACCTCGCTGTCCGTGACTCCGGTGATCACCCCGGACAACCGGCTGATCCTCGACATCGCCGTGAAGAAGCAGCGTGTCGGCCAGCTGGTGGTGGGCATCGGCGGCGGCCAGATCCCCTCGATCGATTCCAGCGAGATACGCACCCGCGTGGTGGTGAATGACGGCCAGACCGTGGTGCTGGGCGGCATCCTGGAGACCGAGCGCCGCGAGTCGGTGAAGAAGGTGCCGCTGCTGGGCGACGTGCCCATCTTCGGCCACCTGTTCAAGTCCACCAGCCGCGTGAACAACAAGGACGAGCTGCTGATCTTCGTGACGCCGAAGATCGTGCGCGAGGGTGCCACGACCCGCTGACCTTCAGCACGCTGATTGACGCGCAGCGGCCGCCCAAGGGCGGCCGTTTGCGTTTTGGGGCATCATCCGCTCCAGCATGCTCGGCAAGCGCAACATCTACCTGATCGGCCCGATGGGCACGGGCAAGACTGCGGTGGGCAAGCACCTGGGGCGGCTGCTGGGTGTGCCTTTCATCGACAGCGACGCGGAGATCGAGCGCTCCGCCGGAGTGGACATCCCCTACATCTTCGATGAGGAAGGCGAGAGTGGCTTTCGCCGCCGCGAACACCAGGTGCTGGCCGAGTTGTGCCAGCGCGAGCCTGTCGTGCTGGCCACTGGCGGTGGCGCCATCCTCGACCCTGCCAACCGCCAGCTGCTGAAGCAGCACGGTGTGGTGGTATTCCTCGAGACCTCCATCCAGCAACAACTGCAGCGGGTGGGCAGCGGACGCGGGCGGCCCCTGTTGAAGGATGGCGGCCCGGGACTGCTGGCGCGGCTGGAACAGCTGCGGGCGGTGCGTGATCCGCTGTACCGCGAGGCCGCCGACATCACCCTCACCACCGACAACCGGCGCGTGCCGCGCGTGGCGGAGCTGATCCTCCGGGAGCTGGGCCTGCAGAAGGCGTCCTGAGCGTGCGGCCGCGCCTATAATTCTCCGGTGCGCACTCTCAATGTCTCGCTGGGCGAACGCTCCTATCCCATCCTGATCGGCCCCGGGCTGCTGAATGACGGCCCGCAGCTGGCCCGCCTGCTGCCCGCCCGCGACCTGCTGCTGGTCAGCAACACCACCGTGGCGCCGCTGTACGCCGGGCGGGTACGCACTGCGCTGACCGACCGCCGGATCATCGATGTGCGCCTGCCGGACGGCGAGCAGTACAAGACGCTGGAATACATGCAGCAGGTGCTGGATGTTGCCATCGCCAATCGTTTTGCCCGCGACTGCATCGTCGTGGCGCTGGGTGGGGGGGTGGTGGGTGACCTCGCGGGTTTCGCCGCCGCCTGCTACCAGCGGGGCGTGGCCTTTGCGCAGCTGCCCACCACGCTGCTGGCGCAGGTCGATTCCTCGGTCGGCGGCAAGACCGGCGTGAACCACCCCGGCGGCAAGAACATGATCGGCGCCTTCCACCAGCCCTGCGCGGTGGTGGCCGATACCACCACGCTGCGTACGCTGCCGCCGCGCGAACTGCGCGCGGGCCTGGCCGAGGTCGTGAAGTACGGCCTGATCTTCGACCTGGCGTTCCTGGAGTGGATAGAGGCCAACGTGGAGCGCCTCCTGGCGCTCGACGATGAGGCCATGGCGCATGCCATCCATCGCTCCTGCGAGCTGAAAGCCGACGTGGTCCGTCGCGATGAGAGGGAAACCGGCGACCGGGCCCTGCTCAATCTCGGCCATACCTTCGGTCACGCCATCGAGACTGGCACCGGCTACACCGAGTGGCTGCATGGCGAGGCCGTGGCAGCCGGCATGGTCGTCGCCGCCGACATGTCCGCCCGGCTGGGCATGCTGCGGGCGGCAGACGTGGAGCGCGTTCGCAGCCTGCTGGCACGCATCGGCCTGCCAGTGGATCCCCCGCGTTTCGGCGCGCAGCGTGCGCTCGACTACATGAGCGTGGACAAGAAGGTGAAGTCAGGCCGCATCCGCCTGGTGCTGCTCGAACGTCTCGGCGCGGCGCGGTTCACCGCGGACTATGCCGACGACGCCCTGCAATCCACCCTGGCCGCCCACTTCGGCTGAACGCATGCTGGTCCGGTACGCCGCGCACGATGAACATTCCCGCGGGCGCCGCCACCCGGAGAGCGCGCCGAAATACCGCGGGGAGTTCCAGCGCGACCGCGACCGCATCGTGCACTCCGGCGCCTTCCGTCGCCTGGTCTACAAGACCCAGGTGTTCGTCAATCACGAAGGCGACATGTACCGCACGCGCCTCACCCACTCGATGGAAGTGGCGCAGATTGGCCGTTCGATCGCACTGGCGCTGAATCTCAACGAGACCCTGACCGAAGCCATCTGCCTGGCACACGACCTCGGGCACACGCCCTTTGGCCATGCCGGCCAGGATGCATTGAATGCCTGCATGCGCCCCTACGGCGGCTTCGAGCACAACATGCAGTCGCTGCGAGTGGTGGATGAACTAGAGGAGCGCTACCCCGAGTTTCCCGGGCTCAACCTCACCTTCGAGTGCCGCGAGGGGATCCTCAAGCATTGCTCGCTGAACAACGCGCACGAGCTGGGTGAACTGGGCCGGCGGTTCATCGAGCGCACGCAGCCAGGGCTCGAAGCCCAGATCGCCAACCTCGCAGACGAGATTGCCTACAACAACCACGACGTGGACGACGGGCTGCGCGCGGAGCTGCTGGATCTTTCGTCGCTTCGCGAAGTTCCCATTTTCGGGCGGCAACTGCGCGCCGTGGAGGCGCAGTATCCCGGCCTGTCCGGGCGGCGCCAGATTCACGAGGTCGTGCGGCGGATGATCAACGGCATCGTCGTGGACCTGATCGAGCACAGTGCGGCCCTGTTGCGTGATGCCTCCCCTGCCGACATCGACGCGGTGCGCGCAGCCGGCGCGCCCCTGATCCGGATGGGGGATGCGATGCACGCGGAGCACCTGGAGCTGAAAACATTCCTGCGCGATCATCTTTACCGTCACTATCGCGTGCAGCGCATGACCCGCAAGGCACGCGCCGTAGTCACCGACCTTTTCCGCGTGTTCATGGAGGACCTGCTGCTGATGCCCGATGAGCACCGCGCCGCCGCGCAGCGGCTCGAGGCCGAGCGTGGTCCCGCCGGCCGGGCGCGCGCCGTGGCCGACTACGTCGCCGGCATGACCGATCGATACGCCATCGTCGAGCACGATCGCATCTTCATGCCCGCCGAGAGGAGTTGACGATGCGTCTACGCGATGCCGCCAGGGCACAGCTGATCTTCTCGTTCCGCAAGATCCTGAAGCCGATGATCAGGATCCTGCTGAAGGCCGGCGTGCCCTACCTGGAGTTTCGCGAGGTGCTGAAGGGCGCTTACGTCGAGGCGGCGGTGAGGGACAAGATTCCAGGGCACGAGGGGCCGCTGACCAGGGCGATGATCTCCGATTACACGGAGGTGCCGCTGGCGGATGTGAACAGGTTTATTGATGATCCGAGGTTGTTGGCGCCGCCTGAGTCAACCAACGCCGCAATCATTTCCGAGGTCTTGTTCTTGTGGTGCACCGATAACGAATATATCGGGCCTTACGGACTCCCTCTCGAGCTGGATTTGGAGGCTACGCCGGGAAAGAACTTAAGCATTTTGGTATATCGCGCAGATCCTTCTGCAAATCCCGCAGCAGTAGTTCGAGACATGGTCGATTGGGGAATCGTAAAACCTGTCGGCTCACGTCATTTCAGGCCAGTCGCTAGAACCATGGTGTTTTCTGATGTGCTGACCCCGCAGGCCTTGGAATACTTTGGTTCCGCCATGACCGATCTAGCAAACACGATCTTGCACAACATCAGGGCGGACACCACGAGCGGCAAGAGATTGCAACGCTCGGTGATAGAAGACGACTTGCCTGAGTACGCGTTGCCTGAATTCGACGCATTGCTGAAGGAAAAGGTTCAGAAGCTTCTTAACGATATCGACGACTGGATCAGTAGCAGCAAAGTACATTGGACTGAGCCCGCAAGACGGGTTCCCACGGGACTGACAGTGTTCCACCACGTAGCTGAGCCATACGACACAACTCCGCTTGAGTCGCTAATGGATCGGCGAGATGCAGAATCTCCTAAAGCCTGGACGAGCACACCGGAGCGAGTTGGCTGGAAGAAGCCCGATTTCGCTGACTAGGCAGGAAGTTCTTTACATATCCTCTTGACGAAGTGATCTTCGTCACATAAGTTGCCCAGTACGTTACATAAGCTGTCCCTTATGTGATGCACGTCACGGATAGGCGGAATCCGGGACTGCGTACGTCTTTGGAGCAAAATTATGACTAACAAGTCGCTCTCCGTTTCTTTGGGCTCTCTCATTGTCGCTGTCGCGTTGAGTTCGGCTGCAGTTGCAGGCGAAAAGCAGGGACGGCAGCTTTCGGATTCCTCAGCCATAGCTACCGGCGGGTCTGCTGAGTCGCTTCGTCAAATCGGAACTGGAGCTACCGGTAGCCGCCAGATTGGAACGGGCGCCACGGGCAGCCGCCAGATCGGTACCGGTGCCACGGGCAGCCGTCAGATCGGTACCGGTGCCACGGGCAGCCGTCAGATCGGAACGGGCGCCACGGGCAGCCGTCAGATCGGAACCGGCGCCACGGGCAGCCGTCAGATCGGAACCGGCGCTACGGGCAGCCGCCAGATCGGTACCGGTGCCACGGGCAGCCGCCAGATTGGTACCGGTGCCACGGGCAGCCGCCAGATCGGTACCGGTGCCACCGGCAGCTGATCTGCCAGGGGCTGGATAGCGTCGCAACGCCGCCTTCGGGCGGCGTTTTTTATTGGTGCTGCATTTCTAATCGATTTCGCGAGAAATGCGCGTTGCCTTCGGTCCGGTGGGGTGCACGACAATAGTCATGTTTGAAATAAAAATTCAGTCCCCACCGTTTCAGCATGCCTAGGAGAAAAGCTTCGGGTTCGGCGCAGATCGGATCTCCAATCGTAGATTTTCTCTCCGCATTCGCTGAATTTCTGCTGGCAGCTGGCATCAAGAATCAACGCTTCTCCGCCATGATGCGCTTGGCATTCTTTCAAGCTGCCTCAGCAAGTGCCAAGCTCTCCAACGAAAGACTCAATCAATCGTCAGTTGCTGCGATGACTGGACTGACAAGGTTGCAAGTCCGAAAGTTCGCAAGGCAGTCCCATCCAAATCTACCGGCGAAACCAGATCAGATAGAGAACGTGATCGAAGGGTGGGTCGGTGATCAAAAATTTGCCAACCGCAATCGATCGTCACGACGCTTGCCGATATCTGGACGAGGTGTGACCTTCCAATTGCTTGTCCGCAAATATGGGGGAGACATTCCACATAAAGCGGTCCTCCGCGAGATGGAGAGGCATGGATATGTGACTATTCGCGACGGACACGTTTCACTTCGGCGCGCAGTGCAAAAGACTCGCGAAGAAGCCCGTATCGATGCCTTGGCTCGCGCACTTCGGTCACTGCTGATCGGTCCGCGCGGCGCAACGCCAACTTCGCTGCGTACTCTAAACGTTGAAGTTACCTACCCCTCCGCTTCGGATAAGGGGCGCTTGCTCCTCCACAGAAGGGCGTCAGAACAGCTCTCCGCGCTTCTCGCCAGCATTCAGGCGTCGGGCATTGCGGCCTCGATTGACTCTCCGGCCAGCAAACGGCAGGCAGCAAAAGTATCCAGAACGCGAGTGATGCTGGTTACAGAAGATTTGGAAGAATAGGTCAAGCCGGCTCTGATAAGGGAGCGATCAGAAGATGAAGGCGAAAAAGAGCATGTCCAAGGAGTTGCAGCGAAAGCTGTTAGGGACAGTTGTGGAGTTCATGGCAAGAGCGGGCGTTTCGGACGCGGCCATTGAGGAGGCCTTTCGGTGTGGGCTAAAAAAATCGCGCGATCTCCGTTCAGGGCGAGGAGCTGAATACGCGGATGGTAGCTATCTTCAGAACGGTGACGTTTCCGCTGATCTTCTGAGAGCTTGGCATCGAGACGGTAGATATATTTCCGACGTTGACGCGGCTCCCCGACCACTTCAGCTACTTAAAGGCAAAAATAGCATCCGAGCAATCATTCTGAGCCTACACAAGAAGGTGGACGTGAGTTCCGTAATCACTTTCCTAAAGGACGCCAAGCTGATTAAAAGGACCCCCGATGGCCGCTACCTGCCCACGGCCGAGGCCGGCACTATCACGCAGAATGACTCATTCGTAGTAGAGCATCTCGTGAAATCAGTAGTGAGGCTGTTCAACACAATGCGGAGGAATACGAGCGCCGCAGGTCGAAAGGAGCCTCTAATTGAGAGATACGCCTACGTATCCGATCTCAATCCAAGTGACCGCAAGTCGTTTGCGGAGTTCACTAGATTGCAAGGTATGGCATATCTGCAGGCCGTTGACGACTGGATGGAACAACGGAGAGTGATAAGGATGCGTAGCCTCGATCGCCGAGGGCAGAAAGGCGTCGTAGCAGGCGTTCACGTTGTCGCATACTTGGGAGATAGGCTGCCGGAAGGCAACTCGGCAGTCGCAGGGCTGCCCGTCAGGACGAAAGGGCTAGCGGCGCGCCGTCGCGTTCCGACTACTTCTCCTCCCTCAGCGCCCGCCTGAGTATCTTCCCAACATTCGATTTCGGCAGCTCGGTCCGGAAGTAAACGTGCCGGGGCACCTTGTACGAGGTCACATGCTTGCGCATGAATGAGATCAGCTCCTCTGCCGTGAGGGCTGGATCCTTTTTCACCACGTAGAGCACCACCACCTCGCCGGATCTCTCGTCCGGCACCCCGATCGCGGCGCATTCGAATACGCCAGGGTGGCGCGCCGCAACGTCCTCGACCTCGTTCGGATAAACCTTGAATCCGGACACAGAGATCATGTCCTTCTTGCGGTCTTCCAGGAACACGAAACCTTCATCATTGATGCGGCCGATGTCCCCGGTGCGCAGCCAGCCGTCGGGGAGCATCACCTTCGCGGTCTCCTCGGGGCGGTTCCAGTAACCCTGCATCACCTGGGGGCCGCGCACGCAGATCTCGCCGGAGGCATTGAGGCCCAGGTCCCGGCCGTCGTCATCGCGCGCGGTGACCTCTGTGGAGGGAACCGGCAGGCCGACGGCGCCGGTGAACTCAGGGTCCTTGAGGCGGCATACGGCCACCACGGGAGAAGTTTCCGTGAGGCCCCATCCCTGGCTCAGCGGCTTGCCGGTGAGTTCCAGCCATCGTTTGGCCACGGCAGCCTGCACCGCCATGCCGCCGCCAACCGTGGCAACGAGCTTGCTGAAGTCGATGCGGTCGAAGCCGGGAGTGTTCATCAACGCGTTGAACAAGGTGTTCACGCCGAGGAAGCAGTTGGGCGGATATTTCTGCAGCAGCTTCACGAATCCACGGAAGTCCCGCGGGTTCGGCACGAGGATGCCAACGCCGCCACAGCGCAGCGTCAGCAGGCAGTTCGCGAGCAGCGAGAAGATGTGATACAGCGGCAGCGCGAAGTAAAACGTGGCGTTGTCGAGGGCGATCTGCCGGAACCAGGCCTCGGCCTGCAGCAGGTTGGCGATCATGTTGCCGTGGGAGAGCATCGCCCCTTTCGCAACGCCGGTGGTGCCGCCGGTGTATTGCAGGAAGGCGAGATCGTCCCGCCCCAGCGCAACGGGGGAAGGCTGGCTGCCACGATGTTCACGCATCACGGCCTTGAAGTGGTGGGCGCCCGGGATGTTCCAGGACGGCACTTCGCGCTTCACATGCCGCAACACGAAATTCACCGCGCCGCCCTTCAGGGTCGGCAGAAGGTCGCCAACGCCGGTGACGACGACATGCTCAAGCTGCGTGTCGGGCAGCACCTTCTGCACCACGTGGGCGAAATTCTCCAGCACCACTATGGCGGCTGCGCCGGAGTCGCTCAGCTGGTGTCGCAGTTCGTCGGCGGTGTACAGGGGATTGGTGTTGACCACCACCAGTCCCGCACGTTGCGCACCAAACATCGCGACCGGGTACTGCAGCACGTTGGGAAGCATCAACGCAATGCGGTCACCCTTGGTCAAGCCCCGGGCCTGCAGCCAGGAGGCGAACGCGGCAGAGAGCGCGTCAACCTCCCGATAGGTGACCGGATGGCCCAGCAGGATGTACGCCTCCTTGTCCGCGAAGCGCCGCATGGCGTCGCAGATCACTTCTGTCAGCGAAGCATGCGCGGAAGGATCAATGTCGTAAGGAACTTCCGGCGGATAGGACTTCAACCATATGCGATCAACCACGGTCAGCGCTCCAGCAGGGGCTTGAGGTGCTTCCAGACATTCTCCAGCACCAGCGGCTGGCCTGCGGCATTGGGATGCAGGCCGTCGGCCTGCATGTAGCGCGCCTCGAGTGCAATGCCATCAAGCAGGAAGGGAAGCAGCGGCACGCCATGCTCCTTCGACAGGGCAGGGTAGATGGCGGCGAAGTCGTTGGCATAGCGCGTGCCGTAGTTCGGCGGCAGCAGGATGCCGACCAGCAAGACGTGGGATTTCGCCTGCCTGATGTTGCCGATCATGGCGCTGAGGTTGGCGCTGGCATCTTTCACGGGCAGTCCGCGCAGCCCATCGTTGGCGCCCAGCTCCAGGATCACCAGCTGCGGCCGGTGCATCTCGATGGCGCGTGCGAGGCGCGCACGCCCCCCGGCAGTGGTTTCGCCGCTGACGCTGGCGTTCACCACACGGTACCCGTAACCTTGTTCTGCCAGCCGTTTCTGCAACTGGTCCACCCAGCCCTCCTCGGCCCGCAGGCCATAGGCTGCGCTGAGGCTGTCGCCGAAGACCAGCAGGGTACGTTCGCGGGGCGCGGCGGCAGTGGCCACACCAATCGACAACAGCGCGAGCAGCAGAATCCGGATGGATCGCAAAACCGTTCTCGAAGCCAGGGATCTCACCAGAAAGGTTAGCAGTCCGGAGGGCGAACTGACCATTGTCAGCGGTGTCTCCCTGCAGATTGCCGCGGGAGAGACCGTAGCGCTGGTCGGCGCGTCGGGCGCAGGCAAATCCACGCTGCTGGCCATGCTGGCAGGGCTCGATGTGCCTACGTCCGGACAGATCTGGCTGGATGGCCAGGAACTCACGCGCCTGGACGAAGACGCGCGCGCCGCATTGCGGGCCAACCGCGTGGGTTTTGTGTTCCAGGCTTTCCACCTGGTGCCTTCGCTCACCGCACTGGAGAATGTGATGTTGCCACTGGAGCTTGCCGGCGCAAGCGATGCGGCGCAGGCAGCGCGTGCAATGCTCACCCGCGTGGGCTTGGCCTCGCGCCTTGGCCACTATCCGCGCCAGCTTTCCGGTGGCGAGCAGCAGCGCGTGGCCCTGGCCCGTGCCTCCGTGACGAGGCCGGCGGTGCTCTTCGCTGATGAGCCGACCGGCAACCTGGACACGGCCACTGGCGAGAGCATCACGCAGCTGCTTTTCGACCTGAACCGCGAATCCAACACCACGCTGGTGCTGGTCACGCACGAGGCGCAGCTGGCATCCCGGTGCGAGCGGCGGCTGACGATGGCGGCGGGCCGACTGGTCTGAGATGCGCACCGCACTGTCACTGGGACTGAAGACGCTGGGCCGGGAGTGGCGCTCCGGCGACCTGGCCGTGCTGTTCCTGGCATTGTTCGTGGCCGTGATGGCGCTGACGGGCGTGGGCTTCCTCGTCGATCGCATCGAGCGCGCGATGAAGCTGCAGGCCAGCGAGGTGCTGGGCGCCGACCTGCGGCTGGTTTCGGCTGATCCCATTGGCAGCGGCCATGATGAGGAAGCGGCGCGTCGCGGGCTTCGCCACGCGCGGGTCACGTCAACGCTTTCTGTGGTGCTGAACGGTGATCGCACGCAGCTGGCCAACGTGCATGCGGTCACCGGGGGATATCCCCTGCGTGGTCGCGTGCGCGTGGCAGACCAGGCTTTCGGCACGGCGTCGCCCGCGCAAGACATCCCGGCGCGCGGTGAGCTGTGGCCGGATTCGCGGCTGCTTGCAGCGCTGGATGCGCGTGTGGGCGATGAGCTTTCGGTGGGAGAGATCACCCTGCGCGTCGCGCGCGTGCTGATCGCACGGCCTGACCAGGGTTCGGGGTTTTCCGATCTCGCCCCGTCCCTGTTGATGAACGATGCCGATCTGGCGGCAACCCGGCTGCTTCAGCCCGGCAGCCGCGCCCGTTACAACGCGCTTTACGCGGGCGATGCCGGGGCCGTCAGCGAATTCTCCGCCTGGCTCGAAGCCAACAAGACCACCGCCGAACGCCTGCGCGACATTGCCGAGGCCAGTCCGGAAGTGGACAGCGCCAGTGCGCGCGCCGGACGCTTCCTGCTGCTGGCCAGCCTTGCCGGCGTGTTGCTCTGCGCAGTGGCCATCGCGATGACGGCGCGCCGTTACGTGAAGCGCCATCTCGACCTCGCCGCCTTGCTGAAGACACTGGGTGCGTCGCAGGCCATGGTCCTCACCATCAGCCTCGCGCAACTGGTGTGCATCGCGCTGGTGGCCACGGTGGCGGGAGCCCTGGCCGGGTATCTCGCCCAGCAGGGCCTGCTGTCGCTGCTGAGCGGCCTGATTTCGACGGAGCTGCCACCCGCCGGCTGGCAACCGGTGGCGATGGGGTTCGTCACCGCGCTGCTGCTGCTGACCGGCTTCGCCCTGCCGTCGATGCTGCAGCTGTCACGCGTGCCGGCGATCCGGGTGCTGCGGCGTGATATCGGGCCGCCGCAACTCGGCACGGTGCTGGCCTATGGTCCCGCGGTGCTGGCAATCGCCCTGCTCATCCACTGGGTAACCCGCGACCTGCGCATTTCGCTGGGATTCATCGCAGGACTCGCGGTGGCGCTGGGCCTTCTGGCCCTGGCGGGATGGCTGCTGGTGACGCTGGCCGGCCGCCTGCGCGGCGGAATGGGCGCTGCCTGGCGTTACGGCGTGGCCAATCTCGCGCGCCGTCGCGCGGAAAGCATCGTGCAGATCGTCGCGCTGGGAATGGGACTGTCAGCGCTGCTGATGTTGACCATCATCCGCGGCGACCTGATCGACGACTGGCAGGCGCGCCTGCCGACGGACGCGCCGAACTACTTCTTCGTGAACATCCCCTCCGAAGAGCGTGAGGCCTTTCGCTCATTGCTGGCAGAGCAGGGCGGGGAGATGACGCGGATGCTGCCCATGATCCGCGGCCGCATGGTGGCCATCAACGACGAGCCGGTGGGCGAGCGACACTTCCTCACACCGCGCGGCGAGGGACTCGCCACCCGCGAACAGAACCTGACCTGGTCGGCCGAGATCGGTCCCGACAACGAGATAACAGCCGGCCGCTGGTTCACCGGGGAGGACCATGGCAAGCCGCTGGTTTCCGTCGCGACTGACATGCAGGAGTCCATCCCGCTCGCCCTGGGCGACCGCCTGACCTTCGACGTGGCGGGCGAAATGGTGGACGTGACGGTGAGCAGCTTCCGCCGCGTGCAGTGGGACAGCCTGCAGCCGAACTTCTTCCTGATGTTCCCCCCCGGCCTGCTCGAGGGTGCTGCCGGCACCTGGATGGGCAGCGCACGGTTCCGGCCCGATGATCCCGCCGAGGTGGCCGGGTTGGTGCGCGCCTTCCCCGGCGTGTCGATCTTCGACATGGACGACCTGCTGGCGCAGGTACGCTCCATCATCGACCAGGCGGTGCTGGCCGTGCAGAGCGTGTTCCTCTTTACCCTGCTGGCCGGCGTGGTGGTGCTGCTGGCGGCCGTGCAGGCAACGCGGGACGAGCGCCGCTACGAGAGTGCGATGCTGCGCACGCTGGGCGCCTCACGGCGTACGGTGCGCACCGGCGTGCTGGTGGAGTTCGCGGGTGTGGGCCTGATGGCCGGCATCGTTGCCACCGCCGCGGCCTCCGCCGGCGCCTGGCTGATCGCGCGGTTCATGCTGCAGATTCCCTGGAGTCCGGATCCACTGCTGTGGATTTCCGGTGGCCTCGCGGGCGCCGTGCTGGTCTGTGGCGCAGGCTGGCTGGCCACGAGATCTGCGCTGGCGCTGCCACCCATGCAGACGCTGCGCCAGGGCTGAGCTGGAGGGCGGGGCTAACGGGCCACGCTGAAGCGTGTCCACCCCTGGGGTGCGGTGCCGCGCCGCAGGTCCAGGCCTTCCACCTGCACGGTGTAGTCACCCGGCCCCAGCGCCGAGGTGTTGATTCCCAGTTTCAGGTGGCCGTTGGAATCGCGCGCGAGGTTGCTCACGACAGCGACGCGCCCCTGGTCGACGCGATCGATGGTCACGATGTAGAGGCTGTACTTCGACCACGATACATCGAACTTGAAGTCCGCAAGCTCGGCGCGGCTGCCCCCAACCGTCGCCATGCTGCGGTTGACCGGGCCGGTGCGCGAGAGCTCCACCGTCAGCGGGCGCGTGCCCTGCAAGGGCTGCAGCGGCTTCTCGGCAACGGCCTTCTGCAGCCGTACGATCTCGCCATTCTTCTCCTGCACCGAGGAGAACAGCATCAGCGCGGCGATGATGCCAGCCACGGCCACCGCGGCAATGCCCGCAACGACCGGCAGGCGTTGCCAGGGGGCCAGCGGCTTTTCTGTCCAGGGCAATGGTTCGCCTGCGGCATCGAGCAGGCGCAGCGCGGAGTTGATGCGGTCGGACAGCCCGAGCTGCGCGACCGTGTCGGGATTCTCGCGGCACCAGCGCTCGAATTCCTGCGCGCCTTTCAAGGGCAGCTTGCCCATCAGGTAGCGCTCGATGATCTGGTTCTGCTGGATAAAGGTCACGTCCATTTGGGTGTATCGTGCCTCGTGCATCCCGACCCGATGCGACCACAGTCACACTTTGCCACGCCGGGGAATCCGTCATGTCCAAACAGAGCGCCAAGTCACCTGCTTTTCGCCTGTCGCTTTCTGCCGTCACCATCGCCAGCGTCACGGCGGCCGCTGCCGTCCACGCCGCGGCCCCGGCAACTTCCCCCGCTGTGGCGCAGGACACAGCCATCACCATCTACAGCTCGGCACGACCGGGTGCGATCCCGCCCGAGTACTACCGTCCGCTGCCAGGGCAGGGCACACCCCAGGCCATGGGCGTGCCGGGGTACGCGATGGTGCGCACCGAGCGCGAGGTGCAGCTGGGCCAGGGTCGCTCACAGCTGCGCTTCACCGATGTGGCCGCGCTCATCGACCCCACGACGGTGACGTTCACCTCGCTCACCGACCCTGAGGCCCGCGTGCTGGAGCAGAATTTCCAGTTCGACCTGGTCAGCACCGACAAGCTGCTGCAGAAGTTCATCGACCAGCCGCTGACCGTGGAGCGCACGCAGCAGGGCGCCACGACCACGACCTCGGGCACGCTGCTGTCTTCGGTGGATGGCCTGGTGCTGCGCGGTGCCGACGGCAACATCACTGCGCTGCGCGACTATTCGGCACTGCAGTTCCCCGACCTGCCCGGCGGCCTGATCACGCGCCCCACGCTGCTCTGGGACATCAACTCGCAGCGCGCCGGCACGCATCGTGCGCGCGTCACTTACCAGACCGGCGGGGTGACCTGGTGGGCCGACTACAACCTGATCTTCAGCGACGGCAAGGATGCCAACAATGGATTCGTCGACCTGTCGGCCTGGGTGAGCATCATCAACCAGTCCGGTGCGGCCTATCCGGAGGCCCGCCTGAAGCTGATCGCCGGCGATGTGAACCGCGTGCAGCCGGCGCGTCCGCCGCGCGCTGCGATGGAGCGCACGCTGACACTCGCGGATGGGGGATTCCAGGAGCAGGCCTTCGACGAATTCCACCTCTATTCCCTGGGCAGGCGCACCACCCTGCCAAACAACTCCACCAAGCAGATCGAGCTCTTCGACCAGGCACGCAAGGTACCGGCGCAGCGTCTGCTGGTGTTTGCCAACACCGCGGCCATGGGTTTCGGCGGCGGCCGCTTCGAGGATCCCAATTTCCCCTTCACCGGCGACGGCAAGGTCGACACTTACCTCGAGTTCCGCAATGACCGCGCCTCGGGCCTCGGCATCCCCCTGCCGGCCGGACGCATCCGCGTGTCGCGGCTGGACGCCTCCGACAACTCGCTGGAGTTCATCGGCGAGGATGCCATCGGCCACACCCCGCGCGACGAGCGCGTGCGCGTGAAGCTGGGCTCGGCCTTCGATGTGGTGGGCGAGCGCAAGCAGGTGGATTTCCGCAGCGATTCCCGCGCGCGGTGGATGGAAGAAGAGGTCGAGGTCACGCTGCGCAACCACAAGGACACCGACGTGGAAGTGCAGGTGCGCGAGTTCCTGTTCCGCTGGAGCGACTGGCAGATCCTTTCCAGCAGCCAGGCGTTCGAGAAGGAAGACGCGCGCACCATTGCCTTCAAGGCGCGGGTGCCGAAGAACGGCAGCCGCACGGTGCGGTACCGCGTGCGCTACACCTGGTAGCGGCGGGTCAGCGGCGCGCCTGGGGCTCGGCCAGGGGCGAGGCAGCCAGGTCCGCCAGCGGCACGGGACTCTCGAACAGGTACCCCTGGGCGAACTCGATGCCCACTGCGGCCAGCCACTGGCGCGCCTGCGGTGTTTCGATGCGCTTGGCCGCGCTGTGGATGCCCAGCACGCGCGAACCCTGCGAGATCGCTGCCACCTGTGCCTGCGAGACCTTGTCGCGCAGGCCTTCCAGCGTGAGGCTGGAACAGATCTTCAGCATGCGCACGGCGCGTGCACGCAGCAGGCCCAGCACGTCGGAGTGGAAGGTGAAGTCGTCCAGCACCACGTAGCAGCCGATGGCTTCGCAGCGGGCGACGAAATCCTGTACCGCGCCCGGGAACGCCCGGCACTGCTGCTCGCGGATCTCGAAGCCGATCAGCCGCGGGTTCAGCCGCGCTTCGCGCAGGGTGCGCGCCACGAAGGCGGGGAAGGCGTTGTCCAGCAAGGCGCCGGTGGAAAGATTGATCGAGAACGCCGCCGGTTCCACATCGAACTGCGGACGGTGCTGGATCAGCCAGCGGCACAGTTCGGCGAGCACGGCGCGATCGAGCTGGCCGCCGGAGTTGGGCTGCTCGGCTGCAACCACCAGGGCCTGCGGCAGCTCGACCTTGCCATTGGCAGACTGGCTGCCGCGCAGGAGCACTTCATAGCGACGCGTGCGGCCATTGCCGCCGAGCTTCTGCAGCTGCTGCACATACAGCGTGAGGGGTTGGCCGTTGAAGCCGGCGCCCTGCGGGACGTTGACGGGCGGCGCCGCGCCATCCAGCCGCAGCGCCAGCTGGCGCAGCAGGCGTTCGACGCGCGCCGGCACGGTGCGGTCGCCCGCGCGACCGCTCAGTGAATCCAGTTCCACGTCGATGAGCATTGCGCCGTGCAGGGCGCCACGCGGGTCACGCGCGGCGAAGGCAACCAGCCCCACCGGATTGCTGCTGTGACGTTCGAAGGTGAGGCGTGAGGGTTCCAGTGCGAAGGAGTCCAGGGCATCCAGCACGAACTCCTGCTCGTCGGCATCCAGCGGGATGCCGCTGTTCCAGGCAGCCTGCCCCGTGGCGTCGTGGAGGGAGAGGCGGCGGATCTTGCACCCCGCAAGCGCCTCACCCAGCAGCAGGGCGGATTCGGCGATCTTGGTGCGCATGGTCTTGATCGTGGTGTCTGCGCCGCCGCTCATGTCCGGTAGTGTCGCGGCAAGGGGCCTGCACCGCCGTGACGCACCCCGCAGGCTGCGAATTCCGACTGAAGCGCTACAATAGGGGGCATCAACTGCCTCATTGGTGCCAGACATGCATCACTCCCTGATGATTGCCGATGAGATGGCGGTCTTCGCACAAGTGGTCGAACACAATGGATTCACGGCCGCGGCCAGGCGCCTGCACGTGCCCAAAGTGCGGGTCAGCCGCGCAGTGGCCTCGCTGGAACGGGCGCTGGGGGTGAGGCTGCTGGAGCGCACCACGCGGCGCATAGGACTGACGACGGCCGGCAAAGCCATCCTGGCCCACTGCCAGCGGGTGGCGCTGGAGGTGGAGGCGGCGCGGGCAGCCCTGCAGCCCGTAGCCGACGGCGCCCAGCTGCGGGTGGTGATCGACCAGGGTTTCGGGCGGTTGCTGGTGGCGCCACTGGTGCCGCGCTTCCTGGAGCGTTTCCCGGGCGTCACCCTCCGGCTGCTCAATGCCGAGGAGGTGGCGGCGGGGGCTGGTTTCGACGTGGAGCTGAGGACCGGCAGCCACCTGGGCGAGGGCGAAGTGGCCAGTTCCCTGGGCACGCCGCCGATGATCCTCTGTGCCGCGCCCCAGTACCTGGCCGGCAAGGCCATTCCCGAGTCTCCCAGCGAGCTGGCCCGGCATGCCCTGCTGTGGGCCGGCACCCGCGCCGACACGCCGCTGCGCCTGGCGAAGGACGGGGGCAATGTCACCGTTCCCGGCACGCCGCGGCTGGTGGCGCAGGATCTCACCGCGCTGCATGCCGCCGTCGCGGCTGGCCTTGGCATCGGTGCCCTGCCGGAGTTCATGTGCCGCAACGGGCTGGCGATGAAGCGACTGGTGCGGCTGCTGCCCGAATGGCAGGTGGCCGACGCCGTGGAGCTCACGGCAGTGGCTCCGGCGGCGCGCGCGCAGTCGCCAGAGGTGCGCAGCTTCATTGATTTCCTCGCTGCGAATATAGTGCCCGCCCTTGCCGGGGCGCCCGAGGCTCCGGAGACCCGCGCCACCTCGCGCCGCCCTGGAGTGACTTGATGTACCAACCCCCGCTACGCGACCTGCAGTTCGTGATGCATGAGCTGCTGGGCAGCGAGGCCGTGCTGGCTCCCCTGTATCCCGAAGCCGGATATTCCCGCGAGCTTGCCGACAATATCGTCGAAGAAGCCGGCAAGTTCGCGCAAAACGTGCTTGATCCCCTGAATGTGAGCGGCGATCGCGAGGGCGCGCGCTGGACGCCGGAAGGCGTGGTGACGCCCAAGGGCTTCCGCGAGGCCTACGCCGCCTATGTCGAGGCAGGCTGGGCACAGCTGTCCATCGAGCCGGAGCTGGGCGGGCAGGGCATGCCGCAGCTGATGAACACGGCGGTGGAAGAGCTGATGTTCGCCGGCAACATGAGCTTCTTCCTGGGTACCTCGCTGGCGCGTGGCGCGGTGGAGGCCATTTCCGCGTCCGGCACCGGGGAGCAGAAGGCACTGGTGCTGCCGAAGCTGGTCACCGGCGAGTGGATGGGCACCATGAACCTCACCGAGCCGCAGGCCGGCTCGGACCTGGCGCTGCTGCGCACGCGCGCGGTGCCCGAGGGTGACCACTACCGGCTCTTCGGCCAGAAGATCTTCATCACCTACGGCGAGCACGACCTCACCGACAACATCATCCACCTGGTGCTGGCGCGGCTGGATGGTGCGCCGGAAGGCGTGAAGGGCATCTCGCTGTTCTGCGTGCCCAAGTACCTCATCAATGCCGATGGTTCGCGCGGCGAGCGCAATGACGTGCGCTGCATCTCCATCGAACACAAGCTGGGCATCCATGCCAGCCCCACCTGCGTGATGAGCTTCGGCGAGAAGCAGGGCGCCATCGGCTACCTGCTGGGTCCGCCGCACGCGGGCCTGTCGTTCATGTTCATCATGATGAATGCCGCCCGGCTGTCCGTGGGCGGGCAGGGCGTGGCGCAGTCCGAGCGCGCCCTGCAGCGCGCGCTGGAATGGGCGCGCACGCGCCTGCAGGGCAAGGTGGAGGGCAAGCCTGCGCCGGTGCCCATCATCGAGCACGCCGACGTGCGGCGCATGCTGCTGTCGATGAAGGCGCGCACCGAGGCCATGCGCGCGTTGTGCAGCTTTGCCGCGCTGGAGCTGGACAAGGGGCTGCACCTGCCTGACGAGGCGGCGCGTCGCGCGGCACTGATGCGCGCCGAGTTGCTGATCCCCGTCGTGAAGGCCTGGTGCACGGAGACGGCCATCGACGTCACCTCCACCGGAGTGCAGGTGCACGGCGGCATGGGTTATGTGGAGGAGACCGGCGCCGCGCAGTACCTGCGGGACGTGCGCATCGCCTCCATCTATGAAGGCACTACCGGCATCCAGGCCAATGACCTGACGGGGCGCAAGCTGGGGCGTGACAAAGGCGCGGCGATGGCCGCGCTGGTCACCGACCTGCTGGCAGAGCTCGAGGGCTCTGGCGCCACCGGCGCTGCTGCCACAGCGGCGCGCACTGCCGCCCTCGAGGGGCTGGCGCTGCTGCGCGATGCCACCGCGGCCGTGCTCGAACTGCAGGCGAAGGGCCAGCAGCTGGCGCAATCGGTGGCCGTGCCTTATCTCAGGCTTTGCGGCCTGGTGATCGCAGGATGCCTGATGGCGCGGGCGGCGCGCGTGGCCAGCGCGGGCCCGGAGACGGATGCCTTCTACCAGCAGAAGCTGGTGACCTGCCGCTTCTATGCGGAGCAGGTGCTGCCGGAGGCGCTGGGCCTGGCGCGCATCGTGACCGGTGGCGCGGCCAGTGTCAGCGAGGCTCTTCCGGAACTGTTGTAGGAACCGTGGCGGCGGAGGTATCCGCCGCGGGCAGGGCGCTGGGCCAGAGCACTGCGCCCAGCATCACGCAGGCGGATACCACCACCAGCAGCGTGGCCATCCACAGCACGCCGGCGAAGTGGAACAGCAGCACGGCCTCGACCAGCTGCAGCAGCCCGAAGATCACGATCACCTCACGTGACACCGACCGGGGCCGGAAGGCCACCAGCACATACAGCAGGCCGACCAGCAGCGACTGGAAGGCGACCGCCAGCCACATCGAACGGATCGCCGCCTGCAGTGACGGCTTCACGCTGCTGTTGCCCAGCGCGATGTTGAGCTCGATGCCGTAGCGGAAGAAGTGGTACATCGACACGGCCAGCAATGCGGCCGCGCCGACCAGCATGCAGAAGCGGAATGCCTTGTGGCGCATGGTGGCCCTCAGCTTGCCTGTGGCGGTGGTGCGTTCAATGAATCGAGGAATGCGCGCCGCTGGTCCGGATCCATTGCCGCCCAGTCCAGCTTGTCGTTGAGCTGGCGGCGCAGCTCACCGTCGGACGCGCTCACGGGCTGGTCGTGGCGTGCGGGTGGCGCGGTGGCCAGCGCGGGCCTGCGTCCGCAGAGCAGTTCGACCACGGCGGCCTGCACGGTGGCATCGCGCGGCAATTCGTTGTGTGCCACGGGGCAATACCAGGCGGGGCAGCCGGGCAGCGTCGCGCGCGCCACCGGTACGGTGCCATCGCCGCTGTATTCGTAGCGGTACCAGAACTCCTCCCGCACTTCGGCCACGCCCACCGTGGTGAGGAAGCCGTGTCCGGCAATGGCCTGGATGCGCGGATCGGCATCGCCGGGATCGAACAGCGGCGCCCGTGCCAGCAGCGTTGCATTGGGCTGCGGGCCGGTGCGCGGCCAGTTGCGCGGCTCGATGAGGTCGGGTTCGTGGTCACGCGGCAGCATCTGGTAGAGGCTGTGGAAGCTGGAAAACACCTCGCGGGCCAGGGTCTCGGGGCCATTTGCGGCGTCCAGCTGTGCCAGCCGTCGCACCAGTGGATAGACGCCGCGCACGGCCTGCACCGGCGCGAACGATCCACCATGTGGCGTGCCGAGCGTAAGCAGCGAGCGCACACGATCGCCGGCCGCGGTGGCGAGTGCGGCGCGCGCGACCAGGCCGCCCATGCTGTGGCCGATGACGCTGATCTCGCCTGCGGGACAATCAGCCAGCAGGCGGGCGAAAGCCGCAGCGGATTCGCCGAGATCGCGCCGCCAGTCATAGGCGAAGCTGCGCATGGTGAAGCCTGCGGCATGCAGGGCCAGCTTCAGCGGCAGCCAGGTGTAGAGCATGGGGCCGGAGACGACCAGCGTCTCACCGGGCACCGCCAGCAACGACAGCCGGCCGCCCTGGATGTCGGTGGGATCCAGCCAGAGCAGGTTGTCGGGAGCGGGACGCGCGCGCGCCAGGGACAGCTGTGTGCCCATGATGCCGGGCAGGAAGAACACGATGCGCCGCGGATCGGGCGTGACGGCGGCGGCGGCGATGGCAAGGCGACGCAGGTTTTCGTATTCAGCCTCGCCGAAATAGGCAACCAGTTCGCGCCGGTGCTCGCCGGCCGCCAGCCACTGCTCGACCTGTCCCTCGGGCCAGACCAGGCGGTCGTATGCGGAGACGTCGGCGCCGTGGCTCACGCGGCGACCTGCTTCGTCGCCGTCTCGGCGATCACATCGCACACCGCCGCGATGGCGGCGCCGCGTGCGGAGGTGCGGCGCCACAGCGCGCCGATGTGGCGCACCGGCGCGGGACTGGCGAAGGGAACGATGGCGACGCCGCGCGCATTGCCGTAGGCACCGGTGCTGGCCAGCTGTGGCAGCAGCGTGATGCCACCGCCGGATGCCACCATCTGCCGCAATGTCTCGAGCGAGGTGGCGCGGAAGTCCTGCTTTTCCTGCGCGTCGGTGCGTGCGCAGATGTCCAGCGCCTGCTCGCGCAGGCAGTGGCCGTCTTCGAGCAGCAGCAGGGTCTCGCCATTCAGGTCTGCCGCCTTCACGCTGCGGCGGCGGGCGAGCGCGTGCTGCTCGGGCACGGCAACCTTGAAGGGTTCGTCGAACAGGCGCCGCTCGCTCAGGCCTTCGGAAGCCACGGGCAGGGCGAGGATGCCCACGTCGATGTCGCCGGCCTGCAGGTGATCGAGCATCGGTCCGGTCTGGTATTCGTACAGCAGCAGCTCCAGGCGCGGCAGCTTGCGCCGGATGCGCGTAGCCACCAGCGGCAGCAGGTAGGGGCCGATGGTGGGCAGCAGTGCCATGCGCAGCCTGCCGGCCAGCGGATCACGCCGTGTTTCGGCCAGTGCGACGATCTCGTCGCTGGCCTCGATGATGCGCCGTGCACGCGCCACCACCTGGGCGCCCGCGTCGGTGAGGGCGATGCGCCGCGGATGCCGCTCGATGAGCTGCACGCCGAGGTAATCCTCCAGTTTCTTGATCTGCGCCGACAGCGTGGGCTGGCTCACGAAGCAGCGCGCTGCCGCCTGGCCGAAGTGGCGTGTGTCTGCCACCGCGACGAGGTAGCGCAGGTCCTTGAGCTTCAGGTCAGCCATAGGCTGATTCTATCGGAAGGCAGCTGGCTGATTGGTGGTCGCGCCCGGAAATGCGAAGTGGGGCGCCATCACGGGCTGGTGCGCACCGCCGGCGGGAACAGCTTGTACACGACGGGCGTCACCAGTCGCGCCAGCAGCGTGGAGGCGATCAGTCCGCCGATGATGGTCCAGGCCATGGGCGAATACAGGCCTGATCCCTGCACGGCCAGCGGCAGCAGTCCGCCTATGGCGGTGGCCGAGGTGAGCAGGATCGGCAGGAAGCGGATCTCGCCCGCCTGTTCGATGGCCTCATCCAGGCTGGTGCCCTGTTCGCGCAGCTGGTTCGTGAAATCCACCAGCAGGATCGAGTTCTTGATCTCGATGCCCAGCAGCGCCACCAGGCCCACCGCGGCGGTGAAGGAGAGCGTGTAGCCGGTGATGAGCAGCATCAGCAGCGCGCCCACCGCGCCCAGCGGCACCACCGTGAGCACGATCAGCGTGGAGCGGAAGTCGCCGAATTCCAGCACCAGGATGGCGAAGATGCCGAACAGGGCCACGATGATGGCGATGCCGATGCCTCCGAAGGCCTTGGCGCCGGCTTCGGCCTCGCCACCCAGCCGGTAGCGGTAGCCGCGCGGCCAGTCGAAGCCATCCAGCTTCTCCACCACATCCGCGGTGACTGCAGCGGTGTTGTAGCCCGTGGCCACCTGCGAATCGATGGTGACGGCGCGCTGCCGGTCGAAACGCTGGATGCGCGTGGGGGCTGCCGCGAATTCCAGCTCGGCGAGCTGGTCCACTGGCAGCAGCCGTCCCTCCTGGTTGGGAATGCGCGCCTCCTGCAGCGTGGCCCAGTCGGCGCGCCCGCCGGTGGCCGAGCGCAGCACGATGTCGTACTGCTCGCCGTCGTCGGCGCGGAAGCTGCCCACGGCCTGTCCGGCCAGCGCCAGCCGCAACGCCTGGTCGAAGCCGGCCATCGGCACGCCCAGCAGCGCGGCCTTCTCGGGGTCAGGCGCGAGTTCAAGGTTGGTGCGCGCCACGCGCAGAGGATTGGTGACATCGCGCGTGCCCGGCACGGTTTCGATGAGGTCCTGGACCTGCGCGGCAAGATCCTCCAGCTGCTCCAGGTCCTCGCCGAGGATGCGCACTGCCACCGGTGCGGAAAGCGGCTCACCCTGCAGAAATTCGTTCACGGTGATCTTCGCCCCGGGGTACTGCGCGAATTCGCGCCGCAGCTCATCCAGCAGCCGCGGTGTGCGGCGGGCATGGAACTCCTGCAGCTGCACGAACACCTCGGCGCGGTTCGAGGCGTCGTTGGTGACCATGTGGTTGTAGTAGATCTGCGGATTGCCGTGGCCCAGGTTTGCGAACCAGCCGCGCACCTGCTCGTGGCGACCCAGCACCTCTTCCGTGTAGCGCAGTGCCCGATCTGTCTCGGCGAGGCTGCTGCCATTGGGCGTGCTGATGCCGATGAGGAACTGCGGCGTATCGGCCTTGGGGAACAGGCTGCTGCCCACCGCCGGCACCAGCACGGCCGTGAGCAGCAGCGCGCCTCCCAGTGCCGTCGCCACGGTGGCGCGCGGTCGCGCCAGGCAGTAGTGCAGCGCCGGACGGTAGTAGCGGTGGATCATGCCCATCACGCGTTCCAGCAGCTTGTTGTGCTCTGGTTCGCCCTGCGGATTGCCGCGGCCCAGTACGCGGCTGGCCAGGAAGGGGATGAAGAACAGCGCCACGAACAGCGAGCCCAGCACCGTGGAGATGATGGTCACCGGCAGAACACGGATGAACATGCCGGGGATGCCGGGCAGCACCGCCAGCGGCACGAAGGCCAGCACCAGCGCAGCGGTACAGCCGAGCAGCGCCTCCAGAATCTGCTTCGTGCCCAGGACGGCGGCCTCGGTGCGCGAATGCCCCATGCGCAGGTGGCGGGCGATGTTTTCCACCACCACGATGGAGTCATCCACCAGCAGGCCCAGTGACAGCACGAAGCCGGCGATGGTGATCTGGTTGAGCGAGTAGCCCAGCATGTGCAGCGAGGCCATGCCGATGGCGATGGAAAGCGGCACTGCCAGCATCACGATCCCGGCGGCGCGCAGGCCGAGCGGCAGCAAGGTGAGCAGCACCAGGCCGATGGCAATGCTGAAGTCGGTGTACAGCCGCTGCAGCCTGCTGGCCACATTGCGACTTTGCGAGAAGCCCCGCTCCAGCCTGATGCGCGCCGGCAGCGTCGGCTCGAACTCATCCAGCGCGGCGTCGATGCGCTGCTGCACGGCGATGATGTTGTTGCCCGGCTGCAGCGTGGCCGTGGCGAACACGGCGCGCTCGCCCCGGTAGCGGCCCAGGTGTGTGTGCTGGGCTTCGTTCCAGGACACATCCGCCACGTCAGCCACACGCACGGTCTGGCCACCGGCGGTGCGTACCACCGTGGCGCGCAGCGCCTCGATGCTGTCGTAGCCGCCGCCGGTCTGCACACTGAAGCTGCGAGTATCCAGGTCGACCACGCCGGCAGGCAGGCTGGAATTGGTGGCCTGGATGGCCTGCGCCACCAGCGCCGGCGTCACGCGCATGCGCTCCATGCGCGCCGGATCCAGCTGCACGCGCAGCTCGCGCTCCGGGTAAGCCCAGGAGGCGGTGCTGCGCACGCCATCCACGGCCTTCAGCACATCTTCCAGGTCGCGCGCGGCGTCTTCGAGTTCCGCAAAAGGGGCATCCGGCGACACCAGCGCCAGCTGCACGATGTTCACCTGGGTCGGGCCCCAGCGTTTCACCTCGATCTGGCGGATGGCTGCCGGCAGCTGCGGGCGCAGGGCATTGACCTCGCGCGTCACCTCGTCGGTCTTGCGGTCCACGTCCGTGTCCGCCTCGAACTCCACCGCGACCACGGCCACGCCATCGCCGATGGTGGTCTCGATGCGGCTGACGTCATCGAGCTCGGCGATACGGTCCTCCACGGGCTTGGCGAATTCCCGCTCCAGGTCCACCGGGTCCGCGCCTGGATAGATGCCGGTGACGAGGAAGCCCGGGGCCTTGATGTAGGGGTCTTCCTCGCGCGGCATGCCGAAGAAGGAGGTGATCCCCAGTGCGGCCACGCACAGGAAGGCCACCAGGGTGAACTGGTGACGACGTATGGGGAACTCGATGAGGTTCATCGGGGAGGCGTGAACTGGTGGCGAAGTATGGGGAACTCGATGACGCTCATCAGCGCGGCATCACGGCTTCACGTCAATGGGATCGCCGTCATCCACGTAGGGCGCGCCCGCCGTGATGATGCGCTCGCCCACAGCCAGCCCCTCGCGGATGGCCACGCCCTGGCCTGTGATGAATGCCACCTTTACATCGCGGCGCCGTGCCACCGTGCCATCGGCGATGAACACCGCCGCTGTGTCGCCATTGCCCTCGAGCACTGCGCCCACGGGCGCATAGGGCAGCGTTGCCGCGGCATCACCCGGCACGACGCTGGCGCGGCCGACCAGTCCGCTGACCAGCGGGCGCGACGTCGGCGCCAGCTGCGCCTCGATGGCAAAGAGCCCGGTGGCGGGATCGGCAGCACTGGCCACCTGCGTGACGCTGGCACTGAAGCGCTCACCCGGCCAGGCATCCAGCACCAGCGTGACGGCATCGCCGCGGCGGATGCGCACCACGTGCCGGTCGGCCACCGCGAGGCGCACCACATAGCCGCTGTCCTGCCGTCCCAGCACCAGCACGACTTGGCCGGGTGCGGCGTTCTCGCGCTCTTCCACCAGCCGCCGCAATACCACGCCATCCCCGGGCGCAGTGATGGTGGCGCTGGCTTCGTTGAAGCGGGCCGCCTGGTACTGCGCGCGCGCCACGTCGGCCTGTGTGCGCAGGTTCTGCAGCTGCTCCAGCGGAATCACCTGGTCCGCGTGCAGGGCCTCCCCGCGCGCCAGGTCACGTGCGGCCTTGTCGGCCAGCTGCCGCGCCTGCTCTACCTGAGCGGCGATCTCGGTGGGATCCAGCCGCGCAAGCACCTGGCCACGCTTCACCGTGTCGCCTTCACGCACGCTGACCTGCTGCACCAGTCCGCCGATCTTGAAGGACAGCCGCAGTTCATCGCGGGCGGCGATGATGCCGGTGGTCTCGACGGGCGGCACGGCCGGTCCTGCCTGCACTGCCTCGACGCGCACCGGGGTGATTTCGGCCGCGACGGGCGACGGTTCACGGCCGCAGCCGGACACAACCAGGGCGGTGCCCGACAAGGCTGCCAGCGCCGCGCGCCGCAGCGGGGCAGGAACGGACGGTGGTCTCATGGCGGGGTGTTCCTGTTGCCATTGGTGGGCAGGCCGGGTGTCTCGCCAGCCGCAAACTGCATTTCGATGCGCCGCTGCAGCACTTCAAAGCGGTTCACGTTGAGCGACAGCTCCGCGGCGGTGAGCGCGTTGCTGGCGTCCAGGTACTCGACCTGGCTGATGGTGCCGGCATCGCGCTTGCGGGTGGCGATGCGCTGCGCGGCGCGTGCGGCCTCGGCGCGGGCCTCGGCCACGGCAATGGAATCGGTGGCGGCAGCCAGCCGGTCGCCGGCCTGCTGTTGTTCGAGGCTGATCTGGCGCAGCAGGGATTCCTGCTGCAGGCGCGCCTGCCGCGCCGCGAGGCGCGCGCGCTCGGCTTCCGCACGGTTGGCGCCACCGTCGAAGAACTTCCAGCTCAGCACCAGCGAGGCGGAGACATAGTTGTAGCCGGGGCCGAGATCCCAGTCCTTGCCCTGCGTACCCGCATCGATGCCCAGCGACAGTGAAGGCTTCAGCGTGGCGCGGGCCGCACGATGCAGCTCGCCTGCGGCGGCGCCCTGGGCGTCGGCCTGCTCAAGCTCGGGTCGGGGTGCGGTCCTGCCGGTGGGCAGGTCTGTCGCTGGCACGCCTGCATCTTCCAGCGGCGTGGCCAGCGGGCGGTTGAGCAGGAAATTCACATAGCTGCGCGCCTGGTCGGCCTGTGCAGCGTTCTCGCGCAGCTGCTGCGCGATTGCGAGCTGCTCGGTGCGTGCACGCAGCACCTGGTCCTCGGTGACGCGTCCGTTGCTGAACATCGATTCGTTGATGCGCAGGTTCTCGTCGAGCACCTCGGCGGTGGCGCGCAGCACTTCTCTGCCGCGCAAGGCTTTCAGCCAGTCCAGGTAACCCAGCCAGACATCGCGACGCAGGCGTCGGCGCAGCACTTCTTCCCCCGCACGCGCACCGCGCAGCAGCTCGCGCTGCGCATTGGCTGCCGCCGGGATGGCCGGCTGGTACAGCGGCTGCCGCAGCGTGACGCGAGTGTCCTGCTCGCGCTCGCGCTGGAAGGGAATGGTCTGGTCAGGCAGCGGCGAGAAGCGCGGCGGCTGTCCCTGCGCTTCCAGCAACTCGTTCAGGGTCTGGTAGGCGGGGTTCAGCAATGTGCCCAGCGGGACCTCGAAGTCCCTTCCGCCGTCGGCGCGGGTGTAGCGCGCCTGCAGCGCGAGCTCCGGGTAGAAGCGCGCGCGGGCCGCATCCAGCGCCGCCGCGGCGCGCTCGACCTCCAGCCCCTGGCCCTGCAGCGCGAGATTGTCCTGCAGGGCGATGGCCACGTATTCCTCCGCCACGGTGGTGGCGTCGCGCGCAGGCTGGGAGGCGATGACGTCGGGGGCCGCAAGCAGCGGCAGCAGCGCCAGCATCCCTGCCAGGCGCGCGGGGTTCACGGGGCCGTGCTCATGGCACGCCGCATCAGAGCGAGCGCGTGCTCGTACAGCTGCAGCGTATCGGTATTGCGGTGGACCAGCAGCGCACCCTTGGTATTGGCGATCTGGATCACCCCGTGCATGAAACCCCACAGCGCGATGGCGGTGGCATCCGCAGAGCCAATGTCCTGCCGGATGGAACCGTCGGCAATCCCGTCGCGGATCGCCTGGGTCATGTGCTGGTGGCAGACATTGCCGAGTTCGGTGCAGCGCAGGTGCTTCTGCACGTCTTCGGGCACGCGCGCCTCCAGCAGGGCCAGCGCCTGGAAATACACCGGCAGCTCGCGGGCGAAGCGCACATAGGCACTGCCCATGGCTTCGAGTCGTCCGAGACCGGTGGGAGCGTCACTCGTGGCGGCGACAAAGCGGTCCAGCAGGAATTCCATGGCGCGCTCGCACAGGGCCAGGTGCAGGGCGTGCTTGTCTTCGAAGTAAACGTAGAGGAGGGCGCGGGAGAGGCGGGCCCGGCGGGCCACCTGTTCCATGGTGATGGCATCGAAGCCCGCCTCGGCGGCAGCGGACGCCGCCGCATCGAGGATCTCGTTGCGGCGGCGGTCCTTTTCTTCCTGCCTGCGTGCTGTCAGCTCGCCCATGTATATTACGGTACGTCAGGGATTGACACAACGTCAATAGTTGGACAGTGAGTCAGAAGATAGTGCAACAATTCTCGCTATGAAGGTGACCATTGTTTCACAGTCTGCTGCAATCCATCCCGCACAGCCTGTTCCGCACTTGGACCCGGCTTGCCCGGGCCTGCAGGGGTGCCGAGGCAGATGAAGCCGATGAGGTGGTCATCCTGGCCCAGCCCCAGTTCCGACTTGAAGGCCGGGTCGAATACACCCAGGCCCGAGAAGAGATAGGCGGCGTATCCCAGCGCATGCGCCGCGTTCAGCACCAGCTGGGTGGCGCCTGCGGCGGCAAAGGCCTGCTCAATGGCGGGCACCTTGTGCGCCGGGTTGATCTTCGCCGCAGCGACCACCAGCAGCGGAGCGCGTGCCGTGAGACGGTACTTCTCGCGGTTCATTTCGTAACGCTCCGGATCGCCGCCCACGCGGGTGGCGGCCGCGGCCAGGCGGTCGAAGAACACCTCGTAGTGCGCAGGCTTCACCACCCAGAAACGCCAGGGACGCAGCCGGCCATGGTCCGAGGCGCGCTGGGCGGCACCTAGGATCAGCTGCAGCTCCTCGTCGCTGGGCGCGGGTGCCTGCATGAAGGCTCCGGCAAGCGAGGTGCGCGAGAGCAGTGAGTCGATGGCATTGGTCTGGCTGGCAGTCATGATGGTGGTGCCCAGGATGGGAGTAAGGGAGCGTGGCATTCTAGCCAAAGCCCGGCTGCCGGCCGGGCGCCAGTGCCAGGAGAACCATGTCCACCTACACCGCTGAACTGCTCTGGGAGCGCGGCGACCAGGATTTCGCCAGCAACCGATACAGCCGCCGCCATGCCTGGCGCTTTGACGGCGGTGCGGAAATCGCCGGCTCGTCCTCACCCTCGGTCGTGCCCCCGCCGGGCTCCGATCCCGCCGCAGTGGATCCGGAGGAAGCTTTCGTCGCCTCGCTGTCCAGTTGCCACATGCTTTGGTTCCTGGCCATCGCAGCGAAGCGCGGCTTCATTGTCGACCGGTATGAGGACGCAGCCAGCGGCATCCTGGAGCGCAATGCGGAGCGCCGTTTCGCGATGACGCGCGTGACGCTGCGGCCAAGGGTGAGCTTTTCAGGCCCGAAACAGCCTTCGCGCGAAGACCTGGACGCCCTGCACCACAAGGCGCACGAGGAGTGCTACATCGCCAATTCGGTGAAGACCGAGGTGGTGGTCGAACCTGTGACCTGAAAGGCCAGGCTGCGGCAGAGTCAGTCGTCGCGGAAATTCTGGAACTGCAGCGGCACGCCCAGCCCCGCCTTGCGCAGCAGCGCCATCGCGGCCTGCAGGTCATCCCTCTTCTTGCCGGTGACCCGCACCTTGTCGCCCTGGATCTGCGCCTGCACCTTCAGGCCTGATTCCTTCAGCTTCTTGACGATCTCGCGGCCATTGTCCTTGTCGATGCCATGCTTGAGCACCACGTTCTGGCGCGCCCCGCCCAGGTTGGTGTCCACGTCCTTCACTTCCATGCAGTTGACGTCGATGCCGCGCTTGGAGAGGCGCAGGCTCAGGATGTCGAGCATCTGCTTCAGCTGCACCTCGGCCTGGGCCTTCAGCGTGATCACGAAGGGCTCCTTCGCCTCGCGATCAAAACGCGCGCCGGTGCCGCGGAAGTCGAAGCGCTGCTCCACTTCGCGGTTGGCCTGGTCCACCGCATTGGTGATCTCGTGGCCGTCGAGTTCGGAAACCGTGTCGAAAGAGGGCATCAGCGGGCCTCCACGGGAAATCCATCGGCACCCTTGCGCCAGGGCGTCCACAGCAGGGAAACATTGCCCACGGCGAGGTCGGACTTGCGGGGCGTGACCAGGATCTCGCGCAGCGCGATGCAGCCGGCATCCAGTGTGCTGTCGAGGCTGGTGATGGCTGACTCCAGCTCGCTGTTGAGCTCCGCCAGCCGCTTGTCGATCACTTCCACCGACTCCTCGGCCCGGGCGACATCGGCGTTTTCGCGGCCGATGCGCGAGGCACTGCGCGCTGCCGTCGTTGCGCGGCCCACGCTGGAGGCGGACCCGACCTTGCGGCCCAGGAACGCGCCGAGAATCGTGGCGCCGACCGAGATGGCGGTGTTCAGCTTCTGGTGCGAAGCCTGGCTGCGCTCGGTTTCCACCTTGTGCAGCGCGCGCCGCTTCTGCTCCTGCAAGGTCGCCAGCCGAGGCGCGTATTTCTGCCGCAGCTTTTCAGCCTCCGCATCGCGCTTCTCGCGGGCGGCCAGCTGCAGGCGCGCGCGGAAGTCGCCTTCACTCTCGCCAGGCTGCGAGACCTGCTTGAGCGCATCGCAGGCCAGCAGTGTGAGGCGCTGCTGCTCGTAGAGGTGGGCGGCGAGCGCCTTGCTCCAGCGGGCGTAGCTGGCGGCGCGCAGCGCGGCGGCGGGCGGTTCGGCGAAGGTGGCGCCGGGCAACGGCTCGCGCGCGGGCGGTGCGGTGAGTGCAGTGGCCTCGCCCCACAGCACTTCGGCCCCGGCATCATCGAAGGGCGCGGCCAGGCTCACGGTGTGCCAGGCATCGACACCAGCAGGCTTGTCGACGTAATGCAGCTTGGCCGAGGCCACCACGCCGGGGCGATAGGTGATGCCGTCCACTGCGCCCTGCGCGGGAAGGAAGGCTTCGGTGACATCGGCGGGCAGTACGGGACGGGTGACGATCGCACCCGATGCACCGCCGGCAGGGACGGCCGGTGCGGCTGCGTTCGCAGCACCGGCGCCGCTGGATGCGCTCGCGCCGCCTTGCTGCTTGCGCGGCGCCATCAGCCGTGAGATCTCCGCAGGCGTCAGCGGTCCGCGCAGGTAGGAGAGCGCCCAGCGGCTCTTCATCAGCACCGGCGCGTCGTCGTGCACATTGCGCATCAGGAACACGCGCTGTGTCAGGGCGCCCAGCAGTCCCGCCAGTTGCTCGCGCGTGGGGCCGCTGCCGGCCATCGCGGCGCTGAGCCCATCGAGCAGCCGGTCGCGGTCGCGCTCGGTCTGCAGGCGGCCGATCAGCCAGGTGCCGGTGTTGCCCAGTCCCTTGTAGTCCAGGTCCACCGGGTTCTGCGTGGCCAGCACCACGCCCAGTCCATAGGCGCGCGCCTGCTTCAGCAGTGTGAGCATGGGCGGTTTCGACGGCGGGTTCGCGGTGGGCGGGAAGTAGCCGAAGATCTCGTCCATGTAGAGGATGGCGCGCAGCGAGGAGGTGCCGCTCTGCCGCCGCATCCAGCCGATCACCTCGTTGAGCAGCAGCGTCACCACGAACATGCGCTCGGCGTCGGAGAGGTGCGCGATGGAGATGATGGCGATGCGCGGCTTGCCCTCGGGCGTGAACAGCAGGCGCTGCGCATCCAGCGGTTCACCGCGCGTCCAGCTGGCGAAGCGCGGGGATGCGAGCAGGCCGTTGATGGCCAGGGCCAGCTCCATCCTGTCTTTTGCAGGGAAGAACGTTTCCAGGTCCAGCGCGCCCAGCTTCTGCATGGGCGGCTTCTGCACTGCGGCCACGAGACCGGCGAGATCCAGCGACTGCCCGGCCCCCCAGGCCTGGCCCAGGATGTTGGACAGCAGGATGTGGTCGCGGCTCTTCAGGGGATCGGCATCGCGGCCCAGCAGGGCCAGCAGGCCGGACACCACCGAACCGATGCGCTCGGAAAGCGCGCCTGCATCCGCAAGCAGCTCTGCCGGCGGCGGCGCCAGCGACTGCAGGATGGACAGTGGCAGCCCGCTGTCGGCGCCGGGCGTGTAGATGGCAATGTCCACCGCATCCCGCAGCCGGCCGATGCGTTCCGGCGGCTGGTCCCACTCGGCGAGACCGCCGCGCCACTGCTCGGCGACCCGCGCGGCGTACTGTTCAATCGAAAGATCACGGCGTGCCGCCTCGCCGGCATCCACCCAGCCCGCAAAATCCTGCGGCGCCAGCGCCGGGAAGGTCAGCAGCAGGTTTCCCAGGTCGCCCTTGGGATCGATGCAGATGGCCGGGATGCCATCGATGGCGGCTTCCTCGAGCAACGCGAGGCACAGGCCGGTCTTGCCGCTGCCCGTCATGCCCACGCACACCGCGTGTGTCGTCAGGTCGCGCGAATCATAGAGCAGGGGTTCCCCGGCATTGCGGCCCGTGGCGGGATCGAAAACCTTGCCGAGGTAGAAGGCGCCGAGCTTCTCGTAGTCGTTGGTCATGGGCAGGCCTTGCGCGGGCTGCCAAGCATAATGGAAGCCTTCACGCGCCGCTCAGCCTGCCTTACTCGTGGGCGGCGCTCCTCCCCGGAATCCACTGCGTGCCGGCCAGCGGCACGCCGGCCATGGCTGCCGCCTCGACGGTGAGCGCGACCAGATCCTCCCGCTCCAGGTGGTGCACGTCCTGCTTGCCGCAGGCGCGCGCCAGCGTGGTGAGTTCCATGGTGAGCGTCTTCAGGTAATTGCGCACGCGGCGCGCGCCGGTTTCGACCTCCAGCCGCTGTTCCAGCACCGGGTCCTGGGTGGTCACGCCCACGGGGCAGCGTCCGGTATGGCAGTGGTGGCAGAAGCCCGGGCGGGTGCCGAGCGCGGCGTAGTCCGCGCCGGCATCCACGTGCTGGCCCTGCTGCAGGTACGTGGCGCTGTTGCAGCCCAGCGAGATGAGGATGCCCTGGCCGATGGAGACGGCATCGGCGCCCAGCGCCAGTGCCTTGGCCGCATCGGCGCCGGAGCGGATGCCGCCGGAGACGATGAGCTGCACCACGCCGGTCATGTTGAGGTCTTCCAGGGCATCGGCAGCCTGGCGCACGGCGGCCAGCGTGGGAATGCCCACGTGCTCGATGAAGGTGAGCTGCGTGGCGGCGGTGCCGCCCTGCATGCCGTCCACCACCACCACGTCGGCGCCGGAATGCACGGCCAGTTTCACGTCGTGGAAGGTGCGCGTGGCACCCACCTTCACGTAGATGGGCTTTTCCCAGTCGGTGATCTCGCGCAGCTCGCGGATCTTGATGGCGAGGTCGTCCGGGCCGGTCCAGTCCGGATGGCGCGAGGCCGAGCGCTGGTCCACACCCTCCGGCAGCGTGCGCATCTTCGCCACGCGCGGATTCACCTTCTGGCCCAGCAGCATCCCGCCGCCGCCGGGCTTGGCGCCCTGGCCGATCACCACCTCGATGGCGTCGGCGCGGCGCAGGTCATCGGGATTGAACCCGTAGCGGGAAGGCAGGCACTGGTAGACGAGATGCTTCGAAGACAGCCGCTCCTCAGTGGTCATGCCGCCATCGCCGGTAGTGGTTGAGGTGCCAACGGCTGTCGCCGCGCGACCCAGCGCCTCCTTCACATTGGCGGACAGCGCACCGAAGCTCATGCCCGCAATCGTGATGGGGATGTCCAGCTCCAGCGGCTTCGTGGCGAAGCGCGTGCCCAGCACGGTCTTCGTGCTGCACTTCTCGCGGTAGCCCTCCAGCGGATAACGCGACATCGATGCGCCCAGCATCACCAGGTCATCGAAGTGCGGCAGGCGGCGCTTGGCGCCCATGCCGCGGATCTCGTACAGGCCGGTGGCCGAGGCGCGCTGGATGTAGTCGATCGTGTGGCGATCGAAAGTGGCGGATTCTTCCACGGTCAGTACTCCTGGTTGGCGTCGGCGTTCCAGTGGTAAAGGCTGCGGGCCGAAGCCACCTTGCGGAACAGTTGCGGTTCATGCGCGAGGCCGGCGCGCTCGAGCAGCGCGACCAGTGCCTCGAAATCGGCTGCGGTCATCGGCTCGAAGCGCGCATCGGCGCCGAGCGAGCCCACCTTGCCCTTCACGTAGATGACGGCCTCGTACAGTGAGTCACCCAGCGCGTCGCCGGCATCACCGCAGACCACCAGCCGGCCGGCCTGCGCCATGAAGGCGGAGAAGCTGCCCACGCTGCCGCCCACCACGATGTCGCCGCCTTTCAGCGAGATGCCACAGCGCAGGGAGGCATCCCCCTCGATGACCAGCAGGCCACCGTGTGCCGAGGCGCCGGCGCCATTGGAGGCAAAGCCCTTGATGCGCACTTCGCCGCTCATCATGTTTTCCGCCGCGCCGGTGCCGGCGTTGCCATGCACGGTGATGCGCGCCAGCTGGTTCATGCCGCCCACGTAGTAGCCGGCGTGGCCCATCACCTCGACATCGAAAGGCGCGTTGGCGCCCACCGCGATGTTGTGCGCGCCGTCGGGGTTGAGCACGCGCACTGAAGGTGGCCGCGGGCCGGCGTTCTGGTGCAGCCAGCTGTTCAGCGCGCGCACGCCCTGGTCACGGCCCAGGTCGAATTCCAGTGGCACCACGCTCATGTCCGCTCCCAGTGGTAGATGGTGCGCGGCTGTGGTTCGAACAGCTTCGCGTTCGCCACGCCCGGCAAATGCGCCAGCGAGCGGAATTCGGAAGACACCGCCACGTAGTCATCGGTTTCGGCCACGATGGCCGGCTTGCAGGCGAAGGGATCACGCACCAGCGACAGGCCGTTCTGCGTGCCGATCAGGAAGGTGAAGAAACCGTCCAGTTCGGTGAAGCCGCATTCGATGGCCGCCTCGATGTCATCTCCCTCGCGCATGCGCCATTCCAGGAAGCGGCAGGCGGCCTCGGTGTCGTTGTCCGTGTCGAAGTGGATTCCCAGCGGCTCGAGCTTGCGGCGCACCTCATGGGGATTGGACAGCGAACCGTTGTGCACCAGGCAGAAGTCCTCGCCCGCGGTGAAGGGATGTGCATGCGCGGGCGTGACGGCGGATTCGGTGGCCATGCGGGTGTGGCCCACGGCGTGGCTGCCAGTCAGTTCGCGGAAGCCATAACGCGCGGCGATGTCGGCCGGGGCGCCGGTGTCCTTGTACAGCGCGATGCGATGGCCCTGCGAGAGCAGCACCAGGCCGGGGGCTGCGGTCTCGAGGTGATGCTTCACCTTCCCGAGTGGCGCGGCGGTGGTGAGGATGGCGTGGCGACCGGAGTCCTGCAGCGCATGCTCGCCGGGAAGTGCGGCCGTGAGCCCGCGCAGGAAGGCGGCCCAGTCCGCATCACCGTGCAGCTGGAACAGGCTGAGTTTCAGCTTGGGTACCGGCGCAGAGGCATACACCGCAAGGCCGGCAGAATCAGGGCCGCGCTCGGTCATGCCGGTGAGCATGGGCACCAGCAGCTCGCCCAGCCTTGCGTCCCATTCGGGCTTCTTCAGCAGCAGTCCGACAATGCCACACATCAGAAGAACTCCACATAGCGGCGGGTTTCCCAGTCCGAGACGTGCCGCGCGTACTCGGTCCATTCCATGCGCTTGAGCGTGATGAACTCGGCGGCCAGCTCGGGGCCGAGCCCGTCCTGCACCACTTCGTCCTGCTCCAGCGCGGTGATGGCTTCCAGCAGGTTCTGCGGCAGCAGGCCGATGCCACGCGCCTTCAGGTCGGCGGGCGTGGCCTCGTAAAGGTTGGAGTTGTTCATGGGGCCGGGATGCAGCCGGCGTTTCACGCCGTCCATGCCGGCCGCAGCGATGGCGGCTGCAACCAGGTAGGGATTGCAGCCGGCGTCGGGCAGTCGCAATTCCAGCCGGCCGCCGGGAATGCGCACGCAGCCGGTGCGGTTGTTGTCGCCATAGGCGATGTAGGCCGGGGCCCAGGTTGCGCCGGACAAGGCACGCCCGACGACCAGACGCTTGTAGGAATTCACGGTGGGGGCGCAGATGGCCGCCAGCGCGCGTGCGTGGTGCAACAATCCGCCCAGGAAGTGGTAGCCCATCTCCGACAGCGCCAGTCCCTGCGGGTCCGCGTCGTCCTGGAACAGGTTCTTCGTCGTGGCGTTGCCCATCGAGATGTGGAAATGGGCGCCGCTGCCGGTCCGGTTGGAGAAGGGCTTGGGCATGAAGGTGCCCACCATGCCGTGGCGGCGCGCGACTTCACTGACCGCCATTTTCACCAGCGTGAAGTTGTCCGCGGAGGTCAGGGCATCGGAATAGGTGAAGTTCACCTCGAACTGGCCGTTCGCATCCTCATGGTCGATCTGGTACACGTCCACGCCCGTGGCGCGCAGGCCACTGACCAGCTCGTCGAGGAAGGCGCTGGCGCGCGAGAGTCCCTTGTAGTCGTAGCAGGGTTTCTCCAGGCCATCGGTGGTGTCGTGGGGTGCCAGCGTGCCGTCGGCGGCGCGCGAGAGCAGCATGAACTCGGGCTCGATGCCGGTGTAGAGCGTGAGTCCTTCCCCGGCCAGCTTGTCCACCTGGCGCTGCAGGGCCACGCGGGAACAGTAGGGCCAGGGCGAGCCCTTGACCGTGCCATTGCAGACGATGCGGGCATGACCCGGCATCCAGGGCAGCGTCTGCAGCGTGGAGGGATCGCCGACGGCCATGTAGTCCGGCCCATGCGGCCCCATGCCGAATCCCCACAGCGCGAAGCCGGCAAATCCGGCGCCTTCGTTGAGCACCATCGAGAGATGCTCCACCGGCACGGACTTCGCCTTGGCCGCACCGTGGATGTCCACGAACTGGGCAAGTACGTAGCGGATCCCTTCGGCGCGCAGGCGATTGAGGAGTTCTTCGGCTTTCATTCTCGGTCTCCAGGGAGGCGGGGGGCGGCGACCTGCTGCAGGCACTGGTCGAGGAAGGTGGCATGGCTGGCGTCGCACCACAGGCGCAGTGAGAGCGGTGCGTCGGTGCCGGCAACTGGCTCGCGCACGAAGGTGACGCTGATGCCGGCAAACAGTGTCATCACCACCAGGTCTGGTTCGGTGCGCAGGCGTTCGAAGTCGAGGGAGCAGCCCTGTGCCAGCGCGGTGGGCCAGGGGTGGCCGGAGAGCACCACGCTGCGGTCACTGCGCAGCAATACCCAGGCGTTGGCATCCGCGGGTGCTTCGTCGGGAACGAGAGGCGCTGCGGTGGCGTCATCCTGCTCGATGAGGAATTCGCTGTTGCCCAGGCGCAGGCAGCGGCCATCGTGCCAGTGGATCACGCGGTTCGGCGCGCCGGGCACGGCAATGCCGCAGCGTTGCAGCCAGGCCAGCCCGCCCGCTCCCTTCACGCCCCAGCGTCGGGCCAGTGCGGGGAGCACACCCGGAACCTGCATTGAAGTCGAGGCGGCGACGCTCATGGCGCTGGCTCCCGCTGGCGCAGGTTCTGCGGGTCATAGAAAGGTATCTCGACCACTTGTGCGGCATGCAGCACGCCAGCGTCATCGCGGAACGTCAGTCGCTGCCCGATGGCCGCATGCGTGGGAGCCAGCAGGGCCAGCCCGATGGTGCGGCCCAGCGTCGCCGAACAGGCGATGCTGGTGATGCGCCCGACGATGCGGCCATCCTCGATGGCCAGGTGTGACTCGGCCAGCGGGGCTCGCGCTGCCGCCAGTGCAAAACCGGCGAGACGCTGGCGATCGCCGCGCTGGCGGAGGATGGCGAGGCTGCGCTGGCCCACGAAGAAGGGCTTGTCCAGGCGCAGCAGGCGCGACATGCCCGCCTCGAACGGATTGGTGAGGCCGTCGGTGTCCTGGCCCACGATGATGTGGCCCTTTTCCAGGCGCAGCACGCGTTGTGCCTCCACGCCGAAGGGCAGCAGGCCATGCGGCCTTCCTGCCCCGGACAGCGCATCCCAGACCGCCTGGGCCTGCGCGAAGGGTACGTGGATCTCGAACCCCGCCTCGCCCACGAATCCCACGCGCGCCACGCGCGCAGCGACGCCAGCCACCGGAAATTCGCGCAGCGCGAGGTAGGGAAAGGCCGCGTCGTCCAGCGGGTGGCCGGTGCAGCGGGCCAATACCTGGCGTGCCTGTGGCCCAGCGAGGTTCATCGCTGCCATGTGGCCGGTGAGGTTGTGCAGGGTGCAGTCCAGGCCCCATTCGGCCACGCGCCGCTGCAGCTCGCGATACACCGTGGCGCTCGCGCCAGTGGTGGTGGTGAGATAGAAGCGACCGTTGGCCAGTCGCATCACCACGCCGTCGTCCACCACGATGCCCGCTTCATCGAGCATCAGGCCGTAGCGCGTGCGGCCGGGTGGGAGGTTGCTGAGCAGTCCCGTGTAAATGCGATCGAGCAGGTTGCCGGCGTCCGGCCCCATCACCTCGATCTTGCCCAGCGTCGAGACATCGATCAGTCCCACTGCGCTGCGCACGGCGGCGACCTCGCGTTCGATGGCCTCGCTGGCAGCTGCGGCATTGCCGCCATAGTGCGCCGGCCTGCGCCAGGCGCCGGCCGGCATCCACACCGCATGGTGCGCGTCGTGCCACGCATCCAGCGCCGAACGACGCAGCGGCGAGAAGCGGGCGCCGGCCAGCGCGCCGAGGCTTGTCGGCTGCCATGGCGGGCGCGCGGTGGTGAGCCCCAGCGAGG
Source organism: Steroidobacteraceae bacterium (assembly GCA_035556135.1). Lineage (GTDB taxonomy): Bacteria > Pseudomonadota > Gammaproteobacteria > Steroidobacterales > Steroidobacteraceae > ZC4RG30. The sequence goes on along the minus strand of DATMFO010000009.1, from coordinate 16,374 downwards.
GCAGGTCGCGCCTGGTGACGCGCGCGAGCTGGCGCGCGGCATTGAGGTTGGACAGCTTGCCCTGCGAGGGGCCCATGCCCACCGTGCTGTAGCGCTTGAGCAGTTCGACGCTGTCGAAGCCTTCCTGCGCCGCGTTGGCGAGGTCGGCCAGCGTCAGGTCTTCGTCGAGGTCGACGAACTCCTTGCCGGTGGAGGCGAACAGCGGATCAGGATGTGAGTGGGAATGTGTGTCGCGTACCCGGGTGGCGGCCGATGTTCCCTTTGCTCCGGCGGCGTGCAGCGCGGCGCTGGCGCCGGCGGTGGCGCCATCGCGCGCCCTGGCCTCCATCGCAAAACAACCATTCGCGCTGCCAGCCACGAACAGCCCGGCAGGCAGCGATCCCGGCACATGCTGGCCCAGCTGCGCATCGAAACGCACCGTCGCGCCACGCTGCAGGGCAAGGTGGAGCGCCGGCATCCAGCCGGTGGAGAGCAGCAGGGCATCGCATTGCACCCGCGACCGCGCACTGCCTGCCAGCTCGATGCCGGACAGGGCGCCGCCGGAGCCGGACTGGGCCGCGATGCCACTCACGCCGGAATGCACGCGCACACCCGCAGCGCGCAGCTTGTCCTCCGGCAGCGCCGCGCCGTCAAGCGGGGCGCCGACGGGCACGATGAAGTCGGTGACTGCAAGGCCATGCGAGGCCAGGTCCAGCGCCAGTGCCACCGCTTCATCATTGGCGCCCAGGATGGCGATGCGTTCGCCCACGCTGATGCCGTAGCGGTACAGCAACCGCTGCGCGGCACTGCCCAGCAGGATGCCCGGCAGGTCGTTGTTGCGGAACACCGGCGGCTGTTCGATGCAGCCGGTGGCCAGTACGACTGCTCCGGCCCGCAGCAGGGTGAGACCGCCGTCCTCGTGATCGATGCGGGAGATGGCCAGTTCATTGTCCGCGTAGCAACCCACCACGCTGCTGCAGGTGCGCACCTCGATGGCCGTGCTGGCGCGCACGGCGGCAACCAGCCCCTGGCAGCGCGCGGTGTCTTCGCTGCGGGTGCGGGCCTGCCACAGGCCGCGGCCGCCGGGCTGCTGTGACTCTTCCACCAGCACCACGCGCCGGGCGCCGGCTTGAGCGGCCGCCAACGCAGCCGAGAGTCCCGCCACACCCGCACCGACGACGGCGACCTCGCAGTGGGCGTACTCGCGCCGCCGCTGCGGGGGCGTTGCATCGGGCTGGACCTTGCCCAGTCCACTGAAGGCGCGGATGGCGCGCTCGAACCACGGAAAGCTGCGTCGCCCGATGAATGCCTTGTAGTAGAACCCCACCGGCAGGAAGCGCGACAGCAAGCCCATTGCGGCGGCGCGGTCGTGAGCGACTCCCCCGCGCGTATTCACGGCGCTGAAGGCCAGCGCATGGCGCGCGAGGATGGCGTCACCGCGCTGGTTGGGTTCGCTGCCCACCTGGAAGAGGTTGTTGGCGTCGTGGCCCGCCGCGGAAAACACGCTGCGCGGCCGGTGGTACTTGAAGCTGCGCGCCGTGACCATCACGCCCGCCGCCGCCAGTGCAGAGGTAAGCGTGTCGCCCTTGAAGGCGTCGATGCCGCGCCCCTCGAACTGCATGCGCAGGGGGAGATTGCGGTCGATCCACTCGCCCGGCACCGCCTGTGCGAGGCGGCGCATCATGGGCCCATCTCCCGCAGCCGCGACGCGGGATAGCTGGCGACGAACTCATCCGTCAAAGTGTCGCGCTCGGCAATGAACCAGTAGCCGGACGGCGTGTGGCACCACCACTCGCGCTTCATGCCGGGCACGCCGCTGCGGTGGAACACATGGCGCGCCCAGGCCGCATCCCCGGTGGCCGCCGGATCGGGCATGGGCCGCACCTCGCCGCCGTACACGAATTCATCGACGGGACGCAGGCCGTTGAGCGGGCAGGGGATGAATTTCATCAGTGCCCCACCGATGCGGCACCCTTCTCGCCGGTGAGTTCGAAGCGCTCGAAGCGCCCCCAGTCGAAGGCCTGGATCAGCGCATGATTGCGCCCGGAGGCCACGGTGGCGGCCATGGTCTCGCCGCACACCGGCGTGGCCTTGAAGCCCCAGGTGCCCCAGCCCGCATCGAGGAAGAACCCGCCCACCGGCGTCACGCCCATGATGGGCGCGAAGTCCGGCGTCATGTCGGCCAGCCCCGCCCACTGACGATTCACTTTCACGCCCGCGAGGAAGGGGAAGAGATCAAGCATGTGCTGCGCCAGGTCGGTGGTGAACTCGCGGGTCGAGCGCGGCGTATGCAGTTCGCGCGGATCCAGCGACGCACCCATCACCAGCTCGCCGCGCGCCGTCTGCGACACGTACACATGCAGCGAGCCGGAAACGATGATGGGATCGAGCCAGGGCTTCAGCGGCTCGGACACCATGGCCTGCAGCGGATGCACGTAGATGGGGCTGGTGAGATCCAGCATCTTCAGGATGCGCGGTGTGTAGCCGGCCACCGCCGACACCACGCAGCGCGTGGCAATGTCTCCCGCCGTGGTGCGCACGCCCGTGACATGGCCGGCGGCCACATCGATGCCCAGCACCTCGGTCTGCTGGTGGATTTCCACGCCCAGCCGCTCCGCTGCGCGCGCATAACCCCAGGCCACCGCGTCATGGCGTGCCACCGCGCCCGGCGCATGCAGCAGTGCGCCGAGGATGGGTGCATGTCCGCCCGCCGTCATGTCCATCATCGGCAGTGCGCGGGCAATTTCCTCCGCCCCCACCATGCGCGAATCCACGCCCAGGTGCTTGTTCACCTCCGCGCGCCAGCGCAGCGTTCGCAGCGTCGCGTCGGTGTGCGCCAGCGTGTAGTGCCCGCGCGTGGAGTAGAACAGGTTGATGTCCAGCTCCACGCCCAGGTCGCGCCAGATCTGCACGCTGCGGTCGTAGAAACGCACGCCTTCGGGCGTGAGGTAGTTGGAGCGGATGATGGTGGTATTGCGGCCGGTATTGCCGCTGCCGATGTACCCCTTCTCCAGCACGGCGATGCGGCGGATGCCATGGCGGCTGGCCAGGTTCCAGGCACAGGCCAGGCCGTGGCCGCCACCGCCGATGATCACCACGTCATAGGCTGGCGCCAGGCGCTCGGGCTGGCGGAACATGCGCGGTTCGCTGTACTTGCCGGAAAGCCCGATCTTCAGGAGTCGCCATGCCATGCTGGTGGCAATTCTTGGATGATGATTTACTTGGGGTCAAGGATTTTGCGTATGAGTAAAAGTAGGAAGGACCGACCACTGCCTGGTCTGGTGGCCCAGGTGGGTGCCACGGTGCGGCGCCTGCGCGCGACCCAGGGCCTGACGCTGGCGGAGCTCGCCGGCTCGGCCGCCATCAGCCAGGCCATGCTCAGCCGGCTGGAGCACGGGGATGTGGCGCCCAGTCTCGACACCCTGGCGGCGCTGGCCGATGCGCTCGGTACCAGCTGCGCCGCGCTGCTGCGCGACCCGGACCAGGTGGCCAGCGACGCGCAGCTGGTGCGCAAGGGCGAGGGACTGGAGGTGGTGCGCCGGGGCACGCGGCGCGGCCACACCTACCACCTGCTGGCTTCCGACCGCGGCCCCCGCAAGGTGTTCGAGCCCTTCCTCGTGACACTCACCGACAAGAGCGAGCTCTTCCCGGAGTTCGAGCACGCCGGCACCGAGTTCATCCACGTGCTCGAAGGTTCACTGCGCTACCGCCACGGCACCGAAACCTTCCTGCTGAAGCCGGGGGATACCCTGACTTTCCGCGGCGATGTCCCCCATGGACCGGAAAAGCTGCTGAAGACCCCCATCCGCATGCTTTCCATCATCATTTACGGCGGCAGCAATCCGGCTGAATGAGCCGGAAATGCGCCTCGCCGGGGCTGACTTGACGCCCCCGGAAAGCTCTAGCCATACTGCTGCCAATGAAGACGACCCTTGCAGCACCGCGCTGGTGGTGGCCCCTCTCCTGACGGAGTGGGGTGCTGGTCGTCTGTTGCGCGTCTAGACAAGCCAAAGACTCGAACACCAGAACCCATCTCCGGCACCACCGGGATGGGTTTTTTGTTGTCCGCAAAATTTGAGCAGGGGAAATCTTCTGAAACCGCCATTCGATATCGCAGGGGACCTGGACACGCCGGTATCGGCGTTTGCCAAGCTGGCCTCCTTCCGCCCGCGCTTCCTGCTGGAAAGCGTCGAGGGTGGCGAGCGCCTGGCCCGCTACTCCTTCATCGGCTTCGGTGAGGGCCTGGAAGTCAGGCTGGATGCCCGCGCGCTGACCATCGGCGGCAATGTGTATCCGGTGCCGGAATCAAAGGAAGGCCTGCTGCTGCGCCTGCGCGAAGCCCTGGCCCGCGCACCGCGTCCGCAGCCGGAACTGCCTGGCATGCCGCTGGCTGGCGGACTGGTGGGCTTCACCGCCTACGACGTGGTGCGTTTCTTCGAGCGCCTGCCCATGCGCCATGCACGGCGCCCCGAAGCGCCGGTGCTGCACTACGTCGCCCCGCAGTCGCTGCTGGTGTTCGACCACCTCACGCGCGGCATTGCGCTGCTGCACGCCGGCACCGAGGCCGAGCGGCAGGTGCTGCGCAAGGAAGTGATCGCAGCACTGCGCGGCGGCATCCTGTTCCCGCGCGTGCAGAAGGGTTTCAGTGATCCGGTGGTGTCACTGGGCCGCGAGGACTACATGGCCGGCGTGAGGCGCGCGCAGGAATACATCGCCGCCGGTGATGTGTACCAGCTGGTGCTGTCCTCGAAGTTCTCCGGCCACCATCACCTGGATCCCTTCCAGGTGTATCGCGCGCTGCGCCTGATCAATCCCTCGCCCTACATGTACTACTGCACGCTGGGTGGCGTGACGGTGGTGGGTTCCTCGCCCGAGGCGCTGGTGAAGCTCAAGGGTGGACGCGCCGAACTGCGGCCCATCGCCGGCACGCTGCCGCGCATGGCTGACCCGGAAGCGGACCTTGCCAACGAGCGGCGCCTGCTCGCCGATCCGAAGGAAAACGCCGAACACGTGATGCTGGTGGATCTCGCGCGCAACGACCTGGGCCGCGTAGCGGCCGCGGGCACCGTGCACGTGAATCCCTACCGCGTGATCGAGCGCTACAGCCATGTGATGCACATCGTCAGCGGGGTGCAGGGCATGCTCGCGCCCGACCGCGATGCCTTCGACCTGTTCGCCGCCACCTTCCCCGCCGGCACGCTGGTGGGCGCACCGAAGGTGCGCGCCATGCAGATCATCGAGGAGCTGGAGCCAGTGGACCGCGGCCTCTACGGCGGCACCATCGGCTACTTCGGCGCGCAGGGTGACATGGACCAGGCCATCACCATCCGCACGCTGGTGTTCGAGGGCGACCAGTACAGCTACCAGGCCGGCGCCGGCATCGTCGCCGACAGCAACCCGGAATCCGAGTTCAACGAAGTGTTCGCCAAGAGCGCCGCGCTGCGCAGCGCGCTGTCGATGGCACAGGACGGTCTATGAGCAAGCCCAACCAGCCGCGCCTGCTGCTGATCGACAACTACGACTCCTTCACCTACAACCTGGTGCAGGCCTTCCTGGTGCTGGGCGCCGAGGTGCGTGTGCTGCGCAACGACGAGGTCACCATTGACCAGGCGCAGCGCATGGACATCACGCACCTGTGCATCTCCCCCGGTCCCGGCACGCCGCGCGACGCGGGAGTGTCGATGGCGATGATCGAGGCCTTTGCCGGCAAGCTGCCGATCTTCGGCGTGTGCCTGGGCCACCAGTCCATCGTCGAGGTATTCGGCGGCGATGTGGTGCGCGCGCCGCGCCTGATGCACGGCAAGACCTCGCTGGTAAAGCATGACGGCAAGACACTGTTCGAGGGCCTGCCGCAGCCGGCGGAAGTCGGCCGCTACCACTCGCTGATCGCCGAGCCGGGCACCATGCCTGCCGAACTCGAGGTGACGGCGTCCACAGCCGAAGGCGAGATCATGGGCGTGCGCCATCGCAAGTACACCATTGAAGGCGTGCAGTTCCATCCGGAGAGCGTGCTCACGCCACAGGGCCCGCAGCTGATGGGCAACTTCCTGCGGCTCACCTCGCCGTTGCGCGGCGGGCAGGGGAGCTGACCATGGGGGCGGATCTCGCGCTGATGCGCGCGCGGCTGGATGCCCTGCTGGAGCATCGCTCGCTGTCCACAGACGAAGCGCGCGAACTGATGATCGGGCTCACCGACCCGGAGCTGCCGCCGGCGCTGGGCGGTGCGCTGCTGGCGGCGGTGCGTGCCAAGGGCATCACGCCCGAGGAGCTGCGAGGCTTCGCGCTGGGCATGCGCTCGCTGGCGCGGCGCCCGGCCATCGACCGCAATCTCGCCGCGGTGGACATCGTCGGCACCGGCGGCGATAAGTCCGGCAGCTTCAACATTTCCACCGGCGCCTCGCTGCTCACGGCCGCGGCGGGCCTGCCCGTGGTGAAGCATGGCAACCGCTCGGTGTCGAGCAAGGCCGGCAGCGCCGACGTGCTGGAAGCCCTGGGCCTCAAGCTGCCGCTGGATGAAACCCGCGCGGCCGAGTGCCTGGCCGCCACCGGATTCACCTTCCTCTTCGCGCCGCATTACCACCCGGCGATGAAGGCCATCGGCCCGGTGCGCACCGCCATGGGTGTGCGCACGGTGTTCAACATCCTCGGGCCGCTGTCGAATCCGGCGGAGCCGCCTTTCCACGTGATCGGCGCCTTCAATGAGCCCACCGCGCGGCTGATGGCCGAGGCCATGTCCGGCCTGCCGCTGCAGCGTGCCTTCGTCGTGCATGGCAGCGGTGGATGGGATGAACCGACGCCGCTGGGGCCCTTCCTGCTGCTGGACGTGCGGCCTGGCAGTGTCACCGAGCATCGCCGCGACCCGCGTGAATACGGCATGGATATCTGCCCGGAGGATGCGCTGCAGGGCGCCGACGCCGTGCACAACGCCGCCGCCATGACGCGCGTACTGCGCGGCGAGGAACACAGCGCGCATCGCGATGCGCTGGTACTGAGTGCTGCATTGGCACTTGAAGTGGCCGGCCGCGCTGCAGGTCCCGCTGAAGCGGCGCGCCTCGCCGCGGCCGCCATCGACGACGGCCGCGCCAGCAGCCTGCTGGCGAAGCTGGCGGCCTTCGCACGCAGCTCAGGTGCACCGTGAGCGCTGATTTCCTCGCCACCATGGCAGCCTCGAGCCGCCGCCGGGTCGAGGAAGCGCGGCGGCTGCACAGCGATGCGGACATCTGGCGGTGGGCCGAAAGCTCGCCGCCGCCGCCGCGGCTGCTGCTTTCGGAAGCAGGATTCGACGTCATCGCCGAGGTGAAGCTGCGCTCGCCCGCGGTCGGGCAGCTGAAGGGCGGTGACGAGGATGTGGCAGCACGCGTCACGGCCTATGCCCGCGCCGGCGCCGCGGCCGTGTCCGTGCTCACCGAACCGGAGCGCTTCGAAGGTTCGCTGGATCACCTGGAGCAGGCGGCGCGCGCGCTGCAGTCGGCTGGCCGTGTGCCGGCCATGCGCAAGGATTTCCTCGTCCATCCTTACCAGGTGGCCGAGGCGCGGCTGGCTGGCGCCGGCGGCATCCTCATCATCGTGCGCATGCTGGAGCGGGCGGAACTGGACGCCCTCATTGAAACCGCCGCGAAGCTGGGCGTTTTCGTGCTCATCGAGACCTTCGATGAGGCCGACATCCGCGTCGCACGCGACCTGCTCGACGCGCATGGCGGTCGCGGGGTGCCCCTGCTGGTGGGTATCAACAGCCGTGACCTGGTCACGCTGAAGGTGGTGCCGGGCCGGCTTGAGGAGCTGGTGGGCCTGCTGCCCACCGGCGTGCCGCGCGTGGCCGAGAGCGGTGTTGCCGACGCCGCCGATGCGGCGCGCCTGGCGCGCGCCGGTTACGGGATGGCGTTGGTCGGCAGCGCGCTGATGACGGCGCCCGATCCTGCCGCGCTGCTGGCGGCCATGCTCGCCGCCGGCCGCGGAGCGCGCTGATGGCCTTCATCAAGATCTGCGGCATGACCGACACGCGCGCCGTGGCCGCGGCGCTGGAAGCGGGCGTCGATGCCATCGGCTTCGTGTTCGCCCCCTCGGTGCGCCAGGTGACTCCGGCGCAGGCGGTGGAGCTGGCCCGTCCCGCACGCGGCCGCGCGCTGTGCGTGGCGGTGACGCAGCATCCCGGCAGCGAGATGCTGGAGGAGATCTTCCACATCTTCCGCCCCGATGCCTGGCAGACCGATCACCAGGACCTGCAGCGCCACGAGGTGCCGGACGGCATGCTTGTCTGGCCGGTGCTGCGTGGCGCACCGTCATCGCAGGCGGCGGCAGCCTTGCAGGGTCGCCGCATCCTCTTCGAGGGACCGAAGAGCGGCACGGGCAAGGTGGCCGACTGGAGCGCCGCGCGCTCCCTGGCCTCGCAATGCGAGCTGATCCTCGCCGGCGGGCTCTCGCCCGCCAATGTGGGCGAGGCCATCGCGGCCGTGCAGCCCTTCGGCGTGGATGTGTCCAGTGGCGTGGAAGAGGCGCCGGGCCGCAAGAGCGCGGCGCTCATCGAGGATTTTGTAGTCCGTGCGCGCGGCGCCTTCGCGCGCGCCGGCATGGGAGAGCTGACATGAATGCTGTGAACAAGGCCGATGCGGATCGCCTGCTGGCGGAACTGCTGGCGGGCAAACTGCCCGACAGCCAGGGACGGTTCGGTCCCTACGGCGGGCGCTACATTCCCGAGACGCTGGTGCCGGCCTTCGACCGGCTCACCGCGGCGGTGAAGGACATCCTGCCCTCGGATGACTTCCGCGCCGAGCTGGCTGGCGAGCTGCGCGACTGGGTGGGCCGTCCCACCGCGCTGTCGCCCATGCGCAATCTCGGCCGCCGCTGGGGCGCAGAGGTGTGGTTCAAGCGCGAGGATCTCGCGCACACCGGCGCGCACAAGATCAACAACTCGCTGGGCCAGGTGATCCTGGCGCGGCGCATGGGTGCGAAGCGCATCGTCGCCGAGACCGGCGCCGGCCAGCATGGCGTCGCCACCGCGGCCGCCTGCGCGCGCATCGGGCTGCCCTGCACCGTGTACATGGGCGAGGTGGACATGGCGCGCCAGGCGCCGAACGTTGGCCGCATGCGGTTGATGGGCACCAATGTCGTGCCGGTGACCAGCGGCGACCGCACGTTGCGCGCGGCCATCGACGAAGCCTTCCGCGACTGGGTGTCCGACCCGGACAACACTTACTACTGCCTGGGTTCGGCGCTGGGTCCGCATCCCTATCCTTATCTCGTGCGGGAGCTGCAGGCCGTCATCGGCCGCGAGGCCAGGGTGCAGATCCAGGAGCGCACCGGCGGCCTGCCGGATGTGCTGGTGGCCTGCGTGGGTGGTGGCTCCAATGCCATCGGCCTGTTCCATGCCTTCCTCGGCGATGCGTCGGTGAAGATCTTCGGCGTGGAAGCCGGCGGTCGCGGCCCGGGACTGGGGGACAACGCGGCCCGCATGGCCACCGGTCGTCCCGGTGTGCTGCACGGAACGTACTCGCTGCTGCTGCAGGACGAACATGGCCAGGTGCAGGAGACGCACTCGGTGTCGGCCGGCCTCGATTACTCCGGCGTTGGTCCCGAACACGCCCTGCTGCGCGACATCGGGCGCGCCGAATACCTGATGGCGCTGGACAAGGATGCGCTGGACTGCGTGCAGGAATGCAGCACCTACGAAGGCGTGCTGCCGGCGCTGGAGAGCGCGCATGCCCTGTGGGGCGCGCGTGAACTGGCGAAGCGCTATCCCGGCAAGCGCATCCTCGTCGGCCTTTCGGGTCGCGGCGACAAGGACATGCCGACGCTGCAGTCCACGCTGCTCGCCGGCAAGGGGGCCGCATGAGCCAGACACCGGCACAGCAACTGGCTGAGTCGTTGCGCGCAGTGCGCCGCGAGCGCGTGGCGCTGGTGGCCTTCCTCACCGCGGGCTTCCCGTCGAAGGATCGCTTCCGCGACGACCTCATCGCGCTGGCCGGGGAGGCCGACGTGGTGGAGATCGGCGTGCCGTTCACCGATCCCATGGCCGATGGCGTCACCATCCAGCGTTCCAGCTTCGCGGCCCTGGCGCAGGGCGTGTCGCTGCAGTGGATCCTCGACACGCTGAAGTCGATGCCGAAGGTGAAGGCGAAGCTGGTGTTCATGGGCTACTTCAACCCGATGCTGGCCTACGGCCTGCCGAAGCTGGCCGCCGACGCGGCGGCGGCGGGCATCTGCGGTTTCATCGTGCCGGACCTGCCCATCGAGGAAAGCGCGGAGTTCGAGCGCGCGCTGGGCGCGCATGGCATCGCGATGATCCGCATGGTCACGCCGGTGACGCCGCCAGAGCGGCTGGCACAGCTGTGCCGCAACGCGCAGGGCTTCGTGTACGCCGTATCGATGACCGGTACGACAGGCCGTTCCGTCAGCGCTGGCACCGCAGGAGTGGCGCAGGAGACGCTGGACTACCTCGACCAGGTGCGCAAGCTGTCCCCGGTGCCCGTGTGCGCAGGCTTCGGTATCCGCGAGCATGCACAGGTGGTGGCGCTGGCGCCCCATGTGGACGGCGTCGTGGTGGGCTCTGCGGTTATCGAAACCATGGAAAAGGGAGACTCGCCGGCCGGACTGTTGCGGCGCCTGCGCGGCGGAAAGTAGGCTTTCCCCGGGGCTCCACTTTGAGAATCAGGACCGCCAATTCACGCGGCGCACCCGCGTTGGGCATCACGTTGATGCTCGCCAGCCTGTCGATGATCAGTCCGCTGTCCATCGACACCTTCCTGCCGTCCTTCCCCACCATCGCGGCGGAATACGGCATCAGTGACTGGAAGGTGCAGCAGATCATCACCGCGTACCTGCTGCCCTTCGCCTGCTTTGCGCTGGTGCATGGTCCGCTCTCCGACGCGCTGGGACGGCGGCGCGTGGTGATCGGCGGGCTGGTGCTCTACACGGCCGGTTCACTCGGCTGCTTCCTCGCCCCCAGCTTCGGTGCGTTGCTCTTCTGCCGCGTGCTGCAGGGACTGGCTGCGGGCATCGGCCCCACCGTTGCGCGCGCAGTGGTGCGCGACATGTTCGACGGGCCGAACGCACAGAAGCTGATGAGCAGCATGATGCTGGTGTTCTCGCTGGCGCCGGCTGTCGCGCCGGTGATCGGTGGCTGGGTGCACGTGTCGCTGGGCTGGCGCTGGGTGTTCGGCATGCTGGTGGTGATGGGCGGGGTGCTGATGGTCACCTGCTTCCTGCTGCTGCCCGAGACCCATCCGCCTGAACGGCGCACGCCGTTCCGCGTCGGCGCACTGATCAGCAACTGCTGGCGCGTGGCCAGCGGCCCGGCATTCTTCCTGATGGCGCTTTCCGCCGCGCTGGCCATTGCGTCGCTGTTCATCTACGTGGGGTCGGCCCCCGCCATCATCCTGGACCGCTGGGGACTGAAGGAAACGCAGTTCCATTACATCTTCCTGCCCATCGTTGCCGGCTTCATGATCTCCTCGTTCATGAGCGGCCGCATGGCCGGCACTGTGGAGCGCGACATGCAGCTGCGCATCGGCTTTGCGCTGCTGTGCGCTTCGGCGGGCATCGGTGCGCTGGCGCACGCGCTGCCGGGCGAGGTGCCCATCTTCCTCGTGCAGTTGCTGTGGTTCGCCATGGCCCTGGGTGCCCAGCTCACCTATCCGGTGCTGTCGCTGGAGATGATCGACATGCATCCGGAGGCGCGGGGCGCGGCGGCCTCGGTGCAGTCCTTCGTGGCGCTGGGCATCGGCGCCATCGTGATGGGCATGGTGGCGCCCATGCTTGACGGCAACCTGCAGTACCTGGCGGTGATCTCGCTGGCCGGCAGCGTGGTGGCGTGGTTCGCCTGGCGAGCGGGGGTGGCGCTGCGTGCGCACGGCCGCTGAGCCGGCATCGGGCGCCTCAGCGCGCCCCCTCACGGATGAGGAGGTGCAAGCGCTGCGGCCCTACATTCCGCAGGCTGACCTGGAAAACGTGCGGATCCATGACGGCGTCGTGCCACGCTACCTGCCGCGTCGCTACATAGGCATCGCGCGGGGCAACCATGTGTACTTCCGGCCGGGCACCTACACGCCCCGCACGGCGAAGGGCCTCGCGCTGCTGGGACACGAGCTGGTTCACGTGGGCCAGTATCGCCGCGGCGCGACCTGGCTGAGTTTCCTGCTGTCCTATGCCCGCCATGGGTACCGGGACAGCCCACTGGAGATCGCCGCGCGCAGTGTGCAGCAGCGGATTGCGCGCGACCTTGCGGCAGCAGGGCACGCCTGCGACGGGCACCTGGCGGACAGCCACAGGCCCGCCGACGCCTGAGCAGGCGTGATGCGGGCTATTTCACCCGCTTCGCCACCACCTCGGCCACCGCATTGCCGGCCACCGCACCGCGCTGGAGCTTCAATTCATCGCCTGCGAGCTTGCCGGTCCACTCCACCTTCGTTTCGGCATTGTTCAGGTTGCGCAGCACGTGGAAGGAGACCTCGTCCCCCTTCACCTTCACATCCTTGAGTTCCACCGCGCCGGGCTGGGCGGCGTTGTCCAGCGTGCCGGTCACCTTCTCGCCCTGGGTCTTGAACTCGAAGGTGATCTGCGACTCACCCACCGTGCCGGACCACTTGCCGTCTATGCCGGCAGCCGACGCCACCGCCGAACCCAGCATTGCGACCAGCAGGACTGACGCCTTGAAGATTTTCATCTGGACTCCCCCGAAAAGAACTGCCGACTGTTGCGCCAGAGACTACTAGCCGGTCGCGGCCTCGCAACAACGCGATGGAGAAGTCGGCGCGGGAGCGGTTATCACCCCGGGGGTCAATTGCGCTCGCGAAGGGTCGGGGCGCCCAGCCTCGGCTGGCGCTGTGGCAGCTTTGGCGCGAGACTGCGACCCGGAAGCACGCCTTCCACAATGACAACAGCCAGGCCGCTGCCTGGACATCTCCAGGGGAAACGAAAGACATGAACATCGATCGCGCCGTGCGCATCAGCCTCCTTGCCGTCGCCGCCAGCCTCGCGGGTTGCGGCACCTCGTCCGGTGACCAGACGGCGGTCCAGAACTACCTCGACCGGCAGGCCATCGAAACCACGCTGGTGCGCTACTCCACCGGGCTCGACACCTTCGATGCCGGTGTCTACGCCTCGGCCTTCACCGAAGACGCCGAGTTTGCGATGGAAGACACCGTCTATCGCGGTCGCGCGGAGATCGGCAAGGTCATCACCGACATGGTGGCCGACCGTGCCAAGCGTTCCGCCGATGCTGACCCCGCCAATGATCCGCCGCCCAGCATGCACCATGTGATGACAAATGCCGTCATCGACATCACCAGCCCGACGACCGCCACGCACCGCTCATACTGGATGACGGTCAACGGTGGTCCGGACATGTACAGCTTCCGCATCGCCGCGCAGGGCCGTTATGAGGATGAGCTGGTGAAGCGCGACGGGGAATGGCTGATCCACCGGCGGAAGATCATGAATTGAGAGGGCCACCGTATTCCTGGTCCTGCACGGAGGTTCACTAGGGGAATCGCTGAGTCTCGATAAACGGGTGCGCGGGTCACGGACTGGTGCCGTGGCCTCAAGCACGATGGCTCCACATGCCGGCCGCGGCACGAGGAGAACCATGAAGGCTCTGCAGAGACAGTTGGTGGAGCGGGTTGCGGGGGTCCAGGACTCCGGAGCCGACCAGCCCGAGCCACCTGCCACGGTGGCGGATCTGCGCGCACGACTGCGCGAGCCCCGTGGCCCGCGTCGGCTGAAGCTCGGCGAGCTGCTCGTTGCCGCCGGAGCCATCCACGACACCGGCCTGCAGCGCGTCCTGGCGGCCCGGCCGCCACAGGAGATGTCAGGCGAGCCCGTGATGAAAGTCGGCAAGCGACTTCTGCTCGCGCGCGAGGTCGATGAGGAAAGCCTGTACTGGGCCCTGGGCGAACAGATTGGCGTCCCCTATGTGAGGCTGGGCGACTTTGCCGCCGAGCCGGCGGCGCTGGCCGCGCTGCCTGCACACGTCGTGCGCGAACATCGCGTGCTCCCGCTGCTCCTCGACAAGGGGCGCCTGGTCGTCGCCACCGATGATCCGGCTGATTCCGAAAAGCTGTCCCTGGTCCGGTTCAGTTGCCAGATGGCCCTTGAGCCTGTGCTCGCCAACCCGCACGATCTCGCCACGGCGATCGCCACGTATTATCCGGCGATGGGCGATGTTGCGCTGGAAGCCGAAGCCGCCCAGCTCACGCGAACCCCGACGGAGGCCCCTCCAGGCAAGTCCATCGAGGTAATGGCCCAGGAAAAGCCGATCGTCAGGCTGGTCAATACCCTGCTCGCCGACGCCGTGCTCCGCCGCGCATCCGACATCCACATCCGTCCGATGGAAAAGTGCGGCATCGCGCACCTGCGCATCGACGGCGCCCTCGTGAAGATCGGCGAGCTGCATCGCAACCTGCTGCCGGGAGTGGTCGCGAGGATCAAGGTGCTGGCCGAGATGGACCTCGCCGAGCATCGGCTGCCGCAGGACGGGGCGATCCGCTTCCGCGCCCCCAGCGGCGTCGTGGACATGCGCATCTCCATCATGCCGACGGTGCACGGCGAGAACGTGGTGATCCGCATCCTTGATCCACGCATGGGGCTTCGCCGCCTGGAGGACATCGGGTTCTCGGACGCCGACGGCCAGCGCTTCCGGCAGCTGATCAACCGCAACCAGGGGCTGGTGCTGGTCACCGGGCCCACGGGCTGCGGCAAGACCACCACGCTGTATGCGGCGCTGCAGACACTGAATACCGGCGAGTTCCACATCATCACGGTGGAAAACCCGGTCGAGTACCGCCTTGATGGCATCGCGCAGGTGCAGGTGAATCCTGCGATCAACCTGGATTTCGCCAAGGTGCTGCGCAACATCCTGCGCCACGACCCGGACATCATCCTGATCGGCGAAGTGCGCGATGCCGAGACCGCGAAGATCGCGGTGGAGAGCGCGCTGACCGGGCACCTGGTGCTGTCGACGCTGCATACCAATGGCGCGGCGCAGACCGTGACGCGCCTGGTCGAGATTGGTGTCGCACCCTACCTGGTCAATGCCACGCTAGCCGGTGTGCTCGCGCAGCGGCTCGTGCGGCGCAACTGCGAATGCTGCCGGGTTCCCGAAGAGCCGGATCAAGGCATCCGCGAGGTCCTTGGGGTCGGCAAGGATGAGCAGTTCTGGCGCGGCAAGGGATGCGCCGAATGCGCCGGCACCGGCACGCGAGGGCGGGTGGCCGTCTATGAGTTGCTGGAAATGAATGCTTCACTGCGCAAGCTGGTCGCGCAGGGCGCAGGCCACCAGGAGATCGAGGCCGCGGCGGTGGCCGCTGGCATGGTGCGACTCACCGACCAGGCGCTTGGCCTTGCGCGATCAGGGCATGTATCGCTGGCCGAAGTGTTCCGGGTCCGGCTGGACTGAGGGTGGCAAGCCAGTCATGAACGCACGTCCCCACAGGTCGCTGCAGCCGGACCAGAGGTCAGGCCATCGCGACGCCTCGCCCGGAAAGCACGCTCCGTCGACGGAGGAATGCCTGTGCCTGTGGGACGCCGTGCTGAGTTCCATGAGCGAAGGCGTCATCGTGTGTGACCCTGAAGGCAGGATCGTGGTCGTGAACCAGGCCTTTGAAAGGATCACCGGGTATACGGCGGCGGAAGTGGCCGGAAAGACTCCCGGATTCCTCGACTCCGGGCGCCAGGGCCGGGACTTCCACGCCGACATGTGGCGCCTGCTGCGCGAAACGGGGCACTGGTCGGGCGAAGTCTGCAACCGGCGCAAGAATGGCGAGGTCTTTCCGGAGTGGCTCACTGTCAATGCAGTGCGCCAGCCCCACGGCCGCGTCTCCCATTACATCGGCGTGTTCTCCGATGTCTCCGAATACAAGGCGCAGGCACAGCACCTGCGCCAGCTGGCCCGGTTCGACGCGCTTACGGAGCTGCCCAATCGCGCGCAGCTGGTCCAGCAGCTGGGCAATTCGCTGGAGATGGCGCAACGGCAGAACCAGCGCCTGGCCGTCTGCTTCCTTGACCTGGACCGCTTCAAGGAGATCAATGACTCCATCGGGCACGACGCTGGCGACACACTGCTGCAGACGGTGGCCAGGCGGATCCGCTCGGTGGTGAGGCACTCGGACACTGTTGCCCGCATGGGAGGAGACGAGTTCGTCATCGTCCTGGAACAGCTTGCCGGCCCCGATGCCGCCGCCAGGGTGGCGGAACAGCTCCTGCACGAGGTGCTGCGGCCCGTGACGCTGGCGGGCCAGAACCTGGCGGTGTCAGCCAGCATCGGGATCTGCCTCTTCCCCGAAGACGGCGTCGACGCGGGGGAGCTGGTACGCAACGCAGACACCGCGATGCATCAGTCCAAGCAGAATGGGCGCAACCGGGTCACGTTCTATGCCCGCGCCATGAACGAACATTCGGTCGAGC
>DATMFO010000008.1:0-84777 GCA_035556135.1 Steroidobacteraceae bacterium | reverse complement strand
CGAGAACGATCTGCGACAGGCGGTCGCGCGGCGCGAGCTCTCGGTGGAATTCCAGCCCCAGGTCGATGTGCGATCGGGGCTGATCGTCGGCGCCGAGGCGCTGGCGCGATGGAACCGGCCCGGGTTCGGGCCAGTGCCGCCGGCGCAGTTCATTCCGATGGCCGAGCAGTGCGGGCTCGTGGGCGAGATCGGTGAGCTGGTCCTCGACACCGCCCTGCGCCAGATGAAGGCCTGGGATGCCGCGGGATTGCCGCCCATCACCGTCGCCGTGAATGTGAGCACGCTCGAGTTCCATGAGCGGGGTTTTGTCGATCGCATCGCAGGTGCGATTGCCGCACACGGCGTGCCGGCCGGGCGCGTGGAGCTGGAGATCACCGAGAGCATCGTGCTGCGCGACGTGGAGGGAGCCAAGCGCAAACTCGGCGAGTTGCGAAGGCTCGGTGTCAAGCTGGCGGTCGATGACTTCGGCACGGGCTATTCGTCGCTGAGCTACCTGCGGCACTTCTCGGTCGACAAGCTGAAGATCGACAAGTCCTTCATCGATGATTCGCGCGAGACCAAGGTGGTGAACCTCATACGGGCCATCATCGCCTTCGCCAGGGCCATCGACATCCGCACCAATGCGGAAGGCGTGGAGGACCCGCAACAGCTTGCGCTGCTTCGGGCCGAGGGCTGTGACGAAATCCAGGGCTACATCGCGAGCGCCCCGCTGTCCGCGCAGATGTTCGGCGAGATGCTGGGCAAGTGGGATCCCGCGAGCCTGGGAGCCAGCCGCCAGGCGGCCCCGGTGCCATGCGCAACAACCACCAGGCCGGGAGCGCCATGAACGCCGCCGGTTCACCAAGGGCCTTCACGGTCGATCGCATGATCTTCCTGCTGGTGATCCTGTCGCTGGGCTTCCTGTGGGCCGTGGTCTTCATGTTCACCCGGGGCGAGCGCGAGCAGACACTGGAGCGTGCGAGGGAGCAGCTGCAGCTGACACTTGTCACCCTCGCCGACCTCAACGAACTGGCCGAGCAGCTGGCCACCCTGGAACTGGAAGGCAGCCAGGCCCGCACGGACGCGCTGTGGCGTGCGCTGCTGCAGTACCCCGCGGCCAGCATCTGGGTGGAAAGCGACGGCAAGATCACTGGTGGCCTGCCGGCGACCGATCTTGCGGGCAGCCTGCTGGTGGAGGAAGCCCGGGACGATTTCGTCGTCTATGCGGCGCTACCCGAACAGGAAGCGCTGGCTGCCTGGCGCCAGGACCGTTCGCAGCGGTACTGGTCCCTGGCGCTGGTCAGCGTGGTGCTGCTGGGCCTTACCCACCTGCTCGTGCTGGCCATCCGCCGGCGGACCGAGGCGGAACGCGAATCGGCCGCGGCCGAGGAGCGCAACCAGCAGCTGGAGCTCTATCGCGAGAAGCTGGAACGCACCGTGGAGGAACGTACCGGCGAGCTGGCCGATGCCAATCTCAGGCTGGGCGAGGAGCTCAAGGAACGCAGGGCTGCAGAAGCCACGTTGCGTGAACACGATGCGCTCCTGAGCAGCGTCACCAAGGGAGCGGCGGAGCTGCTGGGTGCCCATAACAATGATGAGGCGATCGACGCGGTGCTCGAGCTGATCGGCAAGACCGTGCAGGTCAGCCGTGTGCAGCTGCTGACCCTGCGGCAGGACACCAGCGGCCAGTTCCACGCCAATCCGTCCCACGAGTGGTGCGCGCCGGGTCTCGACCCGCTGATGCATGATCCGGCATTCCTGGATGTGAACCTCAGCCAGGAGTTCCCCTCCGAGACGGGCCGGTTCTTCAACCAGGGTCTTGCGCAGGTCCACCTCGAGGACATCGAGGAAGCCCGGCGCGAACGCTATGCGCGGGCACAGATGCATTCCACCCTCCATCTGCGCGTGATGGTGGAAGGGGAGATCTGGGGGAGCCTGTGCTTCATCGACTCGGTGCGCCGGCGTCGCGAGTGGAGCTGGGCGGAGACCGATACGCTGCGCACCCTGGCCGATCTCGTCGGCGCGGCAATGACCCGTGCCCGCTACGTGAAGGAACTCGCGGCTGCCAACACCATCGTGCAGAACAGCCCGACCATCCTGTATCGCCTGCAGGGCAAGCCTTCCTTCCCGCTCATCTACATCTCGCACAACATCACCAAGTTCGGACACGATGCGGCGACGCTGATGGATCGCAGCGACTGGGTCGATCTGCTGGTGGAAGAGGCCGACCGCGGTACCGTGCGTGAGGCGATGAGCCGCATGCTGGAGTCGGATGGCCGCGGCGCGGCGCTGGAGTTCCGCCTGCGCACCGGGTCTGGCGACACCCGGTGGGTGGAGAACCGCTACACGCCGATCCGAGATGACAAGGGGCGCCTCGAGGAAGTCGAGGGCATCATCATCGACATCACGGAGCGCAAGGCCGCCGAAGAGAAGATCGCGGCGATGGCCCGCACCGATGGGCTGACGGGCCTGGCCAACCGCAACACCTTCAACGAGCGGCTCAAGCTGGCATTTGCAGCGACGCGCCGGGGTGGCGCGCCATTCGCCGTGTTCTACATGGATCTGGACAGGTTCAAGTCCATCAACGACACGCTGGGTCATGCCGTCGGCGACGAGCTGCTGAAGGAAGTCGCCAACCGGCTGCGCAGGGCAACGCGCGATACCGACCTGGTGGCGCGCCTCGGCGGGGACGAGTTTGCCGTGCTGCAGATGGACATCAGGGAGGCGGCGAACGCCGGTGACCTGGCGCGCACCATCCAGCAGGAGATGGCGCGACCGCTGCACATAGACGGCAACGAATTGCACGTGAGCTGCAGCATCGGCATCTGCCCCTGGAGCTCCAAGGACAAGGATCCGGAAAGCATGCTGGTGCAGGCCGACCTTGCCCTCTACCGTGCGAAGGAGGATGGCCGCAATTGCTACCGCTTCCACTCACCTGAACTGGATCGCGAGGTGCAGGAGAGCAGCGCCTTGGCGGAGGAACTTCGCGCCGGCATCGAACGGGGTGAGCTGGAGCTGGGCTGGCAACCGCAGGTGTGCATTGGCAGCAACGACATCGCCGGCATGGAGGCCCTGGTCCGGTGGCGGCACCCGCGGCGCGGCCTGCTGACGGCCTCCGCCTTTGTCCCCGTGGCCGAGAAGGCCGGCTGCATCATGGCATTGGGCAACTGGGTCCTGGAGACCGCCTGCAGCCAGCTGCGAGCCTGGCGTGACGAGGGAATCCGGCTGGATGAGATCACGATCAACCTCTCGCTTGGGCAGCTCAAGCACGGGCGCGACCTGATCGACAGCATCCAGGCCATCACCCGCAAGTGGCAGCTGCAGCCCGCGGACATCGAGTTCGATGTCACGGAAGCCATGCTGGCGCAGGCGACCTGGACGCGCAATGACGTGCTGACCCGCCTGCGCGAGCTGGGCTACAAGATCGGCATCGACAACTTCGGCACCGAGTATTCATCGTTCGAATACCTGCATGCGTACTCGGTGAACCACCTGAAGGTGAGCCGCGTGTTCATCCAGGATGCGGCGAGGAATCACTCGCACGTCCACATCCTGAAGGCAATCATACAGCTGGCCAACGAGCTCGGCCTGGGCGTCATCATCGAGGGCGTCGAGACCAGCGAGCAGGGCGCGCTGCTGCACGAGCTGCAGTCATCGATCAAGGCACAGGGTTACTACTACTCCCAGGTCGTGGGTGGCGCGGACGCAGGAAGACTGCTGAAGATCGGCCATACCACCACCTTGGGCAGCACACCTTCACCTGGAGCATCCGGCGAGGAGCCCGGCGACAATGACCAGAAGTAAATTCATTCAAGTCTGTTTCCTGCTGGGCTGTCTCCTGCAGGTGCCCGCGGCACTGGCCGAGACCGAGGCACGCAACCTGCAGGTGCTGGCGCGCACGCTGGGATTCATGGATCCGCCGATGAAGGGCCGCCTGACTGTCGGCATTCTCTACGATCCGGCCAGTACCGCCGCCTACCGGGATGCAGGCATGCTCCTGGGGCTGTTCGCGGGCGGACTGCGCACCGGCGGGCTCACCCTGGATGCAAAGCTGGTGCCGATGGGAGACTCCGGCGCGGCTGACGTCGACCTGTTCCTGCTTAGCAGGGGCAACGGCGATCGCGCGGCTGCGCTGGTGCCCGTGCTGAAGTCCCGCAAGCTGCCTTGCCTCACCGCGGACCTGGACCAGGTGCGCGCCGGGCACTGCACGATCGGCCTGCAGTCAGCGCCGCGCGTGGAAATCATCCTCAACACAAAGCTTGCGGCCCAGAGCGACATGGCGTTCGCGTCGGTATTCCGCATGATGGTCAAGGAGCTATGACGATGTCCGCCTCACGTTCGCTGCCCGCGCTGCTGCTTCTGGCCAGCGGCCTTGCCAATGCCCAGGCCCTGGACTATGGGTCGTTTGAAGAATTGTTCGGCGAGCCAGTCACGACCAGTGTCACCGGCTCCCCGCAACGCACCAGCGCTGCGCCAGCCACGATCGAGATCATTACTGCCGAGCAGATCCGGCGCTCCGGCGCCGTCTCGCTGCCCGGCATACTGCGCCAGGTCAGCGGCATCGATGTCCTGCAGTGGACGGCCAGCCACAGCGACGTGGCCGTGCGCGGATACAACAAGGCGTTCAGCTCGCGGTTGCTGGTGCTGGTGAACGGGCGCCAGATCTATGCCGACCACTACGGCTATACCCCCTGGGCGGCGCTGCCGGTGGAGCTGGGAGAAATCCGCCAGGTCGAGATCGTCAAGGGACCGAACAGTGCCTTGTTCGGCTTCAACGCCGTCGGTGGTGTCATCAACATCGTCACCTACAGTCCGCTCCATGACGATGTGGATTTCGTGACCGTCCGGGCTGGCAGCCAGGATCATCGCGAGGTATCCGCCGCCGCCACGCTGCGCGCCGCTGGAAGGCTGGGTGTGCGGCTGTCAGGCGGCCTGCGCGAGAGCGATGACTTCAATACTCCCCTGAGCCTGTTGAACACCGGGGTGCGCGGCGGCGACGAGCGCAAGTCGGCGCGCCTCGACCTCCACTACCAGGCAACGGACATGCTGCAACTGGAGCTGGAGGCTACCAGCACGAACCTGCTGCAGACCGCCATGTCGCCTTCCTACAGCATGGCCTACGAGGACAAGCGCATCCAGTCCATCAAGGGCAATGCATATGCCGACACGCGATTGGGCCTCACCCAGTTCCAGGCTTACCGCAACTGGATCGAGAACGACGTGTACGCCGGCACTTTCAACTTTGAAACCATGAGCGTCGGCCTCACTCAACAACCGGTCGCCCGGTTCGACAACGAGCTGAGTGTGGTGAGCCTGCAGCACATCTTCCGCCCCGCGCCGGCCCACACCGTGCGTGTCGGCGGTGAATACCGCGAGAGCAGGCTGCCGACGACACCCTTCGAAGGCGCGGTGGTGAGCTATGACGTGCTGGCCGCCAGCGGCATGTGGGAATGGCGTATGGCGGATGCGCTGACGCTCACGCTTGCCGCGCGCCGGGATGACCTGCAGCTTGGGCGCCGCGGCCCGATGCCGGCGGCACTCCCGCTAACCAATGCGGACTGGGATGTCGAGCTGGGCACGACCAGCCTCAATGCCGCCTTGATGTGGCAAGTGGACGAGCGCAATGTGCTGCGTCTCAACGCGGCGCGTGGCGCGCAGTTGCCGAGTCTCTTCAACCTCGGCGGCAGCCTGATCGAAATCGTGCTGCCGCCCGAGGCCCCGCCGCCGACAACCCTGTTTGTCATGGGGCTTCCCACCGTCCGTCCCACCACCGTGGATGCCGTCGAGCTGGGCTGGGAGCATGCCTTCAGTGCGGCGCCTTACACAATGCATGTTGCGGCGTTCAAGGGCAGGAGTCGCGGGGTCATCGCGGATTCCGGGGATGTCGGGCCCGCCGCTTCCATCGTGAGCGCGCCGGCCAACATCGGGAACAGCAGCACCAGGGGCGTGGAGTTCGCGCTCAACGGCCGCAGGAAGACCGGCCTCGGCTGGGCGCTCGGCTATCTCTACCAGCAGATCGATGATGATTTCGGTGACCGCCCGGACTGGCTGACTTACGCAAACTACGAGGACACCACACCCCGCCATCTCCTCAGTGGCAGTGTGCACTGGACGCGGGGAGACTGGGAGGCAGACGCCTATCTCTCCTACAAGAGTGACTTCGGTGGGTTGCGCCTCGACGAAGACTTCGTCTTCAACCCCATGGATCCAACCGTCGTGCCGGAGGCCTTCACCCCGCTCGACAGCGTCGTCACCATGGACCTGCACCTTGGCTATCGATTCAATGAACGCCTGCGGTTTGACCTGCAGGCGACCAACCTGCTCGACAGCCCGCAGACGCAGACCAGTGGTCCCCGGGTGGAGCGTCGGGTATTCGGATCGCTGAGGCTGGACTTCTGAGGAGGCGGGCCGTCAGTCCTTCCAGAGCTGCCGCAGCAACCAGGCGGCGCCTGCCGCGGCCAGGGACCATCCGATCCACTGGGGCTGCGTACCTGCGGAGAGCCAGACCACTCCTGCCAGCAGGACAAGTGCCGCGGCGACCGGTGAACGCGCGGCACTCCGTGCAGGTGGATCCTGTCGGACCACGGAGCCCCTGTGCGCATCCGCCGCGAACGCCGATGCCGACGGTCGCGGCCGCGCCGCCTCCATCACGGTCTGCCTGACCGCCAGCGGCGAATTCTCAAGCGCCGTCAGCAGCTCCGGCATCTGCTTCCACAGCCGGCGCGCCACGTTCACGGGATGATGCTTCTCGCGCATCCACTCGCGCAGGATGGGGCTGGCCGTCTTCCAGATGTCGAGGTCCGGATACAGCTGCCTTCCCAGTCCCTCGATGTTGAACATGGTCTTCTGCAGCAGCAGCAGCTGCGGCTGGATGCGCGCGTCAAAGCGCCGCAGCGCCTCGAACAGCCTCAGCAGCACCACCGAGAAGGAGATGTCTTTCAGCGGCCGGTCGAAGATGGGCTCGCAGATCGTGCGGATGGCCGACTCCATCTCCTCCACGCGGATGTCATGCGGCACCCAGCCGGACTCCACGTGCAGCACTGCCACGCGTCGGTAGTCGCGGTCGAACACGGCGAGGAAGTTCTGCGCCAGGTATTCC
This sequence comes from Steroidobacteraceae bacterium, assembly GCA_035556135.1. Classification (GTDB taxonomy): domain Bacteria; phylum Pseudomonadota; class Gammaproteobacteria; order Steroidobacterales; family Steroidobacteraceae; genus ZC4RG30. Next base: position 77,699 of record DATMFO010000008.1, on the reverse strand, counting down.
TGGTCCCGGGTATCGAGCGTGCCGACGATGCCGAAATCCACGGCCGCATAACGCGGTTCGGCCGGATCATCCGCGATCACGAAGATGTTGCCGGGATGCATGTCGGCGTGGAAGAAATTGTGCCGGAACACCTGCGTGAAGAAGATGGCCACGCCATTCTCCGACAGCCGGCGGAAGTCCACGCCCAGCGCGCGCAGGCGGTCGATGTCGCCGATGGGAATGCCGTGGATGCGTTCCATCACCATCACGTTGTCGCGGCACAGGTCCCAGTACACCTCGGGCACGTGCAGGCGCGGGTCGCCGGCGAAGTTGCGCTTCAGGTGCGCGGCGTTGGCCGCCTCGCGCATGAGGTCGAGCTCGTCGAGGATGGTGCGCTCGTATTCGCGCACCACGTCCACGGGACGCAGGCGCGCGGCCTCGGTGGAATGGCGCGCCGCAAAGCGGGCGAGGGCATACAGCACCTCGATGTCGCGGGCGATCAGCTCGCGCATGCCGGGCCGCAGGATCTTCACGATCACCTCGCGCCCGTCCACCAGCGTGGCGGCGTGCACCTGTGCGATGGAGGCGGCGGCCAGCGGGGTGGTATCGAAGCTGCTGAACGCTGAGGCCAGCGGCACACCCAGCGCCTCTTCGGCCAGGCGCCGTGCCACCTGGCCATCAAAGGGCGGCACGCGGTCCTGCAGCAGCACCAGTTCATCGGCGACATCAGCCGGCAGCAGGTCGCGCCGGGTGGAGATGGCCTGCCCGAACTTCACGAACACCGGCCCCAGCTCCACCAGTGCCTCGCGCAGCCGCGCGCCCCGCGTGCCGCCATGCCGGGACTGGAACCACAGCCAGGGCGAGACGGCCTCGATCAGCCGCAGCCGCCCGTGCACACCGGTGCCGCGTGCGAAATCAATGAGTCCATGGCGGGCGAGGGCGCGCTGGATGGCGATGAGACGGGCGAGCACACGCAGCTTCACGGCGCCTTCTCCCGTGATTCCAGCGCCGCGATGCGCGCCTCGAGCCGGTCCACGTGCTCCCGCAGCACGTCCACACCCTCGATGAACTGCCGCGCCTCGGCCTGCGGCACCAGCAGGCGCTTCTCATGCGCCAGGTATTCGCCCACATTGGCGGCCTGCGTGTTCACGCTGGCACGGCCGAAATCCAGCGCCTTGCGCACCAGCGAGCCGATGCCGGAGGCCGGCACGTCGCCGATCACCCGCGCCAGTCCCGCCTCGATGTCGGGACGCAGCAGCACGGCCAGTTCCTGGAAGCGCGCGCCCGCCTCGGCATCGCCCGTCAGCGTGACATCACCGCGCCGGATCACCGCGGCCGGATCATCCGACCGCAACAGGGACAGCATCGACAGCGGCGTGCCGCTCAGGGTCACGTCCGCCTCGGCCGTGTCGCTCCGCAGCAGCTGCAGGCGACCTTCCTGCGCATGCGCCGTGACTTCCCAGGGCGTGTGCCGCACCACCACGCGCATGCGCCGGCCTTCGAGCGAAGCCAGCAGCTCCCGTGCGCGCGGCGAGCCTTCGACCTGTGCGTCGATCACGTGCTGCAGTCGTTCGGTGAGCATCAGTACACGTAACCGCGGTGCACGGCGACCACGCCGCCCGACAGGTTCTGGTAGCTGCAGTTGGCAAGGCCCGCATCGCGCATCATGCCCAGCAATGTCTCCTGGTCCGGATGCTTGCGGATGGATTCGGCGAGATAGCGGTAGCTGTCCGCGTCGCGCGCAATCACGCGGCCCAGCAGCGGCAGCACACGGAAGGAATACGCGTCATACAGCGGGCGCAACGCCGGCACTGCCAGCTGCGAGAATTCCAGCACGATGAGCTGTCCGCCCGGCCGCAGCATGCTGCGCATCGAGCGCAGCGCGGCGGCCTTGTCCGTCACGTTGCGCAGGCCGAAGCCGATGGTCACGCAGTCGAAGAATCCGCTCCGGAACGGCAGGCATTCCGCATTCGCCTGCACCACGCGCGAGTTGGCGACAAACCCTGCATCGATGAGCCGGTCGCGTCCGCGGCGCAGCATCTCGCGATTGATGTCGGTGAGCACCACGAGTCCGTTCTCGCCCACCTGCTTCAGCATGCCCAGCGAGAGATCACCGGTGCCGCCAGCCACATCGAGTGCACGCTGCCCGGGCCTGAGGTTGGTGCACGACAGCGTGAAGCGCTTCCACAGCCGGTGTGTGCCCGCGGACATCAGGTCGTTCATCAGGTCATAGTTGCCCGCGACCGAGTCGAACACGCCGCGCACACGCCGCGCCTTGTCGCCCCAGGCCACCTGCTCGAATCCGAAGTCCGTTTTTCCGGTGTTCTGTTCCATCACAAGTCCATTAAACACTGCCGCGGCAATTTAAATCTATTCGATACGCCGCGTTTCAGGCACGCGGGTTGCTTAACCACCAAATCTGTTGCCCGAAAGACTAGCTTTCTGGTCATAGCTGGCGCATGATCGCCCGCGGTTCGGCGCTTGGGGAAAGCATCGAACCAATGGGGGTCTTGTCAAAGTTCGGCCGGACATGATGTCCGGCCTTTCTTTTTTCCACGTCCGGATCCTGCATCGGCATCGCCGGGGCATTGTGGACAGTCCGTGCGGTGTTTCCTAGACTGCGCGGCCTTTACGAACTGCTTGGGAGAAACACGTGGGAAAAGGTGATCGCAGGACCCGCCGCGGCAAGATCTACGCTGGCTCGTTCGGCAAGTCGCGGCCGAAGGATCCGAAGGCCGGCAAGGCCGGCACCGCCAAGCCCGCTGCTGCCACCCGGGCACCCGCCAAGACCGCTGCCCGCCCGGCCCGCAAGGCCAAGGCCTGACTTCAAGGCCTGAAGCCCAGGCCTGCTGTGCCGCAGCATGACCCAGGCCGCTACAGGATGTAGCGGCTGAGGTCCTCGTCCTTCGCCAGCGCCGTCAGGTGCTGGTCCACATAGCCCGCATCCACCGTCACGGTCTGGCCGGGCTTGTCGGCGGCCTCGTAGGAGGCCGCATCCAGCAGCCGCTCCATCACCGTGTGCAGTCGCCGGGCGCCGATGTTCTCGGTGCGTTCGTTGACCTGCCAGGCCACCTCGGCAATGCGCCGCACCCCCTCCGGGGTGAACGCCAGCCCCACCGCCTCCGTGCCCAGCAGCGCCTTGTACTGCGCCGTGAGCGAGGCATCCGGCTCGGTGAGGATGCGCACGAAGTCATCGGCCGTGAGCGCTTCCAGCTCCACGCGGATGGGCAGGCGGCCCTGCAGCTCGGGGATCAGGTCCGAGGGCTTTGACATATGGAAGGCCCCGGAGGCGATGAACAGGATGTGGTCGGTCTTGATCGCCCCGTACTTGGTCGACACCGTGCAGCCCTCGACCAGCGGCAGCAGGTCGCGCTGCACGCCCTCGCGTGACACGTCCGCGCCCATGGTGTCCTGCCGGCGGGCAATCTTGTCGATCTCGTCGATGAACACGATGCCGTTCTGCTCGGCGTTGGCGAGCGCGCGGGCGCGGATCTCCTCCTCGTTCACCAGCTTGCCGGCCTCCTCGTCGAGCAGCAGCTTCTGTGCCTCGCGCACCTTCAGGCGGCGGGTCTTTGTGCGGCCCTGGCCCAGGTTGCTGAACATCTGCGAGAGCTGCTGCTGCATCTCTTCCATGCCGGGCGGGGCCATGATCTCCACGCCCATGGGCATGGCCGAAAGCTCCAGCTCGATCTCGCGGTCATCCAGCGCGCCCTCGCGCAGCATCTTGCGGAAGCGCTGGCGCGTCTCGGCGCCCTGCGCCTGCGGTTCACGCGGCTCGTCGGTGGAGAAGCCCATGGCCGCGCGCGGCCGGGGCAGCAGCGCATCGAGGATGCGTTCCTCGGCGGCATCGGCGGCGCGCTCGCGCACGCGGGCCTTCTCCTCCTCGCGCGTCATCTTCACGGCCACATCGGCGAGCTCCTTCACGATGGAGTCGACCTCGCGGCCCACATAGCCCACCTCGGTGAATTTGGTGGCCTCCACCTTCACGAAGGGCGCATTGGCCAGCCGCGCCAGGCGGCGGGCGATCTCGGTCTTGCCGCAGCCGGTGGGGCCGATCATCAGGATGTTCTTGGGCGTGATCTCCTGCCGCAGCGGCTCGGCGATCTGCATGCGGCGCCAGCGGTTGCGCAGCGCGATGGCCACGGCGCGCTTGGCGGCCTGCTGGCCGACGATGTGCTTGTCGAGCTCGGCCACGATCTCACGCGGGGTCATGTCGGCCTCCGGTTGCGGCAGGGGACGGGCGATCGCGGGCTGGCTCATGGCAGCTCCTCGATGGTGAGGTTGCGGTTGGTGTAGATGCAGACATCGGCGGCGATTCCCAGGCTCCTTTCGACGATCTCGCGGGCCGACAGTTCGGTGTTCTCGAACAGCGCGCGCGCGGCGGACTGGGCAAAGGGGCCGCCGGAGCCAATCGCGGCCAGCGGCTGCTCGGGTTCTATCACGTCACCATTGCCGGAGATCACATAGAGATGGTCCGGATCGCCTACCAGCAGCAGCGCCTCCAGGCGGCGCAGGTAGCGGTCCGAACGCCAGTCCTTGGCCAGCTCGATGGCGGCCCGGGTGAGGTTGCCGAACTTGGTGAGCTTGCCCTCGAAGCGCTCGAACAGCGTGAAGGCATCGGCCGTGCCACCGGCGAAGCCGGCCAGCACCTTGCCCTCGTAGAGGCGGCGCACCTTGCGGGCGTTGCCCTTCATCACCGTGTTGCCCAGGGTTACCTGGCCGTCGCCGCCCAGCGCCAGCGTGCCGCCGCGGCGCACCGCCAGGATGGTGGTGCTGTGGGGATCGAATCGGTCGGTCATGGGGCTCCTGGGTTGGGGTTCAGCCGCGGGGTTTCACGCGGCGCGCGCGCGGATGCGCCTGATCGTACGTGTGGGCCAGGTGCTGGAAATCAAGATGGGTGTAGATCTGGGTGGTGGAGAGGTTGGCGTGCCCCAGCAGCTCCTGCACGCCCCTGAGGTCGTGGCTGGACTCCAGCAGGTGCGAGGCGAAGGAATGGCGGAACAGGTGGGGGTGCAGCTTCAGCGGCAGGCCATTGCGGCGCGCAAACGCCGCGAGCCGCAACTGGATGGCGCGTGCGCCCAGCCGGCGGCCATTGCGGCCCACGAAGACGGCAGTCTCGTCGGCCGCTGCCAGGCCGCCTCGCTGCGCCAGCCAGCGCCGGAGTGCTTCCACCGCCCTGGACCCCACGGGGACGATGCGTTCGCGCCGACCCTTGCCGAGGACAGTGACCAGCCGGGCCGCGAGGTCGAGCCGGGTCAGGTCCAGCGATACCAGCTCCGCCAGGCGCAGGCCGGAGGAATAGAACAGCTCCATGATGGCCAGGTCGCGCAGTGCGAGGACGGGGTCGCCCTCCCCGGCAGTGGCGGGAACCGGCGTCTCGAGCACCTTCTGCATGAGGTCGGCATCCACCGTGCGCGGCAGCCGCCGCGGCGCCTTGGGCGCGCGCACGTCGGTGGCGGGATTGTGGGCACACAGGCCCTCACGCTGCAGGAAAGCATAGAACGAGCGCACTGCTGACAGCCGCCGCTGGACGCTGCGCGGCGCGAGGCCTGCGGCGTGGCTGTGCGCACTGAACATGCGCACATGGCCGTGGTCGAGCGCGCTCCATTCGGCCAGGCCCTGCCGGTCACACCAGGCCGCAAGCCCGGCCAGGTCGCGCTCGTAGGCGCGCTGCGTGTGGATGGAGAGCCGGCGTTCCTGCGTGAGCCGCTGCAGGAATTGCGCGCGCGCCTGCGCGGCGTCAGGGCTCACGGCGCAGCCGCAGGCCCCGCGGGGGGCCTGTCAGTCGCGCGCCAGCGCATCGCTGGTGAGCTCGCCCAGCAGCGCCAGGAAGTCGGTGCTCATGCCGGGATGGAAGCGCTGGCTGTTGTTGCTGGCCAGCGCCAGCAGGCCAATGGGCGTGTCGTCGATGAGCGGCACCAGCGCCACCGAGCCCACGCCGGCCGCATCGGCGCCGAACAGGAACTCCCGCAGCGAGTCACGCACCTGGCCGCAGCGCGGCTTGCCGGAGGCGAACAGCGAATCGAAGGCCGCCATTTCCGGGTCATTGGCCGGAATGTTGCGCACGAATCGCAGTCCGCCGGTGTCGGCGCCGGTGCCCAGCAGCAGCAGCACCGAATGCGTGACGTCGAAGTCCTCGCGCAGCCCCAGCTCGATCTGCGTCTGGATGGCGCGGCGCGTGGGTGCCCGCATCAGGCGGCGCGTGAAGCGGTGGATCTTCGCCGTGAGCTGCTCGTTGGCGCGCGCGATCTGCACCAGCTCGTTGAAACGCGCATCGGCATTCTGGTTCTTCTCGCGCAGCAGCTCGATCTGCCGCTCGATCAGCGACACTGCCGAACCGCTGGCGTGCGGCACGCGCAGCGTGGCCAGCAGCTCGCTGTTGCGCTGGAAGAAATCAGGGTGGACCCGGAGCCACCCCGCGATGTCATCGTCGGTCAGGGCAATCGCGTCGCGGGCGGTGGAAGTGCTCATGGGTGGGAATGCATCCTCGAGATCAGAGTTCGAACTGGCCGGTGAAAGATACTGCAGCAGGACCTTCCAGCCAAAGATGCGTGCCGGGTCCATTCCACCTTGCGACCAGCAGTCCGCCGGGCAGCTGCACCTTCACTTCGGCATCAAGCAGGCCGGCGAGGATGCCCGTGGCCACCGCAGCACAGGCGCCTGTGCCGCAGGCCAGTGTCTCGCCCACGCCGCGCTCGAACACGCGCAGTTTCATCCGGCCGCGATCGATGATCTGGCGGAAGCCCACGTTCACGCGCTGCCGGAAACGCGGATGCCGCTCCAGCACCGGACCCACTTCGCCCACGGGCGCGGTGGCCACATCCGGCACATCGAGCACGGCATGGGGATTGCCCATGGAGGCGATGGCGAATTCAGCGCGTCCGCCGGGCAGGTCGATGAAATAGCGCGGGCCGGGTTGTCCGGCGGTGTCGAAATCCACTGACGCCGGCGTGAATGCCGGCTCGCCCATGTCCACTGCGGCGCGGCCGACTTCACCGAGCCTCGCTTCGATCAGGCCTGCGGGACTGCCAAGGCGCACCACGCCATCGCGCGAGACACCGCGCCGGCGGAGCAGATCGGCCAGGCAGCGCACGCCATTGCCGCATTGCTCCACTTCACTGCCATCGGCATTGAAGATGCGATAGAAGGCGGCGGTGTCGCCACTGCGCGGCGGCTCGAGCACCAGCGCCTGGTCGAAGCCGATGCCCGTGCGCCGGTCCGACAGCTGCCGCCACTGCGCGGGTGAAAGCGCGAGTCCGTCGCGCGCGGGCGCATCGAGCACGATGAAATCGTTGCCCGCGCCGTGCATCTTGGTGAAGTCGAAGCGCATCCCTGCTGCAAGGATACCCTACAGGCGTGCCTTCAGTTCTCCCGCCAGGCGCCGGCTCACGGCCAGCGGTTCGGGCATGCCGCGGACGCGCGCGAGGTAACTGCCATCGGCCTGCCGCTCCACCGCCTCGAGGAAGGCGCGGTTCACCAGTGCACCACGATGCACGCGCAGGAAGCGTGGGCCGAACTCGCTCTCCAGCTGCCGCAGCGAGTCATCCACCAGGTCGATGCCGCCGGCGTGGTGCACCGTCGTGTATTTCTGCTCCGCGAGCAGGCAGATGATGTCCTCGACGCGCAGCAGGCGGATGCCCTCGCGATGGCGTACCGGCAGGTGGGTGCGTGGTTCGGGCGCCGCCACCGCGGCCAGCTGCCGGCTCGAGAGCTTCTGCGCGCGCTCGGTGGCCGCCGCGAGTTTTTCCTTGCGCACCGGCTTCAGCAGGTAGCCCACCGCCTCGGCCTCGAAGGCTTCCATGGCATGCTCGCCATGCGCGGTGGTGAACACGATGGCCGGCGGATCGGGCAGGCGCGCCAGGTGCCGCGCCAGTTCCAGGCCCGACATGCCAGGCATGCGCACATCCAGGTAGAGGATGTCCGGCGCCAGCTTCTCCAGCTGCTGCAGCGTCTCGCCGGCGTCGCCGGCCTCGCCGACCACCTCCACCTGGTCCAGCTCGCGCAGCAGCGCGCCGAGGCGCGCGCGCGCGAGGGGTTCGTCATCGACGATCAGGGCCTTCAGGGTCACGGCCCATCATCCCGCGTTTGCCGGCGGGGCTTCAATCACCGGGAAGCGCAGCTGCACGACGAACTCGTCGCCCTCGCGTCCCGCGGTGACGCTGGCGCGGCTGCCGTGCAGCAGCTCCAGGCGTTCGCGGATGTTGCCGAGTGCAATGCCATGTCCCACGCGCGGCTCGCCTTCCAGCGGCAGCGGGTTGCGTACCCTGAGCAGCATCACCCCATCGCTGGCGCTGCCGCCGATGTGCACCTCGCCTCCCTGCGGCAGCTGCGACACACCGTGCAGGATGGCGTTCTCCAGCAGCGGCTGCAGCGTGAGGGCGGGAATGCGCGCCTGCATCGGCAGGGTGTCCACGTTCCAGGCCACGCGCAGGCGCGGGCCCATGCGCAGCTGCTCGATGCGCACGTAGGCGCGGGCGTTGTCCAGCTCCTCGGCGAGCGTGATCAGGCTGCGCTCCTCGTCGAGGCTGGCGCGGAACAGTTCGGTGAGGTCGAGCACCGCTTCCTCAGCGCGCCCCGGATCGCTGCGCGTGAGCGCGGCGATGGTGTTCATGCTGTTGTAGAGGAAGTGCGGACGGATGCGCGCCTGCAATGCATCGGCGCGCGAGCGCGCCTGTGCCTCCACGTTCAGCCGCCACTGCTGCGTCACGTAGGCATAACGCAGCACCAGCATGCCCACGATCAGGCCGATGCCGAGATTGCGGGCGAGGAAGATGCCGTGGTTCACCGGCAGCCGGCCGAGCAGCGCGTCGGGATTCAGCTGCGGGCTGTCGAGGATCCACCAGGCGATCTCGGAAATGGCGGCCACCACCGCCAGCAGCAGGCCCATCACCATGCCGGCACCGGCGGGTGCGGAAAGACTGGCGATGCGCCCGCGCAGCGCACACAGCAGCGCCGCGCCCAGCAGGCCCACCCAGATGAGGAACAGCAGCCGCCGCGCCAGGTCTCCCCAGAAGCCGGGACCGGGTCCGGGCGAGGCCAGCGTGAGCAGCAGCGCGGTCAGTGCCACGATGGTGAGCACCAGCAGCACCGCACGCGGTGCGCAGAAATCAGGCAGCAGCAGGGGCTTCATTCGCCGTTACCGGCGAAGCGGTGTCAGTTCGGACCGCAGGCCAGGTCGCGGGCGGCGCGCGCCTCGAGGCGGGCGCGGTCGATCTCCGCGCTGGTCAGGTACACGCGCTTGCCCTGCTCGTCGGTCTTGTAGATGCTGCGCGCCTTGATGGCCTCCTGGTAGGCGGCCTCGTACTGCTTGCACTGCTCGCCCTTGGCGGCATCGGCGGCGGCGCGCACTTCTTCGGCGACTGCATCAGACACCGGCAGCGGGCTGGAATCACTGGCCATCGGAGCGGCAGCCGGCGCAGCCGGTGTGGTGTTCTGCGGCGCGGCCTCGGAAGCCGGCTGCGCACGCGAGCCCGTGGTGCGCACCAGCTCGGCGCCCGGCCGTGGCTGGTCGGAATAGACCCAGGCGCCATCGGCGCCCTTCCAGCGGTAGATCTCGCCCGCGCCAAAGGCGCTGGCCATCAGCAGGGAGGCGGCAGTAAAGGTGATGATCGTGCGCATGGTGCCCTCTTCGGCCGGAGTATCGCCCTGACCGCCGGCCCCGCCCTGTGACCGGATTCACAGGTTCCTTATGACAGTCTACGCAAAGAAAAAGCCCCGGCAACCGCGAGGTCGCCGGGGCTATCCCTCAGGAGGGAAGTGCGCTGCCGATCAGTCGTAGGCCCGCTCGCCGTGCTCGGCGACGTCCAGGCCCTCGCGCTCTACTTCTTCGGTGGGGCGCAGTCCGATGGTGAACTTGATCAGGTAGAAGATGATCGCGGTCACGATGCCGGACCAGAACACCGAGAAGAGCACCCCCTTCAGCTGGATCACGAACTGCGCGCCCATCGAGGGCTCGAAGCCCTGGCCGCCGAGCGACTCGTGGCCGAGGATGGCGCAGGCCAGGGCGCCCACGATGCCGCCCACCGCGTGCACACCGAACACGTCCAGCGAGTCATCGTAGCCCAGGGCCTTCTTCAGGCCGGCCACCGCCCAGAGGCAGATCAGGCCCGCGACGATGCCGAGGATGATCGAGCCGGAGGGGGAGAGCACACCGCAGGACGGGGTGATCGCCACCAGGCCCGCCACCGCGCCAGAGGCCGCACCGAGCATGGTGGGCTTGCCGCGGAAGATCCACTCACCGAAGGTCCAGGCCATCACTGCGGCCGCGGTGCAGACGAAGGTGTTGAGGAACACCAGGCCGGCGCCGTTGTTGGCCTCGAGGCCCGAGCCCACGTTGAAGCCGTACCAGCCAACCCACAGCAGGGAGGCGCCGATCATCACGTAGGGCAGGTTATGCGGCGGCATGGCCACCTTGCCATAGCCCGTGCGCTTGCCGACGATCAGTGCACCCACCAGGCCCGCGATGCCGGCGTTGATGTGCACCACCGTGCCACCCGCGTAGTCCAGTGCGCCGGCCTTGAACAGCCAGCCCTCGGTGAACCACACCGCGCGGGCGATAGGCAGGTAGGAGAAGGTGAACCAGAGCACCGCGAACAGCAGCACCGCGCTGAACTTGGTGCGCTCGGCAAAGCCGCCCACCGCCAGCGCCGTGGTGATGGCCGCGAACGTGGCCTGGAAGGCGACGAACACGTATTCGGGGATCACCACGCCTTCAGTGAAGGTGGCGGCGTTGGTATCGGCTGTTATCCCCGACAGGAACAACCGGCTGAAGTCGCCGATCCAGGCGCCGGTGCCGTTGAAGGCCAGGCTGTAGCCGTAGATGACCCACAGCACCACCAGCAGCGAGAACACACAGAACACCTGCATTGAAACCGACAGCATGTTCTTGGCGCGCACCATGCCGCCGTAGAAGAGGGCAAGGCCCGGCACCGCCATCATGATGACCAGCAGCGTGCAGACCATCATCCAGGCGGTATCGCCCTTGTCCGGCGTTGGTTCTGCTTCCTGTGCGCCGGCCAGCGCCGGCAGCAGTGCCAGCGAAGCAAGCAGTGTTCCGCGCGCCCATCGCGAGGAAGTAATCGAGGCGAGATCAATGCGCATATGCGACTCCCAGCTGTTCTTAAGTTGCCGCTGTTCCGGTCTCGCCGGTGCGGATTCGAATGGCCTGTTCCAGATTTCCAACCAGTATCTTTCCGTCGCCGTTCCGGCCCGTTCGCGAGATGTTGGCGATGGCCTCGAGCACCGGCTCGACGATGGCATCGTCGACGGCGATCTCGACCTTGGCACGCGGCCCGTGCTCTGCTTCATGCACTTCGGTCACCGTCACGCCCTGCACCCCCAGTTGGGCGATGGCATGCCGCATCTCGTCCAGCTTGAAAGGCCGGACGATCGCAGTGATGATCTTCATGGCGTACATGTCGCAACGCAGCGAGCCTTGTTGGTATCCATTGCCTGATCCAGCGAACGCTCTGAACCCACCGGTTCGGCGCCCACAGGACCAGTGCAGAATCCGTGCCACGGTTCACGTACCGGCTAGCGCGCTCCAGATGGACCATGAGGTCGCAGTGCTGCACAGTGTTGGACAGATGCACGAAGTTGGTGCACCACCGTGGTGCATCACAGTCCTGGAGTGGCCATGATCGACAAACTGGACGTGAACGGACTGGTGCGCCAGCTCACCGAGAACCTGCCGGCCTCCCTGCAGGCCCTCAAGTCGGATGTGGAGGCCCATGCCAGCCGCGTGCTGCGCGACGCCACGCGCCGCATGGATCTGGTGTCCCGGGAGGAATTCGATGCCCAGGCGCGGGTGCTGGAGCGCAGCCGGGAGCTGATCGCCGCGCTGGAAGCCCGCGTGGCTGCGCTGGAGCGTGCAGCGGCGCAGGGCCAGCCGCCCGGCCCGCAGGCCTAATCTGCACGCTTCGCCCAGTTAACCGCGCCCCGGCGGACGCGGCGGCCGCCACAGTGGCCGCATGGGATTTGCACGAGTATTGAGCCGGGCCCAGGCAGGGCTGGCGGCCCCGCAGGTCACCGTGGAGGTGCACCTGGGCAGCGGGTTGCCCACCTTCACCATCGTCGGCCTGCCCGCAGCAGCAGTGAAGGAAAGTCGTGAACGCGTGCGCGCGGCGCTGGCAACCTGCGGGTTCGAACTGCCGGCGGGCCGCATCACGGTCAATCTGGCGCCGGCCGACCTGCCGAAAGAGGGCGGTCGCTTCGACCTGCCGGTGGCGCTGGGCATCTTGCTGGCCTCGCGGCAGGCAGAGCCACGCTTCGATGTGGCGCGCACCGAGTTCTATGGCGAGCTGGGACTGACCGGTGAGCTGAAGCCGGTGCCCGGCTTGCTGCTGGCTGCGCTGCATGCCGGCCGCGCCGGGCATGGCCTTGTCGTGCCGGCCTGCAATCTTGCCGAGGTGAGGGCTGCCGACGCCCGTGCGCGCGGCCTGCTGCATCTGCGCGAGCTGGTGGCAGGCGAGGCCGCCAGTGCAGACACACCCGAAGCATCGCCGCCGCGGTTGCCTGCCGAGCAGGCGCCCGTGCACGAGCTTGCCGACGTGCGCGGGCAGCACCATGCCAAGCGTGCGCTGCTCATTGCCGGCGCCGGATCCCACAGCTTGTTGATGCTCGGGCCGCCTGGCTCCGGCAAGACCATGCTCGCGCAGCGCCTGCCCGGCCTGCTGCCGCCACTGACTGCCGATGAGGCGCTCGAGGTCGCCGCGATCGCGGCTGTGGCGCAATGCATCCCGGGCGCCACGCCGCAAGCCACGCGCTGGCCTTCGACTCCACCCTTCCGGGCGCCGCATCATACGGCCTCGGCGCACGCCATAGTCGGCGGAGGCGCGGCCGTGCAGCCGGGGGAGGTGAGCCTGGCGCACCACGGCGTGCTGTTCCTCGACGAGCTGCCGGAGTTCGACCGCCGGGTGCTGGAATCCCTGCGCGAACCACTGGAATCCGGCCGCGTGAACGTGGTGCGCGCCAGCCAGCGCGCGGAGTTTCCCGCGGCATTCCTGCTGGTGGCGGCAATGAATCCCTGTCCCTGCGGCCGGCATGGGCTGGTCGCGCCCACCTGCCGCTGTCCGCCCACCAAGATCGAGCGTTACCGCGCGCGCATCTCCGGCCCGCTGCTTGATCGCATCGACCTGCAGCTGCGGCTGGCGCAGGTGGATGCAGAGACCCTGGTGGCCGAAAAGCCCGACAACGCAAAGGGTGCGATGACCACCGCCCAGGCGCGGGCGCTGGTCACCCGCGTGCGCCAGCGCCAGATGCTGCGACAGGGTTGTCTCAACGGCAGGCTGTCTCCCGCCGAAACGCTGCGGCATTGCCGGGCCGATGCGGCCGGACTGAAGTTGCTGGCGGAGGCCGCGTCAAGACGCGGCACCTCGGCGCGCGGCCAGCATCGCATCCTGCGCGTGGCGCGTACCGTGGCAGATCTCGAGGAGCGCGCGAGCGTCAGTCGCAGCGATATCGCCGAGGCGCTGTCGCTGCGACTTGAAGAGTGAAAGGTGAGCTGCCCGCGAGCTGTTACAGCTGCGAGAGCATGTGGTCGACGGCCTGCTTGACCAGATCGTCGCTCAGGTCGGTGCGGCCACCCTTCGCCGGCATGCCGCCCGGGCTCTTGTCCTTGAAGCCATGCAGGGCGTGTTCGTATAGCGTAGCCTTGCCCTTCGCCACACGCGGCCCCCAGGCAGCGGCGTCACCCAGGGGAGGCGCGCCCAGGGCCGGGGCCACCGCCGGCGAATGGCAAGCCGTGCAGGCCGCCTTGTAGACCTGTTCGCCGTTTTCCAGCACCACGGCCGCAGTCGACGTGGGCGTCTGCGACACCGGCGCGATCTTCAGCGCGGCATTGTCCTGCCCTGCCACGGCCACCCGCGCGCCGCCCCCCACGCGGTCAGCCACGGTCTGCTGCAGCAGCGGGTCCTGCATCACGGCGGCGTTCTGCTCCTTGCCCACATGGCGGGCCAGCGCAAAGACCAGGATCGCAAAGGCGACCAGCAGGCCGAGAACGACGCTGAAAACATTGAAGAAATGGGTATCTTGCTTGCTCACGTGGGGAAGTCCGCTCAGTTGGGGCAGGTCAAACCCCGGAATTATAGGGAACTGTTGCAGTTTGGGCAGTCCAACTGGACAGAGCCCGACTAAAATCAACGGGAACGGGCCGGACGGTGGTTGATCCAAGGGGTATGGAGATCGTGCCAAAGCGTTTCTTGTGTGCGGTCCTGGCTGCGGTGGCCCTGGGGCCCGCCCTGGCCCAGGGCGCGGAACCGGCTGCCGGCTCCCATTTTACTGCGATCAACACCTTCTGCGGCGACTGCCATAACTCCACCGACTGGGCTGGCGGCGTGGCTTTCGACACCTACGCCCCCACCGACGTGCCCAACGACATCAAGACATGGGAGGCCGTGGCCAGGAAGCTGCGCGGCCACCTGATGCCGCCGCCGGGCAACAAGCAGCCCTCGCAGGCAGAGCTCGACGGCATCATCAACTGGCTGGAGACCGGCCTCGACGCACGCCGCGAGACCCCGCGCGCCGGCTACGTCACCGCGCAGCGCCTCAACCGCACCGAATACGCCCATGCCGTGCGCACGCTGCTGGGCGTGGAGATCAAGGTGGAAGACCTGCTTCCGCCCGAGATCGAGATGGAGGGCTTCGACAACATCGCGGCAGTGCTCACCGTCTCGCCCTCGTTCCTCGACCAGTACATCGGCGCCGCGCGTTTCATCGCCAGGCGCGCCGTGGGCAATCCGCAGGCCACGCTGAGCAAGACGCTCTATACCTCCGCGCAGTCCGAAGGCGGCGAGATGCCGCTGGGCAGCGCGGGCGGCACGAAGATCACGCATTTCTTCCCGGCCGACGGCGAATACAGGCTGAGCATCGTCAACGATCTCACCGGTGGCCTGTATCCGAATGCCTCCATGTTCCGCCGCACCATCGTCGTGCTGGTGGATGGCAAGGAGGTTTTCCGGGGCGACCTCGGCGGCAAGGAAGACCTGGGCCTGGTCGACCGCGAAGCGCAGCTGGGCCGCGACAAGGTAATGGCGCGCTTCCAGAACATTCCCTTCCGCGCCACTTCGGGCTCGCACCAGGTCATCGTCACCTCGGTGGAGCGGGCGCGCGTGCTCTCAGATGACACCATCGGCGGTGGATTCGGTGGTGGTGGCGGCCGCGGTGGTGGCGGCATTGCGCCTAATGTGGAGATCGCGGGCCCGTTCGGCGAGGTTTCGCTGAGCCACTCGCCCAGCCGTGACCGCATCTTCGTCTGTCATCCCGCGAAGCCGGATGAGGAAAAGGCCTGCGCCACGCGCATCGCGCGCGAGCTGGCCACGCGTGCCTATCGACGGCCTGCCACCGAGGCCGACGTGGCCCGGCTGATGAGCTTCTATGAATCCGGCCGCAAGGAAATCGGCCACTTCGACGGCGGCGTGCAGGAGATCGTGATGGGCGCGATCTCCAGTCCCGACTTCCTCTACCGCGTGATTGCGCCGCGCGGCGACGGCCACGCACCGTACCCGCTGTCAGGCCTCGAGCTGGCCTCGCGCCTGGCGTTCTTCCTGTGGAGCGACGTTCCCGACGAGGAGCTGCGCAAGCTGGCGGTGGAAGGCAAGCTCAGCGACCGCATGGTGTACCAGCAGCAGGTGCTGCGCATGCTGGGCGACAAGCGCGCGATGGCGCTGGTCGACGGCTTCGCGATGCGCTGGCTCAACGTCGATGACCTGAAGGCGGTGGATCCCGACACCACCATCTTCCGCAGTTTCAACGAGGGCCTGCGCAGCGACTTCAGCACCGAGATCCGCCTGTTCCTCAGCGAGGTGCTGCTGCAGAACAGGAGCGTGCTCGACCTGCTGGATGCGGACTACACCTTCCTCAACCAGCGGCTGGCCTCGCACTACGGCATCCGCGGCATCAACGGCGAGCAGTTCCGCCGCGTGCAGCTCACCGACCCGACCCGCTTCGGCGTGCTGGGCAAGGCGGCCGTGCTGCTGCGCACTTCCTATGCCGACCGCACTTCGCCGGTGCTGCGTGGCGCGTGGATACTGGAGCGGCTCATCGGCACGCCGCCGACGCCACCGCCGCCGGGCGTGGAGACCAACCTCACGCCCAAGGAAGGCGAGCAGGCCACCACGCTGCGCAAGCGCCTCGAGGTGCACCGTTCCGTGCAAAGCTGCAACCAGTGCCATGGCGTGATCGATCCACTGGGCCTGGCGATGGAGAACTTCGATGCCATCGGCGTCTGGCGCACGCGCGAGGCCGACTCGCGTCAGCCGGTGGACTCCAGCAGCGTGCTGGCCGATGGCACGCGGATCAACGGGGTGGTGGAACTGCGTGAGGCCCTGGCGCGCCGTCCCGAGCAGTTCGCCTGGTCGCTGACGCAGAAGCTCTTGATGTATGCCGTCGGCCGTGAGGTGGAGGCGCAGGACATGCCGCAGGTGCGGCAGATCGTGCGCGACACGGCGCCGGGCAAATACCGCTTCTTCGACCTGGTGCAGGCCGTGGCCAATTCCGATGCCTTCCGCCTGCAGGGCCCGCCGCATCCAGACGTGAAGACCACGGTGGCGCAGCTCCACCCGGCACAGTAGGAGTCAAGCGATGTTCCTCACCAAGAAGCACATATCCCGCCGTGCCACGCTGAAGGGCATGGGTGTGTCACTGGCCCTGCCGCTGCTGGACGCGATGATTCCCGCGGCCACGGCCATGGAGAAGACCGCCGCGGTACCCAGGCCGCGCGTCGGGTTCTTCTACATCCCGCACGGCGCCATCATGGACAACACGCCCTACGGCAAGGAAGTCGACGCCTGGACGCCGTCAGGCGAGGGCGCGAACTTCACGCTGAACCGCATCATGAAGCCGCTGGAGAAGCACAAGCAGCAGCTGCTGTCCTTCGCCAACCTGGAGAACGCGGCCAGCGCGGGCTCGGTGCATACGCTGAATCCGGCCACATGGTTGTCCTCGACGCGGCCGCCGGGCGGCACGCCGGGCGCGAACATGGCCATCACGCTCGACCAGGTGATCGCAGGGGCCATCGGCCAGGAAACAGCGCTGCCCTCACTGGAGGTGGCGGCCGAAACCACCATCCAGTCCGCCGCCGGCGGCGGCTTCTACAGCACCACGCTGTCGTTCCGCGATGCGCACACGCCGCTGCCGATGGAGTTCAACCCGCGCAAGGTGTTCCTGCAGCTCTTTGGCGAGGGTGACACCGACGCCGAGCGTGCGCTGATCTCGCGCCAGACCACCAGCATCCTCGACCTGATCGCAGAGCGCACCAGGTCGCTGCGCGCGGAGGTGGGTCCGGAAGACAAGCGTGTTCTCGACAGCTACCTGGAGACCGTGCGCGAGATCGAGCGGCGGCTGGAAAAGGCCAAGGCACGCGATCTTTCCAGCGTGAAGCTGCCGAATGCGCCGGTGGGGCAGCTGGATGCCTTCGACGAGCAGGTGAAGATGATGTTCGACCTGATCGCGCTGGCCTACCAGGCCAACCTCACGCGCGTGGTCTCCTACATCATGGTGGCCGAGGGGACGAACCGGAATTATCCGTTCATCAACGTGCCGGATTCCTTCCACCCGCTCTCGCACCATGCCAATGACCGCGACCGGCTGGAGAAGCTCACCCGCGTGCAGACCTGGCACATGGAGCAGTTCGCGAAATTCCTCGACAAGATGGCCGCCACGCCCGATGGCGATGGCACGCTGCTCGATCATTCGATCTTCATGTACGGCTCGAACATGAGCAACAGCGACCGGCACAACAACTACCCGCTGCCGGTGATCCTGGTGGGCGGCGGCAACGGCAAGCTCAAGGGCGGCCGGCACATCGTGCCGCCCGAGAAGACGCCCATCGCCAACCTGCACCTCACGGTGCTCAACAAGCTGGGCATCCCGCGCGAGAAACTCGGCGACAGCACCGGCTACATCGCGGGAGTGTGAGCGTGGGTCGTGACCTGAACCGCCGCGATGCGCTGCGGCTGACGCTGGGTGCTGCCGCCGGCCTGTCGGTGATGGGCTGCGCCACGCAGGGTGCCGGCCGGGGTGGGGCGGCGAAGGCGGTGAAGTACACGCCAAAGGCCACGCCGCTGGCAGATCGCCTGCTGCTGGTAAGTGGCGCGGGCGGCAACGTGCTGGCGCTGCGCAGCGATGCAGGGGTGCTGCTGGTCGACACCGGTGCCGCCGGTGCCACCGCTGCATTGCAGGCCGAGCTGAAGCGCTTTGCTGGCGACACCCCCGTTACCACCGTGATCAACACGCACTGGCACGAGGCGGTCACCGGCGGCAACGACGTGTTCGCCACTGGCGGCGCGAAGGTGATCGCCCATGCCAAGGCCGCACAGCGCATGCGCGCGCGCCAATATGTGCCAGGCGAAGACCGCTATCTTCCCGCGCGCGAGAAGGTCGCTGTGCCCACCGAGGTGTTCTACCTCGGCAGCAAGGAGTTCACCTTCGGCGGCGAGCACATCGAATACGGTTACCTGCAGCAGCCGCATACCGACGGCGACCTGTACGTCTGGTTCAGGGATTCCAACGTGCTGGCGGTGGGTGATTCGGTGGCGCCGGTCTCCGATCCGCTGATCTGCTGGTTCGAGGGCGGCTGGGTCGGTGGCCGCGTCGATTCGCAGGAGGCCCTGCTCGCCAGGGGCGATGCGCAGACGAAAATCGTGGCCTCCACGGGCGGGGTGATCTCGCGCGCCGAGGTGGGCACCGAGACCGAGGCGCTGAAGGGGATGTTCGAGCGCGTGTCCGAGGCCATGCGCAAGGGGTTCACCACCGAAGACATGCAGCGCGCCAACCTGCTCAGTGACCTGCCCCGCACCTGGGCCGATCCCGACAAGGCTCTATACGATGCCCACAAGAGCATGTGGGCGCACTACAACAAGCTCTCCCACTCCATCGTCTAGGCGAGTCGGGCGAGGGAAAAATTTCCGGAGCCCTCATCCTGTCCGAGAGGGCTCCGGCAACTTTGGTTTGGACAAAGTTATGACTGGTGCAGTGTAGGTACGGGCGTCGTTGACCACCGTAGTCCCGCCGATGCAATGCCTGTAGGAATCCGCCGATAGGAGCGCTTCATGACTCACGCAGAGGAACCACGTCCGCCCCTGCCGCCCTTCGACGAGGAAGACGCTACGCGAAAAGTTCGCACGGCCGAGGATGCCTGGAACTCCCGCGATCCGCGCCGCGTCGCGCTGGCCTACACACCCGACAGCGTGTGGCGCAATCGCGCCGAGTTTCTCGCCGGCCGCAAGGCGATCGAGGAATTCCTCACCCGCAAGTGGAGCCGCGAACTCGACTATCGCCTGGTGAAGGAACTCTGGGCCTTCCGCGGCAACCGAATCGCGGTGCGTTTCGCCTACGAATGGCACGACGACTCCGGGCAGTGGTTCCGTTCCTACGGCAACGAGAACTGGGAGTTCGACGAGGGCGGCTACATGAAACGCCGCATTGCCAGCATCAATGACCTGCCGATCACCGAGCCGGAGCGCAAGTTCCGCTGGTCGGCCGGCAGGCGTCCGGATGACCATCCGGGCCTGTCGGCGCTGGGGCTGTGAGGCGCCGTCAGGGCGCCACGTTGCTCGCGTGGCGCAGCACCAGGCGCCACTGCCCGCCCTGACGCTCCCACACATGGGTGACCCGCCGCTGCACCTTCTGTCCGGGCTGCGCGCCCTGCAGTCCCTGCACGTTGGCGCCAAATACCACCGTTTCCAGTCCGACTGTGTAGGCCACATCCCCGCGCACGGTCACCTCCTCGGTTTCATACGTGGCCGAGGTGTAGGGCGGGGCGCCGCCTCCGGTGAGCACGGCCAGCAGTTCTGCGCGGGTGACACGCACGCCGGAGGGATTCACCAGCATGAACGTGGGGGCGAAGAAGCGTTCCAGCGCGGCCCGATCGCCGGCGATGGCCGCACGCGCCTGCTGCTGCTCGATGTCACGCAGGGTGGTTGCGTCCGCAACGGGCGCCGCAGCCGGCAGCAGCGTGGTGTGGGCAGCGAGCAGCAGCAATGAAGCGGTGATGCAGGCCCGGCGTCGCATGGCTTAATCCCCCTGGCCCGCCTGCCGGGCCTTGATCTGCAGCAGGGCCACGAGCATCCGGTCGCGCTCGCGCGCCACGGATGCCATGTCCCAGTCACCCATCTGCTGTTCGGCGCTGTCGAGCACGGCGCGCTTTACCTCCTCGGTAAGACGCGTGGCGAACAGGTCCTGCCAGTAGTCATCCATCGGTGGCCCAAGGTGCTCGAGGAGATGGCGCAGCCCTCCCTCGCCGCCCGACAGGGACTGCGTGGCAAACGGACCGCGGATCCCCCAGCGCAGGCCGGGTCCGTTCGCAATCGCGGCATCGATGTCTTCCACCGTCGCCACCCCGGCGTGCACCAGGCCATAGGCCTCGCGCCACAGCGCTGCCTGCAGCCGGTTGGTGACGAAGCCCTTCAGCTCCTTGTGCAGGGCGATGGGCTTGCGGCCCGCGGCGCGGTAGAAGTCCATGGCCGTGCGCACCGCTTGCGCGGAAGTGAGCCGCCCGCCCACCACTTCCACCAGCGGGATCAGGTGTGGCGGGTTGAAGGGATGACCGATGAGCACGCGCCCGGGACGATTGCAGGCCGTCTGGAATTCCGAGGCCGGGATGCCCGATGAGCTGCTGGCGAGGATGGCATGCGCCGGCGCAGCCTCATCGAGCATGGCGAAGATCCCGCGCTTGAATTCCAGCCGTTCCGGCCCGTTCTCCTGTACGAAGTCCGACTGCGCCACGGCTTCGCGCTCGTCGGTGCAGAACTGCAGCTGGCCGGGATCGCTGCCCCTCGCGGCGCCAAGCGCAACGGCATCGGGCCACTGCCGCGCCACCTGCTCGCGCAGGCGCTGTTCGGCGCCGGGCGCCGGATCGGTCGCCGTCACCCTGAAGCCATGCGCCAGAAAACAGGTGCACCAGCTTGCGCCGATCACGCCCGTGCCGATGACGGCCACGTTGCGGATGGACGCCGGCTGCGCCATGGTGTGGGGGGTCGGGTCCATCAATCTTCTCCGCGTCCGGGCCCGGCAGGATGCCGCATATTTCCTGGCCTGGCGACTTCCTCAGCGTGCAAGCCGGGCGGTTGGCAACCCGTCATTCCTGACTTGCGTGTCGGAAGATTCTTACCCAATTCCGGCCACTCCTGACCGAAAACAGCCTCCGCCGAACCGGCACTCATACCTACAATTTCCCCGGGGGTTCGTCATCCACGGGTGTCCTCATGAACAACCGCAAGACCGGCCGTAGCTGCCTCCCCGCCCTGAGCCTTGTCGCCGCGGCGATCCCTGCCGTCGCGACGGCCGCCGAAGACGGGTCCGGGCAGGAACAGGACCAGGAACTGGAGGAGGTCATCGTCACCGGTTCGCGCCTGACGCGTGCTGCTGATGAGATGCCCAATCCCGTGCTCACCGTGCAGGCGGAAGACCTGCGGCAATCCGGCTACACCAACCTGACCGACGCACTGGTGCAGATTCCCGCGCTGGTCGCCTCGCAGACCCGCTTCGACAATTCCGGCGCCCGCGCCGGGATCGGAACCGCGGGCCTGAACCTGCTGGACCTGCGCAACCTCGGCACCGACCGCACGCTGGTGCTGGTCAACGGCCGCCGCCACGTCGGTGGCGTGCCCGGATCGGCCGCCGTCGATCTCAACAGTATCCCGATCGACCTGATCGAGCGCGTGGACGTACTGACCGGAGGTGTGTCGGCCATCTACGGTGCCGATGGCGTGTCGGGCGTGGTCAACTTCATCACCCGCCGTGACTTCGAGGGATTGATCATCCGCGGCCAGGGCGGTCTCTCGGAGCTGGGCGACGGCGGCAACCGCTTCTTCTCGCTGACCCGCGGCGACAACTTCGCCGACGGCCGCGCCAACCTGACGCTGAGCTACGAGTACAGCGCCGACGGCCGCGTCCGCGAGACTGGCCGCCCTCGCGCTGGTGACCCGCTGCGGTCCTGGTCGATGCAGCGCAACCCGGGCGACTTCCCGGATGACCCGGACGTCTACGACCGCATCCCGCTGAACGACCTGCGCTACGCCAATACGGCCGCGGGTGGCGCCTTCAACACGGACTGGGTCCTTGACGAAGAGACCGGGGGCTTCCGGGCCAACTTCAACGGCACCGGCACCCCCTTCGACCAAGGCCTGCTGCTGCCCAGCACGGGCCTCGTGCAGGGCGGCGACAGCACGCCGGTGGCCGGCTATTCGGGCGACCTGCAGGCAGAGTCGCGCCGTCACTCGGCGAACCTGTTCTCGAGCTACCAGCTCAACGACTCGGTGCGCCTGTTCGCCGAAGGCAAGTACGTCAACACCCGTACCTGGAACCAGAGCCAGCCCAGCTTTGATTTCTACACCTTCGTCTCCGCCGAAAACCCGTTCATGCCGGATTCGATGCGCGATGCCATCGATGAGGACGCCGCGGCCGACTGGGGCATGCCCGCCGGCGTACTGATGAACCGCGACAACTTCGATCTGGGACGCCGCCAGGATGACGCCACCCGCCAGACGCTGCGCAGCGTAGTGGGCATCGACGGCACCCTGGGTGCCGGCGGACCGCGCTACGAGATTTCCTACACCTTCGGCCAGAGCCGCATCCGCAACGTGGACGTCGGCACCCGCGTCGAGGAGCGCTACTTCGCTGCGCTGGATGCGGTTGACGAGGGTCAGTTCCTGACCGGTACACCCAGCGGCAACGTAGTCTGCCGCATCGACCTGCAGCCGGCCGGCACGGCAGTGAACGAGGACAACATCAACTGGGAGAGCTTCATTCCGTCCGGCGACGGCAGCGGTGTCCCGGTGACCTTCACTCCAGGTGCGAACAGCGGCTGCATGCCGTTCAATCCCTTCGGTGACGGCGTTGCCAACGCGGCCTCAATCGACTTCATCCGCCTGGACGCCGTCACGAAGACACGCCTGTCGCAGCACGTGGTGAGCGCCACGCTGAGCGGCGACTTCTACCGCTTCTTCACGCTGCCGGCGGGCGACGTGCAGTGGGCGGCGGGCCTGGAATACCGCAAGGAGAAAAGCCGCAGCAATCCCGACGAGCTGATACAGCAGGAGCTGCTGTGGGGCTATCCGCTGATCCTGCCGGATTCCGGCAGCTTCGACGTCAGGGAGGCGTTCTTCGAGGTGGGCATTCCGTTGCTGCGCAACGCGCCGCTGGCCCACTCGCTGGACATCGGCGGCGCGGTGCGCCTGTCCGACTACTCCACCGTGGGCAAGACCACGACCTGGAAGGTGGATGCGCGCTGGGCGCCGGTGCGCGACCTGGCCTTCCGCGGCACCTGGTCCGAAGCCGTGCGCGCGCCGAACATCGGTGAGCTGTTCTCGCCGGTCTCGGGCACCTTCGAGTTCGTAGACGATCCCTGCGATCCGCTGTACATCGCCGAGGGCAGCGAGTTCCGCGAGGTCAACTGCACGGCGCTGCTCACGGGCCTGGGCGTCGACCCGGCCACCTTCAACCCGAGCAGCGATCCGGAAGCCACCACCAATCTGCCCGGCAGCCTGGCCGGCAACCCGGAGCTGCAGGAGGAGACGGCAAAGAGCTGGACCGCCGGCTTCGTGCTGCGGCCGGCCGCGCTGCCCGACCTGATGCTGAGCTTCGACTGGTACAACGTGAAGCTGAAGAACGCCGTGGCGATCGCCACCGCGCAGGAGCTGGTGGACTTGTGCGTGGACCAGCCCACGCTGGACAACTCCTTCTGCGATGGCATCGAGCGCAACGCCGGCACGGGATACGTCGAGGGCTTCATGATGATGCCGCGCAATGTGGCGCGCTTCACCACGGCGGGCGCAGACCTGACGGTGCGCTACGCCTTCGCGCCGCTGCCTGACATGGGCCGCTTCGAGTGGAAGCTGGCAGGCGGCTACCTGGATGAGCTGACTTTCATTGCCACCCCGGGGGCCGAGGTTTCGGACGAGCGCATGGACTCCTATGCGCCGAAGTACACGGCGAGCACGGACCTCACGTGGCGCCGCGCGAGCTGGGCCGTGAACTACGGCGTCAACTACTTCAGCAAGACGCGCCGCTTCAGCGAGGACCAGAAGCGCGCCAATCCGGACATTGCGGATCCCAGGTACTTCAACTACGGCGCCAAGTGGGTGCACGACGTGCAAGCGGCCTACACCGTGCCCACCAATGGCCTGGAGGTGTACCTGGGTGTGAACAACCTGTACGACCGCAAGCCCAGCTTCCCGGGCGCCAACTATCCGGTGGGCTTCATGGGCCGCTACATTTATGGTGGCGCGCGGTTCGAGCTCGGCCGCTGAGCAGGACGCACAGGCAAGAGCCGCAAAAAGCGCCCCCGCTTCGCGGCGGGGGCGCTTTTTTCAGCGTGCCGAAGCCTTCAGCGCCTGGTCGATGTCTTCCTTCAGGTCATCGATGTGTTCCAGGCCGATGGAAAGGCGCACCATGTCCTCGGTTACGCCAGCCTTGGCCAGCTCTTCGGGCCCGAGCTGGCGGTGCGTGGTCGACGCCGGGTGCGTGGCCAGCGAGCGCGCATCGCCGATGTTCACCAGGCGGATGATGAGCTTCAGTGCGTCGAGGAACTTCGCGCCGGCCGCCCGTCCGCCCTTCACGCCGAAGGTGAGGATGCCCGAGGCCTGGCCCTTCATGTACTTCTTCACCAGCGCATGGTCCGGATGATCGGGCAGGCCGGCGTACTTCACCCAGGAAACCTGTGGATGGGTCGACAGGAACTTCGCCACCTCCAGCGTATTGCTGCAGATGCGGTCCATGCGCACCGGCAGCGTTTCGATGCCCTGGAGGATCAGGAAGGCATTGAACGGCGACAGCGGCGCGCCCATGTTGCGCAGGGGCACCACGCGCGCGCGGCCGATGAAGGCCGCCGGGCCCAGCGCCTCGGTGTACACCACGCCGTGGTAGGACACATCAGGCTCGTTCAGGCGGCGGAAGCGGTCCTTGTGCTCGGCCCAGGGAAACTTCCCCGAGTCGACGATGGCGCCGCCAATGCTGTTGCCATGGCCACCCAGGTACTTGGTCAGCGCGTGCACCACGATGTCGGCGCCGAAGTCGAAGGGCCGGCACAGGTAGGGCGTGGGCACGGTGTTGTCGACGATCAGCGGCACGCCGTGCCTGTGTGCGATTCCGGCCAGGGCGGCAAAGTCGGTGACGTTGCCCAGCGGGTTGCCGATGGACTCGCAGAAGACGGCGCGCGTGCGGCCGTCGATCAGCTTCTCGAAGGAGGCGGGATCGGAGGCATCGGCGAAGCGCACCTCGATGCCGTACTGTGGCAGGGTGTGCGCGAACAGGTTGTAGGTGCCGCCATACAGCGCCGCGGCGCTGACGATATTGTCGCCCTGCTCGGCGATGGTGAGGATGGAGTAGGTGATCGCCGCCATGCCCGAGGCCAGCGCCAGTCCTCCCACGCCGCCCTCCAGCGCCGCCACGCGCTGCTCCAGCACCGCGTTGGTGGGATTCATGATGCGCGTGTAGATGTTGCCCTCCACCTTCAGGTCGAACAGGTCGGCCCCGTGCTGGGCGCTGTCGAAGGCATAGGAAGTGGTCTGGTAGATGGGCACGGCCACGGCTTTGGTGGTGGGATCGGGCGTGTAGCCCCCGTGGACGGCGATGGTTTCCGGACGCATGAGTTCCTCCAGGAAGGCGCGAGCGAGGGGCGATACTAGAGGGGCTTGGCAGCAGCGGCAATTGGCAGGTCCCGCACGGGAACGCGGGATCGACTACCGCCTGGCTGGCTCCTGGCGGCGGGACATCCATGCCCCGCCGGCCAGCAGAGTGAGGAGGGCGAGCGCGGGCCAGTCGAAGCTGCCCCCGCCGCCTTGCACTTTCACCCTGGCGGTGCCACTGCGCACCTGCTGTTCGAAGCGCGTCAGTTCAGCGTCGAAGCGCTCGATCATCTGGTCGGACGCCGCATGGAAGCCTGACGTGCGCCGCTCGCGCAGCCGGGGTTCCGCGTTGAGGGCGGTGGTGACGCCTTCGCGGTTGTCCATGCCCGCCGCTCGCAGCACCAGTGAGCGGCTGGACGGATGGATCACCGCCATGTCCAGCACCGTCGTGACATCCTGGTTGGTGCCGGGAAAGATGACTCCGCCGACGATGCTGAGGTAGGTCAACGAAAGAGGATTGTCGTCCTGGTGCGAAACCTGGTCATAGGAGACCAGCGCCAGCAGGTCCATGTTGTAAAGCCGTTGCAGGGCGGCCAGGCCGCTCGTTCCCGGATTCTGGCTGAGGTAGTAACCCGGAATCTCCACGATATCGCGGACGAAGGGGCGGCTGCCGAATCGTTCCCGGATGCGTTCCAGGATCGCGCTCTTTTCCACCTCGTCGATTGCCACCTGCCCACCGGCCTGCGGAAGAAATGCCAGGCCAACGGTCAACGGCAACTGCAGCTCGGGAATTTCCACCTCGACGGGAGGGGGCTCACGGCCATACAGATATTCCACCAGCGTGGAACTGCGATAGTGACGCGGCCCGGTCGAATACATGCCGGCGCATCCGGATAGCGCCAGCGTCAGGATGGCGGCTGCTGCAACGATGATCTTCTTCACCGGGATTCCCCTGTTGTTCTGGTGGGGGTATCTCAGCGCCAACCATCGCTGTCGGGCCAGCGCAGCAATACGAGTGTCCGGCCAATGGACGTCTGGTATCACGCGGTGATACCTTCATGCCATGCGTCGCGCTTCCCTTTCCTTGCTGGTGGCCGAGTTGAAACGCTCGCTGCGCGAACAGCAGATTACCTATGCGCAGGTCGCCAGCAAGATCGGCGTCAGCCTGCCCACCGTGAAACGCATGTTCTCGCGCGGGGATTTCACGCTCGAGCGCTTCGAGCGTATCTGCGCCATCGCTGGCAGCTCACTGGCGGAGGTGGCGGCGCGGGCCGGTGAGCGCACCGCGCCGGCCACCCAGCTCACCCACGCGCAGGAGCAGCAGATCATCGGCGACCCGCGCCTGTTGCTGGTCACCTGGCTGGTGCTCAACCGCGCCACGCTGGCTGACATCGTGCGCGACTACAAGCTGACCGAACGCGAGGTGCTGCGGCAGTTGATCCGACTCGACCGGATGAAGGTGATCGAGTTGCAGCCGGGCAACCGCGCGCGGCTGCTGGTCAGCCGGCATTTCAGCTGGCGGCCCGGCGGGCCGGTGCAGAAGTACATCCACGAACGCATGCTGCGCGACTTCCTGGCCAGCCCATTCGCTGGTGACGACGAGGAGTTCTGGTTCCATGGCGGAGAAGTCTCCGACGCGACGATGGGCGCATTGAAGAGCGCACTGCGGGCCGCAGCGCGCGAGTGCGCCGCCGTGCTCGATGCAGAGCGCGCACCCCCCGACAGCCGGCACGGCGCGGCCTTCGTGGTGGCCCTGCGCCGCTGGACCTACAGCGGCTTCGCGCCATTCCGGCGCTGAGCCGGGTCGGCTCCCGCACGGGCAGGGCAGCTCCGGGTGGTGAAAGCGCCTACGCCTTGAGACTGGATGCGAGTAGGCACTCTGCCGCCTGCCGCGCCGCCAGGGATGCGCTGCCGTCGGGTTGCCAGGAGACAGCTGCGCCTTCATAGAGCACTTCAAGCTGGCGCGAGAGCGTCGCCGGATCACTGGCCCCAGCCTGCGTCGCCAGCTCCCGGAACAACCCGCGCAACCAGCCGCGAGATGCATCGCAGACGCTGCGTGCCCCATTGTCATCGCCCAGTTCGGCACTGGCGCTGGCGCTGCTGCCGCTGTGGCTCCTGCGGCGCTGATAATATGGCCCCCCGGAATTTCGAAAGGAAGAGGGGCGAGACATGAAGTCACTGGCATTGCGCGCGACGTCAATCGCGCTGGGGTTGGTGCTGCTGCTGCCTGTGGCAGCTGCGTCCGATGCGGAATGGATGCCGGATGCGCGTGCCAACTCCGCCCCTGTCACCGTCACCCGCGCGCAACTATACGCCGTGCTCGACAACTACCTGGCGGCGCTGAAATCGCAGAACCCCGCCGGCGTGAAGTGGGCGAAGCAGGTGCGCAACACCGAGAACAATGTGGCGCTGGTGGTGGGCGATGGCCTGTGGCGCACCATTACGGCGCTGGGCACCTACGACCTGCGCTTCGCCGACCCGCAGCTCGGGCAGGTCGGCTTTTTTGGCACCGTGACCGAAACCGAAGAAACCGCGGCCTTCACCCTGCGACTCAAGGTGGTCGACGGGCAAGTGGCGGAAGTCGAGACCCTGGTGGTGCGCCAGCTGGATTCCGGCATCAAGTTCGAAGGCCAGAAATTCGAAAACAAGCCAGCCTTGAACGAAATCCTTGGCGCAGCCGAGCGCCTGCCCCGGGCACGCATGGTGTCACTGGCCAATGGCTACTTCGACACGCTGCAGCTCAATGACGGAACCCTGTTCACCAGGTTCCACCGCAACTGCAATCGCGTCGAGAACGGCGTGCAGACCACCAACAACCCGGGTTTCACGGCCGTACCAGTGGCCCGCCTGGGGTGCGAGCAGCAATTCCGCCTGGGCAACTACCGCTATGACACGCGGCTGCGGGGCCGTCGCTACGTACTGGTGGATGAAGAGCGGGGCCTGGTGATGGCTGCTGCCTTCATCGACCATGGCGGATACATCCACGACTACGAGCTGACCGATGGCACCAAGGCGCGCTCGCCCGTGCACCGGCCGCACAGCTTCTACCTGCTGGAGCTGTTCAAGCTCAAGGAGGACAGCATCGAGCAGGTCGAGGCGAACTTCATCACGGTGCCCTATTCCATGCCCTCGCCCTGGGACGACTGGGCCCGATAGGCGGCACGGCGTGGCCTGAGGCTGGATGACCGGGCGCGACGCTGATGGATTCGTTGATCAATGCCGCCGCGCGATGGCTGGCCGCCGGAAATCCCATCGCCGCACTGAAGCTGGTGGCCTTGCGCAATGACGCTGCTGGTCTCGCCCTGCGCGGCATTGCCCTGGCTCAGCTTGGCGAGCACGTCCGCGCGCGGGAACTGCTGCGCGCGGCCGGGCGTGCCTTCGGTCCGCGCGAACCGGTGGCGCGGGCGCGCTGTGTGGTGGCCGAGGCGGAAATCGCGCTGGCATCGCGGGACGTGGGCTGGGCTGCGAAGCGGCTGGAGACCGCGCGCGAGGTGCTTGAGCACCACGTTGATATGGCCAATGCAGAGCACGCGCGCCAGTTGCGGATGCGGCAACTGCTGCTCACGGGTCAGCTTGATGAACTGGAGAGCGCATTGTCTGCGACGCACCAGCGCCGCAACCTGTCGCCTGCACTCGAAGCGGGAAGGGAGTTGCTGGCGGCGCAGCTGGCCTTGCGGCGCATGCGCCCGAAGGCGGCACGGGCCGCGATGCAACGGGCGGCAGAGGCGTCACGTCGCGCCTCCGTCCCAGCGCTGCTCGCAGAAACCCGGGTCGCACTCCAATCCCTCGATGCACCTGCCGCGCGGCAGATTTCCCGCGGCAACGATCGACTGCTGACCATCAGTGCGGTGGAAGCCTTGCTGGCGTCACGTGCACTGCTCGTCGACTGCTGGCGGTTTGCCGTCCGCCATGCAGGTACGGTGATTCCCCTGGTCACGCGCCCCGTGTTGCTGGGCATCGCCCGCATCCTTGCAGAGGCATGGCCTGAAGGCGCCTCGCGCGAGACGCTGATTCACGGCGCATTCCGGATCAAGTCTGCCGACGAGTCGCACCGCGCGCGCCTGCGCGTCGAGATCGGAAGGCTGCGCAAGCTGCTGGCCCCCGTGGCTGCCGTCGAGGCAACGCCAGCCGGATTCATGCTCAAGCCATTGCAGGCGCGCGCTGTGGTCGTGCTGGCGCCATTGGTCGAGGACCGGCATGCCGATGTGCTGGCCGTGCTTTCCGACGGCGAGTCCTGGCCCACCTCTGCAGTAGCTGCAGCACTGGCCATCAGCCCACGTTCGGTGCAGCGCGCACTGGAAGCCCTGGCGCGCGCCGGCAAGGTCCAGCCCGTGGGCCGCGGTCGCGCCCGGCGCTGGACGACCTCACCACCTTTGCCCGGATTTGCGACGCTCTTGTTACTCCCGCCCTCGCTGCCCACTGACTAGGATGCACAGACCGGCAGAAAACAGGGATCGAGAAATGAAACAGGCGGAGATCATTGCGGAATTCGGGCCATTTGCCGGCGTGGATGCCGTGCATGGTGTGACCTTCGATGGCGCGCGGGTGTGGTTCGCCTCAGGCGACAGGATCAACGCCCTCGATCCGGACGGCGGTGCGATCAGCCGCTCAATCCAGGTGCCCGCCCACGCCGGCACAGCCTTCGATGGCAAGCACCTGTACCAGATTGCAGAATCGCGTATCCAGAAGATCGACCCCCGGACCGGCAAGGTCGTCGATTCGATTCCGGCCCCCGCAAACGGTGGTGATTCCGGTCTCGCCTGGGCGGAAGGATCGCTATGGGTGGGACACTATCGCGAGCGCAAGATCCATCAGGTCGATCCCGCTACGGGCGAGGTGTTGCGCACCATCGAGTCCAACCGTTTCGTCACAGGCGTCACCTGGCTGGACGGGGACCTGTGGCACGGCACGTGGGAGGGCGATGACAGCGAACTGCGCCGCATCGACGCGAAGACCGGCGAAGTGAAGGAACGGCTCGAGATGCCACCGGGCAAGATGGTTTCAGGGCTTGAATCCGATGGCCGCTCGCGGCTCTTCTGCGGCGGAGGAAAATCAGGAAAGCTGAGGGTGGTGAAGGCGCCAGGAAAGGCCTGAGCCGCTTCGCGGCTGCCGCTCATCCAGTAGCGCGCAGGGGAATTTTCAGGCAGCCACCAACTTGCCGGTCGTCCCTGCCGTCTGACACACTGGACATCACGGCTTGGATGCCGGCATTGGTGCAGCCCGTGTTCACGCGACTTGATCATTTCCTGGTCATGACCCACGACGTCGATGGCACGCGCGACTTCTATCGCGATGTGCTCGGCTTCGAAGATGGGCTGCGGCCTGACCTGGGTTTCCTGGGTCATTGGCTGTACCTGGGAGACGTCGCGGCCATCCACATTGCGGACTGGGAAACCTACACGGCGCACAGCCGGCGGCTGGGCATTCCGGTGACTGTGCCGGCGCCGGGTACCGGCGTGCTGGATCATGTGGCCTTCAACGCGCCCGGCGACCGGCATCCGGTGCTGGCGGAACGCCTGCGCGCGAGGGGCCTGCGCTTTCATCCGCACGATTCGCCGCAAATCGGCCTGCGACAGATCTTCCTCGAAGACCCCAACGGGCTGAAGCTGGAACTGAACTTCTGGGACCGGCAGGGAGCCTGAGGGCGGTACAATTCCGCGGCTGCGTCAGCACAGGCAGCGTAATGCCGGGTTGGGGTGCATGAGGGTAGAAGGAATCCAGTCTTTCGGGGACCAGGATGGCTGCGGCATCCAGGCACGGATTAGCCCCGACCGTAGCGGTGTCGCACCGTTTGATTGCTGGATGCGCTTTCCGCCCGTCTACCGGCCGATGCTCACTGAGTCTGCCAACCCATTCCTCGCGCTGACGCTGCTTCCGGCCATGATCCTTGGCGAACCACTGCATATCGACGGCGCCGTCTCTTCGTCGCTGCTTGCCAATTCGGAACGACTGCAACACATCTATCGGCGCTGGGTGAAAGGCGCGCAGATCATTTCCGTCACGGCCCGCTCAAGCACACCCGAGGCGGCTCCCACGCACAATGACGGCGTTGGCTGCTTCTTCTCCGGCGGTGTGGACTCGTTCAATTCACTTCTGACGCACAAGCGCAACATCACTCATCTGGTGCTCATCTCGGGCTTTGACAAGGGTCTGCGAAATCCGGCGGTGCTTGAAAAGGCGCGCATTGCATTGCAGGAGGTGGCAGCGGCCTTTGCCAAACAGCCGCTTGAAGTCAGCACCAACATCCGCCAGTTCACCGACCCTCTTGCGTCCTGGAGCTTCTACCATGGTGGTGTGCTGGCGGCGGTGGCGCTGGCGTTGTGCCGTGGCATCGGCACCTTTCTCATTCCATCGTCATATTCCTACGATCAGTTGCATCCCTGGGGCAGTCATCCTTTGCTGGACCCGCTGTGGTCCATTCCGGGCCTGCAGACCATCCACGACGGCTGCGAACTCTCGCGTTACGAGAAGGTCGCGCATATCGCGAAGACAGATCTCGCACTGGCGCACCTTCGGGTGTGCTGGGATACGGGGGAGGGGAGCGATTCCAACTGCGGCAAGTGCGAGAAGTGCCTGCGTACGATGTTGAACCTCTACCTGAACGGGGCGCTGGCCAGATGCCCCACATTCCCGAGCCCACTCGTGCCGCGCGCCCTCGCCAGCGTCCGCCTCAGGACCGAGGGACAGATGGCCTTCATGCAGGAAAACCTTCGCGAACTGGCGCTTCGCCAGGGCAGCTACGACAGGACGTTGTACCGGGCGTTGCGCCGGGCAATGTGGCGCGGGCGGATCAGGCGCGCGGCGCGGGTGCTGGTCGGGAAGAAATGAGGCGGCCCCGCTGATCAAGCGGGGAACAGAATGCGCGTTGGTCCTGCTGCCTTACACAACAATGGGGGAATGCAGATGAATCCTGATGTCCGGACCACCGTTACCTGTGCAGTCCTGTTTGCGGCAATGGGTGGCCTCGCCGGCTGCGGGCGCGAGGCTCCGGTCACCCGCAATCCGGCCGTGGCCTGTGCTGAATTATTCGGCAACACGGCATTTGCCCAGATGCAGGTCACCGGTGTCACCTACCTGGCCGCCGATGCAAGCCTGCCGGGAAGATGCGAGGTGCAAGGCATCATCCGTCCAGAGCCAGGCTCGGAGATCGGCGTCGTCTACCGTTTCCCCGAGGACTGGAATGGCAAGCTGCTGGCCCTGGGCGGAGGCGGCTGGATGGGCAATATCACCTTGCAGGCGGCCTCGCCGGGCCTCACGCAAGGCTATGCCACGTTGCAGACCGATGCCGGCCACACGACGGGCACGGGCTTCGATGCTTCGCCCTGGGCCCTCAACCCCGATGGCACGGCCAATCAGCCGAAGCTCGAGGATTTCTCGCATCGGGCCATCCACCTGATGACGGAGCGGGGCAAGCAGGTGATCGCCAGCCACTATGGCAAGCCGGCGACCCGCGCCTATTACCAGGGATGCAGCACCGGTGGGCGCATGGGACTGATGGAAGTACAGCGTTACCCGGAGGACTTCGACGGCGTCATCGCCGGCGCGCCAGTTCATACCTTGCAGACGCAGACCAGCGCCCAGCTGCGCTCGCTGGCGTTTGCCGCGCCCGGTGCCCGGCTTGATGCAGCCCACCTTGAACTGATTCACGGCGCGGTCATGAAGGCCTGTGATGCCAGGGATGGCGCGGCCGATGGCGTGCTGCGGGATCCGCGCGCCTGTGACTTCGACCCGGGCGTACTCCAGTGCGCGAGGGGAGCATCCGGGGCGAGCTGCCTGACGCCCGCGCAGGTCAACGCCGTGCGCAAGGTCTACGAGGGCCAGAAGGCCGACGATGGCAGCATCGCAGCCTTCCCGCTGGAGAAGGGTGGGGAAAAGGGCTGGGTGCGTTTTGTGCCCGCCACCGAGCCGGGCGATCCGGGCACCAACAGCGGCGGCCTGCACGCACTGCGCGGTCCGCTGCTGGGTGATCCGCAGTTTGCGCTCGATCGCTTCACGTCGAACGATGTTCCGCGTCTGCGTGCGAGCTGGCTGGGCCGCACCTATGAAGCCAGCGACACCGACATCAGCGCATTCACCGCGCGCGGCGGCAAGCTGCTGCTCTGGCACGGCCTCAATGATCCCGGCCCCAGCCCCCGCGCCACCGTCGACTACTTCGAAGCAGTGCGCGCCGCGGTACCGGAAGCTGCCGGGTCCGTGCAGTTGTTCCTCGCCCCGGGGGTTGCGCACTGTGGCGGAGGAGAGGGACCGGACCGCGTCGACTGGCTGGCGGCGCTCGACAACTGGGTGGAAAAAGGCCAGACGCCGGAGGAACTGCCGGCGACAAAAGCCAACTCGGACCTGGCCTGGAATCTCTGCGCCTATCCCCAGTTGCCCACCGGGCAGGAAGACGGCACGTATCGCTGCGAATGATCACGGACGGTGTTCACGCCAGTTTCACCGGCTCAATCGGGACAATCTGTCCCCCGCGCAGGCGCACCTGCTGCACGGCGATGTCCAATTCCTGCTGGTAGCGCCGCATCATCCGCAGCTCGGGGTCGCTGACCAGGCTCACGGCCAGCCCCCTGGCGCCAGCCCGCCCTGTGCGGCCGGTGCGATGCAGATACGCCTTGCTCAGGGTGGGGACATCGAGATTCACGACCAGGTCCACGCCCTTGATGTCCAGCCCGCGCGTGGCCACATCCGACGCGATGAGTACGCGGATCGCGCCGCTGCGAAACCCGTCCATCGCCTGCTTGCGCAGCAGCTTGTCATTGCCTGCAGTGAGGTCCGCGGCCGGAATGTGGTGGTGTGCCAGCTTGGCGGCCACCCTCTCGGCCATGTCATTGCGATGGACAAACACCAGCGCGCGTCCCGGTTCGAGGGCATGCAGCAGCTTGCGCAGTTCGTCGGGCTTGTCGCGCTCCTCGCATTGCAGGTACAGGTGCTCGATGTTTGCGTTGACGGGCGCTGCGCCGGCTTTCAGCATCACCAGATCGGGTGCCAGTTCGCCGATCGCCGCGCTGGCGTGTTTTTCCCTCGTGGCGGAGGCAAACACCAGCTGTCGCCCCGGTGGGGTCGCACGGATGATCGCCAGTACGGATGGCAGATATTCTTCGCCCAGCAGCAGATCCGCCTCGTCGGTCACGACGGCACGCACGTCCCTGGTCTTCAGTTTGCCCCTGGCGATCAGTTCCCCGATGCGACCAGGTGAGCCGATGACCAGATGCGGCTTCTTCTTCAGCTTCTCGATCTGCCGCTCTGTCGACGTGCCTCCGATCAGCAGCACGGAGCGCAGCGCCATGCCGGAGTCCTGCGCCAGCTCGGAAGCCTGGCGCTGGATCTGGATCGCCAGTTCATGCGTTGGCGCGAGGATCACGACCTGCGTTGCCGCCAGGTTCGAGTCGGTCCTGCAGAACAGGGGCAGCAGATAGGCCAGCGTCTTGCCGGTGCCGGTCTCGGCATGCAGGTACGCGTCCTTGCCGTCCAGCAGAACCGGCAGGGCGGCTGTCTGGATGGGCGTGGGCTCGGTGATTTGGCGCCTGCCGAGTGCAGCAACCAGTTCAGGGGGCATTCGAAGATCGGCAAATGACATCGGCCGTATGATGCGCCACCCAGCCCGCACGCAGCAGCAGTTCGAGGCGAGCCTTTAGCCAGGGCAGGCGATTCGACATTCGCCTTGCGCAAAAAAGCCACCTGCACTTCCCAGCGAGCGCCGTTACGGTGCGCGGGCCATCACCAGCATCCAGCTCACCTGAAACGTCCGCGGCGCGCCTGCCGAGTAGAATCCTGCGCCGGCGATGGAAGTGCCGATGCTGCCAAAATATCTCTTGTCGAACACGTTCAACACGTTGAACTGGATGCTGGACGCGCTGCCCTGCACCTGGAAGTCATACGCGGCATCCATATCCACCAGCGTGTAGGAACCGGCCTTCTCGGTGTTGATGTCATTGGCCCAGCGATGGCCGGTGTGCCTGGCCTGCAATCCGAGCGCGAGGGCCGCCACCCGGTACTGCAGTCTTGCGCCCACAGTGATGTCAGGCGTTTCCACGAGGCTCTTTCCGGAGGTCGGCGCCATTGTGGTCGCGTCGAGCTGTATATCGCGCCTCATCCTGCTGTGGTTGTAGGACGCCGTTGCGTAGATGGAAAGCCCCTGCGCGGGCTCCACACCCATTGCTGCGTCAATGCCCCACAGGTCCACCTTGCCCACGTTGCGATCTGTCGCTATGTCCTGTTCATCGTCCCAGGCACTGACAATCCGGTTGAAGAAATCCGTTCTCCACAACGTTGCCGTGCCCAGCAACGCACTACCCTGGTACCGGTAGCCCAGTTCGTAGGTATTGGTCGTCTCGGGTCGCACCTGGACGATCTGGCGACTGTACAGATTGTCGTTGCGCGGTGCCGCGAAGCCCTTGGCGTAGGTGACGAAGAACTGGTTCTCGTCGTTCCAGGGCAGCAGCGAGACGCCGAGATTGGGCAGCAGCTGGTTGTATTTCTTCGTGCCGCGGTAGGGCGGCACGTACAGGGCA
Organism: Steroidobacteraceae bacterium; assembly: GCA_035556135.1. Taxonomy (GTDB): domain Bacteria; phylum Pseudomonadota; class Gammaproteobacteria; order Steroidobacterales; family Steroidobacteraceae; genus ZC4RG30. The sequence goes on along the minus strand of DATMFO010000008.1, from coordinate 41,653 downwards.
TCGGCACTGCCAGCCAGCGTGACATAGCCGTCCGCATCCGGCGCACCGGCCAGGGTCTGCGTCGTGCACCAGGGATCGCCACCGGGATTCGCGACCGGCGTGTGGCAATTCTGGTTCAGCTTCCGTTCGAAGAAAGGCGCGCGCAATCCCAGGTTCAGCTTCAGGCGCTGGTCGAGAAATCTGCCCGCATAGCTCAGCGACACCTGGTTCAGCAGCGCGATGGACTTGCGGTCGCGACGGCGCAGTTGGGTGCCATCGGCCGTCAGCACCGGGATGCCATTGCGGCCCCCGAACACACTTTCGGGATCACCATCCTGGTCGAACCGGCCGATCTGGCCAGTCTGCCGGTGCCAGGCCCGGTCGAAGGTATAGGAGAGACGCAAGAGGTGGCCTGGCGCCACATCCCACAGCAGCGCTGAGTTGACGCCATAGCGGCGGGTATGGGTGTTGTTGGGCGTGTAGAGGGCGATGCGATCGATGAAATCGCCATCGTTGTTGAGGTCCACGCCAGCCACCGCCGGGTCGCCCCGCAGCCGCATGTCATTTTCGTACAGGGCCTGGTAGCCACCGCCATTGGCCAGCACATACTGGACCGAGGGATCAACGGTCAGGCGCAGGTTGCTGGCGAGGCGGAAGCTCGACTGGCCCCGGATATTGCCGGTGTCGGATGGATTGATGCGCGCGTTGTAGTAGTTCGTGCAGGAAGAACCCGGCACGCTTTCATCCTGCACTGTCCCATTGCCGGGCACCGTGCGAACGCAGGTCGCATCGAAGTCGAAGTCCCAGCCATTCATGCCGAACTGCGCCGCCGTGCCGTTGCGGTAGAAGTGGCTGCGGCCGCGGTTGTAGTGGGCCGAGAGGCTCAGGAAATTACCGTCGCCCAGGGCCTGGAAGATCCGTGCATTGAACTGCTGGCGCTGCAATTGCCCGGGGCCCTTGAACTTGTCGTACTCCTGGAACGAGTAGGCCGCATAGGCGGTGGTGTTCCATGGCCCGAACTCGCCCGTGTCACCGCGCACGAACAGGCGCCTGAAATCATTGCTGCCGACGCTGGAGCGCAGCATCAGCGCCGGAGCGTTCCCGGGTCGCGCCATCCGGAGATTGATCGTGCCACCCGTAGCCGAGGCGGTGGGGCTGTCCACATCCGTCGTTCCCGGATTGACCACGGCTGACTCGATGATCTCGGGGTCCAGCAGCTGGCCGGTATAGATGGCGTAGTTGCCGGTGTCGTTGAGCTGGATGCCATCGACCATCAGCGAGATGCGGCCGCCGTCGAAACTGCGCATGCGCAGGTTGCCGCCGCTGGAGCCGTAGGCGTCAGTATTCGTGAAGTTCAGGCCCGGCACCAGGTTCAAAGACTGCGCGACGCTCTGGCCAGCCGGTTGCGTGGCCAGATATGCATTACCGACCGTGAACCGCGACCGGGTGGCGTCCCCGGCCTTGATCAGCCCCAGCGCGGATGTTGCGTACCGTGCCGTCACCGTGACCTCCTCCAGTTCCTGCAGCACACCCTCTTCGATCTGGGTGGCGGTGGACTGGGCCTTCACTCCCGTCACGGCTGCAGCGAGCATCAGGGCGGCGGCACAGCTGGCGCGCTGGCCCATCACGAAGTGGTTCCTGCGGGGTTGCGCAGTGTCGCCGGGCGCAAGTGTCCATCGGATCGGGTCCCCGCCAGCGCGTGACGGAACCCCTGCGCAGCGATGTTGTGCTCGCCGAACTGCATCCGCAGCGCATTTTCGGCCTGCTGGAGGTGACCGAGTCCCGCTGCCCGGTCGCCGCAGTCATGTTCCCTGAGTCCGAGGTTGCCAGTCTCGATCAGCGTGGCCTGCATGTCCTCGCCGAACTCGCTGGCCATGCGTTCACGCACGTGGCGGGCCAGTTGCAGCGCTGCAGGACAGTTGCCGAGGGCGTGATGGATGCTGGCCACCGAAGAGGTCTGTACCAGGGTGAGGTAATTGTCCGGGCCCAGGAATTTCCGGCTGGTTTCTGCTGCTGCCTGCGCGAGAGGCAGCGCTTCGGCGTGACGTCCAAGGTCGTGCAGCGCGCTGGCAGCGGCGGACTTCATCAGCGCCACGCTGACCTCGCCGACCTGTTCCGGGGCCATCAATGGGTCATCCTGCATGGCGCGCAGCCAATCCAGGCTCTGTTCCGGCTGGCCGGAAAGCCGTAGCGCATCCGCGATGTTGCCGCGGATCAGTGCTGCGATTCCCGCATCGGACGGTGCCACCCTGCGCTGCAGTTCATCGGCATGGCGCAGTGCCTGCAACGCCGGCTCCATCTGCAGCCGGCGCAGGTGGAAGATTCCCCGCTCCAGCGCCGCCTGCAATGCCAGCGCCCCTTCCTGCTCAAGGCGCCCGCCGGCAAGCCGGTCGGTCTCGTCGAGCAACTCGCCTGCTTCGGCGAAGGATTGTGCGGTCTGCACATACGTCAGTGTGCGCACGAGCATGTAGCGGGTCTTCAGCGTCACCTCGTGGCTCTCGCCGAAGGCCTGCGCATACCCGCGCACAGCGGTGCGGTACTCTCCCACACCTCTCACCGAGTCTCCGAGGTTGCGCCAGGACCGCCCCAGTAGTGCGTGGATGTCGCCGCGCACCTCCGGATCATCCGAGAGATAGCCATTGCCCGGCGTCGATGCGTACTCCAGCATCTCCTTTATGGTCGCGTTGTTGCCGTGACCACTGTTGCCGGTACTGATCGCGCCCAGCGCGTGGTCGAGGAATCGCACCACGGCTTCGGCGCGCGCGATCTGTCGCTGCGCGATGCCGCGTTGCCGCTCGCTGTGCCACCACAGCAGGCTGCTGCAGGTTGCGCCCACGCCCAGCACCGCCATCGCCGCGATCACCCACGGCCGACGCGCGCGATTGCGCTCCAGCGTCTGGCGCAGGCTGGCGGCCGCGCGCTCCTCAGTTTCGTGGCGCTCCCGCTCGGCGTGGCGTTGCGGCAGGCACCGCAGGCGCTCCGCGAGCTCGGAGGCATCGGCGAGCCGACGGGTGGGATCGCTGTCGGTCGCCTCGGCGATATCGCGACGCAGCAGCGGATCGTCGATCTCGCGTTCCCAGCCCGGCGCCATCGGCCGACGCAAGTCCCCCACCAGCCACTGATAGAGGATGACGCCGAGCGCGTAAATGTCGCTGCGCACGGTCGGCGGCTGTCCGGCTACCAGCTCCGGCGCGAGATACAGCGGTGTGCCCGAGCTGGAATCGCTGGCGCGATCCACGGTCAGCCCGAGCCGCGTGATGCCCAGCTCCTCCAGCCGTTCGGGTTGCAGCAGGCGGCTGCTGCCGAAATCGGTGAGCCGCGGCCGCCAGCCATCGCCACGCGGCGCGGCGAGGATATTGGCTGGCTTGAGATCCTTGTGAAGGACGCCGACACCATGCGCGGCGGCGATCGCATCGGCGATCTCGGCGAAAAAGATGATCCGCTGGCCGCGGTCCATGGCCGCCAGGCGGCCGTCCTCGGCAGCCCATTCCGGCAATGCCTGCCCGCCGTACTCGCACTCCAGGAAAAACGGCGGGGAATCGAAGTTCCAGTCGTACACCCGCACGAAGTCGTCGCGTTCGCCGAGGGTGTCCCGCAGCACGCGCATCATCGTCGCTTCGCGCTTGATCGTGGAGAGCTGTTCGCCGTCGAGGCTGAACTTGAAGACGCGCGCGTCGCGGGTGCGTGGCTGCCTTGCCAGCCACACCTCGCTGCCGAGGGTCCGGCCGAGGGGGCGTTCGAGCAGGAAGCCCTCGCGCCCGGGAACGGGGACGCCAGGCTTCAGGCTCAGCGGACTGACGAACACGCGCCCAACGGCCATGCGTTCGACCGGGCCGTCGAAGCGATAGCCAATGCGGGGCAAGGTCACGATGCGGCTGGCGTTTTCCTCACCCAGGGCCCCGCGCAGCTTGGCGATGGCGTTGGCCAGGACGTTCTCGACAGTGGGTCGCCCCTTCCAGACGGCCTCCAGCAGCTCTTCCTTGGTCACCACCTCGCCAGGCCGGGCCAGCAGGAGGCTGAGGATTTCAAGGGGCTTGCGCTGCACATCCACCGGCAACCCCGAGACGCAAAGGTCGAAGCGCGATTCGTCGAATTCCGCCGTCCCGAATCGAAAGCGGAACTTCGCTAGCTGGGGCTCTCCACTCTGGCTGTTCATGTTTTCCCTGACCCGGACCCCGTTCTTCTTCCTAACCCTATCTTCGTCCACAAGTTCCTGCCGCTGCAGGTCTTTTCCGCAAGGTTAGGAATTGGTGAAGGCGGCGTGATGACAGTGCCTTCCCCTTGCTGCTCCATTGCGCTCCGCGCGGACGGCAGACCGTCCAAGGCTGAGGTACAAGGACATGCGGCAGTGGGCTCTGGCAGTTGCAGTGGTGGCGGGATGCACGCTTGCGGCCTGCGGTTCAAAGGGGCCCGGCGAGGGGACGACCGCCGCGCAGGCGGCACCGCCCGGCACGCCAGCGCCAGCAGCGTCTGGAAACGCTACAGCACAGGAGGTGGCCGCTGAAGCCCGCGGGAAGCTGAAGTGCCCCGCCAGGCCCGCCTCGCCGGCGCGGCCCCCGGGCGCTCCAGTCGATGACGTGGTGGGCGTGCGTCCCGGCATGACCTACGACGAGGCCGTGGGCGTGGTGCTGTGCACGCACGAGCTGCTGGTGGCCGGCGATGCAGGGCGGAGCTTCCAGATCCAGACCCACGGCAAGAAGGTACGCGAGGGCTTCGTCGCCACCTTTGCCAGGGAGAGGATCCAGAAGAGTCCGCAGGAGATCATGCGTGAGATGCAGGACGCTGCCATGGCCCGGGGCACCAATCGGCGGGTACGCGACGTCAACCCCGGCGAAGCCAAGTGGTACGTCGCCACGATGGGAGTGCCGGGGCAGGAGCGGGTCATCAGCGCGGCCCGCGAGGAATGGTTCGAGGCGGGACGCCAACCCACGGCCACCAGCGTGGAGCAGGCCCTGGTCAGCAAGTATGGCCCGCCGACACAGCGGCAGCATCAGGTGGCCACGGGTCCCCGATACCTGAGCTGGGCCTACGACTTGCGGCAGCGGCCGATCAGCGAGGCCTCGCCCCTGCACCACCAGTGCACGGCCAATGCAGATCCGGATGTCGGCAACAGCTTCTCGCCGGATTGCGGCATCGTCGTCTCTGCGGCCATTCATCCGCTGCGTGACAACCCGGATCTGGCCGAGTACCTGCAGGTCACGGTAGTCGACCAGGCCGGAGGCTATCAGGCGATCACCGACACCGAGCAGGCCCTGGAGCAGCAGGAAAGCCAGCGGCGCAAGGAAGAGGTTGAACGGGCGTCAAAGAACGCCAGTGCGCCCACGCTGTGAAGGCGGCGCTATTGAAGCCCGCCCTGCGCTCCATGCAATTGATCGCCGCCATGCTGGCGATCGGTGCCTGCGGAAAAGAGGAATCTTCTCCCGCGAGCGCCGTAGCCGCCCCATCTGCGACGGTCGCAGCACAGGCAAGTGCAGCCGCAAAGCCTGCGGTCGGGGCGCTGCCCGCGCCACCGGCTTCCCCTGCCCTCGGCGGACGCACGGGCGAGCTGGTGAATCCCGACGAAAGCACGATGGTGTTCCTCTACCATGAGCTCGCCGGCATTCCGGCTCCACTCCCTCAGTGGGTCGAGAACGACAACCGCGTGACCTTCGCACCGGGGCCTGAAAAGGCAGCGCGCCGCGAACAGGTGCTGGCAGAGATCCAGGGCGGGCTGGCCGTCGTGCGCAACATCGGCTTCATCCGCCTCACGCTCAACGACCAGCTGAGCGACTACGACGCCGCCTATGGGGAATTCACACTGCGCGCGCTGGCGCCCAGTTCGACCGTTGCCTTCAGGGCGCTGCAGCAGGAGATCACGCTGCGTTTCGGCAATGGCCGTACTGCGCAGATCTGGGCGCTGCCCGCGGCAAAGGCGCAGGTTGTGCAGGACAGCTTCGGCTACGGCCGCGCTGTCGTGCTGGACCTTCTGTTGAAGGTCACCGCGGTGCAGCCGGCCACCGGGGGCGGAGCCATCGTCGCCGATGTACTTGAATACGAGATCCGCACCCAGCAAGGCAACAAGCTGCTCGGCCGCGTGCAACCCGCGCCGTAGCTGCGTGGCAACGCACTTACGAATCCAATCCGGAGAACTGCCATGGCCATACGACATCTCACCACCTCCGCGCTGCTGTTCACCGTCGCGGCGTTCGGCGCCGTGGCGCCGGCCTCCGCCGCCGGTTGCGAAGGGCGCACTCATTGTGTCGACGTGCCGAAATTCACCGCCCAGCTCAGCGACTTCCGCGCCATCGAGCAATCCGGCAAACGAACCTTGATCGCGACGGTGAAGTTCGAGAACAAGACGGGCCAGCCGCTCACCATCGGTTACGTGTCCGGGTCCGGCACCGGCATTGATGAGCTGGGCAACCGGTACGCCATCAGCAGCAGCAATGCGGTGCGTGGCATCGGCCTGATTTCGAGCAGCAACCTGGATACACGATTCACCCTGCAGCCTGGCGAACGCGCCGATGCGCGCCTGGAACTGGACTGGAGCGCCTATAACCAGGTCGCAGGCGTGCAGTTCAAGCTGGAGATGGCGGTGCGCGAGATCGATGCGCTGCCAGGCAATCAGTTCAGGGCTGGCCGCGAGCATCTTGTCAGTTTCAGCGGATTGCGTGACGGGCTGGTCGCCGCGACCCCGGCCACCGCCTCCACTGCTCCAGCGGCCCCACCACCGGCCACGCCCGTTGGCGCGGTGTCCGACCCCTGTGCCGGCAAAGCGGGGTGCTATGCCACCGGACCCTTGCTCGCCGAAGTGACTGGAATGACCACCAGCCAGCAATCCCTCAACTACTACGTGCAACTCAAGGTGCGCTTCCGCAATGTCTCCAGCGAGCCGCTCGTCCTTGCCTACCAGGGTGGCTCGGGCACATTGATCGATGGCGATGGACTCCGGTACAAGGTGCAGAACGCCAAGGATGTCAGCGGCATCGGCATCGTCGCCAAGAGCAGCGCCGACCCGCAGTTCGTGCTGAAGCCCGGGGAGTCACGCGTAGCGTCTTTCAATTACAACTACTACAAGTACGCGGGATATCCGGCGCCGGGCTCACGGGTCTACAGCCCCGACTTCGTCGTCGAGCAACTGGAAGTCCTGCCCAGCAAGCAGATCCGCACGGTGCGCGAGTACGCCGTGAGCTTCTCCAACCTGACCACAGGGAGTGCGCCTGCCACCGCGGCCGGTCAGGCAGCCGATCCGGCCGAGGCGCTCAAGAAGCTCGGCGACCTGCTCAAGAAGAAGAAATGAGAACGCGGCCCTGTCCCGCCGCAGGCGGCATCGCCCTGGCGTAGGCTGCCGCTGCCTTCTCGTCGTCGTTCCGGCTTGCCGCGCTGTAAGATCGCGGTACGCCGAAGAACGCGCACGGGAGGTCCAGATGCGATCAGTACTGGTTCGGGCCTGCGGGGCAATGCTGCTGGTCCTGCCGGGCCTGGCGGCTGCCGCCCCGGCCGACGTCGCCCAGCTGCTGCAGCGGGCGGAAGCTGCGTTAGACCTCAAGGAAATCGAGCGGCTGCAGCGCAGTTACGGCTATTACATCGACCATTCCGACTGGGACAACGTCGTGGACCTGCTCACCGACGACGCAGTGGCCGAATACGCCGTGTCCGGCGCGTATGTGGGCAAACCGTCCATTCGCGCCCTGCTGTATGCCATCGGCTACGGGCAGCGGGGTCTGCGTCCGCAACAGCTGCGCGAGCACACGCAGTTGCAGCCGGTCATCACGCTGTCGCCGGATGGAAAGACCGCGCGCGGCCGCTGGCGGGCGCTGGTGCTGCTGGGCCAGTTCAATGAATACGGCCGCTGGCAGGCCGGGCCTTACGAGAACGAGTACCGCAAGGAAGACGGCAGGTGGAAAATCAGCCGCATCCATTGGTACGAGACCTTCACCGTGCCGTTCAAGGGCGGCTGGAAGGGCGCGATGCAGGCGACGAATGTGGCGGACCGCAACGTCCCCCAGCCCGACCGGCCGGCAAGTTTCACCTACGACCCGTGGCCGGCAGTGCACATGCCGCCGTGGGACTTCCGGCACCCCGTGCGCGAAGCCAAGGCATCCGCATCGGCCGTACCGGATACCGAGGGTATAGCGGGGGCAGCCTCGCCAGCCGAGCTGGCCAGGCTGCAGCAGCTGGTCACGCGGCTGGAGGACGAGCGCGAGATCGAGATCCTGCAGCGCACCTATGGGTACTACGTCGACAAGAACAACTGGAGCGAGATTGCGCAGCTGTTCACGGAGGACGGCACGCTCGAGATCGGCGGCCGCGGCGTGTTCGTCGGTCGCAAGCGCGTGCTGCAATACCTGAACTGGCTGGGTTTCCCGGTGCAGGGGCGCCTGTATGACCACACGCAGATGCAGCCGGTCGTGCACGTCTCGCCCGACGGCAAGGTGGCCCTGGGCCGCTGGCGGGCGCTGATCTTCGGCGGCGATTATGGCGCGTCCAGCATGTTCGGCGACTGCATCTACGAAAACGAATACCGCAAGGTGAACGGCAAGTGGATGATCTCGAAGCTGCATGCCTGGTTCGTGATGTACACGGACCTCGCCCAGGGCTGGGGCGTGCGCGCGTGGCCAATCTCTCGTCCGGAGAAGGACCTGCCGCCTGACCGGCCACCCACGCTGGTGTACGACATGTATCCGGGCACCATCACCACGCCCATGCACTACGAAAACCCGGTGACGGGCAAGCCGGTCTATGTCACGCCTGCCGCGCCGCCACCGCCCGCCACCGCGACACTGGCGCAGATGGCCACGCGCCTGGCGCGTCTGGAAGACGCGCGCGCCATCGAATACCTGCACAACGCATTCGCGTACTACTACGACCGCTGGCAGTGGGATGACGTCGCGGAGCTGTTCGCGGACAACGGCACCATCGAAGTCGCGCAGCGTGGCGTGTACAGGGGCAAGTCGCGGGTGCGCCAGTTTCTCGGGCTGTTCGGGGAACAGGGCCTGCACCAGGGCGAGCTCTTCGACCACCTGCAGTACCAGCCGGTGGTCCATGTCGCGGCCGACGGGCGCACTGCGAAGGCGCGCGTGCGCGAACTTGCGATGGAAGGCCAGTACCAGCGCGATGCCAGTTTCGGCGGAGGCATCTACGAGAACGAGTACGTGAAGCAGGGTGGCGTGTGGAAGATCAGCGCGCTGCACCTCTATACGACGTTCTCCGCGGACCTGGAGCGCGGCTGGGCGCTCGGGCCACGACCGGCTGCGGCTGCGTCGACCGTGCTGCCGCCGGATTCACCGCCGACGCTGAGCTACAGCGCCTACCCGCTCTTCTACCTGCAGCCCATTCACTATCCCAATCCGGTCACGGGCAAGCCGGTGAAGCCCGTGAACGTGGTGGAAGGGCGCAGGCCCGAAGTGCTGAGGGCGCTCGACGAGAAGTAGCGCCGGGGTGTGTTGCCGGCGTGCGGTTGAATGCGGATCTGGCGCGCCCGACTGGATTCGAACCAGTGACCCCTGCCTTCGGAGGGCAGTACTCTATCCAGCTGAGCTACGGGCGCCCGCGGGGTCGCCAAGGTTACTAGAGGGCGGGCGCAGGCGCCAGAAAGGCCCGGCGCCGGGTCCTTCAGGCAAGCCCTGTTGCCGGCACGAGGTCCCCCACCTGGCTAAGGTCTTCCGCCTGCCGGCAGTGTCCTGCGCCGCAGCCGCCAGGTGGTGATGCGGGCCTTTGCCGACTGGATCTCATCGTGCGCCTTGCCGATGATTCCCACGCCCCACCTGATGGACTTCACGGCCTTGTAGAGGGCCCAGGCTGTGATGAGGCCTCCGGTCAGCCCGATTGCGGCGGCTTCGCCCGCCACTGCACCGCAGCCTTTGGAGATATCCAGCGCTATCGTTCCTGCGCCGACCAGGCCTTTCGAGAACGCCTTGAGGAGGTTCTTGATCATGCCAGCAGGCAGTTCCTCCACCTCGTTCTTCCATCCGCAGATGGTCCCCTGCAAGGTCACCATCGCCTGCTTCATCTCCTCCAGTTCAAGCTTGCCCGACGGACCGCGCAATGATTCGTAGCTGCTCTCGAACGTATCCCGGAGGTGATTCCCGATCCACTCCGGTGCCCCGGACTTGTTGAACATCTCCCTTACGGCCTCCAGGTGTTCCTCCAGGAGACGACGAAGAGATGTATCTTCATCGGTCCGCGACACGATGTTTTCCGCGGACTCACCGACCAGCCATGCAAGGGCTTCGCCGGGTTTCTCGATGGCCTGCCTCACGTTCGTGAGGGCTTCGCAAGCCTTGTCCAGGAGGGCTTCGAACTGCCCCATGCCCACCAGCTGGCTGTCATCGGGAAGCTGGTCAGCCGCATCGTTCAGTCCGGATGCGATCTTGAAACACTTGTCGGCCAGGGGGCCAAAAACGTCTTCCATGACGGTGATTCCTGTAATTGCTACCGGTTGAAATCAGCAAGCCCTGCCTGGACCCCGACGGCACATGCCCGAACGTCACCGCCCCTACAGCCACCCCTTCCGCCTGAACCACAGGAACGGCGCCACCGACGACGCGACCATCAGCCCCACTGCCGCCCAGAACCCCCACGGTTCCTGCAGCGTGGGAATGTGCCTGAAATTCATCCCGAACAGCGCCCCGATCACCGACGGCGGCAGCAGCAGCACCGTCACCACCGAGAAGATCTTCAGGATGTTGTTCTGCTCGATGTTCACCATGCCCAGCGTGGCTTCGAGCACGAAAGTGAGGTTGGTGCCGAGGAATCCCGCATGGTCGCTCATCGCCACCACATCCTTCGACAAGGTGCGCAGGCGCTCGCGCACGTCATGCGGCAGGCTCACCGTGGACTGCTGCACGAAGGCCAGCAGCCGGGCGAGGCTTGCCAGGCTCTCCCGTGCCTTGGCGATCAGCTCACCGCTCTGCCCGATGTGTTCCAGCAGGCGCCGGTAGTCGCGCGACGGCGCCGCGCTCCCCTGTGGCGCGCGGCGCCCGAACACATCGGCTGATGCCTTGTCGATGTCAGCGCCCACGCGCTCGATCACATCCGCAATGCGCTCGATGATGAACTCGAGGATGCCCGCCAGCACCGCTTCCGCACTGGTGTTCGACTGCGGCAGCCGCTCGGTATGCGCAACGAACCGCCGCATCGGCAGCGGATCCACATAGCGGTTGGTCACCAGCCGCGGTCCGCGCAGGATGAACGTGATCTGCGAATTCTCCGGCTGCTGCGTATCCAGCCGGGTCACCACCGTGGCGGTCAGGTACAGCGCGCCAGCTTCTTCATAGAGCCGCGCGGAAGACTCGATCTCGCGCATCTCCTCGCGCGTGGGAATATCCAGGCCCAGTCGATGCTCGACCAGCCGCTCCTCATCGGGTGTGGGCTCGAGCAGGTCGAGCCAGATGGCATCTTCGGGGAGCGGGGCGCCGGGATCGCGTTCGAGTTTCTTGAGGCCGCCCGGCACCAGGCAGTAGACGGACAGCATGCGGCCTCCCGGTGTGGGGCGCGGCGCCGGCGGCGCGCGCCCGTTATCGTCGCAGGCGGATCAGCGCTTTTCGGACGCCGCCAGGTCGTAGACCAGCTGCATGAGATCGGCGCCACCGCCAGCCATCGTGGTGTCGGTGTAGTACTTGCCGTTCACGATGAACACCGGCGTCTGCTCGATGCGGTAGCGGCGCGTGAGCTCCTCGGCGCGCTGCAGGCGCGTCGCCACGGCAAAACCGTTGTACTCGCGCTTGAAGTCCGCTTCGGAGATGCCATTGGCCTTGGCGAAGGCCAGCTGCTTCTCGGCCGTCTTCGCATCAGTCGTTTCCACCAGCATGTTGTTCTTGCGGTGGATCTCGTTGAATGCCACGGGAATCAGATCGGACCTTCCCAGTGCTTCCAGCGTATAGAGGAGCTTGCCGAGATTGCGGTGGCTCGGCCCCCACATCACATGCTCCTGGCGGAACTTCAGCCAGGCCGGCTGCTTGGCCTTCCACGCGGTGACGCGCTCGTTGAGCTGGTAGCAGGCACCGCAGGCCAGCCACATGAATTCGATCACCTCCACCTCACCGGCGGAGACGCTGGTGGGCTGTGCGGGCACGAGCGGGCGGTAGTGCACGCCGGCCTTCCACTTGCCACCGGGCAGCTGCGCGCTCTCGGGCATGGCCACAGCGCGTTCGAGCGACGCATCGGCCGGCGTCGCGGCGGCATCACTGGATTCCTGCGTGGACGTGGCCGCGCGATCCAGTTCGGCAGTGGTGGGCGCGGGGCTGGAAGGTGCTTCCTCCGCTGCCGGCGACGTTTCGGACGCGGGGGCCGGATTCTGTGCCACTGGTTCGGACTTCTGGCCGCAGGCGACCAGGGTGGCCGCGGCGGCGACGAGGAGGAGCAGCTTCTTCATGTCAACGCATTCCCTGGATGTAGGAGGCCAGATTGCGCCGGTCTTCGGCGGTCAGGCGCGAGGCAATGGTCTGCATCATGGTCGCATTGGGACCAGACTGTGGGCGGCCCGCGGCGTCCTTGTTGTAGCGCACGTCGCTGGCGTAGTCATTCAGCTGCTTCACGGTATATACCGCGTGCTGCGCCTGCACCGCGGGATAGCCCGACGCGGGCACGCCGCGGCCCACCGGCCCATGGCAGGAGGCGCAGGCAGGAATGCCGCGCGCCGTATCGCCGCTGCGGTAGAGCTGCTCGCCCGCCTCCCAGTACGAGGGATCAGCCTCGAGCCCGGCGGGCGTCTGGGTGGCAAAGAACGCAGCCAGGTCGGCCACGTCCTGGTCGGTGAGGTCCTTCACCATCGGCTGCATCAGCGGCACCGGACGCTTGCCGTCACGGATGCGCAGGATCTGGTCATGGGAATAACTGGCGTTCTGCCCGGCGATCACCGGCCATTCAGGATTGGTGCTGTTGCCGTTGAGGCCATGGCAGGCGACGCAGGTGGAGGCCTTTTCGGAACCTGCCGCGGCATCACCCTTCAGGGGAGCATCGGCGGCGAGGGCGGTTCCAGTGGCAAGGCCCAGGGCCAGAAGGGCGGTGACGGCGATCCTCATTTGTCCTCGAAACTCCCGAAAGGCAGGCTGGATAACCTTTGAATTGTACACTGGCGCCCCCGTCCTGCCCCCTACCGAGCCTTGAGCCAGTTCCCCGAAGCCAGTTTCCTCACCAGCGTTGCCGCGCCGGCCCAGTTCCCGCCCGACCAGGGGATGGAGATTGCCGTTGCCGGACGTTCGAATGCCGGCAAGTCCAGCGCCATCAACGCCATCCTGGCCCGCAAGGGCCTGGCACGCACCAGTGGCACGCCAGGGCGCACCCAGCTCTACAACTACTTCAGCCTGGGGCCGGACACGCGGATGGTGGACCTGCCCGGCTACGGCCATGCGAAGGTAGCGGCAGCCACCCGGGCCACCTGGGGGCCGCTGGGGGAGGCGCTGCGCCAGCGGACGAGCTTTTCCGCCCTGCTGCTGGTGGTGGATATCCGCCGCGGGGTGGGCGAGATGGATCTGGGTCTGGTGGACTGGGCTGACCGGCCCCCCGGCCGCGTGCATGTGCTGCTCACCAAGGCAGACAAGCTGCCCCGCGGCCAGTCGCTCACGGCCCTGCGGCTGGCGGGCAAGGAACTGGAAGGACGCGCCAGCGTGCAGCTGTTCTCGGCGCACAGCGGCGCCGGACTGGAGGAGGCCCGCGGCCTGCTGCGCAGCTGGATTTCGGACTCCAGAAAGAAATGACCCCGGCGGTGTGAGCCGCCGGGGCAAAGAGCTGTCGGGCAGGTCTCGATGCCGGACAGCAAACCCGCTCAGGGAGGGAAGCGGGGAGCGCTTGTGACGCTCACCTGGATTGGAACATGAGGCGCGCGGGAAGTTCCGGCGGATGGACGCCGCGAGGTTAAGTAATCGTTAGCCTACAGTTGCATTGCAACATGATTCCGCGGCCGCGAAATCGGGGCTGAAGCCCGCCCGTCAGGACTGGGTCGAAGCCGGGGCCGGTGCGGCCCGGGCGAATTTCAGTCCTACGAGCAGGCCCGCGAACAGCCAGCAGCCTGCCAGCAGCCAGGGCGCGCCGGGCAGGTGCAACGGGGCCCGCTCGCTGATGAACAGGCTGAACGTGCCGGCAAACATCAGCGGGGCGAAGATGCCGGTGAGGCTGACCAGGCTCGTCAGCGCACCCTGCACCCGGCCCTGCGCGTCGGGGGAAACCTGCCGCGAGACCAGGGCCTGGGTGGCCGGCCCGGCCAGCCCCCCAAGCGCGCTCAGTGGCAGTGCCGCCAGGAACATCAGGCCCGTGCCCGCAAAGCCATACACCACGAATCCCAGCGCGCCACAGGCCAGGCCCAGCAGCAGCGTGCGCCGCTCGCCCAGCGCCGGCACGATGCGGCCCACCAGCAATCCCTGCACGATGGCGCTGAACACGCCCACCAGCGCCAGCATCCAGGCCACCTGCTTCTCATCCCAGCCGAAGCGGTATTCAGTGAACAGCACCAGCACGCTGGCATAGACGTAGTGCGCCATGTTGGCGATCAGCACCACCACCGCCAGCCCCAGCACATTCGGGAAGCGGGTGAGCATGCCGAGCGAGCCGACGGGATTGGCGTGCCTCCAGTCGAAGCGCTTCGTGCGGCGCTCCTTCGGCAACGACTCGGGCAGCACGAACCAGCCATAGAGGAAGTTCAGCATCGCCAGCCCGCCGGCGAACCAGAACGGCGCGCGCAGGTTCCAGCTGCCGAGCGTTCCGCCGATGATCGGACCGATGATGAACCCCACGCCGAAGGCGGCGCCGAGCATGCCGTAGGCCTGGCCACGCTTCTCGGGTGCCGTCACGTCCGCGATATAGGCATTGGCCGTGGTGAAGCTGGCCGAGAACATGCCGGAGAACACACGCGCGATCAGCAGCCACGGAAGCGACTGCGCCAGCGCCATCATCATGAAGTCCGCACCCAGGCCGAGGCAGGACATCAGGATCACGGGCCGCCGGCCAAAACGATCCGACAGCGTGCCCTGGATGGGTGTGCAGATGAACTGGATGGCCGCGAACAGCGTGCCGAAGATGCCCACCCAGCGCGCCGCGGCCGCGAAGTCCCCGCCGGTGAAGTCGCGCACCAGGCCGGGCAGCACCGGGATGATCACCCCGAAGGCCAGGATGTCGATCAGCACGGTGATGAAGATGAAAACCAGCGCGGCCTTGCGCACCGGGGTCACGGGCTGTGCCGCCACAGCCGCGGGAGAGCCGTCGCCGATCGACATGGGAAACCTGCTCCTGAATTCTTCTGGTGCTAGTGCGCCTGGTCCCAGTTGGCGCCGGTGCCGATGTCCACCTTCAAGGGCACCCTGAGGGACTCGGCCGCCATCATCTGCTCACGCAGCATGGCGGCCGTTGCATCGACGGCCTCGCTGGCCACTTCCAGCACCAGTTCGTCGTGCACCTGCATGATAAGCCTTGCCGGCAGGCGGCGCGAAGTGCATTCGTGCTCCACGCGCAGCATGGCCGACTTGATGATGTCGGCCGCGGTGCCCTGCATGGGCGCGTTGATGGCGCTGCGTTCGGCGTACTGCTGCAGGTTGCGGTTGCGGGAGCGGATCTCGGGCAGGTAGAGCCGCCGGCCCCGCACCGTTTCAACATAACCCTGCTCCCGCGCCTGGGCGCGGGTGCGGTCCATGAACTCCTTGACCCCCGGGTAGCGCTCGAAATACAGGTCCACGTACTTCTGCGCGGCGCCGCGGTCGATGCCCAGCTGCTTGGCCAGGCCGAAGGCCGACATGCCGTAGATCAGGCCGAAGTTCACCGCCTTGGCCGAGCGGCGTTCATCGGAAGTGACCTCGTCGATGGGCTTGCCCAGCACCTCGGCCGCGGTGGCCTGGTGCACGTCCTGATCCTCGGCGAAGGCGCGCACCAGCGTCGCATCGCCTGACAGGTGCGCCATGATGCGCAGCTCGATTTGCGAGTAGTCCGCCGCCATCAGCACGTAGCCGGGTGGAGCGATGAAAGCCTGGCGGATGCGCCGACCCTCGGCCCTGCGGATGGGGATGTTCTGCAGGTTAGGCTCGGTGGAGGAGAGCCGTCCCGTGGCCGCCACGGCCTGGTGATAGCAGGTGTGCACGCGTCCCGTGCCGGGGTGGATCTCCTCCGGCAGCTTGTCGGTGTACGTGGACTTCAGCTTCGCCAGCCCGCGGTACTCCAGGATCAGCCGCGGCAGCTCGAAGCTTTCGGCCAGCTCTTCCAGCACATCCTCAGCGGTGGACGGCTGGCCAGTGGGTGTCTTGCGGATCACCGGGATCTGCAGCTTCTCGAACAGGATCTGCTGCAGCTGGCGCGGCGAGTCCGGATTGAATTCGCCGCCTGCCACTGCGTGGATCTCCCGCTGCAGTTCGTTGAGGCGGGCGCCGATCTCGCTGCCCTGCCGGCGCAGCAGCGCCGCATCCAGCAGCACGCCGCGCTCCTCCATCTCGAGCAGCACCGAGGCCAGCGGCTGTTCGATTTCCTCGTACAGCGCCCGCAGCCGTGGCTCGGCGGCGAGCTGGGGCCACAGCGCCTCGTGCATGCGCAGCGTCACGTCCGCATCTTCGGCCGCGTAGGCGGCGGCGTTCTCCACCGGCACCTGGTCGAAGCCGATCTGCCTCGCGCCCTTGCCGGCCACGTCCTCGTACTTGATGGTGTCGATGCCGAGGTAATGCTTCGCCACCGAGTCCATGTCGTGGCGCGTGGCCACGCTGTTCAGCACGTAGGACTCCAGCATCGAGTCATGGCGGAAGCCGGCCAGGCGGATGCCATGGTTGCGCAGCACATGCGCGTCGTACTTCAAGTGGTGGCCCACCTTGGCCCTGCTTTCATCCTCCAGCCACGGCTTCAGCCGGGCCAGCGTACGGTCCAGGTCGAGCTGCTGCGGAGCCCCCGCATAACGATGCGCCAGCGGCAGGTAGGCCGCTTGGCCCGCGCGCACACTGAACGACATGCCCACAATGCGCGCCTGGCTGTAGTTGAGACTGGTGGTTTCGGTGTCGAAGGCGGTGAGCTCCGCGGCATCGAGTATCGCAAGCCAGCGCTCCAGCGCCTCTTCGGTGAGGATGGTTTCGTACTCGCGCGGCAGCTGCGCATTCACCGCGCTCGCGGCGGCGACAGCCGCAGTGGAAGACGCCTCAGGCAGGGTTTCCGCAACCGTCACCGCCACGGCCACGGTGCCTTCTGCCGCTGCGACGGCCACGGCGGTGGCCGCAGGCGCCTCTGCATCCAGCGCCCTGAGCAGCGCCTTGAACTCCAGCCGCGTATAGAGTTCGCGCAACTTCACGCGGTCGGGCGGACGGCGCGGCTGGTCGGCAGCATCAGCCGGCAGGTCGCAGTCCACGCGTATGGTCGCCAGCTGGCGCGACAGCGCCAGCGTGTCGAGGCCCGCGCGCAGGTTCTCGCCCACCTTGCCGCCGATCTCGCCGGCATGCGCGATCAGGTTGTCGAGGTTCTGCCAGGTGCCCAGCCACTTCGCGGCCGTCTTCGGTCCCACCTTCTCGATGCCGGGGATGTTGTCGGAGCTGTCGCCCACCAGCGCGAGGTAGTCGATGATCTGCTCGGGCCACACATCGAACTTGTTCTTCACGCCCTGGCGGTCGAGCACGCTGCCGGTCATGGTGTTCACCAGCGTGATGTGCTCGTTCACCAGCTGCGCCATGTCCTTGTCGCCGGTGGAGATGAGCACATGCTCCCCGGCTGCGGCGGCGCGTGTGGCCAGCGTGCCGATCACATCGTCGGCCTCCACGCCGGGAATGCGCAGCAGCGGCAGGCCCAGCGCTTCCACCGACTCCAGCAGCGGCTCGATCTGGCTGCGCAGGTCATCGGGCATGGGCGGGCGGTTGGACTTGTATTCGGCGTACAGGTCATCGCGGAAGGTGCGCCCCGGCGCGTCGAACACCACCACGATGCGGCTGTCGGCCTGCTCGCGGATGAACCGCTGCAGCATGTTGATCACGCCCAGCACCGCGCCGGTGGGTTCGCCGCGCGAGTTGGTCAGCGGTGGCAGCGCGTAGAACGCGCGATACAGGTACGACGAGCCGTCGACGAAGATATGGGCTGGTTGCGCAGCGGAAGACATGGACAGGACCGGCTACTGGCCGGCATTGGCCGGCGCAGTGCCGGCGCCGCCAGGCGGCGCGGGGATTGCGGGCGTGGGGGTGCCGTCAGCGTCATCCTCATCG
Organism: Steroidobacteraceae bacterium; assembly: GCA_035556135.1. Lineage (GTDB taxonomy): Bacteria > Pseudomonadota > Gammaproteobacteria > Steroidobacterales > Steroidobacteraceae > ZC4RG30. The sequence continues at coordinate 23,546 of DATMFO010000008.1, read as the reverse complement.
GCGGGCTGGATCGCGGCCGGCAGCTGCGCGGGCACCGTGACCACGGGATCGCGTTCCGCTTCGGGGAAGTAGAGGTCGCCGCGCTGTCCGCAGCCGGCCAGCAACAGCAGCAACGCCGCCGCACAGGGCATCTTCCGCATCATGCCGTTTCCTCGCGCAGCGACTGGCCGGCCCGCAGCGCACGCCATCCGCGCGCCAGCCGCCAGCCCGCCCAGCCGGCCACCGCGAGATAGCCGATCTCCAGCAGCGGCAGACGCGTGAGCACGCTGAGGATGGGACCGAAGGCCACGGTGACGGCCACCACGCCCGCCACCATCCACCAGAAGGTGTGCCACAGCCACCTGGAGTGAGAGGCCAGCCAGCTGCCCTGTGACTGGCCGCGCTGCACCACGTTCAGCACGGCGCCAACCAGCGACGGCAGGCCGAACAGCAGCGTGCGGTGCCCCAGCAGCGTGGTCACCACGCCTGCCGTTACCGACAGCGCGTGCAGTCCGTATATGGCGTGCGTGCAGAGAAGTTGCCGCTGATCCGCGGCCGGGATCGCGTCGGGGGAGGAGGTCACGGCGCAAAGATACCCCAATGCGCCGGGCGGTGCCTCAGCCGAACGGCCTGACCGGATCCTTGCCGTCCCAGTCCACGGAGGCGCGCCAGTACTTCGTGAACATCTCGTCCATGCCCGGGGTGGCGGGGATCAGTTCCACGAATCCCGGAGCGCCGGGATGGTCGCCCATGTAATACACATTGCCGCCGCTGGGCACGGGCGTGGAGAAGGCCTCATGGTAGCCGCGCTTGTGGTAGGCCTCGCGCGCGGCCTCCACGTCCTCGAAGGCGATGCCGATATGGTGGAAGCCGTAGCCCTGCTTCTGGATGGTCTCCCGATATACCGAAGGGCGGTCATCCTTCGGCTGCACCAGCTCGATCATCATGTGGCCGGCGAAGCCCATTGCGATGGCCACGTCGGCCTGCGTGGGTGCGCCGCGATAGCGCTGCTCCGGGCCGGTGAAGCTGTCGAGCAGGAAGAAGGGGCCCGCCCTGCCGTCGCTGACCCACCAGTCGATGGCGGCGCGCATGTCCTGCACCACATAGGCGGTCTGCACGACCTGGCCTGCCTTCTGGCCAAAGCCGAATGTCTTCATGCCATCCCCCTTGTATCGCTAGCGGCTGGTGCGTGGCTGCCAGGCAGCTGCCGCGGCCATGAAGGCCTGGGTCTCTGCCTCGAGCGCGGAGTTGTCTCCCGGCGGAAAGTAGCTCAGTTTCACCACCACCGTGCGGGTGGCCGGGTCGATGTAGATGTATTGCCCCTGCAGGCCGAGGGCCATGTAGGCATCGCTGCCGCCCACCGTCCACCACTGCAGCGCGTAGCCGCCGCGGGCTGCATCTTCCGGATGCCGTGGCACCGTCGACTGGCGCACCCAGTCCGCGGACACGATGCGCCGCCCATTGGCCACGCCGCCATCCAGCATCATCTGGCCGAAGCGCGCGAAGTCGCGCAGCGTGGCATTGAAGCCCGCGCCGCTGAATTCGCGTCCCGTGCCCGGCGGGCCGTCCATGATGTAGAAACCATCGGACTCCGCGCCCAGCGGTTCCCAAAGGCAGTGTTCGGTCCAGGCGGCCACGCTGCCGCCGGTGACCCGCTCCACCAGCCAGCCCAGCACGGCCGTATCGATGGTCTTGTAGGCGAACTGCGCGCCGGGCGCATGACTGCGGGGCAGTGTGCGCGCCACGTCGGCGAAGCGGGCAGTGTTGCGCACCAGGGCGGCAATGTGATTGCTCGCCGCCACGCCGGGGTTATCGAAATCGTAACGTTCGTCATAGGCCACGCCCGAACGCATTTCCATCACGTCGCGGATGGAAGCGCCGGCATAGCCCCCACCCGCCAGCTCCGGCAGGTATTGCGTGATGGGCGCCTCGAGCGAGGTCATGCGGCCCTCGGCCAGCGCACAGCCCACCAGCACCGAGGTGATGGACTTGGTCATCGACCAGGCCATGAAGCGCGTGCGTTCATCGCTGTGGTTGCGGTAGATCTCGCTGATGATGCGGCCGTCCTTCATCACCAGCAGCGCATTGGTGTAGGTGCGCTCGAGAAATTCCGCTGCAGGCAACGTTTTTCCCTGCCAGGAATAGGTGAATTCCAGAGGCTGCTCGCTGCGCGGCAGGTGCCACACGGGGCCGGCGCGGCCCACGCTGCGCGTGGTGAACAAGGTGTCCATGGTGCGGAAGGTGAGCGAACTCACTTCGTTGTCGAGCATGTGCCAGCGCAGCAACTGCACGGCCACGGGGACATCGGAGGGCGGTCCCCCGCGCAGCACCTGGGGTAGCTGCTGCTGCGCTACGGCGGGCACAGCCACGAGCAGGCTTGCGGCCAGCAGGACCGGAATCATCCGGCGCATCGCGTTCCCCCGGTAGCCATGCCCTATGCTCGGACATGGCAGGCCATTCTTCAACTAGAGTAGTGGGATGAGAAGGATACTTGCCCTGGCCGCGTTCGCGCTGCTGGCTGCCTGCGATGCGGCCGTGGAGGTCAACGCCACCGGCAATGTGGCCGCGGGGTATTCCAGCGTGCTGGTCACCGTTGAAGAGGTGTGGTTCAACGAAAGCGCCACCGCGGCGCCCGCGGATGACACCTGGGAAAAATTCCGTCTCGACGATGCCCGCACCATCGACCTGGTGGATGTAACCGGTGGAGGCCTCACCAGCATTGCCAGTGACCTGGTGCTGCCGTCAGGCAGGTGGCGGCAGATGCGCCTGCTGCTGGCGGACAGCGATGCGAAGCTGCATGACTCCGCGAAGGAACTCGATGCCCGCCACAACAACGAGGTGCGCTGGTTCAACGACAACGGCGACGAGCGCACCACGCGGCTGGAGGTGCTCAATGCCGGCGAGGGCATCGGTGTCGGCCTTGCCTTGAAGGTGGTGGTCGATACCGGCGGCAGCACCCCCATCAACACGGTGCAGGTGGCGTTCGACGCGGCTCGCGATCTCACCGAATTCCATTTCGGCGGCCGTACGGGGTTCGTGCTGAACCCCGTGCTGCGCGCCTATGAGGTGGGCGATGCCGGCACCATCCGCGGCACGCTGAACCTCTCGCAGCTGGACATCGATACGGACACCGGGCGGCCCGACATCCAGGTGACGGCCCAGGAGCTCGACCGGGCCCTCGGTCGCCATGTACTGGTGGGTAGCAGTTCCGTGGGTGTGAATGGTGCCTTCGTGCTGTATCCGCTGCCGCTCGGGGACGACGAGCAGTCGCCGCAGTTCGATCTGGTCATCTCGGGGCCGGGCATCCAGACCGTGGTGGTGCGCGACGTGCCCGTCTCCACCGGCACGCCCGCCAACGCCGCAAACGTATCGCTCGGCATCACCCTGGAGCCTGCGGATCCCTACGAAGCCAACCTGCAGGCGGAAGCGCCGCTGGTGCCGCGCGGCGCGCGCGTGGGCTTCTACCAGACATTGCCGGGCGAGGATGAGCCCTACCTGATCGCGGTGGCGCCGGTGGATCCGCTGAGCGGGCGCTTCGCCCGGCCGGTAGCGCTGTCGCGCGCCGACAGCATCTCCTACGGTACTTACGGCGCCGGCTTCACGCTGCGTTCCGGCACACCACGCGAGGGCGCGGCACGCTACGGCGTGGCCGCGGTGTCCTCGCAATACGGGCATGGCGCCTTTGCATCCACCACGCTGCGACCTGCCAGTCCCGCATCCGATACCGCGCTGTTCAGTGTGCCCCCGCTCGATGTCGTTGCGCCGGCGGTGCCCGGCAGCATCTCCGCCACCGTCACGGTGGAGAATCCGGCCCAGTACGACCGTGGGGCGTTGCTGGTCACACGCGAAGGCGCCGTGGTGACCGTGGTCCCGCTCGATGAAGTATTGCAGCAGCAACTGGGATCAACCTTCGTCGACGTGACACAGGTGCCTGCGGGCACCGACATCACCAACCTGGCAGCCGGGCTATATCACCTGGAGGCCTGGACATGGCATTCCGCGGATGCAGCCGGCACTTTCTCGCGCCACAGTGGCGACGCCGCGGTGGACCTGCGCGCCACGGCCAGCGCCAGCGCCGCCGTGACGATCCGCTGAGCGGATTCAGTGGGCGCGGGCCTTGGCCTGCGCGGCCTCGATGGCGGTGGTCACATGCTGCTTTTCTTCCGGCGGCGGCAGCACTGCCTTGAGCCCCAGCCCCTGGCGCCACAATTCACGGCACCAGCCCTTCGTGTGATAGAGGTGCTCGTCTTCCTGGTCTTCCACTTCGTCGTAGGCCTGCTGCAGTATCGTGGCGTGCCCGCCCTGCATTTCCTTTGCGCAGGCGCCGATCAGCTCCCAGTTGGCATGGTCCCGGGTTTCTGCAAGTACCACGCAGTCGCAGGCCACCAGTTCGGCAGCTGCCGGGTCACCGGCAGCCAGCGCTGATTTCATCGCGATCACCAGCGACTTGCCCATCTCCTGCACGATGCGGCAGCCCGGCGTCATTTCGCCCGGATCCACTGCCACCTGCTCACAGACACCGGTCAGCACCTCGACATGGTGCTGGGTCTGCTGGAGGTATTCCTGCCACTCTTCCTGCAGGTCGCTGTTGACTGCGCATTCCAGCGCCGTGTGGTACACCAGCACGCCGCCCCGTTCGTGGGTCAGGGACTGCAGCAGCAGCTCCTTCAGTTGAGGTTCGATCATTGCCGTACTCCAGTTGGGTCAGACGATGGGAGGATCGGTTTCACGCTCGAACACGCGATGCCGCTCGAGTGCTTCGATGAAAGCGGCGACGGCAGCTGCGGATTCCGCGGCACCTGCCTGCAGCAGGCCCGGATCATCACTGCCGTCCGGCAGCTCGGTGGGCAATCCCGCCGCTTCCAGCAGCTCCACGGACGAGCCAAGCAGCAGCAGGGGCTTGCAATGGCGATACTGGTCCCGGAGGAACTCCAGTGCCTGGCCGCTGTTGCCGAGCGCGGCGGCCACGGCCTGGCCCGGCGCGACGATGCAGCCATCCCAGAGCACCGATGGAGCCGTCTCGAGGGAAATCTCCACCTCCAGCGGCTCACCTGTGGTGCTCGCCACCTGTCCCAGCGACACACCGATGAACCGTGGCACGGCCCCGGCCGCACTCAACTCGGCGTGGATGCCGGCCGCCGCGGCGCCGTCCACCCCATCGGCCACCAGCAGTGCGATGCGGCGACCGCGGATGCCGGTGCTGCCCGGCCGGGCAAACAGCGACAGCGCGGGAGAGGTCTTCACCTCGGGACGGACTGGCTTGCGCACATGCTTCGGCAGGGGCTCCGGCAGGGATGAAAGCCCCAGGCCACTTGCGACCGCCTCGGCCAGTTCCCCGGCCACATTGCGCAGCTGTGCGACCACGCGCTGGCGGACCGCAGTGACCTGCACCTTGGTGAGTTCGAACCGGAATGCACGGATGATGTGCTGCTTCTCGACCGCCGTCTGGCTCTCCCAGAACAGCGTCGCCTGGTTGTAGTGCTCGGCAAAACGCTCGGGCTTGCCGCGCACCTTGTGCTCATCGCGTTGCCGCTGTTCGGGAAACGACGTGAATCCCTGCATGCCGGCCTGGAAGGGGCAGCCGCCCGCCAGCGAGTTCGGCTCGTAGGCCACGCGGCCGCGCGCGATTGCCTGGCGATGCATGCCGTCGCGCTGGTTGTTGTGCACCTGTGCCACCGGCGCATTGACCGGAATCTCGTGGAAGTTCGGGCCACCGAGGCGGGAGATCTGCGTATCCACATAGGAGTGGATGCGGCCGGCCAGCAGCGGATCATTGCTGAAGTCCAGGCCGGGCACGATGTGGGCGGCACAGAAGGCCACCTGCTCGGTTTCTGCGAAGAAGTTGTCCGGGTTGCGGTTGAGCACCAGCTTGCCCACCGGCTGCACGGGCACCAGCTCCTCCGGCACGATCTTGGTGGCATCGAGCACGTCGAAGGAGAAGCCCTCGGCCTGCTCCTCGGTGAATACCTGGATGCCAAGTTCGTACTCGGGGTAAACGCCGGCCTCGATCGACTCCCACAGGTCGCGGCGGTGGAAGTCCGGATCGGCGCCGGAGATCTTCACGGCCTCGTCCCACACCAGCGAGTGCGTGCCGGCCACGGGAGACCAGTGGAATTTCACGAACCGCGACTCGCCAGCCTCGTTGATGAAGCGGAAGGTATGCACGCCGAAGCCCTGCATGGTGCGGTAGCTGCGCGGAATGGCGCGGTCCGACATGATCCACATCAGCATGTGCGTGGACTCCGGCATCAGCGACACGAAGTCCCAGAAGGTGTCGTGCGCGGAGGCCGCCTGCGGCATGGCATGGTGCGGCTCGGGCTTCACGGCGTGCACCAGGTCGGGAAACTTCATCGCATCCTGGATAAAGAACACCGGGATGTTGTTGCCGACCAGGTCCCAGTTGCCTTCATCGGTATAGAACTTCACGGCGAATCCGCGCACGTCACGCGCCGTGTCGGTCGAGCCGCGCTCCCCGGCCACCGTGGAGAAGCGCACGAATACCGGCGTGCGCTTGCCGGCCGCAGAGAACAATGCCGCGCGGGTGAGCCTGGTGAGCGGCTTGTAGCACTCGAAGTAGCCGTGGGCGCCGGAGCCGCGGGCATGCACGATGCGCTCGGGAATGCGTTCGTGGTCGAAATGCGTGATCTTCTCGCGGAGGATGAAGTCCTCCATCAGCGTGGGCCCGCGCAGGCCCGCCTTCAGCGAGTTCTGGTTGTCCGCGACGGGCACGCCCTGGTTGGTGGTGAGCGTGCGGCCGGCAGAATCCACGCGCACCCGGTCCAGCGGTCCGCTGGCGGGATTGAAGCTGAGCTGCGGATTGCCGCTGCCGACCTTCGGCGAGGCATTGGATTCGCTGAGCGTGCTGGCACCTATGACCGGATCACCCGGCTCCACGGCCTGGCCCGCGACGGGCGCATCGGCGGCAGCGCCGAACTCGGCGGGCTTCGCCGCGTTGAAGGGCATGGCTGCGGCCAGCGCTTCGGTGCCGGCCATCTTCAGCGTCGGCAGGTCGGTGACCGCCTCCCTGCCTCCATTGCGCGCAGGGCCACTGACGGTGGCCTTTGCCGAGCTCTTCGCGCTGGCTGCGGTCAGTCCCGATCGGCGGGCGGGTTTCGGACTGGCCTTGGCAGCACCGGGCCGCGCAGCGGGTCGGGAATTCTTTTTCCTGGCGGCCATGGTGGACTCCTGCAGTAGGGCTGCGGGAGTCTTGGGCACGCGAGTCCGCGTGCATATCAGCCGCGAAGACTTGCCGCGGTCGCTGTCGTCCTACGCGGCGCGAGCCGCGAAGAGAGCGGTTCTAACGGCGCGCGGCCGGGCCCGGGAGTTGCGCGAAGCAGAACACCGCGGCAATCGACAGCACCACTGCAGCCGCAGCGAGGGATTCATACCCGAAGGCATTGACCAGCGTGCCGCCGAGGAAAGGGCCGATGGCCGACCCCACCATCAGCATGGCCGGGGTGCCGGTGAGCGTGCGGCCGCTGGTATCGAGCTGCGCGAGCAGGCCGAAGGCAAAGGTGTGGGTGAAGATCAGCACCGCCGCCAGCAGCGAGGCCGCGAAGGCATAGGGACCGAACGCCGGGGAGACCATGATGGTGGCTGCCAGCGCACATTGCAGCACAGGGCCTGCCAGCAGCACCTTGCGTGCCGCCAGGCGCCCCTGCAGCAGTGCCGCAAGCAAGGCCGGCAGCAGGTTCACCAGGCCCAGCACGATGAGCACGCCGTTGATGGCTCCCCGCTCGAAGCCGCGATGCGTGCCCGCGCCTTCGAGGAATCCGAACACCATGGCCTGCACCAGCGTCATGCACGAAATGCCGAGGATGCCGAACCAGACCACCCTGGGGAGCGGACCCGGCCTGGCCTGCGCAGTGGCAGCCGCCGCACCCGCACCCGGAAACGCCAGCAGCGACGCCACGGCGCCCACCGCCATCACAACCGCAAACGCCTTGAACAGCACGGGTCCACCCTGCGCGGCGATCAGCTGCGGAGTGCCAGCCAGAAACGCCACGGCAAAGACGCCCAGGGACATGCCGGCGATGGCGAACACCCGGTGCGGATTGGCGCTGCGCGCAATGGTGCCGTGCGTGACGCTCAGTGCGGCACCCGCAGAGAGACCTGCCACAAGATGCAGCGTGCCCAGCTGTGCGTACACGGTGGTGCCGGACGCCAGCCAGAAGGCCACCGCTGAAATGGCGAACCCCGCCGTTGCCACCCAGCGACCGTTCACACGCTGGATGCGCGGCGCCACCGTCACGCTGGCCAGCACCGCACCCACCAGGAACAGCGTGGGCAATCCGCCGGCGCGCTGCGGGTCGAAGCCGTAGTGCGCAATCAGCGCGCCCACCCACACCGACAACGCCACCAGGTCGACCATGCCGGCGCAATGCGCCACCATCAACGCGGCGCGGCCGCGCCGGCTGTCTACGGGAATCCCCACTGCTGCACCCCGGGCATGTTCTTCTGTTGCTGTCAGTATACGAAGCTTGCCCTCCAGGCGTGTGCAGACGTTGCCGCGTCAACATCCGCTGTACCTGTCTTTGTTAGACTGACCGCCCGGACAAAGGGCGGTGGCGCCATGCGCGTGAAACTCATGCTTTGCTTCATCGGCCTCGCAGCCCTGGCCTGCACCGATGATGCCGAACTCATGCCGGTCGGCGGCGAGGCCCAGGCAGTGGTCTATGAGATGGGACCGCGTGTGGCCCAATGTGCCCCGCCGGTGGTGACTCCTGCGTTCAGCGCCGGCAAGCTCACGGCAATCGGCATCAAGGTCCAGCGCTCCAGTTGCGGCACCCGGCTCGATGACGTCTCCTACCCGGCAGTCTGTGGCGCCGGAGTCTCCGGGATCATCGTGCACGACATCCCCGCGGAGCAGCTGGAGGCCGCGAAGGCTGCCGGCTTTGGCCCGGTGGATGAGCTCAAGGACTGGAAGCGCGAAAGCTGCGCACCCTACATCCATGCGATCGAGGTTGCCCAGGGCACCACCTCCTGCGTCGACGTCCGCAATCGTGTGATTGAAATCCGGCCGCCGTCAGATCCGGACAGCAGCCTCGTGCTGCTGGACCAGGCCGGCAACTGCGCCGACGCCAGCTACCGGCAGGTGCTTTATGGCGGGGACGGCAGGAAGGTGCTGTGCTCGAACGAGGAATCGATCGCCGGACCACGGAAGAGTTGTCCAGTGGCTTCCTACTCGGCCGTGTTCGAGACCATCCTCGCGAATCTCGCTGCGCCTGACCTGGGCCTGGCCGGCTACTCGGTCAACGAGGTGTTTCCCCGGCTCTGACCGATGCGCTGCGCGGCCGAACGCGTGAGGTGTTCCCTCACGGCCGCATCGTAACGCGGCACGTCACTTTGCCGCACCGGCAGCATCTCCAGCGTGATGCTGCCCATCTCGTCGGTGGATTGCTGGCCCCAGCGCACGCGCCGTGGCGGCGAGAAGGGATTCGCAGGATTGGCCGCGCTGTTGTCATAGGCGAGGGCCACGTCGATGCGCGTGCCAGCTGCGAGTCGCACCGGCTGGTCGAAGTAGTAGCGTTCCTGCCAACTGAAATCCCAGCTTGCAATCGAGAACAGGTCGCGCGCCGTGCCGCCCGGTGGCGTCACGGTCATCTTCATGTCGGTGGCAAGGTAGTGGGCATGGCCGCCGGCGCTGAGCACCTCGACGTCGATGGGCAGCGTGAAGGAATCGCGCACCATCACACGTGGCTGGCCTGCCGGCAGGTCGATGCCGGCCAATGCGCCGAACAGCGGCGGCAGCTGCAGCTCGAGCAGCGGCCGCGCTGGCGCCGCGGGGGCAAAGTGGATGCCCACCACGGCCTGTCCTGATTCGGGCTTTCCGCTGGGATGGAAGTGCATCTGCAATACCAGCGCGGCGCCTGCCGGCAGCCAGCGCGCGACGCCTTCCGGCAACTCGGCAGGGCGACCACCCACGGCCCATCCGCCCAGGAGGCCGACGGTCGCCTCCTGACCGGTTGCGCCACGAGTGAGCAGGGCACGCAGGTTGCTGCCCGTGCCACCCAGCAGGTTCATGCTGTTGTAGCCGGGCGCGGGATCACCCTGGTCCATCTGCAATGCATTGCCAGTCGTGTCGAAGAAGAACAGTGCGTGGTGCGAGCTCTTGCCGGAAGGCCGGAACTCGATGGCGCGTACCCAGCGACCCTCGGCGAGCCCCAGCGGGATGGCGAAGTTCCGGTAGAGGTCGGGGCCATCCTCCGGGACCTGCATGGCCTGGTCCATGCGCACGACGAGATCCGGTTCGCCGAGCTGCCAGCCGGTCGTGAATTCCGGCAGGGGAGGTTCGCGTCGCGCGTCACCCCTGGGCATGCCGGCGGACACCCAGTCCGACAGTGTCCTGATCTGTGCCTCGGTGAGGCGACGGTCGTGACTGAACCCGGCCATCTGCGAGTCCGCATGCCAGGGCGGCATGTAGGCACTGGCCGTCACATCGGCAATCATCCTGGCCCGGCGGCGCACATCTTCATAGCTGGTCAGCGTGAACGGCGTGGCCTCGCCGGGTCGGTGGCAGGGCGCGCAGTTGTTGTACACGATAGCAGCCACCTGGCCGGAGAACGTGGGCGGGGATGGCGCGGCCGTATGGGCGGCCGAGGCCACCAGCAGGATGGGCGCCAGCCAGAGCGACTTGGTCATGCCGGTTCTCCGCAGGTTCATTCGATGTAGCAGCCAATGGCTTGTGTGCGCGGTGTGCGTACTGCACGACCCGCTACCAGGTCTTCCAGCGCGTTGCGCAGGTCATGTTCGGTCGCACCCTGTCGCGGGCGACCCAGTTCCATATACAGGTTGTCGATGCGTCCACTGTATGCCAGCGCGCCGTCGGCCGCGTACACGACAGCCTGTGGCGTGACGCTTGCCCCGGCGAGTCCGGCCAGCGACTGCCCAGTGTCGATGACCGCCGGAATCTCTCCCAGGCCGAAGGCATCCTGATGGGCGCGCACCTGCCCGGCCGTGGATTGCCGTTCACTGTAGATCAGCGTGCACTGCACGCCGGCGGGCGCGTACTGGTTGCAGATGCGGCGGATCTCCGGGGCATATTGGTTGGAAACCGGACAGTCGGTGCCAACGAACAACAATGCCGACCACCGGCCGTGCGCCGGATGCGCCAGCGTTCCGCGCGGGATGCCGTCGATATCGACAAGGGCTCCATCCGGCGGAGCCTCTGACGATGTGCAGGCTGCCCCGAGTGCGGCGATCAGTGGAATGAAGAAGAGGGCGGGGATCGGCCGTGCCGCGGCAGGTTGGTGCGATTGGCTCGGCACGCAGGTCACTCGCCTCATTGCAGGAAAGGTCGGGATGGTTCCCGGGATAGAACGCGCCGCGGGATCGGAGGTTGACTAGGGTACCCAGGCCATGCCGTCAGGTCCGCCGCCGGTGGCGATCTGCCCGATGACGGCCAGCGACTTCAGGTCTACCACCGCGAGCTTGCGTTCACCGGCCGCCGCCACGTAGGCGCGGGATCCATCCGGCACCACGAGGATGCCCGATGCCCCCTGGCCGATCGGGATCCGTGTCTTCACGCTTTGTGATTTCACATCGACCAGAACCAGCTCGCCTGCCGTGAGGTCCGACACCAGCGCAAGGGCGCCATCGGGCGTGAACTTCAGCCGGTTCGAACGGCGGGTGCCTGTGTTGAAGGTTTTCACCACGGCCCTGGTGGCAACGTCGATGATGGACACGTTCCCGCTCTGGGAGTTGGCCACCCACAGCTGGCGGCCGTCCGGGGTGAGGTCGAGACCCTCCGGACCCGCACCAACCGTGACCAGCGTCTGCCGGCCAGCGCCGTCGGCGCCGCGCTCGATGATGCTCACCGAGTTCGAATTCACGTTGGCCGTGAACAAGGTGGCGCCGTCGCGGCTCGCCGCCACCATGTGCGTGCGTTCCTGGTTGGTCGGGAAGCGCCAGTCGACGCGGTCGGTGGAGGTATCCAGCCTGCCGACGTGTTTCGAGTCCTCGGCCGTGAAGTACACGTGCCGGCCGTTGGCAACCAGCCCGTGCGGGCGGCGCAGTTCGCCCAGCTCCACATGGGCGCGCTCACGCCGGGCGGCAATGTCGATGACGCTGAGCGAGTTGCCGCCGGGTAGTTGTGGCCCATAGTTGGAAACCACGGCCGTGCGGCCATCCCGTGTCACTTCCAGCTCATGCGGGCTGGGTCCGGTGCCCACCGTGGCCAGGCTGTTGCCCGTTGCCGGGTCGATGAAGGAAAGCGTTGCGTCTTCCTTGTTGACCACGAGCAGGGTGGCGGCCTGTGCAGAAGCAAGGGACGCGCAGCTCAGGACGAGCGCGGCAATGGCGTGACGCATGGTAATCCTCCTGGCCTGATGGCCGGGATCATGCCCGGCCCGGCAGGGGATTGCACTTGCCTGAACAGGAGTGTCCTCTATTTCACTCCGTGTCGAGACCCGCCCGGTCCCGCAGCACCCGCTCCAGTTCTTCGTCAGTAACGCCGAGCTGCGCCTCTTCAGCCTGGTCCAGGCCACGACCCAGGCCAGCATGCCGCGCATCGACGATGTCGTCCGCAGCGATGTCGCCAGCCTCCAGTTCCGCTTCCTGCTCCACGCTTACGCGTTCACCGGTGCCGTTGCGGTCGCTGGTGCTGTCGAGTCCGCCCAGGCCCATCATGTCGGCTCCCGTATCGGAGCTGTCGCTGGGGCCCACGGAGCGGATGTCGTGACCCTTGCCAATTTCATTGCCGGCGTCGTCGAGCAGCGCATCAATATCCACTGGTTTTGTACGAGCCATGCACACCTCCGGGAGTGATGTCCTGATCTTGCTCCCTTGGTGAGCAGAGGCCAGATTGCCCCGGCGCCGCCTGCTGTAGGAGTAGGCCTATAGGCGACCCGCGGGCGCTGCTCACGCCACCAGCGTTGCCTGCAGCGTGATTTCCGCCACGCCGGCCAGCGCCTTCGACAGCGGACAGTTTTCCTTCGCCCCTCTGGCGATCTTCTGGAATCTCGCGTCGTCGATGCCGGGAACCGCGGCCTTCAATGTGAGTGCGATACGATCGATGGTGAAGCCTTCTCCTTCCTTCACCAGCCGCACGGCCGCCGTGGTGTCGATGGACTTCGCTGCAATGCCCTGGGCATCGCAGGCAAAGGAGAAGGCCATCGTGAAGCAGGCTGCATGCGCTGCACCCAGCAGCTCCTCGGGATTGGTGCCGCGGCGATCGTCCTCGAAGCGGCTGGCGAATCCATACGGGTAGTCCTTCAGCGCACCAGTTTCGGTGCTGATCCTGCCGGTGCCTGCCTTGCCTGCCCCATCCCAATGAATCCTCGCGTGCTTTTCGGTCATGCTCATCTCCTCATGGGTCGTTTATGCAGCCTGTCAACAACTGCCGGTCATCGCGGAGGCAACAGCCGTGGTGCCAATGCCTGTCATGCAGAGCACCGCGATGATTCCGGCGGTGAAGTACCAGCCACGCTCACTGGCATCGACCTCCCGCCCCTCACCCCGCACGCTGCGCAGCGCGACATAGACAATCAGCAGGCAACCCGAGGCCGCAACTGCGTGGATCATCACCGGCCCGACCGGTCCACACCGCCACTGGGCGATGTTCCGCGCAAGGATCATCGCGGCCAGCCACAGGGCGGGGCCGCCGAACAGGCAGGCCGGCATTTTCAGTGAACGGCCGAATCCGCGCATTGTCAGTGCCTCAGCGTCAGGGGAGCGCATAGGCAATGACCTCATCTCCGATGGGCGTCTCCATGAAGTGGTGGCCGCCCGCATGGATCACCACGTATTGCTTGCCATTGACCGAATAGGTCATCGGCGTGGCCTGCCCACCGGAGGGCAGCACGTCGCTCCACACTGTTTCCCCGGTCTTGAGGTCAATGGCCCGGATCAGGTTGTCCGTGGCGGCGGCAATGAAGACAAGTCCGCTCGCGGTGACCACGGGGCCGCCATTGTTCGGCGTGCCGATCTCCACCGGCAGCATCGAAGGAATGCGGAATGGACCATTGCGACGCGCCTGGCCGAACGGACGGTCCCAGATGGTTTCACCCGTGCGCATGTCGATGGCGCGGATGCCGCCATACGGGGGCTGCTTGCACAGCATGGCGGTGACAGGCAGGCGCCAGCCCGCGTTGACGTCCACGGCATAGGGGGTATTGGCCTGCGGGTCACCGGCACCTTCCACACCGCCCATCTTGCCGCGGGTTTGGTTGCGTGGCGCCCAGCCCATGCGATCCGCGCGCGCACGCGGCACCAGCTCCACGTAGTTCGGCGTGTCGTTGTAGTTGGCGATGATCACGCCGCGCCGCGGATCCACGGCAATGCCACCCCAGTCGGTGCCGCCGTTGTACCCCGGATACTGGATCGTCCGGCGCCCGCTTTCCGGTGGCGTATAAGGACCGGCGTAACGCGCACGCCGGAACTGGATGCGGCAGATCATCTGGTCAATGGGAGACATGCCCCACATGTCGCGTTCGGTGAGGTCCGCCTTGCGCAGGGTGTGCCAGAGCGACACAGGTTGGGTCGGCATACGTTGCGCAGCCTCCACGCCACCACTCGGCACCCGCATTTCACCGACTGGAGTCAATGGCCGGCCGGTACGCCGGTCGAGCACATAAATGTCGCCCTGCTTGGAGGGAAGGATCAGCGCAGGTATGCCCTCCCAATCCACCAGCGTAGCCTGGGCGCCGAAGTCGTAGTCCCACACGTCGTTGTAGACGGCCTTGAAGTGCCAGGCGGGCTTGCCGGTCAGGACGTCCAGGGCCACCAGCGAGGTCGAGTACTCACGTTCCTCAGGGCGGCGCAGGCTGGAGTAGTAGTCGGCCGCCGCATTGCCCATGGGCAGGTAGACCAGCCCCAGCTGTTCATCGCCGCTGGCCGTGGTCCACATGTTCGGCGTGCCGCGAGCCCAGGTTTCACCTTCGGGTGGATAGCCCGTCCAGTCCGGATGCATCATGTCCCAGGCCCAGCGCAGCTCGCCGCTCACGGCGTCGTAGCCACGGATCACTCCGGATGGAGCCCAGCGATCCTGGCCATCCAGCACCTGGTGACCAGTCACCACAACGCCGCGCACGATGGTTGGAGGTGAGGTGATCGACACGTAGCCGGGTGGTGTCTCGCCCATGCCGACGGTGGTGTCGACTGCGCCACTGGTGCCGAAGTCAGCGCAGGGCTGGCCCGTGCCTGCGTCGATCGCGAACAGTCGCGCATCAAGCGTGCCGTAGATCAGGCGCGCTGCGCAGGCGTCGCTGGCGGCGGCGTCAGGCACCACGAAGTAGCTCACTCCGCGGCAGGCGGCCGTGTAGGGAATGGCCTCATCCGCAACCTGCGGATCAAAACGCCAGCGCTCCTCACCGGTAGCAGGATCCACCGCCAGCACGATGCCTTTCGGAGTGCAGATATAGAGGGAGTTGCCGACCTTCAGCGGCGTGTTCTCCGCGCCGTACATGCCCTCCGCGCCTTCAGATGGCAGGTCGCCGGTGTGGATCAACCAGGCGCGTCGCAACGAACCCACGTTCTCCGGCGTGATTTCGCCCAGCGGCGAGAAGCGCCGCGCGCTGTAGCTGCCACCGTAGGCCGGCCAGTCCGCACCGGGCTGGAGCAGGGCGGTGTCGGCCATGTCCAGCGCCAATGGAGGCAGCTCCCGCAATGGCTTCGGTGCATTGATCTGCGCAAACACGAACGCGGCGGCTGCCGCCACCACTATCGCCGCGCCGGCGGCCCCGGCGCCAGCCTTCCAGCGGAATGGCGCCACGCTCAGGGTGGGCATCACCAGGCACACGGCAACCAGCAGCACCAGCAGTGCGATCACACGCGGCAACAGTGCCCAGCCATGGGGTCCCACTTCTGCAAGGGCCCACAGCAGTGAACCCAGGAAAATGCCCACGAAAAGCCAGCCACCGGTGATGCGATGCAAATACAGCAACACACCCGATACAATCATCGCCACGCCGACCACCAGGTAATACGCAGAGCCGCCCAGCACAAGCAGCCACGTACCGCCGACGGCGAGCACGAGGCCGAAGAGCGCGATCAGCACGCCGAGGATGATGGGCGCAATCGGCTGCAGCGATGCTGGAGCAGCGGGCCACCGCATGAGGACCATCTCCTGCGTTGGATTGTTGAAGGAAGCCGGAAGTGAGCGGCGAACGTCGATGATTGCGCACGACAGCGCGTGGGGCTGTCAGGCCAGTTGAGCTTGCCCCGTAGGACCATGACCACGCGGCCCATCGGGTTGAGCCACTGGTACCGATGTGTATAGTTCCCTCATCCCCGCCGGCCGCACGCGCCTGAATGCGCAAAAGGGCTGTTTCCCACGAAAATCCAAGGATCCCGCCATGCCTGATTTCAATTCCGTCGAATCGGCGAGCCTGTTCGGCAACTCGCTGCTGTCCTGGCTGATCGCCCTCGGCGTGATCCTCGTGCTGTTCTTCGTGCTGCTCACCGCGCGCTCGGCGGTGCGTCGCTACCATGCGCGGCTGCGACAGACGAACAGCACGGAGCTGACGGAAATCCCGGTAGAGATCCTGAGCCGCACCACGCTGCTCTTCTTCGTGGTGGTGTCGATATTTGCGGGGCTGTCGACCCTCGCCATGCCGGATCGCGCGCAAAGGGTGCTGGAAGCCGGCTTGATGCTCACTCTCTTCTTCCAGGTCGGCGTCTGGGTTTCGGCAGCGGCCATGGCGTGGCTTGAGCGGCGGCGCCGGCGTACCGCCACCCTGAGTGATCGCGCCGTGGCCGGCTCGCTGGGAATTATCGCCTTCATCCTGCGCGTGGCCATCTGGAGCCTGGTGCTGCTGGTGGCGCTGGACAACCTCGGCATCGATGTCACCGCGCTGGTTGCAGGTCTCGGCATCGGCGGCATCGCCGTCGCGCTTGCCGCGCAGAATGTGCTCGGCGACCTGTTCGCTTCCCTGTCGATCGCCTTCGACAAGCCATTCCTTGTCGGTGACTTCCTGATCCTCGACGACTACCTCGGTTCAGTGGAGGACATCGGCGTGAAAAGCACACGCCTGCGCAGCCTCAGCGGCGAGCAGATCATCCTCTCGAACGCGGACCTGCTGAAGAGCAGGGTGCGCAACTACGGGCGCATGTTCGAACGCCGCATCGTGATGAACCACACCATTGCCTACGGCACGCCGCTGGAGCAGCTGCGGGAAATTCCGGAGATCATCCGCGCGGCGATCCAGGCGCAGAGCGACACCCGCTTCGACCGCGCGCACTTCGCCAGGCACGGGTCCGACGCGCTCGAGTTTGAATCGGTGTACTTCGTGCTGTCGCCGGACTACAACCGCTACATGGACATCCAGCAGGAAATCAACCTGCGCATCCACCAGGAGCTGGAGGGACGGGGCATCGAGTTCGCGTTCCCGACGCGGTTTCTCTATCTGGCGCGGGCGCCGCGCAAGGAGCGCGGGAAACAGTCGGGTCGGCAGGACGGGGACACGGCCATCGCAACGCCCTGACGCCGGCGCGGCAGGCTCTCGCGGGGCCGGCGCGAGTGGGGCCGGCGCGGCAGGGGTGACCGGCTGAGATTTCCCCCATCTATAGTGCAAGCATACCGCTACCGACAGCCGCTGTGAATTGCCCTTCCGGGGGACGTCGGCGCGCGGTTGCGGCCGTAAACTGCGCCGCCCTGCCCCTCCGCCCACGAGGTCCCGATGCCTGCCAAGCCCGTTGCCGCGCCGCTGTTTACCGGTTACCAGAAGGCCGTGATCGCGATGCTGGCCTTCCTGCAGTTCGCCGTGATCATCGACTTCATGCTGATGGCACCGCTGGGTGCGCTGATCATGCCCGCACTGGATGCCACCACCGCGCAGTTCGGCACGGTGGTGTCGGCATACGCCTTTGCCGCTGGTGCTGCCGGCTTCCTGGCCGCCGGATTTGCCGACCGCTTTGACCGCAAGAAGCTGCTGCTCTTTTTCTATGCGGGATTCGTCATCGGCACGGCCTGGTGCGGCATGGCGGGCACCTTCGAGTTGCTGCTCGCCGCCCGCATCTTCACGGGGCTGTTCGGCGGGGTGATCGGCTCAGTGGTGCTGGCCATCGCCACCGACCTTTTCGTGCCCGAGCAGCGCGGACGCGTGATGGGATTCATCCAGACAGCCTTTGCCGCCAGCCAGATCCTCGGCATTCCCGCCGGCATCTGGCTGTCGACCCGCTGGGACTGGCAGGTGCCCTTCCTCACGCTGGCCGTGCTGGGCCTGGTGGTGGGGCTGCTAATTGCCCTGGTGATGCGGCCCGTCAACGCCCACCTGAAGATGCAACAGGAGCGCAGCCCGCTGGGGCACCTGGTCCACACGCTGGTGGAGCCGCGCCATGCGCTGTCTTTCCTGGCGGTGCTGTTCCTTGCCACCGGTGGGTTCATGCTGATGCCGTTCAGCAGCGCCTTCACTGTGTACAACCTCGGCATTGACCTGGAGCACCTGCCCATCATCTATCTGGCCACGGGCGTGGCGATGATCTTCATCGGACCACTGGTGGGCAAATTCACCGATGCGGTCGGGAAGCTGCGCATGTTCCTGGTCGGCACCGGGATCATGATGGTGATGGTGACCATCTATACGAACCTTTCCACCTCCACCGTGGTGATGGTGGCGCTGATCAATGTGTTGATGTTCCTTGGCATCTTCTCGCGCATGATTCCCTTCCAGGCGCTGATGACCCAGGTGCCGGCTCCGACCCACCGCGGCGCGTTCAACGCGGTAACGGCTTCGCTGTCACAACTCGCAGGCGGACTTGCCGCCGTGGTTGCCGGGCACATCGTGACCGAAGGAGTTGATGGCCGCCTGCAGCATTACAACGTTGCCGGCTATGTCGTTGTTGTCACCGGGTTGCTGGCCAGCTTCCTGATGTGGCGCATTGACCGGAGCGTCCGGCGCGTGTGAAGCCCGCGGGACTCTCCGGCTCGCCAGGTGCCAGGCCGCTGCGCCTGAAGACTGCCGTCGAGCTCGGCGCAGCCTTTCGGGCGGCACTGGCGCGCGGAGATGGCGCCGCCGGCGCGCACTGCATCCACGAGCGGTGGATGCGGGGCGAGTCATTCGCTGGAGAGATCGAAGCCGACCTGGCCGCGCTCTGGAAGAGCGCTGCTGCATCCATTCCGGACTGGCTTCCCATGCGCCATGTCAGCTGGCTGCCGCTGGCCTACGAGGTGGCCGCCCGGTTCAGCGCGACGGGCCGCGGCAGGACCAACATCTACCTCGTATTGCTGGACTTCTCCGAACGCCGCGGGGATGACCATGGTGTGTATGTGGGGATGAGCCAGTATCCAGCGTCGCAACGGTTCGACCAGCACAAGGCGGGAATCCGCGCCGCGGGCAGCGTGTTGCAGCGGGGCCTGGAGGTTCTCACCGGCCCGGTGCTGCATTTGCAGCGCATCCCGCGAGGGGAGGCGAGGCGGATCGAAGGGCAGCTGGCACAGGCATTGGGCGATGCCGGGATCAAGGTGGAGGGAGGGCATTGAAAAGGGGCGTCAAAGGGAGGAAGAGCTCTGTCCATGAGCCCACCCTCACTCCTGCATAGCACCATCGGCTTAACCCATAACGCATGTTGAACTGCTGTCGACAAGCCGTGTCAAAGTGACAGCACAAACGCATAAACGCTGCCCCAACAATCAATCGTCAAGGAGTGCATCGTGATTCCATCGCG
Source organism: Steroidobacteraceae bacterium (assembly GCA_035556135.1). GTDB lineage: Bacteria > Pseudomonadota > Gammaproteobacteria > Steroidobacterales > Steroidobacteraceae > ZC4RG30. Next base: position 3,965 of record DATMFO010000008.1, on the reverse strand, counting down.
TACAGCCGTGCGAACCGGCGCGGCGCTGGCCCTTGCGGGCGTCATTGCCATTCCAGCCCACGCCCAGGCCGCGCCTGATGAAGAGCTGGTAGAACTCGAAGACATAGTCGTCACTGCCACCAAGCGTTCCACCGGAATACAGGACATCACCTCCGCCGTTGTCGCTGTCGACACCAGCCGCCTGCTCGATGCACAGGTGAACAACCTGCAGGACCTGCAGGCGGTCGTGCCCTCGGTGAATTTCGGCAACGACTTCAACCAGGCGAAAATCTTCATCCGTGGCGTGGGCGCAAACACCTCGACCACTGGCAATGCCACTGCGGTGGCGTTGCACGTGGATGGCGCGGTGGTGTCGCGCGCCGAGGCCCAGCTCACCTCGCTGTTCGACCTGCAGCGCGTGGAGGTGCTGCGTGGTCCCCAGGGCACGCTCTATGGCCGCAATGCCACCGGCGGTTCCATCAACCTCATCACCGCCAGGCCTACGCAGGACTTCGAGGGCTACGCGCGCCTGACTTATGGCAGCTATGACGCGACCCATGCCGAGCTGGCCTTCGGCGGGCCGCTCAGCGAGCGGCTGCGCTTCCGCCTGGCCGTGAAGGACGAGAACCGCAGCGGCTTCGGCATCAACCCCGTCACCGGGGCAGACGTGGACGACCTCAACCGTTCGATGGCCCGCCTGCACCTGCAGTATGACTTCAGCGACTCAGTGAGCTACCTGCTGACGGGAGAGTACTTCCGGCAGAACGACAGTTCCGGTGCCGTCCACTACCTGCGCGCTTCCTTCCCGGGTGTCACCAGGCTGGCTGCGCTGGGCGTTGGCGGGTATGCCGCGGATCCCCGGGACCTCGCCAGCGAGACACAGCCAGGCACGGACACGAAGACATATGCGGTCACCGGCACATTGAGCGCCCGGCTCAACGATGCGCTGACACTCACCAACATCACCAACTTCCGCGACTTCCGCACGTCGCTGTTCCAGGACCTGGATCTTTCGGCCACCCAGGGTCCGGGTATCGCCACTTATGCCACCACCGTGCAGGAGCGCCGCATCGACAGCAACCAGTTCAGCAACGAGCTGCAGCTGAACTGGCAGGGCGACTTCGTGGATGTAGTGGGCGGCCTGTATTACTTCCACGAACGCCAGTGGCCCATCGACAACGTCGGCCTCGCGCGTCGCGACGGCCTGCAGTCGAACATCGCCAAATACGATGCCCTGGGGCTGCTCGACCTCGCCTACAAGCTTTGTGGATACGGCCCGGAAGGGCTGGGCGGCGCGGTGCGTGCGCCCAAGCGTGTCTGCACACTGTCGAACCTCGGCACTCGCGCCTTCGCCGCCTTCGGCGAAACCAACATCAAGCTCGGCATGTTCAACGAGTCTCTGGCAGCCTGGACATTGAAGCTCGGCGGCCGCTACAGCCGTGAGGATGTGGATTCCGAAAACACCTCGGTGGTGATTGCCGCTGGCGGTGCCGGTCCTGTCATCACCGCGGGGGCCACCATCTCCGGCAACACCTACACCAACAAGCGGCGGTTCAAGGATTTCACTCCCGAGGCCGGCCTGTCATGGGAGCCGAATGCGAATACCATGGTGTATTACACCTATGCCGAGGGCTTCAAGGCCGGCTCCGGAGAGAATGCAGCCTTCAGCACCACCATCGTCGACCCGGAGACCATGACCAACCATGAGGTGGGCGTGAAGAGCTCGCTCTTCCAGCGGCGCCTCACGGCCAATCTTGCGCTGTACACCTACGACCTGAAGGGGGCGCAGCTCAACAAGACCATCGCCGGCGGACCCACGGGCTACCAGACCATCTTCCAGAACGCGGCTTCGACCAAGGCCGAAGGCGCGGAGCTTGAACTGGCGGGCGTGCTGGCGCGCCGGCTGAACTGGAGCGCCAGCCTGTCCTACACCGATGCCACCTTCGGTGAGTACGTCACGCTCGATCCGCTCAACCCGGTGAACGTGGCCGGCGGCACGCCCTATGACCCCGTCACCAATCCGGATCCCACGGCATACGGAGCCCCTGGCGGCGGTGACATCCAGCTGGCCGGCAACCAGGTTCGCAACACGCCGAAGTGGGCGTGGAATGTCCATGGCGAATACCTCCTGCCGTTCCCGGCGTTTGCCGGCGGCACGTTCTCCATCGCCGCGGATGTCTCGCACCGCAGTCGCGTGTACTTCAGCGAATACGAGCGGGATTTCGAGAGTGCGGCTGCCTACACGCTGGTGGACGCGGCACTGAAGTTCACATCCGGTGACGACCGCCTGGATGTGCAGCTGTGGGGCAAGAACCTGGGCAATGTGGATCGGGCGAGCAGCACATTCGCACTGGCCACGGGACGTCTGGTGGGCGTCACCTGGTTGCCGCCGCGCATGTATGGCATGACCGCGTCGTACCGGTTCTGAGGTCACCGATAGCCGGGACGACTCCTGGCGGCAAGTGCCGGAGGGAATAAAAAAGCCCCCGACGACCGGTCGGGGGCTTCTTCCTGAACAACAGGTAGCGGGCTACTTGCTGACCTGGACGCTGGTCCCCGCGCCAGGGCCGCCACCAATGGGGCCGCGTGCGCCATTGCCGTTGGAGACCACTTTCACCCACAGCGCTTCGTTTGCCTTGTAGTAGGCCGTGTCGCTGCTCTTGCGCAGGGCATCCAGGCTGTTCACTGCCGTACCCGATTCGGCCTTGTTGAACCCGGGCAGCTCGAAGATCACCCACGAGCCGGCGTCCATCTCGTTGAGGGTCAGTGCCAGCGTCGGCCGTTCGGTCTTCACCTTGATCTCTGTCCCGGCGCGCACGTTGCTCTGCGTTACCGAATAGTCCTTGCCATTGCGGCTGAGGATGACGGGAGGCTGCGCGCCAGCTCCACCACCGCGCGGCACGGTGATCGGTACAACCGCTCCGGCTCCGCCGGGAGCGGCGGCGGGCGCTGCCGGCGCCGCAGCGCCGAGGGCAGCACCGGCTGCACCGGGAGCCGGAGCCGCGCCACGGGCGGGAGCGGCACCAGGACCAGCCCCTGGTGCAGCACCGGGACCGGCTCCGCCGCCGCGCGGCCCGAACCCGCCACCACCAAACGTCAGGCGGCCGATGTCACCGCGGCAGACCGCGGCATTCCAGTCGCGCTTGATCTGGCAGGCCTTCGTGTCGGTGGCAATGCTGTCGAATTCGCCGTCGTGGATCAGGATGTAGGAGTCGGGAATGCCACCGACGGATCCATCCTTGTCGTGGATCGCGGAGGTCTTCCAGGCCACGCCATTGAGGTTGTCATTGCCCCACTTGCGTTCCATCGGCGGGAAGTACACCGGCTTGGCGTTGATGAACTTCGCCTTCTCGATGGCGTTCTCGGTGCTCACGCCGGCGCTGGTATACATCAGGTAAGAGAGCGCGCCGGTCTTGCGGGCCGCATTGTCCTGGTAATTGCGGAAGGTGGTGTTCACCACGTCGTGCCGGTAGTCGTAGTACTCGTAACCGCGGATGGGGAAGTCCGGCATCATCGGCTTCGGCAGGCTGCGGCCGTACTTCTTCTCTTCCGGCGTCTGCGGGTTGCCCACGTTCTCGGTCTCACCGACGAACAGCGAGTCGATCACAAGTGACGTGAACGGGTCGCGACCCGCGGAACCGGAGGCATGCGTGTAGCCCATGGCATTGTCGGCCACCTTCAGGTTCCTGAAGGTGTGCATCTCGCCCCGGCCCCACACGCCGCCGTTGCGGTTCTTGTACGAGGTCAGGTTCTCGAAGACGGTCTCCACCGTCTTGCTGTTCGCATCAGCCGGGTTTTCCTTGGGCATGTGCGCGTTGCCGGTCACGCCGAAGGTGTTGTTGACGTTGATGTTGCGGTCGAACATGAAGCCGTCGTAGTTGGAGTGGGCAACGTTGCCCTTGAACTCGCCGAACGGTGTGCGGCGCGGCCAGGTGTTCTTGCTGATCTCGGTGCCATCGAACTGGCCGTTCGGGTGTTCCGGCAGC
>DATMFO010000007.1:0-104299 GCA_035556135.1 Steroidobacteraceae bacterium | reverse complement strand
CTCGACGCAGCGGACCGCGATCAGCCCGCCGCAGGAAGGAGCGATGCGCCAGGACATGGCGCGGATGCACGAGCAGTACGCCGAGTGCTTGCGTTCCTCCCAGTCGATGCCCGAATGCCAGGCCGCGATGATGCGGCAGTGTCGCGCCATGATGGACGGGCACGGCTGCCGAAGAATGAGCGGCATGATGTGCGCCATGGGCGAGCACGAGGCTCACGGGGATGAACCGTCGGCGCCCGACAGTGGGAAATAGCTCGCGTGGCGAGTGGTGCCCAGGAGAGGACTCGAACCTCCACGGTGTTACCCGCTAGTACCTGAAACTAGTGCGTCTACCAATTCCGCCACCTGGGCACGGTGGGCCGCGCAATGTACGCAAGCGAAGGGGCGGAAGTCAACGAGCGGCGCACCTCCCGCGGGTCGGGGCTAAACTGGGCTCCGTTGTGAACCAGTCCCCCGGTCCCGGGGGCAAACGAGGCTACCCTGAAACGTTCCCGCTCCAAGAAGTCCCAGCGCCTGGATTCCCGCTCCGGCGCCCGCCAGCCCGGCGCGCGTCGCGCACCACAATTCGGCCGCGGCGGCCCTGCCGGCGGCCGGGGTGGCGGTGGTCCCACACGTGAATTGATCGGCCTCGTGTCGGCCAACCGGGCGGGATTCGGCTTCGTCCGCAGTGACGAGCTGGTCGAGAGCATCTTCCTGCCACCCCGGGAAATGGCGGGCGTGATGCACGGCGACCAGGTGCGCGTGGCCGCCACCAAGGGCCACGATGGACGCTGGTCCGGCACACTGATCGAGGTGCTGGCGCGCGGGGTGGGCGCATTCCTGGCCACTGTGGACATGCGGGACCGCACCCCGACCGTACTGTCGGCCGACCGGCGGCTGAACCTTTACTGCACCGTGCCGCCCGAGCACCTCAATGGCGCCGTGCAGGGCAGCTGGGTGATCGCGCGCGTGGTGAAGTATCCGGAGGCGGGCGGCGTCGGTGTCGCCCGCGTCGAAAGGCTGCTGAACCCCGACAAGCCAGTGACGCTGGCCACCGAGGCGGCCATCGCCAAGCTTTCGCTGCCGCGGGATTTCTCGGCCGAGGCTTTGGCCGATGCGGCGCGCCATGGCACGCGGGTCGATCCCGCCGAGGCCGCTCGCAGGGAAGACCTGCGCAACCTGCCGCTGGTCACCATCGACGGCGAGGACGCGCGCGACTTCGACGATGCCGTCTACGCGGAGCGCGTGGGCGACGGCTTCCGCCTGGTGGTGGCCATTGCCGACGTCAGCCATTACGTGCGCGAAGGCACGGCGCTGGATAGCGAGGCCCGCGAACGGGGAACTTCGGTGTATTTCCCGCGCCGCGTGGTGCCCATGCTGCCCTCGGCGCTGTCCGATGAACTGTGTTCGCTGAAGCCGGATGTCGAGCGCCTGTGCCTGGTGGCCGACATGCAGGTCTCTGCGGCCGGCCAGCTCAGGGGCGCGCGTTTTTATCCGGCAGTGATGTGCTCGCATGCGCGGCTCACCTACAGCCTGGCGTTTGCGGCCCTGTTCGAAGGCCGGCCCGAGGCGCGCGCAAAGATCGGCCCGCTGTGCGAGAAGCTGCTGCCGCTGGTGGAGGTTTACCGCGTGCTGCTGAAGGCCCGCCAGCGCCGCGGTGCGCTGGATTTCGACGCGCCGGAGCCACGTTTCGTGTTCAACGAAGCCGAGCAGATCCAGTCCGTCGAGCTGCCGCTGCGCAATGACGCCCACCGGCTGATCGAGGAGTGCATGGTGCTGGCCAACGTGGCTACAGCGCAGGAGCTGGGCGCACGTCATCGTCCCACGCTGTACCGCGTGCATGCCGAACCGGACGAGAAAAAGCTGGAAACCCTGGCCACCACCCTGCGCGCGCTGGGTGTGGGCGTCGATTTCCCCGCCGAGATCACCACCCGCGACCTGCAGAAGATCTCCCCGCGCATCCGCGATGCCGCGCTGAAGCCCTTCATCGAGACACTGGTGGTCCGTTCGCTGATGCAGGCCAGCTACCAGCCGGAGAACATCGGCCATTTCGGGCTGGCGCTGAAGAACTACGCCCACTTCACCTCGCCCATCCGCCGTTATCCGGACCTGGTGGTGCACCGGACCATCAAGGCCATGCTGTCTGCGGGCGATGCCGCCGGCCGCGCCTACGAGACCGGGCCGCTGGCGTTGCTGGGCCAGCATCTCACGCTGTGCGAGAAGCGCGCCGATGAGGCGGACCGCTACGTGGAGGCCTACCTCAAGTGTGTGTACCTGCGTGACCGCATCGGCCAGACTTTCGACGCGGTGATCACCACGGTGGTGGACTTCGGCTGTTTCGTGCAGATCACCGAGGTGGCAGCCGACGGCCTGCTGCACCTGGACAACCTGCGCGACGATGAATACGTGAAGGACGACGCCCTGCATGCCTGGGTGGGCGTGCATGGCAAGCGCCGCCTGCAGGTGGGTGCGCACGTGCGGGTCATCGTGACCGCAGTGAATCCGGTGGAGGGCCTGATCGACCTCGACCTGGTGCCCGAGGTGGCCGAGATGCATGCGGCGCGCGGGCGCAAGAGCCGATGAGCGCCCCGTCGCTGGTCTACGGGCTGCACGCGGTGCGCAGCGTGATCACGAAATCCGCCGGCCGCGTGCGCCGGCTGCAGCTGGATGCGCGGCGTGATGATCCGCGCATGCGCGAACTGCTGCAGCTGGCGCAGCAGCAGAACCTGAAGCCCGAACGCGTCGAAACCCGGCAAATTGCCGGCCGCGTGGGCGACGTGAGCCACCAGGGCGTGCTGGCAGAGGTGGATCCCCTGCCGCCCTGGCATGAGGATGAACTGGTCGATGCCATTGCCGCCGCCACCGATCCTCTGGTGCTGGTGCTCGACGGTGTACAGGATCCGCACAACCTGGGTGCCTGCCTGCGTACGGCTGATGCCTGCGGTGCGCTGGCGGTGGTGGTGCCGAAGGATCGAGCTGCCGGGATGAATGCAACGGTGCGCAAGGTGGCCGCCGGTGCCGCGGAGACCATGCCGCTTGCGACGGTGACCAACCTGGCACGCACGCTGCGGCTGCTGAAGGATGCCGGCCAGTGGATCGTGGGTGCCGACATGCAGGGCAGGGAGTGCAGCTGGCAGGCTGATCTCACCGGTTCGAAAGCCCTGGTGATGGGCGGCGAGGGCGACGGCCTGCGCGAACTCACGCGCAAGTCCTGCGATCTGCTGGTGCGGCTGCCGCAGGCCGGCAGCGTGGAGAGCATGAATGTTTCGGTGGCCTGCGGAATGATGCTGTACGAGGCCGTGCGCCAGCGCCAGGCCTGATCGCCCCAGACCAATGGGGCGGTCAGCACGCTGAGGCACACCATCACGCACCTGCAGCGCGGGTCACCTGGGGAACTGCTGCAAGCATCTTCCAGAGGCTGCCGGCGTCAGTTTCCGGCAGGTTTCGCCTGCCAGCGGCAGGGACGGTGCGCTGCGTTCCCCTGCTGTGTGGAATACAATGCTGCCCATACAGTCATCCACAAACTGGGGTGGGCAAGGCCATGGGCTGGACCAAACACGATTACGAAGACATTCCGGGCACCTATGTGTTCGACGGCAAGCACGCTCACGGTGCCTATGCGCTGAACAAGCTGCTGTTCTCCTTCTGCGAGGAGGCCAACCGCGCAGAGTTCGACAGGGACCCGGCAGCCTACTGCGACAAGTACGGCGTCACCGGCAAGTACAAGGAATTCATCCTCAAGCAGGACTTCCTCGGCATGCTGCGCGCCGGCGCGAACATCTATTACATGGCCAAGATGGCCATCCCCCGCGGCACCTCCGTGCAGGACTGTGGCGCGAAGATGCAGGGCATCAGCACCCCCGAGTTCCAGGCGAAGCTGCTGAAGAAGCGGGAAGGCCTTGAAGAGAAGCTGGCGCAGCGAGAGGGATACTGGAATGGCTAAGATCATCGGCGGAGTCACGAGCTCCCACATCCCCGCGGTGGGCAATGCCATCGCCAACAACCTGCAGCAGGAGCCGTACTGGAAGCGCTTCTTCGACGGCTACAAGCCGGCGCAGGAGTGGCTGCAGAAGCACAAGCCCGACCTCGCCATCGTGGTCTACAACGACCACGGCCTTAACTTCTTCCTCGACAAGGTGCCCACCTTCGCACTGGGCTGCGCCGACCAGTACGACAATGCCGACGAGGGCTGGGCGCTGAAGCCCGTCGCGCCGTTCAAGGGCGACGCGCCGCTGTCCTGGCACATCGCCGAGAAGCTGGTGGAGCAGGAGTTCGACATCTGCACCTGCCAGGAAATGAAGGTGGACCACGGGTTCGTGAACCCGATCCGCGCGCTGTGGGGCACCCATGAAGACTGGCCCATCAAGGCTATCCCGCTGGCGGTGAACGTGGTGCAGCACCCGGTGCCGAGCGCGCTGCGCTGCTTCAAGCTGGGCAAGGCGCTGCGTGCCGCGGTGGAATCCTATCCTGAAGACCTGAAGGTCGTGGTGCTGGGCACCGGCGGCATGAGCCACCAGCTGCAGGGCGAGCGCGCCGGCCTGATCGACGTGGACTTCGACCTGGAGACCATGGACCGCATCGCCAGCGATCCGGAGTGGTTCACGAAGTTCAGCAACTCCGAGATCATGCGTCGCACCGGCACCGAGGGCATCGAGACCATCATGTGGCTGGTGATGCGCGGCGCGTTGCAGGACAACGTGAAGGTGGTGCACAAGCACTACCACGCGCCCATCTCCAACACCGGTGCCGGCGTGCTGGTACTGGAGAACACGTTCCTCTGACATCCGGCTCCCGGGACAACCTTCGCGGCAGCCTGCTGATGCTGGCCGCGATGGCCGGATTCGCGCTCGAGGATGTGCTGATCAAGCAGCTGGCCGCGACGCTGCCCGTGGGCCAGGTGCTGGCGATGGTGGGCGCCGGTGGCGGCCTCATCTTCAGCTTCATCACCATGCGGGGCGGCAGGCGACTGGTATCTGCCGACCTGCTGTCCAGGCCCGTGCTGTTGCGCAATTTCAGCGAGGCCGTCGGCTCCGCCGCATTCGTCACCGCGCTGGCGCTGACCACCCTGTCGTCGGCTTCGGCCATCCTGCAGGCAACTCCGCTGGCCGTGACGCTGGGCGCGGCCCTGTTCCTCGGTGAACCGGTTGGATGGCGGCGCTGGACCGCGATTGCCCTGGGCTTCGTCGGCGTGCTGCTGATCATCCAGCCGGGCCTTGCGGCGTTCACGCCCGCCTCGCTGCTGGCCGTGCTGGCGGTGGTGATGCTGGCCGCGCGCGACCTGGCCAGCCGCACCTTGCCCCGGGAAATTGCCAGCGTGCAGGTGGCCGCGTGGGGTTTCCTGTCGCTGGTGCCCGCGGGTCTGGTGATCTTGCTGGTGATGGATCTGCAGCCGAGGATGCCGGATACGGGCGAGCTGCTGCGATTTGCGGCCACCGTGTTCATCAGCTGCTTCGGTTACTACTCGCTGGTGGCGGCAACCCGGATCGGGGAAGTCAGCGCCGTGGTGCCGTTCCGGTACACGCGCCTGATTTTCGCTCTGGTGCTGGGCTACGTGGTTTTCGATGAGCGCCCGGATGCGATGATGCTGACTGGCTCGGCGCTCATCGTCGGCACAGGCCTTTACACTATCTGGCGCAGCGCGTGGCGCCGCCGGCAAGCTTTCGCTACCCGAGCTTGAATGCTGTTGTACTCTGGCCTAGCCTCGAGGCAGATGGATCTCCTGGGAGGAAGCGATGCGGAACGCGACGGGATTCGCGCTGCTGCTGAGTTGCGCAGCTGGCCGCGCATTCGGGGCCGATTCCGGCATCGAATCACTGAAGCGCATGAGCCTTCTGGAGCTCACCCAGGTGGAAGTCACCTCGGTATCCCGCAGTGCCCAGCCGCTTGGCGAAGCCGCTGCCGCAATCGCAGTGCTGACGCACCAGGACATCCTCCGCTCCGGCGCCACCAGCATTCCCGAGGCATTGCGCGGCGTGCCTGGCATCCACGTGGGGCAGCGCAATGCCAACAGCTGGGCGGTGGCCTCGCGCGGTTTCAGCAGCATCAATTCGGAGAAGCTGCTGGTGCTCAGCGACACCCGCAGCATCTACACCCCGCTGGTATCCGGCGTGCGGTGGGATGTGCAGAACTACCTGATGGAGGATATCGAGCGCATCGAGGTGATCCGTGGTCCCGGCGCGACCCAATGGGGATCCAATGCCGTCAACGGCGTGATCAACATCACCACGCGCAATGCGCGCGATACGCAGGGCCTGTACGCGGAGGCCGGAACCGGCAGCGAAGATCGTGCCAGGCTGGCGCTGCGCTACGGCGGTCGCGCGGGCTCGGGCCACTTCCGTGTCTTCGGGCAGTACTTCGAGCGCGACAGCAGCGAACTGGTCACTCCTGCGGAAAGCCCCGACGACTGGCACATGGGACACCTGGGCTTCCGCGCCGACTGGCAAGCCGGATCACGGGACGAGCTGACACTGCAGGGTGACTGGTACGACGGCCGCGTGGGGCAGATCGGCCCGGCGGTGGTCATCATCGGCCGGCCCGGCCCGCAACCGCCGCTGCGTGTGAAGCTCGAAGGCGGCAACCTCCTGGGTCGCTGGAAGCGCACGCTGGATGCGGATTCCACCATCGAACTGCGCGCCTACTTCGACCATACGCGCCAGGATGATCCGAGCTACCTCGACACGCTCGACACCGTCGACCTCGATTTCCAGCACGATTTCGCGCTCGATATCCACCGGATCAGCTGGGGACTGAACTTCCGCCACACTGACAACCGCAATACCGGCAAGGGGATATTTGCAGTTGATCCGCCCCGGTCCGGCGATGCCCTGTACGGCGGCTTCGTGCAGGACCAGGTTGCCCTGCGTGACTGGCTGCAGCTGACGGTGGGCACGAAGCTGGAGCAGAATGACTTCAGCGGCTTCGAGATACAGCCCAGCGTGCGGATGGCCGCATTCCTGTCGCATGGGCAGACCGCATGGGCGGCGGTGTCGCGCGCTGCCAGGGTGCCCACGCGGCTGGAGCGCGACGTTGCCATCGAAGTCACGCAGCCGGGAGAAGACCCTTCCCTGCAACTGCTGGGCAACCGCTCGTTCAACTCCGAGAAACTGCTCGCCTACGAGCTGGGTTATCGCCGGCAGGTTTCCCCGACGCTGGCAGTGGACCTGGCCGCATTCCTGAACCGGTATCGCGACCTTGCCTCGCTGGAGATCGGGGATTCCTACATCGATCCTGACGATGGCCGTGAGGTGTTGCCCATCATCAACCAGAACCTCACTGATGGGCGTGCCGTGGGCGCGGAGGCACTGGTGAGTTATTCACCCCAGGCCAGCTGGCGGCTCACGGCCAGCTACTCCTACCTGGACCTCAACATTGATCCGCACGGCCAGGACATAAATCGCGGGCAGTTCGCGGACGGATCCACGCCGCGCCATCAGCTGGGCTTGCGTGCCGCGGTCGACATCGGTCCAGTGCAGCTGGATGCTTTCCTGCGTCATGTATCCCGCATCCGCCGCGATCCGCAGATCGTCAGCGGGGAAGGGATCAAGGGCTACACCGACCTGGACCTGCGCCTGGCCTACAGCCGCCGGCAACTTCAGCTCGTGCTGGCGCTGCAGAACCTGCTGCATCACGACAGGCTGGAGTTCGGGGCTCCTGATGAGCGCGGCGGAGTGGAGCGCAGCCTGCGTGCCAGTGTGATCTGGCGCACGGGCACCGCGGAGTAGACTTTCGAAGACCAGCCCCCGGGCCTAGTGCGGCCCGGTGCCGTCTCCCGATCCGCCACTGCCCCAGTCCTCATTCGCGCGGGAGATCACGTAGGCGTGCACGGCCTCGACATCTTCCACCGAGAGGATGTCCGCAAAGCTGGCCATGCCTTTCTGCACGCGCAGGCCCTTGAGCACGATGTCATTGAACTGCGCGTGTGTGGCCTGGTCCATGAGACGCAGGTCTTTCAGGCCGCCTACTGCCAGCTGCCCATGGCACTGCGCGCAGGTGCGCGCGAAGACCTCACCGCCCTTCCGGACAGTGGCTTCGCTGGCGCGCAGCGGCGGAGGGTTGGGAATGGGCTGGGCCGGTGGCAGCGGCGGCAGCTGCGTGGTGCCGCCGAGCTTGAACACCAGCAGGCGTGCCGAGGCACGATGCTGCGCCGTGCCCGCGCCGCGTTCGACCTGCGCGGCGCCGCCGCCCCAGCCGGCGTTCACCGCAATGTACTGCTCGCCATCGAGTTCGAAGGTGATGGGGCCGGACACCGGCGCCGACTGCACGGGCATTTCCCACAGCAGCTTGCCGTCGGTGGCGCGGAAGGCGGCGAAGGTCTGCTTCGTGGTGCCCTCGAAGACCAGGTTGCCCGCCGTGGCGAGCACGCCGCCATTGCCGTGGCGGGGCAGGGGAACGCGCCAGCGCGCCTCCTGCTTCACGGGGTCCCATGCCACGAGCCCGGCGTTTTCCTTCTCGGCCGCCTCGCGCGTCAGCGCCATGCGCTTCTGCAAAGCCGGTCCCGAATAGCCACCCCAGCCGCTGTTGGAACGGAAGGGCTGCGGGGTGAAGCCGGGATCGAAGGCGTATACGAACCAGTGTTCGTAGTAGGGGAAGTAGGCCAGGCCCGTCTCGGGGCTGTAGGCCATGGGGAACCAGTTGTGCGCGCCGCCGGGGCCAGGCGTGACCAGCACAGGGTCGGTGCCGGCGTGCGCCTCGGGATTGATGGTGGGCCTGCCGGTGGCCTTGTCGATGCCGGTGGTCCAGTTGACCGGCACATGGTTCTTCGCGGAGATCAGCTCACCGGTAGCACGATCGATCACGTAGAAGAAGCCGTTCTTGGGCGCATGCATCAGCACCTTGCGCTGCCGGCCCTCGATGGTGAGGTCGGCCTGCACAATGGACTGCGTGCAGGTGTAGTCCCAGTCCTCTTCAGGGGTTTCCTGGTAATGCCAGCGATACGCTCCGGTCCTGGCATCCACTGCGACGATGGAACAGAGGAAGAGGTTGTCGCCGCCCTGCGGGCTGCGATGCTTGTATGCCAGTGGCGAGCCGTTGCCCGTGCCGATGTACACCAGCTGCAGTTCTGGATCGTAGGCGATGGAATCCCACGCCGTGCCACCACCGCCGAGCTTCCACCACTCGCCGGTCCAGGTCTTCGCGGCCATCTCCATCGCGCTGTCGGATGCCGCGCCATCCGGCCCCTGTGCCGGATCACCCGGCACCAGCCAGAACTTCCAGCGGAACTCGCCGGTGTCTGCGTCCCAGGCGCTGACGAAGCCGCGTACACCAAGGTCCGCGCCGCCATTGCCCACCACCACCAGGCCATCGAACACACGCGGTGCGCCGGTGATGGACCAGGGCTGCGAACGTTCAAAGGTCGAGGCTTCCCACGCGGGCTGGCCATTCTTTGCATCCAGCGCGATCAGTCGCCCGTCGAGCGTGGCGATGATCACCTTGCCCTTCCAGAACGCCAGGCCGCGTGCCACCGGCTCGCAGCAGGCGATCCGCCCGTAGTCGCGCGGCACCTGTGGATCGTAGGTCCACAGCAGCCGGCCCGTCTTTGCGTCGTGGGCATAGGCCACGTTCCAGGCGCTGACGTTGTAGATCACGCCATCGACGAACAGCGGCGTGGCCTCGACGCCGCGATAGGTATCGAGGTCCGCGAACCAGGCGATGCCCAGCTGTGACACATTGGATTCATTGATGGCCTTCAGCGGGCTGAAGCGCTGTGCCATGTAGTCGCGGCCATCCATCAGCCACTGGCCGGGTTCGGCTGCCGCATTCTGCAGGCGCGCTGCATCCACCACCGAGGCCTTGCCGCTGGTACCCGGGCCGCCCTGGCAGGCAGTGAAGGCGAGCAGGGAGGTCGCCAGCGCAAGGCAGGCGAGGCCCCCGAGGTGTTGTATTCTCATCCCGGAATCCTAAAGGAAGTGGGGGTCATGGAAACAGTTTCCTCAAGCCGCGGGCGTCCGCTCGTCAGGCTTTCTGCCCTGGTGTCGCTGGTCCTGCTGTCGCTGGGTGCCTGCGCGGCGCAGCCTCCGCAGGTCGCCAGCCGTGGCGATATCGTCATTGACGGCAGGAACGTGCATCCGGAGAGCATCACTTCCACCGCCGACGGCTCGGTGTTCATCGGCAGCATGTCCGGCACCATCTACCGCGCTGGTCCGCAGGATCGCGTGGCGCGTCCCTTCATCACACCCAATCCGGAAAATGGCCTGCGCGCCACGTACGGCGTGCTGGCCGATGAGCGGGGTGGACGGCTGTGGGTGTGCTCGGTGGCTCCATTCGGGCCCTCGCCCGGACCGCAGCAACCCTCCGCAGTAGTGGCCTTTGACCTGAAGACGGGTGCACTTGCGGGTCGGTGGCCCTTCCCGGCGCCGGGCGGCACCTGCAACGACATCGCGATTGCCGCCGATGGCGCGGCCTATGCCACCGACACGCCGGGCGGCCGCATCCTGAAGCTGGCGAAGGGCGGCAGCGCGCTGGAAGTGGTGGCCAGCCACCAGAGCCTGCGCGGCATCGATGGCATCGCCTTCGGGCCGCGCGGCGAGATGTACATCAACAACGTGCAGCGGCATGAACTCTGGCGCGTGGAACTGGCTGCCAATCCGGCGGAGCCGAAGCTCACGCTGCTGCAGGCATCGCAGAAGATGGAAGGGCCGGATGGCCTGCGTCCCATCGGCGGCAACCGCTTCCTGCAGGCCGAAAGCTCCGGCGGCCGCATCACGCTGGTAACCATCGAGGGTGACCGGGCCGGGATCACGCTGGTCAAGCAACTGCAGTCCACGCCGGGCGTCACGCTGGTGGGCGATACCATCTACACCATCGACGGCAAGATCGATTACCTGATCAAGCCGGAGCTGCGCGGGCAGGACCCCGGCGAGTTCCGGGCCATCGCGATCCCCATGCCGCGCTGAGGCGGCAAAGAGGTCTTCATGAAAAAGCTCACGGTATTCCTGCTGGCGGCATCGGCTGCGTTGTCGGTTCAGGCGCGTGCTCCTGGCGAGCGCACTGCCTGGCAGAAAGTGGAGTGCGATCACGCCTGCCTGTCGCAGTGGACGCGCGACTATGTGGCGGCGCTGGTGAAGCGCGATGCCTCGCAGCTGAAGCAGCACAAATCGCTGCGCTTCACCGAGAACAACGTCGAACTGAAGTTCGGCAAGGAAGGCCTCTGGGCCACGGTGACCGGTGTGTCGCCGAAGGCGATGATCGCTGCCGACACGGAGACAGGCAATGCCGCCTGGCTGGGCACCGCCGAGGAGAACGGCAAGCCGGTGTACTTCGCGCTGCGGCTGGCCGTGCGCGATGGCCAGCTGGCCGAAGCCGAGACAGTCGTGGTGCGCAACACTGGCCTTCCGCTGCCTTTCTTCGATGTGACCAAGGTGGAGCACGATCCCACCTTCAACGAGATCCTGCCACCCGAGCAGCGCCGCTCGCGCGCGCGCCTGCGTGCGGTGGCCGATGGTTACTTCAACACCGTGGAGGTCAACGACGGGGTGATCTTCACGCCCTTCGCCCCGGACTGCGGACGGCTGGAGAACGGCATCCTCACCACCGCAGCCAGCGCCGGAGCCATGGCCGCTTCCACTTCGCCGGGCTGCGAGGCGGGACTCAAGACCGGCATGTACCGCATCAACAAGCGCATCCGCGAGCGCCGCTATCCGCTGATCGACGTGGAGCGTGGCGTAGTGGTGGCCACCGGCTTCTTCGACCACGCCAACGAGTGGGACCGCTACAAGCTCAACGACGGTCGCGAGATGAACACGGCGCTCAAGTGGCCGAACTCCATCTCGCTGATCGAGGCCTTCCGCGTGCGCAATGGCGCCATCCACCGCATCGAGGCCGTGTTCAGCTATGTGCCGCACATGATGCACAACCCGTTCTACTCCTATCCGCCTGCGCCGCCGCCCACCGCGGAGGACGATCCGGCCGCGAAGGTGCGCTGTGACAAGGCCTGCCTCGAAGCATTGGCAGCGCGATTCATGACGGCCATGGCCGCGCAGAAGCCGCAGGACATTCCCTGGGCGCGCGACGTGAAATTCACCGAGAACGGCGTGGGCATACAGGTGGGCGAGGGCATCTGGGGCTCAATCCGCAGCAAGTCGGATTTCGGCGTGACCGTGGCGGATGCGGGCGCCGGTACCGTCACCTGGTATGGCCTGATCTACGACCACGATGCGCCGGCCTATGCAGGTGTGCGGCTGAAGGTGAAGGGATCGCTGGTGAGCGAGGCCGAGGTGATCGTGGCCCGCGAGCGCAACCCCGGCCCGTGGGCCAATCCGAGGGCATTCCAGCCGAATGCGCTGTTCAGCAGTGTCGTGGAGAAGTCACAGCGTACCCCGCGCCGCGCGCTCATCTCTGCGGTCGAGGGCTATGCGAAGAGCGTCACCGGCGACGGGAAGGTGCAGGCCCGCTTCGATGCCGGGTGCACCCGCGCCGAGAACGGCCAGGTGGTGACCAGCGGCGAAGTGGGCTCCATCGGACTGGTGAAGTCGCCTGGCAAATATGCCCAGGGCTGCGAAGCACAGTTGAAGCTGGGCTTGTACCAGCCGCTGGATCGCCTGCGAGGCCGGCGTGTGCTGGCTGTGGATGAAGAACGTGGCCTGGTGGTGGCCACTGCCATCGCCGACTTCAACCTCGCGCAGCGCAAGTACCGACTTGCCGATGGCCGGGAGGTGGAAAGCGAAGCCTTCCACGCCATGTCGCGCGAGCTGTTCGAGGTCTACAAGATTGTCGACGGCCGCATCGTGGCCATCGAGGCCGTGTCGGTCGACCAGCCCTACGGCATGCCTTCGGCCTGGAGCGGCTGAGCATGCAGCGCCGCGCGATGGCCACTGCGGGCATCGCGCTGCTGGCGGCGGTGTTCCTTTCCGCTTGTGCGCGCGAGGTGCCAAAGGCTTCGCGCGACGGTCCCATCGTCGCCTTCGGGGACAGCCTTGTGTATGGCACGGGATCTTCAGGCGGCGGTTTCGTGAAGCTGCTCGAGGCGCGGCTGGGTCGCAAGATCGAGAACCTTGGCGTGCCTGGAGACACGACTGCCGACGGCCTTGCACGCATCGATGAAGTGCTGGCGCTCGAGCCCGCTGTGGTGATCCTCCTGCTTGGCGGCAACGACTTCCTGCAGCAGGTGCCGCAGGACACCACCTTCGCCAACCTGGGAGCCATCATCACGGCACTGCAGGCCGACGGCGCGGCCGTGCTGCTGGTTGGCGTGCGCGGCGGGCTGGTACGTGATCATTTTGCAGAGCGCTTCGAGGCGCTGGCCGATGGCCTTGGGACGGCCTACGTGCATGACGTGCTGGATGACACGCTGGGCGTGGAAGGCTACATGGCCGACCAGGTGCATCCGAATGATGCTGGCTACCGGGTGATTGCCGACCGGGTCTATCCCGTTCTGGCCGCCATGCTCGAATAGGGCCGGGAAGGATTGGCTGCCCAGGGCAATAACCACACGTTGCCCGGGCGGGGGTGCTTGGGTACACTTCGCGCCCCCTTGCCACACCGCTAAGCCTTCAGCGGGTGGCTTTATCCACAAGGAGACTTCATGAGGCACTACGAGATCGTGGTCCTGGTACACC
Source organism: Steroidobacteraceae bacterium (assembly GCA_035556135.1). Taxonomy (GTDB): domain Bacteria; phylum Pseudomonadota; class Gammaproteobacteria; order Steroidobacterales; family Steroidobacteraceae; genus ZC4RG30. The sequence goes on along the minus strand of DATMFO010000007.1, from coordinate 90,767 downwards.
CGGACCAGAGCGAGCAGGTTCCCGCCATGCTCGAGCGCTACAAGGGCATGGTGACCGGCGCCAATGGCACCGTGCACCGCGTCGAGGACTGGGGCCGCCGCCAGCTGGCCTTCCCCATCGCCAAGGTGCACAAGGCGCATTACATACTGATGAACGTCGAGACCGACCAGAGCACGCTGGCCGAGCTCACGGGTGCCTTCCGTTTCAGCGATGCCGTGCTGCGCCACCTGGTGGTGGCCATGGACGAGGCTGTGACCGAGCCGTCGCCGATGGCGCGCGGTGAGGAAGAAGATGCCGACCGCCGTCGCGACCGCGACGACGATGGCGACGACATGGGCATGCGCTAGGAGAATCCAGATGTCACGTTTCATCCGCCGCAAGAAATTCTGCCGCTTCACCGCCGATGGCGTGAAGTCGATTGACTACAAGGACCTGGGCACCCTGAAGGGGTACATCTCCGAGACCGGCAAGATCGTGCCCAGCCGCATCACCGGCACCAAGAGCTACTTCCAGCGCCAGCTGTCGGTGGCCATCAAGCGCGCGCGCTTCCTGGCGCTGCTGCCGTACACCGACCAGCATTAAGGTTCACCGCAATGGACGTCATTCTTCTTGAGAAAGTGGCCAACCTGGGCAACCTCGGCGACCGCGTCGCGGTGCGCTCCGGCTATGCCCGCAACTTCCTGCTGCCCAAGGGCAAGGCCACCCTGGCCACCCCGGACAACGTGAAGAAGTTCGAGGCCCGCCGGGCGGAGCTTGAAAAGGTCGCGCGTGATGCCCTGTCGGGCGCCGAAGGCCGCAAGACCCGCTTCGAGGGCTTCAAGCTCACGCTGATCGCCAAGGCGGGCAACGAGGGCAAGCTGTTCGGCTCCATCGGTACTGCCGATATCGCGGAGGCTGCCACCGCTGCCGGCCAGCCGCTGGCCCGCAGCGAGGTGCGCATGCCGAATGGCCCGCTGCGCACGGTGGGCGAGCATGTGGTGACCGTGCACCTGCACACCGACATCGACCTGGATCTGCCCGTCATCATCCAGGCCGAGGAATAGGCTTCCACAGCTTATCCCCCGGATAGTCCCTAACCGGTTCATGGCCTGATCGGCCAGAATGGTGGTTCTGGCATGGACCGGTTACACACTCCACCGCATTCGATCGAAGCCGAGCAGGCCGTGCTCGGCGGCCTGCTGCTCGACACCCAGGCCTGGGACCAGGTCGGCGACAGCGTCTCTGTCGATGATTTCTACCGTCCCGACCACCGGCTGATCTTCGACGCCATCGGCGAGCTGGTGGCCGAGTCCAAGGCCATCGACGTGGTCACGGTGTCCGAGCGTCTCGAGCGCCTTGGCAAGCTGGCCGAGGTGGGCGGTCTGGCCTATCTCTCCACGCTGGTGCGCGATACGCCCACCGCGGCCAACGCACGCGCCTATGCGCAGATCGTGCGCGAGCGCTCGCTGCTGCGCTCGCTGATCAGCGCCGGCAATGCCATCGTCTCCTCCGTCTACAGCGACGAGGGCCTTTCGGCTCGCGAGCTGGTCAACCAGGCCGAGTCGCGGGTGTTCGAGATCGCAGAGCGCGGGGCAGGGCGCACCGAGGGCGCGCAGGCCGTGCGCGCCATGCTGCCGGCGCTGATCGACAAGATCGACGAGTGGCACAGCAATCCCGACAGCCTGCGCGGTACGCCGAGCGGCTTCACCGATTTCGACAAGCTCACTGGCGGACTGCGCGGCGGCGACCTGGTGATCGTGGCCGGCCGCCCCGGCATGGGCAAGACCACGCTGGCGATCAACATCGGCGAGAACGTGGCGCTGGACCACAAGGTGCGCGGCACGGTGCTGATCTTCTCGATGGAAATGCCCAACGAGCAGCTGATGACGCGCATGCTCTCCTCGGTGGGCAGCGTGCCCCTGCACGACATCCGTTCGGGCCGCATCAGCGACCAGGACTGGGCGCGCATCAGCAGCGCTACCTCGCAGCTGCAGGAGGCGCGCATCTACATCGACGACCAGCCGGCCCTCACGCCCACCGACCTGCGCGCCCGCGCGCGGCGCGTGAAGCGCGAGCACGGACTGCACCTGGTCATCGTCGACTACCTGCAGCTGATGCAGGTGAGCGGCACGAAGGAGAACCGCGCCACCGAGATCTCGGAGATCTCGCGCGGCCTGAAGGCGCTGGCGAAGGAACTGGATGTGCCGGTGATCGCGCTCTCGCAGCTGAACCGCAGCGTGGAGCAGCGCGAGGGGAAGAAGCCGGTGATGTCGGACCTGAGAGAATCCGGAGCTATTGAACAGGATGCGGACATGATCCTGTTCATCTACCGCGAGGAGTACTACGACAAGAACTCCCCGCGCAAGGGCGAGGCCGACGTCGAACTGGCCAAGCACCGTAACGGCGAGACCGGCCACTTCGTACTCACCTTCCAGGGCAAGTACACGCGCTTCTCCAACTTCATGCCCGAGGCTTACGCGGAAGGAGTGCTGCGTTGAGCGCCGTTCCGGCCCGTCCGTGAACTCGCTGATCCGGGCCGAGGTCAGCGCTGCGGCGCTGCGCGACAACCTGCAGCGCGTGCGCGAAGTGGCGCCTTCCAGCCGGGTCATGGCGGTGGTGAAGGCCAACGCCTATGGCCACGGCCTGGTGACCACGGCGCTTTGCCTGGCCGATGCTGATGCCTTTGCCGTCGCGCGGCTGCAGGAGGCGCTGGTGCTGCGTGGCGCGGGTGTGCGCAAGCCCATCGTGCTGCTGGAAGGCGTGTTCGACGCCGAACAACTGGCGGAAGCCGCCCGCCACGACCTGCAGATCGTGGTGCATACAGATGAGCAGCTGGCGCTGCTCGGCGGCGGCCCGGTCGCTGCTTCCTTCATCGTGTGGCTGAAGATCGACACCGGGATGAACCGCCTGGGCTTCCGCGTGGAGCAGGCGGCCTCCGCATTGCTGCGCCTGGCCTCCCTGGGGCCGCGGGTGCGCGAGCTGCGGCTGCTGTCCCACTTCGCCAACGCCGATGAGGCGGACAGCGCCATGACGGGCTTGCAGCTGGCCCGGTTCAACGAACTGTCAGCCGGCCGTGGCTGGACCCGCAGCCTGTGCAATTCGGCTGGCTTGTTCTCGCAGCCGGCCGGGCAGGTGGAGTGGGTGCGACCTGGCCTTGCACTGTACGGCGTGTCGCCATTCCCGGAACTGCTGGGCACGCAGCTGGGGCTGCGTCCCGCGATGCGGCTGGTGTCCACCGTCATAGCGGTGCGCGAAGTGCGCGCCGGCGAAACCGTGGGCTACGGCGGTGCATGGCGCGCGCTGCGGGATGCGCGCGTGGCCATCGTGGCCGCCGGATATGGCGACGGGTTGCCCCGTTCGCTGGAGAACGGCACGCCGGTGCTGGTAAACGGCAGGCGGGCCGCGCTGGTTGGCCGGGTGTCGATGGACATGGTGGCTGTCGACGTGACAGCCATCCCTGGCGTGCGCGTTGGTGATCCGGCCATCCTCTGGGGACCAGAGTTGCCCGTGGAGCAGATCGCGGCCCACGCCGGCACCATCCCTTATGAACTGCTGTGCGGCGTGAGCCAGCGGGTCCCGCTGGCCCTGGGCTGACGGAAACGACCGCTATTCGTGCATCTGCGACTGCAGGTAGTTCTGCTCGCCCACCTGCTGCACGAGCCCGATCTGCGTCTCCAGGTAGTCGATGTGCTCCTCGGTGTCCTCGAGGATCTTCTCGAACAGCTCGCGGCTGACGTAATCGCGCACGCTGTCGCAGTAGGCGATCGCCTCCTGCAGGTGGGTACGACTGCCTGACTCCAGCTTCAGGTCGAGGCTCAAGGTCTCCACGGCGTTCTCGCCGATCAGCAGCTTGCCCAGGTCCTGCAGGTTGGGCAGGCCACCCAGCATCAGCACGCGCTCCACCAGCAGGTCGGCGTGCTTCATTTCCTCTATCGATTCCTCGTACTCGTGTTTGGCCCAGCGCTTCAGGCCCCAGTTCTTCAGCATCCGCGCGTGGAGGAAGTACTGGTTGATGGCCGTCAGCTCCATCTTGAGCTGGGCATTGAGGTGCGCGATGACTTGCTTGTCGCCTTGCATGGAATCTCTCTTGTTCAGGCAGGGAAAAAAGGGGCAGGTGGAACGCTAACAGCTTGGGCCCCGGGGAGGGGATAGCGGGAATAGGTCAAATGTTGCAAACAAGAACAATTCGCATTAGTATCCGGGTCGTGATCATCTGTGTCTGCCAGAACATCTCCGAGCGCGACATCGCCAAGGCGGTGGCCAGTGGTTGTCGCAGTTTTGACGCGCTGCAGGAAAAGCTGGAAGTCAGCACCTGTTGTGGCAGTTGCGAGTGCGCGGCCCGCGAAGCCCTGGCGCAGCACCAGGCAGGCGACACCTGCCCTGGCATGATCGCCGCCTGAGCGGCGACCGCCCTTACTCACCACTTTCAATGTTGGGCTGAAAGGCCCTGCCAGGCGTGCCGGGCATCCGCAGGGATGCCCGGCGCATCAGCCTAGTTCTCGAAGAACCCCATCTTCACGCCAGCCAGCTGGATGACGTCGTTGTCGGACAGGCGGCGCGCCTGGGCGCCGATCGGGGTGCCGTTCACCAGCGGGTAATTGTCTGGCTTGTCCGCCTCCACATGCACGATGTAGAAGCCGTCGGCGCGACGGGTGACCGCCGCCACCTGCACACCGGGCCTGCCCAGGGTGGTGAGCGCCTTGGTGAGCTCCAGCTCGCGGCCGGCAAAGGCGCCTGACAGCACCTGCAGCCTGGCCTTCTTCACCTGCTGCGCGCCATCGGGGATTGCGCGCCGGATGTTGGTTGCGGTGGCCGTTACCGGCTCGCTCTTCTCGCGGGCTTCCTGGATCTTCTCCACCGGCCGCTGCGAGGGCTGGATCACCATGGTCTTCTCGAACTCATCCTGCTGGGCGTCGTCGTCCTCGACGAAGCGCAGCTGGTGATGGCCCACGGTGATCACGTCGCCGTGCTGCAGCGCATGCTTCTTGATCAGCTTGCCGTTGACGTAGGTGCCATTGGTGCTGTTCAGGTCCTCAAGGAAGGAGTCGTTGAGGATGTTGATGATCAGGGAGTGATGGCCGCTGACCGCCGGGTTGTCGATCCGGATGTCATTGTCCGGCAGGCGCCCCACGGTGTAGCGCTCCTTGTTCATGTTGTATTCGGCCAGTACCTGGCCGTCGAGAGTCAGCACTAGCCTTGCCATGTTGGGCGCCTTTGCATCAGCTGAAGACCTTCAGGATTTTGTCAAATATACCGCGTCGGGCCGGGAAGGAGTCCACAACCTGCGCCAGCACGACCGAGATGTTGTCCTTGCCACCATTGTCATTGGCCAGCTGGATCAGGTGCTGGCCGACAGAGTTCAGGTTATTGCCGAAGGTGTTCATCGTGACGACCATGTCGTCGTCGCCGATCATGTCCGACAGCCCGTCGGAGCAGAGCAGGTAGACATCGCCCTTCACCACGGGGTGCTCCTGCATCTCCACGTCGACCTGGTTCTCAACGCCGAGCGCGCGCGTCACGTAGTTCTTGTTGGAGGCGCGCTGCGCCTCCTCGGGCGAATAGAAGCCACGGTCAACCAGTTCCTGCAGCAGGGAGTGATCGAGCGTGACCTGCTCGATCTCGTTGCCGCGCATGCGGTAGAGGCGCGAGTCGCCCACATGGGCCACGGTGATGCGGTTGTCGTAGAACAGGGCGGCCACCACGGTGGTGCCCATGCCCTGGCACTGGGTCTGCGTGCGGGCGGTCTGGTAGATGATCTTGTTGGCGCGCTGGATGGCATCGCGCAGGATGATGGTCGGGCGCGACAGGCCGGTGGCCTGGTCGGGAATCGACAGGTCCTGCAGCTTCAATGCCTCGCGCACCAGGTTGACCACGGTCTTCACCGCGATGCCGCTGGCCACTTCGCCGGCGTTGTAGCCGCCCATGCCGTCGGCCAGCACGGCAAGGCCAAGCTCGCCGTCGACGGCGATCATGTCCTCATTGTGCTCGCGGACCCTGCCTGTGTCGGTCTGGCCAACGCAAAGCAGCTTGCCTTTCAGACTCATCAGGCGGCTTGTTCCGGTTGTGCTCCCAAAACTTGCCGGATCGTACTTAACTCTTGCGTGCACTGCACTCGATAAGGGCCGGTTTGATGCAGTTGCGGGCAGGATTTGTGGGCTGCGTCGCGGGCTGGCATCCTGCCCGGCCACTCCCTTGACGTTGAGAACTGGATCACGCCTTGGCTCGCTCCCCCGCCACCTTGTTTGCCTGCAACGCCTGCCAGGGGCAGACGCCCAAGTGGCAGGGACAATGTCCCCACTGCGGCGAGTGGAACAGCCTGGTCGCCCAGGCTGCGCCGGCGGCGCGTTCGGCATCCCGCGCCCGCGCCGCGCTGGTGGCGGCAACCGCGGCTGCCCCGCTGGCCGAAGCCATGGCCGCTGCCGGCGGCGAGCAGCTGCGGCGCTTCAGCCTCGGCATGGGCGAGCTGGACCGGGTTTTCGGGGGCGGGGTGGTGCCGGGCTCGGTCACCCTGCTGGGCGGTGAGCCGGGCATCGGCAAGTCCACGTTGCTGCTGCAGGTGGCCGGTGCACTGGCGGCAACACAGCCGGTCCTCTATGCCACCGGCGAGGAATCCACTGCGCAGGTGGCCCTGCGTGCCAGGCGCCTGGGCGGTGCCTATGAGCGTGTGCACGTGGCGGCCGAAACCGACCTCGACACTGTGCTGGGCCTGGCCGCTGTGCAGCGGCCGGCACTGCTGGTGATCGATTCCATCCAGACGATGCAGCTGGCCAGCGTCGCCACGGCGGCAGGGGCGGTGACCCAGCTGCGCGAATGCACGGCCGCACTGGTGCGCTTTGCCAAGGGCAGCGGCACGGCGGTGCTGATCGTGGGGCATGTGACCAAGGATGGCGCCATCGCCGGGCCGCGCCTGCTGGAGCACCTGGTGGACACGGTGCTGTATTTCGAGCGGGACGCCGGCAGCCGCTTCCGCCGCGTGCGGGCCGCGAAGAACCGCTTCGGTGCCGCGAACGAGCTGGGGTTCTTCCTGATGCAGGAGACCGGGCTGCGCGAGGTGAAGAACCCGGCGGCGATTTTCCTGTCGCGCGCGCCGCAGCCGGTGGCGGGCAGCATCGTGATGGTGACCCGTGACGGCACGCGGCCTCTGCTGGTGGAAGTGCAGGGGCTGGTGGATCCCTCGCGCTTCGGATCGCCCCGACGCGTTGCGCAGGGGATCGACGCGGGCCGGCTGGCCATGCTGCTGGCGGTGCTGCACCGGCATGCCGGCGTCGCGCTGCAGGAGCATGACGTGTTCGCGAACGTGGTGGGCGGGCTGTCGATCGACGAGCCGGCGGCGGACCTGCCGCTGGTGCTGGCGCTGGCTTCCAGCCTGCGGGATGTCGCGCTGCCGGCCGATCTCGTGGTGTTCGGCGAGATCGGGCTCACCGGGGAGGTGCGCCCGGTGTCATTCGGCGAGGAGCGCATCCGCGAGGCCGCGAAACTGGGCTTCCGCCGCGCCCTGGTGCCCGAAGCCAATGCGCCGCGCGCGGCGGTGGAGGGCATCGAGGTCATCGGCGTGGCGCGCGTCGATGAGGCGCTCCGGCAGGTGCTGAAGGACTGAAAGGTATAATCGGGCCATGTTCAACAAACTGACTGAACGGCTCAGCAAGGCCGTCGACTCCCTGCGCGGCCGTGGCCGCCTCACCGAAGACAACATCGCCGAGTCGCTGCGCGAAGTGCGCATGGCGCTGCTGGAGGCAGACGTCGCGCTGCCGGTGGTGAAGCGTTTCATCGACGCTGTGCGTGCCAAGGCCATCGGCACGGAGGTGCAGGGCAGCCTCACGCCGGGCCAGGCGCTGGTGGGCGTGATCCACGACGAGCTGGTGCAGGTGATGGGCGGCAATGCGCGGCCCTTCGACCTGCGCCATGCGCCGCCGGCGGTGATCCTGCTGGCCGGCCTGCAGGGCGCGGGCAAGACCACCACCGCGGGCAAGCTGGCGCGCCATCTCATCGAGCAGCAGAAGAAGCGCGTGCTGCTGGTGAGCACCGACATCCGCCGCCCGGCGGCAGTGCTGCAGCTGCAGCGCCTGGCCGAGCAGGTGGGGGCGGACTTCCATCCCGTCGCGCCGGGACAGTCGCCGCCGGCCATTGCCGCTGCGGCGCTGGATGCGGCGCGCCGCGGCGTCTATGGCGCGCTGATCGTCGACACCGCCGGCCGCCTCCACGTGGACGCCGAGCTGATGCAGGAAGTGCGTGACATCGACACTGCCGTGCATCCGCATGAGCGGCTGTTCGTGGTCGATGCCATGGCCGGCCAGGACGCGGTGAATGCGGCGCGTGCTTTCAGCGACGCGCTGGCCCTCACGGGCACCATCCTCACCAAGGCAGATGGTGATGCGCGCGGTGGCGCGGCGCTGTCGGTGCGCGAGATCACCGGCAGTCCGCTGCTGTTCGTCGGTACCGGTGAGAAGAGCGAGGCGCTGGAACCCTTCGATCCGGACCGCATGGCCCGCCGCATCCTCGGCATGGGCGACGTGGTGGCCCTGGTCGAGGAGGTGCGGCGCAATGTCGATGTGGAGCAGGCCGAGCAGCTGGCGAAGAAGGTCGCCAAGGGCAAGGGCTTCGACTTCAACGACCTGAAGGCGCAGCTGCAGCAGCTGCAGAAGATGGGTGGCATGGGCTCGCTGCTCGAGAAGATGCCCGGCGGTGCGCAGATGGCGCAGAAGCTCTCCCAGGGCCAGGCCGAGCGTGAGCTGAAGCGGCAGGTCGCGCTGATCGATTCGATGACGCCGCGCGAGCGCCGTCGCCCGGAAATCATCGATGGCTCGCGCCGGCGCCGCATCGCCGCCGGCGCCGGCATGCAGGTGCAGGACGTGAACCGCCTGCTCAAGCAGCACATGGAAATGCAGAAGATGATGAAGAAGCTGGGCAGCGGCAAGCTGGCCCGCATGATGGGCGCGATGGGCGGCAAGCTGCCGGGGATGCCGCGGTTCTAGGGGTTGGCGGCCAGCCGCGGCGATCAGCCGGCTGGCCGGGCCGGAGCCGGCCGCGCTGCCGGTGCCGATGGCGGAGGAGGCGGCAACGACAGCGCCGATTCCTTTGCCAGCACCTCCTGCAGGCGGCAGAAGTTCCACTCGCGAGTCTGCGGCTGCGATGATCCCTTCTGGTACGGGTCGCAGCTGGCGGGCCTGGGCAGCTTGTATTCCTCGAGCGGATCTTCCACCAGGTCGTAGAACTCGCAGTCGGCGGTGGCCGCAGTGCCTGTGCAGAGCACCTTGTACCGCGCGTTGCGGGCGGCGGACTGTCGCAGGTTCTGTTTGGTGGGATTGACCACATCCACCACCAGTGCATCGCGCAGCGGGTCGCGGGTCTGCTGCGCGTTCTTCAGCAGCACCGGTGCGAATGACTTGCCATCGACCTTCACCTTGCCGGCGTTGCGGTCGGGCACGGTGGCCGGCACATCAAGGCCAGCCAGTTCGAGCACGGTGGCGAACATGTCCACCGCATGCACGGGCACGTCGCTGCTGGAGCCGGCACGGATGCCCGGCCCGCGTACCACCAGCGGTACGCGCACGCCGCTCTCGTAGGCTGAGCCTTTGCTGCGGTCCAGCCGCGTGATGTACATGTTGTCGATGAACTCGCGGTTGGCGCCGAACATCCAGGTGCCGTTGTCGCCGACGAAGATCACGTAGGTGTTCGGGTCCAGCGCATCCACGGCCTGCAGCAGGCGGCCGATGATTGTGTCCATGGAATTGGTGAGCGCGCGATGCAGGGCCTTGTCGGTGCACCGGCCCACGTTGGCAGATCCGAACTGGCCGCCGCAGGCCTGCATCTCCCTGCGCGTGGGTTCATCCAGCGTGTCGATGTTGGGCACCGCCATGGGATTGGGCTGCTGGTTCTCGGTGATGTGCGCGTTGTTGAAGGCCACCCACGCCAGCCACGGCCGGGTGGGGCGCTGCGCCTCCTGTGCACGGATCCACTGCAGCGCATCGGCCACCTGCGTCACCGGGGCGTAGGTGGTGGCTGCGATGCCCGGCAGCGAGCGGGTCGGGGTGGGCTCGGTGCGGTATTTGTCTGCCGGCGTTGCCGCATCCTGCACGTGGTACTCATACAGCCAGTAGGTCGAGGGGGCGCCGTTGAGATTGCCCTGGTAGAGATCGAAGCCGGCTTCCTTCGGCTTCAGTCCCGGGTACTGGCTCTGCCCGAGTCCGGCCATGTGCCACTTGCCGAACGCAGCCGCGGTGTAGCCAGCCTTCTCCTTCAGTTCGTGCACCAGGGTGCGGTGGCTGGCAGTGGCCCAGTTGTAGTAGTCGAGCACGCCGGTCTTCACCGAGAACAGCCCGGTGATCATCGACACGCGCGTGGGGGAGCAGAAGGGCTGCGCCCAGGCCTGCGTGAAACGCATGCCGGATTGCGCCAGCGCGTTGAGCGTGGGCGTGGAAGCCGGATGGCCGGCGATCTGCCGGTATTGCGGGTGATTGCGACCGCCCGGGCCGTATTGCCTCACCAGGTCATCGATGAGGCCGGGATACATGTCGGTGTTGGCATCCAGGCCGATGTCATCGCTGATGATGAGCAGGATGTTGGGGCGGGAGGTGCTGCCACGCGCCGCCTCGGCGGCCGATGCCTGCCAGCAGGCCGGGAGCAGCAGTACCAGCGCGGTGATGCTGCGCCATGTGGTTCTCATGCTGCCGGTCATGGTCGGGCAGGCTCTCATCGCGCGTGGCGCAGCGTCAACATCAACGCGACTGCGGGCGATAACCTTCGAGCGCCTGCCGCGCCTGTGCATGCCCCGGGAAGCGTGCCAGCAGCGCTTCCAGCACCTGGATGGCTTGCCTGGTACTGCCGGTTTCAGCCAGCGAAACCGCATGCACGAAGGCGTACTGGGGATTGTCGGGCGCCAGCTGACTGGCCAGGCGGAACTGTTCCACCGAGGCGGCGGTGCGGCCTGTGCGCACATAGAGCAGGCCGAGCATGTGGCGTGCATCGCCTGACTCCGGATAGCGCCGGATGGCTTCCTGCAGCAACGGTTCGCCCAGGTCGTCGCGGTTGCGGGCGCGGTGGACGTCGGAAAGATTCAGCAATGCCGGCAGGAATCCCGGCGCCAGCCTGCGGGCCTGCAGCAGGGCCTGCTCCGCACCAGCCACATCTCCCTGTGACAGCAGGAATATCCCCAGGTCGCTCATGGATTCAGGCATGTCGGCGTTGTGCAGCAGGGCCTGCCGGTATTCGTCGAACAGCCTGCCCAGTGCCGGCTTCAGCTCGGGACTGGCCCGCTCCAGTGGCATGTCGATGAGTTCGCGCGCCGCCGTCATGCGCACGGACTTGGCGGGGTCGTCGAACAGGGGAGCAAGCAAGGCCAGCCGCCGCGATGCCTCCAGCGGCCGCACGGCCTGGATGGCGGCGGCACGTACCAGCGGATCCGTATCACGAAGTTGCGCCGCGGCCGCCTGCAACTGGTCCGTCGAGGGCAGGCGCGCGCTCTCCTGCAGCAGTACGGCGCGCAGGATTGCCGGGTGTTCCGCGTTGCCCGCGTAGTCCAGCAACCGTGGCAGCACTTCCGGGTCCTGCCCCCGCGCACCGGCGAGCAGGGCGGTGTGCGCGTACCGCGGTTCGGTGCTGCCCGTGCGTCGTGCGATGAAGTCCGCCGCCCACTGGTCGCTGCGGTCACTGTGGCACTGAGTGCAGGCATTGGGTACGCCCCAGCGCACGCTGGCAGACGGATCAGGCACGCGGAAGGAATGGTCACGACGCGCGTCCACGCCCATGTAGGTCTGCTGCGGCATGTGGCAGTTCACGCATTGCGCGCCAGTCGATGTGGGTGCGTGGAAGAAATGCGATTCGCTCTGGAACTTCCCGGGCTCATGGCACTGCAGGCACAGGCCATTGCCCTGCGCGCGCAGTTTTCCGGCATGCGGTTCATGGCAATTGCTGCATGAAACGTGGTTCTGGTGCATGCGGCTCTGCAGGAACGAGCCGGTTTCATACACCTCCTCGAGGATCTGGCCGTCGGGGTGATACAGCCCCTCTGCCAAGGGGCTGAGCAGGAAGCTGGTGTCGAATTGTGTCGCGAGGTCCGGGTCCCCGAGTTCGGTACGCCTGGAGTGGCAGGCGCTGCAGACCTGCAGCTGCGGGCTCATTGGCGAATCGATCTTGCGGGGCGCAGGCCGCGCCGCGCCGGCGGGCTGCCACAGCGCCGAGAGATCCAGGGCGAGTCCCTTGCCTGGAAGGCTGCGATTGCCGGCGGCCCAGTCCAGGTGCTGCGACCCCGGGCCATGACAGGCCTCGCACCCGACATTCAGCTCCTTCCAGCTGGTCCGGTAGCGGTCTTCCTCCATCGAATAGGCCTTCACCAGCCCGGTGGAATGGCAGGTGGCACAGCGTGCATTCCAGTTCTGGAAGGCGCCGGTCCAGTGGAGCGGATCCTCGTGGTCCACCTGCGCGTCGGGATAGAGGTGGAACCAGCGCTGTCCGCCCTCGGTGGCGGGACGGGTGTCCCAGCTGATGCTCAGCGCCTGCAGCCTGCCGTCGGGAAATTCGATGAGGTACTGCTGCAGCGGATACCAGCCGAAGGTGTAGGCGACGCGGAATGTCTCCGCCTTGCCCGCAGCGTTGTCGGTCTCGATGAAATATTGCCCGTCGCGCGTGAAAAACCGCGTGGTGCTGCCGAAGTAGTCGAACCGGGCGTCGGCGAAGTCACCCAGCACCGACTGGCGGTCCGGTAATTCCATGGCATGGCGGTGATGGCTTTGCTGCCAGTTCTCGAAGGCCTGCTGGTGGCAGCCGGCGCAGGCTGTGGTGCCGACGAAGGCGGCAGGTGCCGGAGGCGTACGTCTCGCGAGGACGGTGGCGATGCCGACCCCGAGGAGCAACAGGACGACTGCGGATGTGATCAACCAGAGGCGACGGGATGGCATGGCCGCAACATGACCAGACCAGCCCGCAGCTGTCCAGCTCCGGTATCGCTGGCGGTTTGCAGGATGTGCCGGTGGTGCGGATACTGCGCAGAAGATAAGGGGGATTCATGAAAGGTCGCATGGCATCGCTGCTGCTTCGTGTGGGTATCCTCGGGCTGGCCGCCACGGGACTGGCCGGTGCTGCGGAACCGGCTTCCCCCGCGCGCGTTGGCACTCCGCCTGCAGCAGCCGCGACGCCAAAGCTGGAGTTCGCATTCGAGGCCCATGTGACCTTGGCGCCGGCCGTCGTACTGGGCGAGACCGCCATCGGCCAGCGGCAATACATTCCCATCACGGGTGGAGTGGTGTCCGGACCGAAATTCCGCGGTGAGGTGGTTCCCGGTGGCTGGGACTTCCAGCTGCGCACCGCCGGCGGCTGCAACCAGCTCACGGCCGACTACTTCTGGCGTGCCCAGGATGGCGTGGTGATCCACATCCTCAATGAAGGCCTGCTGTGTCCGCAAGGCGTGCCCGACAGCAAGCTCACTTTCGTGCGGCCCCGCTTCGAGGCACCCAAGGGGCCACATGAATGGATGACCCGCGCTACTTTCATTGCCACGCTCGAGGTGGAGCGTGCCGCCGGACCACAACCGCAGGGCGCAGAAGCACCGCCCGTGGCGGTGCGGATCAAGTTCTTCCAGCTCAAGTAACCGGGCCCACAGGACGGGAGTTGACACTGCAATGTGTCAGCGCAGTCCTACACCCCCCGAGGCGGAATGCCTACGGCGCGGTCTTGCGCTCCCGCTACGCTGCACTTGCTAAGTCCTTGTAAATAAAAAAGCAGTCCGGCTCCGCGAGCGTGGACTGACGGGTCTTGCCTGAGCTGGAGAGTTGCGATGGCGGAAGCAGCAGAGAGGATGAGCCGGCGCTCGTCCCGTTCGGTGTCCAGGACCTATTCAGAGGAGGGCGAACTCGACCTGCGCCGCCTGCTGAAGGTGCTGCAGGGCATCCGGGACGGCGATTTCTCGGTGCGGCTGCCTGGCGACAAGACGGGCCTGTCCGGCAAGGTGGCGGACCTGGTGAACGAGATCGCCTCCACCAGCCAGCGCCTGGCGCGGGAGATCGAGCGTGCAGGGCAACTGGTGGGCAAGGACGGACGCACGCGGCATCGCATCACGGCGGAGCGGCGCTCAGGTTCCTGGGGGGCGATGGAAAGCTCCCTCAACACGCTCATCGATGACCTGGTATGGCCCACGGCGGAGGCGACGCGCACGATCTCGGCCGTCGCCAAGGGCGACCTGTCGCAGCTGATGCCGCTGGAAGTGGACGGCCGGCCCATCAAGGGCGAGTTCCTGCGCTCGGCCACCATCGTGAACTCGATGATCGAGCAGATGCGCGGATTCACCTCGGAGGTGACGCGCGTGGCGCGCGAGGTGGGTACGGAAGGCAAGCTGGGCGGCCAGGCCTTCGTGCCGGGCGCCGCCGGTACATGGAAGGACCTCACGGACAACGTGAACTCCATGGCCGGCAACCTCACCGACCAGGTGCGCAACATCGCCGAGGTGGCGACAGCCATCGCCGGGGGCGACCTCTCGCGCAAGATCACGGTGGACGTGCGCGGGGAGATCCAGCAGCTGAAGGAAGCCATCAACACCATGGTGGACCAGCTGCGTTCCTTCGCTTCGGAAGTGACGCGCGTGGCGCGCGAGGTGGGTACCGAGGGCAAGCTGGGTGGCCAGGCCATCGTGCCCGGCGTGGCCGGCACCTGGAAGGACCTCACCGACAACGTGAACTCACTCGCCGGCAACCTCACGGCGCAGGTGCGCAACATCGCCGAGGTGGCCACGGCCATCGCCGGCGGCGACCTGTCGCGCAAGATCACGGTGGACGTGCGCGGGGAGATCCTGCAGCTGAAGGAAACCATGAACACCATGGTGGACCAGCTGCGATCCTTCGCTTCGGAAGTGACGCGCGTGGCGCGCGAGGTGGGTACCGAAGGCAAGCTCGGTGGCCAGGCCATCGTGCCGGGTGCCGGCGGCACCTGGAAGGACCTCACGGACAATGTGAACTCCATGGCCAGCAACCTCACCGGCCAGGTGCGCAACATCGCCGAGGTGTCCACCGCCATTGCGCGCGGCGACCTCTCGCGCAAGATCACGGTGGACGTGCGCGGCGAGATCCTGGAGCTGAAGAACACCATCAACACCATGGTGGACCAGCTCAACGGCTTCGCGGCCGAGGTGACGCGCGTGGCGCGCGAGGTGGGCACCGAGGGCAAGCTGGGCGGCCAGGCCACCGTGCCGGGCGTGGCCGGCACCTGGAAGGACCTCACGGACAACGTGAACTCCATGGCCAGCAACCTCACCGGCCAGGTGCGCAACATCGCCGAGGTGGCCACGGCCATCGCCGGGGGTGACCTCTCGCGCAAGATCACGGTGGACGTGCGCGGGGAGATCCTGCAGCTGAAGGAAACCATGAACACCATGGTGGACCAGCTGCGATCCTTCGCTTCGGAAGTGACACGCGTCGCGCGCGAAGTGGGTACGGAAGGCAAGCTCGGTGGCCAGGCCATCGTGCCGGGCGTGGCCGGCACCTGGAAGGACCTCACCGACAACGTGAACTCCATGGCCAGCAACCTCACCGGCCAGGTGCGCAACATCGCCGAGGTATCCACCGCCATCGCGCGCGGTGACCTCTCGCGCAAGATCACAGTGGACGTGAAGGGCGAGATCCTGCAGCTGAAGGAAACCATCAACACGATGGTGGACCAGCTCAACGGCTTCGCGGCCGAGGTGACGCGCGTGGCGCGCGAGGTGGGTACCGAGGGCAAGCTGGGCGGCCAGGCCATCGTGCCCGGCGTGGCCGGCACCTGGAAGGACCTCACCGACAACGTGAACTCCATGGCCAGCAACCTCACCGGCCAGGTGCGCAACATCGCCGAGGTGTCCACCGCCATCGCGCGCGGCGACCTCTCGCGCAAGATCACGGTGGACGTGAACGGCGAGATCCTGGAGCTGAAGAACACCATCAACACCATGGTGGACCAGCTCAACGGCTTCTCCGCCGAAGTGACGCGCGTGGCGCGCGAGGTGGGTACCGAAGGCAAGCTCGGCGGCCAGGCCATCGTGCCCGGCGTGGCCGGCACCTGGAAGGACCTGACCGACAACGTCAACACCATGGCCAACAACCTCACCAACCAGGTGCGCGGCATCGTGAAGGTGGTGACGGCCGTGGCCAACGGCGACCTGCGCCAGCGCCTTCTGGTGGACTCGCGCGGCGAGGTGGCCGCGCTTGCCGAAACCATCAACAGCATGACCGACACGCTGGCCACCTTCGCCGAACAGGTGACCAGCGTGGCGCGCGAGGTGGGCGTGGAAGGGCGCCTCGGTGGCCAGGCCAACGTGCCCGGCGCTTCCGGCACCTGGCGCGACCTCACGGCCAACGTGAACCTGCTGGCGGCCAACCTCACCACGCAGGTACGCGCCATTGCGGAGGTGGCCACGGCGGTGACCAAGGGCCAGCTGACCCGCACCATCCAGGTCGAGGCCCGCGGCGAGGTGTCCGAGCTGAAGGACAACATCAACGCGATGATCGGCACGCTGAAGGTCACCACCGAGCGCAACACCGAGCAGGACTGGCTGAAGACCAACCTGGCCAAGTTCAGCGGCATGATGCAGGGCCAGCGCGACCTGGTGACGCTGGGCAACATGCTGCTGGCGGAACTGGCGCCGCTGGTGAACGCCCAGCACGCCATCATGTACGTGATGGACAACGATTCGCGCGGGCCCTTCCTGAAGCAGCTGTCCAGCTACGCGGATACGCGCGATGGCACGGCGCCGCGCCGCTACCAGCTCAACGAGGGAATCATCGGCCAGTGCGCCGTGGACGGGCGCCGCATCCTGATCGACGTGATCCCGGAAGACGTCGTGCACGTCACCAGCGGGCTCATCTCCGCCCGTGCGCGCACGGTGATCGCGCTGCCGGTGCTGTTCGAAGGGCAGGTGAAGGCGGTAGTGGAGCTGGCCTCGCTGCATGAGTTCACAGCCTCGCACCTGGCCTTCCTCGAGCAGCTCACCGGCAGTATCGGCGTGGTGCTCAACACCATCGAGGCCACGATGCGCACCGAGGGCCTGCTGCGCCAGTCGCAGGAACTGGCCGGCGAGCTGCAGACCCAGCAGCGCGAGCTGCAGCAGACCAACGAGGAGCTGGCCACCAAGGCGCGCCTGCTGGCCGAGCAGAACGCGGAGGTGGAACGCAAGAACCAGGAGATCGAGCTGGCCCGCCGCGCGCTGGAAGAGAAGGCCGGCGAGCTGGCGCTCACCTCGCGCTACAAGTCGGAGTTCCTGGCCAACATGTCGCACGAGCTGCGCACGCCGCTCAACAGCATCCTGATCCTGGGCCAGCAGCTGGCGGAGAATGCCGACAGCAACCTCTCCCCGCGGCAGGTGGAATTCGCCAAGACCATCCACGGCGCCGGCACCGACCTGCTGAACCTGATCAGCGACATCCTCGACCTCTCGAAGATCGAGTCCGGCACGGTGACGGTGGAATCCGAGGACCTGCTGTTCACCCACCTGCGCGAGACCGTGGAGCGCAACTTCCGCCACGAGGCGGAAGGCCGCAAGCTGGCCTTCTCGACGGACTTCGATCCGCGCCTGGGCCGGCACATCACCACCGACTCCAAGCGCCTGATGCAGGTGCTGAAGAACCTGCTGTCCAATGCCTTCAAGTTCACCGCGCAGGGCAGCGTGCGGCTGCATGTTGGCCTGGCCGATGGTGGCTGGTCGCCCGATCACCCGGTGCTCAGCCAGGCGCCGGGCGTGGTGGAATTCGCCGTGACCGACTCCGGCATCGGCATTGCCCCGGAAAAGCAGAAGATCATCTTCGAGGCCTTCCAGCAGGCCGATGCCGGCACCTCCCGCAAGTACGGCGGCACTGGCCTCGGACTGGCGATCAGCCGCGAGCTGGCGCACCTGCTGGGCGGCGAGCTGCGTCTCACCAGTGCGCCCGGCGTGGGCAGCACCTTCTCGCTGTACCTGCCGCTGGCCTACATGGGGCCCGCATTTGCGCCCGCACAGCAGCCCTCCAGCACGGCCACCACGTCCGACACCGGCCGCTTCCGCACCATCACGCTGCCGACCAACCGCGCTGAAGAGCTGGTTGATGATGCGGCAGGGCTGCAGCCGGATGATCCGGTGCTGCTGGTGGTGGAGGATGACCCGCACTACGGACGCGTGCTGCTGAACCTGGCGCGCGACTGCGGCTTCAAGGTGGTGGTCGCCAAGACCGGTGCCGAGGCGCTGGATCTGGCCCGCCGCCACCGGCCGACGGCCATCACGCTGGATGTCTTCCTGCCGGACATGCTGGGCTGGACGGTACTCAACCAGCTCAAGCACAACCCCGTCACGCGACACATCCCGGTGCAGATCCTCACGGTGGAGGAGGAACGGCAGTACGGCCTGGAGCGTGGCGCGTTCTCCTTCATGAACAAGCCGGCCACCACCGAGGGACTGGAGGTCGCACTCCGCCGCATCAAGGAATTCGCTTCCACGCGCGAGCGGCGCCTGCTGGTGGTGGAGGACAACCTTGCCGAACAGATGAGCATCACCGAGCTGCTGGGATCCGACGACCTGGCCATCACCACCGTGGGCAGCGGCGCGGCGGCGATGGAAGCCCTGCGTGCCGGGCAGTTCGACTGCATGGTGCTCGACCTGCACCTGCCGGACACATCCGGCTTCACGCTGCTGGCGGAGATACAGCAGCATCCTGAGCTTCGCGACCTGCCCATCGTCGTGTTCACGGGGCGGGAGTTGACTGAAGAGGAAGACGCGCAGCTGCGCCTGAAGGCCAAGAGCATCGTGCTGAAGGGCGTCCGCTCACCCGAGCGGCTGCTGGATGAGACGGCACTGTTCCTGCACCGTGTGATCGCGGACCTGCCGGCCTCGCGGCAGCGGATGATCGAATCGCTGCACCAGGGCGATGAATCGCTGGCCGGACGCAAGGTGCTGGTGGTGGACGATGACATCCGCAACATCTTCGCCCTCAGCAGCCTGCTCGAGCGGCACAAGATGCAGGTGGTCAGCGCCAACAACGGCCAGGACGCCATCAACATCCTCGATGGCACTGGCGACCTGGCGCTGGTGCTGATGGACGTGATGATGCCGGAGATGGATGGCTACGAGACCATGCGGCGCATCCGCTCGCGGGCGCAGTTCCGGCGCCTGCCCATCATCGCGCTCACGGCCAAGGCCATGAAGGGAGACCGCGAGAAGTGCCTGGAGGCGGGCGCCTCGGACTACGTGGCCAAGCCCGTCAACACTGAACAGCTGCTTTCGCTGGTGCGCATGTGGCTGCACCGCTGAGACGGATGTCGCAATTGAGCGAGTCCGCGGAAGACCGCGTGAACATCCTGCTGGTCGATGACCAGCAGGCGCGCCTGCTTTCCTACCAGTCCATCCTGGAGGAGCTGGGGCAGAACCTCATCAGCGTGCATTCAGGTGCAGAGGCGCTGGAGCGCCTGATGGACACCGAGTTCGCGCTGATCCTGCTCGACGTGAGCATGCCGGGCATGGACGGTTTCGAGACGGCCGCGATGATCCACGATCATCCGCGCTTCGAGAGCACGCCCATCATCTTCGTCACCGGTGTGCACGACACCGAGTTCGACCGCCTGAAGGGCTACAAGCTCGGCGCCGTGGACTACGTCTCGATTCCCGTGGTGCCGGAGATCCTGCGCGGCAAGGTGTCGGTGCTCATCGAGCTGCACAACAAGCGGCGCGCACTGCAGGTGTCGAACCAGCAGCTCGCGGTGGCCAACAAGGCCCTGGCCGACGCCAACCTGAACCTGCAGCTGGAAAAGGCGCGCGAGCTGGAGGCGCTGAACCGCGACCTGCAGTCCAGCAACCGCGAGCTGGAAGCCTCGAACGTCGCACTGCAGGCCCAGGTGGCCGAGCGCAACCGCGCCGAGCAGGCGCTGAAGGAGGCGGACCGGCGCAAGGACGAGTTCCTCGCCATCCTTGCCCACGAGCTGCGCAACCCGCTGGCGGCCCTGTCCGCCTCCGCGCGGCTGCTGGGTGCGCAGACACAGAAGCCCGAGTACGCGGCCATGGCCAGCGGCGCCATCCAGCGGCAGGTGACGCACATGGCGCGCCTGCTGGATGACCTGCTGGACGTGTCGCGAATCTCGCACGGGCTGATGCAGCTGCAGCGCGGCCGAGCCGAGATGGCCGACCTGGTGCGATCGGCCATCGAGATGGTGCGGCCGCAGCTCGAGGCCAAGCAGCAGACGCTGGATGCCGTGCTGCCGGCCGAGCCGGCGCCCGTGATGGCCGATGCGGTGCGGCTGATCCAGGTGCTGGCAAACCTGCTGAACAATGCCGTGAAGTACACGCCCAGCGGTGGTCAGATCGACGTGCGGCTAGGCGTGCAATCCCGGCTGCTGTCCGTTTCAGTACGTGACAATGGAATCGGCATCCCCCCCGCCATGCTCGACCAGGTGTTCGGCATGTTCTACCAGGCAGGCAAGTCGCAGGGCGGACTGGGCATCGGCCTGGCGCTGGTGAAAGGCCTGGTTGAACTGCATGGCGGCAGCGTGAAAGCGCTCAGCAACGGTGAAGGGGAGGGAACCGAATTCGTGCTGACCCTGCCGCTTGCTCCGGACGTGCCCAATGCAGCCCAGGACCCGGCCGACGCACAGGATGCCGGCATAGCACCGATGCGTGTGCTGGTGGCCGATGACAACCGCGACAGCGCCATGAGCTGGTCCATCCTGCTGGAAAGCATGGGTCACCGGGTTCGCGTGGCTTATGACGGGCGCTCCGCGCTGGAGACAGCCGAGGAGTTCCGCCCTCAGCTGGCGCTGCTGGACATCGGCATGCCGGGCATGGATGGCTACGAGGTGGCCCGGCGCATCAGGGCCCGGGACTGGGGACAGGAAGTGTTCATGGTGGCAGTCACCGGCTGGGGCCAGGCGCGCGATCGTGCCCAGGCGCAGGAAGCCGGCTTCAACGAGCACTACACCAAGCCCATGGATCCGGCGCAGCTGGAGAAGGTGCTCGCCAGCGCGCAGCGCGCCGCGACGACGGAGCTCCCCGCGCTCAATCAGGACGCTGCACGCATCGCGTGAAGTGCGTCGCCGGCGTACCGGCGGCGCATGGTGCACGCCTCTCAACGACCCGGCGCAGGCTCCAGTCCCTCAAGCCTGGCTTGCAGCGCCTGCTGTCGTTCAGCGCTCGTCGGGTGCGAGGAAAGCCAGGGCGGGGGCGTCGCGCCGGCGGCCTTTTCCATCGTGCCGAAGAAATCCACCATGCCCCGGGGATCGAAGCCGCGCGCAACCAGCGCATCGAATCCGCCCGCGTCGGCCTGTAGTTCAGCCGCACGGGAAAAACGCAGTGAACCCAGTTGCACGGCGGCCTCGCCGGCCAGGGTGCCGCCCGCGTCCCCGGTGAAAGCGGCCCAGAGTCCGCGCAATCCCAGCTGTTTCACCAGCCCCTTGAGCCCGTGGCGCAGTTCAACATGCTGCACCTCATGCGCCAGCACGCCCGCCAGTTCATCGGGGCTGCGCGTGGCTTCGATCAGCCCGGTGTGCACGACGATGATTCCGCCAGGCAGCGCAAACGCATTGATGGCCGGATCTGCGGCGACGTGGAATTCGTAGCGGAACCTGGATTCGCGCGTGAGGCGTTCGCCGAGGCTGCGTACCAGCAGCAGGGATTCGCCTTGCTCCTGCAGCTTCAGCGAGTCACGCATGCGGGCGAAGACCTGTCGCCCGAGCTGCTGCTCGCGCGCCACCGGAATGCGCCCGGCGATGGCCCCGGCGATGCGGTCGGCCTGCCAGAGGAATGCCAGCAGCGCGAGTACCGGCAGCAGCACGAACAGTCCCAGCAATGCCACCGCCACCGTTCGCCAGGCACGGCTGCGCATCCGGCTGGCGCGCAACCGCGCCATCTGCGCCATCTCCCGCAGCAGGGGATGCGAACGCAGGCGCGCAATCGCGGCTGGTGAAAACACCTGCAAGGCACAGGATCCGCCACGGGCGTCCCAGGAGAGTTCGAGTCCGGCTTCGGCGCTGACCACTTCGCGCGCTCGCAAGATGGCCAGCGGCACGCGCTGCACGCCGCGTGCAGAGCGCACTTCCACCTGGCTTGACCAGAAAGTGAGCTGCGCTTCTTCGCCGGTGGGTGGCGTACCGCAGCCGAAGAGCCGTGCCGCGATGGGAGCTTCGGCGCTGCCGCCGCTAGTTGTTGTCGCCATCCAGCAGCCCTCCCAGCCCGCCCAGCAGCGAACCCTCGCCCCTGGAGCGGCCGCCCGCCGCGGGCGCCATGGCGATGATGCGGTTGGCCAGGCGCGAGATCGGCAGCGACTGCAGCCACACGCGTCCCGGGCCGGTGAGCGTGGCGAAGAACAGGCCCTCGCCGGAGAACAGCGCGCTCTTGAGCTTGCCAACGTACTGGATGTCGAAGTCCACGCTCTGCTGCAAGGCCACCACGCAGCCGGTGTCCACGCGCAGCCGCTCGCCGGGCGCAAGGTCCCGCGCCATCAGCGTGCCGCCAGCGTGCACGAACACCAGCCCGTCGCCGTCCAGCCGCTGCATGATGAAACCCTCGCCGCCGAACAGGCCCACGCCCAGCCGGCGCTGGAAGGCAATGCCCAGCGACACGCCACGCGCGGCGCAGAGGAAGCTGTCCTTCTGGCAGATCAGCGTGCCGCCCAGCTCGGCCAGGTGCACGGGGATGATCTTGCCGGGGTAGGGCGCGGCAAAGGCCACGCGCCGCTTGCCGGCGGATTCGTTGTGGAAGATGGTCGTGAACAGCGACTCGCCGGTGACCAGCCGCTTGCCGGCGCCCAGCAGCTTGCCGAACAGGCCGCCCTGTTGCGTGGAGCCGTCGCCGAATACGGTGTCCATCTCGATACCGTCCTGCATCATCATCATCGCGCCCGCCTCGCCGATGGCGGCTTCGCCGGGGTCGAGCTCGACCTCGACGTACTGCATGTCGTCGCCAAAGATCTCGTAGTCCACAATGTCCATCGGCATGGGTGAGGCTCCGTGAATCAGGTCGGGCGCGTATGAGACAGGGAAGGGTCGCAGGCGGCAGTGGTTATTTGACATAACCCAAGGACCGGACCGCATTCCGCCCGTATCAGTCCGCCGGCAAGGTCCTCTCTTACCACTGCCGAAGGCAGCCTCCGGTGTCACTTCATTTGCCCCAAGCCGTTGATCTGCGTAGAATCCCGCGCTCTTTTCGGTAGCCCTAACAGACTTAGGCCAGGACCCGATTTATGGTGATCATTCGTCTTACGCGGCGCGGTTCGCGCAATTCCCCCTATTTCCACGTGGTCGTGACCGACCATCGCCAGCGCCAGGGCGGCAAGGGCCTGGAGCAGGTGGGGTTCTTCAACCCCAAGGCCCGCAAGTCCGAGCCGAAGCTGCGGCTCGACCTGGCTCGCATCGACGACTGGGTGTCCAAGGGCGCCCAGCTGTCCGAGCGCGTGAGCCACCTGGTGCGCGACTACCGCAAGCAGGCGGTCGCGGACGCGGGCGCTGCCGCGGCCTGAAACCATGACAGGTGAGCACACCGGGCCGGCGCTGACGCTCGGCCAGGTGGGAGCACCGCATGGCATTGCCGGGTGGTTGCTGGTCCGGTCGTTCACCGACCCACCCGACTCACTGCTTGACCACGAGGAATGGCAGCTGAGCGCGCCCAACGGCGCGACAAGAACGATCAGGTTGCTGGAAGGCGTGCCGTACCGTAACGGGCTGCGGGTGCGCTTTGAAGGCATCACCGACCGGACAGCGGCGCAGGCCCTGACCGGCTGGTGGGTGCGCATCGCGCGGGAGAACCTGCCGCCACTGGCGGAAGGGGAGCACTACCGCGACGACCTTGTGGGCTTCACGGTCCGCAATGTCGAGCAGGTGGAGCTGGGCAGGGTGGACTATTTCGCCGACCTGCCCGCCGGCGCGGTGATGGTGGTGAAGGGTGAACGCGAGCACTGGCTGCCGGTGTCGAAGCAGTACCTGCTGCACATCGACGCGGGGCAGCGGTTGATCGAAGTCGACTGGCCGGCCGAGCTGTGAAAGTCGAAGTCGTCACGCTGTTCCCCGCCATGATCCGCCAGGCACTGGAGTTCGGCATCACGGGGCGGGCAATCCGCCGCGGGCTGCTGTCGGTGGGCACGGAGGATCCGCGCGACCACACCACCGACGTGCACCGCACCGTGGATGACCGGCCCTATGGCGGCGGTCCGGGCATGGTGATGAAGCCCGAACCGCTCACCGCGGCCATTGCCGCGGCGATGCAGAGGGTGCCGGCGGGCAGCCGGCGGATCTACCTCTCGGCCCAGGGCCGGAGGTTCGATCAGGCCAGGGCCGAGGCGCTGAAGGGCGAGCCGGGCGTGGTGCTGGTCGCGGGACGATATGAAGGGATCGACGAGCGCGTGATCGCGACGTCGATCGACGAGGAGCTGTCGGTGGGCGACTATGTGCTCTCCGGTGGCGAGCTGCCGGCGTTGATCGTGATCGACGCGGTGGCGAGGTTGATGGAAGGCGCCTTGAACGACGCGCGTTCGAGTGTCGAGGAAAGTTTTGCGGATGGTCTGCTGGACTGGCCGCACTACACCCGGCCCGAGGAGTTCGCGGGGCTCAAGGTGCCAGAGGTGCTGGCCGGCGGCGACCACGAGCGCATCAGGCGCTGGCGGCTGCAGCAGGCCCTCGGCAGGACCTGGCGGCGACGCCCGGACCTGCTGGTGGCGCGGCGGCCCGGCACCGACGAGGAGATCGAGCTCTTGAACGGATATTTGCAGGAAAGGCAGAACGAACCATGAACCACATCATCCAGCAGATCGAAGCCGAGCGCGCCACGCGCGAGGTGCCCGATTTCCGCACCGGCGACACCATCGTGGTGAACGTGAAGGTGAAGGAAGGCGATCGCGAGCGCGTGCAGGCCTACGAAGGCGTGGTGATTGCGCGCAGCAACCGCGGTTTCAACTCCTCGGTCACCGTGCGCAAGATCAGCCACGGCGAGGGTGTGGAGCGCGTGTTCCAGCTGCACAGCCCGTCGATCGACAGCATTTCGGTGAAGCGTCGCGGCAACGTGCGCCGCGCCAAGCTCTACTACCTGCGCGACCTGTCCGGCAAGGCCGCCCGCATCGAAGAGAAGGTCTGACGGCTTTCCGCTGACCGATGGCATCGGCAGGCGGATTTTTCCGGGGTGTCTGGCGCGGCCTGGATGTGCTGCGCCGGATCCTGCACCTGCTGCTGCTGCTGCTGATCTTCGGGTTCATCATCGGGGCGCTGCGTGGTGGCGTGCCCCAGCTGCCGGCGCGCGGCGCGCTGCTCATCCAGCCCTACGGGGAGATCGTGGAGCAGCGCACCGGCGATCCGCTGACCATTGCCTTCAACGAGGCCCGCGGCGCGGGCCAGTCCGAAACCCTGCTGTGGGACCTGACTGACGCCATTCGCGCTGCGGCCGGCGACGATCGCGTTGCAGCCATCGCGCTGCAGCTGGATTACCTCACCGGCGCCGGCCAGCCCACGCTGGAAGAGGTCACCGCCGCGATGCGCGAGTTCCGCGCCAGCGGCAAGAAGATCATCGCGTGGGGCACCTCGCTGACGCGCGCGCGCTACTACGTCGCGGCGCATGCGGACGAGATCTACCTCGATCCCATGGGCGAGGTGCTGATCGACGGCTACGGCCAGTTCCGCATGTACTACAAGGGCCTGCTCGACAAGCTGGCCGTGGACGTGCATCTCTTCCGTCCGGACGACAACAACTTCAAGACCGCCGCTGAAGACCTGGTGCGGCAGAACATGTCCCCGCAGGACCGCGAGGCAAGCCTCGCCTACCTCAACGCGCTTTGGGATGCCTACAAGAAAGCGGTGGGCGAAGCGCGCGGGCTCGACCCGGAGATGATCGAGCAGTACGCCTCCGGTTACGTGGACGCGCTGCGCAGCAATGGCGGCGATTCGGCGCGTGTGGCGCTGGAGGCGGGCCTGGTCAACGGGTTGCGCGACGCCAATGGCATCACCGAGCGCCTGGCCGAGCTGGCCGGCCCCGACCACAAGGGCCAGGACTACTCCCGCATCAACTACGGCGACTACGTGCAGCTGAGGCATGCCGCGCGGCGGCTCGCACATCACGGCGCCGGCAGCGTGGGTGTGGTGCTGGCCAGCGGCACGATCCTCGACGGGGAGCAGCCTTCCGGCACGGTGGGCGGCGCGACCATTGCCGGCCTGCTGCGCCAGGCGCGTGAGGACAAGGACATCTCCGCGGTGGTACTGAGGGTGGACAGCCCCGGTGGCAGTGCGCTCGCCTCCGAAGTGATCCTGCGCGAGGTGGTCGCGCTGCGCGGCGCGGGCAAGCCGGTCGTGGTGTCGATGGGCGACCTGGCCGCGTCCGGCGGCTACTACGTGGCGGCGCCCGCCGACCGCATCTTCGCCAGCGCGACCACGCTCACCGGGTCGATCGGCGTCTACGCCGCCATTCCCACTTTCAACCGCACGCTCGACAAGGTGGGCGTCGGTGTCGATGGCGTGGGCACCACGCCGCTGTCGGGCACGATGCGCATCGACCGTCCGATGAGCCCTGAGCTGCGTGACTACGCGCAGCTGTCCGTGCAGCGCATCTACGACGTGTTCCTGGGCCATGTGTCCGACGGGCGCGGCAAGACCCGCGAGGAGGCACAGGCGGTGGCGCAGGGCAGGGTGTGGATCGGCAGCGAGGCACACCGGCTGGGCCTGGTCGACACCATCGGTGGTTACGAGGATGCCGTGAAGGCCGCCGCGGAACTGGCGGGGCTCAAGCCCGGCTACGGCGTGCGGCGCATCGAGCCGCGGCTCACCTGGGCCGAGCAGCTGGCCATGCAGCTGCGCATCCAGGGCGCGCGGGTATCGGGAGCAGTGCTGGGTCCTGCCGTGCGCGAGGTCGAGGTGCAGGCGGCGCCGCTGGCGCTGCTGCAGGAGCAGTTTGACCGCATCGAGGCCCTGATGTCCGACGGGCGCCCGCTGGCCCACTGCCTCTGCGCCGCCGAGTAGCGATCCGTGCCACCGGCGCAGGCAGCAGCTCCGGCACACCTGGCTGATTCGCGCGCCACGCGCCTGTTCCTGGCGCTGGCCGGTTTCCTGATCACCGACGCGCTGCTGGCCGAGTTCGTCGGCGTGAAGATCTTCTCGCTCGAGCGCACGCTGGGCACGGACGAGGTGCAGTGGAGCCTGTTCGGTGTCTCCGGCACGCTGTCGTTCACCGCCGGCGTGGTGTACTGGCCTCTGGTGTTCGTGCTCACCGACCTGATCAATGAATACTACGGACGGCGTGGCGTGCGCCTGGTGTCCTGGCTGGCAGTGGCATTCATCGCCTGGGCGTTCTTCGCGGCCTGGGTGGCCATCCGCCTGGCGCCGGCCGGCTTCTGGGTGGAGGCCAATGCCGAACTCGGCGTGCCGGACATCCAGCGCGCGTATGCGCTGATCTTCGGGCAGGGCATGTGGACCATCGCCGGATCGATCACCGCCTTCCTGATCGGCCAGCTCATCGACGTCACCGTGTTTCACCGCATCCGGCAGGCCACCGGTGAGCGCTGGCTGTGGCTGCGCGCCACCGGCTCCACTGCCGTCTCGCAGCTCTTCGACAGCTTCATCGTGCTGTACATCGCCTTCGTGATCGGGCCGCAGAAGTGGCCGGTGGCGCAGTTCCTGGCCGTGGGCTCGGTGAACTACGCCTACAAGATGCTGGCGGCGGTGGCGATGATTCCCGTGCTCTACCTGGTGCACGTGGGTGTGCGGCGCTACCTGGGGAATGCGGAAGTCGAAAGGTTGCGGCACGAAGCCTCGCAATGATTCCCGGGACAGGCACTTCCTCGCCGGCACCGGTAACATCACGGGGCAGAAGAACGGCGCCGGTCCGGCGCACGGGGGAAAGATGACCAAGAGGTTCGCAGCCACGGCGATCGCCGTTACCGCCATGTTGCTGGCTGGTTCCTGCGCCACGAATTCCCACGGGGACGTCACCCGCGCGCGCATGGAGGTTCCCGATTCCACCGCCAATGAAGGCCAGTGGATGTCCTATGGCCGCACCTGGGACGAGCAGCGCTTCTCCCCGCTCACCGCCATCAATGACCAGAACGTGTCGCGCCTGGGCCTGGCCTGGTACGACGACCTGAACACCTTCCGCGGCGTGCAGTCCACCCCGCTGTTCGTCGATGGCGTGCTCTACAACGTCTCAGTGTGGAACGTGGTGACGGCCTACGAGGCCACCACAGGGAAGAAGCTCTGGAGCTTCGATCCGAAGGTGGATCGCCAATGGGCGCGCCTGGCCTGCTGCGGTCCCACCTCGCGCGGCATCGCGATGTGGAAGGGCAAGCTGTACATCGGCGCGCTCGACGGGCAGCTCATCGCCGTCGATGCCAGGACCGGCCGCCAGGTCTGGTCGGTGCAGACGCTCGAGCCGGACTGGCCCTACTCGATCACCGGCGCGCCGCGCGTATTCGACGGCAAGGTAGTGATCGGCAATGGCGGCGCGGACTACGGTGTGCGCGGCTACGTGAGCGCTTATGACGCCGAAACCGGAAAGAAGCTGTGGAAGTTCTACACCGTGCCGGGTGATCCGGCGAAGGGACCTGACGGCGAAGCCTCCGACAGCGTGATGGCCATGGCGGCGAAGACCTGGAGCGGGGAGTGGTGGAAGTACGGCGGCGGCGGCACTGCCTGGGACTCGCTGGTGTACGACCCGAAACTGAACCTGGTGTACATCGGCACGGGCAATGGCTCGCCGCACATCCAGGCCTTCCGCTCGCCGGGCGGCGGCGACAACCTCTTCCTGTGCTCCATCGTGGCCGTGGATGCCACCACGGGCGAGTACAAGTGGCACTACCAGATGGTCCCCGAGGAGCAGTGGGACTTCACCTGCACACAGCCGATGATGCTGGCGGACCTCGACATCGGCGGCCGCAAGCGCCAGGTGATCATGCAGGCACCGAAGAACGGCTTCTTCTATGTGCTCGACCGCGCCACGGGCGAGCTGCTCTCCGCGAAGACCTATGTGCCCAACCTGTGGGCCACCGAAATCGACATGAAGACCGGGCGTCCCATCGTCAATCCCGGCTCGTACGTCACCGAGACCCCGCAGCTGATGACGCCTACCTGGATGGCCGCGCACAGCTGGCATCCCATGGCCTATTCACCACTCACGGGGCTGGTGTATTTCCCGGCGCAGGAGCAGTGGGTGGTGCAGGCACGCGTGCCCGACGGGCAGTTCCGCTTCGTGCCCTGGCGCTCGAACACAGGCAACTCCTTCACGGCGGATCCGGCGCGCCGGCGCGAGCTGCAGCAGGTCGCCGACAGCCGCGAGAAGGGGTATCTGCTGGCCTGGGATCCGGTCACGCAGACCGAGGCGTTCCGCGTGCCCTACAAGTACCCCGGCTCCGGCGGCGTGCTGGCCACGGCGGGCAACCTGCTGGTCCAGGGCACCATCGACCGTACGCTGGCCATCTACAAGGCTACCGACGGGACCAAGCTGTGGGAGATGGACACGCAGACCGTCGCCATCGCAGGGCCCATGACCTACATGGTCGATGGCGTGCAGTACATCGCGGTGAACGTGGGCTGGGGCGGATCGCCGGTGGCCGGGCTGTCGGCCGAGCGTCCGCCCGTGCGTTTCGGTCCCGCAAGGCTGCTGGTGTTCAGGCTCGACGCCAAAGGGGTGGAGCTGCCGCCGCTGCCGCCGCCGTCGGAAATTCCCGCGCCGCCGCCGCTGCGTGCCTCGGAAGAGCAGATCCGCGAGGGCCGCCGCCTGTTCGGTGAAACCTGCTCGCGCTGCCATGGCGAGAACGCCGTCGGCGGCCTGAAAGACCTGCGCTGGATGACGCAGGAAACCCGCCGCGAGTTCAGCAACATCGTGCTCGAAAGCACGCCGGCGCTGCGCGAGAAGGGGATGCAGCCCTTCAAGGACATCCTCAAGCCAGCCGACGTGGAGGCCATCAACGCCTACCTCATCGCGCGCGCCAACGAGGATTACCAGGACCACATCGCATCCGGGAGCGCGCACCCGCAGTAGCCGCGCGACCCGGAAGACACAGCAAGGGGGTATTGCACATGCAGTTCGCATCGATCCGGCTGCTGCCGGCACTGTGCCTGGCGCTCGCGGCCGGCATCGCCGGCGCGGCACAATCTGATGACGCGCGCCTCGCGGCGCTGAAGAAACGGCTGGCCGCGATGGCGGAACAGACCGCGCAAGTGGAAGCCGTCACGCAGTTGCAGCGCATCGGCCGGTCCTTCGGCTACTACGTGGACAAGGGCTACTTCGGCGAGGCGGCTGATCTTTTCGCGGACAACGCCACCTTCCGCTGGGGCAACGATGGCATCTATCGCGGCAAGTCACGCATCCGCGAACTGCTCACCCGTCATGGTGGTGGCAGCATGAAGGAGGGGCCGGGCCTGCCGTTCGGCCGCCTCAACCTGCGCATGCAGCTGCAGCCGGTGATCACCGTCGCGGCAGATGGAAAAAGCGCACAGGGTCGTTGGCGGGAGTGGGGCCTGCTGGGCCAGTACAAGAAGGCCGCCATCTGGGGCGACGCCATCATCGAAGACCGCTATCTGCTGGAAGGTGGCGTCTGGAAGATCGCCGCGCGCGACTACTACGTGAACTTCGAGGCGCCGTACCAGGGTGGCTGGGCAGTGCTGAAGCCGGGCACCTTCACGGCGCAATCGGCGGTGGCAAAGGAATTTGCGCCTGACAGTCCGGTGCCGTCCGCCTATCCGGCATTTCCTGCGGTCTACGTGCCCCCGTACCACTTCGCCGGCAGCACGCCGGCGGCCATCCAGGGCCGTCCGCCCGTCCAGTCCTCCCCGAAGCGTGCGGATGACGCCCTGGGCAGGCTGGAAGCCGAGGCCGACGCCAGGGAACTGCAGCTGGCACGCGCACAGTCACTGCGCGCAGTGGAAAACCTGCATGGCATCTATGGCTATTACGTGGACAAGGGCCAGTGGAAGCAGGCGGCCGCGCTGTTCTCCCGCAATGGCACGTATGAGTTCGGCCAGAGCGGCGTCTACGTTGGTCCGGCCAGCATCGAGCGTGGGTTGTCACTGATGGGTCCGGCTGGCCTGCAGGAGGGGCAGCTGAACAACTTTGTGATGGTGCAGCCCATCATCCACGTCGATGCGCAGAACCGCACGGCCAGGGCACGCTGGCGCAATGATGTGCTGCAGTCGCGCGCAGGGCAGGGCCGCTGGGGCGGTGGCATCTACGAGAACGAATACGTGAACGAGAACGGCACGTGGAAGATCAGCAAGCTGCATTACCACGTGACCTTCTGGGGCGAGTACGAGCAGGGCTGGGGGGCAAAGCCCATTCCCATGGATCCGCCCAGCACCACGCTGCCGCCGGACCGGCCACCCACGCTGGTGTACCAGTCCTTCCCGAAGCTGCAGGTGGTGCCCTTCCACTTCGATCATCCCGTCACCGGCAAGCCGCACGAGGTGCAGTAGTCATGGCCACCAACAAGATTGCTTCGACGGTCCTCGCGCGCGGACTGGTGCTGTTGCTGGGGCTGGCAGGCGCAGGCGGGGCGGCGGCTGCACCGTCGGCAGCCGACATTGCCGCAGTGGAAAAGGAACTCAGCGCACTCGCCCCACGCATCGAGCGGCTTGAGGACCTGCACGAGGTGGAGATCGTGCAGCACGCCTACGGCTATTACGTGGACAAGGCGCAGTGGAAATCCCTTGCCGACCTTTTCGCCGACGACGCCACGCTGGAGATCGGCGGCAAGGGCGTGTTCCTCGGCAAGCAGCGCGTGTACCAGTACATGAACGAGGGCATGGGCGCCCCCGGTCCGCGCGATGGCCTGCTCATCGACCACCAGCAGTTCCAGTGCCTGCCCACCATCCTCGAAGATGGCGTGACCGCCCGGGCGCGCTGCATCGCCTTCGTGATGAGCAGCGGTGGCTGGGGCCATGTGTACTACGAGAACGTGTACCGCAAGTACGACGGCAAGTGGAAGGTCCAGACGCTCCACGGTCCGTTCAACATGTATTCCGGCTACCGCCAGGGCTGGGTGGACAACGTCACCGTGAATACCTACCCGGAGAAATTCGCGCCCTGGCCGGACCTGCCGCCCACGGTGGTGTACCTGACCTATCCGAGCTACTACGCCGAGCCTTTCCACTATGCCAATCCCGTGACCGGCAAGGTGGCGCCGCCGCCCAGTCCGCGCGCGGGAGGCGAGGCCTTCGGTCGATAGAGGGGAGCCTACTCGCTGCGGCGCAGTTCCAGCACGCGACGCGAGACGGTGCGGATGGCGGAGTCGCCTTCCGCATTGGCCAGCGCCTGGGCAAGTGCGGGCGTGAGAGCTGCGGCCAGCTGCGGCGCCCCGGTGAGGTAGCCCTGCGCCACGTCGCAGCCCAGGTCGGCGAGGATGCGCCACTGCTCCTCGGTCTCCACGCCTTCCGCCACGGTGCGCAGGCCCAGTCCATGCCCCAGGTCCACGATGGCGCGGATCATCGCGCCATCCTCTGCGCCCTGCGCCAGGTCGCGCACGAAGGACTTGTCGATCTTCAGCTCATCGGCAGCCAGCGCACGCAGCTGCGACAGTGACGAGTAGCCGGTGCCGAAGTCATCGATGGAGAACCGCACGCCGGCGATGCGCAGCATCTCGATGTTGCGGCGGGCCGAATCCGGTTCGTGCAGCAGCACGCTCTCGGTGATCTCCAGCGTCAGCAGGCCCGGGGCGATGCGGGCGTCGCGCAGTCCACCCAGGATGAAGCGCAGCAGGTCGGGATCGAGTATGTCTGGCGCCGACAGGTTCACGGCCACGCCCACGCCGATGCCCTGCTGCTGCCAGGCTGCGAGCTGCGCCAGTGCCTCCTTCAGCACCCAGCGCGTCAGCAGTCCGGAGGCGCCGGTACGTTCGGCGATGGGAATGAATTCGACAGGGGATACCTCGCCGAACTCCGGGTGCTGCCAGCGCACCAGCGCTTCCACGCCCACTGGCCGGCGGTCGCGCATGCGGTACTTGGGCTGGAACCGCAGGTGCAGCTGGCTGGATTCCATGGCCTGCGGGAGATCCGCGCCCAGTTGCAGGCGCCGGCGCTGCGCCTCGTCATTGGCGGGTTCGAAGAAGGCCTGCGGCTGGCCGCGTTGCATGGCGGTTTCAACGGCGGCTTCCGCGCAGCGCAGCAGTTCGTTGGCCGTGGTGCCGTCGGTGGGTCCCACGGCGGCACCGGCGGTGATGGCAGCCTGCAGCGTGATGCCCGCGGTATCCAGCGGCGTGCGGGCCCGCGCGCGCACTTCCTGCAGCAGGATGCCGATGCCATCGGTCGAGATCCTGCGGCTTGCGACCAGGAAGTTCGCCGCGTCGATCCGCGCCACGAAGCTGCCCTCGCCCTGCCAGTCAGCCAGGCAGCGGGCGAGGTGACGGGTCAGCTGGTCGACCATCCCGTGGCCGAGGCTGGCGGAAATTTCCGCCAGGTTCGTGACCGTGACCAGCACCACCCCGAGCAGCTTTTCCCGGGGGAGCTGCTGCAGCTGTTCATCCAGCCACTGCTCCGCGAACAGGCGGTTCGGCAGGCCGGTGCTGCTGTCATGTCGCGCCAGGTGCAGCAGGCGTGATTCGCGGTCGGCGATGCCTTGCTGCATGGAGTTGAACGCGCCGGCGAGATGCGCGAGTTCCTGGCCGCCGGATCCCTCGACCTGCTGCGAATAGTCGCCGGCCGCCACGCGCGCAGCACCAGCGGCCAGGCGCTGCACCGGGCGGGCTGCGCTGCGGCCCAGGTAGAGGCCGGCGATGACGGCGGCTGCCAGCGTGAGACCGATGATCCAGCCGAGGTCCATGGCCAGCCGGCGGTAGGGTGCCATCACGGCGCGCATGGGCTTCAGCAGGACCAGGTCCAGCTGTGAGGGCACGCCTGGCAGCGCGGTGAGTGTCGCAAGGTAACCTTCGCCGTCGATGGCGATCTCGGCAGGGCGGGCATGCGCCTCTGCATTGCCCGTGAGTACTTCTCCGCGCAGTGTGGGGATGGTGCTGGCTATCGCGGACTGCGAGGGCTGTCCGTGCACCAGGAAGGCGACCTCGACGCCCAGCTGGTCGCTGAGTTCGCGCGCGAGCGCGGTGTCCACGGAAAAGCCGAGGGCGACGTAGCCGATCTCATCCAGCAGCGGCGAGACGAATATCTGGTGCGCGCCGCGGGAAGTGGTCACGAACTGGGCATGATCGGAAGCCGCGCCATCGATGGCGCCGGTCACCACGGCCTCCAGTTCCGTGTCGAGCAAAGCCGCATCACCGCGGGCGATCACCCGGCCGTCGAGGTCCAGTGCCATCGTCAGCGAGGCGCCGATGCGTGCCCCGTGGTTGGCCAGCGCGGAGGACACTGTCTGCCCGTCGCCCTCGGCCACGGCCGCGCGCAGGGCCCAGTCCCTGGTCAGCACCGCCACGGAGTTGGTGAGCAGGCGCTCGCGATTCTCCAGCTGCCGGAGCGCATTGCGCGCGCCATCCACCAGCTGCTGGTCGGCGCGTGCACGTTCCGTTGCCTTGGTGCGCGCCAGGGCTGTGAACAGCGTCACGGTCTGGGCGCCCACCACCAGGCCGATCAGCAGGACGAGAAGTCGGTTGCGGAAGCTCCACATGGTCTCGTCTCCAATATCTGGTAAATACTAGGTCCCGAAGCCGGGGCATGCGACCTTGCGAAGCCGGAAATGAGATTTGTCTTCCACACCCTGCTGGCGTTGTGCCCCGCAGCCGTGCTGGCCGCCCCGCTGCAGATCCAGTTCCTGGCGGTGGATGGCAAGCCCGTCAATGCCAGCGTGGTTACGCTTCGCAGCGTCGATGCATCGCGCCCGCTGGCGCGGCCAGTCCCGGGAACCATCGCGCAGGATGACCTGGCGTTCATCCCGCATGTGCTGGTGGTGCCGGTGGGATCCACCGTCTCCTTTCCGAACAACGACAAGGTCAGCCACCAGGTCTATTCGTTTTCCCCGGCGAGGAGTTTCAAGCTGCCGCTTTACCGCGGCACGCCGCCGCCGGTCACCTTCGATCGCGCGGGCGTGGTCACCCTGGGGTGCAACATCCATGACCAGATGCGCGCCCATGTGTTCGTGGTCGAGGCGCAATACTTCGGCCGCACCGATGCCGGGGGACGATGGTCGGCGCCGGATGTGGAACCCGGCGAGTACCAGCTGGAGATCTGGCATCCACTCTCGCGCGTGCAGCGGGCAGTGGTGGAGCAACACGTGACCGTGGGAACCGCAGGCGCGCAGCTGGTGATCCGCGCCGCTGCTGCGCTGAAGTTGCGCAGCGAATCCCAGGTCCCGGCCAACTGGGATGCCTACTGATGCTGCGAGCAGCAAGCCAACGGACCCTCGCCCCGCTGTTGCTGGCGCTGCTGCTTCCGCTGGCAGCGCGTGCCGAAGTGGAAGCCAGCCTGGACCTCAGGCTGGCCCACACCGACGGGCGCGACAGCTTCCTCGACGGCGGACTGGGAAAGCTGCGGTACGACGAGGGGGATGACCTGCTGCAGCTGGGCCGCGCGCGGCTGGCATGGCGCGATGCCATTGCAGGTGACTGGCACGCTGCCATCGACCTTTCTGCCTGGAGCCTCGACGACCACAATCCCGTGGATGTCACGGAGGCCTACCTGGAGTGGCGCCCCGTGCCTGTCTCGTCGTGGCGCTCCAACCTGAAGCTGGGTGCCTTCTATGCGCCGGTGTCGCTGGAACACCGCGCTCCGGGCTGGACCAATCCCTACACCATCAGCAGTTCCGCGCTGAATACCTGGGTGGGGGAGGAACTGCGCACCATCGGCGCAGCCTATTCGCTGGAGCACCTGGGTATCGCCGCCGGCGGACGCTTCGACTACGGCGCGCAGCTGGCTGCCTATGGCTGGAATGATCCGGCCGGCGTGGTCATCGCATTGCGCGGCTTTGCGCTGCATGACCGCCAGACGCCGCTGTTCGGCCGCATCGGCACCTTCGCCTACGGCGGGCGCGAGCAGCGGGTGATCTTCTCTGAGATCGACAATCGCCCCGGCGTGCATGGCTCGGCCTGGCTGCGCAGCGACCTGGGCCTGGAGCTGCACGCACTGCGCTACGACAACCGTGGCGACCCCACGGCCGAGAAACACTCCATCGACGATTACGCATGGAACACGCGCTTCAATTCGCTGGGCCTGCGCTACGACGGACCGCGCAGGACGGCGGTGATCGCGCAGTGGCTGGATGGCGTCACGCGCGTCACGGCCGATCCCGCCAGTACATGGCATTTCGACGCGTGGTTCCTGCTGCTGGCCCAGGACCTGGGGGCGCACCGTCTTGCTGCCCGCTACGATGATTTCGCCACGCGCCAGGCCACGCAATATTCCCCCGCACCGTGGTCCCGCGAGGGCGGCAAGGCCTTCACCCTGGCCTGGACGTGGAAGTTCAACACTCACCTGGAGATGGTCACGGAATGGCTGCGCGTGGACAGCAGCTACAACGTGCGGCCAATGCTGGGTGAGGCGCCGGAGGCTGTGGAACACAGCCTGCAGATGGCATTCCGGCTGTCGCTTTAAGCCACGGGATGGCAGGCAACCAGGCCTGACGGATCAAACCTCCGCCAGGATCCACTTCTTCCTGGCGGAGGTTCTTTCCGGTGCCGGCGTCGCCTGGGCGACGCGTCCGCATGCTGCTGGCAGGTCTCGTGCCGGCCGGATGCTCCTGCACGCCTTCGAGTCTATTTGCGGTCCGCCGGGAAGGAATGCGGGGTAGCCCCTACGGGGAAAGCAGGCTGGCGGCAGCGGTCTTCCGCCGCTACTGTCGCCGCATGTCGCGATGGTTCATCGCCGTGCTTTACATGCTGGCCTACGTAGCCCTGGACTGGATCAGCTACGTACAGCCTGTACTGAAGCTCGGCATCACGCCATGGAGTCCGCAGACCGGGCTGACCGTGGCCTTCCTCTTCTGGGCCGGGCCGCGCTGGGCGCCATGCACGGCCCTGGCGGCATTCCTCGCCGAAATGCTGGTGCGCGATGCGACGGCCGGCTGGCTTCCGCATGCCCTGGCATCGCTGTGGATTGCCGCCTGCTACGCGGGGCTGGTGGCCATGCGTCCCGGTGGGGCAGGGGACGTGCCGCTGGCGCTGGCCTCCGCCGTGCGTTTCCTGCTCGCGTCCCTGGCAGCCGCGCTGGTGGCGGCCACCGGCTACGTGGGTTGCTTCCTGCTGACCCAGACGCTGCCGTGGGATACGGCCATGAGCAGCGTGGCGCGCTACTGGATCGGCGACGTCAACGGCATCCTGATGCTGGCGCCGCTGCTGCTGGCACTGCCGCGCCGGAACGAGGCGCTGCGTGCGCTGGCGGCGGGCCGCGCCGTAGCCGCGGTGCAGGCGCTGATCATCGTGCTGTTCGTCTGGCTGCTGTTCGGCATCGATGACAAGCTGCGCTTCTTCTATCCGCTGTTCGTGCCGATGATCTGGATCGCAGTGCGCTGGGGAGCAGTCGGGGCGCTGCTCGCGGCGCTGGCCATCCAGGTGGGCATCGTGGTGGCGATGCGCGAGCCTTCGTTCGTTGCGCCGCTGATCGACCTGCAGATCCTGATCTTCACGCTGACGGTCACCGGCCTGCTGCTTGGCGTGGCGGTGACCGAACGTGCACTGGCCCGCAGCGAGGCGCAGGAGCGTGACCGCCAGCTTGCGCGCGCCATGCGCTTCGCAGTGGCCGGCGAGATGGCCTCGTCGCTGACGCATGAGCTCAACCAGCCCATCACTGCGCTGGTTTCCTACCTGCAGGCGGCACAGATCATGTCTGCGCCCGCGGTTGTGACGGACAAGCGCGTGGCCGAGACGCTGGGCAAGGCGGCCAACGAGGCCATCCGCGCTGCCGAGGTGCTGCGCCGGCTGCGTGATTTCTACCAGGGCACGGGGCCGCCCGCGCCCGGCCCCACCGATGTGGTTTCCTGCTGCGGCTCCGTGCTCGAGCTGCTGGAACCGCGGCTCAGGCGGCAGGGCGTGCGCGTGCGCCAGGCACTGCCGCAGAACCTGCCGCAGGTGTCCATCGACCGCACGCAGGTGGAGATGGTGCTTCACAACCTGGTTTCCAATGCCATCGACGCGCTGGCCGTGCGGCCGCCAGGCAGCCGCGAGATGCTGCTGGAAGCGCGCGTCGAGACGGGGCAGGTGGTGCTCACCGTCGAGGACTCCGGCCCCGGCGTTGCCAGCGATGCCCTGGGAGAGCTTTTCGAGCCCTTCAACACCACCAAGCCGGATGGCATGGGTCTCGGCCTTGCCATCAGCCGCAACCTGATGCGCGCGCACGGTGGCGAGCTGTCGCACCGCGGCGCAAGGCAGCTCGGCGGCGCAGCTTTCGAACTTCGTCTGCCAATGGTCCAGTAACATCCAGTCATGCAACCCACAGTCTATTTTGTCGATGATGATGCGGCGGTGCGCGATGCGATCTCGCTGCTGCTTTCCCTGAAGGGTTTCCTGTCGCAGGTCTTCGCCAGCGCCGAGACCTTCCTCGAGACTTACCGCCCGGAGTGGCGGGGCGTGCTGCTCACCGACCTGCGCATGCATGGCATGAGCGGGCTCGACCTGCAGCGCGAACTCGCGGCACGCGGCGCCACGCTGCCGGTGGTGATGCTCACCGCGCACGGCGACGTGAACACCACGCGC
Organism: Steroidobacteraceae bacterium; assembly: GCA_035556135.1. Lineage (GTDB taxonomy): Bacteria > Pseudomonadota > Gammaproteobacteria > Steroidobacterales > Steroidobacteraceae > ZC4RG30. Next base: position 52,296 of record DATMFO010000007.1, on the reverse strand, counting down.
GAGGCGATGAAGGCCGGCGCTTATGATTTCATCGAGAAGCCGGTGGATGACGCGGTGCTGGTTGACGTGCTGCGCAACGCCATCCTGCACGATGCTCGCAATCACCAGGTGCAGTCGGAGAGGCAGGCGCGCCGGGAGCGCCTGGACCGCCTCACGCCGCGCGAGCGCGATGTGGCGCGCCTGCTCTCGCAGGGCATGCAGAACCGGCAGATCGCCGCCGAACTGGGCATCAGCCCGCGCACCGTCGAGGTCTACAAGGCGCGGATGATGGAAAAGCTCGACTGCCGCAACCTGGCGGACGTGCTGCGGGTGATCGCCGGCCTGGAGACCGAAGCGCCCTGATCAGGCGCGGTGGGCTGCGCCGGTGGATCGCGGCTGCGCGTTGCCGCCGCCGAGGTTCAGCAGGCGCCAGTGGCCGGGCGCGAAGGGACGGAAGGCAGGATCCCTGCCCAGCCGGCGCGCCAGTTCGGAGATGCCGGGATTGTGCGCCACCAGCATCACTGTGCCGCCTGCGGTTGCGGATGCCCCGCGCAGCTCGGCTTCCAGTGTCTCGGCCGAAGCGTTGTACAGGCTCTCGACCAGCACGATCGCGGATACATCCAGGCCCAGCCCGTGCGCGATGATGGTGGCAGTCTGGCGGGTACGCAGGGCAGGGCTGACAAGCAGCACCGCCGGGATGTTGCCCGCGGCGCGGATGGCCTGCGCCGCGGCAGCCGCGTCCGCCTCGCCCTGGGGGGTCAGCGGCCTGTCGGCATCACAGCCGTTGAAGTCCGGCCAGTCCGCATGCGCGTGCCGTACCAGGATCACAGGCCGTGCCGCGCCAGGGCTCACATCATCCCCGTCTGCAGCTGCGCGGCAGGCGACATCATCTCGCGCCGCCATGGCGGATCGAACACCAGCTCCACCTGCGCCTCGCGCACGGTAGGAATCTGCTCCAGTTTGTCTTTCACGTCCTGCACCAGCACTTCGCCCATTCCGCAGCCGGGTGCGGTAAGGGTCATCTTCACGTCCACATGCCAGGTCGCGTCATCGTTGGGGCTGACCTCGCACTCGTAGATGAGGCCCAGGTCCACGATGTTCACCGGTATTTCCGGATCGTAGCAGGTCTTCATCTGCTGCCAGGCCAGTTCGCGCACGTCGTCGCGGGTGGCATCGGGCGGCAGTTGCGGCGCCCGCATCGGCTCCTTGCCGATGGCGTCGGCCTCGGTACCGGCGAGGCGGTAGAGATTGCCCTCGATGTACAGCGTGAAGCTGCCGCCCAGGGCCTGGCTGATGAAGCCGGCCAGGCCGGGTTGCAGGCGGATGGGTTGCCCGGAGGGGACCATCACCGCGTCCACCTCGCGCTGTATCACGAAGGATTCGTGGTTGTGGGCCATGGGGTTTATTCCGTCGAGACGGTTGTATCGCCGCTGGCCAGCGCGGCATTGAGCGTGTGCCAGCAGAGGCTCGCGCACTTCACGCGGGCAGGGAACTCGCGCACGCCGGACAGCGCGGCCAGCTTCCCGAGGTCTGCACTGCCGGCGCCCGGCTCGGTGAGCAGCGCGTGCACGCGCTGGAACAGGGCGTCGATTTCCCCGCGGCTCTTGCCCTTCACGGCCTCGGTCATCATCGAGGCGGAGGCCATCGAGATGGCGCAGCCATTGCCCTCGAACTTCAGGTCCGTGAGCCGCTCGCCGTCACGCAGCAGCGTCAGCGTGAGCCGGTCACCGCACAGGGGATTGTGGCCCCTGGCCTCCGCGTCATGCGGATCCAGCCGCCCGAAATTGCGCGGGTGCTTGTTGTGGTCGAGGATCACCTCGCGATAGAGGTCGGTGAGCTGCATCAGCGGAAAACCTCCACCGCGCGGCGCACCGCGGCTTCCAGCTGCTGCACCTCGGCCAGTGTGTTGTAGCAGGCGAAGGAGGCGCGGGCCGTGGCCGGCAGGCCAAGCAGGTCCATCAGCGGCATGGCGCAGTGGTGCCCGGCGCGGATGGCCACGCCCTCGTGGTCGAGGATGGTCCCCACATCGTGCGGATGCACACCCTGCAGCGTGAAGGAAAGGATGCCGGACTTCTCCTCGGCCGTGCCATGCACGTGCACGCCGGGAATGCGCATCAGCGCGGCCGTGGCCGCCGTGAGCAGCTGGTGCTCGTGCGCGGCGGCCTTCTCGATGCCCAGCGTTTCCAGGAAATCCATGGCTGCCGCAAGGCCAATGGCGCCGCTGATGTTGGGCGTGCCGGCCTCGAACTTGTAGGGCAGGTCGTTCCAGGTGCTGCTCTCGTAGGAGACCGTGCGGATCATGTCGCCACCGCCCATCCAGGGCGGCATGGATTCCAGCAGGGCCTCGCGGCCATACAGCACGCCGATGCCGGTGGGCCCGTACATCTTGTGGCCGGAGAAGCAGTAGAAGTCCGCGCCCAGCTGGCGCACGTCCACCGGCAGGTGGGCCACGGCCTGGGCGCCGTCCACCAGCACGGGCACGCCGCGGGCATGCGCGGCCTCGATCACCTGCGCCACCGGGAGCACGCTGCCCAGCGCATTGGAGACATGCGTGACCGCCACGATGCGGGTGCGGTCGTTCAGCAGCGACGGCAGGGCACCCAGGCGCAGCTGGCCGGTTTCATCGATGGGCGCCACGCGCAGGCGCGCGCCGGTGGCCGCTGCCAGCATCTGCCAGGGGACCAGGTTGGCGTGGTGCTCCACCGCGGTGACGATGATTTCGTCGCCGGCGCGCACATTGGCACCCCCCCAGCTCTGCGCCACCAGGTTGATGGCCTCGGTGGTGCCGCGCGTGAAGATGATCTCGCGCGTGGAGGCGGCATTCAGGAAACGCCGCGCGCGTTCGCGCGCTCCCTCGAAGGCGTCGGTGGCGAGCTGGCTCAGCGTGTGCACGCCGCGATGCACGTTGGCGTGCAGGTGCGTTTCATAGTGCGTGACGGCATCGATCACCGATAGCGGCCGCTGCGTGGAGGCGCCGTTGTCGAGGTACGCCAGCGGCTTGCCATTGACCTGCTGGTCGAGCACGGGGAACTGCGCGCGCAGGGCCGCCACGTCATAGCCATGCGAACCATGCAGGCGCACGACGCTCACGCCGGCACCACCAGCTGGCGGGCCACGTCGCTGCCGAGGGCGCTGGCCGCAGCGTTTTCGGCTGCTGCACGCAGCTCCGGCGGGGCAACCCCGGCCAGGGCATCTTCCAGGAAGGCCCATTCCAGCAGGGCCCTTGCCGTGGCTGCATCCACGCCGCGCGAGAGCAGGTAGAAACGCATGTTCTCTTCCAGCGCGCCGGTGGTTGCGCCATGGCTGGCCTTCACGTCGTCGGTGTGGATTTCCAGCTGCGGCCTGAGGTCGATCTCGGCCCCCGCGTTGCCCAGCAGGCCTTTCAGGGACTGGGCGGAAAGCGAGCCGGGAGCGGCCTGGCCGATCTCGACGCGGCTGCGGCAGGCGATATGGGCGTGGTCACCGGCGATGGCGCGCAACACCTGGGTGCTCTGGGTGCGCGAGGCGAGGTGATCCACCAGCAGCGAGTGGTCCAGCGTACGCCGGCCCTGCGCCAATGCCACGCCGTGCAGGCTGAAGGCCGCGCCCGCGCCGAAGAGCGATGCGCGCAGCGAAGTGCGCGCCGAGCGGGCACCCAGCTGCAGCTGCACCAGCTCATAGCGTGCGTCGCGGTCCATGGCCAGCTGCACGGTGTCCAGCAGCTGTGCATCCGCGTCCAGCGCCTGCCAGCGCAGGTGGTTTACCTGGCTGCCTGCACCAGCGAACACCTGCACAGCTGCATTGATAGTGCCTTCAGAACCCGTGGTGCCCACATGCCGTTCCACCAGCACCAGCTGCGTGTCGGGGGACAGCTGCACTTCCAGCCGCGGATACACGGCCTGGCGCACGGCGCCGGGTGTGGCGGCGAAAACCACTTCCACGCGCATTGGCGCATTGACCTTCAGCCGCGCGACGCCCGTGGCGAAGGCGTCATTGAGCCAGCCGAAGCGCTCGTGGCGGGTGCGCTCGGGCACCAGCGGCGGCAGCGCGAGGTCGAGTGCGTCGCTGGCATCGGAGCCGGGCTCGTACAGCCTGCCGTTGGCGAACACCAGCCGCGTGAAGCCGGACAGTCGCGGCGGCAGCAGGGGATCGATGGCGGCGGAAAGCAAACCGGGCGCATCCGGCGCCACCGGCGCCAGTGCCGCGGACGCCAGGAAGCGCAGGTCGGCATAGCGCCACAGGTCATCGCGCAGCTGCGGCAGGCCGGCGGCCAGCGCGCGGTTCAGCGCCGCGCTGCGCACGCTTACCGGCAGCAGCCTCGCATTCAGCAGGGCGGCCGCGTCCATCACGGCATCGCGCAGGCGCTGCTCGTAGGCCGCATTGCTCATGCTGCCGGGAACGGGAGGTCGGGCGACGGCGTTCATGTGCTGCTGCCCCTGGCGCCGGCGATGTTGCAATGCTGCGGCATCACGCCGCCTCCAGCAGCCAGTCGTAGCCGCGCTGCTCGAGTTCACGCGCCAGTTCCGCGCCGCCGCTCTTCACGATGCGGCCACCGGCCAGCACATGCACGGCATCGGGCGTCACATGGTCGAGAAGGCGCTGGTAATGCGTCACCAGCAGGATGGCGCGCTCCGGCGAGCGCAGCGAATTGATGCCGGTGGCCACGACCTTCAGCGCATCGATGTCCAGCCCCGAATCCGTTTCATCCAGCACCGCAAGCTGCGGCTGCAGCACCAGCATCTGCAGGATCTCGTTGCGCTTCTTCTCGCCGCCGGAGAAACCCTCGTTGACGCCGCGCGAGAGGAAGGACTCATCCATCTTCATCAGCGCCATGCGCTCCTTCACCAGGGTGAGGAAGTCGAAGGCATCGATCTCCGGCTCGCTGCGCTGGCGGCGACCCGCGTTGAGGGCGGCGCGCAGCAGGTAGGCATTGTTCACGCCGGGGATTTCCACCGGGTACTGGAAGCCGAGGAACAAGCCGGCACGGGCACGTTCTTCCGCCGGCAGCGCCAGCAGGTCGGTGCCCTTGTAGTTCACGCTGCCGCGCGTGACGGTGTAGCCCGGCTTGCCGGCCAGCACATGCGACAGCGAGCTCTTGCCCGAGCCGTTGGGTCCCATGATGGCGTGCACCTGGCCAGCGGGCAGTTCCAGGTTGATGCCGCGCAGCACCTCCCGTTCTCCCACCTTCACGTGCAGGTCCTGAATGCTGAGGATCGGCGTACTCATCCAACGGCTCCTTGGCGACTTGGCGGGCGCATGGCGGAGACTGGCTTGCTCATCCGACGGCACCCTCGAGGCTTACGGCCAGCAGGTTCTGCGCTTCCACCGCGAACTCCATCGGGAGCTCGCGCAGCACGGTGCGGCAGAAACCACTGACGATCATGTTGACCGCGTCCTCCTCGGAGAGGCCGCGTTGCAGGCAGTAGTAGAGCTGCTCCTCGCTGATCTTCGAGGTGCTGGCTTCGTGCTCCACCACGGCCTGCGGGTTCTTCACTTCGATGTAGGGCACGGTGTGCGCGCCGCAGTTGCCGCCGATCAGCAGCGAATCGCACTGCGTGAAGTTGCGCGCGCCCGTGGCGCCGGGCATCACCGACACCAGCCCGCGATAGCTGTTCTGCGCATGGCCGGCGGAAATCCCCTTGGAGATGATGGTGCTCTTCGTGTTGGCACCGATGTGGATCATCTTGGTGCCCGTGTCGGCCTGCTGGCGGTTGTTGGTCACCGCCACCGAATAGAACTCGCCCACCGAGTTCTCCCCGCGCAGCACGCAGCTGGGGTACTTCCAGGTGATGGCCGAGCCGGTCTCCACCTGCGTCCATGAGATCTTCGAATTGCGCCCCCGGCACTCGCCACGCTTGGTGACGAAGTTGTAGATGCCGCCGCGTCCCTCGGCATCGCCGGGGTACCAGTTCTGCACCGTCGAGTACTTGATCTGCGCGTCATCCAGCGCCACCAGCTCCACCACCGCGGCATGCAGCTGGTTCTCGTCGCGCATGGGCGCGGTGCAGCCTTCCAGGTAACTGACGTGGCTGCCCTTGTCGGCGATGATCAGCGTGCGCTCGAACTGGCCGGTCTTGGCCGCGTTGATGCGGAAATAGGTCGACAGCTCCATCGGGCAGCGCACGCCAGGCGGCACGTAGACGAAAGAGCCATCGGTGAACACCGCGGAGTTCAGCGCCGCGTAGAAATTGTCCGCGTAGGGCACCACGGTGCCCAGGTACTGCTCCACCAGCTCCGGATGCGTGCGCACGGCCTCGGAGATGGGGCAGAAGATCACGCCCGCGGCCGCCAGCCGCTCCTTGAAGGTGGTGGCCACCGACACGCTGTCGAACACCGCATCCACGGCCACGCCCGCCAGCCGTGCGCGCTCGTGCAACGGCACGCCCAGCTTCTCGTAGGTGGCCAGCAGCTTCGGATCCACCTCCGAGAGGCTCTTCGGCGCATCCTTGTTCAGCTTCGGCGCGGAGTAGTAGGAGATGGCCTGGTAGTCGATGGGCGGGTAGTTCACCCTGGCCCAGTGCGGCTCGCGCATGGTCAGCCAGCGCTCCAGCGCACGCAGGCGCCAGTCGAGCATGAACTGCGGCTCGTTCTTCTTTGCCGAAATGAAACGCACGGTCTCCTCGTCGAGGCCGGGCGGAATGGTGTCGGACTCGATGTCGGTGACGAATCCGTGCTGGTAGCCACGGGCCAGGACATCGGAAAGCTGCGGGTCGGTACTCATCTGTTCACTCCGGCAACCACGCCGTTGCGCAGCTTCACGTCGAACAGCGCGAAGTGGCGGGGGTTGCTCTCGAGCCCCGCCAGTTCGGCGAGGCTGATTTCCTCGAGCGACTGGCGGATGGCCTGGTTGATACGTTGCCAGCTGCCACCCACGCTGCAGCTGGCCTGCAGGTCGCAGCGGCTGTGGGCGCCGGTGGCGCATTCGGTGAGGGCCAGAGGACCCTCCAGCGCGTCGAGGATGGCCGCGGCGCTGATCTGGCGGGCAGGGCGGGCAAGCTGGTAGCCGCCGTGCAGGCCGCGGGTGGACTCCACCAGCCCCGCGCGGTGCAGCTGCTTCAGCAGCTTGCTCACGGTGGGCAGCGCCAGGTGGCACTCGCGCGCAAGGTCGGCGGCGGCGCGGCGGCCGGCATCGTCGCGGGCCAGCGTCGCCAGCAGCACCGTGGCGTAGTCCGTCAATTTGCTGATCCGAAGCACGACAGGTCCGGGGGAGGGTGAATACAGGACGATTTTAGTCCTATATGCCGTGGCTGTCACTGTGATCTGGCCGCGGAAAGCCACCCGGCTGGTTTGCCTCGGCTGGTGGGGCACCCTAACATGCGCTTCCCCCGTGCCAGACTCATTCCAAGGACATTCAATGAGCAATTTCGAGCAGCAGGCCGCCCGCATCCGCAACCAGGCCGGTTTCATCGCCGCGCTGGACCAGAGCGGCGGCAGCACCCCGAAGGCACTGAAGCTCTACGGCATTGCCGAGGGCAGCTATTCGGGCGAGGCGCAGATGATGGATCTCATCCACGCCATGCGCTCGCGCATCATCACCAGCCCGTCCTTCGGCGGCAACCGCATCCTCGGCGCCATCCTGTTCGAGGCCACCATGGACCGCGACATCCAGGGTGTGCCCACCGCCGAGTTCCTCTGGACACGCAAGCAGGTGGTGCCATTCCTGAAGATCGACAAGGGCCTCGCTGACGAGGCCAGCGGCGTGCAGTTGATGAAGCCCATGCCCACGCTCGACGCGCTGCTGGTGAAGGCGAAGTCCAAGGGCATCTTCGGCACCAAGGAGCGTTCAGTCATCAAGCAGGCCAATGCCGATGGCATCCGCGCGGTGGTGGCGCAGCAGTTCGAAGTGGCGCGCCAGGTGCTGGGCCACGGCCTGGTGCCCATTGTCGAGCCGGAGGTGGACATCCACTGCCCGGACAAGGCCGGCGCCGAAAAGATCCTGAAGGCCGAGCTGGTCCAGCAGCTGGACAAGCTGCCCTCCAGCCAGCAGGTGATGCTGAAGCTCACGCTGCCGGAGGTGGATGACTTCTACAAGGACCTCGTGGTGCATCCCCGCGTGCTGAAGGTGGTGGCATTGTCCGGCGGTTATTCGCGCGATGAAGCAAACGCCCGCCTGGCACGGCAGCATGGGGTGATCGCCAGCTTCTCGCGCGCGCTCACCGAGGGCCTCACCGCCCAGCAGTCCGACGAGCAGTTCAACGCGGCACTCGACAAGTCGATCGAGGGCATCTACCAGGCATCGAAGACCTGACGCCCGTGAGTTCCAGCCAGGCGCCAGCGGCGCCGCCAGTGGTCGAGGTCCGCGGGGTCGCCTACAGCGCGGGCCCGCGGCGGATCTTCGAAGGTCTCAACCTGACCGTGCAGCAGGGCGCCATCACCGCGGTGATGGGGCCCAGCGGCACGGGCAAGACCACCTTGCTGCGCCTGCTGACGGGCCAGGCAGAGCCCACTGATGGCACCGTACGCGTGCTGGGCCAGGAAGTGCCGGGCCTGAACCGCAGGGAACTGTTCGCGCTGCGGCGGCGCATGGGCATGCTGTTCCAGAACGGCGCGCTGCTCACCGACCTCGATGTGTTCGAGAACGTCGCCTTCCCCGCACGCGAGCATGCGCGTCTGCCCGAACCGGTGCTGCGCCGGCTGGTGCTGATGAAGCTGGAAGCCGTGGGCCTGCGCGGCGCCGCGAAGCTGATGCCGCAGGAACTCTCCGGCGGCATGGCCCGCCGGGTGGCGCTGGCGCGCGCCATCGTGCTCGATCCCGAGCTGCTGGTCTATGACGAGCCCTTTGTGGGACTCGACCCGGTCTCGATGGGAGTGGTAGTGCGGCTGATCAAGCACCTGAACGACGCGCTGGGCATCACCAGCATCGTCGTTTCGCACGACGTGGCCGAGGTCGGCAGCATCGCCGACTACAGCTACCTGCTCGACGGGGGCAGGGTGGTCGCCGAGGGCACCACCGCGCAGCTGAACGCCAGCGCCGATCCGGCAGTGCGCCAGTTCATGCAGGGGGCCAGCGACGGTCCCGTGTCCTTCCACTATCCGGCTGGTGACTATGCCGGTGAGCTGCTCGCATGAACGCGCTGCGCACCATCGGTTCGATCACCCTCTTCTTCCTGCAGGTGCTGGCTGCCTGCCTGCCGGCGCTGCGCCGTCCCGGCCTCATCATCCGCCAGGTCTACAACAGCGGTGCGCGCTCGCTGATCATCATCATGCTCTGCGGCCTGGTGGTCGGAATGATCATGGGCCTGGCGTTCTCCGACATGCTGGCGCGTTTCGGCAGCGAGTCCGCGCTGGGCGTGGCGGCGGGCCTGGCGCTGCTGAAGGAACTTGGCCCGGTGCTCACCGCGCTGCTGTTCGCCGGGCGGGCCGGCACGTCGCTGGCCTCCGAGATCGGCCTGATGCGTGCCACCGACCAGCTCACCGCCATGCAGGTGATGGCCGTTGATCCGCTGCGCTACGTGGTGGCGCCGCGCTTTCTCGGCGGGCTGCTGGCCATGCCGCTGCTGGTGGCCATCTTCAACATCCTCGGCCTGTTCGGCACGCAGCTGATCGGCGTGTCGGTGATGGGCGTGGACGCGGGTACCTTCTGGTCGCAGATGCAGAACAGCGTCGACGGCATCGATGTGTACGAGGGCGTGGTGAAGAGCCTGGTATTCGGCGCCTCCTGCACGCTGCTGGCGGTCTATTACGGCTACCACGCAGCACCCACGGCCGAGGGCGTGGGCCTTGCCACCACCCGCACCGTGATCGCCTCCTCGGTGCTGGTGCTCATTTTCGACTACATGCTGACGGCAGCCTTCCTCTGACCGGGTTAAGCCCCGGTTCAGTGCTTCTGACGGAGAATTTGCACGGATGAAAAACGAACGCAGCCTTGAAATCGGCACCGGCCTGTTCGTGTTGCTCGGCTTCGCGGCGCTGGCCTTCCTGACCACGCAGCTGCCGGGGAGCAAGCTGGGTGTGCTGGCACAGGCCACGGGCTATGTGGTGACAGCACGCTTCGACAACGTGGGCGACCTGCAGGCCGGAGCGCCGGTGAGCATGGGCGGCGTGAAGGTGGGCAGGGTGACCTCGGTGGGCTTCGACTCCACCGACTACAAGGCCGTGGTGGGCCTGAGCATCGATCCCGCCTACGACCGCATCCCCGACGACACCTGGGCCAACATCGAGACGGCGGGCCTGCTGGGCGCCAAGTACGTGGGCCTTGATCCGGGTGGCTCGGAAACCTTCCTGGCGGCGGGAAGCCAGATCGAGAACACCCAGTCCGCCATGGTGCTGGAGAAACTGATCAACCGCCTGTTCTCGGCCATTGCCGGCCAGGGCAGCAAAGAGGAGCAGTGACATGAAGTCGATCAACATCGCCCGCCGGGCCGGCCTCCTCGGCGCGCTGCTGGCCCTGGCCATGCCGGCTGTCGTGCTGGCGCAGAACGCCGTCGACAACAGCACCCCGCAGAAGCTGGTGGAGACCAGCGCCCGGGTACTGCTCGCCGACCTGGACAAGAATCGTGCGGTCTACCGCAAGGACATCACCGGGCTCTACAAGGTGATCGACACGCAGTTCCTGCCGCACGTGGATGTGCAGTTCGCTGCGCAGCAGGTGCTGGGCAAGCACTGGCGCACGGCCACGGCCGAGCAGCGCAAGCGCTTCGTCGATGCGTTCTACCGCTCGATGCTCACCACCTATGGCAATGCGCTGCTGGAGTTCACCGCCGATGACCTGCGCATCAAGCCCTTCCGGGGCGATGCCAATGCGGAACGCGCCAGCGTCGACACCGAGATCAAGCGCTCCAATGGCGCCTCTGTGGCCGTGCAGTACAGCCTGCGCAAGACGCCGCAGGGCTGGAAGGTATGGGACGTCGTGATCGAGGGCATCAGCTACGTGAAGAGCTTCCGCGAGGACTTCGGCCTCGAGATCGACCAGAAGGGCCTCGATGCGCTGCTGGCCCGGCTCGAGAGCACCAAGGGCGCCGCGAAGTGACCGCGGAGCGCGGCATCTCGCAGCTGGCCGATCGTGGCCAGGGACGCTGCGAGCTCTCCGGGCCGCTGACGCTGGAGACCGCGCCCTGGTTGTGGAAGGAACTGGAGACCACGGGCCTGCTGACCCAGGCGCGCGATGCGGACCTCACCGGCCTCGCCGCCTCGGATAGCGCCGGCCTGGCATTGCTGCTGGCCTGGAAGGCCGAGTGCCGCCGGAACGGCAACACGCTGGAGTTCCGCGGCGCGCCCGCGCGTCTGCGGGCACTGGCGGCACTCACGGGCGCCGAAGTGCTGCTGGAGACGGCTGCCTGACTGCGGCTGAGGCCGCTGTTCCTCCTGATTTCGAAGCGGTGCGCGCCGCGGCCGCGGGGCTGCGGGGCATCGCGCATCGCACACCTGTCCTCACCTCGCGCCTGCTCGATCGCGAATTCGGCGCCAGCCTGTTCCTCAAGTGCGAGAACCTGCAGCGCGCGGGTGCGTTCAAGTTCCGTGGCGCCTACAACGCGCTGTCCAGGCTCGACACGGAGCAGCGCCGGCGAGGTGTGGTGGCCTTTTCCTCCGGCAACCACGCGCAGGCGGTGGCGCTGGCAGCGCAGCTGCTGGGAATTCCCGCCACCATCGTGATGCCGCATGATGCGCCGGCACTGAAACTGGCGGCCACGCGTGACTACGGCGCGAGCATCCGGCTGTATGACCGCTACCGTGAGGATCGCGCCGCCATCGCCGCCGGGCTGGCAGGCCAGGAAGGCCTTGCAGTGATTCCACCGTTCGATCACCCCGATGTCATCGCGGGACAGGGCACCGCTGCCCTGGAGTTGTTCGAGGAGGCAGGTCCGCTGGACATGCTGCTGATGCCGCTGGGAGGGGGAGGTCTGCTGTCTGGCTGCCTGCTGGTGGCGGAGGCCCTGCATCCGGACTGCGGGGTCTACGGGGTGGAGCCGGAAGCGGGTGATGATGGACTGCAGTCACTCCAGCGGGGAGAGCGCGTGCATATCCCCGTGCCCCATACCATCGCCGATGGCGCACAGACGCAGCAGCTGGGTGCGCTGACCTTCCCGGTGATCCAGCGTGCCGTTGCCGGCATCCTCACGGCGACAGACGCGGCGCTGGTGGAATGGATGCGCTGGCTGGCCACCTGCATGAAGCTGGTGGTGGAACCCACGGGCTGCCTCGGCCTGGCTGGCGCGGAGCGGTTGCGCGATCGCCTTGCCGGCAAACGGGTGGGAGTGATCCTGAGTGGCGGCAACGTGGATCCACGCATGTTCACTGGCATGACCTTGAGTTGACCGCGCCGCCTGTTCTGGCAAGCTGGCAGCAGGGCCCGCCACAACACCTGAACACCGGGCCGGGGAGCAGGGAATGCGCACACTACGCTGGACCGGGCTGGGCTCTCTGTTGCTGCTGACCGCTGCCCACGCGCAGACGCCCACCATCGGATCAGACAGGCAGCTTTCGCTGACGGTCTACAACACGGACCTCGCGCTCATCGAGCACGTGCGTCCCGCAAACCTGCCGGCGGGACGCCACCGCATCGAATTCAAGGGCGTATCGGCCCGCATCCTGCCGCAGACGGTGAGCTTCGGCGCCGCCGGACTCGAGCTGATCGAGCAGAACTTCGACTACGACCTGCTCACCCCCTCGAAGCTGATGGAGAAGGCGGTGGGCCAGACCGTGCGGATCGTGCGCACCAATCCTGGCACCGGCGCCGAAACCACCGAGACCGCGGAAGTGCTCTCGGCGGTGGGCGGAGTGGTGCTGCGCATCGGCGAGCGCATCGAGGTGCTGCGCGATGACGGCATCCCCGCGCGCGTGATCTTCGACAAGGTGCCGGAGAACCTGCGCGCCAGCCCCACGTTGTCGGTGCTGGCCGAGTCGCGTGCGCCCGTGAACTCGGATATCCGGCTTTCGTATCTCTCCCGCGGGCTTTCCTGGGCCGCGGACTACGTGGCGGTATTCGATGAGACAGCAGCGCAGGCCTCGCTGCAGGGCTGGGTCACGCTCACCAACAACTCCGGCACGGGTTTCGCCGACGCGCGTATCCAGCTGGTCGCCGGTGACATCAACGTGGTGAACAACGAGGCGCAGTGGCTGCAGCGCTTCAACAACCGCCGCAATGCCACCACGCGGCGCGGCGGCACCGAGAGCACCGAACGCACCCAGCTTGCCGACTACTACCTCTACCCCATTGCGCACCCGACCACGCTGGCCAGCAACCAGACCAAGCAGGTGAGCTTCCTGGAGGCGCCGCGGATTGCGGCGACGAAGGGGTATGAACAGTCCTTCACGGATTTCTCCACCCTGGAGGAACCCGTGTCCGCCGAGGTGCGCGTGAAGTTCTCCAACTCAAGGGCCGCGGGGCTGGGCGAGCAGCTCCCCAGCGGGGTGGTGCGCGTCTACGCGCGGGATGGGCAGGGCCAGCCGCAGTTCGTGGGCGAGGACCGGATCGACCACACCGGCGCCGGCTCGGAGCTGGCCTTGAAGATCGGCGAGGCCTTCGACGTCACGGTGCAGCCGACGCTGGAATCCACCCGGCGGGTGAGCTCCCGCCGCACCGAATACGAGATGCGCTACGTGGTGCGCAATGCGCGCAACGCGCCGGTCACCGTCACGCTGCGCCAGACCGGAATGTGGCGCTTCAATGAAGTCACGCAGCAGTCGCGTGAGGGCCGGCGTACCGATGCGCGCGGATTTGCCTGGGATGTGCCGGTGCCCGCAAACGGGGAGACCGAGCTGAGGTTCACCATCGCGCAGTGGCTGTGATCGCCGTGCGGAGGCTGTGGCTCCTGGCATGCGGATGCCTGCCGGCGGGCATGGTGCTGGCCCAGGTGAGTGTCTTGTCCCCGGCCCCGGATGCCGTCTCGCTGACAATCTATCGCGACGACCTGGCCCTCGTGACCGAGACGCGCCAGGTGGAACTTCCGGCTGGCGAGGTCACCCTGCAGCTGCAGGGCGTGGTGGAGTCATTGCTGCCGCAATCCGCAGTGATCAGTGGATCCGGGCGTGCATTGGTGGAAACCGACTACCGCTTCGAGCGCCTCACGCCGGCGTCGCTGCTGCGACGTTCGGTCGGCAAGCCGGTCACCCTGGTACGCACGGCGCCTGGCAGCGGTGCGCTGACGCGCCTGCAGGCCATCATCGAGTCCGTCGGTGAAGGCGTGGTACTGCGTGCAGCGGATGGCAGCGAGGCATGGCAGTGCTCCAGGTTGCCGGAGAGGCTGGAGTTCAGCGAGGTCCCCGGCGAGCTCAGCGCAGCGCCCACGCTGTCGGTGCGCCTTGCCGGTGGCGAGGCTGGCCCGCGCACCGTGACCGTGAGCTACCTGGCGCGTGGCTTCTCCTTCGAAGCCGATTACGTCGCAAAGCTGAACAGCAGTTCCACCCGCATGAACCTGGAGGGCTGGATCACGCTGCGCAATGACACGGGCGCATCCTTCCGGCAGGCAGCCGTGCAGCTGGTGGCCGGCCGGCTCAACCTCCTCTTCGAGGATCAAGGCGGCAGCAGGGCGATGCCGGACGACTGGGAGTTCGACGATGACCCCGACCCGGACACCGGACTGCCGCCGAGCCGCCAGGACCAGCAGCGCGCCCGGGAAGAGGCACGCATTGCCGGCGAGCTTGCCTTGCTGCATGGCTGCTGGCCAACAGGTACCTCCACCAGCGAGCTGCCCTCCGGGCTGATGCTGCGCATGGACGTGGTCACGGGCGGGGCAAGCGCGGCGGGCTTCGACGACGGGGTGTTCCTGGAGGAGGTGCAGGTGACCGGCTCCCGCATCGTGAGCCGCGAGCAGTTGGGCGACTACCAGCTGTACCGCCTGCCCTGGCCTGCGGACCTGAATCCCCGGCAGAGCAAGCAGGTGGCTTTCCTGCGCAAGGAGGGCGTGCACGTGAAGCGCCTGTACCGCGTGGTCGTGCCCTGGTACGACGCCGAAGAGACCTCTCCGCCGGACAAGGCCTCCGTGCTGCTGCGCTGGAACAACGACCGGGCCTCGAAAATGGGCGAGCCGTTGCCTTCCGGCACGATGCGCGTGTTCGAACCGCAGGGAGACGGCCATGTCTTTGCGGGCGAATCGCGCATCGGGGACACGCCCGTTGGAGTACCGGTGGAGGCCCGTTTCGCCAACGCCCTGGACATCGATGCGGACTTCACGCTGCAGGACGAGGAGGATTACCGCCGCAGTGGCCGGAACGGGGTGCGCATCGCGGCCTCGCATGGCTTTGCAAGCCGGAAGGACGTTGCGGTGACCGTGGAAGTGCGGCGCCGCGCCTCCGACGGTCAGTACGAAACGCCGGTCGTGGTGCGCTCCAGCTTGCGCGTGCGCCGCGAAGACGGAAACCTGGTCTGGCGCTTCAGGCTGCCCGCAGGGAAGGGACGACGCCTGGACTATGTGCTCGAAGCTGCGGAACTGCGCTACTGACGGCGGCTACTGCGGAGCAGGCGCCTCTGTTTCTGCAGGCGGTTCCTCGTCGAGCTCCTCTTCGTCGAATTCGAAGATCTCGAATTCTTCCGCCTGCGGCGAGGCCGCACCATCGCTGACCTGGAACTCGCGCCGCTGCAGGTAGGCATTGCGCATGAACACATAGGGATCGAACGAGCTGGCCAGTACCTCGTCAGTACCCAGCAGCCCTGCGCGCGTATCGAGCAGCGACACCACGGTGAGGCTGGCATTGATCCAGAACTTGTCGATCAGGTAATACTTCGGATCGGTGAACTGGTCACCCACAAGTCCCACCGTGTCGCGTGCGGTGGAAGGTCCCAGCACAGGCAGTACGATGTAGGGCCCGCTCTTCACGCCCCAGCGGCCCAGTGTCTGCCCGAAGTCCTCGTCACCTGACGGCAGGCCCAGCTGCGTTGCCGGATCGAACAGCCCGCCGATGCCAATGGTGGTGTTCACCACCAGCCTTGCCGTCTCGGTGAAGAAGCCCTTCGGCTTCAGCTGCAGCAGGTTGTTGGCAATGACGGTGGTGGAATTCAGGTTGCGGAAGAAATTGCTCACGCCGGTGCGCACCGGGGCAGGCGTGACCTTCACATAGGCCTTGGCGGCAGGCCGGGCCACACCCCGGTCGAGCGCGTCGTTGACGCGGTACATGGAGCGGTTGAAACGCTCGAACGGATCGCGTGGATCACGCTCACCGGGTGGCAATGAGGCGCAGGCGGGCAGCAGTCCTGCACAAAGCAGGACCAGGAGAATCTGGCGGAATCGCATCAGCGGATATTAGCAGGGGCGCGGCCAGGGCAGCCTGGCCAGCGTCAGGAACCGTCGTCGGGCTGGGACCGGCGCCGCGGCCTGTTCTCGTCCAGCACGTCACGGATCTCGTCCCGGCGCGCACGGAAGCGCTTGCGCTGCACCTCGGTGATGCCCGGTGAGGCCAGCGCCAGTTCGAGCTGGGTGGTGGCCAGGGCCAGGTCGCCATTGGCCAGGTGGTACTCGGCCATATAGGAGTAGGCGTCGCCCGTGTCGCCAGCGCCGCTGGCCGCCAGCGCGATCAGCCGGATCTGCTCGGCCGTGGGCGTGACATTGTTGAACAGATCAAGCAGCACGCGGTGCGCCTGTTTGGCGTGCCCCAGGGACAGCAGGGATTCCCCGTAGCGCACGGTCAGCGGCACATTGCGCGGGGACAGCTGCAGGGCATGCTCGAATGTGGCCAGGCCCTCCTTCTGCCTGCCGGCGGCGAGCTGCGCCTGGGCCAGCGCGGAATGCAGCAGCGGCAGCTGGGGCATCTCCGCCAGCAGCGGCTTCAGGATGTCCAGGGCGGCGGCAGCCTTGTTGTCGCGCAATTCGGCGAGGGCGGCACCGTAGCGCAGGGCACGGTCATCGGGCCTGGCTGCCAGCTCCCGCTGGTAGTACTTGCGCATGTCGGAGCCTGTCTGCGCCGTGAGCACCCGCACACGTTCGCGGATGAAGGGATAGCTCGCCGAGTCAGGCCGGCGCGGCATCTCGGGCATCGCCTGGATGCGCGCCCGGGCCTCCGACAGACGCACGGTGTCGACCGGATGGGTCAGCAGCAGGGCGGGGATGTCGTCACCGGAAAGCCCGCGGGCGCGCATCATCGTGGTGAAGAAGCTGGCCATGCCGTTGGGATCGAAACCCGCGGCGGCCAGGTAGCCGATGCCCACGCGGTCGGCCTCGTGCTCTTCCATGCGGGTGAAGTTGATCTGCTTCTGCATGGCCGTGCCCTGGCCCAGCGCGATGACGCCTGGAATGGCGTCCGCATTGCCCGTGGCTGCGCCGATGAGGATGCCGCCGAGCATGCCGGCCAGCGTGCCCAGTCCGATGCGACCCTGCGCTTCCACCGCGCGGGCGATGTGCCGCTGCACCACGTGGCCCGCCTCGTGCGCGATCACCCCCGCCAGCTCGGCTTCATTGTTGGTCAGCGTGATCAGGCCGGTGTGCAGGCCAATGAACCCGCCCGGCAATGCGAAGGCGTTGAGGGATCGGTCCTGCACCGCGAAGAAGGTGAAGCGATGCTCCCCCTCCTGTGCCTCGGCGGCGATGCGCGAGCCGAGGTTCTGCAGGTAGTCGGTGGTCTCCACGTCGTCCAGCAGCGCATTCTCGTTGCGCAGGTCGCGCACCATCAGCCGCCCGACCTGGTATTCCTCGGCGCGGCTGAGCAACGAATTGGCGGTGCTGCCCAGGTTCGGCAGCGAGTTCTGCACCGGCTGCTTCGGCACCAGGATGGGCGCGGAGCGCTCCTGTGGCCAGGCCGTGGCCGCGGGCAGGGCCACCAGGCAGGCAAGCAGCATGGGCAGGCGGATGGGTCTGCGCATCACCCCATCTCACCACAGCCCGGCTTCCCGGGCAGCCTTAAATTTTCGATGGGCGGGTGGCCGCCGGGCCGGCCGCCAAGGGCAGGGCCCTAGAGGATTTCCGAGGCCTGGTCGGCGAGCCTGGAGCGCTCGCCCCGGCGCAGGGTGATGTGGCCGGCGTGCGGCCAGCCCCGGAACCGGTTCACCACGTACGTGAGTCCCGAGGTGGTTTCGGTGAGGTAGGGCGTGTCGATCTGCGCGATGTTGCCCAGGCAGACCATCTTGGTGCCGGGGCCGGCGCGGGTGAGCAGCGCCTTCATCTGCTTGGGCGTGAGGTTCTGCGCCTCGTCGATGATCACGAAGCGGTTCATGAAGGTGCGGCCGCGCATGAAGTTCAGCGAGCGGATCTTGATGCGGTTGCGCAGCAGGTCGTTCGTGGCCGCGCGACCCCAGTTGCCACCCTCGGCGCTCTGCGTGAGTACCTCCAGGTTGTCCATCAGCGCGCCCATCCAGGGCTCCATCTTCTCTTCCTCGGTGCCGGGCAGGAACCCGATGTCCTCGCCCAGCGGGATGGTCACGCGCGTCATGATGATCTCTGCGAACAGGCTTGCGTCCAGCGTCTGCGTGAGTCCGGCCGCCAGCGTGAGCAGCGTCTTGCCGGTGCCCGCAGGACCGAGGATGGTGACCAGGTCGATTTCCGGATCCAGCAGCAGGTTCAGTGCGAAGTTCTGCTCGCGGTTGCGGGCCACCACGCCCCACACGCTGTGCCTGGCGTTGCGATGGTCCTGGATCAGCTCCAGCCGTGCCTTGTCGCCATCGACGGCGCGCACGATGGCCTCGATGCCGGCCTCGCCTTCCTCGTAGACGAACTGGTTCACGCGCCAGTCGCCCACGGCCGGCCCGCTCAGCTCGTAGTGGGTACGGCCGCCTTCCTTCCAGGAACGGATGTTCTCGCCATGCCGCTGCCAGAAATCCCCGCCCAGTGCGCGCGTGCCGGAATCGAGCAGGTCGGCATCATCGATGGTGCGGTCGCTGTAGTAGTCCTCGGCATGCACCCCGACAATGGCGGCCTTGATGCGCAGGTTGATGTCCTTGGACACCAGCGTGACGCGGGTGCGCGGCATCTCTGCCTGCAGCGCCAGCGTCTGCGCCAGGATGGCGTTGTCGGCGGCGGTGCCGGGCAGTTCGGCCGGCAGGTTGCTCTTGAGCGTGCGTGTCTGGAAGAAGATGCGCCCGGACACTTCGGTCCTGGCGTCGGATTTCACCGTCAGCGCCGAGGGGATGGGCAGGCCGCCGTCGATGCCGTCCTTGTCGGCACCGTGCATGATCTCGTCGAGGAAACGCGACACCTGGCGCACGTTGCGCGCCGGCTCGGAGGTGCCCTTCTTGTTGTGGTCGAGTTCCTCGAGCACCACCATGGGCAGGTAGATGTCGTGCTCGGCGAAGCGGAACAGCGCCGCCGGGTCGTGCATCAGCACGTTCGTGTCGAGCACGTAGATGCGCCGCGCGGGCGCCTGGTCAGCCGCTGTCGCGGAGGGCGTCAAGGACTTCCTGGGCATGGCCTGCAACCTTCACCTTGCGCCACTCCTGGCGCAGTACACCATCGGCATCGATGAGGAACGTGCTGCGCTCGATACCCATGTACTTGCGTCCGTACAGGCTCTTCTCGCGGATCACGTCGAACTGACTGCACAGCTTCTCTTCCGGGTCGCTGAGCAGGTGGAAGGGCAGCGCCTCCTTCTCGCGGAATTTCGCGTGCGACTTCAACGAGTCGCGTGAGACGCCGAGGATGATGGCGCCGGACCTCTTGAAGCGTGCGGCGAGGTCGCGGAATTCCTGCGACTCCGTCGTGCAGCCGGAGGTCATGTCCTTCGGGTAGAAATACAGCACCACGGCCTGGCCGCGCGCATCCGACAGGCGGAACGGCTCGCCGGCGGTGCTTTCGGCCGTGAAATCCTTCACCTTCGCGCCGACCTTCGGGCCGGCCATCAGTTCTTCACCGGTTCGAGGATGGCGTCGAGGTTCTGCGAATCGCAGTACTCCATGAAGTCCTCGCGCAGGTGGCCGATGGCCAGGCGCGAGGGCACGTTGATCATCATCTGCACCGCGAACATCGCCGCGCCGGTCTGCGCCGCGGCGTAGGCGCGCGAGAGCACTTCTGCGATCTCGATGCCGCGCGCGGTGAGGAAACCGGCCAGGCCGGAGACGATGCCCGGCTGGTCCGGCCCGATCACGTCGATGGAGTAGGGGATGTGGTCCTCGCGCAGCGGCCGGGGTTCGGTGCGACGCAGGTTCAGTGACAGCCCGGCGGCCTCGGCCAGGCGGGCGAGCTCGGATTCCACCCGGGCAATGCCATGCCAATTGCCTGACACCAGCAGTTGCATCGCGAATTCCCCGCCGAGGGGCAGCATGCGGCTGTCGTTGATGCTGGCCCCGCAGTCGGAAATGGTGCGGACCAGGTCGTGCGCGAGGCCGGGCCGGTCTTTGCCTATGGCCGAAACGGCCAGGAACTGCTTCATTACGGGGAAGTCAGGATGGAACGGCCCCCAGTTTAGCCGCGCTTGCCGGGGATAGCACGCGGCCCGTAACATCGCGCGCCCAACAGCCTGATTTTGCATTCCGGGAACCGCCTTGCCATCCAGCATGACTTCGCCAGCCTTTGCCGGCGCGCACGTTGCCCTGGTCACACCGTTCCGCGACGACGGTGAGGTGGATTTTTCCGCCTGGGCCCGCCTGCTCGACTGGCATGTGGCCAGCGGCACAGACGGCGTGGTGGTGGGCGGCTCCACTGGCGAGTCCCCCACCGTCACCGAGGCCGAGCTGCTCGAGCTCGTGCGTCGCGCCCGCGCGCAGGTCGGTGGCCGCATGCAGGTCATCGTGGGCTGCGGCAGCAACAGCACCGCCACCACCGTGGCGCGCGCGCGCAGCTGGTCGGCAGAGGGTGTCGATGGCCTGCTCATTGCAACGCCGGCCTACAACAAGCCCACGCAGGAAGGCCTGTTCCGCCATTTCGAAGCCGCGGCCGAGGTCGCCGCCGTACCCGTGATCCTCTACAACGTGCCCAGCCGCACCGCAGTGGACATGCTGCCGGAAACCGTCGCACGCCTGGCGCGCCTGCCGCAGGTCCGCGCCATCAAGGAAGCGGTGCCGGAGATGGCACGCATCGATGCGCTGGTGGCGCAGTGCCCGGCGGGCTTTGCCATTCTTTCGGGCGACGACGCCACCGCGCGCGATGCCATCGGCCATGGCGCCTGCGGCGTCATCTCGGTGACGGGCAATGTCGCACCGGCGCTGATGAGCCGCATGATCGCCGCGGCGCGCGCCGGCGACGCAGCGCAGGCCGCCGCACTGGACGCACAGCTGTCGGGCCTGCACGAGAAGCTGTTCGTCGAATCCAACCCGATTCCGGTCAAGTGGGCCCTGGAGCGCATGGGAACAATCCGTGGGCGGTTGCGCCTGCCGCTGACGCCGCTGTCGCAGCGGCACTTCACCACCGTCGAAGCCGCATTGGTTCAGGCCGGCGTAGCGCTGGCGGCGGCTGCCTGATGCGACCGCATACCGGCCTGCTGTTGTCCTCCGCCGTGGTCGCGCTGCTGCTGGCCAGCGGCTGCAGTACTGTCGTGGGCGGCGCCTGCCACAAGGTGCAGCCGCACCAGACGGCCGGCAACCTGCCGCCGCTGAAGATGCCCGCCGGGCTCGATGGACCAGACACCGCCGAGGCGCTGGCCATTCCCGAAATCAACCAGCCGGAGCTGCCGCTGGATCCGGACGGACCCTGCCTCGATGCGCCGCCGGCCATCACGGCACCGCCGCTGCCCGCGACACCCGAGTACGACCTGACGGACATCGAGCGCCTCAGTCGCACGCCGCAGCAGGCCGGGGAAGAAGGGCAGGAAGAGGAGTCGCGGCGCCGTCGCCGGCCCCCGTCGCGGCCCCGTTGAGGGCCGCCATTCAGGTAGAATCCTCCCGGCTTTCCCAGGGGGCCGGGCGGGTCTCGACTCCATCGAGAAAGCTAGCGTAAGTGTTTGAACGGAGAGATGGCCGAGTGGTCGAAGGCGCTGGACTGGAATTCCAGTAATACCTTCACGGGTATTCGTGGGTTCGAATCCCACTCTCTCCGCCAGATCGGGTTTCAATGGTGGCCCGCATTGGCTCCTTCGCGACGGTCCGCCGTGAATCCCGCCAGGCCCGGAAGGGAGCAACGGTAACGGATGGGCCGGGTGCCGAAGTCCCGGCTGATGCGGGTCGCCTCCTCGCTTCGAGTCGGCACCATATGAGCTATACCGCACTGGCCCGCAAGTGGCGCCCCCGGACATTCGCCGAGATGTCGGGGCAGGAGCATGTGCTCAGGGCCCTCACCAATGCGCTGGACGCGGGCCGTGTGCACCATGCCTTCCTGTTCACCGGCACGCGCGGCGTGGGCAAGACCACCGTGGCGCGCATCTTCGCCAAGTGCCTGAACTGCGAGCAGGGGATCTCCGCCACGCCCTGCGGCGTGTGCCCCACCTGCACCGACATCGACGGCGGCCGTTTTCCGGACCTGCTGGAAGTCGACGCCGCCTCGCGCACCAAGGTCGAGGACACGCGCGACCTGCTGGAGAACGTGCAGTACCTGCCGGCACGCGGCCGCTACAAGATCTACCTGATCGACGAAGTGCACATGCTCTCCACGCATTCCTTCAACGCGCTGCTGAAGACGCTGGAGGAACCACCGCCGCATGTGAAGTTCCTGCTGGCCACCACCGATCCGCAGCGGCTGCCGGTCACCGTGCTGTCGCGCTGCCTGCAGTTCAACCTCAAGCGGCTGCCGGTGAGCCTGATCCAGGCGCGCCTCGCCTGGATCCTCGAGCAGGAGGGTGTGGCTTTCGAGCCGGCGGCGCTGCGGCTGATCGCCACCGCCGCCGATGGCTCGCTGCGTGATGCGCTGTCACTGCTCGACCAGCTGCTGGCCTTCGGTGGCGCACGTGAAGTGCGGGAGGCGGAAGCGCGCGCAATGCTGGGTACGGTGGACCGCTCGCAGGTGCTGCAGCTGGCACGGCTGCTGGCCACGCAGGATGTGGCGCAGGTGCTCGACTATGCGCGGCAGCTGGAGCAGTTCTCGCCGGACTACGTGCAGATGCTCGATGCGCTGGTGAGCCTGCTGGCACGCGTGGCGCTGTACCAGGCTGCGGGCCAGCCCTACGACGAGGATGATGACGTTTCGGCGGAAACCATGGCCGAGCTGGCTGCGGCGATTTCGCCCGAGGACCTGCAGCTTTACTGGCAGGTGGGCGTGCTGGCGCGGCGTGACCTGCCGCTGGCCGGCGACCAGCGCAGCGGGTTTGCCCTGGCGCTGCTGAGGATGCTGGCCTTCCGGCCGGGCAGTGAGCCAGCGGGTGAGGGCGGTGGTGCTGCCAGCGGTGGCGCCAGTGCGCGACCGGCATCGCGCGGAGTCGCGCCGGCCGCATCGGGCACGGGCATTTCAGCTGGAGCGCATCAGCGTCCCGCGGCTGCAATCGATGCTGCTGCTGCAGGTGCCGGTATCGCGGCTGTGGCTCCCCAGCGCGCTGCGACTTCGCCAGTGCTCGAATTCATCCCCGCCAACTGGTCGGCCATCATCGATGCCCTGGGGCTGGGCGGCGCTGCCCGCCAGCTCGCGGCCAACTGCGCGCTCGGCGGCAGGCAGGGCTACAAGGTGAAGCTGCTGGTGGATGCGCGCGCCACGCGCACGGCCGGCAGCGAAGCCAAGCTCACCGATGCCCTGTCGCGCTACCTGGGCGAGAAGGTCCAGGTGGTCTTCGAAACCGCAGCGGCAGAACCCCCGGTCACGCCCGCGCGTGAGCTGCAGCGGCAGGATGAGGAACGCCTCGCGCAGGCGCGCGCGGCGCTGGCCTCCGATCCGAACATCCAGGCCATGCAAAGACACCTGGGCGCCACGATCTTCCCGGATTCCGTGCGTCCGTATTCCACCGAGGAGAACTGAAATGCGCGGCAACATCGGCAATATCCTGAAGCAGGCGCAGGCTGTGCAGGAAAACCTGAAGAAGGCCCAGGAACAGGTCGCCCTGATCACTGCCACCGGCGAGGCCGGCGGCGGCATGGTGAAGGTCACGCTCAATGGCAAGCACGAGGCCGCGCGTGTCGAGATCGACAAGGCGCTGCTGACCGAAGACAAGGAGATGCTCGAGGATCTCATCGCCGCAGCCATCAACGATGCCACGCACAAGGTCGGCGTGGCCGTGAACGAGAAGATGGCCGGCGCGATGGCGGGGCTGTCGCTGCCGCCGGGCATGAAGCTGCCGTTCTGAAGACTGCGCGGCGATGAAGCATCCGGAAGCGCTGTCGCGGCTCATTGATGCGTTGCATGCCTTGCCCGGCATCGGTCCGAAAAGCGCGCAGCGGCTGGCCTTCCGCCTGATGCAGGACGGGAGGGGGGCGGCGCGGGAGCTCTCGCAGTCGCTGCAGCATGCGCTGGACAACATCGGCCGCTGCAAGCGCTGCCGCATGCTGGCCGAAGGCGAGCTGTGCCCGCTGTGTGCCTCACCGTCGCGCGATGATGCCCAGCTGTGCGTGGTGGAGTCGCCCGCCGACGTGATCGCGGTGGAGAACTCCGGCGCCTATCGCGGCCGCTACTTCGTGCTGATGGGGCACCTCTCGCCGCTGGATGGCATCGGTCCGGCCGAGCTGGGCCTGCATGAGCTGGACCTGCTGCTCTCCGGCGGGGCGGTGCGCGAGGTGATCCTTGCGACCAACTCCACGGTCGAGGGCGAAGCCACTGCGCACTACATCTCGGAGATGGCGCGCGTTCGAGGTCTTTCCGCCACGCGTATTGCCCAGGGCGTGCCCTTTGGCGGCGAGCTGGAGTACGTGGACGGCGGGACGCTGGCCGCGGCACTGGCCGGACGGCACAGCGTGTCGTAGGAGCGGGCCCCGGCCGGTGGCCCGCCGTCCACTCAGAAGCGGTAGACCAGGCCCAGCACCACGCTGGAATCCGACACCACGCTGGTGCGCTGGTGCAGGGCCTCCGCCAGCACTTCTACCTGCCAGGGCGTGCGGTAGGTGACGCCGACGCCGGCCATGGCGCCCAGCTTCGATTCGCTGTCGGTGACGCGCGAGAACTGCTGGTCCGGGCCGTTCTCCAGGTCGAGAGAATGCGAGCGCACCAGCTTGTAGTCGCCGTACAGCAATCCGGCGCTGAGGCGCAGCTCGGCGCGGCCGGACATCCGGTGGTGGAACACCGGCGCCAGCGACAGGTGGGTGCTGCGGATGCTGCTCTCCCATTCTTCATCGTCGCCAGTGCCCAGGTCGGTCTCTTCGATGCTGGTCTCCAGGGTGGGACGCTGGAACGCCGCCTCCAGCGCCCAGCGGTCATTGAAACGATGCCCGGCGAGCACGCGAACGCTGCTGACTGACTCGTGGCCGGACTGGTCGAGGGCGCGTCCATCCACCATGGGATCGCGCAGCGAGTTGCGTTCCACGCGTTGCGCGCCGGCCTGGTAGCCGACACCGGCGTAGGGTCCGGCGGCGGCCGTGGTGGCAAACGCGATCACGGCCACGGTGGCGATCTTCCTGTGCATGTGTTGAATCTCCGTTGGTTGAAAATCAGGGCGTGGCAGGCTGGGCGGGTTGCTCAGGCTGTGAGGGCTGCGCCGGACGCGCGGCGTCCGGCTCCTGCGCCACACGCAGTGCCTCCACTTCCACGCGCGGCTCGCGCAGCAGGCGCGTCTCCACTTCACCGCTGAGCTGCACACGCACCTCAGGGCCAACCGGCTGGGCGGGAAAATCCTCCGCGTCGATCTCGACGGTGATGCGACCGGTGTCGTCGCTGAACACGAAAGTCTCGCGGCCGGTCTGCTCCAGCAGGGTGCCAGTCAGTTCCACCTTCTGGTCATCGACGGGGCTGCGGAGTACCTCCGCGACGGTGCGGCCCACGGGCCGCGAGGCAGCACCGCGTGCGCCGGGTCCGGTGTACTGCGCCGCGGCGTTGCCGGCCACCAGGCCGGCGATGAGCAATGCCAGCATTCTCTGGGTGCGAAGTGGTTGCATGGGGCTCTCCAGGTGTGGATGTCTGTCCTGATGGGGTGAGTCTTGCTTCCCCGGCTTTAACGGCGAATGATTTCGGCGTTAACGGGTTGTTCATGACCCGCTGCCTATATGGTGTGCATGTACCGCGACCTGAGTTGCCTTCCCGCCTGCGCGCTGGTCCTGGTCCTGGGGCTGACGCCGGGCTGCACGAAAAAGGAGCCGCATCTCGAGGCGGCCGGGATCGACCTGGAGCGCGCACCCGGCAAGGTGCTCCCCCTGTCGGAGATCCTCGCAGCAACGCGCAGGATCGCGCCGGGCAAGGTCATCGAGGTGGAGCTGGAATCCGACGTGGGGTTCGACGACGGTGGCCGTGACACCCGCTGGGTCTACGAGATCGAAGTGCTGACCGGGGACAACCGCATCGTCGAACTGGAAATCGACGCACTGACCGGCAAGCTGCTGGAGATCGACGGTGCGCCGTGGCCCTCAGACATCCCGCAGGAGCCTGCGCCTTGAGGGTGCTGGTGGCCGAGGACGATGCGCCACTGCGCGAGCAATTGCGCGCGGCGCTCACCGAGGCGGGCTACGTGGTCGACGTGGCAGGCAACGGCATCGACGCAGCACATCTGGGGGCGGTCGAGCCGCTGGACGCCGTGGTGCTCGACCTGGGCCTGCCGGAGCGCGACGGTCTCACGGTGCTCAGGGAGTGGCGCGCCGCCGGTATCCGCATTCCTGTGGTGGTCCTCACTGCCCGCGGCACCTGGCAGGAGCGGGTGCTGGGCATCGATGCCGGCGCGGATGACTACGTGGCGAAGCCCTTCGAGATGGAAGAGCTCATCGCGCGCCTGCGCGCGGTGCTGCGTCGCGCTGCCGGCCATGCCAGCACCGAACTGGTGCTGGGCCCGCTGCGGCTGGACACGCGCCGCTGCAAGGTGAGCGTGGACGGACGCGATGTGCCGCTCACCCCGCATGAGTACCGCCTGCTGGCCTACCTGATCCACCACCAGGACCGGGTGGTGTCGCGCAGCGAGCTCACCGAGCATATCTACGCGCAGGACCAGGATCGTGACAGCAACACCATCGATGTATTCATCGCGCGCCTGCGCCGCAAGCTCGGCGCAGAAGCAATCCGCACCGTGCGGGGCCTGGGCTTCCAGGCCGCCGTGCCCTGATGCGCGGCCTGCGTTCACTGGGCGCGCGGCTGGTGGCCGTGTCGCTGCTGTGGACAGTGCTGGCGCTGGGCGCCGCTGCCTTCATGCTGTCGAAGCTGTATCGCGAGCACGTGGAGCGCGAGCATGCCGAGCGCATCGGCGGTTATCAGGATGAGCTCGCGTCGGTTCTCGAGGTGACCGCCGACGGCCGGCTGGTCCTGCAGCGTGATCTATCCGATCCGCTGTTCCAGCGGCCCTACTCGGGACTGTACTGGGAAGTGTTCGCCGACGGCCGATCCCTGCTGCATTCGCGTTCGTTGTGGGAGCGGTCGCTGGATGTGGCGGCAGGCGAGGGCAATGCGCCGGTGAAACTGGCGGGCCCGGAAGGACAATCACTCACGGTGTGGACGCGCACCGTCCGGCATCCGGATTTTCCCTCACCGCTGGTGATGCGCATCGCCGCCGATGACGCGCGCACCGGCCGCATGACCGCATCGTTCACGCGCACGCTGGCCATTTCCCTGGCGTTGCTGGCCATCGGGCTGATGGCCATCGTGGTGGCACAGGTGCACTTCGGCCTTGCGCCATTGCGCCGGCTGGGGCGGGCGATGACACAGCTGCGCAGTGGCGAGGTGGATGGCGTGGAGGGCGACTATCCCTCGGAGATCCGTCCGCTGGTCGAGGATCTCAACGCCGTGCTGGGCGAGAACCGCGAGCTGCTCGACCGCGCGCGCGCGCAGGCGGGCAATCTCGCGCACGCGCTGAAAACCCCGCTGGCAGTGATACGCAATTCACTGGCGCCGGACGGCAGCCCGCCGTCGGCCGCCGCGATCGGCGCCGAGGTGGAGCGCATGCATCGCGCCATCGAACGCCACCTGGTGCGCGCACGCGTGGCACCGGCGCAGTTGCGCGGGCGCTATGTGCGGATCCGCGAAGCACTGGAGGATGTGATCCGTGCCATCCGCCATATCCATGGCGAGCGCATCCGGATCGACGTGGCCATCGACCCTGAGGCACGCTTCCGTGGCGACGCAGCCGACCTGCAGGAGATCTTCGGCAACCTGCTGGACAACGCCGCCAAGTGGGCGCGGACCCAGGTGCGCGTCGAGGCCCTGGAGTCGGACGCGCGGCTTTGCATCCGTGTGGAGGATGACGGCCCCGGAATTGCGCCGGACCGCAGGGCCGAGGCCATCCGCCGCGGCGTGCGTCTGGACAACAGCCGTCCCGGCAGCGGGCTGGGCCTGCAGATCGTCGATGAACTCTGCCAGGTCTATGGTGGCAGCCTGGAACTGGGCAGCGCTGCGCTGGGCGGCCTGTCGGCCAAGGTGAACCTGCCTTCGCGCTGAGGGGCCCGTTCAGCGCGGCCGCGCGGCTCGCTCACGCTCGGTGCGCTGATCCCACAACTGCGCGAAGAGCCGCCGCATGCGGCGATAACTCTCGTAGCGCCGCGCATCCATGCTGCCGTCTTCCACCGCGGTGCGCACCGCGCAGCCGGGCTCGTGCATGTGCTGGCAGTCGAGAAAGCGGCAACGCGGCGCAAGCTGCGCCACTTCGTGGAAGCCGAGGGTGGCCGGCTCCAGGTCATCGATGGCGGGCGCGAAGTCGCGCACGCCCGGGGAATCGATGATGCGGCCGCCGCCCTGGCACTCGTAGAGACGTGAGGCCGTGGTGGTGTGGCGGCCTTCTTCATCGCGCACCAGCGTGCCGACGTCGATGTCCACTGCCTCGCTGGTCAGCAGCTTTGTCAGCGAGGATTTGCCCACGCCGGACTGTCCGGCGAGGATGGTAGTGTGGTCTTGCAGGGCGGCGCGCAGCGGCGCAATGCCGTGCTCGTCCACTGCGGCAACTTCGAGCAGTGGATAGCCCAGGGCCATGTGCGCGGCCAGGGCCTCGCGCAACGCTGCCGCGCCGGCCAGGTCGTGCTTGTTGAGCACGATAAGTGCGGCAAGCCCGGCGCTCGCAGCCGTGCACAGGTAGCGATCGAGGACGAACAGGTCAGGTGCAGGCACCGGCGCCAGCACGATGGCGAGCTGCGTGAGATTGGCAACCAGTGGTTCGCTGCGTCCGCGCAGGTTGGTGCGGCGGAGAAAGCTCTTGCGTGGCAGGACGCGCGAGACCAGCAATTCCGCGCCCTGGAATGCGCATTCTACCTGATCGCCGCAGACGATTTCGAGCTTCCGCCCCAGGGGCCGTGCCCGGTGACGCAAGCCGGCGTCATCCTGCAGCAGCAGATGCCTTCCGTACGTGGCGATGACTTCGGCGATCACGAACCCTAGAATGCCACAGGCACCTTCCATACGAGGCATCCGTGCAGCATCGCGACAACCTGATCTGGATCGATCTGGAAATGACGGGCCTGAAGCCCGAGTCCGACACGATCATCGAGATCGCCACGGTGGTCACTGATGCGCAGCTGAATGTGCTGGCCGAGGGCCCGGTGCTGGCCATCCACACCAGCGACGAGATCCTCGCCGGCATGGATGAATGGAACACCCGCCAGCATGGCGCCAGTGGCCTCGCCGCGCGCGTGCGCGAGAGCCGCATTGACCTGGCCCAGGCCGAACGCCAGACACTGGAATTCCTCAGGGACTGGGTGCCCGGCGGCACCTCGCCGATGTGCGGCAACAGCATCTGCCAGGACCGGCGTTTCCTCGCGCGGCTGATGCCGCAGCTGGAGCGCTACTTCCACTACCGCAATCTCGACGTGAGCACCGTGAAGGAGCTGGCGCGCCGCTGGGCGCCGCAGCTGGCCGCGGGCTTCGAGAAGCAGGCCGCGCACCTGGCGCTGGCCGATATCCACGATTCCATCCGCGAGCTGCTGTTCTATCGCGGGCGGCTGTTCGTCGAGGCGGCGCAGGCGCCGCAGCCGGTGGCATGAGCCAGCTGGTGCGTAACGAGACGCTGCTGCCGGCCAGCTGGCGGGCGCGGCCACGTGGCTTCGCGGCGCTGATGTCCCTCTACGAGAGCAATTACCTGCGCCTCACGCAGCTCACCGGCGACCCGACATTGCTGCAGGGCGAGATGATCTCGCGCGTGGCCGGCAGCTGTGACCTGAAGCTCACTGTGCTGGAGCAGTGCCCCTACACGACCACCATCGGCCTCACCCACCTGTTCCACGACCCGGCGGCCGCAGCCCCCGGCATGGATGCGCTGGTGACCTACCCGGACGTGCGCATCCGCATCTATACCGATGCCCGCATGGCCCAGGCCCAGCACTGGCCGGCCGGCCAGCCGGAGCCCTGCTCAAGCGATCCCAGGCAGGCAGAGCGTGAACTGCAGCAGCGCTGGGTCCATAACAACATGTTAAACAAGTGGCTGGAATACTGCCTCGAACTGGGGCACAGGCTGGCCTGAAGGGAAAGTCTCTCGCTTGTTTACCGCCGACTACTCAAGCTGGTTCGGAAAGCTCCTGCGCACCCGGGTGAAACTGCAGCACCCGGAGGCACCCGAGGATTCGCGCATCATCCAGCTGTTCCGCAACCGTGCGGAGCTGAAGAAGACCCTGGCGGACGCGCAGGACGAGGTCCATCGCATGAAGGACCGCGTGAAGCTGCAGGAGGCGGCCACGCAGCGGGTGCGCGAGCAGCTGCAGCGCCTGGAATCCTTCCTCGGCCAGCCGGTGAGCGGGCTGCACTGCCTGGTGCACTACCAGCTGCGCGACCTGTGGGCGACGGGCCACACCCAGATCGCCTCGCTGGTGCAGGAGTTGGCCAAGGCGCGCGAGGAGCGCGAGCGCAAGCAGTTCCTGGCCGACCTAAACCGCCAGCTTTTCGAGCGCCAGCAGGTGGCGCGGGCGGGCGCCGCACGTGCCGAGCATGCCGCTGCGGATGTGCGCTCCCGCCTCACGAATGTGCAGTCGGCCCTGGCCGCCTCGCAGCGCTGGTGGCAGTACTTCCGCCGGCGTGAGCTGCTGCGCAAGCGCGTGGCGGTGGAATCGCAGATGGTGGCCGCCGAGGCCGAGCTGGCTGCAGCGCGCGCGGAACTGGTGAAGATCGAGGAGGCGGGTGGCGCCCGCTATCCCGGCCTGTCCCTGGATGCGCGACGCATGCTGAACCTCACCGTGATCGCAGCTGCCCAGGCGCTGGCGCTGAAGCTGGCGCCCGTGTCGCTGATGGCGCGCATGATCGATGCCATGTCGCGCTCCGAGGCGCGCATGGACGGCGGGCCCGAAGCAGCCATGGCCGCCATGCAGGAGATCGCGCGTGCCCGCGCCAACATGACCCAGAACGTGCAGGCGCTGGCCACCGATGCCAGGCGGCTGGCCGACCATCTCGCCTCGCAGGTGCAGTACAGGTTGCCGGCCGAGACCCTGCCGGCGGAAGAATCCGTGCGCAGCGCCCTGCGCTCGGCGCTCACCCGCGGTGAGCAGATGACCTGGGACCTGTTCGGACATGACCTCTGGGGCCTGTCCGAACTGTTCTACCGCACGGCGGAGTGATCCACCGCGCGGCGGGCCTCAGGGCTTCGCCGCGGGCTTTTCGGAGTCCGCCGGAGTGCGTGCAGCGGTGCGGCTGCTGCGCGGCAGGCCCGCCACGATGTCGCCCATGATCTCGGCGGTACGGTTGAGCAGGATGTCCGGCGCCTTGTCGCCGCTCACCTCATCGCTCTTTTCCATTTCCTCGAGAGTGGGAAAGGGCTTCTTGCCCAGCTTCGTGCGGCGTTCGTTCTCGCGCTTCA
This sequence comes from Steroidobacteraceae bacterium, assembly GCA_035556135.1. Taxonomy (GTDB): domain Bacteria; phylum Pseudomonadota; class Gammaproteobacteria; order Steroidobacterales; family Steroidobacteraceae; genus ZC4RG30. Next base: position 20,796 of record DATMFO010000007.1, on the reverse strand, counting down.
GGCGATCGGCATCCAGCTGCTCGCGCTCGGCCTTGCGTTCGGCGAGGCTCAGGGAAAGCACCTTCTGGTCGCGCAGCCGGTCGTTGGCGGCGATGGATTCCACCAGCCAGCGGTAGTCCGGATCATTGGCGGCGCGCGCCGCTTCGGCCTCTTCCAGCGCCGCAGCGCTCGGCTGCGGTGTGGGCAGTGAGGTGCGGCGGAAGCTGGCGGCCACGATGCGATCCCAGGGCAGGGCGGCATCCAGCGCGCTCTCACCGACTTCCTCCATGTTGATGGCCGAAGGCAGCACGATGTCCGGCTCCACGCCGCGGTGCTGGGTGCTCTCGCCCGTGACGCGGTAGAACTTGCCGATGGTGACGGTGAGCTGGCCTTCGACCGGCGTCTGCGTCCAGCGGTCCAGCGGCACCAGGTTCTGCACCGTGCCCTTGCCGAAGCTGCGCTGGCCGATCACGTAGCCGCGCCCGTAGTCCTGGATGGCGCCGGCGAAGATCTCGGAGGCCGAGGCGCTGTAGCGGTCGATGAGCACCACCAGCGGGCCGTCGTAGAGCGCGCCAGGGGAGGGATCATCCAGCACCTCGACCCGGCCATCCGACGTCTTGAGCTGCACCACCGGGCCGCGGTCGATGAACAGGCCCGTGAGGGCCGTGGCCTCGGGCAGGAAGCCGCCGCCATCGCCGCGCAGGTCGAGCACCAGGCCGTCCATGGGGCCTTCGGCCTGCAGTTCGCCCAGCAGCCGCGCCACATCGCGCGTGGTGCTGCGGAAATCGCGGTCGTTGCGCGCCTCGGCGTCCACGTCGCGGTAGAAGGTGGGCACGTTGATCACACCGATGTTCACCGGCTTGCCGTTGCGCGTGACCTGCACACGCTGCTTCTTGGAGGCCTTGCTCTCCAGCGTGACCTTGCCGCGCGTGATTTCGACCACCTTCTCGGTGGAGCCCGGGGCTGCACCCGCCGGCAGCACCTGCAGCCGCACCACCGTGCCGCCCTTGCCGCGGATGAGGTCGACCACGTCATCCAGGCGCCAGCCGATCACGTCCTGGAAGGGTTCCGGTCCCTGCGCGATGGCGGTGATGCGGTCCTTGATGCCCAGCGTGCCGGCCGTGGCCGCGGGGCCGCCGGGGAGCAGGTTGACGATGGAAGCGTAGTCGTCCTCGGACTGCAGCGTGGCGCCGATGCCCTCGTACGACAGGCTCATCTCGATGCGGTATTCCTCCGAATTGCGCGCCGAGAAATAGCTGGAGTGCGGATCGAAGGTGCGCGCATAGGCATTCATCAGGTTCTCGAACACCTCGTCAGCCGTCACCTGCTCGGCACGCTTGAGCACACGTTCGTAACGCTTGCGCAGTGTCTCGGCGTTTTCGGACCAGGGCTTGCCGGTGAGCGCCAGGGTCAGCGCGTCGTTCTTCACGCGCTTGCGCCAGAGTTCATCCAGCTCTGCCTTCGTGGCGGGCCAGGGTGCCGTCTTGCGCTCGAACTCGAAGGTCTCGGTGCGGGTGAAGTCCGGTTCGGTTTCCAGCAGCTTCAGCGCGTACTCGATGCGCTCCCGGTTGCGTTGCTGCAGGCGCGCATACATGGCGAAGGCCGGCTCCACATTGCCGCTCTGGATCATGTTGTCGAACTGCTGCTTCCAGCGGTCAAACTCGGCTACGTCGCTGGCGAGGAAGTAGCTGCGCTGCCCGTCGAGGGAGTCGAGGTAGCGCTGGTAGATCTCCTCGGACATGCGGTCGTCGATGCTCACGCGACGGTAGTGCGTGCTCTGCAGCATCGTGCCGATGCGCTTGGCGGTGCGCGCGTGCCGTTCGCTGGGCGCCAGCGCATTCTCCGGCAGGAGGCTCTGCGCCTGGCCGGCCGGTGCGCCGGTGGAGCCGGCACCGATGAGGGACAGCACCAGCAGGGCCGAGAGGCCGAGGGTGCCCAGTGGGCGGCGCGAGCGTCTCGCAAGTTCAGTTACAGTCATGTTCCCAAGTCTGGTTGGAGGTACCGGGTAGTGCAACCGCTCGCAGCGTTGATCGGAATCGTGATGGGCTCATCCGTCGCGCTGCTGGCCGGCCTGATCATGACATTGTTGGTGTTCCTGCTGCTGCCGGAGTTCCATGAACGTCTGTCAGGCGAATTCCGACCCCTGCTGCAGGCCATTGCCTGGGCAGTACTCCTCGTGGCCACTTCCGCGGCTGCGTTCCTGGGTCAGGTGAGGAGGAAGCCCTGGAGGATGCCGGCCGCGCTGGCTCTGGCCGCAGCGGTAGCGCTGGTGGCATGGAATTACTGGCCCGCCTGAGGCGGGCGGGGCGGCCGCAGGGCCTTCAGCGGCTGCGGCGCCGGGTGCGCCAGGCGTCGCCGCTGGCCATCCTGGGGTAGACACCGCTGTTGTAGGGATCGGAGCCTTTATCCGTCTCGATGGCGATCTTGTTGGCCAGCAGGGCCGCCTCGATCTGCGCGAGCACGGTGTTGCGCCGGTCGATCCGTGCGGTGTCTTCCAGGTCGTCGGGAGAGTCCGGATCCATTTGACGATGATTGGCCGTTTTGTGCACTACGTCAAGCAAGTGCCTGATTTATGTCAATTTTGGCGCCCCGGGGCCGCAGGTTTGCGCACCAGTGCCGCGAGCAGCCGCCAGGCCACCAGCAGCACCCAGGGCCCCAGCAGCACCACCCAGTGTCCGAACGAGCCGCTGAAGATGCCCCGGACATAGTCGGTCCAGAACGCGCCAAAACCGCCCACCGGGCTGCCGGAGGGGTCGCGGGTGTACTCGCCGAGGAATATCTGGCCCGCTACGAAGATGGCCACAGGCAGGAGCGAGAGCGCCAGCAGCAGCATCAGGCCGAAGGTGACGAGTTCGCGCGGCAGGGTCGGCAGGGCGCGGTAGCGCCGCCAGTGTTCAGCCAGTGCTTTGCTCACAGACTGGCATGATACCGTGAAGGCATGTCCAGCCGACAGCCGATCACGCCCCGGCATCTGGAGCGGGCGCCCCGCGTGATCACCGTGGCCGCCACGCAGTTCGCCTGCTCCTGGGATCGTGCCGCCAACATCGACCGCGCCGAGCAGCTGGTGCGCCGTGCCGCCCGTGATGGGGCGCAGCTCATCCTGCTGCAGGAGCTTTTCGAGACGCCGTACTTCTGTATTGAGCAGGATTCCAGGCATCTGCGCCTGGCCACCACCGTGGCGGGGAATCCGGCCATCAGCCGCATGCGCCAGGTGGCGCGCGAGCTGGCCGTGGTGCTGCCAGTGAGCTTCTTCGAGCGCGCCGGCCAGAGCCATTTCAACTCGGTGGCCATCATCGATGCCGATGGCGAAGTGCTGGGCACATACCGCAAGGCGCACATCCCCAACGGTCCCGGTTACCAGGAGAAGAACTACTTCGCCCCGGGTGATACGGGCTTTCGTGTGTGGAACACGCGCTACGGGCGCATCGGCGTGGGCATCTGCTGGGACCAGTGGTTCCCGGAAACCGCGCGTGCGATGGCGCTGATGGGTGCGGAGGTGCTGCTGTATCCCACCGCCATCGGCACCGAACCGCCGCCGGCGCCGCCGGTGAATTCACGTGATCACTGGCAGCGCACCCAGCAGGGCCATGCCGCGGCGAACCTGATGCCGCTGGTGGCTTCCAACCGCATCGGCGTGGAGCGCTCGCTGCAGGCGCCCGATGACCTGCACATCCGCTTCTACGGCTCCTCCTTCATCGCGGACTCCCTCGGTGCGAAGGTGGCCGAGGCGGATGACCACAGCGAATCGGTGCTGCTGGCGCAGTTCGATCTGGCCGAGCTGGCCGAGGTGCGCGACAGCTGGTTCGTGTTCCGCGACCGGCGACCTGATCTGTATGGCGTGCTGACGACACTGGACGGCAGCGTGAGGACGTCGCAGCAGCCGTGAGGATACTGTTCGTCTGCCTCGGGAACATCTGCCGTTCCCCGACTGTTGAAGGCGTGGCGCGGCAGCTGGCCGCGCGCGAGGCTGCGCATCTCGCGCTGGAGTTCGATTCGGCTGGAACCGCCGGCTACCACATCGGTGATCCGCCGGACGGTCGCAGCCAGCGCGCCGCACTGGAGCGCGGCTACGATATCTCCGGCCTGCGCGCGCGACAGGTGGAGCCGGCTGATTTCCAGCGCTTCGACCTGCTGCTGGCCATGGACGAAGACAACCTGCGCGACCTGAGGGCCATCGCACCGCGCAGCACAGCGCAGCGTGCGCAGCTGTTCCTTGCCGGTTGCACCGAGGCCGGCTGCATGGCCGTGCCCGATCCCTACTACGGGGATGGAAGGGGATTCGAAAGGGTGCTGGACCTGGCGGAGATGGGTGTGCGCACGCTGTTGCGCAGCGTGGAGGCAGGGCGCCGCCAGGGGCGTTGATTGCAGCGGACGCTCAGCGCCGCTTGTCGTGCCCGTCCTGCCATTCCCCGCGGATCACTTCGCCTTCGATCACATCGCCTTTGGGAGGAGGCGCTGCCCCGGGTGGGGTCCCGGAATGAGACTGATAAGCCTGGAAGCGTGGATCCTGCCGTGCCTGTCGCAACGCGCGGCGCACCTTCCACCACAGCCACCCGAAGACGATGAGTCCGAAGGCCAGCGCGATGGCGAACACAACCAGCGAGAACATCAGGCCAACCACCATCGCGGCCAGGGTGACGACCGCGGCGATGATGCGCCCGAGAAGGCCTGGCTGCCTCCTGCGGGCGCCTTGCTGCCCCCCGAGTTCGGGGAGCACGCGCTATTCCTCGCGCTGGCTGTGGTCTGCGCCGCCGGATGAGCCGGCAGGAGCGGAGGACCACACCACCGTCGGGCGTTCCGGCGGGGGCGGAGGAGGGGGCGCAGCCGCAACGGGCGGAGCGCTTTCTGTATGCGGCGCGCTTTCCGGACGCGGCTGGAATTCCTGTCGCGGCTCGGATCGAGGCTGATCGGTGCGCGATGCATCGCCGCCGAAGTCATCCCCGCCACCGCCGCCTTCGTCCCAGGCGGCGCCATGGCCATTCACGGAACCTGCGGCAGCCATGCCGGCGCCTTCGCCACCACGGCCACGACCGCCACGACGACGGCGACCACCGCGGCGCGAGCGCTTCTCGCCCGTTGCTGCGGTCGAACCAGCCTCGACACCCACCGGCGTCATTGCGCCGGCGTTGCCACTTTCATCAGCCGCAACTGCCGCGGCCTGGTCCTGCGGAGGACGCGGCGCCGGCGGAGCCTGCGGCTCGCGCTTCGGTCGCTGCTCGCCACGTGGCTGCTGCTGTCCGCCCTGGGCGCGGCGCTGCTCCTCGCGGCCCTGCTCGCGTTGCTTGTCGCGCGGCTGCTGGCGTGCGGCGTCACCGCGCTCCTTGTCCTTGCGATCTGCGTCCTTGCGGTCACCGCGCTCACCGCGGTCACGATCCCGCCCACGCCGGCTGCGATCACGATCCCGGTCGCGCCCGCCGCGATGCTCCTCGCGGCCCTTGCGCTGGCGGGGGTCGCTCTTCTTTTCCTCGCGCTCGTCATTGGCGGGCGCCTGGTCGCCAAACAGCATGGTGCGGATCGCGCCGAACAGGCCCTTGCGGGGCGCTGGCGCGGGAGGAGGCGGCGGCGGCGGTTCCGGCGCTGCCGGGGCCGGTGCTGTCGGAATGATGGTGGTGACCGCAGCCACGGGCGCTGCCGGCCGCTTGGCCTGCAACGCGGTGACATCCGGCGCCTCGGGCGGTGCGGGGATCTTGTAGGAAGTCTGCGCGTTCTCCGGCAGCCCCAGCTCATCCGCACGCACGCGACGGATGGAGAACTCCGGCGTCTCGATGTTCGGGTTCGGCACCAGGATCACATCGACGCCGCACTTCTCCTGGATGTCACGCAGCGCATTGCGCTTCTCGTTCATCAGGTAGGTGGCCACGTTTACCGGCACCTGGATGATCAGGCGGCCGGTGCGGTCCTTGCGCGCGTCCTCACCCGCCAGGCGCAGGATGGCCAGCGCCATCGACTCCACGCTGCGGATGGTGCCCAGGCCCGCGCAGCGCGGGCAGGCGAGGTGGCTGGAATCCCCCAGCGAGGGACGCAGCCGCTGGCGCGACATCTCCAGCAGGCCGAAGCGCGACAGGCGCCCGATCTGGATGCGCGCGCGGTCCTGCTTCACCGCATCGCGCAGGCGCTCCTCCACGTCACGCTGGTTCTTCGAGGACTCCATGTCGATGAAGTCGATGACGATCAAACCGCCGGCGTCGCGGATGCGCAGCTGGCGCGCGATCTCGTCGGCCGCCTCGAGGTTGGTGTTCAGCGCCGTGGCCTCGATGTCCGACCCGCGCGTGGCGCGCGCGGAGTTGATGTCGATGGACACCAGCGCCTCGGTGTAGTCGATCACGATGCTGCCGCCGGAGGGCAGCTGCACCTTGTGCGCGTAGGCGGACTCGATCTGGTTCTCGATCTGGAAGCGCGTGAACAGCGGCACGTCTTCCTGGTAGAGCTTCAACCGGCGCTGCGCCTCGGCGGGCATGAAGCGCTGCATGTATTCCTGCGCCTTCTGGTAGGCGGCCGGGTCATCGACCTGGATCTCCCCGATATCCTCGGAAAGGTAGTCGCGCAGCATGCGGGTGACCGCATCACTCTCCTGGTAGACCAGGAAGGGCGCGGAACGGGTCTTGATGCCCTCGGCAATGGCCTCCCACTGCGTCTTCAGGTTGTCCAGGTCCCACTGAAGTTCCTCGACCGAGCGGCCCACGCCGGCGGTGCGGATGATGGCGCCCATGCCATCGGGGATCTGCAGCTGGTCCATGGCGTCGCGCAGCTGGTCGCGGTCCTCGCCCTCGATGCGGCGCGACACACCGCCGGCGCGGGGGTTGTTCGGCATCAGCACCAGGAAGCGGCCGGCCAGGCTGATGAAGGTGGTCAGCGCCGCGCCCTTGTTGCCGCGCTCCTCCTTCTCGACCTGGACCACGATCTCCTGTCCCTCGGACAGCAGCTCGCGCATGCCGCGGTTGCCCTGCGGCTGGCCATCTTTGAAATATTCCCTGGAGATTTCCTTCAGCGGCAGGAATCCATGGCGTTCGGAGCCATAGTCCACGAAGGCTGCTTCGAGCGAGGGCTCGATGCGCGCGATGCGCGCTTTATAGATGTTGGCTTTTTTCTGTTCCCGGGACGGGATGTCGATGGAGAGGTCGTAGAGTTTCTGGCCATCGACCAGGGCCACGCGCAGCTCTTCCTGCTGCGTGGCGTTGACGAGCATTCGTTTCATGAATTCCACTCAAAAGCGTAGGGATGGCAGGCCGCGAGGGCGCGCGCACGAAGGCGGGCGCGTGATCGAGCCGTGGAAGGCAGAGGATTGCGCCCAGGCGCGCCAGCAGGCTGGCCACCAGAAGCTGGATAGATGCGTGCACTTTCTTCAACAATGCCGCCTTCGTCTCTGACTACGAAAGCGTGCGCAATCCTTAGATACTGCTGCCGACCTTCAAGGACCTGGCTCACCCGTAGGCGGGGAACCGGAGAAGCCCTTTCGGTCTGCCACGATAATGCGACGCCATGCGCCGCAATTGTTCCGTGCCGCTCGTGCGGGTGTGGGGCGTGAACGCCTTGATCCGTCGCGGTTGGGGCACGTGAAATAAGTATACTGCAAGTTGCTTGTAAAACAAGGCGTTAGCCTTCCGGTGCTGAGAAAGTGAGCGAAAAATCACAGGAAACTGGCGGTAATGACGAGTCAACGCCAGGTGCCCGCACCGCGGTGCGCCACGAGACGGTGACCGCCGAAGACGCCGGCAGCCGGGTCGACAAAGTGCTCTCGCGCCTGCTGCCGGGCATGCCCCACACACGCATTTTCCGCCTGCTGCGCAAGGGCGAAGTGCGCCTGAACGGCAAGCGGGTCAGCGGCGAGGCGCGGGTGGCCGAGGGGGATGTGCTGCGCGTGCCGCCCGTGGCGGTCGAAGCACCGCCGCCGCCGGACGATGCCATCAGCTCGCGTGCATCCCCGCGGCTGGTACAGCAGGTACAGGCCGCCATCATCCACGAGGACGAGCGCCTGCTGGTGGTGAACAAGCCTGCCGGCATTGCCGTGCATGGCGGCAGCGGCGTGAGTGCCGGCGTCATCGAGGCGCTGCGTGCCGCGCGGCCGGAAGAGACACTGGAACTCGTGCATCGGCTCGACCGCGACACCAGCGGCTGCCTCCTGGTGGCCCGCAAGCGCGCCACCCTGCGCAGCCTGCATGCCCTGCTGCGTGAAGACACGGCCGGGGAAGAGGGCGGCTTCGACAAGCGCTACCTGGTGCTGGTGCGCGGCAAGTGGGAACTGGGCAAGAAGCGCATCGATGCCCCGCTGGCCACGCACACCCGCGTGGGTGGTGAGCGCACTGTGAAGGTGGCCCCTGGCGGCAAGCAGGCGTCGAGTGAGTTCTCCGTGGTGCAGTTCTTCGGCAACCTTGCCACGCTGCTCGAGGTGAAGCTGCTCACCGGGCGCACACACCAGATCCGCGTGCACGCGGCCTATGCCGGTCACCCCGTGGCGGGCGACGAGAAATACGGTGACATCGAGTTCAACCGGCAGCTGCGCCCGTTCGGCCTGCACCGGCTGTTCCTGCACGCACACAGCGTCAGCTTCGAGGAGCCGGAGCGGCGAGTGACCCTGAGCGTGAGTGCGCCACTGCCACCTGAACTGCATGCGGTGATCGACGCGCTGACTGCGCGGGCAGGGCGGCTGCGACCCGCAGGCACCACGCGTGCCGGCGTGGCTGATCCCCGTTTTGTCAGCGAACGCCCTGTCGCGCCTGCCCGTCCGGCGTGGCGCAAGCCCAGGCCCGAAGGCAATCCCCGACGCGAAGGCAGGCCCGGTTCCGCGCCCAAAGGCAGGCCCCGTCCGGCGGGAGGCCGTCCTGCACCAGCGGGCCGCAAGCCCGGTGCGTCCCGCAAGGGACCGCGCCGCAGCCCGTGATGCCCGCCGCCATCAGGTGTAGTCTCGCTGCGTTTTCGTTTTCCAGGAGGATGTCCACGTGAAGAAGACCCTTGCCCTGTGCCTGCTGCTGCTGGCGCCCGCAGCATTCGCGGCCGCCCCGCCGCCTGCCTGCGATCGCGAGTGCCTGCGCGGGCTGGTCACCCAGGTCCTTCACGCGTTCATCGAGGATGACGTCACCAGGCTGCCCGTCACCGACAACCTCCGGGTCACCGAGGACGCGGTGGAGAAGAAGCTGGCTCAGGTCGGTCTGATCCGCTCCGTGACCAAGCTGCGCGGCTACCGCCAGGACGTCATCGACGAGCGCGCCGGCCAGGCCATTGGCACTGCAATGGTGGAAGAGGGCGGCGCGCCCGTCATCCTCGTAGTGCGCGTGAAGGCCGCCGGTGATCGCATTTCCGAGCTGGAGCTGGTGGCCACGCGCAGCAAGGCCGACGGCATGCTGTTCGTGGTAGACAACATGTCTGCACCCGCCAAGGCGATGAACATCGCGCCCAAGCCCTCGCAGCTGGCCTCGCGCGAGGAGGCCATCCGCATCGCCATGCACTATCCGCGCGGCCTGAACTCCGCGAAGAACTTCGACTCCGTCGGCACGCCCTTCTCGAAGGATGCCTACCGGTTCGAGAACGGCTCATACATGGCCGGGCCCAAGTGCACCTTCACCCCGGGCTGCGAGAACATCGGCCAGCAGTCGCTGTCCGTGTTCAACCGCCTGGGCAAGGTCACGCTGCGCGATGTCTACGTGGATGAGCGCATGGGCATCGTGATGATGCGCCTGTCCTGGAACCGCAGCGGTCCCGGCTCCGACAAGCTCACCGCCTTCGAGAACTTCAAGGTCTACGACGGCCAGATCCACATGGTCGAGGCCTACATCCGCGTGTTCCAGCCCGAGCAGGAACTGGGCGGCTGGCCGATCAACGTAGCCAAACAGCCGGACTGAACGACTACTCCAGTCACACCCGCAAGCCCAACCCGCGCAGCGCCTCGCAAAGCCAGATCAGTGGCAGGCCGACCAGCGCTGTCGGGTCGCGGGTCTGCATGGACTCGAACAGGGTCACGCCGAGGCCTTCGCACTTGAAGCCCCCGGCGCAATTGAAGGCTGGCTCGCGATCCATGTAGTGCTCGATCTGCGCGGATGTGAGCTGGCGGAACCGCACCAGCGTCGGCTCGCTGTGCACGAGTTCGCGCGCGCCCAGCCGTACTGCCACCGCCGTATCGAAGCGCGCCACGTTGCCGGACATGGCGGCCAGCTGCACCCGGCAGGTGCCGCGGTCACCCGGCTTGCGCAGTACCCGGGCCGTGCCTGCGGCCGCCAGGCTGGCCACCTGGTCGCTGCCGATCACGATGGCGGAGGGATGCTGCGCCGCAACCGCGGTTGCCTTGGCCCGCGCCAGCCGCTCCGCGCGGCCCTCCGGCAGCTCCCCCTCCAGCAGGGATTCGTCCACCGCCGGCCCCAGCGCCTCAAACGGCAGCCCCAGCCGCTCCAGCAGCATCTGGCGGTGAGGGGAGGTGGAAGCGAGGATCAGGCGTGGTGCTGCGATCATGAGCCTGTCTAAACAGGAACTTGCGCCCTCAAGGGGGGCTACCTATGATACGCGCCCCATGCCCGAGGACGGCCTCAAGCTGTGCAATGTGGCGGTGCTGGCCGACGAGGGCAGGCGACTGGATATCGCCGTTCCCGTGGCGCGCCTGCCCCGCATTGCCGCGCAGCTCGCCAGCCCCGAGGGCATGCTGACAGGCAGCATCGGGCTTTCGCGCGAGATGAAGCACATCATCGCCGACGTGAGCTTCGAGGCGGAAGTAACGCTGTTATGCCAGCGTTGCCTGGGACCGATGCCGGTGCGATTCGCGGGCAATTCCCGCGTGGCACTGCTGGAGTCCGAAGCCGCCGCGGCCGATGTGCCGCCGGAGCTGGAGACAGCGCTGGCGCCCGAGGGGCGCGTAGCGCCGGCCGAGCTGGCCGAAGAGGAATTATTGCTGGCGCTGCCCGCAGCGCCACGCCACGCGGAAGGGCAGTGCCCGGCCGTGCGGCAGCCGGAGCGGGAGAGTACAGCACCGCCGGTGCAGCGGCCGTTCGCCAACCTTGGCGAGCTGCTGGCGAACCGGCCGAAAGACGGAATCTGACGGAGAGATAGCCATGCCAGTCCAGAAGAGTCGCAAGACTCCCTCCAAGCGCGGAATGCACCGCTCGCACGATCGTGTCGCCCAGCCGGCGCTGTCGATCGACCCCCAGTCCGGCGAGACGCACCTGCGCCATCGCATCACCCCGGATGGCTTCTATCGCGGCAAGCGCGTGATTGAAGCGCCTGCCGACACGGCAGAAGACTGAGGAACCGCGCGGCGCGGTGAGCGCGCGCCTGCGCACCCCGCAGGGCGGTGCGCAGGCCGTTGTACCGCGCACTGCTGCATGAATTCCCGAATCATCGGCACCGGGTCATATCTTCCCCAGAGGGTGGTGCACAACACCGACCTCGAGAAGATCATGGATACCTCCGACGAGTGGATCCGTGAGCGCACGGGCATCGTCCAGCGCCATTTCGCTGCCGAGGGCGAGACCACCGTCGACATGGCCGAGCAGGCCGCGCGCCGCGCCATCGCGGCCGCCGGCATCGCGCCCACCGATATCGACCTGATCGTCTTTGCCACGGCCACGCCCGACCTGGTGTTCCCCAACAGCGGCACGCTGTTGCAGGCACGGCTGGGATGCCTGGGCGTCCCCGCGTTCAGCGTGGAGGCTGCGTGCAGCGGCTTCATCTATGCGCTGTCCATCGCCGACAAGTTCATTCGCACCGGTTCGGCCAGGCGCGCGCTGGTCGTCGGCGCAGAAACGCTGAGTCGCATCACCGATTTCACCGACCGTACCACCGCCATCCTGTTCGCCGATGGCGCCGGTGCCGTGGTGCTGGCGCCCTCCGAAGAGCCCGGCATCATCTCCACGCACCTGCATGCGGATGGCAGCTACGAGAAGCTGCTCTACTGCACGGGCGGCGTGTCGCGCGGCTACGCGCCGGATTCCGGCGGACGCGCGGTGATCCGGATGCTGGGCCGCGAGACCTTCAAGGTGGCCGTCAACATGCTCGGCAACTCGGTGGACGAGGTGCTGGAGAAGAACGGCCTTGCGAAGTCCGCCATCGACTGGCTGGTGCCGCACCAGGCCAACATCCGCATCATCCAGGCCGTCGCCCGGAAGCTCGACCTGCCGATGGAGCGCGTGATCGTCACCGTGCACGAGCATGGCAACACCTCCGCGGCCTCGGTGCCGCTGGCACTGGATACCGGCGTGCGCGACGGCCGCATCAAGCAGGGCGACCTGCTGCTGCTGGAGGCGTTCGGCGGCGGCTTTACCTGGGGAGCCGCACTGGTCAGGTTCTAGAGGATCAGCTGGCCAGCCAGCCGGCGAGCACGATCAGGATACCCGCGGCCGACAGCGTCACCACGACGCGTATCGCCACCTTGCGTCGCAGGCGCTCGACCTTCGGGATGTAGACATAGTCCAGGCCGCTGTCGCCCGTGCTCATGCTGTCTGCCTTCTCAAGCGCATCGCGCTGAAACTCGATGCAGGCAGCCTACGATGGGCTCAGGTCAGCGAAACCCTCATTCGGAAAGTCAGCCGGCGTCTCCCGGACCCTTCACGGGTTCGACCACGACCAGGCGCGTCCAGCCATCGGCGCCCTTGACCATAAAGTAGCCACTCACCGGCGGCCGGAGCAGCAGTGTGTTGCTGGGGCGCATGTCCACGGCGCCACCCCGTGGCAGCAGGATCACCCCGTCCGGACCCTTCAGGGACTCCATGGCACTGCCACTGCCGGTGACCGGCGCTGGGGTCTGGGCCAGCACGATGCCGAAGGAGTCGCTGATGGGGATCCAGTCCCTGGCGGAGACGCCGGCGGGGCGATCAGGTGCATCGCCCGGGAACGCGACAAAGGAAGTGATGGCCGCTGCGGCGATGGCCGCTCCAATGATTGCACGTTTCATGTGGGCTCCTTGTTCACGAAGCGGATTCACGATGATCGGGTGAGGCCGTGCAAAAGCAGTGCCGAGGCAACGCCGCTCCTATGGACCCCGGACATCAGGCCAACAAGTGCACTGATGTCCTGCGCGGTAGCGCTTCGCGTCAGTCCTTCGACTTCAGTCCGCAGCTTGCGCATTTGGGTGCCGCGACGCGATTTTTCACTACTCTACCCTGAACCGGTAGTGCCCGGTCATGGTGAACGCAAAGAGCATGTCCTCTTCAGTCGTTCCAGCGCCAATGTTGTGGATCACCAGCGGCCGGTCGGTTCCGGAAGCCTTCCGGTCCGACACGATCCCGATGTGCGGCAGGTTTCCCGGCAGCATCCACGTAACCAGGTCGCCAGGCCGGTAATCCGACGCCGTCGGCGTGGCCGGCACCCTTGCGCCCACCCGCTCGAAATACTTCTGCAGGTTCGGAACGCGCCGGTGATCGATATTCCGGTCCGGCCGGCTCAGTCCCCAGAGGGCGGGGTATGCGCGGAAGTTGTGGCGCATGTCCTCGTGCACCAGCACCTGCAGGTCAATACCAATGCCGCGGTACGCGCGGATCACGACGTCTGTACAGACACCGCGGTCTTGCGGCACATCGCCCATGGGGTAGGCGATGCGCACATAGGCGCCATCGTAGACCACGGGACTTTGCGTCTGCACGCGTGCGGCCTGCACGACCTTCGGCGTCGCCCCCATCGCCGCACACGTGGCGACCAGGGTCAGCGCCGCGACGAGAAGGCGGCGCATCCGGCTAGCCCTCCGGTGCCGAACCTTCAGGCGCCCTTCGATAACGGTCGCCCAGGATCCCGATGTCGTGTGATGCATCCTCCAGCCTCAGGTGGCGAGCGGACGTCAGGGAGTAGGGCTCGCTACCGCGCAGATAGAGCAGGTGCAGCTCGCCAGGCGCGAGCACGGCATCACACATCGCGGCAGTGACCTGGGTAGTGGTTTCTATCAGGCTGCCTGGATCGTGCCTGCCCTTCCACTTCACCAGCACCTTCAGGCGCGCCCGGTGTACCGGTGATTCATCGAAAGGAGCGGTCGAGGTCTTCTGGAAGCGCGCTTCCACCACCTCGGCCAGCACCACTGCAGATGCCTGCTTGTAGGCACTCAGCACTTCCTTCTCGAGATTCCCGCCATGGGATGCGGGGATGCAGGCCAGGGTCGGCGGCGCGACCAGCGACGCGGTGGCGAAAGAAAGCATGGCCCGCCTGGAAATCATCAAGCTTGATTACCACTTTCACACGGCCTGCGCCAGCTATCAGTGAAGGGCCCTCAGCGCGGAATCGCGGCCAGCTCCGCTCCCGGACGCGTCAGCCCGCGGCCTCGACGGTCCGTTCCGCCAGCGGGGTGCACTGGTCCACGGGTGTGGAAAGCAGCTGATACGACCCGTCGCGGTAGCGGTACCTCGACACGCGCCGGCAGGCCTTTCCGGAAGAGGTCAGGAACAGGCGATTTCCCTGCCAGCTGTCGCGGCAGGATGCGTCATTCCATGTCGCATCGACGATGAGGTCGAAGTATTCCCGGGCGCTTCCGGGCTCATCCTCAGTGCCTACCAGCAGGCGCTGCTCCGGCAGCGGGCAGGCGCCGGGCCCCGGTGCGGCGAAGCCCTGGGCCTTGAAGCGCACGGCAAGTTCGTTCCCCAGGCCGAAAATCAGGCTTGCCTCCCTGGTTTCGATTCCGCCGTGGACATCACTGAGCCGGTGGAGGATGGCGAAGCGCTGCGGGCCGATCTGCAGCAGCTGCAGCGAGGAGTGCGTGGCGCTGGCTGGCTGGATGAGTTCACCCACGGCTTCGCGGATCCATCGGTCGCCGTCCTGGCGGAAAATCGCTCCTCCCAGCAGGGGAGAGCAGGCATGGCAGTTGTATTGGCGATTGCCCGACGGCGTGAGTTTCCCAATCACCATGCGCTTGATGGCGCCGTCTTCCAGAAAGGCGCTTTCGAACAGGGGTTCCACATGGGCCGCGCCATCACGGAAATCCGCGTGACGGCCGAGTTCCGTGTTCTTCCATTCCAGCCCGCCGTAGACGGAGATCAATGCCCTGTCGGCGCTGAAGACCCCGGAAAAGGACGGCTCAGCCTGGCCGGCATTCAAGGCAGCACTGCAAATGCCCCACATCACGGCGGCCATCAGTCCACGCAGCCGGAGATCAGTCTTTCGTGCCAGGCACCGCCTCCTCGAATCCCGACATGTGTTCATGGGGACGGAGGGCAGCTGGAAACCGGAAAGACGTTTGGCGCCATTGCGCTTGTGGGCGGGGTGCTCGAGTCAGTACCCACCTTCGGAAATGTCACTTCAAAAGTCGCTGGAGCCTGCGATATCTGCCTGGCCTGGATGTACCGCTCGCCCCGGTGGCGGGCGAGGCCACACAGACCCCTCAGGGCAGCACTTGAAACCAGTTCGCCGGCGTCGGGGCCGGCGGCAACCTCGACGATTGAAGAGTTGGTCGTACGGTCCACTTCAACGATGGTTACGGGCTTCACGGTGAGGGGGCGACCAGAGGCCATATTGATCGTGGTGCGATAGAGCGCACTCTCCCCGGCCGTTGCCAGCAGGGGAGAATGGATGAGCAGCGACAGCACATTTTTCTTCATGTCAGATTCTCCACAATCAAATTTCATTGCCCAGCGAATGAACCTTCCGGGAGGGGGAGGCGAATGCGTTCAGGCGGCGCCAGACCCGCCACGCAGCCTGCCGCAATTCCAGCACAACTCAAACGAGGCAGGATTCTCCGTGTTGCAGCTGGCACAACGCCAGGGAGGGCCCTCTGTCTTGCTGTCCAGGGTCGAAAGGGTGTCTTCAACCACCTGGCGGGCAGCGGCGTAATCGGCATCGCGCGTAACCCATATCTCGGCCGGCGGACGAAACTCCGGCACAGGGGTATATCCGGAGTTCTCGTTCTGGATTGTGGCTTCGACACCGTGGCGGAGCAGGGCATCGCGAACCAGTACTGCTTCGCTGACGATGTTTGTGCTGAAGACCTTCTGCATGAGGACTGTCCGGGGTCAGGAGGCAGAGGCGCCAGTGCGGGACAGTGGCTTGCTCACGGCACGGCCAGTGCTCATCCAACTGGCCGCCCGAAAAACAATACGTAGCCGTCCGGGTCCTCGATCTCAAAGCCCCGAAGGTTGTCCTCCGTGTCCCGGAGCGGCTCCAGAAAATCCACTCCGCGGGAACTGAACTCTGCGGCCAGCGCATCCGGTTCGGACACGTAAAAGTAGGCATCCCAGCGCGCCCACTCGTGCCGCATGTGATTCGGGAGGGGATGGACCCCGACGTGCTTCAGCATGATCAGGGCGCCATCCCGCCGGACGATGCCGAAGAAGGGGTCCTGCTGGGGTTGCTGGAAGGTGACCTCGAAGTCGAGACGGTCACGATAAAAGGAAACTGCAGCCGAAACGTTCCTCACGATCAGGAAGGGAGAGACGCTTGAAACGGTGGCTCTCGACACTGGCTACTCCATTCCCTCGCAATCGGCCCGCAGTTGCGATGTCCTTGTTGCCTTTCCCGGGCACGGCCGGCAGGTGGCCAGCCGTGCGGGGTCATGCGGCTATTTCTTCTTCGCCGCAACCTTCCTCTTTACCTTCTTCTTCGGTGCACTCTTGCCAGCGTCCTCTGCCTTGCTGGTGCGCCGCAGGTCAGCGGCATGGGCGCGCTTGTAGGACTGGATGTCGTGGAACGTGCCGTCGGCATTGCGTACCGCGTAGAGCTTGGTCCCCTTTGAACTACGCAGGGTTGTCCTGGTCCTCTTGCCTTTCTTCTTTGCTGCCATTTTCAGGTCCTCACTGTGGATATGCGCCTTCGCCATCAGGAGCTACGTTTTGGCGTGGGTCCCATGATGCATGGGATTCTCGCTGAGTAGTGCCCAGAAAGCGAGATGTCAGGCGGAAGGCAGCTCCTTCCTCATGGTTGCGAAAATCGTCGTGGCAACACGACAAGCTGATACGCCGCACTTGCGGATGCGGGTGTCGCAGCTTGTGTCTTCCATTCACTGAAGTTCTCTCCGAACCAGGGCTCTTTGGCTACGCGAATCATCATCATCAGGGAGTTCGGACCAAGCTCTCCTTCTGGCTGGCCCCGTACCGTCGGCTCTACGAACTGCAGTTTGCATCGCGTCGAGCGACACATGATGGATACCCTGGCATTGGCCATGAACGGGTGACTTCCGAAAGCCGTGCGCAGCCGCTCCTCCATGAGGCCGCTCCAATGATCGATGGGCGAGCCAAGGAATTCCTCTTGTGACGCACTCGCGGCCTGGCGGGCAGCTTCCGTGGGGAAGAGGTAACGTTCGGCAAACTCCGGCATCGGCTCCGCGCCAAAAACACCGGTCTGCAGGGACTTCGCGTAGCTGGCGGCGAGGGCAGCAGGGCCGTCGTGTACCACTGAGGTGGGTTGAAATGGCGCGGGAGATGGTGGCGCAACGTCCGCTTCCGAAGACAACACCTGCGCCACTTCAATGGGTGACGGTCCTGAGTCTCTGACAGCCCCTTCGGGCGGCCTGTCCGCTAATGAAGAAGAGCTATCCTCAGCGGCGGAGCTTGACTCCCGGGCGTCCGGAAAATGCCAGAGGGTAGACGCCAACGCCACGACAAGGACGGTAAGGGAAATCCAG
This sequence comes from Steroidobacteraceae bacterium, assembly GCA_035556135.1. Classification (GTDB taxonomy): domain Bacteria; phylum Pseudomonadota; class Gammaproteobacteria; order Steroidobacterales; family Steroidobacteraceae; genus ZC4RG30. The sequence goes on along the minus strand of DATMFO010000007.1, from coordinate 3,305 downwards.
AGTAGAAAGGTAGCCATCGTGGCCATCGAATTTGCGATTTTCCGCATTCCGGGATTTGCGGAAGCTACTTGGATTTCATGGCTCGAAATACCACTCAGGCGGCGCTTGCGCCAGGGCCGTGTCACTCCTGGCAAACAGCACGACTAGCAGAAATGTCCATATGCAGCTTGGTCAGCACACCCGTAGCAAGGAGAGCCAGTGCAGCCGCAGTGTAGTTCGTTGCAAAGGCTGCGACGACCGTGATACTCCCCGCCGACACACCAAGGCCACGCAAAATCGATGCGGGGCTCCAAAGGCTCTGTTGAGCACATATCGTTCCTGCGAATGTGCCTGCGACAAGAATTCCAGGAAAGAGAAGTGACGTATTCAGTCCCGCGACCTCTGAAATCAGCAGCAGCGTGGCCGTGACTACGACGATGGCGCTGCCGATGGCGCTCAATGGGAATCCTGGCGTCAGAAGCTTTCGAATTGCCTGGATAAATCCGGCACCAATTGCGGCTGTGAATAGTGTCAATACGATGGTTTTCACGTACTACGCTCCGGGGATCCTGGCTTTGGCGAAAGGCTTCCGAAGGCTAACATCAATGGGGTAGCAGGCATGCCGCGCAGTTGTTTACGCAACACTCCGCAGCGTTGCATATCCCGGCAACTTCCGACCTTGCCGCGGCAGCGAATCGTTCCGGCTGACGTCAAAGTCCAGGGGCGGCTTCGGCCTGTCTGCGTGCCGCCTTGGTCCGACTTCGCACGCGTTCAGGCGTTGGCCGTATGATGCGGGACAAGCGCCAATCCAAACAGGGAGTACAAGATGATGCGCCGACACTTCGTCCGCCTGATGGTGGCGCTCCTTGGGGCAGGTCTGGGTAGCGCAACTCTCGCCGCAGACACCGCAATCTCTGGCACACCCGCCACCAGCGACGTCTCCGTTGCCCTTTCACCAGATGGACAGACTCTGGCGGTCATGGGCCGCCACGAAGGCCGCAAGCATATCTGGCTGAAGCCCGTTGGATCCGGCGCCGCGCGGCCGCTGCCTGGCACCATCGATGCGTCCTTTCCATTCTGGTCGCCCGATGGTCGCAAGCTCGGATTCTTTGCGTCAGATGAAATCAGGCAGATTGATATCGAGTCCGGCAGGGTGACGACCATCGCGCCTCGGGTCACCTATGCTTCAGGTGCAAGCTGGGGAAAGAACGGCGAAATCCTTTTCTCCACAGCTGGCCAATACATCATCTGGCAGATCCCCGAGACTGGCGGCACGCCCACAGCAGCTGCCGTGCTGGATGGACCCGACCAGTTTTCTCTTTCGCGTCCCCATTTTCTGCCTGATGGAGTCAATTTCCTGTTTTACGCGCAGGGGCGCGAAGGTGAACGTGGAATCTATCAGGGCATCCTGGGAACCAACCTCAAGCGCCGCCTGATCGACTCCGAGTCCGCCGGCGTCTTTGCGAACGGCAAGCTGTACTACACGCAGAAGGGTGTGCTGCTTTCCCGTACGCTCGACCCTGCGCTGGGCTTGCTGGAGGACGACGAACAGGTGATCGCCAGGAATGTGGCGACAGGGACCCCGGCGTCCGCTCCTGTGACATCCAATGGCCAGAAGGTGGCGTATCGGATCGGCAATGCCAGCGCCGGAAAGCAGCTTGTCTGGTACGACCGTGCGGGCAAGACGCTTGGCACTGTCGTTGAATCCTTCAACGCCGGTGGTGGCCCCGTATCCCTTTCGCCCGATGGCAAGTCGGCATTGACCAACTACGTGCAGGACGGGACCACCGATAGCGTTGTCGTGGATCTGGCCACCGGCAAGATGACCACGGTTTCCGCCGGACCGGAGAGTGACCTCGACCAGATCTGGTCGAGCGACGGCCGCAGCGTGCTTTTCGCCTCCAAACGCACCTCCACCATCGAAATGTACCGTCAGGAGATTGGCAAGCCTCTCGATCCCGACAAGGTATTCAGCAGGGTTGCGCTGCGCCGTCCGATGGATATGACACGCGATGGCCGGTATCTCTTCTATCGCATGAACACGCCCGACCTGTGGGTGTTCGACCAGCAGACGAAGGAGGAGACAGCAATCATTCCCCCCGGCACGGCCCCCACGCATTGGCCAAAGGTTTCGCCAGACGGCCGGTGGATCGCCGTTCAGTCCCAGGGCTCCGGATCCATGCAGATTCGCCTGCATGGCCCATTTTCCCCGCCAGCCCTGGGGACCACATCGAAGCCGTTGACCACCAACGGTGGTGGCTGGCCTCGCTGGCGCGGTGACGGCAAGGAGCTTTTCTACGTGCAGGCTGATGGAACTCTGATGTCGATCAGTCTTTCCTATTCGGCCGATGGCAAGAGCTTTACTGCGTCGGATCCCGTGAAGCTGTTTACAGCGCCCATCAATTCAAGCATCGTGAACACAGGTGCTGGGCCGCAGTTTACGGTGACGCCGGACGGGCAGCGCTTCCTGGTGGTGACGTCACCAGAGTTCGAAAACCCGGTTTATCTACGCCAGGACTGAGCAGTCCGGTGCTGGACGCGCCGAGCCCGACGTGAAGGTGAATAGACGCCGGCGCACGCCACCCTCATGCTCGACAGATGCCGATGCAACGCCGGCACCAGTGAAGGCTTTGATGGCAGCATCCCAGAAAGCCAGGGCAGCCGTATTGCTCTCCCGTACACGTACCTCCCACATACCCGGAAATCGCCGCCATACCTCCTGAGCGAGCGCGGCCCCGATGCCACGTCGTCGATATCTGCGCATGATGAAGAACTCTGCCATGTCCCAGATCCGCGGGTCACCGGTGACAAGTGACCCTCTCGATACCAGCACAAACCCGGCAAGGTCCCCGTGCACTTTCACCAGGAATGGGAAGCGGGTCTTCTCCTGCCAGTACAGAGGCAGCCGCGGATAGTGAAAACGGCCGTCCGGCCCGATGGTGAGATCGACGAACTCGCTGAAGTCATGCGCGGGTACAGTTCCAGCAGATTCGCCAGCACGGGCTCCTGCCCGGGCGCTGCGGGAACCAGCTCAATACCAGCAGGGAGAGATGCATCAGAAGACATCACGTCACTCGTTGCAGCGCAGAATTATGCGGGGCGTCAGCAATTACGGGAATTGCAGGGACGTAAAATGGCCGCAGAGCCGGATCTTTGTCGTGCCTTCCTCTTCAGGTTGGGGGAGGTGGAGTTGACCCGGTTTCGTGGACACCTCACCGTTGGAGCAGGAGGAGTTCACGATGGCAGACAAGTCGATCCGGTACACGCCGGAGTTCAAGCGACAGATGGTGGAGTTGGCCCGTTCAGGGCGGAATCCGGCATCCCTG
>DATMFO010000006.1:0-222504 GCA_035556135.1 Steroidobacteraceae bacterium | reverse complement strand
GGTGATCGTGGCCTTGCGCGTATGCGGCTTCGCTTCTGTGCCGACCGTGAGCTCACCGTGCAGCATGATCCACTCGGTGGTCAGCTCCAGGTCCGTGTCGTTGGAGAAGGTGAGCTTGCCGTCGATCGAGAGGCCGCCCAGCGCCGGGGGGCTTACGTCGAGCACCACCTGCTTGTCCTTGCCGATGACGACCTTGTCGCCTGCGGCGGGCACCTTGCGGTTGGGCCAGGTGGCCGGATCGGACCAGCGGCTGGCCTGCGCGCCAGCGTTCTGCGCCTGGACGACTGTGAACACGCCGCCCAGCAGCACAGCTGGGACCAGCGTTGCCAGAAGGACTGGCCGGTATTTCTTGATCATGACTTCAAACCCCCGGACTGCATTGATCGTATTGGACCGGCCCCGGACGGGACCGTTCCTTGCTTGGGGAGAGCATAGCGCGATCGCCCGCCAGCCGGCACAGGGCCGCCCCGGAGGGCGCTTCCTGCGCCTGCAATGTCAGGAAAGCGAAATCCCGCCCCGGGCCATCGTGGTGCAATCGGACTTCCGGCAGGTCACCGGCGCGGAGGAAGCAGTTCCTTGACCTTCGCTTCAAGCTTCGGCAAGTCCACCTCGCCCTGGTAGCGCGCGACTACGCGGCCCCGCGCATCGATCAGGTAGCTCAGCGGCACGCCGAGTACGCCGCCGAAATGTTCCGCGAATTTCGCGTCGCCCGTCACGATGGGATAGGTCACCGGAAATTCCGCCAGGAACTTCTTCATCTCGGCGGCATCGTCATCCATCGATATGCCGATCACCTGCAGGCCCCTGGGGCCGAGTTCACGCTGCCACTTCGAGAACAGCGGCATCTCCTCGCGGCAGGGTGCGCACCAGGACGCCCAGAAGTTCAGCAGCACCAGCTGGCCGCGGTATTTCGACAGCTGGACCTGCTTGCCGGCCACATCGGTGCGCGTGAAGTCAGGCGCGGTGTCGCCGACTTTCATCGCCTGGGCCGCGCCACACAGCAGCGACAGCGCCGCTGCAGCAATGAACAGGGGTCGCCTGGTCATTGCGCCTTCGCGGTGGGATAACCCAGGTCCACCCAGTTCTTGCCGAAATTCTCTTCGATGAAGAGCGCCTTCACATTGGTGAAGCCGAGTTCGACGAGTGCGTCATGAGCACCGGCCATGTTGGGACAGCGGACCCAGGGACAGCAGCCGCAATAGATCAAGATGGAGGAATCCTTTGCCACCGAGGCAACGCGGTCGCGCAGCACCTGCAGCCCGGCGCCGGTGTTGCCGGGACCCGCGTATTCCGATCCCGGGATATGCGCCTGGTCGAACATGGTCTTGAAACCCACGTGGAGCACGAGCGTGCCGGACGCCGAGCCATCCTTGAGCTTCGAGGCCCATTGCGCCGGCTGCACCAGCTTTTCCCGGGGAATGGAGGAAGCGGGCTGGGCAGCAAGGGAGAATCGACCGCCGAGCGCGGCCGCTCCAGCGACGATCAGTGTGGCAAACGACCTGCGGGATACAACTGCGATCGGGGCTTTCATTGCGACTCTCAGGGGTAAGGGTAAGGATCGGTGTGGATTGACCTGGGCTCGACGCCACTACAACGTCTTGGCAACCCGTATCGTCATGTAGTTGCGACCGCGCGTCGTGGGAACGTAACCACGCACCCGGTTGCCCGAGCGGTGCATGTAGGGATTGCTGATGAAAGAGCCGGAACGGAACATGCGCGAACTGCAGTTGCCCTGCTTCTGGGCGGAGCCATCGGCAGGCAGCTCCCTCAGGTCGGCGTTGTAGCAATCCTCCACCCATTCGAAGGCGTTGCCGTGCATGTCGTACAGGCCGAAGGCATTGGGGGGAAAGGATGCCACGGGTGCGGTCTGGGCGAGCCAGGTATCGCGGCCTTCCGCCTTGCCTCCGAGGCCGGGTCCCTCGATGCCGAAGTTGCCGTAGTTGTGGTCGAGCTTGTCGCCCCAGGGGTAGGCCGTGGTCGTGCCCGCGCGTGCCGCGTATTCCCATTCGGCTTCCGAGATCATGCGGTAGGCATCGTCATTGCCGGTTTTCTTGTTGAGCCAGCCGACATAAGCCTGGGCGTCGTACCAGCTGACACCCACTACCGGGCGATTGCCGCGACCGTGGTCGACGTACTCCTGCGCCCCCGCGGCGGCACCAGCAGCGCCAGCGGCCGGTGCGGCGCCGGGTGCGGCCGCAGCGGCGGGCGGCGTCGCCGGTGCGGCAGGTGCGCCGGCAGCAGTGGCTGGCGCAGCCGGACGCGGGGCGGGCGTGGCCGGGGTGCGCAGCGCCGTCTCGACCGCCACACCGTCACACATGCCGTCGCGCACGCAGGCTTCCCACTGGTCCCAGGTGACTTCGGTCCTGCTGACGGCAAAGGGCCTGGCGATCGTCACCTCGTGCGGATACTCGTGTTCGCGGCGGTTCGCTTCGGTCTCCGGCGTTCCCATCACGAACCTGCCGGCCGGGACCACGACCATTTCAGGACAATTGAGGCATTCCTTGAAGGCGGTGCCGGCCTTCATGGACGCCGACGAATTTGCCGCCACCTTGCCGTTGGACTGTCCCAGCACTGCCCAGCTGGCCAGTCCCAGCGCCGCCAGAGTGGCGACGACGACGATCCTGCCTTTCATGGTGAGCCCCTCCTGCCTTGTCTTCGATTCCCCTGAATCAGTGAATGCCCCGGATCCGCCCGAAGTATGACGCAGGGAGCACGGGAGACGCGATGGGGCCGGCGCCTGGCGCAAAGAAGAAGGGGTCCCGGCCTGCCATGCGGCGAGCCGGAACCCCTCTGCTGATCCGGTCGACGCCATCCGGCGCCACCGTTACTGGCTGCGGATCAGTCGAGCTTCACCTGGGCGCGGGTGAACTCAACCGGGCTGCCCAGTGGCTCGCCGTTCAGAGTGCGCTGCACCGAAAGCACCTCCGGCGTACCCGGGATGACCGTGTACGTGTTCGGTGACGGTGGCCGTTCGTCAAACGCACCCTGCGCGCCAGGGAACCTGCCCAGGAAGCCGACCGGAGAGTCGGTGAGGGCACCGGAACCGCAGGAACCCGGATGCGCGGTGAAAAGCCCTGTCCCCTTGCTGGGAACGCAGTCCATGGTCGCGAAACCCCCCTCGTAGTACTCGAAGTAGGAGCCGCTGCCCGCGGGCACGAACAAGCCGCCGCCGTTGAGCGTCATGCAACCCGTGCTGCCACCACGCCGCGTGTAGAAGCTGGTGGTTGCCTGGGGATCGTCGAACACGTAGCAGGCATCCTGGAAGTTGATCGGGCCGTTCACACCAGCATGCAGGCCCGAGGTGTTGTTGTAGTTGAAGACCCAGAGGCGCCGGTGGTCGGGAGACACCCAGGCACCCGTCATCTGGCCCGCGATCTGCGTCGGTTCGGTGAATGTCAGGGTCTGGCTGAGCGTGCCAGCCCCTGCTGGCGCTACACCGTTGCCGTTCACCGGCACACCCGAGAAGGTCATCGAGATGCTCGCCGGACTGCCCGAATTCACCGTGACATTGGTCGCGCGTGCGACCCCGCCATTCGGCGCCGATGCAGCCAGATGGTTCCGGCGCGCCGGAGACATGGCGGGAATGGTGCCATAGCCCAGCGTATTGCTCAGGCTCGCCGGCTGGCCAACAAAGACGGTGGTGCCGACCGCCTGATAGGTGCCCGCTTCGGTACTGGCATCCAGGAACACATTGAAGTCCAGTGTCTGGGCCACTGGGTCGTAGTTGTAGAAGCCGTGCTCCAGACCAACGCGGGCCACCGAATTGCCATGCGTGGCAAACAGGAAGGTGCCATCGTCGAAGAACGTCATGAACTGCCGGTCCCTGATCCGCTCGAAAGGCTCGGTGGTGGCGATGTTGATGTTGTAGTTCGCGAACACGCCGCTGAGCTGGTTCGCAGGTGCCGGATTGTTGCGGCAGCGGATGGACACGCCATTGGCAATGTTGGCATCCGACGGCGTGAAGTGCGCGGGCGCAACCGGATCAGACAGCCAGATGACGCTGCCCAGCGAAGCCGCCGCATTCACGACACCGCCTGCGGCCGTCTCGCTCAGCACCCTGACAATGCACGTCTGCCCTTCTGGGTGGTCGGTAACCACCAGGTCATACGCAGCACCGATGTAAGAAGGCAGCGTCCACAGTGTCACCCGGTCTGAACCGGGGGTGAAGTTTGTAATGGTGACGGGCTGCGCACTCTCGGGAGGCACTGCATTGCCAGTCCGGCGCAGCGCCAACGTTACGCCGCCGGCCCCCATGGGCTGGTCTGCGCCGCCCGGCGGCGCGCTGTACTTCACATTGGCCTCGATGGGGAAAGCGCAGTCCCGGACGTGCCTGGTGACTGGCGCAGTTGTCGGACTGTTGGCCGAGCTGGTGCCCGAATTGCTCGGTGTATTGTTGGTCTGGCTCGTCACCACCCTGCACTGGTACGTCCTGCCACCTTCCTGATAGGTCGCGGTGAGGGTCCACTGGAAGGCCTGAACCGCGGCAATGGACGCCACGGAGCTCAGCGGCGGGTTGTAGCCGGTGTTCTCGAACTGGAAGCTGGTGGCCCCGTCAAGAACGATGCTTTCCACGCCGTAATCCCTGGGTGCATTCAGCGTGACCGTGAATCCCGGCAGATCGGCGATCTCCGGTGCGACGGTCCCACCAATGGTGTAGCGCCCGCCGGCGGGGGACGCATCCTCAACACAGGTAATCACCGGCTTGGGCGCACCTGATCCCACAGCCCCCGACGGGTTTTCAATTGAGCAGATCTTGCCGAAGGGCTGCTTCTCGATCGTGAGATTGTAGGGCGTACCCACCGGCACCGTGGGGTAGGCGAAGGTAACGTCGATGAGATGATCGCCGAACCCCAGCGCACCGAAAACAGCCTTCGAAAGCGCGATGTTTCCCACGTTCGTGAAGCCGGCGTGCACCACCACCTCACGCTGCGGAGACAGGCCGATGACCGTGCCTTCCAGCACGCCCGTGGCGCCCGGTGCCGCAGTGGAGGGCTCGCTCCTGACATCCCGGATCGAATCGCAGCCGGCAATGGCAACGGCACACAGGACCGCCGTCACCAGTCTGGAACCTTTGATGATCGAATTCATGAAATCCCCCAAAAGTCTTTTTTCTAGTCGTCAAAGGGGCGGGTGCCGTGGCACCCGCCGCCTTTGTACCCGGGTCGTCAGAACCGCATGCGCACGCCCATGCGATAGGCGCGGCCGTACGTGTCGTGGTACTGCGCGGAGGCGCCCGAGAGGCCGCCGCCAGTGAACGGCGGGGACTTGTCGAACAGGTTGTTGATCGAACCGAACACCTCCAGTGACTTCATGTTGGGCACCATGAGTTCGTAGGACCCGTTCAGGCTGAAGTTGAAGTACGGGTCGACCCAGTTCTTGTCTACGCTGTTGTTCAGGAACTGCGTACCTTCCGCATTCATGTTGACGCAATCGCCGGCAGCAGCCTGCTCGAAGTCGCACCAGGTGTTGTCGAACCGCGCGGCGCCGATGTAGCGGGCCGACAGGCTGGTGGTCAGGCTGCCCACGCGGTAGTTGGTGATGATGTTGCCACTCCACTTCGGCGAGGCCGAAACGCCCGGGATGAACGTGCTGCTGCGGATCTGCCCGACCATGCTGACCGGGATGTAGCAGTTCGCGTTGGACTCCGCGAAGCCCGTTATGGGTTGCACGATGTAGCCGCCGCGCGCAGCGCAGTTCTCCGGCGTATTGCCGAACGAGGAGTTGACCTGGATGCCGGATGCTTCCAGCGCCCGGGCAGCACGCACCGTCAGCGAGACCGTGCCCGGCAGGGACTCGAACGCCCGGCTCAGCGGGAAGGTGTAGTTCACGGAGACATCGACGCCCCGACGCTGGATCGGCAGCCCGTTCTCCGGACGCGCGGAGTTGTACGACAGGATGTCGTTCAGGTTGCGGGTACCGTCCGGATTCCTGGCAAAGATGATGTCACGGCAGGTCTGCTGCCCCTCATTGAAGAGGCCGTTGACGCCGGGGTTGTTCGGATCGACCTCACCGTTGTCCAGGTACTCGGCTGCGACGTTGCCGCTCTCCTCCCAGCAGGTCGTGATCGGATCGCCGGCGGTGAACGGAACCACGATGGCGTCCTTCACATTGATCGAGTAGTAGTCCACCGACACGCGCATGCCCTGCGCCCAGCCGCCCGGCGACAACACCAGGCCGATGGTCGTCGTGTCGCTGGTCTCGTTCTTCAGGTCAGGGTTGCCGATGCGCACCTGTCCCCAGCGTTCCTGCTGGTTCTGGGTGCTCAGACCCGTGCGCTCACGCCAGGGATTGTTGCCCGAGAACTGGTCCGGCGGGCTTTCCTGGAACCGGAACAGGTCGCGGTAGGTGGGCGCACGCACGTCGCGCGAATGGGTGAGGCGCGCACGCACGAAGTCGAACGGCTCGAACACCGTCTGGACCTTCCAGTTGAAGACGCCCTGGCTGGCGGACTCACCGGTGCTGGCAACGCCGCCCTTGTTGTAATAGTGGGCGTAGCGCATGCCGGTGTTGATCGACAGCAGGTTGACGCCTTCCACGCCGGAAACCAGCGGCAGGTCGAACTCGGCATAACCCTCGCTCACCCGCTGGAGGCCACTCTCGGCATCTCCCCAGGTGGCATTGAGGTCGGCGCGCTCGTAGATCGTGTTGAGTCCTTGCGCGCCCTTCTGGTTGGTCCTGTTCTCGCGCACCTCAATGCCGAAGGCGCCCGTCAGTGGACCGTAACCCAGGCCGTCCCACAAGGTTCCGGAAGTGGTGAATGCCAGCGTCTGCAGGCTGGTGCCGCCCTTCGAGGTGCTGTCCACGAACGAGTAGGCGAGAGCATCCTCCTGCATCTGCTGCAGCTCCGCCGGGCTCAGCACCACACCGCCGATCGGGCTTTCCCAGGCCGACATGTAGGGAGTGATGCCGAATACGTTGAGCGGCACGCAATCCGCCGCGAGCGCTGCCAGATCCTCCGGATCGCTCAGCGGCACACCCGCATAGTCGAGCATCGGGATACCGTCGCGGACCATGCGGCAGACTGGGCGGCCGTAATCCGGATTGGGCGTGGTTCCGTCCGCCAGGAACTCGCGGTCGTCTATCACCGAATCCATTGCCATGTTCAGGCGCAGGGAAGTGGCAACGTTCTTGCGCGTCGAAGCGCTGTTGGTGTGGCCGTACTGGTAGTAGGCGTCCCACCGCCAGTCCGATCCGAAACGGCCCTTGATGCCGGTGACCAGGCGTACGGTTTCCGACTCGTTGCTGGTCCATTGCTGGACCTGCGGGTTCCAGACCTTGCGGATCACTGTCTGGTTGTTGCATGGAGTGTTGCCCCACAGCGCACCGGGCCCGGTCGCAATACCACCGCCAGTGTCCCAAGCATGGCCGCTCAGCAGCACCCCAGTAACCGGATCCTGCAGCGAGTTGTAGTTGGCATTGGTGCCTGCGCCCAGCTGCACCTGGTACAGGGCATCATCGCTCAGACCATAAAGGAATGGATAGGCGTTGCGGCCGAGTTGGGGCAGGCCAGCCGGAGCACCGTAGTCGACGAAGGGTTGTGGGACCCATCGTCAACGACAACGAGATGCGCGGCTTTTTCTATACCGACATGGCTACACCGTCGGATTACCGCGAACACCTCATGCAGCGACTGCGTGGGCGCGTGGACACGCAGTACAACCCCGTGCGCGATGCTGCCGCCAACTGGCTGGAACGCTTCCGCGCCGCCTTCGTTCAACCGGAGGCCCAGGAAGACGAGCTCATCAACATGCTCAATGTCCAGCGTGCCCTGGCGGCCTACATCAAGTCGCAGGTTTTTGTTGATACACCTTGGCGCAGCTACCTGCAGGGCGATGACCGGGCGATCTCCAGCACCGCAAAGGCGGGGGCGATGTTGTTCCTCAGCCCCACGCGCGAGGGTGGGCTGGGCTGCATCAGCTGTCACAGCGGCGACCGCTTCACCGACGAAGCCTTCCACAATGTTGCCTTTCCACAGTTCGGCCGCGGCTTCGGCCGCGCACAGCGCAGTGACGTGGGCCGCTGGTTCGAGACACGCATGGACGCGGACATGCAGTCCTTCCGTACCCCTTCGTTGCTGAATGTCGCCGTCACAGCACCCTACGGGCACACTGGCGCATTCGATACGCTGGAGGAACTGCTTGCGTATCACGCCAATCCACGCCAGGCTGTGGACCGCTACGACTTCACGCTCGGCCACCTGGCACAATTTCGTGATGGCAAGGTCAGCTATCCGCATGCCGAGGGGTTCACGCGCGACGCCATTTCACGCGGAAACTTTGCCACCTCGGAACAGCTGCTTCCCGCCCGTGACCTGACCCGCAAGGAGATCAAGCAGCTGGTGGCCTTCCTTGACACGCTCACCGACCGCTGCGTGGCGCAGCCGGCCTGCATCGGGCAATGGAGCCCCGGCGTGGCAGACGATCCGGACGGCCATATGCTGATCCGTGATCGCGCCTACGGCACGCCGGCTTCGGTCGAGGGCGCCTTCTCCGCCTACAGCGCCCCTGAAGTGCCGCTACCTTTCGCGACACTGCCGCCCCGCGAGACGTTCGCCGATGTGACAGGTTGCGCCGACAACATTGCAACCGCGCGCAACTCGGGGAAGGACTCCTTCATGCAGCGCACGGCCGGAGACACCGGGCTGCTCGATCGTCACGGCTTCAAGCACAGCACCTGGTTCAGGTCGCAGCAGTCGGCGCTGGAAGTGGCCATGATGGCCGGCGGCGTTACCGCCGCCTATCTGGACGATGACTGCTGGCCCGACCTGGCATTCAGTGGCGGCGCCACATCGGGCATGGTCTTCTACCGCAACCAGGCCGGGAAGCGTTTCTCACGGCTTGACCTGCTCGCGGATACCACCGAGCGCGAATTCAGCGGGGCGGCACTGGCGGACCTGAATGGCGACTATCGACGCGAGCTGATCCTGGGCAACGTTCAGGCTGGCTCGGTACCGGTGTACGCCAGCAGTCCCGGCGGATACAGCAAGATCGCCGACCTGCCCATGGTGCGCCCCACGTTCGGCATCTCATTTGCGCCGCTGGATGCCAGTGACTATCCCTACCTCTATCTCGCACACTGGTCGGGCGGCACGGGCACCAATGGCAAATCACCGGCGCTGTGGCGGTCCGATGGCACGCGGTTGTACCCATGGGATGGACCCGGGCGCACCACTTCGGCATTCATCGACCAGCGCTTCAACTTCACGCCCAAGTTCGCCGACTTCACCGGCGACGGTCGCATCGACCTGGTGATTGCATCCGATTTCCTGACCAGCGCCGCGCTGCGGAACGTGCCTGACGACACCCCGGCGGGTTGGCATTTCCAGAACGAAACCGTCGAGTCGCCAATCACTGACCAGAACGGCATGGGCAGCACACTGCTGGACATCGACAACGATGGCAATCTCGAGTGGTTCGTCACCTCCATTCTCGACCATACCGGCGTTGCCGCCGGCAATTGGGGCGTCACCGGCAACCGCCTGTACCGCAACACCAGTACGGCGCACCACATGGCATTCACCGACATCACCGACCAGGCCGGCGTCCGGGACGGCTATTGGGGCTGGGGATCCTGTGCTGCGGATTTCAACAATGACGGGTTCATCGACCTGTTCCACGTCAATGGATTCGGCTACATCCCGGACGACGTGGCAATCAATGGCATGGCCCGCGCTCTGCAACAGCACTACCGCTCGACCACCAGCGGCTTCCAGGCCAAGCCCTCCCGGCTGTTCATCAACAACGGCGATGGCACACTGTCGGAAAAGGCCGAGGCATGGGGCATTGCCGCGCCGTCTGAAGGCAGGGGGCTGGCCTGCGCGGACTTCAATCGCGACGGTGACACCGACATCGTCGTTTTCGATCACTCGAGCCGGCCGCAGTTCTTCGAGAATCACAGCGGCAGCGGCGCCGGCCGCCATTTCATCGGCGTTCGCCTGGTGGGCGCGGCGCCGAACACTGATGCCATCGGCGCCCATGTCTTCGTCACCGCGGACGTAGGAAGGGGTCGCGGTGTGCAGACACAAATGCGCCTGGCCGAAGCCAACAGCAATTTCAACAGCCAGAACCTGCCGGATCTGAGCTTCGGGCTGGGCGAAGCCAGGGTGGTGAGCCGGATCCGGGTGGTATGGCCTGGAGGCGGCGAGATGAGCTGCGAGAATGTGGGGGTCAACCAGTTTCTGGTGCTGGACCAGCGGGCTCCGCGCTGCCCCCGGCTACCTGCCGCGAAAAAGGCAGCGACGGATATCCAGGCTTCGTTGAAATAGAGCCCCCCGGGGGGGACGGCGTAGCGCCGTCCCTGCCCCATCCGCCGAGGAATCCGGATACCTGCCGGCTCCGGCCGCAGTATGATGCCCGCCCCCACCGAGGAATCATCATGCACAGAACCCGCCTGACTTGCGCGTTTGCGATCCTGGCTCTTGCCCCGCTGGCCACCTGGGCCGTGCCCGATGGTCCCATGCCCTCGCGCAACGCGCCGGAAACGTCCCAGGACCCCAAGACCATTGCGCGCAACAACTACAACGCCGGCCACGAGGCTGTGCAGAGCGTGGCCAAGCTGGAGGCAGAGGCTGCGAGCATGCCGGCCATGGCCAGCCAGTACCGCGACAGCATCAGGGCCAACCTCGAGAAGGCGCGCGAAAGCTTCCGCAAGGCCGTTGCTGCGGACGCCCAAATGAAGGAAGGCTGGAACATGCTCGGCTTCACCAGCCGCAAGCTGGGCCAGTACGAGGAGTCGCTGACTGCCTATGAGAAGGCGCTGGCGCTGGCGCCCGATTATCCCGAGGCGATCGAATACCGCGCCGAGCTGTTCCTTCTCACCGGGCGCCTGGCACAGACCAGGGAGTCGTATGCCCGCTTGCTGAAGCTGGAGCCTTCGTATGCCGGAACGCTCAAGACGTCGATGCAGGATTTCCTGAAGGCCAACAAGGCATTCCCGGCAAGCGTCTCCCAGAAGGAGCGCGAGGAATTCGCAGCGTGGGTTGCTTCGCTCTGACCCTGGAGCGCTGACCGGATTTCGCCAGCTGCCTGGCTGAAACCGAAGGCCCCGGCAAACGCCGGGGCCTTTTTCTTTACGGGGGTATGGTTACCGGGGCATGGCTCAGCGACTGACCTCGAGCGTCGCTGCACCACCCAGGCCCAGAGGACCACTGTCAGGGGAAACCACCTTCACCCAGAGGGCGTTCTTGTCCTTGAACCAGGAGGTCTCACTGGCCTTGCGCAGTGCATCCAGGCTGCCCTGCTGCGTACCCGAGGCCGCGGCATTGAACCCCGGCAGCTCGAAGACCACCCACGAGCCCTTGTCCAGTTCCGTCAGTCGGAGGGCCAGATTCGGCCTTTCGGTGGTCAGCCTGATCTCGGTGCCGGTCCTGACATTGGACCCACCCGTGACGATGGTGTGGTCCTTGCCATTGCGGCTGAGGATAATGGGCGGCTGGGCTGGCGCCGCGCCGGGACCACCTGCGCGCGCTCCCGGCGCACCGGGCGCTGCGGGACCACCGGCGCCACGCGCCGGGGCGGCGCCTCCACCGAAGGCCGGAGCCGGCGCAGCCGCCCCGGCGGCAGCAGCCGCAGCCCCGGCAGGGCCGGGACCGCCGGCACGCGGAGCCGCACCCGGACCGCCCGCGCGCGCTCCGCCCGGACCAGCAAAACTCAGCCGCCCGACATCGCCCTTGCAGACCGCAGCGTTCCAGCTGGCCTTGATCTCGCAGACCTTCGTGTCGGTGGCCACGCTGTCGTTCTCGCCGTCATGGATGAGGACGTAGGCATTGGGGCCGGCGCCCAGCGATCCGTCCTTGTCGCGGATCACGGCCGTCCGGTAGGCCTGGCTGTTGCCATTGTCATTGGCCCACTTGGCATTGCCCTTCATCGGCGGGAAATACACTGGCTTGGCGTTCTCGAACTTCACCTTCTCGATGGTGTTGTTCGAGCTGACCCCGAAGCTGGTGTACAGCAGGTAGGAAAGCGCGCCGGTCTTGCGGGTGGCGTTGTCCTGGAAATTGCGGAAGGTGGTATTCACCACGTCGTGGCGGGCGTCGTAGTACTCGTAGCCACGGATGGGGAAGTCCGGCAGCATCGGCTTCGGCAGGCTGCGGCCGGCCTTCTTCTCTGCTTCCGTGCCCGGGTTGCCGATGTTTTCCGTCTCACCCACGAACAGCGAGTCCACGACGCGTGAGGTGTACGGGTTTTCCGGCGTCGCGCCGCCGCCCAGGCCGGACGCCTGCGTGTAGCCGATGGCATTGTCGGCGGACTTGTAGTTGCGGATGGTGCGCACCTCGCCGCGGCCCCAGAACCCGCCGTTGCGGTTCTTGTAGGAGGTCAGGTCCTCGAACACCTGCTCGACGATCCTGCTGCGCCCGTCGGCGGGATTCTCGCGCGATATGTGCATGTTGCCGGTCACGCCGAAGGTGTTGTTGGCGGCGATGTTGCGGTCAAACATGAAGCCGTCGTAGTTCGAGTGGGCGACATTGCCCTTGAACTCGCGCAGCGGCATGTTGCGCGGCCAGGTGTTCTTGCTGATCTCGGTGCCCTCGAACTGGCCATTCGGGTGCTCGGGCAGCGACATCCAGAAGCCGTTCTCGTCGGAGCCGGCGGCCACGTTGTCACGGTAGATGTTGTTCGGGTTGGTGATCCAGAACGATGCCACGGTGTTGTCGGAGGGCAGCAGCACGTCGGCGTTCGCATCGCCATTGGCCACGGCGCGCTGGCCACTCTGCCTGCCGGCCGCGCGATCCTCGTACCGGTAGCTGACCTCGCCGGAAGCGGCGAGGTTGGTCGGCACGCAGGGCTTGGAGGTGTGGCACTTGGTCTGGATGGCCAGGTTCTTCACGTACTCGTTGCTGTGCTCGATGCCGTCCTCGAGGAAGAAGCAGTGGCCCACGGTGTTGTAGGTCACGTTGTTCTCGATCTTCAGGTAGTTCGTGCCGTGCACGGTCACGCAGCGGTTGTAGGTGTCGTGGATGGCCGCGTTCCGGATGTACTGGCCCTTGGCATCACCGACCAGGTGCCAGTGGATGGGATAACGCGCCAGGGTGAGGTTCTGGCCCATGCGGTTCAGCTCGATGCCCGACACCTTCATCGTGCTGGAAGGCATGGCCATGATGTGGCCACCGAAGAAGGACTGGGCCGCATCTTCCGAAGCCTGGATCTTGATGTTGCGCGTCAAGAGGCCCACCTCGCCGCGCTCGTCCACGCCGAAGGTGATCTTGCCGAAATGCATGTACTCCAGCGGCTTGTCCAGCGTGATGGCATTGCCGCTGATGGCGGTGATGATGCGACGCTCGGCCTGGCGGGGGTTGTAGTCCGTCGAGGCCAGGACGATCTCGTCGCCCACGCGCCAGCCGGAAGCATCCAGCACCTGGATGCGGTTCACGCCGGCGTTGGCCGTGGCGGCGAGCTTGGTCCAGGTGTGCGTGGTGTTGCCATGCAGGTTCAGCGTGCCGCCGGAGATCATGATGCCGCGGTCGCCCATGCCGGCCATCACGTCCTCGCCCTTCACATTGTCGGTGAGGGTGATGGTGGCCTTGCGGGTGTGGGGCTTTGCTTCGGTGCCGATCGTGAGCTCACCGTGCAGCATGATCCACTCGGTGGTCAGCTCCAGGTCCGCGTCGTTGGAGAAAGTGAGGTTGCCGTCGATCGAAAGTCCACCGAGCGCCGGCGGACTGACATCGAGCACCACCTGCTTGTCCTTGCTGATGACGACCTTGTCGCCCGCGGCCGGCACCTTGCGGTTTGGCCAGGTGGCCGGGTCGGACCAGCGACTGGTTGCCGGTGATCCGGCGTTCTGCGCCTGCACGACGGCGAACACACCGCCGAGCAGCACTGCCGGCACCAGCGATGAAAGAGCGAAAATCCGGTATTTCCTGCCCACGACTCCCCCCTGTTTCCTTTGAAAAAGGCCAAGTACCCCGAAGTTGGCGAGGATAGCGCGTATTTCCGGCCCCCAGCCACGGTGCCGCCAAGGGGAGCAAGCCCCGCCACGCGCCCGGGCTCAGCGGCTGCCGCTATCCGCAAGAATCCGTCACCGGGCGCGTCCAGCCGCGTTGCAGCGTGGATCAGCGGCTTTTCAGTTCGCGCAGCTCGCGGTGCATCTCGACATGGCGGCGGAAGACCCCTTCTGAGTAGTACGTCAGAAGGGGCAGCCTGGCGGGGTCGACGCGCGCATCCCTTGCGAATCGCGCGATCAGGTCGTCGCTCCCCGTTACAAGTGCCCCATCGATTTCAGCCGCCGGGAAGCTTGGCTCCTGCCCTGCGGCCTGCATGCGCGCGCGGGTTGCCTGGTGGGTTTCATCGCCGTCGACGAAGACGGTGAAGTCGAAGTTTCCGGCAATGCCGGCCTCGGTGAGGAATATCCTGAGTTTCAGGCAGTAGGGACAGGTCTTCTTCAGGTAGATCCTGGTACGCGAACTGGAAGTCATCAGCGTCCGCCCCCATGGCTGGCAAACACGGACGTTGCACCATCCCGGGCGACCAGGTGCACGTCGTAGGCCTGCGTCTCGCCTGAGGCGACTTCCATTCCCGGGGAACCGAGCGGCATTCCCGGCACCGTCAGTCCCTTTGCATCCGGCTTCTCGTCGAGCAGCCTCGCGATGTCGGCCGCAGGCACGTGCCCTTCGATGAAGTAGCCGCCCACACGCGCTGTGTGGCAGGAGCCCATGCCGGCGGGAACGCCCACACGCTCCTTGATGCCACCGAGGTCAGCAACGTTGCGGACGGTCACCTTGAAGCCGTTCTTCTCCATGTGCTCCACCCAGAGGTGGCAGCAGCCGCAGGTTTCGTTCTTGTGCACGACGACCAGGCGCGGGTCAGCGGCCATGGCGGCGACATCGGCTGCCTCCTGGGCATCCACCGGTCCCGCAGGCTGCGCCGCGGCAGACGCCGCCGGCTCCGGCTTGCCGGAAGGGTCGGCATTCGAGCATCCCGGCAGCACAGCGGCAGCGAGCAAGGAGAACAGCAGCGCAATGGATTTCATTCGGGGGGCTCCTTCAATGCGGCGGTTCCCGCCCGGAGCAGCCATCAGCCACAAGCGTGAACCTGAGTGAATCAAGTCTACCTGACTTTGCCTGGGGCTATTTCAGGGGTGCCGGGCGCGGCAGCCAGGTCCATTCGGGCTGTCCGGCCGGAACCCGCTGACAACGCCTCGGCCTTCCTCCCTAGCGCGGCCTTTCGCGGGATGCGGAAAACTGCAGCTACGGACCGCGCATGGAACCCGAGGAGGAAGCCACAATGAAAGCCGGAAACAGGATGCAGGTTGCCGCCATCACCACTCTCGTCGTCATGCTTGCGGGCTGCGACGTGGACAAGACCAAGGAAGGTGATGTCACGCTGCCGCAGTACGAGGTGAGCAAGACCCGCGAAGGCAATGTAACCCTGCCTGAATACGAGGTCACGACGCCCGACGTGAGCGTGGAAAAGAAGGAAGTCGAGGTCGAGGTCCCCACAGTGACGACGGAGAAGAAGACCGTCACCGTGCCCGACATCGACGTGAAGACAGCTGACGAGAAGAAGGCCGGCCAATAGCCGGTCCTGGCTTCATCACCGGCACGACGTCGACCGCCGCCCCGGACCCCGGGACGGCGGTCGTTTCGTCTCGCGGATGGGCGGGCCGAAGACCTGCCCCGGTCCGTGTGCCACACTACGCGGCGGCGCACCACGTCTGACTACCAACGAGGAGCCGTCCATGCCGCTTCCGATCCGCCGTCGCAAGTTCCTGCTTGCCACCGCAGCCTCCGGCTCCGCGTTGCTGGGCACTCCGGTCTCGCGGACAATTGGCGCAGAGCAACCCGCCGGCATCGACCAGGACTTCCATGTCTATCTCGCATTCGGCCAGTCGAACATGGAGGGTTTTCCCGGCATCGAGGCCCAGGACAAGGTCGATGTCGATGCACGGTTCCAGATGCTGGCTGCAGTGGACTTCGCAAGCCAGGGGCGCTCGCGGGGCCAGTGGTATCCCGCCGTACCACCGCTGTGCCGCAGTTCCACCGGTCTCTGCCCGGCCGACTACTTCGGGCGCACGCTGGTATCGCGACTTCCCCGGCGCGTGCGCGTCGGTGTGGTCAACGTGGCGGTCGCCGGCTGCAAGATCGAGCTTTTCGACCGTGATACGTACGAGGCCTATGCAGCCACGGCTGCACCGTGGATGAAGACCATCATCGAAGGCTACGGCGGCAGCCCGTACCAGCGCCTGGTCGACATGGCACGGGTGGCAATGCAAAAAGGTGTCATCAAGGGCGTGCTGCTTCACCAGGGCGAGTCGAATACCAACGACGCCGAGTGGCCGGGAAAGGTGGCAAGGATCTACCGCAACCTGCTTGCCGACCTGAAGCTGGACGCGTCCGGAGTGCCGCTGCTGGCAGGTGAAACCGTCAACGCCGACCAGCAGGGCGCGGCCGCCAGCGTCAATGAAATTATCGCGCAGCTGCCGAAGGTCGTGGCCACAGCGCATGTGGTTTCATCCAGAGGGTGCGAAAGCCGGCCGGATCGCCTGCACTTCACGCCGGCCGGGTATCGCGAGCTCGGTCGGCGCTATGCCGAAACAGTGCTCGCCCTGGCGTGATCAGTGATGCGGGCAGTGCCTGGCAACGTCGAGTTCGCCCCGCTTCAGCAAGGCCAGGTTGACCTGCGGCAACGAGTCGTCCGGCGCCCTCTGCGATGCTTCCCTGAATGCATCTGCGGCCGCCTGCGGACGGCAGGCCGCAGCCAGCGCCATGCCCAGGTTGTTCCACGCGCGCGCATTGTGTGGTGACTTCGCCGTCACGTCCTGCCAGAAGCCGATCTCTGTGTCGTACACGCGATTGCGTGTCCATGTTCCCGCGGCCAGCAGGATGGCGAGCAGCAGGGTTGCAATCCACGCACGGGCACGCAGCTGCAGGAACAGATGTGCCACGCACCAGCCCGGCCCCACCAGCGCGAGATAGAGCTGGCGGTCGTTGGCTACATCCAGTCGCGCCAGCAGCGAGTTTGTAGGCGCCAGCCACAGGAAGAACCACAGGATGCCGAACCCCAGCGCCGGCAACCGGCGCAGGGAAAGCACACCGGCCGCCAGCACTGCGAGCAGTACGCCGGCCCGCAGTGCGGTACCGGCCGTGATTGTCCTGACAGGTGCCAGCATGGGATCGGCATTGAGCAGATCCCAGCGCAGCAGCTGGCCCGCCAGCCAGCCCACACCTTCTGTCTGTGCCAGCAGGTTCTGCAGCGGTCCGCGCGTTTCCAGGCTGGTGCGCAGCAGGTAGTCGTAGGGCAACCATGGCCACAGCACAGCCAGCAGCGCGCACAACAGCAGCACCAGTGCAGCGGGGAACACCAGGTCGCGACGCGTGAAGCTGCGCTCTGCAGCCAGGCACAGCAGCATCGCCAGCGGCAATACCGCAGCGGTTTCCTTGCCTGCCAGCGCTGCCACATAACACAGCCCCGCCAGCGGCCACCACAGCCAGGCCTGCTGCTGCCTGCCCCTGAGCCAGGCCAGCAGCCCGAGCAGGCTGAAGAACGCGGCAATGAGGTTCGATCGCGCCGCGATGTAGGTGACCGATTCGGTCTGCACCGGATGCAACGCAAATACCAGCGCGGTAACCGCCGCAACCAGGTTGGCGCCGTTGGCATCGGCCGTGCGCAGGCGGCGCGACAGGCTTTGCACCAGCACGAACACCAGTCCCGTATTGCAGGCATGCAGCGCGATGTTGACGGCGCGGAAGGACTCCACTTCCGCACTGAGCGAGTGGTTCAGCGCAAAGGTGAGCTTCACCAGTGCGCGCATGCCGGGCATCGACTCCCACCAGGCAGCGAGCGAGGTCACCCGGGGGTCGCCCAGCACCACCTGCCAGTCATCGAACTGGAAGCTCGCGGAAAGCGCCGGCAGGTATACGGCCACCACCAGCGATGCCGCCAGCCAGGGCAGCCAGCGCAGTGAACGCATCAGTCGAGCCGTGGCCGGCCGGAGGCGAGACCCAATGCACGCGCGATCATGCCAGTGGCTTCCCACCAGCGATCCTTTGCCCCGAGCAGCACCAGCACGACCGTATGCCCATCGCCCTCTGCCAGCGCGATGACGCAGTTGCCAGCCTGGCTGGTAAAGCCGCTCTTGAGACCGGTCACCTGCGCGTCCCGGCCGATCAGCGCGTTGCTGTTGTGGAAGCGCAGGCGTCGCCCTGCCCGCGTGCGGATTTCGCCGGACTGCGCGCCGGCGCGCTGCAGTATCCGCGGCTCGGCGCGCGCGGCCCCAGCCAGGACCAGAAGGTCGGCGACCGTGGTGTACTGGCCCGGCGCATCCAGTCCACAGGGATGCACGAAATTCGAGCTGCGCATCCCCAGTTCCGCCGCATGCCGGTTCATGCGCACGGCGAATGCGGGCATCGTCCCCGCGGCGTGCTCCACCAATGCAAGGCAGGCATCATTGCCAGAGCGCACCAGCATCCCTGTCAGCAGGTCGATGGCACGCAGGACGTCGCCCTGGCGCAGGCCGACGCGTGAGCCTTCGATGGCAGCGGCGGCGGCACTCACGGTCACATCGACGTCGGGCTGCCATTGCGGTGATCCGAGCAGAACCAGCGCGGTGAGCAGCTTGGCCAGCGACGCTGGCTGACGCTGCAAGTCAGGCGCGGAAGCCCAGGCAAGTCGACCGTCGATGGTCACCGCGTAGGCCGCGGCGATGTCGGGATAGGGATTGGTGACTGCCGGCGGCGCGCCGGCGCGCACCATCAGCGGCAGTGCGGCGATCACCGCCAGGATCGCCGCACGCTTCACGGAAGACTTCAGCCGCCGCCGAATATGCCGCGCAGGGCCTTCTTGCCCTTGTCGACGGCTTCCTTGGCCTTGTCCTTGGCGCTGGCCTTGGCCTCTTCCTCGGGGTTGGCCGGAGCGGATGCGGAGCCGGAGGCACCACCGCTGCCGCCTGCACCGCCCACGGCGGCCATGGCGCCGGAGGAACCGCTGGTGGCGCCCACGCAGATGCCACGCGCCTTGTCCTCACGCTCCTGCGAGCAGCCGGCGGCCTCGAGAACGCCGGAACGGTCATCGCGCGCCAGCATGGCGCCATAACGGCTGCAAAGGCCGAGGTACTGCTTGTCTGCGGCATTGGTGAAACTGCGACCCGAGCATTCCTTCTTCGCCAGCCCCTGCAGTTCGGAATACCGGTCGGCAGCGTCGTAATACAGCACGAAGCCCCACTGTCCATCCTTGCGGGCTGCCGCCGCGACCTGCTTCTGCAGCTTCACGATGCCGGCATCGGAGGAATCGAGCTTGCACGCCTTCAGCGACTCGGTGAGCGGCCTGCTGCGCATGCGCACCGAAGGGTCGTCACTGTCCAGCTTGATGTTCAGGCGACCCTGGTTCCACTGCTCGTAGTCGAGGCTGGCGTAACCGGCTGGCGTCTGCACGGCCGAGCAGAACTTCTGGAATCCCGTGTGGGTGGTGCAGTCCTGCACGCCGGAGCCATCGGGCGTCGGATAT
Organism: Steroidobacteraceae bacterium; assembly: GCA_035556135.1. Classification (GTDB taxonomy): domain Bacteria; phylum Pseudomonadota; class Gammaproteobacteria; order Steroidobacterales; family Steroidobacteraceae; genus ZC4RG30. The sequence goes on along the minus strand of DATMFO010000006.1, from coordinate 203,065 downwards.
TTCGTGACCATGGCGATGGCCTGGCCGTAGAGGTTTTCCGATCCCACCTGCTCGATGGCGCGCTGGCAGAAATCGATCTGCGGCTGCGCGGCGGCCACCGGCGGCTTGTAGTTGGAGTAGTCGGTGGCCTCGCAGGCCTGGCCGACCTTGGTGTATTCGTAGTCCATCTTCATGGAACCGTCGGCAGTCTTCGCAGTCATGGAACCGCGCGTGGAGTTCGGCCCCAGCTGCTCCATCTCGACATGGCCTTCCATTGCATCCTTGCCGGTGCACTTCATGTCCGCGGAGAACTTGTTGCCCGACTGCTTGTAGTTGGACACCGAGCAGTTGCCGTTATCCTGGCCCTGCTTGAGCATCGCCTCCTGCGTGTTGCCCACCGGCAGGCACATTTCGGTGGTGCGCGCGGGCATGGTGAATCCTTCCGCCTGCATCGACATCTTCATGCGCCACTTCTCGCCGGCAACCTTCTGCTGGGCCAGCGCGGCAGCAGCAACCACCGCGCAGCCGAGCGCGGCCAGGATGAAAACCTTGTTCGATTTCATGATGGTTCCTTACCCTTTGGGCGAGGGCCGGATTGTACAGGGGCGCCGGGTTTGTGGCTTTTGGCAGTGGCGGACCGGACTCAACTGCTGTCCTGGCGGCTGTTGGAGAATCAGTAACTTGCTGATTTGACACGAGCCCGCCTCTGTTCGTCCGGGGCGACGGCGCCTGTGAAGCGGGGAGCCTGCGATTGCGGGCCGTCACGTCGTGCCTTGCGCCTCATCCAGGAACGCCAGGATGCGTTCCGCGAGCACGGCATATTCCCCGCTGAAATGATGTCCCTTCCCCACCATCTGCTTGATGACGGAGCGCGGCGGAAGCGAATCGCCGAGCGCGGCATCGTCCCCGCGGCCGAAAAGGCACAGCACGCGCATGCCCGACAGGGCCTGAAGTTGGGGTGCCACGGGCAGGCCCGGCGTTGCACGGATCCAGTCCATGATCCGGATCTCGAATGCCGCGGTGGCAGACAGGCCGAGCAGATTCACGGTGGCAATGTGTGAACGCAGTGCCGCCGGGAGCCGGTTCAGCGCAAACGGCAGCACGTCGGCGCCGAACGAGTAGCCAACCAGGATGATGCGCGACTTGCGCCAGACCTGAAGGTAGTGCGTGATCACGCGGCCCAGATCGAAGGCCACCTGCTCGGGAATGCGCGGCTTCCAGAAATACCGGAGCGAATTCAACGCCACGGTCGGCACTCCCTGGTCCTTGAAGGCGGCGGCCAGGCCCCGGTCAAGCGCGGCCCAACCGCCATCGCCGGTCAGCAGTATCACCAGGTCGTGTTCACGACCGGGAACGGCGCGCCGGCCGGGCGCGAGAATCTCCACCAGCGGCAGGTCCTTCACATGGCTTTCCCGCGGGGCGCTGGCCGGCGCGGCCGCACGCATGGCGTAGAGGACCAGGCAGGCTCCGCCGAAGAGGGCCAGCAGCATCACGACCTTCATTTCAGCAATACCTGCCGCGTGCCGCCCGCGATGAGAGTGGAAACATCGAGCAGGGTCTGGGGCAGCCGCAGGCCGCCGCGGGCAACCAGATAGCGGGATTCCCACACGGGCGCGTATTTCGACTTGTACTGGCGCAGGCCTGCGAAATTGTAGAAGTGCTCGCCGTGGCGGAATATGAATCCGCCGACGCGATGCCAGACTGGCGCGAGTGGATGCTGGTCGAGTCCGGAAAGCGGCGCCATGCCCAGGTCGAATTTCCGGAATCCCTGTGCGCGTCCCCACAGCATGAGTTCGACAAACAGGTAATCCATCGCGCCACGCGGAGCGTCTGGATCGAAGCGCATCAGGTCGATCGACAGCTCGGTCCGCGGACCGTTGTACCAGAGGTTCGCGAACGCGACGGGCCGGTCCGCCGAGCGGATCAGGGCAATGTCGAAGTGGCGCAGGTACATTTCCGAGAACGCCCCGACCGAGAAGCCCTTCTCGGCAGTAGCCTTGTCCTTGAGCCAGCGTGATGAAATCTCCCGCAGCTGCGGCATCAGCGCCGCGGTGCTGGCCGCCGGTACTATGTCAAAGGCCATGCCGAGACGCTCCGCCCGGCGGTGCGCCTGTCGCAGCGCGGCCCGCTCCGCTCCTGCCAGTGAGAAATCCGCCAGGGGCACGAAGGCTTCCTCGCCGATCTTCAGGGCTGCCAGACCCAGGTCCAGATACAGCGGCAGATGGGTGGCTCCGACCTGGTAGAACACGAGGCGGCCTCCATGCCGATCCGCAAGTTCGCGGTAGCGCCACAGCAGTTCCTCGGCCTGGGCAGGATCGCCCACAGGATCGCCGAGGGCCACCCAGCTCTCGCGCATCACCTGGTACATGATGAACGCGCGCTCATCGGTGCTGAACAGCAGTCGCTTGTCACCCATCAGCGCGGCATTGGCCAATGTCGCGGATGCGAGGCCAAGCGTCGCCTTTACCCGCTGCATGTCCGGGTCCGCCGTGAGGAGCCTGGCAGGTCGCGCCGGCCTCAGCAGGTTCAGCAGCAGGTATGCCGCGGCAAGCGTGGCGACCACGAGGGATGCGCGCAACAGTCGCGGAGCGTCGCCACCGAAGGCAAAGGTCCACCAGAGCCTGGAGGAATATTCCACATGCCGGTGGGCAATGAATCCGATCCAGGTGCTGATGCCGACGACTGCAACCAGGCTCAGGACCCAGGCGGGCGTGAAGCGTTGCGCCATGATGGATGCAGGCCGGTAGAACTCACTCCGGCCGAGGCGCAGCACCAGCAGCACGAAGCCCAGCAGCGCTGCTTCCTCGAAGTCCAGTCCCTTCAGCAGCGAGGCCGCCATGCCGGCCAGCAGGAGCCAGAAGATGATGTGGTAGGCAGCATGCACGCGTCGCTGCAACGATCGGGACAGCACGACCAACCCCAGCCCGATGGTGCTGCCTGCCAGGTGCGACAGTTCCACCAGCGGCAACGGCAGCAGCCGGGAGAGCAGGTCGATGCGCGCGGCTGTCGCGGGCGTTGCGCCGGACAGCAGCAACACCACCCCGGCGAGGAACGTCACCGCGGAAACCAGCAGTGGCACCAGCGGACGTGTCCACGAGGTGGCGAGCGTGCCCATCCGCCGCAGTCGACCCTGCTGCGAGGCGACTTCCCTGCCCACCAGAAGTGTGGTCGCGGCGACCAGGGGCGCCAGGTAATAGATGCCACGGTAGGCCAGCAGCGTGCCCAGCAGCGGCGCCGTGGGCACGCCCGGCATGCACAGGATCAGCACGGATTCGAAAACACCCAGGCCGCCCGGTACGCCACTCAATACGCCGGCGGCCACCGCGAGGGCGTACACGCCGATGAAGGCAGGCAAGTGGATTGCCGCCTCGCCGGGGAGCAACACCCACAGCGTGGCCGCGGACACGATCAGGTCGAGGGTACCGAGAACCAGCTGCGCCAGCGCGATCCGGATGCCGGGTGCGCGCAGCAACCAGCCACGCCATTTGAGGCCGCGATGGCAGCTGGCCCACACCGTATACATCCCCGCCATCACGAGCAGGAGCATGCCCAGTACCTTGCCCCCCACGGGCTGCAGGTGCAGCGCCGCGGACAGTCGTGCCGGTTCGATGAGCAAGGCGGTGCCGGCGAGGATGGCGAGGCCAAGTCCGGTGGTCACGCTGCAGAAGGCCGCGATGGTGGCAATATCCAGCCCGGTCACGCCAAGCGGGCCGTACATGCGCAACCGCACGGCCGCGCCGGTGAAGGCCGCAAAACCGAAATTGTGACTCAGCGCATAGGCGATGAAACCCGTGAACGCCTGGCGGGCATATGAAATCCGCTTGCGCAGGTAGTGCATGGCCAGCACGTCGTAGAGACCGAGCAGCCAGTAGCTGGACACGGTCAACGCCACAGCCAGGCTCACTGCCCTCCAGGGGATGGAATGCAGGTGCGCAAGGATCTCCGCCGGACGGGTATGACGGGCCTCGTGTTCCAGCACCAGGATGGCACCCACGAGCAGGGCCAATGGCAGGGCCGCCCTGGTCCAGGCCAGCAGCGCGGACCAGCCGGCGGGCGTGCGCCCCCCCGCATTGACCGGCGCCTCCGACGTGCTCACGCCGGACCCCTGTGATCATGACGCATGGCTGGCTATGCACTCCGTCCGCGCGGATCCTGCCGTTGGCGCTCACTGCAGAATGGACTTCCGCTCCACACGGATCAATGTTCGATGTGCTGCGCTACGAGCAGTGGACGACGTTGTTTGAGAAGCTGCGGGAAAAGCTGGAACTGCTGATGCGCGTTCTGCAGCGGACGGGGTTGTCCGACGCCCGACCCCGGGGCGGGCAACCGGAAATCGTCATAGCCGCGAGCCGGGACAGGGACCGCCCAGGTCGGCGGAAGATCAGACATTTCGTGTTGCCAGGATGGCGGAGCGGACGGGACTCGAACCCGCGACCCCCGGCGTGACAGGCCGGTATTCTAACCAGCTGAACTACCGCTCCGTTCTGGGCCTGACCGGACTGGTGGGTGCTGAGGGGATCGAACCCCCGACATTCGCCTTGTAAGGGCGACGCTCTACCAGCTGAGCTAAGCACCCTTTTTTGGGCCTTCGCGCCGCATCAGTCCGTCGTCGCGGGGACGGCAGTTCAGGGCCGCCCTCGCGAGGGCGCGTAGTCTAGATGACTTCGCGCCCCGGCGCACCAGTTTCAGGTGCCAAAAAACGGGCGCTCAGTGGGCACGCACTGCCCGGCCCGTGCGACGGGTACGGCGGCTGCGCTTGGCGGGCGGCGGCGCCCCGCCTTTGTCGCGCTCGGCCGCGCTGGCCCCGGTATCCGCAGCCCGCAGGGGAGCCGGCTGGCTGACCAGTGCGTGTTCCAGCACCTGGTCGATCCACTTCACGGGAATGATCACCAGGTTGCCCTTGATGTTGTCGGGGATCTCGACCAGGTCCTTCTCGTTGTCCACCGGGATCAGCACCTTCTTCACGCCACCGCGGGCGGCCGCCAGCAGCTTTTCCTTGAGTCCACCGATCGGCAGCACCTCGCCGCGCAGCGTGATCTCGCCGGTCATCGCAACATCAGAGCGCACCGGGATCTTGGTGAGCGCGGACACCATGGCGGTACAGATGCCAATGCCTGCTGAAGGACCATCCTTGGGCGTTGCGCCCTCGGGCAGGTGCACGTGGAAGTCCATGGTGGAATAGAAATCCTTGTCGAGCCCCAGAACCTCGCTGCGGCTGCGCACCACGGTCATGGCGGCCTGGATGGACTCCTTCATCACATCGCCCAGCTTGCCGGTGAACAGCGGTCGGCCCTTGCCGGGCAGCACGGCCGCCTCGATGGAGAGCAGCTCGCCGCCCACTTCCGTCCAGGCGAGGCCGGTGACGTGGCCGATGCGGTCGGTCTCTTCCGCCTCGCCATAGCGGAAGCGGCGCACGCCCAGGAACTTGTCCAGGTTCTTCGAATTGATCGTGACCGTGCCGTTCTTCTTTTTCTCCAGCAGCAGGCTCTTCACCGCCTTGCGCGCGATCTTGGCCACCTCACGCTCCAGGTTGCGCACGCCGGCCTCGCGCGTGTAGTAGCGCACGATGTCGAGCAACGCCTCGTCGGCCACCTTCAGTTCGCCCGGCTTCAGGCCATTGGCCTTGATCTGCTTGGGCAGCAGGTAGCGCTTGGCGATGTTGAGCTTTTCATCCTCGGTGTAGCCGGGCAGCCGGATGACCTCCATGCGGTCGAGCAGCGGCGCGGGGATGTTCATGCTGTTGGCGGTGCAGATGAACATCACCTCCGACAGGTCGAAATCCACCTCGAGGTAATGGTCGCTGAAGGTGGTGTTCTGTTCGGGGTCGAGCACTTCGAGCAGCGCCGATGAGGGATCGCCGCGGAAGTCCATCGCCATCTTGTCGACCTCGTCGAGCAGGAACAGCGGATTGCGCATGCCGGTGCGGGCCATGTTCTGGATGACCTTGCCGGGCATGGAGCCGATGTAGGTGCGGCGGTGGCCGCGGATCTCGGCCTCGTCACGCACGCCGCCGAGGGACATGCGCACGAACTTGCGGTTAGTGGCGCGCGCGATGGACTGGCCGAGGGAGGTCTTGCCCACGCCCGGCGGGCCGACGAGGCACAGGATGGGTCCCTTGATCTTCTCCACCCGCTGCAGCACGGCCAGGTACTCGACGATGCGTTCCTTCACCTTGTCGAGGCCGTAGTGGTCCTGGTCCAGCACCTTCTGTGCGTGGGCGATGTCCTTCAGCACGCGTGAGCGCTTCTTCCAGGGCACCTTCACCAGCCAGTCGATGTAGTTGCGCACCACGGTGGCCTCGGCCGACATGGGCGACATCATCTTCAGCTTGTTGAGCTCGGTGGTGGCCTTCTCGCGTGCCTCCTTGGGCATGCCGGCCTTGCCGATCTTCTGCTCCAGCTCCTGGATCTCGTTGCCGCCATCCTCCATCTCGCCGAGCTCTTTCTGGATGGCCTTCATCTGCTCGTTGAGGTAGTACTCGCGCTGGGATTTCTCCATCTGCGACTTCACGCGGCCGCGGATGCGCTTTTCGATCTGCAGCACGTCCATCTCGCCCTCGATGGCGACCAGCACGTGCTCGAGGCGCTTGCGCACGTCGAGGATCTCCAGCACCTGCTGCTTTTCGGGCAGCTTGAGCGTCATCTGCGCGGCCACGGCATCGGCCAGGCGGCCCGGCTGCTCGATGCCGGCCAGCGCGGTGAGCATCTCCGGCGGCACCTTCTTGTTGAGCTTCACGTACTGCTCGAACTGGGAGATGACGGAACGGGTGAGTACGTCCATCTCCTTCTCGTCGTACTGCTCCTGGTCCTCTTCCACGGCCACGGTGGCGGTGTAGTAGTCGCCGCCGGAAAGCTCGACGACGCGTGCACGCTCCACACCCTCGACCAGCACCTTCACGGTGCCGTCGGGCAGCTTCACCAGCTGCAGGATGGTGGCGATGGTGCCGAAGCGGAACATGTCGTCCGGACCCGGATCGTCGATGTCAGGCTGCTTCTGCGCCACCACCAGGATGCGACGCGGATCGGCACGCATGGCCGCATCAAGCGCCTGGATGGATTTCTCGCGGCCCACGAACAGCGGGCTCACCATGTGTGGATAGAGCACCACGTCGCGCAGCGGCATGACCGGCAGCGTCTGGGCGGGATTCACGACAGGGGCATCGGCGGGAGATTCGGTCACGGTGGGCTCCAGAAGGCCGGGCGGATGGCCACGGGTACAGTCTAGCGGGAGATGGGGATGAGGGCCCCCGGAATCAAGTCAGGGCCAGGGCAGTGATTGCTCTTTGCACATCGCATCGACGGCACAGACCTGCCGGGATTCGAGCACCACGGCCAGCGAAAGCTGCGACGCAAGTACTGGCGCCGTCAGACTCCACTGTCGTCCATCCTCGAATAGTCCGGATGGACGCAACAGCCTGGCGGCTGGTCCGCTGTCGATGCTGACGTCGAAGCTGTCCAGCGGCAGGCCGAGGCCCCGGCCAATGGCCTTGATGTAGGCCTCCTTGCGGGTCCAGCAGTTGAAGAAGCCTTCCGTGCGCTGCGCAGCGGGCAGCGCCTCATAGGCAGTGATCTCTGCCGGAGAGAAATAGCGCCTCACCAGGGCCGCTTCATCGCTCATGGGCCGCCAGACTTCGACATCCACGCCGATCTCGCGGCCGCGCGCCCAGCCAATCAGTCCGACGGCCCCGGAATGCGAAAGATTGAAATGCAGGTCGCTGCCGGCGGCAATGCCGGCGAGCCGCGGCTTGCCATGCTCGCCCGCACTGAACTCGACCTGCGACGGCGCAATGCCCAGCAGCGGCGCCAGCAACTGGCGCAGGCGTGCGTGGGCGACCACGAACCTTGCCCCGTGCTCAGGTGAATGGAAGCGCGCCGCGCGGGCGCGCTCCTGCGGTGAGAGCGCAGCAACCAGTGCGGCGCGTTCGTCGGCGGGTACATCGAGTGTGAAGCAGCAGAGCGCGCCGCAATCAGGCGCGCCCTCTCCTGCCGCAAGCCGCCACCAGGTGGCAGCCGGCAGTGCGTCGGTCAGCGTCCGAACCCCGACGCGCGGCGCGGTTCTTCGGGCGCCTTGTCGTTCTCGCTCTTGTAGACCACGTAGGGCGGTGCGTGGCCGAGCACCACGCTCTCATCGACCACGACCTTGCTGACGTTCTTCAGCGACGGCAGCTGGTACATGGTGTCGAGCAGGATGGTCTCCATGATGGTGCGCAGGCCGCGGGCGCCGGTCTTGCGCTCCATGGCCTTGCGCGCGATGGCAGCGAGGCCATCTTCGCGGAACTCCAGCTCCGCGCCATCCATCTCGAACAGGCGGCGGTACTGCTTGGACAGCGCGTTCTTCGGATCCTTGAGGATGGACACCAGCGCCTTCTCGTCGAGCTCCTCGAGCGTGGCGACCACCGGCAGGCGGCCCACGAACTCGGGGATGAGCCCGTACTTCACGAGATCCTCGGGCTCCACGTCATGGAACACGTCGGTGCCATGCGGGCGGTCGTTGACGCTGCGCACCTCGGAGGTGAAGCCGATGCCGCCCTTCTGGGTGCGGTTCTGCACCACCTTGTCGAGGCCGGCGAAGGCGCCGCCCACGATGAACAGGATGTTGGACGTATCGACCTGCAGGAATTCCTGCTGCGGATGCTTGCGGCCACCCTGCGGCGGCACCGAGGCCATGGTGCCCTCGATGAGCTTCAGCAGCGCCTGCTGCACGCCCTCGCCCGACACGTCGCGCGTGATCGAGGGGTTGTCGCTCTTGCGGCTGATCTTGTCGATCTCGTCGATGTAGACGATGCCGGTCTGCGCCTTCTCGACATCGTAGTCGCACTTCTGCAGCAGCTTCTGGATGATGTTCTCGACGTCCTCGCCCACGTAGCCCGCCTCGGTGAGCGTGGTGGCGTCGGCAATCGTGAAGGGAACATTCAGCAGCCTGGCCAGCGTCTCGGCCAGCAGCGTCTTGCCGCTGCCCGTGGGGCCGATCAGCAGGATGTTGCTCTTGGCGATCTCGACGTCGTCGCGGCTCTTGGTGCCGCGCGTCTGCAGGCGCTTGTAGTGGTTGTACACCGCCACGGCCAGGGTCTTCTTGGCGCGCTCCTGCCCGATGACATATTCGTCGAGCACCGACTTGATCTCGGCGGGCTTGGGCAGCTTCTCGCGGGCGCGATCGGCCTTGTCCTCCAGCTCCTCGCGGATGATGTCGTTGCACAGCTCCACGCATTCGTCGCAGACGAACACGGAGGGGCCGGCGATGAGCTTGCGGACTTCGTGCTGGCTCTTGCCGCAGAAAGAGCAGTACAGCAGCTTGCCGTCGTCGCCGGCAGTCGTACGTCCGCGGGTGTCGTCGCTCATCGGTCTGGAAACCTCACAATGCGGTCGGCCACGCAGGGGCCAGGATCGTTATAGCATGCGCCTGCGGTGGCGCGCAAAGCGCCATTGCCCAGCCAACCCTTTGTATTCAAAAGGAAATCGGGCTTTTTAAGGGATTGCCCTAGCGCACCTGTGGTGCAGCAAGCTCATTGCGGCTCGCCAGCACCCTGTCGATCAGACCATAGGAGACGGCATCTTCGGCCCGCATGAAGTTGTCGCGGTCGGTGTCGTGCTTGATCTTCTCCACCGGCTGGCCGGTGTGCTTGGCCAGGATGTGGTTCAACCGGTCGCGGGTGTAGAGGATCTCGCGGGCATGGATTTCCATGTCAGCGGCCTGCCCCTGCATGCCACCCAGCGGCTGGTGGATCATGATGCGCGAGTCGGGCAGCGAAAAACGCTTGCCGGCGGCGCCGCCGGCCAGCAGCACGGCACCCATGCTGGCGGCCTGGCCGATGCAGATGGTCGACACATCGGGCTTGATGTACTGCATGGTGTCGTAGATCGCCAGGCCCGCGGTGACGTGCCCGCCCGGCGAATTGATGTACAGCGCGATGTCCTTGTCCGGGTTCTCGGACTCCAGGAACAGCAGCTGGGCCACGATGACGTTCGCCATGTAGTCCTCGACCGGACCGACCGCGAAGATCACGCGGTCCTTCAGCAGCCGGGAGTAGATGTCGTAGGCACGTTCGCCGCGGGAGGTCTGTTCGACCACCATCGGCACGAGGTTCAGGGCGCGTTCGTTCATGCCCCCTATCTTACTCCGGCTGGCGGAAGCCGGTCAGCTCGGCGAAGCTCGCGGGGCTGTCGGTCACACTGGCGCGGCCAACCACCCACTCAACCGCCAGCTCTTCCATGACGGAAGTCTCGATCTGGCGCATCACGTCCTGGTTCTGCAGCCAGGCGCGGCGCACCTCGGCGGCATTGGGATACTGGGCAACCAGTTCCTCGAGCCTGGCCAGCACGCGGCCCCGGTCCACCTGGATGTTCTCGCGGCGGATCAGCTCGCCGATCAGCAGGCCCAGCTTCACGCGGCGCTCGGCGGGCTCCACGAAGGGCTCCCGGGGCGGCATCTGGGTGGCGTCCTGCCGGCCCATGCGCTGCAACAGGTCATATTGCAGCTGCTGGATCTGCTCCTCGACCATGGCCCGGGGCAGCTCGACGTTGTTCTCGCGCGCGAGGGCCTCGAACACCTGGTCGCGCAGCTTCTTGCGCACGGCCTCGGCGGCCTCGCGCTCCATGCTGCCCCGCACCTCGGTGCGCAGGGCGGCCACGCCGCCATCACCCAGGCCGAAGGCGCGGGCAAACTCGTCATCGAGCGGCGGCAGCACCTGCTCTTCCACTGCGGTGACGGCCAGGTCGAACTCGGCCTGCTTGCCGGCCAGCTCCTTCGCGCCGTAGTCGTCCGGGAACTTCACGGGGGCGGTCTTCGATTCACCCTTGCGCATGCCCACCAGCGCGTTCTCGAAGTCGGCGATGGCGCGGCCGGCGCCGATGACCACGGCCATGTTGGTGCCCTTGCCGCCCTCGAATTCCGTGCCGTCGACGCGGCCGGTGAAATCCACGACCACGCGGTCACCCTTCTGCGCGGCGCGATCCGCCGGCGTGAAGGTGGCGCGCTGGCGGCGCATGCTCTCGAGCATGGCGTCCACGTCTGCGTCGGAAATGCTGACGGTGGGACGGTCAATCGAAAGGCTGGTCACTTCCTTGACCGCGACTTCCGGCATCACTTCCACGATGGCGGCGAACTTCAGGTCTTCGGAAGGATCGACCTGCATCGGTTCGATGCGCGGGCTGCCGGCCGGACGCAGCTTCTCTTTCGAGACCGCCTCGCTGTAACCCTGGCGGATCAGCTCCGAGATCGCATCGCCCTGCACCTGGCTGCCGTACTGCTGCTTGATGACGTTGATGGGCACCTTGCCCGGACGAAAGCCCTTCACCTTGGCGGTGCGCGACAGCTCGCGCAGGCGGCGATCGACCTCTCCCGTGACGCGCGTGCGCGGAACCTCGACCTCGATGCGACGCTCAAGCCCCTGGGTGGTCTGTACGGTGAACTGCATGGCCTTCTCGTTGGATTTCTGCGAATGCTAAAGGGTGGTGCGAAAGGAGAGACTCGAACTCTCACGGGTTGCCCCGCTGGAACCTAAATCCAGTGCGTCTACCAGTTCCGCCACTTTCGCACCGGAGAGGGAAATGGTGGGCCGTGTAGGATTCGAACCTACGACCAATTGATTAAGAGTCAACTGCTCTACCAACTGAGCTAACGGCCCATGAAATTGGGGTGGACGACGGGACTCGAACCCGCGACAGCCGGAATCACAATCCGGGACTCTACCAGCTGAGCTACGTCCACCATCGTCACATCAGAAACCAGTCTGGCGCGCCCGGCAGGAGTCGAACCTGCGACCACCGGCTTAGAAGGCCGATGCTCTATCCAACTGAGCTACGGGCGCCCTTGTGGGGTGCCCATGGTAGTCAAAAGCGGTGCGACTTGGGCCACGCATGGCTGGTCACTGTCCCTGCCGCCGTCAGTCCCTTGCGGGCAGCCCGGTGGCGGGGGGCGGGAGTATATACGAATCGGGACGGAATGCTCAGCCATAGGAAAGCGGACGGGCCTTGCCGCGGAACACCCGGTAGACGAACACCGTGTAGCCCAGGATGGCCGGCAGCACGAGCAGCGCGCCGGCCAGGATGATGAACAGCGACTCCGGCGCGCTGGCCGCATCCCAGATGGTGATGCGGTCCACCACCAGGTAGGGGAACAGGCTGTAGCTGAGGCCGTAGAAGCCGATGGCGATCACGCCGATGATGCAGCCGAACGGCACCCAGGCGCCGTATTCGTTGCCCTGCGCCAGGCGCACCGGCAGGCGGGCCAGAGATCGGGCCGAAACCAGCAGCAGCGCCAGCGTGGCCAGCGGCAGCGGCGCCAGCAGCACCACGAAGGGCAGCGCGAACCACTTCTCGAAGATGCGCTCGCTCACCAGGGGCGAGGCCACGGAAACGGCAGCGAATCCGGCCAGCGCTCCCCACCAGAAGCGGCGCGCCCAGTGCACGGCCTTCAGCTGCAGGGCGCCGGATGTCTTGATCACCAGCCAGCCCGCGCCCAGAAGGGCATAGACCGCAGGCACGCAGATCATGGTCAGCAGGGCAAATCCGCGTGCGGCCCAGGAGGTGCCGAAACCGGTGATGTAGGACCCGAGCATGAAGCCCTGTGCCCCGGCTGCCAGCAGCGAGCCGGCCCAGAAGAGCCGGTTCCACAGCGGCTTGTGCGCAGCGCGTGCCTTCACGCGGAAGTCGAAGGCCACGCCGCGCAGGATCAGCCCGATGAGCATCAGCACCACGGGCATGTAGAGGGAGGACAGCACCACGCCGTGGGCGAGCGGGAACGCCACCAGAAGCAGGCCGATGCCCAGCACCAGCCAGGTCTCGTTCGCATCCCAGAACGGCCCGATGGAGGACACCATGATGTCCTTCTCTTCGGTGGTGGCGGCGGGCAGCAGGATGCCCACCCCGAGGTCGTAGCCATCGAGCACCACGTACAGGAACAGCGCCACGCCCATCAACGCCATGAAGACGACCGGCAACCAGCCGGCCGGTGTTGCCAGGTCAGGTGCCACGCGAACCTCCGACAGGGTGAGGGGGATCCTGGCGTACATCCGGTGGCTGCTCGCCTCCTTTGGCCGCCAGGTAGAACAGCACGCTGATGTAGGCGACGATCAGCCCGGCATACAGCAGCAGGTAGAGCACCAGGCTGGTGCCGATGGGAATATCGCCTTTTGTTGCGGCATCGGCGGTGCGCAGCACGTCCTGCACCAGCCAGGGCTGGCGCCCCACTTCGGTGACGTACCAGCCGGCGAGGGTCGCCACCCAGCCGGAGAAGGTCATCGCCACCATCAGGCGCAGCCAGTGGCGCGCTGGCTCGCGGTTGCCGCGCAGCCACCAGGCACCCAGCCAGGACGCGGCCAGCATCAGGAGCCCCACGCCCACCATCAGGCGGAAGCCGAAGAACACGGGCTTCACCGGCGGATGCCCGCCGGGGAAATCGTTCAGTCCCTGGATTTCCCCATCCGCGTCATGCCGCAGCACCAGGCTTGCGCCGCGCGGGATGCCCACCTCGAAATGGTTGCGTCGCTGCTCTTCGTCGGGCCAGGCGAACAGCAGCAGCGGCGCGCCCCGCTCGGTCTCCCACACGCCCTCCATCGCCGCGATCTTGGCGGGCTGGTGCTCCAGGGTGTTCAGGCCATGGAAGTCTCCCACCAGGATCTGCAGCGGGATCAGCACCGCTGCCAGGCGCGTGCCGGTGCGCAGCGCGGCCCGTGCATCGGGCCGGCTGTCGCCGCGCAGCAGCCGCCAGGCCGACAGCCCTGTCACGAGGAAGGCCACGGTGAGGCCCGAGGCGATCAGCATGTGCAGCAGCCGCCAGGGCATGGAAGGATTGAACAGGATGGCCAGCCAGTCGGTGGCATGCACGACGCCGTCGACCAGGGTGAACCCCGTGGGCGTCTGCATCCACGAATTGAGCACCAGGATCCAGAACGCCGACATGCTGGTGCCCACGGCCACCAGCACGGTGGCCAGGGTATGCACGCGGTCGGACACCTTGCCGATGCCGAACAGCATGACGGCAAGGAAGGTGGCCTCGAGGAAGAATGCAGTGAGCACCTCGTAGGCCAGCAGCGGGCCCGCCACGTTGCCCACCTTCTCCATGTAGCCCGGCCAGTTGGTGCCGAACTGGAAGCTCATGGTCACGCCGCTGACAACGCCCAGCGCGAAAGTGAGCGCGAAGATCTTCACCCACAGGCGATAGGCATCCATCCAGTGCGCCTCGCGGGTGCGCGCAAAGCGCAGCCTGAAATAGAGCAGCAGCCACGCCAGTGCAATCGATATCGTCGGAAACAGGATGTGGAAACTGATATTGGCTGCGAACTGCACGCGCGCCAGGATAAGGGCGTCCATCACGGAACCTTTGCCGGCGGCTGGCGCCGGATCAGTGAGTAGTAGAGCAGCGGGATCACTACCAGCGTCAGCACGGTGCTCACCAGGATGCCGAAGATCAGCGCCACGGCGAGCCCGTTGAAGATCGGGTCATCGAGGATGAAGAAGGCCCCGAGCATGGCGGCGACGGCGGTGAGCACGATGGGACGCGCGCGCACCGCACAGGCCTCGATCACCGCCGCGGCGGGAGCCTGCCCCTGCGCCAGCGCGTGGTTGATGAAATCCACCAGCAGGATGGAATTGCGCACGATGATGCCCGCCAGCGCGATCATGCCGATCATCGAGGTGGCGGTGAACTGCGCACCGAGCAGCGCATGGCCCGGCATCACGCCGATCACGGTGAGCGGGATGGGCGCCATGATCACCAGCGGCACCAGGTAGCTGCGGAACTGCGCCACGACCAGGAAATAGATCAGCAGGATGCCCGCCGCATAGGCGATGCCCATGTCGCGGAAGGTCTCGTAGGTGATTTGCCACTCCCCGTCCCACTTCACGGCATAGCCGGCCGTTTCCGGGGGCTGGCGGATGAAATACTGCTGCAGGTTCTCCCCGCCGACCGCCTCGCCCCGCAGCTGGCCCACGATGCCGAACATGCCGTACAGCGGGCTGTCGAAATCGCCGGCTTCATCGCCCGAGACATAGACCACCGGCAGCAGGTCCTTGTGGTGGATGGCACCGTCCCAGCCGCCACGCTGCACGCTCACCAGCTCGGAGACCGGCACCAGCGCGCCACTGGCGGCGCGCACGCGCAGCGCCAGCACACCCTGCAGGCTGGCCTGGTCGGCGGCCGACAGCCGCAGGCGGACCGGGTGCGGGTAGCGTGACGCGCCATCCTGGATGAAGGTGGCGTCGGTTCCTGCCAGGCCGATCGACAGCGCCTCGATGATGTCGGCCGGCGCGACGCCCAGCCGCGCGGCGCGGGCACGGTCCACCACCAGCGTCTCGCGCGGTGCGTCGGCTTCCACGGTGGTGTCGATGTCGACGATGCCGGGTGTGGCGCGGAAGACTTCCTCCAGCGCACGCGCCAGCTGGCGGCTGCGCGCGTAGTCGGGGCCGTAGACCTCGGCCACCAGCGGCGCCAGCACGGGCGGACCCGGCGGCACCTCCACGACCTTGATGCTGGCCTGGTAGCGCGCGGCCAGCGGCTGCAGCTGCGGTCGCAGGTCACGCGCGATCTCATGGCTCTGGCGCTGGCGATCGTGCCGGTCCACCAGGTTCACCTGCAGGTCACCCACGTTGCTGCCGGCGCGCAGGAAATACTGGCGCACCAGGCCGTTGAAGTTCACCGGCGCCGAGGTGCCTGCGTAGCCCTGGAAGTCCAGTACCTCCGGCACCCGGGCCACGCGCAGGGCAATATCCGCCAGCAATGCGTTGGTGCTCTCCAGCGTGCTGCCTTCCGGCAGGTCCACCATCACCTGCAGCTCCGACTTGTTGTCGAAGGGCAGCATCTTCAGCACCACGATGCGCAGCGCGGCCAGGCCCGCGGAGAGCACCACCAGCAGCAACATGCCGGCAAACAGCAGGTGCCGGCGGCGCGGTGCCCGGCTGCCATGCAGGAAGGGGCCGAGCAGGCGCGTGAACAGGCGGTGCAGGAAGCTGCCGCGTGCCTCCTGCCCTTCCGGCGCGGGCGGTGCGTGGCGGGACAGCAGCCGCGCCGACAGCCAGGGCGTCACCACCAGCGCCACGGCCAGCGACAGCAGCATGCCCGCCGAGGCATTCACCGGGATCGGCCGCATGTAGGGGCCCATCAGGCCGGAGACGAAAGCCATCGGCAGCAGCGCCGCGATCACCGTGAAGGTGGCGAGGATGGTGGGACCGCCCACCTCGTTCACGGCAGGCGGAATGGCCTGCAGCAGCGTGCGTCCGCCGCGCTGCATGTGGCGATGGATGTTCTCCACCACCACGATGGCATCATCGACCAGGATGCCGATGGAGAAGATCAGCGCGAACAGCGACACGCGGTTGAGCGTGAAGCCCATGGCGCGCGAGGCGAACAGTGTCAGCGCCAGCGTGAGGATCACCGCCGTGCCGACCACGACGGCCTCGCGCCGCCCCAGCGTGAACAGCACCAGCAGCACCACCGACACCGTGGCGAACAGCAGCTTCTGCATCAGCTTGGTGGCCTTGTCGGTGGCAGTCTGGCCGTAGTCGCGGGTAACGGCGGCATGTACGCCGGCGGGCAGCAGCTCGCCTTCCAGCTGCTGCAGGCGGCGCGCCACGGCGGTGGTGACGTCGGCGGCATTGCTGCCGGGCTTCTTGGCAATGGCCAGGGTCACTGCCGGGGCGACGCCCGCCCCGGGACCAGGCCGCCCTGCCGGCGTGCCGTGCCACACATAGCTGTCGGGCAGGTCTGCGCCGTCACTCACGTCGGCGACATCGGCCAGCAGCAGCGGCCGGCCGCCGTTGACGCCGATCACCAGCTCCGCGACATCCCGCGCACTGGCCAGGAAGGTGCCCGCGACCATCTGCACCGTGCCGGTGGCAGCAGCGCGCTCGCCGCCCTGCTGCACGACGTTGGCGGCACGCAGCGCCTGCATCAGGTCGGACGCCGCCAGGCCATGGCTGGCCATGCGGGCCGCATCCAGTGTCACCACGACGCGCCGCTCGGGCGCACCGATGGTGTACACGTCGCGCGTGCCGGGGATCCGCTTGATCTCCACCTCCACGCTGCGGGCCACCCGCGCAAGGTCGGCAGGACCACGCGCCGGATCGTCGGTCCACAGCGTCACGCTCATCACCGGCACGTCGTCGATGCCTTTGGGCTTCACGACCGGCTGGCCGATGCCGGTGCCGGGACGCAGCAGGTCGAGATTCGACCAGACCTGGTTGTACAGGCGCACCAGTGCGGCCTGGCGCGGTACGCCCACCGCGAATTCCACGGTGATCACCGCGGTCCCCGGCCGCGAGATCGAGTACACGTGCTTCACGCCTTCGACCTCTGCCAGGCGCTGCTCCAGCGGCGATGCCACCTGCTGTTCCACGTCGCGGGAGGAGCCGCCGGGAAAAGGCACGATCACATTGGCCATCGTCACGTCGATCTGCGGCTCTTCCTCGCGCGGCGTGATGATCACGGCAACCAGGCCGAGCAGCAGGCCCACCAGTGCCAGCAGCGGCGTCATCGGGCTGGCGGCAAAGCGGCGCGCGAGCCGGCCGGAGAGGCCGGTCACACCGTCGCCGGCGGGTACCTCACTCACTGCTGCCATCCGTCGCGGCGTGTTGCGCGCAGTGCCGCCAGCGCGGCGGAAGGATCCGTGGCCACCCGTTCCCCGGGCACGAGGCCGGCGATGACCTCCGTGCGCCCGCCCTGGGTGCGGCCGAGGCGCAATTGCCGCAGCACCACGCCCTCTTCGCTCACCACATAGGCCGCCGAGAGTTCGCCACGACGCACGATGGCGCTGGCGGGAAGCCACGGCTGGCCGGGACCGGCAGCCGCGGCGAAGCGAACCTTGGCTGTCTGGCCGGGTCGTGGAGCGCTGCCCAGCGCTGGCAGCAGCACGCGCACTGCGATGCTGTGCGCCAGCGGATCGGCCGCGGGGAACACGGTCACCTTCGCCGCCGTGACGTCGCGTCCGTCCGGCAGGCTGACCTCTGCCGCCGGATTGGCGCGGATCCTCGCGGCATCCGCCTGCGGCACCAGCACCTCCAGGCGCAACTGGCCCGGGGCATACAGCGTATAGAGCGGCCGGCCGGGCGCGACCGTCTCGCCCATCTCGACCTGCCGCGTGGCGATGATGCCGTCATAGGGCGCCAGCACGGTGGTGTACTGCAGCTGCTGGCGCGCCTGCGCCAGCACCGCCGCGGCGGCATCCCGGGCTGCCTGCGCGGAATCCCTTGCCGCGCGCACGCGGTCGAAATCATCGCGCGATACCAGCTGCCGCTCCACCAGTTCGCTGGCACGGGCAAACCGGCTGGCGGCGTCCGCAAGCTGCGCCTCGGCGGCGCGCAGCTGCGCGGCGGCCGTCGCGACGGCCGCCTGCTGTTCCTCGTCGGTGAGGCGCAGCAGCAGCGTTCCCTTCTTCACCGGCTGGTCGATGTCCGCGCCGAGCGCAACCACGCGACCCGATGTCTGCGCCGACAATACCGATTGCTCCACGGCCTGCACGATGCCATCCCAGGCAAGCGCACCTGCGTCGCCGGAAGCGGCCACTACCAGTGTCTCAAGTGCGGGCACGGGCGACGGCGCGGCGGATTCACGTGAGGAATCGCCGCAGGAGGCCAGCGCCAGCAGCACCGCGATGGCGACGGGCCATTTCACGGCTCTCACCGGAAGGCGCAGCCCTGCTTCGCGCCGAGGGCCCTGAAAACCATCGCGGCAGGACAGAAGCCGGTGAAGCTGGACTGGATGAGGTTCAGGCCGACAAATGCAGTCAGCCACAACCAGTTGGGGGATACGTAATGCGCCAGCGCCAGGCTGGCCAGCACCATCAGTCCGGCGAATGCAAGCACGGCACGGTCGAGGTTCATGGTTTGCTCCCTGGGGTTGTTGCAGCGGGTTTCTTCAGGCGTTCGATGCCCAGCGCGCCGAGCATGTATTTCTCGTACACGGGCTCGGAAGTGCCGTGGCGCATCTTGTAGAGGTAGTACTTCTCGAAGGCGACCTTGGCCAGGTGCACCCACTTGCCTACCTTCGCCCAGGTGACATTGCGGGGCGGTATCTGCGGCAGCGCCACGAAGGCCGCGCCGGTGTCGCCCATGTCGGCCAGGCACACGGCATTCCACGTGCCCTCGAAAGTGGCCGGGTTGCCCTGCAACTCCGCCTCGATGTTGCGCACCACGGTGGTCACCATCGACTCGATCATGAAACCGGTCTTGGGCACGCCGGTGGGAACCGGCGTGGGCTCCGGCGGTGCGATAGCCACGCACACACCGGCTGCGAAGATGTTCGGGTAGCGCGGGCTGCGCTGGTGCCGGTCCACGATCACGAATCCGCGCGGATTGCACAGGCCCTCCACCGCTGCCACCGGCTCCACGCCTGCGAATGCGGGCAGCAGCATGGTGTAACGGGAGGGCAGGACCTTCTCGATGAGCGGCTTTCCGGCATCGTCATGCTCCTGCACGCGCACTGCGTCGGCACGCACGTCCAGCACCTTCGCATTGGTGATCCACTGGATGTGCCGCTTGCGCAGCTCCGACTCCATCAGGCCGCGCGAATCACCCACGCCACCCAGGCCCATGTGCCCCACATAGGGCTCGCTGGTGACATAGGTCATCGGCACACGGTCGCGCAGGCGCCGCTTGCGCAGGTCGGCATCGAGGATGAAAGCGAATTCATAGGCGGGCCCGAAGCAGCTGGCGCCCTGCACGGCGCCGATGACGATGGGTCCCGGGTTCTCGAGGAAGAGCTGGTACTGCTCCCATGCCGACTGCGCGTGCGGACTGGTGCAGACGGACTGGCTGAAGCCGGCTTCCGGCCCGAGGCCCGGGATTGCCGCGAAGTCGAGGCGCGGGCCCGTGCACAGCAGCAGGTAGTCATGTTCGACGCGCTCGCCGCTGGCCAGCAGCACATGATTTGCGCCCGCATCGATCTGCGCCACGGGCGAGTCACGGAAGCCGATGCCGCGCCTGGCCATCAGGGGCGCCACGTCGAGGCCCGTCTGGTCGTCATTGCGCCAGCCTGCGGCAATCCAGGGATTGGAAGGCGTGAAGCTGAAACGTGGCCCGGCGCCGATGAGGGTCACGGGATACCGGTCGCCCAGCCTGTCCCGCAACTCATAGGCGGCGCTCATGCCAGCCAGCCCGGCCCCTACTACGGTGATGCGCGCCATGGTGTCTTCCTTCTTCCTGTAGATATATTAGCCTTTCCTAATATTAGGATCAACTAATGTAAAAGCGGTAGAATCAGGGAATGAACAGCCGACCCAGCGTCCGCCGTCCCGGCCGGGCAACGCACACCCCCGACATGGCGCAGCTGCGCAGCAGCGCCGGCGCGGCTGCACGCCTGCTCCGCACGCTCTCGAACGAACACAGGCTGATGCTGTTGTGCCTGCTGTTCGAGGGCGAGAAGAGCGTGGGGGAACTCAATGCATCGCTGCCGCTGTCGCAGTCGGCACTGTCGCAGCACCTGGCAGTGCTGCGCGAAGAGGGCCTGGTGCGCACGCGGCGTGCGGCCCAGAGCATCTACTACACGCTGGCATCGCCGGCAGCGGCGCAGGTCGTGAGGACGCTGCACGCCATCTACTGCCCGAAGCGCTGCTGAGCGGCGGCTGGTCGAGGTGGGGGCTGGAAGTGCCTGTGCCATGTATGGGCAGCAGGCTATGCGGGCACGGCGTGCCGCGAATCCGGGCAACTACCTAGGACGCAGAGGTTCCGGGCGCGCCCGCCAATGCAACAAGTGGTCGGGGCGAGAGGATTCGAACCTCCGACCCTCTGGTCCCAAACCAGATGCGCTACCAGACTGCGCCACGCCCCGACCCGGCGATGATACCCTACCGCCCCTTTTCGCACATTGGACCCGGGAGTGGTGGACATGACGGCACGGCTGATCGACGGCAAGGCAATCGCGCAGGCGCTGCGCGAGGAGATCAAGACGCGGGTCATGGCGCTGAAGGCTGCCGGTCGCCGGGTCCCGGGTCTCGCCGTGGTCATCGTCGGCGAGGATCCCGCATCCCAGATCTACGTGCGCAACAAGCACCAGGCCACCGAGGGCGCCGGCATGCTCTCCATCATGAAGGTGCTGCCGGCTGCGGCGACTCAGGACGAGGTGCTGGCCGTGGTGCGCGAGCTCAACGACGACCCGAAGGTCGACGGCATCCTGGTGCAGCTGCCGGTGCCGAAGCAGATCGACAGCAAGGCGGTGATCGACGCCATTGCCGTGGAGAAGGACGTCGATGGATTCAACCCGGAGAACCTCGGACTGCTGGCACAACGCACGCCGCGCCTGCGCCCCTGCACGCCCTATGGCTGCATGAAGATGCTGGAGCACTCCGGCATCGATCCGAAGGGCATGGATGCAGTGGTGCTGGGCCAGTCGAACATTGTCGGCAGGCCGGCTGCGCTGGAGCTGCTGATGCGCGGCGCCACCGTGACCATCTGCCACAGCCAGACCAAAGACCTCATCGGCCATGTGAAGCGCGCCGACCTCATCGTCGCCGGCGTCGGCAAGCCGGAATTCGTGAAGGGGGAGTGGATCAAGCCCGGCGCGGTGGTGCTTGACGTGGGCATCAATCGCCTGCCCTCGGGCAAGGTGGTGGGCGATGTGGAATTCGAGACCGCGAAGCAGAAGGCTTCGTGGATCACGCCGGTGCCGGGCGGCGTGGGGCCGATGACCATCGCGATGCTGATCCAGAACACGCTGGAGGCGTATCAGTTCCGCGAGGGCCTGGCCACCACGGGTGGCGGCGCGCCCGAGCAGCCGCTGACTCCGCCGCCGCGGTCGTAAGAGCGGAATCGCCCAAACAGGCACTGGTGCCCGGGGGCCGCGCGGCATCACGCGACTCTTCAGACTTGCAATCGGAAGAACCCGGTTCAGTTCACCATGCTCGTGCCGGTGGGACCGTTGCCGGCTTCCTGGTAGACCACTTCACCGTCGCGCGCCCAAAGGGTGTGCACCTGGCCCGCCGGCGCCACGTACACGCCGCCCTCGGGCACGGCCACGAAATCGGCATCAGCCGGCTTCGCGCCGAACGCCACGTACAGGGTGCCGGAGAGGACGGTGGAGTAACGCGTGTCAGGATGCGTATGCGCCGCAATGCGCGAGTCCTTCGCCAGCACCACGCGCTGCACGTACATGCCCGGCTCGCGCTCGGAGCCCAGGATCCACGTTCCCTTCAATCCGGGAATGGTGGGCGGCGAAGTCCAGCGCAGCGACTCCGGCAGGATGGGTTTCACCGCGGGAACCTGCGCCAGTGCCAGCATGGCAACGGGCAGCAGTGCGGCGGCGGGAAGAAGTTTCCTTGTCATGGTCCGACAATAGCCTCTGATGCGGTGTTGCCGCACCCTACTTCCGCCGCCATAGGGTGGTACCACCGGGCCTGTCTTCCAGCACCACGCCGGAAGCCAGGAGCTCATCACGGATGCGGTCGGCTTCCCTGAATTCGCGCGCCTTGCGCGCAGCCAGGCGCGCAGCGATGGCCTGCTCGATGGCCTGGTCATCAAGCGTGCCCTGCCCTGCACCGCCCGGCGCCGGAAGCCGGAACCACTGCTCCGGCTCCAGGCGACAGATGCCCAGCACGGCGGACAATTCACGGAATACCGCGGCCAGCTCGCCCGCGCGCAGCAGGCAGGTGCCGCCGGCGCCGGCCTTGGCCTCGTTGATCTCGCGGGCCAGTCCCTGCAGCACCGCCAGTGCCTTGGGCGTGTTGAAGTCATCGTCCATCGCGGCGGCGAACTGCTCGCGCCAGCGTGCGGCTTCCGGACCCGGCTCCCCGCCTGGCACGCCGCGCAGGGCGTTGTACAACCCGCCCAGCGTGGCATCGGCCTGCTGCAGGTTTTCCAGCGTGTAATTGATGGGCCCGCGATAGTGGCTGGCCACGAGGAAGTAGCGCAGCACCTCCGGATGGCGCAGGTGCGGCAGCACTTCGCGCAGCGTGAAGAAATTGCCCAGCGACTTGGACATCTTCTCGCTGTCGACGTTGACGAAGCCGTTGTGCATCCAGCACTCGACGAAGGGCGCACCGGTGGCGCCGCAGCTCTGCGCGATCTCGTTCTCGTGGTGCGGGAACTTCAGGTCCATGCCGCCGCCGTGGATGTCGAAGTGTTCCCCCAGCAGCGCCATGGCCATGGCCGAACACTCGATGTGCCAGCCGGGACGTCCCTCGCCCCAAGGTGAGGGCCAGGCAGGTTCGCCAGGCTTCGAGCGTTTCCAGAGCACGAAGTCCATCGGATCGCGCTTGGATTCGTTGACCTCCACGCGTGCGCCGGCGCGCAGGTCCTCCAGGCGCTTGCCGGAGAGCTGGCCATAGGGCCCGAAGCTGGCCACGGCGTACATCACGTCACCGTTGGTGGCGGCGTAGGCATGGCCGCGGTCCACCAGCTTTTCGATCAGCGCGATGATCTCGGGGATGTACTGCGTGGCGCGCGGCTCCTGGTCGGGCTTCTGCACGCCCAGCAGCGCCGCGTCCTCGTCCATGGCCTCAATGAAGCGCGCGGTGAGCGCCTCGATGCTCTCGCCCCGCTCGGCCGCACGGCGGATGATCTTGTCGTCGATGTCGGTGATGTTGCGCACGTAGGTGAGCGCATAACCGCTGTGCCTGAGCCAGCGCTGCACCACGTCGAAGGCCACCAGCATGCGCATGTGGCCGATGTGGCAGTAGTCGTAGACGGTGATGCCGCACACGTACATGCGGACCTTGCCGGGGACCAGGGGCTTGAAGGCTTCGGACTTCCCCTGCAGGGAATCATGGATACGCAGCATCGGCGGATTCTAGCCGAAAGGACTTTCCGCCATCCCTGCACTATATTCGCAGCATGGCGCATGGCCGCTACCTCCTCGTTTCCGACCTGCACCTGGACGCCAGCCATCCCGCGGGCATCGGGCAGTTCCTGCACCTGCTGCGCACCGAGGCGCCCCGCTCGGACGGGCTTTACGTCCTGGGCGACCTGTTCGAAAGCTGGATCGGCGACGATGATGACGAGCCGGCGCGCGAGCAGGTGTGCGCGGGGCTGCGCGAACTCACGCGCCAGGGCGTGCCCTGCCGCATCCAGCGCGGCAACCGCGATTTCCTGCTCGGCGCCGGCTTCACTGCGCGCACCGGCTGCCAGCTGCTGGCCGATCCCGTGCTCATCGAGGCCGGGGGACGGCGTTTTGTACTTTCCCACGGCGATGCACTGTGCACCCGGGATGTCTCCTACCAGCGCTTCCGGCGCGTGGCGCGCAGCCACTGGCTGCAACGGACCTGGCTGGCATTGCCGCTGGGCGCCCGTCGTCGCCTCGCGGCCTGGGGCAGGCGGCGCAGCCATGCGCATGTGCGCCGCGCGCCGCGGGAAATCATGGACGTGACGCCGGCCGCGGTGACGCAGCTGCTGCGCAGCTGGCGCGCCGACGTGCTGATCCACGGCCACACGCACCGGCCGGCCGAACACCGGCTCGAAGTGGATGGCCGCCCCGCCCTGCGCCTGGTGCTGGCCGACTGGCATGAAGGCGGCAGCATGCTGGTGCTGCACGCAGATGGCTCATATCAGGATTGCAGGCTGGAAATGCCGAAGGAGACTGACGGATGAGTTATGCAGGACGCTGCGCCTGTGGCGCCGTGAAATTGCAGATCGTCGGCGAACCGGTTGCCATCCGGCAGTGCTGGTGCCGGCAGTGCCAGCACATGTCCGGCGGCGGACCCACGCACAATGCCATGTTCCGCACCGGGGACGTGCGCATCGAGGGCGAGCTGGCCGGGCATGGCTACCTAGCCGACAGCGGCAACCAGCTCACGCAGTGGTTCTGCCCGGCCTGCGGCAATCCGGTGTATGCGCAAAGCTCCGCGCGGCTGCAGTTCCGCACCGTGCGCCTTGGCGTGCTCGACCAGCCGCACGACCTGAAGCCCACCATGGCGATCTGGACGGAGTCTGCGCCACCCTGGGCCGTGATCGACCCCACGCTGGACCAGTTCCCGCGCCAGCCACCCCCGCCGCCGGGATCGAAGTAGGACTCGCGGCTGGCGCCGGTTCAGTCCAGCGCCTTGCCCAGGAAACGCGTCGGACCTGACGCACCGTAGGTCACGTCGCGGAAGCCGGATCGTGCGTACAGGGCGCGCGCCGGCGTGTTGTCTTCCTGCACCTCCAGCGTGAGCTTGCAGCAGCCGCTGGCGCGCGCATGCGCCTCGGCGGCCCCCAGCAAGGCGCGGCCGATGCCACGGCCGCGCGCCGCAGGCAGCACGGCCAGGTCGTGGATGTTCAGCAGCGGCAGGGCCCGGAAGGTGGAGAAGCCGACAAATCCCACGCACACGCCCACGGGCTGCGCGGCGTCGAACGCCAGCCAGACCCGTGCAGTGGGATGCGCGCGCAGTCCCGCCACCAGGCGCTCCTTCACTTGCGCCGGCAGCGGCTCACCACCGCCGCGCGGATCGCGCGCATAGGCGTCGAGCAGCATCACCACTGCGTCGGCATCCTGCGCATCCTGCAGGTTGGCCGCGCGTACCCCGGTGGCCACGCAGATCAGCCCGCCAGCGCGCCGGCAGGCAGCAGGTCCTGCACGGGCACGCCTGAATGGAAGCGGAACTGGGGATCCGGTTCCTCGACCAGCCGCGCTTCCACCGCGGCCAGCTCCACGAGCCGGGCCTGCAGCCCGGCTCGCGCAGCGGCGGGCACCGCGGCCTCGGCCAGTTGAAGGTACAGCGAGGCATGCCGGCGCTCGGATTCCGCCAGCGCCGCATAGAACTCCGCCAGAGGTTCTTGCAGCAGCGGGGCCAGCGCCTCGAACCGCTCGCAGGAGCGCGCCTCGATCAGCGCGCCGGACAGGAGCAGGTCGAGCTTGCGCTGCGGTTCCGTGGCGGCGAGTCGTGCACGCAGGGCACTGGCGTAACGCCCGGGCGACAGGCGCTGCATCGGCACGTCCAGCCGCTGCATCAGCTTCTGCACCTGCTCGAAATGCCGCAGTTCCTCGCGCGCCAGCCGCGCCATGGCCAGCGACAGCGGACGATCCTCCGGATAGGCGAACATCAGCGCCAGCGCCGTGGAGGCGGCCTTCTTCTCGCAGTTGGCATGATCGACGAGCAGCGTGCGCCATTCGCGCGCCGCATGCTCGCACCAGGCGCGCGGCGTGGCCGCGTGCAGGATGCTGCGATCCTCTTCGCCGGCAGCGCTCATGCCGCCGCCGCGCGTGCGGCCTGCGCGGCCTCGCGCAGCACACTCTCCACCTGCGCGGCCGTGCTGTAGCGATCAGCCGGGCGCTTGGCCATCAGCGTATCCACCAGCCCCTGCCACTGCGCCGCCGGCTGCGGCAGGCGCGGCACGGGCGCGTTGCGATGCTTGTAGATGATGGCCATGGGATTGTTGTCGGTGAAGGGTTTCTCGCCCGCAAGCATCTCGTAGAGGATCACCCCGAGGCTGTACAGGTCGCTGCGCTCATCCACCGTCTCGCCATGGCCCTGCTCGGGGCTCATGTAGGTGGGCGTGCCGAAGATCACGCCCGGGTCGGTGATGTCCGCCTCGATCGCCGCGTGTTTGGCCAGGCCGAAGTCGGTAAGCACCACGCGCAGCGGGCCGCGCATCAGCACGTTGCCGGGCTTCAGGTCGCGGTGCAGGGCGCCGGCCTCGTGCAGCGCCACGAGTGCGCCAGCGATCTGCGCCGCCAGTTCCAGCGCATCGGCAGGCAGCACGCCGGCGCGGATGCGCTTGCGCAGGTCGCCGTCCGGGTAGTAGTCCATTGCCAGGTAGGCATGGTCATCGGCAACGCCCAGCTCATGGCAGCGCACGATGCTGGAATGATGCAGCCGGTGCGCGATCTCGTATTCCTGCAGGAAGCGTTCGAAGGCCTGGTCGACGCCCTCGGCGTCGCGCAGTGAGGGAGTGATCTTCACCACCAGCAGCGCGCCCGCCTTCTCGCTCTCGGCCAGGTAGAGCTGCGAGCTCGAGCCTCCTGCCAGCCGCCGCACACAGCGGTAGCCGGGAATACGCACCGGGCCGAAGCGTCGCGAAGCCTCCGCCGCGGGAGAAATGCGCCAGTCGGCCAGCGCGCGCCGCTGCATGCGCGCGGCCTCCTCCAGCACGGCGATGAAGGTGGCGTGCGGAAAGCGCCGGCGACAGATCACACCGAAGGCGCCGCACAGGCGCGCCTCGCGGGCGGACCGGGAATCGCTGTCCCTGGCGAGGAACACGATGGGCGCAAAGCCGCGCCGCAGCGCCAGGTCGCGCAGCCAGGCCAGGCCCTGCCCGTCCTGCCAGTCCTCATCGAGGACCACCACGTCATAGCCCTGCGCCAGGTACTCCGGCGGCAACGGCGCGGTGAGTCGCGTGGAACGGTGCTCCACGGTGGCGTCGGGCCACTCGCAGCTGACGTGATGGCGCAGCAGGGTACGGTAGCGCGCGTCCTGGACGATCAGCAGCAGCCGCATCGCGACCTCTCCCCTGCCCCGGCCGGGGATCTCAGCTCACGACCTTGAGGGGATTGTCGCGACGCTGGGCCTTGGCGTCGTCATTGCGCTCGCGCTCCAGGCGCTCCAGGTATTCCGGCGTGATGTCGCCGGTGACGTAGGTGCCGGAGAAGCAGGAGGTGTCGAATTGATTGATGGCCGCATCATCGTGGCGGCAGGCGGACACCAGGTCGTCCAGGTCCTGGTAGATCAGCCAGTCGGCGCCGATCTCGCGCGCCACTTCATCCACATCGCGCCGCGCGGCCACCAGCTCGGAGGCAGCGGGCATGTCGATGCCATAGACATAGGGGTAGCGCACCGGCGGCGCCGCGGAAGCGAAATACACCTTGCGCGCGCCGGCATCGCGCGCCAGCTCGATGATCTGCGCCGAGGTGGTGCCGCGCACGATGGAGTCATCCACCAGCAGCACGTTCTTGCCGCGGAATTCCAGGTCGATGGCCGAGAGCTTGCGGCGCACGGACTTCATGCGTTGCTCCTGCCCCGGCATGATGAAGGTACGGCCGATGTAGCGGTTCTTGTTGAAGCCTTCGCGGTACTTGATGCCCAGCTTCTGCGCCATCTGCAGCGCGCAGGTGCGGCTGGTGTCCGGGATCGGGATGATCACGTCGATGTCGTGGTCGGGATGCTCGCGCCTGAGCTTGTCGGCCAGCTTCTCGCCCATGCGCATGCGTGCGCGGTACACCGAGATGTTGTCGATGATGGAGTCCGGACGGGCGAAGTACACGTATTCGAAAATGCAGGGCGTATGTCCCAGCGCCGGCACGCACTGGCTGGTGTGCAGCCGGCCCAGCTCGTCGATGAACACGGCCTCGCCCGGCGCCACATCGCGCAGGAACTCGAAGGAGAGCATCGACAGCGCCACGCTCTCGGAGGCCAGCATGTATTCCATGCCGCGCGCGGTGCGCCGCTGCCCCAGCACCAGCGGACGGATGCCATGCGGATCGCGGAACCCCAGCACGCCATGGCCGATGATCATCGCCACCACGGCATAGGCGCCGCGGCAGCGCCGGTACACGGCGGTGAGCGCGGTGAAGATGTCGTTTGGCGTGGCGCGCAGCCCACCCACGCGCTGCAGTTCGGAGGCGAAGACGTTGAGCAGCACCTCGGAGTCGGAGCGGGTGTTCAGGTGGCGGCGGTCTTCGCGCGCCAGCACCTGCGTGAGCTCCTGCGCATTGGTGAGGTTGCCGTTGTGCCCCAGGCAGATGCCATAGGGTGCATTCACGTAGAAGGGCTGCACCTCGGAGGCGCTGTCGCCACCGGCGGTGGGATAGCGCACATGGGCAATGCCCATGTTGCCGCGCAGGGATTCCATGCCCCGCTGGCTGAACACATCGCGCACCAGGCCCTTGCCCAGCACCGAACACAGCTCGCCGCCATCGGCAGTCATGATGCCCGCGGCATCCTGCCCCCGGTGCTGCAGCACGGTCAGCGCGTCATAGAGCTGCTGGTTGACCGGTCCGCGTCCAACGATGCCTGCAATGCCACACATGCCTGTCTCCGCCGGTCAGCCCGGGTTTCGTGCCGCACGCGCAGGCAGGTGTTCACCCACCACCGCACGCAGCACAGAGGCCACCGGAGCCACGATCGGCACCAGTTTCGACCGCTGCCACCAGCTTTCGTCATCAAGCTCCACGGCCTGCGCCAATATGATGACAAAGCCGGTGATTACAACCCCGCGCAGCAGGCCGAGCAGGAAGCCCAGCATGCGGTCGAGGCCGCTGAAAAGGGACAGCCGGACGAAATGGTTGACGGCAAAGCCGACGATGGCGCCCGCCACCAGCACCACTACAAAGACGATGCCGCGCCCAGCCCACAATCCATAGGGCGCGCGCTCGAGTACTCCGCCCAGATAGGGCGCCACGGAGGGCCCCAGGCGCCACGCCAGCCAGATGGCCAGTATCCAGGTGACGAGCGAGCAGACTTCCTTGAGGAATCCCCGCACCAGGCCGGCGACAGCGGAAAGCAGGATGATGGCAAGGATGATGTAGTCGAGCGTGACCATCGGCGGGCCGGCGACCGTTGATCACACAATTCTACACTGTACGCACCATGGGACGCCTAAGAGACACCCCGAAACAGCGTTGCGCACGCTCAGGGCGCGACCAGCGTTCCCTGTTGCCCGGCAGCCGCCAGGCGCGTGCGCAGGCCGGTAGCGGCATTGCGGTCCGCCTCGGGACCGGCGCGGACACGATGCAGTTCCCTGCCAGCGGACTTCACGGCGGAGACTTCGATGCTGAAGCCCTTCGCACGCAGTTCGCGCGCCAGGCGCTGGGCGTTGTCGGCGGAAGAGAAGCTGCCGAGCTGCACCCACCATTTGCCAGCGGGTTTGGCCGGCGCGGCGGTGGCAGGTGATGGAGCCGGGGTTGCAGGCTTCGCGGCCGCTGCCGGCGCCGCCTGACGGTTCGCCTGCGAGGCAGGCGGCGCGACAGTGGCAGGTGCTGCAGCCGGCAGCGACTGCCGTTCCGCGGTCGGGGACGCAGGCTGTTGCGCGGCTGGCGGTGCCGGCTGTGCGGCAGGCACCGGTTCAGGCGCCACAGTCCTCACCGGTTCGGTGACCGGTGGCGGCACTGCCTGCGCAATCGCTTCGGATTGTTCACGTGCCGCGCTGGCCGCCAGTTCCTGCTGGCGCGCGGTGCCGCTGTTTGCGCCGGGGTTGATGGCCAGCTCATAGGTGGCCAGCGGCGGGCCTGCATCCGCAACCGCGCCTGCGCCCGCCTTTGCGCCGGCGTTCTCGCCAGGCCCCGAGAGCAGCTCCGGCACCGCGATCGCCAGCGCGGCCACCAGGATGACCGCACCCGTGAGTCGTTCTTTGCTGGCCCCTTCCACGGGACGGAGTATAGACGTCGTCAGTGCAGGCCGAGCAGTGCCAGTGCGGGCGCGACGGTCAGGAACGACCCGCAGACCACAATGCGATCGCCTGGGCGCGCGGTGGCGGCGGCGGCGTGCATGCCGGAGGTGATGTCTTCGGCCAGCGTGGCGGCGCTGAACACCGGCGAACGCGCAGCCAGCGCTGCCGCGGTCAGGCCGCGGGGCGCGTCGATGCCGCAGAGGAACCACTGGTCCACCACGGTCTGCAGCGCAGCCGCTACGGCAGCGACATCCTTGTCGCCCAGGATGCCCGCCACGCACAGCGTACGGCCGGTGCAGGGGCGCGCCGACAGGTTTGCAGCCAGCGTGCGCGCTGCCGGCTCGTTGTGGGCGACATCGAGTATCCACTCCACGCGCCCCGGCACGATCTGGAACCGCCCCGGCAGCGCGAGCTGGCGAAGCGCACGCTCCACCTGCGGCTTGCGGGCCGCATCCAGCACGCCCAGTTGCTGCAACGTGGCCAGCGCCGAGGCAGCATTGGCGAACTGGCTGCCGCCAGGCAGCGCAGGCCTCGGCAGATCACGCAAATCGAAGGCACCCGCGGAGAAACTCCAGTGCCCGCCATCCGCGGCGACCTGCCACTGATAATCGCGTCCGGCCACAAGGGGGCGCGCACCGATGCGCCGCGCCTCCGCTTCCACGGCCGGCGTCATCGCCGGATCCGCGATCACCGCGACATGGCCGGGGCGGAAAACGCCGGCCTTCTCCCTCCCGATGCCGTCGATGTCTGTCCCCAGCCAGTCCGCGTGGTCCAGGCCGATGGAGCAGACGATGGCCGCTTCTGCATCGACGATGTTCACCGCGTCGAGCCTGCCGCCCAGCCCCACTTCCAGCACGGCGAACTCGACGCGGCGCGCGCGGAATACCTCGAGCGCAGCCAGTGCGTTGAATTCGAAAAAGGTGAGCGTGATGTCGCCACGCGCCGCCTCGATGGCCTCGAACGCTGCCACGAGTTCGGCATCGGAGGCTTCCGCGCCATCGACGCGGATGCGCTCGTTGTAACGCAGCAGGTGCGGTGAAGTGAAACTGCCCACGCGCCGATCCAGGCAGCGCAGCAGTGAAGCGAGGCACTCGACAGTGGAGCCCTTGCCGTTCGTGCCCGCCACTATGAGCGTGCGCGCCGCCACGGGCAGCAGGCCCATGCGCAGCGCCACCGCGCGCACGCGCTCCAGCGTCAGGTCGATGCCCGTGCTGTGCACGGTCTCCTGGACGCGCAGCCAGTCTTCGAGGCTGCGGGGTGCAGTCATGCTGGATCCCGGATCAGGCTTCGGCGACCGGCACGGCAGCCGCCAGGGCCGGCTTGCCGGCCAGCATGCGCAGCAGGCGTGCGATGCCATCGCGCTGGTCGCGGCGATCCATGATCAGGTCGATGGCGCCCTTCTCGAGCAGGAACTCGCTGCGCTGGAATCCCTCGGGCAGGGTCTCGCGCACGGTCTGGGCGATCACGCGTGGACCGGCAAAGCCGATCAGCGCACGTGGCTCGCCGATGTTGATGTCGCCCAGCATTGCCAGGCTGGCTGACACGCCGCCGGTGGTCGGGTCGGTGAGCACCGAGATGTAGGGCAGCTTCGCCTGGGCCAGTCGCGCCAGCGCGGCGCTGGTCTTGGCCATCTGCATCAGCGACAGAAGCGCCTCCTGCATGCGCGCACCGCCCGTGGCGGAGAAGCACACCAGCGGGGCACGGTCGGCAATCGCGCGCATGGCGGCACGATGGAAACGCTCACCCACGACTGATCCCATCGAGCCGCCGAGGAAGGCGAACTCGAAGGCACAGGCCACGACGGGCTCGCCATGCAGCCGCCCGGCCAGGGCCACCAGCGCATCACGTTCGTTGGTGGATTTCTGCGCGGCGGCAAGGCGGTCCTTGTACTTCTTGCTGTCCTTGAACTTCAGCGGATCCTCGGGCGACACGCTGGCGCCGATCTCCACGCCCGAATCCGGGTCCAGGAAGCGCGTCAGCCGCTCGCGCGCATGCATGCGCATGTGGTGGCTGCACTTGGGGCAGACATGCAGGTTGCGCTCCAGCTCCGCGCGATACAGCACCGCGTCACAGGCCGGGCACTTGCTCCACAGGCCCTCGGGCACGGAACGCACGCGGCGCTCGGTCTTGATGCGCGAGGGAACGATCTTTTCGAACCAGGACATGCCTACCCCAGAAGGTCGGCCGGACAGCCGGCCGGGTCCGGCATGATATCGGAATCGCCGGGCAGTCCGAATACCGGCGGATAGTGCACACGCCAGAAATACAGGCCTGAGGCCGGAGCCGTTGCGGGAGCGACACGCCGGTCGCGCGCCGCCAACACTTCAGCTGCGAACTGCGGCGGCGCTGCGCCCTGGCCGATGTGGATCAGCAGGCCGGCAATATTGCGCACCATGTGATGCAGGAAGGCGTTGGCGGTCACTTCCAGCAGCACGAATTCGCCGCTTCGCTCCACGCGCAGCGCAGTGAGGTTGCGCACGGGCGACCGCGCCTGGCACTCCGCCGCACGCAAGGCGCTGAAATCATGGCTGCCGAGCAGGTGGCGCGCGGCCTCGCGCATGGGTGCGATGTCCAGTGGCCGGTAATGGAAGGCCACCCTTCCCGCCGTCAGCGCACCGCGCGCGCTGCGGTTCAGGATGCAGTAGCGGTAGGTGCGCGCCAGCGCGCTGTAGCGCGCGTGGAAATGCGCCGGCACATCGCGCACCCAGCGCAGCGCGACGGTTGGCGGCAGCGCGGTGTTGGCGCCGAGCAGCAGCGCACGTTCGCTGCGCACCGCTTCCGTATCAAAGTGCGCCACCTGCCCGCGTGCGTGCACACCCGCGTCCGTGCGTCCTGCGGCGATGAGGTCCACTGCATGATCGCAGACGCGGCCAATGGCCTGCTGCAGGGCGTGCTGGACTGAAGGCGCCCCGACCTGCTGCTGCCAGCCGGCGAAGGCGCCGCCGTCGTACTCGATGCCGACGGCGATCCTGGCCATGAGCGCGCGGTACTAGCCGGGAATGGAATCCAGCAGGCGCTGGGCTTCCTGGCGCTGGCCTTCCGAGCCTTCCTGCAGCACCTCGTTGAGGATGCTGCGGGCACCGTCCGGATCACCCATGTCCATGTAGGCACGGGCCAGGTCGAGCTTGGTGCCGACTTCACTCATCGTGACCGGCTCGAGTTCCTTCGGCGACTCGTCGACGATGGTGGAGTCGAGCGCACCCGGGTCGATGCGCTGCGTGCTCTGCCAGTCGTCCTGCGGCTTCTCAGGCGCACCGACATCCAGGTCAAGGTCCGAGGCGCCCACGTCGAGCATGGGAGCCAGGCTGGTGTCACCG
Organism: Steroidobacteraceae bacterium; assembly: GCA_035556135.1. GTDB lineage: Bacteria > Pseudomonadota > Gammaproteobacteria > Steroidobacterales > Steroidobacteraceae > ZC4RG30. The sequence continues at coordinate 169,551 of DATMFO010000006.1, read as the reverse complement.
GTACCGAGGTCCATGTCGAGGCCGGTGGAGCCATCGCCAAGGTCGAGGTCGGTGATGGGCAGCATCTCGGTGCGCTGGCTGGCATCGGCGCTGGCCAGCAGCTCGCGCGAAGTCTCGTCCATGCCCGCCACCAGGGTGGGAGCGTCAGCCGGAGCTTCTCCGGCATCCGGCGGCAGCATGCCCGTGCCGGTGGCCTCGAGCTTGCCGAGATCCAGTCCCAGGTCATCCAGGGCCAGCTCTGCAGTCTGGTCGGGCGAACCGGTGTAGGGAGCGTGCGCGTCGATCTTGCCGGCCAGCGTGTTCTCGATGTCGAGCGCGGGCTGTTCGATGGTGGGCGCGTTGATGGCGTCGAGGCCAGGCTGCACCATCTGGCGCGTGGTGGCCGTGGGCGCCTGGTCGTCGGGACCACGCAGGTCATCGAACATGAAGTCGAGGCCGCCGTCGGACTCGAGCGGACGCAGCGAGGAGTCGGTGCTGCCGCCGAGGTTCAGGTCGATGCCGGTGTCGCCGGTGTCGGTGCCGCCCTCGGGCAGGTTGAAGTCGACCAGGTTCTGGCCGCCTTCCAGGTTGAGGTCGACGGAGGTCTGCACGCCCAGCTGGGACTGGTGGAAGAGCACGTCTTCGGGGGCAAGCTGCTTGCCCATGATGACAACCTTCTCCCACTCGCCCGGCGGTGCGCTGCTGCGCGACTGCGACAGCTCGCGCGCGGTCTGCAGGAACTGCTCCTTGTTGCCCCACACGAAATACACTTCGAGCAGCTTGAGCTTCAGGTCGCGGCGTTCCGGCTCGCGCTTCAGCGCAGCCTTCACCAGGTCGGCGGCCTGGTCGTAGAGGCCATAGGCCATGTGGAAGTCGGCCTCGGCCAGGGGATCGCCCTGCTCCAGCGCCATGGCACCCATGGTGGCCGCGGTACTGCCCTCGTCGAGGTCGACAGTGCGGGTTTCGCGACGCGCGGGCCGCTCGTGCTGGCCCGTGCCCTCCTCCACCAGGATGTCGGAGTCGCGCGCGTCGGCGGGCTTGCGCAGCGGGAAGGTGTCGGAAGAGGAATCGCGCTCACCCGGCAGCACGAAGTCGTCGAACGACGGCGCGGCCGGAGCGAAGGTCGCAGCGGCCGCGCTGCGGCGGCGCCGTGCCATCAGGCCCAGCAGCGCAAGCACCAGCACCAGGGCTCCTGCCGCGTAGACCCAGTAGGCCTTCAGCGTGTCGATCAGGCCGGGCGCCTCGTCGGCAGGCGGAGCGGGCGGCGCGGGCCGGGCCTCGGCAGGAGCCGGCTCGGCAGGCGTGGCAGCGGTGTCTTGCGCATCCTCGCCTGATCCGGCGGTGGTGTCGGCAGCATCCGCAGCAGGCTCGGCAGGCGCGGGTTCGGCCGGTGTGGCGGGTGTCTGTCCGCGCTGCAGGTTGGCCAGCTCCGGGCTGTCGAGCGCGATGGGACGATCGGATGATGGTGCGGGCGTGGTGCCTGCACCGGGAGAGGCCACCTCACCAGGCTGGCCTGTTCCGGCCGGCTCGCTCGGCGGCACCAGCCGCAGGCGGGCATCCTCACCGCCGGCCGGTTGCTGCACGGAAGCCTGCCAGCTGGCCATCTGGCTGCGCACTTCGGCGTTCGCCTCGGCGCGATCGATGGCGGTCACGACGCTGCTGTCAGGCAGGTCGAGTCGCGCACCGGCACGCAGCTGGTTGATGTTTCCGCCGAAGGCCGCGGGGTTGGCCCGATACACGGCCACCATGGCGCGGGTACGGTCCTGCTCGCCGTATTCACGCGTGACGATGTTCGACAGCGTGTCGCCGCGCTGGACGGTGTAGCCACCGCCGCCACCTGCCGGAGCCGGCTGGACGGGCACGGGCGCCGGGCGCGGCGGAGCCTGCACGGGCGGGGGAACCGGTGCGGCGGGCGCCGGTGCCGGGCGCACATTGCCCCCGGTGTCGCCCACCACCGGCGCGGACACCGGCGGGGCCGGTGCGGTCGTGGCCTGGAAGGTGGGCGGATCGAGCAGCAGCGTGTATTCCTTCAGCAGGCGGGTGCCGCTGCCGCGCAGGTCGATCAGCACCACCAGGAAGGGCTCGACGATGGGCTGGCTGGAGGTCAGCCGGACGACATTGCGGCCATCGCGCAGGCGCTCGGTGCTGAGCTGGATGGCGCTCAAAAAGCCCGGATATTCAAGGCCATGGCGGACGAAATCGTCGCGCGAGGCCAGCGTGACCTGCATTGAGGCCAGCTCTTCGGGTGTGGCGAAGAGCTCGATTTCCGCGTTGAGCGGGGCATTGAGGAAGGACCTGACGGTCTCATCTCCCAGGCCAAGGGCCTGTGAGATGCCGGGCACTGCTGCCAGCAGTGCCGCCGCGCTCACCAGTCTAAAACGCATCAGGACTCCCCGAGAGACCCATCAATTACGAATCCTGACGGAAAACATATGCTTGGATTCGTCTTCCCGCGTTGACGCAAGTCACACGAATATAACTTAACGCAACAGATAGTCGCGAACCAGTATTTCGGCTATCTGCACGCTATTGGTGGCGGCACCCTTGCGCACGTTGTCGGACACCACCCACAGGTCCAGTCCGCGCTCGTGCGAGATGTCCTCGCGGATGCGGCCGACGTACACGGTGTCGTTGCCAACGGCTTCGGTGGCCGCGGTGGGATAGCCGCCCGGCACGCGCTCATCGAGCACGGTGACGCCAGGCGCCTTGCGCAGCAGTTCGGTGGCCTCGGCCGCGGTGAGCTTGCGCCGCGTCTCGATGTGCACCGCCTCGGAATGCCCGAAGAACACCGGCACGCGCACGCAGGTGGGATTCACCACGATGGACTTGTCGAGGATCTTCTGGGTCTCCCAGAACATCTTCATCTCTTCCTTCGTGTAGCCGTTGTCCTGGAACTTGTCGATCTGCGGCACCACGTTGAAGGCGATGCGCTTGGCGATCACCTTTGCTTCGGTGGTACGGCCGTTGAGCAGGTCGCCGGTCTGTTGCGCCAGCTCATCCACCGCTTCCTTGCCGGCGCCGGACACCGACTGGTAGGTGCACACGTTGATGCGCGTGATGCCGGCTGCATCGTGCAGCGGCTTCAGCGCCACCAGCATCTGGATGGTGGAGCAGTTCGGGTTCGCGATGATGCCGCGGTTCTTGTACTGCGCGATGGCCTCGGGGTTGACCTCGGGCACCACCAGCGGGATGTCATCGTCGTAGCGGAACTGCGAGGTGTTGTCGATCACCACGCAGCCGGCCGCACCGGCGATGGGCGCGTACTTCGCCGACACTTCCGCGCCGGCAGAGAACAGGCCGATCTGGGCGCGCGAGAAGTCGAAGGTCTCCACGTCGAGCACCGGGTAGGATTTGCCCTTCAGCTGCACCGTCTTGCCCAGCGAGCGGTTGCTCGCGAGCGGGAACAGTTCGCTGACCGGGAAATCGCGTTCCTCGAGAACGCTGATCATCGTGTCGCCGACGAGGCCGGTGGCCCCGAGCACGGCTACTCTCCAACCCTTGCTCATCATGACCCTCTGTGGAAGTGGAAAAATGCCGCCGCGCGGCCAGGCCGGCGACGGATGTCAGATCGCAGGCGTGGATGATCGCACATCCGCGTTCTGCGCCCTGTGCCGCAGGTAGTGGTCCAGCAGCACGATGGCCAGCATGGCCTCGGCAATGGGCGTGGCGCGCAGGCCCACGCAGGGATCATGGCGGCCAGTGGTCACCACGTCGACGGGATTGCCGCCCAGGTCAATGGTTTTTCCCGGCACCTGGATGCTGGAGGTGGGCTTCAGCGTGGCGTGGGCAATGATGTCCTGCCCGGTGGAGATGCCGCCCAGGATGCCGCCGGCATGGTTGGTGGCAAAGCCTGCCGGCGTCAGCTCATCGCGGTGCTGGCTGCCACGCTGCGATGCAACAGAAACGCCGGCGCCGATCTCCACCGCCTTCACTGCGTTGATGCTCATCAGGGCATGGGCGATGTCGGCGTCCAGCCGGTCGAACACCGGCTCGCCCAGCCCCACCGGCACGCCATGCGCCACCACGGTGAGCTTCGCGCCCACCGAATCGCCGTCGCTGCGCAGTTTCCAGATGAGGTCTTCCAGCTCCTTCACGCGTGAAGGATCCGGACAGAAGAAGGGATTCTCGTAGGCGGCTTCAGGGTTCACCGGCTCGAGGTGGAGGTCACCCACCTGGCTCACGTAGCCGTGGATGCGCACGCCGAGGCGCGTAGCCAGGTATTTGCGCGCGATGGCGCCCGCAGCGACGCGCATCACCGTCTCGCGCGCGGAGGAACGGCCGCCGCCGCGGTAGTCGCGCAGGCCGTACTTCTGCTGGTAGGTGTAGTCGGCGTGGCCGGGACGGAAGCGGTCCTTGATCTTCTCGTAGTCGCGCGAGCGCTGGTCTGTGTTCTCGACCAGGAGGCCGATGGGCGTGCCGGTGGTCACACCCTCGAACACGCCCGAGAGGATGCGGACCTGATCCGGCTCCTTGCGCTGGCTGGTGAACTGCGAGGTGCCGGTGCGGCGTCGCTCGATGTCGGCCATCAATTCCGCTTCGGTGATCGGCAGCCCCGGCGGGCAGCCGTCGACGATGGCGCCCAGTGCCGGACCGTGGCTCTCGCCGAAGCTCGTCACCACGAAGGACTTGCCGAAACTGTTGCCGCTCACCTTGCCACCTTGCGCAACTGCGCGGCCGTCAGCAGGAACACGCCGCCGCCACCACGCTCGAATGCCAGCCACACGAAGGGCACCTTCGGGAACGCGCGGCGCACGCGCGTCTCGGTATTGCCCACTTCAACCACCAGCACACCCTCGTCGGTGAGATGGCGGGCGGCTTCGCGCAGCAGCCTGCGCACCGCGTCCATGCCATCGCGTCCCGAGCGCAATGCCCCCGCGGGCTCATGCGCATATTCAGGCGGCAGACCATTGAATTCCGCCGTGCCCACGTAGGGCGGATTGCTCACGATGATATCGTAGCGCTGCCCCTTCAGTGGGCTGAAAAAGTCACCTTGCAGCAGCCGCACGCGGCGGCCGAGCTTCAGGCCGGCGCGGTTGATGCGCGCCACTTGCAGCGCCGCGGGATCGATGTCCACGGCGTCGACGAGGGCGTCGGGAAAATACGCCGCCGAGGCCAGCGCGATGCAGCCGGAACCGGTGCCCAGGTCGAGGATGCGCCGCACAGCATCCGGCCGCACCCAGGGCGAGAACCGCCGCTCGATCAGCTCGGCGATGGGAGAGCGCGGCACCAGGACACGACTGTCGACGTAGAACGGCAGCCCCGCCCACCAGCACAGGTTGGTGAGGTACACGGCCGGAATGCGCTCGTCGATGCGGCGCCGGAGCAACGCGTCGAAGCGCGTCGCCGCGCGCGCCGATACCGGCCGCGCCAGGTCGCGTGCTTCCAGCGGCCTCACCAGCCCCTTCGCATGAGCCAGCAGGGCCGCAGCATCGTCAACGGGGCGCTCGGTGCCATGCCCATACTCGAGCCGCGCACGCGCCAGCCGCGCAGTGCCGCGCTTCAGCAGGTCCGCCGTGGTCAGGCCGGTGACATCGGGAGCGGCACGCCGCCTGTGGGATAATCGATTCATGACGCGAAAACGCTCCACGGTTCTTTTCATCGCGCTGCCCATGATCCTGGCTGCGGCGGCGGCAGGCTACATGGTTTCAAGGCAGCTTGCGCGCGCGGTGCCGCAGCTTGCCAGCGGCAGCACCCTGCCGCAGCCGCGCCAGTTGCCGCAGTTCGCGCTCACCGACCACGAAGGCGCGCCATTCGGCAAGGCGCAGCTGGCTGGCAAGCCGTCCCTGCTGTTCTTCGGTTTCACGCATTGCCCGGATGTATGCCCCACCACACTGGCGCAGATGGCGCAGCTGCGCCGGCACCCTGAGCTTTCCGGACTGCGCCTGGTGTTCGTCACAGTGGATCCCGCGCGCGATGATGCGCAGGCCCTGCGCCAGTACGTGAATGCCTTCGGGGAAGGATTCACTGGCGTGCGCGGCGAGGATGCGGCGCTGGAACCGCTGCTGCAGGGGCTGATGGTGGCCCATTCCACACAGCCCTTGCCTGGCGGTGGCTATACCGTGGACCACTCGGCCGCGCTGTATTACCTGAATGCGCGCGGTGAATGGAGCGCGGCGTTCACGCCGCCCTTCGACCCCGGGCTGCTCGCGCAGGACATCTCGACGCTGCTGGCCAGCGGCTACTGATGCTCTCCAGCCTCAACATCCTGCTGCAGTACGTGCTGCCGCACCATGCGATCTCCCGGCTGGTCGGCTGGCTGACGCGCATCCGCTGGCGTCCCTTCAAGAATGCCTTCACGAGGCTGTTCGTGGCTGGCTTCAAGCCTGATCTCTCGGATGCCGAGCAGCCCGACCCCTATGCCTACGAGCACTTCAACGCCTTCTTCACCCGCGCGCTGAAAGCCGGCGCACGTCCCCTGGCTGGCGATGCCCGCACGCTGGTCAGCCCGGTGGACGGCACGATGAGCCAGTCCGGCCCGCTCGAACGCAACCAGGTGCTGCAGGCCAAGGGAAGGCACTACACCATCGAGGCCCTGCTGGCCGGCGCGGCCGGCCTGTGGGCGCCGCGCTTCGCCGGCGGCAGCTTTGCGACCATCTACCTTGCACCCTACAACTACCACCGCATCCACATGCCCGCCGACGGCACGCTGCGCGGGATCTGGTATGTGCCCGGGCGCCTCTTCAGCGTGAACAACACCGCCGCGCGCATGGTGCAGGCCGTGTTCGCGCGCAACGAGCGCCTGGTGCTGCTGTTCGAGGGACCGGCTGGTCCCTTCTCCGTGATCTTCGTCGGGGCGCTCAACGTGGGCAGCATGGCCACGGTGTGGCATGGGGATGTCACGCCGCGCCGCCCGCGCAAGGTCACGGCGCTGCCGCTGCCCCCGGAGGCCGACCGCTTCCGCGCCCGCGGCGAGGAGATCGGCCGCTTCAACATGGGCTCCACCGTGGTGCTGCTGTTCGGCCCGCAGCTGGTGGAGCTGGAAAAGATCGCGCCGGGCGCCACCATGCGCCTGGGACAGCGGCTGGGCCGCATTTCCGCGTGAGCATGCAGTGGCGGCCGGGCGCCGGCATGGAGACGCTGCGTCGCCGTGCGGCGCTGCTGGAATGCGCCCGCGGGTTCTTCCGCGAGCGCGGCGTAATGGAAGTGGAAACACCGGTGGTGCTCAGCCACACGGTCACCGACGTGCAGATTGAATCGCTGCGCCTCGACGCAGCATCAGGTGCACGCTGGCTGCAGACCTCCCCCGAATATCCGATGAAGCGCCTGCTGGCAGCCGGCAGCGGCGACATCTTCCAGGTCTGCCACGTGTTCCGCGCCGGCGAACACAGCCGCCTGCACAACCCGGAATTCACGATGATCGAGTGGTACCGGCTGGGCATGGACCTGCTCCAGGTGATGGATGAGACAGCGGCGCTCGCCGCGAAGCTGTTCGACACCGGCGGGAATCCGGCAGGCCCGACCGAGCACATCAGCTACGCGGCAGCGTTCCGGCAGGCACTGGACTGCGATCCCCTCACCGCCACAGATGCGCAGCTGGCTGCGCTGGCAGGCCGGCACGGGCTGGTGGATTCAAGCCTTGCCACCGCCACGCGCGACGAACTGCTGGAATTCCTCGTCGCCACGCGTGTCGGTCCGGAGCTGGGCCGCGGCCGCCTGACCTGCCTGCATCATTTCCCCGCATCGCAGGCGGCGCTGGCACAACTGGACGCCAGCGATCCGCGCACTGCATTGCGCTTCGAGCTGTATGCCGAAGGCGTGGAACTGGCGAACGGCTATGTGGAACTGGCCAGCAGCAGCGAGCAGCGCGCCCGCTTCGTCGCTGACCAGGCCGAACGCATCCGCCGCGGGCTCACCGGACCCGCGCTGGATGAACGCCTGATCGCGGCACTGGATGCCGGCCTGCCCGCCTGCGCCGGCGTGGCGCTGGGATTCGATCGCGCGGCAATGCTGGCCCTGGGGGCAGCGAGCATCGATGAGGTGATGGCCTTCGCCTGGGACAGGGCCTGAAGTCCGTCGCCTGCCGATCGCTGCTACCGGCGCAGCTTGCCCGCCTTGCCGAGGATGTCATCCAGCGGATTGCCGTCACCGCGAGCACGGGCAGCATCTTCTTCAGCAGCGCAGGATCGAGACCACTCTTCTGTGCGGCGCTCGCCGCCACGGTGCGGCTCACATCCTTGCTGCCGAAGATCTGTCCCAGCACGTTGTTGCCCAGGCCCACGTCGGTGGGCTGGCTGGAAAGCACATTGTCGAGCAGCCGCCGCCGCCCAGCTGGCCGAGCAGGTCACCCAGCCCGCCGGCAGGGCCGGAGGCCCGGGCCTGCTTCTTGAGTCCACCGAGGATGGCAGGCAGCAAGGCTGCCGCGCCGGACTGGGCCTGCTGCGGGCTGACGCCCAGTTCCTTCGCCACCGACTGCAGGCCGCCCATCTGGTTGATCAGGTCCGTGATCTGCATGGCACACCTCCCCTGGATCAGCCGATTCTCCGGCAGTCGCGGCCGCACGCCAACTGCTGCCGCGCCAGCGGCAGCGTGGCGCAGCTACTTGGCGCGCGAGATGTACTCGCCGGTGCGGGTGTCGATCTTCAGCACCTCGCCCTCGTTGATGAACAGCGGCACGCGCACCACCGCGCCGGTCTCCAGCTTGGCGGGCTTCTGGCCGCCGGTGGCGGTGTCGCCGCGCACGCCCGGATCGGTCTCCACCACCTTCAGGTCGATGTGTGCCGGCGGCATGACCACCAGCGGCTGGCCGTTCCACAGCGTGACGATGCAGGTGATGCCATCCTTCAGCCACTTGGCGTTGTCGCCCACGGCCGCGGCACCGGCGGTGTACTGCTCGAAGCTGTCGGGCACCATGAAGTGCCAGAAGTCGCCATCGGAGTAGAGGTACTGCATGTCGGTGTCGACGACGTCTGCCGCCTCGACCGAATCCCCGCTCTTCCAGGTCTTCTCGATGGTGCGGCCGGACTTCAGGTTGCGCACCCGAACGCGATTGAAAGCCTGGCCCTTGCCCGGCTTGACCATCTCGTTCTCGACAATCGAATAGGGTTCGCCGTCGATCAGGATCTTCAGCCCGGACTTGAATTCATTGGTGCTATAGCTGGCCATGAGTCTCTCTGGTTAAATGCGCACCGCATGAATAGCGGGCGGCGAATGATAGCGGCAGACGCGGAAACCCGCCAAACCGGGCTGCCGGTCCCGCAAGAGGCCTCCGCCGTGCCGACCTGGCAGCAGCAGCTGGCCTCCGCGGTGCGCGATCCACTGGAACTGCTGGCCCTGCTCGACCTGGCCCCCGCCGACCTCGGCCCCGGGGTAACGGCTGAAGGCCTTGCCGCCGCAGCGCGTTCCTTCCCGCTGCGCGTGCCGCGCGGCCTCATCAGCCGCATGCGGCGCGGCGATCCCCGCGATCCACTGCTGCGCCAGGTGCTCGCGCTGCCGGAGGAGCTTGCGGCCGTCGATGGCTATTCCACCGACCCGCTCGAGGAGTCCCGCGTACGCGATGCACCCGGGCTGCTGCAGAAATATGCCGGCCGTGCCCTGCTGGTCACCACTGGCGCCTGCGCGGTGCATTGCCGCTACTGCTTCCGTCGCCACTATGACTACGGCGCCGACCAGGAGGAAGGCCAGCCACGCTGGAACCCCGCGCTGGAACGGCTGGCGGCCGATCCCGCGACAGGGGAAGTGATCCTCTCCGGGGGCGATCCGCTGTCGCTGGGCAACGCACGGCTGGGCTCGCTGCTCGCCAGGCTGGCGGCCCTGCCCCATCTGAAGCGCCTCAGGCTGCACACGCGCACGCCGGTGGTGCTGCCGGAACGCGTGGATGCAGGACTGCTGGCGCAGCTTGCCCCATGGCGCGAACGGCTGGTCATCGTGGTGCATGCCAACCATGCCGCCGAGATCGACACGACGGTGGCAACTGCGCTGCGCGCGCTGGCCTCGCATGCCGCCGCGGTACTGAACCAGTCGGTGCTGCTGGCGGGTGTGAACGATGACAGTGGCGTGCTCGCGGACTTGTCCGAGCGCCTGTTCGCCGCCGGCGTGCTGCCCTATTACCTGCACCAGCTGGATCGCGTGCAGGGCGCCGCGCACTTCGCGGTGGACGATGCCACGGCCCTGCGCCTGCACAGCGAGCTCATCGCGCGCCTGCCGGGCTACCTGGTACCGCGCCTGGTGCGCGAACTCCCCGGTGAGCCCGGCAAGACGCCGCTGGCCACGCTTGCCGCGGCGCAGCGCGATCAGGGCCAGCGGGAATTGCTGACTGTGCCGGGGTTCACATAACCCCGGGGACGCCCCACGGCACTATTATCGGGCCAGCCCCGAGGTAGTCGCCCTTGTCCGAGTCCGAAGCCGTTCCCCTCATCGTCGTCAGCAGTGCCCGCGATCCGGTGGAGGCGGTCAATGTGCTGCTGCGCAGGCAGGGCATCGCGGCGCACTGCAGCTGGATTGCCGCACTCAACGACCTGCCCGACGCGCTGGCGCACTCCGGCGCACAGATGGTGCTGTGCGTGCCCGCGGACCCCATCAGCGTGGCAGCCGTGGCCGAAGCATCAGCCGCAAGCGGTGTGCCGCTGCTGGCCATCCGTCCTGCCATCACCGAGGAACTGCTCGAGGCAGACCTTGCCGCCGGCGCCCGCGACACCATCAACCTCGGCCATCCGACGCGCGCCTACCAGGTGATTGCCCGCGAGCTGCAAGCCTGGCGCCTGCAATGCGCCTTCAATGAAATGCAGGATGCCGTGAAGGAGTCGCGCAAGCAGCTGGACTCCGTGCTCACGCGTTCCAACGACGCCATCATCGACGTGCAGGAAGGCATCCTCGTGGAGGCCAATGCCGCCTGGCTGGAACTCACCGGCGCAGGCAGCGCCGATACCGTGGTCGGCCAGCCCGTGATGGACGTGTTCGACAAGTCCAGCCACGTCGCACTCAAGGGTGCACTCACGGCCTGCATGAAGGGCCAGTGGAAAGACCATGCGCTGCAGGCGACGGCGCGTACCGGCAGCGGCGGCACCGTGCCGGTAGAACTGCTGCTGACGCTGGGCGAACGCGATGGCGAACCCTGCGTACGCGTCATGGTGCCGATCCGCAAGACCGCAGGCGCAGCAGCGGCACCGACGGTCGCATCGCCAACCCCGGCCACAGCTGCACCGGCGCCTGCACCTGTGCCTGCGCCTGATGCCGCGTCTGCCGCCACCAGCCCCGGACCCGCAGCAACCCCCGTGCCGACACCCCCCGTCGTGGCACCGCTTGAATCGAGCATTACCTCCGCGCAGCTGGATGACCGGGCACGCGAGTACGACGCGGTATGGGTGAAGCACATCCAGGCCGCCTTGCTCGAGAGCCGTTTCCGCCTGGTGCAGCAGCCCATCACGAACCTGGCCGGCGGCGAACCCATGTTCGACCTGCTGATCCGCATGCTGGATCGCAGCCGCCGGGAAATCCTGCCCAATGAATTCCTGCCCGCCGCCGAGCGCAACGAGCTGATGGCGCCCATCGACCGCTGGGTGATCAGCGCTGCCGCGCGTTTTGCTGCCGAATCAAAGGCCGGCTGCCTGTTCGTGCGCCTGTCGCGCCAGAGTGCCATCGACGATGAGCTGCCCCGCTGGCTGGGCGCACAGCTGGCAGCGGTGAAGCTGGATCCGAAGCAGCTGTGCCTGACGGTCACCGAAGCCGTCGCCACGGACAACCGCGCGCGCGTGCGCAAGCAGGCGCAGGTGATCAAGGCCATGGGCGCCCGCTTCGCGCTGGAGCGCTTCGGCACCGGGCCAGACCCGCTTTCGCTGCTGGGCGCGATGCCCATGGACTTCATCAAGATCGACGGCGGGCTGATCCAGGGCGTGAAGAGCGACACGCTGGTGCAGTCGAAGGTGGAGGCCCTGGTGGAAGCCGCACGCGAGCGCGGCATCGAGACCATTGCCGCCAACGTCGAGGATGCCAACACCATGGCGGTGCTCTGGCAGCTGGGCGTGGAGCACCTGGAGGGATTCCTGATCCAGGCGCCGGAGGAGATCGTGATGGCGGAGCGGGTCTGACCGCACGCGCATTGCGCCACGGCCGGCCGCATCCACGTCGCTGACTCAGTCGGCAGCGACTTCCAGCCGGTCCACCTTGCGGTAGTTGCGCGACAGCACTGCGCCGCGCTGCGCGCGCTCGCCGCGATGATTGTCCAGGTCCTTCCACGACAGCGTCATGCTGCGCTCACCGCACCAGACGATGAGCTTCTGGCCTGCATTCAGCGTCGCCATCGCCACCAGCTTTTCCGGCTCGGCGCCCTTGCCGGTGGGCGCGCCGAAGATGCGGTTGCCCTTGCCGCGCGACATCTCCGGCAGCTCCTTCGCGGGGAACACCAGCAGCCGTCCGTCGCCGAAGACAGCGGCGATCACCGCATCGGGGCCGGCGAGCGGCACTGGACACAGCACCTTCGCCTCATCGGAAAGGTTGAGGATCGACTTGCCGGCGCGCACGCGCGAGTGCAGGTCCTCCAGCTTCGCGACGAAGCCAAAGCCTGCATCGCTGGCCAGCAGCCACTTGTCCTGCGGATCGCCGATGGCAACGCCCGCGAACTTTGCGCCATCGGGCGGATCGAGCCGGCCGGACAGGGGTTCGCCCTGCCCGCGCGCCGAGGGCAGCGAATGCGCCGGCAGGCTGTAAGCACGGCCGGTGCTGTCGAGGAACACCGCCAGCTGCGTGCTGCGCCCGCGCGCCGCGGCGAGGAAACCATCGCCGGTCTTGTAGGACAGGGTGCGCGGATCGATCTCGTGGCCCTTCGCCGCGCGCACGAAACCGCCGGTGGAAAGCACCACCGTCACCGGCTCGTTGGCCACCAGGTCTGTCTCTTCCATGGCCTGCGCGGCCTCGCGCTCCACCAGCTTTGAACGGCGGGCATCGCCGAATTCCTCCGCATCCGCCGTGAGCTCGTCGCGCACCAGCTTGTGCAGCTTCGCCTTGCTCTTCAGCAACGCCTCCAGCTCGTCGCGCTCGTCGGAGAGCTCCTTCTGCTCCTCGCGGATCTTCATTTCCTCGAGCTTTGCCAGGTGGCGCAGCTTGGTCTCGAGGATCATCTCCGCCTGCTCCTCGCTGAGCTTGAAGCGCGCCATCAGCTTGGGCTTCGGCTCGTCCTCGCGGCGGATGATGCGGATCACCTCATCGAGGTTGAGATAGACGATCAGCAGGCCTTCCAGCAGGTGCAACCTGCGGTTGACCTTCTCAAGCCGGTACGTGAGGCGCCGCTTCACCGTGCCGATGCGGAACTCCAGCCAGCGCGACAGCAGCGCCTTCAGGCCCATCACCTTCGGACGGCCATCCAGGTCGATGACGTTGAGGTTGACGCGGTAGCTGCGCTCCAGGTCGGTGGTGGCGAACAGGTGCGTCATCAGCTGCTCGAGGTCCACGCGGCTGGAGCGCGGCACGATCACGATGCGCACCGGGTTCTCGTGGTCCGACTCGTCGCGGATGTCCTCCACCATCGGCAGCTTCTTGTCGCGCACCTGCTGCGCGATCTGCTCCTGCAGCTTGCTGCCGGAGACCTGGTGCGGCAGCGTGGTGATGACCACGTTGCCCGTCTCCTCGTCCTTCTCCCAGGTGGCGCGGGCGCGGTAGCTGCCGGTGCCCTTCTCGTAGAACTCCAGCAGCTCGGCGCGCGGCGAGACGATCTCGGCACCGGTGGGCAGGTCGGGGCCCTTCACGTGCTTCATCAGCGCCTTCGTGGTGGCCTCCGGCTCATCGAGCAGGTGGATGCAGGCGCTCGCCACCTCGCGCAGGTTGTGCGGCGGCACGTCGGTGGCCATGCCCACCGCGATGCCGGAGGCGCCATTGAGCAGCAGGTTGGGCAGCCGCGCCGGCAGGATCAGCGGCTCCTCGCTGGTGCCGTCGTAGTTCGGGCCGAAATCCACCGTGCCGGCGTTGATCTCCCTGAGCAGCACCTCGGCATAACGCGTGAGGCGCGACTCGGTGTAACGCATGGCCGCGAAGGACTTGGGATCGTCGGTCGAGCCCCAGTTGCCCTGCCCGTCCACGATGGGATAGCGGTAGGTGAAGGGCTGCGCCATGTGCACCATGGCCTCATAGCAGGCCGAGTCGCCGTGCGGGTGGTACTTGCCGATCACGTCGCCCACGGTGCGGGCCGACTTCTTGTGCTTGTTGCCGGACGACAGCGCCAGCTCGCTCATCGCGTAGATGATGCGCCGCTGTACCGGCTTGAGCCCGTCACCCAGCACCGGCAGCGCGCGGTCGAGGATGACGTACATCGAATAGTCTAGGTACGCCTTTTCCGTGAAGGTGCGCAGCGGCTGGCGCTCCACGCCCTCGAAATTCAGTTCCTGGTGTTTCATCAGATGGTCAGCAGAAGCCGCCGGCGTTGCGGCGGCGGCAGGCTACTGCCGGGGCACCGGCGCAGTCAATGCGTCACGCCGCCGCGAACGTCCAGAAATCCGGCGCCTTGCGTTCCCACTGCAGCGGCGGCAGTCCAGCATCGCTTCCGATGCGCTTGAGGTAGTCGATCACCGCTTCCGCGCGCGCATCGCTGACGCACTCCGGGCGCCCGGGAGGTTCCACGAACACGGGACGTATGCCGCACTCCAGGCCGCCATCGCCTCTCCACCGCACCACCGCCAGCGCGGCATGCACGGCCTCGGGATGGAATGGCGCCAGCTCGTAGCGCGGATCAGGCTCGAAGCCGAACAGCTCGCGCCGCCGGCGCGCCCAGGCCGCACGCGCCGGATGGTCCTGTGAGGGACTGAGCGCGCGCGTCACCACGCAGCCGTTACCCAGCCCGTGGAATACCGGCCGGCCGGCATGGAATTCGATGCCACGCAGGATGTGCGCGTGGTGGCTGACCACCAGGTCCGCGCCGGCCGCGACCGCAGCGGCAGCCAGCGGCCGTTCATAGGGCGCAAGCCGCGCGGGCGTATGCACTATGCCCTTGTGGAGAGTCACCACCACCAGCTCTGCTCTTGTACGTGCAGCGGCGATATCGGCGGAGAGGATCTCGTGGGCCTCCGGCGCCACATCGCGCAGGTCGGCGGCGGGCGCGACCGGCGAACCGTCGGCAGTGCGCAGCGGCAGGTAGCTGCAGCCGGCCTGCGTGGTGCTGGCCCAGGCGGCTTCGGGGCCCACGCAGTTGTAGCTCAGCAGCGCGATGCGGCGGCCGCGGAACGACAGCAAGGCTGGCTGGCGGGCCTGCGCCAGCGATCCGCCGGCGCCGCAGTAACCGAGGCCCAGGGTGCGCAGGCGCTCGACGGTATCGTTGATGCCATCCGCGCCGCAGTCGGCGATGTGGTTGCCGGCCAGCGTCACGGCGTGGAAGCCGGCCCGCTTCAACGCGTCCAGGTTCTCCGGGGGTGCGCCGGGCGCCGGCACATCCCCGTGCAGCTCATGGCCGCGCCGCGTGTGTGGCACTTCCAGGTGGCCGATGGCAAGGTCCGCTTCCTGCAGCGCGGGCGCGATGCCGGACAGCCAGTGGTCCGGCTGTTCGACATCGAGCACCAGGTCGCCCGTGAACAGCAGCGTGACGTCATCGCTCATCCGCGCATGTCACCGTGCCGGGGCGCCAGGTGCCGGACGCGCTCCGGCCGGTTCGGGCAGCTGCTTCTGCTTCACATCCCAGCGGTCATCGGTGCACAGCCGGCACGAGGCGCCAGCGAAATCGCGGCTGGCATCGGCATCGGCCTTCAGGTGCCAGTCGAGCCAGCGCACGCTCACGCGTGCCCACTCGCCGCCATCCGGCGCACTGAAGGTGCCCCCATGGCCGACAGGCAGCGCGCCGAAGAACACTGGCACGCGGTCCTGCTTCGCCACGTCATCCAGCGCATTTTCGTGCGCGATGTCGGACGGGCCACCGGTGAGGTAAAGCACCGGTGAGTGCAGGCGCGTGAGCTGCGTCTTGTCTACCGCCACACCGCTGCGTCCGCCCGGGCGGATGTAGATGCCACTGTTGAGCACCAGGGTGGCGTCAATGCGCGGATCATGCGACACCGCCAGGGCCTGCAGGCCGCCGCAGCTGTGGCCGCCCACCGCGATGTGCGACAGGTCGATGCGATTGCGGAAATCGCCACCGGCGCGCGCATTCTCGCGCGTCGCCCACTCGATGGCCTCGATCATCTGCTCAGGCGTGGTGGGATCACCGGCCGGCTGTGCGGCTGGCGCGCCGGCGGCTGGTGCCGCGGGCGGACGTGCCCCCTGCCCGCCACCCGGAGCGCCCAGTGCCACGACCAGGTAGCCGCGCGAGGCGATCTCGCGCAGGTACGCGGCATGGGCGAGGCCATTGGCACTGCAACCGCCATTGCCCCACACATAGAGGGGCACGGGGGTGTCAGGCCAGCGCTGCGGACGGTAGATGGTATGGCGTGGCAGGTCAGGATGTGTTCCGGCCGCCGCCTTCCAGGTTCCGGAGCCGCCCACCTCACCCACCGCGATGGATGGCGCAGCCGCACCAGCGCCCTGCATCGCGCAGGCCAGCGCGACGCCTGCAGCCAGACCTGCGATACGCATTCCCTTCATGACTCCCCCTCCTCACGGCGCCGGGCAGGCGTCCGCTTCATCCAGTGAGGGTCTTATGCCTGCGACAGGCGGAAGGTTGCAAGCGCTTTCAACGTCCCCGCCCCGGGCCCGTGGCGCCTCAGGCGCTTTCGCGCGCGATCAGCCGGAAGCCCACGTCGATCACCTGGCGCGGCACACGCTCGCCTGCACCCCGCCTGCGCAATACCGCCACCGCCTCGCGGCCGATTCGCGCGCCATCCACATCGACGGTGGTGATGGAGGGACGCATGTCGGCCGCCACGGCCAGGTTGCCGAAGCCGGTCACGGCCAGCTGGCCGGGCACGCGCACCCCGGCAGCCTGGGCTTCGATGATCACGCCCTGCGCCAGCATGTCCGAACCGCACACGATGACATCCGGCCGCTGCCGCTGCTGCGTGACATGCCGCCATATCTGCCGTGCATGCCCGAACCGCGCCGGCATGGGCAGGTCGATGGTGGCCGGCTGGCGGTGCCCGGCGGCGCGCCACTCCTCGATGAAACCATCCCGGCGCTGCTGGGCGCGCACGCCGCCGGCGACGGTGAGCAATGGCCGCGTGAAACCGCGGCCGTGCAGGAAGCGCGCGATGTCGCGCCCCACGGCGGTGTGCGAGAAGCCCACCGCAATGTCGATGGGGTCATCGGGAATGCCCCAGGTCTCGATCACCGTGGTGCCGCGGCCGCGCAGCCGCGTGCGCAGTTCGTCATCGGAAACCACGCCGGTGAGGATGATGCCGTCGGCACGGCGGCCCAGTGCCGCATCCACCAGCTGCCGCATGCGCCCGTTGTTGCCCGAGCCGGTCAGGCCCAGCATCACGATGTTGCCGTCGCGCGCCAGCTCCGACGCCATGGCTTCGATGGTGTCGTTGAAGATCGAGGGCGCGATCTCCGGCACCATCACGGCCACCAGCCGGCTGCGCTTTGAAGCCAGGCCGCCCGCCAGCAGGTTGGGCACATAACCGGTGGCCTCGATGGCCGCGCGGATGCGCACCGCGGTGGACTCTGCCACCAGTGCAGGATTGTTGTGGAAGCGGGAAACAGTGGCGGTGGAGACACCGGCGCGACGGGCGACGTCATCCAGGGTCGGTTGGGAGATACGGGAACTGCTCATCTGCACAGTGCAGCATTCCTGCGGCTCCAAGAGAAGTCCTGCAAGCGCTTTCATCGAATCACCGCCATAGCTGGTGCCAATGACGCCCCATCGCTCGCCCTCCTTGCCGGTCAGGCCTGTGTGGACCGGGACGCCAGGGCAGCCAGTTCCCGGCGGTAGATCCACCGTATGGCCCCCACCAGCACCACTGCACACAGCAGCACCAGCACCACCAGCAGGGTGGGCAGCGCGAACCCGCCACTGGATTCCCGCGCAATGCCCATCAGCTGGGGCATCACGAATCCGCCGGCGCTGCCGAGGATGTTGATGCCAACCACGGCAACGCTGAATCCGGCCGCACCCAGAAGCTGGGTGGGGATCGCCCAGAAGCCGCCCTGCGCGCTGCCAAGTCCGAACCCCGCCAGCAGCAGCACCCCCATCGTCACGGGAACAGGCCCGAGTGCCCATGCCAGCAGCAGCAGCAGCGCTGCGCCCAGCGCCGGCACGGCCACATGCCAGTACCGCTCGCCCGTCCGGTCCGAATGCCGCGCGTTCCAGTACATGCCGCAGGCCACGCCCACCCACGGCAGGCTGCCGACGATGCCGATGGCCAGCGGTCCCAGTCCCGTCAGCGCACCAATCACCTGCGGCAGCCAGAAGATCACGCCATAGGAACCGCAGAGCAGGCAGAACCACAGCAGGCCGGCCAGCACCACGATGGGCTGGCGCAGCACCGTCCAGTCATTGCGGCGCGGCGCATCCGCCCGGCGCGCCGCGTTGGCCATCAGCCAGCTGCGCTGCTCCCCGGTGAGGAAGCTGGCGCGTGCCGGGGTCGGCGGGAAGTAGAACAGCGCGAAGAGGCCCAGGCATATGGTGGGAATCGCCTCGGCGATGAACATGAAGCGCCAGTTCGCGATGGGCAGGCCATGGTCGAGGCCCAGCAGCCAGCCGGACAGGGGCGCGCCAATGATCACTGAAGCCGGAATGGCCAGCGCCGGCATGGTGAAGGTAGTGGCCCGTTCCCGTTCGGTGGCGAACTGGCTGAGGTAGAGCACGATGCCGGGCGCGAGCCCGCCCTCCGCCACACCGATAACCACGCGCAGCAGGTAGAACTGCGTGTGCCCCTCGATGAATCCCAGGCTACCCGCGGCCAGCCCCCAGACCAGGGCGCAGGTGGCAATCCAGGCTGGCATGCCCACACGCTGCAGCCACCAGAGGCTCGGGTACTGGCCCAGCAGGAAACCCACGAACAGCACGCCGGCACCAAAGCCGTACTGGGATGGCGTGAAGCCAAGGTCTGCGTTCATGGCCTGGGCGGCAAAGCTGATGTTTGCCCGGTCGAGCGAGCTCATCAGCATGAAAAGGATGCACGGCAGAGCCAGCCGCCAGCGCACCCGGCTGGCGATCACAGCCTGGTCCATTTCCGTCCCCCCTGTTGCAACCGCTTGCATCATAGCCGCCGGCACACCAGTGGCTGGCAGCTGATTTGCCGGCAGGCTTCCTGACACGCGGCGTTTGCGCTAGGCTCGCGCCTCCGATGACGTCGCTCCAGTATATGCGCCGCCTGCACCCCGCCAAGGCGCGCTCCAGCCACGATCTCATCGCACGCATCCTCGGCAAGGAAATCCTCACCGGCACTTATGCCCCGGGGGTCAACCTGCCGCACGAGTCCGTGCTGATGAAGCGTTTCCGCGTGTCCCGCACAGTATTGCGCGAGGTCATGAAAACCCTTTCAGCCAAGGGCCTCGTGGTCCTGAAGACCCGTGTCGGCACGCGGGTGCTGAACTCATCGAGCTGGAATTTCTTCGACGCGGAGCTGCTGGCCTGGCGCGTCGAGATGGGGCTGGACGAGGAGTTCCGCCGCTCGCTCAACGAGATCCGCCTGGCCGTCGAACCCCCTGCCGCAGCACTGGCCGCCCAGCGGCGCAGCAAGGCCCACCTTGAACAGCTGCGCGACTGCGTGCGCCGCATGGGCGAGAGCATCGGCGACCGCGACCGTTTCGCCGAGGCCGACCTGGAATTCCACCAGCTGATCGGCGTCACTTCGGGGAATCCCATGATGCGCTCGCTGGCGGCGGTCATCGAGGCAGCGCTTTTCGCCTCTTTCTCCCAGAACACGCCGGTGGAAGACGCAGGCGACCTGCGCGAGACCACCGCCAGTCATAACGCGGTGGTTCAGGCCATTGCGGCGCGCAACAGCTCCCGTGCCCGCTCGGCCATGGTGCGCGTGATCAGCATTGGCCAGGCGCGCATCGCATCCCGCGCGCGCAAGAAGGCCGCCGGCCGGCCAAAGACAAAAAAGAAAACTGTCCGCCGCTGACGCCGCTCCTGCCGGCAATTGATGCGCCGGCAGCATTACCGCCCCGCCCTTTCCCGTCGCATGGCCGCGCCGCCACCAGAAGCGGCCGCTTCGCGCAATGGTCCCAACGACCTTGCCTGTCGTTTTTGACTGACGTTGACAGTCAACTTTAATTAGTCATACTAAAAGGATGGACGGTCCGCATGACGTCCGGCTGGTCCTACAAGAACGTCTTGGATCTTCGGGAGGGATAGGGAATGTCTGCGAATCGCCTCGTGCGCGCATCTGTCGCCGCGATCATCGGCACAACTGTTTCATTCGCTTCGGGCGCAGCCGCGCCAGATGTCGACGAAGAACTGGAAGAAGTGGTCGTCACCGGCTCGCGCGTGATCACCGACAACGTCAGGTCTCCGACGCCCATCGCCGCACTCGACATCGCCGAAGCGGCCCTCACCACTCCCAGCGACATTGCCGATGCGCTGAACAAGCTGCCGCAGATCGTTGCGGGCGGCGCCAACGGCGGGCGCACCCCGCGCAGCCAGGGCAACGGTTCCACCAACAATGGCGGCAACACCCTGGCGCTGCGCAATTTCGGCGCTTCGCGCACGCTGGTGCTGCTCGATGGCCACCGCATTGCGCCATCCAACCAGGATGGCACCGTCAGCATCGACAACCTGCCCCAGATGCTGATCGAGCGGGTCGACATCGTCACCGGCGGCGCATCGGCAGTGTACGGCTCCGATGCCGTGGCCGGTGTCGTCAACTACGTGCTCGACAAGAACTTCACCGGGTTCAAGCTGCAGGCCGATGCCGGCATGTCCAAGTACGGCGACGGCGAACAGGGGCAATTCGGTTTTGCCTGGGGAACCTCGCTGTTTGACGGCCGCGGACATTTCGAGACTTCTGCGCGCTACCGCGAGCAGGCGCGGATCCCCATCAGCGCCCGACCCTACGGCAAGGACGGGCAGGCCTGGCTGCTGACCGGCAACGGCTCGGAAACCAATCCCCTTACCTACACCCCCTATGCCCGCCGCATCCACGAGGCCATGCACGGCACCGTCAACTGCGGCACCGCATGCACGGTCAACAACTACACTTTCAACTCACCTGGCGTGCTGAGCCCGCTGGTACACGGCACACCCACCGGCTCGGCGAACATCGAATCGGGCGGCGATGGCGCATGGATCCCCTACGGCACTTTCCGTTCCGGCATCTCGATGAAGGACTGGTTCGGCCGCTTCAGCTACGACGTCAGCGATGACGTCAGCGCCTATGTGCAGGCCTCGTGGGCGATGTCCACGAACCTCTCGGACTGGGTGAACGTCGTGGTCAGTTCATCGCCGAACCGGCCCAACACCCTGTTTGCCGACAACCCCTTCCTGACCGCGGAGTCACAGCAGCTGCTCGGCGCAGGCGTGACCTGCGATCCAGTCACCGGCGCGGCGGGTTGGCGCTGCCTGCCCGGCACGCCCCCCAGCGCCGGACAGAATGGCACCAGCCCGCCGGCGCCGCCTGCCACGCCCTATTTTTCGGTGCCTTCCTATATCTGGAACAACATCGAGGGCCAGGGCGCTGGTCCCCAGCACCGCATGTACCGCACCGACGCACGCAACAGGGCCAGGAACCTCGAGTTCGGCATGGACGGCAGGCTGGGCGATTTCAGCTGGAACGCCTTCTACAATTTCGGGGAAAGCGTCAACAAGGTAATCAACCCCAACAACACCGACAACGGCAAGTACCTGGCTTCGCTCGACGCCGTGATTGCACCGCCGGGAACGACCGTGGACGGCGTCAACGTCAGTGGCTCGATCGTGTGCTGGGTGACGACCCAGCCTGCGTTCGCCGACCTCTATCCGGGATGCGTGCCCACCAACATCGTCGACCCGAACGGCCCCTCCGTGGCGTCGTTCAACTACCTGCGGTCGACCACTTACTGGGCACTGGAACAGCGCCAGCACACCCTCGGTGCCTCAATCGGCGGTGGTTTGTTCGGGCTGGGCCTGCCAGCCGGCGAGATCCAGGCCAACCTGTCCATTGACGCGCGATGGGCGACCTACGACATGGCCAGCAACGCCCTGCCCACGGAATTCGTCGATTGCACTGGCCTGCGCATGTGCCTGTCGAACGCCAGCCCGACTCCGGACGGCCCCAGCGCGCCGGTGCGCTGGGTACAGAACACCAACGCCCCGGTCAGCGCCAAGAACGACGTGGTCGAGGCAGCCCTCGAGGTGAACGTGCCGCTGCTCGTGGACAAGCCCTTCGCCAGGGACCTGTCCACCAACTGGGCAGGCAGGATCACGAAATACTCGTCATTCAGCTCGGTGGAAACATGGAAGGGCGGCATCAACTGGTCGGTCGACGACTCGATCAGGTTCCGTGCCACCTATTCACGCGACATCCGCGCGCCCAATCTCAACGATCTGTTCGGTCCGCTCAACATCTCGTCGACGAGCTTCACCGACAACCTCACCGGCGCCTCTGGAAACACGCGCCTGGTGGGACGCGGCAACCCCGACCTGACGCCGGAAAAGGCGCGCACGGTAACTGCGGGCGTGGTGCTCACGCCGACCTTCCTGCCGGAACTGAACTTCTCCGTCGACTACTTCAAGACCAGGATGACCGACGCGATCATCCAGGTCCGGTACGATGCCAACCAGGCCCTTTGTCTGGCCACGGCACCGGCCTACAACTCGCCGATCTGCGCGCTGGCCATCCGTCCGATCATGGATCCGGCCACTCCGGGCTACACGGACCCCACCAACTACCCCACCGAAATCCTCAATGCCGGGGTGAATGCAGCCCGCCTGGAAACGCATGGCTACGACTTCCAGCTCAACTACAGCCTTGACCTCAACCGGCTGGTCTCGTCCCTGCCGGGACGCATTTCGTTCCGCCACATGGCTACCTACCAGCCCCCCGTGGAGACGGTGAATCTTCCGGGGGCGTCGGTTTCCTGGAGCCGGGCACCGAAGTTGCGGCAGTCCACTTTCCTGACCTACCAGAACCAGGACTGGACAGTGGCGCTGCAGAACCAGTGGTTGGGCAAGGTACGCCTGGCCACCAGCGCGCCCACTCCCACCAGCCAGAACTACGTACAGCCGAAGCTGCCCCGCTTCAATGCGCTGGATGCCACGCTGGCCAAGAGATTCCGCGCGGATGGCGGCAGCACCACCGAGGTCTACCTCACGGTGAGCAATGTGTTCAACGAGCGGGCGCCGCTCTTCCCGTCAGACTCCGGCCTGCCGAACCTCTTCTATCCCACCTTGGGATTCCATGACGACATGGGGCGGTTCTTCACCCTTGGCGCCAGGGTGGGGTTCTAGGGAGGGTTCAGCCGACGACGTCCGCCAGGTCGCCGTTGGTCTCAAGCCAGGCGCGCCGGTCACCGGCGCGCTTCTTGGCGAGCAGCATGTCCATCATCTGCTCGGCGTCGTCCTGCGCATCGACCGTGAGCTGCACCAGCCGGCGGGTGGAGGGATCCATGGTGGTTTCGCGCAGCTGCAGGGGTGACATCTCGCCCAGGCCCTTGAAGCGCGTCACCACCGGCTTTGCACGGCCGCCCAGCTGCGCGATGAAGGCATCGCGCTCGGCATCATCCAGCGCATAACCCACCTGCTTGCCGGCATCGATGCGGTACAGCGGCGGCATGGCCACGAAGATGTGGCCATTGGTCACCAGCGGACGGAAGTGCCTGAGGAACAGCGCGCACAGCAGCGTGGCGATGTGCTGGCCATCGGAATCCGCGTCGGCCAGGATGCAGATCTTGTGGTAGCGCAGGTCCGACAGGTCTGCCGAACCCGGATCCACGCCGATGGCGATGCTGATGTTGTGCACCTCCTCGGACGAGGCCACCTGGCCATGCTCCAGCTCCCAGGTGTTGAGGATCTTGCCGCGCAGTGGCATCACCGCCTGGATGTTGCGATCGCGCGCCTGCCGTGCGGAGCCACCGGCGGAGTCACCTTCCACCAGGAACAGTTCCGAGCGCGAGGGATCCTGCGAGGTGCAGTCCGCCAGCTTGCCCGGCAGCGCGGGACCCGCGACCACACGCTTGCGCGTGACGCGCTGGGCGGCCTTGATGCGTTCCTGCGCGTTCTCGATGGCGTACTGCGCGATGCGCTCACCGGCATCCGGATGCTGGTTGAGCCACAGCGCGGTGCTGTCGCGCGCGTAACCTTCGACCATCGCCGCGGCATCACGCGAGGCCAGGCGTTCCTTGGTCTGCCCGGCGAACTGCGGATCCTTCATGCGGATCGAAAGCACGAAGGAAACACCGTTCCAGATGTCCTCGGGCGAGAGCTTCACGCCGCGTGGCAGCAGGTTCCTGAACTCGGCGAACTCGCGCACCGCCGCGCACAAACCGCCGCGCAGCCCGTTCACATGCGTGCCACCCCCGGAGGTGGGAATCAGGTTCACATAGCTCTCGGCAATGAAGGCGGGCAGGTCCGGCGCCCAGGCCACGGCCCATTCCACTGCTTCGCGCTCGGAGCCGTGCTTGCCGGTGAGCGGCTCCTTCGGCAGGCTGTCCACCTTGCCGATCATCTCGGTGAGGTATTCACCCAGCGCGCCGGTGTAGAACCACTCCTCCTTCTCGCCTGTGGCCTCCACCTCGAAGCGCACGCGCAGGCCCGGGCACAGCACGGCCTTGGCCTTCAGCGTGTGCTTCAGCTCGGCGAGCGCAAAGCGGTCGGAATCAAAGAACTTCGGATCCGGCCAGAAGCGCACCGTGGTGCCGGTGTTGCGCTGGCCCACCGTGCCCACTTCCTCCAGCTTCGAGGTGACCTTGCCGTCGCGGAAGCCGATGTTGTATTCCTTGCCATTGCGCTTCACCCAGCATTCCAGCTGCTTCGACAGCGCATTGACCACCGATACGCCCACGCCGTGCAGGCCGCCGGAGAACTTGTAGTTCGTATCGTTGAACTTGCCGCCGGCATGCAGGCGCGTGAGGATCAGCTCCACGCCCGAGAGTTTTTCCTTCGGGTGGATGTCCACCGGCATGCCGCGGCCGTTGTCGGCCACCTGCAGCGAGCCATCCTTGAACACCAGCACCTCGATGAGGTCGCAATGCCCGCCCAGCGCCTCATCGACGCTGTTGTCGATCACTTCGTGGGCGAGGTGGTTGGGCCGGGTGGTGTCGGTGTACATCCCGGGGCGGCGACGCACCGGGTCGAGGCCCGAGAGGACCTCGATATCGGAAGCACTGTAGGTCATCGGCGCGATTCTAGGGAACCTCTGCACGGGTGTCATGGGTGGCTTAGACTTGCGCGCCATGACAAGCAAGCCAGGCAGGGAAGCAGGAAACGACGCCGCTGCCGAAATCGCTCCCGACTTCGAGCAGTCGCTGGCCGAGCTGGAGGCGCTGATCGGCCGTCTCGAGCGCGGCGACCTGCCGCTGGCCGAATCACTGGACCTTTTCGAGCAGGGCGTGGCGCTCACGCGGCAATGCCATGCGCGGCTTTCCGGGGCGCGGCAGCGCGTGGAGATCCTGCTCAAGGATGGTGCGCGACCATTCGATCCAGGCAGTACCGACGGCGATGAGTGATTCCCGGAGCCTCGCGGCGCGGCTTGCTGGCTGGCGCACCCGCGTGGAGCAGAAGCTGGCGGAAGCGCTGGCGCTCCCGGATCCCGGAACTGCCCGTCTCGGGGACGCCATGCGTTACAGCTCGCTGGGAGGCGGCAAGCGGCTGCGCCCCATGCTCGTCTACGTCACGGGCACGGCGCTGGGCGCCCAGCCGGAGCTCCTCGATGATGCGGCAGTGGCTGTGGAGCTGATCCACGTCTACAGCCTGGTGCATGACGACCTGCCGGCCATGGATGACGACGACCTGCGCCGCGGCCGCCCCACCTGCCACAAGGCCTTTGATGAGGGCACTGCCGTGCTCGTGGGCGATGCCCTCCAGGCACTGGCTTTCGAGGTGCTGGCCGGAGCCCGTGGCGACAACAACCTCACCGCCGCCGCACGCCTGCAGCAGATCCAGGTCCTGGCCGCCGGCATCGGTACGGCCGGCATGGCCGGCGGCCAGGCCCTGGACCTGGAGGCGGTGGGACGCCAGCTTGACGCACCCGCAGTGGAGGCCATGCACCGGCGCAAGACCGGCGCCCTGATCCGCGCCAGCGTGCTGCTGGGCGCGATTGGCGCCGGCGTGGTGCGGGGCGTCGACCACGAGGCCCTGGCGCGCTACGGCGCCGAACTCGGCCTGGCGTTCCAGATCCAGGACGATGTGCTCGACGTGGCCGGGGCAACCGAATCCCTTGGCAAGACAGCCGGCGCGGATGCCGCGCGTGGCAAGCCCACCTATCCCAGCGTGCACGGCCTGGCCGCCGCGGCGTCGCTGGCGCGGGCGCACCGCGACGCGGCGATCACGGCCCTGGGCAACCTTGCCGATCGCGCGCCGGACCTCGTGGCCCTGGCCGACCTCGTGGTCGAGCGCGACCACTGAGCGCCCTGGCTGAGCGTCCTGGCGGGCCTCAATCCCCCATTCCGGCAGCGTGTAAACTTGACCGATGAGCGATGACGCCATGACCGGCGGTAGTTTTCCCCTGCTGGACCGGGTTGGCTCGCCCGCCGACCTGCGCGCCCTGCCTGCAGCCGACCTGCCCCGCCTGGCCGATGAGCTCCGGCAGTTCCTGATCCGCACCGTCGCCACCCGCGGCGGGCATTTCGCCGCCGGCCTGGGCACGGTGGAACTCACCATCGCCCTGCACTACGTCTACAACACCCCGCACGACCGCATCGTGTGGGATGTGGGCCACCAGGCCTATCCTCACAAGGTACTCACGGGGCGGCGCGCGCAGCTCGGCTCCATCAAGCAGCGTGACGGCCTGGCGCCCTTCCCGCATCGGGCCGAGAGTGAATACGACACCTTCGGCACCGGCCACTCCAGCACTTCCGTGAGCGCGGCGCTGGGAATGGCCATCGCGGCCGCACGCCTGGGCGAGGACCGCCGCGCCGTGGCGGTGATCGGTGATGGGGCGATGAGCGGCGGCATGGCCTTCGAAGCACTGAACCACGCCGGCTCGCTGCCTGCCGACTTGCTGGTCGTGCTCAACGACAACGAGATGTCCATCTCCGAGGGCGTGGGCGCGCTGTCGCGCTACTTCGGACGCGTGATCGCGGGACGTTTCTATTCCACGCTGCGCAAGGGCGGCAAGAAGGTGCTGGCGCCCATGCCCACCATCCGCGAGCTGGCCGCGCGCTACGAGGAACACATGAAGGGCATGGTGCTGCCCGGCACCATGTTCGAGGAGATGGGGTTCAACTACATCGGACCCATCGACGGCCATGACCTGAAGGCGCTGGTGGCGGCGCTGAAGAACATCCGCGAGCTGAAAGGCCCGCAGTTCCTGCACGTGGTCACGCGCAAGGGCAAGGGATATGCACCGGCCGAGGCTGATCCCATCCTCTGGCACGGCCCCGGCCCCTTCGATCCGGTCACCGGCACCATCTACAAGGAAAAGGCCGGCGCACCCACCTATTCACGCATCTTCGGCGACTGGCTGTGCGACATGGCCGAGGCAGATCCGAAGATCATCGGCATCACGCCGGCCATGCGCGAGGGCTCGGGGCTGGTGGAGTTCTCCAGGCGCTTCCCGGACCGCTACTTCGACGTGGCCATCGCCGAGCAGCATGCGGTGACCCTTGCTGCCGGCCTCGCCACCGAAGGCATGAAGCCGGTGGTCGCGATCTATTCCACCTTCCTGCAGCGCGGCTACGACCAGCTCATCCACGACGTGGCGCTGCAGAACCTGCCGGTGGTGTTCGCGATCGATCGCGCGGGCCTGGTGGGCAGCGATGGCGCCACGCACCAGGGTGCCTTCGACATCAGCTTCCTGCGCTGCATCCCGAACCTGGTGGTGATGACACCCTCGGACGAGAACGAGTGCCGGCAGATGTTGTTCACGGCCAGCCAGCTGCGTGGCCCTGCCGCCGTGCGCTATCCACGCGGCGCCGGCACGGGCGCGAAGGTGGCAAAGGAAATGAGCGCCCTGCCACTGGGCAGGGCCGTGGTGAAACGCGAGGGTCGCAGTGGCCTGGCCATCCTGAACTTCGGTCCGCTGCTGCCAGCCGCAATGGCTGCAGCCGACCTGCACGACGCCACGGTGCTCGACATGCGCTTCGTGAAGCCGCTGGACCGCGATGCGGTACTGCAGGTGGCGCGGCGCTCGGCCGCGCTCGTGACCATCGAGGAGAATGTCGTCAGCGGTGGCGCAGGATCGGCCGTCGGCGAACTGCTGGCCGAGATGGGCATCGCGCTGCCGCTGCTGCACGTGGGCCTCCCCGACCGCTTCATCGAGCACGGGTCGCGGGAGGACTGCCTTGCCATGGCGGGGCTGGATGCGGCCTCGATCCGGCACCGCGTATCCGAGTGGTGGCATACGCTGCCCGGAAGGGCGGAACCTTCCCTGGCCCAGGGCACAGGGCGCCAAGGCGCCTGAGGCGCCACCTGATCAGCGGGTGGTTGCGGCGTTGGCGGGTTGCTGCCGGTCGGAACCATCAGTCTCGGCGCCCTGCAGGCGCTCGATCAGCCCGCGCAGGAACACCTTGTTGAACCGCAGCTGGCAGCTGGCCGAGGCCTGCTCCAGCAGCGTTGATCCCACCCTGAGCAGCGTGACGCTGCTGGTGGCGCGCACGGTGGCGGAACGGCGCGCACCGGGCACGTAACTGGATTCACCGAAGCAATCCCCGGTGGTGAGCTGGCCCACCATGCGGCCATGCCGCTCCACGGCGCAGTTGCCGGCGACGACGATGTAGAAGCGGTCTTCCATGTCGCCCTCGCGCACGATCTCCTCTTCCGGGCTGCAGTTCTGCCAGCTGCTGGCCTTGAGCACCTCGGCGATCTCGGCAGGCGAGAACTCATGGAAGAACTTCAGCTTGCGCAGCAGCCCGAGCTGCTCGCCGTGCTCGATCTGCAGCGGACGCGTGCGCAGCTTCTGGTGCACGCGGGTGAGCGCGGCAGCCAGGTCCTGGCCGCTCTTGTAGCGCTTGTCCGGATCCTTCTGCAGCGCCGTGGCCACCACCTCTTCCAGGTCTTCCGGCACCTCGCGGCGCAGGGTGTGGATGGGCGGCGGCGTGGCGTAGATGATCTGGTGCATCAGCTTGGCGAGGTTGCCGGCCCTGAAGGGCCGCGAGCCCGTCAGCAGCTCGTACATCACTGCGCCCAGCGAGTAGATGTCGGATCGGTTGGTCAGCGGCTGGCCCTGCGCCTGTTCGGGCGACATGTAGCTGGGACTGCCGGCAATGCCTTCCAGGTGCGACATGTCCGAGTCCGACACCAGCGCGATGCCGAAGTCGATGATGCGCACGTCGCCGTCCTGCGTGTACATGATGTTGGACGGCTTGATGTCGCGGTGGATCACGCCGCGCGAGTGCGCGTAGTGCAGCGCCTTGGCGCACTTGAAGATGATCTCCACCACCTGGTCCACGCGCAGCAGGTCATCCTGCCTGCAGAAGGCAGCCAGCGTGCGCGCGCCATGCACATACTCGGTCACCACGTAGCAGTGGCCGTTCTCCTCGCCGGCATCATAGATGGGCATCAGCTGCGGGTGCTGCAGCATGCCCACCATGTGCGCCTCGGAGAGGAACATCTTGCGCGCGGCGCGGGACTTGTCTTCGTCGCCGCCGAAATCGTCGTAGTACAGCTTGATCGCGACGTCGCGCCCGTAATACGGGTCATGCGACAGGTACACCGTGCCGGTGCTGCCCTCGCCCACCTCGCGCACGATCTCGTACTTGCCGATGCGCTGTGGAACGTTGCGGGTGGCGCGTTTCTTTGCTGTGTTGCCCATGGCGACCGGTGGGAGGCTGCGGTGAAGGAGAATAAGTCTCCCTCCCCGCACGGGCTGTGACGCGTGTCTGGTCCTCGCAGGGTTCAGGGAGCGGGGAAGTGATCAAAACCGCGCAGGTCCAGCGTCACCGGCCGGCCCTGCTTGCGCACCGTGATGCCGGCGTCCGGCACGAGACTGCCGATGCAAGTGACCTGGCATTTGACATTATCCAGCTGCGCCGCGAGCAGTGGCAGCCGCCCGGGTGGAATGGTGAAGCACAGCTCATAGTCTTCTCCCCCGGTGAGGGCCATCCGGCGTGCGGCAGCATCACCGGCGAAGGCCTGCAGCGCCGGCGACAGCGGCAGCTGCTCCATGTCCAGCTGCAGGCCGCAGCCGCTTGCGGCAGCCAGCCGCCCGGCATCGGCGGCCAGGCCGTCGGAGACATCGATGCACGCCGAGGCCAGTCCCGGCAGGGCCTGCCCGAGGGCAATGCGCGGCGCAGGGAACAGGAAACGGTCGAGCAGGTATTGCCGATACGCCTCCTCGATGGATGCACCGGCTGCCGGATCGAGCAGCAGCTTCAGCCCCGCGGTGGAATCACCGGGCGTGCCGCTCACATACACCAGGTCGCCGGGACTGGCGCCGGCGCGCGTCAGCGCTGTACCTGCGGCCACCGTACCCAGGGCCTGCACCACCGCAACCAGGGGCCCGCCGGTGGTATCGCCACCGACGAGCGCAATTCCATGCGCATCTGCCAGCGCCATCATTCCGCGGGCGAAGCCTTCCAGGAAATCCTCATCGGCTGCGGGCAAGGTGAGGGAAAGCAGGAACCAGACCGGTGTCGCGCCCATGGCAGCAAGGTCGGAAAGGTTCACCGCCAGCGCACGATGACCGATGGATCGCGGTTCGCAGCCTGCGGGGAAATGTCGTCCTTCCACCAGCGCATCAAGCGCTGCCACCAGCTGCCGTCCGGCGGGCACATCGAGTACGGCAGCATCATCCCCGATGCCCAGTGGCACATCGTTGCGGCGGGCGCGTTGCGCCTCGGCCGGGCGCCGGAAGTAGCGTTCGATCAGCTCGAATTCACCCAGTGCCATCAGTGCTCGTGCGGACGCAGCGCGCGCGCCGCCTTGTCCATCACGGCGTTGACGAACTTGTGGCCATCGGTGGCACCGAATCGCCGGGCAAGGCTCACCGCCTCGCTGATGGCCACGCGGAACGGCACTTCGGGATGGGCGCGCAGTTCCTGCAGGCCGATCCACAACGCGGCATGCTCGATGGGATCAAGCTCCACCGGTGGACGGTCAAGCCAGGGTCGAAGCTGCTCGTCCAGCTCGCCACTGCCGGCTGCAATGGCGCTCACCAGCGCCGTGAAGTGCTCGCGATCGGCGCGCGGTGCTTCCTCGGCGCGGTCGAATTCATTCACGAGGTCCTGCCAGGGGCCGGGATTCAGCTGCCAGCCATACAGGGCCTGCAGCGCAAGCTTGCGCGCCAGCGACCGCGCGCCCATGCCCCGCACCTGTCCACCTGTCCTGCTCATGGCGCGGCGATCCGGCGCAGCAGCTGCACCATTTCAAGCGCCGCCTCCAGCGCCTCGCCACCCTTGTCCATGCGCGCAGGATCAGCCCGCTCCAGCGCCTGCTCGACATTCTCGGTGGTGAGCACGCCAAATATCACCGGTACGCCGGTGTCCCGTGCGGCATCGGCAATCCCGCGCGCGGCCTCGCCTGCCACGAAGTCGAAATGGGCTGTATCGCCACGGATCACGCAACCCAGCGCCACCACGGCGTCATGGCGGCCGCTGGCTGCCAGCTTGCGTGCCACCAGCGGCAGTTCGAAGGCCCCGGGGGCGCGCACCAGGGTGAGGCCCTCTGCATCCCCACCCAGGCGTTCCCACGCGGCCACGGCGCCCGCCACCATCTTCTCCACGATGTCGGCATTGAAGCGCGCGGCGACGATGGCGACGCGGCATCCGGCCGCCGCATCGCCCGTGCTGCCTTCACGCGCGGCCTGCCGGGCCACGCCATCGATGATCCGGTAACGCGACATGGTTCAGTCGACGTATTCGACGACTTCGAGGTCGAAGCCGGAAATGCCCTGCAGCTGCTTGGGTGCCGAAAGCACGCGGATGCGGCTCATGCCGAGGTCCTTGAGGATCTGCGCGCCGATGCCGTAGGTACGCAGCACCGCCTGTGCGTGCTGCGCGGTGCCGCCATCGCGGCATTCCAGGCCCTGCACGGCGTCGGCCAGCGCACGCGGGGACTCAGGCTCGCGCAGGATCACCAGCGCCCCGCAAGGCTCCTGGGCGATGCGCTGCAGGGCATCGCGCAGCGTCCAGGCGCGCGCGTCGCCGCGCACACCGAGCAGGTCGCGCAGCGTGTCGGCCACATGCACCCGCACCAGCGGCAGCGATGCGCATTTGAGGTCGCCACGCGTAAGCACCAGGTGCAACCCGTGGTGCACGTGGTCCTCGTAGCAATGCAGGTCGAACTCGCCGAACCCGGTCTGCACGCGGCGCTGCGCAATGCGCTCGACGCTGCGCTCGGTGCGCAGGCGATGGCGGATCAGGTCGCGGATGGTGCCCATGCGCAGGCCGTGCTGGCGCGCGAAGGCGATGAGCTCGGGACGACGGGCCATGGTGCCGTCGTCGTTCATGATCTCCACGATCACCGCCGCAGGCGTGAGGCCGGCCAGCCGCGCGAGATCGCAACCGGCTTCGGTGTGCCCGGCCCGGGTGAGCACACCACCCGGCTGCGCCATCAGCGGAAAGATGTGGCCGGGCTGCACCAGGTGTTCGGCACGCGCATCCTCGGCCACCGCCGTGCGCACGGTGTGTGCCCGGTCGTAAGCCGAGATGCCCGTGGTGATGCCCTCGGCCGCCTCGATGGACACGGTGAAATTCGTGCGCCCCTGGCGGTCGGTGTCGCTGACCATCAGCGGCAGCCTCAGCTGCGCACAGCGTTCGCGGGTGAGCGTGAGGCAGATCAGGCCGCGGCCGAAGCGGGCCATGAAGTTGATGTCTTCGGGGCGCACCCTGGAGGCGGCCATCAGCAGGTCGCCCTCGTTCTCGCGGTCCTCGTCATCGACGATGACCACCATGCGTCCGGCCGCGATGTCGGCCAAGATGTCCTCGATGCGGTCGAAGGGGCTGGCGGGATGCTCTACGAGTCGGGGACCGGCGCTCATGCCGCGGATTGTACCAGCGGGCGGGCAGCCGGGACGGCCCGGCTGCCGCGCCGGTTCAATACACGGTGCGCTCGACCATCATGCGCAGTTCGGTGGTCCCGCTGGATGGAACATGGAACTCGCGCGAGTAATTGCCCTGTGACTCGGCGTGGTACACGGTGATGCGCACCTCTTCAGGCACACCGCTGAAGGTCACCCTGCCGTGCACGTCGGACAGCGCGGCAGTGCGGAAATAGTCCTCGCTCTTGCTGCCGCTTTCGATGTCCACGCGTGCCAGCCGCAGTGGCTGCCCCGCGAAGTCTGTGACGACGACAGTCACCTTGCCGGTGTTGAACCGGGCTGGCTGCTTCTCGCCAGCAAGGGGCACCGGCTCATTGCTGGCTGGCATGCCCGCGCAGCCACCCAGAAGCAATGTCCCGGCCAGCCCGCCCGCCAGGATCTGACGCACATGGCTGCTGAACATGTTCCCGCCCTCCGAAACTACTGCAGGCAGCCTACACCCGCCGCCGGCTGGCCGGGTAGTGGGCGCCAGCGGTGTGCATCGCAACAGCTACTTCTGCAGTGCGCCCTGCGCATATCGGGCGAGCTGGTCGACCTCCAGGTTGAGGCGGCCGCCGACCTTGACTGCCGAAAAGGTGGTGGCGGCCACCGTGTGGGGGATCAGGTTCACCGACAGATGCCCCTGCTCCACCTGGTTCACGGTGAGGCTGACGCCATTGAGCGCGACGGATCCCTTCGGCACCACGAAGCGCCTGAGTTGCGGCGGCACTTCCACAGTCACACGCAGCGACCGGGCATCCCGCTCCAGGCCCGTCACGCTTGCCACCGCATCCACGTGGCCGGAAACCAGGTGCCCACCAAGTGGATCACCAGCGCGCAGCGCGGCCTCCAGGTTCACCTTGTCGCCGGGAGCGAGGCTGCCAAGGGTGGTCACGGCAAGGGTTTCCCGCGACACATCGGCCACGAAGCGACGGCCATCGAACCGGACCACCGTCAGGCACACGCCGCTGACGCAGATGCTCTCGCCCACCGCAAGCCGGTGTGCTTCAACCTTTGCGGCCAGTTCGCTGGCGTCGAGTGTCAGCACCAGGTCGCCATCGCGGGGCTGCGCCTCCACCACCTCGCCGACAGACTGCACGATGCCCGTGAACATGCCTTACTCCCTCGCCAGCGTGAGGCACAGGTCCTCACCGACCTGGCGGACTGATGTGAACCGCAGCTGCAGACGCTCCCCGAGTTCCTGCAATGGCGGGAATTGCGCCAGTGGCCGCGCATCAGGCCCCAGCAGAGTCGGGGCGAGATAGAGCACCAGCTCATCGAAAAGACCCGCCGCGATGAAAGCACCAGCCAGCGTGGCGCCCGCCTCCACCCACACTTCGTTGGCGCCGCGGGCGGCAAGCAGGGCGAGCACGGCGGAGAGATCGGGGCGGCCGCTGCGGGCCGGCACCAGCCGCACCTCCACGCCCTGCCGCTCCAGCGATTCGCGCCTGCGCGCATCCTCCTCGACACCGATCACCAGCACCGCACCCTCGCGGTTGATCACGCGGGAATCCGACGGTGTACGCAGGCGCGAGTCCAGCACCACTCGCAGGGGCTGCCGGTCACTTTCAGGAATACGCACGTTCAGCGCCGGATCATCGGCGAGGATGGTGCCCACGCCGGTGAGGATGGCGGAGCTGCGCGCGCGACCGTACTGGGCATCCTTGCGCGCCGCTGACGAGGTGATCCAGCGGCTCTCGCCATTGGCCAGCGCGGTGCGACCATCCAGGCTCGCGGCCAGTTTCACGCGCACGTAAGGCAGCCCGGTGCGCCGCCGCTTCAGGTAACCGGGATTCAGCGCCGCCGCTTCCTCTGCCAGCAGGCCGCATTGCACTTCGACGCCGTGCTCGCGCAGGCGCTGCGCACCGTGACCGGAAACCCGCGGATCGGGATCATCCATTGCATAGACCACCCGGCCGACACCCGCGGCGATCAGGGCCAGGCTGCAGGGCGGCGTACGGCCATGGTGGTCGCAGGGCTCCAGTGTCACGTAGGCGGTGGCGCCGCGCGCAGCCTCGCCCGCCGCCGCCAGCGCATTGGGTTCGGCATGGGGTTGTCCCGCCCGTGCATGCCAGCCCTCGCCCACCACCCTGCCATCCTTCACCAGCACGCAGCCCACGCTGGGATTCGGATCGGTGGTGTACAGCCCATTGCGCGCCAGCTCGATGGCGCGCGCCATCGCCGCGTGATCCGCCCCGGTCCACTGCACTGTCATTTGCCCTGCCTGGCCGGATCGGTCACCGCGCCGGGCAACAACGAAAGCTGGTCCCTGCTGGGCGGCTTGCGCCGCTTCTGCCGCAGCGCCTCGATCTCGTGCCGGAAGGCGTCCACGTCCTGGAAGCTGCGGTACACCGATGCAAAACGCACATAGGCCACTTCATCCAGCTGATGCAGTTCTTCCATCACCAGCTCGCCCACGATGCGTGAGGCCACCTCGCGCTCTCCCAGGCTGCGCAGCTTGTGGCTGATGCGGGAGATTGCCTCGTCGACCGCCTCGCGGCTCACCGGGCGCTTTTGCAGTGCCCGCTCCATGCCGGAGCGCAGCTTCTGCTCATCGAAGGGAACGCGGCTCTGGTCGGACTTCACCACCAGCGGCATCACCAGCTCGGCGGTCTCGAAGGTGGTGAAGCGCTCGCCGCAAGACAGGCATTCGCGACGGCGGCGGATCTGCGCCCCGCCGCCAGCGAGGCGCGAGTCCGTTACCTTGGTTTCTTCATGCCCGCAGAAGGGACAATACATGCCGGTTCGCGTTCATGGCTTCAGCCCTGATCCGCGCCTCACTTGCCATACACGGGGAAGCGCCGGCACAGCGCCGACACCTCGCCACGCACGCGTTCGACCACCTCGGGGGCGCCGCCGGCATCAATGATGTCGGCAATCCACCCGGCCACCTGCGTCATCTCCGCCTCCTTGAAACCGCGCGTGGTCGAGGCGGGGGAGCCGATGCGCAGTCCGCTGGTCACCGTGGGCGGCCGCGGATCGTTGGGCACCGCGTTCTTGTTCACGGTGATGTGCGCCTGGCCCAGCGCGGCGTCCGCATCCCTGCCCGTCATCTGCTTGTCCGACAGGTCGAGCAGGAAGAGGTGGTTGTCGGTGCCGCCGGAAACCACGCGATAGCCGCGGCGCTGGAATGTCGCGGCCATGGCGCGCGCATTGGCGAGCACCTGCTGCTGGTATTCCTTGAAATTGGGCTGCAGTGCCTCCTGGAAGGCCACCGCCTTGGCGGCGATGACATGCATCAGGGGTCCACCCTGCGTGCCGGGGAACACCACCGAGTTGAGCTTCTTCTCGATCTCGGGATTGCCGCGCGCCAGGATGAGGCCGCCGCGCGGGCCGCGCAGCGTCTTGTGCGTGGTGCTGGTCACCACGTCGGCAAACGGCACGGGGTTGGGCGACACGCCGGCCGCCACGAGGCCCGCCACATGCGCCATGTCCACCATGAGGCAGGCGCCGACCGCATCGGCCACGCGGCGGAAACGCGCGAAGTCGAGGTGGCGTGAATACGCGGAGAATCCCGCCACGATCAGCTTCGGCTTCTCGGCCTGCGCCACCTGCTCCATCTGGTCGTAGTCGATGCGGCCATCTTCGGGCTTCAACCCGTAGCTCACCGCGCGATACAGCTTGCCGGAAAAATTCACCTTCGAGCCATGCGTGAGGTGGCCACCCTGGTCGAGGCTCATGCCGAGGAAGGTGTCGCCGGGATTCAGCAGCGCC
Organism: Steroidobacteraceae bacterium; assembly: GCA_035556135.1. Lineage (GTDB taxonomy): Bacteria > Pseudomonadota > Gammaproteobacteria > Steroidobacterales > Steroidobacteraceae > ZC4RG30. Next base: position 132,979 of record DATMFO010000006.1, on the reverse strand, counting down.
ATGAAGGCAGCCGCATTGGCCTGGCTGCCGGAGTGCGGCTGCACATTGGCAAAGTCGGCGCCGAACAGCCGCTTCGCGCGGTCGATGGCCAGCTGCTCGACGACGTCGACGTTCTCGCAGCCACCGTAGTAACGCTTGCCCGGATAGCCTTCCGCGTACTTGTTGGTGAGCACCGATCCCTGCGCGGCGAGCACGCGCGGGCTGGCGTAGTTCTCGGAGGCGATGAGCTCGATGTGCTCTTCCTGGCGCAGCTGTTCAGCCGCGATGGCCCGCGCGAGGTCAGGATCAAAACGCTCGATGGTCATCGACTCGGAATACATGTGGCGGACCTGGGCTCCCGGCGAAAAAGGCGGACATGGTACCGAAAAAAAGCGCCCTCAGGCCGCCAGGAGGGCTTCCACCACGGCATTCCAGCCAGCGGCAATGTTGGCCCGGTTGTAGCCTCCCCCACCCAGTGCCAGCACCCTGCCATGGCCCAGCCGGTCGGCCAGGTGTGCCAGGTCGCGTGCGGCCCGCGCGTGGCTATCGGGGCTGAGCCTGAGATGCGCCAGCGGATCGCCTTCCAGGCTGTCCGCACCGCACTGGAGGATCAGGAAGCCCGGGGAATGGCGCTCCAGGTGTTCCAGCACGGCTGGCCACTGCGCCGCGAACTGCGCGTCGTCGGCGGCCGGCGGCAGGGGCAGGTTCAGCTTGGTGCCGGTGGCGCTACCCTCCCCGCTCTCGTCAGCGCTGCCCGTGCCTGGATACAGGTATCGGCCGTCCTCATGCAGATCGGCGAATACCACATACGGATCGGACTCGTAGGCGTAGTACACACCATCGCCGTGGTGCGCATCGATGTCCACGTAGCCCACGCTGGCGACGCCGGCGGCGCGCAAGGTCTCGATGAGCACGCCGCAGTCATTGAAGATGCAGAAGCCGGCCGCGCCGGTGCGGGTGGCATGGTGCAGTCCGCCGATGGGAACGAAGCCGCGGCTGGCGCGGCCGTCGAGCATGGCCTGCGCCGCAACCAGCGTGGCCCCGACCACCTGTGCTGCGGCCTCGAAGCAGCCCCGCCAGGCAGGGGTGTCACCTGCGTCCAGCGAGCCGCTGCCCGCCGCGGAGCGTGCACGCACGAAATCCACGTAACGCGCATCGTGGAAGCGCAGCAATTCGCCTTCAGTGGCAGTGCGCGAGGCCAGCATCTGGCAGCGCCGGTCGAGCCCGCGCGCGTGGAACCCGGCGAGGAATGCGTCGTAGCGATCCCGGCCGAATGGATGGCCGTTGGGAAAACCGTAGCGCCCCAGCGCCTCATCAGCGACGACCAGCACGCCGCCGGGCCGGCGGCCGTTTGCACAGGGCGCTTTCACACGGCCGTCAGACTATCATTGCCCGATGGCCCAATACATCTACACCATGAATCGCGTCTCGAAGGTGGTACCGCCCAAGCGGGTGATCCTCCGGGACATTTCCCTGTCCTTCTTCCCCGGCGCCAAGATTGGCGTGCTTGGCCTCAATGGTTCCGGCAAGTCCACCCTGCTGCGCATCATGGCGGGCAAGGACACCAGCATCGATGGCGAGGCCCGCGCGCAGACCGGCATCCGCGTGGGTTACCTGCCACAGGAGCCGCAGCTCGACGAGACGCACACCGTGCGCCAGGCCGTGATGCAGGGCCTGGGTGATGCGTTCAGGCAGCTGGCGCGCTTCAACGAGATCAGCGAGAAGTTCGCCGAGCCCATGTCCGATGACGAGATGAATGCACTGCTCGAGGAGCAGTCCAGGCTGCAGGACGCCATCGACGCCGCCGGCGCCTGGGAACTGGAGCGCAAGCTCGAAATCGCCGCCGACGCATTGCGCCTGCCGGAGTGGGATGCAGTGATCGGCAAGCTCTCCGGCGGCGAGAAGCGCCGCGTGGCGCTGTGCCAGCTGCTGCTCTCCGCACCCGACATGCTGCTGCTGGACGAGCCCACCAACCATCTCGACGCCGAGTCCGTCGCATGGCTGGAGCGTTACCTGGAGGAATATCCCAGCACCGTGATCGCGGTGACCCACGACCGCTACTTCCTCGACAATGTCGCGGAGTGGATCCTGGAACTCGACCGCGGGCACGGCATCCCGTGGCAGGGCAACTACTCCTCCTGGCTGCAACAGAAGGAAGAGCGCCTCGCGCAGGAAGAGCGCCAGCAGGAAGGCCTGAAGAAGATGCTGGAGAAGGAACTGGAGTGGGTGCGCTCCAATCCCAAGGCCCGCCAGGCCAAGAGCAAGGCGCGCCTGGCGCGCTTCGAGGAACTCTCCACGCAGGAATTCCAGAAGCGCAACGAAACCAACGAGATCTACATTCCGCCCGGCGAGCGCCTGGGCGACCTCGTCGTCGAGGTGAAGAACCTCACCAAGGGTTTCGGCGACCGCCTGCTGATCGAAAACCTCTCCTTCAGCCTGCCCAAGGGCGGCATTGTCGGCATCATCGGTCCGAACGGCGCCGGCAAGACCACGCTGTTCCGCATGCTCACAGGACAGGAAAAGCCCGACAGTGGCGAGGTCCGCATTGGACCGAGCGTGAAGCTTTCCTATGTGGACCAGTCGCGCCAGGCGCTGAACGACAAGAACAGCGTGTGGCAGGAAATCTCCGGCGGCCTCGACCTCATCAAGGTTGGCAACTACGAGACCTCCTCGCGCGGCTATGTCGGGCGCTTCAACTTCAAGGGCACGCAGCAGCAGCAGCTGATCGGCGAGCTCTCCGGCGGCGAGCGCAATCGCGTGCACTTGGCCAAGGTGCTCAAGAGCGGCGGCAACGTGCTGCTGCTCGACGAGCCCACCAACGACCTGGACATCGAGACACTGCGCGCACTGGAAGAAGCGCTGCTTGCCTTCCCGGGTTGCGCGGTGGTGATCTCCCACGACCGCTGGTTCCTCGACCGCATCGCCACGCACATCCTGGCCTTCGAGGGTGACTCGCAGGTGGTGTTCTTCGAAGGCAACTACAACGAATACGCCGCCGACTACGAACGGCGCCATGGTGAAGGCGCAAGCCAGCCGCACCGCGTGCAGTACAAGAAGCTGACGCGATGAGCGCGGCGGGCGCAGCGGGGGCCTGGGCGCCGCTGCGCCACCGCGAGTACGCCATACTGTGGAGCGCGGGGCTGGTGGCCAACACCGGCAACTGGATGTACGACCTGGCCGCCCGCTGGCTGATGACCGAGTTCGATCCATCGGCCTCGATGGTGGCGCTGGTGCAGGTGGCCAGCGCCCTGCCCGTATTCCTGCTCGCGGTTCCGGCCGGCACGCTGGCCGACCGCTGCGACCGCCGCTGGCTGCTGATCATCGTGCAGGCAGCCATGCTGATGCTGGCACTGCTGATGGGGCTGCTGGTGCTTGGGCACATTGCCGGACCAGTGAACCTGCTGCTGGTCACCCTGGCGATGGGCAGCTGCGTGGCGGTGATGTCGCCTACCTGGCAGGCCATCGTGCCGGCACTGGTCACGCGCGAGGACCTTCCCCAGGCCATCGCGCTGCATGCGATGAGCATGAACATCAGCCGCGCCATCGGCCCGGCGCTCGCCGGTGTGGTCATCGCCGGCATTGGCATTGCCTGGCCGTTCCTGGTCAACGCCCTCACCTTCGTGGCGGTGATTGCTGCGCTGTGGATGTGGCGCGGCTACCGGCGCGTGGTGCCGGCACACAAGGAATCCTACCTGGCGGCACTGCGCACCGGCCTTGCACAGGCTCGCGACAATGCCGCCCTGCGGCGCACGCTGTGGCGCTCGGTGCTGTTCTACGTGAACGGCAGCTGCTACTGGGCGCTGCTGCCGCTGATCGCGCGCGAGCAACTGCACGGTGGCCCGAGCCTGTTTGGCGTGCTGGTGGGCTGCATCGGCGCCGGCGCGGTGGCTGGCGCCATGTTCCTGCCTGCGCTGCGCATGCGCGTCGGCATCGACCGCGTGCAGCAATCTGGACAGGTGGCCACCGCCATCGCGCTGCTGGGCTTCGCACTGCTGCGCATCCCGGCGCTGGGCATGCTGGCGGCACTGCTGGCTGGCGCGGCGTGGCTGGCCAGCCTGTCGTCACTGAATGTCGCGGCCCAGCTGGCGATGTCCGAACCGCTGCGCGCCCGCGGCATGGCCTTGTATACGGCCGCGTTCTACGGGTGCCTGGCCGGCGGCAGCCTGCTGTGGGGGCAGGTGGCTACGGCCACCAGCGTAACGACAACGCTGCTCGTCGCCGCCGTACTCGCGCTGGCAGCGCTGGCACCCGCGCGCCACCTGCCGATCGGTGCAAGGGCGCAGGCCTGAAGAAGGCGCGGCGCCGCAACCCGTCGCTTCAGCCGCTCACGAGATCAGGCAGGCCCCTGCGCACGGCGTGGCCAGGAAACACCTCGCGCGTGATGAAGCCCTCCTCGATACCCAGGTGCTGGTGCAGCAGCGCCGCCTGGATGTCGCGCAGGTCAAGGGTGGGCGCCAGGTCGCGCTGCTCGTGAAGCGCGCCAGGTGAGAGCCCCGGCCAGTCCGACACCACCTGGCCACGCACGGCGCCACCCAGGAGGAATGCAGCCGAACCGGTGCCGTGGTCAGTGCCGCGCGTGCCATTGAAGGCCACTGTGCGACCGAACTCGGTGACCACCAGCACGGCGGTGTGCTGCCAGGCCGTGCCCAGTTCATCGTGCAGCGTGCGCAGCCCCGCATCCAGCGCCGCCAGTCGCGTTGCCAGCACACCCTGCGTCTGGCCCTGGTTGGCATGCGTGTCCCAGCCGGTGGTTTCGAGCACCGCCACGCGCGGCCCGTCTGCGCGCAGCAGGAATCCGGCCGCCGTGCTCGCCGCCTGGGCCAGCTGCGCCAACCCGCCAGCGCGTCCGCCAGCCCCATCCATTGCGCCCTCGCCGGCCAGCGCCTGCGCGGCGGCGGCATCGGCCAGCCGCCGCGACAGCAAGGCGTCGCCGGCATACAGGTCAGCGAGCCTTTCGAGCGTGTCGTCGGTGACCTGCCGCAGGCGGCTGGGCGCCCAGGAAGCGACTTCCGAAGGACCCCGCATCACCAGCGGCACGCCGGAGGCAAGCGCCACGCCGGGCTGGCGCGGCAATGGCATGTCCGCGGCACGGGGAAGTCCCCCCAGCGCCCGGTTGAGCCAGCCGGATTGCGCCGCGTGCGGGCGGGCGTGCCCGCTTTCCAGCACGTCCTGCGCATCGAAGTGCGAGCGCTCTCGATAGGGTGTAGCCACGGCATGCAGCAGCGCCAGCTGCCGCTGCTGCCACTGTGCGCCCATGAAAGACAGGGCCGGATGCAACGCGAAGAGGTCGTCGAGGGGAATGATGCCGTCGGCCGGCGACAGCGCCATCTCGCCGCGGGCGCTGGTGTAGTGGGGATCTCCCACCGGCGGAGCCGCGGCGAGGCCATCGAGCGCGCCACGCAGCAGCACCAGCACCAGTCGCGCATCGCCCGTAGCGGCAGCCGCGAAGCTCATCCGGGGCACCAGCACCGCTGGTGCGGCCAGCGTGCCGGCGGCTGCGGCAACCTGTTGCAGCAGCGTGCGGCGCGAGTAGAGGTGGCTCATGGATTTGCTCCCGCGCTCATCGGCGCATGAATTCCGGTGACCCGAGCCACAGCGTCAGCGCCTGTGCAGCATCCTGCGCGCGCGCCACCGCTTCGGCCGAGGATGCCGACCACAGTGGTCCCAGGGATTCCACGGCCAGCTGGCGCGCATTGCGGCGCGAGCCGAGTTGCCCGCCCGACTCCTGCGCCCACTCCAGCCGCTTCATCAGCGCCGCGGGACCATCCCAGTCGGCGCTGCGGTCAGGCCATCCGGCGGGGGAACCGGGAGCGAAGGGCCGCTGGCCCAGCTGCTCGAACAGGCGCACGTCGCGCTGTGCAACGGGCAGCTGCAATGCACGCCAGGTGGAATGGATGTAGTCCGCCGGCGTCTTGAACTTGGCCAGCGGTTTCTCCCACGCGACGGCTGCGTCAAGCAGCGCGCCATACACGCTGCGCAGGTCGCCTTCCGTGCGCAGCCAGACCTGTGCCAGCGACTCCACCAGCGTCGGCGGCGGCTCGTCCGCGACGAAGTGGCGGGCCAGCTTGCCCGCCAGGTGACGGGCCGTGGCGGGATGGCGCGCCAGGTCGCGCAGCGCGCGCTCGCCCTGCGCCAGGCCTTCCTCGCCATAACGTCTGCCCAGCAGCCGCTGTGCGCCCGGTTCATGGAAGGCGGAACGGAAATGGAACCGGCCCGGCTCGCCGCCGCGCAGCCTGCCCTGTCCGCCGCCGATCGACCAGCCGGAGACCAGCGTGGCCAGGGCGCGCACGTCCTCCTGCGTGTAACCCCCGTCGACACCCAGCGTGTGCAGCTCAAGGATTTCCCGCCCGAGATTCTCGTTGAGCCCCAGCGTGCGGCCGCGTCGCCCGGCGAGCCGTGCCGCCTGCGAGTGCGAACCCATTGATGCCTGGTTGTCCAGGTACAGCAGCATGGCCGGATGCTGCTCCACCGCCAGCAGCATTCCGGCGAAGCTGCCCAGCACATGCGGGCGGATGGCCTCGCGCTCCATTGCGCCGGCAAGTCCCAGCACCTGGACCTTGTCCACCGAGACGGCGAAGTGGTTGCTCCAGAAGTGCACCAGGCGCTCGAGGAAACTGCGCTGGCTGGACACCGCCTCGCGGAAGCGGGCCAGGACCTCCGCTGCATGCGCCGGTGCATAGAGATCCCGAATGGTCTGCACGGCCGCAGCCAGCTGCGGCGAGCCAGCCTGGCGCTCGCCCGCCGCGTCGGCGCGCAACTGCAGGGCTCCCGCCAGCAGCTCATGGGAGCCCGGCAGCGCTTGGCCGATCAGCGGTGCAGCGCCGGCAAGCTGGGCCTTGAGGGCGCCGCGCGGATCGCCGGCGATGGCGCGGATCTCACCGGGTGCCGCCCCCAGTCCAAAGCGGTTGGCGGCCACCACCGCTTCCGTCTCGCGCATTGCCGTATCCCCGTGCCAGCCACGGCGCGTCGCCGTGACAGTTGTAACGCCGTGCAGGACGCGGCGTTGACAGGAGGCGAAGCGGCACCGCCCGCTTCGAACCCTGGCCGGTCAGCGCCCCGCGGCGAGCCGCGCCTGCAGTTCCCCGCGCCGCTGCTGCGCGAACTGCTTGCAGGCGCCCTCTTCTTTCAAGGCATCGGCGCTTCCCTTGGCGGCCTCGAGTTTCGCGAGGCGCGCGGCATCGGGATGCGGCGTCATCAGCAACTCGCAGGGCAGGGACTCGAGCACCTTGAGGCTGGACTCGAAAGCGGCCACGGTTTCAGGGTGGTCCTTGAAGCGGTACTTGTCCGCGCTGACGGGACTCAGCGAATCCGCATACACGAAGGCCAGGCACTTGCTTCCCTCGCAGGCATCCCAGGTCCAGGTGGCGCTGCCGGGCGTGTGTCCCGGCGTGGCAAAGACACGCAGGCGCAGGCTGCCGATGCCCAGCAGCTGTCCGTCGGTGACGATCCAGTTGCGGGAGATCTTCGGAATGGCCGGTGAGCGCGCGCCATGCTGCGGATCATCCTTCGGCAGCTTGCCGGTGCGCAGCACCTCCTCGGCGGCGCGCAGCGAGTAGACCTGTGCGCCGGTGAGCTTCTGCAGCTCGGCAAGGCCACCGACATGATCCGCGTGCGGGTGCGAGAACACGATGCCCTTCACGTCGGCAAGCTTGAAACCCAGCTCTTCGATGTTCCTGGCAATCAGCGGCGCGGATTCCGGCAACCCCGTATCGACCAGCACATGCCCGAAATCCGACGTGATCAGCAGCGAGGCAATGCCGGCGGTGCCCACGTAGTACGTATTGCCGATGATCTGGAAGGGCTTGTGCGGCTGGTTCCTGGCCGCAAGGTCCGGCGCTGAGGCAGCGCCCACCGCCATCGAGAAAGAAGCCAGCGCGAGGATCTTCACCATCGGTGTCGCCGCGCGCCGCGCCCAAAGCCTGGAATCGCTCATCTGTGTTGAACTCCCGGGTCTTGCGTGGATTGCGTGGCGGGAAAGTTTACTCAAACCCCGCCGCGATGGAACCGGTGTGCGGCTCAGCCCACCCACACCCGGGCATTGCGGAACATGCGCATCCAGCCACTGTATTCACCGCTCATTCCGGGCGGATACCAGGACTGCTGCGATATGCGGAAGGAGCGTTCCGGATGCGGCATCGTGATCAGCACGCGGCCATCGCGGCTGGTCACGGCCGCGATGGCGTCCGGAGAGCCGTTGGGATTGGCCGGATAAGTGCCGGCCACCTGGCCCCGCCCGTCCACGTAGCGGAAGGCCAGCTGGCGCTGCGCGAGCAGCTCGCGCCGCGCTTCATCGGCAGCGAATTCCGCACGGCCTTCGCCGTGCGCCACGGCGATGGGCAGCCGCGAGCCGGCCATGCCCGCCAGGAGCACCGCCGGCGAATCGAGGATTTCCACCAGGCTGAAGCGGCCCTCGAACTGTTCGATGCGGTTCTTCACGAAGCGCGGCCAGTGCTCGGTGCCCGGCACCAGCTCCTTCAGGGCCGCCATCATCTGGCACCCATTGCACACGCCAAGCGTGAAGGTGTCACCGCGTTCGAAGAAGCGTGCGAACTCATCGCGCGCCCGGCCGTGGAAGAGGATGGACTTGGCCCAGCCCTCCCCCGCACCGAGCACGTCGCCGTAGGAAAAACCGCCGCAGGCCACCAGACCGCGGAAATCCCCGAGGCCGCGGCCTGCATCCAGCAGGTCGGTCATGTGCACGTCATGCGGCTCGAAGCCGGCCATGTCGAGCACGGCGCCCATTTCCACCTGGCTGTTCACGCCCTGTTCGCGCAGCACGGCCACCCTGGGCCTGGCACCGCGATTCACGTAGGGGGCAGCGACATCCTGCTGTGGATCGAAGGTGAGGGCCACGTGCAGGCCGGGGTCGGTGGTGTCCAGCTGCGCGGCAAATTCCTCGCCCGCGGACCGGGGCTCGTCGCGCAGCAGGCGCATGCGGTGCGAGGTCCCGCTCCAGGCACGCCGTGCCTCGACCCAGTCCAGTTGCAGCGTGGCGCCCCCAGCGCGCAATGACAGCGAAAACTCCGTGCGCGGGGCGCCGATGTCGTGGACGCAGTTGCCGAGACCCTGCGCAGCGAACAGCGCAGTCACCTCCGGCACGTCGCTGGCGCGTACCTGCAGCACCGCGCCTGCCTCCTCGGCAAACAACGTCGCCGCAGCAGGCCGCTGGCCCGGCAGCTCCACTGCCAGGCCGCAGTGCGAGGCAAATGCCATCTCCGCCAGCGTCGCGAACACGCCGCCGTCGGAGACATCGTGATAAGCCAGTACGAGGCCGCGCGAGCGGGCAGCCTGCAGCGCGGCGGCGAGACCCGCCAGCAGTGAGGGTTCGTCAAGATCGGGCGCAACGTTTCCTAGACTGCCGTATACCTGCGCGAGGATGGAGGCGCCAAGCCGCGCCTGCCCGCGGCCGAGGTCGATCCACATCAGCCGCGTATCGCCCGCATCCCTGCGCAGCAGGGGCGTCAGCGTACGGCGTACGTCGACGGCAGGCGCGAAAGCGGACACGATCAGCGAAACGGGCGCCACGACAGCCTTCTGCTGCGCGCCCTCGCGCCACGCAGTCTTCATCGAAAGCGAATCCTTGCCCACCGGGATGGCGATGCCCAGCGCCGGGCATAGCTCCATGCCGACGGCTCGCACGGCGTCGAACAGCGCCGCATCCTCGCCCGGTTCGCCGCAGGCGGCCATCCAGTTGGCAGACAGCCGTATGTCGCCGAGCTTCGCGACATCGGCAGCCAGGATGTTGGTGATGGCCTCGGTGACCGCCATGCGCGCGGCCGCGGACGGATCGAGCAGCGACAGCGGCGTGCGTTCACCCATCGCCATCGCCTCGCCCGCGTAGCCGAAGTAGTCGCTCGACGTCACGGCCACGTCGGCCACCGGCACCTGCCACGGGCCCACCATCTGGTCGCGGCTGATCTGGCCGCCCACCGAGCGGTCACCGATGCTGATCAGGAAAGTCTTGTCCGCCACGGCCGGATGCGAGAGCACCCGCAGTGCGGCGTCGCGCAGGTCAACGCCATCGGCGGCGAAGGCATTTGCAGCAGGCTTCTGCCGGCTCACGTCGCGCTGCATGCGCGGCGCCTTGCCCAGCAGCACGTCGATGGGCATGTCCACCGGACGATTGCCGAACACCTTGTCGTGCACGGTGAGCACGCCATCATCGGTGAGCCGGCCGATCACAGCATAAGGGCAGCGCTCGCGACGGGCGATCTGCTCGAATTGCGCCAGTCCCGCCTCGGAAACCGCCAGCACGTAGCGCTCCTGCGCCTCGTTGCACCAGATCTCCAGCGGCGACATGCCCGGTTCTGCATTGGGCACCGCACGCAGCTGCACCTGCGCGCCGCGATGGCTGTGTGCCACTGCTTCCGGCACCGCATTGGAAAGGCCACCTGCTCCCACGTCGTGGATGAGCTGGACGGGATTGTCGCTGCCCAGCGCCCAGCAGCTGTCGATCACTTCCTGCGCGCGGCGCTGGATCTCCGGGTTGCCACGCTGCACGGATGCAAAATCCAGTTCGGCATGCGAGGCACCGCTGGTCATCGAGGAGGCAGCGCCACCACCCAGGCCGATCAGCATCGCCGGGCCACCCAGCACCACCAGGTGCGCACCCACGGGCACCTCGCCCTTCAGCGCATGCTCGCGGCGCACATTGCCGAGGCCACCGGCGATCATGATGGGCTTGTGGTAGCCGCGTGCATGCCGCTCGTCGAGCACGTGCTCGAAGCTGCGGAAATAACCGGCGATGCAGGGCCGGCCGAATTCATTGTTGAAGGCTGCCGCACCCAGTGGCGCCTCGATCATGATGTCGAGGCTGCTGACGATCCGGTCCGGCTTGCCTACCGAGCGCTCCCAGGGCTGCTCGTATCCCGGGATCCTCAGGTTGGAGACCGTGTACCCGACCAGGCCCGCCTTCGGCTTTGCACCCAGTCCCGTCGCACCCTCGTCGCGGATCTCCCCGCCCGAGCCAGTGGAAGCGCCGGGGAATGGCGAAATCGCCGTCGGGTGGTTGTGTGTCTCCACCTTCATCAGGATGTCGATGGGCTCCTCATGCGCGCCATACACACCGGTATGCGGGTCGGCGAAATAACGACGACCCGGCGCGCCCTCGATCACGGCGGCGTTGTCCTTGTACGCCGACAGCACGCCATCCGGTGCATGCGCATGCGTGTTGCGGATCATGCCGAACAGCGACTTCTCCTGCCGCTGCCCGTCGACGATGAACTCCGCATTGAAGATCTTGTGCCGGCAGTGCTCGGAGTTCGCCTGCGCGAACATCATCAGCTCCACGTCGGTGGGATCGCGTCCCAGGCGCGTGAAACTCTCGTGCAGGTAGCCGATCTCCTCGGCGCTGAGCGCCAGACCCATCTGCACATTCGCATTCTGCATGGCTTCCAGGCTGCGCGGCACGGTGGCCAGTGGCCGCGGCTGGCCGGCGGCGAACAGCAGCGCGGGATCGGCGCCAGCGTCGAGCACTACCTCGGTCATCCGATCGTGCAGCAATGCGCCCACGGCTTCGCGCTGTTCGGGTGTCAGTGGCTCCGCGAGGTCGAGATGAAAGCTCACCCCGCGCTCCACGCGCCGCAGCCAGTCGAGCCCGCACACATGCGCGATGTCGGTGGCCTTGCTCGACCACGGCGAAATCGTGCCCGGACGCGGTACCACCAGCAGCAGCACACCGGCGGGCGCGTCGTCTGCGTGACGCGGCCCGTACGTCAGCAGTGCCGCAAGCTTCTGCCTGCCTTCTGCGTCGGGTTCGCGGGCGCAATCCGCGAGGTGCACGAAACGGGTGGCCACCCCGCGCAGGCCCGGAGCCGCGGCCCTGAGCCGCGGCAGCAGCTTGGCAAGGCGGAATTCGCTGTGTGCGGGGCCGCCGGGAAGCTGCAGGATCACGTCGGGACTGGCGCCTGGCGGGCCCCGGAAGTGGCCGCGCAAAGCTTGTCCTGGTTCACGAACTGGACCGTGAAAATGTGATGTGTTGCCATAGTCTTCCGGGAAGCGGCAGCGCTCCGGCCGCAGCCCATTATAGTGCAGGTTCGTCAGCGAAGTTCCGGCGGCCCATGGCCCTGCGCCTCGAAATCATCAGTCCCCAACGGCAGAAACTCGGTGCCCGCGGCAGCATCGTGCTGGGCGTGGCCGGGGGCAGCATCGGCCGTGCGCTGGACAATGACTGGGCCCTGCCGGACGCACACCGCTTCCTCTCCGGGCACCATGCCCGCATCCATTTCCGCGCCGGCCATTACATCGTCGAGGACGTGAGCAGCAACGGCGTGTACGTGAACGAGGCCACCAAGGCGCTGGGCAAGCGCGGCATCCACCGCCTGGCTGCAGGCGACGTGCTGCGCATGGGCGAATACCGCATCCTGGTGCGCATCGACGAGGATGATTCCGCCGCAGCGCCCCCGCCGGGCGCCTCCACCATGGCCAACCTCACGGTGCAGAACGTGGTGCCGCTGCGCGTTCCGGGCTCGCAGCGCGACCCGCGCCGCGCCGGGGAGGACCTGGGCCATGCCCTGGACATCGAATCGCTGATTCCCGAAAACACCGCCGCGCCCCTGCCGCCCCGCGCCGCCGGCGCCACGCTGCGCGACAGCAGCGATTCCGGCTCGATGACCGGCAGCGAAGCGGCCATTTCCTCCGCCGCTGCCGGTTCGATGCAGGACCGCGTGAACCGGCTGCGGGCAGCGGCACGCGCCCGCCTGGACGGCACTTCGCCTCCCCTGGCGCTGCAGGGAGGCATGCAGGCCTTCTGCCGCGGCGCCGGCATCGACGGCGAGCGCATTCCCGTGACCAGCGACGCGCAGGCCCTGCACCTGGCCGGCCGCCTGCTGCGCGAGGCGCTGGTGGGACTGAAGGAAGTCCTGCGCGTGCAGACCGCCTTCGACGACCACTACGGCATCGGCCACGAAAGGCCCGAGGGGCGCTCACCGCTGGACATGGGCGTCGATGACTACCTGGTGGAGCTGGTGAGCGGCCACGAGCAGCGCCGGCTCGATGCGGTGATCACCCTGCGCGAGCAGTTTGCTGCCATCGCAAGGCATGGCGGGGCACTGGATCCGGCACTGCACAGCGCGCTGCGGCTGTTCGTGGGGCACCTGGATCCTTCGCGCATGCAGGGCATCCCGCCGGAGCAGGCCCTTGGCCGCTACCGCGACCTCTACGCCAACCTGCTGCGGGCCCCGGAAGGCGAGGTGCCGCACCTGTTCATGGAGGCCCTGGCGCAGGCCTATCTTGAGGCGCGCGGGCGCCGCAGCTGAGAATCCGGTTGCCGCGCGGCCGTGCGGCCGGATAATGCGCAGCGATTTTCCTTCACCGCCGAGGCCACAGACCGATGTTGCGCACCATGCTCCAGGCGAAACTGCACCGCGTGCGGGTCACCGAGGCCGACCTGCACTACGAAGGCTCCTGCGGCATCGACCAGGCGCTGCTCGAAGCCTCCGGCATGCGCGTCAACCAGTACATCGAGATCTACAACATCACCAACGGCGAGCGCTTCACCACCTACATCATCGAGGCGCCGCGCGGCTCGGGCATCATCTCGCTGAATGGCGCGGCAGCGCGCAAGGCGATGGTAGGAGACCTTCTGATCATCTGCACCTACGGGCAGTACAGCGAGGAAGAGCTGGCCACGCACCGGCCGGTGGTGGTGCTGGTGGACGGGAACAACCAGCCGCGCGCCTGAGCGCGACGGGATTACGCGGCAGCCGTCTTCGCGGCCGGCAGCAGGCGCCCCAGCACGTCGATCATCCGGTCCACCTGTTCATCGCTGTGCGCCGCCGACAGGCTGATGCGCACGATGAACAGCCCCGCAGGCGTGGAAGGCGGCACCATCAGGTTGGTGTAGATGCCGGCATCGAGCAGCCCCTTCCACAGGTTGATGGCCGACTCGCGGTCATTGAACAGCAGCGCGGTCACCGGTCCCGGATCGGGCGATCCCAGGCGGTAGCCGACCTGCCGCATGGCGGCGTGGAAGCGGCGCGCATGGCGCCACAGCCGCTCGCGCAGGTCATCGCCAGCGAGCAGGCGTTGCAATGCCGCGCGCGCGGCGGCAATAACCGGCGGCGGCGGCGAAGCGGTGAAGATGTAGGGACGACTCGCCAGGCGCAGCAACTCCAGCTCCGGATGGCGGCTGATGCAGAAACCGCCCACACCGCCCAGGCTCTTCGAGAAGGTGCCGACGATGAAATCCACCCGGTCCAGGAGGTCGAGCTCGGCGCAGATACCCAGGCCCCTGGGCCCGAACATGCCGAAGGAATGCGCCTCGTCGACGATGATCATCGCGCCGTAGCGCTCCTTCACCTCGACGAACTCCTTCAGCGGCGCGCGGTCGCCCAGCACGCTGTAGAGGCTCTCGACCACCACCAGGGTGCGCTTCGCATCCTCGCCCATGCGCTCCAGGCGCCGCGCGAGGTTCTCTGGATCATTGTGGCGGAAGCGGATGGTGGTCGCCGCCGAGAGCTTGCAGGCATCGTGGATGCTCGCGTGCCCGTCGGCATCCACCAGCAGGAACTCGTCCTGCCCGGCCAGCGCCGAGATGGCTCCCAGGTTTGCCTGGTAGCCGGTGGAGAAAACGATGCTGGACGGATAACCGAACGCGGCGCCGAACTCGCGCTCGAGCAGGCGATGCGCGGCATAGTTGCCGCTGGCCATGCGCGAGCCGGTGGTGCCGGTTCCCAGCGTATTGATGGCCTCGATGGCCGCGGCACGCGTCTCGGGCGCGAAGGTGAGGCCCAGGTAGTTGTTGGTACCGGCGAGCAGCACGCGCCGACCGTCGATCACGGCCTCGGTGGCCGATTCGATCTGGTCCATCGGGGTGGCCACGGAAGGCACGGCGCTGCGGGCGGCCAGTGCATCGCGCAGTTCCGCCTGCGGGGCGAACTTCTCGAACAGCTTCATGTGTTGCCCACCACGCGCCGCACGCTCTCGCACAGCTGGTCCAGCGTGCGGGCCTCGGCAATCATCGCCACGGGGATGGAGATGTCGAGGCGATCCTCGATCTCCATGATCATGTCCATCACCTGCGCGGAATCCAGCCCCAGCTCGCTGGCCAGGTGCGTGCTTCCCGCCACCACCCCGATATCGGGGCAGGCGATCTTCAGGGCCTCCCGGACGACGGATTCGACGCGATCAGGACTGCTCAAGATGCTCTCGCGGGCCGTCGCGGCCTTACGCCGCGACGCGACGCCGGCCGCCGTCGCTGACCAGGTAGCGCACGTGCACGGCCTCGCGCAGGCTTTCCTCGCTGTGACGCTCGAGGAACTCCTTGCGCGCGACACTGCGCGAGAGCTTGCCGGAGGAGGTGCGCGGCAGCGTGTGCGGCGGCACCAGCTCGATCAGGCAGCGGATGCCGAACTCGATGGAGATGGCCTCGTGCAGGCGATCGGCGAGCTCTGCCTGGCTCTTCGGATCGGTCTCGCGGCACTGTACGACCAGCACCGCAACCTCGGTGCCGTCGCTGCCGGGCACGGAGAACGCGGACGCGTCGGTGGGACGCACTTCCGGCTGCAGCTCGGCCAGGCTCTCGAGGTCCTGCGGCCAGATGTTGCGGCCGTTGATGATGAGCAGGTCCTTGGCGCGGCCAGTGAGGTACAGCGCGCCATTGACGCGGTAACCCAGGTCACCGGTGTTGAGCCAGCCATCGGCCGACAGCACTTCGGCGCTGATCTCCGGCAGGTTGTAATAGCCCTGCATCACGCTGGGGCTGCGCAGGAAGACGCGGCCCACGCGGCGCTCGGGCAGCACACGGCCCTGCTCGTCGCGGATCTCCACCTCGAAGCCGGGCAGTGGCTTGCCGCACATCACGAAGCCCTTGCGACGGCCGGGAGCACCCTGCCGGTAAACGCGCGCCTCGCCCGTGTCGGACAGCCAGTCGCCGTCCACGTAATCCAGGTGCATGCCCTCGCCTACCGGCGAGAAGCTCACCGCCAGGGCGCATTCGGCCATGCCATAGCACGGCAGGAAGGCCTTGCGGCTGAAGCCTGCCGGCGCCAGCGCCTCGGCGAAGGCATCCAGCCATTCCTCGTGGATCATCTCGGCACCCACGCCGGCCACCCGCCAGGCGGAGAGGTCGAGTGACTCGGTATCTTTCTGCGACACGCGGCGCGCGGCCAGCGCATAGCCGAAGGGCGGGCTGAAGGAGATGGTCGTGCGGTTCTGCGACATCAGCTTCAGCCACAGGCGCGGCCGCATCGCGAACTCGCGCGAGCCGAGGAAGTCGCAGGAACGCTGCGTGGCCATGCAGCCCAGCACGATGCCCACCAGGCCCATGTCGTGGTAGTACGGCAGCCACGAGAAGAAGCGGTCTTCCTGCGTGAGGCGGAAGCCGTGGTTGAAGATGGCCTCGAGGTTATGCATCACCGAGGCCTGCGTGATCATCGTGCCACGCGGGAAGCGCGTGCTGCCCGAGGTGTACTGCAGGTAGGCCAGCTCGTCGGTGCGCGGCGGCGGCGGCAGGTCGCCCAGGTCTTCCAGCGCCTGGAAATCCTCCAGCGTGCCGGCCACCTGCACGGACAGGCCTTCGACGGCCTCGCGCAGCAACTCAGTGAAATCTGCGGGGGCAAATGCTGCAGCGGCGCGGCAGTCGAGCACCATCTGGCGCAGGTGGCGCACGTACGCTTCATGTCCACCCAGGTGGATGGCAGCCGGCAGCGGCACCGGCACCAGCGCCGCGTACTGGCAGGCATAGAACATCACGGCGAAATCCGGATGCGTGTGCGCCACCAGCGCGACGCGCGCGCCGCGACCCAGTCCCTGCAGGCGACGTGCGAGCGCGCGTGCGCGATCACGCAGTTCCCCGTAAGGGAGCACCGTAGTCAGCTCACCACGGCCGTTGTAGTAGTTGAACCCGGACAGGCCGCGCGCGGCATAGTCCAGCGCTTCAACAAGCGTGGAAAATTCCGCGCGACGCAACTCGATGCCGCTGGCTGTCGGGGTCGCCACGTTCTGTAAAGCCAAGTTACCGTCCAATTCTTCGACGCCGGTGAACGGCTCTCCTGTCGGAAAACGATGCCAAATTTAGTGTGGCGGAAGCGCCAACGCAATTTAATCGAAACCTGACTGTGATGCACTGCCTGATTCAGGTGCAATACGCAAGTTGGCCTATCAGGGTACCCCTGAGGGGCCGGATAGCGCCGCCTGAGCGCCTTCCGGGCGCCCGAAAGGCTCCGGGCAATACTAATCCCGGCTGTGTACACTGGCCGAAATCCATTTAACCAGCACACCCGTGAGCGTCGCAGAAAAGCCACAACGAGCCGTGATCCTGTCCGCCGGACAGGGCAGCCGCCTCCTCCCGCACACCCGGGACCTGCCCAAATGCCTGCTCGATCTGGCCGGCCGACCCATGCTGGGGTGGCAGCTGAAGGCCTTGGCGGAGGCTGGAGTCCCCGAGGCGGTGGTGGTGACGGGCTTCAGGTCCGATCTCGTGGAGGAGGCCCTGCCCCGGTTGACGCCCCCGGGAATGCGGGTCAGGACGCTGTTCAACCCCTTCTACAAGGTCGCGGACAACCTGGGCACCTGCTGGATGGTCCGCCAGGAGCTCTCCGGCCCGGTGCTGGTGCTGAACGGGGATACCCTGATTTCGCCCGCCATCGTGGCCCGGCTGCTGAAATCCCCGTCCGCCCAGATCACCGTGACCATCGACCGCAAGCCGGCCTATGACGATGACGACATGAAGGTCATCGCCGAGGGCGAGCACCTGCGGGCCATTGGCAAGAAGCTCGCGGAAGGGGTCAACGGCGAGTCCATCGGCTTCCTGCGCTTCAGCACCGACGGAGCTGCCTGCTTCGTGGCCGAAGTCGAGCGGGTGATGCGCACGGCGGAGGGCACGGGCCTCTGGTACCTGTCGGCAATCCACAAGCTGGCCGGTGAGGGGGTGGATGTGCGGGTCGCCCTGATCGAGGGCTTGGAGTGGGCGGAACTGGACTTCCCCGCCGACCTTGCCCGCTGCCGGGAGATCGCGGGAGCCTGGGCCGGCGGAAGGCATTTCCGCGGGCCGGCGTGAACATCGGGCGCACTGAATGATCGGCTTTGTGCTCATCGGAGGTGAGCACCAGCTGCTGCACATCGTCCCCGTAGCGGCAGAACTGAGCCGGCGCGCCGGCGTTGAGGTCGCATTGTTCGCCGCAACGCGACACCTGGCCGATGCCACCGCGGACCTGATGCGGCGCCTCGACAGTGGTCCCTACTCGCTCTCGCTGCTGCAGCTGCCGGGCATGATTGAGCACTTGGCACGCAACTCAGTCACGGGCGGCAGCCTGAAATTGCCGCGCCTGCTGGCGCACGCCCGCAACCTTCGCAGGTGCGCCATTCTCGTCACCGCAGAACGGACATCCACCGTGCTCAAGCGCCTTCCGGGCTACTGCCCTCCCATGGTCCACCTGCGGCATGGTGCCGGAGATCGTGCCGTGGGCTTCGAACGGCGCATCGCGCTGTTCGATGACCTCATCGTCGCCGGAGAGAAAGACCGCCGACGCACCATTGAAGCCGACCTACTGCCGCCGGAACGCTGCCATGCCAGCGGCTATGTGAAGTTGTCTGCCCTGCGGCAACTGCGCCATGGCGCCCCGGCGCTGTTCGGCAACAACCGGCCGGTCGTGCTCTACAACCCGCACTTCCACCCGCGCTTGTCTTCGTGGCGGCATGCCCGCCACGTGATCGAGGCGATCAGAGACAGCGGACTCTTCAACCTCATCGTCGCTCCGCATGTACGGCTGTTCGCTGCCAGCGACCGGCGGCAACGCGCCGCATGGGAATGCCTCGCAGTCCCGGACCAGGTGCTGGTGGACCTGGGTTCACCGCGCAGCATGGACATGACCTACACGCTGGCTGCTGACCTTTACCTGGGGGATGTCAGCAGCCAGGTTTATGAGTTCGCCGCCGAGCCCCGGCCGTGCGTGTTCCTGGACAGCCATGCCGCTTCGTGGCACGGGAATCCCGACTACCTGATGTGGGAGATGGGCGAGGTGGTGGAGCGGCCCGAGGATGTGCTGCCGGCACTGCTGCGCGCCGGCGGGTTGCATGGGAAATATCGCGAGCGGCAGTGCCGCCTGGTGGCGGACGCAATGGGCGAGATTGGCCCGGGTTCCGCGCAGCGCGCCGCGCAGATCATCCTCGATCGTGCCAGCACTCAGGCCCGGCCTGCGCCCTCCACCCCCGCAGCTTCCCTGACCAGGGCGAGCGAAGGTCCGCGTCGCTCCACGATCCGATAGCCGGCCCGCAACAGGGATCCGATCAGGGCGTCCACCTTTTCTTCGCCCACCATCCGGCCGTGGAACTCGGCCACGATCTTGTCGAACAGGCACAAGTGCGAGACGGGCAGGTCCACCTCGGCGCCCTCGATGTCCATGATGAGCGCATTCGGGCGGAACGGCAGGGAGGCGAGGATGTCCGGGATAGTGCGCTGGGGCACTTGCAGCGATTGCACGGTATTGGCGGCCTGCCGCAGCGACGACGAGAAATAATCACGGCTGATGTTGAATGAGACTGTCCCCTGCACGGGTCCGACCGCCGCATTGATACAGGTCGGGAACCCGACGCCGTTCACACGGAAGTTCTCCTGCATCACGTCACGCAGGGCAGGATTGGCCTCGACCGCTGCAAACTCGCGCACGCCCAGGTATTTCATGCAGTACAGCGCGAGGAACCCCACAGCCGAGCCCAGCTCGATCACTTTGTCCCCTGGCCGCAGCACCGCGCGGCACAGTTGCACATCGTCCAGCTCGTAGTCCCTGAACAGGCGGTAGCGCACGCGCGGCGACGCTCCTCGCAGCGAAAGCTTCACGCCCTCGTGGCTGACGTATCGTTTCCAGAAGGTCGCAAGGGCAAACAGCCGGTTACGGATCCTCTTACGCAAGGGTGTTCTCCACGACCGTGGCCACATGCCTGTTCCAGTCGAACTCACGCTCGGCGCGTGTGCCAGCTGCGACAGCAAGTGTGCGTCGCAGCGGTACGTCACGCAACAACCGCCGCAAGGCGCCGGTGACGGAGTCCTGGTCGTTGCCGTCAACGAAGAGGCCAGAGATGCCATCCTCGATCAGCTCGCGCGGCCCGCCATCGCGTCCGATGATCACCGCCGTTCGAGCATACATTGCATCGGCAATGGCAATGGCAAAGCCTTCGAAATCGCGGCCGCCGTCGCGGGTGACCTGCGGGTGGATGAAGATGTCCGCATCGCGATAGAGCTCCAGGGCCCTTTCATTGGCGACGAAGCCGGCCATTTCCACCTCTTCCTGCAGGCACAGGCGGTCGATGGTGGCACGCAGGCGTTCAAATTCCGGCCCCCGTCCGCCGATCACGAAGCGGAAATGCAATCCCTCGTCACGACAGGCGGCGGCTGCGACAAGGGCGGCGTTGAGGTTCTTGCGCGGCTCCAGCCGGCACAGGGAAAAGACCAGCGGCGGGTCCTGGCCGGCGTCCTGCGGTTCGCGACGCAACAGGCCTGGCGTCACACCATTCCAGGCCACCAGTGGTGGCATCGCCAGCCCGGGGATGCGCCGCTGCAATGCATCGGCGCTGTACTGGCTCACGGCCACCACGCGCCGGGCCCGGCGTGCCACATGGGTCATCAGCCAGCGCTTCCACCCTTTTGGGTACATGAACTCGCGTCCATGGAACGTCACCACACAGGAAAAGCCCAGCAGGGTGGGCACCACCGAAGTGCGCCACGTGGTGGCATGCAGCAGCGCGGGTTCACCGTACCTGCGACGTTCACGGCGCAGCGCCGCGACGTAACGCCTGTACATCGTGAAACCGCGCTCCGGCCCCACGTCCACCAGTCGCACAGGGCCAAAGGCCGTATCGCGCGGCCCGGCACTGGTGGACGTGAACACGGTGACGCTGGCGCCGGCTGCCGCGTAGGCTTCGGCCACTGCCCGCGCATAAGTCTGCATGCCGCCCTCATCAGGCGCGTAGCCTTTGGCCATCACCCAGACGGCCTTCGACTGTATCGTTTCGGTCACGGTCGGATTGACTCCTGCGGGTTCCGGTCAGCAAGAATATCCAGGTACCGGCGCGCCGATACGCTGGTGAGGTGCTGCACGGCCAACTCGCGCATGCGGTCCCGGTCACAGGCGCGATTATCAAAATACCTCCTCACCGCCGCGGCAAGCTCGGCCGGATCCCGCGAGCTCACGCACGTGCCCATCAATGGCGAGGAAATGATCTCGGGTATGGATGCTGAGCAGTGGACCGAGATGAGGAATGTTCCGGCCGCCATCGCCTCAATGGCAACGGCAGGATAGCCTTCGAAGTCGGATGTAATCATCGCGATTTCCGCGGCGGCCAGATGGGGATGCACGTCATCCACCCGTCCCGCGAAGTTCACCCTGTCTTGGATGCCCAGGCGGGCTGCCTGTTGCCTCAGCTGCGCCTCCAGTGGACCCTCGCCCAGCAAATCCAGCGTGACTGGAAGGTCCTTCAGCATCGAGAGGGCCTGCAGCAGCAGGCTGAAGTTCTTCTGAGGCACAAGCCTTCCGGCGGCGCAGAGATGCCAGCGCCTGCGCGCAGTGGCAGCGGCTGGCACCGCATCGAGGACGGGATTCGGAATCACCTCGATCCTGAATGCCGGACCCAGTGCGCGCCTTGCTCCCCGTGCCATTGCCGGTGACATCGCCACCACGGCGAGGACCCCGCGCAGCCGCCGACGGGTCTTCATCGCAAACACCAGGTTGCGCCACATGGAACGATCTGCGCGCCACAAGGGATTGCTCACCTTGGCCAGCATCTGCAACCGGGGGGCCGAAGCCAATGCCGGCGCCACCGCCCGGAAATACGAATTGCCAGGCACAAAGGCCGCCTCCAGCCCCAGCGCTGCGCACCGGCGGCCGAACCAGGCCCCCAGTTGGGCAGGATCGCGGCCGGCGCGCGGCACGCGTGGAGCAGCGATTTCGACCGGGACCTGGTCCCGCACGAGCTTGCGCTGTGGACCCTCGCCGCTCCCGGCGAGCAGCACCACGTTGCACCCCGCTACTGCCCAGGCGTTGGCGAGGCGGATGGCAACCCGTTCGCTGCCGCCAAGGGCGAAATCATGCAGCATCACGCCGATGGACGGCGTTGCCGCATGCTCAGGGCCGGCGGCCATCCCACCACAGGCAGAAGACAGCCAGTGCGTACAGCAGGCGGCCGTGGTCGCGCTTGCCCGCGCGGTGGGCCGCGAATACCGCATCCACGGCTGCCGGTGACAGGAATCCGGCATCACGGAGACCGCTGTCCTTCCACAACTCCAGCGCAAAGTTGCCGAAATCCCCGGCGAACCATTCCGCCAGCGGGATGGCAAAGCCCTGCTTGCGGCGGCGGGTTGCCCCTTCCGGCAGCCACGGACCGATGGCCTTGCGCAAGAGGTACTTCCCGGTGGTGCCGCGCATCTTCATCGACGTGGGAACGCCCATCGCCCAGTCCACGAAGCGGGCACCGAGCATGGGCACGCGCACCTCCAGCGAATGCGCCATGCTGGCGCGATCAACCTTGGTGAGCATGGCCGAAGGCAGGTTGAGTGCCAGGTCCGCATACACGAACTGCTCGAGGGGATCGGCAGAGATGCTGGCTGCCGGATCGGGAAAATACTCGTCGCGCAGCGCCTCGAAGGGATGCGCGCCTTCCACCAGCGAATGGAACGCCGGATCGTAGAGGCGGCTGCGCATCTCCGGTGAAGTGATCTGGGTACGGGCGAAGAAGCGGCTGACACCATCCGGCAGGCCGGCGCTGCTCAGGGCTTTCTGTACCCGGTGCAGCACGTAGTTCACCGGGCGCAAGGGTGTCGAGGGCCAGCTGACCACTGAGCGGGCCAGCCGCCTGGCGACGGGGTTCATGGCGCCCACCCGCTGTTCGGTGCGGTGCCGCTTGTAGCCCATGAAAAGCTCATCGCCGCCATCACCTGATAGCACCACCTTCACCTGTTCGCGCGCCACCTGCGACACGTACCAGGTTGGCACCGCGGAAGGATCGGCAAAAGGCTCGCCATAACAGCGCTGCACGGCCGGCAGGATGTCGCGGGCCCGTTTCAGGTCGATGGTGCGCGTTGTATGCAGGCAGCCGAGGTGCTGCGCGACCGCCTCCGCTGCCGGTGCCTCGTTGTAGCGCTCGATGGGGAAGCCGATGGTAAAAGTGCGCACCGGTGCGTCGCTTACCCTGCGCATGGCCGCCACGACCGCCGAGGAGTCGATGCCGCCAGACAGGAAGGCGCCCACTTCAACGTCGCTGAGCAGGTGCTGCCTGATCGTATCGAGCCAGCGGATACGGAAATCCTCGACCCACTCGGCCTCTGTACGCAGCTCGGCACGGTGGTACGTTGCCCGCCAGAAGGCCGTTTCAACCGGGGGGCCCGACGGCCCGATCCGCAGCACGTGCCCGGGCTTCACCGAATGCACCTGCTGGTAAATGCTGCGCGGCATGCGCACGTGACCGAAGCTGAAGAAGTCGTGCACGGCACGCGGCGAGACGTCGAAGCGGTGCCCGGGAAGCACTTCCAGCGCCGGCAGTTCGGATGCAAAGGCCAGTCCGCCATTCTGCCCGGTCACGTACAGTGGCTTGATGCCGATGGGATCGCGGGCCAGCGTCAGGCTGCGTGCCTGCCGGTCCCAGATGGCCACGGCGAACATGCCCTCCAGGCGCGACCAGGCGGCATCGCCCCATTCCCTGAATGCGAGCAGGATGGTCTCGGTATCGCTCTGCGTCGTGAAGGCGTGGCCCGCCGCCACAAGCTCCTGCCGCAATTCGCGGTGATTGTAGATCTCGCCGTTGAAGACGATGGCCAGGCGCCTGTCGCGGGTTTCGATGGGCTGATGGCCGCCAGCGAGGTCGATGATGCTCAGCCGGCGCATGCCGATGCCGAGGTCGCCATCGGTGAGGACGCCCTCGTCGTCAGGTCCCCTGTGCACGATGGTGGCGCACTGCGCCTGGATGACTGCCGCCGGCACCGCATGCCCGTCGCGCCGGTACCACCCGGCTATGCCGCACATCTGGCGTCCAGCTTGAGGAAATCCAGCACGATATCTGCAGCACGCCCGGTCGCACCCCGATAGTCGCCGAATGCAAAATCCACTGCCTGTTCCTGCAGGGTCGCCTTCTGCGCGTGGCTGGCAAAGGCACGATCCACGGTTTGCAGCAGGCCGGAGACATTTTCCGCCACTTCACCGAGGTGCCAGCCTGCGTACCGGGAATCCTCGCGCCAGTCCACGCAGTGACAGTTGATGAAGGCCACCGGCCGTGGACGCACGAGGAATTCATAGAGCTGGCTGGACATGTCTCCCAGATAGAGATCCGCACCCTTCACATAGCGCATGTCGAAGAGGCCGGGGGAGCCCAGGTCAACGAGGATCCGCCCCGGAACTGCCAGCTCCTCCAGCGCACGCCGCTCGCCGACCGACAGGTCTTCCACGGCCCGCACATGCGGGGCGAACACGAGGTTGTAGCGGTCCTGGTCGCGGAACTGCGCGATCACTTCGCGCGCGATGCCGATGGATGAAGTCCTGGCATCGAAATGGGGATTGTAGAAGACCGTCTTGCGCCCGTTGTCGAAGAGCGGCGCAGCCACTGCGGGCGCCGCCTGCAGGTAGTCGAGTTTCACGTATCCGGCGGTGCGCAGCCGCGAACGATCAATGCCCCTGGAAACCGCACGCTCTATGTCCTTCTCGCCAGGCACGATGATCAGGTCGAAGGCCCGCAGTCTTGCTTCAGACGCAGGCGCCCGGTCGCCGGCGCCGTGGCGGAAATGGACCAGCGGTCCACGCCACCCCAGCCTGCGCAGATTCGCGGAAGTGCGCTCGGGCACGATGATGGCCCTGGCCCGCCGCGTGCGCCAGCGGATGGCCGCCAGCAGTGGTCCCTTCCCTGCCGAGCGTCGACCGGTGGCGGCCATCATGAGGCGTGAAAGCAGCGAGGTATGCATCACCGTGATGCGGAGGTTCGCATTCGCACCGGCGACTGCCTGCAGCGCCGCGGCAGTGGCGGCATCACCACAGATGCACTCCACCGCCAGGTCCGGACGACGGCGACTGATCTCCACCGCCACCGGCGCAAGGTGCAGCACATGGTGCACCCCCCCGATGAACAGGAAGGCAAGGTCGGTTTTTTCTTCTTCTTTTCTCACCAGCACGATCCCGGCATCAGCGCCCGGCTAGCAACGCAGCAGCTGCCGTACGAGCTCAAGGTCGGCCTGCTTGTCCACGTCAATGGCTGCGCGACCGTCGGCAAGCACCACATATCTGACCCTGGCACCGGCGATGCGCCCCAGCCGCTCCAGCGCCTGGTCCAGCCTGAGCAGGCCCAGACGATAGCGCAGCACATGCAGGAAACCCAGCCGGCGCAGCAGCGACATGGGTCGCTTGCGCGCGGCTTCGAGTGATTGCCACAGGCCGACGATGCGGACTGCCTCGGGGGTGCGCAGCAGGAAGAGGTTGCAGCCAGAGAAGTCGCCATCCGCAAAACGCAGCCAGGTGCGCTCGGTTCCGGGGGCGGCCGCCACCACCGCCTCCCGCCGCGCCAGGCCCACGACTGCATCGGCCTCGACACCTCCAGCATCGCGCAGGAACTGCGAGACCCATTCCACCTGCAGCAGCGCATGGTCGGCGGTGGTCACCAACAGCGGCGTGCCCAGTTGCTCCAGCGCCCGCGCCACGCTGGCGCTGGGCCCCGCAGCAGCCGGAATGACCTCAACAGCTTTACCGACAGACGGCATGTGCGAGAGGAGTTCAGGACGATCGGTGGCAACGACCATGCGTCCCACCTCGCCTGTCGCCGCCAGCGCGCAGAGCACCCGGCCGAGCATGGGCATGCCTCCCACCTCGATCAGTGCCTTGTGCGCAACGCCTGCCTGTGCCGCCAGCGGATCACCGCCCGGCCGCGTGCCGGCAAGCACGAGTGCGGTGTATTGCGCGGGCACCTCAGCCAAGCCGCTTCTCGTACACGCGGTAGGTCTTGTACCCGGTGGCGCCCAGGGCCTCGATCATGCGGCGCATCGGCCGGTTGTCCTCCAGGATCCACGACAACTCGGCACTCACCATTCCCTTGGGCTTCGCATGCCGCTGCAGGCTGTGGATCACTGCCAGGGGCACCATGCCGCCAAGCAGGCCACCGGCAAAACTGCGCCGCACACCCATCAGCGGCACGCGACCCGTGCGCGTGCCGCGCTTGATCCGGAGCAGCAGCTTCAGCCAGTTGAACGGCAGCAGTCGCCCGTTGAAGTCCCGGATGGCCTCGTTGAGGTTCGGCAGCAGGATGCCGAAGGCCACCGCCTCTCCTTCATACTCGGCAATGGCGGTCCAGCGAGGATCCAGCAGTGGCTTCAGGCCCTTGGCCATGTGGGTCAGTTCCGCTTCGGTGAAAGGAATGAAACCCCAGTTCTGGCTCCAGGCATCGTTGAAGATATCCATCACCAGGCGGAATTCCTCCTCGATGCGCGACATGTCGATGTGGCGGATGCGGATGCCGCGGCTTTCCGCGCGTCGCACCAGGCGCATGACATCTTCAGGGAATCCCTTCACCACGTCGTAGAGGTAGGCGATGACATCGCGTGCCTTGGCGTAGCCCTGCGCCTCCACTTGCGCCGCCGCGTACGGCGGATCGTGCGGCATGAAGATCATTGGCGGTGCGTCGAATCCGTCGATCAGCAGGCCTGTCTCCTCGTTGATCGAGAGACTGAACGGCCCGCGCACCACGGTGCGGCCGCGCTCACGCAGCCAGCCTTCTGCTGCCGCGAAGAGCGCATGGAATACCGCCGGATCATCCTCCGCGGCCAGCAGGCCGAAGAATCCCAGTTGCGGATCGGCGACCAGCCGGTCGACCTGGGCGCTGATGCGGCCCACGTCGCGGCCACCCCGCGTGGCAATGAAGAACCGGACCTCGGCGTGCTCGAAATACGGATTCTTGCCGGGCCGCAGCGCGTCCAGCCGCTCCAGCTCCAGGGGCGGAATGAAGTGGGGGTCGCCCGAATACAGGTTCGCCGGAATGCGTATGAAACGCTTCAGCTCTTGGCTGGTGCCAACGGGCACGATCTGGATGTCATCGAACAAGGAGCACCTTGGCAGGCAACTGACGAGGGCATCATACCGGCCCGCAGCACGGGGCGCTCTGGCGGACCGTCCGGATCAGGCCTTCTCGCAACTGCGCAGTTGCAGCAGCCCGATCAGCGCAAAGGCAGCGGGTGCCGAGAACGCAGCCACCAGCGGCCCGATGCGGCCGCTGGTTCCGAATGCCGAGAAGATGCCATCCACGAGCAGGAAGCCCAGGCCCAGCACCAGCGCCACCAGCATCCGCCCGCCCCCGCCGCCACGTTCCGACACCAATGCGGCCGGCACCGCCAGCAGCATCATGATGAACACCGTGAACGGTGCTGCGAAGGTCTGCATCAGCACGGTCTGGTAAAAGCTGGCGGGGCGTGTGCTGACCCGCTCGCCGCTGATCACTGCTGCCAGATCCACGCTCGACAGATGTGGTTCGGACTGATCGAGGCTCACCACGTCCAGCGGCCGCAGGTTCGATTCCCACCGGCGCGTGTCGGTCACCGGGCCGTTACCGGTCGCGGGGATGAGATCCTCCGCATCTTCCAGCTGCCAGGCGCCATCGCGCCAGTTCGCCTCGCGCGCGCGCGTGCGCAGCATCAGCAGGCCATCAGCCTCGCGCTGGAAGATGCGTACATCCAGCAGCCGCATGCCATCGGCGCTGTGGCGATCGAAGCGCAGGATGCCATTGCTGGTGCGCACCCACTCCGGGTCTGCCTCGCGCTGTTCCAGCGGCTCAGAGTCATCCCACCAGGTCTGCAACGCATTTTCGGCTGCCGGCACCAGCCTCTGGACCAGTGCGACATGCAGCAGCGCGAACAGCAGGGGCACCGGCACCAGGTAAAGCGTGACGCGACCCAGGCCTACACCTGCCGCCCGCAATGCCGTGATTTCCCGCGTGCGGGCCATGGCGAAAAATGCAGCCATGGTTCCCAGCAGGCCCGCCAGCGGCAGGGCGATCTGCAATTGCGCGGGGGTGCGCAACGCCGCGTACTTGAGGACGCCCATCACCCCAAGGCCGCGATCCAGCACTTCGCCTGTGACCTCGGGCAGCTCGAACAGCTGGATGAGCGCAGTCAGGGCCAGCAACAGCCCCAGTATCTGTCCGCCCACGCGGCGCCGCAGGTAGTTGCCCAGTACGCGCTTCATTTGCCGCCCTTGCGCCGCTTCTGGATGCCTTCGAATGCACCCTCGATGGCGGCCACCGCGCGCATCACGGGGTTGTCGCCCGGCCACTGCAGGCTGCTGCGGAACAGCCATGTCCCCAGCACGGCGAACAACAGCACGGGCAGCCATACCGCCAGCGGTGCCGAGGCACGGCCATTCTCGGCCAGGCTTTCGCCGAACTGCAGGGCCTGGTCGAGCGTGAGCAGCGCCAGCACGGCGAACACCGTACCCGGGGCCCGACGGCCGCGCTTGGCAGCCATTCCCAGTGGCAGCGCAAGCAGCGGCAACAGCAATGGCAACCCGATGCGCGCCAGCCGGCCATGGAACTCCCCGGCGCGCTCCGCCGGCGTGATGCCCGCCGCCTCATACGCGGGGGACTGCATGCGCAGTTCCGGCAGTGTCAGTTCACGCTCGTCCCTGCCGCGCGCGCGGTAGGGAGGCGGCACCACGGTGAAGTCCTCGTTGATGCGCCCGGTGGAAATCTTCACGGTCTTGACGGCACCGCCGGGCTGCCCCAGCAGGATGAGCCCGTTCGAAAGCTCAAGCAGCAGGCTGGTGCCATCAGCTGACGGCACCAGGCGACCGGATCGTGCCGTGATCACTTCTTCACCGTCATCGTCATGGCGCTCGACGAAGACTCCGCCGAGGGTCCGGCCATCCGGCCCCACGCTGTCGGCAGCCAGGGTATAGCCGTCCCGCACGCTCACGAAGCGGTTCGCTTCCAGGCGCGCATCCCAGCCGGTGTTGCGCGCCTGGTGCACGGTGACGTTGTAGCCATAGCGGGTTTCCGGCTGCAGGTAGCCGAACAGCAGCACGTTGAATGCAACCAGGGCCAGGGCCACTGCAAAGTAAGGCACCGCCAGGCGGGTGATCGAGCGCCCGGTGGCAAGCATGGCGTCCAGTTCGTTGTCGTCGCCGATGCGCGCGGTGGACATGAAGATGGCCGCAAAGAAGGCCGCGGGAAGGGCCAGCCCCAGGTAATGCGGCAGCAGCGCGCCGATCATCTTCAGTACCAGCAGCGGGCTGGCGCCGGTGGTCGCCGCCAGTTCGAACAATCGCAGCAGGCGCCACAGCATCATGGCCACCAGCAGCACGCACAAGGCGAGCAGCAGCGGTCCCAGCAATGCCCTGAGCGTGTACATATCCAGCCTGTCGGGCACCCGGTGGGCCAGGTGCGGAGAGGCGCTCACGCGGCGGGCCCCCTTGACGGCCACGCCTGCTGCAGCCGCAGGCGCAGTGCCTCAGCCAGCTCTGCAGCCGGCACCACGGCCGGTTCCAGCGCCGGTGGGCCGGGCCAGCCCGTGTCAGGGAAACTCGTGCCGCCGAATTGCCGCGGCGACTGGTAGCGGGGGATCACGTGGAAGTGCACGTCGGGGTCCACCATCATCAGCATCAGGTAGTTGATGCGCTCATAAGCGACCACCTCGCGCAGCGCTGCTTCCACGCCCTGCACCACGTGCTGCAGATCGGCAAAGGCTTCGCCGCTCAGTTCCGAGAAGGCCTTCACTTCCTCGCGGCACACCAGCACCAGGGCCCCGAGGGTCGGTTGCCGCGGGCGCAGCAGCACTGTCCAGTAACGGGTCTGCGCGACGCGGTTGTGCGGGTCGCCGAATTTCAGCTCGGTGGCGTTGGGCATGGCTGCATTATCCCGCATCCGGCAACCTCAGATCGTAGGTCGACGCCGATACGAAAGCGGCCTTGCCGGGGGACCACTGTCGCACTTCCACCTGCGCCCAGCGCGCTTCCCCCGGCGCGGGCAGCGTGACCAGGTGCCAGCGCGCGGCCTCGTCGTGGCGATTCGGCAATGCCGAAGAGGACGGCACGCAGAGCACGGGGATCGGTGCCCGCGGACCCGGCACCGATTCCAGGCGGGCCCAGCGCGCGTGTCCATGCAACACCAGCTCTGCACCGGCGCGCTTGAGCACATCGCGCAGGGCAGCGCGATCAGACAGCGCCTTGCGCACGCTGACCGCGCCATCCACCAGCGGATGATGCAGCAGCACGACGCGGAGACGACCGGACCGCTCCTCTTCAGCCAGCAGCGACTCCAGTCGTTCCAGCTGTGCCGCGCCCAATCGCCCGGTGGCCAGCAGCGGGGCAGTGGGCAGCGCCGAGGTCAGCCCGATGAAGGCCACGCCATTGCGGCGCGCGATCCATGGCGTCTGCTGCCCGCCCTCCATGAACTGCTGCCAGCGCCCCAGGCCCTCGGCCTCGGGCACCGGGACCAGCGCGTCATGATTGCCTGGCACCACGTTCACGTTCATGTGCGCGGCCAGTGCTCCCAGCCACTGCGCGGCACGCGCGAACTCCCCGGGCAGCGAAAAATTGGTGACGTCGCCGGTCACCAGCAACTGTCCGGGATGCAGGGCCGCGAGATCTGCGCGGAGCGCATCGAGGATTTCCGGCCGCTGCACGGCTCGTCGCCGGCGCCACGACCAGGCCGACAACTGCCGCTTCGACCAGCGCTGTCCCCAATCCAGTTGCGGTTCAAATGGCAGGTGCAGGTCGGAGACGTGCGCAAAGCGCAGGGCGTTCGTCGATAATGCCGGCGCCGCTGGAGCAGTCATAAGGAATCGATGATGCCACAACCCGCCACCGCCCCACCCGCTGTCGCCGGGCGCATCGTCGGCCAGTCGCCGCTGCAGATCTGGAGCCTCAGCTCCAGCGAGCGCCTTGCCCGACAGTTGCGGCGCGCCGGCGCCACGGCAACGGAAGCGGCGGCCGGGCGCGTGGTGCTGCTGCGGGCCGACTGGGTGTTCGACGAACCCCTGGTGAAGGGATTGGCGCGGCAGGACCAGGGCTGCGCCATGGTGAACGAGGCGGGTGAATGTGTGGCGCTGGTGCTGCCTCCTGCACGCGCTGATGAAGGGGCGGCGCTGCTTGCGCAGGGCCAGGGGCCGGTGGATCTGCCCCGCCGTTCCGGCAGCGAGATCGCGGGCTCCTACAACGACCAGCTGCGCAAGCGCGAACCGCCTTTCCTGCTGCCGCTGCAGGCCGGCAACCTGCCCGCCATCGAGGCGCGGGTATTTGCCGGTTCCTACAAGGGCGTGACCGACTTCGTGACGCTTTATCTGTGGCCGCGCCCGGCGCGCGCCTTCACGCGCGTCTGCGCCCGCTTCGGCATCGCCCCTAATACGGTGACAACTGCCAGCCTGATACTGGTGCTTCTGGCCATGTGGGCCTTCTGGCAGGGCCAGTTCGCCTGGGGACTGGTGGCGGCATGGGGCATGACCTTCCTCGATACGGTGGACGGCAAGCTGGCGCGCGTGACACTCAACTCCTCGAAGTTCGGGGACCTCTACGACCACCTCATCGACCTGCTGCATCCGCCCTTCTGGTGGTGGGCCTGGGTGGTGGGGCTTGGTGCGGCAGGGCTGGCTCTGCCTGAAGGCTCGCTGGCGCTCACCGTCATCGTGGCCGGCTATATCCTGCAGCGGCTGGAAGAAGGCATCTTCATCGCCCGCTACAAGATGGACATGCATGTGTGGCAGCGCTTCGACAGCAAGCTGCGCCTGGTCACCGCGCGCCGCAATCCCAACCTCGCCATCCTCACCGTCTCGGTGATCCTCGGCCGGCCGGACATCGGCATCCAGGTCGTGGCGGTGTGGGTGGCCATCTGCCTGGTGCTGCACGCCATCCGCATCGTGCAGGCGGAGTCCGCCCGGCGGCGCGGACCACTGAAGTCCTGGCTGTCGTGAGCGACGCCCGCCTGCACGAGCGGCTGCAAGCGGAACTGGGACGGCCCGCGCCGGCCGGCGCACAGGCACTGGCGGAGGAGCTGGCGCGCCGCGGCGGCGGCGGCACGGCCGCGGTGCTCTACTATGGCTCGGCGCTGCGCGCGGGAACCCTGGAGGGCATCCTCGATTTCTACGTGCTGCTCGATGATGTGCGCTGCTGGCCTGGCTCTGCAATGGCGCGCCTCGCCAATCGCTGGCTGCCGCCAAACGTGGGCTACCTGGAAATCGACCATGGCGGTGAACGCCTCAGGGCGAAGTTCGCCGTGATGAGTCGCGCCCAGTTCGCACGCCGTCTGCGCGATGACGCGCGCGACACGACCATCTGGGCGCGCTTCTGCCAGCCCGCACTGTGCCTGTGGTCGCGTTCGCAAGCCGATCGCGCCGCGGCCACGGATCTGGTGGCGGCTGCCGTGGTCCGCGCCGGCACCTGGGCGGCGCGACTGGGTCCCGGGAGTGCACCGGCCGCAGATTTCTGGCGTGCCCTCTTCGCCCGCACCTATGCCGCGGAGCTGCGCGTGGAGCAGTCCGCGCGCCCGCTGGACATCGTCGGCAAGGATCCGGAACGCTATGCCGCATTGCTGCCACTGGCCTGGCGCGAAGCGGGACTCGCGTTCACCGAAGACCCGCAAGGGCAGCTGCAACCTTCACTCGATGCGGCCGCACGCGAGGATGCCTCGCGGCGCTGGTCCAGGCTGGCCCGCCATGGGCGGCGACTCAACGTGCTTCGGCTGCTGAAAGCCTCATTCACCTTCGAGGGTGCAATGGACTACGTGGCCTGGAAGATCGAACGCCACCGCGGCATACGCATGGAAGTGAAGCCCTGGCAGCGGCGCTTCCCGCTGCTGGCGGCTCCCCTGCTCTACTTGAAACTGCGGCGGCTGGGCGTGCTGTCCCGCAAGTGACGCTGATGCCGTCCGGGTGTTCCGGATGCACTGCGCTACGCGATCCGGCTGGTTTCGAGGCTGGCGATCTGGTCCCACATCAATTCTGATTGTGCCGCTATGGCGCGGTTTCCCTGGACCAGGCGCCTGATCACACCCTCGCGGACTTCCGGGGTGTTGATCCACGCTGCGCGCTCCGCAACCGCGTCAATTGATGGCTGTGCTACCAGCAACTCCCGCCCGCCCGGGTAGAAGTCGAGAAATCCTCCATATTTGTGCGCCCAGCCCAACACCAGGCAAGGCGTCCCGGAAGATATGGCGCCGATCATCCCGTGGTAGCGCGAAGAGAATACCAGCCATGCCCTGGCAAGCTCGGTCTTGCAAGCAAGCGGGTCCTTGTTGAACACCCAGGGGATGCCGAGGCGCGAGAGCCGGCGGTGCAGCCTGCGATAATCCTTGTCCTGGTGAAAAAGCACGCGGCATGCATGTTGCCTTGTTGCCAGTCGTTCGCTGCATTCGGCGAGAAAGCGGGCGTAGGCGTCGAAATCTGCAATGAAGCCCCGCTCCACCAGCTTTGAGTTCGGGACAAGCAGGATGCCGCGCCTTTCCTTGCTGTCCGCAAGCTTTCCCGGGGCCGGCACGCCAATGGTGAAGTCCGGACACAGCTGGAGTCGTGACGTGACAGGCTGGCACATTCGCAGCGATTCCTCGTCCCTGGCCCAGGCCAGATCAGTCAAGTCGACGAGGTCGGCAAACCGGGAACCCCTTGCGGCGTCGAAAGGCCCGTAAGACTTGGGAAGAAGGACCAGATGTGCACCGCGTTCCCGGACAGCTGCCGCCAGCGCAATATCGTCTTCAACGTGTCGTGCGGGCCATATGTTGCCGTGTCGATAGCCATTCGCGTCCAGAACCAGCTCACCCGGCCGGATGCTTCGGATCGCACGCTTCCGGTCATTCTCCCGGCGGAGCCTGGAAATCCACCGCAACGGCTTTGGAAGCAGCAGCGAGGTGACCCGCAAACCGTTGATGTCGGCCACCATCCGCCCGTCAAGAACAATCCTGCGCCGTCCCAGCCGCGCACATAACTTGTGCGCGGCCGCCATCGCCATCAGCAGGTCGCCACCGTTTCCCGTGGTCACATTGACGATGTGGATGGTCTTCACGGTGATTCCCGCGCGGGACTGGCTAGAGCCAGGCGGCGCGCCGATACCACGCAACGGCGTTGCCGAATCCCTCGGCGAGAGAATAGACAGGCGCCCATCCCGCGGGTTGAGCCCGCTGCTCCACGGGCACCGACCAGTCCGGATGGCGCAGTTCGCGCAGCTTCTCCGAATTGAGCATGTTGGCCGAGCCGAACAGCCGCGCTGCATCGCCGACCAGGGCCACTGTGCGCAGCAGCGGCAGCGGCGCGTGGAACAGGACCGGATTCGCGTTGCCCATCGCGCGCGCGGCTGTCGCGAAGACTTCCTTCCAGCCATAGCCGTCGGGGCGGGCATCGGTGGCAGTGACCACCTGGCCCGATGGCGCTTCACGCAGCTGCGCCACCAGCAGGCTGCACAGGTCATCCACGTGGATCATCGCGGCCCGCGCATGGCGCGTGCCCAGCAAGGGGACCAGGCGGTGGCGCGCGATCTGGAAGAACACCAGCGTCTCGCGATCACCCGGGCCATAGACCGCCGGCGGCCGCACCACCGTGGCACGCCCGCCCAGCAACTTCAGCACCGCATCTTCGCCCGCGCGCTTGCTGGCCGCGTAGCCGGAGAGCGTGGGCTCTCGCGCCGCCAGCGTGGAAAGATGCAGGAAGTGCGCCTGTGGCGCGTGCGCCGCCACAGCCTCGGCCAGGCGGGTGGCGCCGGCAGTATTCACTGCATCGTACTGCGACTGACGTGCAGCCTTGATCAGGCCTGCCACGTGCACCACTGCCTGCACGCCGCTGACGAGCTGGCGCAACGCCACCGCATCACCCAGGTCGCCGGCCACGATCTGTGGA
Organism: Steroidobacteraceae bacterium; assembly: GCA_035556135.1. Lineage (GTDB taxonomy): Bacteria > Pseudomonadota > Gammaproteobacteria > Steroidobacterales > Steroidobacteraceae > ZC4RG30. The sequence goes on along the minus strand of DATMFO010000006.1, from coordinate 98,235 downwards.
TTCATGCCCCGCCACTGCTCACGCACGGGATCCCGACGCAGCAGCAGCCGCACGCGCCATCCACTGGCCGCCAGCAGCGGCGCCAGGCGTTGCCCGACGAAACCGGACGCACCGGTAAGCGCGACGACGGGATCGCTCATGCGCGCTCCGGCAGCGGATACTTGCGCCAGCGCCGGTGCTGCCAGCTCCACAATTCCGGATGCGCGAGGATCTGCTCCTCGACATGCTGCATTACCCGCGCCGTGTCTTCCTCGATGCTGCCGCCCGGCGGCAGCACCAGCGGCGGCTCGATGCCGAAATGCCAGGCGGGATCGGCTGCCAGCGCTGTCACCGGCAACATGGGCGAACGCGAGCTGCGCGCCAGTTGCACCACGCCACCGGGCATGGGCATGTCCTTGCCAAGGAAACGCATCGGCACGCCGGTTTCCGCATCCCTCACGCCCTGGTCGACCATGGCGAACACGATCCGGTTCTTGCGCAGCGCATCGAGCATGCGCGCATAAGCCTTGAAGCCCTCGTTGGCCAGGATGCCATCGATGCCATAGCGCGGCAGTCCGCCGGCGAAGAACTGCGCCGACATCATCCGCGCGTGCCGGTAGACCACCGTGACCGGCCAGCCTGCTTCAGCCAGCTGGGCCGCGAGCAGCAGGCTGTTGCCCGAATGCGTGGCGAGCAGGATGGCACCCCGCCCCTGTCGCGCGGCCTCCAGGTGATGCAGGCCGTCGACCCGGCAGCGCGCCTTCAGGCGTGCTGCATCCAGCTGCTCATCGACCATGCTCAGGACTTCGAGCACGGCAATGGTGTTCACCCGATAGGCCTCGCGCAGGATGGCGCGCACGGCGGGATCATCCGGTGCCGTGCCCCGCAACGCGGCGATGCCGGCAAGGCAGGCGCGCCGCGTGCTGCCGCTGAAGGCGTGGTGGATGCGGCCGAGCCTCGCTCCCAGCGGCCGCACACCGTCGAATCCGGCGCGCCTCACCAGCCAGCGCGCCACCAGGAACAGGCTGCGCCGCTGCAGCCGGTCCAACTTGAGCTGCAGGTCACCCACCGAGCGCGGCAACTCCCTGCGTCGCGGTCAGCTGCACCAGCCGCCCCTCGGAAAGACGCCAGATCTGGTCAGCCTCGCGCACCAGCTTGTCGGTATGGGCGACGGCCAGCACCGCCATGCGCTTCTTCAGTCTTCCCACCGTGCCGACGATGGCCTCCTGGGCTTCCGGATCAAGGTTGCTGGTGGCCTCGTCGAGGATCAGCAGCTTCGGGTCATGGATCAGCGCACGCGCGATGGCCAGGCGCTGGCGCTGCCCACCGGAGAGACGCGAGCCGCCGTGGCCGACGTGCGTTGCCAGACCTTCGGGCATGGCCTCCACGAACTGCAGCGCATCCGCATCGCGCAATGCCTCGCGTACCTTCTCCTCGCCGATCTGCTCACCCAGCGTGAGGTTGTGCGCCACCGATTCATCGACCATCACCGATTCCTGGGGCACGTAGCCGATCTGGCGCCGCCACTCGCGCAGCTGCATTTCACGGAGCGGCACGCCATCAACCAGCACGCGGCCCGCGTCAGGCTCGCGCAGTCCCACCACCAGGTCGAGCAAGGTGGTCTTGCCTGATCCGGACGGGCCGACGAGCACGGTGAGGCCGCGCGCCGGCAGCGTCGCGGACACGCCGTCGAGAACCTTGTGCCGGCCATCGTGGGAGTAGCGGACGGCTTCCAGCTCGATCTGCCGCCGGAACTCGGCGGGCCGGTCGCCGCCGGCTGGTTCCCGTGCATCCTGGGCAGCCCCGATGGCGGCCATCACCGACCAGTAGGCGCTTTCGTGGATCACCAGCTGCTGGTAGGCCTTCTGCCCCTTCCCCAGGTAATTCACCACGCGCACCAGCAGGAACAGCATCACCATCAGTTCGCCCAGGGGGATGTCGAGGGTGGTGATGCCGATGAAGAAGCCCACCATGGCCATGATCACCATGATCGGCTCCTGCAGGGCCGTCAGTGCTCCCTTGCTGATCACCTGCTTGCGCAGGGCACGCTGCAGCAGCCGTGTCTCGTCGGTGAGCAGCGCGTCCACATGATCCTCGCGCGCCATGGCCTTCAGCGGCTTGGCGGCCGCGAACTGCGCACCGATCAGGGTCAGCAGCGATTTCTGCAGCCTGGTCTGGCGCTGTCCGGCGCGGCGCGACTTGCGGATCAGGATCCGCAGCGCCAGCAGCAGCACTGCACCGGCGACCGCGGCGCCGATGCCCGCCTCCGGCGCGATGGAGAACGCAACGGCCAGGTACACCAGGCTGGTGAGCACCATGGCTGCCATTTCAGTGCCCAGCTGGAATGTCTCGGAGGCACGCTGCGCCTCGGTGGCGATGGCGTTGGAAAGCCCGCCGACGGACTGATCCAGGTAGTGCTTCCAGCGCGCCTGCATGGTGGCGCGGATCAGCACCATGCGCAGGTCGGTTGCGATGTGCGCCACTGTGTAGCCCACCTGGCGGTTGGCCAGCAGGGACATCGCCCCGCGCAGCGCGATCATCACTGCCGCTGCTGCTATCAGGCTGACAGGTGCCGGATCAATGCCGAGTTTCGTGAGCGCGTTCATCGCGATCTGCTGTGGACCGGATGTGCCGCCCGTTTCATCCGTGACCACCGCCAGCATCGACAGGAACATCGAGATGCCCAGGCCTTCAAACAGGCTGGCGACAAACAGCGCGCCCAGCGCAGCGGCGCTGCGGCCGGGGTACCGGCGCACGAAGGCGGCCAGCATGCGCATGGCGCCGGCTCCCTGGGGTGCCTGCGGCGCGGCAGTCTGCGCGCTGTTCAAGGCCGCAATACCCGCAGCGTGATGCCGGTGTCGATGGTGAGCGGCAGTTCGGGGTTGGCTGAGAAGCTCTCCCCGTCCAGCGAATACGCGCTGATGCCGACCACCTCGGCAGCTACGCAGCGGCCGCTGAGCGTGCCCGTTTCAGGCCTCAGCGAGGAATGGAACCGGCCGCGCAGGATGCCCGGCAGGTGCCGCCAGAAATGCGGTGTCGTGGCAGCGATGGCCGTCACTCTCACTGGTCCCTCCCCGGTTGCGGCGAAGGGATTGTAAAGCGCATCGCGCATGCCGAGGGTGCCGGCCAGCAATACGCGTATGGGCGCGGGTTCCAGTGTCCGGCCGTCTGACAAGCGCACCCGCATGTGCGTGTACGGTGGCAGCGGGCTGCGACCGGTGGCCACCTGCACCATCAGCTTCAGCAGCGCATAGAAATCCGCCACCAGGCTGCGGTGCAGCCACCCGGTGCCGCGCCCGCGATGCTCGCTGCAGACGCGTACCCCTTCGTGCACCATGCCGCCGGCGAGCAGGAAGCCGTGCCGCACGGTGTCCCCCGGCTGTGAGAGGCGCAGCGTGGGAAATGATTCCTCCGGCAAGGTCCTGCCCTGCCGCCACGCGGCTAGTGCCGCACGCAATGCCCGCATGGGCGGATACCCGCCGGTCTCGCGCGGCACGACATTCGCGCGGCCTCCACCCAGCAGCAGCAGCGCCGGGGACCAGGCATCTGCGACATGCGCCAGGTACTCGGCAATCCAGTGGATGGTGCCGTCACCGGACAGCAGCCACACCTGCCCGCGTCGCCCGGCATGCAGCCGGTCGAAGGCGGCGCGGAAGCTTTCCGGATCGCTGGCTGCGATGACCTCCACTCCGGCAGCGCGCGCCAGCCGTGCCGCGCGTTGCGCCAGGCGCCAGCGCGACGCCCTGAAGCTGCGGGGATTGATCAGCAGTACCGGTGGTCCGGCTGGCTCGCGGGAACCCATCGGAGCGGAGCGGCGTTCGTCAGGCGCGCGCGCTGTTCGACCGCCACAACGGGATGGCCGATTGCTCGCCGGTAGTGGCACGCGCCGCGCGCCACAGCTTCGCCACCACGGCGAAATAGCTGGAATGATTGACGAGGCGATACGGTGAATCGGCAGGCAGGCGTTCCATCAGGCGCTGATGGGCCTTGCCCAGGTTGTGATAGGGCAGGAAGGGGAAAAGGTGATGCAGGGCGTGGTAGCGCAGCCCCACCGGAAACATCAGCGCCGTCAGCCAGGTCTGGCCGGTGATGTTGATGGAGTCGGCGACCTGTTCCGGCAGTGACATCCGCGCGCCACGGTTGCCATAGCCATGCGCGGCAAGGTTGCGCACCCAGTTGAGGCCCAGCGCGAGGCCGAGCAACACATATGCCTTCAGGACCACCATGCCGCCGAACACGCCGCGCGCGACGAGCACGGCGATGGACAGCAGCCACAGGAAGCACAGCACCTCCACAATGACCAGGTGGCGCTCGTCCTGGGCCGGAAAGCGGCGGCGGTAGTGCGGATTGCTCACACCGGCTGACACCGGCCCCGTGAGCACCCATTCGCGCAGGCGGCGATTGAACCAGGACAGTGGCCCCAGTACGCCGAAGCGCAGCATCACCATCAGCGGCAGCACCGTCACCTGCAGCACGTACTTCACTGTTTCCGAGCGCGGCGCGGCCGCAAGCGGCAGGTACTCGCCGTCATCCGGCGTGCCGTAGTAACGAACGCTGTGGTGGTCCACATGGTTGCGGTAGATGATCCAGGGCATCAGCAGCGGGATGCCCATCACGAGGTTCCATGCGCGGGCGAACCACTTCAGTTCGCCGTCACGAAAATGCACGATCTCGTGGATGAAGGTGCCCGCACGGAAGAACAGGATGGCCGACCCGAGCAGTTGCAGAAGCGCCACAGGACCCCAGCCGGGCGCGTGGAAAAACAGCACGGCCAGCGTCCATGCACCCGCAGCGCTCAGCACCAGGTCGGTCCAGTAGAGGAAGGCCGAGCGGCGATGCAGGTCGTCGACGATCTCGCGCGCCTGCCGGGTCCAGTTGATGCCTGATTCCGTCGTAACGGCTCGGGCTTCGGCTCCGGGCGCCGCTATGGGGGGGTAATCGTTTGGCACGGCAGGCAGATTACTTATCCGGCCCCCTTTTTCCAAGTCGGGATGTCCCCGGTTCTGCACGCGATGCCCCCTGGGGCGCCTGCGGGTCCAGCCCTCCCAGGCAGGCTGTGAACTCGGCACCGAACAGGAAGATCTGCGCGGTGTAGTAAAGCCACAACAAAAGGGCGGCAAAGGAGGCGGCGGCGCCGAAAGCCGTAGGCACCGTGGAATGCGCAAGGTAGAGCCCCACCAGCCATTTTCCCAATGCGAAAAGCAGCGCCGTAACCAGGCCACCCAGCACCACCACCCTCCACGGCAGGCGCCGGCCCGGCATGTAGCGGTAAACCAGCGCGAACAGCACGGTGATGATGGACAGCGACACCAGCAGGTCCAGGGTGCCGACCAGCCCGAGCAGCGGCGCGTAGCGCTCCGCGAACCACCCCCGGATCCCGGAGACGACCGTGGACACCGTGAGGGTCACCATCAGCAGGAAGCTCAGCGCCAGGATGAAGCCCAGCGACAGCACCCGCCGGCGAACCCATCCCATCAGGCCACTGGAGGCGGCGGCACTGACACCCCAGATGCGGTTGAGCGCCTGCTCGAGTTCGGCCAGCACGGTCGTTGCCGCAATCAGCAGCGTGCCGATGCTGATCGCGGTTGCAAGGTATCCCTCGTAGTCCTGGGATGACTTCACCGCCTCGATCAGCACCTCGCCGGTGTCCTTGCCAAACAGCATGGTCAGCTGCTGCTGCACGAAGGAAAAAGCCGACTCGGCGCCGACAATCCACCCACTGACGGTCAGCAGGATGACCAGCAGCGGCGCCAGGGAGAAGGCGCAGTAGAAGGCCAGCGCTGCCGCCGTTGCCGATCCGTTGTCCGCCAGCCAGCGGCGCAATGCGCAGGACAGGATGTGCATGCAGTCAGTGTAGAAGGCACTGCATGGCGCCTCAGCAGGACGGGCCGGCTGTTGAACCGTAGGAAGCCACCGACCGCTGACACTGCCGTGGGCTGATCGCCAGCGGTCTTCCTGCGCACTACAGCTGTATGCGCCATCACTCCAGGAGAAATGCATGGCCAAAAGGAAGAAGTCCGCCCGCAAGTACGGACCCAAGGCTTCGCAGAAGGTGAAGCGCGCACTGCACGAGCGCAAGGAAGGCACGCTGCGCAGCGGCGGCTCGGGAAAGAAGGTCACCAGTCGCAAGCAGGCCATCGCCATCGGACTGTCGGAGGCGCGCAGCGAAGGCGGCAAGGTGCCGCGCAGGAAGGCAGCCCGACGCCGCTAATGCCTGGCGGCGCGGAAGCGCTCCTCCTGGAGGTCGATGTCGCGCACCAGCTCACGCGAGCTGGCATCGGAAATGGCATGGGCACGCGCCAGGCTGTACACGGCCTCGCGCTCCGCCCGCAGCGCCACCAGGCGCAGCTTCTTCTCGATGCTGTCAGTCTCGCGCATGCGCGCGGCACCGTCGGTGGCTGTGTAGCCTTCCAGTCGCCGCCGGTATAGATCCATCACACGCGCCGCCACCTCGGCATGGATGTCCGCGTTCTCCTGCCCCTGGGCCATCTCATGCGCCGATTCCTCGATGGCGCGGATGGCCGCTTCGGCGGAGGCGCTGCGCGCCCGCTCGATCTCCGCGTCATGCATCGGCTCCGGCGGCACGGTCAGGCCCGTCAGCAGCCGCGGCAGCGCGATGCTGGCCGCCAGCAGCGAAAGGATGACCACGCCCGCCGCCAGGAAGATGGTCAGGTCACGCGCAGGAAATGCGGCGCCATCGGGGAGCGTCAGTGGCAGGGTCAGCACGCCCGCCAGCGTGATGGCTCCACGCACGCCGCCCACCGAGATGGCGGCGATCAGCCGCAGCGTCGGCTTGCTGGTCAGCGGCCGCCCGCGCCTGCCCGCCAGCCAGGCAGTGAACCGGAATGATATCCACACCCAGGTGAAGCGCAGTGCCGCCAGCCCGAAGTTGATGGCCAGCACATAGACGGCCAGCCACCAGGGATTTTCATGGTTGGACTCGCGCACCACATCCACGGCACCCGCCAGGATCGCCGGCAGCTGCTCGCCCAGCAGCACGAACATGATGCCGTTGAGCGAGAACTGGACCGTGTCCCAGACGGCGGTGCGCTGCATGCGCGTGCTGGCCAGCGCGCGGCCGGTCATCTCCGCATAACTCATGGCGATGCCGGCGGCCACGGCGGCGAGGATGCCGGAACAATGCAGATGCTCCGCCAGCTGGTAGGCGCCAAAGGGAATCAGCAGGCTGACCAGCACCTTCGAGCCGGATTCCTCGCCGAATCTCCGGCTGATCCAGCTCACCGCGCTCATCGCGCACCAGGCCAGCGCCGCCCCCACCACTGCGCCGCCGATGGCCAGCTGCACGAAGGTCAGCGCGGCGCCGGACAGCGAGAACACCCCCGTCATCGCGGCGGCGACGGCAAAACGGAAGCACACCAGGCCGGATGCATCGTTCAGCAGCGACTCGCCTTCCAGGATGTGCATCATCCGCTTGGGCATGGGCACGCGCGAGGTGATGGCAGAAACCGCCACGGGATCCGTGGGCGAGACAATGGCCGACAGCGCGAAGGCCACTGGCAATGGCACGGCGGGGATGAGCCAGTGGATGAAAAGCCCCATTCCCACCACGGTGCAGAACACCAGGCCGAATGCCAGCTCCGAGATCGTGCCCTTGTCGCGCAGCAGGCCTTCCTTCGGGATGCGCCAGCCATCGAGGAACAGCAGCGGCGGGAGGAACAGGAGGAAGAAGATCTCCGGTTCGAGCCGGACCTTGTAGGGGGACGCCATGGCGATGATGGCGCCGAGCGCGATCTGCACCAGCGGCGTCGGAATGGCCAGCGGGATGACCCGCACCATGACGCTGCTGACGATCACTGCCGCCAGCATGAAGAGTACGACGCCCAATTCTCCCATGGGCCATTCTAAGCACGCCCGCGCACGCAGCCGGCAAGCCGGCGTGCCGATACTGTCGTCGTCAGCATCGCCTCAGCATGGACGGGGAAGGTTGGCGGAGAGGGTGGGATTCGAACCCACGGTAGGCTTGCACCTACGCCTGATTTCGAGTCAGGTACATTCGACCACTCTGCCACCTCTCCACGGGTGTCGACGGCGTCGAAGGGCGCGTATTCTAGGCCAAAATGGAACCGGAACGAATCGAGTTTCCCGCCGACTACCCGATCAAGGTCGTCGCCCGCATCCAGCCCGCCCTGCGCGACCGCGTGGACGCCATTTTTGCGCGGCATTTCGGCCCCCTGGCTCGCGAGGGCGTCGGCGAGCGACTGTCCTCCCAGGGACATTTCGTGTCGCTCACGTACCTCCCCCGGGTAGAGACCGAGGAGCAGCTGCGCGCGCTGCACGGGGACCTGAAGGCCCTCGAGGGCGTGATGATGGTGCTCTAGCAGGCTTCCCCGAGCCGGGCGACCAGCTTGCCGGCAAAACGCCTCCCGGCTTCCTCCACGGACCACTCCAGCCCCAGCCGGCGCAGGCTGGTCACGGGCAGGCCCGCCATGCCGCAGGGGTTGATCCGCGCGAACGCAGCGAGATCCGGATCCACGTTGAGCGCCAGTCCGTGGTAGCTGGCGCCGCGCCGCACGCGCAAGCCCAGCGCGGCGAGCTTGCTGCCGGCCACATACACGCCAGGCGCATCGCGACGGCCCTCGGCGCTGATGCCCTCCGCAGCCACCATGTCGATCACGCACTGCTCCAGCAGCATCACCAGCCCGCGCACCGTGAGGCCGCTGCGCCTGAGGTCCAGCAGCGGATAGGCCACGAGCTGCCCCGGGCCATGCCAGGTCACCTGGCCGCCGCGGTCCGTCCGCACCACCGGCGTCTCGCCAGCGGCGAGCACATGGGAGGGATCGGCGGCCATTCCCAGCGTGAACACGGGCGGATGTTCCAGCAGCCACAGCTCATCGGGGGTGTCCGCGGTGCGCTCGTCGGTGAAGCGCCGCATCTGCTGCCAGGTGGATTCGTAGTCGGCCAGGCCCAGCCAGCGGACAATCATCTCTTCGCCGGCCTCAGAGGCCCACGTTGTTGCCGGCCAGCGCCTGCTCCGCGCGGTAGCTGGAGCGCACCATCGGTCCGGACACACATTCGCGGAAGCCACGCGCAAGGCCTGCCTCCCGGTACTGCGCAAACTGTCCGGGCGTCACGAAACGCGCCACCGGCAGGTGGTGGGAGGTGGGCCTCAAGTACTGGCCCAGCGTGAGGATGTCCACCTGCGCCGCGCGCAGGTCATCCATGGCCTCGAGGATTTCCCCGTCGGTCTCACCCAGCCCCAGCATCAGGCTGCTCTTGGTGAGCACATCGGGGCGATGGCGCTTCGCATGCGCGAGAACGGCCAGTGTCTGCTCGTAGCCGGCGCGCGGATCACGCACCGGATGCGTGAGCCGCCGCACCGTTTCCAGGTTCTGCGCAAACACCTGCAGGCCCGAATCAACCACCGTCTCCACGTCACGCAGCACGCCCTGGAAATCCGGCGTGAGCGCCTCGACGGCGGTCTGCGGCGAGCGCTCGCGGATGGCGCGCACGCAGGCGGCGAAATGGGCAGCGCCACCGTCCGGCAGGTCATCGCGGTTCACGCTGGTGAGCACGATGTAGGAGAGTTCCATCAGCGCCACGCTTTCAGCCACATTGCGTGGCTCGTCCGCATCGAGCCAGCCGCGCGGGTTGCCGGTGTCCACCGAGCAGAAGCGGCAGGCACGCGTGCATACGGCGCCCATCAGCATGATGGTCGCCGTGCCCGCGTTCCAGCATTCACCGATGTTGGGGCACTTGGCTTCCTCGCACACCGTCGCCAGCCGATGCTCGTGCACATTGCGGCGCGTGCGGGCATAACGCTCGCCTGTGGCAGGCAGGGCCTTCAGCCAGCGCGGCTTGCCGGTGGGAAGCGGCCCGATGGCTTCGCCCCGCGGCTTCTGGCCGTCGCGTATCGCGGTGAATCCCTGGGGCGTGGTGTATTTCTCGCCGCTGCGGGCGTCGGTACCGAAGGGTGCGGCCGGCTCGGCCACCACTTCGATGCCCTTGAGGGTGCTCATGACCGGCTCATCCTCGCATGGCGCGCAGTTCAGCGTCGAGGGAAGCCAGGCGTTCGGGCGTGCCGACGTCCAGCCAGCGGCCGTCGTGGCGCTGGCCACCCAGCCGGCCGGCCTCGCGGGCCCGCTCCAGCCATGGCAGCAGCGGGAAGCGCCCACCGGAGGCTCCCTCGAAAAGCGCCGGATGCAGGATGGCCACTCCGGAATACGTCAGGCGTTGCGAGTCGCTGCCGCTGGCAGCAATGCGGCCCGCCGCATCCAGCCAGAAATCCCCGCGCGGATGGTGTTCGGGGTTCGGCACCAGCACCAGCTGCGCCAGGTCGCCCGCGACGAGGTTGAGGGCGGTGAAATCCACGTCGGTGTAGACATCGCCGTTGACCAGCAGGAACGGCGCAGGGCCCAGCAGGGGCAGCGCATTGAAGATGCCCCCGCCCGTCTCCAGTGCCGGCCAGGGCTCGCGGCTCCAGGCAATGCGCACCCCGTGACGCGCGCCATCCCCCAGCGCCGCGGCTATCTGCTCGCCCAGCCACGACAGGTTGATCACCACTTCGGTGAACCCGGCCGCTGCAAGGCGTTCCAGGTGCCAGGCAATGAGCGGCTTGCCGGCCACCGGCAGCAGTGGTTTCGGACAGGTGTCGGTGAGCGGGCGCATGCGCTCGCCGCGACCCGCCGCCAGCAGCATGGCCTTCATGCCGGAACGCTGGCGGGCCGGGCAGTCGTGGCCAGCGCACGCGCATTGGCGTCGGCCAGTCCCGGCGCCAGGCGCGCCTCCACGAAGGCGGAGAATTCCGCCAGCTCGGGGATGGACGCGGCGGCCGCGCGCACGTATGACAGCGTGCGCGGCAGGTCGCCCAGGTAACCGGTCTTGCCGTCACGCCAGAACAGGCGCGCAAAGATGCCCAGCACCTTCAGGTGGCGCTGCAGGCCAATGAGGTCGAACCAGCGCAGGAACTGCGCCGGGGAATCACCTGCCAGCGCGCGCCCGCCTGCACCGCCGGCCAGCAACCGTGCGCGATAGCCCTCCAGCCACTGCTCGACGCTTGCGCGCGGCCATTCCACGTAGCAGTCCTTGAGGATGGAGGCCAGGTCGTAGCCCACCGGTCCACGCAGCGCGTCCTGGAAGTCGATGACGCCGGGTGAGCGCTCGGCCAGCACCATCAGGTTGCGCGAGTGGTAGTCCCGGTGCACGAATACTTGCGGCTGCGCGAGGGCGGCATCGGCCAGCCAGTCGAAGGTGCGCCCGATGAGGGCGTGTTCGGACGGGGTGAGCGCAATGCCGAGGTGCCGCGCGCAGTACCACTCGGGCAGCAGGCGCATTTCGCGCAGCAGGACCTCGCGGTCGTAGGGCGGCAGCTGCCTCGAGGCTGCATCACCGCGCAGCTGCAGCGCCGCCAGGGCATCCAGCGCTTCGCCATAGAGCCGGTCCGGATCGGCGCCCTGCCCCAATGCCGTGAGCATGTGGGTATCGCCCAGGTCCTCCAGCAGTGCAAAGCCCGCATCCGTGTCGGCTGCACGTACCCGGGGCACGTGCACGCCGCAGGATTCCAGCAGCCGGGTGACCGCAAGGTAGGTGGCCAGGTCTTCCTTGTCCGGCGGCGCATCCATCGCGATCCAGCTGCTGCCGTCCTGATGCCGCAGGCGGAAATAACGGCGGAAGCTGGCGTCGGCAGACGCGGTGCGGATGCTGTCGGTATCGAAGCCGCCCTGGGCCGCAAGCCAGCGGGACAACAGTTCAAGTCGGTGATCGGCGGGCATTCAAACGACATTATAATCACGCCACTCATGCCGAGCCCCCGTCTCCTTGTCCCCGCCGCCGCAGCCCTCTGCCTGGCGCTGCTTCCGGCGGGGGCCGGAGGAGCCGAAAGCGCCGCCACCTGCGCCGCCGCCGGGACCTCCGAAGTGCTTTGCCCCGGAGACGCCCCACCTGTCCGTGCCGCGCAGCCCGTGGATGCGCAGCTGGACTCCGGCAAGATCTCGCTCGATTTCGGGCGCTTTTCCTACGACGGCCAGAACACCCTCCATTTCTTCGAGGGCGTCCAGGCGCACCAGGACAGGCGCACGCTGTCGGCGACCGAGGTGGACGTGGACTACGAGGCCAACCGCATCGAGGTGCGCGGCTCGGTCTCCTATCGCGATGATGAACTGGTGGTCGAAGGCGACTCCGGCAGTTTCAAGGATGGCGGCGCGGAGTTCGAAGGCGTGCAGTTCCAGCTGCCCGGGCGCCCGGCGCGCGGCGCGGCGCGTGCCATGTCAGTGGACAGCAACGGTGTGCTGAAGCTCAATGGGGTCGAATACACCACCTGCCCGCCCGGCCATGACGACTGGACCATCGGCGCCGCTTCAGTGTCCATCAATACTGCGCGCAGCACCGCCGTCGCCCGCGATGCGCGCCTGGAGTTCTTCGGCGTCCCGTTGCTGCGATTGCCGGTGATCTCATTTCCGGTCGGCAACGCACGCAAGAGCGGCGTGCTGTTCCCCAACATCGGCAGCTCCACCAGTGGTGGCGTGGAACTCGCGGTGCCGTACTACTTCAACCTGTCGCCGCAGCAGGATTTCACCGCGACACCCACCTGGTACACGAACCGCGGCATCGACTTCGGGGGCGAGTACCGCTACCTGGCCCGCTTCGGCAACGGCACAGTGCAGGGCAACCTGCTGCCGGGCGACAACCGCGACGGCGGAACGCGCAGTCGCCTGAAGGTCAACAGTGTCAGCGACCTGCCCAGCCGGTGGCGCCTGACCATCGACGCGGAAAACGTCAGCGACGCGCGCTACCTGGAGGACTTCGCGCGCGGCACCAGCGACGCAAGCACGCCCTTCCTGCCGCGCAGCGCACTGCTTGCCTGGCGTGACGACCAGCTTGACCTGGGCATCCTGTGGCGCAATTTCCAGACCCTGTACGCCGACCTGCCCCAGACGGACCGGCCGCACACCGAATTGCCACGGCTGTACGCCAACGGCGACTGGCAGCTGGCGGGCTCGCTGCCGCTGAACTACGGCGCACAAGTTGAAGCGGTGAATTTCCGCCACGACGGCGACGTGCAGGGATGGCGCCTGCACGCTGCCCCGCAACTGGCCCTCGACTACGTGGGCACAGGCTGGTTCGCACGCCCCGCCGCCACGCTGCAGGCCACACACTATCGCCTCCACGATGCAGCGCCGGGAGTGGACACCACACCCACCCGCACCCTGCCGGTACTCAGCTTCGACACCGGACTGGTGTTCGAGGGCAACAGCGGCAAGGACGGCCAGCGCCGCGTGACGCTCGAGCCGCGCATGATGTACCTCTATGCACCCTACCGCGACCAGGATGACCTGCCGGTCTTCGACACTGGCGAACCCGACCTCAACTGGGTAGAGCTGTTCCGCGACAATCGTTATGTGGGCATCGATCGCATCAGCGATGCCAACCAGGTCAGCGCCGGTGTCACCGCGCGGCTTTACAGCAGCCGCACCGGCCAACGGTACATCTCCGCAACGCTGGGCCAGGTCTACTACCTGGACAAGCCACGCGTGCTGCTGCCGGATGAACCAGAGGATCCGGGCCGCACCTCCGATCTCATCGCGGAGCTCGAGCTGTCCTCGTTCCGCAACTGGAACGTGAATACCGGCTGGCAGTGGGATCCGCAGGGGAAGCAGACCGAGCGCGCCGAGGTGCGGCTGCAATACCGCCCCGAGTCGCGCAGCGTGCTGAACTTCGGCTACCGCTTCCAGCGCGACCGCATGGAGCAGGTGGAGTTCTCCGCGGCCTGGCCGCTCAACGACAGCTGGCGCCTGTATGGCCGCTCGCTCTATTCGCTGCGCGACGAGCAGATCATCGAGAATTTCGCCGGCTTCGAATATGGCAGCTGCTGCTGGGCCGTGCGCGCCGTGGCGCGCGACTACGTGAGCCGCCGCTCCGGCGAGCGCGACCGCAGCATTTACCTGCAGCTGGAGCTCAAGGGCCTCTCGAACGTGGGCCTGGCGGCCGATGCTTTCCTGGAAAGGGCCATTCGCGGATACTCCACCCGCCGGCGCCGCTAGGCGCATTACGCCCCGTTAATTTATGGAGCAAGGATTCCCCATGTCGCGTTCGTTCCTGGCTTCCCTGGTGCTGCTGCTTGCCAGCCCGCTGCTGCTTGCCGCGGAGGGATCCGCGGACGCGCCCGGCATCCTGCTCGATCGCGTGGTGGCCATCGTGAACGACGGCATCGTGACCCAGAGCGAGCTCGACGAGGCGATGAACACCGCCGTCCGCCGCCTGCGCGAGGCGCGGCGGAACAATGCCGAGATGCCGCCACTGGAAGACATCCGCCGCCAGGTGATGGACCAGCTGGTCCTCAACCGCATCCAGTCCCAGCGTGCCGAACGCATCGGCATCAAGATCGATGACGAAGCGGTGAACCGTGAACTGCAGGCGCTGGCCGAGGAAAACGGCCTGACCCTGGCGCAGCTGCCCGCGGTGCTCGAGCGCGACGGCTACAACTATGCCGCGTTCCGCGAGGAGCGCCGCCAGGACATGGCCCGCCAGCAGCTGCGTCGCCGCGAAGTGCTGCAGCGGGTGAGCATCACGCCGCGCGAGCTCGACCAGTTCATGGAGCGCATGAAGAAGCTCCCCGACGAGCGGGCCGAATACAACATCTCGCACATCCTGATCTCCCTGCCCCCCGAGGCCAACCAGGAGCAGGTCAACGAACTGGCGAAGCGTGCCGAAGAGGTGTCCCGCCGCGCGGCCACCGAGGACTTCGCGCAGCTGGCTGTCACCTACTCCAACGCCCAGACGGCGCTGGAAGGCGGCCAGATGGGCTGGCGCAGTGGCGCGGAGCTGCCCACGCTGCTGGCCGAGACCATTGCCAGGCTCAAGGCAGGCGAAGTATCGAAGCCCATCGTGGCCAGCAATGGCGACTTCCACATCGTGAAGCTCAATGCCGTGCGCACCGCCGATGGCGACCCGGTGCAGGAGCAGACCCACGCCCGCCACATCCTGCTCACCACCAATGCTCTGCAGGACGATGCCACCGTGCGCCAGCGCCTCTCGGACATCCGCCGGCGCGTGCTGGCGGGCGAGGACTTCGCCGTGTTTGCCGCCAGCCTCTCCACCGACGAGGCTTCCGCGGTCGACGGCGGGGACCTGGGCTGGCTCAACATGGGTGACACGGTTGCCCTCTTCCAGGCCGAGATGGACAAGCTGAAGGACGGGGAGATCAGCGAACCTTTCAAGACCGAGTTCGGCTGGCACATTGTGCAGGTACTGGGCCGGCGCACCGTCGACGTCACTGAAGACATGCTGCGCAATCGTGCCATCGGCCAGCTGCGGCAGAGCAAGGCCGACGACCAGCTGGAAGGCTGGCTGCGCGAGCTGCGTGAAGAGTCCTTCATCGAAATCATCGAGTAATCCGTGGGCGAACGGCGGCCGCGACTGGCGCTGACCTGCGGAGAGCCCGCAGGTATCGGGCCAGACCTGTGCCTGAAAGTGGCCGCGGAACTCGCGCGGCAGCCTGCATCCTGGGACATTACCTGCCTCATCGACGAGGCCCTGCTGGCAGCGCGCGCCCGGCAACTGGGCATGGAAGTCCCGGTCAGCCCCTGCTTCAGCGTCCAGCACGTGCCGCTGGCGGCACCCTGCGAGGCAGGCCGGCTGGATCCGCGCAATGCGCGCTGGGTGCTGACCCTGCTCGACCAGGCGCTGGCGGGTTGCCGCGACGGCCGGTTCGACGCCATGGTCACGGCTCCCGTGCAGAAAAGCGTGATCAATGATGCGGGCATCCCTTTTACCGGCCACACCGAATACCTGGCGCAGGCCTGCGATGTGCCACTGCCGGTGATGCTGCTGGCTGCCGGCGACCTGCGCGTGGCGCTGGCAACGACCCACCTGCCACTGGCCGCCGTGGGCGCCGCCATCACCGGCCCCTTGCTCGATGCAGTGCTGGATATCCTCCAGCGGGACCTGACCCGACGCTGGAAGCTGCCGCAGCCGCGCATCGGTGTCTGCGGCCTGAACCCGCATGCTGGCGAATCCGGCCACCTCGGGCGCGAGGAAATCGAGGTGATCACACCGGCCATCGCCCGCGCGCGCGCGCGTGGCATCGACGCCAGCGGGCCCTGGCCTGCCGATACCGTGTTCACCCCGCGCTCGCTGGCGCAGCTGGACGTGGTGCTGGCGATGTTCCACGACCAGGGCCTGCCGGTACTCAAGTACGCGGGCTTCGGCAACGCCGTGAATGTCACCCTCGGACTGCCGGTGGTGCGCACCTCCGTGGACCACGGCACCGCACTCGACCTCGCCGGCACAGGCAAGGCCGACCACGGCAGCCTGGTGGCGGCGCTGGTGCTGGCCGCAAGGCTCGCTGGCAGCCCTGCGCCGTGATCCGGCCGCGCAAGCGTTTCGGCCAGCACTTCCTGCACGACCAGGGCGTGCTGCAGAGGATCGTGGCGGCGGTGGATCCGCGGCCGGGCCAGCACCTGGTGGAAATCGGTCCCGGCCCCGGAGCCCTCACCAGCCATCTCATCGAGCGCATCTCGCCCATCGATGCGGTGGAGATCGACCGCGACCTGGCCGCCGCGCTGCGGGCACGGTGGCCGCGCGAACTGCGCCTGCATGAAGGCGACGCGCTGGAGTTCGACTTCACGCAACTGGCCAGGGAGCGCGGCGGCGTGCTGCGCCTGGTGGGCAACCTGCCCTACAACATCTCCACTCCGCTGCTGTTCCACTTCCTGGCGCACCGTCGCAGCATCAGCGACCTGACGGTGATGCTGCAGAAGGAGGTGATCGACCGCATGGCCGCCGCGCCAGATACCGATGACTACGGGCGTCTCACCGTGATGCTGGCCCCGTGGCTGGCCATCGAGAAGCTCTTCGACGTCGGTCCCGGGGCCTTCCGTCCGCCTCCCAGGGTGTGGTCCGCCGTGGCCAGGCTCAGCGTGCTGCCGGAACCACGCTTCGCGGTTCCGCCAGCCTTCCCCGCCGTGGTCGCGCGCGCGTTCTCGCAGCGGCGCAAGACGCTGCGCAACAGCCTGCGCGGCCTTGTTGACGCCTCCGCCATGGTCGAGGCCGGCCTGGACCCCGCTGCGCGACCGGAAACCCTCCACCCGGAACAGTTCGCAAGACTGGCAGCGCTTGCCCCCGACCACCCGGCGTGAGTACTTTTGGAGAATGAGCCTCTATCAAAACATCCTGGCAGTGGTCGACCTCTCACCCAACGGGGCGGCAGTGGCCGCCCGGGCGCAGGCCCAGGCTTCGGCCTGCGGCGGCGCTGCCGTCAAGCTGCTGCACGTCGTCGAGTACGTGCCGGTGGAACCGCTGAGCGATTCATTGCTGCCGGCAGTGCAGATCGAGGGCCAGCTGGTGGAGCGGGCCCGCGCGCAGCTGGCACAGCTCGCGAACAGCCTGTCGCCACAGCCCCAGTGGGAAGTGACCGTCGGCAACATCAAGAGCGAGATCGTGCGCGTGGCGCGCGCCGGCAACCATGACCTGATCGTCATCGGCAACCACGAGCGCCATGGGCTGTCGATCCTGGTGAACCTCACCGAGGACGCGGTGCTGCATGCCGCGCCCTGCGACGTGCTCGCTGTGCGTCTCAACCAGGAGGGGCGTGGATGACGCGAAGCATCCGCGTGAGCGTGGAGACCAGCTACGTCGCGGAGCAGTCGGAACCGGATGCGCAGCGCTACGTCTTCGCCTACACCATCACCATCCTCAATGATGGCACTGCCGCAGCCAGACTGCTGCGGCGGCACTGGCTGATCACCGATGCCAACGGCAAGGTGCTGGAGGTGCGCGGTGACGGCGTGGTCGGCGAGCAGCCTCACCTGCAGCCCGGCCAGGGTTTCCGTTATTCCAGCGGCGCAATACTCGAGACGCCGGTGGGTACCATGGAAGGCAGCTATGCCATGCAAGAGGATGGCGGCGGCCTGTTCGACGCGCCCATTGCGCCGTTCCGCCTGGCGGTGCCCGGCGTGCTGAACTGACGGCGCAACCTTGTCCCGCTACGCCATCGGCGACATCCAGGGATGCTTCGCGCCGCTGCAGTCGCTGCTCGCGCGGCTCGGCTTCTCGCCCGACCGGGACCAGCTGCTGCTGGCCGGCGACCTCGTCAATCGCGGGCCGCAATCCCTGCAGGTACTGCGCTTCGTGCGTTCGCTGGGCGCCGCGGCACGCACGGTGCTCGGCAACCACGACCTGCATCTGCTGGCCCTGCACCATGTCGCCGGCCGCCGCCCGCGCGATGGAGACACGCTGGATGAAGTCCTCGCCGCGCCGGACCGGGATGCACTGCTCGACTGGCTGCTGGAACAGCCGCTGGCCATCGATGATGCGGCACACCGCGAGCTGCTGGTGCACGCCGGGGTAATCCCGCAGTGGAGCCGCGAAGAAGTGCTGGCGAATGCTCGCGCCGCGGAAACGGCGCTGCAGGCTGACCCGTCCGCCTTCCTCGCCGCGATGTATGGCAACCGGCCCGCCTGCTGGCAGGACGCAGAAACGCCGATGGATCGCCACCGCTTCACGGTGAACGTACTCACGCGCCTGCGTTACTGCCAGGCCGATGGCCGCATCGACCTGACCCTGAAGCAGGCGCCGGGTTCGGAGGCTGCACCGTGGCGGCCGTGGTTCGAGCACGAGCACCGGCGGCTGCGCGACCGCCGCATCATCTGCGGCCACTGGTCCACGCTGGGGCTGGTGAACCGGCCCGACCTGCTCGCCCTGGATACCGGGTGCGTATGGGGCGGCGCACTGACCGCGGTGAACCTCGATGACCCGGGTGCGCCGCCGGTGCAGGAGCCTTGCGCAGCCTGCCAGTCACCCGGCGGCGACTGAGCGGAGCCCGTTTGCGCTTATCATTGCCGCCCTTCCGCACCAGCAACCAGGGACCTCAATGAACATCTCGATGCACCGCGCATCCGTCGGCGTCTTCACGCGCCTGCTCACCAACCTCAATGCCATCCTCGGCAAGGCCGAGCAATGGGTCGCCGATCGCAAGATCGATCCCGCCGCCATCCTGCAGGCGCGGCTGGCGCCCGACATGTTCCATTTCACCCGCCAGGTGCAGATCGCCACCGACATGGCCAAGGGCACGGCGGCCCGCCTGGCCGGCCAGGATCCGCCCCGCTTCGAGGACAACGAGACCAGCTTCGCGGAGCTGAAGGCGCGTGTCGAGCGCACCCTCGCCTACCTGCGCGAGCTGCAGCCTTCGGCGTTCGACGGCGCCGAGACGCGCGACATCACGCTGAAGGTCGGTCCGCCGGGCGGCCAGCGCGAGCTGAAGTTCCAGGGCCTGGACTACCTGCTGAACTTCGGCACGCCGAACGTGTATTTCCACTACACCATGGTGTACGCGCTGCTGCGGCACAACGGCATGGACGTGGGCAAGCCGGACTACGTCGGCGGATAGGAGCGAGGCGGCGTCGCCAGCCTCGCAACCAGAGAAAAAGGGGCCAGGAGGCCCCTTTTTCATTCCCCTGCAGCTGGACGAGTCAAGCCGCGGGACAGTCGTGCCGACCTCAGAACAGCCCTTCGATCTGCCCCTGTGCGTTGAGCTTGATCGAATTGGCCGACGGCACCTTCGGCAGGCCCGGCATGGTCATGATCTCGCCGCAGATCACGACGATGAATTCCGCACCGGCCGACAGGCGCACGTCGCGCACATTCAGCACATGGCCCGTGGGCGCACCCTTGGCATTCGGGTCGGTGGAGAAGCTGTACTGGGTCTTGGCGATGCAGACCGGGTACTTGCCGAAACCACCGTCCTCGAATTCCTTGAACAGGTCGGCCACCTTCTTGTCGAAGCTGATGTCGCTGGCGCGGTAGATTTCCTTCGCGATGGTGCGCACCTTCTCGATGAGCGGCAGCTCATCCGGATACAGCGGCTTGTAGGCGGCCTTGCCGCTCTCGGCCAGGCGCACCACCTCGTGCGCCAGGTCGATGGTGCCCCTGGAACCATTGGCCCAGTGCGTGCACAGGATGGCCTTGGAGCCCACGCCCTCGCACAGCTTCTTGATGAGGTCGTGCTCGGCTGCCGTGTCGGTGATGAAGGCATTGATGGCCACCACGGTCGGAATGCCGAACTTGGCCACGTTCTGCAGGTGGCGCTCCAGGTTGGCGAAGCCCTTCTTCAGCGCCTCCAGGTCTTCCTTGCCCAGCGCATCCTTGGCGACGCCGCCGTGCATCTTCAGCGCACGAACGGTGGCCACGATGACCGCGGCATCGGGCTTGAGGCCCGCCTTGCGGCACTTGATGTCGAGGAACTTCTCGGCGCCCAGGTCGGCGCCGAAGCCGGCCTCGGTCACGACGAAATCGCCGAGGCGCAGCGCGGTCTGCGTGGCCATCACCGAGTTGCAGCCGTGCGCGATGTTCGCGAACGGGCCGCCATGCACGAACGCCGGATTGCCCTCCAGCGTCTGCACCAGGTTGGGCGACAGCGCGTCGCGCAGCAGCACCGTCATCGCGCCATCGGCCAGCAGCTCGCGGGCGCGGATGGGCTTCTTGTCGCGGGTACGGGCGACGATGATGTTGCCCAGGCGGCGCGACAGGTCGTCAAGGTCGGTAGCGAGGCAGAAGATGGCCATCACCTCGGAAGCCACCACGATGTCGAATCCATCCTCGCGCGGATAACCGTTGCCAGGTCCGCCGAGTGAATTGGTGATCTGGCGCAGCGCGCGGTCGTTCATGTCGACCACGCGCTTCCAGGTCACGCGCCGCACGTCGATGCCCAGCTCGTTGCCCCAGTAGATGTGGTTGTCGACCATCGCCGCCAGCAGGTTGTTGGCTGCGGCAATGGCGTGGAAGTCACCGGTGAAATGCAGGTTGATGTCTTCCATCGGCACGACCTGCGCGTAACCCCCGCCGGCCGCGCCACCCTTCATGCCGAAGCAAGGACCCAGCGAAGGCTCGCGCAGGCAGATCACCGCCTTCTTGCCGATGGCGTTGAGGCCGTCACCCAGGCCCACGGTGGTGGTGGTCTTGCCCTCGCCTGCCGGCGTGGGATTGATCGCCGTCACCAGGATCAGCTTGCCGGGCTTGCGCTTGCCGATTTCCTTCACGGCGTCGAGCGAGAGCTTGGCCTTGTGCGGACCATACTGCAGCAGCTGCTCGCGACTGATGCCGATCTTCGCAGCCACGTTCTCGATGGGCTGCATCTTGGCCTGGCGTGCAATCTCGATATCACTCAGGGGCATTGGCATCTTCCTGTTATGTCAGCGGATTGTGGTCTGGATACCGGGTCGGCACCGGCGCGCAATGATGTCCGAAAGCCCCCGCCGATGCCAGCAATAGGGCAAACTTGGAGGTCCATAGTTAAATGCCCCCGGCAGAGCATGCCGCCGGCAATCATCAGCTCAGACGGGCCTGTCAGACGGGCCGCATCGGCAGGGAAAAATGGGTCGCATATTCGAAGTACGCAAGCACACGATGTTCGCGCGCTGGAACCGCATGGCCAAGCAGTTCGCGAAGATCGGCAAGGACATCACCATTGCCGTGAGATCCGGAGGCAGTGATCCGGCCAGCAATCCGGCACTGCGCCGCGTCATCCAGAACGCGCGCGCGGTGAACATGCCCAAGGACAAGGTCGAGGCCGCCATCAAGCGTGCCACCGGCCGCGATGCCACCAACTACTCCGAAGTGATCTACGAGGGCTACGCGCCGCACGGCGTGGCAGTACTCGTGGAGACCGCCACCGACAACCCCACCCGCACCGTCGCCAACGTGCGCAGCATCTTCAGCAAGCATGGCGGCAACCTGGGCAGCACCGGCAGCGTGAGCTTCATGTTCCGCAAGCTGGGCGTGTTCCGCCTCGACCCCGCGGGCATCGACCAGGACGACCTGGAGCTCTACCTCATCGACCACGGGCTCGACGAGATGGGCGAAGGCACCGGCGAAAAGGGCGAACCGCAGCTGGTGGTGCGCTGCGCCTTCGAGGATTTCGGGCATATGCAGAAGGCTCTGGAAGAGCGCGGCATCACGCCGCTGTCCGCCGCGCACGAGTTCCTGTGCAGCGCGCCGACCACTCTCGGCGAGGCGGAAGCCACCGAAGTGATGACCATGCTCGACAAGCTGGAGCAGGACGAGGACGTGCAGAACGTCTACCACACGCTGGCCTGACGCCCCGGAAGGCGCCCGTCCGCGCATCGCGGCCGATGGCGGGCGCATCCGGCTGCCAGCGGCTAGAATCCTGCCCGTCACAATTTTCGCAGACTGCAAGGAACGGCTCGCATGAAGCGCATCGCGACTCCATTTCTGATCGCCACCGGCTGCCTCGCTGGTTTTCCCGCATCGACGACTGTAGCGGCCGAGGAGGAATTGTCCCCGGTGGTGGTGAGCGCGACGCGACTGCGCAGCGTGTCCGACCTTGACGCACCTGCGTCGATCAGCACGGTGCACCTGGATGCAGACAACAACCTGATGCAGAGCAACGTGACGGAGCTGCTGGCGGGAATCCCCGGTGTCACCGCGCTGGACAGGCAGAACTATGCGCAGGACACGCAGTTGTCGATCCGCGGATTCGGCTCGCGCTCGACCTTCGGCGTGCGCGGCCTGCGACTGTACGCAGACGGCATTCCGGCCTCCATGCCGGACGGCCAGGGCCAGCTGTCGCACTTTTCGGTGCTCGGCGCCGACAGCATGCAGGTGATGCGCGGACCGTTCTCCGCACTGCACGGCAATTCCTCCGGTGGCGTGGTGCAGATCTGGAGCAGGGCCGGAACGCCGGAACCTTCAGCACGACTGCGTGGCACCTGGGGCAGCAACGACACCAGCACCTTGAGCGGGCAGGCACTGGGCACCACCGGCCCACTGGATTACAACCTGGCGGCCTCGCGCTTCGAAACCGACGGCTACCGCGATCACGCGGCCGCACGACGCGACTCGGCCAACCTCAGGCTCGGAGTTGACCTTGGACCCGACCAGAGCCTGACGCTGGTGGCGAACTTCGTCGACATTCCCGAAGCCCAGGATCCGCTGGGCGTGACGCCTGATGCCTGGCGCGCCGATCCCCGCGGAACGGCTGACGTTGCAACGCAGTTCAACACCCGCAAGTCGGTCGAACAACTGCAGGGCGGCGCGGTATACGAACACCGTTTCAACGCCCACACCGTGCGCGCCATGGTCTACACCGGCAACCGTGAGGTGACGCAGTACCTGTCCATCCCGCCGGGAACGCAGCGGGCGACGCAGACCCACGCAGGTGGCGTGGTGGATCTCGACGGCAGCTATGAAGGTGCGGACCTGCGCTGGTCCTACCTCGGGTCGCTGGCTGGCCGTGCGCTGGAAATCACCTTCGGCACCAACCTTGATCGCCAGAACCAGCTGCGCCGCGGGTATGAAAATTTCCTCGGTCCCGTCGACAACACCTGCAGCGGAGCAACCACGTGCGGAGTGCGCGGAGCGCTGCGCAGGGACGAGACCAATCGCATCCGCAATTTCGACCAGTACGCACAGGGCTACTTGCACTTCTCGGACCGCTGGTCCGCGATGGCAGGCGTGCGCCACAGTGAGGTCCGGTTCCGGAACATCGACCGCTACGTGTCGGGCACGAACGGCGATGACAGTGGCACCCGCAAGTTTTCCGACACGACGCTGGTCGGTGGCGTGGTGTTCCGCCCGACGTCGGAATGGCGCATCTACGCGTCGTTGGGCGACGGCTTCGAGACACCGACGTTCAACGAGATTTCCTATCGATCAGATGGAGGTTCGGGCCTGGCACTGGGGCTCCAGGGGGCCCGGAGCCGCAACTATGAGCTGGGCACGAAGTGGCGTCCCGGAGCCGGCCTCGAAGTGGATGCCGCGCTGTTCCGTGCGGACACCGACAACGAGTTGCTGGTAGCCCGCAACAGCGGCGGTCGCAGCAGCTTCCGCAATGCGGACGGCAGGACGCGCCGTCAGGGTTTCGAGACATCGCTGCTGGCCCGCCTGCCGCAGGGTCTTTCGCTGGAGGGTTCCTACACCCTGCTTGATGCGGAGTTCCTCAGTGACAATGCAATCTGCAGCGGCACTCCCTGCACAACCCCGAACGTCACCGTGCCGGCCGGTTCGCGCATTCCAGGCGTGGCGCGCCACCAGGGCACCCTTGCCCTGCGCTGGTCCCCCGGGCCCTGGCAAGCTGGCCTCGAATTCGAGGCCCGCGGCGACATGGTGGTGAACGACATCGACGCCTTTCGCGCCCCGGGTTTCGGCCTGTGGCACGCGGAGATTGGCCGCAACTGGGATCTCGGCGGCAGCAGCCTGCGCACCTTCGCCCGTGTCGAGAACCTGCTCGACAAGACCTACGTAGGCTCCATCATCGTCAACGAGGGCAACAGCCGCTTCTTCGAAGCCGGCCCCGAGCGCACGGCCATGATCGGCCTGCAGTGGAACTGGCGCTGATTACAATGGGCTGGAGGTGACCCATGCTCCAGCCGTTCAATTTCAGCGAATGGATCGAATCCCACCGGCACCTGCTCAAGCCGCCGGTGGGCAACAAGCTGCTGTTCCCCGTCGGTGACTTCATCCTGATGGTGGTCGGCGGGCCGAATGTCCGCAGCGACTTCCACGTCGACCCGGGCGAGGAGTTCTTCTACCAGCTCGAGGGTGACATGACGCTGCGCACGCTGCAGGAGGGGCGCATCGTCGACATCCCCATCCGCGAGGGCGAGGTGTTCCTGCTCCCGCCCCTGCTGCCCCACTCCCCGCAGCGCCAGCCAGACACGGTGGGCCTGGTGGTGGAGCGGCGCCGCCGCGCGGGCGAGATGGACGGCCTGCAGTGGTACTGCGAGAACTGCAACCACAAGCTCTACGAAGAGTTCTTCGAGCTCACCAATATCGAGACGCAGTTCCCGGCCGTGTTCCAGCGCTATTACGACAGCGTGGGGCATCGCACCTGCCGCCAGTGCGGCACAGTGGCGCCGGTGCCCGCTTCCCGGCGCAAGGCCACCTGATCCGCGCATGGAGCCGATCGCCACGCCGCGGGTCGACTTCTCCGCAGCGGTGCCGCTGGCGCTGACGCTGGACTTCTCGCGCCCGCATCCACGCCATTTCGGCGCCCCGGCAGCCAGCAGCGAGGCCTTCAAGGTGGACAGTTTCGAGGGTGACGTGGCGCGCGGCGCCAGCTGCAACTGCAGGCAGGTGCACCTCGTTCCCCACTGCAATGGCACGCATACCGAGAGCGCCTCGCACCTGACCATCGAGCAGCGCCCGCTGCAGGAGATACTGCCTGCGGGTCCGATGGTTGCGTTGCTGCTGACCGTGGCTGCCAGCGATGCGCTTTCGAGCGGGGAGGATTCCATTCCCGCCCCGCAGGCCGGCGACCGGCTGATCACGCGCGGCGCGTTGCTGTCGGCGTGGGGCCGCCATCCGCCGGGGACGCCGCGTGCACTGCTGCTTCGCACAGGCACCGACTGGAGCGACCCTGCCCCGCCCTTCCTCTCGCGCCAGCTGGTGCAGGAACTGGTGGCGCGCGGCGTCGACCACCTGGTGACCGACTTGCCCTCCGTCGACCGCCTCGCCGATGAAGGCAGGCTCTCGGCGCATCGCATTTTCTTCGGCCTGCCGGCGGACAGCACGCGACTGGGTGATGCTGCACGTGCCAGCGCGACCATCACCGAACTTGCAGCGTTTCCGGCCGGAATCCCCGATGGCCCCTGCGCGGTGCAGATCCAGATTCCGGCGTGGACAGGCGATGCGGTGCCGAGCCGGCCGCTGTACCTGCCGCTGGTGGCCGCATCGTGAAGCTGACCGACCTCACCGCGCGCGCCCGGGAGCTGGATGCGGCCGACCCGCTGGCACCCCTGAGCGGCCGGTTCGCGCTGCCGCGCGCCGCCGATGGCTCACCGCTCATCTACTTCTGCGGCCATTCACTGGGACTCGCACCGCTGGCAGCCAGGGAGAAGGTGGACGAGGAGCTGCGGGATTGGGAGCAGCTGGGCGTCGAAGGACACCATCGCGCCCGCCGGCCGTGGATCGACTACGCCGAACTGCTGCAGCCCGGCCTTGCCCGTCTCGCCGGTGCAGAGGCTTCGGAAGTGGTGGCGATGAATTCCCTGTCCATCAATCTGCACCTGCTGCTGGCGAGCTTCTACCGGCCGCAGGGCCGGCGCCGCTGCATCGTGATCGAACGCGGCGCATTTCCCTCGGATCGCCACGCAGTAGCCAGCCAGCTGGACTGGCATGGCAACTGCGCGCAGGACACGCTGCTTGAGGTTGACGCCGGAGCCGACGGGCTCGTCGACGAGGCGACACTCGAAGAGCTGCTGCGCAAGCGAGGCGAGGAGATCGCACTGGTGCTCTGGCCTGGCGTTCAGTACCTCACCGGCCAGAGCTTCGACCTGCAGCGCATTGCGCGCGCCGCGCACGCCGCCGGGGCCTTGTGCGGCTTCGACCTCGCCCACTCCATCGGCAATACGCCCCTGTCGCTGCACGACGGTGGCGCGGACTTCGCCGTGTGGTGCAGCTACAAGTACCTGAATGCGGGTCCCGGCGCGGTTGGCGGCGCCTTCGTGCACTCCCGCCACGAGCGAGCCCAGCTGCCCGGCCTTGCAGGCTGGTGGGGGCATGATCGCGGCTCGCGTTTCCAGATGGGGCCGGAGTTCCTGCCTTCGCCCGGTGCGGCCGGCTGGCAGGTCAGCAATCCGCCCATCCTGTCCACCGCGCCGCTGCTGGCCTCGCTGCAGATTTTTGAGGAAGCCGGCATGCCGGCCCTGCGTGCGAAGTCACTGGCCATGACCGCATTGCTTCTTGAAGGCCTCGAAGCCTGCGGCGGCAGCATCGAAAGCATCAGCCCGCGCGATCCAGCGCGCCGTGGCTGCCAGCTGTCGCTGCGCGTGCACACCGGGCGCGAGGCCGGGCGTCGCCTGTTCGACAGGCTCACCCGGCAGGGCGTGGTCGCCGACTGGCGCGAGCCGGACATCCTGCGATTTGCGCCCGTGCCGCTGTACAACACCTTCGGCGAAGTGGCGCGCTTCTGCGAGCTGCTTGCCGCAGCCGTGGAGCGATCAGCTTGATCGCCATCGTCGGCGGGGGGCCTGCCGGCTGCCTGCTGGCGTTGCTGCTGGCCCGCCGGGGCAACAAGGTGGAACTGTATGAGCGCCGCGCAGATCCGCGCGCCACGTCCCCGGAGGCCGGCCGCTCCATCAACCTCGCGCTGGCCGCACGCGGCAAGCGTGCCCTCGCCGCTGCCGGCGTGCTCGACGCACTGGTTCCGCACATGGTGCCCATGCCGGGCCGGCAACTGCATCCCGCCGGCGCGCCGGAGAGCTTTTCCGCCTACGGCCAGAACCCCGGCGAAATCAACCATTCCATTTCCCGCGCCGAACTGACGCGCCAGCTGGTGGAACACGCCGGGCGCATGCCGGCGATCACCCTGCACTTCGGCCAGCGCTGCCTGGGTATGGACGAAAATGGCGCACCGCTGATGCAGGACGAAGGCAGCGGACGCCGCTACGCGCTGCACGCAGCGCGGGTGGTCGCGGCAGACGGCGCCGGATCGGCGCTGCGCAAGGCCATGGCCGGACGCGGCCTCATCGCGGCGAGCAACGACCTGCTCGACCACGACTACAAGGAACTCTCCATTCCACCCGTGGCGGGCCGCAGCGCGCTGGCCGTGCGCGAGGCGCTGCACATCTGGCCGCGGCGCGGCTTCATGCTGATCGCCCTGCCCAACACGGACTTCAGCTTCACGGCCACGCTGTTCCTGCCACGCAAGGGGACGCCCGGCTTCGAATCGCTGGCAGCACCCGGTGCGGCTAGGGAGTTCTTCGAGCGGGAATTCCCCGACGCCCTGGCGCTGATGCCGGACTTCGACCGGGAGTTCGCCGCGCATCGCCAGGGGATACTCGGCACGGTACGCGCCGCGCCCTGGAACCGTGGCGAGAATCTGCTGCTCATCGGCGATGCCGCCCACGCCATCGTTCCTTTCCATGGCCAGGGCATGAACTGCGCGCTGGAAGACTGCCGCATCCTCGACGAGCTGCTCGCCGATGGCCAGCCACAGCCCTTCGGCCGGTTCACCGCGCAACGCCGGCCCGATGCCGATGCCATCGCCGCCATGTCGCTGCAAAACTACGCGGAAATGCGCGACGACGTGCTCGACCCGCGCCACCAGCTGCAACGCCAGCTGGAGCTGGCGCTGGAACGACGTCATCCGGGCAGGTTCATCCCGCGCTATTCCATGGTGATGTTCCACGACCGCATCCCCTACTCCATCGCGCTGGCGCGCGGACAGGTGCAGCAGGACATACTGGATGAGCTGGCCCCGGATGGAGTAGCCACCCTCGAATCCACCAACTGGGAGTTGGCCGACAGACTGGTTGAGGCGCGGCTGCAACCGTAAGGAGCAAACCCATGGCAGCGACGAAGACCCGGGCAACCAGCGCCAGTGTCAGCGCATTCATTGCCGCCGTGGACAACGACACGCGTCGCGCCGATGCGAAGGCATTGCTCAGGCTGATGCGGGACGTCACGGGCTGGAAGCCGAAGCTCTGGGGACCCACCATCATCGGCTTCGGCGCCTACCACTACACTTATGAAAGTGGTCATTCCGGATCGATCTGCGCGCTGGGCTTCAGTCCGCGCAAGGCCAGCCTGGTGATCTACGTGGCTGACTTCCCTGGCAAGGCCGGGTTGCTCAAGTCCATTGGCAAGCACAAGGGCGGCCTGAAGCAGTGCCTCTACATCAACAAGCTGGCGGACGTGGATATGGACGTGCTGCGCAGGATCCTCGAAGGAGGCCTGGCCCAGATCCGCAGGGAATGGCCGGTTACAGCCTCGTGATCCGCTCCAGCGTGATGAAGCTCATCGCATAGGCATTGCGCTCATCGGACGCACGCTCTTCGCGCGCCACCTCGCGCCACTCGGTGGCGGGCAACCGGGGCAGGAAGGTGTCGCCTTCCACCACCGCATGTACGCGGGTGAGGTAGATGCGGCCGGTGCGTGGCAGCGCGAGCCGGAAGGCCTCCGCGCCACCGATGTTCGCCAGCTCCGGCTCACCCGCCACCAGGTGGAGCGCTTCCTCGATGGTGCGCACCGTCTCGACGCCGGGCGCGGAGAAATCCCCGCGCGTCAGCACCAGGTTGCGTCGGCCCGGCAGCGGCCGGCCGATGGACTGGAAAGTACGCCGCCCCATCAGGATGGGCTTGCCCATGGTCACGCGCTTGAAATGCGCGAGATCCGCGGGCAGGTGCCACGGCAGCGCGTTGTCGCGTCCGATGACGTCGTTCTCGGACGCGGCAAACACCGCCGTGAGCAGCGTACCCATCGTCAACGCCTGGCGGCCTTGCCGCGCTTGGCCTTGCTCTTGCGCGCGGTGGTCTTCTTCGCCGCCGACTTGCCGCGCGAGGTCTTCCTTGCGGTGGTCTTCGTCGCAGTGGTCTTCTTCGCAGTGGTCTTCTTCGCAGTGGTCTTCTTCGCGGCGCGGGTCTTCGCCCCGGACTTCACCTTCTTCTTCGCCTTCGGCCGCTTGGCCGGCCACAGCATGGTGCCGCGGCACTTCGGCGAACCGCAGCGGCAGGCGTAGATCTTGTCCACATTGGGCGGATCATTCCTGTCGCGCGGGATCTGGTAGTCGTAACCCAGCTCCTCGCCCTTCTTGATGTCCTTCGTGGCGTCGATGAACACCCGACCCTTCTCGATCTCGGAGGTGCAGTTGCCATCGCAGCTGTGGTTGATGAAGCGCGATTCGTTGCCGCCGCGGGTGGCGTCGATCACCGTCTTGCGGTCGGCAATGAACAGGAAAGTGTGGTTGTCGTTCGGATCGGCATCCTCGTAACGCTTGTCCGCATCCTTGTGCGACATGCGCTCGCCGAGGTACTCGATCAGGCGCGTGCCCTTCTTGATGTCGCGGCGGGCGAAACAGCCGTAACCGTGCACTGGTGAGTTGCGCACGATGAGCCACTTGTTGTCCGGCTTGCCGGAATCATTGATCTTGACGCGTGCCATGTCAGACCGCCACGGGCGCCTTGATGGGCGCGAGATGCTGGTAGTTCACGAACTCGATGTCCTCTGCTTGGTAATCGAAAAGGCTGGCCGGCCGGCGATGCAGCTTCAGGCGCGGCGCCGGCAATGGCGTGCGCGAGAGTTGCAGGTCGGCCTGCTCCAGGTGATTGAGGTAAAGGTGGCAATCGCCACCGGTCCACACGAACTCGCCCACTTCCAGGTCGCATTGCGCAGCGACCAGGTGCGTGAGCAGCGCGTAGGAGGCAATATTGAAGGGCACGCCCAGGAACATGTCGGCGCTGCGCTGGTAGAGCTGGCAGGACAACCGGCCATCGGCGACGAAGAACTGGAACAGCGCATGACAGGGGAGCAATGCCATTTCCGGCAGCTCGCCCACGTTCCACGCACTCACCACCAGCCGCCGCGAGGCCGGATCGCGCTTCAGCGTGGCCACCACTTCGGCCAGCTGGTCGATGCGCCGGCCATCGGCCGCGCCCCAGGCGCGCCATTGCCTGCCGTACACCGGACCCAGTTCGCCGTCCGCATCGGCCCACTCATCCCAGATGGTGACACCATGCTGCCTGAGGTAGGCCACGTTGGTCTCGCCGCGCAGGAACCACAGCAGCTCGTGCACCACCGAAGGAACATGCACCCGCTTGGTCGTGACCAGCGGGAAGCCGGCGGCGAGGTCGAAACGCATCTGCAGCCCGAACAGGGCCAGTGTGCCGGTGCCGGTGCGATCGCTCTTGCGGGCTCCGCGCTCCCGCACCGCGCGCAACTGGTCCAGGTAGGTCTTCACGCCGCCGTGTAATTGCCGGAGGGACGCGGGTGGGTTGAGGCCCGCAGCAGCAGCCAGGCACCAGCCAGCAACATGGGCAGCGACAGCAACTGGCCCATGGTGAACCAGTCACCCGCCAGGTAGCCGATCTGGATGTCGGGCAGGCGCACGAACTCGACCGAGAAGCGCACCATTCCGTACCAGAGCAGGCCCAGCCCGATCACTGCGCCCGCCGGTCTCGGCCGGCGCGCGAACCAGAGCAGTATGAGCGCCAGGGCCAGGCCCTCCAGCGCAGCCTCGTAAAGCTGCGTGGCATGCCGCCCGACCACTTCACCCGTGCGGGGGTCGGGCACAAGGAATCCCCAGCGGAAATCCGTGGGCGCACCCCACAGCTCGTTGTTGATGAAGTTGCCGATGCGCCCGGCGAGGATGCCGAAGCCCGGCAGCGGCGCACAGAAATCGAGCACGTCGATCACATGCCTGCGCTGGCTGCGCGCATAGAGCACCAGGGCCAGGATCGTGCCAACCAGCGCGCCGTGGAACGACATGCCGCCCTGGGTGATCTTCAGCGGGTACAGCCAGTCTTCGGTGAGCAGCTCGGGCGTATAGGGCAGCACATACATCAGCACGTAGCCGAGGCGCCCGCCGACGATCACGCCCACCATTGCCCAGAAGATCATGTCGTCGACCTGCGTGACGGTCCAGGTGCTGCCGGGCCGCCTGGCCTGCCGTCGCGCCAGCCACCAGGCCACCGCGAAGCCGATGACGTACATGATTCCATACCAGTGGATCTTCACTGGCCCGAGCGCCAGCGCCACCGGATCTATCTGGGGATATTGGAGCATCGCCGGATTCTACCGGCAAACGCGTGCGAACAAGGCTTTCAGATAGCGTGTCTCGGGCATGGCCGGATGGACAGGATGATCCGGCGACTGTCCGCCGGCAGCAATGATGGCCAGCTGCACGCCGGCACTCTGCGCCGCCGACTGCAGTATCAGCGGGAAATCCTCGGCCGGCAGATGCCAGGAACAGGAGCAGCTCACCAGCAGGGCATCGTCGGTGGCCAGCTTCAGGGCCAGCTGGTTGAGCTTGCGGTAGGCCGCCTCTCCTTTCGGCAGGTCCTTGCGACGCTTCACGAACGCGGGCGGATCGACCACCAGCACCTCGAAGCGGCGCCCCTCGGCATGCAGCGCGGCCAGTTCGTCGAAGGCATCACCACGGCGGGTCTGCAGGGTGAGTCCGTTGAGGGCGGCATTTGCGGCGGCGGCTTCCAGGGCAGTCGCAGATGAGTCCACGCATATCGCTTCCGCGGCGCCTGCCGCCAGGGCGGAGACGGCCCATCCGCCCACATAGCTGCACACGTCGAGCACACGCGCACCTTGCGGCAGGAAGCCGCGCAGCACCGCACGATTGGCCGTCTGGTCGTAGAACCAGCCTGTCTTCTGCCCGCCTGCCAGCGGCGCCCGGAAACGCAGCGTGCCTTCGTGCACCTCGACCGCCGCCGGCGGCTCCCCATCACTGCACTGGATCTCCTGCGGCAGGGACTCCAGGTCGCGCGCCCCGCCCTCGTGCTTCCAGACCAGCGTCTTCGGCTGCAGCAGGTCACGCAGCGCCGCCTCGATTTCCCCGCGCCGCAATTCCATTGCCAGGGTGGCAATCTGTCCCACCAGCACGTCGCCGAAACGGTCCACGACCAGGCCCGGCAGTCCGTCGGACTCGCCATACACCAGGCGATAGTGCGCACCGCCGATGAACCGCTCGCGCAGCCGCAGTGCCTGTCGCAGGCGCTTCGCGAACAGTGCCGGCCCGATGCTCTCCCCTTCCTCCCGGCTGTAGAGGCGCGCGCAGATCAGCGCGCGCGGATTGGCCAGCGCGTGGCCAATGAACCGGCGGTGGTGATCCAGCAGGCGCACTGCCGCTCCCGGCTCGATGCCGGCCAGCGGCGTGGCAGCGGTATCCACCTCGTTGGCGAATACCCAGGCGTGACCGCCACGAAGACGGCGGTCTTCGTGGCGGCGCAGTATCAGGTCGGTCACGGGAATCAGTCGGCCTTGAGGGCCTCGATGGAAATCAGGATCTTCGTGTCCATCCTGAAGGTCGGCTTGCCGTACTCCAGGCCGAACTCATCGCGCATGAACTTGCCGGTGGCATCGGCACCGCAGACTTCCCGCCGCTGCATGGGATGCGGCTTGCACAGGAAGCTGTTGATGGTGAGCTTGACCGGCCTGGTAATGCCCTTGATCGTCAACTGGCCATCGATTTCTGCCGGCGAGTCGCCATTCCACTTGCTGATCCTGCCCTTGTAGGTGGCAGTGGGGAATTTCGCCACGTCAAACATGTCGGCGTTCTTCGCATGGTTGTTCATGCCGTCATGGCCGAAGTCGATCGACGCGGTATCGATGGTCACGTCCACCTCGCCGGTCTTCGCCGCGACGTCGAGCACGACCTTGCCGCTGGTCTTGTTGAACTTGCCGCGCCACAGCGACAGCCCGCCCATGTGGTCGGCCTCGAAGGCCGGATAGGTGTGGGCCGGATCGATGTTGTAGGTCGCCGGGGCGGCGGTGGCCGTGCCGGCGACGGCCAGCAATGCAAGCGTCGTGAGTCTGCGGATCATTACTTTTCCTCTTGCCAGAATGTTGTCGCGGGGCTATCGGCCGCCGACGAGGTGGAACTTGATGGTGATCTTGTCATCGACGGTGCCATCCCAGACGGGATCGCCGATGCCGAACGCCTTGCGCGAGATGGTGAAGGTGCCATCGAAGGTGTTGCCGTTCACGGTCACCGGCACGGTGATCGTCTGCGACCTGCCCTTCAGCGTGAGCGTGCCCGTGGCATCGAAGCGGGTCGCCGACACCGGCTTGATCGATGTGGACCTGAATGTGCCCTTCGGATGCGTGGCCGTGTCGAACCAGGACTTCTTCGCCAACTCCGCGCTGTACAGCGGATCGCCGATGTCGTAGCTGCCCATGTCCACTTCGACCTGTGCGGTGGACGCGGCCACGTTCGCCGGGTCGTAGTCCACCTGTCCCGACCACTTGAGGAAGGGGTTTTCCACCGACACGCCTTCCTGCTTGAACGTGGCGGTCAGGGTGCTCTTCGTGGCCGGCCCCACGGCCAGGGGCGCGGCCATCAGCAGGCCGGATACTGCCAGCAGCGCCGGGGCGAGAAATCGATGCCGTCTCTTCATCTGGTCCTCCTCAACTCAATTGCGCCGCCACGCCAGCATGCGTTGCAGCGTGCCGTCGCGCGCGATGAACTGGTGATGCAGCGCTGCCAGCACATGCAGGCCCACCACCACCACCAGCACGATCGACAGGGTCACGTGCACGTCGAGCCAGACGGCGGCCAGTTCGCGGTTGCGCTCCACCAGGTCCGGCAGCGGCACCTTGCCCAGGTAGACCACCGGATAGCCGGAATAGTTGCTGTACACCCAGCCGGTGACTGGCATCACGAACAGCAGCAGGTACAGCAGCCCATGGCCCAGCCGGGCTCCCGTGCGCTGCCAGGCCGGCATTGCAGCCGCGAGTGGCGGCGTCCGGTGGGTCAGGCGCCACAGCAGGCGCACGACGGCCAGGAGCAGTACCGTCACGCCCACCCATTTGTGCCAGTTGTACACCTTCAGGCGCTGCGGGCTGACCGCCATTTCGGTCATCGTCCAGCCCATGAACAGTGCGGTCAGGATCAGTCCCGCCATGGCCCAATGCAGGCCGACCGCGGTACGGGTGTAATGGGATGCCGTCAAAAAGGGCCTCGCAGGCTAAAACGGCAAGTCTAGCCTGCGGAAGCCCCACGGAACATGAACCAGGCTGCCGCGACCATGCACAGCCCCGCCCACAGGAAATCCAGCTTGATGGGCGTACGCATGTAGAAAACCGCGAAGGGCACGAACACTGACAGTGTGATGATCTCCTGCAGGATCTTCAGCTGCGGCAGGCTGAGCGTGGTGTGGCCGATGCGGTTGGCCGGCACTTGCAGCAGGTATTCGAACAGCGCGATTCCCCAGCTCGCGAGCGCGGCGACGAACCAGGGCCGGCCGCTCAGATCCTTCAGGTGCGCATACCAGGCGAAGGTCATGAACACGTTGGACACGGTGAGCAGCACGATGGCCACCAGCGCCGGAGGGAGGTTCGAAATCATGTCGGGAATGGGCGCCGCGATGCGGATTCGTTTATCGAAGGCAGGGGGCCGTGGGCCCTGTTGACTCACCTTTCCCGGGAACCCTTTGCCCGTGCCATTGATCTTATACTTGACTGGCTATCGACGCAGCGCGTTTGGGCGCTTGCCGTCAATCCCCGGGGGAGATCGCGACGTGAGACTGAATCGTACTGGGCATGTGCTGGCATGGGTTGCGGGACTCGGCGCCACCGGCCTTTATTCCGCGGTAGCTGCCGCGGCAGCTGCGCCCGCGGATGCCCACTCCCAGTGGAAAACGATCGAGACTTACTGCCTGGATTGCCACAACACCGAGGACTGGGCCGGCGGCGTCGCCTTCGACACCATGTCGGCCGACACCATCCCCGAGGAAGGCAAGGTCTGGGAAACCGCGATCAAGAAGCTCAAGGGCGGCCTGATGCCCCCGCCGGGCAACAAGCAGCCCGGCAAGGAAGCCACTGCCCAGCTGATCAACTTCCTGGAAGGCACCCTCGACAAGGCGCAGAGCACGCCCTATGCCGGCCACATCCCGCTGCGCCGGCTCAATCGCCGTGAATACGCCAACGCGATCTACGACCTCATCGGGCTGAAGATCGATCCGGCCACCTACCTGCCCACCGACCAGGTGGTCGATGGCTTCGACACCGACGCGGCTTCGCTGCGCGTGACGCCGGCCTTCCTCGACCAGTCCGTGTCCGCCGCACGCACGCTCGCGCTGTATGCCGTGGGTGATGCCAGGTCGGTGCCGCTGGAGACCACCTATGGTCCGGTGGCCAGCATGATCCTCTCGCTGGCCGCGCGCCCCGCGGAGGGCTCGGGCAACCAGCAGAAGTACAAGGACGGCATGCCCTTCGGCACGCGCGGCGGCATGTCGGTGGAGCACATCTTCCCGGCCGATGGCGAATACATCCTCAGCATCGGCGACATGGCACTGGCCCGCACGGTGCCCAACATGGAATTCGAGAACACCGTCATCGCCCTGCTCGATGGCAAGGAGTTCTGGCGCACGGTGGTGGGTGGCGAGGATGACCACCGGGGCATCGACCAGCGGCTGGATGACGCGGTGGCCAGCATCAATGGCCGCCTGAAGGACATCCGCTTCTACGCCACCGCCGGGCAGCACACCGTCGCGGTGACCTTCCTGCGCCGCAGCTATGCCGAGCACGATGATCGCTCCGCTTCGCCCGGGCATTCCGATGACGGCCGCGGCTACAACCCGCTGGAAGGCGGCAACCAGCGCGTGCCGGCCGTGCATGCCATCTACATCAAGGGCCCGACGAAGATCACCGGCATGAGCGACTCGGAGAGCCGCAAGAAGATCTTCATCTGCAAGCCCGCCAGCGCGGCCGAGGAGCCGGCCTGCGCGCGCACCATCGTCCAGAACCTGGCGCGCAAGGCTTTCCGCCGGCCCGTGACCGACGAAGACATCAAGCCGCTGATGGCCTTCTACGAGCGCTCACGCCAGGCTGGCACGACCTTCGACGTGGGCATCCGCGAATCGCTGTCGGCCATCCTCGCCAGCCCGCTTTTCCTCTATCGCGCCGAGGCGGCGGTCGAGGATGGCAGCCGCGAACTCACCGACCTGGAGCTGGCTTCGCGCCTGGCCTTCTTCATCTGGAGCAGCCTGCCCGACGACGAGCTGCTGGACCTTGCCGTGAAGAACCAGCTGTCGAAGCCGGAGGTGCTCAAGGCACAGGTGCGCCGCATGATCCGCGACGACCGCGGCGCCTCGCTCACGCGCGACTTCGCCTTCCAGTGGCTGAACGTCGCCAAGCTCGACGCCATCGTCCCGGCGCGTGCACAGTTCGGCCATGCCTCCGGCGTGTACGACGTGCGCTCTGCGTTCAAGAAGGAGCTGGAGCTGTTCATCGACAGCATCCTGCGCTCGGACCGCAGCGTGGTGGACCTGCTCACCGCCGACCACACCTACATCAACGAACAGGTGGCGCAGGTGTATGGCCTCACCGACGTGCGTGGCAATGGTTTCCGCCGCGTGACGCTCACCGACCCGAAGCGCTTCGGCCTGCTGGGCAAGGGCGCCATCCTCACCATCACCGCCAACCCCAACCGCACCGCCCCCGTGCTGCGCGGCGCGTGGATCCTCGAGCGCATCCTGGGCACGCCGCCGGCGGTGCCGCCGCCCAATGTGGAGCAGCTGCCCGCCAACATCGGCGGCCGGCCGGCCACGGTGCGTGAACGCACCGAGATCCATCGCAAGAACCCGGCCTGCGCCAGCTGCCATGCCGTGATGGATCCGCTGGGCTTCGCGCTGGAGAACTTCGACACGGTGGGCCAGTTCCATGCCGTCGACGCGCAGTCGCGCCAGCCCATCGACTCTGCGGCCGTGATGCCTGATGGCACGAAGCTCAATGGACCGGAGGACCTGCAGAAGGCCCTCGCCTCCCGCGGTGACCAGCTGGCGCAGGTGATCACCGAGAAGCTGATGACCTATGCAGTGGGACGCCATGTCGAATACCGCGACATGCCGGCCGTGCGACGCATCGTGCGCGCCGCTGCCGCCGACGATTACCGCTTCGAGGACATCGTGCTCGGCGTGGTGAACAGCGACGCCTTCCGCCGGCGCGAGGCGGAGCCCCTGCCCGCGTCGACCACGGCGCAGGCTGCGAATATCATTTCCGACAACGTTTCATCTGCTCCCTGAAGGTCTGGAGGCAAGAGCCATGTTCCTCACCAAGAAGCATCTTTCCCGCCGTACGGTCCTGAAGGGCGCGGGCGCCTCGATCGCACTGCCGCTGCTGGATGCGATGATCCCTGCGCACACCGCGCTGGCCCAGACCGCCGCCGCCCCCAGGACCCGCCTGGGCTTCGTGTACTTCCCGCACGGCGCGGTGCAGAAGTACTGGACGCCGGAAGGCACGGGCAGGAACTTCAAGTTCTCCCCCATCCTGAAGCCGCTGGAGCCGATGCGCGACTACGTCACCGTGGTGACCAACCTGCGCAACAAGCCGGGCGAGAGCACCAACCCGCACGGCATCATCGAATCCACCTGGCTCACCTGCAAGAGCCCGGATGACCGCACCAGCACCGGCCCGACTGTGGGCATGTCCATCGACCAGGTAGCCGCCAGGGAGATCGGCCAGGAGACGCCGCTGACCA
Organism: Steroidobacteraceae bacterium; assembly: GCA_035556135.1. Taxonomy (GTDB): domain Bacteria; phylum Pseudomonadota; class Gammaproteobacteria; order Steroidobacterales; family Steroidobacteraceae; genus ZC4RG30. The sequence goes on along the minus strand of DATMFO010000006.1, from coordinate 60,362 downwards.
CGCTTGACGTCTGCGGCGAACCCGGTGGCTCGGTGAACTTCCGCCAGGGCGGCCAGGGCCTGCCGCTGGAAGGCAATCCCCGCAAGGTGTTCTTCACCATGTTCGGCGCCGGCGACTCCAACGCCGACCGCATGGCGCGCCTGCAGTTCACGGGCAGCATCCTCGATTACGCGCAGGAAGCCACGCGCAGCCTCAGCGGCAAGCTCGGTCCTGCCGACCGGGCGCTGATGAACGACTACCTGGACTCGGTGCGCGAGGTGGAAAGCCGCGTGCAGAAGCTGATGGCCAAGGCCGACAGCCTGGGCAACCTGCCCGATGCACCCATCGGCGCGCCGGACGACTTCGGCGAGCTGCTGGACATCCAGTTCGAGATGATCGCGCTGGCCTTCCAGACCGGCCAGACCCGCATCGCCTCGATGCGCATGATGCGCGAGGCCACCATGCGGACCTTCCCGTCCGTGAGCGTCGACGAGGCCTTCCACCCGCTCTCGCACCATGGCGAGGATCCGGACAAGCACGAGAAGCTGGTGCGCGTGCAGGCCTACCAGACCGAGCGCTTCACCCGCTTCATCAAGCGCCTGTCGGATATCAAGGAAGGCAACGGCAACATCCTCGACAACTCCATCATCCTGTTCGGCTCCAACATGGCCAACAGCGACCTGCACAACAACAACCCGCTGCCGCAGCTGATCGCCGGCAAGGGCGGTGGAATCAAGGGTGGCCAGCACCTGGCCATGCCGAAGGACACCCCGCACGCCAACATCCTGCTGACGATGGCGCAGCGGGCCGGCGTGAAGCTCGAGAGCTTCGGGGATTCCACCGGCGCCCTCAGCGAAGTCTGAAGATGCGGCATCAGTTGAGGCAGGCAGTTGCGGCCGCAGTAGCGGCCGCTCTCCTACTGGGCTCCGCGACTGCGCTGGCCGATGTCAAAGACGTCAATGCGCGGCAACCGGATGGCAGCACGCCCCTGCAGTGGGCTGCGTTCGAGGGCGACGTCGCCGAGGCCAAACGCCTCATCGCGGCCGGCGCCGACGTCAATGCCACCAACAACTACGGCATCAACGCGATGCTGCTGGCAGCTGACATCGCCAGCACCGAGCTGATCCAGCTGCTGCTGAAGCACGGCGTCGATCCCAACACCTCCAATGCCGATGGCGAGACCCCGCTGCACCTGGTGGCACGGGCCGGCAACATTGAAGCGGCGCAGGCGCTGCTGAAGGCCGGCGCCAAGGTCGACCCGCGCGAGAAATTCGGCGACCAGACCCCGCTGATGTGGGCGGTGGTGCGCCGCCATCCCGCCATGGCCGATTTCCTGCTCGAGCAGGGCGCCGATGTGAACGCCCGCAGCGCCATCCGCGACTACCAGCGCGTGGCCACGGCCGAGAGCCGCGCCAAGTCACTGGATCGCGGCGGTTTCACGCCGCTGATATACGCCGCGCGCGAGAACTGCCGCGAGTGCATTGACGTGCTGCTGCGGCATGGCGCGGACGTGAACCTGCCGGATCCCACCGGCGTGGTGCCGATGGTCATCGCGATGATCAACGGCAACACCGACATCGCAAAACGGCTCATCGAGGCCGGTGCCGATGTGAACCAGTGGGACATCTACGGCCAGGCGCCACTGCATGTGGCCATCGCCAACATGAGCGGCGGGCGCGGCGGCAATCCGCTCGACGCCGACCAGCCTCAGCAGGCCACCGGCGCGGAGCTGGTGCAGATGCTGATTGAACGCGGCGCGAATCCGAACCAGCAGACCTACCTCCGTCCCGCCGTGCGCGGTGGCGGCGGCCGCGGCACCACGCCCTTCCTGGTGGCGGTGGGCACGGGCAACCTCGACCTGGTGAAGCAGCTCGTCGCCAAGGGGGCGAACGTGAGGCTTTCCACCTCCGAGGGCACCGGGGCCATCCATGCCGCCGTGCAGGCGCGCAGTGGCGGTGGCGGTGGCGGCGGCGGATTCGGCGCTGGCGGGCCTCCCCCCGGCGGCGGTGGACCGCCGGCTGGTGACGCTCCCGCTGCCGGCGCTGGCGACGGTGGTGCCGCGCCTGGCGGTGAGCCGGGCGCGCCCGCCGCTGCTCCCCGCGCAGCGGCTCCGGTTGCGGGCACCGCGAGCCTGATGGGTGCGGCTCCGCCCAGGGGCGGCGCTCCTGGCGCAGGTGGAGCGCCCGCTGCTCGCGGCGCAGGTCCGGGAACTGGCGGCCCGCGCCCCAACCCGCAGGTCGAGCTGGTGAAATACCTCGTCGAGCAGGGCGCCGACCTTCATCTGGTCGCCCAGCGCCACTTCCTCAATCGTTCGCGCGGCGGCTCTGCCCTGCACTACGCGGTGCGCGGCGGCGGCAACCGGCAGGTGATCCAGGCACTGGTGGAGCTGGGCCTCGACATCAATGTGAAGGACGAGGATGGCCTGACCGCCCTCGACTACGCGATGGCACGTGGCTACGTGCCCTTCCTGCAGATGCCGTCCCAGCCCAACAAGTCGCTGGCCGACTTCCTGCGCAGCCTCGGTGCCACGGTTGAGCTCCAGACCATTCCCGACTGGCCACCGCAGGGTCCGCCCATTGCCACGGCTGTGTACGACTCCGTCATCTGGCCTGTAGACCCGGTAGGACCGTAATGCCCATTTCCCGTCGTTTTTTCCTGCGTGATGGCGCGCAGGCCGTTGCTGCTGCCTCGCTGCTCGGGTCGGCCGCCCTCTCCGGCTGCGCCAGCACCTCTTCCGCAGGCAAGACCGCGGCCAGCGCGGACGGGGCCGTGAAGGCCGCCGTGCGCAGTGTGTCTGCCCGCGACCTGCGCGTCGTGGATGTGAAAGGCCTGGCGCTGGTGCAGGGTGCGGGCGCGAATGTCGTGGCGCTGGGCGGACCGGAAGGCGCGCTGATGGTCGATGGCGGCCTGGCGGCGAACTCCGCGGTGCTGCTGAAGGCCATCCACGGCGCGCTGGGCACCAGCCGCGTGAACACGCTGGTCAATACCCACTGGCATCCCGAACAGACCGGCTCGAACGAAGCCGTGGGCCGTGAAGGCGGCACCATCATCGCCCACGAGGTGAGCAGGATCGCCCTCGGCCATGCACTGGGCAACCGTTCCGCCCTCTATGAGGGTGTATATGGTCCGCTGGCGAAGGAAGGCGTGCCCACGGTCACCACCTACAACAAGGGCGCGCTGCAGTTTGCCGGCGAGCAGGTGGATTACCGCTACCTGCCTGGCGCGCACACCAATGGCGACCTGATGGTGCACTTCCCGAAGCGCAACGTGCTGGTGGTGGGCGGCCCGGTGGGTTCGGACCGCTGGCCGGTGATCGACTACCTCAACGGCGGCTTCATGCACGGCTTCGTGCGCACCTACGACATCCTCACCGGCATCGTGAAGCCCGACACCATCGTGATCCCCGCCGACGGCCCGGTGCTCACCGGCGCCGACGTGGTGCGCCACAAGGACGTGTACTGGGAGCTGTTCAAGCAGTTCTTCGTGCTGTTCAACAAGGGCTTCGGTCCAAAGGACGTGGCGGAATACAACGCCGGCAAGGAATTCATGGGCGTGGGCCAGGTGATCGTGGACCGGCCGCTGAACCGGGAGCCGGGTGCCGGCATGGTCCGGCAGCTGGGTGATCCGGCGAAGTTCCTGGAATACGCCTACCGCAGCACGCAGCTGGCGACCCTGCCGCACTGAGGCCGGCTTGAGCCGGTTCGCGCGGAGGATTGCCTTGACTGCCCGGGCATCCTGAACCGTCGTGCACGTCCAGAGCTTTCCTCCACTGGGCAATACACGCGCCACGCGCCTGGTGCTGGGCACCATGCCGGGCAGGGCCTCGCTGCTCGCGCGCCAGTACTACGCCCACCCGCGCAATGCCTTCTGGTTCATCATCGAGGGCCTTTTCGGCATACCGCGCCAGCTGCCCTACCGGCAGCGGGTCCGCGAGCTTTCGAAGACGGGCCTGGCGGTGTGGGATGTGCTCGCGGCCTGCACGCGGGGTACCAGCCTGGATTCGGACATCGTTGCGGATTCCTGTGTGCCGAACGACTTCAACGCCTTTCTCGCGCGCCACCGGCAGATACGCACCATCTACTTCAACGGCGGTCCGGCGCGTGCGCTGTTCGAGCGGCACGTGGTGCCTGTGCTGATGCCACAGCACCTTGCCATTGAACGGATGACCCTGCCCTCGACCAGTCCCACACATGCGCGCCGGTCGCATGCGGACAAGCTGGAGGCCTGGCGCGCCATCGCCGGCTGAGTGTGGCGAACCTGGAGGAACCAGCCCTGCGGGGGTGATGCGCTGGCTAGCCGGCCGCGCTACGGCTACGCTCTCCGGACCCCTGTGCCAGCGGGCGTCCGATGAAGAAGAACTGCCCCCTCCTCCGTTCCCTCCTGATCGCCACGCTGGTCTTGCTGGCGGCTGGCTGCACGCGTGGTGCAGCGGACCCCGCCATGGTGGAACGGCTGCAGCAGCTGGAGGATCGCGAAGCGATACTTGAACTGATGGCAGCCTATGGCGCCACGCTCGACCGGCGCGACTTCACCGCCTTCGGCAAGCTGTTTGCCGAAGATGCCGGATATGGCAATGGCCCCGGCGCGGCGCAGGGTCGCGCAGCCATCCAGGCCCAGCTCGAAAGCATCATCGGCAGCAATCCCTCCAATCTTCCCGCGCCGAACTTCCACCTGTTCTTCAATCCCTCCATCCACATCGAGGGCGACACGGCCAGGGCCACCAGCCTCGGCGCCTATACGGCACCGGATGCTGCCAGCGGCAGCACGCGCATGGTGTTCTTCGTGTCGTATGAAGACTGGCTGGTGAAGCGGGATGGCCGGTGGCTGTTCCAGAGGCGGGTGACCGGCAGCGGCACGCCGCCATGAAGAACCGCCGCCTGGTCCTGGTGCTTTCAATTACTGCCATCGCCATCCTGGTGCTGGTCCTGCTGCAGCGCGCGCGCGGTCCCGAGCTGCCCGGCTACACGGTGGAGAGCCGCCCGCTGGTGCAGGTGGTGGTAGCGACTGGCAGGGTGATCAGCACATCGCGCACGCAGGTGGGCAGCGAGGTGACTGGAACGCTCGTGGAGCGCCGGGTGCAGGAAGGCGACCGGGTGCAGCCCGGCGACGTGCTGGCCGTGCTGCGTGCGGATGACCTGGCCGCCAACCTGCGCGAAGCGGAGGCCGCCCTGCAGCAGCTGCAACGCTCCGCCAGGCCCCAGGCTGCGGCAGCCCTGCGCCAGGCCGAGGCGCAACTGGCGCAGGCGCAGCGCGAACGGCAGCGCCGCGCGGACCTGTTCGCCCGCCAGCTGATCGCGCGCGAGACGCTGGAACAGGCCGAGGAGGCTGAAACGGTGGCGACTGCCGGGGCAGAACGGGCGCGGCTGGCCGCGCAGTCTGCAGCGGCCGGCGGAACGGAGGAGAGGCAGCAGCAGGAACGCATCGCCGCGGCGCGCGCACAGCTCGCCAAAACCACCATCCGCTCCTCCGTCGCGGGCACGGTGCTCACGCGCAACGTGGAGCCCGGCGACCTGGTGCAGCCCGGGCGCGTGCTGTTCGAGATCGCACGCGACGGTGTCACCGAGATCGAGGTGCCCGTGGATGAAAAGAACCTAGGCGTGCTGGCCCTTGGCCAGGAGGCGCAATGCATCGCCGATGCCTGGCCTGCGCAGCCTTTCAAGGCCGTCGTGAATTACCTGGCACCAGGCATCGATGCCGCCCGCGGCACGGTGACAGTGCGATTGCGGGTGGATCCCGTGCCTTCCTTCCTGCGCCAGGACATGACCATATCGGCCAACATCGAAACCGGCCGTCGCGATGCAGCCCTGCTCGTGCCGCATGACGCGCTGCTGGACGTGGAAGGCAGCAACGCCGCTGTGCTGGCCGTGCGCGACGGCCGCCTGCAGCGCCTGCCGGTGACACTGGGCCTGCGAGGGCTGTCGGCCAGTGAAGTGACCGGGGGCCTGTCGGCAGGCGACCAGGTGCTGGCGACTGCGGCAGCGAAGGCATTGACCGAAGGATCGCGCGTGCGCGTCAGCACCCTGCAGCAGCTGGACGAGAACTCCGCCTCGCGCCGTGAGCTGCCGGTGACTTTGGACTGAAGCCGCCTGGATGTGGATCGAAACCACCATCGCGATGCGTTTCCTGCGCGAGGGGCGCACGCAGACCACGCTGATCCTGGTGGGCATTGCCGTGGGCGTAGCGGTGATCGTATTCGTCACCGCACTGATCAGCGGCCTGCAGGTCAACATCATCGACCGCACGCTGGGCACGCAGGCGCACATCCGGGTCCAGGCTCCGGATGAGGTGAACCGCCTGGCCCCGCTGCCAGCCGGCGTGTCGCGGCTGGTACTCGAGACCAGGCGCGCCCAGCGCCTGCGGTCGATCAACAACTGGCAGCAGGTGATGGCGCTGCTGGACCAGTGCCCCGGAGTGACCGCCGTATCGCCGGTGGTGTCCGGCCCGGCCTTCGCGCGCCGGGGCAATGCGATTGAATCGGTGGCCCTGGTGGGAATGGATCCGGAGCGCTACCAGCAGATCATCCCCGTGGGCGATGACATCGTGGAAGGCGAGCTGCGCGTGGGCAGCGGCAACGCCGTGATCGGGCGCTTGCTGGCCGATGACCTGGGCGTGCGGGTGGGCGACAAGGTCCGGCTCACCGCGGGGCCCGGCACCGAGGCACAGCTGAACATCACGGGCATCTTCGAACTGGGCGTGCGGGAGCTGGACGAGCGCTACGTCTACCTGGACCTGAAGCAGACCCAGTCATTGCTTGACCTGCCGGGCGGCGTCACGGTGATCGATGTAACCGTCCGGGAAATCTTCGACGCCCAGACCATCGCCGAACGCCTGGGACAGCTCACGGGCCTGAAGGCCGAGAGCTGGATGGAGAGCAATGCGCAGCTGATGAATGCGCTGCGCTCGCAGAGCATGTCCACCGGCATGATCTCCTTCTTTGTCGCACTGTCGGTGGCCTTCGGCATCGCCAGCGTGCTGTCCATCAGCGTGGTACAGCGCACGCGCGAGATCGGCATCCTGCGCGCCATGGGCACGCGCCAGCGGCAGATGCTGAAGGTGTTCCTGGTGCAGGGCGCGGTGCTGGGCTTCGCCGGCTCGGCCGTGGGTGCGACGTCGGGCTACGGACTGGTCTGGATATTCAACACCCTGGGGCCGAACCTCTTCGAGGTGCCCATGTCCCTCACACTGGTGCTCACGTCGATGGCGCTCGCCACCATCACCGGCACCATCGCCGCCGCGGTGCCGGCACGGCGTGCGGCCAGGCTCGACCCCGTGCAGGCCATCCGCCATGCCTGAGCGCACGGCCGCGGCAGCGGATGAGGAAGTGTTGCGGCTTGCGGGGCTGCGCAAGTCCTACAACGTGGGCCTGCCCACGGAGATCGAGGTGCTGCATGGGCTCGATCTTTCGATCCGGCGCCACGACTTTGCCGCGCTGGTGGGCCCGTCGGGCTCGGGCAAGAGCACGCTGCTGAACCTGCTGGGACTGCTGGATACACCCACCACGGGCGAGCTCTACCTGCTCGGCAGGCCGGTGCGCGAGCTGGACGACGGGCAGCGCACTGACCTGCGGGCAGAGGCGCTGGGTTTCGTGTTCCAGTTCCACCACCTGATGCCGGCCTTCACCGCACTGGAAAACGTGCTGATGCCGCTGATGGTGCGCCACGGACGCCCCGCTGCCGACGCCGTGGAGCGCGCGCGACAGCTGCTGCACGATGTGGGGCTCGCGCAGATGATGGAGCGCAAGCCCACCGAGCTTTCCGGTGGCCAGCAGCAGCGTGTGGCCATCGCCCGCGCGCTGGTCACGCGCCCCGCCCTCCTGCTCGCCGACGAACCTACCGGCAACCTCGACACGAAGACCGCGGCGGATGTGTTCGAACTGTTCCGCCGCTTCAACCGCGAGTCCGGCTGTGCGGTGCTGGTAGTGACCCATGATCCGCGGCTGTCGGGGGTGTGCGACCGCACCATCGAGCTGGTGGACGGGGAAATCGTCAGCGATCGCCGCGCAGGGGAGTGATCTCCCTCAGGAAGGTGGCGAGCTTCAGCGGGAACCCGTGCGCGGAGCGTTTGTGCACGCGGCGCCAGGCCTCCCACAGGTTGGCTCCCAGCACGCCGGCCAGCAGGAAATACACCGCGCCCAGCTGCTGGAAAGTGATGAAGCTGATCACGGCGGTGAGGAGGCCGAAGACCCACTGGCCCTGATACTTGGCCGGCGAAGTGGGCGGGTCGGTGAGTATCACCAGCGCGAAGAAGATAACCGCGTCGATGTCAGGGGACCGGAAGATCTCCGCCACTACGCGCGGATCGCCCAGGAAGGCGGCCGCCGTGAACAGGACGAAGTAGGCGCCGAGGAACGACAGGACCAGCGGCAGCTTGTTCACACGGTTGGCAATGTAGATGCCGCCGGCCAGCAGCACCAGGCGCACCCACAGCGGCGACACCTCGGGCAGCGCGCCCCACCAGCTCTGCCCCATCGGCATCAAGTGGAACATCACCACCAGCGCCAGCGCCGCAGGGTTGAACACATTGGCCTGCCGCGTGCGCAGCAGGTACTTGCTCAGCACCGCCACCACCGATGTGATGGTGGCCACATGCCAGGGCTCCTGCGCCCTGAGCACCATGGCCACGATCATCGCCGTGAGCACCGCGCCGCTGGGATATTCCCAGTACCCCTTGCGCAGGCGCAGGATCACCAGATCCAAAACGCCAGCGGCCAGCACTGCCGCCCCCATGTTCACAGCCACGGCGCCAGCGCCCTCGCCGGGCGCCGCGATCAGCGTGAGGATGACCAGAAGGATCGTGAGCAGCCCCTTGGGTGTGCGGAAGAACGCGATCAGCTTGCGCAAGTCTGCAGTCCTCCAGTGCGATGGCAGGTGAGGTCACGCGTGACGATGAGTCCTTCCACGCCCATGCGTGCCAGCAGGGATATCCCCTCCCCCGGGCCCAGCACGAACGCGGCCGTGGCCAGGGCATCAGCGAGCATGGCGCCGGGTGCCACGACGGTGGCGCTGGCGACTTCGTCAGCGGCCTCGCCCCGGCGCGGATCCAGGATGTGTGCGCCGCGCTCGTAGTCACCGGAGGTGCATACGGCACGATCGGAAACGCCGATCCGCTCGATGAGGCCGCGCGGATCGCGCGGGTGGCGTATGCCGGCGCACCACGGCTCGCCGCGCGCATTGTGCCCACCGAAGTACAGGTCGCCCCCTGCATCGATGGCGAAGTTGCGAAATGGTTGCAGCTCGCGTGCCGCGGCATCCACCGCCAGCCCTTTTGCTACCGCACCCAGATCAAGGGTGAGCGGGCGCTTGAGGAGGATGGTCCCCTGCTGCACGTCCAGCTCCACGTCGCGGTAACTGGTCCCACCCTCGTCGCCCGCCACAGTCAGGGCGCCCGTCACGTAGTGACGGTTGAATCCGCGCGAAACCATCGCGCCACCCACAGTGGGGTCGAATGCACCGCCGGTTTCTTCAGCCACCAGCAGCGCAAAGCGCACGGCCTCGAAGAGGATGGGACTGGCGGCGTGGGGCTCGCCGGGAACGAGCTGGCGCAGCTCGCTGGCAGGATCAAAGCGGGAGCAATGCGCTTCTACCTGCCGGAACCACTGGAAGGCGCGCTCCACGGCCGGCCCGGGCGCATCCACCTCGATGGACACCACGGTGCCCATGGCGGCCCAGGTGCCGATCACTTTGGCGCGGCTGCCTGGAGGGCTGGCTCCACCACCGCTTCTGCCAGCGCATTCACCAGCGCGTAGTAGTAGGCATCCGCGCTCTCCGTGGCGCGGGACACGCGGTCCACGTCCGGACCCTGGAATTGCACAGGCTGGGGAATGATTCTTTCGATGACGTCGCAGGGGTAGCGCGTCTCGCAGGAAACGATGCCGGATTCGACGATTCGTCCGTCGCGGATCACGACCTGTGCCTTGATGTCGCCATGGCGCGAGGTGCCCCAGCCGGTGAAGGTGCCGTCGCGCCAGTAAGGTTCGGTCCGGACTTCAGGTTCCCGCGGCGTTTCGACGGCAGTCCCGGGTTCAGCTACCGCAGCCGCAACTGACACTGGCGGATCGGCCTGTTCCGCCACTGCCGGTTGAGCCGCCACCGGCTTCGCTGCTGCCGGTTTGACCGCTGCCTCAGGAGGCGACTGCGTTGCTGCGGGGGCCTGCGCCACTACCAGCTCGACGGGTTCCGGCTCCGGCTCCAGCTCCGGCGCTGCCGGCAATGGCTCCAGCGGCAGCGCCGCCTCCGCCGCGCCGACCGCCGTGGCATCCGGCATTGGCGGCGGCAAGACCATCGGTGTGGCAGATTCAGAGCGGACGGGTCGCCGCTGCTGGGCCTGGGCCTCCATGCCGCGCGCGGCATCACGTGTGCGCCAGTAACCGGCGGCATACACAGCCATGACAGCCGCGCAGCTCGCGGCCACCAGGTTGTTCGATACTCGCCCCTTGCCGGCTCCCGCCACCAGATCCCCCGCCGCGGACCAGAGAGTTGCCCGCGCTGGACGAACAATACCCGAACCGACGGCCGGCAGCCCTGCGTTACTCGTACCGCAGGGCTTCGATGGGATTCAGCCGCGCCGCGCGCCGCGCCGGCACGAAGCCGAAGATGATGCCCACGGAGGCAGAGGCCGCGATGGCCACCAGCACCACCAGCGGACTGATGTACACCGGCCACCCGAAGAGGCCCGCCAGCGCCGCAGCGACGCCGGCACCCAGGGCGAGCCCCGCGAGTCCGCCCACCAGGCACAGCAGCACCGCCTCGGTGAGGAACTGCCCGAGGATGTCCGACCCGCGTGCGCCGATGGCCATGCGCAGGCCGATCTCGCGCGTGCGCTCGGTCACCGACACCAGCATGATGTTCATGATGCCGATGCCCCCCACCACCAGCGAGATCGCCGCGGTGGCCGCCAGCAGCAGGCCCAGCGTCTTCGACGCCTGGTTGCGGGTCTCGAGGAACTCGGCGAAGTTGCGGATGATGAAATTGTTGTCCTTGTCCGGCCCGATGCGCCGCCGCTCGCGCAGCACGCGTTCAATATCTGATTGCACCTCGGCCAGGTTGTAGCGCGGATCCACCTTCACCAGCAGCGCGCCGATCTGGTCCGGGGCGCCGAGGCGGCCCACCAGGCGCGAACGCGCGGTGGAGATGGGCACCATGATCACGTCATCCTGGTCGTTGCCGCCGGCCTGCCCCTTCTCCGACAGCACGCCGATCACCGTGAACGGGGAATTGTTGATGCGGATGGTGGCACCGAGCGGATCGCCGCCGGCAAACAGCTCGCGCGCCACGGTGGCGCCGACCACCGCAAGCTTGGCACCGGAAGATGCTTCGCGGGCATCGAAGAAGCGGCCCTTGGCCACCGGCCATTCACGCACGGTCTGCACTTCGGCATTCACACCCTGCACACGGGTGGTCCAGTTGGCATTGCCCAGCACCACCGAGGCGTTGTTGTTGCCCAGCTCGCCGGACACCGCCATCACTCCGGACACGCTGTCGCGCACGGCGCGCAGGTCCTTCTCGGTGAGCGGCGGTGCCGATCCGAAGCCGCCGCGGCGCCCGCCCACATTGGCCGAACCCGGGAAGATGGTGAGCTGGTTGGTGCCAAGGCTGGAGATCTGGTCCTCGATCTGCTTGCTGGCGCCGCTGCCGATGCCCGACATCACGATCACCGACGCCACGCCGATGATGATGCCCAGGGTGGTGAGCATGCTGCGCAGCTTGTTCAGCCGCAGCGCCACCAGGGCCGTCTTGATGTACTCGATGACGCTCATATGGGCTTCTCCGCCACGGGGCGATCCTCGACGATGCGGCCGTCGCGCACGCGCAGCAGGCGCTTGGCGTGGGCGGCCACATCCGGCTCGTGCGTCACGAGGATCACGGTCATGCCGCTCCTGGTAAGGCTCTCGAACAGCGCCATGATCTCGCCGGAAGTCTGGGTATCGAGCGCACCGGTGGGTTCGTCCGCCAGGATCAGGCTGGGCGAATTGACCAGCGCGCGCGCAATGGCCACGCGCTGCTGCTGGCCGCCGGAAAGCTGCGAGGGCACGTGGTCCATGCGCTGGCCCAGCCCCACCTCGCGCAGGCGCTGCGCGGCCAGCTCGTTGCCGCGTGCCTGTTTGGCCGGATCACGCGAATAGGCCAGCGGCAGCTTCACATTGTCGAGCGCACTGGTGCGCGCCAGCAGGTTGAACTGCTGGAACACGAATCCCAGCGTGCGGTTGCGCAGGTCGGCCAGCTGGTCCTTGTCGAGCGTGGCGATGTCGGTGCCGTTGATGGCCAGCGAACCGGAGGTGGGCGTATCCAGCGCACCGATGAGATTCATCAGCGTGGATTTGCCCGATCCGGACGGCCCCATGATGGCGACGAACTCCCCGCGCTGGATGTCGAAGGAAACATCACGCAGCGCATGCACCGCAACCTCGCCGAGCTGGTAGGTCTTGGTCAGGTTGCGGGCGGAGACGACGGGCGGACCGGCTCCACCATCCATCACTGGGTCATCCCGGTGCGCGAGCGCATGATCACCTGCGTGCCCACCTCGATGGGTCCACCGTCGACCACTTCCACCACTTCGGTGTAACGGTCATCACTCACGCCCAGCTGCACCTGGTGCATCCGGGGGCTGCCATCCACCAGCGTCCACAGCGTGCCCTGGCGCGTCTGCGGCTGGTTGCCGCGCTGGCTGCGCAGCTGGCGGAACTTCTCCAGCTGTTCGGGCGTGAGCACGCTGGCAATGGCATTCTCGAAGCGGTTGCGCATGGCCTGTGCTTCGCGGTTGTTGAAATTGTTGCCGCCCTGCACGCCGGACAGCGCGCCCGGGCCACTGGCCTGCTGCTGCGCCTGGATCTGCTGCTGCACCTGCTGGATGGCCTTCTGCAGGCGCTGTTCCTGGTCGCCGGTCAGCCCCAGCTCCTTCATCAGCTGCGGATTGTTGGCGAGCATCGCGCCGCCCTGCTGGGCACCGCTGCGGCCCTGCTGTGCGGATGCCTGGCTGGTCTGGTTGCTGCGCTGGTCAGCCGGCTGGTAGCGGGCGGCATCATTGGGCACGCGCAGCACTTCCTCGCGCCGGTCGGTGACGATGCGCACGTTGGCCGTCATGCCCGGCAGCAGCATCTGGTCAGGATTCTCCGCCTGGATCATCACGCTGTAGGTGACCACGTTCTGCGTGGTGGTTGCGGCCAGGCGCACCTGTGCGACGCGGCCGGGGAAGGTCTGGTCAGGGAAGGCATCGACGGTGAACGTGGCCTGGTCCTCCGGCTCGATGGAACCGATGTCCGCCTCGTCGACCTTGGCCTCGATCTGGATCTGCGAGAGGTCCTGCGCGATCTTGAACAGCACCGGCGCCTGCAGGCTGGCCGCGACGGTCTGGCCCAGGTCGACGCTGCGCGAGATCACCACGCCATCGATGGGCGAGCGGATCTGCGTGCGCGAAAGGTCGATGCGCGCCTGCTCCAGCGAGGCCTGGCGGGTCTGCAGCGCAGCCTCGGCGTTCTTGATCTGCGCCTGCGCGATGATGAGGTCGCTTTCCGAGAGCTCCAGCTGCTTGCGCGAATCCTCGATGGCGGTCTGCGCGATCAGCTGGCGTTCAGCCAGCTGCTGCTGGCGCTCGAAGTCGCGCCGCGCCTGCTCCACCGTGGTCTGGGCCTTGCGCAGGCTCGCCTGCTGTGAACCCATGTTGGCGCGCGCCACCGCCATGTCGGCTTCCGCCTGCGCTACACGCTGCTGGTAGGTCTGCGGATCGATCACCGCCAGCAGGTCACCCTTCTTCACGCGGGAATTGAAATCGGCATGCAGCGCGGATACCTGTCCGGAGATCTGCGAGCCCACCTCCACGGTGACCAGTGCCGCAACCGACCCGGTGGAGCTGATCGATTTTTCCACCATGCCGCGATCGACAGTACCCATCTCATACGTGACATCTGCGCCCTTCTTGTCGAAATGACGCCATGCCATAACGGCTGCCACCAGCGCGGCCGCCACGACCACGCCACGTTTGATCCACGGTTTTGACATCACGATCCTGCGGTCCGGTTTCAGATGAGTTGTTGGAAAGGCCCGGGACGGGTTTGGACCGTTGCGAGGGCAACAAGTTCGTCACCGGCCGGGATTCTGGCCGGTGCGGTTTTCTACCCCGTCAGCGCCGGCGGGCGGCCTGGATGCCAGCTTCTGCGGCTTCCAGCAGGCCCTTGGCGATGAGCCAGTCGCGGTTGTAGAGCCGCGACACATATTTGGCGCCGCCATCGCAGAGTATGGTGACGATGGTGTGGCCCGGGCCCAGTTCGCGCGCGACCCGCACCGCAGCAGCCACGTTGATGCCCGAGGTACTGCCGAGGAACAGGCCCTCCTCACGCAGCAGCCGATACACCATGGCCACGGTCTCCGGATCCTCGATGTGCACGGCATGGTCCACCGGTGCATCGCGGAAATTGTCGGTCACGCGGCCGATGCCGATGCCCTCGGTGATCGAGCCGCTGCCCGTGGACTTCACCTGGCCATTGCGCACGAACTCGAACAGGCCGCTGCCGGGCGGATCGGCCAGCACGGTACGGATGCCGGCGCGTCTTGTCTTGAGGAATTCGGAAGTGCCGGCCAGAGTGCCGCCCGTGCCGCTGGCTGCGACGAAGGCATCAATGCGCCCGCCGGTCTGCTCCCAGATCTCAGGTCCCGTGGATTCCACGTGCGCCCGGCGGTTGGCGGTGTTGTCGAACTGGTTGGACCAGATGGCGTTGGGCAGTTCGGCGGCGAGACGGCCAGCCTGGTGCTGGTATTGGGCGGGGTTGCTGTACGGCACCACCGGCACCTTGCGCACTTCGGCGCCCAGCGCTTCCAGCAGCTGGTATTTCTCCGGCGACTGGTTGTCGGGCATCAGCAGGATGAGCTTGTAGCCGCGCGCGTTGCAGACATGGGCCAGCCCGATGCCCGTATTGCCTGCCGTGCCCTCGACCACGGTGCCACCGGGCTTGAGCAGGCCGCGTGATTCCGCGTCGGTGACGATCCACTTGGCGGCACGGTCCTTCACCGATCCGCCCGGATTCATGAACTCGGCCTTGGCGAGGATCTCGCAGCCGGTCTCGCGGCTCACACCATTGAGGCGAAACAGCGGCGTATTGCCGACGGCATCCAGGAAATCCTTGCGCAGCGTCATCACCAGCCCCGTGTTGTCAGGCGCTGGCCGAATGCGCGCCCGTGTTCCCGATCAAACCCTTCACCTGCGCGAGGGCGGCGACCTCGCCAACCACAAGCAGGGTTGGCGATCTTAACTGCGCTGCGGCCGCCGTGGCAGGCAGATCTCCCAGAGTGGTCTTCAGCACCCGCTCATCGGGCCAGGTGGCCCGCTCCAGCAGCGCCACCGGCGTGGACGGGGCCAGCCCGTGCGCCGTGAGTTGCCGTGCGATGAAACCGGTCTGCGCGCCGCCCATGTAGTACACCACCGTGTGGCCGGGCCCGGCCAGCAGGCGCCAGTCCAGGTGGATGGCCTGCGCACCGGTGGCGGTGACAAAGGTCACGGCCTGCGAGATGCCCCGGTGCGTGAGCGGCAGGCCTGCGCTGGCCGCAGCACCGATGCCGGCCGTGATGCCAGGCACCACCACCACGGGAATGCCCGCCTCGCGCAGCACAGCCAGCTCCTCGCCGCCGCGGCCGAAGATGAAGGGATCACCGCCCTTCACGCGCGCGACCCGCAAGCCCTTGCGTGCATGTTCCAGCAGCAGCTGGTTGATGTATTCCTGCGTGTGCTCGTGCCGTCCCGGCGTCTTGCCCACATTGATCTTTTGCGCATCGCGGCGCGCCCGGCCGAGGATGACCTCGGGCACCAGCCGGTCGTACAACAGCACATCGGCCTGCTGCAGCAGCTGCTGGGCGCGCAGCGTAAGCAGGTCCGGATCGCCGGGGCCCACACCGATGAGGTACACCTCGCCGGCTGGCGCCGCGGCGGCAGCACGCGCGGCGTCGATGGCGCCCTGCATCGCGGCGTCGGCACCACTGCCGTCGCCGGCCAGCAGGCTCGCGGCCACCGGGCCGTTGAAGAAGCGGTCCCAGAAGCGCAGCCGCGCAGGCAGTTCCGGCAGCGCGCGGCGCACCGCCTCGCGCCACCGTCCCGCGTAGTCGGCAAGCTGGCCCAGTCGCTCCGGCAGCAGAGCCTCGATCTGCGTGCGCACACGCCTGGCCAGGGTTGGCGAGTTCCCCGCCGTGCCTACCGCCACGATCAGCGGCGAACGATCAACGATGGCGGGGAAAATGAATCCGGAACGCGGGCCGTCATCCACGACATTGACGAGCATGCCCCGCTCACGCGCGGCCACGGCCACCGCGTCGTTCACCGCTTCGTCATCGGTGGCGGCAACCACCAGCAGCGCACCCTCCAGCTGCGGGGCAGAAAAAGGCACGGGGCGGTGCTCGATGCGACCCAGGTCGCGGAACACCGTGAGGTCGGCCGTGAGCTCGGGTGCGACCACGCGCACCTTGGCATGCGCCTTCAGCAGGTGCTCGACCTTGCGATGCGCGACCACGCCGCCGCCCACGACCACGGCGAGCCGGTCACGCAGGTCGAGGAATATCGGCAGGTAGTCCATGCCGCGCCGTTTATGTCAGGCCGCGGGCTTGGAGCGGATGCGCGGGTGCAGCCCGCACTCCTTCAAATCGCTGTTCTCCCACCACCAGCGACCGGCGCGGCTGTCCTCGCCCGGTTCCACCGCGCGCGTGCAGGGTGCGCAGCCGATACTGGGGAATCCCTTGTCATGCAGCGGGTTGTAGGGCAGCCGGCGCGACTTGATGTAGTGCCAGATCTCCTCGTGTGTCCACTCGAGGATGGGGCTGATCTTGGCGATGCCGCCGTTGGCCTCGTCCTTCTCCACCGGCTGGGCCAGTGCGCGCGTGCTGGACTGCTCGCGCCGCACGCCGGTCACCCAGGCGCCGGCACCGGCAATGGCACGACGGAAAGGCTCGACCTTGCGCACATGGCAGCAGCCCTGGCGCGCTTCGACGCTGTTGTAGAAGCCGTTGATGCCGTTCTGACCTACCCAGGCCTCAAGGGCCTTCGGGTCCGGGTAGATCACCTTCAGGCGCCGTGTGTAGCGGCGCTCCAGGCGCTCGATCAGGTTCAGCGTCTCCTCGTGCAGCCGGCCAGTGTCCAGCGTGAAGATCTCGATCTCCGGCACGTGGGTCCAGATGAGGTCGGTGAGCACGATGGACTCGACGCCCAGGCTGCTGGAGTACACCACCCGCCCGTAGTCGCGCACGGCCGCCTTCAGCTGGGCGAGCGTGGCTTCGACCTTGGTGGCAATGCTGGCTTCCAGCTGGGCGTCATTGGACATGGAATGCATTCTCCCCACCCTCTTCATAACATTGGACTATCACGGCACCGCCTCACGCATAAGCGGCGTTATTTATGGCAGGATGCTGGCCGTACTGCGGCCTGATGTCGCAGCGCAACATCAGGCCCGAACGTTGGAAATGCCATGAGTCGAATCAGCCTGCGCCGCCTGCGCCAGGACGAGCACATCCGCGCCCTCACGCGCGGCCCGCGTCCGCACCCGGAGCAATTCATCCAGCCCCTGTTCGTGGTTGAGGGGATCAAGGCCCGCGAACCGATTCCCGGCCTCACGGGTGTATATCGGGACACTCCTGCTTCGCTGCTGGCGCAGATCGAGTCGGACCTGGCGGCCGGCGTGAGCAAGTTCCTGCTGTTCGGGGTGCCGGCCACCCACCAGGAAAAGGACATCGACTGGTCCTTCACCGCGGGCCAGATCGCCGCGATCAAGCAGCGCTTCGGCAGCCGCGTGTGGCTGGCTGTGGACGTGTGCCTGTGCTCGGCCACGCCGCATGGCCATTGTGGCGTGCTGAATGATTCCGCCGATCACCTCGACAACGTGGCCAGCGTGCGCGAACTGGCAGCTGCCGCCCTCGCCTACGCGAAAGCCGGCGCGGACTGCGTGGCGCCCAGCGACATGATGGATGGCCGCATCGGCGCCATCCGCAGCATCCTCCAGGCCAATGGCCTGGATCGCACGGTGCTGATGAGCTACGCGGCCAAGTTCCATTCCAGCTTCTATGGTCCCTTCCGCGTGGCCGCGGATTCAGCGCCCAAGGGCGAACTGAAGCTCACCGACCGCGCCAGCTACCAGATCGATCCGGCGCGCGCGAACGACGCTGCGCTGTCGGTGGAGCGCGATGTGGCGGAAGGCGCGGACGTGCTGATGGTGAAGCCCGGCATGCCCTACCTCGACATCCTCGCGGACCTGTCGCGCCGCTTCCCGCTGCCCTGGGCCGTGTATGAGGTGAGCGGCGAGTACGCCGGCATCGAGCTGATGGCCGAGGCAGGCCTTGCCGACCGCGTGCGCGCGCACCGCGAGGCCTGGGCCGGATTCGTGCGTGCGGGAGCTTCAATGATCATCAGTTACGGTGCGCGTCACGCGCGGGAATGGCTGGGCTAGAAATGGGTTATTCGGATTCACTGATCGAGCGCGCGCGGCGCGTTTCCCCGGGTGGCGTTCATTCGCCGGTGCGTGCGTTCAAGGGCGTGGGCGGCACGCCGCGCTTCATGGTGGGCGGCACTGGCGCGATGATCCGCGACGTCGACGGCCGCGACCTCATCGACTTCTGCATGGCCTTCGGGCCGCTGATCCTGGGCCACAACAACCAGGGCGTGCAGCAGGCGGCCATCGAGGCCATTCGTCGCGGCTGGAGCCTGGGCACGGCCGAACCCTATTCGCTGAAGCTGGCGGAATTCATCACCGCGCGCATTCCCTGGGTTGAGAGCATCCGCTTCGTGAACTCGGGCACCGAGGCGGTGATGTCGGCACTGCGCGTGGCGCGCGGCGCGACGAAGCGGGAGATCATCCTCAAGTTCGACGGCTGCTACCACGGCCATGCGGATGCCATGCTGATCCGCTCGGGTTCAGGCCTGGCCGAGGCCACCGAACCGGACAGCGCCGGCCTGAACCGCGGCGTGCTGGATGGCACGCTGGTGGCGCAGCTGGATGACGAGGCCGGACTCGACGCCGTGTTCACGAAGCATGGCCACGAGATCGCCGCCGCCATCATCGAGCCGCTGCCGGCCAACTACGGCCTGCTGCCGCAGCGGCTGGAATTCCTGCGGCACCTGGAGAAGCTCTGCCGCCAGCATGGCGCGCTGCTGATTTTCGATGAGGTGATCAGCGGCTTCCGCCTCGGATTCGGCGGCTTCGCCGGCGTGCACGGCTTCGAGCCGGACCTGGTCACCTACGGCAAGGTCATCGGTGGCGGCTTCCCCGTGGGCGCCTATGGGGGCAAGCGCGAGTACATGGAGCTGGTGGCGCCGGTGGGTCCGGTGTACCAGGCCGGCACGCTGTCGGCGAACCCGGTGGCCATGTGTGCGGGCCTGGCCACGCTGGAACAGCTTGCCGATGGCAATGTGTACCGTGAGCTGGAGTCCCTGGGGCAGTACCTGGACGGACAGCTTGGCGCCATCCCCGGTGTCACCGTGCAGCGTGTGGGCTCGCTGTTTTGGCCCATCCTGGCGGACAAGGCCGGGCCGATCCGCAGCCTGGCGGCGCTGAAGGCCACCCCGGCGAAGCCCTTCGGGCCGGTGTTCCACAAGCTGCTGGATGCGGGCATCTACCTTGCTCCCAGCGCGTTCGAAGTGGGGTTCCTGTCAGCGGCACACAGCCGCGACCACGTGGAGACGTTGGCGCGCGAACTGCGGGCCGCACTGGGCTGAGGCCGGCCAGGCGCTGCCGCGCCCGGCTTTCCTGCCTGTCTCTTGCCCCGGCGCAATCCTTTGCCCGGTGATCGCCGGCTGCCGCACAATACCCGCCGATCGGATCGACAAAGCGGACGGGGGTCAATCTTGAGACTGTTCCTGGCCCTGCCAGCGCTGCTGGCACTGGTGCTGGCCGGCGGCTGTGCCAAAAGTGATGCCGGCACCGGCCTGCGCCGCATCACCATCGCCACCGGACCTACCGGCACCCAATACCACCAGATCGGCACCAGCCTCAGCACGGTGATCGAGCGCGAGCTCGACGTGGCCTCCACCGCCCGTCCGCACACCGGCTCGTCGCTGTACATCCCGCAGATGCATCGGGGCGAGCTGCCCTTCGGGCTGAACAATTCCACCGATACCGCCGCGGCCTATCGGGGCCAGCTGGTGTACTCGAAGCCGCTGAAGAACCTGCGCGCGGTGATGCTGGTGGCGCGCTCGCCGCTGCAGTATTTCGTGCGCGGGGATTCCGGCATCGAGAGCATGGCGGACCTGCGCGGCAAGCCGGTGGTGACCAGCTTCCGTGCCAACGTTCCCTTCGACATCATCAATGCGGCGGCACTGGCCACCGCCAACCTGACGCTCGACGACGTGAAGCCCGTGACGGTGGCTGGCGTCCCCGACGCCATCCGCGCACTCGTGGAAGGCCGCGTGGTGTCGGCCAGCACGCTGCTGGGCATTCCCGCCTTCCGCGAAGCCAACGCCACCGTGCCGGGCGGTCTGCGCATCCTGCCTTTGGGTCCCAACGAGGCTGCATTGACGTCGATGCCCGGCTTTGACGTCATCGAAGTGAAGCCTGGCCCTGCCGCACCGGGGATCTCCGTGCCCACCCGCGTGGCACGCATGGACGTCTACCTCAACTCCAGCGTGCTGATCAGCGACGATGACGTGTACCGCGTGGTGTCGACCATCCATCGCAACTGGGCGGAACTGCAGGAGACGCTGCCGGCGTTCCGCACCGTGGCCGCCAACGAGATCGTGCCGGTGAACATCGGCCATCCCTGGCATGAGGGTGCCGTGCGCTACTTCCGCGAAGCAGGATTGTGGACCGACGCGCATGAGGCACGGCAACAGGCCCTGCTCAGGGGTGAGCCATGAGCGAGGTCGTCGAGAAGGCGCTCGAGGAAGAGCAGAACCCGGCCAGGGTGGGTTCGAAGCCGCTGACCATCCTGTATCGCTTCTACACCTTTGTGCTGCTGGTGGGTGGCCTGCTGTGGGCGCTGGATGTGCCGTCTCGACTCGGCTTTGCGCTCATCGAGCCTGAGTGGCTGGGTCCCTACCTCGGCGTGGCCACCGCCGCCGCTCTGCTGCGCTGGCCCTATGGCGGCGGTGAAGCGCGTGCCGTGGACGCGCTGCTGGGCTTCGCGGCCATCGGCTGCTGGCTGTGGCTGGCCATCAACTACGCAGCGTGGATGTTCGATGTCGATGGCTACACACTGGGCAAGTTCATCCCGGGTGCGCTGGGCATCGGGCTGATGGTCGAAGGCGTGCGCAAGTCCTGCGGCACGGCCATCGCGGTGCTGCTGGTGATCATGTTCGGCTACGCGCTGCTGGGCTACCTGCTGCCGCGCCCGATGCAGGCCGATGACATCTCGCCCGAACTGCTGGTGATGTACCTGTACTCGGACACCAGCGCGATTCCCGGCCAGGTGCTGGGCATCATCGCCTCGGTGGTGCTGGCCTTCGTGGTGTTCGGCAAGCTGATGGAAGTGAGCGGCGCGACGCATTTCTTCACCGACACTGCCATGGCCCTGATGGGGCGTCGCCGCGGCGGTCCGGCGAAGATCGCCGTAGTGGCCTCCGGCATGATGGGCAGCATCACAGGCTCACCGGTGAGCAACATCATGTCCACTGGCGTTGTGACCATCCCGATGATGAAGCGCATGGGCTTCTCGGCCGAGGAGTCCGCGGCCGTGGAGGCAACTGCATCCACTGGTGGCGTGCTGGCCCCGCCGGTGATGGGCGCGGCTGCGTTCCTGATGGCCGAGTTCCTCAGCGTGGACTACGGCGCGGTGGCACTGGCCGCTGCACTGCCGGCCTTCTTCTACTTCCTCTGCCTGTACCTGCAGGTGGATGCGGTGGCGGCACGCATGGGCCTTTCCGGCCTGCCGCGGGAGGAGCTGCCCCGGCTCGGCACGGCCCTGCGCGCAGGCTGGATCTTCGTGTTGCCGATGGCGCTGCTGCTCTACCTGCTGTTCTTCGAAGGTCTTGGCGCGCAGTACGCCGCCATCGCCTCCTCCCTGTCGCTGCTTGCGCTGAGCCTGCTGCGCGGCAGGCTGCGTACGCGGGCCGAGTGGTCGCAGTTCGTGTTCGGCAGCGGCAGCATCCTGATACCGCTGGTGCTGGTGGCCGGCGCGGCCGGCGTGGTGGTGGGCGTGATGAACCTCACCGGCCTTGGCCAGTCGCTGTCGGTGGTGCTGGTGCAGATCGGCACGGACTGGGGGTTGCTGGCCATGCTGCTGCTCACCGCCCTGCTGTGCATCGTGCTCGGGCTGGGCATGCCGACGACCGCCATCTACGTGCTGCTGGCCGCCATCATCGCGCCGGCGCTGGTGAAGATGGGCGTGACGCCGATGGGCGCGCACCTGTTCATCCTCTATTTCGGAGTGCTCTCGTTCCTCACCCCGCCGGTGGCGGTGTCGTCTTACGTCGCGGCGGGCATAGCCGGCGCAGACATGTGGCGCACCGGATGGCTTGGCATGCGCATGTCCATCATGGCCTCGCTGCTGCCTTTCCTGTGGGCCTACGACCCGGCGTTGCTGATGCAGGGCTCGTGGCTTTCGATCGCCACGGTCTGCTGCACGATATTGAGCGCCGTCCTGCTCATCGCGCGCGGTGTCGCGGTGGTCCGCGGCGGTCCCCTGGCATTTTGGACGCAGGTGATCGCGCTCGGTCTCGTCGTGCTGGCCGTCGGCTCCAGCACGCTGTGGCTCAAGCATCAGCCACTGCTGGCACTCGCGGTGGCAGCGGCGGGATTCGGTCTGTACGCGGTGATGCCTGCGATGGCGCGACGTGCGGGTGGTGAGGCAAGGCAGCGGGCGTAGGGGAAACCCCTGGCCCTGCCACCACCCCGCACCAGCCTCCAGGGTGTGATAGACTCCAGTCTCTGACTTGCCGGATCGCGACCGGTCTGATTCACGACCGGGTTCCGGGTTTCGCGAGCTTCGGTTCCCCCCAACCAAGGGTATCCATGAAATTTTCCGATCTCGGGCTTGCGCCCGGGCTGGTGGCTGCTGTCACCGAAAAAGGCTATTCCACGCCCACTCCCATCCAGCAGGCGGCGATCCCCGCCGTGCTCTCCGGCCGCGACGTGCTCGCGGGCGCGCAGACGGGCACTGGCAAGACCGCAGGCTTCGTACTGCCCATCCTGCAGCGCCTGGGCGCGCGCAAGGGTCATGCGCCGCGGGCGCTGATCCTCACGCCCACCCGCGAACTGGCCGCCCAGGTGGCCGAGAGCGTGCGTGACTACGGCAAGAACACCGACCTCAGGTCGGCGGTGATCTTCGGTGGCGTAAGCGAACGGCCGCAGATCGAGGCCATGCGCCGCGGCTGCGACATCCTCATCGCCACGCCGGGCCGGCTGCTGGACCTGGCTGAGCAGAAGGCGGTGTCGCTGGCTGAGGTTGCAGTGTTCGTGCTGGACGAAGCCGACCGCATGCTGGACATGGGCTTCATCCATGCCATCAAGCGCGTGCGCGCGCTTCTGCCCAAGGAACGGCAGAACCTGCTGTTCTCGGCCACCTATTCCGATGACATCCGTCGCCTGGTGCAGAACCTGCTGCGCGATCCGCTGACCATCGAAGTGGCGCCGCCGAACCGCACCGCGGACAAGGTGGAACAGGTCAGCTACCGCCTGCCGAAGGACCACAAGCGGCACCTGCTGGCGCACCTGATCAACGAGGGCAACTGGCACCAGGTGCTGGTGTTCACGCGAACCAAGCATGGGGCCAACCGGCTGGCCGAGCATCTGTCGCGCACGGGAATCGCGGCGTTGCCCATCCACGGCAACAAGAGCCAGAACGCGCGCGTGCGTGCGCTCAATGACTTCAAGGACAACCGCATCGTGGCGCTGGTGGCCACCGAGGTCGCCGCGCGCGGCCTCGACATCAAGGAACTGCCCTACGTGGTGAACTACGAGCTGCCGAACGTGCCGGAGGACTACGTGCACCGCATCGGGCGCACCGCGCGCGCCGGCTCCACCGGACAGGCCATCTCGCTGGTGTCGCCCGACGAGGCGCCCTTCCTGAAGGACATCGTGAAGCTGCTGGGCAAGGACATCCCCAGCCTGCCGCTGCCGGCCTTCGCCGTCAGCGAGCCGGCGCCCCGTCCGGCGCAGCAGGGCCAGGGCCAGCCGCAGCAGGGCCAGCGCCAGGACCAGCAGCGCCACCGCCGTCCGGAGCAGCGCGCTGGCCAGCACCAGCGCTCGCGGAATCGCCCGCAGCAGGGCCGGTGGTCGCCGCGTTCAGCGTGAAGTACACGCGCTCCTCCCTGGACGCGAGGTAGATCCGCATCTGCTTCAGGAGGTCCGTGCCCATCTCGAAGGGCACGATCCCGAAGCAGTTCTTGAAGCTGATCGCGTTGGAGCCGCGCGCCGACTGCGCGTATTCGCAGGGACGCTGGGTATCGTCCATGATGTGGACCTGCACGTCGGGCAGTGACACCTTGCGGGAATCAAGGCCCATGGTGCGCGTGCCGACGAACTGCGGCGGCGCTCCCGGGGCAGCCGGTGCCGGCGCCGGTGCCGAGGCATCGCGCCGGAACCCGAAGAAGCGTTTGGCAATCACCTCGCTCAGCCGCGTGCGCGGGCCCTGCGTGTTCAGTGAAGCCTCGATGCGCTTGCCGTCCAGGCCCACAGGGAAATAAAGCAGGCCGGAAGGGTCCACGTAGAGATATTCCGTGGCGTACTGGTCGCTCCAGTACACCTGCCCGCCCTTGCAGCGGGCATGCTGGAAGAGATTCATCTTGCCGCGCGCAAGGTCGAGCTCCATGTCCACCGCATTCATGAAGTTGGACGCCAGGGAGCCGATCACCGGGCGGCCCTGCACCATCGGCAGCGGCCGCACCTGCCCCGGCTGCACATACAGCTTCCAGCCTGCGAAGTTCGCACCACCGATGATGAGGCTGTCGACCCTGACCTCGCGCTCGATGGCCTGGTTGCCTGCCTTGAGCTTGACGTCGGTGCGCACGAATCCGGTCTGCAGGCCCAGCTGCGTCACCGCAGCCGGTGAAACCATGGCCAGCCCCGTGGACATCTGCAGCGCCATCAGCGCCTCATGGCCGCCAATCTTCACGGGCACCAGCACTGCACCACCGGGCGGCATCACGAGGTCGGCAGAAGCGTACTGCGAGAGTTTGCAGTCAGCGGCCACGGCGGGCGCGGCAGCCACCAGCAGTGCCGCAAGCACCGCGGCGCACATCGTCCATGTCATGCATCCCCCTTGCGCCGTTTGCCGGCCTCTTTTCAGGGATTCTAGCGCTCCGGCTGGCGTGGACGAATCAACGTCGCCCACGCCAGCGGGATGTCTATGACACCGGTGCCGGCTCTCCCGACTGGCGCTCGAACAGGCGGCGGTACCGCCCCTCCTCCCGCCCCAGCAGGGATTCATGGGTCCCCTGCTCCACGATGCGGCCCTGCTCGAACACCAGGATGCGATCCATGGCACGCACGGTGGAAAGCCGGTGGGCGATCACGATGGAGGTGCGGCCCTTCATCAAGCGCTCCATGGCCTGCTGGATGAGGTGCTCGGACTCCGAGTCCAGGCTCGAGGTGGCCTCGTCGAGGATCAGGATGGGTGCATCGGCCAGGAACGCCCGTGCCAGCGCCACCCGCTGGCGTTCGCCACCGGACAGCTTCACGCCGCGCTCGCCAACCAGCGTCTGGTAGCCGCGCGGCAGGCGCACGATGAACTCGTGCGCGTTGGCCAGCTGCGCGGCACGCTCGATATCCGCCTGCGAGGCATCCGGACGCGCATACGCGATGTTCTCCGCCAGCGAACGGTGGAACAGGATGGGCTCCTGCTGCACGATGGCGATCTGTGCGCGCAGGGACTGCTGCGTGGCGCCGGAAACATCCTGGCCATCGATCTCGATCTTTCCTGCGGACACGTCGTACAGGCGCTGGATCAGCTTCACGAAGGTGGTCTTGCCCGAACCGGAGCGGCCGACCAGGCCCACACGCTCGCCTGCCGCGATAGTGAGGTCCAGGTCGCGGTACAGGGGCTGCTTCTGGCCTGGATAGCGGAAGGCCACGTGATCGAAGCGGATCCTGCCTGCGCTGATCTCGATGGGCCTGGAGCCGGGTGCGTCGGCGATGTCCAGTGGCTGCGCGAACAGCCGCACCAGTTCCTCCATCTCGTTGACCGAGCGTTGCAGCTGATGCACGTGCTGGCCGATCTCGCGCAGGTACCCGTGCACCACGAAGTACGCGGTGAGCACATAGGTGATCTCGCCGGCGGTGGCGCGTCCCTGCCACCACAGCCACAGGCCCGTGGCGGTTACGGCGCTGCGCACCACCCACAGCAGCAGCAACTGGCCGCTGCCGGCCCAGGTGTGGCGCATCCAGGTGCGGCGCGTACGGCGCGACCATTTGTCGAGCACGCGCACGAGGCGTTGCTCCTCGCGGTGCTCGGCGCCAAACGCCTTCACCACGGCGTTGGAACCCAGGGCATCGGCCAGCGTGCCGCCGATGCGCGTGTCCTGTGCGTTGGAAAGCCGCGAGGCCGGCGCGATCACGCGCATGGCCAGCAGCGTGGTGAGCAGCACATAGGCCAGTGCGCCGATGCCCATCACCAGGCCCATCACCAGCCAGCGCTGCGCCAGCACGATCACGGTGCCGGCCAGCACCACCATCGATGGCAGCAGTGCGAGCAGCAGCACGTCATGGAGCGTATCCAGTGCCCACATGCCGCGCGTGATCTTGCGCACGGTGGAGCCGGCGAAGCTGTTGGCGTGCCAGTCGGTGGAAAAGCGCTGCACCCGATCGAAGGCCTCGCGCGCCACATTGTGCATGATGGTCAGCGTCATCGGCACGATGCCGGACCACGCCAGGTGGCGCAGCCCGACCATGGCCAGGCCCAGCACCGCCATCGCAGCGAAGGCGGCCAGCGCGATGTCGGCTGACTCGCGGCCGGTGGCCAGCGCATCGACCATGCGGCCGGCATACACGGGCATCAGCACCTCGGTGAGCGTGGCCAGGGACATGGCCCCGCCCACGCGCAGCACCAGGCCGCGCTGCAGCCACCAGCGCGCGAAGGTGAATGAAAGGACATGTCGCAGGACCCGGGAGCCCTGGGAGGAATTGCGGATCATGGAAGCGGGGAGCCGCCCGCCGCGCGGTTACGCGCCCTGGAGGGCGCGGCGCCGGGGGTGGGTCAGCTCGCCCGAACCGCGCTGATAGGCCACGCTGAAGCGGTCCAGCTGGGCGATGGCCACATCCGGTTCTTCCTCATCCAGCAGTTCGAAGGCATCGAAGCCGCAGCGGGCCAGGAAGAACATCTGGTCCACCCGGATCTTGCCCACGGCCCGCAGCTCGCCCTGGTAACCGAAGCGGCCGCGCAGCAGGCGCGCCTGGGTGAAACCACGGCCGTCACCGGTGGTGGTGAAGTTCACCGCCACCAGCGGCACCTTGCCCAGGTACGGCTGCAGCAGCGCCACATCGTGATGCTCGGCCTTCAGCAGCGGCGCACGCCGGTCGGCCGGTTCGCCTGCCTCAATGGCCTTGATGTAGTCCTCCAGCGGCAGGATCAGGTGCGTGGCGCCTTCCGCGCCTTCGCTGCCCGCCACCTTCCACTGGTTGTCCGCGAGGGCGCGGCCCTTAATGAGTCTTGCCATATACCCTGTCGCTGAACGGCTCGACGCCGATGCGGCGCACGGTCTGCAGGAATTCCTCGCCATCCTCACGCTGCTCGACGTAGACGTCGAGGATGCGCGCGATGGTCTCGGCCACGTTCTCCTTGCCCACCGAAGGACCGATCACCTCGCCCAGCGAGCTGGTGCCGGTGGCCGAACCGCCGATGGTGATCTGGTACCACTCCACGCCATGCTTGTCGACGCCGAGGATGCCGATGTTGCCCACGTGGTGGTGGCCACAGGCATTCATGCAGCCGGACATCTTGATCTCGACGTGGCCGAGGTCGTAGAGGTAGTCGAAGTCGCTGAAGCGGTCCTGGATCTGCTTGGCGATGCTGATCGAGCTGGCGTTGGCCAGCGAGCAGAAGTCCAGCCCCGGGCAGCAGATCATGTCGGTGAGCGTGCCGATGTTGGGCGTGGCGAGGTTCAGCGCCTTGAGTGCCTGCCAGGTTTCCACGAGGTCCACCTGCCGCACGTCGGCCAGCACCAGGTTCTGGTCGTGCGTGACGCGCACCTGGCCGCCGGCAATGCGGTCGGCGAGGTCTGCCAGTGCATCCATCTGCGCGGCCGTCATGTCGCCGGGCGGCTCCCCGTGTGCCTTCAGCGACACGACCACGGCGCGGTAGCCGGACACCTTGTGCTGGCGGGTGTTGTAGCGGTACCAGGCCAGGAATTCCGGCGGCTGCCCGGCAGTGGCGTCGATGTCGGGCAGCGTCTCGTACGGCGGCGGCACGAAGAACGCGCGCACACGCTCGAACTCGGCATCGTCGAGCTTCAGCGACGGATCGTCGCGCATCAATTCCCACTCGGCCTCGACTGCCTTGCGGAACTCCTCGACACCCTTGGACTTCACCAGCACCTTGATGCGCGCGCGGTGGATGTTGTCGCGGCGCCCTTCCTGGTTGTAGATGCGCAGGATGGCCTCGAGGTAGGACAGCAGGTCTTCACGCGGCACGAAGTCGCGGATTACCTTGCCGAGGATGGGCATGCGGCCGAGGCCGCCGCCCACCAGCACTTCGAATCCGAGCCGGCCCCCGGCATCGCGCTTCATGTGCAGGCCGATGTCGTGCACCTCGGTGGCGGCACGGTCATTGGGCGCGCCGGTGACCGCGATCTTGAACTTGCGCGGCAGGTAGCTGAACTCGGGATGCAGCGTGGACCACTGCCGGATGATCTCGCAGTAGGGCCTGGGATCATCCAGCTCGTCGGGTGCGATGCCGGCGAAGTGGTCGGAAGTGGTGTTGCGGATGCAGTTGCCGCTGGTCTGGATGGAATGCATCTCGACACTGGCGAGGTCGGCCAGCATGTCGGGCACCTGCTCCAGCCGCGGCCAGTTGTACTGGATGTTCTGGCGCGTGGTGAAGTGGCCGTAGCCCCGGTCGTACTTGCGCGCCAGGTGCGCCAGCATGCGCAGCTGCCGCGTCGAGAGCAGTCCATAGGGAATGGCCACGCGCAGCATGGGCGCATGCTTCTGGATGTAGAGGCCGTTGCGCAGGCGCAGCGGGCGGAATTCGTCCTCGGACAGCTTGCCGGCGAGGAAACGCCGGGTCTGGTCGCGGAACTGGCTGACGCGCTCCGCTACCAGCGTGGCGTCGATGTCGTCGTATCGGTACACGCGGGCGACTCTAATCCATGGGAGCCGCCGGGGCGCGGCGGCGGGGCGTTATTTTGACCTGCGCCAGGGTTATATGACAGCAAAAACACCCGCCGGGCCCCGCGGCACGGGGGTCAGCCGGTGGTCTGCAATCCCTGGGCAATGCCGCTGACGCTGGCAAGCAGCGCGTGGAAGAGGTCCTCGTCCTCGCGGGCCGTGGCCCGCCAGCGGCGCAGCAGGTCCACCTGCATCAGGTTCATCGGATCCACGTAGGGATTGCGCAGCTGGATGGCGCGCTGCTGGGTGGCGTCGCCGTCCAGCAGTTCCGCGGCGTCCTTGATCGCCAGTACTGCCTCGCGGCAGCGCATGTGCTCATCACGCAGCTGGATCAGGTAGCCCTGCTGGCTGGCCTTGGCCAGCGCGGCATACCGTCCGGCGATGGCGAAATCCACGCGGGCCAGCTGGGCCTCGATGTCATCCACCACCAGCTGGAACAGCGGCCATTCCCGGTAAATGGTGCGCAGCATCGGCACGCCGCGCTCCGCCACGGCCTCGGACAGCGCGGTGCCGGCGCCATACCAGCCGGGCAGGAAGAAGCGCGCCTGCGACCAGGCGAATACCCAGGGCGTGGAACGGATGGCCAGCGCGCCGGCGCCGCTGCCCTCCCAGATCGAGCGCGAGGCGATCTGCATGCGCTCGATCACGTCGATGGGCGTGGCGGCGCGGAAAAAATCCTGGAATGTGATGTCTTCCACGCACAGGGCCCGCCACAGGCCGCGGCTGCGGCTGGTGAGGAAGCCGGCCAGTCCGGCGGCGCCTTCCGGCGGGGTGCGCAGCATGCCGCTGCAGCGCGCCTCGCTGGCCAGGCCCAGCACGCCGAAGGCGCGTTCCAGTGAACGCAGTGCATTGGAGCGCAGGCCGTAGTTCTGGCTGATGGTCTCGCCCTGCTCGGTGACATGCAGCACGCCATCCACGGTCTCCGGCGGCATGGCCTGCACGATGGCATCGAGCCGCGCGCCGCCGCGCGCCGTACTGCCGCCCCGGGCGTGGTTGATGCGCACGGGCACGCCGGCCGTGCGGGCAGCCTCCGCAAGGTCGCGCTGGGCGTCATGCGCCGCAAAACGCATGGCGAGGTATCCGCCGTCACGACCTGCTTCCGCATAGCCGATGTACACGGGCTGCGGCAGGCCGCGGGCCTGCAGGTGCCCGCGGTAGGAGGGATTGGCCAGCAGCGATTGCAGTGCTGCGCCCGCCTCCGCCAGCGCGCTGCCCGACTCGAACAGCGGACAAAAGTCCAGGCCCACGCTGCCGGACTTGCGGTCATCCACGCCCGCCCAGCGGGCCAGCACCAGCGGTGCGAGGATGTCGTCGGCGCCCTGCGTGCCGGCGACCACGTAGTCCCCGATGGCCTGCGCACCAAAACGCATGCGGCATTGCGCAGCGGCCTCGAACACGGCCAGTGTCCGGCGCGAGAGCGCATCCAGCGGCGCCACCGGACCTGCATCGCGCTTCAGGATGTCGGCGAGGCGGCGGGTGCGCTCCTCGCGCGGCAGCTTCATCCACTGCGGCTCATCGATGCCCTGCCCGATCACGCGGTGGTGCACGTCCGCGCGCTGCTTGAGTTCCAGCGTGGCCAGGTGCATGCCGAAGGCATCCACCCGCAGCAGCAGGCGGCGCACCAGCTGGTAGCCGGCATGGACGCCCCGGTTGGACTTCAGGCTCGCGGCGGCCAGCTCCACGTCGGCACGGAACTGCGCGGCGCGCTCATAACCGCCGGCGCTGCCCTCCCAGGTCTTGCGCAGTCGCTCGGCGAGCTGCGCGAAAAACATGCGGTAGGGCATCTGGTCATGGCGGGCAGCCGCCACGGCCCGCGCCGCCGGCAGCAGGATGGAATATTCCTCGATGCGCCGGCGCAGTTCCGCAGTGATGCCCGCGCGACTGGCGCTTTGGGAGAGCAGCTGCGAGAGTTCCTGGCAGTCAGTGAAATACTCGTTGACGATCACCTGCTGCTGGCGCGCCAGCGTCTCGCGGATGGTCTTCGCGTTGACGTCGGTGGCGCCTTCCATGTCGCCGCCCACCCAGGTGCCGAAGCTCAGCACCACCGGTGGATCGACGCCGGAGACATCCTCGCCGTACAGGTTGCCCAGCGCGGCGCCGATCTCTTCGTAGAACCGCGGCACGATGCGGTACATCACCTCGGCGAGGTGGAACAGCGCGTATTCGCGCTCGTCGGCGACGGTGAGGCTCTGGCGCGGATGCTCCTCGGTCTGCCAGCCGGTGGTCAGCTCCGTGCGCAGCCGCGCCCACACGTGGCGCTGCTCCTGCGGATCGAGGCTGGGATTCAGCCGTTCCAGCAGCGCCTCGGCCATGCGGCGCTGGCGCCGCAGCTGCGTGCGCCGCGTGGACTCGGTGGGATGGGCCGTGAACACCGGGTGGATGCGCAGGGAGCCAAGCAGCTCCAGCGTGTCATTCAGCCCCAGGCCGCGCGCCTTCAGCTGCGCCAGCGCATCCTCGATGCCGCCGGGCTGTGGCTTGCCGCCATCGGCCAGGAAGTATTCGCGTCGCCGGCGGATGCGGTGCACCTTCTCGGCGAGGTTGACGGCCTGGAACCAGGTGGAGAAGGCGCGCACCAGGTCACGCGCCACTTCCGGAGGCCGGCCCGCCACGCGCAACTCAAGCGTTTCCGGCTCGCAGTGGCCGCCGGCGCGCCTTTCGATGGCGATGCGCCGGTCACCCTCCACCAGGGTGTAGAGGTCCTCGCCACCCTGCTCGCGCAGGATCTCGCCCACCATCACGCCCAGCTGATGCACGTCCTCGCGGAGCGCCAGGTGCTTGGGCGGGAACTGGATCTGCTGGCGGTCCACGGCGGGGCGATTCTATCTCCGCACGGGGCTGCGCGCTGCGTCGCGGATCAGCCCTGCGGGAAGAAGTCGATGGGCTTGGTGGTGGTCACCGGCGCCACATCCCGCGCCGGGAAGCGGATGCCGCGCACGCGGGCACAGATGCGCCCCTCCAGCTCGGGGTGGTTCAGCTCGCTGGACACCACGCGACAGGCCGTCACCGCCCCTTCCGGCGCGATGGTGAACTCCAGCACCACCTTGCCCTGCAGGTCCGCCCGCTCGCGCAGCGCGCGGATGTACAGCGCGTAGATCGCACCCTTGTTGCGATCGAATTCCTGTTCGATCTCCTCGGCGCCGCGCCCTGGCTTGCCGCTGCTGCCGCGGCTCACGCTGGCATTGGCGCTGGCGCTGGCCACACTGGATTCCACCGTGCCGGTGGCATGTTCGGAGACGGCCCCGGCCCCGGCGCCGAAGCCGCGGGTGGCGCTGGCGGAAGCCACGCCAGCGCTGCCGGTGCCGGCGCGCGAGGTGATCAGCGAGCGCTCCGAACGACTCTCGGCCCCCACCGTGCCGGTAAGGCTGCGCGACTGCACCGGCTGGTCCGAAAGCGCCTGCCGGATGCTGGCCAGCTCATCACGCACATTGGCCAGCTGTGCCTCGGCACGGCGGCGCGCCTGCTCCTGTCGCTGCTCGGGTGGCTGCGGCACGGGTTCAGGCTTGGGCTGCTGCTCGGCGGGCTTGGGTTCTTCCACCGGTGGCGGAGGCGGTGGCGGCGGTGGACGCGGCTTCTCCTGCACCATCAGCCGCGCCAGGCGGTCGGGCACTGTCGCCACCGTGCGCTCGGGCTCGGGAAACTTCACGAAGCGCGCGACCACCGCGAATACCAGCAGCAGCGCCAGGCCCCAGGTGACCAGCAGCCGCAAGCGGCGGCTGGCCTCGGGATCTGCCTCCCAGGGCAACTCGTAACGGCGGTAGTAAGGCGCTAGCACCACGGCAACCTCGTGCACGCCCTCAGGGCGTGGCCCCCGTGCTGGCAGGTTTGTCCTTCTCGATCGTAGCGAAGGAAATCTTGCCGAAGCCGGCGCCGGTGGCGGTCTGCATCACCTTCTTCAGCAGCTCGTAGGGCAGCGACTTGTCGGCCATCACGGTGATCTCCTGGTCCTCCAGGACGGCACCGCCGATGCGCGGACGCTCCAGCACGCGTTGCAGCGGCGCGAACACGGCGGCGCGGTCGGCGCGCAGGTCGGCCAGCGTGGCGATGCGCTCGCCCTGCACCAGCAGCTCCTCGGTGGTCAGCATGACCACCACGCTCTCGCGCGGCTTGGCGGTGACGATGGACTCGGGGATCTCGATGCCCTTGGTGTTCTGCACGATCTCCACCTCGGTGGAGTACACCAGCAGGAAGGACACCAGCACCGAGAGGATGTCGATCATGGGGATCAGGTTCAGCTCGCCCTCTGCGCGGTTGCGCAGGTGGTGTTCCATCATGCGTCTTGCGCGGCCGGAGCTCATCGGGCACCTGCCAGCACTTCAGCATCGCCCAGCGACACGTCCGGGAACAGTTCGGACTGCACCAGCTGCCCGTCGACGCGATGTTCGATGATGCGCACGGTGTCCATCACCTGCACCAGGTGGTCGTAGGAAATGTCGCCTTCCAGGAGCAAGGTGGCCTCGGTCACCTGCGGGAACTGCGCCTTCACTGTCTGCAGGTAGCCGGACAGGCCGGCAAGGTCATACGGCGCGCCTGCATCTGCGCGCGGCAGGCGCTTGAGCTCGCCACCGTTGCGATCCTGCACGGTCAGGCCGGTCTTGCGCAGCACCACCTCCAGCACCAGCCCCTTCGGCGGCTCGGAGGAATCAGTGCCGGGCGCCGGCAGCTTCAGCTCCATGATCACCGTGCGCGAGAACACCGCCGTCATCAGCAGGAAGGTCACCAGCACGGTGAAGATGTCGATCATCGGCACGAGCAGCAGCTCCGACGGCTTGCGGTGCCGTCGTGCGAGCTTGCGCATCGTGAAACTGCGGCGCATCGGCAGGCTGTCCGGTGGCTCAGGCGCCGGCGGTGGCGGCGGCGTCGGTGCGACGCTCGACGAAGGAGTTGAGGAACTTCACCGAGGCCATCTCCAGGCTGTCGATCAGCTCGGTGGTCTTGGTCTGCAGCACGGCGTGGATCACCAGCAGGGGCACGGCGGTCATCAGGCCGAAGGCCGTGCAGTTCATCGCCTCGGAGATGCTGGCCGACAGCAGGTTGGCCTTCTCCGCCGGGTTTACCGACGAGACGGCGCTGAACGCGCCGATCAGGCCCATCACCGTGCCGAGCAGGCCCAGCAGCGTGGCCAGGTTGGCGAAAGTGGCCAGGTAGTGCGTGCGCTTCTCGAGTCGCGGCACGATGCCCATCAGGCTCTCTTCCATGGCCTTTTCCACGTCGTCACGCCGCTTGGCGCTCTGCACACGGGCCAGGCCGTAGGTGAGGATCTGGCCCACCGCCGACTCCGACTGCGAGGCCGACTGGGCAGCGCCGCGGAAATTGCCCTGCCCCAGCATGGGCTCGATCTGCTGCCACAGCTCGCGATTGCGGCTGCGGGCGATGGTCAGGTAGACCCAGCGTTCTATCGCGATGGCGACGCCGAGAACCAGCACCACCGCGATGGGATACATGAAAGCTCCGCCTTCCTTGAAGAAGTGGGCGATCGCAGAAATGAAATCCATCGGAAAGACTCCCTAGCGTGAGGTGCAGGATGTTCCTGCGAACCTTGAAACCAATGCGGCGGATTTGCCGCGACCTACTTCTCACCCTCCGGCGCCGCCGCGGCCGCATCCGGCTGCAGTGCGTCGTAATACCGGTTCTGTCGCCGGAAGACGTCACGGTCCACCGGCGCCAGCACCTCATCCAGCAGGCTCCTGGCGGGACGACCGGCCAGATCGCCCAGCTCCGCGCGCTTCCACGGCACCACGTACATCACGCGCGGCAATTCGGAATTGCCGGTGATCTGGGTGGTGCCCAGCTCGATGCGGTCGGCGCTGGACGCACGCGGCGCGGCAGCCGGCGGCGATGGTGCGGCGGCATTCGCTGCGGGTGCCGGGTTCGCGGCTGGCGCCCCGGACGCCAGGCCTATCTGCGGTCGCCGCGGTGGTGCGCGCCCATCCTCACGTGGCGCCGATGGGGCCGGTGAAGTATTCACGGCCGGCCCTTCCGGCGGCTCTGCTGCCTGGAGGGATGAAGCCAGCAGCAGGCCAGTGGCCAGGTACAGGCAGGTATGCTTCATGGTTCCTCCCCAACGGCAGGCTGCGTCACCGCAGGTGAATCAACGGGGGCGGCATCAGGGTCGGCGATGACGGCGGCATCCCCGGCGGGCGGTGCCGCCACCGGCTCGCGCACGCCGGAACGGCGCCGCACGTCGGCGATCCAGCCGCTCACCGGCCGGTCCTCGCCGGTGAGCTGCTTGTAGCGCTCGTAGGGCTCGATGGCACCGGCCGGATCATCGAGA
The DNA here is from genome assembly GCA_035556135.1 of Steroidobacteraceae bacterium. GTDB lineage: Bacteria > Pseudomonadota > Gammaproteobacteria > Steroidobacterales > Steroidobacteraceae > ZC4RG30. The sequence continues at coordinate 24,897 of DATMFO010000006.1, read as the reverse complement.
TAGAGGTCGCGCAGCACGCCGAGGTTGCGCAGCGACGGCGCATGGTCAGGCTGGAGAGCCAGTGCCTTCTCCAGAGTTTCGCCCGCCGCGGTGAACTGGCCCTGCCGGCGCTGCACCAGCGCAAGCTCGTTCAGCGGCGCAGGATTGGCGGGCGCGAATTGTGCGGCATCGTTGAATGCAGTGGCCGCGCCAGCCAGGTCACCCGCATCGCGCAGCTGCTCGCCACGCCGATACGAGGGAATCGCCTCTTCAGTGAGTCCCAGCGTCGCACTGTAGGCCAGCGACAGTTCGGTCTTGCCATAGCGCGCCGGCACCAGCTTCGCCAGCGACTCGAAGCTCGCCTGCACGCCGGCATCGAATACACCCTCCCGGGCCAGCGCGGCGTTGGCCTGGTGCAGTTCAATGGCTTTCTCCTCGAATTCCAGGGCTTCTTCCTCCAGCAGCAGCTCGTACTGCTCCAGGGTGTCGGCGTCCATGTTCCGGGGCTTGTCGGAGGCGATGATGTCGGCACCCAGCTGGCGGTACAGCTCGGCAATCTCGAAACTCGCCTGCGTGGTCACTTCGGCGATGTTGTATGCCGCGGCAGCCTGGTAGGCCGCCAGTGCGGTATCCAGCGCCTTGCGCTTGGGCGCCAGCGAACGAGACAGCGGCGCAGTGAGCCGCTGGCTGCGGAAGGCGTCGCGCGCCGGCGCGGCCAGTGCCAGGCTGGCCGTGGCCGCCAGGTAGCGTGTGCGGTCGGTGCGCGCGGTGCCGGCTGCGGCGTCGGCTTTCACGATCTCGCGCTGCCAGTGCGTCACGCGCGCGGCGTTGCCGGCCTCTGCCGCATGCCCGGCCAGCTTGTGCCGCGTCTCGATGCGGTCGGCCACCGGCGTCGGATATTCCGCAACCAGGCGTTCCAGCAACGGCACGGCGCGGGCCACGTTGCCGTTCTTCTCGTACTGCTCGGCCGCCAGTTCCAGGGCTTCCTGCCGCACTGCAGGTGGCTGGTCCTTCGCCGCGGCAATGCGCTCGAATTCCGCCGCGGCCGCATCGCCGCGGCCCGCACGCATGTAGGCGACGGCCAGCTTCTGCGTGACGTCGGCCTGCTGGGTGCTGCGCGGGAAATCGCGACGGAAGGCCTCGAGCACTTCGATGGCGCGCGGCCATTGCTCCAGCTTGATCAGCTCGGCGGCGGCGTCGTAGCGGGCGGTTTCCACCGCGGGAGCGCCGGGCGCGACCAGGCTCACACGCAGGAAATCCTCCACCGCGCCCGCGCTGTCACCCGCCGCCCGCTTCGCCTCTCCCTGGCGGTACACAGCCACCGACAGCCGCTCGGTGAGATCCTTCTGTTCCTCGCCCGTGGCGAGCCGGCGCGCCTCAACCCAGGCGGCTTCCGCATCGGCGAACTTCGACTGGTCGAACTGCGCCTGTCCGGTGACGCTCCAGGCAATGCGCTGCTGCGCCGGAGTGGCGGGCGGCTGGCGGGCCAGCAGTGAGCCGGCCACCTCGATGGCACGCGGCAGCTGCCCTGCCTTGTAAAGGTCTTCGGTGGCGCGGGTGAGCACGCCGGCACTGTCCGGATGCGAGGGGAACGTCTGCCCGAAACGCACGCCCGATTCGGTCGCACGCATGTGCCAGGCAGCGCGCTCGGCTTCCGGCAGCAGGGCTTCCTGTTTCTGGTAGGCCGACAGCGCCGCATAGCCCGCCTTTGCCGCATCGGGGCTGACGGCGTAGGCGTAGGCCGTGCGCTCGTATTCGGACACGGCCTGTGCGTAGCGGCCGCCCTCGTAGAGCATGTCGGCCAGGCGGTAGTTCACCCGCGAAGAGTCGGCATCATCCGGGAAGGCCTGCAGGTGCAGGCGATACCAGCGTGCCGCCTGGTCGTAGTCCTCGGCGCGGTGGTTCTTCTGGGCCGCCGCATGGTGGTAGGCGGCAAGATCGGTGAGATGGGTCTTCAGCTCGCCGATCACGCCCGGGTAGTCGGCGCGGCTGCGGCCCTGCCAGAAGGCGGTGCCCAGGTTGTAGTGCTCCACGTACTCGCGCTTGCCTTCGAGCACCAGCTGCGCAAAGCCGCCCTTGCTGTAGGCCTCGATGGCCCGCGTGGAAAGACCGGGCGAGAACTCGCTGTTGGGTTCACGCGCCACGAAAGCGCGGTACACGCCGGCCGCGTCCTGGTAGCGCTCCTTTTCCACGTGCAGGTCGCCGAGGCGCGAATAGAGGAGCGCGGAATAAGGCGGCCTCCCCAGGCTGTCGACGAGGCGGTTCACCGGCTCCACGTCCTGGTGGTAGGAGAACACCAGCGTCATGGCGCGCAGCGTGTCGTCGATGATCTCGCGCTCCGCGCGCGGCAGTGATTCCACGGCGCGGAATCCCTGCGGCGCAGCCGGATCGCGCAGCTGCAGGTCGAGCAGGCGGGCGAACACGGGCAGGCTGCCGTCGTTGTCGCCCTGCTTGAACAGCGACCAGCCCTGCTTGTACAGGCCCTGCTGGTAGAACTCGCCGCTGCCGGCGCGGGTCACTTCGGCATAGGCGCGCTCGGCATCACGATAGCGGCGCGCGGAGAACAGCAGCTCGCCGCGGCGGAAATGCACCTCGGCCAGGCGCGGCGAGCCGGGATAGCGGCGCACGAATTCATCCAGCGCCCCGAGGGCCTTCTCCGGCTGGCCGGTGGTCTCGTAGGCGCGTGCCAGCTGGTAGAGCACACGGTCGTTGCGCGGGGCATCCGGGTGCGCTTCGAGCAGCGTGGTGTACAGCCGGATGGCTTCGGCGCCGCCTGCGTCGAGCTCGGAGATTTCCGCATCCATGCGCTCCAGCTCGCCGCCTTCCAGTGACAGGTCGCCGAGCCGGCGCAGCGCCTCGGCGCGCAGCCCGGGATCGACTTCCTGCAGCTCCAGGAAGCGGCGGTAGTTTTCAGCTGCCTTGTCGGCGTTGGCGTCGGAGGGAGGTTCGCGACGGATTTCCACCTTGCGCTGTGGCAGGTCCTTCAGGGTGGGTGCGTCCTTGCTGCCGGCGGCGCCGGCGGGAACCGCAGCCAGCGACAGCGCTACGGCAAGTGCGACCGGGTCGAGGCTGCGACGCCAGTTCATCGGCAACCTCATGGCCCGCCTGCCGGCGCCTTTTCGGCGGCGCGGTCATAGATGGCTGCCAGCGAGAAGCGGGCCTGCACTTCGTAGTCTTCCAGGCGCTCGCGCTGCATGTCGAGCTCGTGGATGGCAATGCCGGCCAGCAGATCCTGCTGCGCATCGGCAGCGGCGCCCAGGCGCGCGCGCAGTGCCTTGAGGCGCTGCGTCAGCAGCTCGATGCGCTCGGCCTGTTCACCGGTGGCCACGGGAGCGCTCGCGCGCGCCTGCTGCACACGCAGCCAGCGCGTGTTGGCTTCCGCCAGTGCCTTGTCGAGCTCGCGCAATTGGCGCCGCTGCTGGTAGAGGCGCTCGCGGTAGGCCTGGTGCAGGTCCCAGTAGAGCACGCCCTTCACCAGCGCCAGCTTCTCGCGCGCAGCGCGCGCTTCCTCATCGTCTGGCATGCCCGCCAGCGCGACTTCGACGGCCTGCACACGCTGCCAGTGTGCGCGTTGCTCCGCCGTACCGAGGGCGGCCACGTCCCCGGTGTTCACGATGTCATTGATGCGCCCCTCGAGCGCCTTGCGGCGCGACTCGGCGGCCGCGAGCGCATCGCTGCCAAGCAGGCTGTCCACGCGCGGGATGCGCTCGGCATGCGCCGCCTCGCGCGTCTCGATCATGTTGCCGTACACGGCCATGTTCTCGTCCCAGCGGGCCAGCGTGGAGCCGAGATAGGCCAGGTCGCGATAGTTCTTCAGGCCTTCCTGGAAATCATGGCCCGCCAGCACCGGGTAGAGGTAGCGGGACTCGGGAGCATCGGGCAGTTCAGACAGCTGCCAGAACCAGCCGCGCTGCGGGGAACCGGCATCGTCCGCGCCGACCAGCTCGCGCATCATGCTGCCCTCGCGGATGCGCGCCACGGCCGCTTCGATATGCCCGCGCTCATCGGCAAAGGAGTCCAGTGCCTTTTCGTAGTACTCGGCCGCCTGGCCATTGGCGCCCAGCTGCGCAAAGGCGTAGGGCACGGCCAGCCAGGCTTCCTGCACGGCGGCATCGAGCAGGTTGCGGTCCTGCAGTTCAAGCCACGGCGTGAGGGCCTCCTCCTGGCGCCCCAGTGCCGACAGCGCCCAGCCCAGGCCCAGCAGCGCGCGCGAGGACTGCGGCCCCTCCAGCCGCACACGCTGCAGCAAGGGCATGGCGCTCTCCGGCTGGTTGGCCTGCAGCCATGCGAAACCCAGCGCGAGGTTGGCCTTGTCACGCAGTGCCAGCATCTCCTCGCTGTCGGTGACGATGCTGCCCACGGCGTCGAGCATGCGCGCGCCGTCGGGGAGCCGGTCGCTGCGCACCAGTGCCACGCCGAGGTTGAAGCGCGCGTACTGCATCCAGGTACTGTTGCTTTTCCACGCTCCCAGCACCGCGATGGCTTCGTCGTAACGCTGCAGGTTCATCAGCGCATTGGCGTGCAGGTGCACGCGCTCGGCGGCCTCGGCCGGCGGCAGTTCGCCGCTGATGCGGCCCAGCGCGTCGATGGCCCGTTCGTAATAGCCGCGCGCATACCAGACCTTGGCGAGGTAAAACCAGGCGCGCGACTTCACGCTGTCGGGGATCTGCCCGGTGAGCAGTGACTCGAAACGCCGCCCTGCCTCGTTGTGCATGCCCAGCTGCAGGTAGAGCCCGCCGGCGAGCAGTTCGGCTTCTCCCTGGTGGTGCGGCATCAGTCCCCAGTGGTTGTAGGACTCCAGGCGCGTCAGGGCCTCGAAGTCATCGCCCACGAAGGTGGTGAACAGCACGTCGCCATAGTGCAGGTCCTGCACGCGCGTCACCGGGAGCGTCTGCACCTCGGCAGCCGGCAGCAGGCCGGGCGCCAGGAAGAGGCAGGCGGCAATGGCGGCGACTCGCTGCATGCGGGCGGCCTACTCCCAGTCCCGCACGATGAACTCGGGCTGCCGCTTGACCTTGCGGTCGGAGATCTTCAGCTCCAGGTACTTGGCGCCCACCGACTTCTCGAAGCGCAGGTTGGCGCCACGGGAATAGTCCTGGCCCTGCGGGCCCTTGCCCGTGAACAGCGCCACCAGCTCGTGCTCGCCCACGCGCAGGTTGCCAAGGTACAGCCGCTGCACGCCGCCCTTCAGCAGCGCCTCGGCCTCGCGCGGGGTGTACAGGTGCTTGGCCACCTGCTTGTCGTCGACGCGCAGTTCCACCGTATCGAGCGCGAAGAACTCGCCCACGTCCATCGACAGGAACACGGCCACCTGGGTGTTGGCGGGGAACAGCAGTTCCTCCTCCAGGATGAACAGGTCGCGGTTCAGGTCCACCACTTCCTTCTTGATGGCCTGGATTTCCTCGTCCAGCGCGCGCGTGTCCGGGGCTTCGGCTTCTTCGGCGGCGCAGGCCGCGCTGCCGGTGATTGCGCCCCATGCGCAAAGCAGCAGGACGAGCGGGGATGTAAAACGCTTCATTTCGTTGGGCCTTGGGTGACGTCCTTGGGGAATGGCTACTCGTCCAGCAGCGGCCGGATCCGTTCCACGAACTTGTGCTCGTCGCCACTGCGGAAGTCACGATGCACGTAGCGCACGGTGCCGGCGCGATCGATCAGCAGCAGCATGGGCAGATTGTCCACGCGATAGCTGCGGGCGACCCCCTTGTCGGGATCCAGCAACACCGGGAAGCTCACGGGGTGGGCAATGGCGAACTCGGCGGCGGCGAGCTGGTTGTCGTCCACGTTCACCGCCAGCGCGGTGAGACCCGCGGAGCGATAGGTGTCGACCATGCGGCTCAGCGCTGCTAGCTGCGCACCGCACTGGCCGCAGCGGCTGCCCCAGAAGGTGAGCAGCACCACCTCGCCGCGGTATTCGGAGAGGCGGAAGTTGGTGCCCGAAGTAGCCTTGAGGGCGAAATCGGGTGCAGGCTGGCCCTGCAGCCTGTAAGACGGCTCAGCCGCCCCCAGCGCAAGGGCAGTGGCGCATCCCAGCGCCAGCCCGATCAGTGAACGCCACGGATTTCGCACAGCAGCAGCCCTACGCGCGTGTGACAAGTTAACAATAACAGGATAACGCGCGACAGGAATGTGGCAACGACACCCGTCACACTGGTCCGAATGCGATATGGCTGTCCAGGCTTGCACCCAGGCCATGCATGGGGAACAGCGACTGCATTTCGCCCTCACGCCCGTGCAGCGCCAGGTAGTTGAGGATCACCTCTTCCACCAGCAGGTTCACGGCATTGGCACCCGGATGCGAGGAAGTCACGACGGCGCCCTCGGCGCTGTACCAGCCGAGCTGCCGCTTCGGGATGCCGCCGGCCATGGTGCGCATCACCGGCGGTCCGCCCGGGCGATAGACCAGCATCAGGGAGGATGCCGTGGCCTGGTTGTCGCCGGTCCACACGCCCTTGCCGCGGCCGTTCACGGAGTTGTCGAGCATGCCATTGGAAGACAGCGAACCGTCGCTGAACACGTAGATCATCAACGGGCGCCCCACGCGCGCGGCGTACTCCAGGCAGGCGCCGATGCACTCGCCGGCGCGCAGGTCACGCATTTCGCCGGTGGCGCGATCGCCGGTGTGGTAGTCGAAGCCACCCATCTGGACGGTGCCGGCGGCGGCATTGCCATCGATCACCATCTTCATCACGGCGGCGGTCTTGCGGAACTCGCCATCGCCGTTGTACTCGGCATCGGTCCAGATGCCGCCCGCGCCCACGATGCGCGAATCCATTCCCGGGTTCAGCGAGGCGGGATCATTGAAGCGCTCGGCCAGGTAGGCTGACTTCACGTAGCCGCACTTGTTGAAGCGCTTGAGGTCGGCATCCGAGGCGACCAGCGTATCGACGGCCCCATGCTTGCGGTGGGTGAGCACGGCCATGGATTCCATGACTGCCACGGCGTCGGATGGGTCCGGGAACAGCGTGCCCAGCTCACCGGTGTCCACCAGGCCGGTGACGTCGCTGGCGCGATCCACCTTCGTGGGGCGGATGGTCGGATCGACCATGCCGATCGGCGCCACCGAGTTGCCGCCGGATTCAGAGGACACTGACCCGATCAGCGTGAGCAGCTCGCCGCGTGCGCCGGTCTTCGCGATGCCGTACATCGGGTTGTGCGGATTGTTGCCGGTATCGTTCTCCGAGCGCGCGGCGACGATGCAGCCGTCGGTATTGGCGGCAGTGGTCACCTGGGCCCGGCGCAGCATGCCGCGCAGGAAGGCGCTGTCGGCATGGAAGGCGATGTTGAACTGCGAATTGACCTGGTTGGGCAGGTTGGGCGTCATGTTGCCGGGCAGGCCGAGGCGCGAATAACCGGCGGTGGAGAGGAAATCCAGCTGGCCCCCCTGCCGCCCCATCAGCACGTTGCTGCCGGCGATGTTGGCGCCACCGGAGAGGTCGAAGGCGATGAAAGGCACCATGCCGTTGCCGCCGGAGATGCCGCAGCCGGCGGAGCCGATGTGGCCGAGGTCACCCAGCACGTCGGCGTGTGCGCGACCCGAAGCCAGCAGCCCTGCCAGCGTGGGCATCACCACGGCGCCAGCGCCGGTGATGAGGCCCGCGGAAAGCATCTCGCGCCGCGTGACGGGCCGGCGATGGTCGCCGTGCAGGATGGGCTCGTTGAGGCCACGTGCCTTCGGGATCTTGCGGATGTAACGCATGGTCGCTTCCTTTACAGAATCGAGAGCACGCCACTGCCCAGCGCTGCAGCGCAGGCGGCCTTGGCGACGTTGGCACTGGTGGGCGGAGTGGACTTGGTGCGCAGGCGCTCGATCAGCGCGTAAAGCTCCGTGCGCACTTCCGAATCCGCCGGCTGGGAGGCGATGTTCGCGCCCACCGCCTTCTGCAGCAGCGGGCCGACCAGCAGGTCCTTGCCGGCGTCGTCGGCGAACTGCGTGGCCGCCGGGGCGCTCGCATTGAATCCCGCCCCGAAGAAGCTGGTGCGATAAGTCTGGTTGTTGACCATCTCCGAGCAGTACTTGATGGCCAGCTGCGCCACACCCGTCTGGTGCGAGGCCAGGAAGGCCTCGATGCTTGGCACCGGCGGCAGCTGCTGCTGCACCTGCAGGTAGGTCTGGCGCACGCCATTGTTGGTGGTGGGCACGCCGGTGATGCGCGACATGCTCTGGTTGAGCTGCTCGAAGGTGCGCACCCCGATGTCCGGCTGCGCCGGCAGGTCCACCGGGATCGGCGTGGCGCCGGCCAGCGGCGTGCGCGCATAGGTGTTGTTGCCGATGCGGTCGAAGGTGAGGAAGAACTGGTCCGAAGCCGGGCCCTTCTGCAGGCCGATCACGGTACCGATGTCGGACAGGCGCTGGCCCGCATCCGGCGAATAGGCGGACGCATTCAGCGTGGCATTCAGCCTCGCATAGGCCTGCCCCGCCTGTGCCTCGGCGCCATTGATGCCGATGCGGATGCCCTCCACGGGGATTGAACCGGGCTCGGCCGTCGGGTCGAGGCTGATGAAGGTGGGCTTGGTGAACAGGTAGCCGTAGCTGTCGTACACGCTGGCCTCGAACATGATGTAGCTCTGCGGCACGCCTGTGAGGGCTGTGACGTTGAACAGCAGGAAGTAGCGCTCGCCCACGCCGGCGGCGAAGTTCATCTGCACCTGCTCCTCGGTCAGCGCCCGCTCGTGGATGGCGACGAAGCGGATCACGCCGCGCCAGGGGCGGTTGTTGGAGGTCTCGTTGCCGAACACCAGCGAGAAGGTGTCATCCCAGTCGGCCAGCGAGCCGCCGTCGCGCGGGTCCGCATCGCCGGTGAAGGTGCCGTTCACATAGATGCGGCGGCCGTTCACCGGGTCGTAGTTGACGACGATGTGCTGCAGCGAGGCCTGCGCATCCTGGTCGGCATCCCGGGTGAGCAGCGCCGGGGCTCCATTGGCACCTGTTTCTGGTGAGCGGTTCAGCGCCTCATACTGGTAGGCCCGCTGCCCCAGCGTGAAATTGCGGGCCATGGCGCCGCCCGAATAGCTGACGATGTAGGCATCTTCCTGGCTGACGTTGGCCGGCGCGGCCCAAACCTCGAGGGCGTATTCGCCGGTGGCCTTGATGCGGTTGGCCAGCTTGGCACTGGCCGTGGTGGTGGCCTGCGCCTTGCCTCCGCCCGCACCGATGTTGATGCCCCAGCCGCCCATGTGCGTGATGTCGCCGGTGGCCGTGAGGTTCAGCTGCGGTTCGACGCCGCTGGTATCGACGATGGTGCCGTCGATGAGGTCCTTGAACTGGTACTTGGCGATGGTGAACTGCTCGAAGCGGTTGCCGCCTGCGGCCACCGTGCCATCCCACAACGTCAACGCGCGGCTGACCTGCAGCGCCGGATCGATCTCGGTGACATCGACCAGGTCAGCGAAGTCCTGGATGGCCTGCAGCATGCGCGCGGAGTCGTTCGCGCAGCTCGCGGTCCAGCAGTTGTGCGCGTCGCCACCCGCCGAGTTGGGCGCCACGCGCGTCACGAAGCGCGAGTCGGCGGGCGTGTCGAGGTTGATCTTCGCGCGCGCGGCCGCATAGGCCTCGTTCACGTCGGGGCTGGCGAAGTTGCCAGGCGCCGGCTGCGCGGCACCGGGGGAATGGCAGCGCGAGCAGTTCGCATCGCCGCGCAGCAACGCGTACACGGTGGTCTGGAACGCCGCGGGAGATTCCGGGAAGGTCTTGGTGGCACCCACCTCGAAGTCATCCGGCGCCTGCAGCACGATCTGCGTGCCGCCGCCGCCCACGCCGCCCACCCAGTTCTGGATCCAGGTGGTGAGGATGTCGGCGCAGGCCTGCGTGCTGGCCATCCAGCAGTTGTGCCCGCCAGCGACCTTGGTCACCAGGGGGGACTGGTCCGGCTGCAGGGTGTCGATGAAGGGCAGTACCTCCGAGTAGGCGAGGTTCACGTCGTCGTTGCGCGCGAAGCGCGGCGACTGGCCCGTGGGGGACGCGTTGTGGCAGCCACCACAGCGGTTGTTGGCCTTCACGTTCTGCCAGAAGGCCACGCGGAAGGCCTGCACGTCGGCGCTCTGCGGCGCCGGGCCGGTGTAGTCATTCACCACCGGCGGGTTGGTGTTGGGATTGGACGTGGTCGGCGCCCCGCCACCGCAGGCGGTGAGCGCGGCCAGACCGGCGGCAATCAGGATGGACCTGAGCTTGTGCATCATCCTCTCCTCAGGAGCCGCGGCAGTAGGCCGCGGTCTCGGCGAACACGTCCTTCACGCGGTAGCCGTTGCCGCGGAAGATGCCCATCACGCGATTGACCTCGCTGCGATCGGCGGCATTGACCGGCGGCCGCAGGCAGACGGTGCGGAACACCTTCTCCACCTGGCAGCGCGCGAACTGCTCGCTGTTGGCCAACTCCTCGCCCATGGACTTGGCGCCGTTGCCGGCGCCTGGCAGGTTCGGGCTCCAGCCCAGCACGGTGTTGGCGCCTTCGCGCCAGTAGTTGGTCCAGCCGTCATCCGGCGTGACGTAGCCCGGCTTGAAGTTGTCCTGGTTGATGAGGTACTTCGGCTGCACCTGGCCCGGGGTGTACTGGATCTGGCCGCTGGTCTCGTCGAAGTTGTAGTAGGCGAAGGCCTGCGTCAGCGGATCCATGCCGGTGTGGCAGCCGATGCAGTTGTTCAGGAAGATGCGGCTGTCGCCACCGGGCGAGCGGCTCACGTCCTGGCGGATGCGATCCGGCGGCAGCTGCGTATCGTGCACCTGCTCCAGGTCCTTGCACATGTGCGCCATCAGCGTGAAGCGGAACATGGCGCGGTTGGTGCCGGCGATGAAGAAGGACTGCGCGGCAGCGCGCGTGGTCATCACACCCGCGGTGGCGGAGGACGGCAGCCCGGTATGCTCGGACTGCGTGCTCTGCACCAGCACCGTCGGGTCGCCCAGGTTCAGGTCGTTGTCTTCCAGGTGCTGGTAGAGGTTGTTGTTGCTGCTGCTGTAGGCGGGGGCACCGTTGCCGCCGACGTAGAGGATGTCGCCGGACAGCACCTGCCGGAAATCCACATCGTCACGGACCATGCCGATCACGGTGGCGGTGTAGTCGTTGAGCGGCGCGAACACCGTCTGCTCCCGGTTGGTCCAGGGCGTGACCCAGTTCTTCAGCACCGTGGTGTAGAAGCTCGGGGCCTGCATGGCGCGCCGCGCGGCCTGCGCGGGCTGGCCACTGAGGATGTCCTGCTCCATCTGGTCGAGCACGGCGGCGCTGGGCGGCACGCCTGCGACACGGTCGTGGATGCGCTTGGCCTGGGCGCGCTCGGCCGGACCGGCCTGGACGCCCGCGGCGCACACCGCAAGCGCCACACCGATCGCGGCGGCGATCAGGTTGATCCTGTACGTCTGGTTCATGAGACCTGTCCTGGTTCTGGTTGGCGGCCAATCTAGCGGCCCGCAAGCAGGGCCAGTAATGTCTCAATCAAACGACGTCGCCGCGCAACGACAACAGCCGGTTTCAGATCGCAAAGCTATGATTTCCCCCGCGATGTGGGAGCTGCGTCACAGTCAGTCCGGGCTGTCACCAACTACTTAGTCTCCTGATGCCCATACCGGGCCTGGCGGGTAAACGTGAAGAGATCTGCGACGATGTTGGTCCGCGCAACGGCGGCCTGTGCAATGGTGCTGCTGGTCGGCGCCTGCAGCAGTGGCGGCAGCGTGGACATAGGCGGCGGACAGGATGCCGACCCCGGCGCCGTCGATTTTCCCATCGCCTATGTGAAGCGCACCATTCCGCTGGACCAGGACGACCTGCGCCAGCAGCGCGATGCAGTGCCTGATGCGGATCTCTTCATGCGCAACCGCGCATCGCCCTCGTCGGTCGAGATCGACATCACCGGCCGCATTACCGGCGACGACCTGTACGACATCAAGGATGTCGATGTATCGCAGGATGGCCGCCGCATCGTGTTCGCCATGCGCGGTCCGCTGGATGAAGACCAGGACGAGCGCGACCCGCCGAGCTGGGACATCTGGGAATACGAGATCGCAAGCGACAGCCTGCGCCGGGTGATCGCTTCGGCCACCACCGACGCCGAGGGCCATGACATCGGCCCGCAGTACCTGCCCGATGGCCGCATCGTCTTCACCTCCACGCGCCAGCGTCAGTCGCAGGCCATCCTGCGCGACGAGGGCAAGCCAGGCTTCGAGCTGCAGGCGCAGGGCGCCAACGAGAGCGCCTTCCTGCTGCACGTGATGGAAGCGGATGGCAGCGACATCCACCAGATCACCTTCAACCAGAGCCACGACCTGTGGCCCTCGGTGCTGGCCAGTGGCCGCGTGCTGTTCACGCGCCTGGACGGTGCGACGGGCCGGGGCATGCATCTCTACACCGCCAATCCGGATGGCACGGACCTGCAGCTGCTCTATGGCGCGCGCAGCCACGACACCGGCACGCCAGGCCCCGACGGGCAGCCCACCGTCATCCAGTTCACGCGGCCGCGCGAGATGGAGGACCACCGCATCCTCACACTGGTGCGGCCGTTCAGTGATACCGACTTCGGCGGCGACCTGGTGCTGATCAACACCGACTCCTACGTGGAGTACAACCAGCTGCTGGTCACCGCCACCGGAAGCGGTCCGGCGCAGGCCCGCGCCACGCCCAACCAGGTGTCGCTGGTCGAAGGCCCTTCCGTCGGCGGACGCTTCCGCTCGGCGTTTCCGCTGTGGGATGGCAGCAACCGCCTGCTGGTGAGCTGGTCGCTGTGCCGGCTGCGCGACAACTCGCAGGCTCCCGCGGCCAACGTGCCCTGCACGCCCGACCGCCTGAACGATCCCACCTTCGACACGCGCTATGAGACGGCGCCGCCGCTGTACAGCGCCTTCATCTTCGATCCCGCCGACAACACCTTCAAGCCGCTGTTCCAGCCCGTGGAGGGCGTGATGATCACCGACCTGGTGGCGGCACAGCCGCGCGCTCCCCAGCAGCACATTCCCGATCGCGCCACCGCGGGCGTGGGCTTTGATCCGGCGCTGGTGGGCGAAGGACTGGGGTTGCTGGAAATCCGCAATGTCTACGACTTCGACGGCACGCTGCGCAATACCAACCTTGGCCTCACGGGCGTGCCCGCCGCAACGGACACCGCCACGCTGGCCAATCCTGCCTCGCGCACGGCGGCGCAGCGGCCGGCGCGCTTCCTGCGTATCGAAAAGGCCGTGTCGCTGGGCGATGACCAGCTGGGCTTCCCCGACATCGCCAACCAGGCCTTCGGCGTTTCCAGCTTCATGCGCGAGATCATCGGTTACGTGCCCATCGAGCCGGATGGCTCGGTGTCGGTGCGCGTGCCTTCCAATGTAGCGTTCGTGATCTCGGTGCTGGATGGCAACGGGCGGCGCCTGTTCCCGCAGCACCGCGCATGGCTGCAGCTGCGGCCCGGGGAGATCCGGCGCTGCAACGGCTGCCACCAGCAGGTGGGCACGCAGGATGCCTCACACGGTCGCGAGGGCACCAGCTACGTGGCCGACAGCAACTGGGGCGCAGTGCTCTCCGGCGTACCCTTCCCCAACACCCTGCCACTGACGGCCGCCAGCGCGATGGATCGGGACACCATGGCGCAGGCGCGCGGCCGCACCAGCTGCGTGGCGGGCTCCACCTGCTCGCAGAAGCCCAGCGTGAACGTGCTCTATGACGATGTGTGGACCGATCCGGCAACCGCCGGACGCAGCGCGGATGAATCCTTCGCCTGGACCTATGGCTCGCCCGGGCTTTCAACGCCGGCGCCGGTGCGCCCGGGCTGCATCGGCAACTGGACCAGCACCTGCCGCATCATCATCAACTATGTGCAGCACATCCAGCCGGTCTGGAGCGTGGATCGCGTGATCGGCGGCGTGAACCGCACCTGCACCAACTGCCACGCCCCGCAGGACGAGAATGGCGTGATCCAGGTGCCCAAGGGCCAGCTTGACCTCACCGGCGGGGCTTCGGCCGAGGAGCAGCTGCATGTGGTCTCGTACCGCGAGCTGTTCTTCGCCGATGCGGTGCAGGACCTCATTGGTGGCGCACTGGTAGACCGCACCGTGGATGTGGTTGTGGGTACCGACCCGGACACCGGCGATCCCATCATCGAGCAGCAGCCCGTCACGGCACAGCGGCCGATGGCAGCCGGCAATGCGCGCGGCTCGCGCTTCTTTGGCTGTTTTGCGGGCACCAGCACATGCCGCAACGGCGACCCGGCGGATGCAGGTGGTACAGTTGACCATAATGGCTTCCTGACGCCTTCCGAGCTGAGACTGATTTCAGAGTGGGTCGACATTGGCGCACAGTATTTCAACAATCCGTTCGACCCCGACGTTCCGCCCAACTAGCGCGCTGCCGGTCATCGCCTGCCTGGTTGCGCTGTGCTCGGCACACAACGCCTCCGCAGCCAATGCACCGGTGCAGCTCACGGAACTGGTGGTCACCCAGCCCTACCTCGAACTGCACGAGGGGCCGGGTCGTGGCTATGCCATCACGCAGGTGGTGCCGCGCGGCGATGCGTTCGAGGTGCTGTACCGGCGTACCGAATGGTTCCGCGTACGCACGCAGCGCGGCGTGGAGGGCTGGGCGCATGAACGCGAGGTGCTGAAGACGCTGCTGCCGGACGGCAGCCCGTTCAGCATCAACCTGGGCGACCGCGCGGGCTTCACCTCGCATCGCTGGGAGATCGGCAGCTCGGTGGGCGACTATGGCGGCGCCACGCTGATCGGCGCCTTCGCCTCGTTCTCTTTCAACGACCAGCTGAAGGCCGAGCTCACTGGCTCGCAGTTCCTGGGCAATGCCTCCAACGGCTGGTCGGCCGAGATGGGCCTGGCGCACATCTACCGGCCGGAGTGGCGCATATCACCACTGCTCACGCTGGGTGCCGGCATCATCAGGATCACACCGAAGTCGACCCTGGTGCTGCCGGAGGACCGGCTGGACCAGACAGCCTACGCGGGCGCCGGCGCCCGCTTCTACCTGACACGGCGTTTTTTCCTGCGCGGCGAATACCGGCACCACATGGTGTTCACCAGCCGCAACGAGAATGAGGAGATCGAAGAATGGAAACTCTCTTTCGCGTTCTTCTTCTAGCCGCGGCAGCGACCCTGCTGCCTGGCTGCGCCGCCCTCTGGGGCGGCCGGGAAGACGTGGCTGCCGCGGAAGAGCCGGTCGTGACCGACTCCGTGGAAGAGCCGTCCGACCTGCCGCCACGCGTGATCGAGCCGGAGGTGGAGCGTCGCGAGGTGAAGGTGGCCCGCATCGACGCGGAGAACATCGAACTCGGCGCCTTCTACGGCTCGCTGTCCATCGAGGATTTCGGCACCAACCCCGTATACGGCTTCACCGCCGCCTACCATGTGACAGAAGACCTGTTTTTCCAGGCCGCCTACGGCCGCTCCCGCGCCGGTCGTACCAGCTATGAAACGCTGGGCGGCGATGTGCAGCTGCTTACGCCTTCCGAGAGGCGCTTCACGTATTACAGCCTGTCGCTGGGGTACAACCTGTTTCCTGGCGAGGTGTACATCGGTCGCAACCTCGCCATGAACAGCTCGCTGTACGTGCTGGGCGGCATCGGCAGCACGAAGTTCGCGGGTGACCAGCGGGTGACGCTGAACTTCGGTGCCGGCTACCGGCTCCTGCCGACCGACTGGCTGGCGATCCACATCGACGTGCAGGATCGCGTCTTCCAGTCGGACCTGCTGGGAGTGGACAAGCTCACCAACAACTTCGGCGCGCACCTGGGTGTGACCGTTTTCTTCTGACGTACGGTGCCGGAGGCCGCATGAAGATGAACAGGATGATGGGTAACGCACGCGCGCTGCTGCTGGCAGCGCTGGTTTCACTGCCTGCGCTGGCCGTGGCGCCGCAGGGCCCCGCACCGAAGTTCAGCCTCGACAGCCTGGCCGGCAAGCCGGTCAACCTGGAGCAGTTCAAGGGCCAGGTGGTGATGATCAACTTCTGGGCCAGCTGGTGCGGCCCCTGCCGGCAGGAGATGCCGTTGCTGGAGAAGATGTACGCCAAGTACAAGCCCATGGGCTTCACCATGCTGGGCGTCAACGTGGAGCCGGATCCGAAGCTGGCGGTGGGCTTCCTCGAGAAGACCCCTGTCACTTTTCCGATACTGTTAGACGTGAAGAGCGAAGTCAGTAAGCTCTACCAGGTCGCCGGCATGCCCAGCACTGCCATCGTGGACCGCAAGGGCAACCTGCGCTGGGTGCACAAGGGCTACAAGCCCGGCGACGAGAACGCGTACCAGGACCAGATCCGCGCGCTGCTGCGCGAGTAGGCGATGTGAAGGGACGATCCCGGGTTGCACTGCTGCTGACTGCCGCTGGCGTGCTGCTGGGGGCCAGCGGCTGCGCGCCGATCGAGCCCTGGGTGAAGCCCTATGAGCGCGAGCGCCTCGCCGACCCGGTGATGTTGCTGGATCCCGATCCCGTCTCCTCCTCGTACATGGACCATGTGTACGAGGTGCGCGAGGGCGCGCGCGGCGCCACCGGCGGCGCCGGCGGCGGCTGCGGCTGCAACTGATGGCACGCGTCGCGCGCCTGGCGATCCTGGCCGTGCTGGCGCTGGCGGGCGTGGCCCGTGCCGCCGTGCTGCCCGAGGATCGCGCCGACCTGATGTACCACCGCTACTCCGGCGGCGGACTCACCGTCCAGGGCCCGTCGGTGCTGGTGCGCAAGAGCATCGGCGAGTCGCTCTCGGCCACGGCCAACTACTATGTGGATGCCATCACAAGCGCATCGGTCGATGTGGTCGTGTCGGGCGCCAGCCAGTACAAGGAAAACCGCCAGCAGAAGAGCCTGGGGCTCGATTACCTGCGCGGCAAGTCCATGTGGTCGGCGTTCTACATGGAATCGTCCGAGAACGACTACAAGGCCAGCACCTGGTCGCTGGGCGTGAGCCAGGACATGTTCGGCGACCTCACCACGGTGAGCTTCGGCTACTCGCAGGGCCGCGACAGGATCGGTGATTCCACCGATTCCTCCTTCAGCGAGGAGATCGAGCGGCGCAACTACCGCGTCGGCCTCACGCAGGTGCTCAGCCGCAATGCGCTGCTGTCGCTGAACTTCGAGACTGTCACCGAGCAGGGCTACCTGCAGAACCCGTACCGCTCCATGCGCTACGTGAACCTCAGCGACACCTGGACGCTGGCGGCCGAGACCTTTCCACGCACGCGCACCAGCAACGCCGCCTCGGCGCGGCTGAAGCACTACCTGCCCTGGCGCGCCTCGGCCGAGGTGCAGTACCGCTACTATGGCGACACCTGGGGCCTCAGCGCGCACACGGCCGGAGTGGAATACACGCATCCGCTGAAGCAGTCGCCGCGGTGGACCCTCACCGGCTCCTACCGCTTCTACAAGCAGAACAGCGCCGACTTCTTCAGCGACCTGTTCCCCTTCCAGGACGCGCAGAACTTCATGGCGCGCGACAAGGAAACCTCCGCCCTCACCGGGCACACTCTGGGCCTGGGCGCCGCATATGAATTCCCGGTGGACTTCGCGCCCTGGCTGAAGCGCGGCACGGCCAACCTGCACGTCAGCCGCATGATGATCGACTATGACCAGTTCCGTGACCTGCGCGGCCTGCCGCCAGGCACCGTGCCGCCGGGCAGCGAACCGCTGTACAAGCTCAACGCGAACGTCTACCAGTTCTTCGTTTCGTTCTGGTTCTGAGACGGCCGGGCGGCAGCTCAGCGATTGCGCGCCGAGGACCGGCCCGACGGTGAGCGCACCATTGGCCGGGGCTCACGCTGTGGACGCGGCAGGCTCTGGCCGGGGGCCGGCTTGCCAGTAAGACGCAATGCCGTGAAACGTTGCACGGCGAGGCGGTCCACCTCCTCCTCGAAGGCGCGGAAATCCGCCACCAGCTTCTGTCCGAAGTCCGTGAGCCGCGCGCCGCCGCCATCCTTGCCACCGACCGCCAGTTCGACCACGGGCTCCTGGAAGGCCTCGTTGGTGTTGTGCAGCAGCAGCCAGGCACGGCGGTAGCTCATGCCCAGCTGCCGGGCCGCGGCGGAGAGGGAACCGCTGCGTTCTATGCCCTCCAGCAGTGCGATCTTGCCAGGACCGATGGAGCAATCGCTGGAGAAGTCCACCCGCACGCGTGTCTGCGGCTTTGTCATGCCGGGAGTCTAGCGGCATGGGGCACCGCGGGCGAATGATCAGGCATTCGCTATTCTTGGTAAAATACAGCGACCCCCTCCGACCCCGCGGCGACATGACGAGAGCCCTCATTCTTGCAGTACTGCTGACGCTGGCCGGCAGCCTTCATTGCCACGCTGCCGAGCGGGGGCTGACGGTTTTTGCGGCGGCCTCGCTCACCGACGCCCTGGGAGAGGTCGGCGAGGCGTATGCCAGGCGCTCTGGTATCCCGGTCCGGTTTTCGTTCGCGGGCAGCTCGGCGCTGGCACGCCAGATCGAGTCCGGGGCTCCGGCAGACGCCTTCGTCTCCGCAGACCAGGAATGGATGGACTACCTGGAACAGCGCCGGCTCATCGTTGCCGCGACGCGCGCGGACGTTGCTTCGAACGTGCTGGTGCTCGTCGCTCCGGCGGACAGCCGCCTGGCGCTGAAGATTGCGCCGGGATTTTCGCTTGCGCAGGGACTAGGTCCCAACGGCCGGCTGGCGATCGGTGATCCACAGGCCGTGCCGGCAGGTCGTTACGCCCGCGCAGCGCTCAACGCGCTGGGAGCATGGGACGGCGTATCCCGACGCATCATCGCGGCGGACAACGTGCGCACGGCACTGAACTTCGTGGCCCTCGGAGAGGCGCCACTGGGCATCGTCTATGCCACCGACGTGCGCGGCAACGACAGGGTGCGGGTGGTGGACACTTTTCCACCCGGCCTGCATGAGCGCATCACCTACCCAGCGGCGGCCACCACGCGCGGCAGCGCGCAGGCGCGGGACTTCCTGCAGTACCTGCGCGGCAGCGAGGCGCGCGCGATCCTGGTCCGCCACGGCTTCACAGTTCCATGAGTGACCCCATGAAAAGCACACGCGTCCGCCTGGCGCTGGCAATCGCTACAGCCACCTGCATCGCCCTGAACACCGCGCCGGCCCGCGCCGCTGAAAGCTGCAGCGCCTACATGATGGACGTGGCCGCGGAATTGCAGCTGTTCCGGGAGGCGCCGGATCCTGTGAAGGCGGGTCTCAACCCGAAAGATGCGCCGCGGGTCGAGCCGGGCCGCCTCTACCTCGTCACGCTGCCGCTCCAGAAGGACGTGCGGTTTGGCGCCACACTGGCGCGCAATCCGGTGGACGCGACAAGACCGGGCGGCCTGCTGAACCTGTCCTTCGAAAAGCCGGGCAAGTATCGCATCGCCATCGACGCGAATTTCTGGATCGATGCGCTGGTGGACGGCGTGCCGGTGGAGGCACTGGATTTCCGCAGCGACCGCGAGTGCGCAGGACCCCGCAAGATCGTGACCTTCGATCTTCCCGCCGGTGGCGAAGTCCACCTGCAGCTGGTCGACGCCACCGTATCGCAGCTGCGACTCACGGTGACGCCAGTACCGGAAGAGCCCTGGTAGGCCTCCCTAGAACCTCACCCGCACCTTGGTGAACAGCGAGCGGCCGGGCTCGGGAAAGCCTGCGGCGAGCTGGAAGTTCTTGTCCAGCAGGTTGCGTGCGCCCAGCACGGCTTCCACGTCATCAAGAGGCCGCCACGTGACCTGCAGGTTCGCCAGCGCATGGTCCCCGATGCGCTGGTAGCCCAGCCCCGCGCTGCCATTGCGGTCGGTCCAGCGATTGCCGGCGAATTCCACGCTGGGCTGCACGCTGAGCGCTGGCGTGGCATCCCAGGTGAGGTAGGCGAAGCCCGTGTGGTCGGGAACCCCGGTGGGCTTCAGGCCAGGCTGCAGCGGATCCTCGATCCGGCGGTGCAGTCGCGCGTAGTGCGCGCCGATCCGCAGCTGCGGGGAAACGCGCCAGTCGCCGGCGATCTCCACGCCGTGGAAGCTGCCGTCACCGACATTCTGCGTCTGCGTCTGCTGCGGCGAGGCCTGCACGATCACGGTCTGGATCATGTCCTTCACGTCGGTGTAGAAGGCCGACGCTTCCACGCGCAGGCCGGGCAGCGGCTGTCCCTTCCAGCCCAGCTCGAAGTGGGTGGCGCGCTCGGTGCCCAGGTCCGGATTGGGCACGGCGGTGCCGAATCGCGTGCTGAAGCGCTCGAAATTGTTGGCGAAACGCGTGCGCGAGGACACGCTGGCGCTGGCCTCGGCATCCGCCGCATAGGCCCACTGCAATGCCGCCTGGCCGTTGAATGCGTCGCTGCCGCCGGTGGGATAGTCGAACAGGCCGGCCGTGGTGTTGTATTCCTGCGCCTTGCGCAGTTCATTGCGGTCGTAGCTGATGCCGGCGACCACGTTCACCGTGGGCGCGACGCCCTGGGTGTGCTCGAGTGCCAGTGACCAGGTGCGCTCTTCATTGTGCTGCTCCGGCTCAATGGTGGAGAGCGTGGCGTGCGACGGACGGTTGTGGTTGTACTCCACGTGCCGGTCGCGGCGCCAGTGGAAGGCTGCGCGCGTGGTGCCCCCGGAGAAGAATCCGCTGCCCGCCTCCACGCTGCCGCCCAGGCTCTCGTCCGAGTAGTAGCTGTTGAAACGGCCATTGTTGGACTGCGTGCTGTAGGTGCCGTCATCCCATGCCGACAGCAGGTTGTCGAACTCGTTGTAGAACAGGCGCGTCTTCAGGTAAGTGGTGGCGCCGAGCTGCGTGTGCGACAGCCAGTATGTGCTCTGCACGTCCCAGAACGGCCAGGTCCAGTAGTTGTTGGGCTGGTACGGGGGATTCTGCACGGTGCCGTCAGGGAGCAGGAAATCCACGCCCAGCGGCGCGTTCTTCTCGCCGCTCTGCTTCGTGAAACTCAGCGAATATTCGTCGGTGGAGTTCGGCGTGTAACCGGCCTTCACATTCACGCGCCAGTCTTCCGTGTCCGATCCTTCGCGCTTGCCGCCGTCCTCTGCGGGACCGACGGGCGTGAAGTCCTTCGACAGCGTCCAGTGGTCGCGTCTGGTCTGCGTGGCGCTGCCCTGCAGGTACCAGGACTGCTGCCGCGTGCCGGCGATCAGCGTGCCGAAGCGGCCTTCATACCCGCCGCTGCGGCCAAAGGATGCACCGCCCTGGAACTCGGCCTCGAAGGGTTCCACCGGCTTGCGTGTCACCAGGTTCACCGAGCCACCCAGCGCACCGGGGCCGTCGAGCACCGAGACATAGCCCTTGCGCAGCTGCACCTCGCCCAGGTCCGGCGTGAGGAAGCGGTTGAAGTCGATGCGGTTGTCCGCCGGCAGGTAGACGCGGATGCCGTCGATGGACAGCGGCACGCGCCAGCGGTCGAAGCCGCGCACGCTGATGTCGCCTTCGTTGCGGCGACCGTTGGAGACGAAGCTGCTGGTCACGCCCGGCACGAGTTTCACGGCCTCGGTGAGGGTATTGGCGTTGAACTGCCACACTTCCTGCGCGCCGATGCGATCGTCGCTGCTGGTGTCGCGCACGCGCTCGCCAATCACGTGCACCTGGCCGAGCTCGAAGACGGCAGCCTCCTCCTCCACCCCGGCGGCAATGGCGGGCGCGGGCGGGAGAAATGCGGGAACGAGGCAGCAGGCGGAAAACAGAGGGGAAATGCGCATGGAGATCCTGTTGTTGTCGCAATATATGGCGCTATACACCGGGCGGCAGAATACGGATTTGGCGCCGGCGTCGCAATATATGAAGGTATATACCGAAAGGCAGAAAAATGCCGGGTGCGGGCAGCGCCCTCACCCGGCATGAACCTGCGTCAGGGCTTCGAGTACGAGATGCGGTAGATCAGGTTAGCCCCGTCATCCGCCAGCAGCATCGAGCCATCTTTCAGCACCGTGATCGCCACCGGGCGGCCCCAGGCGCCGTTGTCCGGGGTGATGAAGCCGGTGAGGAAGTCCACGTATTCACCCGTGGGCTTGTTGTTCTTCATCGGCAGCATGACGATCTTGTGGCCGGTGCGGTGGGCGCGGTTCCACGAACCATGCAGCACCGCGAAGCCGGCGCCGCGGTATTCCTTTGGAAACACCGAGGCGCCCCTGGTGGCCGTGTAGAAGCGGATGCTGGTGGCCGCGGAGTGTGCCGTGAACGGCACGTCAGGACGCGTGGCCTTGCCAGCCAGGTCGGGGCGGTCGCCCTTCATGCGCGGCTCTTCGTAATTGCCCATGTAGTACCAGGGCCAGCCGTAGAACGCGCCTTCCTTCACGCGCGTGGCGTAGTCGGGCACCAGGTCATCGCCCAGCTGGTCACGCTCGTTCACCGTGCACCAGACGTCGCCGGTGGCGGGCTGGATGGTCATGCCCACGCAGTTGCGCAGGCCGGTGGCAAAGGCCTTGCCCACGGTGTCTTTCCTGCGCACGTCATACACGCGCACCATGGCGCGGTTTTCCTCCAGGCCCCAGGGCGCACCGAGTCCGTGCTGCTTTTCCCAGGCCTGCACTTCTGCCGGCGACTTCTTCTCGATGCTGTCGGCGAAGATGTTGCCCTGCGAGCCCACCGCCAGGTACATGCGGCGGCCATCCTTCGAGAAGGCGATGTCACGGGTGAAGTGGCCGCCGCCAACGGGGGAGATCTGCGGGATCACCACTTCGGGCACGGCGCGGGCCACGGTGTCGCCCACCTTGTAGGCGTAGCGCACCACGCGGTTCACTTCGGCAATGTAGACCCACTGCGGCTTCTCGGCCGAGGGGTAGAACGCGATGCCGTAGGGCTGGCCCAGCCCCTGCGCGAACACGGTGGGCGTGGCGGTCTTGCCATCGGCGGTGGGCCTGAGCACCTTGACGCGGCCGCCATTGGTTTCGGCCAGGAACACGTCCCCGTTCGGCGCGACCACCATGTTGCGCGGCGCGGTCAGGTCGCTCAGGTAGACATCGATCCTGAAGCCCGGCGGCAGCTTCAGCTCGGCACCCGCAGGCCTGGGCACCACGGTCGGGAAGTTGGTGGCCGACGGGGTGGCGTTCGGCGCGGGCAGCTTGTCGAGATCGATGCGGTGGACCACGCCCGGCGCGTCCTTCTTCCACTCGGCTTCGCCGGGAGGCGGGCCGCCGGCGCCACGCGCAGGGCCGCCGAATCCGCCACCACCGCCACCGCCTCCACCGCCACGCGGCGGGCCGCCGGCACCCGCGCCCGCGTTCAGCGAACCATCACGCAGCGCATTGAAATACGCCACCAGGTTGCTGCGGTCGGTGGCGCCCGGGACGGGGATCACCATCGAGGTGCCGGGCACGGCGGTGGTGGGCGCGGTCAGGAAATGATCCAGCGACGCGGCGTCCCAGGTGATGCCTGAATTCTTCAGCGCATTGGTGTAGCCGAAGCCTGCCCCCGTGGCGGCCTTGCGGCCGATCAGGCCACCGAGGTTGGGCCCCTGGGCGCCACCGTTGTCGCCGGCTTCGGCGCTGTGGCACAGCAGGCACTGGGCGCGGAAGAAGGTGCGACCCTGCATGGCCGGAGAGGCTGCGGCAGGACCACCCGGACCCGGTGCGGCACCCATCGCCGGCAGCGCGGAGAAGCCCAGCAGGGCGGCAAGGATGAGCGGAGTTCGCGAGTTCATGATGTCCCCCGGGAGCCTGCGAATTGCGGTGCTGAGGATACGGCAAACCCATGCGGACCGGGGGGTGCCCCCTCCCGGGCGGATCAGGGCGGCGCCAGCCCTTTCGAATAGCTGACCTTGCCATCGGCAGCTATGGCGATGGCGTCTGCGTCGGTGAGGCCATTGATGAACTTGAT
Organism: Steroidobacteraceae bacterium; assembly: GCA_035556135.1. Classification (GTDB taxonomy): domain Bacteria; phylum Pseudomonadota; class Gammaproteobacteria; order Steroidobacterales; family Steroidobacteraceae; genus ZC4RG30. The sequence goes on along the minus strand of DATMFO010000006.1, from coordinate 1,204 downwards.
GCCCTCTTCCGGCCCGAGGATGAACACCGTCTTGGTGAGGCCGTCGGTCCGCGTGGCGGTGGAGGCGATCACCGTGACGCTGCGCAGTTCATGCGGGGAACGGCCGGTCTTCGGGTCGAGGATGTGGTGGTAGCGCACGCCGTCCTCGTCGAAGTAGCGCTCGTAATCGCCCGACGTGGAGAAGGCCGCGTCCACCAGCGGGATGCGCAGCACCACCTCGTCGCGGCGGTCCGGATGACGGATGCCGATCACCCAGGGCTGCCCGAAACGGTCGCCGATCACGCGCGTGTCGCCGCCAGCGTTGACCATGGCGCGGGTGATGCCGCGGGCCTTGAGGATGTCGATGCCACGATCCACGGCATGGCCCTTGGCGATGCCGCCCAGGTCGATGCGCATCCCGGGCTTGCCGAACGCCACGGTGTGGCGTGCCGGATCGAGCTTCAGCTGCCGGTAGTCCACGCCGGGCAGCGCCGCCGCCACGGCCTTGTCATCCGGACGCTGGTGCGCGCGGTAATCGTAGAGGTAACCCACGCTGGCATAGGTGATGTCGAAGGCGCCCCTGGACAGGCGCGAATATTCCAGCGAAGTCTGCAGCAGCGTGAACAGCTCGGGCGCCACCGGCACTGGCCTGCGCCCTGCTTCTGCATTGACGCGCGACACTTCGGAGTCGGGCTTGTAGGTGCTCATCAGCGCATCGATGCGGCGCATGTCTGCGAACACCGCCTCGATCGCGGCTTCACCGGCGGTGCGATCGTCGGCCCACAGCTGCACCGCGCAGCGCGTGCCCATGATGGCTTCCTCACGTTCCAGCCATTCCGCATGAACGGTGGCTGAACAAAGCATCGCACCGGACAGCAGCAGCAGCCGATGCAGCTGTCGCCACGCGGATACGGGTGCGTGTTTGCGCATGCGGCAAACATACCGCAGCGGGAAGTGCTGGAGTAAGCTTCCTGCAACGGACGCGACGTCGTTCACCCTGGAGACCGATTCCGCCATGAACCGCCTCATCCGCCATGTCTTCTGCACGCTGCTGCTGGTCACCGGGCTTGCTGCCCACGGCACCGCCCATGCGCAGGCCGCCGAGGAGGCGCGCCTGCTCACCGCCGCCGACGTGCTCGACAAGCTGCGCGCACAGCGCGACACCGAGATTCCAGAGCGGCTGCTGCAGCGCGCCTATGGCGTCGCGGTGATCCCTGGTGTGACC
>DATMFO010000005.1:0-345767 GCA_035556135.1 Steroidobacteraceae bacterium | reverse complement strand
CGTGGCACTGGCGTGCTGACGGTGCGCGACAGCCGCGGACGTTTCACCAGCCCGGTGTTCGTGAATCTCACCGGCGGCAGCCTGGGCTTCCAGGCCGGCGCATCGGAAACCGACATCGTGCTGGTGTTCACCACGCGCCGCGGCGTCGAGGGCATTGCCGACGGCAAGCTCACGCTGGGCGTGGGCGCATCGGTGGCGGCCGGCCCGGTGGGCCGCCAGGCCGAGGCGGCGGCGGGCAAGCAGGCCGAGGTGTATGCCTATTCGCGCAGCCGCGGCATCTTCGTCGGCGTGGCGCTCGATGGCACGGCCATCAGCATCAACGACAAGGCCAACCGCGCTTTTTACGGCGGCAAGGATGTGCTGCCTTCGGACATCATGAGCGGCGCGGTGCACCGCGAGTCGGAGAACACCACGCGCTTCCTGGCGGCGCTGGCGCGCAGCACGGGCGAGACCGCGGAGTCGATGACCAGTGGCATGCCGGATGCCGGCACATTGGCGCCGGGTGCGCCGGCGACTCCGGCTACGCAGGCACCCGCGACGGGCAGCGGTTCGAGCGAGGTGCGCACCTTCCCCATGGAAGATCCGACGCCCGGCGCCGAACCGCCGCGCTGATCAGCGCGGCAGCAGCAGCCACAGGGCCACGGGAACCAGGCCCAGCCCCAGCAGCACCGAGATCGAGGCGGCGCTGGCCGCCAGTTCGCGGTGCAGCTTCTCGCGGTCGGCGAACACCACGGCGCTGAATCCGATCGGTGCCGCGGCACCCAGCACCAGTACGGCACGTGTCATGCCTTCCGCGCCGAAGGCCCGGGCCAGCAGCAGGCCCAGCGCCAGTCCCAGCACCATGCGTAGCGCCAGTGCGGCCAGCACGCGCCCGTCGCGCGCCAGCCGTGCATCGAACAGCACGCCGAGCGCCACGATCACCAGCAGCAGGACCAACTGGCCCGAAGTGCGCAGCACCGTTACCAGCCACCCGGGCAGCGCCACGTCGGTAACGTTCAGCAGCAGCGCTGCCAGCAACGCCCACAGCGGCGGGAAGGTGAACACGCGGCGCAGGATGGCCGGTGCGCTGGCGCCATGGCCGCCATACCAGGCCGCCAGCATGTAGACAAAGGTGCTCTGGCCGATGATGTGGCCCAGGTCGAAGAGCGCCAGCTGCGCGAATCCTTCCTGCCCCCACGCGGCGATGACGAAGGGAAACAGGAAGCCGTTGTTCAGCGACACGGCGCACAGCACCAGTGAACCCATCTCCGGACGCGGCAACCGCAGCGCCCTGCCGACTGCGAGCGCCGCTCCCAGCGAGACCAGCATGATGATGAGTGACCCCAGTGGCAGGGATATGAGGTCGGTGCGCAGGGGGATGCGGCTGATGTCGGCGATGAACAGCGCCGGCAGGCCGGCGGTGATCACCAGGCGCAGCATGAAGCCGGCCTGCGGTGGGTGCAGCCAGCCCAGCCGCCGCCCCGCGAAGCCGGCCACGAACAGGGCAATGAGCAGCGCAATGCGCAGTTCTACGGGCAAGCTTCAGGCCTTCGTGCGCGCGGCGCGCGCCAGTCGCAGCAATGTGTCGAGGTCGCCGCCCTCGTGCGGGAAGAAGCTGGTGCCGATGGCGGGCGTGATGCCCACATCGACATCTGCCAGCGAGACCGGGCGGGAAACCACATCGCGCACCCTTGCCTCGATGCCGGGCACCTGCGCGGTGTCGCGCAGTCCCGCCAGCAGCAGCACGAAGTGGTCCTTGTGGGTGCCCACGGTATCGCCGGGTCGCACCAGCATGGCCAGCCGCTGACCGAGCTCCTGCCGCACCTTTTCCCTGAGGTGTGGATCGGTGAAGGCCGGCACCTCCTGCAGCCCTGGCTCCACCAGCATCAGTGCGATCAGCGGCGGGTCGCCCGGCACTTCATGCAGCGCGCTGAAGCGCCGCTCCAGCAAACCGCGGTCGGCCAGTTCCGTGTCGGATTCCACCGGATGTTCGCGCGCGTGGTCGATGATGGTCAGTCCCAGCACCACCAGCAGTGCCAGTGCGGACATCGCGGCGATTACCTGCAGCAGGTGCCCGGTGTCGGCCCCGAAGGTATCCGTTGTCGCGCCCAGGCTGTAGGAGTCGGGTGCGAACTGCGCCGCAGTGAGGCCGAAGTAGAACACGCTGGCGATGGCGATGCCGGTGAACAATCCCCCGCCGGCGCGCGCGATCAGCATGGGCAGCGTGCAGGACTGGCGCAGCACGAACGCCAGCCACAGCGCCAGCCACGAAGCGAGCACCGCGATGCCCAGTGCGGTGCCGACGCGACGCGCGTCGTAAAACACCGCCGGGATGATCTGCATCGCGAACAGGCCGGTGAAATGCACGGCGGCGATGCCGATGCCCATGCACAGGCCCGCGATGGCGAGCCTGAGGCCGCGCACGCGCGGACCGCTGGCAATCCACAGCGCGAAGAACCAGACCAGCACCGAGAACAGCAGGGAAAACAGCATGGTGGGCGGGTGGTGCTCCACAGGCACCGGCAGGCGGAAGGCCAGCATCCACAGGTATTGCGCGGACCAGAGCGCGGCGCCCACCACGGCCGCGCCGGTTCCCAGCCAGCTGCGGGCGGCGAAGCCGCGGGAGACGGCCACGCGTTGCGCCAGGTTCAGTGCGGTGAAAGAGCCCAGCACCGCGAGCAGCACGGACAGCACGAGCAGCTGGAGATCGTAGACGCCGGTCATGGATCAGCAGTTGGTGCTATGCGTACGTGATGCCGCAACCGGCCAGGCCGCAGTAGCCGCCCGGGTTCTTGTGCAGGTACTGCTGGTGGTATTCCTCAGCCAGGTAGTACGGCGGCGCGGAGGCGATCTCCGTGGTTATGCGGCCCCGTCCAGCCGCGAGGAGCGCCGCTTCGTACTGGTCCTTCGAATCTTCTGCCGCGTCGAGCTGGTCCTGCGTGGAGGTGAAGATCACCGAGCGGTACTGCGTGCCCACGTCGTTGCCCTGGCGCATGCCCTGGGTGGGATCGTGCTCTTCCCAGAAAGTCTTCAACAGCGTGTCGAAGCTGGTCTTTTCCGTGTTGTAGACCACCTGCACCACTTCGGCATGGCCGGTGAGGCCGGAACACACTTCTTCATAGGTGGGATTGGGCGTATGCCCGCCGGCATAACCCACCGAGGTGGTGTACACACCGGGCAGCCGCCAGAACAGTCGCTCGGCGCCCCAGAAGCAGCCCAGGCCGAACAGCACGCTCTGCAGCGGCGGCGCGAATGGCCCCGCCATGGGGGTGCCCAGCACCTGGTGCCGGCCGGAGATGGCCATCGGTTCGCTGCGCCCCGGCAACGCCTCGGCGGGCCCGGGCAGCCGGCTGGATTTGCGGAACAGGGACATGGCTGGCTGCGCGTAAGGGTCGGACTGGTATCATTCACCTCCCATGACGATGATTCAAGCCGCGCATAACCTGCGCAAGCCGCACACCGAGGAACCCGCGCCCTTCGGCATCCGCGTGAGCCTGCGCGAGAATGATCCGTTCCGCCGGCTGCTGGGGCCCGACTGGCATCGCCTGCACTGGTATCGCACCGCGAAGGAACGCGATGCGGCGCTGGCCGAGATGAGCCGGCGCCATGACTATTCACGCCGTGCCGATACGCCGACGCTGGTGTTCTCGAAGGTGGAAAACCTGGCGGCCAGCCGCGGCCTCGCCTGAGCCGCGCGCGCAGCAGCTAGAAGCCCAGTCCCAGCGACAGGTAGAAGGCGTGCCGTCCCCGGCTGTCGAAGCCGGTGGCGAACAGCGCGGGACCCAGGGGAGTGTCGAGCCCCACGAACAGGCTGGCGTTCTTGCGCGCGCTGCGCAGGCTGACGTCGCTGCGACGTTGCCACACATTGCCGGCCTCAACCGAGGCGCCGGCATAGAACGGTACGTCGAGCAGTCCCTCACCACGCCGGCCCAGGCGATGGAAATACACCAGGCGTGCCATGGCCAGCTGCGTGCCGGTGAGTGAATCGCGCGGCAGGCCGGAGAGATGGAGGAACCCGCCCAGCGGGAAGTAGCTGCGCTCATCGGCAAAACCGGGGTCCAGCAGCGATCCGGCGGTGAACCAGCCCATCAGCGAACCGCCATCCCAGGAGCGCACGCCCCGCCAGTCCAGCAGCAGCGAGTCGGAGACGCGCTCGAGCTGGCGGTCGGAGATCTGGGCGCGCCACTCGACCTTGGCGGACTGGCCGCGCCGCGGGAAGGACGCGCTGTCGAGGCTGTCGAAACTGTAGCGCGCGAACAGCTCGTTGAACTGGAAATCCACCGGCGCCTCGGCGTCTTGCCCGAGGCGCACGCGTGACTCGCCCAGCGTGCGCTCGCCGCCGGCGCGCAGCTCGCCCGAGTTGCCGATCTCCCTGCCCAGCGCGCCGCCATAACGCAGCGAGCGCACGCGCAGCTCGCCCACCTGGCGATCGCCCTCGTACTGCGGGACATTGCGGATCTCGTACAGCGCCGCGGGTTCGAGGAACCAGCGGCGGCGCAGCGAGAAAGGCAGGTAGAGCTCGGTGCCGATGCGCGGATTGCCGCCCACCTGCCCGTCCCAGATCCACTCGGCACCGAACTGGTTGATGTCGGTGAGCACCAGCCGCAGGGCGGCGTCGAAGCTGGTATTGCCCTCGAAGTCATCCTGCAGGCGCAGGCCGGCGCGCACGTAGTTGGGTCCCCAGGAGTTGGGACGCGCGGAGAAGAGCAGGTCGGTACGGGTGCCGGCCGTGGAGGCATCGTGGCCGGCGAGGCGGTAGTCCAGCAGCTCCAGCCGACCCTGGCCGTAGTGGCGTGCCACGCGGCGACGCAGGGCGTCCACGTCGAGGGTCTTGCCGGCGAGGTCACCGAACAGCATTTCAACGGGCCCGGCATAGGCTTCCGATCCGGCATCGACTCCCACCGTGCGCACCTCGATGGGCCGGGGCTCGTGCCGCCGCCCGGCGAGATATTCCTCGTACTGCTGCGGGGTGACCGCCAGTCCTGCCAGCCGGGCGCGCGCCTTGTCGGCGGCGGCGGTGCCGGCGCGCACGATGCGCGAGAGCTGCGTGAAGTTGTAGGAGGAGGTATCGGTGAGCTCGGGACTCACCAGCACGTCACCGGCCGTGAGCGAGTCGATCTGCTTCTCCACCTCCCGGCGCAGCAGGATCACCAGCATCTGGTTGGCGACGTTGGTGGCCGAGCCCAGCTGCTCGCGGCTGGCCAGCGGCAGGCCCACATCCACCACGATCACGCGGTCCACACCCATGGCGCGGGCGATGTCCACCGGCAGGTTGTTGGCCAGTCCGCCATCGACGAGCAGGCGCCCTTCCCGCTCCACCGGCGCGAAGATGCCTGGCGCGGAAACGCTGGCCCTCAGCGCACTGGCCAGGTCGCCACTGCCGATCACCACCGCATCGCCGGTCTCAAGATCGGTGGCCACGGCGCGGAATGGCGTGGGCAGGTCATCGAAGCTGGCGATGCCGGCCACCGGCAGCGTGAGCTCGCGCAGCAGCTGGCTGAGTTTCTGGCCCTGGATGAGGCCGTTGGGAAGCTGCAGCCGTCCCTCGCGGAACCCCAGCGGCAATTGCATCAGGAAGTCGCCGTCCTCGGCACGACGGCGGAAGTTCAGCAGCGAGCGCGTGGGGCGGTCACGGAAGGCGTCCTCCCAGTCGATGGTGTCGATCTGCCGCTCGATGGCCGCGGCGGACAGGCCGCTGGCATAAAGGCCACCCACCACCGCGCCCATGCTGGTGCCGGCGATGGCGTCGATGGGCACGCGCATTTCCTCGAGCACCTTCAGCACGCCCACATGCGCGGCGCCGCGCGCACCACCGCCGGAAAGCACCAGCCCGATGCGCGGGCGCGGCGGGGAGGATTGCGGACCGGGAACCGCCTCTGCAGCGCGGCCGGGAACGGCAAGGGCCATGGCCAGCCACAGCAGCAGAAGGCTGAAAGGAGCGCGCATTTGCCGTCAAGGATAATCCATTACGGTAAGCTTCCCGCCATGACCCAGAAGATCATCTACACCCTCACCGACGAAGCTCCGGCACTGGCCACCTGGTCGCTGCTGCCCATCATCCAGGCCTTCACCCGCAGCGCCGGCATCACTGTCGAGACACGCGACATATCCCTGGCGGGCCGCGTACTGGCGGCGTTCCCCGAGAACCTTGCCCCCACCCAGCGCGTGGCCGACGACCTGGCCGAGCTGGGTGAGCTGGCAAAGACCCCGGATGCCAACATCATCAAGCTGCCCAACATCAGCGCCTCGGTGCCGCAGCTGCTGGAAGCCATTGCCGAACTGAAGGCGCAGGGCTACACCCTGCCCGACTATCCGGAAAAGCCCGCCGGCGAGGAGCAGCAGAAGACCCGCGCCAGGTACGCGAAGGTGTCCGGCAGCGCGGTCAATCCGGTGCTGCGCGAGGGCAATTCGGACCGCCGCGTGGCCAAGGCGGTGAAGCAGTACGCCAGGTCCCATCCGCATTCGATGGGTGCCTGGTCGAAGGATTCAAAGACGCGTGTGGCGAGCATGGATGGCGGGGATTTCTACGCCAACGAGCAGGCCGCCTCGATCGCTGCAGCCGGTGTGCTGCGCATCGAGCACGTGGACGGGGCCGGCAAGGTCACGGTGCTGAAGCCGGAAGTGAAGGTGAAGGCGGCGGAACTCATCGCCTCCACCGTGATGAGCGCCGCCAGGCTGCGTGCGTTCTATGCGCGTGAAATGGATGCGGCGAAGCGCGACGGGCTGTTGATCTCGCTGCATCTGAAGGCGACCATGATGAAGGTCTCCGATCCCATCCTGTTCGGGCACGGCGTCAGCGTGTACCTGCAGGACGTGTTCAGCAAGCACGGGGCAGCGCTGGCAGCCGCCGGTGTGAGTCCCAACAACGGCCTGGAAACGCTGTTCCAGAAGGTCGAGGCGCTTCCCGAAGCACAGCGTTCCGCGATCAAGGCCGACATCGCAGCGGCGATGGCCGCGCGCGCGCCGCTGGCGATGGTGGATTCGGACAAGGGCATCACCAACCTGCACGTGCCCAGCGACGTGATCATCGACGCCTCGATGCCGGCGGCAATCCGCTCTTCCGGCAAGATGTGGGGGCCGGACGGCAAGCTGCATGACATGGTGGCGATGGTCCCGGACCGCAGCTATGCCGGGGTGTACCAGGCGGTGATCGACGACTGCCGCACCAATGGCGCCTACGACGTACGCACCATGGGCAATGTCAGCAACGTCGGGCTGATGGCGCAGGCCGCCGAGGAATACGGCTCGCACGACAAGACCTTCGAGATCAGCGCGCCTGGCACGGTGCGCGTGGTCGATGCGGCGGGCAGGACGCTCACGGAGCACAAGGTGGAGACCGGGGATATCTGGCGCATGTGCCAGACCAGGGATGTGGCCATCCGCGACTGGGTGAAGCTGGCCGTGGGCCGTGCGCGTGCCACCGGGCAGCCGGCCATCTTCTGGCTGGACGAGGCACGTGCCTATGACCGCGAGCTCATCGGCCGGGTACGTGCCGCGCTGAAGAACCATGACACCAGCGGGCTGGACATCCGCATCGAGTCCCCGGTGGAAGCCACGCGTTCGTCGCTCAAGCGCCTGCGCGCGGGGCAGGACACCATCTCGGTCACCGGCAATGTGCTGCGCGATTACCTCACCGACCTCTTCCCCATCCTCGAGCTGGGCACCAGCGCGAAGATGCTGTCCATCGTGCCGCTGCTGGAAGGTGGCGGAATGTATGAAACCGGCGCCGGCGGTTCGGCGCCAAAGCACGTGCAGCAGTTCCTGGCGGAGAACCACCTGCGCTGGGATTCGCTGGGCGAGTTCCTGGCGCTGCAGGTATCCATCGAGGACCTTGCGCGCAAGACGGACAATGCACGCGCGAAAGTGCTGGCGGAGGCACTGGACGTGGCCAACGGCCAGGTCCTGGAGAATGATCGCTCACCGCAGCGCAAGGCTGGCGAGCTGGATACGCGCGGCAGCCACTTCTATCTCGCGCTGTACTGGGCGCAGGCGCTGGCCGCGCAGGAGGATGATGCACAGCTGGCGGCCAGGTTCCGCCCGGTGGCCGAGGCGCTGGCGCGCGACGAGAAGGCCATCGTGCAGGAACTGGCCAATGTGCAGGGCCGGGCCGTGGATATTGGTGGCTACTACCACCCGGATGTCGCGCGGTGCGCGGCGCTGATGCGGCCGAGCCCGCTGCTCAACAAGACGATTGACGGCCTGCTGGCCGGCTGAGTCCTGCTAGGACGGCCGGCGTCGCAGCTTTGACGCCGGCACCTGCTGGGTGATGCAGTGGATGTTGCCACCGCCCAGCAGGATCTCGCGCCCTGGCACGCCGACGATCTCCCGCTCCGGGAAAACACGCTTCAGGCGCGCCGCAGCTTCGCCGTCGGTGCGCCGGTCGAGCAGCGGCAGGATCACCGCCCCATTGCAGATGTAGAAGTTGGCGTAGGAGGCCGCAAGGCGCTCGCCGGCACGGCGCGCTTTGGAACTGGCCACGTACTGCACGCCTGCCGCTTCGGCGGCAGTCATCTTCAAGGGGCCGGGTGACGGAAGCTTGAGTACCTTCAGGCGCCGGCCGCGGGCGTCGCGTGCAGCCGCCAGGCGTTCCAGCGCGTCATTGGACACTGCCCACTGCGGGTCACGACGACTGGATGGGAACGTGAGACACACCTCACCCGGACGCGCGAAGCAGGCCAGGTTGTCGACATGGCCGTCGGTCTCGTCATTGATGACACCATCGCCCAGCCAGATCACCGTGCTGGCGCCGGTGTAGTCCTTCAACAGCTGTTCGATCTGCTCGCGCGTGAGATCCGGGTTGCGGTTCACGTTCAGCAGGCATTGCTCGGTGACCAGCAAGGTGCCCTGTCCGTCGGTGTGGATGGCGCCGCCTTCCATCACCAGCGGAGCCCGGTAGCGGTCGACGCCCTCGATGGCGGCGACCTTCTGCGCAACGAGGTCGTCCTGGTCCCACGGGAAGTACAGGCCGCTGTGCAGGCCGCCCCAGGCGTTGAAGCGCCAGTCGACGGCGCGGCGCCGGCCGGCAGCGTTGACCACGAAGGTGGGGCCGGTGTCACGCATCCAGGCGTCGTTGTTGCTGATCTCGATGACGCGCACGCGCGGGGCAAGCCCGGCGCGCGCGAACTGGTATTGCCGGGCGGAAGCCGCCACAGAAACGGGTTCGAAGCGCGCGATCGCCGCGGCGACTGCGGCGAAGGCCTGCTGGGCGGGACGCGCGCCATCGCGCCAGTTGTCGCTGCGCTCGGGCCAGATCATCCAGGTGCCGGCATGCCGGTCGAATTCGGCCGGCATCCAGTAGCCATCGGCCCTGGGAGTGCGGGTCAGCTCACGCGTCATGCCGCGAGTCTAGCGGCATTCGGCGTTCAGAACTCCTTCCAGATCGTGTCGTCGGTGCCGGTGGCGGCCTGCTGTACGCCTGTCCAGGGCCGGGTGCTCCTGCGGCGCTCGCGCGCCGTGGCCGCAGCCACCTGCTCCGCCGAGGGACGGGCCGATGCGGCGGCCTGCGCCATCAGGCGCGGATCGACCTTGTAGTGCTGCATGGAGGCGTTGAGCTGTCGCGCCTGCTCTGCCATCGAAAGACTTGCAGCCGAGGCCTGCTCCACCAGCGCGGCATTCTGCTGCGTGAGCTCGTCCAGCTGCATGATGGCGCGGTTGACCTGCTCGATGCCCGCCGACTGCTCGCCGGAAGCGGCGGCGATCTCCGCCACGATGTCGGTCACGCGCTTCACGGAGGTGACGATCTGTTCCAGCGTGGCGCCGGAACGGGTCACGAGAGTCGAGCCCTCGTCGACCTTGCGCACGCTGTCCTGGATCAGCGACTTGATCTCCTTGGCGGCAGTGGCCGAACGGCTGGCGAGGTTGCGCACCTCGGTGGCCACCACGGCAAAGCCCCGGCCCTGCTCGCCGGCGCGCGCGGCTTCCACCGCAGCATTGAGCGCCAGCAGGTTGGTCTGGAAGGCGATCTCGTCGATCACGCCGATGATGTCGGCGATTTTCTTCGACGACTGGTTGATCTCGGCCATGGCCTGCACGGCCTTGGCCACCACCGCCCCGCCCTGCGCCGCGTGCTCGCGCGCCTCCACGGCCAGCTGGTTGGCCTGGTTGGCGTTGTCGGCATTGTGCTTGACGGTGCTGGTCATCTCCTCCATCGAGGAGGCGGTCTCTTCCAGCGAGGACGCCTGCGCCTCGGTGCGCTGCGAGAGGTTGCCATTGCCCTGGCTGATCTCGTCCGCGCCGCGGCTGACTTCCTCCGCCGCGCGCTTCACCTGCGAAACCACGCTGGCCATGTTCTCGGTGAGCTCGTTGATGCCGTTGCCCAGCTTCACCAGCAGGCCTGCCCTGCCCTCGGTGCGCACGCGACGCGTGAGGTCGCCTTCGTTGGCGGCCACGACCATGCCCTGCACCTCGTTGACGGCGGTGGCGATGGTGTCGACCAGTTCGTTGATCAGCTTCGAGAGTGCTTCGAAGAAGCCGCGCTTGCCTTCCAGCGAAATGCGGTTGGAGAGATCACCGCTGGTGACCGCCGCTATGATCTTCTGCAGTTCGGACTCGGTGGCCTTTTCCAGCGAGCGCACCTGGGCCTGCTGGGCGAGATCGGCCACTTCCTGGCTGCGGTCGAACCACTCCACCACGGTGCCGAGGCGGCGGCCGTTCTCGTCCTTCATGGGACTGACGATGCACTTGAGCGTGCGTCCGCCGATCACTTCCTGGCGGGTGGCGATGCCATTGAGCTCCTGCAGGTCGCTGGCCAGCGCGGCCGGGTTGCGGGTGAGCCCGTCGAGGCTGGAGCCCATCAGCTGCGAGGCATCGAAGCCCGGCAGGTCCCTGCGGAAGGCATCCTGCAGGCCGGACATCAGGCGCCTGGCGGCCGGGTTGACGAAGATGATGCGGCGGTCGTTGTCGGTGACCATCACGTTGGCGTCGAGCTGGTCCAGCGCGCTGCGGAAGGCGGCGTTGAGCAGCGCAGTCTCGCGCCCGCGGGTGATGTCGGAGAGGTAGCCCACCACCTTGAACGGCTTGCCGCTGGCGTCGAGGATGGGACAGAAGATGGCGTTGACCCACACGTGGCTGCCATCCTTGCAGCGCTTGCGGTAGTCGTTCTGGCGCACCTCGCCCTTCTGCATCGAGGCCCAGAAGGAGCGGAAGACTTCCGCTTCGGCGATCTCCTTGTCCACCACGATGCCGTAGTGGCGGCCCTTGATCTCCTCGAGCGTGTAGCCCAGCAGCTTCAGGTAGATGTCATTGGCCCAGGTGATCTCGCCCGTCGGCGTGGTCTCGATCACGCCCTGCAGGCGGGCGATGCCCTTCAGCTGGCCTTCGTAGTCCAGCTTCGAATGCAGCAGGCTGGCCTTCATCTGCCTGAGGGCGCCCATCAGGCTGAGGTCACTGCCCTGCGTCGGGTCCATGTCGAACTGCAGTTCGCCGGCGGCGATGCGGCGCGCCACGGCTGCCGCCTGGGCAGGATCGGCGCCAAGGCGCGCCAGGGCGGCGCGCACAATCATGAACGCGATGGCCAGGGCCAGCAGCCCGCCGATCGTCAGCATGAGCAGGCTCTCGCGCAGCGCGGACTGGTAGGAAGCGTGGTTGGCCTCCAGGTCCATGTTGGCCGCGGTGAGCTGGATGTTGTAGAGGCGCAGCAGGTTCCTGCGTGCCGCGTCCACTGCCGGATGCACCTCGGCGCGGCTCCACCTCATCAGGTTCTGCACATCGCCGGCCTCGAGCTTCCCGAGCAGCCGTTCGATGCGCACATAGGCCGTATCAAGCAGCGGCGTGGTCGCATCCGCCAGGTTCTGCTCCTCGGGAATCATCTTGGCCAGGAAGTAGTTGTCCCAGCCGTCCTGGGCTTCCTCGATCTCCGAGCGGAGTGACGCGGCCGCTACCTGCGGGGACTCCTCGTCCTGCGTCACGGCGACCACCTTCTGTTCGGCCAGCTCCAGCGCGTCGATCACGTTGCGGATGTCGCGTCCGGAACCCATGCGGTTGTCGATGGTGAACTTGAGCGTTCCCTGCGTGGACTTCACCTGCAGCATCGCATGCGCGATCAGCCCGCCTGTCAGCACCAGGAGCACCGCCACCAGCGCATAGAGCTGTGTGGCCAGCTTGAGTTTCCTGAGGGGGTTCAGCGACTTCATTATGGTATTTCCGCTCCCGGGCCCTGGACGGGTGATGGCAGTCCTGAAGTTAACTTCGGGCGGGGGCTCCGGCCTAATGAGGCCCGTCACAATAGCGGGGCGACATAAAGGGAACCGGATCACAGTCCATTCCACGCCTGCCCCGTGCTGGTGCGGGTTGCCGTAACCGTGACCTGCGTCGTTCATCCGCAGGCGGAATTGGCCGATAAAGGCGGCATGGTCAACTGCAGTGCCCCGGAACGGTGCGCCGCAGGGAATCCCCTTTCATCGCGGAGTCGTGACGGAATGAAGTTGAAACTCGCCATCCTCGCCGTGAGCGCCGCGCTCGGCGGACCGGTTTTTGCTTGCACCGAACCCACGCCACCGGCGTCGATGCCCAATGGCAGGACCGCGTCCAAGGAAGAGATGCTCGCGAAGAAAAAGGAAGTCGACAAATACAAGCGGGACGTCGAGGCTTATCTGGGCTGCGAGTCAAACAAGCAGCGCCTGCAGAGCGCCGAGGCCGACCTCGAAAAGATTGCCGACCGCTTCAACGCCGAGGTACGCGCCTTCAAGACCGTGAACGGCGGCTGACGACAGGGACGCCTCAGGCGTCCCGCATCGCCAGGATCTTCTCGATCTTCGACTTCAGCGTCTGGGCCGTGAACGGCTTCAGCACGTAACCACTCACGCCGGCCTGCGCGGCCTCCACGATCTGGTCACGCTTGGCCTCGGCGGTCACCAGCAGCACCGGCAGCTTTGCCAGTTTCGGATCCGAGCGCACGGCCTTCAGCAGCTCCAGCCCCTGCATGCCGGGCATGTTCCAGTCGGTGACCAGGAAATCGATGCCGCCCTGCTTGAGGATGGGCAGCGCGGCGTCGCCGTCCTCGGCCTCGGTCACGTTGTCGTAGCCGAGTTCGTTGAGCACGACACGCACCATGCGGCGCATGGTGGAGAAATCGTCGACGACGAGGAAGCGGATGCCGGAACTCATGGGAACTCTAGGGGTTGAAGGTGGGGTGCAGGCAATCCATGCTTATTTGTGCGTCTCGGCGGAGTCGACGGGCTCGGTGAAGCGAACGCCGTAATGCTCGCTCACCATCACCACCTCGCCATGCGCCACCAGGCGGTCGTTCACGAAGACGTCCAGCGGGTCGCCTGCCGGCCGGTCCAGCTCGATCACCGAGCCGGGCGCCAGCTGCAGGAACTCGCGGATGGTCAGCTGCGCACGACCGACCTCCAGGGCCAGTGTCACGCCGACATCCAGGACCACGTCGGAGGCAGATTCGACATTGCGGGTGGTTGCGTTCATGCCGTCTTCCTCACGAAGGCGTCCAGGGAGTTGCCGGTCTTGCGGGTGTTCATCTGGCGTACGCGCACGACCTGCTGGCCGCGCTGCTGGCCGAGCTCACCCCAGAACAGCGGAATGCCGTCGGCCAGCACGGTGGCCTGGCCGTCGAATTCAATGGGTATCACATCCCCGGGACGCATGTCTATCAGCTTGCCCAGGGTGATGTGGGCAGTGCCGAGGCGGGTCAGCACGTCGACCTCGGATTCCTCCAGCTCATTGCGCAGCAACTGGGACCAGCGCTCCTCGCGGTCCGCGCGATCGCTGCGCATGCCGGCACGCAGGGTGTCCTTCAGCGGCTCGAGCATCGAGTAGGGCAGCGTCAGGTGGATCTCGCCGCCGCGCCCCTCGAACTCGATGCGCAGGCGGCTGACCACCACGATCTCGGTGGGGCTCACGATGTTCGCGAAATTCGGGTTCATTTCGCGGTTGATGAGCTCGATGCGCGCCGGGAGGACCGTGGTCCAGGCGTCCTGCGTGGCGATGACCACCTGCTCCATCAGCAGCTCGATCATCTTGTTCTCGGTGGGCGTGAAGTCGCGGCCCTCGATCTTCACGTGCCGGCCGGTGCCGCCGAAGAAGACATCGATCATGGCGAAGATCAGCTTGGCCTCGAAGATCATCAGTCCCGTGCCGGAGAGCGGCAGGAAGCGGATCTGGTTGAGGCTGGTGGGCACGGCCAGGCTCGACACGTACTCGGAGTACTTCAGGGTGGAGACACCCTGCACCGAGATGTCCGGCGTGCGGCGGAGCATGCCGAAGATGGACATGCGCAGCGCGCGCGCCACGCGCTCGTTGATCATCTCGAGCGTCGGCATGCGGCCGCGCACGATACGGGTCTGGGTGGCGAAGTCGTAGTCGCGCGCCTCTCCGCCGGACATGCGGGGCTCGGTGTCCACCGCCCCGCTCTGCACACCGTTTACCAGCGCGTCGATTTCTGCCTGTTCGAGGATCTCCCCGCTCATACGTATTCCTCGGCACCGGCGGCGATGACGATGGTGCCGGCGTCAGCCAGCTTGCGCGCGATCATCAGGATTTCCTTCTGCGCTGCCTCGACTTCGGACAGGCGCACCGGCCCGCGGGCTTCCATGTCGTCCTTGAGCATCTCTGCGGCGCGACTGGACATGTTCTTCAGCATGTGGTCGACCAGCGGCGCATCCGCGCCCTTCAGCGCGATCACCAGCTTGGCCGAATCCACCTCACGCAGCAGCGCCTGGATGCCCTTGTCGTCCACGCCGACCAGGTCTGCAAAGGTGAACATCAGGTCCTGCAGCCTGGTGGTCAGCGGCTCGTCGATCTGGCGCAGGCCTTCCAGCACCGTCGCGGGCATGAAGTTCAGGATGCTGGCGGCGGTCTTGGGGCCACCCAGGTTGGCCGACATGCTGCCGCCCTTGCCGGCGATCTGCTGCTCGATCATCTCGTCGAGCTTGCCCAGCGCCGCCGGCTGCACGCCGTCGAGCTGGGCGATGCGCATCAGCACCTCGGTCTGCACGCTGGCGGGCAGTTCGGCGAGCACCTTGGCGCCGAGGTCGGCGTCGAGGTAGGAAATGATGATGGCCAGGACCTGCGGATGCTCCTCGCGGATGATTTCCACGATGGCGCGCGGCTCCATCCATTTCAGTACGTCCAGGCCCTTGGATTTGCGACCCACCTGGATGCGGTCGATGATGCCGCTGGCCTTCTCGTCGCCCAGCGCGTCGGTGAGTACGCGGCGGATGTAATCGTCGGAGCCGACCTTGATGTCGGCCTGCGAGTCCATCGTGGTGACGAAGGTGCCGATGACTTCGCCGACTTCCTCGCGCGAGGCGGTCTTCAGCTGCGACATCGCCGTGCCCAGGCGCTGCACGATCTTCGCGTCCAGGTGCTTGAGCACCGTGGCAGCTTCGTTCTCGCCGAGGGCAAGCAGCAGCACGGCGGCGCTGCGGGTGGATTGGAGTTCAGTGGCCATGACCATTCATGAGCAATTTCCGTGCCTGCCGCAGTATGTGAACGGCATCACACACTGCTGCCGGAAATCCGGCGCTATCCTGGCCGTGCGGCCTTTCGGGTCGTCAGCCGCCCAGCGCGGCGTTGAGGCTGGCGAGTTCATCCGCCGATTCCTGCAGCACACGCGCGACGGTTTCCTGGGTGATGCCCATGCGGCGGCTGGCAGCGGCCTCGGCCAGCTGCACTTCCAGCGCCAGCGCGTCGCCGTGGTGGGAGGCCAGCAGGTCGGCGATGGTCAGCACGTCGGTGACGTCGGCCTCGCCGCCATTGCGGCGATCCAGCTGCTCGTACTGCTCCACCGCCGTGACGATGTCCGGGGCGATGTCCCAGCTCTCCAGCACCATGCGTGCAATGGGGGCATGCCAGGTGCGCAGCATCTCGCGGAAGGATTCGGAATTGGCAAACAGGCCGGGATGGTCGGCCGAACGCGTGATGATGTACATGCGTCCCATGCCGTGCATCAGGCCGGCCAGCAGGGCCTGGTCCGGATTCACGTAGGTCCATTTCTTCGCCGCCACATAGGCCAGCGATGCCACCAGCACGCTGCGCTCCCACAGGTCGTTGAGGGCTTCGCGCATGGGTTCCAGGGCGGGCGCATTGCGCACCTGCTCCAGGGCATAGGCCAGCGCCACGGTACGCACGTGGGCGAAGCCGATGCGGGCGATGGCGCTCTTGAGTTCAGTGATGCGGATGCCGGCGGGATTCAGGGCTGCGGAATTGGCCATCTGCAGCAGCTTGGCGGCAAGTGCCGGCTCGGCACTGGCGACCTTGGCCACCTGCGCGGTGTCGCAGTTGTCATCGGCCAGCACGCGGCGCATGCGCACCGCCACGTCCGGGAAGCTGGGCATGTGGATGCGGCCGCTCGACGCCTCGGCCGCCAGCGCCTGGACGAAAACAAATGCATCCCAGTTGCCCGAACTGGACGTTTCTTGCTGGCGATCGACGTGCATGGACTCTCCGCTGCGAGCAGGATCAGTGACGGGCAGGATTGTGCAGTTGCGCGAGAAGTTGTGCTTCGTGGCGCGTCACACCACAAGCCTTGACAATATCTTCCGGTTGCGCACCGCTGCGCGCGAGCTGCAGCGCCAGCTGGTAACCGCGCGCGGCCGGTTCGGATGCCGCAGCCAGCTCGCGCTGGTCCTCGATGCGGGCTTCCAGGGCGGCGATCTGCGCGGTCAGGCGCTGCGTGAGGTCGCCCAGCGAACGGGTTTCCTCGAACATGCGCTGCATGTCACGCCGGCCGGCGCGGCGCCAGCTGCCGAAGGCCACGGCAAAGCACAACAGGGCCACCGCCAGCATCGCGGCGCGCGCGGCGAAAAACAGCCACTCGTTCTGTTCGAAAACCAGGTTCATGAGTTCACCCCACGGAAGCAGATGCGCCAACGGACTGGCGCCCGCCTGGACGGAGCAGGTTCCGTGCCAGTGCTGCCGCCGGCACTGTGACGGGCGTCACGAACCGTTCTGGTCCACCTCGGCGGCCGCCGCCTGCGCTGCGTGGGCTTCGGCCGCATCGACCTCCACCTCGAGCATCACGCGGCGGTTGGCGTTGCGGCCGTCGGGCGTGGCGTTGGGCAGGATGGGACGGTGCTCGCCATAGCCCACCGCGGCCAGCCGTGAAGGCGTGACGCCGCCGGCGATCAGCAGGTGGACCACACTGGCCGCGCGCGCGGCCGACAGGTCCCAGTTGGAGCGGAACTGCGAACTGGTGATGGGCACGTTGTCGGTGTGGCCCTCGACGTTGATGTCGACGGGGAAGTCCTTGAGGATGCTCCCCAGCTCGCGGATCACCGGCTCCAGCGCCGGGGTGAGCGTGCCGGAGCCGGAGGCGAAGAGGATGTCCGAGCGGATGCCGATGGACAGGCGGCCATCCCCGCGCACCACATCCACCATGCCCTGCGCGATCAGCGGCTGCATCGCGGCCTCCGCCTGCAGCGCCAGCTGCCTGAGCGCGGCCACCGGATCATCGGGCAGGTGCACCAGCGGCGCCGGCGCGCCGGCAGCGACACGATCACCGACCTGCACGGGTGCCAGCGTGGTGGGCGCGCCGCGGAAGGCGGCATTGAGCGAGTCGGAGAGGACGCGGTACTTGCCCTCGTTGACCTGCGAGATGGAATACATCACCACGAAGAAGGCGAGCAGCAGCGTCACCAGGTCGCCATAGGGTATGGCCCACCCTTCGTGGTTCTGGTGCTCCTCGTGCTTCCTGCGCCTGGCCATCTAGTGCAGGTAGCTTTGCAGCCGGTTACCGACGATGCGGGGGTTCTCGCCCTGGGCGATGGCGATCATCCCCTCGATGACCATTTCGCGCACCTGGCTGAGGGATTGCGCGGCGCCCTTCAGCTTGCTGGCGATGGGCAGCAGGAACAGGTTGGCGAGGCCGATGCCGTACACCGTGGCCGTGAAGGCCGCTGCGATGCCAGTACCCAGCTTGGATGGATCCGAGAGGTTCTGCATCACCGCCATCAGGCCCAGCACCGCGCCGACGATACCCATGGTGGGTGCATAAACGCCCATGCCTTCGAATACCCTGGCCGCGCGCAGGTCAGCCGCCTCGCGGCCCTCCAGCTCCACTTCCAGGATGCGGCGGATGTCCTCCGGCTCGCTGCCGTCGATCACCATCTGCAGGCCCTTGCGGATGAATTCGTCGCGCTCGTCCTGCAGCATGGGCTCCAGCCCCAGCAGGCCCTGGCGGCGCGCCACCTGGCTCCACTCCACCATGTTGTTGATGATGGCTTCGCGGTCCGGCACCGGCGAGCGGAATACCCAGCCGAGGATGCCGAAGGCGTGGCGGATCACCGCACCGGGTGTCTGCACGAGAATGGCGGCGAAGGTGCCCACCACCACGATCATCAGCGCGGCCCAGGACAGCAACGCATGCAGGCCGGCACCCTTCAGCACCGCGCCCACCAGCAGCGCGATCAGGGCCAGGACGATTCCTATGAAACTCAGCATGTCGCCGCCTCAGTCCTCGCCGTGCCAGTCGCGCAGTCGCGCGCGCAGGCGCACCAGGGCCTGGCCATGCAGCTGGCAGGCCCGCGATTCGCTGACACCGAGTACGGCACCGATTTCCTTCAGGTTCAGTTCCTCGTCGTAGTAGAGGGACATCACCAGGGCTTCACGTTCGGGCAGCGAGGCAATGGCCCCGGCCACCGCCGTGCGCAGCTCGCCGCGGCTGGTGTCGCGCGCCGGGTCGGCGCTGTTGTCGGCAATGCTGTCGGCTTCCTCGAGGTTACCGAGGTGACAGACGGCAGCGTCCTGCATGATGCGGCCGTAGTCCTCGATGGCCACGCCGAGCGCCGCGGCCACTTCGCTGTCGCGTGCCTCCCGGCCTTCGCGGTCCTCGATCTCGCGCATCACCTTCGCGGCCTCGCGCGCCTTGCGGTGCACCGAACGCGGTGCCCAGTCGAGCTTGCGCAGCGCGTCGATCATGGCGCCGCGGATGCGGATGCCGGCATAGGTCTCGAAGCTGGCGCCACGGTCGGCGTTGTAATGCGTGGCCGCCTCCAGCAGGCCGATCATCCCGGCCTGGATGAGGTCATCCACTTCGACGCTGGGCGGCAGGCGCCCGGCCAGGTGGAATGCAATGCGCTTCACCAGCTCTGCGTGGCGCACCACCAGTGCATCGGCGGCACGTTTGCCGGACGCCGTGGAACTGTAGGCCGCCACAGGACTCATCGCACCGCCTCGAGACGCGCCTGGGCGCGGGGCACCAGGCGCTCCATGAAGAATTCGACATTGCCGCGCTGCCCGGGCACCGACCAGCGGGCGGCGCGGGCGGCAAGGCGCGAGAAGGCACGCGAGGCCCCGGCCGAGGGATAGGCGCCGAAGACGCAGCGCTGCTGGCGGATGGCGCTGCGCACATAGGCATCCTCGGGGATCTCGCCGGCGTACTCGAGCACAACGTCGAGGAAGCGGCTGGTGACGCGCTCGAGCTTGCGGTACAGCGACTCACCGGCACCCTGTGCGGCGGAGCGGTTGGCCAGCACATGGAAGCGGCGCATGCCGTGGCGACGATGCAGCACCTTGATCAGCGCATAGGCATCGGTGAGCGAGGCCGGCTCGTCGTTGACCACCACCAGTACGTGCTGGGAGGCCTGGCAGAACTGCAGCACGCTGTCGGCGATGCCCGCAGCGGTGTCGATGACCAGTGTGTCCAGCTGCTGCGTGAGGTGGCTGAAGGCCTGCACGAGACCCAGGTGTTCTGCGGTGGAAAGTCCGGCCAGCTTCGCCACGCCCGAGGCCCCGGCGATCAGGCGGAATCCCGCGGGGGTTTCCACCACGGCTTCTTCCAGGGTGCAACGGCCGTCGAGTACGTGCTCCAGGGTGTGCCCGGGCATCAGCCCGAGCTGCACGTCGGCGTTCGCCAGCCCGAGGTCACCATCGAGCAGCAGCACGCGACGGTTCTGGGCAGCCATGGCGGCTGCCAGGTTCACGGCGACGCAGGTCTTGCCCACGCCCCCCTTGCCGCCGGTGACGGCGATGACCTGCACCGGGTCAGGCTGCATGGCTGCGCGGATGCCGGCCGCCTGTGCGGCAGTGAAGGCAGGTTCAGCCGATCGCATGGGCCACCCCGCCAAAGCGACGCACCAGCAATTCCTCGCCCACCGAGGTGTCGGCGCTGCGCGCCAGGAACACTGCGCGCGCCACCAGCTGGTGGGCCCGCGCCGGTGCCAGGTCCTCGGGGATCCGCGTGCCGTTGGAAACATAGGCCACCGGCAGGCCGGAGGCCGCCAGCGCGGAGAGCGTGCCGCCAAGGCTCACGGCTTCATCGACACGTGTGAGCAGCAGTGCCGATGGCGCGCAGGCGCCGAAGGCCTGCATGGCCTCACCGATGACGCCGGCCTGGGCGCCTGCGGAAAGCGTGAGCCACACCTGGGCACCGGACAGCTGCGCGGCGCGCTGGATCTGCGCCGCCCGCGCGGCGAGGTCGCGATGGCCGGCGCTGATGCCGGCAGTATCGACCAGCACCAGGCGGTGGTCACCCAGACGGGCCATCAGCGCCGGCAATTCAGCCGGGCCTTCCAGTGTGTAGCACTCCACGCCCAGCAGCCGGCCGAGCACGCGCATCTGCTCCTGCGCGCCGAAGCGCTGGTCATCCAGCGAGATCAGCGCGATGCCGCGGGTGCCATGGCGCATCACCCAGCGGGCGGCGAGCTTGGCGATGCCGGTGGTCTTGCCCACGCCGGTGGGACCGACGAACAGCACGCGTCCGCCGCGGTCCAGCAGGTCATCGCCGGTGGTGTTGATGCGGCGGGTGAGCATGGCGAGCACACGGCGATGTGCATCGTCGCGGCCCACGCCGTCCGGCAGTTCAGCAAGCAGCCCCGCGGCGAGACTGGAGGCCACACCCATGGCGGTGAGTTCCTTCAGCAGCTCGGCGGTTTCCGGGGCCCGGCGCGTCAGGTCATTCCAGGCCAGCTGCGAGAGCTGGCGCTCCAGCAGGTGACGCATGGTGCGCAGCTCTTCGCTGAGGTTGGCATCGGCGGCCGGCGACGCTGTGGGCGCGGCTGCGCTGGTGGCGCGTGCGAGCACTTCCGCGAAACCCGTGGGGACTGTGGCCTGCGGAGCCGCGGCTTGAAGCTGCACGGCCAGCTGTGTTTCCGGATCCACGCCGACAGTGACTTCGACGCCGTCGGGCAGCTGGCGGGAAGAGAGGATCACCGCATCCGGCCCCTGCTCCTCGCGCACCTGGCGCAGCACGCTGCGCATGTCACGGTGGGTATAGGTCTTGATCTTCATGGGCTACTTTCCTACGGCCGTTACCAGGCGCACACGGCGGTTGTCGGGAATCTCGTTCCAGGCCAGCACTGACAGCCCAGGCACACCGGCGCGCACGAAGCGCGACAGGGTCTGGCGCAGCGTCGGGGGCACCAGCAGCACGGCAGGCTCTCCCAGGGTTTCCTGCCGGCGCGCGGCGCCGGCCAGCTGCTGCTGCAGGCGTTCGGCGATGCCGGGTTCCAGGCCCGGGCTGCCGCCCGGTGCCGACAGCGAGCCCTGCAGCAGCTGCTCCAGGTCGTTGTCCAGCGTGATCACGGGCAGCTCGTCCTTCAGACCGGCGATGTCCTGCACGATCTGCCGGCCCAGGGCCACGCGCACCAGCGATTGCAGCTGTGCCGGGTCCGGTGTGCGCGGCGCATGCTCGGCCAGTGTCTCGATGATGGTGCGCATATTGCGGATGGGCACGCGCTCGGCCAGCAGGCCCTGCAGCACACGCACCACGGTGCTCATCGGCAGCACGCGCGGCACCAGGTCTTCCACCAGCTTTGGCGCGGTCTTGCCCAGGGCGTTGAGCAGTTGCTGCACTTCCTCGTGGCCCAGCAGCTCGTGCGCGTGCGTCTGGATGAGATGCGAGAGATGCGTGGCGATCACGGTGCCGGGATCCACCACGGTGTAACCCAGCGTCTGCGCGTGGTCGCGCGCGCCCGGCTCGATCCATACTGCTTCCATGCCGAAGGCCGGATCGGTGGTCTCGATGCCGGTCACCTTGCCGAACACCTTGCCGGGATTGATGGCCAGCTCGCGGTCCGGGTGCACCACGCCCTCGCCCACCGGCACGCCGGAGATGTTGATGCGGTAGACGGTGGGCGCGAATTCCAGGTTGTCGCGGATATGCACGGCGGGCACGAGGAAACCCAGCTCCTGCGTGAGCTTGCGGCGCACGCCGCGGATGCGCGCCAGCAGGTCGCCGCCCTGGCTGGCGTCCACCAGCGGCACGAGGCGGTAGCCGACCTCCAGGCCCAGCAGGTCAACGGGACGCACGTCATCCCATGAAAGCTCGCGGTTCTCCGGCTGCACCACCGGCACCGCAGTGGCTTCAGCCAGCTGCTGTGCTGCCGCCGCAGCCGCTGCGGCCGCGGCCTTCCTGCGCACTACGCCAGCCACTACCACGCACAGGGCAGCGATGCCGAGGAACACCAGGTTGGGCATGCCGGGGATCAGGCCCATCACGCCGATCACCGCGGCCGCCACGTACAAAGCCTTGGGCTGGCCGACGAGCTGGC
Organism: Steroidobacteraceae bacterium; assembly: GCA_035556135.1. GTDB lineage: Bacteria > Pseudomonadota > Gammaproteobacteria > Steroidobacterales > Steroidobacteraceae > ZC4RG30. Next base: position 323,343 of record DATMFO010000005.1, on the reverse strand, counting down.
GGCCGATTTCACCGCCCATGTCCTGCGAGCGGGACATGCGCGTGACGATGATGGCCACTGCCGTGGACAGCAGCAGCGCCGGGATCTGCGCCACCAGGCCGTCGCCGATGGTCAGCAGCGTGTAGGTGCGCGCCGCGTCGGAGAAGGCCATGTCATGCGCCATCATGCCGATGGCAAGGCCGCCGATCATGTTCAGCACGAGGATGATGAGGCCCGCCGTGGCGTCGCCTCGCGCGAACTTGCTGGCACCGTCCATCGAACCGTAGAAGTCGGCTTCGGAGCGCACTTCCTGGCGGCGTATGCGCGCCTCTTCCTGGGTGATGAGGCCGGCGTTGAGGTCGGCGTCGATGGCCATCTGCTTGCCGGGCATGGCATCGAGGGTGAAGCGCGCGGTGACCTCGGAGATGCGGCCGGCGCCCTTGGTCACCACCACGAAGTTGATCACGGTGAGGATGACGAACACCACCACGCCGACGGCGTAATTGCCGCCGACCACGAACTCGCCGAAGGAATGGATCACCTGCCCGGCCGCGTCCGTGCCGGTGTGGCCATGCATCAGCACCACGCGGGTGGAGGCCACGTTCAGAGCGAGGCGCAGCAGGGTGGCCAGCAGCAGCACGCTGGGGAACACGCCGAAGTCCAGCGGCCGGGCGACGTAGAACACCGCCATCATCACCACCAGCGACAGGGCGATGTTGAACGTGAACAGCACGTCGAGGGCCAGCGGCGGCAGCGGCAGCACCACCATGGCCAGCACGGCGAGCACTCCCAGCGGCACGCCGATGCCACTGCGAAGTACGTCACGGATTGTCGGGTTCTGCATCAGTCAGGCCGTCATCAAGCGTTGGGCATTTCGATCTTCGGCAAGTCGGGCTTCGGGGCCCTGCCTGCGATCGCCGCGCGGAGCTGGAAGATGTAGGTCAGCACCTGCGCGACGGCCACATACAGGCCCGCCGGAATCTCGTCACCGATCTCCGTAGTGCGATGCAAGGCGCGGGCCAGCGGCGGCGCCTCGAAGATCGGCACCTTGTGTTCGTTAGCTGCTTCACGGATTCGGGCCGCCATCAGGTCCACGCCCTTGGCCACGACGGTCGGCGCCCGCATGGTCTTCTCGTCATAGCGAAGGGCCACGGCGTAGTGCGTCGGATTAACGACGATCACGTCGGCCTTCGGCACGTCCGCCATCATGCGGCGCTCGGCCATCTCCCGCTGCAGCGCCTTGATGCGGCCCTTGACTTCGGGGGAGCCCTCGGACTCCTTGTATTCCTGGCGGACTTCCTCGCGCGTCATGCGCATGTCCTGGCGGTACTGCCAGAGCTGGAAGGGGACGTCGACTGCGGCGATCAGCACCAGGGCGGCTGTGAGGGCCAGCAGGGACCAGCCCGCCAGGTGGATGGCATGGCCGATGGCCACATGGATGGGCTCGGAACCCAGTGCCAGCAGCTGCCCGGCATTCACGTACAGCACGATGCTGCCGACAATGGCGACCACGGCAAACTTGGCCAGGGCCTTGCCCAGTTCCACCCAGCTGCGCACGCCCAGCATGCGTTGCAGGCCGGAGAGCGGCGAGAGGCGCTTGAAGTCCGGGGTAATGGCCTTGGCGCTCGGGGCCCAGCCGCCGATGGCCAGTGGTGCGGCCAGCGCGGCCACCAGCGTGACCAGCAGCACCGGAGTGATCGCGTACAGCCCTGCCAGCGCCATGCGGCCGAAGTTGCGTGTCAGTGCGGTCGCGTCGAAGGCATCCGCGCGCGAGACCGTGAGTGCGCCGCGCATCAGTTCGCCAAGGCGCGCGCCGATGGAATCTCCCGAGGTCAGCAGCACGATGCCGGCGGCCAGCATCACCGCCGCGGTGGTGAGCTCGCGCGAGCGCGGGACGCGACCTTCCTTGCGTGCGTCTTCCAGGCGCTTGGGTGTGGGTGCCTCTGTGCGATCGTGGCGGTCGGTTTCGGCCATCTCAGCCCCCGCCCAGCAGGCTGGTCACCAGCGCCAGCGTTTCGCCCATCAGTGCCACGAAGCCCGACTGCATCGCAGGCAGCCCCGCCAGCATGATCAGCAGGCCGCCGATCAGCGTCACGGGGAAGCCGATGGCGAAGAGATTCAGCGTGGGCGCCGCGCGGCTCACCACGCCGAAGGCGATGTTCACGATCAGCAGCGCCGTGAGGCCCGGCAGCGCCACCATCAGTGCGCCACGGAACAGCGCCGAACCCCAGCTCACCACCCGCCAGTAGCCTTCGGATCCCAGGCCATCCATGCCCACCGGCAGCGTGGTGAAGCCATCGACCAGCGCCTGCACGATGGCCAGGTGCCCGTTGAGCGCGAGGAAGGTCAGCGTGGCGATCAGCGTGTAGAACTGGCCCACCACCGGCGCGCCGGTGCCGCGCAGGGGGTCCACGTTGAAGGCAAAGGACAGGCCCATGGTGTTGGCCAGCAGCTGGCCGCCCATGGCCAGGGCGTCGAAGACGATCTGCAGCACGAAGCCGATGGCCACGCCGATCAGGATCTGCTGCAGCGTGATGACCAGGCCCTGTCCAGAGAACGGCGAAACCTGCGGCAGCGGCGGCAGCAGCGGCGCCACCGCCAGCGCGATTGCGCCGGCCAGAACCAGGCGCACCCGCGCCGGCACGAAGCTTGCGCTGAAGACTGGCGCGACCATCAGGCAGGCGCCGATGCGCAGGAAGGGCCACAGCCAGGCGGCCAGCCAGCCCTCGATCTGCCCGGTGGTCAGCGTGATCACGGCGCCGCGCCTAGCCTATGAGGCCAGGAATGCTCTGGATGAGCTCGCGGGTGTAATCCACGATCAGCCGGATCATCCACGGCCCGGCGATGGCGATGGCCGCGGCGATGGCCAGCAGCTTGGGAATGAAGGAGAGCGTCATCTCGTTGATCTGCGTGGCGGCCTGGAACACGCCCACCAGCAGGCCGGTTGCCAGTGCCACCAGCAGCAGCGGCGCCGCCAGCATCAGCGTGATCTCCAGCGCGCGGGTGCCGATGGTCATCACGGTTTCGGGGGTCATGCGGATTCCTTGGCGAGCGGGGTCAGCGGAAGAAACTGGCGGCCAGCGTGCCCATCACCAGCGACCAGCCGTCCACCAGCACGAACAGCATGATCTTGAAGGGCAGCGAGATGAGCACGGGGGAAAGCATCATCATGCCCATCGACATCAGCACGCTGGCCACCACCAGGTCGATGATCACGAAGGGAATGAACAGCAGGAAGCCGATCTGGAAAGCGGTCTTCAGCTCGCTGGTGGCGAAGGCCGGCACCAGTACCGACAGCGGCACGTCCTCGGGCGAGTCGTAGCCTTCGCCGCCGGCAATGCCGACGAAGGTGGCGATGTCGCTCTCGCGCGTCTGCTCCAGCATGAACTGCTTCAGCGGCACCACGGCGCGCTGCAGGGCTTCGGTGGTTTCGATGGTGCCAGCCATGTAGGGCTGCACGGCCTCGGTGTTGATGGTGCTGATCACCGGACCCATCACGAAGAAGGTGAGGAACAGGGCGAGGCCCACCAGCACCTGGTTGGGCGGCGCCTGGCCGGCACCGATGGCCTGCCGCAGGATGGCCAGCACGATCACGATGCGCGTGAAGGCCGTCATCATCAGCAGGATGGACGGCAGCAGCGTCACCGCCGTCATCAGGATGAGCAGCTGCAGTGTCAGCGAGTAGCTCTGTGCACCCGGCTGTCCTTCCACCACCACGGCGGGAAGGCCGGGGGCTGCTGCGGCAACAAGCCCGGGCAGCAGCAGCGCGCCCAGCGCTGCGATCAGCGGCAGGAATCGTTTCACTTGCCGAGGCTCCGCCGCAGCAGTTCGGTGAATCGGGGCGGCAGCGACGGGTTCGTGCTGGTGGGCGGCAGTGCAGGCTCCGGCTCCGCCGGCAGGGTCTGCAGCAGGCTCACCTGGCCCGCAGCCACGCCGAGCAGCAGGCGGGAATTGGCGACGCGCACAATGACCACGCGTTCCTTGGGTCCCACCGCAGCCTGCGCCACCACTTCGATGCCGGCGGCACCGCCGGGCGAAAAGCCGCGCATGCGCTTGATGAGCCAGGCCACCGCGAAGACGGCGGCGAGCACCAGCACCAGCGCCAGCATCACCTGGCCGATGCCGGAGGCGGCGCCGGGAGTGTCGGCAGAAGCGGTGTCCGGGGCCGCGAAGCGGCGCGGAGCCTCCGCTTGCGCCGCGAACAGGGCCGGCGTGAAGAACAGGCAGGCAGCAGTGAGGCGAGCGGCCAGGGAATGTTTCATCGGGAGCGGATTACTTCAGCTTGCGGATGCGTTCGGCCGGACTCACCACGTCGGTGAGGCGGATGCCGAACTTCTCGTTGACCACCACGACCTCGCCGTGAGCCACGAGCGTGCCATTGACGAACACATCCAGCGGATCACCCGCCGCGCGTTCCAGCTCCACCACCGAACCCTGGTTCAGCTGCAGCAGGCTGCGGATGGGCAGCCGCGAGCGGCCCACTTCCAGCGACAGCGTGACCGGAACGTCGAGGATGACATCCAGGTTCAGGTCGCGGGGCTGGGGGACGTTGGACAGCATCTGGTCTTCCTCGATTGCGGTCGGTGACGGCTCGATGATTCCTGCCTTGGAGTTTTCGCTGCTCATTGCGACCTACTGCATGACGAAACTGGTGAAGTACACGGCTTCCAGCGCCGCAGGCTTGCCGCCTTCGGCGGCGATCACCTTGCGCACCGCTTCCAGCGTGGCATTGCGCAGGGCTTCCTTGCCTTCGGGCGTGGAGACTTCGGCCACCCGCTGGTTGCCGAACAGCAGCAGCAGGTCATTGCGGAGGATGGGGTCCACGTGCTCCAGCAACTTGGCGAGCTCGACGTCGCGCGTCATCAGCTGCACGGAGACCTGCAGGAACCGCGCTTGCGAACCCGGGGCGAAGTTGGCGACGAAGGGCGGATCCAGTTCGACGAAGATCGCCGGCGCCTTCACTTCTGCTTCCGGCTTCTTCTTGTCCTTCGCCGGATCCTTGGCGGCCGCGGTCTCCTCGTCGTGGCCACCGAGCATCATGTAGGCGCCGGCGCCACCACCACCCAGCACCAGCACGCTGACGACGGCGATGATCAGGCCATTGCGGGATTTCCTCGGTGCCGCGTCGGCGGCGGGGGATTTCTCTTCGGACATGGACGGGCCTTGCTGGTTGCCAGAACTATTGCCGGAGGAAAGTGCAAGGCCTGTGCCACGGCTCCGGGGCAAGCTACAAGTGCTTGTTTACAAGGTCATTTTCGGCATTTTTGCGACTGTGACCTGACGCACAGTGTCGGGATTCAGTCAGCGCCGGCGAGCCCGGCGCCGGTCAGGCGTAGAGGTCGAGCAGGGCGTTTGAGAGCTGCCGCACCGTAACCGGTGCGGTCTGGACCGGCGCAGTTTCGCCAGCATCATCGAAGCCCGCACCCGCGGCCCCGGTCGCAGCGGAATGGCGTGGTGCCTCTTCGGAGACTCCTGCATGGCCCAGGGACAGGCCAGCGTCGCCGAACAGCTCGCGCAGGCGCGGCATGGCTTCGGTCAGCGCTGCACGCGTATCGGCATGCTGCGCACCGAACCAGACATTGGCCGTGTTGTGGTGGATGCTGATGCGCACCTCCAGCGGACCCAGGTGTTCGGGCGAGAGCGTAAGGGAGCCCTCCTGCTGGCCGCGCGCCGACATCACCACCAGGCGCGTGCCCAGCTCATCGGCCCAGCGCGGGGACCCCACGCTGGAACGCAGGGCCTGCTCCAGCGAATTGCCGGAAGTCGCCGGCGCCACAGTGACGGCGGAGGATCCGGCCGAAGCCTGCACCATCAGGCCGGGCAACTCGGCAGCCGGCAGACGCAGGCCAGGCGCAGCCTCAGCCTTTGCTCCTGGCAGCAACGTATCGAACTGGCGCAACAGATCCTGCGCCACGTCAGCGGTCCCACCCTCGCCCACCGCCTTCCCGGCGGTGATCTGCCCGAGCAGGGCCTCGCTCAAGGCATCGGCCTCCAGCGACTGCGTCACCGCGTCCGGGAGCACCTCGCCTTCACCTGCAACCAGCAGCGCATCAGCGGTTCCGGAGTGTCCGGGCGCCTCGCCATCGCTGGCAGCAGCCTGCGGAGGAAAAAGGCCTGGCAACAGCTGCGCCAGCCCATCCGTGAGCCAGTCGCTGGTCGATTCGTCTTGCGTGCTTCGTTCCGGCGGTGTCTCCGTCTCAACGCCACTGGCAGCCGCAGGCGCACCGAGCAGGGAGAGGAAATCGCGGTTCTCCGCCGGGGCGGATTCCGTCGATGTTGTCCTGGACTGGGCCGGCGCCGCACCAACGCGCAGCGGACTGGGTGTTCCCATGGTGTTCACTCCCTCAGGCTCCTGGCCTGCAGCGCTGCACGCTGCGCCCTCTCATCCGTATCCTTCTGGTCGCGTCGCTCGCCGGCGCGGGTTTCCGCCACCTGCCAGCGATGGACCACCGAGTCCACGGCCTTCACCTGGCGGGCGGCACCCTGCCAGTTGACGCGGCTGCCGGCAGTCTGCTCGCGCGCGGTGGCCACGATCTGCTCCTGCTGGCGCAGGGCTTCTTCGAGCCGCGCAAGGAAGGCCTGGAAGTCGCGCAGCGCCCGCACCGAGGTACCGTCCTCGGCACGCTTGCGGAAGGCGCACAGGTATTCGCCACGATAGGCCTGCAATTCCGCCAGGCGCGCCTCGGCGTCGGCCAGGCGGCGCTGCGCATCACCAAGCTCGCGCGCGCGGGTCTTCTCGGTCTCGCCGAACAGGCGCTGCACCGGCGCCATGCGTTCCGAGCGCGTCATTCCGCATCCCCGATGAGTTCGGCCAGCTGCGCCACGCTGGCTTTGAATGCCACCTGCTCATGCAGGTCCTGGCGCAGGAACCCGGTGATCTGCGGATGCGCGGCGATGGCCGCATCGATGCGCGGATCAGTGCCGGGGCGATAGGCGCCGATGGCCACCAGGTCACGGTTGTGCTCATACAGCGACAGCAGCCGCTTCAGCGCACGTGCCTGCTTCAGCTGCGCCGGCGGCACGATGTCGTGCATCACGCGGCTGATGGAGGCTTCCACGTCGATGGCCGGATAATGCCCGGCCTCGGCGATGCGCCGCGACAGCACGATGTGCCCGTCGAGGATGGCGCGCGCGCTGTCGGCGATGGGATCCTGCTGGTCGTCACCCTCGGTGAGCACGGTGTAGAACGCAGTGATGGAACCGGCATCGGCGCCGGCATTGCCCGCGCGCTCCACCAGCTGCGGCAGCCGCGCGAACACCGAGGGCGGATAACCCTTGGTGGCTGGCGCCTCGCCGATGGCAAGTCCGATCTCGCGCTGCGCCTGCGCAAAACGCGTGAGGGAATCCATGATGAGGAGCACGTTGTGCCCCTGGTCGCGGAAGTGTTCGGCGATGGCCGTGGCACGCCATGCGCCATGCAGGCGCAGCAGCGGCGGGCTGTCCGCGGGCGCGGCCACCACCACGGCGCGGGCCCGCCCCTCCTCGCCCAGGATCTTCTCGATGAATTCCTTCACCTCACGCCCGCGCTCGCCGATCAGGCCGACCACGATCACGTCGGCTTCGGTGTAGCGGGCCATCATCCCCAGCAGCACGCTCTTGCCCACACCGCTGCCGGCGAAAAGGCCAAGGCGCTGCCCGCGGCCCACGGTGAGCAGGGAATTGATGGCGCGTATGCCCACGTCCAGCGGACGGGAGATGGGCGCCCTGGCCAGCGGATTCAGCTGCGTGCCGGTAAGGCGCGCACGGCCGTTCGCGAGGATGGGGCCGCGGCCATCCAGCGGGACGCCGGCGCCATCGATCACGCGTCCCAGCAATTCAGGTCCCACCTTCACGTGGCCGGCGCCATGGCGCGGCACCACGCGCGCGCCCGGCTTCACACCGTGCACGTCGCCGGTGGGCATCAGGTACAGCCGCTCGCCGGCGAATCCGACCACCTCGGCTTCGATGGACTCACCGTTGGCAGCGGTCACTTCGCAGCGGTCGCCCACTGCGGCCTGGCAGCCCAGCGCTTCAAGCGTGAGGCCCACCATGCGGTTGAGCTGCCCTTCCACGGCCGGTTCGGGCAGCGCTGCAGCTACGTCCAGCGAGCGGGCCAGCTGGTCGCGCCAAGGGGCACAGCGCGCTGCACTGTTCATGAAATCTCTCCATCGCGCGGCCGCGCCCGCTCTTCACCAACCAGGGCGGTGAGTGCCTCGTTGAGGCGGGTTTCCACGCGCGCATCCAGGCGCGCGTAGTCGGTGTGCACGCGGCAGTCGCCGCGGGCCAGCGTCGGATCCTCGATGAGGCTCCAGGCGGCCTCGGGTCCCGCGGCCGGCAATCTTTCGCGCAGCAGCGCGGCATCTTCGGGGTTGACCACCACGCGCAATCCCTGCGTGCTGGCCGGCAGCAGCGCCACCATGGCACGCACGATGCCTATGATCTGGTCGGGATCGGTGCGCAGTTCACGTCGCACGACCGCCCGCGCGATGCGCACTGCGAGCCTCGCGATCTGCTCATGCACCTGGTCATCCAGCTGTGCCAGCGGGCGCGACAGCGCCTCGAGCATGGCCGTGCAGGCGCGGCTGCGTTCCTCGAGTGCCGCGGTGCGCGCGGCAATTTCCTTCTGGGCCGCAGCCAGCCCGGCGGCGCGCCCCGCCGCCTCGGCTTCCGCAAACAGCCGCCGCTCTTCCTCGCGCTGCGCCTCCGAGCGACGCCCGGCGCGGCCGGCAGTTGGAACTCCGTCGGTGATCAGCGGCGCCGTCCAGGCGCGTGCGTCAGCGAGAATGGCGGATGCCGCCTCAGGGGAAGCCGTGTGGACGTTCATCACTCATCGTTCTCCACCCAGTCCTTCACCACCTGCGCGACCCGCGCCGGATCCTTGGCCACGATGCCGCGGGCCTGGGCAATCTGCTGCTCGTAGGCAATCGTCCCGGCCGGCCGGCTGGCGGGCCCGCCGGCCGCAATGGCCGTGGGCAACGGCGCCGGCGGCGCAAGCGCAGCCTTCACCGAGCTGCCGAGGCTGCGGATCAGCGGCCGCACGATGAACAGCAGCAGCAGGACCACGACCACCAGCCCGGCCAGCAGGCGCGCGATGTCACGCACCAGCGGGTTTTCCCAGATGGGCGGGGATTGGATCTCGGGCACTTCGGCCACTTCCTGCAGGAAACTCTGGTTGACCACCGACACGCGGTCGCCGCGTGCCTCGTCGAAGCCCACCGCATCGCGCACCAGGGCCGTGATGCGCGCAATCTGCTCCTCGCTGAGCGGCGCCTCGGTGACCTTGCCTTCCTCGGTGGTGGTGCGCAGGTTGTCGATCACCACGGCAGCCGACAGGCGCTGCAGGCGCCCGGCAGGCTGGCGCGTGTAGGCAACCGTGCGGTCGATTTCGTAATTGCGTGTCGCCTGCCGCGACGCGTTTTCCGGGCCGGCCGTGCCTGCCGCCTGCGCCGTGGCAGCCGGCTGTTCACCTGGCGGCAGCGCCACGCCGCCCTGCGGGGGCTGGTTGGTCAGTGCACCGGGCACGCCCTTCGGGCCCGCCGCACCACCGCTGACATCCTCGCTGGTCTGCTCGCTGCGGACCACCTGGCTTTCGGGCCGGTACTGCTCGCGCGCCTCCTCGGTGGTGGACATCTCGATCTGCGCCACCACCTGCGCGCGCACCCTGCCCGGTCCGAGCAGCGGCGTGAGCAGCGACACGATGCGCTGGGAGTAGTCTTCCTCGAGGCGGCGCGCGATCTCCAGCTGCTGTTCGCGCGCGGCGAATTCGCCGTTTTCCTGCGGTGAGGAAAGCAGGCGTCCCTGGCTGTCCACCACCGTGACCTGGCCGGCGGAGAGCTCCGGAATGCTGGAAGCCACGAGGTTCACGATGGCCTCCACCTGGCCACGGTCCAGCCGCTGGCCCGCATGCAGCTGCAGGAACACCGAGGCACTGGCCGGCCGTCGGTCGCGCACGAAGGCGGACTGCTGCGGCACCGCCAGGTGCACGCGGGCACCCTGCACCGGCTTCAGGCTGGCGATGGTGCGGGCGAGCTCGGTCTCGATGGCGTGCTGGTAGCGGGCGTTCTCCATGAACTGGCTCTGGCCGAAACCACCTTCCTTCTCCATCAGCGAGATGCCGCCGGAGGCCGGCAGGCCCTTGGCGGCCAGCCCCATGCGGGCCTCGGTCACGCGTTCGGAAGGCACGAGCACGGCGCCTTGCTCCACCTTGTAGGGAATGCCGGACTGGTCCAGCGACTGCACCAGCTGCGCAGCATCGGCATCGCTGAGGTTGCCGAACAGCAGGCTGTAGCTGGGAGCCTGTGACCACAGGGCGATGCCCACACCCGCGGCCACGGCGCCGGCAACACCGAGCATCAGCAGCAATGGCTTCAGCCCTGCCAGCGCAGGTGCGGTTCTCATGGGGACGGCAGCTTCGGAACTCATGGCTTGGCCTTATGCATCAGATGGGCATGTTCATGATTTCCTGGTACGCACTGACCAGGCGGTTGCGGACCTCCACGGTGGCGCGGAACGCCACCGAGGCCTTGTTCGATTCGAGCATCACCTGCGAGAGCTCGACTCCCGGATCGCCGCGCTCGAAGCGCGTGGCCAGGTCATTGGACCTGGCCTGCGTCTGGTTCACGGCATCCAGCCCCTGCTTCAGCACACTGGCGAAGCTGGCTCCGCCGGCTTCCTTCGTGGCGGCCGGACTCTTCAGCGCGGCAGGCGCGCCGATCTTCGTCTGCTGCTGCAGGGCACGGATCTGCGCCAGCACGCTGTCGATCTGCAGGTTGCTCATGGGGGTTACCAGTGGATTCAGGCAGCCGGCACGTCAATGCCGGTGGAACGCAGCTGCGCCAGCTTGTAGCGCAGCGTGCGGGGACTGATGCCGAGCGTCTCGGCCACGTCGCGGCGGCTTGCGCCACCTCTCAGTGCGGTCAGCAGGATCTGTCGCTCGGCGGCGCGCAAGGTGCCACGCAACGGCTTGACCTGCAGTCCGGCCAGTGCAGCTGCGGCGCGCTGCACGGGCGCAGCGGCGGGCACTTCGCCCAGGCTTTCGAAGCGGATGTGCGAAGCGCCGATCACTGCATCGCCGGAGAGGATCACCGCCCGCTGCAGCAGGTTGTCCAGCTCGCGGATGTTGCCCGGCCAGGTGTAGGTCAGCAGCAGCTGCGCGGCGTCGGCCGACAGCGCGGGAATGCGGCCACCGCGGCTGCGCAGTTCCAGCAGGCGCATGGCCAGTGGCAGCACGTCATCGCGCCGCTGGCGCAGCGCCGAGATGGTCATCGGGAACACACACAGGCGGTAGTAGAGGTCCTCGCGGAAGCGGCCGGCCTTCACCTCCACACGCAGGTCGCGGTTGGTGGTGGCGATCACGCGCACATCCAGGTTCAACATGGTGTGGGCGCCCAGGCGCTCCACCTCGCGCTCCTGCAGCACACGCAGCAGCTTGGCCTGCAGCGCCAGCGGCATTTCAGTGATCTCGTCCAGCAGCAGGGTGCCGCCCTGGGCCTGTTCGAACTTGCCCGGGTGGGCATTGGTCGCGCCCGTGAAGGCGCCGCGCTCGTAGCCGAACAGCATGGCCTCGAGCATGGATTCGGGGATGGCCGCGCAGTTGATCGCCACGAAGGGCGCCCTGGCGCGCGGCGAGCGGTCGTGGATGAAACGCGCCAGCACTTCCTTGCCGGTGCCGGACTCGCCGTTGATCAGCACGGTGCAGTCGGTGGCAGCAACGCGGCTGGCAAGCGAGTACAGCGCGCGCGAGGCCTGGTCGACGACTACGGGGTCGCGGGCAGTGAGCAGGGAATCGTCGTTGTTCTGCATGCCCTGGAGGAGAGCAAGTTCCGTGCCGGCCATACCCTGCCCATCAGGTGAAGCACGTCACGGTTCTGGAGACCGGCGCGTCAATCGGCCGTCGCTTCGTCCGTTACTCCGATGCCGAACTTGCGCAGCTTCTCCACCAGCGTGGTCCGGCGCAGTCCCAGCAGGCGCGCGGCCTGTGCGACGACGCCGTTGCCACGCTCCAGGGCCTGGCGGATCAGCGATTCCTCGATGGCGGCAATATGTGCACGCAGGTCGATGCCGCCGGGCGGCAAGACGGTGCCGCTGGGGGCGGCAGGCTCCTCCAGCATCAGCAGCGCCTCGCGCTCCGAGAGGCGCATATCAGGCTCTTCTTCGAGGACCTCATTGGCCGATACCGTCGCAACGGGCACGACTTCCGGCAGCGGCCGGAAAATCGTTGCCGCTGCCGGCTGCTCCGGCTCAGCCGGAGGCGTCCAGCCGGACGGCCGGTAGCGGGGCGGCAGGTCGGCAACACCGACCACGCGGCCGGCGCAGGTGATGGAAAGCCTTTCGACCAGGTTGCCCAGCTCGCGCACGTTGCCGGGCCAGCCATACTGCGTCAGGCAGTCCATTGCCGGGGCCGAGAGCATCACGCGCGAACGTCCGGCAGCCGCATTGGTCTCGGAAAAGTCGCGGATCAGCGTGGGCAGGTCCTCGCGGCGCGCACGCAGCGAGGGCATCTCGATGGGGAATACGTTGAGGCGATAGAACAGGTCCTCGCGGAACGCGCCCCGGGAGATGGCCTCCTCCAGGTTGCGGTGCGTGGCGGCGATGATGCGCACATTGCAGCGGTACTGCAGGGCACTGCCGACGCGTTCGAACACCCGCTCCTGCAGCACGCGCAGCAGCTTCACCTGCATCGGCAGGCTCATGTCGCCGATCTCGTCGAGGAACAGCGTGCCGCCGTCGGCCAGCTCGAAGCGGCCCTTGCGGGTGGCCACGGCGCCGGTGAAGGAACCCTTCTCGTGCCCGAACAGCTCGCTTTCCAGCAGGTCGGCAGGAATGGCGCCGCAGTTCACGGCAATGAAGGGACGATTGCGGCGCGGGCTGGCGTTGTGCACGGCGCGGGCAACAACTTCCTTGCCCGTGCCCGATTCGCCGAGGATCAGGACGCTTGAATCATGCGCTGCGACCTGCCCGATCAGGGAGAGTATCTGGCGGACTGCGGCGGAGTCTCCGGTCGGGCCACGATGGGAATTGATTTCGGTACGAACGTCTTCAGCTGCAGTGGCCATGAACCCGTCTTTGTTGTTTTGAAGGACGGGAAGGATTGTTGCCGAAGGGAGGCGTCGGAAAAGTGACGCATGGCGTCAATTACCGGAGGATGCGTGTGATGGTGCTCTCACTTCCGGCGCGGCGCGGCTGGCGGACGCCGGCGACCTGGCGCCGGTGACGGCGGAACGCCAGTTTTTCCAGCAGGTCGGCCGTGGCTTCCCCCGGCGGCACGAAGGCGGCCTTCACATGTCCGTCAGCGGCCACCTGCGTGACGTTCGCCACCAGCGCCAGCGGCTGGGGCAGGCTGTCGCGCAGCCAGATCTCCAGCAGGCCCTGCTGGCCCACCCGCGGGGGGTCCAGGGTTTTCCACAGCGCGCCCATGGCGTTGAACCGCACCAGGGTCGGCGCGGGCCGGGGCAGCTGGGCGGCCAGCAGCTGACCCACCAGGTCCAGCAGCAGGTTCACCTTCACTTCCAGCCGCAGCATGTCGGCGGCATGAGGAGATGACTCGTCCTTCTTTTCGGTGGCGCCGTGCTCCTCGAGCACTGCACATACCTGCAGCATGCGCACGTTGCGGTCGGTGAGCGCAGTGATGGCCGGCAGCTCCAGCGGCTTCACCAGCGGCTTGAATGCCACTGGCAGCAGGTCCTGATAGGCCAGCTCGTTGTTCAGGATGACTGTGTCTACGCCCTCGAACATGGTTCCCTCTGGCCGGGGCGTTGACCGACTAGCCGATCAGTTGCTCCAGCGTGCGGTCCGATTCAGCCACCGCAGCCCGGAGGGCCGCCAGCGAACCGGCACCCTCCCCTGTATTCACGTGGCGTGCCAGATCGGCCATCTGGCGCTGGCGTTCGCCCATCAGTTCGCGGATGGTGGCCGTCGGTGCGCGCTCGCACACGCTGCGCACCAGCTGGAATGTGGAGGCCATCACATTCTGCGCCAGCAGCCGGCGCGCGGCGGGCATGGCGCCGCGCACGGTGTTCACCGCTGCCGCGCCGGGATCTGGATCCAGGCGCCGCGGATCTCGCGCAGCAGGTGGCCCACCTCGTCCAGCATCTCCGGCCGGTTCTCGGCGTTGGCGCGCACCAGCTGGCGGCCGCAGTAGTCGTAGAGGTCGCCCATGTTGGCGGCGATCTCCCCGCCGGCTTCCAGGTTCAGGCTGGCGCGCAGTTCCTGCACGATGGCCACGGCCCGGTGGATGAGGCGGTTCTTCACTTCGTTGTCGCCATGCTCCATGGCGCCGCGCGCCGAGGCCACACGCTCCAGCGCGCCATCCATCAGCATCACGATGAGCCCATGGGGATCGGACGCATCGACGCGGCTGTGCGCGGCGACGGAACGATAGGCGGCGAGACTTGATCTGCTGGGATAGGCCGACATGCGAGAACTCCTGCTCTACATGCGACTTAACGGCCCGGATGGCCGGAACTTGAGGGTGGCCTGCGGGGTGGAAGGCCTTCGCCGGCAGTGACGCCCGCTCAGCCGCGGGTGGTGGCCTTGGCCAGGCTGTCCAGCTGCTGGCTGAGGTAGTTCGAAGTGGATTGCATCTGCGCCAGCAGTCCGTCCATGGCGGTGAACTGCTTCAGGTAGCGCTGCTGTACGGCGCGCATGCGCACGTCCAGTGCTTCCTTCTCCTGGTCCAGGCGGCGGCGCTGCGTGTCGATGCGCGCGTTGCGCGCGGCGACCTCGCCGCTGGAGGACAACCGCCCATCCAGGTACTCCGCGACACGCACGCCCACGCCCGATTCGGACGAGAACACGCGGTTCACGGCCTGCGGGTCGGCGGCCAGCGCTTCCTTGAACTTCGCCGCATCCAGTTGCAGCGTGCCTGCAGCGGTGACGCTGATGCCCAGGCTGGTGAGCGTGCGGTAGTTGCCCGTGGTACCCGGCACCGGCTCACTGAGGATGCGGCGCAACTGGGTGTCCACCCCGCGCAGCAAGGAATCACCCAGCATCGGTCCGGCTGTCTTGGTTGCCGCGTCATAGCGGCCCAGTGTCTTGACCTGCTGCGCCAGGGAATTGTACGAGGCCACGAAAGCCTCGACCTTCTTCTGGATCGCTGCATCATCCCGCTCGACCGCAAGCGAGACCGGCTCACCTTCCGCGGTCACCTTCTTCAGGTTCAGCGTCACGCCGTCGATGGCGCCGGTGATGGCATTTTTCCCGCTGCGGATCTGGTAACCGGATACCAGCACGAGGGCATCGTCGGCAGCCACGTCGCGATCCGCATCGAAGGCATTCAGGTCGGCAGCCAGTTGCTGCAGGCCGGCATCGGCATCCGCGGTGCTGACGGCAATGCTGTTGGCCGCGCCGGTGGCGGTGCCGGTTAGCACCAGGTAGCTGCCGCTGGCGTCGCCGACCAGGGTGGCGCGAACCGACGTGTTGCCGGCGGCAGAGTTGATGGCATCGCGGATCTGCGCCAGCGTATTGCCATCCTCGGCAATCGCGACGTCGAACGACTCCTCGCCGACGGCAATGGTCAGCGTGCCCGTGCCGACCACACTGGTGGGCCCATCGACATAGGCATCGGAACCCAGCCGCGCGGCGGTGGCCAGGCGCTGCACCTCGATCTGGTAGCTGCCGGCGATGGCGGTGGCTGAAGTCGACGCGGTGAAATACTGCTCGTCTCCAACCGTTGCCTTGCTGAGTGCAAGGGAAGCGGGAGTGCGCACGGCAGTGGCCGCGCCCTGCAGTCCCGACATGGCGCCCTTGAGCATGGCGAGGGCGGAGAATTCCTGGGTGAGCTTCGCGTCTTCACGCGTGAGGCGGCCGTCCTTGGGCGCACGCTCGGCAGCCACCAGCTGGCTGACCAGCGAGTTGATGTCCATGCCAGACCCGACGCCAAGGGAGGAAATCGTTGCCATGCCGGCAGTATGTCAGGCGAGGGAATCGATGAGTGTGCCGGACTCCGCACTCGCGCGAAGCATGCGCTGCAATGCCTCCTCGCCCGGAATGCGCCGGATCACATTGCCGGCCACGTCGCGGACCACGATCACCGCGCTGCCGGACTCGTTGTCCACCTGGAACTCCAGGTTCCGGGTGGAGGAATTCAGGTAGCGGCTCACCTGTTCGGCGATGGCCCGCTGGGTGTGCTGAAGATCCCGCTCGGGGAGTTTGACCTCCGTCACCCGCTCCACCTGCGGCACAACATCCTTTTCGGCAGCGGCGAAGGCGGGAGGATTCCCCGGTGGTGCCGGGGAAACGGAGACTCCGGCTACAGGTTTGCTGGCTGGGAGTTCCATGTTGCCTCGCTAAGGAAAGCGGCGGGACCGTTGCCGGCCCCGCCTTTTCCACTCAATGTGTCTTTGGCATGCCGGCGTTAGCGCAGCAGCGAGAGCACGTTCTGGGGAACCGCGTTCGCCTGGGCCACCATCGCGGTGCCAGCCTGCTGCAGGATCTGGGCCCGGGTCAGCGCGGCCGTCTCAGCAGCGAAGTCCGTGTCCAGGATGCGGCTGCGGGAGGCCGAGAGGTTCTCGGCGACGCCCTGCAGGCTGTTGATGGTCGACTCGAAGCGGTTCTGGATGGCGCCGAGGGTGCCACGCAGGTCGCTGACCGCGGTGAGGGCCGAATCGATGCGCTGGATGGCGTCGTTCGCCGACGCATCGCTCAGCACGTTCACCGAGGTCAGGCTGCCGGTGGACGCCGCGGCGCTGGCCACGCCCAGCGCGGCAAGGTCGGTGGCTCCAGCCAGGGTCACGGCCTCGTTGGCCTGCAGAACCAGCTGGTTGCTCGCATTCACCATGGCATACAGCCCGTTGCCGGCCTGCTCGGTGATCGCCGCAGCCAGGTCCTCGGCCGAGCTGTAGGTGCCCGTCAGCGTGACCGCGGCGTTGCTGCCCACCTGCACGGTGAGATCGGTGAAGGTGAAGTCCTGCGCGGCACTCGGCACTGCGGCCGTGCCGTTGACTGCCGTACCGCCAGCCAGCGGGGCGCTGACCGCGATGCTGCCCGCGCCGGCGGCCGACGCCGTGAACACGAACGAGTCCGATCCGGAGTCGTAGGCGACGGTGATGCCGGTCAGGTCCGCCTGGATGTCGGTGGCCATCTGCGCCTTCGCGGTAGCATCATCGGCAGAATAGTCGCCGTTGATCGACACGTTCTGCGCGGCGCCGCCGTTCAGCGTCACCGTGAAGGCCAGCGGCGTGCCGGTGCGGTCGGCGGCCGTCGCGCCTTCGGCAACGGTGTACGTCGAGGCGGTGGCGGGCACGAGCGCGGAGGTGAACACGTCGTCCAGGTCGACGGTGCCGGTGGCCACGTAGACCCCGCCGATGTCGGCGGTCTGCATGCTCGTCTCGAGGCCGACCGAGATCGTCTCGCCGACGTTGGCGCCGACCTGGAACAGGGCGTCACCGAAGGAGCCGTCCAGCACCTTGCGGCCGTTGAACGACGTCTGGCTGGCGATGCGCTGGATTTCCTCCAGGCGCTGCTGCACTTCGCGGTTCAGCGCGATGCGGTCGTCGTTGCTGTTGGTGGCGTTGGCGGCCTGCACCGCGAGCTCGCGGATGCGCTGCAGGTTGTTGGTGACTTCCTGCAGGGCGCCTTCGGTGGTCTGCGCCAGCGAAATGCCGTCGTTGGCATTGCGCACGGCCTGGTTCAGGCCGTTGATCTGCGTGGTCATGCGGTTGGAGATCGCAAGGCCGGCGGCGTCGTCCTTGGCGCTGTTGATGCGCAGGCCCGAGGACAGGCGCTGCAGCGAGTTCGCCAGCTGGCCGGCTGAAGTCGTGAGGTTGCGCTGGGCATTCAGCGACATCACGTTCGTGTTGATGACAAGTGCCATGTCAAGTTACTCCTGTTGAATCCTGGGTTCCTGGTCGATCCGGCCTTGCTGGCCTGCGATGCCCTGGTGGGCTCTCGCCTGCCAGTGCTCTCTTCGAGAGGGTTAACGGCCCGCCTGGCCGGTACTTGAAGACGCAGTGCGCAGATTGGCGGCTGGATGCGAGACCTGCGTCACAAGCCGCAGCTCAGGCTGCGCCCTGCTCACAGTACGTCGAAGAGCGACATCTGGCCGATGCGCGTGTAGGCGGTCTGGGCGGCCTGCAACCCCACTACCTGCTGGTTGAGGCGGCTGATGGCCTCCGCATAGTCGAGGTCGCGCAGGGAGCTCAGCGACTCTGCCAGCTGGTAGTCCAGGTCCTCGCGCTGCGCGCCTGCGGTGTCGAGCGCCGCGATGCGCGCGCCGGTCTCGGCGCGCAGGTTGTCCACGTGGTCCATTGCCCGCGCGAGCTGGGACATGGCCTTGTTCAGGCCGGTGCTCAGCTGGGCGCGGGATTCCGGAGTGGCGGCACCGCGCTCAAGCGCAACCAGCAGATCGTCAATTGTCCGGAACATGTCCTCGGTGCCGGCCGGCGCGATCGTGAAGGTATCGCCATCCGCGGGCTTGCCGCTGACACTCACCTGCGCGCCATTGAAACTGATCACCGATTCGCCGGCATAACTGCCGGTGGCTACCTGGTTGCCGCCGGCATCCAGCACCTCCCAGTTGTCCGCCACGCCGTCCGTGTCGGCATCCGCGAAGCGGATGGTATAGGTGTGGGGCTGCGGGACGGCAGCGGCCGCCGCGGCTGCAGCGGACCATGCCGCGGCATCCACTACCTGGTTGGCGCCGATCACGCCGGTGCCGGCATGCACGCCGGCAGAAGCCACGAACTGGCCGTTGCCAGCCGGGATGTCCATGAACACCCGTCCGCCGTGGAAGCTGTCGGCCATCTTCTGGGTGGCGCTGATCTGCAGCTGCCGCACGCCCTGGTCACCTGCATACGAGGCCGCAACGCCGTCATGCGAGAACGGCCGCGTGGTAGTGGAGAACCCCGCATACAGGTACTCGCCGTTGCTGTCCTGCCGGTTGGCGATCTGCAGCAGCTCCGCGGCGCGGGCGCGCACCTCGGTGGCGACAGCGCGGAGCGAGGCATCATCCATGGTGCCGTTGTTGGCCTGCACGGTGACCACGTGGATCCGCTGCAGCAAATTGCCCAGGTCTCCCAGCGCCTGCTCGCCCGCACCCAGCCGCTGCATCGCCATGTCGGCATTGCGGCCATACTGCGCAAGCTGCGCCTGCGTGCGCTCGGTGGACATGATGCGCGTGGCCGCCACCGGATCGTCGGCCGGCGTGAGGATGCGGCGGCCCGAGGCCACCTGCACCTGCGTCTTCGACAGCGCCGTCTGCTGCTTGAGGATCTGGGCTATCGCCGCGGCATGCTGGCCGGGCGTGGACATGCGCGTGATCATCGGTTCACCGCGTTCATCAGGGTATCCATCAGTTCCTGCGTGACGCGGATCATCTGCGCGGCGGCCTGGTAGGCCTGCTGGTAGCGCAGCATGTTTGCCGCCTCCTCGTCGAGGTTCACGCCGGACAGCGCGTCCACGGATGCCACGCTGTCGTCATAAATGATCTGCTGCGCCTCGAGGCTGGCGTTGGCGCCGGCGGCGGCCACGCCCACTCCGCCGACAAAGCGGCCCACCGCGCCGTCCAGCGACTCGGCACCGTTGGCCAGCAGGCCACGCTGCATCACGGTCGCCATTTCCAGCGCGTTGCGGTTGTCGCCCACGCCGGAGCTGTTGCCGGTGACGGTGAAGCTGTCGCCAGCGGCCGGGGAGCCGCTGATGCCCACCCGCCACCCATTGACGTCAATGTTGCCGCCGGGCGCGACGCTGCCGGAGGCCAGCAAGTTGTCGCCCGCATCGCGCGCTTCCCAGTTGCCGGGACCGGTGAAGCGGATGGTCACCGGATCGCGCAGCGCCGGGTTGTCCGCATCCAGCACCTCGCCTGCCGAGATGACCCCCGAGCCGGTGTTCCCGGCCGCGGTGACCGTGCGTATCGGAGCTGCAGCGGCGATGCGCGATGGATCGCCAACCACCACGTCGAGGCCGCTGATGGCCGCGGCGGTGGGACGCACCAGGAACCGGTCGCCCGTCGCTGGCGCAGTACCGCCGATGGCCACCGACAGCCCGTCGAATTCCAGAGTGGAAGCGGTGGCCGTAAAGGGCACCGCCGCGCCGGTATCGGCGCGCTGCACGCTCCAGGCCGTACCGTCGTGGCGAACCACGTAGTCGTGCGTGGTGAGTGATCCGGCGCCCGTGCGGGTGGCCGTGAGCAGCGCCCCGCCGTTGTTCGTGGTTGCGGCGGACACATCCACGCCGCCCACGGCGAAGAAGTCACCGCCGGCATTGCCATGCAGGTCGATGCCCTTGTGGTGTTGCGTATTGACGGCCTCCACCAGGCCGACGGCGATGCGGCCAAGCTCATTGCGGGCCGGATCCAGCAGCTCACGCCGCGCGTCCAGCAGGCCGCCGACGCTGCCGCCCTTCAGGGAGGAGGAAATGTCCACTGCACCGGCCGGCGTGCGGAAGGCCAGTGACACACGCGACGGCAGGAAAGGATCCGGCTGCGCCATGATCTGGGTGGTGTCGCCCCCGATCACCAGCGGCTGGCCGGTACCGACGAACACGTTGAGGATGCCGCTGTCCTGGGTCACCGTGGTGACGTCCAGCCGCTGGGAAAGCTCCGCCAGCTGCTGGTCGCGGGCATCCAGCAGGTCAGCCGGCGCCGAGCCCGTAAGCCCGCTGGCACGCGCGATCTCCTGGTTCAGCCGCGCGATGTTGGTGGCGATGCTGTTGATCGAGGTGGCCTCGGCCCGCAGCTGCTCGTTGATCTGCGCCTCGAGGTTGTTGAGCCGCGATTCGTAGGTGGCCAGCCGGGTGGTCAGGCCTTCGGCCTCCGACAGCAGCACCTGCCGTGCCGCGGTGGAGGTGGGTGTATTGGCCACTTCCTGCAGCGCATTGCTGAACCGCTGCATTGCCGCCGACAGGCCGGTGGAGCTGTCCGCAAAAAGGTTGCTGAGCGCGTTGGCATTCTGCGCATACACCTCCAGCCGCGCCTGGCCGCTGGAGGCACTGCGCATCTGCGTGAGCAGCAGGTCATCGCTGTAGCGGCGGATGCCCTGCAGCTGCACGCCGGTGCCCAGCGAGGAACTGCCGAAGACCTCCGGCGCGCTGGTGGCCAGCTGCACGCGCTGCCGGCTGTAGCCGGGCGTCGCGACATTGGCGATGTTGTGGCTGGTCGTCTCCAGTGCACGCTGGAAGGCGCGCAGGCCCGAGACGGACACATTCAGCATGTCAGGCATGAGTCAGGCGCCTCTCAGGTTCTTGCCCGGGTTATCGGTTCGCCAGCGGCAAGCTTTAGCCGCGCGGCAACTGCTGTCAGCTTGGTGACATAGTCCGGATCGGTTGCGTAGCCACCGCGTGCCAGGCCACGCGCGAAGGCCTCTGCGTCGCTGCCGGTATCCAGTGCACCGGCATAACGGGGGTTGCCCTTCAGCAGGCCGACATAATCCCTGATGGACTGTTCGGGCGAGCTGTAGGCGCGGAAGCCATCGGTGACTTCCTGCATGCGACCACCGGTGAATTCCTTCGTCGGCGACTGGTGCACGTCGCCCTTCCAGCCGGATCCGGCCTTGATGCCGAACAGGTTGAAGCTGGGCCGGCCATCGGCGCCGGTGGGCATGGAGCGGCCCCAGCCGGTTTCCAGTGCGGCGTGGGCAATGATGGTGTCGGCATCCACTCCCAGTTCGCGCGCCGCGGCAGTGGCAGCCGGGCGGATGTTGCGCACGAATTCGTCCGCATTGCGCGGCGGCCATTGCCCGGAAGCCGGGCCGCCGGTTCCCTGCGCCGCCAGGCCTGCGGCAGCATCAGGCGCGCTGCCCGATCCCTGCATCAGCTGTCGCACCAGCACATCGGCGAGGCCAAGGCCCTTGCCATTGGAAAGCTGCGTGGCCAGCTGCTGGTCGAACATGTCCTGGTAGAAATCCTGCTGGTCGCTGCCGAAGGGGTCCCCCGGCAGGCTCTCGCGCATGCTCTTCAGCAGCAGGCTGGTGAACAGGCTTTCGAACTGCTTCGCGGTCTCGCGCAGTGCTTCCGGCGTCTGCGCGGCGGCATCGCGCCTGAGCGCGCCAAGTGCCGCCGGATCGGCGTACAGGGAAGGACTGACGGGACCGACGCTCATGAACGTGTCCTAGATGACGATCAGCTCGGCACGCAGGGCACCGGCTTCCTTCAAGGCCTCGAGGATGGCGACGAGGTCACCCGGGGCGGCACCCACCTGGTTCACCGCACGCACGATCTCGTTCAGATCGACGCCGGCGTCGAACAGGAACATGCGCGCCTCCGCCTGCTCCACCGAGATCTCGCTGCGCGGCGTCACCACGGTCTCGCCGCGGGAGAAAGCCTGCGGCTGCGTGACGTCCAGCCGCTCGGTGATGGTCACGGACAGCGACCCGTGGGCTACCGCGGCCGGCTTCACGCGCACGCGCGAACCGATCACCACGGTGCCAGTGCGCGAATTGACGATGACACGCGCGGGGGCGTCGCCCGGCTCCACTTCAATGGCTTCCAGCGTCGAGAGATACGCGATGCGCTGGTTGGGATCCACCGGCGCGGACACTTTCACCGACACCGCGTCCATGGCCTGCGCCGTGCCCTCGCCCAGCAACTGGTTGATGCCGCCGGCCAGGCGGGCGGCAGTAGTGAAATCCGGCGTGTGCAGGTTGAGCACCACATGCGGCTGCGAAGCGAAATTGTTCGGCACCTCACGCTCCACCGTGGCCCCATTGGGAACCCGGCCGCTGGAGGGCACGTTCACCGACAGCTTTGAACCGTCGCTGCCCTTGGCGCCGAAGCCGCTGACCACCATGCTGCCCTGGGCGATGCCATACACCTCGCCGTCGATGCCACGCAGCGGCGTCATCAGCAGCGTGCCGCCGCGCAGCGAGGCCGCATTGGCGATGGAGGAAACCGTCACGTCGATGGTCTGG
The DNA here is from genome assembly GCA_035556135.1 of Steroidobacteraceae bacterium. Classification (GTDB taxonomy): domain Bacteria; phylum Pseudomonadota; class Gammaproteobacteria; order Steroidobacterales; family Steroidobacteraceae; genus ZC4RG30. Next base: position 300,544 of record DATMFO010000005.1, on the reverse strand, counting down.
CCGGCCTTGGAGAACGGCGGCAGGTCGGCGGTGACCACCACCGCGGCCACGTTCTTCAGCTGCGGATTCACGTTCGGCGGCACGGTGATGCCGAAGGTGGCCAGCATGTTCTTGATGCTCTGGATGGTGAACGGCGCCTGGCTGGTCTGGTCGCCGGTGCCATCGAGGCCCACCACCAGGCCGTAGCCCACCAGCTGGTTGCCGCGCACGCCGGCCACCGAGGCCAGGTCCTTCACCCGCTCCGCCTGGGCGACGGGCGCCAGTGCGGCAAGGCCCAGCAGGGCCGCGGCCATCAGATGCTTCGCATGGCGTTTCATTACATCGGGTTCCAGATGGAGTTGAAGAAGCGGGACAGCAGTCCCGGCCGGTTGGCGTCGTTGAGTGCGCCGCGTGCCCCGTAGGCGATGCTGGCGTCGGCCACCTTGTACGAATAGATGGTGTTGTCCGGCAGGATGTCGACCGGGCGGATCACGCCCTGGATGCGCACGAACTCGCGCCCCTGGTTGATCTCGATCCACTTCTGGCCGCGGACCACGAGATTGCCGTTCGTGAGACGCCTGGCCACCGTCACGGTGACATTGCCCTGCAGCTTGTTCGACAGGCTGCTGTCGCCCTTGCCTTCGAAGCTGCGGCTGTTCTCCATCGTGGCCGACAGCTCCTTGCCGCCGATCGAAAGTGGCGAACCGGCCAGCACGGGCGCCGCGATGTCCACGGAGGTGTCCTTGGCCGTCGTGGTGCTGGAGCTCTTCTGCGCGGCGGTGTTCTCGGAGAGGATGATGGTCACGGTATCGCCCACGCGATGGGCGATCTGGTTCTCGAACAGCGGCCGGTCGTAGCCCGCCTGGTAGATGGCGCCGTTGGCCGGCTCGTCGCGCGGCAGCTCCTCCGGCCAGGTGGCGGCGAAGTCCTCGTAAGCCGGCGCGGTGACGCAGGCCTGCAGCAGCAGTGCTGCGGCCACGCCCACGGCAAGGATCAGGAAGCGCTGGTTGCTCACAGGTTGTTGCTCACGTATTGCAGCATCTGGTCGGTGGTGGAGATGGCCTTGGAGTTCATCTCGTAGGCCCGCTGGGTCTCGATCATCGAAACCAGCTCTTCGACGACATTGACGTTGGATCCTTCGAGGAAGCCCTGCTGCAGCAGGCCGAGGCCGTTGAGCCCCGGGGTGCTGCTCTGCGCGGGGCCGCTGGCAGCGGACTCCACCAGCAGGTTCTCGCCGCGCGGCTGCAGGCCGGCGGGATTCACGAAGTCGGTGAGCTGCAGCGTGCCGATCTGCGTCGGCGCGGACTGCCCGGCGACCTGCGCACTCACGGTGCCGTCGGCGCCGATGGTCACGCTCTGGGCGCCCTGCGGGATGGATATGCCCGGCTGCACGCGATAGCCGCTGGAAGTCACCAGCTCGCCTTCTGCGCTGGTCTTGAACGAGCCGTCGCGGGTGTAGCCGAAGCTGCCGTCCGGCAGCAGGATCTGGAAGAAGCCGCGGCCGTTGATGGCCACGTCCAGCGCATTGCCGGTGTTGTTCAGGCCGCCCTGCGAGTGGTTCTTCTCGGTGGCCACCACCCGCACGCCGGTGCCGAGGTTCAGGCCCGTGGGCGCCACGGTGTCCTGCGAAGTGGCCGCGCCCACCTGCTTCACGTTCTGGTAAAGCAGGTCCTCGAATACCGCCCGGTCCTTCTTGAAGCCGGTGGTGTTCACGTTGGCCAGGTTGTGCGAGATCACGGTCATGCGCGTCTGCTGCGCGTCGAGTCCGGTCTTGGCGGCCCACAGTGCGGAATGCATGGTTTTGGTCCTCTATGAAACTCGGTTGGCCTAGCGCATCGACAGCAGCCGCGCGGAGGCGGCGCCGTTGTCCTCGGCGCTCTTCATCGCCCGCACCTGCAGGTCGAAGCGGCGCGACAGTTCGATCATGTTGACCAGTGCGTCGGCGACATTGACGTTGCTGGTCTCGAGCACGCCGGAAACCAGGGTAGCGGATGCATCCGGGGGGGCATCGCTGCCATCCTGCATGCGCAGCAGGCCGTCGGTTCCCTTGGCGAGCTCGCCAGCGGCCGGATTGACCAGCTTGATGCGACCCACTTCCGCGCGCGTTTCGGGGCCCTGCCCCAGCGGCACGATGGAGATGGTGCCGTCGCCCCCGATGGCGATGGTGGCATGTGGCGGCACGGCCAGCGGGCCGCCGTCTCCCATCACCGCAAGGCCTGTGCCGGTACGCAGCTGGCCGGATGAATCGATGCGCAGGTCGCCGGCGCGGGTGTAGGCCTCGCGGCCGTCTACTCCCATCACCGCGATGTAGCCCTCGCCCTGCACCGCGACGTCGAGGTCGCGACCCGTGGGCACCAGCGTGCCGGTGGTCGCATCGAATCCCGTGGTGGAGGCGGTCGCATACACGCGCGAGTTGAAGCCATCGCCGGCCACATGCCGTGCCTGGAATGCCGCCAGGTCGGCGCGGAAGCCGGTGGTGGAGGCATTGGCCAGGTTGTGGTTGTTGGCGGCCTGTGCCTGCAGGGTCTCGCGGGCACCGGTCATCGCAACATACAGCATGCGGTCCATGGGATTGCCTGTGTGCTACTAGCGGATGTTGATGATGGTCTGCGTGATGGCGTCGGACGTGGAGATCATCTTCGCGTTGGCCTGGAAGTTGCGTTGCGCGGTGATCATGTTCACCAGCTGCGTGGTGATGTCGACGTTGGAAGCTTCCAGCGCGCCGGACTGCACCAGGCCGAAGCCCGAGCTGCCCGCCTGGCCACGCAGTGCCTGGCCGGAGCCGAAGGTTTCCGCCCAGCTGGTATCGGCCAGCTGCTGCAGCCCGTTCGGATTGGCGAAGTTCGACAGCGCCACCTGGCCCAGGATGCTGGAGCGGCCGTTGGTGAAGCGCGCCTGCACCACGCCGGCCTTGTCGATGTCGATGCCGATGAGGCGGCCGGTGGTGTAACCGTCCTGCGTGATGTTGCCCACGCTGAACACGCTGCCGTACTGCGTGGTGCCGGCGACATTGATGGCGATCGTCATGTCGGCGGCGCCAGTGGCGGGCGCGTAGGCCGGGAAGTTCAGCTCGGCCGGATTCGGGTCCACCAGGCGGCCCATGTTGTCGAAGGTGATGCCGGGGGTGGTCCCCACGTCATTGCCGTCGATGTAGAAATGCGTGGTCCACTCGCCGGGAGCGGCATCCTTCACGAAATACACGGTGCCGGTGTGCGCGGCGCCCAGCGAGTCATACACCGTCAGCGAAGTGGCGCGGGTGAAGCTGGTGGGATCGGTGGGGTCGAAAGTGGGATTGGTCGGCGGCACGGCGTCCGACGGCAGGTTGGCCAGCAGTTCCACATTCGAGGTCGCCTGCGGCGCGCTCTCGGAGGTCACCAGCCGCAGGTCCGCCAGCGAACCGGTATTGAAGCCGCCACCCGCCACAGGTGGGAACACCTGCAGGCGCTGGCCCTGGGCGTTCACCACGTAGCCGCCGGCGTCAGTGCGGAATGCACCGGCGCGCGTATAGGCATAGGAGCCGTTGTCGCTCACCGTGAAGAAGCCCGTGCCGCTGATGGCGAGGTCCAGGCTGTTGTCGGTGAAGTCGATATTGCCCTGGCTGAACTGCTGGGCGATGTCCGACACGCGCACGCCGTTGCCCGGGGTGAGCGTGGCCACGCCCTGCGCGGACACCGCGAAGAGCTCGGCAAACTCCGCACGGGATTCCTTGAACCCGCTGGTGGAGCTGTTGGCGATGTTGTTGGCGGTGACGCTGAGGTCCGCGGAGGCGGCGTTCAGTCCACTGAGGGCAAGACGGAAGGGCATGGGAGTCTCCTTACATCACCCGGCGCACGCGGCCGAGCGAAATGGGTCCGAGGTCGGTGTTGAGGGTGAGGCTGAAATCCTTGGGATCGATGCTGACGCTGCCCACATGGGCCAGCAGGCTGGTCGGCAGCTGCTCGCTGGCGCCAGCCACGTCGGCCACCACCGCGATCTCGTATTCACCGACCGGGGCGCGCGCGCCATCATCGGTGGTGCCATCCCATTCGAAGACGACCTCGCCTTCCTGGGGGCTGAGTGCAACGCTGCGCACCTGCTGGCCGCTGGCATCAGTGATCACGAGGCGGGCCGAGCGGGTGGCTTCGGGAATCTCCACCGTGCCGACCACGGATCCTTCTTCGCCGATCGTGGCGGTGCCGGAGGAGACGAGCACGTCGCGGCCGACCATGCTGGTGCCGCCGAGCACCTGCGATGAACGCAGCGCGTCGGACAGGGTCGAGATCGAGCCCTGCATCCCCTGGATGCCGGTGACGGTGCCGAACTGCGCCAGCTGGCCGAGGAAGTCGGCAGGGTCCACCGGGCTGGTGGGATCCTGGTGGCGCAGCTGCGCCAGCATCAGCTGCAGGAAGGCGTCCTGTCCGAGCTGGTCCTTGGGTTTCGCAGTGGCCGCCGAGGCGCCCTGCGCATTGCCGGTGATGGCGTCGATTCCCATGATTACTGCCCGAGCCTCAGCGTCGCGAGCAGCAGCTCCTTCGACGTGTTCAGCACTTCCACGTTGTTCTGGTAGGCGCGGGAGGCGCTGATCATGTCGACCATCTCCTCCACCACGTTCACGTTGGGCGCGAAGACATAGCCTTCGGCATTGGCGAGCGGATTGCCCGGCTCGTAGCGCATCGAAGGCGCGCGCGAATCCTCCATGATCTGGGTGACCTGCACCGCCACGCCCGGATTCACGCCCGGCTTGCCGGCAGCCATTTCAGCGCGCACGGCCTCGAACACCGGATGTTTGGCCTTGTAGGCCCCTTCCGCGGTGCTGCTGACGCTTTCCGCGTTGGCGAGATTGCTGGCCACGGTGTTGAGCCGCACTGACTGGGCGGCCATGCCCGAGCCTGCGATGTCGAATATCTTGAAAGAGGACATTGCGGATCTCCTTACTGGCCGGTGATGGCGGTCATCAGCGAGCGGAACTTGGATGAGAGGAACTGCAGCGTGGCCTGGTAGCGCACGGCGTTGTCCGCGAAAGCGGCCTGCTCCAGCTGCGCATCAACAGTGTTGCCGTCCAGCGATGGGGCCAGCGGCGTGCGGTACTTGAGGAAGGCGGCGGTGGAGCCGGCCTCCAGCGGGGCATCGGCGCTGGCGCCGATATGCCCGGCCTGGGTAGCCTGCATCACGCCGGGGCTGGAGGCGGCACCCGTGCTGGCAGCCAGCGCGGCACGGAAATCCAGGTCCTGCGCCTTGTAGCCCGGCGTATCCGCGTTGGCGAGGTTGCGCGCCAGCAGCTCGGTGCGCTGCTCGCGCAACTTGAGCGCGTTGGCATGCACTCCCAGATACGATTCGAGATTCAAGGCCACGGATGCTCCGTCAATAACCCGACTTGCGGGATTGATGAGCAACAGCCGTGCCATGTGGGCTTGAAGCGCCCGGACGGGTCTGCAGCAGGGCCGCGGGGCATGCAGGCTGTGACGCGACTCACAACGCAGCGGCAGCATGTTGCCGCTCCTGCGGCGAAGCTCGCCCGCCATGGCCGCCTCTTCACCAGTGCATCGGCACGTGGCAACAGGACTTGAGCCTGCGCGGATGGCACGCAGTTTGCTCATCCATTCCGCATGAACTGCAGATTCAAGAGAAACGCCTGGATTCCGGCGCTGCTGCTGGCGTCGGCCGCGGGCGCGCAGTCGATCCAGGCACCGGCGGACATACAGAAGACGGCCGAGGATTTCCTCGTCGCGCAGTTTTCCGGCGAGGACCGCAAGGTTTTCGCCAGCGCCGACGCGCTGGATCCCAGGCTGCGGCTGGCAACCTGCACACAGCCGCTGGAAGCCGCGTTGCCCTCGACAACTCGCATCGGCACCCGCGTGACCGTGGGCGTGAAGTGCGCCGCGCCCCGCTGGGCGGTGTACGTGCCAGTGCGTATCGAGACCGAGATGCCGGTGCTGGCGCTGCGCCGTGCGCTGGATCGCAACAGTGCCGTCACCGCGGCAGACGTGGAACAGCGCAGGCTGCGTGTGCCCGGCCTGTCAGCCAGCTATATCAGCAGTGTGGACCAGCTCGCCGGCCGCCACCTGCGCCGGGAAGCCGCGCCGGGCACGGCGCTCACGGTGGACCTGCTCGGCCAGGACATCCTCGTGCGGCGCGGCCAGCGTGTTGCGCTGGTGATCAATGCCGGGGGCCTGGAGGTGCGGGCGCAGGGCGAGGCGGTCTCCGACGCCAGCCCGGATGGACGGGTACGGGTGCTCAACCTGGCCTCGCGCCGGATCGTCGAAGGCCAGGTGGAAAGCCGCGAAGTAGTCCGGGTGAGCCTCTGATGCACGTGAATGAGACATATTGCGCGGTTTCTCCGCAGTCCTGTGGATATCGTGCGGACTCCCTAAAGTTTGCCGCCCCTCAACCGATACATCATTCGAAGAGCCAGCAATGAAAGTACCGGGAGAGCCCCTCGTGTCCACCAAGATCACCCCCCTCGAGCCGAAGCCGGCGCGCGTGTCGCCCGCATCGGCCGGGCGCAGCGTCTCCGGCAGCGCCGGCGGATCCGGTGGCGAGTCCCCCGCCCCGGCGGCGGAAGTGACCCTCACCGGTGCGGCACGCGGACTGGCCGCCATCGAGGAATCGCTGCGCGCGCTGCCTGCCGTGGATGAACTGCGCGTTGCCGCCGTGAAGCAGCGCCTGCAGGAGGGCAGCTACCAGGTCGATCCCCAGCGCGTGGCCGACCGGCTGCTGCGCATGGAGAGTGACCTCTCGCGCGCCGCTCCCCTGGGCGCGAACCCGCTGAAGTAATCCATGGATCGCGATACCTGCCGCACCCGCCTCACGCGCCTGCTGAGCGAGGAAACCGCACTGCTGGCCGCCCTGGCGCAGCAACTGGAACAGGAGTACGAGCTGCTTGCCGGCAATGACGTGGACGGCCTTGAAAAGGCGGGCGGCGCGCGGCAGCAGACCATTGCGAAGCTGTTGCAGCTGGAGGACGAACGACAGGCGCTTTGCCGGCAGCACGGCCGCAATGCGGATCGCTCCGGCATGGCTGCGCTGCTGGCCTGGTGCGATCCCGCCGGCACGCTGGCAGCCGCGCAATCCGGATGCGCAAGTCTCGCCGGCGCCTGCCGCGCACAGAACGAACGCAACGGCGCGCTGGTCACTGCGCGCCTGACGCGGGCCAGCGGCATGCTGGACCTGCTCGCCGACAGCAATGCGCCGCGCACCTACGACCAGCGCTTCGCGCGCAGTGCGCCGCTGGCTGTCGGGCGGATGCTCGCCACCAGCGCCTGACGCGGAATTCCGCCTGCCTTTCCCCAAACGTGACGGCCGTCGCTCAGTCCCGGGCGCCGGCGGCCGATAGTCTTTCCAGGGGCATGCGCAGCCCCGAGAGGTTCTGTTCTTGTTTGCAATCATCGGGACATTGGTCGTACTGGGGTCGGTGCTGGGCGGGTTTCTCGGCGGCGGCAGCAGCCTGCTGCTGCTCTGGCATCCGCTGGAAGTCGTGGTCATCTGCGGCGGCGCGCTCGGCGCCTTCTTCATCAGCAATCCGCTGAAGGTCATCAAGGCCTCCTTCACCGGCGCCCTCGGCCTGCTGAAAGGCGCGCGTTACGGTCGCAAGGAATACATCCAGCTGCTCAAGCTGGTGTACGACATCCTCGTGATGGCGCGCCGCGACGGCGTGCTGGCCATCGAGCGCCACATCGAGGAGCCGCAAAAGAGCGACATCTTCAAGAGATACCCCGGTGTGCTGGCCGACCACCACATGATGGAGTTCATCACCGACTGCCTCAGGCTGATCTCGGGTGGCAACCTCGACCCGCATGAACTGGAGAGCCTGCTCGAATACGAGCTGGAGACCCACCACAAGGAAGCCGCCGAGCCGGCGCATGCCGTGCAGAAAGTGGCCGACGCCCTGCCCGGCTTCGGCATCGTCGCCGCGGTGCTGGGCATCGTCAGCACCATGGCCGCCATTGATGGCGCCAGCACGGCCGAGATCGGCCACAAGGTCGGCGCCGCGCTGGTGGGCACCTTCCTCGGCATTCTGGTCGCCTATGGCCTGGTCGGTCCCATCGCCGCGGCGATGGAACACAAGGCGCACGAGGAGTCCAAGGCCTTCGAGGTGGTGAAGATGGCGCTGGTTGCCAGCGTGCGCGGCTATCCGCCGCCGGTGGCCGTCGAATTCGCACGCAAGCTGCTGTTCAGCGGCGTGCGGCCGAACTTCAAGGACCTGGAGCAGGAACTGCGCGGCAAGAAGCCCGCGCCGGGCTGACGCGGCACCGCCATGGCCGACGCCAAACAACGCCCCATCGTCATCGTCAAGCGCAAGCGCGCCGGTGGCCACGCCCACCATGGCGGCGCGTGGAAGGTGGCCTACGCCGACTTCGTCACCGCGATGATGGCCTTCTTCATGGTGATGTGGCTGGTGGCCTCGGTGTCGAAGGAACAGCGCGCCGCCATCTTCGATTACTTCAAGAACCCGAGCATGCAGGAAGGCCACAGCGTGAAACCCGCGCCGGGCCAGATGGGCCCGGGCGGTGCCAGCACCAGTCCCATCGACCTCGGCGGCGGCCTGGACGCGCCGAAGACCATGGAGATCAATGCCGACGGACTGGGCGAGCCGGTGGAGATCCGGCCGGAGGACGTGCAGCGCCTTGCCGACCTGGCCGAACGCAAGCAGCTGGAGTCACTGATGGAGGAGCTGCGCGAGGCCATCGACAAGAGCCAGGCGCTGGAGCCCTTCAAGGACCAGCTGCTGCTGGACATCACACCCGAGGGACTGCGCATCCAGATCGTCGACAAGCAGAACCGGCCCATGTTCGACCTGGGTGGCACGCGGCTGAAGGACTACACCGCGCAGATCCTGCGCGAGGTGGCCACCTACCTGAATTCCGTACCCAACCGCATCAGCCTCAGCGGCCACACCGATGACAAGGCCTATGTGGGCCAGCGCGGCTACTCCAACTGGGATCTCTCCGCCGATCGCGCCAATGCCGCGCGCCGGGCGTTGCAGGATGGAGGACTGGAACCGAAGAAGATCGCCCGCGTGGTGGGCCTGGCCTCCTCGGTGCTGTTCGACCGCGAGAATCCGCACAACCCGATCAACCGCCGCATCAGCATCATCGTGATGACGAAGAGCGCGGAGGCACGGGCACTGTCTTCGGACGCCCCGGACGTGGAAGGCACGCGGATGCGGATCGAGTCCGGCGAGGCGGACCCGGCCGCTCAGGCGGCCGTGGGCGCGAGCTGATCCAGCAGCGTGCGGATGCCGCCGGTGGCGGCGCGCGCGCTGCCGAGCAGGCGTGAAGGCAGGCCCAGGGACTGCTGCGCCACCTCGGCCAGGCCGGGCGAGCAGGTATCCGCGTGCACCAGCTCCGTGGCCAGTGCCTGCACAATCATCAGCAGCGTCACGCACAGCGGGCGGTCCAGGTTCTCCTGCTCGTCGCGCCAGCGCAGGATGGTGAGGCGCAGCTCCCCCGCAAGGGCCCAGCTGCGCGTGACGCGCGATACCAGTTCATCGTCATGCGCGTCCATGATCTGCTGCATCACCGGCCCCACCAGCCGCATGCCGGTGGATGCCTCCGCGCGCGCCAGCGCGCGCAGGGCGGCGATCTCGCCGGTGCGATGCAGGAGGCCGGCACCGGTAAGCAGCGGCGCGTCGAAATTCATGTCTGCCGCCACCACCCGTGCGTAGCAGGCGCTGGCCAGGGCTTCGCGCCACAGCAGGGCCATCTCCCCATCGCGTCCCGGCGCACTGAACAAGGCAGTGCGCAGGTTTTCCAGCGCGCGCATCGCCATTGGACGTGCCGCCAGCTGCGCGGGGGATTCCTGCAACCAGGCCACGCAGGCAGTGATGCCGGCAGGCCTGGGCGGACAGCGCCCCATTTCGGCGGCAAGGGCGGTGAGCAGGCCCGGCGCGATGGGCGCGAAGGGATCCGGGCGGCGGGTTGGCCGCAGTTGCAGGACAGTGGCAGGCATGGATCCATTGTGCATTGCAGGCCGGAGGCATTCCGGTCGTGGCGCACAAATTGAAGGCCGTCGCAACCGCAGCCGCCCACACCGTGAACGGGTTGCGGTGATCAAGTCAAATCGCGGCCAGCGCCTGCTCCAGGTCCGCGATCAGATCGTCCGCATCTTCCAGTCCCATCGACAGCCGCACCGTTCCCGGTGCCAGGCCCGACAGTGCCGCCAGTTCAGCGGGCAGGTCATGCGGCCCCATCAGGCCGGGCGGAATAACCAGGGACTCGGGCGAACCCATGCTGGCCGCAATGGAAAACAGCTGCAGCGCATCCGCGAAGCGGTCGCCGGCAGCCTTGCCTGCGCGCAGGTCGAAGCTGACCACCGTGCCGAAGTGCTGCATCTGCCGGGCAGCCAGTTCATGCCGCGGGTGGCGTGGCAGCCCGGCGTAGTGCACGCGCTCCACCCTGGGGTGCTGTTCCAGGAACAGCGCCACTTTCAGCGCCGTGACGCACTGGGCCTCGTAGCGCAGCAGGTAGGTGTTGAGGCCGCGCTGGATCAGCCAGGCAGCGTGCGGATCCAGCGTGCCGCCGAGGTGCGTGAACTCCGGGCGCAGCCGCGCGATCAGTTCGGCGGAGCCGATTACCGCGCCCCCCATCACATCGCCATGCCCGGAAGCGTATTTGGTGAGGCTGTGCAGGAAGAGGTCCACATCGGTATCGCCATGCTGGTGCAGGCCGGCGAGTGTGTTGTCGAGCAGGGTCAGTGCGCCGGCGGCCCGCGCCAGGCGCGTGATGTGCGCGATGTCGGCGATGCGGTTCACCGGATTGGTGGGTGACTCGAAGATCACCAGCTTCGTCGGCGTGTCGCGCAGCACGCGCTCGATGCCAGCGTCATCCTCGATGGACAGCATGGTGTGGGTCACGCCGAAGCGTGCCAGCTGCCGCCGGATCAGCGAGCGCGTGGGTGCGTAGGTTTCCACGAAACACAGCACATGGTCGCCTGACTGCAGCAGGCCGATCAGCGCCTGGGCAATGGCGCCCACGCCTGACGCGCACACGATGGCGGCATCCCGCCCCTGCAGCCCTGCCAGCGTCTTCTCCAGCAGCCGCGTGGTCGGGTTCGCGGACCGCGCGTAGAAGAATCCCTCTTTCTCGCCCCGGAGGCTCGCCAGTGTCTCGGCCACCGTGCCGTGCTCGAACTTCACGCTCTGGTGGATGGGCGCCACGAGCGGCGTGTTCTCCGGTGGAACCTTCACTTCGGGCGGATGAACCAGCGTGGTCCTGAGTTTCATGGCGCGATTGTATTACCGCAGCGCCTGCAGCCGTTCGACGCCGCGCGCCAGCGTGTCGTCCTGCTTGGCAAAGCACAGCCTGAGCAGCGAGTGCTTGACAGGCTGGCGGTAGAACGGTGCCAGTGGAATGGCCGCCACCCCGCCCTGCACCAGCAGCCGCTCGGCCGCCGCCATGTCGTCGAGTCCGGCCAGCAGCTCGCAGCGTGAGTAGTCCACCAGCGTGAAGTAGCTGCCCTGGGCCGGCACTACCTGGAAAGCGCTGTCGGCAAGGCCCCGGGTGAGCAGCTCGCGCTTGGCCGCGAAGAAAGGTCCCAGCCCCGCGAAGATTCCGGGGTTTCCGGTGATGTAGGCGGCGATGGCGTGCTGGAAGGCCGTGGTGATGGTGAAGGTGTTGAACTGGTGCACCTTGCGCAGCTCGGCCGTGAGTGCGGGCGGCGCAATGCAGTAACCCACGCGCAGGCCCGTGGCGTGCAGGGACTTGCCGAAGGAATACACGGCCAGCGCGCGCTGGCGCAGCACCGGATGCGCCAGCACGCTGTGGTGTCGGGCCGGTGCGTGCACAATGTGTTCGTACACTTCGTCGCTCAGCACGGTGAAGCCGTGGGCTTCGGCCAGCTGCGCGAGCTGCGCCAGGTCATCCGCACTCATCACGGTGCAGGCCGGGTTCTGGGGTGTATTGATGACAACCAGTTTCGTTCGCGGCGTGATGGCCTCGCGCACGCGGTCCCAGTCGCAGCGGAACGCCGGTGGCGCCAGTGGCACGTGCACGCAGGTGGCGCCTGCCACGCGCACAGCCGGATCGTAGGAGTCGTAGGCGGGATCGAACACCAGCACTTCGTCGCCCGGGCCCACCAGCGCGGCAATGGCCGAGAAGATGGCCTCGGTGGCGCCGACTGTGACCGTCACCTCCTGCTCAGGGTCGACGTCGATGCCGTGCCGGGCTGACACCACGCGCGCAATGGCTTCGCGCAGTTCAGGCAGTCCGGCCATGGGCGCGTACTGGTTGTGCCCGGCGCGCATGGCCTCGCCGACCAGCTCGGTGAGCCGCGGGTCGATGGGATAGTCAGGAAAACCCTGGCCAAGGTTGACCGCGCCCAGCTCGGCCGCGCGGCGCGAGATCACGGTGAAGATGGTAGTCCCGACGTCGGGAAGCTTGCTCACGCAGCCGCATGCCCCGCGGCAGCCAGCGCCGCCCCCACCACGCCTGCGGCAGGTCCCAGGGCAGCGGGCTTGAGCGGCGCGCGGGATTGCAGCAGCGGCGCGAACTGCGTCCAGTTCTCGGTCACACCACCACCGACCACGATCAGTTCCGGCCAGAACAGGCGGTTGATGGCATCCAGGTAGCGGTTGACCCGGGTGCTCCACTGCCTCCAGGACAGACCCTCTTCGCTCCGGATGCGCGCGGCGGCGCGCTGCTCGCCTTCCGCCCCATCCACTTCCATGTGGCCCAGTTCGCTGTTGGGCCAGAGCCTGCCGTCGAGGATCAGGGCCGATCCGATGCCGGTGCCGAAGGTGAGCATCATCACTGCGCCGCGCACCCCGCGGGCTGCGCCGAAATGCGCTTCCGCCAGGCCGGCTGCATCGGCGTCGTTGAGCAGCGCCACGGGCCGGCGCAGCCTGGCCGACAGTTCGCGGCCGGCGTCGAAGCCCAGCAGCGAATCATCCAGGTTGGCGGCGGTCTGGATCACGCCATGCAGGATCACGCTGGGCAGCGCCACACCGACGGCCGTGCCAGCGGGGGTGGTTTCCGCCAGGCCGATGAGTGCGTTGCACAGCGCCTGCACCGTTGCCGGCTGCGGGGTCGGCACGCTGGCCAGATCAGCCTGCAGCGCGCCGCTGGCCACATCCACTGGCGCGTGCTTGATGGACGAACCGCCCACATCCAGCCCCAGCGCCAGGGTGGCCACTAGTGCCCTCCTTCCGCCATGCGCATCTCGCGCTGCCGCTTGCGCTCGGACCGCCGCAGCAGCCAGGCCGAGGTGAGCACGCCGGTTGCCACCAGCAGCACCATCAGTGTGGCCAGTGCGTTCACGTCCGGGGTCACGCCCAGGCGTACCTTGGAGAAGATCACCATGGGCAGCGTTGTGGAACCGGGGCCGGCGACGAACTGCGCGATCACCAGGTCATCCCAGGACAGCGTGAACGCCAGCAGCCAGCCCGACAGCAGCGCCGGGAAGATCAGCGGCAGCGTGATGCGGCCGAACACCTTGGCCGGACGCGCACCCAGGTCCATGGCGGCCTCTTCCAGGGAATCATCGAATGAGGCCAGGCGCGACTGCACGATCACCGTCACATAGGCCATCGAGAAAGTGATGTGTGCGATGGCAATGGTGGTGGCGCCGCGTCCTGCCGGCCAGCCGATGATCTGCTCCATGGCCACGAACAGCAGCAGCATCGACAGGCCGGTGATCACCTCGGGCATCACCAGCGGCGCGGTGGACATCACGGCCAGCAGCGCCCGCCCGCGGAAGCGCCCGAAGCGCGACAGCGCGATGCCCGCCAGCGTGCCCAGGATCACCGCGCCGGTGGCGTTGACGGCCGCTATGCGCAGCGACAACCAGGCTGCATCGAGGATCTGCTGGTTCTGGAACAGCGCCGTGTACCACTTGAGCGTGGGCGAATTGGCCGCATCCCACACCGTCACCAGACGCGAGTTGTTGAACGAGAACACCACCATCAGCAGGATGGGCACGTACAGGAACACGAAGCCCAGGATCATCAGCGTGGTGACCAGCCAGCCGCGACGCATCAGGCCGCCTTCGCGCCGGCGCGCGCCTGCACCCGCTGCAGCAGCATGATGGGGATCAGCAGCAGCAACAGCATGAAGATGGCCACCGCGCTGGCCACCGGCCAGTCGCGGTTGCTGAAGAATTCATCCGACAGCACGCGCCCGATCATCAGCTGGTCGGGCCGTCCCAGCAGCGTGGGAATCACGTATTCGCCCACCGCCGGGATGAACACCAGCAAGGAGCCGGCCGCGATGCCCGGCCGCGACAGCGGCAGCGTCACGCGCAGGAAGGCGCGCATCGGCCGCGCGCCCAGGTCCGCGGCTGCTTCCAGCAGCGAGGGATCATGCTTCTCGAGGTTGGTGTACAGCGGCAGGATCATGAACGGCAGGTAGGAGTACACGATTCCCACATACACCGCGAAATCCGTCTGCATCATCTGGATGGGCTGGTCGATCAGGCCGATGGACATCAGGAAGTTGTTGATCACGCCGTTGTTGCGCAGCAGCCCCATCCACGCGTACACGCGCAGCAGGAAGGAGGTCCAGAACGGCAGGATCACCAGCATCAGCAGCAGGTTGCGCCGCGCGGGCGGGGAGCGGGCAATGCCCAGCGCCATGGGATAACCCAGCAGCAGGCACAGCAGCGTGGAGACAGCCGCCACCTTCAGCGAGTAGATCCACGTCTGCACGTACAGCGCATCGGTGAACAGGAAGCGGTAGTTGTCGGTGTTGATCAACACCTCCATGCGCCCTTCCACCCATTCCACCAGCGGCGCATAAGGCGGGATCGCCAGCCGCGACTCCGAGAAGGAGATCTTCAGGTCGATGAAGAATGGCGTGAGGAAGAACAGCAGCAGCCAGAACATCGGGATGCCGATGACCAGCATGCGGCCCACGCCGCTGCGACGCAGCCAGGGCACCCAGCGCGGTGGACCGAAACGATGCCAGGCCAGCCAGAACGGCACCCAGCGTTCGTGCTGGCGGGCGTAGGCCGGGACCTCGGCGTTCAAGGCGCGCTCACCCCGCGCCCACCACGGGGGCGGCGCTGTCCCACAGCAGGTAGACCTCGTCGTCCCAGGTGAAGCTGTCACCGGCCTTGCGCGCGGAGTTGGTCTGCGTGACCCGCACGTCGCGGCCGGAATCCAGGCGCACCACGTAGATGGAAAGGTCGCCCATGTAGGCGATGTCCTTGATGATGCCGCGCGCCCAGTTGTCTTCGGCGGCGGGCTTGCCGCGCTGCAGGTTCAGTTTCTCGGGTCGGATGGCCACCCACAGCTGCGCGTCCGGCGGAGCGGACACGCCATGGTCCACATGCACCGGCACCGGCAGGTCAGGGCAGCGCACGCGGACATATTCAGGTTCGTCCTCGGCAAGGGTGCCGTCGAAGAGGTTCACGGACCCGATGAAGTCGGCCACGAAGCGCGTGGTCGGGAACTCGTAGATCTGCCGCGGCGTGCCGATCTGCACGATCTTGCCCTTGTTCATCACGCCGATGCGCGAGGCCAGGGTCATCGCCTCCTCCTGGTCGTGCGTGACCACCACGAAGGTCACGCCCAGCCGTTCCTGGATTGCGATGAGCTCGAACTGCGTGTGCTCGCGCAGCTTGCGGTCGAGCGCGCCCAGCGGTTCATCGAGCAGCAGCAGCTTCGGCCGCTTCACCAGCGAGCGCGCCAGCGCGACGCGCTGGCGCTGGCCGCCGGAGAGCTGGTGCGGCTTGCGGCCCGCCAGCTCGCCTATCTTCACCACATCGAGGATTTCGGCCACGCGCTGGCGGATCTCCTCCTTGCGGATGCCCTCCTGCTCCAGGCCGAAGGCCACGTTGCCGTACACCGTCATGTGCGGAAACAGCGCGTAGGACTGGAACATCATGTTCACCGGCCGCTCGTAGGGCGGGATGCCGGCCATGTCCTGTCCGTCGATGAGGATGCGCCCGGCCGAGGGCTGCTCGAAGCCGGCCAGCATGCGCAGCAGCGTGGTCTTGCCGCTGCCCGAGCCGCCCAGCAGGCAGAAGATCTCGCCCCGGAAGATGTCCAGGGTGATGTCGTCTACGGCGACGAAGTCGCCAAAGCGCTTGCTGACCGACTCGATGCGCACGTAGGGTTTCTGCGTGGCATCGAGCCAGGGTTCCTGCGCCGGACGCGCGGGACCGGTCATCTGGCTACTTGCCAGTCTTGAAGCGTGTCCACGTGCGGTTCAGGATCCGGGTGAATTCCTGCGAGCGGGCCAGGTTGGGATACATCTTTGCCTTCACCTCGGCGGGCGGATAGATATCCGGATCGCTGGTGATCTCTGCGTCGATCTGCTCGTGGGCGGCCTTGTTCGGCGAGGCGTAGGTGACGAAGTTGGTGTTCTTCGCCGCCACATCCGGGCGCAGCAGGTAGTCGATGAACTTGTGCGCATTCTTCGGGTGCTTCGCATCGGCCGGGATGGCCAGCATGTCGAAGAACATCACCGCCCCTTCCTTCGGGATGTGGTACTTGATGGTGAAGTCCTTGCCGTTCTCCTCGGCACGCGCCGCACCCATGCCCACGTCGCCACTCCAGCCCAGCGCCAGGCAGATCTCGCCATTGGCCAGGTCATCGAGGTAGCCGGCCGACTTGACCTCCTTGATGTAGGGGCGGATGGACATCAGCACCTTCTCGGCAGCCTCGAGGTCCTCGGGCTTCTCGCTCATGGCGTCGCGGCCCAGGTAGATGAGCACCGTGGCCACCACCTCGTCGGGCGCATCGAGGATCGTCACGCCGCACTTCTGGAAGTTCTTCACCACGTTCGGGTCGTAGAGCATGGCGAAGCTGTTGGTGGGCGCGTTGGGCATGGCCGCGGCGACGGCCTCGACGTTGTAGCCGATGCCCGAGGTGCCCCAGAAGTAGGTTACCGAATGCGCATTTCCGGGGTCGTGGCGCGCAGTGATTTCCGTGATCGCCGGGTCAAGGTTGGCCAGGTTCGGGATCAGCGTCTTGTCCAGCTTCTGGAACACGCCCGCCTCGATCTGCTTTTCGAGGAACGACGCCGAAGGCACCACCAGGTCGTAGCCGGTGTTGCCGGACAGCAGCTTGGTCTGCAGCAGCTCGTTGCTGTCGAAGACGTCGTAGTTCACCTTGATGCCGGTCTCGGCGGTGAATTCGTCGAGGATGGTGGTGTCGATGTAGTCGACCCAGTTGTAGACGTTGAGGACCTTCTCTTCTTCGCCGGCGACGGCGGTGTCGCCCTGCTTGCCACAGGCGGCCACCAGCAAGGCGACGGCGGTCAGGACGGAAAGCTGTCGGAGTGGAAGGACCATGGAAAACTCCTCGTGGGGAAATGGCGGAGAATGAAACGGTTCCGCAGGGCCGAGGCTGGAGCCTGCACGGCAACTATAGCCCGCAGGCACCCCATAGGCCACTGTCCACGCGGAACGTCGGGGCCGGCTAGACGTTCAGCAGCAGGTGCTCGCGCTCCCAGGAACTGATCACCTGCATGAACACTTCGCTCTCGGCCTCCTTCACGATGGTGTAGGCGGCCACGAAGGGCTCGCCCAGGACATCGATCAGCACCCGGCTCTCGCGCATCTGGCGCAGCGCCGAGTCCAGCGACCGCGGCAGCGAGAAAGCCAGGTCGTGGGCGCTGCCGGTGATGGGGTCCGAGGGCTGCAGGTTCTCGATCATGCCCAGGTAGCCGCAGGCCAGCGAGCCGGCGATGGCCAGGTAGGGATTGGCGTCGGCCCCGCCGACCCGGTTTTCCACGCGCCGGTTCTCCGGTCCCGACACCGGCACGCGCAGGCCGGCCGTGCGGTTGTCGTAACCCCAATGCACGTTGATCGGTGCCAGCGCCGAACGGGTGATGCGCCGGTAGGAATTCACATTGGGTGCGAACAGCGCCATGGCCGCCGGCAGGTATTTCTGCAGCCCGGCGATGTGCGAGAAGAACAGTTGCGAGGGCGAACCGTCCTTGTTGCTGAACACGTTCTGGCGGGTCTTGCGGTCCACGATGCTCTGGTGGATATGCATGGCGCTGCCCGGCTCCTTGCCATGCGGCTTGGCCATGAACGTGGTGTACATCTTGTGGCGCAGCGCTGCCTCGCGCGCGGTGCGCTTGAAGAGGAAAGCCTGGTCGGCGAGGTCCAGCGGGTCCCCGTGCAGCAGGTTGATCTCCATCTGCGCCGGGCCGTCCTCGTGGATCAGCGTGTCGATGGCGATGTCCTGCGCCTCGCAGAACGCGTAGATGTCATCGAACAGCGGGTCGAATTCATTCACCGCCGCGATGCTGTAGCTCTGCCGGCCGGGCTCGGCGCGGCCGGAGCGGCCCACCGGTGGCTTCAGCGGATAGTCCGCATCGATGTTCGGCTCGATGAGGTAGAACTCCAGCTCCGGCGCCACCACGGGCTCCCAGCCGCGCGCGGCATAGAGTTCCAGCACATGCCGCAGCACCTGGCGCGGCGCCATGGTCACGCTGCGACCGTCCGAATAGAAACAGTCGTGGATCACCTGCGCCGTGGGCTCGGCCGCCCAGGGCACCACGCGCACCGTCGGCGTGTCGGGCTTGAGCACGATGTCGATCTCGGCCGGGCTCATCGCCTGGCTGGTGTCGGCCGGGTAATCCCCGGTCACCGTCTGCAGGAAGATGCTCTCCGGCAGCTTCATGCCTTCATCGGCGGCAAACTTCTCGGCGGGCATGATCTTGCCGCGCGCGATGCCGGCCATGTCCGGCACGATGGCCTCGACCTCTGAGATGCCGCGCTCGCGGAAGAACTGGTGGATGTCAGCCATGGGTCACCTGCCTGTTGGCGGCGCGCTCGCGCGCCGCGTCACCGAATGCTTCAAACAATGCGGTGGAAAACGGGTCCTCGCCCGCGTTCCACTCCGGATGCCACTGCACTGCCAGCGCCAGGCGCTGCGCACCGGCCACGCGGAAGGCCTCGATGAGGCCATCATCCGCGCGTGCTTCCTCGATCAGCCCGCGCCCCAGCTGGCGCACGCCCTGGTGATGCAGTGAGTTCACCGTGATGCGCGGCCGTCCCGCGATGCGCTCCAGCATCCCGCCGGGCGCCAGCTGCACCTCGTGCGCGGGTCCGTACTGCACCTCCAGCGGCTGGGTGTCGTCCTCGTGGTGCACGAAGTTGCCCGGCACCTCATGCACGTGCTGCCACAGCGTGCCGCCGGCGGCCACATTCATTTCCTGGAAGCCCCGGCAGATGCCCAGCACGGGCACGCCGGCCGCAATGGCACGCGGTATCAGCGCCAGCGTGGTGGCATCGCGCGCGGGGTCGTGCAGCGTACCCGCGCGGCTCGGCTCCCCGGCGTAATGGTGCGGCTCGACGTTCGAGGGGCTGCCGGTGAACAGCAGGCCGTCGAGTTCCTCCACCAGGGCCGCAAGCCCCAGCTCATCACCCAGCGAGGGGATCACCAGCGGCAGCGTGCGCGCTATGCGCAGCAGCGGCGTGATGTACTTCTCCCCGACGGCGTGGAAGGGATGCATACCCAGCGTGCGCCGGTCGGCGGGGATACCAATGACGGGTCGACGGACAGACATGCGGGGGAGGCCTGATCAGGCCGCTGGGACTCCAAGTATCTGATTTCATTAGACCACAGCCGGGCACCTTCTGGCTCGGCGGTCGCAGGAACCGCGCGCAACCCGTTGAATCCACAGGAGTCGTGTGCACCTGCAGCATTGCTTGTTGAACGTTGGCCGCCCCGCCTGCATGGTGTGGGGACGATGACGGACAGTTCCCCATGAAATCCCGCCCCCTCCAGGCGGGCTCCTGGTACCAGGCCTCCCTGCCACCCGCCCCCCGCCTGCCGGCACTGGACGGTGCGGCCAGCTGCGATGTGGCGGTGGTGGGCGCAGGCATCACCGGCCTGTCCGCGGCGCTGCATCTGGCCGGCCGCGGCTATCGCGTCACGGTGCTGGAGGCCGGACAGGTGGGTGGCGGGGCCTCCGGGCGCAACGGCGGCCAGGCCATCTTCGGCCTCGCCGCGGGGCAGGAAAAGCTCACCGCGCTGCTCGGCGCCGCCGACGCGCGCCGTGTGTGGGACCTGTCGCTGGAGGCACTGGCACTGCTGCGCGAGCTGGTTTCCACCCACGCCATCGACTGCGACTATGTCGCTGGCCAGATGCACGTGGCGATCAGGCCGCGCCAGCGCGAGGAGCTGTCCGCGTGGCACCGCTCGCTGCGCGAGGACTACGGATACGAAAGCGTGTCCTTGCTCGATACTGCCGCCACGCGGCAGCTGGTGGCCAGCGAGCGTTACGTGGCCGGCCTGCACGATTCCAACAGCGGCCACATCCACCCGCTCAAGTACGTGCGCGGGCTGGCCGGGGCTGCGCAACGCGCCGGTGTCACCGTGCATGAGGACAGCCGCGTGCTGCGCCATCGACGCGCGGACGGCGCGCTGCAACTCATCACTGCGCAGGGCACGCTCAGCTGCCGGCAGATCGTGTTCGCAGGCAATGCCTCCCTGGGAGCCACCGTGCCGCAGCTCGCGCGCCGCGTGATGCCGGTAAGCACTTACATCATCGCCACCGAGCCATTGGGCGCCGGCCTTGTCCGTGCGCTGCTGCCGCAGGATACGGCCATCAGTGACATCAACTGGGTGCTGGACTACTTCCGTCGCAGCAGCGACCACCGCCTGCTGTTCGGCGGCCGGGTGAGCTATTCCGGGCATGATCCCTTCGACACAGCCGAGGCCACTCGCCGTCGCATGGTGGCTGTATTCCCGCAGCTGAAGGAGGCGCGCGTGGAATATGCCTGGGGAGGTGACGTGGACATCACTCTCAACCGCGCCCCGGACTTCGGGCGCCTCGAGCCCGATGTGTATTACCTGCAGGGATTTTCCGGCCATGGCATCGCCCTCACGGGACTGGCGGGCAGGCTGGTGGCAGAGGCCATCGCGGGCGAGGCGGAGCGCTTTGATGTGTTCGCACGCATCCCGCACAGCCTTTTTCCCGGCGGGGCGATGCTGCGGCGACCAGCGCTGGTTCTGGCCATGCTGTGGTATCGCCTGAGGGACCTGCTGCCCTGAATGCGTCCGCCCGCGCAGGCGATGCACCCGGTGTCGCCGGCAGATCAGCGCGGCGCCGCCAGGGTCGCGTTGAGCAGCACTGCAAGGCGCGTCGCGGCCTGCACGATGCGTTGTTCAGCCAGTGAGCGGTGCGCATCAAGATAACGATGGTCCAGCACGTGTTCCGCCGGGTAGATGGCCTGGGCATCCAGCAGTGCGCAGGATTCCAGTGCCCATTCCAGCGGTGCATTCACAGATGGTCTCGCCGCGGACGACCCGACCGGCGGCGCCGGCAGCGCTTCGCGCAGCCGTGCCGCAAGACCATCCCTGCCCTGCCCGGCCGAAGCCAGCACGTGGTAGTCCCACACGGAATGCAGGTTGGTTCCAACCGCCGTAGCGCGCGTGCCTCCACGCGTGCGCCCCGCCGTGGACGGCGCGGTGGTCAGCTGCACCTGGAAACGGTTGCCACCTGAATCATTGCGGTCGCTGGCATGCAGCGGCTGGTGGATATCCCCCACCAGGTGCACGATGAACTTCAGCGCGTCGCGGCGCCGCTCCAGCTTCTGGCCGGGGTCTGCCAGCAAGCGCCGCTGCTCTTCGATGGCCGCCACGATGCACTGCCCGTCCGCGCAGTCGCGCGCCAGGTCGAAGCCACATCCTGCATTGCGGGCATTGATGTAGTGCCAGCGCGAGGTGGCGCGGAAACGCGCCGGATCGGACTGTCGCAACGCGTCGGCCCAGGCCGCGACTCCGCCCAGCGTGGGGTCCTGCTCTCCAGCGAGCAGGCGGCGTACCTCGGCGCGTGCCTGCATCGTGAGCTGCGTCTCGGCCAGTTTGCCGACCAGCCAGTGACCCGTCTCCGACCACGCCAGCGCGCGTGCCGGCAGCAGCAGGATCAGCACGGCGTACAGCGTTGCCCGCCATCCGGGCGAAGGGGTCCGCATCAGCGCCCGGCCCCCGGCGAGGCCTCTGTTGCCACTTTTTCCCACGCCCCGCTGGACTCCGAACGCCACAGCGCATCGATCACCTGCATCTGGCAGATGGCATCCTCCAGGTCCCAGAACGGTGCCGGCTCGCCACGCACCGTGCGCGAGAAATTCTCCACCAGGCGCTGGTACTGGTCCGCTTCAGGCAGGGCCTCGATCAGCGCGCTGCTGCCATCGAGCGCCGAACCGTCATCAATGCGGATGCGGGTGGTGCCACCCTGCGGCGGATTGAAGGGAATCTCCAGCTCGATGCGACCGCGCGTGCCCAGCACCACCAGCCGCTGCTGCGAGGCGCATTGCGTGGTGACCGTGAAAGCAAGCTGCCGGCTGGCACCAAAGTCCAGCAATCCCGACGTGGCGCGATCCACCGCAAGCGCGGGATCGCGATCCATCATCGCCATCACCCTGAGCGGCTCGCTCTCGAACACGTACCGGCCCGCGGCGATGGCGTAACAGCCGATGTCATACAGCGCCCCGCCACCGGTTTCCCGCTGGTTGCGGATGTCCGCGGGGTTGTCGTTGAAGAACGAGAATGCCACCTGCACTACCCGCGGCACGCCGATGCGACCAGCGCGCAGCAGCTCGCGCAGCCGCTGCCACTGCGGATGGTGGCGCACCATGAAAGCCTCGGCGATGCGCACGCGCCCGGCCACCTCGCGCAGCTGCGCAGCTTCCGCTGCATCGAGCGCGATGGGCTTCTCGCACAGCACATGCTTTCCGGCCCGCGCGGCGGCCAGCGTCAGCGGCACATGCAGGTGATTGGGCAGCGGGTTGTAGATGGCCTCGATGGCCGGGTCGGCAATCAGCTCCTCGTAGCTGCCGAAGGCGCGGGGTATTCCCAGCGTCTGCGCCGCCGACTGCGCCGCATCCAGCGAACGCGAGGCAATGCCCCTCACTTCCACCAGTGGACTGCGCAGCATCCCCGGGATCACCTTCTGCACGCCAATGCGCGCCGAACTGAGCACGCCCCAGACCACCGGCTTCATCGCCACCTCCCTGGATTTCCAGACTCCGGACATGCAACGGCCCGCGGGGTTTCCCCCGCGGGCCGCCACGATCATCGCGGTTGCGATGGCGTCACACCACCGAGAACCCCTCGCGGGTGATCGGCAGCGTGCGGATGCGCGTGCCGGTCGCCGCGTAGATGGCGTTGCAGATCGCCGCGCCCGCCGGCGGATACGCCGGCTCGCCCACGCCCGTCGGATTGAAGTCCGTCGGCAGGAAGTGCACGTCCACCTCAGGCGTCACCGGCATGCGTGCCAGCTGGTACTGGTGGAAGTTGGTTTCCTTGATGCGACCCTTCTCGATGGTCGCCTCCTGCGACAGCTGCGAGACGGCATCGACCACCGAACCCTGCACCTGGTTGATGGCACCGGACGGATTGACGATCGGCGAGCCGATGTCACCCACCACCCACATCTTGTGCACCTTCACCTTCTTGTCGCGGGTCACGCTGACCTCGGCAACCTCGGCGAAGTGGCCCTGGTGGGAGAAGTGGAACGCCAGGCCATGGTGCCGGCCCGCGGGCGGCTTGCCATAGTTGGAGCGCTTCACCACTTCCTGGATGGTCGCGATGGCGCGGTCGGCACGCAGGCCACCAGCACCGCCGCCGAATCCACCAGGAGCCGCGGCCGGGGCCGGCTGCGCCTGGTTGAACAGCTCGACCAGGAACTCGTCGTGCTTCTTGCCGGAGGCCACTGCCACTTCATGCAGGAAGGACTGCGCCACCCACGCGGCCGTGTTCGAACCCGGCGCGCGATAGGGACCGCAGAGGATCTTCAGCGGCATCAGCGTCTGCGTGACGCGGAAGTTGGGCGTGTAGGCAGCCGGGAAGTCGCTGGCCGTCCAGCCACCACCCTGCACGGCACGCGGGCCGGCAGGACCGCGTCCGCCAGGACCACCAGGACCGCCGGGGCCACCAGGACCACCGCCCGGAGGCGGAGCAGCCACGTTGCCGTCGGAGAAGGAGATGGCATGGCCATCCCACGCTACCAGCTTGCCGTTCTCGTCGAGGCCGGCCTTGAAGTTGTGGAAGCCGCCGGCGCGATAGAAGTCATGCGCCATGTCGTCTTCGCGGGTCCACATCAGCTTCACGGGGATGCCGCCAGCCTGCTTGGAGATCTGCGCCGCCTCGAGCACGTACTCGTTCATCAGGCGCCGGCCGAAGCCGCCACCCACGCGCATCTGGTGCAGCACCGCGTTGTTCGGCTGCACACCCACCAGGTTGGCCGCGGCGGTGCGGGCACCGTCAGGAATCTGCACCGAACCCCAGATCTCCAGCTTGTCGCCGTCGGCATCCTTCTTGAACCAGGCCGTGGTGTTCTGCGGCTCCAGCGGCTGGTGCGAGATGAAGCCGAAGGTGTAGAAGGCCTCGACGGTCTTCTTCGCGCCCTTCAGCGCGCCTTCCACGTCACCGGTGTTGCGCAGCTCCTGCGCGCCAGGGGCCTTGCGGGCCTCCTTTGCCTGCGCCGAGAAGGCATTCCAGTCATCCTTGGACGCATTGCTCTCGTCCCAGGTGACCTTCAGCTTCTTCTTCGCGGAGAAGGCAGCCCAGGTGTTGTTGGCCACGATGGCCACGCCCGGGGCCAGCTGCGAGACATTGCCATTGCCTTCGACGATGAAGGCATCGACCACGCCGGGCAGCTTGCGGATCTCATCGAGGTTGGCCGACACGGCCTTGCCGCCGATGGCCGGGCACTTCTCGAACACCGCCACCTTCATGTTGGGCAGCTGCACGTCCACGCCGAACAGCGGCTGGCCCGTCATCAGCTTCACGTTGTCGACACCGCCGATCTGCGTGGAGCCGATGAGCTTGAAGTCCTTCTTGTCCTTCAGCTTCAGGTCGGCAGCGGCCGGCACCGGCATGGTGGCGGCAGCGGCAGCCAGCTGGCCGTAGCTGGCGCTGCGGCGGCTGGCGGCATGCGTGGCCACACCCTCGGAGGTGGTGATCTCGGACGCCGGCACGCCCCACTGCTGCGCGGCCGCGGCCACCAGCAGCGCACGCGCCGCGGCGCCGGCCTGGCGCATGTTGTTGTAGTTCGACGGAATGGACGTGGAGCCACCTGCCAGCTGCGAGCCGTAGGCACGCGAATCGATGGGCGCCTGCTCCACCGTGACATCGGACCACTTCGCATCCAGTTCTTCGGCGATGATCACGGCGAAGGCGGTCTTGATGCCCTGCCCGATCTCCGGGTTCTTGGCCATGATGGTGATCTTTCCATCCGGCGCGATCTTCACGTAGGCAGACGGATTCAGCGCCTGCGGGGCGCCGCCGAATCCGCCGGGTGCACCGGCTGCAGCCTTCTCGCTGCCCGCGAGGCCGAAGCCCAGCATCATTCCACCGCCCGCAGCCGCGGACACGGTGAGGAAGGTACGGCGCGACACCGGCTCGGCGGCCAGCGCCTTGGCGCCCTCGGGCGTCTTCCAGCCGAACTGCTCCAGCAGGACGTCCGGGTAGTATTCGTTTTCGAGGTTCGGTTTCATCACGAGGCACTCCCGCTCAGCGACTTGGCCGCAGACTTGATGGCGGCGCGGATACGAAGGTAGGTGCCGCAGCGGCAGATGTTGCCCTGCATGGCGGCGTCGATCTGCGCATCGGTGGGATTCGGCGTCTGGCGCAGCAGTGCCGTGGCACTCATCACCTGGCCCGCCTGGCAGTAACCGCACTGGGGCACGTCGTGCTCGATCCAGGCCTTCTGCACGGCGGTGAGCGCGCCGTTCTGGGCGAGGCCCTCGATGGTGGTGATCTTCTGTCCCTGCACCGCCGTGGCCGGCGTCTGGCAGGAACGGATCGGCGTGCCGTTCAGGTGCACGGTGCATGCGCCGCACTGGGCCATGCCGCAACCGAACTTGGTGCCAACCAGCTTCAGTTCATCACGCAGCACCCACAGCAGCGGCTGGTCGTCCGCCACCTCCACTTCGTGGTCGGTGCCATTCACGTTCAATTTGACTTTGGCCATTGTGACCGCCCCAGACTTGTTTGAGAGAGAAAACCCCCGGAAGCCCGCGAGCATAACTGCGCGGGTATATGCATTCAACGATGCCGGACTTCGAAACAGCGATGGATCCGGGGATTTCCCTTGAAATCAAATGGCAGCGTCATGGCCGAGACATCCGCAACGCGAAAAGCGTTATGTACATCAGTATCTAACGTGAAACGCTGTGCGTTGGTGGAGAAGACCAGCAGGCCGCCAGGCGCGAGGATGCGCATGCAGTCGGCCACCAGCCGTCCGTGGTCGCGCTGGATGTCGAGCACACCTTCCATGCGTGCGGAGTTCGAGAAAGTGGGCGGGTCGAGGAAGATCAGGTCCCAGGCGGCACCCGTCGATTGCTCCGACAACCACCGCAGCACATCCGCCTGCAGCAGGCGGTGGGAATCGCCGGCCAGTGCGTTCAGTTCGAGGTTGGCGCGTGCCCAGTCGAGATAGGTGCGCGACATGTCGACGCTGAGGGAACTCGACGCTCCACCGGCCACCGCATGCACCGTGGCCGTGGCCGTGTAGCAGAAGAGATTCAGGAAGCGCGTGCCGCGCGCCGCCTGGCCGAGCCGCTGGCGCGTGACGCGATGATCCAGGAACACGCCGGTGTCCAGGTAGTCATCGAGGTTCACGCGCAGTTTCAGTCCCGCCTCCTCCACCACGTGGAACTCGCCGCTGGCGCCGCGCCGTTCGTACTGTCCGCTCTTCTGCGGCCGGCGCGTGCGCAGGCGGATGTCCGCGAAAGGCACGCCGGTCACCTCGGGCAGTACCGAAAGCGCTTCCTCGCGCCGGCGCCGGGCGGCAGCCGGATCGATGCTGGCCGGCGGCGCGTATTCCTGCACGTAGAGCCAGCGCTTCCCCTCATCCGGGCCCGCGCCGGTGTACAGGTCGACGGCCAGCGCGTATTCGGGCATGTCCGCGTCATACAGCCGCCAGCACGACACTCCCTCGCGTCGCGCCAGCTTGCCCAGCCGCACGAGGTTCTTGCCCAGGCGATTGGCGAACATGCGCGCACCGGCGCCCTGCGCGATGGAAGCATCGTCGATGACGATGCCGCGCGTCGGCTCCCGGCGCGCCTTGCGCTCGCCGGGAGTGAAGCGCAGCAGCCGGCATTCGATGGCGCCGTTGAACACGGTGTGTACACGCGCCGCCTCGGCGCCGATCTGCTGGCCCAGTTCCGGTTCGCCGGTCAGCACGGCCGCATGCCAGGCGGCAAATGGACCGCGCAATGCCGCACCGATTGCGCGGTGGGCAGCCGCCGCGTCCTCCCTGCCTTCGATGCGCGCGCCGTAGGGCGGATTCACGCACAGCAGCCCCGGCGGCGCATCGGCCGCAGTCGCATGCGGCGTGAGCGTGGCGATGTCGCAGTGCTCGAACACCAGGTCGCGTCCCACCTGGGCGCGCCGCGCATTGGCCTGCGCCGTGGCAATGGCACCGCGGTGGTGGTCCGCACCGCGGATCACCATGGGCAACTGCTGGCGCATCCGCGCCGTGGCCGCAGCCACCAGTTCCGCCCACAGCGCCGCATCATGCCCACGCCATCCCTGGAATCCCCAGTAGTCGCGCAGCAGGCCGGGAGCGCGGTCCAGCGCCATCCACGCCGCCTCGATCACGAAGGTACCCGAGCCGCACATGGGATCCAGGAACTCGCCGCCCGCCGCCGCGATGCGCGGCCAGCCGGCGCGCATCAGGATGCCGGCGGCGAGGTTCTCGCGCAGCGGCGCCTCTCCGCCCTGCAAGCGGTAGCCGCGGCGACTCAATGCTTCGCCAGCCAGGTCGATGGAGATCGCCACTTCGCCGCGTGCCACGTGTGCATACACCGAAACGTCCGGCCGCTGGGTCTCGATGCTGGGACGCAGCCTGGTGGTCTCGCGCAGCTGGTCGACGATGGCATCCTTCAGCTTCAGCGCACCGAAATGCGTGTTGCTGATTGCCGGATGCTGGCCGGTGAACTCGCAGGCCAGCGTGCCGCGCGAATCCAGGTGCTCGCGCCAGTCGATGCCGCGCGCCAGCGCGTACAGGTCATCCGCATCCGACATGCGGCCGCGCGTGATCTCCAGCAGCACGCGGCTGGCCAGGCGGGATTCCAGCAGCACGCGATAACCCACCGCCAGGCTGCCTTCGAAGCTGACGCCGCCGGCACTCTCGCGCACCTGCGCTGCACCCAGTGCCGCCACCTCCGTGGCCAGCAGGTCGGAGAAGCCGCGCGGCACGGTGGCCACGAAACGCAGCGGCGCGCCCGTGGCATTGCCGCCGGCAGGCGCCGGAATATCGCTGCTCACGACAGGTCGATCCAGGTGGTCTTCAGTTCGGTGAACTTGTCAAAGGCATGCAGCGACTTGTCACGGCCGGCGCCCGACTGGCGGAAGCCGCCGAAGGGCACGGTGATGTCATCGGCGTCATAGCAGTTCACGTACACCATGCCGGAGCGGATGGCCCGTGCCATGCGGTGCGCGGTGGCAAGATCGCGCGTCCATACGGCCGCGGCCAGGCCATAGGTGGTGTCGTTGGCGATGGCCACCGCCTCGGCCTCGTCGCGGAAGCCGGTCACCGCCAGCACCGGCCCGAAGATCTCCTCGCGTGCGATGCGCATGGAAGGCCGCACGCCGTCGAACAGCGTGGGCTCCACGTAGTGGCCATGACTCTCGATGCGCACCTGCGAGCCACCGAAGGCCAGCCGCGCTCCTTCACTGCGCCCCGCCTGGATGTAGTCGAGTACGCGCTGCAGCTGCTGCGCATCCACGATGGCGCCGAGCTTCGTGGCCGGATCCAGTGGATCCCCCGGCGACAGCTCGCGCGCCACCGCGGCGATTTCATCGAGCATCCTGTCCTTCAGGCTCTCGTGCACCAGCAGCCGCGAGCCCGCCGAGCACATCTCCCCCTGGTTGAAGAAGATGGCATAGGCCGCCGCGCGCGCCGCACGCCGCAGGTCCTGCCAGTCGCCCATCACGATGTTGGGTGACTTGCCGCCGCACTCCAGCGACACGCGCTTGAGGTTCGACTGCGCCGCGCAGCCCATGATGAGCTTGCCGGTGGCCGTGGAGCCGGTGAAGCCGATGCCGTCCACATCCATGTGCAGCGCCAGCGCCTTGCCGGCCGTATGCCCGAAACCCGGCACCACATTGAACACACCCGGCGGCACACCGGCTTCAACC
This sequence comes from Steroidobacteraceae bacterium, assembly GCA_035556135.1. GTDB lineage: Bacteria > Pseudomonadota > Gammaproteobacteria > Steroidobacterales > Steroidobacteraceae > ZC4RG30. The sequence goes on along the minus strand of DATMFO010000005.1, from coordinate 271,542 downwards.
GCCAGCTCCGCCAGGCGCAGCGCGGTGAGCGGGGATTTCTCCGACGGCTTCAGCACCACGGAGTTGCCGGCAGCGAGGATGGGCCCCAGCTTCCAGGCCGCCATGATCATCGGGAAGTTCCACGGCACGATGGCTGCCACCACACCCAGCGGCTCGCGTGTCACCAGCGCCAGGGTGTCGTGCCCGGTGGGCGCGATCTCGCCATACACCTTGTCGGTGCTTTCGGCGAACCACTGGATGCAGTTGGCGGTGGAGGGCACATCCACGCTGAGCGCATCGCTGATGGGCTTGCCCATGTCCAGCGTCTCGGTGAGCGCCAGCTCTTCCCCGTGCGCGCGGATCAGCTCCGCGAAGCGCAGCAATACCGCCTTGCGCTCGCGCGGCGCGCGGCGCGCCCAGTCGCCCCGCTCGAAGGCGGCACGCGCACTGGCCACGGCGGCGTCCACATCGGCATCATTGCCGGCGGCCATGCGCGCCAGCAGCCGCCCGTCCACCGGGCTGAGCACATCGAAGGTCTCCCCTGAAGCTGCGGGGCGGAAGCGCCCGTCGATGAACAGGCCGTCACGCGGCCGCAGTGCCGCGGCGCGGCGATGCCAGTCGATGGGTGTTGCTGCAGTCATTGGGGGATCGCCAGGAGGGCCGGTTATTTCGGTATGTATCGCCGCCCCTGTCAACTTTTCCTATGATCCATACCCGGCCCCGACTGGAGTTCCCATGAACGCCCGCCCCGATGATTTCGCCCCGCGTGCCCTCACCCGCGAGGAGCTCGAGGCCCACTGGATGCCGTTCACCGCCAACCGGCACTTCAAGGCCAACCCGCGCATCCTTTCCCACGCCAAGGGCATGCATTACTGGACCGCCGATGGCCGCCAGATCCTCGACGGGGTCGCCGGCCTGTGGTGCGTGAACGCCGGCCACGGCCGCCGGGAAATCAGCCAGGCCGTGGCCCGCTCGCTGGAACAACTGGACTTCGCCCCGGCCTTCCAGATGGGTCACCCCCAGTCCTTCGACCTGGCCAACCGGCTGGCGAAGATCGCTCCCGCCGGCCTCGACCATGTGTTCTTCGTGAACAGCGGCTCCGAGGCCGTCGACACCGCGCTGAAGATCGCCCTGCAGTACCACCGCATGAAGGGCGAAGCCACCCGCACGCGCCTGATCGGCCGCGAGCGCGGCTACCACGGCGTGAACCTCGGCGGCACCAGCGTGGGCGGCATGGTGGCCAACCGCAAGAGCTGGTCGCCGGCCATGGTGCCCGGGGTGGACCACCTGCCTCACACGCACAACCTGGCGAAGAACGCCTTCACCAAGGGCGCACCCGAGCATGGCGCGGAACTCGCCAACGAGCTGGAGCGCCTGGTGGCGCTGCACGATGCCTCCAGCATCGCAGCCGTGATCGTCGAGCCCATCGCGGGCTCGACCGGCGTGCTGGTGCCGCCAAGGGGCTACCTGCAGAAGCTGCGGGAGCTGTGCACGAAGCACGGCATCCTGCTGATATTCGATGAGGTGATCACCGGCTTCGGCCGCACCGGCGCAGCCTTTGCCGCGCAGGATTTCGGCGTGACGCCCGACCTGATCACCTGCGCCAAGGGCCTCACCAACGGCACCGTGCCCATGGGCGCGGTGCTCGTGAAGAAGGAGATCCACGACGCCTTCATGACCGGGCCGGAGGCGGCCATCGAGCTCTTCCACGGCTACACGTATTCCTGCCATCCCACCGCCTGCGCGGCGGGCCTGGCCGCGCTGGACATCTACGAGAAGGAAGGCCTGTTCGAGAGGGTGAAGGAAATTGCTCCCTACTGGGAAAACGCCGTGCACAGCCTCAAGGGCCTGCCGCACGTTATCGACATCCGCAACTATGGGCTGGTGGCTGCGATCGAGTACGACCCCATCGCCGGCAGCCCGGGCAAGCGCGGGTTCGATGTGTTCCTGAAGGCCTTCGAGGCCGGCATCCTGGTGCGTGCGGCGGGGGACATCACGGCCATGTCGCCGCCACTGATCATCGAGAAGAACCAGATCGACCAGCTCGTGGACACGCTGGGCAGGGTGCTGAAGGCCGCAGGCTGAGCCAGCCGCGCAGCTCCAAAGAGAAAGGCCCGGCGCGATTGCTCGCACCGGGCCTTTTTTCATTTCAGCCGTGAGGCTGATCGATCACTCGCCCCAGGGCAGCGAAGTCGAGATGCCGAACAGGACGCGGGCCTGCGAATTGTTGTTGCCACCGGCCACGTCGCTGCCATCCACCCACTTCACGAAGGTGGAGAAGTTGCCGACGTCGTAGCCCAGGCCGACCGACCAGTCCACATAGTTGTCGTCACCGCCGTAGTACAGCTCGATGCCATCGCCCTTGCTGTAGCCCACATGCGCCAGCAGGTTCAGGCCACTGCCTCCCAGCGGCAGGGCGGCATTGCCTTCCAGGTAGAACGCCGGGTCGCCACCGTCGCCGCCGAACTCGGGCGAATACCACAGCTTGCCGCTGAACACGCCGTAGTTGAGGCCGGCATAGCCCTCAACGAAGTTGGCATCGGTGCTGCCGGTGTTGGTGTAGGTGTAGTAGTTCAGGCCCACGTCGAAGCCCAGGCCCGAATCACCGATGTCGGCCGCATAGCCGGCAAACACATCAATCTCCGCGTCCGAAACCAGCGAGCTGCCCCACAGGCCGGCATAGAAGCCGCTGTCGTGGGTGTAGGTTCCGCTCAGCTGGAGGGCGTCGTGGCCGCTGGTCTGCTGCACGCCGCGCCAGTCGTAATCGCTGACCCAGGCCGCATCGACCGAGACTTCGGCCTGTGCGGCGCCGGCAACTGCCAGAAGAGCCGCTGCCGCGGCGATACGAGACTTGATCATTACTAGACTCCTTCGGTTTGGACAGAATCTGGCGCACTGTTGCGCGCGCCATACGCCTTACGCGTGGGCATAGCCTACCAGCTCGCGATGAGATGGAAAAGCAACGACTGTTGCGACCTCCCCACGCGGGAGTCTGGCCTCGCGCCAAGAAAGAAGATCACATAAATGCCTGTTTTTTAGTTGGAATCTCCAACCAACCAGCACGATTCTGGGAAACCGGATTAGCCCAGGTCACTTTCTGCCCAATGCAGAGACTTCCTGCAACAACATCAGAACTAAGTATCTTTTTGGCAACATTGAATCCTCCCAACAACGAAAAAGGCCCGGTGCGTCACCGCACCGGGCCTTGTTTCGTAACAGTGGATCCGGAAAAAGACCTTGCGGTCTTATTCCCCGCCACCCAGGGTGGTCGAGAGCGAGAACACGAAGCGACCCAGGTTGCGCGGGTTGCTGTTCACGTCGCTGCCGTCGACGTACTTGACGGCTGCGGTCCAGCCATCGACATCCAGTGCCACGCCCAGCGACCAGTCGAGGTACTCACCCATGCCGGCGGTGCGGCCCCACTTGTTGTTGTGGTACTCGGCTCCGCTGTACCCGGCATGCACCAGGAAGCTGAAGTCGTTGGCCATCGGCAGGTTGAAGTTGGTGTCGACGTAGTAGGCCGTGTCACCCGACCCGGCGTAATCCCACGAGTACCACAGCTTCAGGTTGAAGAAACCCTTGCTGATACCGGCATACACCTCAGGGAAGTTGCCAGCGGTGCCGTTCGGATAACCGTAGTAGATGGCGCCGATGTCATACCCGAAGGTCTCTTCGGCATCGCCGCCGGCATAACCCGCGTAGACGTCGACTTCGGTGCTCGGACGGCGACCGTAGACCTGCCAGTCTTCGGTGTTGCTGAACTTGACGTTGCTGCCCCACACGCCCATGTAGATGCCCGAATCGGCACCATAATTCAGGCCGAGCTGGAAGGCAGGCTCGCCCTGCGTCTGGGTGATGCCACGGAAATCGTAATCACTCGTCAGGGTCGCCGTGGCGGTGATTTCGGCGGCGCCTGCCGCCCCGGTGACGGCGAGCAAAGCCCCGGCAACCGCAATACGTGCTTTCATCTGAATCCACTCCCCATTTATTTGTAACTTGCTTGGACACGGGGGCACGAACGCCTGTTGCGAGACCCCGACGCACTGGCGTGAAAGCTAGCCTATCAGCAAGAGCCGGGAAGTAAAAGACTTTGAGCCGGCAGAGGCAAGGTCCTGTTCCGCCTGCGTATTCCGGCGGCAACGATCACCCCGCTCCGTCACCGCCGCCGTATTCCTGCCACTGGCCGGTGGCCTGTGCAAACGCGGAGCGGGCCACCCAGTAGTCACGCAGCGCCTGCAGGTGCGCACGCTGCGCCTCCAGCAGTGCCAGCCGACGGTTCAGCCGGGAAATGTCGCCCGGATCGCCAGCCCCCACGTCGGCTGCCGCGCGTTCATGGTTCGGCAGCACATCACGCTCGTACCGCTCCACCACGCGCCGCATGACGGCCAGGGACTCGGCGTGGAGGCGCACCTGGCGGCGCGCTTCCAGCGCCGTTGCCTCCAGCTGGCGCATGGCTATGCGCAGCTGTGCGTCGGCCTCGAGCACGGCCTGCTGCCGCTGGTCGAACAGCGGCACTTCGAGCGCGGCATTGGGACCGGTGAAAGGCGTGCCGCCCAGGGCCTTGTCGCGGAATACGCCGATTTCCAGTTCGCTCAGCCAGCGGAAACGGCGCTGCATGGCCAGCTGCCGCAGGCGCATCTCCACGGCCTTGCGTGCGGCGATGAGATCCAGCCTGCCGTCCATCGCGGCGGCCTCGGCGGCCGCCGGATCCGGATCGCTGGCAGGCAAAGGCGGCAGCCCGCCGGCGATCTCCCAGTCATCGCGCCAGCCGGCGATGCCCATCAGGCTGGCCAGCTCGATGCGCGAGGCGGCCACTTCCAGCCGGGCACGATCGACGCTTTCCTCCACCGCATAGAGCTCATTGCGCCCCTGCGGAAGCCCGTCCAGCGCCTCGGCATCCCCGTTCGCCGCCAGCACTGCGAGGTTGTCGAGCGCAGTGCGCACGACATTGAGGCTGCGCTCATGCAGCGCCTGCTGCTGGCGCGCGGCGCTGTACTTGTACCAGGACTCGGCCACTTCGGCGGCATGCGTGGCAGCCTGCTGGGCCACCTCATTGCGCACGCGCTCCACATTGCGCGTGGCGTATGCGCGGCGGTCGGGAATGGTGAGCAGCGAGATCACGTTCTGCAGCACGCCCACGCTGATGGTGCGATCCGGATAAAAGGCCGCCAGGTCGCCGCTGGGCTTGCGCGCGCCGATGATGAGCACGGGATTGGCGGGCCGCACGGCACCCACGAGTTCCGTGCGGGAAATCTCCAGCTGCTCAAAGGCGATCTGCAGGGCGGGACTGGTGAGGAATGCCACGCCGATCGCTTCGTTAAGCGTGAGCCCGTCGCGCAGCAACTGCTCGGCCTGCTGGCGCGCCTGACGGTCGGCCTGGTCATCGCGACGCCAGACCAGCGCAGCTGGAACGCGGCCCTCCAGCAACCTTGCGGCAGCGCCTGCATTGTCGCGTGCAGTCGGCACCGCGCAGCCACCGGCCAGCAGCAGCAGTCCCAGGCAAGGCCAGCAGCGATACCGAAGCATGGGCGGGCACTATATAGTGCCTCGACATTCATGGCCACGACACCGGCATGACCCAGCGCCCCCGCATCCTGCTCACCCGCCGCTGGACCCACGAGGTCGAGCAGCACCTGGCCTCCCGCTATGACGTCACGCTCAATGAGCGCGACCGACCCCTGAGCGCCGACGAACTTCGCGCAGCCATGCGCGACCACGACGCGCTCTGTCCCACCGTCACCGATCGCATCGACGCGGCGGTGCTGGATGTGGCGGATCGCCGCGTGCAGTTGATCGGCAACTTCGGTGTGGGATTCAACCACATTGATGTGGCCACGGCCCGGCAGCTGGGCATCCGTGTTTCCAATACGCCGGATGTGCTCACGGATGCCACCGCGGAACTGGCCATACTGCTGCTGCTGATGGCCACGCGCCGTGCCGGCGAGGGCGAGCGGGAGCTGCGCGCCGGCCGCTGGACTGGCTGGCGCCCCACGCACCTGCCCGGCCAGAGCCTCGGTGGCAAGGTGCTGGGCCTGGTGGGCTTCGGCCGCATCGCACAGTCCATGGCGCGCAAGGCACATGCGGCCTTCGGCATGCAGATCGCCTACCACAGCCGGCATCGCGCCGCGCCTGGAATCGAGGCAGAAACCGGTGCGCGATACTTCGCCGGACTCGATGAGCTGGTGGCCACAGCCGACGTGGTGTCGCTGCACTGTCCTGGCGGACCCGAAACCTTCCATCTGATTGACGCGACATGCCTGGCGCGCATGAAGCCACAGGCCGTACTGGTCAACACCGCGCGCGGCTCCGTGGTGGACGAGGCAGCGCTGGCCGCCGCGCTGGCAGATCGCCGCATCGCTGCCGCCGGGCTCGACGTATACGAAGAGGAACCGCGCGTCCATCCCGCGCTGCTGTCCCTCGAGAACGCCGTGCTGCTGCCGCACCTGGGCAGTGCCACCGAAGAGACCCGCACGGCAATGGGCATGCGTGTGGCCGAGAACCTGCACGCGTTCTTCGCCGGACAGCCGCTGCGCGATCCGGTCTGCTGATTGCCGGTGGCAGACTGGATCGACAACTTCCTGCAAACCGAGCGTCTGCCCGCAGGCTACCGCCACACCATCGACAACGCGCTGTTGCCGCTGGCCTCCGCCATCACGCAGCGCGCGCGCCTCTCGGACCACATGGTGACGGTAGGCCTGTGCGGTGCGCAGGGCAGCGGCAAGTCCACCGCTGCCGCCGCGCTGGTGGAACTGCTGGCACGCGGGGATCTGCCGGCCGCGGCGCTGTCCATCGATGACTTCTACCTGCCGCGCGCCGAACGCGCGGCGCTCGCACGCGATGTGCATCCGCTGCTGGCCACGCGCGGCGTGCCGGGGACCCACGACGTGGAACTGGCGCAGGCCACCATCGATTCGCTGGCAGGCGATGAGCCCGTGCTGCTGCCGGTGTTCGACAAGGCCCGTGACGACCGGCTGCCGCGGCGCGAGTGGCGCACCGCCACCGGTCCGCTGCGCGTGGTGATCCTTGAAGGCTGGTGCGTGGGTGCGCTCCCTGAGCCGCCGGGCGACCTGGCCACGCCGGTGAACGCACTGGAGCGCCAGGAGGACCCGGACGGCCGCTGGCGCACCTACGTGAACGACTCTCTGGCCGGCCCGTATCGGCCGCTGTTCGACCGTCTCTCGCCGCTGGTGCTGCTGGAGGCGCCCTCCTTCCAGGTGGTGCAGGGCTGGCGCACGCAGCAGGAACAGAAGCTGCGCGCCAGGCTCGAGGCGCAGGGCGCGGACACCAGCCGCGTGATGGACGATGCCGCGATCTCCCGCTTCATCGCCCACTATGAACGCGTGACGCGGCACATCCTCGCGGAGATGCCGCATCGCGCCGATCACCTCATCCGGCTTTCCACTTCGCGTACCGCTCGCTGGCTGCGGTGATGTAGCCGCGGGCCTCCGCGGCATCGCCCCAGCCCAGCACCTTCACCCACTTGCCGGGTTCCAGGTCCTTGTAGTGCTCGAAGAAATGCTGGATCTGCTGGCGGGTGATCTCCGGCAGGTCGGTGTAGTCGTGCACGTTCTCGTAGCGGCGCGTGAGCCGCGGCACGGGAACGGCCACGATCTTCTCGTCGCCGCCCGCCTCATCCTTCATCTTCAGGACGCCCACGGGGCGCACCGCCACCACCGCCCCCGGCACCACGCCGCGCTGGTTGGCGATGATCACGTCGCAGGGATCACCATCCTCCGAGAGCGTGTGCGGGATGAAGCCGTAGTTGCCGGGGTAGCGCATGGCGGTATAGAGGAAGCGGTCCACCACCATCGCGCCCGAAGCCTTGTGCATCTCGTACTTGATGGGCTCGCCGCCTACCGGCACCTCCACGACGACGTTGACTTCATGGGGCGGATTGCTGCCGATGGGAAGGGCTTCGAGACGCATTGGAAAAAGCTCCGGGAAAACGGGGGAAAAGGGGGAACCGTGCAGGGGTGGGGGACCCCATGCAGGGTCCGCGATTATCGCGCATCATGCACCGCATGGTCCAAGCCTCCGGCGACGAACCTGTATACCGCCTCGAGGGCGTGCAGAAGCGCTACGGCGAGGGTGAGGCGGCCGTGCTCGCACTGCGCGGCGTCGACCTCACCGTGCAACCCGGGGAGCTCATCGTGCTGCTGGGCCCGTCGGGCTCGGGCAAATCCACGCTGCTGAACATCCTGGGCGGGCTGGACCGCCCCACCGCCGGTCATGCCTGGTCAGGCACGCTGGACCTGGCCACGGCCAGCGATGCGGCCATCACGGCCTTCCGCCGGCGCAACGTGGGTTTCGTGTTCCAGTTCTACAACCTCATCGCCAGCCTCACCGCCGAGGAGAATGTCGAGCTGGTCACCGAGGTGGCCGACGATCCCATGCCGGCCGCCGAAGCACTCGACCTGGTGGGACTTGCGCCCCGCCGCCGGCACTTTCCCGCGCAGCTCTCCGGCGGCGAACAGCAGCGCGTGGCCATTGCGCGTGCCGTCGCCAAGCGGCCGCGGGTACTGCTGTGCGACGAGCCTACCGGCGCGCTGGACGTGGCCACTGGCATCCGCGTGCTCGAAACCCTGGTGCGCGCCAACGAGCAGCTGGGCACCACCACCCTGCTGATCACGCACAACGCCGGCATCGCCTCCATCGGCGACCGCGTGATCCATTTTGCCGACGGCGCGATCCGCGGCATGGACACCAACGCCAGCCGCGCGCGCGCGGGGGACCTGCAGTGGTGAAGCTGGCCAGGCTCGACCGCAAGCTGCTGCGCGACATCGGCCGCATGAAGATGCAGATGGCCGCCGTCAGCGCGGTGCTGGCCTGTGGCGTGGTGCTGGCCGTGATGGCCAATGGCATGTACGACTCGCTGGAGGAGGCACGCGACACCTACTACGACGAGTACCGCATGGCCGACCTCGCCGCCGGTGTGGTGCGCGCGCCGCTGGGCGTGGTGCGTGACATCCAGGAAATCCCCGGCATCCGCGAACTGGAAGCGCGCGTCGCCGGCGTCGGCCTGCTGGACATGCCCGGCCGCAGCGAGCCCGTATCCGCCCAGCTGGTCTCCCTTCCGGAAGGGCGCGCGCCGCGCGTGAACAACCTGGTGCTGCGCGCCGGCCGCATGCCCGCACCCGCGCGCGACAACGAGGCGCTGATCAACGAGGCCTTCGCCGAAGCCAACGGGCTGTCACCGGGCGACACGCTGGCCGCACTCATCTATGGCCGTCGCCGCGAGGTGACCGTCACCGGCATCGCCAGCAGTCCGGAGTTCGTGTTCGCCGTGGCGCCCGGCGCCATGCTGCCGGAGCCGGAGCGCTTCGGCGTGCTGTGGATGAACCGCGAGGCACTGGGCCGGGCTTTCGACCTCGATGGTGCGTTCAATGACCTGGTGCTGCGCCTGGAGCCCGGCGCCAGCGAGCCCCGGGTGGTGCGCGCCATCGACCGCGTGCTGGAACGCCATGGCGGGCGCGGCGCCTATGGGCGCGACCGCATGTTGTCGGCGCGATTCATGGCCGACGAACTGGAGAGCCTGAAGACCATGGCTGGCATCCTGCCGCCGGTGTTCCTGCTGGTGGCCGCATTCCTGCTGAATGTATCGCTGTCGCGCCTGGTGACCACGGAGCGCTCGAACATCGGGCTGCTGAAATCCTTCGGCTACGGCAACCGCAGCATCGCCCTGCACTACGCCAAGTTCGCGCTGGTGTTCGGCGTGCTTGGCGGCATCATCGGCGCCATCGGCGGGCGCCTGGTGGGCGAGTACATGGCCGGCGTCTATGCCAGCGTGTACCGCATACCCGGCCTGGCCTTCACCGCAGGTCCCGGCGTGTATCTCAACGCCGTGCTCATTACCCTGCTGGCCGCGCTGGCCGGAGCGGTGCAGGCCGTGCGCAAGGCCGTGGCACTGCCGCCGGCCGCCGCGCTGGCGCCACCCGCCCCGACCGGCTTCGGCCACGCCGGCGGCTTCATCGAAAGATTCACCGCGCGCCTTGACGGCAAGTCGCGCATGGTGGCGCGGCGCATCCTGCGTTTTCCCCGCCGCGCCGCCACCACTGTGGTCGGCATCGCCCTGGCCACAGCGCTGATGGTCACCACGCAGCACTTCCCGCTGTCGCTGGACCGCATCATCAATGTCACCTTCGGCGTGGCGCAGCGCATGGATGTCATGCTGGCGTTCTCCGAGGCGGCGGATGATTCCATCCTGCGCGACGTGGCCCACCTGCCCGGCGTGCTCAGGGTGGAACCGCTGCGCACCGCCGAGGTGGTGTTCGAAGCCGGCAGCCGGCGCGAACGCAATTCCATCTCCGGCGTGCCCGAGGGCGCCTCGCTCAACCGCCTGCTCGACTCCAGCCTCGTCGCGGTCACTGCGCGTCGCGACGGGCTCACGCTGTCGGAAAACCTCGCCAGCAAGCTCGCCGTGGGACTGGGTGACACGGTGCGCCTCACCGCCACCGATGGCCACCGCGCCAGCGTGCAGCTGCCAGTGGTGGCCATCGTGAGGCCATACCTCGCCGCCTCTTCCTACATCGAGCTGGAAACCCTGGGCCGCCTGCTGCGTGAACCCGGCCGCGTCACCGCCGCGCACCTGTTGCTCGACCGGGACCAGCGCGATGCCTTCAGCGCACAGGCCAAGCAGCTGCCGCGCATCGTCTCCGTAAGCTACCTGGACAATGCGCGCGAATCGATGACCAGGCTGCTCAGCCAGGGCTCGGGGTTCTTCAACAGCATGTTCATCTTCTTCTCCTGCCTGATGGCCGCGGGTGTGGCCTTCTCCGCCGCCAGGATCACGCTGGCCGAACAGGAGCGCGACCTTGCCACCCTGCGCGTGCTGGGCTTCCGCCGCGGCGAGGCATCCTATGTGCTGCTGGCGGAGATCGGCGCGCTGCTGCTGCTGGCGCTGCCGCTGGGCGCCCTGCTGGGCCGCTGGCTGTCGCAGTGGCTGATGTCGCAGTTCCAGACCGACATGTTCACCTTCCCCTACATCACCGCACCCGTGGCCTACGGCAGGCCCATGCTCTTCGTGGTGGTGGCCGTGGCGACGGCGGCGCTGCTGGTGCGGCGGGGGGTGGATCGACTCGACATGGTGGGCGTGCTGAAATCAAGGGACTGAGAATGAGCCAGGAGAACTTCAAGGATCGTCGCCGCCGCGTGCGCCTGTTCTGGATCGGCGCAGCCGCACTTGTCGCGCTGGCGATCGCATGGCTGATGTGGCCCCGGCCGGTGGAAGTCGACGTCACGGTCATCGACCGCGGCGACCTGCGCCTGGAGCTGGTCGACGAAGGTCGTACGCGCATGCACGATGTGTACACCGTGTCCGCGCCCGTCTCCGGCCGCCTGCTGCGCGTGGAGGTGGAGCCCGGCGACGCCGTGCAGAAAGGCGCCGTGATCGCGCGCATGACGCAGGCGCAGGCCGGATTCCTCGACACCCGCAGCGACATTGCCGCCCGCGCCGCCGTTGACGCTGCCCAGGCCGCACTGCGCGCCGCCGACACGGAACTGGAACTGGCCCGCCGGGAGCACGAGCGCATCCGCTCTCTGGCCGCGCGGCAGCTGGTGGCACAGTCCGCAGCGGACAACAGCCAGGCCCGCGTGGACGCTGCACGCGCCGCACGCGATGCGCGCGCCGCGGAACTGGCCCGCGCCCGCAGCGCACTGCAGCCGGCCGACCGCAGTGGCGGCGCCAGCGTCGCCATCCACGCGCCGGCCGATGGCCGCGTGCTGTCCGTGCCGCAGGAGAGCGAGAACGTGCTGCCGGCCGGCAGCCCGCTGATCCTGATCGGCGACCCGACGCACATCGAAGTGGTGGCGGAATTCCTGTCCCAGGATGCCGTGCGCATGGAACCAGGCGCACCGGCCCGCATCGAGAACTGGGGCGGGGCCCCGCTGGCCGCCAGCGTGGAGCGCATCGAGCCGGTGGCGCGCATGAAGGTGTCCGCGCTGGGCGTGGAGGAACAGCGCACCAACGTGATCCTGCAATTCGACGATGCCGTGGCGGCCTCGCGGCTCGGCCACGACTTCCGCGTGGACGCGCGCATCACCATCGACGAAGCGAAGGATGCAGTGCGTGCCCCACTGGGCGCGCTGTTCCGCGACGGCGAGGGCTGGGCCGTCTACAAGGTGAACGCCGGGCGGATCGAACTGGCACCCGTCACCATCGGCATCTCCGACACCAGCTTCCGGGAGATCAAGGAGGGGCTTGCTCCCGGCGACACGGTGGTGCTGTTCCCGGGCAACTCCATTGGTCCCGGCCTGCGCGTGAAACCACGCGGCAGCTGAGCGTTCCGGAAGCCACCTACAGCCACATCCGCTTTCCGCCTACCGCCGCAGGCCAGCGCGGGGCGCACCATTGCCACACCGAAGGGCAGCGGAGAGGCGCGCATGACAACCGTGACGACCATCGTGGAAGGCGGGCTTTCACCAGCACTTTCCGCCAGCCGGCCCACCGGCGCCAGCAGCGCTGTTTCCTGGAGCGCGATCATCGCCGGAGCCGTTGCGGCAGCCGCCCTGTCGCTGATCCTGCTGGTACTGGGCATCGGATTGGGACTTTCGGTGGTTTCCCCCTGGGTGGGCGCCACGCCTTCAGAATCGCAGATGACCTGGTCCACCATCGCGTGGGTCTTCGTCACCGCATTCGCGGCGTCGGGTCTCGGCGGCTACATCGCCGGCCGGCTGCGCTCGCGCTGGCCTTCCACCCAGCAGGATGAGGTGTATTTCCGGGATACGGCACATGGGTTCCTCGCCTGGGCGGTGGCCACGCTGCTGACCGCGGCGGTGTTCACCAGCGTAATCGGCAGCATCCTCGGCTCGCCTGACCCCGCGGTCGCCCCGCTCAACGAGATCACCGACGAGGCGCGGCGCAATGCAGCCAAAGCCTCCCTGTGGATATTCGCCTCGCTGCTGATCGGCGCTTTCGCGGCCAGCTGGCTGGCCACCTACGGCGGACGTCGCCGCGACCTGCCCTGAACCAACGAAGGAGCGAACATGCGCTCGATACTGCTCTGGCTGCTCGGCGTTCCCATCCCCATCATCATCCTGCTCGCCCTGATCTTCTGATTGTCGCGACGGCAGGCTGGTCCATTCCGCGCGCCTGCGCGGCCGCGTTTGCCGGCACGGGCACGCACCTGCAACGGTATGCGGTCCGGCTCGCCGGGGTGGAAATCAACACCTCCTTCCACCGCAACCACTTGCCGCAGACCTACGGCCGCTGGGCCGCACAGGTACCCGCAGGTTTCCTCTTCTCGCTGAAACTGCCCCGCCAGATCACTCATGACCAGCGGCTGCGCGCGGCAGGCCGGCCGCTGGATGCTTTCCTGGAGGCCACATCGGTGCTGGGCCGCCGGCGCGGCCCGCTGGTGGTGCAGTTGCCGCCGTCCCTGCCCTTCGAGCCCCGCGTGGTCCGGCGATTCCTTGCCCTGCTGCGTGAACGCCATGCGGGTCATGTGGTGTGCGAGCCGCGCCATCCCGGCTGGTTCACTCCCGCCGCCGAGGCATTGCTCACGCAGTTCCGCATCGCGCGCGTGGCGGCGGATCCCGCGGTGGTGCCGGCTGCTGCGCTGCCGGGCGGCTGGCCGGGCATCGTCTACTGCCGCCTGCACGGCTCACCGCGCAAGTACTGGTCCGCCTATGGCCCGCAGGACCTGGAACACTGGGCGGATGTGCTGTCGGCGCCGCGCCGGACGCCCGTGTGGTGCGTGTTCGACAACACGGCCTCGGGCGCAGCCCTGGCCAATGCCCTTCAGATGCGGGGGAGGATCAGCCCGTCCGCCCGCGGTTCTTCCACAGGATCGCGGCGAGGATCAGCAGCGAAGCCAGCAGCCGCACGGCATAAATAATCGGGCTGCCCTCGTTGGGCCGTTCGAGGAACAGGAAACCGATGCGGTTGAAGCCCTCGATGCCGAAGGCGGCGGCAAACGCAAGGAACAGCAGGTCGCGGGTGTTGCGCCAGAACCTGAAGAAGAACAGCGCCGCGATCAGCGAGCAGGTGACGATCACGCCCAGCAGGAAGCTTTCCATCAGCGCTCCTCCGCGTCCCACACCAGCCCGTACACCAGCAGCAGCATGGCTGCGGCCGCCGTGACCAGCCTCGCCGTATAGATCTGCCGTGTCTCCTGCAGCAGCACCAGGTCGACGAACATCAGCCCGTTGGACAGCGTCAGGCCGGCAAAGCACAGGCCACTCCAGAGCAGCAGGCGCTTGCGTCCCCTGAGGTATCCCCGCAGCAGCAACGCCGCGCAGAGCAGCGTCGTCAGGGTGCACAACACGTAAACCGCTGAAGCCATATCAGTCTCCATCCTTCAGCTGGAAGGCACGCGCGAAGTCGCGCACAGCGCCCGGGGCAGACTTTTCATGGATGAGGCTGGCCACCAGCACGACATGTTTCCGGTACAACTCCGCCAGCCTTTCCATCATGCGGGAGTCATCCCATTCCGGGGCATAGACGTAGCGGCCCGGCTGTCCTTCCACCGCGGTGACGAAGCCGTACCTGCCCAGGTCCGCGATGATCACCCGGCCGCGCTCCACACTCACATACACACGCGCCGCGATGTCTGCCTCGCCCCAGGATGCGCGCTGGCTCTGCCAGAACAGCAACAGCGACTCCAGGTGGGGCACGCTGTCGATCCTGCTTTCAATGAAATGCAGGACGTCGGCAGGGAAGTCGCGCCGGGGCATCAGGCCGAGAGTGCCGCCGGAAGGTTGGCGTCACGAGTAGCCGCGAGCGCGGCGAGATACCTGGAATACCAGGCGTGGATGTCACTTCTACGCAGCGTCTGCAGCATGCCGGCATGGCGTGCACGGCGCTCGTCCAGCGGCATGTTCAGCGCCTGCTGGATGGCGTGCGCCATTCCCCGCCGGTCGTAGGGATTCACCTGCAGCGCACCCGTGAGCTCGCGCGAGGCGCCGGCCAGCGTGGAGAGGACCAGCACGCCGGGATCATCCGGATCCTGCGCAGCCACGAACTCCTTGGCCACCAGGTTCATGCCATCCCGCAGCGGGGTCACGATGCCAACCTGGGCGCAGTTCATGAAGGCCATCAGCACATCATGCGGGAAATTGCGGTTCAAGTAACGTATGGGCGTCCAGTCGGTGTCGGCGAAGCGCCCGTTGGTGCGCCCGGTGGCCTGCTCCAGTTCGGAGCGGATGGACGCATAGGCATGCAGGTCGGGCCGCGACAGGGGGGCGATCTGCAGGAAGGTGACACGGCCCTGGTTCTCGGGGTGGGTCTCGAGGAAACGCTCGTAGGCGCCGAAGCGCTCCACCAGCCCCTTGCTGTAGTCCAGGCGATCGACGCCGATCACCAGCTTGCGGCCCAGCATGCCGGCAACCATGCGCCGGCAGGTCTCCGCGGGTCGGGCCCGCTTCACCTCGGCCTGGATGGCATCGACATCGACACCAATGGGAAATACGGCCGCGCGCAGGCGCCGCGTTCCCACCTGTATTTCATCTTCGCTGACCAGGGCCTCAGGGCCCCACAGGTGCACCACGGCGGCGCGGAACGCCTCCAGGTCACTCATTGTCTGGAATCCCACCAGGTCATAGTCGAGCATCGCGCCCAGCAATTCCCCGTAGACGGGCAATACGCGCAGCAGCTCCACATGCGGAAACGGGATGTGCAGGAACAGGCCGATCGGCTGCGTCACCCCCCCGGCGCGCAGCCGCTGCGCCAGCGGCAGCAGGTGGAAGTCGTGCACCCAGATCACGTCATCCGGCCGCAGCAACGGCTGCAGCGCAGAGGCGAAACGCTGGTTCACCGCCAGGTAGCGTTCGTAGTCCTGCTCGCGGTGGCGGTAATTGTCCGGGAAATAGTGGAACACCGGCCAGAGCACGCCGTTGCAGAAGCCCAGGTAGTGCTCATCGTGCTCGGCCCGGGAAAGGTCGATGGTGGCGTAGCCGATGCCGTCACGCCGCGCGGTTTCGGGCAGCTGCGCGGGTGATTCCACCACTTCGCCGCTCCAGCCGAACCACAGGCCACCACGGGCGCGCATGGCCGCTGCCAGCCCCACTGCCAGTCCGCCGGGTGCCGCGCCCCTGCGCGGCAGGGATATCCGGTTGGAAACCGCCACCAGGCGGCTCATCGCGCCCTCCGTGCGCTTTTCGGCATCACGCCGCGCCTCGCACTCCCTGGGCGGCGAAGCTCTGCAGCCAGGCACGCACGGCGGCCGGATCATCCAGTCGCCAGCGCGCAGGGACGCGCTCGCCGACCGCAATGTCCACGCCGCCATGTCGCCGCACGGCGCCGAATCCGTCGAAGTCGGTACGGTCGTCGCCGATGTAGATGGGGATGAGGCCCGCGAACGGATCCTCCTGCATGAAGGCCTCGATGGCCGTGGCCTTGTTCTGCACCGCCGGCTTGATCTCCAGCACGCAGTTGCCCTCCAGCAGCTCGAAGTCTGCGCCCAGCTCGCGCAGGCAGCGCCGCATGGTGGCAGCGGCCAGCTCCTCGGCGGCGGGCCTGGCGCGGAAGTGCAGCGCCAGCGCGGCACCCTTGTCTTCCAGCAGCAGGCCCTGATGCTGGTCGGCCAGCCGTGCCAGCTGCGCGCGTGCGCTGTCGAGGCGCGTGCCCGGCACCGTCGGCCGGTGCACTACGCCGCGGGCGCAGCGGCGCTCGAAGCCGTGGATGCCCGCCATGCAGATCTCCAGCGGCGCGAACAGGCGCGACAGCTCATCGAGCGGCCGCCCGCTGATGAGGGCCACCGCACCATCAAGGTGAGTGTGAAGCCGGCCAAGCAGGCTGATGAGCTCCGCATCGATGTGCACGTCGGCGGGCTGCGGCTGCAGGTCTACCAGGGTGCCGTCGACATCGAGGAACAGGCAGGTGCGCCGCGTCTGGAAATAGCGCGGTTCGGGCGCTGCATGGGTGATCATGATTGAACATGCTAAATGATTGAGGCTATTCAATCAACGCGCTTTGCCTGCGGCAGCCCGCTAGAATGGCATCCAATCATGGGCCAGACAGACCGGCCGCCCGGCACCCCGCCGCGCGCACAGCGCGAACACGCCGCATTGCTGCTGGCCCGCACCCTCGTCGACCGCGCCCGCGCCCTTTACCGCGAACTCGAACAGCGCACAGGCGCCCCGGTGCAGGCACATCGCGCGCTGGCCGTGATTGCCGCGGAGCCGGGCATCCAGTCATCGCGCCTGGCCAGCTCACTGGGCATGCAGCGCTCCGCGCTGAGCCACCTGCTGCGCACCCTGGCGCAGCAGGGATGGATCGAGCGCCGCCGCAGCGGCGATGACCAGCGCTCGGTGCATCTGTACGTCACTGCTGCGGGCCGCGGCATCCTGGGCGCCACGGCCGGACGCATGGTGGGCGTGCTGCAGCATGCCGTGGAACAGCTGGATGACGTGCGGCTGGCCGAGCTGGAGCGTTCACTCGAGGCACTGCTCCGGCACATCGAGCCTCCAGCGCCGGGCATGGGCAAGGCGCCGCGCAGGCGCCGCGGGCAATCCCCGCGCTAGCTGGTCACTGGCGGAGGGCGGCGTGCATGCACTCCGCCCATTCGACGGCCTGTGAGTAGGCGGAGGCAATCGAAGCCTCCGGCATTCCCTGGAAGCCGGCCGCATCCCAGTCGCCACGTTCATGCGCGATCACGCAATGCAGTGCCGCGCCCATGGATCCCTGCCCGCCGCACAACGCCTTGCGCACGGCCTCGTCCAGCGGCAGCTCCTGGAGGCATTCCTCCAGCGGGGCACCCAGCACCACATCGACCAGCGAGAGAAGGCCGGTCATGAAATAGCCACCCCTGGCCCCTGCCCCGGCCGCCACGCAGAGGTTCTCGCACATGCGTGCGCGCGTGAGCGCCTGGATGCCGACATAGGCAGGACGGTCGTTCATCGATGCCAGCAGCACCACGGCGCAGATCCGGCGCACTTCGTCATAGCCGAGCAGCAGGATGGCATGCAGCATGGAGTTCACCACGCGCGGCATGCGGTAGTAACTGGTGTTGATGCAGCGGAGCAGCCGGTAGCTGAGTCCCACGTCACGCACGATGGAACTCTCGATTTCTCCCGCCGGCACACTGCAGTCCTGCAGCGTGTGCACCAGCTCCAGCGCCACCAGCCGCGAACTCGGCGCCGCGCGGCCGGCAAATGTCTCCGGATGTTCGAGGAAGTTGCCCTGGAAGAAGTCGAACCCGAGCGCGCGACAGCGCTCAAGCGCCGCCGCCGTCTCCACGCCCTCCGCCACGATCTGCACGCGATGGCGCCGCAGGCCTGGCACCAGGCTGGCCAGCTGCACGTCTGGATGCCGCCGCACATCCACCTTCACGATGTCGGCGTAATCGAGGATCTCCACGCCCTGCTGCCAGAGGTCGTAGTCCGCGAGGGCAATGCGATATCCCTCGCCGCGCATCCGCATCAATCCGTCCACGAGCCTGCCATCCGCGGCCGAGGCACCGGAAACCTCAATGACAATGCGCTCAGGTGACAGCGGCAGCTGCAGCTGCGCCACCAGCATGTGTGTGGGGAAGCGGATGAACGCCGGGGCGTCGCCCACGAGGCGCCTGAAACCGATGTCCAGCGCCCCGGCAAACAGCTGCGCCGCTGCGTCACCCGGCCCGTCGGCACCGGATTCTTCGGCATGCAGCAGCTGGTAAGCGGCCACCGCGAGCCCGGCATCGAAAAGGGGTTGGCGCGCCATGCGCACGAACTGCGGTCGCAGCTGCGCGTGGCGGGCGGAGGCACCCGCACCATCTGCCGCAATCGCCGGTTCTTCCCTGACTGGCTTGTACTGTTCTTCCATCGGCAGGGCTAGTTTGCCGCAGAGCGGCATATCACGAAGCTTCCAGTCTCCCCTGTTCCCCACTCCGTGAATCTCGTCACAGGTTCTGCGGATCGGGAGTACGATCAGCGCAAATCGGGGCGTGCCATTGTGCGGAGGCGAGCGATGCAAGCAGTGAAGTGGCGGTTACCAGGCTTCTCGCTGTGCCTTCTCCTGGCCACCTCTCCACTGGTGGCCCAGACAATCCCGGCAGCCACGCTTGCCTCGCTGCGCGATGGCGGCTTCGTCATCGTGATGCGCCATGCCAATTCACCGCGCGAGACGCCCGACGCGGCCACTGCCAATGCGGACAATGCCGGTCGCGAACGACAGCTTGACGCAACCGGCCGGCGTGACGCCAGTGCCATGGGGGCGGCGTTGAAGCGGCTCAGGATTCCTTTCAATGAAGTCCTCAGCAGTCCGACCTACCGCGCGCTGGAGACTGCGCGGCTCCTGGACGTCGGGAAGGCAAAGCCCGCGGACCAGCTGAGCAATGAGGGCATGGCGGCCGCGAGCCAGGCTCGCGCAGAATGGCTGCGTGAGCAGGTTGCCCACGGCACGCAGGCTGGAGGCAACCGCCTGCTGATCACGCATGGACCGAATATTTCGGCGGCATTTCCCGACTACTCTGCCGGCATGGGCGAGGGCGATGCGCTGGTCTTCGATCCGCGCGGCAAGGATGGCCCGGTGATGGTCCAGCGCGTGAAAATCGGCGACTGGCCGGACTTGTAGACCACGTCATGCTGCGGTGGGGGTAAAGCTACGCAGGTCCGGTAAACCCGATCACGAATCGGGCTCCGCTCACGGCATTCGTGTCGAGCCACAGGCGCCCCTTTTGCCGCTCCATGATGCATTTCGCAATTGCCAGCCCCAGGCCTGCCCCGAAGCCCGAGGCATTGGGGCCGCGGCGGAACCGCTCGAACAGGGTCTGCGCGGCTTGCGGGGATATCCCTGGCCCGTCATCGGCAATGACCACCGAGCCATCACCGGCGGAAAGCGTGATCGACGTGCCGGCCGGCGTGTACTGGATCGCGTTCTCGATGAGATTGCGGAAGACCAGGCGCGTCAGGGTGGCATTGCCGTGCGTGGGCACGGAGGCCTCTGGCGTTGCAGCGGTCACATAGTGCTCGGTCTCGAGCGCGACCGGTGCCAGCTCCCGGGCCACGTCCAGCGCAACGGCGTGGGCGTCGAACGCGTCGAACTGGAACTGTTCCTGCGAATCCAGGCGCGCAAGACAGAGCAACTGCTCCACGAGCCGTGCCAGCTGGTCGATTTCAACGGCGACATCGCCGAGCTGCTGCGCTGAAAAGCGGGATTCGAGCCGCGCCCGCAATGTCGCCAGCGGAGTGCGCAGCTCATGCGCGGCATTGGCGGTGAATTCCCTTTGCACGCGATAGTCCGCCTCGAGGCGATCGAGCGAGGTGTTGACTGCCTGGACCAGCGGAACGAGCTCCCGGGGGAGGTTTTTCGCGTGCAACCTCTCGTCCAGGCGATGCAGCGACAACCTGGAAGCCTGGTGCGAGACGGCACGCAGGGAGCGCAGCGATGACAGCACTGTCACAACGACTACGCCCACCACGGCGATCAGCAGCAAGGCCATCGGCCAGTCCAGCTCCCCCAATGCACCAAGCATGAGCTGGGCGAGCAGGCTCTCCGTATCCCCGAGATTGCGCACCACACGCAACCAGTATGACCCCTGGCCATCATCGACACGGACGGCAGCAGCCATGATGCTGCTGCCCGACACCGGGTCCGTTTCCATCTGCATGACGATCCGCTCACCGCGTTGGGCGACCGGCAACGGCAGGCGGGGCGTAGCGAAGCCGCCGGACTCCAGCACGGTGCCATCCGCGCCCAGAACCTGATAGCCATTCAACGTATCCGGCCTGGCGTAGAACTCCTGCAGGGCGGGTGGCAGCTGGAGGCGCGGTGGGGTCGTTCCCGGCACGATCGACTCGCGCAGGTCTTCGACCTGGATGGCAATGCTCTGGCCGTCCAGGCCCATCAGCCCATCGCGGAACTCCAGGTACAGGATCGCGTAGATGCCGGCCAGCGCCAGCACCACCACGATGGCCAGCCGGACGACAAGCGCGCGAAGCAGGGACGGAGCCCGACCCGGGGCGCGATCAGGAGGCAAGATAGCCCAACCCGCGCAGAGTGCGGAGCGACACATCAGCACCGGCCGCCGCGAGCTTCTTGCGCAACCTGTGCATGTGCGTTTCCACGGAATTCGCGCTGCGCTCCTGTTCGAAATCGTACAGGCTTTCGGCGAGCCGCTCCTTCGAAAGCACCCTTCCCTGGTTACGCAGCAGCGTTTCCAGCACGATCAGCTCCGAGCGCGTCAGGTCGAGCCGGGTGCCGGCGACGGTGGCGATACGCGCCGAGGTATCGAGCCTCACACTGCCGAGCGTGAGCGTACGTCCCAATGCAGCGCCCGGGCGGCGCAACAGGGCGCGCAGCCTGGCTATGAGCTCCTGCATGGCGAAAGGCTTCACGAGGTAGTCGTCCGCGCCGCTATCCAGGCCGCGGACGCGATCTTCGAGCGTACCCAGCGCGGTGAGGATCAACACAGGTTCCATGTTGCCCCTGGCACGCATTTCCTTCAGCGCATTCAGGCCGGTGCCGTCCGGCAGCATGAGATCGAGCACGGCGGCATCATATTCGGCCGCCTTCCAGGCCCGCAGCCCCTCGGCGGCCGACGCCGCTGTGTCGACCGTGAAGCCCTGCGCCCGCAGGCTCTCCGCAACGGCCTGGCAGAGGCGCTGGTTATCTTCGATGATCAGCAATCTCAAGGGATAGTCCCGGCGGCCGGCTCATTTTCCTGGCGCCCAGGAATATTCAAACCTGATTCCGAGGGTGGGCAGCGGCTCGTCCAGTCCCTCGATGATGTTGACGCCGCGGCGCTCGTCCCATTCATAGGCGTCTCCGTTCTTGCGACCATACAGGTTCAGGATGTCCAGATAGGCAACCAGGCTCAGCGGGCCAAAGCGGCGCTGGTAGTCCGCGCGCAGGCTCAGCGAATGATAGGCGGGCAGGCGATCGGCGTTGGTCTGCGTCAGTTCCTTTGAGTAGCGCATAGGTCCGCCGCCTCCCAGCACATCGCTGTGCACGATGAAGGCGTCGGTCGGGCGACCCGAAGCGTATTTCCATTTCGCCGAGAAGGTCCATCGATCACTCGGCTGCCAGGCACCGACGATTCCGAACGCATGCGGACGATCCCAGTCAGAGGCATATTCCCCTTCGCCAAGTCTGTCATCGCGGCGGGCGCGCGAGTATGAATACGTTGCCGACGCACTCCAGCGCCGGTTCATGCGTTTGGCAAGCATCAGGTCCACACCCCTGGCGGACCCCTTGCCGATGCTGGTTGCGGTGTTCGTCGTCCGATCGTCGAAGACGGTGAGATGGTCGAGCTTCTGGTAATACCCTTCTGCAGAAAAGCGCAGGTCATCGCGCAGATGCCTGGAGAACCCCAGCACCAGCTGCGTGGATCGCTCGCTCTCAAGGGCGAGATTTGACGGATCCGCCGCGAAATCCAGATAGCGTGGCGCCTGGTAATACACACCACCTCCGGTCCACATTCTGGTGGCCGCATCGGGCTGCCAGTTCACCAGCAGACGCGGGGCGACGTTGGACTTCCCCGAAAACCCGTCGCGCTCGTAGCGGACTCCGGGCGTCCACGTGAAATGGCCGCTCTTCCATGTGTAGTCGGCATGGGCGGCAATCCTCGTCTCTGCCGCATTCAGGGCCGAGTTGTATTCCCCGGGCGTCAGCACTATGTATTGCTGTGTCGGGTCCGGGCGGAAGTCAGACTGGTCGTACTCATACCGTGTCCAGTCGCCGGAGAGGCGCCGGTCGAAGTCCAGATCCACTCGGGCCACTTGCGCGCCAGCCGTAAATATTCCGTTCGATCTCAGCGTCGTGCTGAAATCGCCGCGCCAGCCGATCTCCTTTTCACGCTCCCGGATCCGCAGAATGTCCTCGCTGACCGGCGTCGTCGCAGGCGTCGGGTCCAGACCCGCGAGATCCGGAAATGCCTCGCCCTGTGTGCTCTCAGTCCTGCTGCTTCGGTAATAAAGCGTGTTGCGGAACTGTGCGACCGCCCCGGGGGACCACCGCCATGTCACCCCGAGCAATGTGTTGCCCTGCTCCGACTCGCTGATTCCCACGTCTTCGAAGTTTTCCGACTCGAGCACATTCTCGACCGTGCGCTTGAAGTCCTCGCCTGCGTGGATCGCCAGCAATTCGATGCGATGGTCGTTGCCCAGGTCGGTGACGGTCTTCACGATGACATCAGTCAGCCGTGGCGAACCGATGTCGTTCTCGCCGATCGCCTTGAACAACTTGTTGAAGTCGAACTTTCGTGCCGACAGCAACAGACTGGTGTTGTCGGCGACGTAACTCGGCCCGTCATAGTCAGCCTCGATCCCGATGATGTCCAGGCGCACGCCGGCGGTGGAACTGGCGAAGTTGCCCCTGGCGATCTCAAGATCAAGCAGCGACCCGTTCTTGCCACCCTCCGCAGCCCGCCAGCCGCCCGGGGAAAACCTGGCACTGCCGATGATGTTCGGCGCGAAGATCGAGTAGTTTCCGCTGCCATCGACGTCTGCCTGCTCACCCAGCGACTCGTCGAAGTGGGTGACCTTTTCGAACGGAATGCCATCGACCAGGATCAGGTTGTCCCGCGGCCCGTTGCCACGCACGGTGAAGTTCGAGAACTCACCCGTTGCCACGACGCCCGGCAGTATGTCCAGGGCACGGAACACGTCCCCGGCACTGCCCGGGTTGCGTCGTATCTCTTCACGCTCCAGCAGCACTGTGTTCGGTGTCGCGCGCGGATCCCCGATTGTCGCGCGCGCCGAGACGACCACTTCGGCAAGCTCCTCCTCGGCGGCGCGCTCCAGGGCGAATTCGACCGGAGCCACCCTGCGAAGCACGACCCGTACGTCCGCCTGTGCGGCTTTCAGGTAGCCCTGCTCTTGCACCTCTACCGAGTACACGCCTTCCGGCACGTCATCGAATGAAAACTCTCCCGCGGCATCGGCGTCGACCGTGCCGTAGACGCGCTGATTGCGCATGAGTTGTACGGTTGCCGTCGGTACCGCGCGTCCGGTTACAGCATCCACGACGCGCCCGCGAACGGCGCCGACCGCCTCCCGCTGCGCCTGGGCGTGCGCAGGAATCGAGGCTGATCCATATATAAAGGCAAGTAGCGAAAGGATTCTGCGCAGCATGGCTGGTTCCCCGGGCGATTGATGGTCGTCAGAGGCCAAGGTAACAATCGAGCCTGTCGCGAACCTTGCGACGTTCCAGCGGCACGATGGTCCAGGGGCATCCGCCGGAAGCCATCATCAGGTTCATCAGGAATCGTCCCATTCGCCCGTTGCCGTCCATATACGGGCAGCACCGATAGAGGTAGCCGGCCGCAGTCCCCTCGCCTCCGCACGGGCCTCAATCAACAGCCGGTCTTCGTCCAGAAGGCGCACGTAGATCGGCCGGAGACAGCCATTGGCACTTCGCAAGGCGCTCCTTTTCGGTGCATGCAGCCTGCCCTGCGAGAGTCGCGGTCGGCAAGATCAGGGTCGTCCTCAGTCCAATTTCGCGCAAGACCAGACGCTTGAGCCACGCCGATTCGGCCAGCAACTCACGGGCAGCGATGCCCTGCGCCTGGCGCTTCAGCTCAGGGGTTACGCGTACCTTCAGAACATCCGTACAACTCATGGGACTCAATGTGTCCCAACAGCGGGCTGCCAAGCTAGTCGGCGCGCTTCTGCTTGCCTCGGCGCACGCGGCCGCCGGTAACGATGATCCGACCACTCGTGAAGGTACGCTGCTCGCCGATCACATGCGGGGCATCGCCCCAACCGGCGTTCGTCAGCTTCGGGGTGACGAGTTCGCGGCAGGTGTCGGCCTCGGTCATGATCTGAGTGGTTGCAGTCATTCGTGCCGTTCCCAAAGCGTGCGAATTGGAATGGCATGCAAACCCTCTCCGAAGCCGGCGCTGGTCTCGCCGTCATAGAGCACGACGCCCGAAGTGAATTTCCGGCCGGCGGCTTCCTTCAGCTTGCGAAGTCCGCGAAAGTCTGCGGCCGTCACGGTGGCTGCGGCTTTGACCTCGATCCCCGCGATCTGCCCACTGCCCCGCTCCAGCACCAGGTCCACCTCGGCGCCATCCTTATCGCGGTAATGGCTGAAACGGATTTCCCCGTCGTGCCAGCTGGCATGGCGACGTACCTCTTGATACACAAACGTCTCCAGTAGCTGCCCGAGCAGGGTTCTATCCTGCCAAATTCCGGCCACGTCGATGCCGAGCAGCGCACAGGCAAGGCCGGTGTCGCCGATGTGCAGCTTCGGTGTCTTGATCAGCCGGCTCAAGCGATTGCTATGCCAGGGCGGCAGTTCGTCGATCAGGAACACCTGTTCCAGCAGCGTGACGTAGTCGCGGATGGTGGGCCGGCTGAGCTGAAAGGGGCTGGCCAGATCACTGATGTTGATGAGTCGTGCAGTTTGACCCGCAGCGAGCGCCAGGAGGCGCGGCAGCGCATCGAGCGAGGCGATGCGGGCGAGCTGGCGTACGTCCCGCTGCACAAGGGTTTCGATGTAGTCGCGATACCAGGCGGACCTGCGGCTCGCCGTGGCGCGTGCGAGTGCGGCTGGGTAGCCGCCTGCAGCGATGCGCTCGGCGAGGCCCTTGCCGAGACGCTCGTATTTGCGGACCTTGAAACCGTCGTTGAACAGCAGATCGAGGAATTTCGGCGCGTGGTCTGCGAGCTCGCATTGCGCCAGGGGGTGCAGGCGCAACAGACCCAGCCGACCCGCCAGCGAATCCGCAAGGGCCGGCAGCAGAAGCACGTTTGCCGATCCCGTCAGCAGGAAGCGTCCGGGAGTCCGGCGACGGTCCACGGCCGACTTGAGCGCAGGAAAGATCACCGGGGCGCGCTGGACTTCGTCGAGCACCACGCGCTCGGGCAGGTCCCCGACGAAACCCACGGGATCGGCTTTGGCCGCAGCGAGGGTTACATCGTCATCGAAGCTGAAGTAGGCGTAGTCCCGCGCCTCACCGACCCCACGGGCCAGCGTGGTCTTGCCGCATTGACGTGGACCGTGGATCAGGACGGCGGGCGTATCTGCCAGCGTCTCCCGCAGGGCTTCTTCGGCAAATCTGCGGTAGAGGCGATCGGCGGCCATTCGGCGGATCGTAGCCGGGCGGCTCGGCTGATTGCAAGGTTATGGGCCGGCCAATTGAAGGGTATCTGGCCGGCCACCTGAAAGCCGGAATTGACGGGATTTCCCGTGAAACCCCCTCTTCTGCCCTTCCCCCGATTCCAGGCAACCTGCGTCATGAGTGACAACTCGACCCTGAACCACCGGAACCACACTCGCGAGCGAACCCGCATGTACCCGCCCTGCATCGCGCCGCGATTCCTTCGCTTCCGCGACGCGCCCGCCTATCTCGGCATGGACAAGAACCGCTTCAATCGAGACGTCCGGCCCTGCGTCGCCGCGATCCGCATCGGCGTGCAAGGCATCGCATTTGATCGCCTTGACCTCGACAAATGGGCCGATGAGTATAAGTCCCGCAACGGGCGTCCCGCGGCTGTAAGGAGCAGTCCATGGGACAACGAAGAACGCCCGGTCTCGCCAAGCGTGGCGAGGTCTGGCATGTCGACAAGTGGATCAAGGGATACGGACGCCTTTGCGAAAGCTGTGGCACGGGCAACCTCGACGAAGCGATTCGATTCCTCAACCGACGGCTTGAAAAGCTTCGCGAGCAGCTCGTGTACGGCCAACGCCAGGACCGTACGTTTAGAGAAGCGGCAACCAAGTACCTGAACGAACACCTGCACAAGCGCAGCCTGGAACGCGACGCGCGGGCACTGCAGAGCCTGGATTCCTCGATTGGGAATCTGCCCCTGCCCCGCGTGCATCAGGACTCGCTGCGCGGGCATGTTCAGGCCAGGCTCGACGCGGGCATCAGCCCCGGCACGATCAACCGCGATCTGGCGGTGGTCCGGCGGATTCTGATACTCGCGGCGAGGGCCTGGCGGGATGGCAACGGGCTTACCTGGCTCGAAACCGCCCCGCTGCTGCGGATGCTGCCGCACGAAGACGCACGACGACCATATCCCCTGTCATGGGACGAACAGCGGCTCCTGTTCAGCGAACTGGATGGTCATCTGGCGCACATGGCGCTTTTCAAGGTGAACACCGGCACGCGCGAGCAGGAAGTCGTGCAGTTGAGGTGGGAATGGGAAGTGAAACTACCCGAGGTGAACAAAAGCGTGTTCGTGATTCCGGCCAGCGTCGTGAAGAACAAGGCTGATCGTGTAGTCATCCTGAATGATGTTGCGCAGTCGGTGATCGAATCGATGCGGGGCGAGCATGAAACGCATGTGTTCACGTATGACGGTCATGCGGTGACCGGCATCAACAGCTCGGGGTGGAAGGCGGCGCGACGGCGCGCCTCGGCGCGGTATCTGGAGGTGCTCGGAACACCCTGCCCGCAGGGATTTCGGCGCATCCGGGTACACGATCTGAAGCACACGTTTGGCCGAAGGCTGCGCGCGGTCGGGGTTAGCTTCGAGGATCGGCAGGACTTGCTGGGGCACAAGTCGGCGCGAATCACGACGCACTACTCGGCGGCCGAGATCACCAATCTGATCAAGGCTTCAAACCGGGTGTGCCAGTTGTCGTCCCGCAAAAGTCCCGCAATCGTGCTTCTGCGCCCTGAGGGGCAGAAGCCAAGTGCTTGAAATGATGGTGGAAAGGGAGGGAATCGAACCCTCGACCCCGGCATTATGAGTGCCGTGCTCTAACCAGCTGAGCTACCTTTCCAGCGACCGCCGCGGGGATCCGGAGGGACCCGCCGATGCGGGCCGCGGATTGTCTTGGCTGGGCAGCCAGGGTGTCAAGCCACCTCCGGGGGCCGCCGGGGCGGACGGTTCCGGCGGTGTTGGAGCCGGCCACCTTCCCTGGCAGCCAGCACAGGAACCGTCTTCAGGCCCTCAGAACGTCTTCTTCAGCGTCACCGCCCACTCCCGGGGCCGTCCAGGCTGGGCGTCGGTATGGCCGGCACCCGTGTACTGGTCCGCTCGCGACAGGTAGTAGTACTTGTCCCCGAGGTTCGTGCCTTCCAGTGCGATCTCCAGGCCCCCTTGCGCACGCTTCCAGACCAGGCGGGCGTTGAACAGCGTGTAGCCGCCAATGCGGTTGTTCACGCTGTTGTTGCCGTTGGTGTGCAGCTCGGACTGGAAGCTGGCGTCGAAGCGCGGCGACAGGGTGCTGCCATTTGCCAGCGTGAACTCGTACTGCGTGCCGAGGCTCGCCTTGGTCTTGGGCAGGAATGGCGTGGTCATCCACAGCTGGATGCCGCCCACCCCACTCAGGGGCTGGGTCAGCGGACTGAGGAACTTCCACTTGAAGTCAGTGTAGGTATATGAGGCATCCACCGTCATGCGGCGGACAGGCCGGATGACGGCCTCAAACTCGAATCCCTTCAGTTCCGCATCACCGGCGTTGGCAATCACGCCGCAGGGAGCAGGCGGGCCGACCGGGCATTGCTGCAGGCCCATCTGCACATCCTTGTAGTCACCGAAGAACACAGCTGTGTTCACCCGCAGGCGGCGATCGAGGAAGTCGGTCTTGGCACCCAGTTCCCACGACTTCAGTGTTTCGGACCCGAATGACACCAGCTGGTCGAGGTTGAAGGGACGCGGCGTGGTTCCACCACCCTTGAACCCGGTTGAGTACTGCAGGTAGGTCATCAGGTCTTCGGTCCAGCTGTACTGCGCGGCGAGCCGATAGTCGAGCTGGTCGCCGTCGTAGTTGTTGCGCTGGCCATCCAGCTCATTGCCGGGCGCGTTGAACGCAGGATGCAGGGCGCCATCCCGCGTCCGGCGGATGTAGTTGTAATCCTTGTGTTCGTCCGTGTACCGCAGGCCTGCGGTGAGGTCGAGCTGTTCCGTGACGCTCCAGCCCAGGTGGGCAAACGCCGCCCAGGTATCCACATTGACCACATCGTCCTGCTGGAACTGCAGGGGCCCGGTGTATCGCAGGTCCTGCCACGACTGGTATGTGGAACGCTGGTCCAGGTAGTAGGCGCCAAGGGTGTAATCAAGCACATCATTGCCGCCACTCAGGCGCAGCTCCTGCGTGAGCGCGCGGAACGGAAGCGAGCCGTCTCCGATGGAACTGGCGAGCGGCGACAGGTCGTTGTCGTTGACGAATCCGCTTTCGTATTCGCGATAGGCCGTGATCGACCGCAGCGACAGGCTGTCACTGATCCCGAAGTCCACGTCGAGCGCCGTACCCCAACCCTCGAACCACTGGCGGGGCGTGGGACGTGACTCGACCATTGCAGTGGTGACTTCGCCCGTACCGTCATGGGCCGGGTTGTAGAAGCTCGCGTAGTAGTGGTAGGACCCGCGCGGTGTCACGAACACTGATGGCCGCACATTGTTCGCCGGATCGGCATCCAGAACCGGCTGGATACGGCCAATCGCGGCAGCCGCCTGGGTCGCGTCCCGATAATCCACCAGCACCGCGCCCGTGGGATTACGGCGGTCGTTGGTGTAGTCGGCCGAGAGGTTCACCTCCACGCGCTCGTTGGCCAGCCAGCGGAACGCCACGCGGCCCGCGCTGTAGTTCACATTGCTGTCCCTGGCCACCACGCAGCCCGCAGAGGTGGCCGTGAGCGAGACGATTCCATACGGATTTCCGGGGAAGGCGCACCCGTAGTCGATGCGGTCGATATAGCCTTCCTGGCTCTTGTCCACCCCGGAGATGCGCATGAACAGATTGTCCGTGAGCGCGAAGTTCGCCGTGCCGCGCAGATCCAGCCGGTTGCGTGAACCATAAGTGACCTGGAAGGAACCACTGTCGCTGCTGTCGGGCTTCTTCGAATACAGCTTCACGGCGCCGCCGATGGAATTGCGGCCCGCCAGCGTTCCCTGCGGTCCGCGGAGAATCTCCACGCGTTCCAGGTCGAGCAGGTCCAGCATCGAGCCAGTCAGCGTGGCGATATACACATCGTCCACATAGATGCCGACGCCCGGCTCCAGTGCCGGATTGAAATCACCGGCGCCGATGCCGCGGATATAGGCGGCAATCGAGGGCCCGAACATGGGGCTTTGCGGCTTCAGCGTGACACTGGGAGCCTGGTTCGCCACTTCGGTGATGTTGGTCTGGCTGCGCGCCTCCAGCATCTCGGCCGACACCGCAGTTATCGCCAGCGGCGTGTCCTGCACGTTCTGTTCACGGAACTGGGCGGTAACTACCACTTCTTCCAGTTCTACCATCTCGTCTTGCGCGGCGGACGCCACGGTTCCAGCACTTGTCAGGAGCGCGCAACCCAGGGATGCACGCACAGCACGGGCAACTGAACGATTGATACGCACGAGACCCTCGCTTGTTTTGCAGGAGCGGTTGCACCC
The DNA here is from genome assembly GCA_035556135.1 of Steroidobacteraceae bacterium. Classification (GTDB taxonomy): domain Bacteria; phylum Pseudomonadota; class Gammaproteobacteria; order Steroidobacterales; family Steroidobacteraceae; genus ZC4RG30. The sequence goes on along the minus strand of DATMFO010000005.1, from coordinate 241,377 downwards.
CCGTGCAACCTCCGGCAAGACTAACGATAGGCAGTGAGACCGTCAGCCCTTGCCGCGACAGCGACAATGCGCGAGTTCGCGAGCAATAAATGTCTGGTTATTTGTATGTTGTATTGCGGAGTCAACGAGCCAGGCAGGCCTGGCGTTGCCCCTACACGTTGAACCGGAAGTGCATGACATCCCCCTCGCGGACGATGTACTCCTTGCCTTCCAGCCGCAGCTTGCCGGCTTCCTTCGCTCCCGCCTCGCCGCGGTACTTGATGAAGTCCTCATAGGCCATCACCTCTGCGCGGATGAACCCGCGCTCGAAATCGGTGTGGATCACTCCGGCCGCCTGGGGCGCGGTCGATCCGGCCTTCACCGTCCAGGCGCGCACTTCCTTCACGCCGGCGGTGAAATAGGTCTGCAGGCCCAGCAGCTGGTACGCCGCGCGGATCACGCGGTCCAGCCCCGGCTCGGAGAGCCCCAGGTCCTTCAGGAACTCGCCCTTCTCGGCATCGTCCAGCTGCGCGATCTCCGCCTCCATCGCGGCGCACACGGCCACCACCACCGCGCCTTCCTGGGCGGCGCGTGCCTTCACGGCATCGAGGAAGGGGTTGTTGGTGAAGCCGCTTTCGTTGACATTGGCCACGTACATGATGGGCTTGAGCGTCAGCAGGTGCAGCTCGCGCAGGTCCGCGCGGTCTTCCGGAGTGAGCTGCATCGAGCGCGCCGGCTTGCCTTCGTTCAGGTGCGCGCGCACCCGCGAGTACACGGCATGCTTGCGCACGCCATCCTTGTCATGGGCCTTCGCGGCCTTGGCCGCGCGATCCACGGCCTTCTCGACGCTGGCGAGGTCCGCCAGGCACAGCTCGGTGTCGATGACATCGATGTCGTCGATGGGGCTGACCTTGCCCGACACGTGCACGATGTCGTCGTTCTGGAAACAGCGCACCACATGCGCGATGGCGTCGGTCTCGCGGATGTGCGCCAGGAACTGGTTGCCCAGCCCCTCGCCCTTCGAGGCACCGGCCACGAGGCCTGCGATGTCGACGAACTCCACCGCCGCCGGCAGCACGCGTTCCGGCTTGACGATTGCGGCGAGGTCCGCCAGCCGCGGATCCGGCACGCCCACCACACCCACGTTCGGGTCAATGGTGCAGAAGGGATAGTTCTCCGCCGCGATCTGCGCCTTGGTCAGCGCGTTGAACAGCGTGGACTTGCCCACATTCGGCAGTCCGACGATGCCGCATTGAATGCCCATGGAATGGAATCCTTGTGTAGTTTCAGCCGCGTGCGCTGCCGGCAGCCGTGTGCAGCTGCTGCATCGCGCGCTCCGCGCCCTGTTCGATCATCAACGGGATGATGTCCGCCGCGGCGGGCATCGCCTGCTCCACTGGTGCACGCTCCGCGTTGCCCGTGCGCCCCAGCAGCCACGGCGTCACCAGGTCACGGGATCCCGGATGGCCCACGCCGATGCGCAGCCGCCAGAAATCCTCGCCCAGGTGCGCAATGAGATCCTTGAGGCCGTTGTGGCCACCGGCGCCGCCGCCCCGCTTCAGCCGCAGCTCGCCGGGCGGCAGGTCGAGCTCGTCGTGCGCCACCAGCACACCCTCTGCCGGCACCTTGTAGAACCCGGCGACCGCATGCGTGACGCGGCCACTGTTGTTCATGTAGTCCTGGGGTTTGACCAGCCAGCACTCGCTCCCGGCCAGCCGCACCCGCGCCAGCTCGGCGCGGAAGCGCGGCTCCAGGCGGAAGCTTCCGCCATGGCGCCGCGCCAGCTCCTCCACCAGCCAGAATCCCGCATTGTGGCGCGAGGTCTCGTACTCGCGCCCGGGATTGCCCAGACCCACGACGAGCTGAATCGCAAGTCCGGGCATCTCTGGCTCGCGCAAAAGGCGCCGGAAGCAATCCGCAGCGGATTACTTCTTGCCGCCTTCCTTCTTGGGCTCTTCCTTCTTCGCATCCGCAGCCTTCTTGGCATCCGCAGCCGGTGCCGCGCCAGCGGCAGGCGCCCCAGCGGCCTCGGCCGCAGCCGGCTCCGGTTCCTCGGCACGCGGCGCGTGGATGGACACCACCGGTGGGTTGCGCCCCTGCACCAGCTCCGGAATGGTCACGCCCGCCGGCAGCGGGATGTCCTTCAGGAAGAGGGTCTCGTTGAGGTTCATGTTGCCCATGTCCACCTCCAGCGCCTCCGGCAGGTCCTTCGGCAGGCAGGAGATTTCCACGTCGGTCTTCAGATGCGACACCAGGCCCGCCTGCAGCTTCACGCCCGGCGAAGTGCTGGCGTTGAGGAAGTGGATGGGCAGGTGGATGCGGATCGGCTGGTCAGCCAGCACGCGCTGCAGGTCCATGTGCAGCACCTGGCGCTTGGCCGGATGCATCTGCACGTCCTTCACGATGGCCTGCTCGTCGCGGCCATCCAGCTTCAGCTGGATGATGCTGGAGTAGAATTTCTCGTCCTCGATGACGTTCAGCAGCTTCAGCTGGTTGAGCGCGACAGCCGAAGGCTCGCCCTTTCCGCCATAGAGGATTCCCGGCACCTTGCCCGCGCGACGCAGGCGGCGGCTCGCACCCTTGCCCTGGTCGTTGCGCGTCTCGGCGACAACTTCAAATGACTTTCCCATGATGATCTCCACACAGTTGCAACACGGTGCGCGTCGCGACCAGCGCGCACCACCTTCGAAAACTTCAGTCGATGTACATCGAACTGACCGACTCCTCATCGCGCACGCGGCGGATGGTCTCGGCCAGCAGGCCCGCCACCGACAGCACGCGGATGCGTCCGCAGGCCTTCGCAGCGGCAGACAGCGGAATGGTGTCGGTCACCACCAGCTCATCGAGGGCGGAGGCGGAAATGCGCTCCACCGCCTTGCCCGAGAGCACCGGGTGGGTGATGTAGGCCACCACCTTCAGCGCGCCCTGTTCCTTCAGCGCCTCGGCCGCCTGGCACAGCGTGCCGGCGGTATCCACCAGGTCGTCGATCAGGATGCAGCTGCGATCCCGCACGTCGCCGATGATGTTCATCACCTTCACTTCATTGGCGCGCGGGCGGCGCTTGTCGATGATGGCGAGGTCCACGTCGTCCAGCTGCTTGGCCAGCGCGCGGGCGCGCACCACGCCGCCCACGTCGGGCGACACCACCATCATGTTCTTGTAGCCCTGCTTCCAGGCATCGCCCAGCAGCACCGGCGAACCGTAGACATTGTCGACGGGGATGTCGAAGAAGCCGGTGATCTGGTCGGCATGCAGGTCGACGGTGAGCACGCGATCGGCGCCGGCGCCGGAAATCATGTTCGCCACCAGCTTGGCCGTGATGGCCGAACGCGCGCCGCGGGGGCGGCGGTCTTGCCGGGCATAGCCAAAATAGGGAATGACCGCGGTGATGCGCGCGGCCGAGGCACGGCGGCAGGCATCGATCATCACCAGCAGTTCCATCAGGTGGTCGTTGGTGGGCGGACACGTGGGCTGCACGATGAACACATCGCGCCCGCGCACGTTTTCCATCAGCTCGGCATTGACCTCGCCGTCACTGAAACGCCCCACAGCGGAGCGGCCGAGCGGCACCATGAGGTGCCGCGCAATATCGTGGGCAAGCGCCGGATTGGCGTTGCCCGTAAAGAGCGCCATCGACTGGCCATCCACGGGAAGCTAACCTGCTGAAATCGCTGGGGAACTTCCAATTATATATCGGAACCGCGCCGGCTGTCTGAAAAAGGGCCTATCGTGACGCTGGTGCGGCCCCCTGAGGCTGCATCCGGGCCCTTTCGCGCTCCCTCATCAATTCGCCCTCACCCATGGTGTCCACCATCACGCGCAACTCCGGCCGGCCGCGTTGCGGGATCAGCAGGGTGCGGGTGTAGATGCCTCCAGGGTGGTCGATGCTGATTTCCGCAACTTGGGGCACTCCCGAGAAAGTCACCTCGCCCGCCCAGTTCGTGAATGAACTGGTGCGGTAGAACGAGGGCTCTTCCCAGGACATGTTCACGCGCATGCGAGGCATGATGATGCCCAGCTCGTCCACAACCACTACTGTCACCCGCCCCTGCTGAAGTCCCACGTTTTCGGGCGTGGACAGGCTGACAGGAAGGGCACCGTCCTGCACAGTGGCACAAGCCGTCAATCCCGCGGCGAGCAGCGGGATACCAATGCCTCCGAGTACGAACCGCATTGGGTGAACGGATGAGATTGGAGTCGCCATCAGGGTTCCTCCAGTCATTCAGCTCACTGCACCCGGCACGATTAGGTGCCGGGTGCAGTGATCCTCAAGCTCAGGGCGCGATCGACCGGCAGAAGTAGAATGGATAGTCTACCGGCTCACCGTTGAGCGTCGGCCGGATGCCAAGGATTTCCGTATCGCACCAGCTGGTGAATGGTTCTGCTGGCTGCGTAAAGAGCGAACCATCGAACGGGAAGCTGCCCGGTGGACCAACCTGGTAGAAGTTCGGCGATGGGGGACGCGTATCGGTAACCGCGATGGGATTGCCGCCGGGAATCCTGCCAACAAAGCCCAAGGCGATACCCATGACTGGCGCCTGGAAGTCGGCGATCTCCGTCAACCCGAACTGGAAGCCGGCGCTGCCGGCGGGGCGCGGCACCTGCGGGCGGCTGAACGGATAGCAGCCATCGTTCGACGGGCGCCGCACGTAGAACCCACTGGCCCCCTCATTCGCCGACAGCTCGAAGCATGCATCATTCATGCTGGCAGCGCCCCCGAAGACCGCGACCGCCAGGCCATAGTCGCTGCGCTTGTCCCAGGTCCAGAGGCGACGCGAATCCTGCGAGATCCATGCACCAGTCATCTCTCCCATGGCGTGCACCGGCTCCTGCAGCAGCCAGGACAGCCTGTTATTGGTCGGCGTGGTCCCATCGGAGCCGAACTCGCCGGTGATGGTTCGCACATTGCCCAGGGCGGTGCTCACCGTGCCGAAGGTGACAGCGGACATGGAAGGATGATCGCTGCCGTTCGCCGTCAGTCGACCTGGAGTCGCGCTGAGTCCAGGCGTCGTGGAGAGGACTGCATTCGGACTGCCGGGAACAGCCGGACCCTTCCCGAAGCCTGACGGGTACGTAGTGCTCGGGTTTGTATCGGTGACCATCGTGAACCGGATCTTTGCGGCAACCGGGTCGTAATCGTAGAACCCGTGCTCCACCTGAACGTGAAGGTTGTTGCTGGAAAAGGCAGGATTGCCAGCCGTTCCCGCATGGGTGCCGTACAGGAACGTTCCGTTCTCGTAGAAGGCAATCATGTTGCTGCTGCCGTAGTTGTGCGTGGACAGATCGAAGGGCGTCCAGTCGACCTTCACCGGTACCGGATTAGTGATGTTCGGCGTCCAGGTCGAACTCTGCAGCCGGAAGACTCCCGACAGCTGCCTGGCCGTGTCAGGCAGGGCACGGCAACGTACGTTCAGGTCAAGTGCGTCAGCGGGATTGCCCGTCACCGCCGCGACATACAGGAAGGCGCTGCCGCCTTTGGCCACGACGCAGAACTGTCCGGTGGGATGCCTGGATACGGCAACGTCATAGATGCTGCGAACATCGCTGCGGGACGCTATCGCGAACTCGTACGGACAGGTCGTCGTGGCCGTCGCAGGCGTGCAGGTCGCAACGGGCAGCGTCTCGATCACTACGCCTTTGACATTGCGCAGCTGCAGTTCCAGCCCATCTATGGCAGTGGGGGAATAGACCGTCCCGGCGGGAGCGCTATACCCGATGTTGCCCGCTACCTTGAACCTGCAGGCCGACTGCGTCGGCGCCAATGGATTGCCGACCCTGGGCGTGACGACGTTGGCATTGGCCGTGACATTGCCCTGGGGATTCGTAACGATGCACTTGCTGGTGGTGTTGTTCTCGGTGGTATTGGCCGTCACCGTCCAGGTGAAGGGATTGAGCTCGGTGCTGGCGTTCATCAGCACGTCCTCGAATACGACCTCTGTCTGGCCCGGCGTCACCTCCCGGTCAATCCATTCTTCCTCCGTCCGCAACTGCACTCTGGCGCCCGTGAGGCCGGTGAACAGGGCGGGGTCGGCAGGGAGGCTGACGACCAGATCAAAACGCGGCAGCGAGTTGACGCACTCCACGACAATATCCGGGACCTCCGCCGTGGCGCTGACCTCACCGACCCCGCCACTGACAACCTCGCAGGTCTTGCCAAAGGGATTCTGGATGATCTGGATGTCGTAGGCTGTGCCGGCCGGCAGCGAGCCGAAGGAGAAAGGCACTTCGGCAAGACCAGCGTTCGCCTCGTACGGCGCGGCGGCAATGAAACTCTTCTGGTGTGCGATGTTGCCGTCGTAACCCAGGGTGACGGACCGACGCGAGCCCAGGCCGATGACCTTGCCGTCGAGCACCTTCGTGACGGGCGGAAGATTGGCATAGGGATCCTCGTCAGCGGTGACGATGGAATCGCAGCCCGCAAGTACAAGGCCAAGCAGCGCGCCCGCCAGGAGCGTGGAGTAGTGGATCTTCGGATTCATGAATTCCCCCAAGAAATCGTTGTTCTGTGCCGGGCGGGTTTCCCCCCGCCCGGTCCGGTAATTGCCGGATCAGAATTTCAGGCGTACGCCCATGCGATAGGACCGGCCCAGGGTGTCCGCGTAACCCGCGGCGGCACCGCCGACGCCGCCGCCTGCGAAGGGCGGATCCTTGTCGAACAGGTTGTTGACGGAACCCCAGATCTGGAACTGCTTCAGGTTCCCCACATCGAGGTTGTACGAGGCGTTCAGGGCAAAGTTGAGGTACGGATCGACGCTGTTGTCATCGACGGTGGCATTCGTGAGATAGCCCTCCGCGGTGTAGTAGCGCGGGTCGGTCGGATCATCGGTCCACTGCAGGTCCAGCTTTGCCGCACCAACGTACTGGGCCGACAGCGTGGTGGTCAGGTCCCCCATGAGATAGGAAGCGCTGAAATTGCCGCGCCAGGTGGGTGCCGCCTGCACACCCGGGATGAAGGTGCTGCTGCGGATCTGGCCGACCAGGTTCACGCAGTTATATCTGTTCGACAACCGGAAGACGCCATCGAGGGTGTAGTTCTGCGGGTCGGCCAGTTCGTACTTGGCCCCGCATGGATCGGTATTGAGCGCCCCACCCAGGAGCGTGGTGGTGTGCTGGATGCCCGATGCCTCAAGCAGCCGGGTACCACGCAGATTGAGCGACAGGGATCCCGGCAGGGACTCGAACGCCCTGCTCAGCGGGAAGTTGTAGCCGAGGCTGATATCCACGCTGCGATTCTGGTACGGCAGGGCGTTCTGCGGAGTGGCGGAGGTGTACGACACCAGCTCCTGCAGGTTGCGGCTGCCAGGTATCGGATTGCCCTGCTCGTCCAGCAGCTCGGCAAACCGCAACTGCTGGCAATAGCGGTTGTTTTCATCGAAGGCGGTCTGGTCACCCGGATTGGCGATCTGCCCATCCGCATCAAATTCGGGTGCCACGCCGCCGCTCTGGGTAAAGCAGCTGTCCACCGGCCGATTGGCGTTGAACGGTACCGTGATGCCGTCCTTGATCCTGATGGACGAATAGTCGATGGACATGCGCATGCCCTGCGCCCAGCCGCCGGGGGAGAGCACGAAGCCCAGGGTCAGCGTATCGCTACGCTCCGGCTTGAGGTCCGGGTTGCCGACGCGAATCTGGCCGAAGCGCTCCTGCTGGTTGGAAATGCTGGTGGCCGTACGCGTACGCCAGGGGTTCGTTACCGAGAACTGGTCGGGCTGGCCCGGCTGGTAGATGAACAGTTCGCGATAGCCGCCGGCGCGCATGTCGCGCGACCGTGTGGTGCGGAAGCGCATCCAGTCAAACGGGGCGTACTCCGCCGATATCCGCCAGCTTGGCGTCTTCTGTGTAGCGGATTGGCCCGTGGTGCCAGCGCCGCCCTTCACGTTGTAGAGGCCGTAGCGGTAGGTTGCACCCAGCGAAAGCAGCTCCATGCCCTCTACGCCGGAGACGATGGGCATGTTGACCTCCATCGAAGGTTCCAGCTGCCGCGTCTTGCCGCCGAAGGCGTCCTGCCAGGAGTTGGTCAGGTCGGCCCGCAGGTAGGCGTCGCCCTTTGTGCCCGCATTGTTGTTGGTGTCCTGGCTCAGGTCGAGGGTGAAAGCACCCCGCATGGGACCCGCGCCCCAGCCCCCCCACAGCGTGCCGGAAGTAGTGAAGGAAATGTTGCTACGGGTGGTGCGGCCGGCCGATCGCGCCTCGACAAAGGAGTAGTCGATGGCCTGCTGCTGCAGGTCGCGCGCATTGTAGAACACGGGAACACCGTTAACCGTGTACTGGTTGCCCTCGGGATCTTCGAAGTAGGCGGAATCCGAATAGACATTGCCGAAGATGTTGATGGGCTTGCAGCTTGCCGCCAGCGCCGCGAGGGACTCGGGATTGGAAAGCGGACGTCCCTGCACATCCAGCACCGGCGAACCATCGCGCACGACGCGGCAGATCGGCGTTCCGAAGGTTTCTGGATTGACCGGATTGCCCAGCGAGTCGACCCGCGTATCCACCACTGCATCCATGGCAAAGGCCAGGCGGAGGTTGGTGGCGACGTTGTGCTGCCGCGAGGTGCTCTCGTTGGTGCCGTAATAGGCCGACAGGTCCCAGCGCCAGTCACTGCCGAACCGGCCCTTGATACCGCCCTGCACGGACCAGCGCTCGGTGCTTGATTCCGTGTACTGCTGCAATTGCGGGTTCCAGACCTTGCGGATGCCAGTGGAACCGTTGCAGGGGTTGTCGCCGTAGAGGCCGCCTGAAATGGCGTTCTGGGTCGAGCCGATCGCGGCGGGCATGTTGCCGAACGCATTGGCCACCTGGTAGAGCGCATCTTCGCTCAGGTTGTTCAGGAACGCATACGCATTGGGGCCGAGCTCCGGAAGCACAGTGGCCGTGCCCTGGTCGAAACCCACTGTCAGGGTGATCTTGTCCAGGACCCAGAATTCCGCAGTGGGGAACTCCGCCGTGTAGTTGGGGTTGCTCGGCTGCCAGTCGTTGAGGCGTACCTTGACCCACTCGCCAATGGCATTGTTGTTGAAGTCGAATTGAGGCGGACTTGGCGACAGCTCCACCGGCATGTAGAACGGGAAACTGACTCCCCTTCTGGGAGTACCAGGAGTGCCTGCGAGGACCTGGGCGGCATTCTCGAAACCGTTGCCGCTGGCAAAACTGAAGCTTCCGCCCGTTGTAGCGGTGCTGTTCTCCGGCAGCATGCCGATGAACTTGGCGAACGCCACGCTCATCTGGTTGTTGGTGTTGGTCGGGAAGTGGGCGGTGGAACGCGGATTGAAGAAGCCGCCGTAGCTGCCGCCCGTATCCAGACGGATGCCGGCTGCCGCGATGCCGAATCCCAGGCTCTGTCCGGCGGCCGCGTTGGTGCCACGCTGGGCGGTAGCCACGTTTGCATCGAAGCGCGTGCAGTAGCTGCCCTGGGTGTACCTGTTGCGATTCATGTTGTCGGTCTTGCCGTAGGTCAGCTGCAGCGAGGCCGTGGTGGTGGGTGTGAGGTCGTATTCGAAGTTGGTGAACAGGGAGCCGCTTTCCGTGTCCGGGCGCAGGGTGGAAGCCGAGGTCATCAACGGCCCGTCGCCGTTCATCACGTTGCTGGTGGAGCCGCCGCCGCGGTAGCCCAGTGCGTACTCACTCATCTCGGTACCGAATTCATCGAAACGGTAGTTGGACGTGATGGACACGTCATCGCGGAGGAGCGTGCCGGTGGGCGCAAACTGGCTGTAGCGCACGTTGCCCATCTGGAAGCGGGCCGGGTAGTCCTCGAAGCCGACCTGCGGGACAAGGCGTGCATCGAGGGCGCTGGCGCCGCCACTGCTGTTGCCAAACATGTACCGTGCCTCTTCGCACCACTTGCGCGCCTCGGCACAGTTGAGGATCGGGTTCTGCTTTCGCCACTCGGCACCAACAAGCATGTGGGCTCTTCCGTCGAGCAGTCTCGTGCCTGCCGACAGGGCTATGTGCGGACTGCCGCCGTCGCCGGCCTCGTTGATGTTGTAGTCCATGTCCAGGTTGATGCCCTGGAGGCGGTTGTTGAGCACCAGGTTGACCACACCAGCCATGGCGCCTGAACCATATGTTGCCGATGCGCCACCGGTCACCACGTCCATGCGCTCGAGCAGGTTCGAGGGAATGATGTTCAGGTCGACCACATCTGCCTGGTTGGAGGTGGAAACCACGCGCCGACCGTTGACCAGTGTCAGCGTGCGGGAACCGAAGGCCGGATCCATGCCGCGAAGGTTGGCAATGGTATTGCCAATGAAGTAGGAGCCGCGGTCGACGCCCTCCATGCCACCGCCGCCAAACCCCGCCTGGTCATCGCCCACCAGCGAGGGCTGGTAGGTGGAGATGTTCTGTGGCACCAGGACCGTCAGCGCGTCGGCGACGTTCACAATGCCCAGGCGCGCCATCTCTTCCGCAGTGATGGAAGTGATGGGGTTGGTGGCGGTGGTGTTGGGCGAGATGATTCGCGTGCCCGTGACCTGCACCTCCTCGAGCTCTTCTTCTTCGTCATCGCTCGCTGCAGCCTGCCCCGCCATTGCGGCAGCCGGAAATCCAGTCAGGGCAGCCACCCCGAACAATGCGACGACAGACGCCCGCAGGAATGGCGCAGACGCAAGATATTTGGACACGTTGGACCCCCCAAACGAAATCACTTGCTGAAGTTGTTTTGGCGCACGACAGCCAGGCAATTTCGAGAACCGCCTGACTGACGATTTGTATGATTATTCGTCAGCTGTCGAGAACAGCACAAGAGATAACCATCATCGACATACAAAGTCTGATGGTTAGATACATATAGTATGATCAATTACCAGAGCAGAAATCCCCTGCCCGAGCGGCGCCAGAGCATTGGCCGCCACGTGCGATGGCTCACCCTGCTTGGGCCAAGCGCCCCAAATCCAAGAGTGCCCGAAGCGCCTGTGTGGAGTGCCGGGTCGCGTGTTTCAGGGAAAGCGTGAGTTCCCGCATTGGTAGCGGGACTGGCTGAACGGCCGCTGACCGCCCGGAAAACCTTGATCGCATTGCGAAAATGACGATCGAATGGGTGCGGGTGCACGCAACTGTTTCCCTGCCACGCAACCGGACGCTATGCTTGCCGCAGCTCAATTTCACCGGCGGGGGTTCGCGAAATGCTCAAGCTCACAGCAAACAGACTGGCCGCAACTCTCGTTCTCTCCGGCCTGGCCAGCATCACTGCTTCAGTCGCGGCAGACGCTCCCCAGCAACCCGCAGAACAGCCCAAGATCGATGCCCCCCCACCCAAGCCCTACTCGGTGCCGTCCAAGACAAAGGACTACATCAAGAAGGCCGTTGAGCTGCCTTCCCGCCCCGCTTACGCAACCATCCACGATGCCTACCGCAAGCCGGCAGAACTGCTGCAGTTCTCGAACATCAGGCCGGGCCACACGGTGGTGGAACTCTCCTCCTATGGCAATTACTGGTCCGTGATGCTGTCGGAGATCGTCGGCCCGAAGGGCCAGCTGCATATGTACGACCCGTTGTTCGCAGCACCCCTGGCTGATGAGGGCCAGGCGTTTGCCGCAGCCCACCCGAACACGAAGTTCCAGAACCTGGACTTCAACAACATCGAGTTCCCCAAGGGCATTGACCTGGTCTGGTGTTACGCCTGCTTCCATGAGGTGCTCGGGACCGGCGTCAACATCGACCCGTTCTTCGCCAAGATGTACAAGGCGATGAAGCCCGGCGCACGCTTCCTGGTCGTCTTCTACACCGCACGCGATGGCATGGAAAACCGCGACGTCGGAACCCTGCACCGCATCGACGTTGCCACCGTCCGGGGTACCATCCAGGCGGCCGGCTTCCAGCTACAGGAAGATAACCGCCTGCTGCAGAATACGCAGGACGACAGGAAGAGCCAGGTGTTCACGGAGGCCGAGGGCGACCTCGCCGACCGCATGATCTACCGGTTCGTGAAGCCCTGATCCTTCACGGCGGCGTTCAGGCCAGGCTTGGCGCCGCCGCCTAGTTGCCGCCCGGCAGCCTGGTGCCCGGCGGCGCCAGCTTTGCCCGCTCCTGCTGTCGCAACATCTCGCCCCCGCCCAGGGTGTCGAGCATCAACCGGTATTCAGGCCTTCCCGACTGCGGCACCAGCAGGGTGCCCGTGAAATAGCCGCCAGGGTGATTGACGCTCACTTCGGCGACCTCGGGAACGCCCGAGAAGGTCACCTCGCCCTGCCGGTTGGTAAAGGCACTGGTCTTGTAGAAAGAGGGCTCCTGCCAGGTCAGGTCCACCCTCATTCCGGGCATCGTTATGCCGTACTCGTCGAGCAGCACCACTGTGACGCGACCGTGACTGAATTCCGGTCGCCGCGGCTCCAGGTCAAGACCTGTATAGGAGCGGGGACTTGTCGAACAGGCTCCCAGCAGGGAGCAGAGCAATGCCGTTGCCACTGTCGGCAGGCAGGCGGACCGTAGATTGCGCAACGGAGTTTCCATCGGAATTCCTCCACGCGGCGATGAAAAATCATTCTAGATCCGACGCCCGATCCTGAACAGGGCACCGGCCGATTGGAGCAACCAACCCGCGGCAATACCCCGCGAGGCAGCCTGAACAGCCTGCCGGCAACTGTGGCGCGCGGCTGAGTTTGCCTGTGCCAGCAAAATGGGCGGGCACTTGCGTGCCCGCCCTCCTGTTCATCAGCCGGCCAGCGTTGGCCGGCCCCCATCCATCAGTTGGAAAGCTGCGTCCTGCAGAAATACAACGGATAGTTGATCGGGAACCCATTGGCCGTGGCCCGCAAACCCAGTATTTCCGTCGTGCACCAGTCCGTGGACACGGGCGGGAAATAGGTCGCGTTTGCCTCGGTGAAGAACGATGCGGCTGGCGCGATCTGGAAGTACACCGGCGACGGCGACTCTGTGCTCGGCGCTGGTTCGCCGCCCGGGTGCCGGCCAGTATAACCCGGCAGTTGGGGAATGATCGGGCTGGTGATCGAGGGAGCGATCGTCAGATCGACCGATTCCGCACCGGTGACGGAGTAGGCAGGCAGCGGACCGTTACGCGGGGTGATGGTGAAAGTGAAGGTCGCAAACGAAAATGTCGATATGCCGGGCTGCCCGGTCTGCGGGTCATTGCCCGGCCGGGCGAACGGGAAGCAGCCCGTGCCGGTGCCGCGTCGCGTGTAGGTGCCGCTCGAGGCATGGAGGTTTTCCATGGTGAAGCACGCGTCATTCATGCTGGGCGAGCCGCCCATCATGGCCACGGAGGTGCCGTAGTAAGTGCGGTAGTCCCACACCCACAGGCGGCGGCTGTCCTGGGTGGTCCACGCGCCAGTCATCTGGTTCTGGACCTGGGGCGGTTCCTCCAGTACCCAGCTCACCCGGTATGCGTAGCTGGGCGAGTAGCAGACGGGTGTGGCAGTCGCACAGGTCTGGCCTGCAGGCAGTGAGGTCACCGCAGCACCAGTGACGGAGTTGATGCATGGCGCCGCAGCGCTGCAGGACGCAGGGAACTGGGCAGTGGCCAGGCCCGCTGGATCGGCCCCGAAAGTACCGCTGATGGTACGGGCAGTGGTGACGCCCTCATCCAGCGGAACCTGTACCGTGCCCAGGGTGACGCCCGTCATCGCAGCATGGCTGGCTGCAAAGCTCGGCGTCGCAGCGGTCTGCGCAACCAGGGTTGCTCCATTGCGCCGGATCGGATTGGGCAGCGCGCTGATACCCGGCGTGGTGGTCGTGATGTGCGTGATCGACGTTGGCGTCGTGGCGGTCGGCGACGTCGTCTGCACCGGGGAGAAGTTGGCCGGGAACGTCGTGCTGGTGTTCGTGTCGACGATCGACGTGAACCGCAGCGTCTGGGCGGTCGGGTCGTAGTCATAGAACCCATGCTCCGCCTGCGCCCCATTGCCATGGGCGCCGTAAAGGAACGTGCCGTTGTCGAAGAACGCCATCATGTTGCTGCTGGCCGTGTTCTGCTTGCTGAAGTCGAACGGTTCCCAGGTGCTCGTCCGCGGCGCGGCATTGGTAATCGCATTCGGAACGAAGGTGGTGCTGCGCAGTCTGTATACGCCGGTCAACTGCCGGTTCGCCGGTGGCGTGGCACGACAGAAGACGTTGGCGTTGGTCACGCTGACGGGCGAAGTCAGGCCCTGCGTGAACACGCTGACCATGCCGCCATTGGTGACGACGCAGAATTGCCCGGCCGGATGTTCCGCCACGGCAACTTCATAGACACCGCTCGTGGAACTGCTGCGCACAGGCGTATTGAACTGGTACGCACACGTGGTGTTCACGGGAACCGGAACCACGGCATTCAGGGCCGTCGTCAACGTCTGCTGCGTCACGCCGGCATTGGCTGTGGTGCAAGTCGCGACGTCCAGGGTCTCCAGCGCATTGAGCTGCAGATCCCTCAGCTGCAATTTGAGGCCGGCGATATTGGGTGCGGTGGTTTCACCGGGAGGCAGGCTGTATCCCACCCTGCCTCCCACCGTGAACGCACAAGCGGGAGCTGTCGCGTCCACGGCAACCCCGGCCACGGCACCCACCACCGGCGTCGCCACGTTGCCAGTCGAGTTGCTGCCGTTGGGGAAAGTTACCACGCACTTGTTCAGCCGGTTGCCCTCGAAGGTGCTGGCCGTCACCGACCATGTGGCCGCATTCAGCGTGCCGGTGGCATTGATGAGGACATCTTCAAAGACGACAGGCGAAGGGGTAGCGGCAGTCACCGCAATTTCGCGGATCTCTTCCTCGGTGGTCACGCGCACCTTGGCGCCCTCGAGACCCTTGAAGAAACTGGGGTCGCTCGGAATATGCACCGAGAGGTCGTAGCGGGTCGCGGTGTTGGCGCAGTTGATCACGATGTTCGGGGCCACGCCCACCGTCAGCACGCCCTCGCCGTTCACAACCTCACAATGCTTGAACTCCGGCTGCTGCTTGACCGTGATCTTGTAAGGCGACCCGGCCGGGAGGGCGCCGAAGGAGAACGGCACAGGCCGCACGCCCTCGTTCGGAACGGTAGGAGCGGCATTGATGACGCTCCTGGTGGCCACGGCGTCGTCGTTGTTCTGCAGCGTGATGGCCCGCAAGCTGCTCAGGCCGTTGATCTGGCCCGAAAGCACCACGGTCTGCGGCGGCAGGCTGGCGGCGTCCTCGTTCGGGACATCCTTGATGGAATCGCATGCTGCCAGGGACAGCACGCAGGCCACGCCGGCAAGTATCTGGAAACGATTCAAAGTCTTCATGAACTCCCCCAAAACTCGTTTTTATTCCGGTCTGGGGGGCGGAGTGCAGGTGCATCCACCCCCCTGTTCGCGGCAATGACTCAGAACTGCAGGCGCACGCCCAGCCGGTAAGAGCGGCCGAAGGTGTCAGCGTAGGGTGAAGTACCCATGACGCCACCTGCCCCGATGTATGGCGGTGTCTTGTCCATCAGGTTGCTGATCGACCCGAAGACCTGGAACTGGCGCATGTTCGCCACGTCGAGGTTGTACGACGCGTTGAGCGACAGGTTCACGTAGGGCTTGGCTCCATTGTTGTCGATCGTGGCATTCGTCGGGCGGCCATCCTCGGTGTAGTAACCCGGATCATTCGGATCATCGATATAGTCCTTGTTGATGACCCCACCACCGGTGTAGTTGGCAGACAGCGTGGTCGTCAGGTCGCCATACAGATAGGAGGCACTGATGTTGCCGCGCCAGTTCGGCGTGGCTGCCACGCCGGGAATGAACGAGCTGCTGGCGAGCTGCCCGACCAGGTCGATGCACCGGTACTGGTTGATCACGGTCTGGCGTCCCTGCCCATCGAGGCGGGGCGAGCCGTCGGTGTTGTAGTTCTGCGGATCGGCCAGTTCCAGCTTGCGGCCGCAGGGGTCTGTGTTCAGCAGCACCCCGAACAGCTGCGAGAGGTTCTCGATGCCCGAAGCCTCCAGTGCCCGGGTGCCGCGGATGTTCAGCGCCACCGAACCCGGCGCGCTCTCGAACGCCTTGCTCAGCGGGAAGTTGTAGCTGAGGCTGACATCGATTGCCCGCGTCTGGTAGGGCAGGCCGTTGGCATAGGACGCGGAGGTGTACGACACCAGGTCCTGCAGGTCGCGGGTGCCCGGGATCGGGTTGCCGTTTCCATCGGTCTGTTCGGCGAAGCGCAGCAGCTGGCACCAGCGGTTGTTCGGATCAAACGCATCCTGGGCGCCCGGATTCATGAGGTTTCCGTCGGCGTCGAAGATCGGCTGCTCGCCACCACTCTGCACGAAGCACACGTCCACAGGCATGTTGGCGTTGAACGGCAGCGTGATGCCATCCTTCACGCGGATGTCGCTGTAATCCGCGGTGATGCGCATGCCCTGCGCCCAGCCACCCGGCGACAGCACGAAGCCAACCGTCAGGGTGCGGCTGCGCTCGGGCTTCAGGTCCGGGTTGCCGACCTGGATCTGGCCATAACGCTCGCGCTGGTTTTCGTTGCTGGTAGCCGTGCGGGGGCGCCATGGATTGGTGATCTCGAACTGGTCCGGCTCCAGCGGGCTGTAGAAGAACAGCTCGCGGTAACCGGCGGCCCGCATGTCCGCGGAACGCGTCGCACGGAAGCGCACCCAGTCGAAGGGCGCGTATTCGGCAGAAAGCCGCCAGGTCGGCGTCTCCTGGGTGGCGTGTTCACCTGTCGTACCGGCGCCACCCTTCACATAGTAGAAGCCATGGCGATAGGTGCCGCTGATCGCCAGCAGCTCCGCTCCCTCCACTCCCGAGAGCAGCGGCATGTTCAGCTCGATCGAAGGCTCGATATTGCGGGTCTTGCCGCCGAAGGCGTTGGCCCAGTTGGAACCCAGGTCGGACTTCACGTAGATGTCGCCCTCGGTGCCGCGGCTGTCGTTCACGTTCTGCAACAGGTCCAGCGAGAAGGCGCCGGTAAGCGGACCCGCCCAGCCTTCCCACAGCGTTCCGGACGTGGTCAGCTGCGCGCTGTGCTGCGTGACGGTGCCACTCGACCGGGTGTCGACGAATGCGTAGTCGAGGGCGGCCTGCTGCATGGCAGCCGCGTCATAGGTGATCGCCGCGCCATCGTCCGCGAAATAGCGATTGCCGTCGCGGTCGAAGACGTACGCCGAGTCGCTGTAGACATTGCCGAAGATGTTCAGCGGCTGGCAGCCTGCGGCCAGTCGCGCGAGTCCATCGGCGCCTGACAGCGGGCGTCCGTTGATGTCCAGCACCGGCGCCCCATCGCGGGTGATGCGGCAGATCGGCGTGCCATACGTACCCGCCCTGCCATCCGGTCCGACAACACCGGGCATGTTGGACACGGTCTGTCCATCCACCGTCCTGGTCACACGGTCATCGATTACCGCGTCCATGGCGAACGCCGAACGCAGCACGGTCGACTGGTTGCGGAAGTTCTGCTCGCTCTTGGTCTGGCCAAAGGAATAGTTGGTATCCCAGCGCCAGTCGGATCCAAACCGGCCCTTGAGTCCGA
The DNA here is from genome assembly GCA_035556135.1 of Steroidobacteraceae bacterium. Classification (GTDB taxonomy): domain Bacteria; phylum Pseudomonadota; class Gammaproteobacteria; order Steroidobacterales; family Steroidobacteraceae; genus ZC4RG30. Next base: position 223,989 of record DATMFO010000005.1, on the reverse strand, counting down.
TCTGTGCCGTCAGGCGGTCAGAGCTGTCGCTCGAGGTCTGCTGCAGCTGGGGATTCCAGACCTTGCTGATAGCGGTCGAACCCGCGCAAGGCTGGGAGCCGTAGAGGCTGCCGATACCCGACGCCGCCGCGCCGAAGGCATTGCCGCCCGTTCCTGAGCTGTTGCTGAAGGCGTTCTGCACCTGGTACAGCGCTTCGGTCGACAGCGTATTCAGGAAGGCGTAAGCGTTACGGCCGAGAGTCGGGAGGACGGTGGCCGTGCCGGCGTCGAAGGCCGTGGTCAGTTGCACGGTATCCAGCACCCAGAAATCGTTCGGAAACTCTGTCGTGTAGATGTCGGCCAGGGCAGTGTTCGTGGGATCCCAGTTGTCGAACCTGACCCTCACCCAGGTGCCGACGGCATTGCCGTTGAAGTTGAACTGCGGCGGACTCGGCGACAGCGCCGTAGGCATGAAGAACGGGAATGCCACCGCCCTCCTCCGCGTCGCACCCTGGCGGTTACCGGCGGCATCCGGAGGCGTTGCGAGCTGGGCTGCATTTTCGTAGCCATTGCCACCCGTGCCGCCCAGGCCACCAGCGCCCCAGGTGGTGCCGATGCTGATATCCCCGTTGGTGGGCAGGCCGAGGAACGCGCCGAAAGTCGCTCCGATGACGCCCGCAGGCAGGGTGACCCCCGTGGGAGCAGCTCTCCACTGGCTACCGCGGAATGGTCCGTAGGTGCCATTGGTATCGGCTCTGCGGATGGTGACACCCGTCTGCGAGAAACCAAATGTCACGGCCGTACCCGCCTGGGCATTGGTGCCGCGGGACGGAGCCACCGGAGAATCAAAGCGCGCGCAGTAAGCCCCACCCGTGTAGCGGTTCTTGTTCAGCGCATTCGTCATGCCATACGTCGCCTGCAGCGAGAGGGTGGTCGTCTCCGTGAAGTCGTAATCGAAATTGGCGAAGAACTGCTTGCTGTCCTGGCTGGGACGCAGCGTGGTGCCGGTGGTCATCAACGGACCGTCGCCGTTCATGATGTTCGGAACGTAGGCATTGTCGAAGACGCCACGCGCGCCACCGCGATAGCCAAGCGCATAGTCCTCGCCGCCGAGTCTTCCGGTGACCGGGTCGATCGCGTCAGCAAAGCGGAAGTTGGTGGTGGTCGCCACGTTGTTGACGAAGATGGTGCCGGTGGGCGCGAACTGGCTGTAACGCGCGTTGCTTATCGCGAATCGGCGCGGCATGCCCTCGAAACCCAGGTGGGGAGTCACGGGATCCGTCAGCGCCTGGCTGCCGCCGTTGTTGTTTGAGAACAGCATCGTGGACTTCTGGCACCACGCGCGGGCATCAGCGCAGTCGCGGATGGGTGACTGGTCACGCCATTCGAAGCTGCCCGTGATGTGGCCCTTGCCGCCGAGGATGCCGCTCTTGCCGGCGGACAGCGCGATATGCGGATTGTCGCCGTCGCCGCGCTGGCTGGCGCCATAGTCCATGTCGAGGCGAATGCCGTCGAGGCGCCGGTTGAGGACCACGTTGACCACGCCGGCCATGGCGCCGGAGCCGTAGGTTGCCGACGCGCCGCCGGTGACCACGTCCAGGCGCTCCACCAGGTTCGAGGGGATGATATTGAGGTCGATGACATCCGCCTGGTTGGAGGTCGAGACCGTGCGCCGGCCGTCGACCAGCGTGAGGGTGCGCGATCCGAACGCCGGATCCATGCCACGCAGGTTGGCGATGGTGTTGCCGATGAACATCGAGCCACGGTCGGTGCGCTCCATGCCGCCGCCCTGCTGGCCGTCCGTCTGCGTGCTGCCGGTGAGCGACGGCGTGTAGGTTGAAATGTTCTGCGGCACCAGCACGGTCAGCGCGTCAGCCACGTTGACGATGCCCAGCCGCCGCATTTCCTCGGCGGAGATCGAGGTGATCGGGTTGGTTGAAGTGGCGTTGGGCGACAGGATCCTGGTTCCTGTTACCTGCACCTCTTCCAGTTCTTCGTCCTCTTTCTCAGCTGCCGCGGTCTGCGATTGCGCCGCAAACATTGCGGTGGACCAGAAGAGCATTGCGGCGCTGGACACCGCAGCCGTGACGGACACACGCGTCAACGACGCCCATGAAGCGTTTTTCAACACTTGGATTCCCCCCAAATGACCGATAATTCTTTTGTTCTCGTCGCGGTCTCCCCCGTTGGAACCCGGAGGATGACCGTGATACGGCCGAGTATTGAATCTGGCAGGCGTTTGCCGCAAGTGATTCACAGGACGTTATTGCAGAAATTACCCCGGCTATTACGCGTCCTGCCGCGCCGTGGAGCCTATTCGTATATCGAATAAGTGATTGCTGATGGGGCCATATCCGAACGAACCGAGCCGATAACCATGAAAAAAGGCGGGTGTTTCCACCCGCCTTGTCCTGTAAGCGTGCCGCGGCGCGTTCCCGCGCCGCCTCTTTCACCGCCCGCCTACTGCGGATTGCGGCAGAAATACACCGGCTTGTGGATCGGCACGCCATTCTGCGTGGAACGGATGCCGAGGATCTCCGTGGAGCACCACGTGTGCCATCCCGCCGCCTGCGGCGGGAAATACTCCACCGGAGCCGCTTCGAAGAACTGCGCGGCCGGCGCAATGTGGAAGTAGATCGGCGACGGCGAACGGCCATCCGCCGCCTGCCGGCCGCCCGGCAGCCTCGACATGAACTCCGGCAGCAGGCCGATATCCACCTGGTTGGCGCCGGTCGTGCCGATGAACTGCGGCATGATGTAGTCGATCGATTCGACGATGGCGCCAAAGGTGTATCCCGGGCTCTGGTTCGTCGCCGGCCTCGGCCAGGGATAGCAGCCACCAACCGACGGACGGCGGGTATAGAAGCTGGAATTGGCCGCCAGGTCGTCGATCGTGAAGCAGGCATCGTTCACCGCGTACACGCCGACAACGCCCACGTGCATGCCGTAGTACGTGCGCTTGTCATACACCCACAGGCGGCGTCCATCCTGCGCCAGCCAGCCGCCGGTCATCTCGTTGTTGACCGAGAACGGCGCCTGCAGCACCCAGTCCAGGATGGCATCCGGCTCCGAGGTCGGTGCAGTGCTGACAGTCTGCGGGCCACGGAAACGACCCGTGATCACGCCCGGGGTGTCGGTGTTGACGTTGGTCATGATGGCATGGCGCACCGAGCCCACCAGCACAGTGCCGGGCACGACATTCAGGCCACTGGTTGTGGTCGGCACAGTGGACGCGCTGGTTCCGTTCGCCGGGCTGAAGTTGCCAGGGAAGGAGCCCGTGGAAGCCGTGTCGACATTCAGGGTCAGCCGGATCGTGCCCGTGCCACCCGCACCGGGGGTGAACTCGTAGAAACCATGCTCCACCTGGCTGGTATTGGCGTGCGTGCCATAGATGAACGTGCCGTTCTCGAAGAACGCGAGCATGTTGTTGCTGGCGGTGTTCTGCTTCGTGAAGTCGAACGGATCCCAGGTGACTTCCCTCAGCTGGGCGCCGCTGTTGCGCAGCCAGCTCGTCTTCGTATGCCGATAGACCCCGCGCAGCTCCCTGCCCGCAGCAGGCCGCTCGCGGCACTGCACCGACGGGGTGGCAATGTTGGTCGGGTTCTGCGTCAGCTGCGGCGCATGGAGGATGGCCATCGGATTGACCACCACGCAGGTGAGGTTGGCCGGCTGGGTGCCCACCGCCACGTAGTAGACAGCGCTGCTGTTGCTGACGAAGCGGACGGGGTTGACGCCATCGCTGAAGGTGAACGCCCCACCCCAGGCACCGGAGTATTCCTGTGTGGCGATCACGTCCTCGCCGGTGTTCCTCAGTTCCAGCACCAGGCCTACGGGCGCGGCGGGCGCCGTGTCACCGGTGGACTTGAGGCTGTAGGCCACGCTGCCGCCGATGGTGAAGGAGCACGACTGCGCCGACACGTTGGTGATGTTGGCCGTCGGATTGGCGGGATTGGCGCCACCCGGGTTGGTGGGATTGGTCACCGGGCACTTGTTGAGCGTGCCGCCCTCGGTAGTGCTGGCCGTGACCGACCATACGAACGGAGGCGTGGTCGCCGCCTGGGTTGGCGTCAGGCCAAACGCCGGGTTGAACAGCACGTCGGCAAAGGTCACCGTCGTGGTTCCGGCAGGAACCTCAGCCTCGTAGACATTCTCCTCGGTGGCCAGCGTGACCTTCGCACCAGCCTCGCCTGCGATGGCGGCCGTGTTGATGGTCATCGAGTACCGCGGGGTGCTGTTAACGCAGGTGATGTGGATGTCCGGCGCGGCATTGGCGCTGAGCGTTCCGGCACCATTGGCAACCGTGCAGGTCTTGCCCACCGGCTGCGTACGCACCTCGATGTTGTACGCAGTACCAACCGGCAGTGCCCCGAAACTGAAGCGGGTGGTCGCCGTCCCGGTGATGGGCTCCTCCGGCGTGGGCGCCAGGAAGCTGCGCGCACGCGCGGTATCACCATTGTTCATCAGCACCACGGACCGCCGGCTGCCCAGCCCCTCGATGGTGCCCTCGAGCACCACCGTCTGCGACGGCAGCTCGGTATAGGGATCGGTGCGGACGTCCTTGATGGAATCGCAACCCGCCAGCGCTGTACCCAGCACCGCGATTGCGGCCAGTAGCCTCGTATCGATATTCATTGAAGTCATGCCATTCCCCAAAATTGGTTCGATTCGCGGGGCGGGAGGTGCTGCCCCCCGCCCTTCTCGCAGCTCCTAGAACTTCATCCGCACGCCCATGCGATAGGCGCGGCCCATCGTGTCGTGGTACTGCGAGCTGGCACCGGAGATGCCGCCGCCGGTGAAGGGAGGGCTCTTGTCGAAGAGGTTGCTGATCGAACCGAATACCTGGAACTGCTTCATGTTGGCCACATCCAGGTTGTAGGACCCGTTGAGGCCGAAGTTGAAGTAGGGCTTCACCCAGTTGTTGTCCACGCTGCCATTGAGGAAGCGGCCCTGCTCGTCCTGGTAGTTGGCGCAGTCCACCGCGGTGTCGCACCAGGTCTTGTCGAAGTAGGCGGCGCCGATGTAGCGGGCCGACAGGCTCATCGTCAGGTCACCCATCATGTAGGTGCTGGTGATGTTGCCGCTCCACTTGGGCGAGGCCTGCACACCCGGCACGAACGTGCTGCTGCGGATCTGGCCGACCATGTCGATGCAGTTGTAGCGGTTCAGGATGGTCCGCGTGCCGTTGGCGTTGGTGGGGTTGTTCGGATCAGCCAGCTCGAACCTGGCGCCGCAGGGATCCGTGTTCAGGCTGAACGGGAACAGCGGCGAGGTGGACGTCTGCTGCACACCCGAGGACTCCATCGCGCGCTGCCCGGTGACGCGGAAGGACATCGTGCCCGGCAGGCTCTCGAACATCCGGCTCAGCGGGAAGTTGTAGGTCACCGACACGTCGACGCCACGACGCTGGTACGGCAGCGAGTTGCGGGGACGGGCGGAGTTGTAGGACACGAGGTCCTCCAGGTTGCGGGTGCCCGGGATCGGGTTGCCCAGCGCATCCACCTGCTCCGCGAAGGCCAGCTCGCGGCAGGCCTCGTTGTTCGCGTCGAACAGGCCGTTGATGCCCGGGTCGATGATCTCGCCCTCGGCATACTGGGCTTCCACGTTGCCGCTGGCCTCCCAGCAGGCGCGCACGGGGTTCTGCGAGTTGAACGGCGTGTTGATGCCGTTGCGCACGCCGATGTCGTAGTAGTCCACCGACAGGCGCATGCCCTGCGCCCAGCCGCCCGGCGACAGCACCAGGCCCACGGTCAGCGTGTCGCTGGTCTCGGGCTTCAGGTTCGAATTGCCGACGCGCACCTGGCCATACAGCTCGTTCTGGTTCTCGCTGCTGGTGGCCGTGCGTTCACGCCACGGGTTCGCGATGGTGAACTCGTCGGGAATGCCCGGCTGGTAGGTGAACAGGTCGCGATAGGTCGCCGCGCGCAGGTCCCGCGAACGCGACAGGCGGAAGCGCACGAAGTCGAACGGCTCGTACACCAGCTGCGCCTTCCAGTTGAAGACATTCTGGGTGGCCGATTCGCCCGTGGTGCCCGCACCGCCCTTGTTGTGGTACGAGGCGTAGCGGGCGCCGAAGTTCAGCGACACCAGGTTCGCACCTTCCACCCCGGTCACGAGGGGCATGTTCAGCTCGGTGAAGCCCTCGGTGACGCGGGTCTTGCCGCCATAGGCATCGGCCCAGGTACGGGCAAGGTCCGAACGCAGGTAGTAGTCGCCCAGGGAACCTGCGTTGTTGACCTCGTCTTCGCGCACTTCAAGGCCGAAGGCGCCGGTCAGCGGGCCCGCCCAGCCCTGCCACAGCGTGCCGTTGGCGTTCAGGGACAGGGTGGCCAGGCTGTTCTTGCCGCTCGACTTGGTGTCGACGAAGGCGTAGTCGATGGCAGCCAGCTGCCGCGCGGCCTCCGCCGGATCGCTGTAGTTGCTGCCGAAGATGTTGATGGGCACGCAATCGGCGGCCAGGGCGGCCAGGGATTCCGGATTGCTCAACGGACGGCCCTGGCGGTCGAGCACGGGCACGCCATCACGCGTGGTGCGGCACACCGGCTGGCCGAAGGTCGGCGAACCCTCGCGATCGTCGATCACGGCATCCATCGCCCAGGCCAGGCGCAGGTTGGTGGCCACGTTCGACTGGTAGGAAGCGCTCTTGGTCTCGCCGTACTGGAAGTACGCATCCCAGCGCCAGTCCCCGCCGAAGCGGCCCTTCACGCCGCCCACCAGGCGCAGCGTGTCGGACTCGTTGCTGGTCCACTGCTGCACCTGCGGGTTCCACACCTTGCGCAGCGCGGTGAAGCCATTGCAGGGGGTTTCGCCATACAGCGTGGTGAGGCCGGCGCCGGCGCCGGTACCGATGCTGTTGCTGAACGCGCTCTGCACCTGGTTCAGGGCCTCGGGCGTCAGATCGTTCAGGAAGGCGTATGAATTGCGTCCCAGCGCCGGCAGCACGGTGGCCGTGCCCAGGTCAAACGCATTGGTCAGCGTGATCTCGTCCAGCAGCCAGAACTCGCCAGTGGGGAATTCGGCCGTGTAGAACGTGCCACCCGGCTGCCAGTTGGCTTCGGTGTACTTGAACTTCACCCAGGTTCCGATCGCGTTGCCACCGAAGTTGAAGTTCGGCGGACCGTTCGGCGACAGGGCCACCGGGACCCAGAACGGCCAGGCCACGCCACGGCGCGGGGTTTCCGGCACGCCATTGAGGCCGTAGCCATTGCCGCTGAGGAAGGACGCCGGGTAGGAATTGGTGCCGTTCGCGCCTGGCAGGCCCAGGAAGGCTGCAAAGGCGGCGTTGACGGCCGGGGTGGTGATGGAGCCGAACTGCGAGGCGCGGGTGCGGGCATACGTGAGCCCGTTGACCGTGCCACCCGAGCTGCCGTACGCCAGCACCGCCTGGGCAGGCGCGTTGGTTCCCCGGACGCCCTGGGCATTGAAGCGCACGCAGTAGTTGCCGCGCGTCCACTGGTTCTGGTTCAGGCCCTCGGTCTGCGAGTAGTTGGCCTGCAAGTAACCGGTGGTCGTTTCGGTGAAGTTGTACTCGAAGTTGCCGAAGAACACCTTGCGCTCGTTGCTCGGGCGCATCGTCTGGTTGAAGGTCACCAGCGGGCCATCGCCGTTGAGCACGTTGCTGCCCGTGCCTCCCCGGAAGCCGTAGGCGTACTCCTCGAAATCGCTGCCGTCATCGCTGAAGCGGATGCCGGTCGTGAGCGAGGAATCATTGGCGTAGATCGCGCCGTTCGGCGAGAACTGGCTGAAGCGCACGTTCTCCATCTCGAAACGGGCCGGCAGGCCCTCGAATCCGGGCAACGGCGAGGCAAGGCCGGTGGGATCGGATCCGCTGCCGGTGTTGTTGTTGAACATGGTGCGCGACTCGGCGCACCAGGAGCGGGCACCCGCGCAATTGCGGATGGCATTGCTCTTCTGCCACTCGGCGCTGAGCAGCATGTGGGCGCGACCCTCGAGCAGCGGCATGCCGCCCGACAGGGACACATGCGGACTGCCGCCGTCGCCGGCCTCGTTCACGCCATAGTCCATGTCCAGCGAGATGCCGGTCATGCGGTTGTTGAGCACCATGTTGACCACGCCGGCCATGGCGCCGGAGCCGTAGGTCGCCGACGCACCGCCGGTGACCACGTCCACGCGCTGCAGCAGGTTGGACGGGATGATGTTCATGTCCACCACGTCCGCCTGGTTGGAGGTGGACACCACACGGCGTCCATCAACCAGCGTCAGGGTGCGGGTGCCGAAGGTGGGGTCCAGGCCACGCAGGTTCGCGATGGTCTGGCCGATGAAGAATGAACCGCGATCAAGGCGGTCCATGCCGCCGCCGCCGCTGCCCGCCTGGTCATCGCCCGTCATGGTGGGCATGTAGGTGGAGAGGTTCTGCGGCACCAGCTGCGTCATCACGTCGGCGACGTTGACGAAGCCCAGCTGGCGCATTTCATCACCGGTGATGGAGGTGATGGGATTGGCGGAGGTGACGTTGGGGTTCTGGATGCGGGTACCGGTGACCTGCACTTCCTCCAGCTCGATGTCTTCTTCGAGCTCTTCCTCAGCCTCGACCTCCGCAGAAATAACCGAAGACGAATAAGTCATCAGACTTGCCGAGCCTAATACTGCCCAGGCAAATGATCGCACAAAGGGCGTACACGCAGACAATTTGGACACTCAGGAACCCCCCAAAACAGTCCTTCACCGATTTTTGAGCCAGCGCAGCAGGAGATCCGCCCTGGAAAGGGGGTCTGCCGGCGGCGGCGAAGTATTGTGCAGTTATGGGTTATGGGCAAGGCCATAATCAAAAAAAAATGGCCGCGGCAGCAGATGCCGATCGTGTCGGCAACGTGGGGAGAGACAAGAAAAAAGGGCGGGTGTTGCCACCCGCCCTGTTCAGTCCAGCCTGGCCGGCAGCGCGATCAATCGCGCCGCCGGGCCATCGTGCTTACGGCACGGAGCGGCAGAAATACACCGGCTTGTGGATCGGCACGGCATTCAGCGACGCGCGGATGCCCAGGATTTCCGTATCGCACCAGTCTGTCGGGGCGGCCGGGAAGTACTGCGCGGGTGCCTCGTCGTAGAAGCTGGCAGCCGGGGCGATGTGGAAGTACATCGGCGACGGCGACCGGCCATCCGCCGCCTGCGCGGCACCCGGAAGCCTGGCCATGTATTCCGGCCGCGTGCTGATGTCGACAGAGCCCGCTCCGGAGCCAATGAACTGGGGCACCTTGAGGTCAATGGATTCCACGATGCCCTGGAAGGTGTAGGCGGGACTCTGGCCTGGCTGCGGGCGGGGCCAAGGGTAACAGCCATTGATGGACGGACGACGCGTATACAGGCCGGAAGACACCGAGAGATCAGGCATGGTGAAGCAGGCGTCATTCACGGCCGACACACCGACCACGCCGGCGTGGAAGCCATAGTAGGTCTCGCGGTCGAATATCCACAGGCGGCGGCTGTCCTGGGCAGCCCAGGCACCGGTCATCTGGCCGGTGATCGACGGCGGCGCTTCCAGCACCCAGCCCAGGGAAGCATTGGTTTCAGTTGCGGTGGCAACCGGGTTGTTGCCGTTGGCGGTGGAAGCCAGTGGTCCGATCGCCTGTGACCCCACAAAGGTGCCGCTGATCTGGCCGGCGGTAGCCGTATTCACATTCGTGAGGGTGGCATGACGGAAGCCGCCAACGGTGACCACACCCGGCACTGCACTCAGGCCGGCGGTCGTCGTCGGGATGGTCGAAGCGGAATTCGCGTTGGCCGGGCTGAACACGGACGGGAACACGGCGTTCGGGTTCGTGTCCACGTTCAGCGTGAAGCGCAGCGTGCCGGCAACCGGATCATAGTCGTAGAACCCATGCTCGAGCTGGGTGATGTTGGCATGCGTGCCATAGATGTAGGTGCCGTTTTCGAACAGCGCGATGCCGTTGCTGCTGGCAGTGTTCTGCTTCGTGAAGTCCAGCGGATCGTAGGTGACCGTCTGGATGGGCGCGGTGTTGTTCCGCTGCCAGATCGAAGTCATGTGGCGGTACACACCCTTGAGCTGGCGGTCCGGGGTCGGCACTTCACGGCACTGCACCTTGGGCGAGCTGATCGAACCCGGGTTGGTGGTGAGCGTGGGTGCATACAGGATGGCCATCGGATCAACGACCACGCAATACATTCCAGCAGGGTGGGTATTGACCTTCACCGAGTAGATGGCATTGCGATTGCTGACGAACTGCACATCCGTGCCATTGTCGGTGAAGCGGAAGGTTCCGTCCCATGCGCCACTGTAGGCCTGGGTGCGTATGGTGTCCTCGCCGAGGTTCCGCAGCTCGATCACCAGCCCCGTGGGCGGTGGAGGAGTCGGGCCCGCAACGCCACCAACGACCGGTGCGCTGTAGCTCACTGTGCCGCCAATGGTGAATGTGCACGCGCCAACCGAGACATTGCTGATGTTGCCGGTGGGATTCGTGATCGTGGTGCCGACGACGTTGGTGGGATTAGTCACGGGGCACTTGTTGAGGGTGCCACCGATGGTGTTGCTGGCCACCACGCTCCAGTTGAACCCGGCGGGCTGCGTTGCCGGCGGCGGGGCGGCGGTTTCGCCAGGATTGAACAACACGTCTTCGAATGTCACGGAAGTGGCCGTCGGCGCGGGGTTGATCCGGTAGATAGCCTCCTCCGTGGTCAGCACCACCTCGGCACCCTCGGCGCTGGAGAACGCCGGGTTCAGGTTGACCGTCATGTCGTAGCGGTTGCCGGTATTCGTGCACTGCACCTCCACCTCGGCATCAACGCCCGCGGTGAGGATGCCGGTGCCACCGCTGGTCACCACGCAGTTCTTGCCACGTGGCTGCGACATGACCTCCACGTTGTATGCCGTTCCCGCCGGGAAGGCAGGGAAGGCAAACGGAGTCACCCCGTTCAGTTCCTCATTGAGCTCGGTCGGCGGCGGCGCAAGGACGCCGATGGTGCCGTTCGACAACGTGCTGTTGATCCGCAGGGTCACCGAGCGCTTGCTGCTCAGGTTGGAGACCGTGCCCTTCAGCACTACCTGCTGCGCGGGCAGCGGGGTCGAGGGCGCATCCCTCACATCCTTGATGGAGTCGCAACCGGCAAGGACCGCACCTGCGGCCGCGAAGGCCAGAATCCTCGCACCAAAATTCGTCGCAATCATGAAATCTTCCCCCAAAAATTCTCGTTCGGATCCCCGGGGCGGACTGCGGAGCAGTCCGCCCTGCCGCCAGCCAATCAGAACTTCATGCGCACGCCCATGCGATAGGAGCGGCCCATGATGTCGTGGTAGTTCGCAGTGGCGCCCGAGATGCCACCGCCGGTGAAGGGCGGGCTCTTGTCGAACAGGTTGTTGATGGAACCGAACACCTGGAACTGCTTCAGGTTGCCGACCTTCAGGTCGTACTGCCCGTTGAGGCTGAAGTTGAAGTACGGGTCGACCCAGTTGTTGTCGACGCTGCCGCTCAGGTACCGGCCCAGGTCATCCTGGTAGTTGGCGCAATCCTCGCCCGTGTCGCACCAGGTGTTGTCCATCCTGGCGCCGCCGATGTAGCGCGCCGACAGGCTCGCGGTCAGGTCACCGACCATGTACGTGCCGGTGAAGTTGCCCGTCCACTTCGGCGTGGCCGCCGCACCCGGGATGAATGTGCTGCTGCGGATCTGCCCGACGAAATCCACGCAGGTGTAGCGGTTCGTGACGAACCCGTTGGGTTCATAGATCGGGTTGCCGGTGAAAGGGTTGGTCCGGTAGCCCGGCGTATTGTTCTGCGGATCCGCGGCCTCGATGGCGGCACCGCAGGGGTCCGGATTGGCGTTGGCGAATCCCGCCGCACTGATCTCCTGGCGGACGGCAGCGGACTTGAGTGCCCGCTGCGCGCGGATGGACAGGGCAACGCTGCCCGGCAGGCTCTCGAATGCGCGGCTCAGCGGGAAGTTGTACGACAACGACGCGTCCACACCCTGGCGCCACACCGGCAGAGAGTTCTGCGGCCGCGCGGAGTTGTAGGACTCCAGGTCCTGCAGGTCCCGGGTACCGGCGATCGGATTGCCGTTGCTGTCCCGCAGGGGGGCGAAGCGCAGCTGCTGGCACGACGCCAGGTTCTCGGCGAAGAAGCCGCGTTCACCGGCATCCACCAGGTTGCCGTCGATCCATTCCGGATCGCGGTTGCCGCTCTCCTCGAAGCAGGCGCGCGCCGGGTTCAGGGCATTGAACGGTACGTTGATGCCGTCCTTCACCGTGATGTCGTAGTAGTCGACCGACAGGCGCATGCCCTGCGCCCAGCCACCGGGCGAAAGCACCACACCGACAGTCAGCGTGTCGCTCTTCTCCGGCTTCAGGTCGGCATTGCCGACGCGCACCTGGCCCCAGCGCTCGATCTGGTTCTCGTTGCTGGTGACCGAGCGTTCGCGCCACGGATTGTTCACCGTGAACTCGTCGGGAACACCCGGCTGGAATATGAACAGGTCGCGATAGGTCGCCGCACGCAGGTCGCGCGAGCGGGTCACGCGGAAGCGCATGAAGTCGAACGGCTCGTACAGTGCCGACGCCTTCCAGTTGAAGACGTTCTGGGTCGCCGACTCGCCAGTGGTGCCGGCGCCGCCCTTGTTGTGGTAGGAGGCATAACGGCCGCCCAGGTTGACCGAGAAGAGGTTCACCGCCTCGATGCCCGAGACGATGGGCAGGTTGAACTCGGTGTAGGCCTCGGTCACCCGCGTCTTGCCGCCGAACGCATCCGCCCAGTTGCGGGCGAGGTCGGCACGCAGGTAGAAATCACCCTTGGTGCCGGCGTTGTCCACCTTGTCTTCGCGCACTTCAAGGCCGAATGCGCCGCTCAGCGGACCGGCCCAGCCTTCCCACAGCGTGCCGTTGGTGCTGATCGACAGCGTCGAGAGGCTGTTGGTGCCGCTGGAGCCGGTGTCCACGAACGCGTAGTCGAGTGCCTGCTGCTGCCGCGCCGCATCGACGGGGTCAGAGAAGGTGCTGCCGAACACGTTGAGCGGCTGGCAGGCGGCGCCAAGGGCCTGCAGGCTCTCGATCTGGGTCAGCGGACGGCTGGTCGTGTCGAGCACCGGCACGCCGTCGCGGGTCACGCGACAGACCGGCTGGCCGAAAGACGGATTCGGCGATCCATCGGACAGGGTGACCCGATCATCGATCACCGCGTCCATGGCCCAGGCCAGCCGCAGGTTGGTGGCGACATTGGTCTGGAAGGAGGAGCTCTTGGTCTCGCCGTACTGGAAGTACGCGTCCCAGCGCCAGTCACCGCCGAAGCGGCCCTTCACGCCACCCACGAAGCGCATGGTCTCGACTTCGTTGCCCGTGTAGGAGCTGAACTGGGGCTCCCACACCTTGCGGATCGCGGTGTAACCATTGCAGGGAGTGCCGCCATACAGCACCGAGGCGCCGGCGCCGGAACCGGAAGTGATGCTGTTGTTGAACGCGTTCTGGACCTGCACCAGCGCGTCGGGCGCCAGGTTGTTCAGGAAGGCGTAGGCATTGCGGCCCAGGTTGGGCAGCACGGTGTTGGTGCCGTTCTCGAAAGGCTGCGTGAGCGTGACGGTTTCGAGCAGCCAGTAGTCGTTGGGGAACTCGTCGGTGTAGAAGTTGGCGACGGTGCGCGGCGCCTCATACGTCTGGAAGCTGTAGCGGACCCAGCGTCCCACCGCGTTGCCGTTGAAATTGAAGGTCGGGGGATTCGGGGAAAGCGCCACCGGAATCCAGAACGGGAAGGCCACGCCCCTGCGTGCGGTTTCGGGCGTCCCGTTGGGACCGAACCCGTTGCCGGTCTGCACGTTGTTCACACCACTGGGCAGGCCCAGGAAGTCGATGACCGCCGAGGGGATGCTGGTGGGCGCCATGTTCAGCTGGCTGGAACGCGCCAGCCCGATGTAGGGCAGGCCGTTGACGATGCCGGGCGTTGTCGTGCTGAAGTTCCAGACCGTGCCCGCCACGGCGTTCTGGCCGACGGTGCCGGCACTGTCGAAGCGCGCGCAGTAGGTGCCGACGGTCGGGGCATTCTTGTTCACGCCCTCCGTGCGGGCATAGTTGCCCTGCAGGTAGGCAGTGGTCTGCTCCGTGATGTTGTATTCGAAGTTGGTGAACAGCGTCTTGCGCTCTGAGCTCGGACGCATCACCGTCTCGCTGGTCAGCAGCGGGCCATCGCCGTTCATTACGCTGCTGTTGAAGCCCACGCCGCCGCGGAAGCCGTACGCGAAGGGCTCCGCATTGGCATTGGAACCGTCATCCGAGAAGCGGTAACCCGTGGTGAGGGAGGCGTTGTTGGCGTAGATCACGCCATTGGGCGAATACTGGTTGTACCGCACGTTCGACATCTCGAAGCGGGCGGGCATGTTCTCGTAGCCCGGCAGCGGGGTCAGCAGTTGCGAGGGGTCGCTGCCGAGGTTGCTGCTGTTGGTGAACAGGGTGCGCGACTCCGCGCACCAGCTGCGTGCATTGGCGCAATCACGGATCGCCTTGGTGTCCTGCCACTCGCCGCCGAGCAGCATGTGGGCGCGTCCGCCCAGCAGCGGCATGCCGCCGGAGATGGAGACGTGGGGGCTGCCGCCGTCACCCGCTTCGTTGACGCCGTAGTCGAGGTCGACGTTGACGCCCGTCATGCGGTTGTTGAGCACCATGTTGACCACGCCGGCCATCGCGCCCGAGCCATAGGTGGCCGAGGCACCGCCGGTGACCACGTCCATGCGCTGGAGCAGGTTCGACGGGATGATGTTCATGTCGACGACGTCGGCCTGGTTTGACGTGGAAACCGAACGGCGGCCGTCGATCAGGGTCAGGGTGCGCGAGCCGAAGACGCCGTCCATGCCGCGCAGGTTGGCGATGGTCTGGCCGATGAAGAAGGAGCCGCGCTCCAGCTGCTCGACACCCGCACCGCCCGAACCGGACTGGTTGTCGCCGATCATCGTCGGCTGGTAGGTGGAAATGTTCTGCGGCACGAGCTGCGTGAGCGCGTCGGCCACGTTGACGAAGCCCAGCTGGCGCATTTCGTCGCCGGAAATCGAGGTAATCGGGTTGGCGGAGGTCACGTTCGGGTTCTGGATGCGGGTACCTGTGACCTGCACTTCTTCCAGTTCGACGTCTTCTTCATCGTCAGCCTCTGCGCCGACGACTTGCGCTGAGAATCCCACCAGCGTTGCTGCCCCGAGCACGGCAGCAATCGACGCGCGCACGAATGGCACGCCCACAGTGATTTTCGACACCGTATTACCCCCCCAAACTTTGCAATAGTTGTCTCAACACGACACGGAACCAACGACTTATGACTTATAGCCGTGATTGCGGTCAGTTATCACCAGTATTGGCCGATACGGGGTCCGGGCGCAAGGGGGCCGATCGGGTAGTTGGGAAGCGCCGGGGATCCGATACGGCTCGGATCAGTAGCCCGGCTCGCGGATGACGAACCGGGAGGATTATCAATCCGGCCGTTAAAAAGTCGCCTCCTCGCACTGCAGCAGTGCTCGGAGGCGACGAGGGGTCAGTACTACTCAGCGCGGGTGCGGCAGAAGTACACCGGGTAGTTGATCGGCTCCGCATGCAGCGTGGCGCGGATCGCGAGGATCTCGGTCTGGCACCAGTCGGTGAAGGGTCCGACCTCGTCGAGATCGTCGAAGTAGCGCGAAGCGGGCTCGCCGATATCGTCGTAGAAGGTGCTGGCCACTTCAGCGGCGAAGGCGCTGGCCGGGGCGATCTTGTAGACGATCGGCGAAGGCGAACGGCCATCGGCTGCGGACTGGCCGCCCGGGATCCTGCCCACGAAGCCCGGCAGCACCGCGAGTGCCGTAGTGCCGAACTGGGGAACCAGGCGGCTGCCCGAGACATTACCCGCGATGTTGGTGGATGGAGCCGTGGGGATGCCCACAGCAAGGGGCGCCACACCGACGAAGGTGTTGGTCGAAAGCGTGATGTCGGTGAGGTGGAAATCGGCAGCCTCGGAGAAACCGAACAGGTACGCCGTGCCGCGGGAGGGCCGGTTGTACGGATAGCAGCCCGTGCTGCTGCCGCGGCGGGTGTAGATGCCGAACGGCGCCTCCACCTCTGCGACCGTGAAGCAGGCGTCGTTCATGCTGGGCGCGCCGCCCACGACACCGACGTGCGTGCCGTAGTAGGTCAGGTAGTCCCAGACCCAGAAGCGGCGGTTGTCCCGTGCCGCCCATGTGCCCGTCATCTCACCCTGGATGGACTGCGGCTCGGTCAGCTCCCAGTCCAGCCGGGCGGCATTGGCATTCGCGCCGCCGAAGGTGCCGGTGATCCGGCTCAGGGTCTGGTCCGGAAAGCGGCCATAGCCGAAGGGCATGGTGCTCTTCTGGACATTGTTCATCACCGCCGTCCAGATGCCGATGCCCGCGCCGGCAGTGGCAGCTGCGCTGACGATCGGGGCAGGCGCGGCGCTGAGGCCAGGCGTGCCGGTACGCGCAGCGTTCCAGACGATGTTGACCGTCGCAGCGTAAGTGCTGGGCATTGCCGCTGTCGGGTTGGTGTCGGTGATGAGCGTGAACTGCAGCGTTCCACCCACCGGGTCATAGTTGTAGAAGCCGTGCTCCACCTGCGTGGCATAGGGGGATGCCGGCAGGAATGGATCTGGCAGGCTGCCCGCGATGTACGCATGCGTGCCATACAGGAAGGTGCCATCGTCGAAGAAGGTCAGCATGTTGCTGCTGCCGAGGTTCTGCGTCGTCCAGTCATAGTTGTCGTACTTGACCGTGATCGGCGGCGGGTTGACGCCCGAAACCGCTGCAGCCTTCCAAGTGGAACTGGTGAGGCGGTAGGTGCCGGCGAGTTCGTTGCCGGCAGTGGGCAACGCACGGCAGAACACATTCAGGCGGGTGCCCCAGGCGCGGGTGCCGGCTGCGAACCCGGGCGCGGCGGTAGCCGTCACATTGGTCGGATTGATGGTACCGGTGCGATAGAACGAAACGGCGCCGCCATCACCGACCACGCAGCTGCGGCCGGTCGGCTGACGCGCCACTGCGATGTCATAGACGGCGTTGATGTTGCTGGAGAACAGCGTGGGGGTAGCCGTACCGCCCACGGTGAAGGCGCCATAGTCGCTGACCTCGTAACTCGTCTTCACATTGCCCTGGGTGTCCCGCACCTCCAGCAACAGCCCGCCGGGAATGGCCCCCGTCTCGGGGGAACCACCTGGAGGCGTGCTGTAGGCGACAGAGCCTGACATCGTGAACTGGCAAGCTGGCTCCGTGGTGGAGGCCGACAGGCCGACGGTCACATTGGTGACGTCAGCCAGGGGATTGGATCCCGTTGCATTGGTGACCAGGCAGCGGCTCACGTTGCCTTCCGGGTCAACGAAACTGGCGCTCACGGCATAGGCAAGCGGCGTACCGGCAGCCACGTTGGTCACGGTTCCATCTGTATTGGTGACGGGAACCGTCACGCTGAAGACGGAATCCTCGAATGTCACGGAAGTCTGGCCCGGAGTGACAGTGCGCTCCTGCATCCACTCGCCCGTGTACAGCGTCACCTTCGCTCCCGGCAGCCCGCTGAAGACCGCAGGGGCAGCCGGAATCGTCACCACAACGTCACGACGCGGAATGTTCGGCGTGCAGTCGATGACGATGCTGGTTTCCTGGCCTGTTGCCAGCGTACCCGAGGCGCCGCTGACCGGCGTGCAGGTCTTGCCGAAGGGCTGCGCGATGATCTCGACGTTGTAGGCGGTGCCCTCATCCAGCGACCCAAAGGAGATGGGAACCGACTCCGGTGCATCCGTGGGCGCCGCAGGGTCGGCGCCCAGGAAGCTCACCACCTCTGCGGTGGGGCTGTAGCGCAACGTGATGCCGCGGCCTCCGCCCAGGTTGTTGATGATCCCCTTGAGGACCACCTTTTCCTTTGGCAGTGCAGTGGCAGGTTCGCTCCTGACATCCTTCACCGTATCGCAACCAGTCAGTGCCACCGCGCAGAGGGTCATCGCCCAAACGCCAGGCCGTCCGATCTTCGTCTTCATGAATTCCCCCAGAGTCAGAACTTGGCCTGGACGCCGAACCGGTAGGCGCGGCCCAGCGTGTCGTGGTAACCCGCCGTCGCCCCCGAGATGCCGCCGCCAGTGAACGGAGGCGTCTTGCCGAACAGGTTGCTCACGGACCCGAAGACCCTGAACTGCTTCATGTTCGCGACCGGCAGGTCATACGAGAGGTTCAGGTCGAACTTTGCGTACGGCTTGACCGAGTTGTTGTCCACGGTGGCGTTGCTGATCGCGCCGGTTTCCGTGTAGTAGCCGGGCGCCTCCGGATCGTCGACCCAGCGCTTGTCGAGCCTGGCGCCGCCGATGTAGCGCATCAGCACTGCAGCGGAGAAGTCGCCCAGGATGTAGCTGGCGGTAATGTTGCCCGACCACTCGGGCGTGGCCGCCACACCAGGGATGAACACACTGCTGCGGATCTGGCCCACCAGGTCGACGCACTGGTAGCGGTTCACCACATAGGCGCCCGCCCCGTCAGTGCGGAAACTGCCGCTGGAAGGATCGTTGTTCGGGTAGTTCATCGGGTCGGCCCGGTCGAGCGCATCACCGCAGGCGCCGCTCGGGTTGGGGCCGCGGAACAAGCCGGTGCTCTGCTGGATGCCGGAGGACTCCATTGCCTTGCTGGCGCGCAGGTTCAGCCCCACCGAGCCCGGCAGGGTTTCGAACGCGCGGTTCAGCGGGAAGTTGTAGCTGGCGTTGAAGTCGATGCCGCGGCGCTTGTAGGGCAGCGAATTGGTCGGCCGCGATGCGTTGTAGCTCAGCAGGTCTTCCAGATCCATCGAGCCCGGGATGGGATTGCCGTTTTCGTCCTCGAGCAGGCCAAAGGTCAGCTCGCGGCAGGCCTGCAGGTCCATGTTGGGCGCGTTCGGTACGCCGCCGTCCAGGAAAGCGTCGGCCGTCAGGCCGTTGTTGCTGCCCTCGAAGCAGGCGGTCACGGGATTGGAGGCGTTGAACGGCGTGTTGATGCCGTCCTTGATGCTGATGTCGAAGTAGTCGACCGAGATCCGCATGCCCTGCGCCCAGCCACCCGGTGACAGCACGAAGCCCATGGTCAGCGTGTCGCTCTTCTCCGGCTTCAGGTGCGAGTTGCCCACGCGCACCTGGGCGTAGCGCTCGTTCTGGTTCTCGGTGCTGGTCGAGGTGCCCTCGCGCCAGGGGTTGCGGATGTTGAACTCGTCCGGGATGCCGGGCTGGTAGATGAACAGCTCGCGATAGTCCGCGGCGCGCAGGTCGCGCGAGCGCGTTACCCGCATGCGCAGCCAGTTGAAGGGACCATAGGTGGCGGACACCTTCCAGTTGGGCGTCTTCTGCGTGGCGGACTCGCCAGTGGTGCCTGCACCGCCCTTGTTGTTGTAGATGCCATAGCGCACGGCGGCATTCACAGCCAGCAGGTCAGCTGCCTCGATGCCTGAAAGCAGCGGCAGGTTGAACTCCGAGTAGCCCTCGGCCACCCGCGTCCTTCCTCCGAAGGCGTCGGCCCAGACATTCGCCAGGTCGGCACGGGCATAGAAGTCGCCCTGCGTGCCGGCGTTGTCGGTCTTGTTCTCGCGCAGCTCCACGCCGAAGGCCGCCGTCAGCGGGCCGGCTCCCCAGCCATCCCACAGCGTGCCGTTGGTGTTGAACGCAAGGATCTGCTGGGAGACGGTTCCCGAGGAACGGCTGTCGACGAAGGCGTATTCCAGCGCCTGGCGCTGCAGCTCGGCAGCGTCGTAGTAGATGCCGGCGTAAGCGGGCAGCGTATCGCCGAAGGTGTCCTGCTCCGAGTAGCTGGTGCCGAAGAGGTTCAGCGGTTTGCAATCGGCTGCAAGTGCCTGCAGGGAATCCGGACCTGTGATGGGACGTCCCTGGGTATCGAGCACCGGTGCACCGTCACGCAGGATGCGGCAGATCGGCTGCCCGTAAGTGGCGGAGTCCGGACGGTCGTCGATCACCGCATCCAGTGCGAAAGCCAGGCGCAGGTTGGTGGCATTGTTCCGCTGCACGGAGGTGCTGTCGGTGGCGCCGTACTGGTAGTACGCATCCCATCGCCAGTCGCTGCCGAAACGGCCCTTCACGCCGGCCAGTGCGCTGTAGGTATCCGTGTTGGAGTTTGTCTGGCGCCAGATCTGCGGATTCCACAGCTTGCGGATGGCCGTGAAGCCGGCGCAGGGATTGCCGCCATACAGGGCCTGCACGCCCGAGTTGCCCGCGCCCGCCGAGCCGCTGCGGCCGAAGGCACTCTGCACCTGCAGCAGGGCGTCGTCGCTGAGGTTGTTGAGGAAGGCGTATGAATTGCGCCCAAGCTGCGGCAGCACCAGCGGCGAACCGTCGAAAGCCTCGTTCAGCGTGATGCTTTCCAGCAGCCAGAAGTCGTTGGTGTGGTACGGGTTGTAGAACGCTCCACCGGGCGCATAGCCAGCCGCCGTGAAGCTCACCCTCACCCACTTGCCGGTCGCCTTCACGCGGCCGGTCTCAGGATCACGCGCCCAGCCGTCGAAGTCGGGAGCCGGCGGATTCGGCGACATGTCCACCGGAATCCACCAGGGCCATGAGATGCCGCGGCGCTTGGCGATCTGCTGGGTACCCAAAGTGACGGCCGGCCAGGTGGCAGCGGATTCGGGGAACGGCTGGCCACCAGGACCCACGCCGTTGCCGGTGGAGTAGCCGGTCTGCGCAGCGTGCGGGAACCCGAGCTGGGCTGCCAGCGCCGCGGTTGCAGTCGCATTGCCCAGGCGCTGGTCGCGCAGGGGGATGTCACCAGCAGGGTATGGCTGGCCGTTCAACAGGACGATGTTGGCTGCATTCTGTGTGTAATAGAGGACCGCACCTGGTGCCGCGAAGGTGCTCTCCTGGCCCGGGGAATCAAAGCGCGCGCAATACGATCCCTGCGTATGAACGTTGCGGTTCTCGGCCTTGGTGTTGGCATAGCGGGCCTGGAAATAGCCCGTCGTCATCTCGGTGAAGTTGTACTCGAAGTTCGAGAACAGCACCTTGCGCTCGTTGCTCGGCAGCAGGGTCTGCGTACTGGTGACGACGGCTCCACTGCCATTGACCACACCAGAATTCACGCCACTGGAAGCGCCACCGCGGTAGCCATAGGCATATTCGGTGCCACCGGTACCAGAAGCGTCGAAGTGGAAGCCGGAAGTGGCCCGCTCGTCATTGTGGTAGAGGGCGCCTTCCGACCAGCGCTGCTCAAAGCGCACATTGGCCATCTCGAAACGCGCCGGCATGTTCTCGTAATTCACCAGCGGCGTGTTGGGCTGGTCCAGGTTTTCCTGCGAGCCGGAACTGTTGCTGAACAGTGTCCTGGACTCTGCACACCAGCTGCGCGATTTGGCGCAGTCGCGGATGGCAGAGGTCTTCTGGTATTCGCCGCTCAGCAGCATGTGGCCTTTGCCACCGAACAGCGGCATGCCGCCGGCGATGGACACCGCCGGGCTGTTGCCGTCGCCCGCCTCGTTCAAGCCGTACGTCAGGTCGACGTTCACGCCGGTCATCCTGTTGTTCAGCACCAGGTTGACCACGCCGGCCACGGCGCCGGAGCCGTAGGTGGCCGAGGCACCGCCCGTGACCACGTCCATGCGCTGCAGCAGGTTCGACGGGATGGTGTTCATGTCCACCACGTCGGCCTGGTTGGAGGTGGAGGTCACGCGGCGGCCATCGACCAGCGTCAGCGTGCGCGAACCGAAGGTGGGGTCGAGGCCGCGCAGGTTGGCAATGGTGTTGCCGATGAAGTAGGAGCCGCGGTCCATCACGTCCATGCCGCCGCCACCGGAGCCGGACTGGTTGTCACCCACCATGGTCGGCATGTAGCTGGAGATGTTCTGCGGCACCAGCTGCGTCAGCGCGTCGGACACGTTGACCATGCCGAGGCGGCGCATCTCCTCGCCAGTAATGGAGGTGATGGGGTTCGAGGCGGTGACATTGGGGGACTGGATGCGCGTGCCGGTAACCTGTACCGCCTCCAGCTCAATGTCTTCGGATTCTTCGGCCTCTTCCTCTTGCGCCTCGGCGGCGATGGCCTGCAAGGACAATCCCGTCAGCGCGGCGGCACCGAGAATGGCAACCACCGAAGCACGCACGAACCGCGTGCACGCAGCGTATTTGGACACTGTAGCAACCCCCCAGTGAATTTGACTTGCTGCGCAGCGCGAATGCACGGAGCAGCAAGTGGCAGCCGGACATTCCGGTCAGCGCAGAGTATTAGTCAGGGGTGCGCGGGGATTTTGACGCTAACGGAAGCGGCGCTTGTGGGGTTTGGCAGAGTGCACAGTCTGCTCGTCGAGCAGGCCACCATTCAGCGTGTTCTGCACGAGTAGAGTATCGGGCTCGCCATTTGTTCCCCGGAATCACCTCGAATTTCGCCGGCGGCGTCGCGCATGTTGCCCCCGCCGTTCACACCGATGTTGAAAGCGAAGGTCTCATCCTTGTTGCAGGTTCGGTCCCGCGGTGAGGGACTCCACTGGAAGCGAAGCGATTGTTGCGCACCAGCGTAGACGACGGGAAGGTGCTGTTGGGCGAGCCGGCCGTGAGGCTGGCTTGCGCCGGGCAGTGCCGGAAGGCCAGGCCCGTCCGGATGTGACGCGGCGCGTCACTTCCTGACCCGACCTGTCTGTGTCAGCACACAGCATTACGACAAACTGTCGGACGGCTCACAGAAAATTTCCGTGTGATCAGTAACTTAGGAAGCCGGCAAGAAGCTGGCACGGCCCTTGCTCTAACCCGGCTACGGCACAGTGCCGACGCTGACCAAAGTTTTGTGGGTCTCCAAGGAGTTATCAAATGACGAAGTCTGTACAGAAGGGTTTCACCCTTATCGAATTGATGATCGTGGTCGCGATCATCGGCATCCTGGCCGCGATCGCGATCCCGGCGTATCAGGACTACACGATCCGTGCGCAGGTGACTGAAGGGTTGAACCTGGCGTCGGATCTGAAGGCTTCCATCGGCGAGGTCTATGCGGATACCGGCACCGGCGCGGGCATCACTACCGGCACAGCTGGCAGCGGCGTTCCGGCCAATGCCGCGGACAAGTCCGGTAAGTACGTCTCTGGCATCACTGTTACCGACGGTACGATCGATATCCAGTTTGGAGTTGGAGCCAACCAGAAGATCAATGGCGACCACCTGACGCTGGTTCCGGGCACCAATAACAACGGCGACGTCGTCTGGTATTGCGGTGGCGCGGGTACCGATCTTCTCGAGAAGTATCTGCCCGCTTCGTGCCGCGGCAACTCGACCCGCACCAACAGCCTGGGCAGCGGCAGCTGATCAGGAGTTCGGCAACTCCCGATCAAATCGGCTAGCTCGAAGCCCCTCCTCGCGAGGGGCTTCTTTCATTCAGAACGGCCCTCCAGCGCGTTCCAGCACCCCAAGGTTCGTGACACAGTGCCCGATGCACGGGGCTGTTTTACATAGAATTCCGAAATGGCCCTATCAGCACCATTTCGTTCACCCTTGGTTCTGATCGCCCTTTCGGCGATGACGATGCTGCTATTGCTGCATCCCTATGCCGGGATAGTCCATGACGCACGGCTTTACACGCTGCAGGCACTTAGCTATCTGCACCCCAATCTCTACGGGGATGATGTGTTTGTTCGCTTCGGGTCCCAGGACAATTACACCGTGTTTTCGCCACTCTACGGCTTGGCGATTTCCCTGTTCGGTGTTGAGCCAGCCGCATCACTTCTGACTTTAGCGGCGATCGGCCTTTTCCTCTTGGCTGCATGGCTCACGGCACGAATATTGATGCCCCCCACACAGGCGGCTGTGGCATTGCTTCTGGTCCTGATAGTCCCCTCCTACTACGGCCCGAGTCGTATCTTCTACTTTCTCGAGACATTCGTCACACCTCGGCAACTTGCAGAAGCACTGACTCTCTTTGGAATTGCCGCCTGGCTCTCAAATCGCCGCTTGATTGCTCTGATTCTTGCCTTTGGCTCGATGGTGATCCATCCCATTATCGGACTCGCGGGCATTACGTTTTTGGCCACGATCCAAGTGGTCATTCCACACTGGAGACGCTTGTGGCCAGTGGCGCTTGCTGGCGCCGCGCTCCTCGGCTTACTAGCAGCATGGGCCCCTCTCTCTCGCTGGCAGTTCGACGCCGAGTGGTACCAAGTTGTAATGCTGCGAAGCTATCTCGGCCTGCACAACTGGAACAGTGACGATTGGGGACGCGTCGTAACGGTCTTATCCACCTTGGTCGTCGCAGGGCTTCTTCTCGACCAGCGTCTACGCGAAGTGTCGATTGCCACACTCGTTACGACAGTCCTTTTACTTCTCGTCGCGCTCATAGGTGGAGACCTCCTCAAGATTGTAATAGTCGTGCAAGCTCAGACTTGGCGCGTTCTATGGTTCTCGACCGTAGTTGCCGTTCTCCTCTTGCCAGCCATGTATGCGAGGAATTGGCGCCTCTCACCTCTAGCTCGATGTGCCCTGCTATTAATAGCGGCTGCCTGGACAGCCCACTACGCCACCCCCGCCCTTGTTACAGCACCTCTGGCCGTGGTCGCCGCCGCTTTTTCATCACGCCCGGTCAAAACGTCATCGAGCCGACTCTTGCTTGTTGGTTGTTGGTTGGCATTCTCTGTGGTTCTGCTCAATGGTCTTGCAACTTCATTGCTGAGCTGGAACGAGGGACTGACGCAGATGTCGTCAATTCCGGCGCTCCAGGACAAGATCCTCACGCTGGGGCAAACTGGCGTCCTTCCAGCACTGGTACTGTTTGCTGGCGGCGCGCTGTTCGTGACTCACCCATCACGCCTGACGACGGCCTGCATCGGCTTAACGGCGCTGGTAACTATCGCTGCAATAGCCTCCCCCACAATCCACAGCTGGACGGCGCGTCGGTACCCAGATTCTCTGCGAGAGTCTTTCGCTGCATGGCGGGAACAGATCCCTGCCGGGAGCGAGGTAATGTGGGCTGGCGACGAGACGCTCGGTGGAGACGGCGCGATCCATTCATGGCTGCTCCTTGAGAGGCCGAGTTTCCTTTCCAACGCTCAGGCGCCGAATGCGCTCTTTTCGCGAAAAGCTGCATTCGAGATGCGTGGGCGAGCGCAGGCTCTGTGGGGTCACATCAGCTTCAGCGACCCGTTCCGTCCCAAAAACCAGAGAATCTCCACCCCACCCCAACCAATGAAATTGGCACCGCTTTGTGCGACTTCAGTTGTGCGCTATATCGTGACGCAAGACACCGCGATCGACGCAACTGCGATACCAGCTCCAGCTTCAGCACCCCCATCCATCCGCGACTTCAAACTCTATATCTGCGAATGAAAAAAATAGCGCTCATTATCGGTGCCGGGCCCGCCGGCCTCACCGCAGCACTTGAACTCCTCCGTCGCACGAATGTTCATCCCATTGTTGTGGAGGCCGACGACCAAGTGGGTGGGATTTCAAAAACCATTAACTATCGCGGCAACCGGATGGACCTGGGCGGCCACAGGTTCTTTTCAAAATCCGATTGGGTAATGGACTGGTGGCAGGAAATATTGCCTGTGTCCGCCGGTACGGATCCACACTTGCTCACATATCACGGTCGCCATCACACGTTCGTACCTGCTACCAGCACCACCAACCCAGACAAAGTGATGATGGTGCGGCCGCGTCTGTCGCGCATTTACTACCGAAGAAAGTTCTTCGACTACCCTTTAAACCTGTCACTCCGGACGTTCAGCAACCTGGGATCGGTCTATACAGCACAGATCGCCGCGAGCTATGCCTGGGCTCAGGTTGCGCCGCGAACTCCGGAACGCACGTTGGAAGATTTCCTATACAACCGATTTGGAGACAAGCTCTATCGCACCTTTTTCAAGGACTACACGGAAAAGGTTTGGGGTGTCCCGTGCGACCAGATCTCGGCCGAATGGGGAGCTCAGCGCATCAAGGGGCTCTCCATATCCCGGGCGGTGATTCATGCCCTGAGAAAGCCATTCCAAAAAGGTGGCACCAGACAGAAAGGAGTGGAAACAAGTTTGATAGAACGTTTCCTCTACCCCAAGTTTGGTCCGGGCCAGATGTGGGAGGAAGTGGCAGAGAAGGTCAAGCATCTGGGCGGGGAACTCTTCTTGCGCAACCGAGTGATGGGAATCCGCCGGCGTGGTGGCGTCATAGCCTCGGTCACGGTGAGGGACACTGAAGGCGGCACAGAGCGCAACATCGAGTGCGACTACGTCATCTCCACCATGCCGATCCGCGAACTGACGGCCCAACTCCAACCTGAGGATCGAGACGTCTTACGCGTGTCGGCTGAACTGCCCTATCGCGACTTTATGACGGCTGGGCTACTTGTGAAGCGCATGCGTCCAACTCGCTCTGCAGGCGCACTTACGAGCAACGGAATGCCGGGCGACAACTGGATTTACATCCAGGAGCCGGACGTAAAGCTCGGGAGATTGCAGATATTCAACAACTGGAGCCCATCCCTCGTTGCCAATCCTGAAACGATATGGCTTGGACTCGAGTATTTCTGCAATGAAGGCGATGGTCTTTGGTCAATGCAGGACCCGGCATTTCTTGATTTCGCCGCTCGCGAGCTCGAAAAGATTGGCCTGATTGATCGTTCGGACGTGCTCGACGGCACCGTTGTCCGAGTTCCAAAGGCGTACCCAGCCTACTTTGGCCAATATGCGCACATTGACAAAGTCCGAACTTGGCTAGACGGAATTGAAAATCTGTTCCCCGTTGGCCGAAACGGCATGCACTGCTACAACAATCAGGATCATTCGATGCTGGCCGCAAAGGCCGCTATTGACTGCATTGCCGGCGAGAGTAAAGACAAGCGACAGCTGTGGGCCATTAATGCCGAGCCCGAATACCATGAGTCCCGCAAGAACACCGGGTGAATGAGCACGAGTTTCCAGCTTGGCCATCAAATCCAGAAAGTCCTTTGGCCGGGCTGACGCCGACCATGCAGGCACCGCCAGGCAAGCTTCTCCGATGAAGCGGGCCGTTTCTTCTTTTTCGACCCCAATTGCCATCGCGGGCATAGCGTATTGGGCTTGCGCCGTCACAGGTGTTCGAGAGGGCATCGCCGCAGGCGCGGCACTGGCTTGGTTCAGCTTGCCTGGTTGGGTGCTCGCTAGGTCCTCCAGAAACTGCGCTTTCGGTGGGCTTCTACCATGGTGTCTTGCCGGCTTGGCACTAACACTCGGTGCTTGCACGATCTTAGGGCTCCTCATTGGCCGGTTCTCACCGGCCGGCGTATTTGCAATTCCGGTGTTGCTGGTCGCGCTGTTCTCTTTCGTGCGCAATTCATCAGCAAAATATTGCGTACGTGATCATTCACAGCTCCCGGACAGGATTGGATTAGCCGCTACGGCATTGGTGGGACTTGCCCTGGCCACTCCGATCTGGCTGCGCGCGGGCGCTCCAATGGAGGGTGGCCTTAGCTTCCAGCAGTTTTTCAACGCAGACTTCTTCAAACATGTTGGCATCGCGAACAGCATGGCGCTTGGCAGCTTCCCCCCTACAGATTTGTTTGGCGCCGGAGAGCCAGTGCATTACTACTGGCTGCAACACCTCATTGCGGGCAGCCTGCTCGCCGCAGTTCCGCAAGCATTTGATCCATTCCGTCTCGTCCTTGCCATAGGGATCTGGCAAACCGCGGCATTCGGCGCCCTACTCTATCTCTGGGCCCGGCGACTCAATGCCGGTCCCATTAGCTGCTTCTTGGCAACTTCGCTTGCGCTGGCCTCACTCTCTATGGATGGTCTAGCTGCATTCCTGCTCTCCGGCGACTGGCTGACATCAATGCAACAGGTCAACGCCGAGGCCCTCGACCTCACGACCGCATTGGGGTGGGCTACCTATCACCCGGCAGCTAGCACGCTTTTCCGCCTGACCCTCTACATTCCTCAGCACCAGCTGTGTGCTCTGCTATTTGTTGCCTGGGCACTGCTAGTCAGCTCCACGCAGAACTGCGCGGCTTCCCGCTGGGCCCGGCTTGCACTCGTCGCTGTAATGCCAGGAACCTCGATGCTACTGGGATTACCTTGCGTAGCCGCAGCGGTCCTGTATGCGACCTGCCGCACACTGCGATCCGGCTTAGTCAACAACTCCCTTCCTGAAGTCCTTGGTGCAGTGGTGGCTGCAGCGATACCCATCGCCACCGAAATGATCGTTCCGGGGGCAACCGTACTCGGTCTCGCGAATGAATTTGGCAATGTCCGTGAACCGTCAATGGTCACGCGCGTGGGTCTACTTCCGTTTCAGTGGCTAACCTCGATCGGCGTCCTGCTGCCCGCCGGCCTCTTGGGAGCGTTCCTCTGCCTCAGGAGCTCCAAAGCGAGCGAACACACCTGGATTCCCCTGGCCGCATTTTCAACGGCGTGCGTCGGCTATCTTGCTTCCGAGATTCTGCTTTCCTACAGCAGACTCCGAATCGATGTTCAATTGAAGCTTAGCTTTCTTATGGCTCTCTCCCTTGTACCGCTGGCCGCATATGCAGCAGATGCCATGCGCCAAAAGATCCACCTTGTGTCCGCTTTCACGGGCTCAATTTTGATCCTGTTGGGACTTCCAACGTTGCTCCACGATCTTGCGTGGCACAGATGCCAAAGCCAAATCTGCAAGAATGATCCAAATCGATCAACGACCATCCCTTATTCAGATTGGGAAGCCCTTGCCTGGATTCGAAAGAACACAGATGTAGCCGCAGTCTTCCAGCAGTCACCGCAAGCTGACTTTCTCGCGGGCGGACCGGACGTCTGGGTCCCCATCTTTGCAGCAAGGTCCGTGCGCGCCTCCCATCGTGCGTCGAATAGTTCCGCAAAAACACTGATCACAGAAATGCAGCATCTATTTGATCCCGAATACCCAGCGGCCCCTTCGAGCTTCGCAGAAAAGTATCATATCGACTACCTGTACCTCAGCCGATACCTTGAAGGCAGAAATTTCGACTCCCTGCGTGATCGCTATGGAGCGGATCCGGGGCTCGAACTTGTTTACAGAAACAACGGTGCGGATGTGTGGCGATACAGGAAAGGTTCCCCATGACACGTCCACCTAAACTCTCGATCGTAATTCCAGCTTTCAATGAAGCTGCCTCCCTGGCTCAACTTCACCAGGAACTGCTCGCTGCCCTTAGGGAACATGAGGAGTCATATGAGATCATCCTGGTTGATGATGGCTCCACTGACGGCACAGACCGCGCAATGCGCGAACTTTCCGCACAAGATCGACACGTCAGGGCGTTTCGACTCCCGAGGAATCAAGGAAAATCTGCCGCGTATCGTGTCGGGTTTGCGCATTCTCGCGGTGATTCCATCGTTACTCTTGACGCAGACCTGCAGGACGATCCTCAAGAGATTCCGGGTCTGCTTCGCACTCTGCGCGAGCAGAATCTCGATCTGGTAATCGGCTGGAAGCAACAACGGCTACAGAATGAGCCAGGAAAGGCCCTTCCGAGCAAGGCATTCAACTTGGCGCTACGCATGCTGTTCGGGCTACAACTCCACGACTCCAATTGCGGATTCAGAGCCATGCGCGCCGACGTGGCCGCGTCACTTTTTCTTCGGGGCGACTACTATCGGTTCATTCCTCAGATGGCGCACTTGAAGGGGTACCGCATCGCCGAGCACCCAGTTCAGCATCGTCGCCGGCGACATGGAACCAGCAAATATGGCTGGTCAAGGTTCTTTACCGGCCTTTTGGATGCGATTGCGCTGCGCTTCACTGTGTCCTTTTCCGAGAAGCCGCTCCATGCTTTTGGAGCACTCTCCCTGCCATTCCTCGCGACCGGAGGTGCCCTTGAGCTGTACGTGTTGATGCGCAAGATATCTGGCGGGGCCTTCGCTGATCACCTTGCGGCGCTTCTTACAGGAGTAACGATGTTGATCGTGGGCGCACAGATACTTTCCATTGGACTCGTCGGTGTCTTGCTAGCCGCAATACGGCCTCAGGAAGACATGACCCGCACACAACCCATTCGCCCCGAGGGTTCAGCCGCGACCACAGCAGATTCAACTGACGCAGGAAGAGTGGATGGGAATCCGGCCTAGCCAGATAGGCTGGCTCCTGAGGAGAACTGATTGGACCTGCTCGCAGCACTGAAGGATTCTCGTGAGAACTTTCTCGACCGACATCAGTCCGCCGGTGACTGGCGCCTCTGGGGCTTTTCCGGACTGACGCTGGCTCTTTGGCGAGCCGCTAGAACGCGCACCAGCCTCGCGCGAGGTTTGACCCTTGATGCGGGATCAGGGCGAGGGGCTTGGCGTGATTTTCTCCGCACACGTGGCGTTGACTACGAGTCGATTGACCTCGCGCCGAGAGGCGGCGACCGGCCAACCTGGATTGGGGACGTCATGGAGATGACACACGTTCCCGGCGAGCGGTATGATTCGGTAGTAAGCCATCAGGTACTCGAGCACGTACCAAGGCCGTGGCGCGCTGTGGCAGAATTCCACCGCGTACTCAGACCAGGTGGGTTGCTTATCGTAAGCGTCCCCCACCTCTCCCGCCGACATGAGCTGCCACACGACTATTTCCGCTTCACTCAGGAAGGGCTAGCAGCGCTACTGCGTGATGCCGGATTCGAAGAGATTGAGGTCATCTCCGCTGGCGGATTGATCTGCTTCCTGCATCACCAGGTGAGCTGCGTCTTCCCTGGCTTCATTTCGTCGGTGCCCATCGTTGGGACTGCTCTAGCCTTTCTCAACCTGCCCCTCTCCTGGCTGGCCTTTTGGCTCGACTGTCTATTTGATCGCGCGGCCTTGGCGCCCGCCGCAGTCATTGCGACAGCGAAACGTCCTGAGGGTGTTCCTTCCAGGCGCCGGTGATGCCGTCAGGCCACATGATTTCCACCGCCACCTCGGCCGCGCGCACATCTGGCGCTCTCATCGTCCGACTGCTTGTGCAGGCCGGCAACGTACTTGTTTTGGCTGGCCTATTGGGGCCAGAACGACTCGGCAGCTTTGTCAGTCTAGCAGCCCTTGCCATTTTGATGGGAACGCTAGCAACCCTTGGAACCCATCTGACGGCAATGAGGGATCTTGCAGTAGGCCTGGCCAAGAGAGAAATGGTGCTATCGGTGGCACTGGGAACCACCCTCTTCTTCGGCTGCATTCTATTGCTGGTCTTCAGCGTTGTTTCTGCCCTCTGGGTGGAAGGAAGTTCGCATTTCCTGATCGCGATTGCCTGCATAGGGGCCGCTGAACTCATCTTCCAACCGCTGCTGGCAATTTCAGTGGCGGAAAAGATGAGCCTTGGCAATGTGGCCAGCTCCCAGCTTCTTAGAATGCTGCCGCTTCCAATTCAATTGTTAGCCGCAGCATCTCTCTGGCTCGGGGGGGTCGCCAACCCATTTGGCACATACGCCGTTTGCTACCTTGCATCATCCATCATCGCCCTAGTTGTTAGCCTCAAGCTGCTCCCCGCGCCTTGGCCACCTATGCATCAGTGGCGTCTTCTTGAAAGAGCTCATTGGAAGCGAAATGGTGGATTTGCGCTCAGCGCCTTGACGGCGAGCGGACCGACTGAACTTGATAAGGCGGTCGCAGCACGCCTTATGCCAATCGACCTCGCGGGAACCTATGCAATCGCATCTCGAATTGCCATTGCACTGACGATACCCGTTTCTTCATTGATGCTCTCGCTCCTTCCGGCGTTATTCCGGGACTTCCATAACCGCTGGCCGCGGTCGGCAAAGTTGAACTGGATATTTGTCGCGGGTTTGGCGTATGGAATATTTGCTGCCACGGCACTATGGCATCTCGCGCCATTGCTTAGAGGACCATTCAACCATGCATTTCCGGACCTACCACAAGGTGCGCGCTTGCTTGCCCTCGCCATTCCCGGACTTTGCCTGCGGCTGACCGCAACTAATATCTTGCTCTCCATGAATCGTACTTGGACGCGCTCCGGCATTGAATCACTCGGAATTCTGCTGATCCTGGGGTGTAGCGCCGCCCTCGCACCGGAATGGGGAATCAAGGGCATGTGTATGTCGGTGGTCTTTGCAGAGACCGCGATGGCCCTATTGGGGTGGAGCTTTATAATTCGGCAGTGCCAAAAGCGGGGTTCCGAAATGCTGTCGACTGGGTAGCCGGAGCCAACCTCCAAGACATCGCCAACAAGTTCTCACGAGAATGCGCAAGAAGAAATGAGAATTCTCATACTTACGTCCACTTTCCCTCGCTTTTCTGGTGACGCACAGGCGAACTTTGTGGGCGAGCAGGCGCAAGCTTGGATTGCAAAACGGCCTCAGGACGAAATCACAGTGCTGGCGCCGCACCATGCCGGCGCACGCACATCAGAAGTAATGTCCGGATTGAAGGTACTTCGATACCGCTATTTTCTACCTGAGAGCGGACAGCAAGTGGCGTACCCAGCAATTCTGCCAAACATTCGCCGAAGGCCAGCTCTTGGCTTGCAGATTCCGTTCTTGCTTTTCGCACAATACCGAGCGGCGAAAAGTGTTGTGGAAAATTGGCAGCCATCCGTGGTCTATGCGCACTGGGTGATGCCGCAGGGGCTTATCGCATGGGTACTCAAGCGCCGCCTTGGCATTCCGTATATCTTGCAGAACCACTCTTCTGACTTATCCGTCTTTGCTCGACTGGGGCGGCTTGGAAGATTGCTGGCGCGCTCGATCTTGAGAGACTGTGAACACTTCTTTTGCGTTAACACTACTCAGAAGGA
Source organism: Steroidobacteraceae bacterium (assembly GCA_035556135.1). Taxonomy (GTDB): domain Bacteria; phylum Pseudomonadota; class Gammaproteobacteria; order Steroidobacterales; family Steroidobacteraceae; genus ZC4RG30. The sequence goes on along the minus strand of DATMFO010000005.1, from coordinate 191,422 downwards.
GTATGCGCTGTCATTGCTTCCTTCCGGAGAGAGGGAACGGTTCTCCGCGCGCTGCTCGGTACTTCCCATGGGCATCGCCGGTGTATCCAATTTTGTAGCCGCGACTGAATCCAAATTTGACATTGCCACCATTGCGAGACTTTCCCGAAAGAAGGGTCTGAACTTCCTCATCGAGGCTGCCGAACTTCTTGCACGGCGCGGCGTTCGGCCGCGAATCGGAATCGCCGGAGATGGGGAAGACCGGGCCGAACTGGAGGCGATGGTCAAGGACGCTGATATTACGTTTACCGGCTTCATCACCGGCAAGTCAAAAGACGAATTTTTCTCGAAGTCCCTGACTTTTGCATTTCCCTCGCGGGCTTTCCGGGGTGATGTGGAGGGCCTTCCGGTTGCTCTCCTGGAAGCACTTTGCAGTGGGCACCGTGTATTGGCCAGCAAGGACACAAATATCGAACAACTTGCAGAGTGGCCAAAGATCAAAAGCGACGTGACTTTTGTGGACGATCCTGCCGACATTCCCTCACTCTCATCCGCGATGGAAAGGCTTCTCGCGGCTGCGGTAAGCCCATCGGGGGTGGCCTCATTGATTTCCCGATACCAATGGACCAGTCTTATCAACGAGTATCTGGGAGCCATCGACGCCGCACTGGCAAACCGGCAGCATTGAAAGGGCAACTCCGGCAGCGACTACGTCACTCTTGGTTGAGTGCGGTTGAGCGCTCCACCATCACGCCTTCCCTCAAGAGCGGCGCGGCATTCTCCAATCTGATTGGCTCATAGTGTTCCGCTAAGAGCTTGTTAAGCAACGGCAGTTGATCTTCAGCGACTGCCACATCGGTCCAGGTGTCCACCAAGTACGGTCGTGCATCGCGCACGTCATCAAGAAAGTTGCAACGCTTCCGCAGTATGTCGCCATTCTTGAAACCACGCACCGCCCTGCAGAGGCGATCTTGGGCATCGAACAGGGGGCTGCCATAGTAGGACGCATCGCGGGCGGTAATTGGATGCTTTACGGTAAACAGCATTACCGTCCCGCCGGCAGGAATGACGCTGGCAAGCAGGTCTTTCTGTCTCACAAATTCCAGCAGCTGAAATTGGGGTCGCCTGATATTCACAGCAGCGACGACAGAAGCGACGAACAGCAATACCAGTGCGTAGACGCCGAACGCTAAGGACCTGGGCGACTTCGGGTTCCACCGCGCAAACAGCCATCCCGCGACGACCGGCACGCCGAACAGGAATGGCGCGTAGGCCTGCGTATACCTGAACAGACCCGCCGTACGGTGACAGACAACATACACGACTAGCAAGTTGGCGACCAGAAGTAGGCCGCACCGCCGCTCGCTCTTGTTCAATCTGAAGAGCAACGGGAGCATGGCACTGATCATCGCCACCGCCAATAAATTCCAAAAATCTGCGGGTCGGCCAGCGGACCGGTCGCCGACCGTCTGAAGGTATGAGCTGAACTCAATATTGAAGGCAACCTTTTCGAGCTGGAACCCTGAGACTGCGGTGTACGCGACCAGAAAACTCAGACCCCCTCCTATGAAGAGAGCCCACCGACGGATGGAGTGATTGCCCAACAGCAAAAAGAATCCGCCGAACGCCAAGAATCTTGGGCTGGCATAGCACGCAACCCCCGCGAGCGCTCCTGCGATGATTAGGGAATGTGCTGGCGGAGAATTTTCACGACACCACAAGAGCAAGGCATAGAGCATGCACGTAATGGAAATAGTTTCTGGGCGCGATACATACAGCTCCGGGAGAAACAGCGTCATTAGGATGAATATGCCCCCTCCCCCCAATGGTGCGAAGGGCATGTCCTTCGAGACGGGGTTTCGTGCAATGCCGGCCAACGCCCAGACACACGCCAATCCGCACACTGCCACCAGCACTCTCCCCCAGAAGAGAACGCCCGCTCCGTCAAGGCCGATGCGATAGTAGAGAGACAACAAGTCCCACAAGATTGGCTGATGATGCTGAAAGAAGTCGTCGATCGGGCGCAGACCTTGGCTCATCAACCATGCAACGTGTGCATGCTCGGTTTCGTCCCAAATGTGGCCAGTCTGAAGGATCAGATACAACGCCCAAAGGACGCATACAGGTCCCGCCAAGCTGAGCACCACTGCTCGTGAATTGGCTCGCAGCGCGATCGGCCGAATTGGGTTGTTTGTCATGATGTCCAGACCGCTTAAGCCAGTAGGATATCCTCGCCTCCCGGGGGATATGAAACGTCTGGATCACACTGCTGCATGGCCACTAGAATCTCGCTCGTCAAATTAGGATGCGCAGCTCTCCTGCTGGCCGTCGCTCTTGTGCTGTTGATTCGCGGCTATGACTTGTCGAACACCGTTAATGCGACTCTCAACCTCTTGCGCATCGCCGGCCCGACTACGTTCTTTGTCGCAATGGCCCTCCTCCCCGCCGTGGGCGCCCCGCTATCACTTTTCTGCATAACTGCCGGCTCTGTCTTCAGCCCCCAACTTGGGATGCCAGTGGTCATCCTTCTTTCGCTATCTTCCATAGCCGCCAACATCGCGTTGAGCTATCTGCTGGCCCGCCGCGCCCTCAGACCTCTATGTGAATACGTCCTCGGGCGCCTTGGTTACCAATTGCCACTGGTGGGACCTGGTGTAGTCACTGACTTGGTGGTTCTCTTGCGAGTCACCCCTGGTTTGCCCTTCCCAGTCCAGAACTACCTCCTCGGCTTGGCCGCCGTTCCTTTCCTCCGTTACTTCCTGATCTCCTGCCTGATCGCCTTTCCCCTCAATGCCTCCATCATCATCTTCGGCGAAGCGCTGCTGCAGGGCCGCGGGAGGACAGCGCTGTTCGGCCTGCTGCTGGTACTTACAGCCATGGTGGGCATCCACTTGGTGAGACGCCGTTACAGCGCCCGGGACCAGGCCATCAGTCGCTGATCCCGCACGGGAGGCAATGACTGGATCTCTAGCTCCCGCCGTATTACAGTAATACGGTAATGCTTTTGTTTGTTTCGCGCCGCTCATGACCGTTTCCGTCCGCATGAACCGCCTCCTCGAGCTCGAAATTGAGCGTGCCGCCGCACGCCTGGGCATCACCAAGTCCCAGTTCATCATCTCGGCCGTGGAACAGGCCCTGGGGCGCAAGAGCCCCGCGTCCATCTACCACCAGGTGATGGAAGAATCCGCGCACTACGCCTCTGGCTCGCCCTCGCCCTCGCCCTCGCCCTCGCATGACGACCCAGCCGCAGACGCCACGCCCACCACCCCTCCCGCGAAGATCCTCAAGTCAGCCCACGAGCGACAGCAGGACGACTACGCGGCCTGGCTGGCCGTGCGCGAGGCCCGCCAGAAAGAACAACCTTGAACGTCTGCCTGATCGATGCGGGCCCGATGGTGGCGTTATTCGACCGGAACCACCGCTTTCACGCACACTTCCGAAGCCATGTGGTGGATACCCCCGCAGCTCCGCAGTTGCACACCACCTGGCCCTGCGTCACCGAGGCCACCGATCTGCTGAACCCCGGCGAGCGCCTGGCTCTCCTGAAATGGATCGGCAAGGGCGCCCTCCAGGTATCCACCTTCGACGCGCCCGAGCTCCTCCAGATGTGCCGCTGGATACAGCAGTACACACAGCCCCCCCGCACGACAATGGACCTGGCCGACGCGTCCCTGTACTGGCTGGCAAATGCATCGGGGATCACCCGGATTTTCACCATGGATGTGCGCGATTTCCTCCGCTATCGCCTGCCGGGCGGACGGGCGTTCGAGATCCTGTGACCCGTTTTTTGCGAGCCCAGTCACGCCCCCCTCCTGCCCCCCATGCGACCATCGGGGAGCAATTTGACAGTTGCACCGCGCGTACCTTAACTAGGCCTTTTTGACTTATCCGGGCACAGGTCGGACCGGCACATTCATGAGCGAGACTGTTTCCATCCCCAACCTGCGTGGCGGCGGCGGAGCCGGCCCGGGCGGTGCGGCCTCGGGCCTCACCGGCCTCCCCCAGCGCCTGGTGCAGGACGGGGTGATCTCCGACCAGGACGCCCGCAGCGCCCTGAACGCCGCGCGCGAGCGCAAGTCCCATTTCGTGACCCAGCTGGTCGGCGCCGGCGCGGCCAGCGCGCGCGACATCGCTGTGGCCGCCTCGGTCGAATTCGGTGTCCCGCTCTTCGACCTCGATTCCCTGGCCCTGGACCTCGACACCACCCGCCTGGTCTCCGAGAAGCTGCTGGCCAAACACCGCGTGCTGCCCATGTTCAAGCGCGGCAAGCGCCTGTTCCTGGGTGTCTCCGACCCCACCGACCTGCACGCCATCGACGAGATCAAGTTCCAGACCAGCATGGGCGTCGATGCCGTCGTGGTCGAGGACGACAAGCTGCAGAAGATGGTGGACAAGGCCATCGAGGGCGCCGAGTCCACCGCCATGCCCGACCTCGGCGAAGACGAGGGCATGGAGCTGGATGGCCTGGAGGTCTCCGGCGGCGATGACCTCGAGAACGACGGCGTCACGCGCGACGACGTCGAAGACGCCCCCATCGTCCGCTACGTCAACAAGCTGCTGCTGGATGCCATCCGCAAGGGCGCCTCGGACATCCACTTCGAGCCCTACGAGAAGATCTACCGCGTGCGCTACCGCATGGACGGCATCCTGAAGGAAGTCGCCCAGCCGCCGGTGCAGCTCGCCGGCAAGCTGGCCGCGCGCCTGAAGGTGATGAGCCGCCTCGACATCGCCGAGCGCCGCGTGCCGCAGGACGGCCGCATCAAGATGCGCCTGTCGAAGACCCGCGCCATCGACTTCCGCGTCAGCACCTGCCCGACGCTGTTCGGCGAGAAGATCGTGATGCGTATCCTCGATCCCAGCTCCGCGATGCTGGGCATCGACGCGCTGGGCTACGAGCCGTTCCAGAAAGACCTGTACCTGAAATACCTGGCCAAGCCGCAGGGCATGATCCTCGTGACTGGCCCCACCGGTTCCGGCAAGACCGTGTCGCTGTACACCGGCCTGCACATCCTCAACAAGGAAGACACGAACATCTCCACGGCCGAGGATCCGGCCGAAATCAACCTGCCTGGCGTGAACCAGGTGAACGTGAACAACAAGGTGGGCCTCACCTTCGCCTCCGCCCTGCGCGCCTTCCTGCGCCAGGACCCGGACGTGGTAATGGTGGGTGAAATCCGCGACCTGGAGACGGCCGAGATCGCGATCAAGGCAGCGCAGACCGGGCACCTGGTGCTCTCCACCCTGCACACCAACGACGCGCCGCAGACGCTGACCCGCCTTGTCGACATGGGCGTGAAGCCCTACGCCATCGCCACCTCGGTGAGCCTGATCATCGCGCAGCGCCTGGCGCGCAAGCTGTGCTCGAACTGCAAGGTGCCGATCAACGTGCCACGCGAGGCACTGCTGAAGGAAGGCTTCACCGAGGAGCGGCTGGCCAAGGGCACGCAGCTGTTCGCACCGAAGGGCTGCCAGAACTGCACCGACGGCTACAAGGGCCGCCTGGGCATCTACCAGGTGATGCCGGTGACCGAGGAAATCGGCCGCATCATCATGGCCGGTGGCAATGCCATCGATATTTCCGACGCCGCGCGCAAGGCCGGTGTGTGGGACCTGCGGCGGGCCGGCCTGGAGAAGGCCGCGAACGGCCTGACCAGCCTTGAAGAAATCAACAGCGTGACGATCGACTAAGGATCACCCATGGCGCAATCCTCCACAGCCATCCGGCAACTCAAGCGCGACATCCCCTTCCTGTGGGAGGGCAAGGACAAGCGTGGCAAGGCCGTGAAGGGCAAGACGCTGGCCAAGGACGAGAACGCGCTGCGCAGCATGCTGCGCCAGCAGGGCGTGGCGCCGAGCCGCATCAAGAAGCAGTCGGTGCGCACCGGCGGCAGGGTGAAGCCGGCGGACATCGCGGTGTTCAGCCGCCAGCTTGCCACCATGATGGCAGCCGGCATTCCGCTGGTGCAGTCCTTCGACATCGTGGGCGCCGGCCACGAGAACCCGGCGATGCAGAAGCTGATCCTCGACATCAAGGTCGACGTGGAAGGCGGCATGTCGCTGCACGAGGCGCTGGCCAAGCGCCCGCTGTATTTCGACGACCTGTTCGTGAACCTGGTGGAGGCGGGCGAGCAGGCCGGTGCGCTGGAAAACCTGCTGGACAAGATCGCCACCTACAAGGAAAAGACCGAGGCCCTGAAGGCCAAGGTGAAGAAGGCGCTGTTCTATCCGGCCGCGGTGCTGGCGGTGGCCATCATCGTGACCATCATCCTGCTGCTGTTCGTGATTCCGCAGTTCGAGGACCTGTTCAAGGGCTTCGGCGCCGACCTGCCTGCGTTCACGCAGATGGTCATCAGCATGTCCAAGTTCGTGCAGACCAAGGGCATTTTCCTGGCGATTGTCGCGGGCGGGGCGGTCTTTGCCTTCCTCTATTTCAAGAAGCGCTCGCGCAAGTTCCGCGAAACGCTGGACCGCATCACCCTGAAGCTGCCGGTGATCGGCCCGATCATGCACAAGTCGGCAGTGGCCCGCTTCGCCCGCACCCTCTCCACCATGTTCGCCGCCGGCGTGCCCCTGGTGGAGGCCATGGACTCCGTCGCCGGCGCCACCGGCAACATCGTGTACGAAAACGCCACCCTGGCCATCCGCGACGAAGTCGCCACCGGCACGCGCCTGCAGCGCGCGATGGAAAACACCGACCTCTTCCCCAACATGGTGATCCAGATGATCGCCGTGGGCGAGGAATCCGGCGCCCTGGACGAGATGTCCGGCAAGGTGGCCACCTTCTTCGAGGCCGAGGTGGACAACGCGGTCGACTCCATGTCGAGCCTGCTGGAGCCGCTGATCATGGCCATCCTCGGCGTGCTGGTCGGCGGCCTGGTCATCGCGATGTACCTGCCGATCTTCAAGCTGGGCGCCGTGGTCTAAGGCCACCCGTGGTCCAGCTGCTTTCCGACTCGACGCCGGTGCTCACCGGCGTCGTTTTCCTCTTCGGCCTGCTGGTGGGCAGCTTTCTCAACGTGGTGATCCACCGCGTTCCGGTGATGCTGGAGCGCACCTGGCGGCGCGAGTGCCTGGAGCTCGACGGCAAGGAGGCACCTGCCGAGGCGCCGTACAACCTGGTGGTGCCACGCTCGGCCTGCCCCTCCTGCAAGGCCCCGATCACGGCGTTGCAGAACATCCCCGTGGTGAGCTGGCTGCTCCTGAAGGGCAAGTGCAAGGCCTGCGGCACGCGCATCAGCGCGCGCTACCCGCTGGTGGAACTGCTGACCGCACTGATGTCCGCCGCTGTGGCCTGGAAGTTCGGCTTCTCGTGGGCTCTGGCGGCGGCGCTGGTGCTCACCTGGTTCCTGGTGGCCCTGGCCTTCATCGACATCGACACCCAGCTGCTGCCGGACAGCATGACCCTGCCCCTGCTGTGGCTGGGCCTGCTGCTGGCGATCGTGCTGCCAGCCATCGACGGCGCCCGCCTGCCGGTGGACCTGCGCAGCGCAGTGATCGGCGCCATCGCCGGCTACCTGTCCCTGTGGTCGGTGTACCACCTCTTCCGCCTGCTCACCGGCAAGGAAGGCATGGGCTTCGGCGACTTCAAGCTGCTGGCCGCGCTGGGCGCCTGGCTGGGCTGGCAGATGCTGCTGCCCATCATCATCGGCGCCGCGGGCGTGGGCGCGTTGGTAGGCATCGTCGCCATCCTCCTCAAGGCGCGCGACAAGGGCGTACCCATGGCCTTCGGCCCCTACCTGGCAGCGGCCGGCTGGCTGGTGCTGATGTTCGGGCCGCAGCTGGTGGGCGCCTACCTCGGCCTGTACGCACCGCGCTGAGGAGACCGGCACCATGGCGCGCAGACAACCGCAGCGTGGCAACGTGGCGCGCATCGCGCTCACCGGCGGCATTGCCAGCGGCAAGAGCGTGGTGGCGAAGCTGTTCTCGGCGCTCGGCGCAAAGCTCATCGACACCGACCAGGTCGCACGCGAGGTGGTGGCCCCGGGTTCCCCGGCGCTGGCCGCCATCGCCCGGCGCTTCGGCGCCGACATCATCGACGGCATGGGCCAGCTGGACCGCGCGCGCCTGCGCCGCATCGTCTTCGACGACGCCGCCGCCCGCCGCGACCTGGAAGCCATCATGCACCCGGCCATCCGCACCGAGACCCTGCGCCAGTGCCGTGAGGCGGGCGGCCCGTACCAGCTGATTGCGATCCCGCTGCTGGTGGAGACCGAGGGCGCTGCCGACTACGACCGCGTATTGCTGGTGGATGCCACACCCGCCACCCAGCTGGCGCGGCTGATGCTGCGCGACGGGATGACCCACGCCGAAGCCACGCGCATGATTGCGGCGCAGGCCACACGCGAGGCGCGCCGCGCCATCGCCGATGACATCATCGACAACAATGGCGACGTGGCCACGCTCGCGCCGCAGGTCGAAGCGCTGCATCGACGCTATCTGGCATTGGAATCCGGCGCCAGATAACCACGGTCGCCGCTCCGCGACAGCAGGACGCCTTACACCCGGCGCCCTGTTTATGCAAAATAGCCCGATGACCCAGCCCCAGGCCGTTGCAGAACGCCCGGACGCCGCCGCCGGCGCCGCGCCGCTGATCTTCGAGCAGCCGCTCAACGAGCGGATGCGCACCTTCCTGCGCCTGGACTACCTCTACAACCAGGCCCTCTACCACAACGAGAAGGCCAGCCAGTGGGGCAGCCGCGCCGCCGTGTCGAGCCTGATCGACATCCTCGCCATCACCACGCGCGGCGATGTGCGCGCCGAGGTGCTCAAGGAGATCGAGCGGCACCTGCTGCAGCTGGAGGGCTTCGGAAGCAAGGCCGGGGTCGACAACGCCCGGCTGCGCGCGCTGATCAACAACCTCACGCGCCTGCGCTCGGCGCTGGCCGCCGCGGGCAACTCCTACCTGCAGCCGCTGCGCGATTCGGAATTCCTCGCCGCCATCAAGCATCGCAGCGCCATCCCCGGCGGCACCTGCGAGTTCGACCTGCCGGACTACTTCTTCTGGCTCAACCAGGATGCGGCCAGCCGCACGCAGGCCTTCAACGAGTGGCTGGCGCTGCTGCGGCCGCTGTGCGATGCCGTGGCCGAGGTGCTCTGGCTCACGCGCCAGAACGGCCGCGCACGCCGCGAGGTGGCCGCAGCCGGCACCTTCGCCATCAACTTCGACCGCGACACGCCGCTGCAGCTGCTGCGCATCTGCCTGCCGCACGACTCGGGGCTCTATCCGGAGATCAGCGGCAGCCACCATCGCTGCAGCGTGCGTTTCCTGCGCTGGAATGGCCTGGCCGCGCGTCCCTCACAGGCCGAAGAAGAAGTCTCCTTCCAGCTGATCACCTGCTGATGGCCGCGCCGCGGGTCAACTGTCCCACCTGCCAGCGGGAGGTGGAGTGGTCGGAGCAATTTCCCTTCCGTCCCTTCTGCAGCGAGCGCTGCCGGATGGTCGACCTGGGCGCCTGGTTCGCCGAGGAACGCAGGCTGCCGGGAGACGAAGTGGACGAGCTGGAGAATCCTAAAGCTTGATGCGCCCGCCGCCCGGGATGGCGCCGCCACCCAGGCCGCCCATGGCGCCGGCTTCCGGCACCACGATGCGCGACTGCGCCTCGCGCCGGTATTCCCTTGCCTCTTCGATGGCCTGGTTCAGCGCTTCCTGCACGGCCTGCGGGAATTTCGCGATGGCATCTTCGAGGCTGGCTGCCTCGATCTCGAAGCCCAGCGGCAGTACGCCGCCCGGCGTGAGCAGCTGCGTCTGGCCGCTGAACAGCACCGGGCGCGAGGCATCGGGCTCGCCGCTGGCCAGCACGGGGCGCAGGCGGCGGATCGTGCCCGCGGCGCGGTCGGTGAAGACATCCTCCTGGTAGAGGCTGGCCGCGTCGAAGCGGATTTCAGGCAGCTGGGGATCGGTGCTCATGGAGCTAGTGTAACGCCCTCAAGCGCAGCCCGCAGGGGCTGGATCATGGGCTGATCAGCCTCGAGCAGCCCGCAGCCTTCCAGCTCCAGCGGCGCAACCCAGCGCAGTGCCTGGCCATCGAGCCCTTGCGCCTCGCCTTCGAAAGCCGTCACCAGCCACAGCAGGATCTCCACGCTGTTGCCGGTGTAGTCGTGCACGAAGGAGCCCAGTGGCAGCTGGGCGGTGATGTGCACACCCAGCTCTTCCTGCAGCTCGCGATGCAGCGCCGCCTCGTCCGTCTCCCCGGCCTCGATCTTGCCGCCGGGGAATTCCCACCAGCCTTCGCGCCAGCTGCCAGGCGGGCGCTGCGCGATGAGGATCTCCGGCCCCGCCGGTCCCCGGCGCGCCAGCGCCGCTGCAACTACGCGGACAGGCTTCCGTGGCACTGCTTGAATTTCTTGCCCGATCCGCAGGGACAGGGCTCGTTGCGGCCCACCTTGCGGTCACCGCGCACGAAAGGCGCCTGCGGCATGGCGGAGGGCGCCTGCTGCGGCCGGAACATGCCCTGCTGGGGCGACGGTTCGCTGGCCGGCGCAGCCTCGGCAGGCTCCGCGCCACCCAGCGCAGTGACCTCGGCATGCTGGGCCTGCAGCGCGCGCATCAGGCGCTCGCGGTGCTCGGCCTCCTCGCGCGCGATCTGCTCGGGGTCGCGGATCTCGATCTCCACGCGCGACAGCATGGCCGCGGTGTCGTGCTTGACCCGGTCGAGCATGCTGGAGAACAGCTCGAAGGCCTCGCGCTTGAACTCGTAGCGGTAGTCCTTCTGCGCATAGCCGCGCAGGTGGATGCCCTGGCGCAGGTAATCCATCGCGGCCAGGTGCTCGCGCCAGTGACGGTCGAGGTTGCGCAGCACGAAGTCCTTTTCCACCGAGCGCATGATGGGGGCGCCGTAGCGGGCTTCCTTCTGCTCGTACTGCCCGTCGACGGCCGCCACGATGCGCGCCTTGAAGGCAGCGACGTCGAGCTCGCTGTTTTCAGCCAGCCACTGCTTCGGATCGATCACGGTGTTGAAATCGCGCCGCACGGCCTCGACCAGCTCGTCGAGGTTCCAGTCCGACGGCGAGGAGTGGGAGGGGGCGAACTGCTCCACCAGGGCATGGATGGCGTCCTGGCGCATGCCGGCCACCGCGCTGGTGAGGTCGGTGGCGCCGAGCACGCCGGTGCGCTGTTCGTACACCACCTTGCGCTGGTCGTTGGCCACGTCGTCGAACATCAGCAGCTGCTTGCGGATGTCGAAGTTGTGGGCCTCGACCTTGCGCTGCGCCTTCTCGATCTGGCGCGTGAGCAGGTTCGACTCGATGACCTCGCCCTGCTTCATGCCGGCGAACTGCAGCAGGCGCTTGGTGCGGTTCGGATCGCCGAAGATCCGCATCAGCGTGTCTTCCATCGACAGGTAGAACCGGGTGGAGCCCGGGTCGCCCTGGCGGCCGGAACGGCCGCGCAGCTGGTTGTCGATGCGGCGGGATTCATGCCGCTCGGTGCCGATGATGTGCAGGCCGCCCGAGGCGAGCACCTCGTCGTGGCGCTGCTGCCAGGCGGACTTCAGCTGCGCTCGGCGCGCGTCGTCCACTGTCTCGCCAGCGGCCTCGAGGTCGTCGATCTCGGCTTCGAAGTTGCCGCCGAGCTGGATGTCGGTGCCGCGGCCGGCCATGTTGGTGGCGATGGTCACGGCGCCAGGCTGGCCCGCCTGCGCCACGATGTGCGCCTCGCGCTCATGCTGCTTGGCGTTCAGCACCTCATGGCCGATGCCCTCCTTGCGCAGGATGCCGGCGATCAGCTCGGAGCTCTCGATGGAGGTAGTGCCCACCAGCACCGGCTGGCGACGTGCCACGCAGTCCTGGATGTCCTCGATGATCGCCTTGAACTTGTCTTCCTGGGTGAGGTGCACCAGGTCGGGCATGTCCTTGCGGATCATCGGCCGGTGCGTGGGGATCACCACCACTTCCAGGCCATAGATCTGCAGGAACTCGGGGGCCTCGGTATCCGCCGTGCCCGTCATGCCCGAGAGCTTGCGGTACATGCGGAAGTAGTTCTGGAAGGTGATCGAGGCGACCGTCTGGTTCTCCTCGCGCACCCGCACGCCTTCCTTGGCCTCCACGGCCTGGTGCAGGCCATCGGACCAGCGCCGGCCCGGCATGGTGCGGCCGGTGAACTCGTCGACGATGATCACCTCGCCATTGCGCACGATGTATTCCACGTCGCGCTTGTAGACGGCGTGGGCGCGCAGCGCCGCGTTCAGGTGGTGCATCAGGCGGATGTTGGTCGCGTCGTACAGGCTTTCGCCCTCGCGCAGCAGGCCGGACTCGGCCATCAGCTGCTCCACGCGCTCGTGGCCTTCCTCGGTGATGTGCACCTGGCGGGCCTTGAGGTCGACGGAGAAATCCCCGGGGCCGTTCTCCTCCTTCTGCACCTTAAGCTGCGGCACCAGCTTGTTGATGCTGAGGTAGAGCTCGGTGCTCTCCTCGGCCGGGCCGGAGATGATCAGCGGCGTGCGGGCCTCGTCGATGAGGATGGAGTCCACCTCGTCGACGATGGCGAACACCTGCCCGCGCTGCACGCGGTCCTCGAGCCGGTAGGCGAGGTTGTCGCGCAGGTAGTCGAAGCCGAATTCGTTGTTGGTGCCGTAGGTGATGTCGCAGGCATAGGCCGCGCGCTTCTCGTCGGGCGACTGGCCATTGCGGATCACGCCGATGGTGAGGCCCAGGAAGCGGAACACCGGTCCCATCCACTCCGCGTCGCGCTGCGCGAGGTACTCGTTCACGGTGACCACGTGCACGCCTTCACCGGTGAGCGCATTCAGGTACGCCGGCAGCGTGGCCACGAGGGTCTTGCCCTCGCCGGTGCGCATCTCGGCGATCTTGCCCTGGTGCAGGGTGAGGCCGCCGATGAGCTGCACGTCGAAGTGCCGCATGCCCAGGGTGCGCCCGGCCGCCTCGCGCACCACCGCGAAGGCCTCGGCGGTGAGGTCATCGAGCGGGGTGCCGGCTTTCAGCCGCTCGCGGAACTCGACGGTCTTGCCGCCCAGCTGCTCGTCGGAGAGCCCCTTGAGCGTTTCCTCGAATTTGCCTGCCTGGACCGCCAGGGAACGATAGCCGCGCACGATGCGCTCGTTGCGGCTGCCAAATACGCGCGTCAGTAGCTGGAGCACAGGCCCTTGGAACCTCTAGGAGTGGCGGCAACCGGAACAAGATGACGCCGGCAGGGAAGGTTTCAAGCTCCCGGTCCGGCGGTGGTCGCGCATTTTACGATAGACGCCGGCAGGCTGCCCGCCCGGGGCGCTGCGGCTACTTGCCGATGAACTTCAGCGGATCGACGTGCCGGCCGTTCTGCAGCACCTCGAAGTGCACGTGCGGGCCGGTGGAACGTCCCGTGGAGCCCATCAGCGCGATGGGCTGGCCGCGGCTGACGCGATCGCCCACTGCCACCAGTGCCTTCTGGTTGTGGGCATAGCGGGTGACGTATTCGCCGTGCTTGATCTCGACCAGGTTGCCGTAGCCGGACGCCTTCTCGACGCGCGAGACCACGCCCTCGGCCACTGCCAGCACCTGCGAGCCTGCCTCGCCCGCGAAATCCAGGCCCCGGTGGGTGGCGGTATGCCCCTCGAAGGGGTCGGTGCGGCTGCCGAAATAGGAGGAAACGTAGCCGGTGGCCACCGGCCGGCCCTCGGGCCGCACGGCCTCGTGCAGGCTGCGGGAGAGGATGACGTTTTCCAGCGCCAGCAGCTGCGAGTCGCGCTGTTCCAGGCGGCGCTCCATGTCGTCGATGAGGCGGGTGAGGTCCGGGATCATGGCGCTGCCGGCCGTGCTGCCCTCATCCGGCCCGCCCAGGGCGGGCGCGGAGTCGAAATTGAATTCGCCGCTGCTGATCTTGGCCATTTCGGTGAGCCGGCGACCCAGCGCGTCGAGCCGCACGACATGGGCGTTGAGCTCGCCCATGCGGACGGAAATGGCGTCGATGCGGTCCTGCACCTGCTGGCGCACATTGGCCAGCTCGACCAGCTGGGAGCGGGAGTCGAGCTTGCCGGAACCGAAATGCATGCCCAGCGCAAAGGCGCTGCCGAGTACCAGCAGGCCAGAAACCCCGACCAGCGTCAGGAAAACCGGGTGGGTCAGGCTCAGGTGCCGGGCAAGTCCGTGCCGGCGGGAGAAAAAGATCAGGTTCATTTAGTCTCTGGGCCCGAGGACGTCTGGTCGAATATGCCGAAGAAGCCCCCCCGAGACAACCGCAAGCGCCCGGAATTACGCACAGTTCACACAGCCGGCGCGGGGGCAGCAGCCTTGCTGCAGCGCATCACGCGGCGCGCCCAGGTGGTGCTTCCGGCTGCGGGGGATGGCGGAAACACTGCATCCTGGCTGGAGCGCCTGCGCGCGGCCCTGCCCGAGGCGCAGCGCTCGCACCTGCTGGAGGTGCTCGAAAAGGAGCAGGCCCTGCTGCTGTTCGTGGATTCGGCCGCCTGGGCCGGGCGCATCCGCCTGTCACTGCCCGAACTGGGCGAGCTGGCGGGGGGGCGCGAGCTGCAGGTGCGCCTGGCCACCCGCGGACGCAGCTCGGGTCAGTAGGACTCCTCGCTCTCGTCCTCGCCCTCCTCCTCTTCTTCCGTGCCCACGCCGGCATAGGCGATCGGGGCCGCGGCCGCCGACTCGAAGCTCACCAGCTCCCAGGCGGAGGGTCGCTCCAGCAGCGCACGCAGCAGGCGGTTGTTGAGGCCGTGCCCGGACTTGTAGCCGGTGAACTCGCCGATGATGCCGTGGCCGAGCAGGTACAGGTCGCCGATGGCATCGAGGATCTTGTGCTTCACGAACTCGTCGCGGTAGCGCAGGCCGTCCTCGTTGAGGATGCCGGCGTCATCGAGCACGATGGCGTTGTCGAGGTTGCCGCCCAGGGCAAGGTTGTGCCGGCGCAGCGTCTCGATGTCGCGCATGAAGCCGAAGGTGCGGGCGCGGGCCACTTCCTTCAGGTAGGTGATGGAGGAAAAATCCATCGAGGCCGAGGTGAGCGAGCCGCGCATCAGCGGGTGGTCGAACTCGATCTCGAAATTGACGCGGAAACCCTCGAAGGGATCAAAGCGCGCCCACTTGTCGCCGTCGCGCACTTCCACGCTCTCGAGGATGCGCATGAAACGCTTGGGACGGTCCTGCTCCACGAAACCGGCCGAGCGCAGCAGGAACACGAAGGGATCGGCGCTGCCGTCCATGATGGGCACTTCGGCGGCGCTGACTTCGACGATGGCGTTGTCCACGCCAAGTCCGGCAAAGGCCGACATCAGGTGCTCGATGGTGGAGACGCGTGTGCCGTGGGCGGCAAGCACGGTGCCGAGCCTTGTATCGCCCACCTGCGCGGCGCGGGCGGGAATATCCACCGGCGGCGCAAGGTCGCCGCGGCGGAACACGATGCCGGTGTCCGGTGGGGCCGGCAGCAGTGTCATCTCGATGCGCGCACCACTGTGCAGACCCACGCCCGTGGCGCCGATGCGGGTCTTCAGGGTGCGTTGCGCAAACATTGTGCCGAAGATGACTACGGTAGCCGGTGAGGGACGGCTACCGTAGCATATCGGCGCCTGGCCTCAATCCGCCTGGCGGCGCAGGAAGGCGGGGATGTCCAGCAGTTCCTCGTCCACCGCCGGGGCACCCATGCCATCACCCACGGCACGCGCGAAGCGCTGCACGGCCGGCTTGTCGAAGCCGGTGTAGTCAGCGGCGGGCACCGGCGAGAGAGACGGCGCAGGCTGGCGACGCGGTGCGGCGCGGCCGGCCACCTCGCGCTGCGGGGCCGGCTCACGCACCGGCTCGCGGTACGCGGAGGCAAAGCCCTCGCGGTTGCGGCCCTGGTTCTGCGCGGAACGATTGAGGCCGGTGGCCACCACCGTCACGCGCAGCTCCTCGGACATCTCCGGGTCGATCACGGTGCCCACCACCACGGTGGCGTCGTCGGAGGCGAACTGCTTCACGATGCTGCCCACTTCCTGGAACTCGCCGATCGACAGGTCCATGCCGGCGGTGACGTTGACCAGGATGCCGTGTGCATCGGCCAGGTCCACGTGTTCCAGCAGCGGGGAGGAAACCGCGGCCTCGGCGGCGGTGCGCGCGCGCTCGGCGCCACGGCCCGAGCCGCTGCCCATCATCGCCATGCCCGTCTCGCTCATCACCGTGCGCACGTCGGCGAAGTCCACGTTGATGAGGCCGGGACGGGTGATCAGCTCGGCAATGCCCTGCACCGCACCCTGCAGCACCTGGTTGGCCGACTTGAACGCATCCAGCAGCGTGGTGGAGCCGCCCAGCACGGTCAGCAGCTTCTGGTTGGGGATGGTGATCAGCGAGTCCACGTACTTGGACAGCTCGCCGATGCCGTTGTCGGCGGCGCGGTGGCGCTTGCCGCCTTCCATGTCGAAGGGACGGGTGACCACGGCCACCGTGAGGATGCCCAGCTCCTTGGCCAGCTGCGCCACCACCGGCGCCGCGCCAGTGCCGGTGCCGCCGCCCATGCCGGCGGTGATGAAGAGCATGTCGGTGCCGTCGATCAGCTCGATCAGGCGTTCGCGATCTTCCAGCGCGGCCGCACGGCCGACTTCCGGATTGGCGCCCGCGCCCAGGCCCTTGGTGATGTCGCTGCCGATCTGCAGCGCGGTCTTCACCTTGGAGTGCTTGAGTGCCTGCGCATCGGTGTTGATGCACATGAACTCCACGCCCTCGATGCCCGAGGTGACCATGTGCGCCACGGCGTTGCCGCCACCGCCGCCCACACCGATGACCTTGATGACAGCGTTCTGGCTGTACGCATCCATTACTTCAAACATGGCTGATGACTCCTCACTTGAAAACGAAATATCGAACCCGCGAACCGAAACTTCAGAAATTGCCCTTGAACCACGCCGGCGGACCGCACGTGGCCCGCCTCAAAAATTCCCCTTGAACCAGGACTGCATGCGCTCGAAGATGCCCTGCACGTTCACTGGCAGCACGCGGGTCTTGCCCGGTGCGGCCGAGTTGTCCCGCGCGTGCAGCAGCAGCCCCACGGCGGTGGAATAGATGGGATTGCTCACCACGTCGGCGAGGCCCTTCACCTGGTGCTGCGGCAGGCCCAGGCGCACCGGCATGTGGAAGATCTCCTCCGCCAGGTCGATGGCCCCTTCCATGCGCGCGCTGCCGCCGGTGAGCACCACGCCGGCGGCGATGGTTTCCTCGAAGCCGCTGCGGCGCAGTTCATCGCGCACCAGGCCGAAGAGCTCCTCGTAGCGCGGCTCCACCACCTCGGCCAGCGTCTGGCGGGCCAGGCGCCGCGCCGGGCGATCACCCACGCTGGGCACCTCGATGCTCTCGTCGCTGTTGGCCAGCTGCGAGAGCGCGCAGGCGTAGCGCACCTTGATGTCCTCGGCGTAGTGCGTGGGGGTGCGCATCGACACGGCGATGTCGTTGGTGACCTGGTCGCCGGCGATGGGGATCACCGCGGTGTGCTGGATGGCGCCCTGGCTGAACACGGCGATGTCGGTGGTGCCGCCGCCGATGTCCACCATGCACACGCCCAGCTCCTTCTCGTCGTCGGTGAGCACCGCGTGGCTGGAGGCCAGCTGCTCGAGCACGATGTCCTCGACGGTGAGTCCGCAGCGCTGCACGCACTTGATGATGTTCTGGGCGGCACTGTCGGCGCCGGTGACGATGTGCACCTTGGCTTCCAGGCGCACGCCGGACATGCCGATGGGATCGCGGATGCCCTCCTGGCCATCGATGATGTATTCCTGCGGCAGCACGTGCAGGATGCGCTGGTCGGCGGGGATGGCCACCGCCTTGGCCGCGTCGATCACGTTCTGCACGTCGACGTCATTCACCTCGCGGTCGCGGATGCCGACGATGCCGTGCGAGTTGAGGCTTCTCACATGGCTGCCGGCGATGCCGGCGTACACCGAGTGGATCTCGCAGCCAGCCATCAGCTCGGCCTCTTCCACCGCGCGCTGGATGGACTGCACGGTGGACTCGATGTTCACCACCACGCCCTTCTTCAGGCCGCGCGAGGGATGTGATCCCAGCCCGACCACCTCGATGCCACCGTCGGCACCGATCTCGCCCACCAGGGCGACAACCTTGGATGTCCCGATGTCCAGTCCGACAATCAGGGGCCTCTCACCGCGTTTAGCCACGCCTTGCTCCTCCCGCACCCGCACGCCAGCCAACTGCGAAGCCGTTGGCATAACGCAGGTCCACATAGGCAATCTCGCCGGCGCGCCCTTCCACCACCCGGGCCGCGGCGCGCAGGAAGCGATCGAAGCGCTCATCGACGCGCTCGCGACCCAGCCGCAGCGTCACGCCATTGTCGAGCGCGATTTCCCAGGCGCCGCGCTCGTCCAGCGTCAGGCGCCTCAGGCGCATGCCGGTCTCCACCAGGCGCGGCGCGGCGGCGAGGAATCGTTCGGTCATTTGCGCCTGTGTTCCTTCCGGGCCCACCAGCTCAGGCAGCTCGGCCGGAATGAACCGTGAGTCATGCACGAATACTTCCCCGCGCAGGTTCACCAGGCCGTGCTCGCCCCAGCGCGCCACCGGCACCTGCTCCACCACCTGCACCGTGAGGGCGCGTGGCCAGCTGCGCGCCACGCTTGCGCGGTCCACCCACGGAATGGTTTCCACGGCGGCCTGGATGCGGGAGAGATCCACGGTGGCCATGCCGTCGCTGCCCACTGCGCCGCGCACGACCTGCTCCACGTCCAGTGCCTGCACGCGCTGGAAGCGGCCGGAGATGGCCACGCGTTCCACCGGCTGGTCCAGCGACAGGCGCAGCAGGAACAGCGCGCCACCCACCAGCAGCAGCACTCCACAGGCACTGGCGATGCGCCGCCAGGGCAGCCGGATGCCCAGCAGCGGGCCGCTCCCTTCGCGGCGCCGGTTGCGCGGCCTGGCCTTGTTGCGCCTGAAGATCACCGCACCTCCCGGCGCGGCTCGCGCACGAAGCTGGTCTCGAGCACCTGCCAGCACAGCTCGTCGAAATCGATGCCTACCGCGCGCGCCGCCATCGGCACCAGGCTGTGATCGGTCATCCCGGGCACGGTGTTGATCTCCAGCAGCAGCGGCCGTCCGGTGTGGTCGGCCATGAAGTCCACGCGGCCCCAGCCTTCCGCCCCCACGGCATCGAAGGCGGCCAGCGCGAGGCTGGCCATGTGGGCCTCCGCCTGGGCGGACAGTCCGGCCGGACAGTGGTACTTCGTGTCGTTGCGGTGGTACTTGGCCTCGTAGTCGTAGAAGGCATTGGCCGCTTCGATGCGGATGGCCGGCAGCACGCGCCGGTGCAGCACCGCCACGGTGTACTCCGAACCGGTGAGCCACTTCTCGGCAAACACCACGTCATCGACGGCGGCGGCGGCACGATAAGCGGGCTCCATGTCGGCAGCGGCGGTCACCTTGCTCATGCCCACGCTTGAACCTTGGGTGGCGGGCTTCACGATCAGCGGCAGGCCGAGGCGTTCCAGGGCCACCTGGCAGTCGGCCACGGTGCGCAGCACCACCGACTCGGCGCTCATCACGCCCAGCGCGGCCGCGAGGCGCTTGGTGCGCAGCTTGTCCATGGCCAGCGCCGAGCCCAGTACGCCGCTGCCGGTGTAGGGCAGCCCGAGCACCTCCAGTGCGCCCTGCGTGCTGCCGTCCTCGCCGCCAGGGCCGTGCAGCACGATGCAGGCGCGCTGGAATCCGCGGCCGGGCAGCTCATGCAGGGGTTCGTCGCGCGGGTCGACACCGGTGGCGTCGATGCCGCGCCGCTGCAGGGCGGCCAGCACGGCGCGACCGGAGATCAGCGAGATCTCGCGCTCGGCCGAACTGCCGCCGAACAGCACGGCGACCTTGCCGAACTCGGCCGGATCGGTAATGCGCCTGAGGCGCGCGCGATCATGGTCAAGCTTCACTTGGACGGCTCCCGTGACGGAATGTGGAAACGCTGGTGATCCATCAGGCCTCTCCCACCACGCGGCACTCGGGCACGAGCTGGCGGCCGTGCCGCTTCTGCACCTCGGAGCGCACCTGGTCGATCAATGTCTCGATGTCGCTGGCGCTGGCTGCGCCCTCGTTGACGATGAAATTCGCGTGCTTGGTCGATACCACCGCGCCGCCCACGCGCAGGCCCTTGAGCCCGGCGCTTTCGATGAGGCGTGCGGCGTGGTCGCCGGGCGGATTGGTGAACACCGAGCCGCAGCTCCATTCGCCTATGGGCTGGGTCTGGCGCCGGCGTTCCAGCAGCGAGCGCGTGGCTTGCTCCGAGGAGCCTTCGGGAAACTGGAAATGCGCGGCCAGGAACCACTCTTCCGCGGGCGTCTCGACGTGGCGATAGCTGAAATGGAATTCGGCGGCGGCACGGCTTTTCACCTCGCCGCGGCGGTCCACGGTCTCCACGCTGGCCACCCAGGGCCAGGTCTCGCCACCAAAGGCGCCGGCATTCATCGCCAGTGCGCCACCCACGGTGCCGGGGATGCCGGTGAAGAACTCGGCCGGCCCCAGGTCCCAGCGCGCACAGGCACGGGCCAGCTTCGCGCAGGGAACGCCCGCTTCCGCGTACACGCCCTG
The DNA here is from genome assembly GCA_035556135.1 of Steroidobacteraceae bacterium. Lineage (GTDB taxonomy): Bacteria > Pseudomonadota > Gammaproteobacteria > Steroidobacterales > Steroidobacteraceae > ZC4RG30. The sequence continues at coordinate 170,962 of DATMFO010000005.1, read as the reverse complement.
CTCACCGCGACGCTCCAGCACGGTCAGCGCCTCGCGGGTCGAGATCACCACGCCACGCACGCCGCCATCGCGCACCAGCAGGTTGCTGCCCAGGCCCAGCCACAGCAGCGGCACATCGGGCGGCAACTGGCGCAGGAAAGCCACGAGATCCTCGCGGCTTTCGGGCACGAAGAAGATGTCGGCCGGACCGCCCACATGCCATGAAGTGTGGCGCGCCAGTGGCTCATCCAGACGGATGCGCGAGAGGAAGGCGGCGGGAGGCTGGTAACGCATCATGCCTCCCCCGCGTGCAGCGCTGCCAGCTGGCCGGCCAGTTCCTGCGCGGCACCGCTGATGCTGCCGGCGCCCATCATCGCGATGACATCGCCAGGCCGCACGATTCCGGCCAGGGACCCGGCAATCTCCTCCACGCCGGGCACGAACACCGGCTCCACCTTGCCGCGGCTGCGCACGGCGCGGCAGATGGCGCGGCCATCGGCACCTTCGATGGGCTGCTCGCCGGCGGCGTAGACCTCCGTGACCAGCAGCGTATCGGCCGTGGTGAGCACCCGCGCGAAGTCATCCATCAGGTCGCGCGTGCGCGTGAAGCGGTGCGGCTGGAACACCAGCACGATGCGCCGGTCCTGGTAGGCCTGGCGCAGGGCCTCCAGCGTCGCGGCGATTTCGGTGGGATGGTGGCCGTAGTCATCCACCACCGTGACGTCGCCGCCGGGCAGTTTCAGTTCGCCCACCACCTGCAGGCGGCGGTCGATGCCCTGGAATCCGGCCAGCGCGCGCTGGATGGCGGCATCGTCCACACCCAGGTCGGTGGCCACCGAGATCGCGGCCAGCGAGTTGAGCACGTTGTGCAGGCCCGGCAGGTTCAGCGTCACATCCAGCGACGGGTGGCCCTTGCGCAGCACCTTGAAGCTGGTGCGCTGCGCATCGCGGCGGATGTCCACCGCGCGCGTGTCGGCATTCTCGCCGAGGCCATAGGCCAGGATGGGCCGGCCCACATCAGGCATCAGCCTGGCCAGCTCGGGGTCATCCGCGCACAGCACCGCCAGGCCATGGAAGGGCAGGTTGTGCAGGAACTCCAGGAAGCTCTGGCGCAGCTTCTGGAAATCCCCGCCATGCGTGCCCAGGTGGTCGTTGTCGATGTTGGTGACCACGGCCATCATCGGCTGCAGGTGCAGGAAGGAGGCGTCGCTCTCGTCCGCCTCGGCCACCAGGAAGCGGCCGGCGCCAAGCCGCGCGTTGGTGCCCGCGCTCTTCAGGCGCCCGCCGATCACGAAGGTGGGATCCTCGCCGCCCTCGGCCAGCACGCTGGCGACCAGGCTGGTGGTGGTGGTCTTGCCATGCGTGCCCGCCACTGCGATGGCGTAACGGAAGCGCATCAGCTCGCCCAGCATCTCTGCGCGCGGCACCACGGGGATGCGCGCTTCCAGCGCGGCGGCCACCTCGGGATTGGCGCGGTCGATGGCAGTGGACACCACCACCACGTCGCTGCCCACGATGTTGCGTGCCTCATGCGCGTTGAACACGCGCGCGCCCAGCTGCTCCAGCCGACGCGTGACGGCATTCGGGCGGATGTCCGAACCCTGCACCTTGTAGCCCTGGTTGAGCAGCACCTCGGCGATGCCGCCCATGCCGCTGCCGCCGATGCCCACGAAGTGCACCACGTTGATCCGGCGCATGCTGTCGGAGAAACGGCGCCGCATGGGAGTGGCCTGGCTCATGCGCGCTGCTCCGCAGCGAGGCACGCGTCCAGCAACTGCCGTGCGGCATCCGGCAGCGCCACGGCGCGCGCTGCCTCGGCCCGCTGCAGCAAGCCCGCGCGTCCGTCGGCGCACATGGCGCGCAGCTCCGTGGCCAGCAATTCACCGGTCAGCCCGGCATCGGGCACCAGTCGCGCGGCACCGGCATCAACGAGATAGCGGGCATTGTGGGTCTGGTGGTCATCCACCGCGTGCGGATAGGGCACCAGCACCGCGCCCACACCGGCAGCCGCGAGTTCTGCCACCGTCAGTGCACCGGCACGGCACACCACCAGGTCAGCCCAGCCGAGTGCTTCGGCTACATCGGCAATGAAAGGTGTGACTTCGCCTGCGACTCCCGCCGCGGCGTAGGCGGCGCGCGCGGCCTCCAGCAGCTTCTCGCCTGACTGGTGGCGCACGGTGATCGAAACTGAAGCGTCGCGCGCGAGCACCGCCAACGCGGCGGGCACGGCTTCATTGAGGCGGCGCGCACCCAGGCTGCCGCCCATCACCAGAAGGCGCAGCGGCCCCTCGCGGTGTGCGAAGCGCGCGGCCGGCGCCGGCAGCTGCGCGATGTCCTCGCGCACCGGGTTGCCGATCAAACGCACACGCGCACGCCCGGCCAGTGCGGCCGGAAATGCAGTGAGCACTTCGCTCGCCAGGGGCGCAAGGCAGCGGTTGGTGAAACCGGCAATGGCATTCTGTTCGTGGATCACCAGCGGCCGCCGGCACAGCCAGGCTGCAAGGCCACCGGGCCCCGTGACAAATCCGCCCAGGCCCACCACCACGCCGGGACGATGACGGCGCATCACCGCCAGCGCCTGCCACAGCGCACGCAGCAGGTTGAATGGCGCGGCCAGCAGGGTGAGCACGCCCTTGCCGCGCAGTCCGCCGACGCTGAGCCACTCGACGGGAAAGCCTTCGGCAGGCACCACACGCGCTTCCAGTCCGCGGCGCGTGCCCAACCACACCACTTCGCGTGAACGCGCACGCAGCAGGCGCGCCAGCGCCAGCGCGGGGAAGACGTGGCCACCCGTGCCGCCAGCCATGATGAGCACCGGCGCGCTCATGCGCCCGCCTCCACGATCGCGGCACGGCGCGAGCTGCTGCTGGCCGATCCGCGCGCGCGCGTCGTGGCCTCATGGTGCACGCGCAGGACCATGCCCACCCACATCATCGCCACCAGCAGGCTGCTGCGGCCGTAACTCATGAAGGGCAGCGTGAGACCCTTGGTGGGCAGCACCCCGAGGTTCACGCCCACGTTGACCAGCGCCTGCGTGCCTACCCACAGGCCGAATGCAGCCGCGAGGCTGGCCTCGAAGGCGAGCCCCGCAGCGGCGGCGGAACGCGCAATGAACAGCGTGCGCCACACCAGCGCCATGAACAGCGCCAGCGTCAGCAGGATGCCCGCCATGCCCAGCTCCTCGGCCAGCACGGCGAACAGGAAGTCGGTGTGCGCCTCTGGCAGGTAGAACAGCTTCTGGATGCTGTCGCCCAGGCCCACACCGAACCACTCGCCCCGCCCGATGGCGATCAGTGACTGCGCCAGCTGGTAGCCGCAGTTGTCGGCCTTGGCCCAGGGATCAAGGAAGCAGGTGAGGCGTTCCAGGCGGTAGTCCGCCGAGACCATCAGCAGCGTGAAGCCCGCCCCTGCCGTGGCCACGCACAGCAGCACCCAGCGCAGGCGCGCACCAGCCAGGAACAGCAGGCCGAAGGCGGTGACGAACAGCACCGCGGCGGCGCCGAAGTCCGGCTCCATCAGCAGCATCAGGCTGAAGATGAAGGTCACGCCCAGCGGCTTCACCAGGCCGGTGAGGGATTCCCGCAGCTCCTTCTCGCGCCGCGCGGCATAGGCGGCCACCCAGCACAGCACCATCACGCGCACCAGCTCCGAGGGCTGCAGCCGGACGCCGGCCAGGCGGATCCAGCGGCGGCTGCCATTCACCTCATGCCCGATGCCGGGCAGCAGTACCGCCAGCAGCAGCACGGCGGCTGCGATGAGCAGCAGGTTGGCATGCTTGAAATAGAAGGAGGTGGGAATCATCGCCACCACGGCCGCACCCAGCGTCCCGACGGCGGCCACGCCCAGCTGCGCCTTCACGAAGAACAGGAAGTCGCCAGTCTCCTTCGACGCCTTCGACACCGATGCGGAGGCGAGCATCACCAGTCCCAGCAGCAGGATGGACAGCACGATGCCCAGCAGCACCGGATCCAGGGCATAGCCGCCATTGGAGCGCTGTGTGCTCATGCCGCCAGGCTCCTCACGGCTCCGGCAAACACCTCTCCGCGGTGAGCGTAGTCGCGGAACATGTCGAGGCTGGCGCACGCCGGTGACAGCAGCACGGTATCGCCCGGCTGCGCCGCGCGTGCGGCAGCCACCACGGCGGCTTCCAGCGTGGCGCAACGTTCGGTGGGACAGACGCCGGCGAGGACGGCCTCGATGCGCGCGGCGTCGCGGCCAATGGTGAGCACGCGCCGCACCTTGCCGGCAAAGGCTGCAGCCAGCGGCGAGAAATCCTGGTTCTTGCCGTCGCCCCCGGCGATCAGCAGCAAGGGTCCGCGGAAGCCGGCCACCGCAGCGAGGGTGGCGCCCACGTTGGTGCCCTTCGAGTCGTTCACGTAACGCACGCCGCGCACCTGCGCGACGTATGCGGCCCGATGCGGCAACCCGGGGAACTCACGCAGTGTGGCCAGCATGGGTGCGCGTGCCAGGCCCAGCGCCTCGCCCATGGCCAGCGCGGCAAGCGCATTGGCGGCATTGTGGCTGCCCACGATCTTCAGCTCATCCATCGCGATGAGCCGCTCTGCGCCGCGGCACAACCAGTCGCGGCCATCTTCCGTGGCGAGGAAATAATCGGCGCCGCTGCTGCTGTCCAGCGAGAAAGCCAGCGTGCGCTGGCCGTCGCGCCGCATCGCGGCCACCGCGGGATCATCCAGGTTGATCACCGCCGTTGCGCAGCGGTCGAAGATGCGCGCCTTGGCGGCGGCATACGCGGCCATGTCCGCATAGCGGTCCATGTGGTCGGGCGTCACGTTCAGCACCGTGGCCGCCTGCAGCGCCAGCGAGCTGGTGGTTTCCAGCTGGTAGCTGGACAGTTCCAGTACATAGAGCGTCGCGCCTGCTCCGGCGAGCAGGTCAAGCGCGGGCGGGCCGAGGTTGCCGCCGGCGCGGGCAACTTCGCCAGCCCGATCGGCCATGCGGGCCACCAGGGTGGTGACCGTGCTCTTGCCGTTGGTACCGGTGATGCCTGCCACCGGATGCGCGCCGCTGCGCGCGAACAGTTCGATGTCGCCGACGACCTCGATGCCGCGCGCGCGCGCCGCCAGGAAGAAGGGATCATCCTGTGGCAGTCCCGGCGAGGCGACCACGAGGTTCGCGCCATCCAGCAGTGACGGATCCAGCCCGCCAACGGCCAGCCGCAGGCCGGGAAATTCCGCGCGCAGCCCGTCAAGGCCCGGTGGCGTGGCGCGGGTGTCGGTCGCGGCGACCTCCCAGCCCCGCGCGCTGAGGTAACGGAGCACCGATCTGCCCGTATTGCCCACACCCGCGATGACGGCCGCTCGCCCCATTTAACGCACCTTCAGGGTCGCAAGACCCATCAGCACCAGCAGCAGGCTGATGATCCAGAAGCGCACGATCACCTTCGGCTCGGCCCAACCCTTCAGTTCGAAGTGGTGGTGGATGGGCGCCATGCGGAAGATGCGCTTGCCGGTCAGCTTGAATGAGGCCACCTGCAGGATCACCGAGGCGGTCTCGAGCACGAATATGCCGCCCATCAGCAGCACCACGATTTCCTGGCGCACGATCACGGCCACCGCGCCCAGCGCACCGCCGAGGGCCAGCGCACCCACGTCGCCCATGAACACCTGGGCGGGGTAGGTGTTGAACCACAGGAATCCCAGTCCCGCCCCGGCCATGGCGCCGCAGAAGATGGCCAGCTCGCCCGAACCCGGCACCGCTGGGATGCCGAGGTAAGGCGCATAGATGGCATTGCCGCTGGCCCAGGCGAAGATGCCAAGGCCCACGGCCACCATCACTGCCGGCATGATGGCCAGCCCGTCGAGCCCGTCGGTGAGGTTCACCGCGTTGCTCATGCCGACGATCATCAGGTAGGTGAGCACCACGAAGGCGGCCATGCTCATCGGCACTGCCACCTGCTTGAAGAAGGGCACGAAGAAGCTGGTTTCGGCGGGATTCTTCTGCGTGTACCACAGCACCAGCGCCGCGCCGAGGCCGGCCACCGACAGCCACAGGTACTTCCAGCGCGGAGCCAGGCCCTTGCTGTTGCGGACCACCAGCTTCAGGTAGTCGTCATAGAAACCGACGAGCCCGCACAGCAGCAGCACGCCCAGCACCACCCACACGAAGCGGTTGCCGAGGTCGGCCCACAGCAGCGTGGCGATGGAGATGGCCACGATGATCAGCGTGCCGCCCATGGTGGGCGTGCCGGCCTTCTTCAGGTGGGTCTGCGGACCGTCGTCACGCACCACCTGTCCCACCTGGTAGCGCGACAGCCAGCGGATCATCGCCGGGCCGATCAGCCAGGAGATGGCCAGCGCCGAGATCACCGCCAGGATGGTGCGCAGCGTGAGGTACTGGAATACGTTGAAGAACGATTCCGCGGTGGCGAATTTCTTGCTCAGCCAGTACAGCATCAGTGAGCCTCTCCGGGCCTTTCTCCCGTCAGGTGCGCCACCACGCGCTCCAGGCGATTGGAGCGCGAGCCCTTCACCAGCAGCGTCACGGCGGGGTTCAATTCGGCATCCACCGCGCGCGCCAGCGCCTCGGTGTCGGGGAACCAGCTCGCGCCGGTACCGAAGGCCTCCACGGCCAGCGTGCTCAGCGGTCCGGTGGCAAACAAGCGGCTCACGCCGTGCTGGCGGGCGTATTCACCGATCTGCACGTGGCTGGCGCGCGCGTGCTCGCCGAGCTCACCCATGTCACCCATCACGAACCAGTGCTCGCCCGGCAGCCCGGCGAGCACATCGATGCCCGCCTGCATGGAGCTGGGGTTGGCGTTGTAGGAATCATCGAGCAACTGCGCGCCCTGGCGGGTGCGCACTGGCCGCAGGCGGCCGCCCACCGGCTGCATGGCTGCAAGGCCCGCGGCCACCTGCTCCAGCGTGGCGCCAGCGGCCATCGCCGCCGCCGCCGCGCCGAGCGCATTGCGCACGTTGTGGCGACCACCCACGTTGAGGGTCAAGGGGCGTTCACCCTGCGGCGCGCGCAGCGTGAAGCTGGTGCGGAAGCCAGTGCCGGTGAGGGATGCCTGCAGCTGCACCGCGCGGAAATCCGCGGCGTGGTCCACGCCGAAGGTACACACCTGGGCACGCGTCATGCCGCGCCAGAGCGGCGCGTAGGGATCATCGGCATTGATGATGGCCACGTCATCCGGCGCCAGCCCGGCGACCATCTCGCCCTCTGCCCGCGCCACGCCATCCAGGTCGCCGAATCCTTCCAGGTGCTCCGCGCCCGCGTTGGTGATGAGCCCCACGTTGGGACGTGCGACTTCGACCAGCGCGGCCACCTCGCCCGGATGGTTGGCACCGATCTCTATCACTGCGCTGTGTTCGGCGCCCGTCAGCCGCAGCAGGGTAAGAGGCACGCCGATGTGGTTGTTGAGGTTACCGCGCGTCGCCAGGCACTCGCCACGGCGCGTGAGGATCGCGGCGGTCATCTCCTTCACCGTGGTCTTGCCGTTGCTGCCGGCCACGCCCACCACAGGACCGCGGAACAGCCTGCGCCAGCCGGCGGCGGCGCGGGTCAGCGCGGCCTGGGTGTCGTCCACCACGATCAGCGGCAGCGGGGCATTTGGTACCTCGTTGTCCACTACCGCCGCCACCGCACCGGCCGCGGCGGCGGCCTGCAGGAACTGGTGGCCGTCGAAACGCGCACCGCGCAGCGCGAGATAGATCTGGCCGGGCAGCAGCGTGCGCGTGTCATTGTTCACCGCTGCCCAGGGGCGGTCATCGCCGCTGAAGCGGCCACCACACAGTGTCGCGAATTCACGCAGCGTGCGGTTCATGCCGCACCTGCCTGTGCCTGGCGCACCACCTGCCGGTCACTGAAGGGATGACGCTGGCTGCCGATGACCTGGTATTCCTCATGGCCCTTGCCGGCGATGAGCACCACGTCATCCGCCCCGGCCTCGCGCAGTGCATGGTGGATGGCCGCACGGCGGTCGCGGATTACCTGCGCAGCGGCACCGCCCAGCCCCGCCCTGATGGCGGCGATGATGTCATCGCCGTCCTCGCCGCGCGGATTGTCGTCGGTGAGCACGATGGCATCGGCCCGGCGCGCGGCGATGGCACCCATCCCGGCACGCTTGCCGCGATCGCGGTCGCCGCCGCACCCGAACACCACCCACAGCCGGCCACTGCAATGGCGGCGCAGCACCGTGAGCGCCTTGTCCAGCGCATCCGGCGTGTGCGCGTAGTCGACCACGGCCAGCGGCCGGCCCTCGCCGCCAAAGGTCTCCAGCCGGCCCGGCGGTGCCGACGCCGCCTTCACGGCCAGCGCCGCGGCGGCAGGTGTGACGCCGCTGCCGAGCAGCACCGCCAGCGTGGCCAGCAGGTTGTCGACGTTGAACTCACCGAGCAGCGGGCTTGCCACGACTGCCGTACCGAAACTCGAATCCAGCCGGAAGCGCGTGCCCTGCATGCCGAACACGACGTCGCGCGCGAACACATGCGCACCCGTGCCCGGCGCCGGCTGCGCCAGGCGGCTGCAGGCAATGCGTCCGGCGAAGGCGGGACGGGCCGCCAGCGCAGCGCCGAAGGCGTCATCGGTATTGAACACCCTGAGGCGCAGGCCGCCACGCTCGAACAGGCTGGCCTTGGCCTGCCCATACGCCTGCATGTCGCCGTGGAAGTCCAGGTGGTCGCGCGTGAGGTTGGTGAAGACCGCCGCATCGAAGTGCACGGCTGCCACCCGGCCCTGTGCCAGGCCATGCGAGGAAACCTCCATGGCGACGGCGCGCGCGCCGCGGTCGCGAAAACCTGCCAGCTGCCGCTGCGCGGTCACTGCATCCGGCGTGGTCATCTCGCCCGCCACCAGCTCGCTTTCGAAGGCGCTGCCCAGTGTGCCGACATAGGCCGCACTGCGTCCGCAGGCCAGCAGCGCCTGTGCCAGCAGCCAGGCGCAGGTGGTCTTGCCATTGGTGCCGGTCACGCCGATCACATCGACTCCGCGCGACGGCGAACCGAAGAAACGGTCGGCCAGTTCGCTGGCGCGCCGCGACAGTTCCGGCACGGCGGCGAGCACGATGCCTGAATCCAGCGTGGGGGGCCCGGTATGGCCATCCGGTTCCCACAGGATGGCGCGGGCTCCGCGGCGCGCCACCTCAGTGGCGAACTCCAGTCCATGGTGGCGCGCGCCACGGCAGGCGAGGAAGGCGCCGCCCGGGCGCACTGCGCGCGAATCCAGCGTGATGTCCGACAGCAGCACATCGCGCGGCACCGGCGCGATGCCCTCGAGCAGCCGCGCCAGGCTCATGGCCGTGTTCATCAGCGGCTCACCATCGTGGCCACACCAGTGAGGGGATCGGCCGCGCCCTCCAGCTCGGCGTCCGGCGCCACGCCCATCAGGCGCAACGCGCCACCCACCACCGCGGAGAACACTGGCGCCGCGATCTCGCCGCCATAGAAGCGGTCGGCGCGCGGATCATCGATGACCACCACGGCCGCCAGGCGCGGATTGCTGGCCGGCGCCAGTCCGCCGAACACGGCGGTGTACCGGTCATCGTAGTAACCACGCTCGCCGGCCTTGGTCTTCTTCGCAGTGCCGGTCTTGCCGGCGACGCGGTAGCCGGGGATGGCGGCGCGGGAGCCGGTGCCGTCCTTCACCACGGCTTCCAGCAGCGAGATCATCGTGCGGGCATGGCGCTCGGCCAGCACGCGCTCCCCGGGCACTTGCTCATCCACGCGCAGCAGCGACACCGGATGCGCCACGCCCATCGCACCGAGCGTGGCGTAGGCCTGCGCGAGCTGCAGCGGCGTGACGTTCATGTTGTAGCCGCGGGAGAGTGAGCTCACCGTGACCCAGCGCCAGCTGGCGTAGTTGGGAAGCGATCCCGCCGACTCGCCGGGAAACTGGCTGGCGGTGACGTGGCCGAAACCGAAGCGCGTCAGGGTGCCCCACAGCTGCTGCGGCTCCAGCTCCCGCGCGATCTTCGCCATGCCCACGTTGGACGACTTGGCAAGCACGCCTGCAAGGGGAAGCACGCCGTAGGGATGCTCATCCTTGGCCACCACGCCGTTCACTTCGTAATAGCCGCTGCCCGTGTCGATCACGCTTGCGGCATTGAACCGCCCGGACTCCAGCGCCGCTGCAATCACGAAGGGCTTGATGCTGGAACCCGGCTCAAGCATGTCGGTGACTGCGCGGTTGCGCACCCAGCCATTGCTCAGGGCCTTGGCGCGCTGCTGGTGGTCATTCGGATTGAAGTTCGGCTGGTTCGCCATGGCCAGCACTTCGCCGGTGCGCACGTCGATCAGCACCACCGAGCCGGAGGTGGCACGGTTCTCCTCGATGGCGCGCTTGAGTTCGCGGTAGGCCAGGTGCTGGAAGCGCGTGTCCAGGCTCAGCACAAGGTCGCGCCCCGGGCGCACCGCACGGATGTTCTCGACGTCATCCACGCGGCGGCCGTTGTTGTCCTTGATGACGCGCTTCGCGCCGTCCTCGCCGGCCAACCAGGGATCAAAGGCCAGTTCCAGCGCCTCCAGCCCCTGGTCGTCCTGGTTGGTGAAGCCGAGCACATGCCCCAGCACTTCACCTTCTGGATAGAAGCGACGGTACTCGCTGCGCGTGTACACGCCCGGCACGTTCATCTTCTGCACGGCCGCGGCCTCGGCAGGCGAGAGATGCCGCGCCAGCCAGAGGAAGTCGCGGTCCTGGCTGCTGGACACGCGGCGCTCGAACTCGCGGCGATTGCGCTTGAGCTGCTTGGCCAGCTCGGGCCAGCGTTCCGGCGCCATGCTCAGTTCGCGCGGCACCGCGTACACGGATTCCAGCGGCGTGCTGATGGCCACCGGCCTGCCATTGCGGTCGAGGATGGCGCCGCGGTGCGCCTCGATCTTCACCTCGCGCACCGCGCGAGCCTCGCCCTGCCCGATCAGGAAATCCCGCTCCACCACCTGCCGGCGCACGGCGCTTGCGGCCAGCCCGGCCGCGGCAAACCCGAGCAGGCCGAACACGAACCAGGAACGCAGGCGGAACTCCGCGGCGGCGTTGCGCGGCGCACGGCTCATGGCAGCACCACCTGGATGGCCACAGGATCGGGCATGGTCATGCCCAGCCGCCGCCGCGCGGTGCTTTCCACCTGCGCATGCTGCGACCAGAAGCTCTGCTCCAGCTGCCACTGGCCCCAGGCCACATCCAGCGCGTGCTTGTCGCGGTTCAGCTGTTCAAGCTCCACGAACAGCTCGCGCGCGCGATGCCGGGTCCACACCGCGCCGGTTGCCGATACCAGCACCGCGCACCACAGCAGCAGCACCACGGTCCAGGGCCGCTTCAGCACGCTCACCATGCAGCACCCTGCACGGGCGCTGCGCCCAGGCGCTCCGCCACGCGCAGCACTGCGGAACGCGCGCGCGGATTGCGCGCCAGCTCCTCTTCTGTGGCGCGGCGCTTCTTGCCGACCAGCTTCAGGGCGGGCGCAAAGTCGGGGGCCATGGGCAGGCGCGCCCAGGCCGGATCCGGCTGCGCCTGCCAGCGCATGAACTGCTTGACGATGCGGTCCTCGAGGGAATGGAAGCTGATCACGGCCAGCCGGCCGCCCGGCGCGAGCACGTCGAGCGCAGCCGCGAGGCCGCGGCGCAATTCGCCCAGCTCGTCGTTCACATGCATGCGGATGGCCTGGAAGGTGCGCGTGGCTGGATGCTTGCCGGCATCACGCCCGCGCACCACGCGCGCGATCAGCTGCGCCAGCTGGCCGGTGCGCGTGAGGGGCTCGATGCTGCGCGCCTCGACAATGGCGCGTGCGATGCGTCCGGCGTGGCGTTCTTCCCCAAGGTCCCGGATCACGTCGCGGATCTCATCGACCGGCGCCCGGGCGAGCCAGGCGGCGGCACTTTCGCCCCGCGCCGGATCCATGCGCATGTCGAGCGGACCGTCAGCCTGGAAACTGAAGCCGCGGGCCGGATCGTCGAGCTGTGGCGAAGACACGCCGAGGTCGAAGAGAACCCCTGCACAGGCACGTCCTTGGCCATGTGCCTGGACCAGTGATGCGAGCGCACCGAACGCAGCGCCAGCCACCACCAGGCGCGGCTCCGTGCCGAAGCGCGCCCGAGCGGCCGCAACGGCTTCGGGATCGCGGTCGATCGCGAGCAGGCGGTCTTCGCTTCCCAGCCGTTGGAGTATCCGCGCGGTGTGGCCGCCGCGGCCGAACGTGGCATCCACGTACAGTCGCGCAACGCCGGGCTGCGCAGCGACAGCGAGCGCGTCCACAGCTTCTTCGACAAGCACCGGCTCGTGCGCAACCACAGTCTTTCTCCCTGTTTCCTGCGCATCACAGCGACAGCGCGGACAGTTCCGTGGCCAGTTCGGTCACGCCCTGCTCGCTCTTCATCCACTCCTCGCACTGCATCTTCCAGCGCGCCTCGTCCCACAGTTCCAGGCCGCGGCCCTGCCCGACGATCCAGGCGCTGCGGCCGAGGCCGGCGAATTCGCGCAGCTCCGGCGTGAGCGCGAGGCGCCCGTGGCTGTCGAGGTTCATTTCCTGGGCGTGGCCGATCATCAGCCGCTGCAGGCGGCGGGCCTGCGGATGCAGGCTGGGCATGGCGTTGAGCTGGGCTTCGATCTTTTCCCACTCGGGGAAGGCATAGATGCGCAGGCACTGGTCGCGGTCGACCGTCACCACCACGCGGCCAGCCGCGGGCGCGGCCAGTTCGCTGCGGTGCTGAGCTGGCACCACAACCCTGCCCTTGTCATCAATAGTGACTTTTGTTGCGCCGCGGAACATGCCCTGAAATGGAAGTTACCCACTTCCACCCACAATCGCCCACCAGCCCCCATATTGGAACCGGCAACTGCTTATGTCAACGGCGTGAACCGATTTTTTTGTTTATGTCACAAAGACTTACGCGCGTTCCTCAAAGTGGGAGAAACATCACAAGAACCCTTTGGATTCCGCGACTTGGGCAAGAAAGCTAGAAAGTGAGGGAGCTGGCCGGTAAGCCGGGTTCTGTCGGGGGCAATCATTCCTCTAGGAGCCGCGTCACCGCGGCCCTCAAGCAGCCTACCCGGAAGGAGCGCGGGACCCACGCTGCCTCCCACCCTTGCGGGCGGAGACTTCCTTCCCTATTTGGCCTTGCTCCAGGTGGGGTTTGCCGTGCCGTCGGGTGTTGCCACCGACGCGGTGCGCTCTTACCGCACCCTTTCACCCTTACCGGCGCCTTGCGGCGCTTAGGCGGTCTGCTCTCTGTTGCACTTTCCGTGGGCTCGCGCCCCCCAGGCGTTACCTGGCACCTTGTCCACTGGAGCCCGGACTTTCCTCCCCGCACCTTGCGATGCGCGGCGATTGCCTGGCCAGCTCCCCCGCCGGCACATTAGCAGCCATGCCCCTTGGCCGCTTGCCCTTCTGTCCGGCCGCGACCCAGAATCCGCCAGGCGCTGTTCTCGCGCACAGCTCCCTTGAGAGGCCAGGTCCATGAAAACCCGCACCATCGTTGGCTTGACCGCTGCGACCGGCCTCGCCATCGCGCTGCCGCTGCTGGCCGCCCAGCGACTCGCCGCCAGGACCGGGCTGTGGGAGAACACCATGACGATGTCGATCGGCCTCAACCTGCCGAAGGAGCAGCTTGACCAGCTGCCCGCCGAGATCCGCCAGCAGATGGGCATCGGCACGCCACGCGTGATCACGGAAAGATCCTGCATGACGGAGAAGGACCTCGATGCCGACACCTTCCGCGACTCGATGCAGGATTCACTGGAAGACTGCGACTACAAGCACCTCACCGACACGGCGAAGCGCCAGGAATGGACCTTCCAGTGCAAGGCACAGGGCGGCATCGCCACCGGACGCATGCTGGTCGACGTGGTGAACGACCAGCAGGTGCGCGCCACCATGGAAATGCGCTCGCCGGAGGCCACGATGGATGTGAAGGTCGATGCCCGCTGGCTGCAGGCCAGCTGCGAAGGCGCAGCAGCGCAGTAAGGCGTCAGGCCACCTCCATCCCGAATTGCCGCTTGGTGGCGGCGACGCAGGGTGCAGCGAGGAAGTCGAGCAGTGCCGCCGCCGCCGCCCGCTGTGCACTGGCTGCGCAAACGGCGCCGGAGAAAGTCGTCATCGACTGGATGGAATCGGGCAAGGGTCCAAGCACGGTGATGCCCGCCAGGTTCATCAGCTCCGATTGCTGCTGGAATCCCAGTGCCGCGCGCCCATCAGCCACCAGGCTGCCCACGGGCACGCCCGGCGGTGGCACCACGATGCGGGGCCGCACCTCATCGAGGATGCCCCAGCGTGCGAACAGTTTTTCCAGGTACACGCCGCTGGGTCCGGTGGAATAGCTCAGTGAAGGCGCGGCCTGCACCGCGGCCTTCACGTCCTGCTCAGTTGCAACCGGCGGCTGCGGCGCGCCGGCCTGCACCGCCAGCGCGATGCCGGAGCGCACCAGGTCCACGCGCGCGCCGATGATGCGTTCCCCGGCGATGAGCTTGTCGATGGCATCGGAGGCCAGCACCACCACGTCGGCAGCCTCGCCCGCGCTGATGCGCCTTGCGACCTCAACGCCGCCGGCCGCCCCGGCCTGCACGACGATGCCGGACTCGCGCTGGTACTGCGCCGCCAGCGCCGCGAGCAGCTCGCGCGTGGCCATCGAGGAAACCATTTTCAGCGGACCTGTCACGAATCACTCCCTTCCTTGTTCAACATCGAATAGACCTCCGACTTGCGGCGTCCGGTGAGCTGCGCCACCACGGCCGCGGCGCGCGAGGGCGCAAGCTCGGTGGACAGCGCATCCAGCGCGCGGCGCACGAAGGCATCATCGGGGGCTGCTGGCGCAGCCGCGCCTGCGACCACCAGCGTGATTTCGCCGCGCGCGAAATTGGCATCATCCTGCGCGATTTGCAGCAATGACTCGATGCTGCCGCGGTATACGCTCTCATGCAGCTTGGTCAGCTCGCGGGCCACCGCAGCCTCGCGCGCCGGCCCGAAGGTTTCCTGCATGTCACTGAGGGTCTCGCTGATGCGATGCGGTGCCTCGAAGAACACCATGGTGCGCGTCTCGCCAGCCAGCTCGCGCAATGCCGCACGGCGTGCACCCGGGCGCGCGGGCAGAAATCCCTCGAAACAGAAACGGTCCGCCGGCAGGCCGCTGAGCGCCAGTGCCAGCAGCACCGCCGAGGGGCCAGGCACCGCGCCCACGGCCACGCCGGCTTCCAGCGCGGCCCGCACAGTGAGATATCCGGGATCCGACACCAGCGGCATGCCCGCGTCGCTCACCAGCGCCACCACTGCGCCTTCCTGCGCGCGCCGCACCAGCTCGGCGCCACGCCCGGCCTCGTTATGTTCATGCAGCGACACCAGCGGCCGCTCGATGCCAAGCTGGCGCAGGAGGCCTGCAGTGTGGCGTGTGTCTTCGGCCGCGATGATGTCGGCAGACGCCAGCAGGTCGCGGGCACGCGGCGCGAGATCCGCCATATTGCCTATGGGAGTCGCGATCAGCTCGATTCGTCCGGCGGCCATCCTATAATCTTAAGCATGCTGCCCACCCGCCATCAGGTTTTCAGGTCGCTGGCCGCCGCGGCGATGCTCGTGCTGCTGGCCTCCTGCCAGACCACGCCGCAGGGCCCCGGCCCCGCTTCCGCAGCCCGTGCCGAACGGCTGCAGCGCCAGGGCAGCCATGCCGAGGCGGCGCGCATGTACGAGGAGCTGGCCGAGCGCAATGCCCCGCCGGCGCGCGACGAGTTCGCGCTCGCGGCAACCCGCGCCTGGCTCGATGCCAACCGCGCCGACGATGCGCAGCGCGCGCTGCAGCTTGCCAGTGCGCAGCTTCCCGCTCCGCAGCAGTTCGAAAAGTCGTTGCTGCAGGTGGAGGTAAGCACTGCACGCGGGCAGTACCAGGCAGCGTGGCAGCAGGCATCACAGCTGCAGGAACCGGCCAGCCCGCAGGATGCGGAGCGGCTGTTCTACCTGCGACAGCAGGTGGGATTGCGCGCCGGGCAGGTCGCCGCAGCAGTGCAGGCCGGCATGGCCCGCGACCGCGTCGCGGCTGACGAGGCCACGCGCACGCGTGCGCGACGCGACCTGCTCAACGACCTGCGTGGGGCCATCGACCGCGGCCTGCGCATCGATCCGGCCGCCAGCCGCGATGCGCTGGAGCGCGGCTGGCTGGAGATCGGGCAGATCGCCTCCTCCGCCGGCCGCAGTCCGCTCAGTGCAGCCACCATGATCGACAGCTGGCGCCGGCGCTTCCCGGGCCATCCGGCTGCCACCATCGTGGAGAGCGAGATCCTGGATCCTGCCGCGAGGCCCGACAGCGCACGCGGCCTTGCGCAGCTGTCAGGTCCCGTGGCCCTGCTGCTGCCGCTGTCCGATTCCGACCCGGCGCGCGCCAGTCTCGTGGCGCTGATCCGCGACGGCTTCCAGGCACAGGTGGCCCGCCTGTCTGACCCGGGCCTGGCCGAGGTGCGCATCTACGACACGTCAGCGATGACGGTGGGCACGGCCATGCAGCGCGCCGTGTCCGAGGGCGCAGCCTTCATCGTGGGACCGCTCACACGCGAAGAGGTGCAGGTGGCGGCCGAGCAGCGCCCGTCACATGTACCGATGCTGCTGCTGAACACACTGCCCGACGGAGGCAGTGCGGGCACCTGGCAATTCGCGCTTGCGCCTGAAGACGAAGCCCGTCAGATCGCCCGTCAGATCGCCCGCTCCGGCGGCCGCAACGCCGTGGTGCTGACGCCGGCTGATGCCTGGGGCCAGCGCGTGGCGGCTGCCTTCGTGGCCGAACTGCGCGCAGCGGGCGGCCAGGTGGTCGCCGAGGGCACCTACGACTTCGCCCGCAACAACATCGAATCCACCATCACTGCCGCGCTGGGCATCGATGCGGGGCGCCAGCGCTACCGGCGCGTGCAGGAAGCCACGGGCGCACGCCTGAACTACGTGCCGCGGCCTTCCCCGGACGTCGATGCGGTGTTCGTGGCCGGCTACCAGCCGCTGGCGATGCGCCAGTTCCGCCCCTTCCTGCATCACTACAACGCCGGGGAGATTCCCACCTACATCACCAGCGATGGCGTGACCGACGAGCGCAGCGCCAACCGCGACCTTGAAGGCATGCGGCTGCTCGAAATGCCCTGGCTGATCGACACCGTGGGCATCGGCTACGACGCGCGGCTCGCCACCGAGGGCATGTGGCAGGGCCGGGGCAGTGGGCGCGATTCGCGCTATTTCGCCTTCGGCTACGACGCGGCCCACATCACCTCGGCTCTGCGGCGCGGACAGTCAGCCTGGCCGCTCGACGGCGTCACCGGCCGCCTGAGCCTCACGCCGGAGGGCCGCATCGAGCGCCAGCTGGACTGGGCACGCGTGCGCGATGGCACGGTGGTGCCGGCCGACCCGTCCTCGCCCTGAAGCGCGGGGATGCCGCCACCCGCCGATCGCCAGCAGCTGGGCCGTGACGCGGAAGACGCGGCGGCCCGCTTCCTCGAAGCGCACCAGCTCACCATCCTCGCGCGCAACTACCGCTGCCGCACGGGCGAACTGGACATCATCGCGGAGACGCCCGAGGGCGTGGTGGTGATCGCGGAGGTGCGGCTGCGTGCCGACACACGCTACGGCGGCGGCGCCGCCAGCGTCGACTGGCGCAAGCAGCGGCGCATCCAGCGCGCGACCTGTCACCTGCTGGCGCGCGAACCCGCGCTGGCCCGGCGGGCACTGCGTTTCGACGTGCTGGACCTGGCGCCGGATGGTGCCAGCGGCTATCGCATCGAATGGATCAGGCAGGCCTTCGAGGCCAGGGCGCGCTGAGCGCTACTTGACGATCTTCAGGCTCGGCCGCTTCTTCGCGCCGCCGGCAGGACCTGCCGGCGGTGGCGGATCCGGCAGGGTGTCGGTGGCCTGGGGCACCGCCGTGTCTTCCGGTGGCGGCGCCTGCGGCTCGTCGGTGAACACCATGCCCTGCCCCGTCTCGCGCGCATAGATGCCCAGCACCGAGTCGCAGGGCACCCTGATGCGGTGGCCCACGCCGGAGAAGCGGGCATTGAACTCCACCGAGTCGCTGCCGATGGAGAAGTTCTGGGTCGCGGATGCCGAGATGTTCAGCACGATGCGGCCATCCTTCACGAACTGCCGCGGCACCTGCACGGCTTCGGAAGTGGCGTCGACGATGAGGTGCGGCGTCCAGCCGCAGTCGACGATCCAGTCCAGCATGGCTCGCAGCAGGTAAGGGCGCCGCGAGAGCTCAGGCAATGCGCATCTCCCGCTCCTGCGGCGAAAGGCTCATGCGGAAGGCCGGTCGCTGGAACAGCAGGTTGGCGTACTTGAGCAGCGGCGTGAGGTCCTTGGGCACGTCGATGCGGTAACGCGGCAGGCGCCAGAGCACCGGGGCCACGGTCACGTCGACCAGCGAGAGCTCATCGCTCATGAAATAGGGCTTGTTGCGCACGAAATCGGCGAACTGCACCACCAGGTCACGCAGCTCGCCGCGGGCCTTCTCGGCCTCGGGGCTGGCCGGCGGATTCTTGTCGAGCTTCGTGGCCAGTGTGTACCAGTCGCGCTCGATGCGGTGCAGGGCGAGGCGGAACTGCGCCCGCGACACCGGGTCGACCGGCATCAGCGGCGGGTGCGGGAAGCGCTCATCCAGGTACTCGATGATGATGCGCGAGTCGTACAGCACCAGGTCGCGGTCCACCAGCGTGGGCAGCGTGTGGTCGGGATTGAGGTCGAGCAGGTCTTCCGGGAAACGCCCCGGCGTCACATTGACGATCTCGATCTCGACGTCCTTTTCTGCAAGGACGATGCGGGTCCGGTGGCTTGCAGCCTCGTCCGGGGATGAAAAAAGGGTCATCACGGCGGAGCGGCCTCGTCAGTGAACGTCTTTCCAGTATTCGTTCTTCAGCCAGAGCGCGAGCACGGTGAAGGTGAGCAGGAACAGCACCACCCACAGCCCGATGTTGCGCCGCTGCACCTGGCCGGGATCGCCCACGTAGTCGAGGAAGTTCACGGTGTCGCGCACGAAGCCGTCGAACTGCTCGGGCGTGAGGCTGCCCTGCGAAAGGTAGTCGAAACGCTCCACGGCCGGGCCGCCACCATGGCCGCCACCGGCCTCGCCATGTTCGGCGAACACGGCCTGCTTCACGCCCTCGAGGCTGGAAAGCACGGCCGGCATCGAGGCACCATCGAGCATCAGGTTGTTGCTGCCGGTGACCTTGGTCGGATCGGCAATGAAACCCTTCAGGAACTTGTACACCCAGTCGGTGCCCCGCGAGCGCGCCACCAGCGACAGGTCAGGCGGCGCCTTGCCGAACCAGGCCTCTGCATCTGCGGCCGGGAAGCTGGAACGGATGTAGTCGGTGGTCTTCGCACCCGCCGGCAGCAGCGACTTCTCCAGCAGCGGCTGCGGGATGTTCAGGTCATTGCCCAGCCGCGACCAGCGCACGTACTTCAGCGAGTGGCACCCCAGGCAGTAGTTCACGAAGTTCGACGCGCCACGCTGCAACGATGCGGTGTTCTCCACCTCGTTGCCGGCCCGCCACTCCTGCCAGTTCACGCCCGCGGCGTGGCCCTCGCCGCTCTCGGAGGCCCCAACCGCACCGGCAAACGCAAGGCCCGCCAGCACCAACCCTTTACGCCAGAATCCGATCTGCATCTTGAGGCCTTCAGTGCGAGGAAGTGGTGATGCGCTCGGGCACGCGCGCGGTGGATTCACCGCGCGTGTAGAACGGCATCAGCACGAAGAAAGCGAAATAGAGCGCGGTGAAGATACGCGCCAGCAGCACGTAGACGCCCTCGGCCGGCTTCAGGCCAAGGTAGCCCAGCACCACGAACGAGATGGCGAACACCGTGAGCGCGATCTTCCACGTGAGCGGGCGGTAGCGCGTGGACTTCACCGGCGAGCGGTCGAGCCACGGCAGCACCACCAGGCAGACGATGGACAGCGCCATCGCCAGCGCGCCCCACTGCTCGCCGGGCACGGCGCGCAGGATGGCGTAGAAGGGCGTGAAGTACCACACCGGCGCGATGTGGTCGGGCGTCGACAGCGCATTCGCCGGCTCGAAGTTCGGCGCCTCGAGGAACAGCCCGCCGAAGGTGGGCACGAAGAACATCACCACCGCGAACAGCGTGAGGAACACGCCCACGCCCACCAGGTCTTTCACCGTGTAGTAGGGATGGAAGGGAATGCCGTCCAGCGGCTTGCCGCTGGCGTCCTTCTTTTCCTTGATCTCGATGCCGTCCGGGTTGTTGGACCCGTTGTGGCGCAGCGCCACCAGGTGCAGCGTCACCAGCAGCAGCAGCACCAGCGGCACCGCCACCACGTGCAGCGAGAAGAAGCGGTTCAGCGTGGCGTCGGCGATGCCGTAGTCGCCGCGGATCCACTCCACCAGGCCCGGCCCGATCACCGGGATGGTGCCGAACAGGTTCACGATCACCTGCGCGCCCCAGAACGACATGTTGCCCCAGGGCAGCACGTAGCCCATGAAGGCCTCGGCCATCAGCGCGAGGTAAACCGCCATGCCGAACAGCCACAGCAGCTCGCGCGGTGCCTTGTACGACCCGTAGAGCAGCGCGCGGAACATGTGCAGGTAGACCACGATGAAGAACGCCGAGGCGCCGGTGGAATGCATGTAGCGCAGCAGGTCGCCGAAGGGCACCTCGCGCATCAGGTATTCGACCGAATCGAAGGCGGTGGCTTCACCCACCTTGTAATGCATGGCGATGAAGATGCCGGAGGCGAACTGGATCACCAGCGCCACCAGCGACAGCACGCCGAAGTAGTACCAGAAGTTGAAGTTCTTCGGCGCGTAGTAGCCGGTCAGCTGGTCGCGCACGAAGGCATCGACCGGCATGCGCTTGTTGAGCCAGAGCATGAAACCCTTGCGCTGGGGCAGCGTATCGTCGGCGGCGGCCATCAGGCGGTCTCCGTGGAGGCGTCGACGCCGATCACCAGCGTGCTGTCGTCGCGGAAGGAATAGACAGGCACCCGGAGGTTGGAGGAAGCCGGCGAGCCGCTGAAGACGCGCCCCGCCAGGTCGAACCTGGATCCATGGCAGGGACAGAAGAACCCGCCCGGCCAGTCGTTGCCCAGTTCAGGGGAGGCGCCCGCCTCGAAGCGCGCCTTGGGCAGGCAGCCCAGGTGCGTGCAGGTGCCCTCGACCACGAGGAACTCCGGCCGCGCGGCGCGCGCCTCGTTCTTCGCGTAGTCCGGCTGCACCGAAGACTTCGACTCCGCATCCTTCAGCTCGGATTCGTGGCCGGCAAGCTTCGCCAGCATCTCCGGCGTGCGGCGCACGACGTACACCGGCTTCTTGCGGTATACATAAGTGACCATCTGGCCGGGCTCGAGCTTGGTGAGGTCGACCTCGACCGGTGCGCCGGCCGCACGGGCGCGCTCCGACGGCGCCCATGAAGCAATGAATGGCACCGCGGCGAAGGCGACGCCCACCGCGCCTGTGGCGGCGGTGGCAAAGGTAAGGAAGTTCCGCCGGTCCTGATCGATTTCCGGCGCGGGAACAATGGGCTTGTCCATCAAGAGGTTTTCCGAAGGCTTGACTAGTTCTTGCTGCCCGGCGTCCCGCCCTGGGGTGACCACTGCGATCCGGACAGCCCCGCATTATACACTACCGATATATGCCGCCCACGGCGCACCCCAGGCATGACTAGTTACCGCCGTCGCCAGACCGCGCTGTTCATCGCGGGCTCGGTTGCCTGCGGGCTGGTGCTTGCGGTGCTGGTGATGCGGCTCTGGCCGGGCCTGGTCGGTCTGCCGGCCGGGGACGACGCCGGCTCCGAAGCCGCCGCCGTGCTGGAAGCCAACACCTTTGCACCCGCCGTGCGCCGCAGCGCCCCTGCTGTCGTCAGTATCTTCACGCGGCGGATCGATCGGCCCGCGGGCATCGATGAACTGCTGGACAGGCCCCAGCTGCCCGACGGGCTGGGCTCCGGCGTGATCGTCGATGCCCAGGGACACATCATCACCAACCAGCACGTGATCGAGGGCTCCGGGCAGATCCGCGTGCTGCTGGCCGATGGACGCGAGGCCGCCGCCCGGGTGGTGGGCGTGGACCAGGACACTGACCTGGCGCTGCTGAAGATCGACCTGGAGGACCTGCCCGTGATGCAGCTGGGCCGCTCCGACCGCGTCGCGGTGGGCGATGTGGTGCTGGCCATCGGCAACCCTTTCGGCCTGGCGCAGACCGTGACCGCCGGCATCGTCAGCGCCAAGGGGCGCGCGGATCTGGGTGTGGCCATGTTCGAGGATTTCATCCAGACGGACGCGGCGATCAACGATGGCAATTCCGGCGGGGCGCTGGTCAACACGCGCGGCGAGCTGATCGGCATCAACACCGCGGTGCTCGGCCGCAACCTGGATGCCGAAGGCATCGGCGTGTCCATTCCGGTGGACATGGTGCGCGGCGTGATCAGCGAGATTGTCGCCAACGGCCGCGTGATCCGCGGCTGGCTGGGCCTGGTTCTCGATGATGTGCAGGAGGATGTCGCGCGCCACGTGGGGCTGGCCCATGGCGGCGTGGTGGTGAGCAATTTCTTCCGCGACTCGCCGGCCCGGACGGCGGGAATGTCACGCGGTGATGTGCTCGAGGCCATCGACGGCACCCCCCTTCGCAGTGCGCGCGATGCGCTGGCCCGCATTGCCCGCCGCAAGCCGGGCACTTCGCTGCAGCTGACCTTCATGCGCGGCCAGCAGCGTTTCACGGTGGACCTGGAAGTGGCGGAGTCGCCGACGCGCTGAGCGCGGCGGGACAGCTTCCGGCATTCTCCCGGCCGGCTACCTCGGCACGCGCCGGATTTCCGCTCCCAGCTGGGCGAATTTCTCCTCGATCGATTCGTAGCCGCGGTCGATGTGGTAGATGCGGTCGATCTCGGTGCGACCTTCCGCCACCAGGCCCGCGATGACCAGGCTTGCCGAGGCGCGCAGGTCAGTGGCCATCACCGGTGCCGCCGTGAGCTTGGGCACGCCCTTGATGATGGCGGTGTTGCCTTCCAGGCGGATCTCGGCCCCGAGCCGCCGCATCTCCAGCATGTGCATGAAGCGGTTCTCGAAGATGGTCTCGATGATGGTGCCCACACCATCGGCTACGCAGTCCAGCGCGGCGAACTGCGCCTGCATGTCAGTCGGGAAAGCCGGGTACGGTGCAGTGCGCACGTCGACGGACTTCGGGCGGCGGCCATGCATGTTGAGCTCGATCCAGTCCGGGCCGGTCTTCACCTCCGCGCCGGCTTCCTGCAGCTTCAGCAGCACCGCATCCAGGTGCGCCGGCACGGTATGCCGCGCCAGCACCCGCCCGCCGGTGATGGCGCCAGCCACCAGGAAGGTGCCGGTCTCGATGCGGTCGGGCTGCACTTCATATTCGGCGCCATGCAGGCGCTCGACGCCCTCGACCACGATGCAGTCGGTACCTGCGCCCTGGATCTTCGCGCCCATGGCGATGAGGAACTTCGCGAGGTCCACCACCTCAGGCTCGCGCGCGGCGTTCTCGATCACCGTCTGGCCGTCGGCCAGCGTGGCGGCCATCATCAGGTTCTCGGTGCCGGTCACGGTGACCGTGTCGAGCACCAGCCTCGCGCCCCTCAGGCGGCTGGCGCGGGCGCGGATGTATCCATTCTCGATGTGGATCTCGGCGCCCATGGCGGTGAGGCCGGCCACGTGGATGTTCACCGGCCGCGCGCCGATGGCACAGCCGCCGGGCAGCGACACATCCGCCTGGCCGAAGCGCGCCAGCAACGGCCCCAGCACCAGGATGGAGGCGCGCATGGTCTTCACCAGCTCGTACGGCGCGACGAACTCGCGGATGGCCCGCGGGTCCACTTCCACCCGCTGCCGCTCGCCCACGGTGACCTGCACCCCCATGCGGCCCAGCAGCTGGATCATCGTCGTGACATCGTGCAGGTGCGGCACATTGCCCACCGACACCGGCTCCTCGGCCAGCAGCGTGGCGGCAATGATGGGCAGCGCCGCATTCTTGGCGCCGGAGATGCGCACCTCGCCGTCGAGGCGGTGGCCGCCGACGATCTGCAGCTTGTCCACGCGCCTCAGCCCCCGGAGCCGGCTTCGACTGGCGTGAGCGTGGCCAGCTGCAGGGCGTGGATTTCGCCGCCCATGCGCTCGCCCAGGGTGCGGTACACCATCTGGTGGCGCTGCAACTGGCGCTTGCCCTCGAAGGCGGCGCTGACCACGGTGGCCTCGAAATGCACATTGTCTTCGGAGCGGACCTGGATCGCGGCATCCGGGAGGCCGGTGCGGATCAGCTCCTCTATCTGGCTGGGAGTCATGGGAAAACCTGGCGTGAAGAGCGGCAAGTGTAAGCTATCGCCCATGCCGGACCTATCCCGACCCGTCCCCGACCTGCGCACGGAACGTGCGCTGGTCGATGCCGGCCGGCGCGCACTCGAGGTGGAGACGCGCGCCCTGGCTGCACTGCCGGCGCGTGTCGGTGCCGCGTTCGCCCGCGCCTGCACGCTGTGCCTCGAGGCGACCACCCCGCCGGCAGCAGGACGCGTCGTGGTGAGCGGCCTGGGCAAGACAGGCCACGTGGGCCACAAGATCGCCGCCACGCTGGCCAGCACCGGCACCAGCGCCTTCTTCCTGCATGCCGCCGAGGCCTGCCATGGCGACCTCGGCATGGTGGTGCGCGGCGACGTGCTGGTGGCGCTGTCGCATTCGGGCGAGAGCGCCGAACTGCTGGCCCTGTTGCCCTACATGGCGCGGCTGTCCGTGCCGGTGATCGCGCTCACGGGCAATCCTTCCTCCACGCTGGCGCGCGAGGCCGCCGTGCACCTGGACGTGAGTGTCGCGGAGGAAGCCTGTCCGCTGAACCTTGCGCCCACCGCCAGCACCACCGCGGCGCTGGCCATGGGTGATGCGCTGGCCACTGCGCTGCTGGAGGCACGCGGCTTCACCAGCGAGGACTTCGCGCGTTCGCACCCTGCCGGCGCGCTGGGCCGCAAGCTGCTGCGCGTGGCCGATGTGATGCGCCGCGGCGATGCCCTGCCCCGCGTGGCGGCGGACGTGACGCTGGCCGAAGGCCTGGCGGAGATGACCCGCGGCGGGCTGGGCCTGACGGCGGTGACAGATGCGGGGCAGCAGCTGCTCGGCGTGTTCACCGATGGCGACCTGCGCCGCGTGCTGAACCGCGGCCTCGACCCGGCCGCCACGCGCATCGATGCCGTGATGACGCACGCGCCGCGCACCCTGCGCCAGGAACAGCTGGCGGCCGAAGCCGTGAACGACATGCAGGTGCATGCCGTCACTGCGCTGCTGGTGGTCGACGCAGGCGACAGGCTGGTCGGTGCGCTGAACATCCACGACCTGCTGCGCGCGGGCGCGGTGTAAGGAGGCGTTCCCGTGAAGAAGGTTCTCATCGCCCTCCCGCTGGTTGCCGCCGTCGCTGCCGCCGCCTGGTTTGGCGTGGTGCGCAAGCCGGAGCAGACCCGGGTCGCGGACGCAGTGCAGGAGGATCGCCCCGACTTCGAGGCGCAGGGCGTGCTCCTCCGGCAGCTGGATGCCGGGGGCAAGCTGCAATACGAGATCGAGGCAGAGCGCGTGGTCCAGCTGGCGAACGGCGACGTGCAGGCGTCCAGCCTGACGTTCCACCATCAGCCACCGCCCCGGTCCCGGCGCAGGCAGCAGAGCTGGAACCTGACCGCCGAGAGCGGGGATTTCCCGGCAGAAGGCGGAATCGTGCAGCTTTCTGGAAAAGTGCGCGCCGAGGGAAGGGAGGAAGGCAACCGTACGCCGCTGGTCATCACCACCGATGCGCTCCAGTACGACATCAACGGGGAAGTCGTCACCGTCACGGGAGAGGTGGACATCACCGATGGTGGCAACAACTTCAAGGGTCGCGGCGCGCGCGTGAATATCGCCACCGGAATCGTCACGGTAGAATCAGGGCATGGCAAGATTTCGCTCTGATCGGCGCACAGCGGGCACGGCGTTGCTCCTGGCGCTGGCCGTCATGAATCCTGCCGTGCCCGCCCAGCTCACCGGCGCCCTCACCATCGACAACTGGTCGCGCCTGGAGCACAACGTCCAGGATGACAGCACAATCATCGACAACGCCGAGATCAGCCACGGCAGCGACATGTCCATCAAGGCCGGCCGCGCCGTACGCGCCCTGCTTCCCGGCAACGTCAATCAGCTCACGCTGTCAGGTGGAGTGCACATCGACTACCGCGGTGCCGTGCTCGATGCCGAGACTGCACTGGTCGTCTTTCGCGGCCAGCAGCTGCAGTCAGCCAGGGTGCAGGGGTCGCAGGCCACCTTTTCGCACCAGCCCGCCAGTTCGCCGCGCCGCGTGCGGGGCCAGGCCAATGCCATCGAGTTCGACGGCACCAGCAACCGGGTGCGCTTCTCCGGCAAGACCTCCTACACGGATGGCCGCACCGAGTGCAATCTCGAGGAGCTGTTCTACAGTCTTTCCGACGGCTCGATCATCACCCCCCCCCAGGGTGGAAATGACCGCTGCATCGTAGACCTGGATGCTGGCGCGCGCGTGCCCACACCCCGCACCCCCGACCGGAGCACCGCCCAATGAACGCCGAGGTCCTGGACTCATCCAGCACGCCCGACGCCGCTCCCGCCCGCTCCGTGCTGCGCGCCAGCCACCTGCGCAAGGCCTACCGCGGCCGCGTGGTTGTCGAGAATCTTTCCCTGCACGTGGAATCCGGCGAGATCGTCGGCCTGCTCGGCCCCAACGGGGCCGGCAAGACCACTTCCTTCTACATGATCGTCGGCCTGGTGAGCGCCGACGCAGGCGAGATCAGCCTCGACGGCACCGTGCTCACGCATCTGCCCATGCACAAGCGTGCGCGCCTGGGCCTGGGCTACCTGCCGCAGGAGGCCTCGGTGTTCCGCCGCCTGTCGGTGGAGCACAACGTGATGGCCATCCTCGAGACGCGCAACGACCTCGACAAGGCCGGCCGCCAGGCCGAGCTGGAACACATCCTCGGCGAGCTGCACATCGGCCATGTGCGCAAGAGCCTGGGCATCGCGCTCTCCGGTGGCGAGCGGCGCCGCGCGGAGATCGCGCGAGCCCTGGCGGCCAATCCACGCTTCATCCTGCTCGATGAGCCCTTCGCCGGGGTCGATCCGATCTCGGTGATGGACATCCAGAAGATCGTCACCGACCTCGCCGCCCGCGGCATCGGCGTGCTCATCACCGACCACAACGTGCGCGAGACGCTGGGTGTCTGCAACCGCGCCGTCATCGTCAACCGCGGCACCGTGATCGCCGCGGGCACCTCCGATGAGATCCTCGCCAACGAAAGCGTCCGCGAGGTGTACCTGGGCAAGAACTTCCGCATGTAGATCGCATCCGGCGCCGGTCTGGCGCCGGTTCCGTGACCCCGGTCCGGCCCCATGCTGCACATGGACTATCTTTTGCATGGGGCGCTGATAGAGTTTGGATAGACTGGGTGAAAGACAGGAAGAGCGAGAGTTTTTTTGGTTGGCATGATTTCCGTGGGTGTTGCCAGGATCCTGATATCCATGGGAATTTTCCTGATTTCCGCGGCGGCCCTGCCGCTTCCGGCCCCTTCCCGCCGCCGCTTCTAGCGCCATGCTCAAGGCCTCCCTCCAGCTACGCCTGGGACAGCAGCTGACGATGACGCCGCAGCTGCAGCAGGCGATCAGGCTGCTGCAGCTGCCCGCGCTGGAGCTGCAGGCGCATATCCGCGAAGTCCTCGAGTCCAACGTGATGCTGGAGGCCGAGGAAGACACCGAATCCACGGCCACCTTCGAGGCGCTGGGCGCCGCGCCCAACGACCGCGAGCCCCCGCACGCCGAGGACCCGGAGGGACCGGTTGATCCCCGCGACGGCGAGGCCGAGCCCTCCGTCGAGATCCTCGAAGACACCTGGCAGGAAACCTCGGCGGCGCCGGGTGAGGCGCCCTGGCAGGGCGACGATGACGAACGCCAGCAGGAATACGGCGACAACCGCGGCGAGTCGCTGCGCGAGCACCTGCTCTGGCAGCTGGAGATGGCGCGCCTGAATCCGCGCGAGAAGGCCATCGGCAACGCCATCATCGACGCCATCAACGACGACGGTTACCTCTCCGATCCCTTCGATGCCATTGCCGGCACCCTGAAGCCGGAGATCGAGGCCGGCGACGAGGAGATCGGGCGGATGCTGCAGGTGGTGCAGGGGTTCGATCCGCTGGGCGTGGGCGCGCGCAATGTCGGCGAGTGCATCACCCTGCAGCTGAAGGCGCTGGATCCGGAAACGCCCGGCCTGGCCGCCGCGCTGGCCATTGCCGGCGAGCATCTGGATCTCGTGGCCACGCGCGAGATGAACCAGCTGCGCCGGGTGCTGAAGGCCTCGGACGAGGAACTGGAGCAGGCGCTGGCCCTGGTGCGCGGCTGCCATCCCCGCCCCGGGTCGCAGATCAGCCCTGCGGCCCCGGAATACGTGGTCCCGGACGTTTTTGTGCGACGCACAACGAACGGCTGGACGGTGGAGATGAATTCGTCCACCCTTCCAAGGGTGCGGATCAATGAGAGCTACGCCAGCCTGCTCGGGCGTGGAGCCAGCCACGCCACCATGCGCAGCCAGTTGCAGGAAGCGCGGTGGCTGCTGAAGAGCCTGGAGATCCGCCACGACACCCTGCTGAAGGTCGCCCGCTCCATCGTCGAGCGCCAGCATGCCTTCCTCGAGCAGGGCGAGGAGCACATGCGGCCGATGATCCTGCGCGACATCGCCGCCGCCATCGAGATGCACGAGAGCACGGTATCGCGCGTCACCTCCGGCAAGTACATGCACACCCCGCGCGGGGTATTCGAGCTGCGCTATTTCTTCTCCAGCCAGGTGGAGGGCGCCGATGGTTCGGGCACCTCCTCCACCGCCATCCGCGCCAAGATCAGGAAGCTGATCCGCGAGGAGACGCCCGGCGCGCCACTTTCAGACAGCCGCATCGCAGAAATCCTCTCCAAGGAAGGCATCCCGGTCGCCCGTCGCACGGTCGCCAAGTACCGTGAATCGATGGGCATCGCACCTTCCAACGAGCGCAAACGTGTTCAAGCGTGAGCAATGTGAGTAAGGAGGTCGTCATGCAATTGAATCTCAGTGGTCACCACGTGGAGGTCACCGAAGCCATGCGCGCCTACGCCGAGAAGCGGCTGGACCGCATCCGCCGGCACTTCGAACGGGTGATCGACGTGCACATGGTGATGTCCGTCGAGAAGAACACACACAAGGCCGAGGCCACCGTGCACTGCAGCGGCACCGACATCCATGCCGACGCCATCGACACCAACATGTACCGCGCCATCGACGCGCTGGCCGACAAGCTCGACCGCAGCGTGCTCAGGCACAAGGAAAAGCAGCGCGACCACCACGCCACGGAGGGCCGGGCGGCCCGCCACTAGCGCTGCCTCGCGGGGCTGCCGGAAATCCATCATGCGACTGATCGTGGTCAGCGGACTGTCCGGATCCGGCAAGAGCGTGGCGTTGCACATGCTCGAGGACCTTGACTGGTACTGCGTCGACAACATCCCGGCGGCCCTGCTGAAGTCCTTCGTCTCCCACACGCTGCGCAGCGCCGACGCGCGCTACCAGCGTGTGGCAGTGGGCCTTGATGCCCGCAATACACCCGAGGAAATCGCCACCGTGCCCGCGCTGCTCTCCGAGCTGCGCGGCGCCGGCCTGCCCTGCGAACTGCTGTTCGTCACCGCCTCCGACGAGGCGCTGCTGCGCCGCTATGCCGAGACCCGCCGCAAGCATCCGCTGAGCCGCGGCGGCGAGGGGCTGCGTGCGGCCATCGAGCTGGAGCGTCAGCTGCTGGATCCGGTCGTGCAGGCTGCCAGCATCGTGATCGACACTTCCAACACCGGGGTCCACGAACTGCGCGAGATGGTGCGCGCGCGGGTGGAACGGCGCACCCACCAGCGCCTGTCGCTGCTGTTCCAGTCCTTCGGGTTCAAGCACGGCATCCCGGGCGATGCCGACTACGTGTTCGACGCGCGCTCGCTGCCCAATCCCTACTGGGAACCCACCCTGCGGCCGCTTACCGGCCGGGATCGGGAAGTGGCGCGTTACCTGGCGGCAGACGCCTCGGTGACCCGCCTGCAGCAGGACATCACGCGCTTCGTGGAGGCGCGCGTGCCGGAATACCTGGCCACCAACCGGCGCTACCTTTCGGTGGCGGTGGGCTGCACTGGCGGACAGCATCGCTCCGTCTACCTGGTCGAGGCGCTGGCCGCGGACTTCGCGCGCCGGCACGATGACGTTTCGATCCGCCACACCCGGCTTCCCGACGACGGCAGCACCACCCAGCCTGTCCGCAAAGCCACTGCCTGATGAAGCCGGCAGCGGACCACGCAGCGGCCGCCGGAGCCGCTGGCTGATGCGGCTGCTGGACCGCTACGAGCAGGCGCTGCGCGAGGACGCGCGCGTCACGGACCCGGCGCAGCACGCGGTGGCGCAGCGCCTGGACGCGCTCGACCAGTGCCTGGACGCGACGCCGCCACCGGCCCGCTGGCGCCTGCAGCTCGGCTTGCTGCGCGGCCGCCAGACCTATCCGCAGACCTGCCGCGGAATCTACCTCTGGGGCAGCGTGGGACGCGGCAAGACCTGGCTGATGGACCTCTTCGCCACGCATCGCGCACGCGATTGCCGCCGCCTGCACTTCCAGCACTTCATGCGCGAAGTCCACGCCCTGCGCCGCGGCCTGGCCGGCAGCGAGCGACCGCTGGACCACGTGGCCTCCCACCTGGCGCGCGGCGCGCGCGTGTGGTGCGTGGATGAGTTCATGGTCCATGACATCGGTGATGCGATGATCCTGCATGGCGTGCTCGATGGCCTGCTCCGGCGCGGCGTGGTGCTGGTGCTGACCAGCAACACGCCGCCGCAGCGGCTGTATGAGGGCGGCCTGCAGCGCGAGCGTTTCCTGCCGGCGATCGCCCTGCTCACGCGCATGCTCGACGTGCTGCAGATGGGCAGCGGTGACGACTTCCGCATGCGCCAGCTGGATGAGGCGCAGACCTGGTTCAGCAGCGATGATTCCGCAACGCCAGCGCGCATGCTGTCGCTGTTCGAGCGGCTGGCCGGCAAGCCGGCCGTCGCAACCGGCGGCAGCCTGCTGGTGGAGGACCGCCCCATCGCCACGCGCGCCCATGCCGCCGGCATGGCCTGGTTTGCCTTTGACGTGCTGTGCGAGGGCCCGCGCTCGGCGGATGACTACATCGCGCTGGCGCGCCAGCTGCACACGCTGTTCCTGTCGGGCGTGCCGGTGTTTGACGGCGGCAATGACGATGCCGCGCGGCGCTTCATCGCCCTGATCGACGAGCTGTACGACCAGCGCGTGAAGCTGGTGGTCGACGCCGCGGCGGAGCCTGCAGCGCTTTACCGGGGCGAGCGCCTGAAAGGGCCCTTCGAGCGGACCGCCAGCCGCCTGGTCGAGATGCGCAAGGCAGGCTGAATCGGTTACTTTTACGCGCCGGGCCGCATGTCCGGTCCGAACAGGGAGCTTCACGCGTTGAAGACTGTCGCCGAGTTTGCGATCGGCTACGAGCAGCTGCTCGATCCAGAAGGCCAGGCCACAGCAAGCCTGCCTGCCTTTGCCGCCGACCGCGAACAGATGCTGGCCATGTACCGCATGATGGTGTTGTGCCGGCTGTTCGACGCCAAGGCCATCAACCTGCAGCGCACCGGCAAGCTGGGCACCTATGCGCCCTGCACCGGGCACGAGGCCACGCACGTGGGAGTCGGTGCGGCCATGCTCGCCGAAGACGTGCTCTGCCCCGTCTACCGGGAATACGGCACGCAGCTCTGGCGCGGCGTCACGCTCACCGAGATCCTCACCTACTGGGCAGGCGATGAGCGCGGCACCAACTTCGCCGGCCCGCGCGGGGATTTCCCCTGGTGCGTGCCCATCGGCTCGCAGACGCCTCACGCCGCCGGCGTGGCCATGGCCTTCCGCATCCGCCGCCAGCCGCGCTGCGCGGTGGCCTACATCGGCGATGGCGGCACCTCGCAGGGCGCCTTCCACGAGGCCGTGAACCTCGCCGGCGCGCAGCAGCTGCCTGCGGTGTTCGTGGTCGTGAACAATGGCTGGGCCATCTCCGTGCCCGCCGCGGCGCAGACCGCCGCACGCACCTTCGCGCAGAAGGGCCTGGGCAACGGCGTGCCCGGCGTGCAGGTGGACGGCAATGACGTCATCGGCGTGCGCCAGGTGATGGAAGAGGCGCTGGCGCGTGCGCGCCGCGGCGAGGGACCCACCGTGGTGGAGGCGGTCACCTACCGCCTCAGCGACCACACCACCGCCGACGATGCCAGCCGCTACCGCCCCGCCGCCGAGCTCGATGCGGCCTGGAAGGTCGAACCACTGCTGCGCACCCGCCGCTACATCGAGGACAAGGGCTGGTGGGATGAAGCCGCCGAGACGGCGTTGCGCGCCGAGTGCGCGACCCGCATCGATGAAGCGGTGCACGGCTACCAGAACCGCACGCCCGTGGATACCGATCACATGTTCGAACACCTGTTCGCGCACCCGCCCGCCGGCCTGGACGTGCAGCGCGAAACCGCCCGCCGCTACGGCGCGCGCGGCGGGCACTGAGGAATCGCCCGCTCCCATGCCCCGTGTAACACTGGTCGAAAGCGTCAACCTCGCGCTGGGCCGCGCCCTGGCGGACGACCCGGACGTGGTCGTGCTCGGTGAGGACGTGGGCGTGAATGGCGGCGTGTTCCGCGCCACGGTGGGCCTGCAGGAAAGGTTCGGCCCGCTGCGCGTGCAGGACACGCCGCTGGCCGAGGGCGTGATCGCCGGCATGTCCATCGGCATGGCTTCGCAGGGCCTGAAGCCCGTGGCCGAAATCCAGTTCATGGGCTTCGTCTATCCCGCGCTGGACCAGATCGCCAACCACATGGCGCGCCTGCGCAACCGCACGCGCGGGCGCCTGACCTGCCCGGTGGTGATCCGCATGCCCCATGGCGGCGGCATCCACGCACCCGAACACCACTCCGAGAGCCTGGAAGTCCTGCTCTGCCATCACGCCGGCCTGCGCGTGGTGTGTCCCACCACGCCGGCGCGCGCCTACGGGCTGCTGCTGGCGGCGATCCGCGATCCGGATCCAGTGATCTTCCTCGAGCCGACGCGCCTCTACCGCATGAACAAGCAGGACGTCGTCGACGACGGCGTTGCCCTGCCGCTGGATCGTGCCGAGGTGGTGCGCGAGGGCGATGACGTCACACTGGTCACCTGGGGCGCGATGATCCACGAGACGCGCCAGGCGGCCGAACTGCTGGCGCAGGAGGGCGTGGGCTGCGAGATCATCGATCTCACTTCCCTCTCGCCCATCGACCACGACACCATCCTCGAATCCGTGTCGCACACCGGCCGGCTGGTGATCGTGCACGAGGCGGCACGCAATGCCGGCCTGGGCGCCGAGATCGCCGCCACCGTCGCCGAGCAGGCCCTGTATGACCTGCTCGCCCCGGTGCAGCGCGTGACCGGCTACGATACCGTCATGCCCTACTTCGCCATGGAACGCGCCTACATCCCCAGCGTCGAGCGCATTGCCGACGCCGTGCGCGACACTTTGCAGGCCTGAGCCGCATGCGCAGATTCAACCTGCCCGACCTGGGTGAAGGATTGCAGGAAGCAGAGATCGTCCGCTGGCACGTGGCCGTGGGCGACACCGTGGCCGTGGACCAGCCCATGGTGGCCATGGAAACCGCCAAGGCCGTGGTGGAAGTGCCCGCACCCTGGGCCGGCATCATCACCGCGCTGCATGGCCGTCCCGGCGACACGATTGCCACTGGTGCACCGCTGGTGGATTTCCAGGGCGAGTCCGAAGCCGATGAAACCGGCGGCGCAGCCGCTGCATCGGATTCCACTGCCGACGCTGCTACCCTGGCCCGCGGCGGGGTGGTGGGTCACATGCCCGAGACTGGCGAGGTGATGGCCAGCCAGACACTGTCCGGCGGCCGCGCCGTCTCCAGCCACCGCCGCAGCCGCGTGGTGCCCGCCGCGCGCGAGCTGGCGCGTCGCCTGGGCATCGACGTCGACGCCTTGCAGGGCAGCGGCGCAGCCGGCCTCGTGACGCTCGACGACGTGCTCGCCGCACAGCCCGCCACCATCACTCCCGCACCGCATCTCGCGCACTCCACCAGCGCACTGCGCCCGGCCACCACCAACGGCGACATCGCCAGCACCGGCGAGCTGGAAGTGCTGCGCAGCCTGCGCCGCGCCATGGCGCAGAGCATGACCCTGGCGCGCGACAGCGTGATGGAATGCACGGTGTTCGACGATGCGGACATCGAGGGCTGGCGGCAGGGCAGCGACTACACCGTGCGCCTGCTGCGCGCCATCACCGCGGGCTGTCGCGCCGAGCCGGGACTCAATGCCTGGTTCGATGGCGGCGCGCAGGGCCGGCGCGTGTTCCAGCACATCCACGTGGGCATCGCTGTCGATACCCCGGAAGGGTTGCTGGTGCCGGTGATCCGCGATGCCGCCGCGCGCGATGCAGCGGCGCTGCGCGGCGAGGTGAACCGCCTGAAGGCCGGCGCGCGCGACCGCAGCCTGCCGGCGGCGGACCTCAAGGACTTCACCATCATGCTGTCGAACTTCGGCGTGATGGCCGGCCGTTATGCCACACCCGTGGTGGTGCCGCCGGCGGTGGCCATCCTCGGCGCCGGCCGCATCTCGCGCGACGTGGTGGCCGTCGAAGACAGCGTGGAGGTGCACCGGCGCATTCCGCTGTCGCTCACCTTCGACCATCGCTGCGTCACCGGCGGAGAGGCGGTGCGCTTCCTGGCTGCGGTCATCGCCGACCTGCAGCAGCCTGACTGAAATCCCCGGCGGCTTCCCCCGCGGCAGTATCATGCGCCCCCGGCCCGCTGCCGGGAAAGCTGGAGGAACCGCCCTGAGCACGCTGCCACCCTGTCCGAAGTGCCAATCCACGTACACCTATGAGGATGGCGCCAACCTGGTCTGCCCCGAGTGCGCGCACGAATGGCCCGCAGCCGGAGAAGCGGCCGCCGGGCAGGAGCCCGAAACCCGCGTGGTGCGCGACGCCGTCGGCAACGAACTGAAGGACGGCGATACCGTCACCGTGATCAAGGACCTGAAGGTGAAGGGCTCCTCCTCCGTGGTGAAGGTGGGCACCCGGGTGAAGAACATCCGCCTGGTGGACGGCGACCACGACATCGACTGCCGCATCGACGGCATCGGCCAGATGGGCCTGAAGTCGATGTATGTGAAGAAGGCCTGATCCACGCCGGCCGGAACCGGCCCGCGGCCCTGGCGGCCTTGGCCGCCCCGCGCTCACTCCGCGATGTGCACCAGCTTGCGCCGCCCGCCCGCCCCGGTGCGGATGCTCACCTGCGCCCGCCGCACGCCGAATTCCTCCGCCACCAGTGCGATCAGCTCCGCATTCGCCCGCCCGTCCACCGGCGGGGATTTCAGCTGCGCCAGCCAGGTGCCATCCTCGCTGCGGGTGAGCCTGCTCACCCGTGCGTTGGGCTTCACCTTCAGTTCGATGATCCGGCTCATGTGCACCGGCCGGTTTGGTAATCTCGCCGCACCTGAACAAGCATACGGAGCCCGCCTGATGTCCGGCAAACTCGTGCTGCTGCGCCACGGCCAGAGCGAATGGAATGTCGCCAACCTGTTCACCGGCTGGACCGACGTCGACCTCACCGAGCAGGGTCGCGCCGAGGCACGCCAGGCCGGGCGCGAGCTGAAGGCCACCGGCATCCGCTTCGACTTTTGCTACACCTCCACGCTGAAGCGCGCCATCCGCACGCTGTGGATCGCCCTCGACGAGATGGACCGCATGTGGCTGCCGGTTGAAAAGAGCTGGCGCCTCAACGAGCGCCACTACGGCGCCCTGCAGGGGCTCGACAAGGCGCAGACCGTGGAAAAGCATGGCGAGGCGCAGGTGAAGATCTGGCGCCGCAGCTACGACATCCCGCCGCCGCCGCTCGACCCCGCTGACGAGCGCCACCCGAAGCATGACCCCCGTTATGCCGACCTCGATCCCGCGCTGCTGCCCGGCACCGAGTCGCTGAAAGACACCCTGGCGCGCGTGCTGCCGCTGTGGAACGAGGAGATCGCGCCGAAGCTGCGCGCCGGCCGCAACGTGCTCATCGCCGCCCACGGCAACAGCATCCGCGCGCTGGTGAAGATGCTCGACAACATGCCCGAGGGCGAGATCGTGGAGCTGAACATCCCCACGGGCGTGCCGCTGCTCTATGAACTGGATGCCGCATTGAAGCCCACGGGCCACCGCTACCTGGGAGACCCCGCTGCCATCGCCGCGGCCGCCGAGGCGGTACGGCGGCAGACGGAAAAGCGCTGAAGCGCAGGCACCGGCGCCGGGCCGGTGCGCACCCCTACTTCGTCACCACCGCCCAGTTGTCGTACTGGCCGCCGTGCGCCGCGGCGAGCTGCGTCAGGTGCACGGTGAGCTGCTGCATCTCCGGCACGATCAGCCGCATGCGGCGGCAGCCATGCACGCTGAACTGGCCACTGGTCTCGCGCGCCTCGATCACGTCGGTCTCATAGCCCTGCTCGCGCAGGGCTTTGGCCAGCCCCGTGGCGCCGTCGCGCGTGGGCACGGTGAAGAAGAAATCCACCGTCTGCTCGGCAAAGGTATCCACTCCAGCCTTGCGCAAGCCCTGGATGAAATGCTGGTCCCAGTCGATCTCCTGCTTGCGGAAGGAGAACCCGCGCCAGCGCGAGATGATGCGGAACAGTAGCAGCGCCCCCACGCCCACCATGATGAAGGCGATGGTCCGGTTGCTCAGGTCCATCAGTCCTCCACCTTGCCGGTATCCCCGGGTGTCTCGTTCACCGAGACCACGGTGGCCCGCGGGAAGAAATTGAATTCGCTGGCCGAGGCCCAGGTGTAGGCACCCATGGCGCGGCCCACGATCAGGTCACCGGCCTTGAGCTTCGGCAGCATCAGGTTCTCGGCGATCACGTCGATGCTGTCGCAGGTGGGTCCGGCCAGCACCGCTGGCAGCAGCTCGCCACCGGTCTTCAGGCTCTCGATGGGATAGCGGGCATGGTCGAACAGCTGGCCGCTGTAGGAACCATAGAGTCCGTCATCCAGGTAATACCACCAGTGGCCCTCGCGCTCGGCACGGCCCATCACGGTGGCCACGCCGATGGCGGCAGGACCTGCGATGTAGCGCCCGGGCTCGGCGATCACGCGCAGCCCCCTTGGCACGCCGGCCAGCGCCTTGCGGATGGGCGCGCAGAAGCGTCCGATGTCAGGCACCGGCTGCGTGTAATTGATGGGAAAGCCGCCGCCGATGTCCAGCGTATCGAACGGCCCGAGCTTCGCGCGCCGCGCCTGGCGCGTGAGCGCAATGCAGGCCTCGATGGCCTCCACATGCTTCAGCGGCTGCGGTGCCTGCGATCCCACATGGAAGGAGAACCCACGCACCTTCACGCCGAGCTTCGCCGCCAGGCGCGCGAGGTCCAGCGCCTTCTCCGGATCACACCCGAACTTGCGCGACAGGTCGCTCACCGCGCCCGGGCTGCGGAATGACACGCGCAGCAGGAGCTCCGCCTCGTCGCGGAAGGCGCGGAACTTGCGCACCTCGTCCGGATTGTCGGCCACGAACACGCGCACGCCGCCGTGCAGCGCATTGCGGATGTCCTTCTCGCGCTTGATCGGATGCGTGTGGATGCAGCGCGCGGGGTCCAGCCCCAGCCGCGTAACCAGCTGCACCTCGCCCGTGGTGGCAAGGTCGAGCCATCCGCCCAGCTTCGCGATGGTGCGCACCACCGCCGCGGCCGGCAGCGGCTTCAGCGCGTAATGGAGGTCGACTCCCGGCAGCGCCTTGTGCAGCCGCCGGTACTGCGCACGCACGCGCTCGCAGTCGATGATGAGCAGCGGCGATCCATAGGTCGCCACCAGCCGCTTCACTTCCTCCGGCTGGAAGGGATCAATGAAACCCTTCTTCAAGGCAGCACACCGGTGCCCAGTGCGGCGTAGGGGCCGCTCTCGGCCGGCGCGCTCACCGAGGCGCGCGCCAGGCGGTCGCGCACCGCGTCCCAGCGCTCATCGCTGGGTACTTCCTGCACGAGGATGCGCGCACAGCCGGCCTTGTCGAGCGTGCGCAGGTTGGCATAGAGGTCGTGGCCATAGGCCTCCGCCCGCTTGCCGGCATTGATCCAGGTCACCGTCTCGTAGGTCTTCAGCGGCAGGCGCTGCGCCAGCACGGCGATGCGCTGCCCGCCCTCGGAAAGCGACTCGGCCAGCGCGTCCAGCTCGCCGCCGGGCACGATGGTCAGCGGCGTCACCGGCGCGTAGTGCGCCGCGGTGCTGCCGGGCACGCGCGGGGAGGATTTGTCGGGCCCGATGCTCACCGTGCCGACCACGTCGCGCAGCTGCGTCAGCGTGATGGCGCCCGGCCTGAGCAGCCGCACCTCGCCGCCGATGCAGCTCACGATGGTGGATTCCAGCCCGAGCTGGCACTCACCCCCGTCCAGGATCACCTTCACTGCATCGCCGAACTCATCCTGCACATGCTCGGCGCGCGTGGCCGACAGGCGGCCGTAGCGGTTGGCCGAGGGCGCGGCAATGCCGCCGCCGAAGGCATCCAGCAGCTGGCGCGCCATGGGATGGGAGGGAATGCGCATGGCCACCGTGTCCTGCCCGCCCGTGACCACGTCGTGCACACCCTCGCCGCGCGGCAGGACCAGCGTCAGCGGACCGGGCCAGAAGGCTTCCGCCAGCTTCTCCGCCTCCGGGGTCAGCTCGCGCACCCAGCGCCTGAGGTATTTCTGCTGGTCGATGTGCACGATCACCGGATGGGAGGCCGGGCGGTCCTTCAGCTCGAACACGCGGCGCACGGCTGCCGGATTGGCGGCATTGGCACCAAGGCCATAGACCGTCTCGGTAGGGAACGCCACGAGCTCGCCATCGCGCAATGCATCGACGGCGGCTTCCAGCTCGGCCTGTGAGGCCCGGATCGCTTTAGCCATCCGGGCATTTTACCAGTCGGCGGGGGGCCACCACCCCCTGACTAAGCCTGTTGGCTCAGCGCATCACATAACGCTGCCCGGGTCAGTCGAGATTGCGCCTGTCCCAGCCATAGGGCGTCCTGACGATCTCCGAGGTGGGCCAGTAGTGGCGGTCCAGCTTCAGGGTGATCACCTCCGGCACGTTGTTCCAGGACAACGTACGCACCCTGATCGAGGAGCGGTCCGGACGTCCGGCCACCACCGCGAGGAAGGCGTCGAGGTCCGGCGTCGGCTGGCCGTCGACCTCCACGATGCGCCGCCCCGGCGAGAGGCGGTAGCGCGTCGCCGGTGAACCATAAGAGAAGTACGCCACGTACACGCCCTGCGGCACCACGCCGCGCTGCGCGCTCATCGCCCGGTGCGGGGCATGCAGGATGGCGCCCGCCCATTGCACGATGCGCTCCACGTCACGGCCATCCAGCGCCGTGGTGGGCACGGTGAGCACCTCCTCTGCCTGGCCACGCCACACCGTGACGGCCACTTGCTCCCGGTCGCCCACGGCCCGCTCCACATCGCGGAATCGCGTCACCGGCTTGCCCTCCACCGCCAGCAGCAGGTCGCCCTGGCGCAGCACCCGGGCCGAGGCGGCGCCACCGGTGATGCGCGCCACCGACAGCACCTGCCTGCCTTCCGGATTGTTCTTCTCCAGCGTGGAGGCCCACTGCGAGGACAGGCCCAGGCGGCGCGCCTCGGTGAGCGTCAGCGTGCTGAACTCCGCATCCAGCGTGTGCATCGGCTTCTTGTCGCGCACCCTGCCGATCATCTCGGTCACCAGGTCGATGGGCACGCCGCGATTGATCTGGCCGGTGCCGCCGCGACCGGTATCCACCGGGAAGGTGGACCACAGCGCCAGCACCGCTCCCCGGTTGTCCACCAGCACGCCGTCGAAGTCATCCGGCGGATTCAGCAGCTGCGCCACTTCGACGTTGGCGTCGCGGAACTGCATGGAGCGCGTCAGCGGCAGCGCCAGCGGATCCATCGCGATGATCTCGGTGGTGCGCGACTTGTATTCGCCGCCGCGGTTCATGCCGATGGCGGTCACTTTCTGGCCGGCCTCGAGCGGCCAGGGATTGAACCGCGGGGTCTTCACCGGCGTATCGCCGATCAGCTTCGGATCGTAGGAAATCAGGGCCAGGTTGTGCACCGGATGCACGTACTCCACGCGGCCGGGAATCTCGAAGGCACCGGCGAAGGTGAGCCGCACATCGCCCATCGACACCGGCACGGTGTTGCGGTCGGTCACGACATAACCCAGCTCGGCATCCACGATCAGGCCGGTGCCGTAGTAATTGCGCTCCGACACGCCGGCCAGCGCGAAGGGCATGTCGAAGGTGACCTGCACCAGCGAGGGCACCAGCTGAGCCACCAGCTTGTCGCGCACCACCGGCAGGTTGGCGGTGCCACCAGCCACTTCCTTGGGCGGTGGGCCCGGCGGCAGGTCGACGCAGGGCCACAGGCCACTCACGTCGTCACGGTGGCAGGAACGCGCCGGGAACCAGCGCCGGTCCATGCGCAGCGAGGCCACCTGCGGATTGTTCGGCTCCTCCATCACCACGTAGCGCACCGTGGCGCGGTCGCCATCGCCCAGCAGCTGCAGCTCGCCGGCAAAGGCACTGATGTCCGGCACCGGCCGGCTGTTCACCTCGGTGATCAGCGCAGCGCGCGGGATGCCCGCCGCGGCCAGGCTGTAGCCCGGGTTGGCCACATACACGCCCGACACCGGCCGGTTGAAATGCCGCGCCTGCTGGTAGGACAGGTTGTGCACCACCGAGTCGCCGAACTCCAGGTAGGCGGCCGGGGTGATGCCATCCAGGTCGCCCACCGCAAGGTCCACCGTGCGTTCATCACCGCCGCGCTGCATGCGCACGCGCACCTGCTTGCCCACGGAGTTGTCGAGCAGGCTCTCCAGCGGCTCGAAGGTGGTGATGGCCTTGCCATCGATCGAAATCAGGATGTCACCCGGCTGCAGCTCGGTGTATGCGGCGGAACCGGGCTGCACCTGCGTCACCACCAGCATGCCCGTGTTGTCCGGGAAATCCTTGCGCATGGCCGTCTCGGTGGCGGCGCTCAGGCCCAGCCGGCGCAGCTCGTCATAGGGCACGTAGCTGAACACCGTCTGCAGCGTGCCGCGCGGCACCGGCTTGCCGGCCTTGATGAGGTCCACGGCGCGCTTCACGCGGCCCAGCGGCAGGTAGAAGCTCGACGCCGCGCCGGAAGCACCGCCCGCATTCAGCGCCACCACGCGCCCGCGGATGTCCACCACCGGCGAACCGGAGGAGCCGCCAGAGGTTCCCGACGCCGCCTGGATATAGAAGGTATTGAAGTCGTTGTAGCGCCCCGTGCCATAGGCGGGCGCCTCCCGGTCCAGGCGCGCCAGCGTGCCGGCGAGGATCGACAGCTGCTCGCCGGCATTGTTGCCGATCACGCGAATCTCGCGTCCGATCTGCGCACCTTCCGGATACAGCTCCAGCGATGGCGGCCTGGCGAA
This sequence comes from Steroidobacteraceae bacterium, assembly GCA_035556135.1. GTDB lineage: Bacteria > Pseudomonadota > Gammaproteobacteria > Steroidobacterales > Steroidobacteraceae > ZC4RG30. The sequence goes on along the minus strand of DATMFO010000005.1, from coordinate 129,590 downwards.
GCGCAGCTTGGCCGGGTCATAGCGGTACAGGCCGAAGTCATGCACCGGATCGCGGTACACCGGATACAGCTGCACCTCCTCGCGGTTGAGGAAGGTGGCCTCGGCGGTGATGGGGCCCGGCGTCACCACGTGGCGGTTGGTGAGGATGAGGCCGCGCTCGGCATCGATCACGAAGCCGGTGGCCTGCGAGGAGGTGTTCCACTCGGTGTCGAACGCACGGGTGGAATCCATCTTGATCGCCACCACGCCCTGCGCGATGCGCTCCAGGGTGGCGGTCCAGGTGGCGTCCTCGCGCCGCGGTGGGGCCGGGGGTTCTTCCAGCGCCGGCGGCAGGTTGGGGCCAACCTCGCCGGGAAGCGGTGCGGGTGCCGGCCCCGGAGAGGGCAAGGGAGACAGGGGCGGCGAAACCGTCTGCGCACCAGCCAGCAGGGTTGCCGCGAGCAGCGCCGCAGCGGTCAATCGGCGCAAGGAATCCCTCATCATCCACTCCTCTCAGTCCGGCTTTGGGCCAGTCAGAAACAAAGTACCAGCAGCCAGGTCAGCCCCAGCAGTCCGAAAGATGAAAGCACCGCCGCGGAGGCGAGGTCCTTGGCGAGGCCCGAGAGCGCATGCCGCTCCAGCCCCACGCGATCCACCACCGCCTCGATGGCACTGTTGATCAGCTCGACGATCAGCACCAGCAGCATGGGCCCCACCAGCAGGGCTTTCTCCACGCCGGTTTCGCCCAGCCACAGTCCCAGGGGAATGACCACCACCGCCACGGCCAGTTCCTGGCGGAAGGCCGCCTCGCCGAGGAAGGCTCCACGGAAGCCGCGGTGGCTGGCGCCAAACGCCCGCCAGACCCGGCCCATGCCCGAAGGTTTCGGTCTTTCCATGGCGACCCAAGTCTAACAAGTACAATGCACGCCATGCTCCAGCCACGCCGTGCCAGCCTGCAGGTGATGATCGGCGGGGTCGCCGTCGGCGGCCCCGCGCCCGTGGTCGTGCAGTCGATGACCAACACCGACACGGCGGATATCGAAGCCACAGTGGCCCAGGTGCGCGACCTGGCGCGCGCGGGTTCCGAACTGGTGCGCATCACGGTCAACAGCGCCGAGGCCGCTGCAGCCGTGCCGCATATCCGCGACAGGTTACGGACCGATGGTGTCGGCGTGCCATTGGTGGGGGATTTCCACTTCAACGGCCACAAGCTGCTCAGCGAACATCCCGCCTGCGCTGCCGCGCTCGACAAGTACCGCATCAACCCCGGCAACGTGGGCCGCGGCGCGAAGCGTGACAGCCAGTTCGCCGCGATGATCGAGATCGCCTGCCGCGAGGACAAGCCGGTGCGCATCGGCGTGAACTGGGGCAGCCTCGACCAGCAGCTGCTGGCGCGACTGATGGATGAGAACAACGCGCTGGCGCAGCCGGCCAGCGCCCAGGCCGTGATGCGCGAGGCCATCGTGCGCTCGGCACTGGAAAGCGCGGAGATGGCCGTGGCGCTGGGGCTGCCACGCAACCGCATCGTGCTCTCGGCCAAGGTCAGCGGCGTGCAGGACCTCATCGCCGTCTACCGCAACCTCGCCGCGCGCTGCGACTGGCCACTGCACCTCGGCCTCACCGAGGCCGGCATGGGCAGCAAGGGCATCGTGGCCTCCACCGCCGGCATCGGCGTGCTGCTGGCCGAGGGCATCGGCGACACCATCCGCGTGTCGCTCACGCCCGAGCCCGGTGGTGATCGCACGCAGGAAGTGATCGTCGCGCAGGAGATCCTGCAGACCATGGGACTGCGTTCCTTCCTGCCCATGGTGGTGGCCTGCCCCGGGTGCGGCCGTACCACCAGCACCTACTTCCAGGAACTGGCCCAGCGCATCCAGACGCACATCCGCCACCGCATGCCGCAGTGGCGCGCCGAACGCGACGGCGTCGAGGAGATGACCGTGGCCGTGATGGGCTGCGTGGTGAATGGTCCTGGCGAGAGCCGCCACGCCAATATCGGCATCAGCCTGCCCGGCACGGGCGAGCGGCCCGTGGCGCCGGTGTACGAGGATGGCGAGAAGACGGTAACGCTGAAGGGCGATCACATCGCCGAGGAGTTCCAGCAGCTGCTGGAGCGTTACATCGAGCGCACCTACCCGCTGCGGGGCGCTACCGCCGCGCACGATGCCCGTGCTAGCGTTGCCCCATGAGCGAGGACCTGGCCCAGCGTCGTTGCGTGCCCTGCGAAGGCGGGGTGGCTCCCCTGTCGCGGGCCGCTGCCGAAGAGGTGCTGCAGCGGCTGGATGAAAACTGGCAGCTGTCGGTGGATGCCACTTCCATCCAGCGCGAGTTCCGCTTCCGCGATTTCTTCCGCACCATGAGTTTCGTGAACGCGCTGGCGCACCTCGCCAACATCGAGGACCACCATCCGGACCTCGAGCTGGGCTACAACTACTGCAGGGTGCGCTTCACCACCCACGCCATCCGCGGGCTGTCGGAAAACGACTTCATCTGCGCGGCGAAGATCGACGAGCTGCCGCTGGCCTGAGGCAGTCAGCCGCGCGGCCGCGTCTGGCCCGCAGCCTGCCTGGCAAGGAAACGGCGCGCGAATGGCAGGCGTCCTACCAGGGCCATTCCCTCCCGTGCCGCCCATGCCGCCAAAGGTCCTGATCCGGTGAACAGACGGTCCAGCCCGTCGACCACCTCACCCACCAGCGCATTGCCCGCACGCCGTTCGCGCTCGTAGCGGCGCAGGGCGCGCAGCGCGCCGACACTCTCGCGCGGCGGCCGTGCCGCCAGCTGCGCGGCAAGCACGACGGCATCCTCCAGTCCCTGGTTCACGCCCTGCCCCGCCAGCGGGTGGATCACATGGGCGGCATCGCCCACCAGTGCCACGCGCGGCGCCACATAACTTCCGGCTGCCAGTCGCCGCAAGGGAAAGGATGCCCGCTCGCTGGCCAGTTCCAGTGCGCCGAGCACGCCTGCACTGGCCGCAGTGAGTTCGGTGTTGAATTGTTCCGCCGGCATTGCCAGCAGTCCGGCCGCCCTTGCCTCCGTTGCGGACCACACGATGGAGCAGGTGTTGTCCGGCAGCGGCAGCAAGGCCAGCGGTCCGGTGGCAAGGAAACGCTGGAAGGCAGTGCCGCGATGGCTGCGCCCCGTCCTGATGGTGGCGACGATGCCCCGCTGGCCATACTCGCGCGTCGTCGCCGGCATCTGCATCAGCTCCCGCACCGTCGAGGCCGCACCATCGGCGCCCACCACCAGCTCCGCATCCACACGCGCCAGTCCCAGCTGCAACCTCGCCCCTTCAGGGTGTATCGCGAGCGCCTGCAGGCTGTCATTGAGGATGACGATGCCCTGCTCGCGGCAGGCCTGGAGCAGCGCGGCCTGCAGCGCATCGTTCTCGACGATGCAGCCCAACTCCGGCGCGCCGCTCTCGGCCGCATCGAAATGCAGCACATCGGGGCTGTCGGGCGGCACGGCCTCATGCCACACGGCCATGCGCTCCACGGCGGCGGTGCGCGTGGCATCCAGTCTTTCCCATACACCAAGACCCGCGAGCCGTGCGCGGTTCGCCGGTGCGATGGCCGACACACGCAGGCCCGGCGGCGACCCCGGCGCGGGCGCCGACACCGGCCGTGGCTCCACGATGACGATGCGCCCGGCACGGACGCGCGCCTCGCCCGCCAGCAGCAGTGCCAGCGTGGTACCCACCATGCCGCCGCCCACGATGGCGACATCCACCTGATGGGGAACAGCGGGCTGCGCCTGTGCCGGCCCGCTCATTGCATCTCCCGCAGCGGCAGTCCGCGCGCCAGGCGTGCACTGCGCGCACCGAAGCCCAGGCTCACGCGCGCCAGCGCGCGTTTGGCCGGGGGCAGCAGGTCGAAGAGCAGCAGGCCGGCATCGCGCGCCGCCACCACTGCCGGATGGGCATTGCCGAACACCCGCACCAGGGCATCGGTGAAGCCGATGACGCCACTGCGGTCCTGCTGCCGACGCGCGGCGTATTCCGCCAGCAGCGCAGCCGCGCCCGGATCACCCTCTCCGGCGCAGGCCAGCACCTCCGCGAGTTCGGCCACGTCGCGCAGGGCGAGATTGAAACCCTGGCCGGCCACCGGATGCAGGGACTGCGCGGCATTGCCCAGCAGCACGATGCGCGGCGCCACGGTGCCCTGGCTCTGCGTGAGCGCCAGTGGATAGCGCCCGCGCGATCCCAGCTGCAGCGCGCGGCCCGCACGCCAGCCGAATGCCTCCTGCCAGCGCGCCAGGAACTGCGCATCGGGAAGCTGCATCAGCGCGGCAGCCTGCTCCGGCGATGCGGCCCACACCAGCGTGCGCCAGCAGGCGCCAGTGCGCCCTACGTGCGGCAGCGCGGCCAGCGGCAGCAAGGCCATCGGTCCGGCAGAGGTGAAGCGCTCATAGGCCACGCCGTCATTGGGCTGGTCGGTGCGCAGCGCCGCCACCACGGCCACCTGCGCGTAGTCGTCGACGCTGGCCGCAAGGCCCGCCACCGTCCGCACCATCGACTGCGCACCATCGGCCGCCACCACCAGCCGCGCGCGCAGTGAGCGGGACTGCCCGCCCTGCTCCAGCGCGATCAGCGCGGCGTCCTCTTGCACCTGCAGCGCCGTGACGCGTGCCGGCATGAAGGCCGCAATGCGTGGCGCCGTGCGCAGCATCCCCCACAGCTCGCGGCCCAGCACGCGATTGGGCACGACGTAGCCCAGTGCCTGCTGTCCAAGGGATGCGGCATCCAGCCGCGCGAATCCATAACGACCGGCGTCAGAGACGTGGATGGCGGCGATGGGCGCCGCCTCCGCCGCAAGCCGTGGCCACACGCCCAATGCCTCGAAGATGCGCCGGCTGGCATTGCCCAGGGCCGTGGTGCGCTCGTCGAAGCTGGGCTGCGCGGCGCTGTCCGGCGCAAAGGCCTCGACCAGGGCGATGGAGAAAGGCAGCTCGCGCAGCGCGGCCGCCAGGCTGGCGCCGGCCAGCCCGCCGCCTACGATGGCGATGTCGAACGCGGAGCGGTCGTCAGGCGCTGTCGCAGTTTCCATGGCGACCTTGCGCAGCGTCCGTCAGGACCGCGCCGCCACAGCGGCCTCGACCTCGCGCGGCGCGCTGGGCACGCCGCTGGTGAGCACCTCGCAGCCGCCCGCCGTCACCACCACGTCATCCTCGATGCGGATGCCGCAGTTCCAGTAGCGCTTCGGCACGCCGCGCGTGCCGGCGGGGATGTAGATGCCCGGCTCCACCGTCATCACCATGCCCGGCTCCAGCACCCGCCACTCCTCGCCCACCTTGTAGTCGCCGACGTCGTGCACGTCCATGCCCAGCCAGTGGCCGGTGCGGTGCATGAAGAACTTGCGGTAGGCGCCATCCTTGATCAGCTTCGGCACCCGCCCCTTCAGCAGCCCCACCGACACCAGCCCGTGCGTGATCACCTGGACCGCGGCCTCATGCGCCTGGTTCCAGTGGTTGCCGGGCTTCGTGGCGGCGAAGGCCGCGTGCTGCGCCGCCAGCACGATCTCGTAGATCTCCTGCTGTGCGGGCGTGAACTCCCCGCTCACCGGCCAGGTGCGGGTGATGTCCGAGGCGTAGTACTGGTATTCGCAGCCGGCATCCACCAGCAGCAGGTCGCCCTCTTCCAGCCGCGCGTCATTCTCGCGGTAGTGCAGGATGCAGGAGTTGGCGCCACCACCCACGATGGGCTCGTAGGACCAGGTGGCGTTGTGGCGTCCGTACTCGTGCAGGATCTCCGCCGCGATCTCGTATTCGTAGCGCCCCGGCAGCGTGTGGTTCATGGCCCGCACCTGCGCCGCCGCGGCGATGCGCCCGGACTCGCGCATCAGCCCCAGCTCCACGCGGCTCTTGTAGAGGCGCATGTCGTGCAGCACATGGTCCAGCGCGACCATCTCCAGCGGCGGATGCTTGCCGTGGCGGGCCAGTCCGCGCAGCGTCTGCAGCCAGCCCAGCACTTTCTGGTCGAACTCCGGGTGCGTGCCCATGGCGTAGTACACGCGCTCGCGGTTCTCCATCAGTCCCGGCAGGATCTCGTCCAGGTCGGAGATGGGGAAGGCATCGTCGGCGGCAAAGCGTTCCACCGCACCCCCGGGACCGGCACGCCGCCCCTCCCAAGTTTCCTTCAGCGGATCCTTGTCACGCACGAAGAGGATGTATTCGGCCGCCTCACGCCCCGGCACCAGCACGGCCACGGCCTCCGGCTCGGCAAATCCGGTGAGATAGAAGAAGTCACTGTCCTGCCGGTAGGGATAGCCCACGTCGTTGTTGCGGATGCGCTCGGGCGCAGCCGGCAGGATGGCGATGGAACCCTTGCCCATGATGCGCGCCAGCAGCCGGCGCCGGCGCGCGAACTCGCTGTTGCCCGCCTTCAGGCTGGCCGCGCGCGAGGCGACCGTCGCGGAATGCTGGGTGCCGGCACGCACCTTGCCGCGTGCCGCGGCGACCGGGCGTCGCGACTTCTTCATCTTCAATGGAGGCGCTCCGTTGGTGGCGCCGGCGGCGGTTCGCGCAGCGGCTGCAGGTGGTCATAAAGCAGCTGCACACCCACCCGTACGAATTCCACCAGTTCGGCATACGCGGCTTCGTTCGACTCGGTGCCGTCGGCGGGATCCACGTCCACCTGGGTAATGGCGGTCATGTCGCGCAGCACCTCGGCCGCATCGCCCTGCAGCGAGGATGCATCGGGCACCGCCACGCCGGCGCCCAGACCATAAAGGAATCCCGTGCACCACTCGCCCAGCGCGGAGGTGCGCTCGGTGATGGGCGCGTCATCGGCCGGCAACAGGGGCTGGAAATCCATCGCGCCATCCACCAGCGCGCCGGAGGTGGACTCGAACACCGCACGCAGGTCTTCGGCTGCCAGGCCCTCGGCCCGACCGTCGGGGAGTATCTCCGCCAGCCAGTCGCCCAGCGTGCAGCGCGTGGCGCAGAGTGATCCCACCAGCGTGCCATGGGCCTCGGCCGCATCGGTGAGTGCGTGGGCCTGCATCAGGATGCGTTGCAGGCCATCGAAAGTCTGGGCGGGAACAACCATGCGCGCGCCATTATGCCTCGCCGGGCTGCACTGCTGTGCGCAGGACTTGCCGGCCTGCCCGCCGTGCAGGCAGTATTGCGCGCAATATGAGCCAGAACAGCGGCCAACCATTGATCGACGCCGAGTTGCAACGGCTGGAGGCAAGGGTCGGCGAGCTGGTGTCGCTGGTGCGGCAGCTCACTGAAGAGAACAAGGCCCTGCGCCACCGGCAGGACCACCTCGCGGGCGAGCGCGCCGCACTGCTGCAGAAGAACGAACAGGCCCGGGCCGGTGTCGAGGCCATGATCGGGCGCCTGCGCATGCTGGAAAGCGGCGTATGAGCACCGACGCGGAGCCGGTCAGCATCCGCATCCTCGAAAAGGAATACCTCATCGCCTGCCCCCCCGAGGAGCGGGACGACCTGCTCAGGGCCGCGGAGCTGCTCGACGGCCGCCTCAAGCAGGCCAGGGAAAGCGCCCGCGGCATGGGCAGCGAACGCTGGCTCATCATGGCGGCCCTCAACATGGCCAACGAGCTCGGCAAGCTGCAGGCCAGCGAGGAGCGCAGCAGCCGCGAAATGGGGGCCCGCGTCCGCCAGATGCGCGAGCGGGTCGAACGCGCGCTGGTGCAGGGCCAGCAGCTGGAACTGTAGTAGAGTGTGACTGCGCCGCCTGCGGTGTTCGACACGCGGATCGGGTTACCTCGGACCCTAATTGAAACACCCAGGGGCGGGCCTTGCAGTCGTGCTGTGCATGTCCGCTTCACCGCGGGAAGCCTTACCTTCTGCATACCTGCCCCACCTTGTTGCTCCGGTTCGAGAGCAACGGTCCGCACCGGCACAGGCGGGTGGCGCCTTCTTCACCTGAGCCGCTGGCGACATGAGCAGCGACTCTCCTTCTACTGACCGGCAGCAGCTGCGGCGCGAACTGCGCGCGCGGCGCCGCGCCATCCAGGGCGCGGTGCGGGCCACCAGGGGACGACAGCTGGCTGCACGCGTCAACGCGATGGGCCTGCTGCAACCCGGCCGGCGCATCGGCCTTTACCTGGCCACCTCCGAGGAGATCGACACCACCCCGCTGCTGCAGCTGGCGGCCCGTCGTGGCTGCCGCATCGCCCTGCCCCGCGTCATCGACCTGCGACGCGACCGCATGCGGTTCTTCGATCTGCCCGCGGGCACAGCCTTCGGCACCCCGGGTGAAAGCGCGTTGCGCCGTGGTGCATTCGGCATCCTCGAACCCAGCGGCGGCCACCCGCGCGCGGCCCGCGAGCTGGACGTAGTGTTCATGCCGCTGGTGGGCTTTGACCTGCAGGGCAACCGCATCGGCATGGGCCGCGGCTTCTATGACCGGCACTTCGCATTCAGGTTGCGCCATGTGCATTGCCGCCGTCCCCTGCTGGTCGGCCTTGCCTATGCCGTGCAGCAGGTACCTTCACTACCCCATGCGGACCATGACGTACCTCTGGATGCGATTGTGACCGAGTCCTCAACCCTGGCGTTCCACCGGAAGACCCCCTGATGCGTTACTGGCTGTTGAAGAGCGAACCTTCGACCTTCGGCATCGATGACCTCGCTGCTGCACCGAAGAGGACCACCAGCTGGGAGGGCGTGCGCAACTACCAGGCGCGCAACATGCTCCGGGACGACTTCAAGGTGGGCGACCTGGGCTTCTTTTATCACTCCTCCTGTCCCGAGCCTGGCATCGCCGGCGTCGTCGAGGTGGTGCGCTCCGGCTACCCCGACCCCAGCGCATGGGATCGCCGCAGCCCCTACCACGATGCGAAAAGCCCTGAAAACAAGCCACTTTGGTACACGGTCGACGTGCGGCTCAAGGACCGGTGGGATCCGGCGCTGTCGCTGGAGACACTGCGCGAGCATGCCGATGGCAGGCTCGATGGCATGCTGCTGCTACGTCGCGGCAACCGCCTGTCGGTCACGCCGGTGGATGCGGCGCACTGGAAGTTCATCCTCTCGCTCCACCGTTGAAGGTGCACATGCAGGCGAGCTGCTTGCCCGACGTGCTTCATCATCGATGTCCTCATCGATGAAGGCGCCATGCATGCCGAGGCAGACGGGTTGTCCCGACGCAACGTCGCTACCATGCTTGCTTGTATTTTTGCAACGCGTGTATATACTCGGTCCCCGGACTAACCTGTAACTGGAGAACTGTCATGGCGAAAGCCAAGAAGAAGGCCAAGAAAAAGGCCGCTAAGAAGAAGTAACTTCTTCTGGTGACCGGCGGGTCGGGATGAAAATCTCCCCGCCGGTCCACCAGACAAGATACTTACCTGTGCCCGCGCAAGCGGGCACAGTCATTTTCAAAACCCGTAAATTCCAGTGTCAGGCGCATGAGCGAACAGCAGAAGTTGAAGCAGCAGGTCGGTGCAGCGGCACTGGCCTTCCTTGAAGAGGGCATGGTCCTCGGTGTGGGTACGGGCTCCACCGTCAATGCCATGCTCGACCAGCTTCACCCCTGGGTGTCGCGGCTGAAGGGAGCGGTATCCAGTTCCGAGGCATCCACTGCCAGGTTACGGTCGCTGGGCATCCCGGTGCTCGATCTGAACGACGTCGATGACCTCGGGGTCTACATCGATGGCGCCGACGAGAGCAACGCCAGGCTCGAGCTCATCAAGGGCGGTGGCGCGGCACTCACCCGCGAGAAGATCGTGGCCGCCGCCGCGCAGCGCTTCATCTGCATTGCCGATGAGTCCAAGCTGGTCGACCGCCTCGGCCGCTTTCCCCTGCCGGTGGAAGTGATCCCCATGGCCCGCGCACTGGTGGCGCGCGAACTGGTCGCCCTGGGTGGGCGGCCGGTGCACCGCAACGGGGTGGTGACGGACAACGGCAACCACATCCTTGATGTGCACGGCCTTGCCATCGACGATGCCACCGGCCTCGAGACCCGCATCAACCAGATCCCCGGCGTGGTCACCGTGGGCCTGTTCGCCCACCGTCCGGCAGATGTCCTGCTGCTTGGCACAACGGCCGGGGTGCGGCGCATCGACCGGCCGGTGTGACCCCGCCCCGGTTCCGGGGCTCCTGATTTGCCTGTGCGCCGACGCCCCTGTTAGTCTTCAGGCATGCGTCAACAGCAGCACATCATCGCGATAGCCATCCCCGGCTGCGAGCTGCCGCTTGCGCGCCTGCACCTGCGCCGCCCGGCGCACTGATCGACTGCCCGCCCGTTTGGGCGCATCATTTTTCCCGTTGTTTTCCACGCCACCGCCACCATGCGGGGGCAAGCAGTTTGCAGGTATACCGCCATGTTGAAGGACCCTTCGACCAAGTACCGCCCCTGGACCATCGAGCCGTTCCCCGAACGGACCTGGCCCAACACCCGCATCACCCGGCCACCGCTGTGGTGCAGCGTCGACCTGCGCGACGGCAACCAGGCGCTGATCGAGCCCATGGATGCCGAGCGCAAGCGCCGCTTCTTCAAGCTGCTGGTCGAGACCGGGTTCAAGCAGATCGAGGTGGGCTTCCCCTCGGCCTCCCAGACCGAGTTCGACTTCGTGCGCGAGCTGATCGAGCAGGACCTCATTCCCGATGACGTCACCATCCAGGTGCTCACCCCGGCCCGGCCGGAGCTGATCCGCCGCACCTTCGAGTCGCTGAAGGGGGCGAAGCGGGCCGTCCTCCACTACTACAACGCCACCGCCCCGGTGTTCCGGCGGGTGGTGTTCCGCCAGGACCAGGCGGCCACGCAGAAGCTGGCCACGGATGCGGCCGCGCTCATCCGCGAGCTGGCTGCCGCGGCGCCGGAAACCGACTGGACCTTCGAGTATTCACCCGAGGCTTTCTCCTGCACCGAGCTGCCCTTCGTGCTGCAGGTGTGCGAGGCGGTGATGGACGTGCTCGGCGCCACGCCGGAACGGCGGGTGATCCTCAACCTGCCCGCCACCGTGGAAGTGGCGACGCCGAACATCTACGCCGACCAGATCGAATGGTTCTGCCGCAACATGAAGCGGCGCGAGGCCGCCATCATCAGCCTGCATCCCCACAATGACCGCGGCACGGGCATCGCCGCCGCGGAGCTGGGGCAGATGGCTGGCGCAGACCGCGTCGAGGGCACCCTGTTCGGCAATGGCGAGCGCACCGGCAACGTGGACATCGTCACGCTGGCGCTGAACCTCTACACCCAGGGCATCCACCCGGGCCTCGACTTCTCGAACATCAATGAGGCGGCGCGGCTGGTGGAGTACTGCAACCAGCTGCCCATCCACCCGCGTCATCCCTACGTGGGCGACCTGGTGTTCACTGCCTTCTCGGGCAGCCACCAGGATGCGATCCGCAAGGGTTTTGCCGAGCGCCAGGAAGGCGGCCTGTGGGAGATCCCCTACCTGCCCATCGACCCGCGCGACGTGGGGCGCAGCTACGAGTCGGTGATCCGCGTGAACAGCCAGTCCGGCAAGGGCGGCGTCACCTACCTGCTCGAACAGGAGTACGGGCTCACGCTGCCGCGCCGGCTGCAGATCGAGTTCTCGCCCCAGGTGCAGGCAGTCACCGATTCCAGCGGCAAGGAAGTCACTGCTGCGGAGATCTGGAAGCTTTTCGAGGCCGAGTACCTGGTGCAGGAGGGCCGCGAGTTCGGCTACCGCGGCCACCACCTGGTGACGGCCTCCGACGGCAGTGATGGCGAGCTGCTGACGCTGAACATCGTGCGCGGTGGCACGCCGGTGCAGCTCACCGGCCGCGGCAACGGGCCAATCGATGCGCTGGTGCATGCGCTGGGCCTGCCCTTCGACGTGCTCTCCTACGAGGAGAAGTCCATGGGCAATGGCAGCGAGGCGAAGGCCGCAGCATTCGTGGAGATCACCACGCCTTCGCGGGTGACGCTGTTCGGCGTGGGTGTGCACGCCAACATCATCACCGCCTCCATCCTGGCGGTGCTGTCGGCGGTGCGGCGTGCGGATGCGCGCGGGCTGCTGCCGGCACAGGGCAAGGCGGTCGGGGCCTGAGCCGTCCGTCCGACTGATCCCTCAAGAGGGGCGCGGCCATCCAGCCGCGCCCCTTTTTCTTTTCCCTACCTTGCCACCACCGGCAGGGTGATCTGCGAAGCGTTCCGTCCACCCTCGTGCACCGTCACTGTCTGCGCCGCGCCGCCGGCCGGATCGGTGAAGAACAGTGTCAGGCGGATGCGGTGCCCGGCCTTGAACAGGTAGGACATGGGCAGCAGCGCGAACTTCAGCTCCACGGTCTCGCCGGCCTTCAGCGGCTGCACGTCCGCCTGGCGCGAGGGATGCCAGGGCAGGCCGCGATTGTCATAGGGCGCTGTGCCCAGCTTGCGGACCGAGGCGCGCAGTCCGCCCAGCATCTGGTAGCTGGTGGCCTTGCCGTCCGGCGCCACATCCTCGAGCTTTGCCACCACGTCCGCGTCGGCGGCGGCCGTGGAGATCCACAGCGAGACCACGGGATCCCCGGTCACTTCGGTGTCCGCGCGCAGTGGCGCGGTTTCATAACTCACGCTGCCCTCGCCCGTGGTCACGCTGATGGAGCTGATCCGTACCGAGGAGACCATGGGCGCCGCCTGCGTGCCGGGCTGCGCTGGCTTGTCGGTGCCCAGTGCCCTGGCGGTGAGGAAGTAGTTGGTCTGCCGGCTCGCGGGGGGCCAGGACTTCGCGGTCTGCCACTGCCGGGCCTGCGGTGCGTTGTAGGTGAAATAGGTGACCGGGTCCTCCTGCATCACCCCGTTCTGCACGCCCTTGAGCCAGTAGTCGAAGAAGCGCAGCTGCTCCACGTCGATGTCCATGCCGGCGTCACGCAGCGCCACGTTCCAGCCGCAGTGAGCACCGGGACCCACGATCATCTTCACCTGACCGGCCGGAAGGTTGCGCAGCGTGGTGAAGGCGCCATGGCGCGTACCCGCCTCATCCCAGTTGGCCGTCACCATCACGCCCATGCCGGGGCGCTTCAGCGCGTCCAGGTGCGCTGAAGGGTTGGTCACCATCCACCAGGGAATGCCCACGGTGCTGGATATGGAATCGCGGTACGGCAGCTGGCCGGGTGAATCGAAATTGCCGGCATGGCTGGCGATGGCCTTGGCCAGCTCCGCTTCGCCGTCCGGCCCATCGACGGCCACTGCGGAGCGGTCGCGCTGGGCCACCTGGTTGGTGCCGCCATCAGCAGTGGGTGTGCCCACGTTCTGCCGTGAGGCCATGCCACCCAGCACCCACACAGGATAGGGCTCGAACTCCGCGCTCTGCGGGATGACGGCCTTCAGTGACGGCGGGCGCGTGGTGGCCGCCTGCATCTGGCTGCCGCCCACCGCCGAGCAACCCCACATGCCAATGTTGCCGTTGCTCCACGACTGCTTCGCGAACCACTCGGTCACGTCGTAGGCATCGTTGCGCGCCGGATCGAGCCACTCGCCGCGGTTGTAGCCCTTGTTGGTTCCATAGGAGGCATACACGCCGCGGAAGTCGACCACGGCCACGTTGTAGCCATGCTTGATCAGCGCCTCCATGGGCGTGGTGCGGCCGCGGCGGTTGTAGGGCGTGTGGCTCCAGATCACCGGCAGCTTCCCGCTGGCGGGCACGCCGTTGTTCGTCGGCCGGTAGAGGTCGGCCGCGAGCTTCACCCCGTCGCGCATGGGAATGTAGAAGGAGGTTCTCTGCACGCCGTCATACGCGGCGGTCGAATAGCCGGTGTACTGGCCCGGCTTCGATACGCGCGCCGGCGTCTGTGCCAACGCGGAAGCCAGCATGAGGGTCATCGCTGCGGCGGCGATGCAGTTGGAAATGCGCAGGTTCATCAGACGTCCTCCGTCTTGTGGTCATAAGCACCCCTGGCCCCCCGGGGCGCCGGCGATGCTAGCAGAGCCACGGGTGGATTCCGGCGGTGACGCCAGCGTCGGGGACGTTGCTGCCGGCGTGGGTGGCGAATCGGTAAAGCAGGCTGGCGGCGGGGATCACCCACCGTGCATGGCGTGCACGCGCGTCCGCGGGAAAATCAGCCGCCGCCGGGGAGGCGCGGTACCTTCTCGACAAACTCCCGCCCGTCGATCTGCAGCGTGAGCGTGTCGGCGTTGTTGCCGTCGCCAAGCCAGAAGGTATAGACCACTTCGGAACGCCGCGCTCCATCCTGCGCGCCGCGCAGCACGGATTGCGTCTTCAGGCTGGGCTCCACGGCAAGCCGGTTCAGGTGGGGAATCGTCGCGCCATTGCGGTCGCGCAACTGTATCCGCACGTCCGGATACGCCTGCCCGCCAGCGCCGGGTGTCGGGGCCAGGCCGGCAGCGGCCAGGTTTTGCAGCCTGTTGGATCCCGGCGGGATGTTGAACTGGATCTGCAACGTGTAGTGATCGCCCCGCCGTGTCCAGAAAACACCCGTGACCCCGGGAGCGGAAATTTCCCTGAACTCATGCCCCACCACCGGCTCCAGGGCAACCGGTTCCCCGGCGGAGGCGGTAACGGTGAAAGTGAGCACTGCGACGAAGGTCGCGATCAGCCTGGCATCCCGCTTCATGCTGCATCTCCCGTGGAAAGGGCGCTCCGGCCCGATCATACGCCCTGGCATGCCCTTCCCACCGCTGGCCCGCGGGGCCATAAGGTAGAGTACGCCTCGCATGACCTCCAAAGACCCCTCGCCCGCGCCACCCGCCGGCAACTTCATCCGCCAGATCATCGAAACCGACCTCGCCGCTGGCCGGTACGCCGCGCGACGCTGGTCCGGCCAACCCGCTTTCGCCGCCAGGCAGGCCGGTGGCCCGGCCGACCCACAGCGCATCCGCACCCGCTTTCCGCCGGAACCGAATGGCTACCTGCACCTGGGACACGCCAAGTCGATCTGCCTGAATTTCGGCATGGCGCTGGAGTTCGGCGGTGCCTGCCACCTGCGCTTCGATGACACCAATCCCACGCGCGAGGAGCAGCAATTCGTCGATGCCATCATCGACTCGGTCCACTGGCTGGGCTTCGACTGGGGCCCGCACCTGTATTACGCCTCGAACTACTTCGCCGAGATGCACCAGTGCGCCGTGGCGCTGATCGAGCGCGGGCATGCCTACGTGGACAGCCAGAGCCCCGAGGAGATGCGCCAGAACCGCGGCACGCTCACCGAGCCGGGGCGCGACAGCCCCTGGCGCGCCCGCTCAATTGCCGAGAACCTGGATCTCTTCACCCGCATGAAGGCTGGCGAGTTCCCGGACGGCGCACATGTGCTGCGGGCGAAGATCGACATGGCCTCGCCCAACATCAACCTGCGCGATCCGCCCATCTACCGCATCCGGCACGCGCACCACCACAATACCGGCGACGCCTGGTGCATCTATCCGATGTACACCTTCGCGCACCCCATCGAGGATGCGCTGGAAAACGTCACCCACTCCCTGTGCACCCTGGAGTTCGAGGACCAGCGCCCCTTCTACGACTGGCTGCTGCAGCACCTCGCCGAGGCCGGCTGCTTCGCGGCGCCGCTGCCGCAGCAGTACGAGTTCGGCCGCCTCAATCTCACCTACACGGTACTCTCCAAGCGCAAGCTGATGCAGCTGGTGGATGAAGGCCACGTGGAGGGCTGGAATGATCCACGCATGCCCACCCTGGCCGGCGCCCGCCGCCGCGGGTTCACTCCGGAGGCCCTGCGCACCTTCATCGAGCGGCTGGGCGTTTCCAAATCGGATTCCCCGATCGACATCGGCGTGCTCGAGAACTGCGTGCGCGACCACCTGAACGAGGTTGCGCCACGGCGCATTGCAGTGCTCGATCCGGTGAAGCTGGTCATCGAAAACTATCCGGACGGGCAGACCGAGCAGTGCGAGGCGCCCAACCATCCGCAGCAGCCCGACCTCGGCAGCCGGCAGCTGCAGTTCGGCAAGGAGCTGTGGATCGAGCGCGAGGACTTCATGGTGACGCCCAGCAAGGGCTACTTCCGCCTTTATCCGGGCAACCGGGTGCGGCTGCGCTACGGCTATGTGGTGGAGTGCACTGGGTACGAACAGGATGCGGACGGCCAGGTCACCACTGTGAGCTGCCGGTATTTCCCGGATTCGCGCTCCGGCTCAACCGGCGCCGACCAGTACAAGGTGAAGGGCAACGTCCACTGGGTGTCGGTCGGGGCCGCGATGGCCTGCGAGGTGCGGCTGTACGACCGCCTGTTCAATGTGCCGAATCCCGGCGCCGGCGAGCGCGACTTCCTGCTCGACATCAACCCGGATGCCAAGCGTGTGGTCCGTGCGCAGCTGGAGCCGGCGCTGCAGCAGGCGCAGGCCGGCGGGCACTTCCAGTTCGAGCGGCACGGCTACTTCGTGGCCGACGCGGTGGACTCCAGGCCCGGCACCCCGGTGTTCAACCGCACCGTGACCCTGCGCGACTCCTGGGCAAAGGCCGCGCGCGGCCGCTGAGCTATTCGATCCGGTTGCCCGTGGCGTCGTAACCCGTGTTGGTGGCGTTGCGGCGGCCCTGGAACAGCCGGTAGCCCGCGCGGTTCTGCCAGCTGGAAGGTCCGGACAGGATCTTGCCGTGCTTCAGCACCGCTTCGCGGACGACCTTCTCGCGCGCGTTGTAGCTCTCGTCGCCATCGCGGTCGCCGGCCTGCCAGCCGAAGTCGTTGCTGGCCACCATCACGATGTCGATGCCCGGCACTTCCTCGAGGATGGTGTCGATCAGGCCCACACCCTGCGGGTTCTCGATCTGGATCATGATCAGGATGTTGTTGTTGGCGTTGCTCTGGTAGGCGGCGCCCCACAGCTGGTTGAACTGGCCGCCGCCGGAGCTGCGGTGCCCCCAGGGCTTGGTGTTGGGATTGTCACGGCTGCCGATCGGCCACTTGGCAAACAGCACCGCGTTGCGCGCCTCCTCGATGGTGTCGACCATCGGGATGATGATGCCCAGCGCGCCGGCATCGGTGGCCTTCTGGATATCGCCCTTGTTGGCGCTGGGCACACGCACGAACGGGATGCAGCCGGCCTGCGCGATGACGCGGATGAGGTCTTCGGCCTCGCGCCAGGTGAGGCGTGAGTGCTGCATTTCGATCCAGATGAAATCCACCCCCTCGCAGGCGCGCTTCGCGGCCTCGAGGTCCGGCCCCATGATGGTGTTGCTGAAGATCTGCTTGCCTTCCTTCAGCTTGGTGATGACGGTGTTGAACGTGACGGAGCCTGCCGGGATAACCGCCGGGCGACCGCCGCCGGGTCCGCCGGCCCTCGGCCCTGCGCCGCCGCCCGGAGGACCACCGGCCCTCGGGCCTGCACCTGGCGCAGCGCCGGGTGCCGGTGCAGCGGGCGGCTGAGCGGCCGCCGCGGTCTGCGCCGCGACCACCGAAGTCAGCGCAACCACGCCCGAACCGACCAGCAGGTCGCGCCGGTTGATGGCATTCGGCTGCAGGGCCGCATCGGCTGAGCCCGTGGCCATGTTGTCGTTTCCGGCTTGGATGTCTTTCATGAGGATGCTCGCGCTGTGAGGTGGGTTGGCTGGATGATCAGGCGCACGGCAGGCCGCGTGCTATGGCAATGCATAGGCGATGAGTTCGGCACCGTCGTTGCCGCTGACGGCCAGCACGATGAACTGCCGGCCGTCGATCACGTAGGTCATGGGTGAACCGGTCTGCTTGGCCGGCATCTCCACGGCACCCGCATCGGCGCCGGTGAGCTTGTCATAGGCACGCAGCAGCGCGACGCGCCGGCCGGCTGCATTCGTATGCACACCGCCCTCGCCCGCGATCAGCAGCGTCTTCGTGGCCAGCGTACCGACGAAGGTACGGCCCGGCTGGCCGAGGCGCGGCAGGTCGAGCCCCTGCAGTGCAGGATGATTCCTGATGTCATCCGGCGTGGACGAATGGGCCTTCTGCCACACCATCTCGCCGGTGTTCATGTCATAGGCGGTGATGCGGTCATAGGGCGGCTTCACCAGCGGCAGGCCCTGCACATTGGCTCCGCCTCTCGGGGCGCCGCCCGGCGGGCCGCCGGCCGGAGCGCCAGGGCCAGCGGCGGGCGGACCACCAGCGCGGGATGGGCCGGGACCACCACCGCGACCAGGTTGCGGTGCACCGGGCGGACCTGCACCTGGGCCTGGCGCGCCGCCTGAGCCTCCGGCGCGTGCCTGCCCTCCGACGTAGCCCATATCGGATTGCTGCGGATTCGCCGGCACGATGCCGCTCAGGTACACGGCCGTGTGCGAGTGGATGTAGAGGTGGTTGGTTTCCGGGTCGAACGAACCACCCGGCCAGTTGGCACCGCCCACATCAGCAGGCACCTGCAGTGTGGCCAGTGGTCCGTCCAGTGAACTGAATACCGGCGGCGTGAACAGCGGGCCCATGCGGTAGCGCTTCACCACTTCCAGCGCCTCGGCCTTCAGCGCCGGCGTCAGGTCCAGCAGGTCATTTTCGCTGACGCCCTGCATGTCGAATGGCGCGGGCCGGGTCGGGAACGGCTGCGTGGGACTGGTGCGTTCGCCCGGCACCTGGGACTGCGGCACCGGCCGCTCCTCGATGGGCCAGATCGGTTCCCCGGTTTCGCGGTTGAACACGAACAGGAATGCCTGCTTGGTGGGCTGGGCGATGGCCTTGATGGTGCGCCCGTTCACCTTGATGTCGAACAGGATCGGTGCGCAGGACAGGTCGTAGTCCCACAGGTCGTGGTGCACGGTCTGGTAATGCCACTTGCGGCGACCGGTCTTCACATCCACTGCCACCAGGCTGTCGGCGAAGAGTGTGTTGCCGGGGCGGTTGCCGCCGTAGTAGTCGCCCGTGGGGATTTCGACGGGCAGGTAGACGAGGCCGAGTTCGGGATCGGCGCTCATCTGCGCCCAGACGCCGGTATTGCCGTTGCGCTCCGCGGAGTTGTCCAGCCAGGTGTCGAATCCGAACTCGCCGCGGCGGGGAATGGTGTTGAAGATCCACAGCCGCTTTCCCGTGCGGGCATCGTATCCGCGCACCATGCCGCGCGCATTGCGCATGGTGCGGGGCGCTCCGCCAGGACGATGCGACGCCCCGACGACGATGACATCACCAACGACCAGCGGCGTTGCGTTGAGGCCCAGCTCGGCAGACTCGAGGTCCGCTTCCTGGTCGGCCTCGAGCTTCAGGTCCACGGCGCCGTTCTTGCCGAATGTGGGCACGGGAACACCCGTCTTCGCATCCAGCGCCAGCATCCGGTAGCCGGGCGTCACGTAGATCACGCGCTTGTCGCGGCCGTCGGCGCTGGCCCAGTAGGCCACGCCGCGTCCGGCGCCGTTGCGCGGCGCGTTGAGTCCGCGCTGGCCCTCATCCTCCGTATGCATCCAGAGCATTTCACCGGTGACGGCGTTCAGCGCAACGGCAGCGCGCCGGGTGCCTGCGGTCGTGTACAGCGTGCGGTCCACCAGCAGTGGCGTGGCGGAATACAGCGTGTCGGGCCGGGGCCCGAGGAAGTCCGTCTTCAGGCGCCAGACCATCTCCAGCTGGTTGAAGTTGTCCTTCGTGATCTGGTCGGCCGGCGAATAGCGCTGGCTGGCGAGATTGCCGCCGTAGGTGGTCCAGTTCGTATCGGGCCCGCGCCTCACCGCAGCAGTGCGTGCCGGTGCTGCGGCAGCTCCCGCCGCCGGAACGGCAGCAGTCGCCGTGCGCGGGCCGGCCGCAACAGCAGCCGGCTGCTGGCCGAAGGTGATGCTGGCAAGTTGCGCACGATCGGTGGGCAGCGCGACCGATCCGGCGGGCATGCCGGAGTGGCGCAGCAGGAAGGCAAGCAGCGCCGAGTACTGCGCCGCGGTCAGGCTCTTTGGCGCGGCAGGCGGCATCGTTTCGAGCCGGTCATACAGCAGGCGAAGATTCTTGCCGTTCCAGGCCTCGTTGAATTGCGCGCCCGCCAGTGCGGTCGCCTTTTCACGCCCGCCGAGATCATCTCCGTGGCACAGCGCGCACTGCTCGAAATAAAGCTTCTCGCCGGCGGCTGCCTGCTCAGCCGTATAGAGGGACGGCACGGATGGCGGCTGTGGCCGCTGCTGCGCGAAGAGCACTGCTCCACCGAGCAGGAGGGTTGCAACTATTGCGCGGCGACCGGGCTGCATGGCCCTGACTCTTCCACGGCGTACCTCACCCGACATCGTCGCACCCCCTGTATGCATCCAGCGTACCGGCAGCGGAGGTCACCCGGCAATTCCTCCCCGCCATTTCAGCTGGAACTCGATCTCCTCCTCGTCACCAGAACGTTCATGCTCGATATTGAAAATGGCATCAGCGGGCACGCGGATTCGCTCCCCGGCAACCTGGATGGAGAATCGGCCACCTGATTCGATGGCATCGGCAAGCCGGCGCAGCTTGGCCGCGAATGCCGCACGCCCGTAGGCCTTCTCCACGTCACGCGAGCGATTGCTGGCCATGTGCGACTTCCTTTTCTGGTGGTTTGCGTCGCCTAGCCTGCAGCATGGCGCGGAAATGAAAAAGCCCTGCAATGCAGGGCTTCTTCGACCTTCACCTCGCAGCCTCTCCGGCGCGACCGGTGAAAATTGGCTGGGGGACTAGGATTCGAACCTAGGTTGACGGAGTCAGAGTCCGTAGTCCTACCGCTGGACGATCCCCCAAAACCGGGATTAGCGCTTCGAGTACTGAGGACCGCGGCGGGCCTTGCGGCGACCGACCTTCTTGCGCTCCACCTCGCGCGCGTCGCGCGTGACGAAGCCGGCCTGGCGCAGCGGGCTGCGCAGGTTTTCGTCGTACTCGATCAGCGCACGGGTGATGCCGTGGCGGATGGCGCCGGCCTGGCCGGTGATGCCGCCGCCGACCACCTGCACGTTGAAGTCGAAGCGGTCTTCGACCTGCGCGATGGTGAGCGGCTGGCGCACGATCATGCGACCGGTTTCGCGGCCGAAGAACTCATCGAGCGAGCGGTCGTTGACCGTGATCTTGCCGGTGCCGGCCTTCATGTAGACGCGCGCGGTGGCGGTCTTGCGCCGTCCGGTACCGTAATTGCTGGGTGCTGCCATCTGTCGGGATCTCTGGTTTAAGCTTGGGGCGACTTCGCCGGATTACAGTTCCAGCGCCTTGGGCTGCTGGGCAGTGTGCGGATGCTCGCCGCCCTTGAACACATGCAGCTTGCGGAACATCTTCCGGCCCAGCGTGTTCTTCGGCAGCATGCCCTTCACGGCGAACTCGATCGCGCGCTCGGGATGCTCCTGCAGCAGCTTGCCCAGCGCGATGGACTTCAGGTTGCCCATGTAGCCGGTGTGCTGGTGGTAGAACTTGTCGGTGAGCTTGGCGCCGGTCACGTGGATCTTCTCCGCGTTCAGCACGATCAGGTTGTCGCCCATGTCGACGTGCGGGCTGTAGTCGGCCTTGTGCTTGCCGCGCAGGCGATGGGCAAGCTGGGTCGCCAGCCGGCCCAGGGTCTTGCCCTCGGCGTTGATCACGTACCAGTCCGCGCGCACGTCGGCGGGTTTGACGAATGTGGTGCTCATTGGCTCTACCAGGTTCTGCTCTGGCCCCGTGGGCCGCCCTGCGGGCGCCTGGGTACCGTAAAAAAGGCCGCAGAGTGTAATCCAAGCGACGGGCGCTTTCAAAGCGATTTGGAGGGTGGGCGCGCCCGCCGCAGCCACATATATAGTAGCTTCATGCCAGCCGAACCGACCCTTGCAGATCAACTACTTGCCAGTGCCGACCGGGCGCTGCGGGCCATGTTCGCCCCCCCCCGAGCCACCCGCCCGACCCCGGGGGAGCCCGGCACAGGGCTCCCGGAGGAGCAGCGGCGGCTCGCAGCGGGGCTGATGCGGGTCAATCACGCCGGCGAAGTCGCCGCCCAGGGGCTCTACCACGGGCAGGCGCTGGTGGCGCGCGACCCGGCGGTGCGCAAGGTACTCGAGCAGGCGGCACGGGAGGAAACAGACCACCTGGCCTGGTGCGAGCAGCGCCTGCGCGAACTGCAGGATCGCCCCAGCCGCCTGCATCCTTTCTGGTATGCCGGCTCCTTCGCCATCGGTGTGGCCGCGGGCCTGGCCTCGGATCGCGTGAGCCTGGGCTTTGTGGCCGAGACCGAGCGCCAGGTGGAGCGGCACCTGGATTCCCACCTGCAGCAGCTTCCCGCGGAGGATGCGCGCAGCCGCACCATCCTTGAGCAGATGCGCGCCGATGAGCAGGCGCATGGCGAGATGGCCCGTCATTCCGGTGGCGTGCCACTGCCGCGCGTGGTGCAGAAGGCCATGCAACTGGCCTCGCGCGTGATGACAGGCACCGCCCGCCACGTGTAACTGCGACCGGCTTCACAGCCCGTGCGGTTGTCACGGCGCCTCGTTATGTAATACAAAGGCGACATATTCAGGGATGTGCGTCCCCTGCAACGGGCAATAAGTCGAGAACGATAACAATGGAAGACAGCATCAAGCCGCTGAGCGACATTCCTGCGATCAACCGGTTTCTCAGCTATTGCCGCATCCGCACGGTGCCGTCCAAGACGGTAATCATCCACGCGGGCGACCTCCCCGACGTCCTCTACTACATCATCAGCGGCTCGGTCGAAGTGATGATCGAGGACGAGGAAGGCAACGAGATGGTGCTGGCCTACCTCAACAAGGGCCAGTTCTTCGGCGAAATGGGCCTGTTCCATGACGCCCCCACCCGCAGCGCCTGGGTGCGCACCCGCAACCAGTGCGAGCTGGCGGAGATGACCTACCCGCGCTTCCGCCAGATCGCCGCCGAATCGCCCGGCCTGGTGTTTGAGCTGGCCACGCAGCTGGCCACCCGCCTCGACCGCACCAACCGCAAGCTGGGCGACCTGGCCTTCGTCGACGTCACCGGCCGGGTGGCCCACGCCATCATGGACCTGTGCGGCGAGCCCGATGCCATGACGCATCCCGAGGGCATGCAGATCAAGGTTTCCCGCCAGGAGCTCTCGCGCCTGGTGGGTTGTTCGCGCGAGATGGCCGGCCGTGTGCTGAAGGTGCTGGAAGACCAGGGCCTGCTGCGCGCCACCGGCAAGACCATCGTCGTGTTCAACGCCCGGCCGAAGATGAAGACCCGGCCGGTGATCGTGCCGGCGCAGCCGGCAGCCGGTGGCAAGGGCGCTCCGGCCCGGACGCCGGCCGCGGCGACAGACGACGATGAAGACGACGACTGGGACGACGACGAAGAGTAATCGCCGCGGCAGCCCTGCCGTTCAGGCTTTCAGGCTGCCCGCCGCGCTGATATTGCCGCGCATTGCGCTGATCACGGCGCGGTAGTCCTTTTCCCCGAAGATGGCCGAGCCGGCGACGAAGGTGTCGGCGCCCGCGCGCGCGATCTGGCCGATGTTGTCCACCTTCACTCCGCCATCCACCTCCAGCCGGATGGCGCGGCCGCTGGCGTCGATGCGCCGGCGCACCTCGGCGAGCTTGGCCAGCGCGCCGGGAATGAACTTCTGCCCGCCGAAGCCGGGGTTTACCGACATGATGAGCACCAGGTCGAGCAGGTGCAGGGTGTGGTCGAGCCAGTTCAGCGGCGTGGCCGGATTGAACACCAGGCCCGCCTGGCAGCCGGATTCATGGATCAGCCCGATGGTGCGGTCCACGTGCTCGCTGGCCTCCGGGTGGAAGCTGATGATGCTGGCGCCGGCCCTGGCGAAGTCCGGAATGATGCGATCCACCGGCCGCACCATCAGGTGCACGTCGATGGGCGCCTTCACCCCATGCTTGCGCAACGCCTCGCACACCAGCGGCCCGACCGTGAGGTTGGGCACGTAGTGGTTGTCCATCACATCGAAATGCACCACGTCCGCGCCAGCGGCGAGCACGTTGTCCACTTCCTCGCCCAGGCGGGCGAAGTTGGCCGAAAGGATGGAGGGGGCAATCCAGGGCTGGTTCATGGCCAGCGGGATTCTACGCGCGGCAGCACGCCGCTCACAGCTGGATGCGCGAGAACGACCAGGCACCCAGCGCCACGAACAGCGCACCGACGCCCACAAGCACCGCCGAATCGATGCCGGCCCCGAAATGCCAGGCACCGATCAGCGCCCCCCGCACCCCGTCCACGCCATAGGTGAGCGGATTGGCGGCGGTGACGTATTTCATCGCGCCAGGCAGCCCGTCGAGCGGGAACAGCGCACCCGACAGGAAGAACATCGGCATCATCACGAAGCTGGTGACCATGGGAAATGCCTGCATGTTCTCCAGGCGACTGCCCAGGGCAGTGCCCAGCGCACAGAACACCACCGCGATCAGGGCCATGTAAAACAGGGCCTCGGGCACCGCCATCAAGCTGGCCGGACGGAACCCGAACAGCATGCACAGCAGCAGCACCAGCAGGCCCTGCATGAGCGCCACGGTGGCGCCGCCCAGCGTGCGGCCCGCCATCACCGCCAGGCGCGGCACGGGCGCCACCAGGGTCTCCTTCAGGAAGCCGAACTGCCGGTCCCAGATCAGCCCGATGCCGGAGAACATGGCCGAGAACAGCACGGTCATGGTGATCACGCCGGGAGCGATGAACTGGATGTAGTTGCCCTGCCCGGCACGCTGGAACACCGGCCCGAGGCCGAAGCCCAGCGCCAGCAGGTACAGCATGGGCTGCCCCAGCGAAGAGACGATCTGCGCCCGGGAGCGCACGAAATGCTTCAGGGCGCGCAGCCACAGCACGTAGATGGCGTTCATCGGCGCCACGCCTTCATGAACTGCCGCATCTGGTCCGCACTGCCGGCCGATTCCTCGCGCACGCTGGTACCGGTGAGCTTCAGGAAGGCCGCCTCCAGCGAGTCGCACCCGGTCTGCTGCTTGAGCTCGGCCAGTGTGCCCAGGGCGATGATCTTTCCGTGGTCCACGATGGCGATGCGCTGCGCCACGCGCTCCGCTTCATCCATGTAGTGGGTGGTGAGGAATACCGTCACACCCTCGGACTGGTTCACGCTGCGCACATGGTTCCACAGCTGGTGCCGGCTCTGGGGATCGAGGCCCAGGGTAGGCTCGTCGAGGAACAGCGCCCGCGGCGTATGCAGGAAGCCCCGCGCGATTTCCAGCCTGCGCTTCATGCCACCGGAAAAGGTGGCGGTGGTCTGGTCACGCTTGTCCCACAGTTCGAACTGCTTCAGCAGCTTCTCGATGCGCCCGCGGCGCTCGGCCCGCGGCACACCGTAAAGCGCGGCATGCAGTTCCAGGTTCTCGGCCGCAGTGAGCATCACGTCGAGGCTGGGATCCTGGAACACGATGCCGAAGCGCCGCCGCACCTCCTGCGGCTGCTCTGCAGGGTCAAGGCCATCGATGCGGATGCGGCCACGCGTGGGTTTCAGCAGCGTGGTGAGCATCTTCACGGTGGTGGTCTTGCCGGCGCCATTTGGCCCCAGGAAGGCGAATATCTCGCCCGGCGCCACGCGGAAACTGATGCCCTTCACGGCTTCGAAGTCACCGAACCGGCAAGCCAGGTCTTCCACCTCGATCATGGCGGCGGATGCTAACCCATCAGCCCATGCCGCGCTGGCCGCGCAGCAGTTCGTAGGCCTCCTTGATGGCCTGGGTACGCTGCTTGGCATGCTCCAGCATCGAGTCGGGCAGCCCGTTGGCCTTGAGCTTGTCCGGGTGGTGGCGGCTGAGCAGCCGGCGGTAGATCTTCGTCAGTTCTTCATTGCTGACAGCGGGATCCGCCTCGAGCGTGCGGTATGCCGCGGCCGTGCGCGCGGCGTGGTCCTGCACCGGCCCACCGGGTGTGGCGCCACGCAGGGTGGCCTCGATGCGTGCCAGCTGCACCGGCGTGATGCCCAGCAGGCCCGCCGCACGCGTGATGCGCGCGCGCGCATTGTGGCCCATGTCGCTGCCGGCCAGCGCGGACTTCAGCTGGATCTCGATGAACATGCGCAGGATTTCCGGCTGTGAGTGGCAGGTGCCACGCAGGTCGGCGATCTCTGCGTCCAGGTCGAAGTCCGGCTGCTTGCCACGGGTGAATTCGGCGATCGCCGCCTGCACCTGTGCGGGATCCAGGCGGAGCGACCGCATCACCTGGCGCGCGGCTTCGATCTCCCGCTCCGTGACCCGGCCATCGGCTTTGGCCACATGGCCCAGCAGGCGGAAGGTGCTGACGAAGAACTGCTCGCCGCTGGGACGGGTGCGCCGCTCGGCCATCAGGTCATACTGGTGGCCCACCGCAGCCCCGAGCGCGGCGCCGATCGGGCCCAGCGCAAGGCCCAGCGCGCCCCCGATCAGTTTTCCCGTCCACTGCATTCGTTTATGGTAGCAATCTTGAATACCACTTCACCTTCCGCCCTCCACGAGACCCGTCTCGCAGGGCTCAAGCGCATCCACCGGGGCAAGGTTCGCGACGTCTACGCCATCGATGACGACAGCCTGCTGATCGTCGCCACCGACCGGCTGTCGGCCTTCGACGTGATCCTGCCGGACCCCATCCCCGGCAAGGGCCGCATCCTCAACGCGATCTCCAATTTCTGGTTCGCGAACACCGCGCAAATCATCCGCAACCACCTGCTGGACCGGCCGCTGCCGGACGTACTGCCCGACCCCGTCGAGTGCGCGCAGGTGCAAGGACGTGCCGTGGTGGCGCGACGCCTGAAGGCGCTGCCCATCGAGGCCGTGGTGCGCGGCTACCTGATCGGCTCGGGCTGGAAGGACTACCAGGCCACCGGCAAGGTTTGCGGCATTGCGCTGCCGCCGGGGCTGCAGCAGGCGCAGCAACTGCCAGAGGTGATCTTCACGCCCGCCACCAAGGCAGCCGTGGGTGACCATGACGAGAACATCAGCTTCGAGGAGGCGGCCAGGCTCATTGGCACCGACCTCGCCGCGCGCGTCCGCGACGTGTCCATCGCGCTCTACCGCCATGCCTCGGAGCATGCGGCCCGGCGCGGCATCATCATCGCCGACACGAAGTTCGAGTTCGGCCTCATGCCCGATGGCCAGCTGCTGCTGATGGATGAGGCGCTCACGCCCGATTCCTCGCGCTTCTGGCCCGCCGACACCTGGCGGGTGGGCACCAGCCCGCCCTCCTTCGACAAGCAGTACGTGCGCGACTACCTGGAAACGCTGGACTGGAACAAGCAGGCCCCCGGCCCGCACCTGCCACCCGAAGTCATCAGGCAGACGGTGGCGCGCTACGAAGAGGCCCTGCGGCGCCTCACCGGCCCGGAAACCACGGCGCGCTGACGCCACGGGGATTGCCGGGCATGTGGCAGCGATTCTGGGAACTTCTCGACCACGCGCTCTTCGGTCCGCACACGCAGGGACCTGAGCCGCTGGCGCGGCTGCTGCGTGGCCTGCGTTATCCCTATGCCATCCTGCGCGACCTGCTGGGCGGTGAGCTCACACTGCGCGCCACCGGCCTGGTCTACACCACTCTGCTGGCGCTGATCCCGGCTGTCGCCCTTTCCTTCGCGGTGCTGAAGGCCTTCGGCGCGCATCGCGAGATGCGGCCTTTCCTTATGGAGTTCTTCCGGCCGCTGGGCGAAACGGCGCCGCTGGTGGTGGAGCGCCTGATGGGCTTCGCCGAACGCGTGAGCGGCGGCCTGGTGGGCGTGCTGGGCCTCGTGCTGCTGCTGTGGACGCTGATCGGCACGGTGAAAAAGGTCGAGGACAGCATGAACTTCGTGTGGCGGGTGGACCGCGCACGCAGCATCCTGCGCCGCGCCGTGGAGTTCGCCATCCTCGTCACGCTGGGCCCGCTGGTGGTGGTGACGGTGATCGGGCTGTCGAAGCTGGCGCTCGACAGCGTGGCGGGCGTGACCTTCGAGGACTTCTCGCTTGGCGAGAAGGTGGCGCGCTGGCTGCTGGGCATCGCACCCTTCGCCATCGTCACGGGCCTGTTCACCGCCATGTACGTGCTGATGCCCAACACCCGCGTGAGGGTGGGGCCTGCGCTGGCGGGTGGCCTGGCCGCTGGCGTCACCTGGACGGCGCTGGGCAAGGTGTTCACCGCCATGGTGCTCTACACCTCGCGGCTCGAACTGGTGTACGCGGGCTTCGCCATCGTGGTGGCCGCTTTCCTGTGGACCTACCTGGGCTGGCTGGTTCTGCTGGCCGGCGCACAGCTGGCCTTCTACCTGCAGAACCCGGACTACCTCAGGCTGGGCCACGCCCCGATCAGGCTTTCCAACGACGAGCAGGAGCGCCTGGCGCTGGACATCATGGCGCGCATTGCCCTGGCACATCGCGCCGGCGACCCACCCTGGTCAATCGAGCGCATGAGCCGCGCGCTGGCGCTGCCCGGAATCGCCGTGGCAAACATGGCGGCACACCTGGAAAAAGCCGGCCTGATAGCGCAGGCCGATGACGGCAAGCTGTTCCCCGGCCGCGAGATCAGCAACATCATGCTGGCGGATGTGGTGCTGTGCGCACGGCATCGACACTTCGGCATCGAGATGCCGCAGCACCTGTCCGCGCCCGGCGTGATCGAACTGCAGCAGCAGATGGAACGTGCCTGGCGCGATGCCTGCGGCACACGCACGCTGGCTGACCTGATCAGCGGGAAGTGACCTTGCCAGCCCCCACTCCCACGGCTGCAGCACTCGCCAGCGAGGTATCCTTCCATGCACAGCGCGGTCGCGGGCCCGGTGGGCAGAACGTCAACAAGGTGGCCAGCGCCGTGCTGCTCACCTGGGACTACGCCAGCTCCAGGCTGCTCGATGCGGAACAGAAGGACCGGCTGGGCCGCGAGCTCGCCACTTCCCTCAACAGCCGCGGCGAAATCCAGCTGCGCAGCGATGAATTCCGCGACCAGGAGCGCAACAAGGCACGCGCGCTCGAAAAGCTGGCGGAGAAGGTCGCCGCAGCGCTGTTCGTGCCGAAGAAGCGCAAGGCCACGAAACCGACGAAGGCTTCGCGCCTGAAGCGCCTGGAAGGCAAGGTGCAGAAATCGCGCACCAAGAAGCTGCGCGGCAAGGTGGACTGGCGCGGGCAGTAATGCCGGCCTCCAGCCATCTGGCCTGCGGCGCTCAGCCGCCCGCGATGGTCATCTCGTCCAGCAGAACCGGCCCGGTCTGGATTGCCCCCAGCCGGTCCACCTCGCTGCCCAGCGCCTGCACGCCGCGGTACATGTCCTTCAGGTTGCCGGCGATCGTCACCTCGTGCACCGGATACGCCAGCTCGCCGTTCTCCACCCAGAATCCGGAGGCGCCACGCGAGTAGTCGCCGGTCACGCCGTTCACGCCCTGGCCCATCAGTTCCGTCACGTAGAAGCCTGACCCCATGCGCTGCAGCAGCGCGGGCGTATCAAGCAGCCCCTCGCTGCTGTCCAGCAGCAGGTTGTGGATGCCACCGGCATTGCCCGTGCTCTTCAGCCCCAGCTTGCGCGCCGAGTAGCTGCCCAGCACATAGCCCTGCAGCACGCCGTCGCGTACCAGGTCACGATCGCGCGTGGCCACGCCCTCACCGTCGAACGGACTGCTCGCCATTGCGCCAGGCAGATGCGGCCGTTCGCGCATCTGCATGAAGGCCGGCAGCACCTGCTGCCCCATGGCATCCAGCAGGAAGGAAGACTTGCGGTACTGGCTGGAGCCGCGCACCGCCGCCACCATGTGCCCGAAGAAACCGCGCGCCATGTCGGCGGAGAAAAGGATCGGCGCCTTGCGCGTAGTGATCTGCCGCGCCCCCAGCCGCGCCAAGGCACGCTGGCCGGCGCGGCGGCCGATGGCATCCCCGGGCTCCAGCGCACGCGCATCGCGCGCCGCGCTGTACCAGTAGTCGCGCTGCATGTCGTTGCCCTCCTGCGCCAGCAGCACGCAGCTCACGCTGTGGCTGGTCACGGGGTAGCCGCCGAGGAAGCCATGCGAATTGCCATAGACGCGCACGCCACGGTGCGTGGACACCGACGCCCCTTCCGAATTGGCCAGCCGCTTGTCCACGGCCAGGCCCGCGGCCTCGGTGGCGCGCGCCCGCTCGATGGCTTCCTCGGGCGTCAGGTCCCAGGGGTGGTAGAGGTCGAGGTCCGGGACGTCGCGGGCCATGTCCCCGGCATCGGCCAGGCCCGCGAATTCGTCGCGCGCCGTGTGGCGCGCGATGGCGCAGGCCTTGGCCACCATCTCGCGCACCGCCTCCGGCCGCAGGTCGGCACTGCTGGCCGACCCCTTGGCATGATCGAAATAGACCGTGATTCCCAGTCCGCGATCGCGCTGGTACTCGATGGTCTCCACCTCGCCCAGGCGCACTGTGACGTTGAGGCCCTGCTGCAGGCTCACGTCGGCCTCGGCCTGGGTGGCCCCCGCCGCCCGGGCCTCCTGCAGCGCCATTGCCACGGTGTCGGCCAGTTCGGAGATGCGGGATGCGTCGACAGCCTGTGACATGGGCGATAATTGTACGGCAATGGAAGAATTCGACGACGAAACCGGCGACGACAGGCCGCCAAGCAAGAGCCAGCGCAAGCGCGATGCGCACGCTGCGCAGAAACTGGGCGAGCGGCTGGTCGCGATGCGCGCGCAGGACCTCGAAGGCCTGCCCCTGGACGACCTGCTGCGCGAGGCCATCGCCGAAGCGCGGCGCCTCACCAGCCGCGCCGCCCTTTCGCGCCAGCACCAGTACATCGGCAAGCTGATGCGCGGCAGCGATGTCGCGGCCATCGAGGCAGCCCTGGCGCAGCGGGAAGAGGCGCAGAAAGCGCGTGCTAGACTTCGCGGATGAAACCGCTGGTCGGCATCATCATGGGGTCGAAGTCCGACTGGGAGACACTCCAGCCGGCCGCTGACGTGCTCACGGAGCTGGGTATCCCCCACGAGGTGAAGGTGGTCTCGGCGCACCGCACGCCTGACCTGCTCTTCGAATACGCCGCCGCAGCCGAGGGCCGCGGGCTCGCGGCCATCATTGCCGGTGCCGGCGGCGCCGCCCACCTGCCGGGCATGACCGCCGCCAAGACCCGCGTGCCGGTGCTGGGCGTGCCTGTGCAGTCCAGGACGCTCAATGGCCTGGATTCCCTGCTTTCCATCGTGCAGATGCCCAAGGGTGTGCCAGTGGCCACCTTTGCCATCGGTGCGGCGGGTGCGGCCAATGCCGCGCTGTTCGCGGCCGCCATCGTCGCCCTGCACGATGCCCGCGCGGCCGCCGCACTCGACAGCTTCCGGGCCAGGCAGACCGCGGCGGTCCTCGAACATCCCGATCCGCGCCAGCCCGCATGACCATTGGCGTGCTGGGCGCCGGCCAACTCGGCCGCATGATGGCGCTGGCCGGCTATCCGCTGGGCATGGATTTCCTGTTCCTCGACCAGGCCGCCGGCACGCCGTCGCACCAGGTCGCACCCTCGCTCATCGGCGGCTTCACCGATGAAAAGTTGCTGCAGGAGCTGGCGCAGCGCTGCGAGGTAGTGACCTTCGACTGGGAGAACGTGCCAGCCGCCGCGCTGGACGCCCTGGAATCCCGTACGCGCATCGCCCCGCCCCGTTCCGCGCTGGCCACCGCCCAGGATCGCCTGCTGGAGAAGAACCTCTTCGCCACGCTGCGCATCCCCACCAACCGCAACCAGGCGGTGGATTCAGCAGCCGACCTGCAGCGCGCGGTGAAGGAGATCGGCCTGCCTGGCGTGCTGAAGACCCGGCGCCTGGGCTATGACGGCAAGGGCCAGCGCGTGCTGCGCAAGCCGGCCGATGTCGAGGCGGCCTGGCATGAAATGGGCTCGGTACCGCTCATCTACGAGCAGATGGTGCCCTTCGATTACGAGGTCTCGGCCATCGGCGTACGTGGCCTCGACGGTCGTTTCGCCATGTATCCGCTGAACCGCAACCTGCACAAGGACGGGATCCTGCGGCTCACCCGCGCGCCGTGGAAGTCCGCCGCCCTCGAACGCGCCGCGCGCCGCACCCTGCGCAAGGTGATGGATCATTTCGACTACGTGGGCGTGCTGGCCATCGAGTTCTTCGTGCAGCGCGGAAAGCTGCTGGCCAACGAAATGGCGCCCCGCGTGCACAACTCCGGCCACTGGACCATCGAAGGGGCGGTCACCAGCCAGTTCGAGAACCACCTGCGCGCCATCACCGGCCTGCCCCTGGGCGACACCTCGGCCCGGGGCCACAGCGCCATGCTGAACCTGATCTCGGACATGCCCGCCCGGGATGCCCTGCTGGCCGAGCCGGGCCTGCACCTGCACGATTACGGCAAGTCGCCGCGCCCGGGGCGCAAGCTGGGCCACGTGACTATTGTCGAATCCACCGCCCGGAGGGCCGATCAGCGCGCCGCACGCCTGTTGCGGCGGGTCGAATCCCGTAAACTCTGACCCGATGTACATGGAGTCCTTCCAGCTGCGGGAACAGCCGTTCCGGCTCAGTCCGGACCCGGATTTCCTGTACCTGTCCAAGGCCCATTCGCGCGCCAAGGCGTACATGGAGTCCACCATCTGGTTCACGGATGGTTTCGTGGTCATCACC
Organism: Steroidobacteraceae bacterium; assembly: GCA_035556135.1. GTDB lineage: Bacteria > Pseudomonadota > Gammaproteobacteria > Steroidobacterales > Steroidobacteraceae > ZC4RG30. Next base: position 97,385 of record DATMFO010000005.1, on the reverse strand, counting down.
GGCGAGATCGGCTCGGGCAAGACCACCCTGATCGAGACCTTCCTGCGCGAGCTGGAAAAAGACGTGGTGGTCGCCCAGATCACCCAGACGCAGGTGTCGCCGCTGGAGTTCCTGCAGTCGGTGCTGGTGCAGTTCGGCTTCTCGCCCTTCAAGATGAAGAAGGTCGAGCTGCTGGCCACGCTCAACACCTTCCTCATCGAGCAGTACAGCGCGCGACGCAAGGTGGTCCTCATCGTCGATGAGGCGCAGAACCTGTCCCTCTCCACGCTCGAGGAGATCCGTCTGCTGTCGGGCATCGAGACGACAAAGGAGAAGGTGCTGCGCATCATCCTCGCCGGACAGCCCGAGCTCAACGCCAAGCTCGACCTGCCGGAGCTGGTGCAGCTCACGCAGCGCGTGCGCCTGCGCTTCCATCTCTCGGCCCTGTCGCCGGAGGATACCCGCGGCTACATCCTGCACCGGCTCGAGGTGGCCGGCTCCGGCGGGCGCGAGATCTTCGCCGAAGAAAGCCAACACATCATCTATCGCTACACCGGTGGCGTGCCGCGCCTGATCAACACGCTGTGCGAGACGGCGATGATGGCGGCATTCTCCAACGACCGCGATGTGGTCACCGCCGCCGATGTCGAGGCCGCGGTGGCCGAACTGCGGTGGAAGGAATTCAGCGAGCGCACGCGCGGACTGGCGGAAGGGCCGGATGCCACCTCTTCCACCGGCCGCTACGGCACACGGCGCGGCCCGGGCCTGTACATCGGTCCCGACGAGGGCAGCCAGACCGGCAACCTGCCGCAGCAGCTGGCAAAGCTGGTGGTCGTCACCGAAGGGCGTACGGTGGGGGAACTGCCCCTGGGCATGGGCCGCACGATCATCGGCCGCACGCCCGACAACGACCTGCAGATCGACAGCCGTTTCGTGAGCCGGCACCACTGCCAGGTCATCACCAAGGCCGATGCCTGCCTGGTGGAAGACCTCAACAGCACCAACGGCATCATGATCAAGTCGCGGCGCGTGCGGCGCCACAACCTCAATGATGGCGACGTGATCTCCATCGGCAAGCACGACCTGATCTACGTGGACCAGCGCGCCGGCCCCTCGGGCAATCATCCGGCGATTTCCGCCGCCGCAGCTGGAAGCGCGCACGACAACGATGATGCAGCCGCCGAAGAGGCGGATGATCCAGCGCACGGCTCGACGCAGCGGCTCTAGCCGCCCTTGAACGCCGCCACCGCCTGCTGTGCAGCGCGGCGCATCAATCCCTGGTCCGATGCCACGATGAAGGCGCTGACGCCAAGTCCGCGCAGCCAGGCCACGTCCGGCGAATCGGCGCGATCCACGTGCGCGCACAGCGCCTTGCCGGCGGTGCGCGCCGCGGCGGCGATCTGCTCGGTGGCCTTTACCACGGGGGCCGCGCCCGTGCCGTCGCAGCCCAGCGCACACGACAGGTCGCCACGGCCGATGAACACGGCATCCAGCCCCGGCACTGCCATGATGTCGGGCAGCAAGGCCAGCGCCGCGACATCCTCCACCATGGCCAGCACCGCGGTGCCGGCATCACCGGCCGCGATGTGCTCCTGGAAGCTGGCACGACCGTAGCCGCCGGCACGCGATGAATTGGTGAAACCGCGCCGGCCGCCGCGGTAGCGCGCCTCGGCCACTACTGCTTCCGCGCGGGCGCCGGAATCCACATGGGGCACCAGCACGCCCTGTGCGCCGCAGTCCAGCGGCGGCAGGATGTCGCGGGCTGAATCTCCCGGCACGCGCACCAGCACGGCGATGTCCGCGGCGCGCCCGGCAAGGATCAGCGCATCCACCGTGACGCGGTCGAAGGGCGCATGCTCCTGGTCGATCACCACGAAGTCGAGCCCGGCGGCGCCGGCCACTTCCACCACCTGGCTGGCAGGTGTCTTGATGAAGGTGCCCAGCAACGGCTCGCGCGCCAGCAGGCGCGCCCGGAAGCGCTCATCGATGCGTGCGGTGACCATGCTGCAACCTTAGCTGAAGTAGAACCTGAGCGCGGTATCCGAGATGCGGCGGCGCGCCGCAGCCGAAGGCACCCATTGCTCGAACCAGCGTAGCGTGTCGTTGTAGGTGACGCCCTCGTGGCCCACGAAGGGACAGTCGCTGCCCCACAGCAGGCGCTCGGTGCCGGCTTCACTGAGCAGCCGCCCGGCAGTGGCCTGTGCCAGTTCCATGGCCACCGGGTCAGGCTTGCCGGTGCCCTTCGATTCCCAGGTCAGCCGGAAGCCGGCCGAAAGCTTCACCCAGGTGCGGCCGCGCGAGATGGAACGCAGCACGGCCTGGAACCCTTCGCCATCCAGGCCCTGCGCCACGTCCGGATGCGCGAAGTGGTCCAGCACCACGCGCGCGCCACTGGCCTCCAGCGCGGGCAGCACCTGCGGCATCAGCCGGCCCTCCAGCGCCACGTGCACATGCCAGTTGAGGTCCGCCACGCGTCGCAGCAGCAGCTTCCAGCCCTCGGTGGTGAAATTGGGCAATTCGCGCCGGCGGGACAGCTGCAGTCGCACGCCCACCACGCCATCGGCCTGCATGCGTTCCAGCGTGTAGCGGTCGATGGCCGGGTCGATGTTGACCGTGCCGCGCAGCCGCTTGTGCCGCCGCAGCGCCTCGATCATGTAGTCGTTGTAATGGCCGAAGATGCTGATGCCGGCGATCACGCCGAAATGCACGCCGTGCGCATCCAGCACCTTCAGGTAGTCGTCGGCCGTAAAGCCATACTCCGGCCGCATCCACGCCGAGTCCGCCAGCGGCATGTCCGGCGTGAAGATATGCGCGTGTGAATCGACGATCGGTGGATCAGCCATCGTCACGCTCATGCACCAGCCTCCGGCATGGGATATTCGGCCGCGTTCAGCACCCAGCCCGCCTGCCTTGAGAAGTCCATGCGCGGCGGCGCGAAGATGTCCACCAGCTGGTTGCCGGTGGTTTCGGTGGCGGCGGAAGTGTGGATGGCCGGCGGCGGAATGACGGCGATGGAAGGCGCCGGGCAGTGCTCATGGTCATCCGCGCGCCAGTGCTGCTGGTTGGCCGTCCACGGCCAGCGGATGTGGTGCACGAAGGCGCCCTTGATCGCCAGCGAGCACTGCTCGAAATCCTCGTGGTGGTGCGGCGAGAGCTTCGTGATGTCACGCGGCGCCGGCTCGTAGGGCAGCATGTTGATCATCATGGTGGTGCAGCGGAAGATGCGGCCGAAACGGCCCGGCTCCGGCGGCACATCGAGGCTGTAGTGCCGGATGCGGAAACCCTCCGGCGGCGCAGGCCAGGCCTGGAATGGCGGAATGTTCGGGTGCGCCTGCGCATAGGCATCGGCGTTTGGACACATCGCGGCGAGATCGGCATTGCGGGTGGAGAACACGCGGATCAGCTGGCCACCCTGGCGCAGCGTGATGCGGCTGTCACCCGGCGGCAGGATGGTCAGGGTGAAGCCGGGAATCTCCACGCGCTGCTGTCCCGCCTCCAGCACCGCACCGGCACCGGCTTCCGGCAGCACCAGCATGAATTCATCCGGCTGGCCCTGGCGCATGAACTGCGCACCGGGCTGCACTTCCGAGTAGGCCACCACCATGTTCTGGCCGCGGCCATACCAGGTGCGCGCCGCTGGCGTGGCCTCGGCGGCCGGCAGTTGATGGAATTTCACGTATTCGGCAGCGGCGAAACCGCCCGGTGCGGGAGCCGTGCCTCGCGCCTGGGGGGCGAGCCGGGAACGCGGATCGTAGGTTTCGTACATCGCTTCGGTTCCTGTTCAGAGACGGACGCGATCGGCGCCCTTGAGCTTCAGGCGGGCACGGGCCTCCGCCGGGGTGGCCGGTTCCAGCGCATGTTCACGGAGTATGCGGCAGATTTTCGCCACCTGATCGGCGTTGGAGCGCGCCAGCTGACCGGGGCCGATGTAGAGGCTGTCTTCCAGCCCCACGCGCACGTTGCCGCCCAGCAGCGCGGCGTGGGTGCACATGGCCATCTGGTGACGGCCGGCAGCCAGCACCGACCATTCCAGCTCGCGGCCGAAAAGCCGCTGCGCGGTGCGCAGCAGGTGCAGCAGCTGGTCCAGCTCCGCGCCGATGCCGCCGGGAATGCCCAGCACGAACTGGATGAACAGCGGCGGATCATAACGACGCTTCTCCAGCGCGATGGCCAGGTTGAACAACTGGCCCACGTCGTAGCATTCGAACTCGAAGCGCACGCCATGTCCCTCGCCCAGGCGCTGCATCACAAGGTCGATGTCCTCGAAGGTGTTGCGGAACACATGCCGGCGCGCGATGTCGCGATAGCCACGCTCCCATTCATGCTGCAGCGAAGGCAGCTTCTCCAGCGCCATGAAGCCGGCGAAGTTCATCGTGCCCAGGTTCAGCGAGGTCATCTCCGGGCTCACCCGTTCAGGGGCTTCCAGCCGCTCTTCCAGAGACATGCCCGGTCCACCGCCGGTGGTGATGTTGATGATGGCGTCGCAGCGCGCACGGATCTGCGGCAGGAACTGCATGAAAACTTCCGGATCCGCGGTCGGGCTGCCGTCGGCGGGATTGCGGGCATGCAGGTGCAGCACGGCCGCGCCGGCCCGGGCCGCTGCCACGGACTCCTCGATGATCTGCGCCGGCGTCAGCGGCAGATGGGGAGACTGGCTGGGCGTGTGGATGGAGCCGGTGATGGCACAGGTAACGATGACGGAACGGGACACGATGACCTCAGGGGGGTAGCAATTCAGGCGGCGCGCGGCCGGAAACGGGATTCGGGTAGTGGAACGCCATGGTAGCGAGGCCGGGGTATGGGGCGCTCTGGGCGCCGCGCAACGGTCCATCCGGCGCCGGCATCGTGCGGCCAGACGCGGCTGCACCGCCGCGGGCCGGCGCAGGCGCGGCCGGCGATTGTGCTCCAGGACCGCCGCCACGCGCAGGTGCCGCGCCAGCCGCGGGTGTGCCCACTGCCATGCGCTCGGGCACCGCCGCCCAGCCCGTGCTGTAGTTCGCGTTCCAGGTGTAGTCCAGGTCCATCCGCGCGATCTTCCACACGCCGCGCTCGCGCACCAGCTTGTTCTCGTAGACGCCCTGCATGTACGAACCATCGCCATCGCGCGCGCTGTTGAGCTGGAACAGCTTGGTGCGTACGTAGGCTGTCCTGCCATCCGGCATCACGGTGACCACGGGGGCCGTCTTCTGGTGCAGGGTCATGCTCGCGGCACGGCGCCCGCCATACCCGTAGCGACCGACCATCGAGTCGCGCACACGTTCGCGCCCGATGTAGTTGCCCACGCCGGAGAGTTCCTTCGAGCCATTGACTGCGAAGACATCCGCCGCGCCGTCCCACAGGAACTCGTCAATGTAATAGCCATAGGCATTCGAGACGTTCTCGGCGCCATCCCTGGCGACCACGATCTCAAGGTCGCGTTCGGCGGCGGCCAGCAGTTCCGCCAGCGAGCCGGCGGGCACCTTTGCGGCAGGATTGCCGAAGGGCTTCCCACCCCTGGCGGGATTGCCGTAGTGCAGCGGCGGCAAATCGAGCGCGGGGTAGGCCAGCCGTCTTGCCGTGGAGGGCGCATCCGGCGGGAAGCCAGCGGCGGGCACCGCCGGCTCGGCGCTCGCTGCCCAGCCCTTCGCGTAGTCCGTGCGCATGCGCCGCGTCACCTGCATCGACTGCAGGCGCCACTTGCCATCGATCCTGCGATAGGTGTTCTCGTGGATGTTGGTGCCCCAGGCGCCACCCACGCCATTCTGGCCCGTCTGCACCAGCTCCGTGCCGCGCAGCCGGGCGCCCTGGCAATCGGCGGACATCGTGATCACCGGCTGCATCTGCGTGTGGTCGTTGATCACCCCTTGGGCCAGGCCCTTCGGGCCGAACTGCTCCAATGCGCGACGGATGCTGGCCTGGCCACGGTACACGCCGCTGTGGCCGGTCTCGAAGGTACCGTCCGCGGCAAAGAGTTCCGCGACGTCATCCCACATGCGGCGATCCACGTAGTAGCCGTAGGCATTCTGCAGGCTTTCAACCTGCGCCTGCTGCTGCAGGCACAGCAGCTGCGCCTGCAGTGCGGCAGTGCGCCGCCTGAGGCCGGCTTCATCGCGTGGCGCCTGGTCCGCGGCAGTGAGCCCCGGGCTCTGCGGAACCGGAATGCCCGCCTGGTCGGGTGTGTAGTGATGGGCGAAGATCGTGACCTGGTCACTGCGGTCAACGTTGCGCCAGCCCGTCGCATACGAGCCGGCGAAACCCGGGCGATAATCGAGGCGGCGGATCTTCCACACGCCGTCCTCTTCCACGTATTCATTCTCGTAGATGCCATTGGCCCACTCGGCACGTTCGCCGAACCGGCCCAGCATCGACAGCTCGCGCCAGCGGCCGCGTGCCACGCGACCATCCCAGTCGAGCGTCACGACAGGACTCAGCGCCAGGTGCGTGTTGAGGTCGCCCCGCCCCAGTGATTTGCGGCCGGTGCCCTCCAGCGCCTGGGCCTGGAGGTGGGCAGCGATTGCGGCGCGACCCGAGAACTGCTGCGTGCCTACCTGCGCGGTGGCATCGCGCGTGAAGAGCTGCGCCGCCTCCTGCCACAGGCCCGCTTCGCGATAGTGGTTCAGCGCATGCTGCAGGCGTTTCACGGCGCGGATCGCCGTGACATGGCGCAGGCCGGCAGAAAGCCTTTCGACCCGCAGCCGCTCGGCCTGGCGCTGAACTGCCTGCTGCTCCGGTGGCGTGACGCGCAGTTCCGGGTGCCCTGCAAGGGCCTCCTGCAGCACACTGGTGTCGATCAGCCTTGCCAGCTCCGCGCGCGGGCGTGCGGGGCGTTTCGCCTCGCGCGCGAGGAACCTTTCCTCATCCTCCAGCACGTCGAGCAGGTCCGGCACCAGTTCACCGATGTAACGATGGTGATGCCAGGTGCGGGCCACCGTGGCTTCGTCAAGGCCGGCGGACTTCGCCATCGCAGTCCAGCCCCGGCGTGGATCTTCATGCAGCTGCTTCGTGGCGCGCAGGATGCTGCGCACGAAGGCCACGATGCGCGCGCGCTGCGCCGGATCGGCCAGCTGCGCCGCGGTGGTATTGAGGTTGAAGACCTCGCGGTAGATGCCCTTGCCGCTGAACTCGATGCCGTCCTCGCCCAGCCGCAGCAGGATGTTGTCGATCTCCGGCTCCCAGATGGTCACCGCATCCAGCTCGCCAGCAACCAGCTGGTCGGAAACGCGCCGCATGTTGGCGCTGCTCACTACCGTGACGTCAGCGTAGTCCAGCCCGGCCGAGCGCAGCATGCGGTGCAGGAAATAGCCGGACGAAGTAATGGGGATGGTCGCAATGCGCTTGCCCTTCAGGTCGGCCAGCGTGCTGATGCCCGCGGAGCGGCGAGCCACGATTCGGTACAGCCCTTCCGACACCGTCATGATGATGCGCAGATCCGGGTTGTCCACGGACACACGCAGCGCCTGCGTCTCGGCATTGGTGGAAAGATCAGCCCGAACCGGCCGGAACAGGTCAGGAACGCCGCCATTGCCCACGAATACCTGCTCACTGTGCGACTGCGCAGCCAGCAGCACCGGCGACAGCTCGATCACCGAGGTATTGCCGTACACGCGCAGCGGCGCGGGCGCCTCGCCCGTGGCGGCAGGCGCAGCGAACAGCAGCCCGCAGGCCAGGGCACCCAGCAACGCGCGCATGGCGGTGAACCCCGGAACCATGCCTGATGTGTTCATCGCGACAAGGTACCGCGGGCGGCTACAGCTTCGGGTTGGTGGGCGGAATGCCGCCCTGGAACCAGGTCTCGAACCTGCGGTAGCTGCACAGCCAGCGCCCGTCGGCCTCGCGCTGCATGCGGTCGGTGATCAGTGAAATGGTGATGGGCGAATGCGTGGGCAGCACAGGCTTGCCATCGGCCGCATAGAGGATGAGGTACCAGGTGCAGGTCACCTTCGTGTCGCTCTCGAACTGCACCCGGAAGTTGGTGACGGCGTGCACCACGGTGCGCGCGCCACGCTTCTCGCGCCACTCGTAGAAGGCGCGGATCTTCGCCTTGCCCCTGTACGCCTCCTCGGGCCCGACGAATTCGGCGTCCTCGGTGTAGTACTCGGGCGCATTGCGGCCCCAGTTGGTATCCACGTCATGCCAGTACTCGTGCAGCAGTGCACTGAGTTCCTGGATCACCATCAGCTGTTCGGTCCTGTTCATCCAATCGCTCTACGTTCTGCCACGGGCCCGGACAGGTCACGGCCCGCGGTCTCCGGCAGCAGCAGCGTGGCGAAGATCGCCAGCACGATGCCCGACAGCGCGCCGATCAGCATGCCCGTGCTGATTCCAACAAGATTTCCGTCAATCATCCATGCCACCGGCATGGTGAAGGCCAGGCCGCTCATGGCCCGCCCCAGGTTGTAGGCGAAGGACTGCCCCGAGCCGCGGATCTCGGTCGGGAACAGCTCGGTGAAATAGGGCCCGAAGGAGGCATACAGGCCGAACTGGAAAAAGCCGTAGACCAGGCCGGCCGGCAGCAATGTCCAGGCCGAGTTGCCCAGCGGTGCCAGCAGGTAGAAGGTCGCCATCACCACGAAGCCGGCACCAAAAAGGCGGAACATGCGGCGGCGGCCGAAGTTGTCGCTGAAGTAGGCGTTCACCTGCGCGCCGAAGAATCCGCCGGCGCTATTGATGAGGATGTAGAGGCCCGCCACCTTGGCCGACAGCCCGCGCTCGGTCTGCAGGAATACGCTGAGGTAATTGCTGACGGAATACGCCGCGCCCTGTATGCCGATGGCCAGCAGCGACGTCAGCACCGTGATGCGCAGCGCCTGCGGCGCGAAGATGGCCCAAGGATAGATCGCGCGCCGCTCTTCCTTCAGGCGCCGGCGGGTCTCCAGGTAGATGTCCGAGTCATCATCGGAACGCCGCACGAAGAACACCAGCAGGGCAGGCAGGATGCCGACCCAGAAGGCCACGCGCCAGCCATATTCCAGCGGCAGCGCGCCCACCAGCGGCCCTGCCAGCAGTGCTGCCATGCCGGTGCCGATGGGTGCCGCGCTCTGCACGGTGCCCACCGCCTTGCCGCGATGGGCCGGCGCGATCATCTCGCCCAGCAGCACCGCGCCCACGGCCCACTCGGCGCCAAAGCCCAGGCCTTGCAGCACGCGCAGGACGAACAGCTGCTCGTAGGTCTGCGCAAAGCCCGACAGGAACGAGAACAGCGAGAACCACAGGATGGTCAGCTGCAGCAGGCGGGCGCGCCCGTAGCGGTCGCACAACAGCCCGCCCATCCAGCCACCCACCGCGGCCGAAACGAAATTGGCCGTGTTGATGGACTGGGCTTCCGTGAGCGACATGCCGAACGCCACCATCAGCGTCGGGATCATGAACGAGAAGACCAGGGCGTCCATTGAATCGAGCGCCCATGCGGCCGTGCAGGTCCAGAACACCCGCTTCACGCGGGCGTTGGCAGAGTTGTACCAGCCGAAGGGTGAACGGATCGCCATGCCTGGGTCTTCAGAATGCGCGCTGGTAGATGTCGCGCGCATCCTCTGGTGTGACAGTACGGGGATTCTGCACCAGCAACCGCTGCACTTTCATGGCGGCATCGACCATGCGCGGCACCGCCGACTCGGGCACGCCCAGCGCGGCGATGCCGGAGGGCATTCCGCAACGTTCAACCAGTGCATGCACGGCGGCCACACCACGGCGCGCCACGTCCATGTCATCCCCGCCACCTTCCACGCCCAGCGCACGCGCGATGGCGGCATAGCGGGCCGGCATGGCCGGCAGGTTGAAGTCCATCACATGCGCCAGCAGCACGGCGTTGGATACGCCATGCGCCACGCCGAAATCGCTGCCCAGGGGATAGGCCAGCGCGTGCACGGCCGCGGTATTCACCGGTCCCAGGCACATGCCGCCACACAGGCTGCCGAAGGCCACGTCCGCGCGTGCCGCAAGGTCATCGCCCTGCTCCACCGCGCGGTAAAGGCTGTGTCCGATGCGCCGGATGCCTTCCAGCGCCCAGCCATCGATCAGCGGGTGCGCCTGTCGGTTGGCATAGGCCTCGATGCAATGGGTGAGCGCATCAATGCCGGAAGCGGCCGTCACCTGGCGCGGCGCGCCCACCGTGAGCGCGGGATCGACAAAGGCCGCATCGGGCACCAGGTGCGGACTGATCACGCCCTTCTTCTGGCCGTCAGCGGGATCCTGCACGATGGCGATGGGGGACACTTCGCTGCCCGTGCCCGAAGTTGTCGGCAGGCAGGCCAGCGGCAGGGCACGATGCGAAAGCAGCCCGATGCCGAACACCTCGCTGATGCGCTGGCGTCCGTCGAACAATGCGGCGGCCAGCTTGGCCACGTCGATGGCGCTGCCGCCACCCACTGCAACGATGGCCACGGCCTTTATGTCACGTGCGGCCTCGATGGCCTGCTCCAGGTCGGCGACCTGCGGCTCCCTGGCCACGCCCTCCCACACCTTCACCACGCGACCCTGGCTGCGCAGCGAAGCGGCCAGCGGCTCGCACAGCGGCGCCAGTGGCGGTGAAGTCACGATGAGGATGGCGCCGGGGGCGCCCGCTGCAACCCACTCGGCGCAGGCGGCGAAACCGCCAGACCCGAAGGCAAGCCGGCGAGGCAGATGCAGTGCCAGTGGCCGGCTGAGGTCTCCCCGTATCAGAACGTCACCATGGCGCCGGAACAGGCGGGTCGCTGTGCAATCGATTGTATCATCCGGCCGCCCCGACTCCTGTGCCCCAAAACGCGGGATGCGATGCTCACATGGAGCGGGCCTGTCTACTTGCGCGTGGCGGAACTGGCGGCGGACCGCGGCGGAAATTTCACGCCGCGGCAGCCAGCGAGCGGCGGCGATATGCGGTAGGTGTGGTCCCGAACTGCTGGCGGAAGGCGCGCGTGAAGTGTGCGGCGCTGTTGAATCCCACCCCGAAGGCGATGTCGGTGACGGTCTGCCGGCTCCACAGCGGATTGGCGAGCAGGCGCGCACATTCCTCCAGCCGCCGGCGCAGGATGTAGGCCGAGAGGGTCTCCCCGCCGTCCTGGAACAGCATGCGCAGGTAGCGGGGTGAGACGTGCAGCGCAGCCGCCACCTGCGTCGGGGAAAGCTGCGGATCCCGGAGATGCGCTTCCACGTGCCGGCAGGCAGCGACGCGACGCGCCGCCACCGAAGGCGTCGGCGTTGTGCCGCGCTCGAACGCGAGGCCAAAGGCCGTGGCCAGCACATCGAGCAGGTTGCGCGCGGCAACGCTCGCATAGCGGCGCGGCAGGCCAGCCTCCATGCATGTGCTCAGCTCCCCCGTCATCTGCGCGGCCGCGCTGGCAAAGAGTGAACCGGAGGAAAGCACCAGGCCGCACCAGCCTTCCGGCTGCGGGATGCGCTCCCGCAATACATCAGGTGCAGCGCGCACCACCACCAGTTCGGTGTCGGCCCTGCTGTGCAACCGATGGGGCGCGGCGTTGTCGCAGAGCGTGAAGTCGCCGCGACGCAGGTCGGTGGTGTTGCCGTTGTGCTCGAATGTCGCCGAGCCCTGCGATACGTAGATGAACGAGATCAGCCGGGAACCACCACGCTCCACATGCGCGCTGGTGCGCTCGATGGCAGAAGGTGTGGCACGGATGCGCGCGATGCCCAGCGGCCCCAGCGTGCCCAGCGCCAGCTCTGCCTGGAACTCGCCCGCACATGCGGGACTGAAAGTCACATTGGCAAAGCGTTCTGCATACAACGCATTCCACCAGGCGGCGCGTGTGCCGCGTGGCGCATCGGCGGTGCTCCAGGTCTGCACTTCGTCACCCCCAGGCTCTGCTTCGCTTATTATGGATTGACGATAGCACGGGACTCTTCAATGCCTACTTCCGCAGGAGACAACACTTCCCTTTCCATCAATCCGGCAACGGGCGAGACGCTTTCGGCATGGCCGATGGCCGAGCCCCAAGGCGTCGAGGACGCCATTGCACGGGCTGCACGCGCCGGCGTCACCTGGCGCCGCCAGCCACTTGCCGCGCGCGCCGCGGCAATGACCGCGATTGCCGCGGAACTGCGCGCGCGCAAGGCGAACCTCGCCCGCCTCATCACGCTGGAGATGGGAAAACCACTTTCAGAGTCGATGGCCGAGGTCGAGAAGTCCGCGTGGAACTGCGAATACGTCGCGGAACACGGACCGGAGTGGCTGGCCGACCAGGTGGTGCCGACGCAGGCGCGCGCAAGTTACATCGCGCACCTGCCATTGGGCGTGGTGCTGTCAGTGCTGCCGTGGAATTTCCCGGTGTGGCAGATCTTCCGTTGCGCAGCTTCGGCACTGATGGCCGGCAACACACTGCTCGTGAAGCACGCGCCAAATGTGCAGGGCTGCGCCAACGCGGTTGCAGAACTGCTGCTGGCAGCCGGACTGCCTGAAGGCGTCTTCCAGAATCTGCATGCACCCGTGCCGCTGGTGGGCGCCATCATTGCCGATGCGCGCGTTGCCGCCGTCACGCTCACCGGCAGCCCTGCTGCGGGCGCCAAGGTTGCCGCACAGGCTGGCGCCGCGTGCAAGAAGACGGTGCTTGAGCTTGGCGGCTCCGACGCCTTCATCGTGCTGGCCGATGCGGACCTCGATGCCGCGGTGGCAGCCGGCGTGCGCGCGCGTTTCACCAACTGCGGCCAGGTCTGCCTCGCGGCAAAGCGGTTTATCGTCGAGGCACAGGTAGCAGAAGCCTTCACCACGAAGTTTGCGGCGGCCGCTGCCGCACTGCGCACCGGCGATCCGCTTGAACCGTCCACGCAGATGGGTCCGATGGCGCGCGCCGACCTGCGCGAGGGACTGTCGCGACAGATCAACGCCTCGCTGCAGCGTGGCGCGCGCCTCCTCACCGGCGGCAGCGAAATCGGGCGTCCCGGCTGGTTCCACCAGCCCACCGTGCTCACCGACGTCAGCGCACAGATGCCGGTGGTAACCGAAGAAACCTTCGGCCCCGTCGCTGCAATCCAGCAGGCCGGCAGTGCGGTCGAAGCCATCGCAATGGCGAATGACTCCGCCTTCGGACTCAGCGCCATGCTGTGGAGCAGCGACCTGGCGCGCGCCCGTGCGCTGGCCCGCGAGCTAGTGGTGGGCAGCGTGTTCATCAACAGCGTGACGGCGTCCGATCCACGCCTTCCGGTTGGCGGCGTGAAGCTCTCCGGTTACGGCCGCGAACTCGGCCGCACCGGCATGCTTGAGCTGTGCAACCTGCAGACTGTCTGGGTGGCCTGAGCGCGCCGGATATCTAGTCCGGCATCATTTCCTTCGGTGGACGCCCCGACACCGGATTCACGTAGTGGAATGCCGGTTCGGTGATTTCCGGGAACGCGTACTGCCGCGCGCGGATCTTCCGGTCAGGCGGGAACTCCGTCTGCCAGCTGGAAGGACTGCGCGCTCCGCCCAGTCCCTGCGTGATGCCCCCGCCCTGCGCGTTGCGCCCCGCCGCGGGGGCCGGCGCGGCAGCACCAGAGGCCTGTTGCACCGTCCGCCTTGCGGGAATCGTTGCGCCCCCAACCCGTCCCCACCCATTGCGGTAGGACGCATTGAACAGGTGGTGCAGGTCCTGGATGCCGAACTTCCACTCGCCATTCTCGAACACCGCGGTGTTCTCGTAGATGCCGCCGATCCACGATCCGCTGGAACCATCGGCGTTGCCACCACCCTGGAACAGGCGCAGCCGCGCCTTCGCGCGCAGCCCATCGTCGGAAACATGGATCACCGGCTGGATGAGCTGGTGGATGGTGAAGAAGTCCGGCGAACGACCACCGCTCGGGCCGCGCAGCTTCAGCGCCGTGCGGATGCGCTCCTGGCCCACGTAAACCCCGGCGCCAGTGAGCTCCTTTGCGCCCGCGGTGATCGAATAGGTATCGGACATTGCATCCCAGTCCGACTCATCGATGTAGTAGCCGTAGGAGCTGTTGAGGTTTTCGACTGCATCCACGCCGATCTCGCGGGCAACCTGGCGACCGAGGTCCTCCAGCAGCTGGCCCGAACCCTGCACGCCATTGATCGCCTTGCCTGCGCCGCCGCCGATGGCATCCACCTTCACGATCGCCCCGGCAATGCTGCGCGCGGGGCGCCCGGTCACCGGATGCACGAAGCTCGGCGCCACGCTCTGCAACTTCGGATAGCTTGCGAAGGAAACCGGCTTGCGGTCCGGCGGGAATTCGCGGCTCACCTTTGGCGCAGGCTGCGCATCCTGCGCCCACCCCAAGTCGTAGTCGGTGCTGACACGCGGGAAGTAACGCACCGCGCTGAGCTTCCACTTGCCCTGCTCCCTGACGAACTGGTTCTCGAACACGCCGAGTTCCCATTTCGCGAATTCGCCCGCCTGGCCCAACTGCGCCAGCTGCACGCTACGTGCGGCAGCCCGCAATCCATCCGGAGAGATGGTCACCACCGTGCCGAACAGCAGGTGGTCAAAAAGCTCGCCGCGCTTCAGGGGCCCGGGACCGTGGAAGGTGGTGAGCGCCTTGAGGATGTGCTCGCGGCCCACATAGGCGCCACGCCCGCCGAGTTCCAGCGATCCGCCGGCAGTGAACAGGTCGGCCACGTCATCCCACAGCTTGCGGTCCAGGTAGTAGCCGAAGGCGTGCTGCAGGTTCTGCACTTCGGTTTCAGCGCGCAGCACGGCGAGGCGGGCAGTTGCAGCAGCCTGGCGGTCGGCATCAGGTCCCGTGGTCGCATTGCGCACCAGTGCATCGAGCGCGGCTTCCGGCACTGTCACGCCGACGTGCGCCGCCTCGAAGTGATAAGGGATGTTCCACTTCGCAGGCGCCTTGTGGCCATAGTCCTCATACGCGCCGCGGTACTGCTCGATGTAGTTGACGCGGCTGATCTTCCACTTGCCGTCCTCGAGGCGGTATTCGTTCTCGTAGATGCCGCCCAGCCAGTTGGCGGACTTGCCGTAGCGGCCCAGCAAGGCCAGTTCGTGCCACGTGCCCCTGGCACTGCGTCCGTCGGCGCCCAGCGTGACGATGGGCTGCATCACCAGTTGCGTGTTCAGCTGCCCCGCCGCGAGGCCCTCGCCGCTGCGGCCCGCCGCCCGCATCAGGTGGCGGCGCAGGTTCTCCCTGCCCTGCAGCCGCTCATTGCCGAACTGCGCCGCGACATCCGCGGTGAAGAGATCGGCCAGGTCGGACCATCGGCCCTCATCAAGGTAGTGCGCGTAGGCATGCTGCAGGCGCTTCACCGCGCGCACACCCTCGGCAGCCGCAACACTGGCCTCGAGCCTGGCCAGGTCCATGCGGGCCTCTGCCGCAAGCATCGTGCCCGCTGGCAGCGCGGCCAGCAGACACAGCAGCACCCACCGGTTCAGACGCATCAATGCGCGCATGGCTTGCTCCGTGTATTGCTACAGTCCACCCGAAACGACTAGGTTGCCGCCGTTCACATAGGAAGCCGCGCTGGACGCCAGGAACAGCACTGTCTCAGCCACTTCTTCCGGCGTGCCCGCCCGTTGCATGGGCGAGCGCTTCTCGGCCACTTCAAGCCTGCCTGGCCGATGCATCTCGGTGATGATGGGGCCGGGCGAAACCACATTCACGCGGATGCCCTCGGTGGCCACCTCGCGCGCCAGGCCGTAGGCCAGGCTGTCCATGCCACCCTTGGATGCGGCGTACCAGACGAACTCGGAAGGCGAACCGTAGAACGTGGCGCGCGATGAGATCAGCACGATGGATCCGCCCTGGCCTCCGAAGCGCGTGGACATGCGCCGGATGGCCGAGCGGCAACTGAGGATGGCGCCACGCAGGTTCACGTCGAGCACCGCGTCGATGGTGGAGGTGGACGCGTCGGCCAGCGGCGAGTGCGCACCGGTGATGCCGCTGTTGTACACCATGGCCGCGAGCCGCCCGCGCTTGTCGGCGGCCTCGAAGAGCTTCTCGATGTCCGCTTCCTGCGCCGTGTCGGCATGCACCGCGAGCGCAGTACCGCCCGCTGCCTGGATGCGCTGCACGACGGCCGCCGCGCGCGCCCCGTTGTTGGCGTAGCTCAGCACCACGTCATGGCCGCGCTGTGCACCGAGGACAGCCACCGCCTCCCCGATACCGCGGCTTCCGCCCGTCACCACCAGCACTCCAGATGCCATCGATCACCTCTCCACAATCGTCGTAACCTAAGTCAGCCGCGGCAGTGGGACTTGACCAGGATGGCAGAATTCCACTGCCCCCCGGGGCAAGCTTGCCCACGAAGCAGCAGGGAGTATCGCGCCTCATGACCACTGCCGGCCCCGCCCGCGCGCTGCACAACCAGCCGCCCGACCCGAATCCTCGCACGCCTCGCCATCCAGTGCCGCCCGGCGCCTGGGATTGCCACATGCACCTGTTCGGCCCGGCCGCGCAGTTTCCCTTCGAATCACACAGCCCCTATACGTCGGATGACGCGCTGCCCGAGGATTACCTGCGCATGCAGGAGAAGCTGCGCATGGCATATGCCGTGATCGTCAGCGCCGGCGGCTATGGCCGCAACACCCGGCACCTGGAGCAGGTGCTGGCGCGCTTCCCCGGCCGGTTCCGCGGCATCATCCTCCCTCCGCTGGATTTCAGCCCCGGGCGCATCGCGCCATTGCATGCGCTGGGCGTGCGCGGCATCCGCATGTTCGGTGGGCCGGCCGGCCATGAGTGGAGCCACTTGCCCGGCATCGAGCCGCGCCTGGCCGAAATGGTCCACGAGGCCGGCTGGCATGTGCAGTACCAGAGCCTGGTACATGGGCACCTGCTGCAGGTGGCAGAACATTTGCTCGCCATGCCGACGCCCATCGTGCTGGATCACTTCGGCGCCTTCGATGCGAGCCTCGGACTCAACCAGCCGGCATTCACCACGGTACTCGAATTGCTGGAGACCGGGCGCGTGTGGGTGAAGCTGTCGGCGCCGATGCGCAGCACACGCGAGGAATTCCCCTACGCCGCCATGCGTCCCTTCGCCGAAGCGCTGGTACGCCACGCGCCCGAACGCCTGCTGTGGGGGTCGGACTGGCCGCACGTGCAGCTCAATGACCGCCTGATGCCCAATGATGGCGACCTGCTGGACCTGTTCGCCGAATGGGTACCGGATGAGCGCATCCGGCGGCAGATTCTCAGCGAGAATCCACGGGAACTGTACGCGTAGCTGCGGCTGCACCCACGCCCGGCTCGCGCACGGGCTGTGGCACCGTGAGGCGGTGGAACAGGTACAGCGCACCGGCAGACACCAGCAGCGGCGCTGCCATGGCCCAGAACACCGACTGCGGTGAAAGCCCCGCCCCCAGCATCCAGCCAGCCACCATCGGACTCAGGGTATTGCCCACACGACCGAAGGCCACCGCCGAACCGATGCCGGTGGAGCGGATGTCGGTGGGGTAATAACGCACCGCCAGCGGATAGAGCAGGAAGAACACGCCGGAGACAAAGACACCGCAGAGGAAGGACACCGTCATGTGCACCGTCCTGGCGTCATCCAGCGCCATGCCCAGTGAGGCGGTGAGCGCAGCCGCGACCAGCACCGAGGTGACCAGCACCTTGTCGTGGTGCCAGCGCCGGCTGAACAGCGGCAGCACCAGCCCGCCCAGGATGGCGCCGCCTGAATACAGCGCCATCGCATCCACACCCACGGAGGCAGCATGTCCGGCCTCGGTGTAGATCTTGGTCAGCCAGTTGGTGAAGAAGCTCAGCGGCCAGCCGATGCCGATGAAGCCCGCCCACAGCAGCACGGTGCCCCAGGCACGGCTGGGGGCGAAGAGCTCCAGCAGCCTGAATCCCTTTACGGGTGGATCTGCCTCATGCACGGCAGTGCCGGGTGCAACCCCCAGGCCACGCAGCACCGCGGCGAAGCGCCGCCCGTGCGGTTCCTTCAGGCCCAGGTAGCGCGGTGATTCAGGCAGCATGGATGCCAGCAGCGTGACCGTGGCGCAGGCAAGGCCGGCAATCAGCAGCAGCGCCTGCCAGCGCATCGCGGCGACGGCGGGAGACTTCATCACCAGCGCTGCCAGCAGTGCTCCCACCGCCTGGCCAAGGATGACCAGCGCGACCACGCTGGGCCGGGTGCGCGCGGGCAGGAACTCCGATACCAGCGAAACGGCCGCGGGAATCACACCCCCGAATGCGACGCCCGCGAGCAGGCGGCACACCAGCAGGTGCGGGAAGGTGTGCACCAGCGCCGTGGCCAGTGTCGCCGTGGTCATCAGCGTCATCGTTGCCAGCAGGGAGCCGCGCCTGCCGATCCGGTCAGCGAGCCAGCCTGCACCCAGGCCGCCGAAGATCAGCCCGCAGGCGCTGGCGCCGAACAGCAGGCCCAGCGCCACCGGTCCCAGCTCCCACGAAGCCGTGATCGATGGCGCCAGCAGCGGGATCAGCTGCAGGTCGATGCCCTCCACCAGCGTGACCATTGCGCAAAGTGCGATCACGCGCATCTGGATCGGGTGGATGCGCCCGCGGTCGATGAGATCCTGCAGCGATGCCGGGCCACTGCCGCCCGGCATCGACTGCTCCCTCACAGGTCCTTGCGGATGGTCAGGAACCATTCTCTTGGCGGACTGGGCTGGCCATTGATCTGCGGGAAGCCGAAAGGCTGCAGGTTGAAGATGTTCCGATAGTAGAACTTGTCGGTGAGGTTGGTCACGCCCACTGCCACCTCGAGGTCGCCGGCATCGTTCTCGTAACCCACCCGCAGGTTGAGCACCGCGTAATCCGGCTGGTTCAGGGTGGTGGCGTTGTCCTGGTAGGCAATGCTGCCGGTGTAGAGCCAGTCCAGCCGCGGGGTGATGCTGCCGTCGAGTGCCGGCGCCGCCAACACATATTGCGCGCCGAGGCTGGCATTCCATTCCGGCACACCCAGCGCCCGGCGGTTCACTGCGCGGCTGTTCACGTCGCGCGAGTCGAAGGTCGAGAAGCCCACCGAGCCATTCAGCGCCAGCCGGTTGACGGGGTGGGCCTGGAATTCCGCCTCCACGCCGCGCACCCGTCCCGGATTGTTGTAGTAGTAGGTGCGCGAGAGGCATGTAAACCCGGGCACGGCACCGTCGATCTCCTGCTGCGTGCGGTTGCGGCAGCGGGTGGAGCCCGGCGGCCCGTTCGGAAGCGGCTCCGTGACCTGGGTGCCACTGAGCGGGTTGCCGTTGCCATCGAGCTGGTACTCCTGTCCGCCGATGCCGGCGGGACGCGTGCGGTAGTCGGTGAAGAACGCCGTCGCGTTCAGGCGCAGGCGATCCTCGAGGAGGTCCGTCTTCACACCCAGCTCGTAGGTGAGGATGTCCTCGCCTTCGATCTGCGTCACCTGCGAAGGCTGGAAGGGCCGCGCATTGAAGGTCGGAAGGCGGAAGCCCGTGGCGGCCGAGGCATATACCATGGTCTGGCTTCCAAGGCGGTAGTCGATGCCTGCCTTCCAGTCGAAGCGTTCATCCTGCGGAGTGACGTCGAAGATGATGTGCTGCGCAGCCGTTCCGCCGTCCAGCAGGTTGCTGTAGTGCACGACGTTCTTGTCATCCGAATAGCGGCCACCGAAGGAGAATCCCAGTTTCTCCAGCGGGCGCCACCCCAGGTTGAGGAAGGCCGCCGAGCTCTGCGGATCGTAGGTGTGGGTCTGGTAGCGCTGTGATGCGTTGAAGGGCGAAACCAAGCGCGTGCGCACGTAGCCGTCGCCCTCGAAGAAGAAGACGCCGGCCACCCAGTCGAAATCCCCGTGGCGTCCGGTCACCCGCGCCTCGCCGGACCAGAAATCCTCGCCGGAATTGTTGCGCGTGTTCTCCAGCGCCAGCGGCGAACCGTCGACATCGAAGGAGAAGACCGTGTCCACCTTGCGATAGCCGACGACGGTGGTGAGGTCCATGTCATCGGTGAGGCTGTACACGCCCCGCGCGGACAGCCCCCAGTTCTTCACCGGCGCATAGGGACGGTAGCGCAGCCCGCCGCGCAGCACCGAACCGTTGTAGAACTGCGCACCGCTGGCCACGGGCAGGTTCGCTCCAGCGGGAACCGGATCGCCGTAGGTGGCATAGGTCTGGTAAGGATTGCCGGTGAGGAAGCGTTGGTCGTACGCAAAGGCCGGCCCGACATCAGGACTGAAGGAACCAGCCGCCGCCACCGTGTTCAGGTGGGAGGCCGCCAGCGCGGGGTTCACGTCGATCAGCGCATCGGCCGCGCTGTCCGACTCATCCTGCAGCCAGTCGCCGCCAAAGGTAAGCGTGAGCCGCGATGAAGCATTCCACAGCAACTGGCCGCGCGCGGCATGCACATCCTCGCCGCCCAGGTGGCCGATCACGCAGCTGTCCGGAGTGAAGTTGTCGGTGTCGATGAGCAGGCCTTCGGCATAGGGAAAGTCGCCGGCCAGCTCCGGCGTGCCACGGCGGACCATCTCGCAGCGGAAGTCCAGCCGCTGCTGGTAGCCGCGCCGCTTCTTCGACACGGCCGACAGGCGCAGCGCCACGTTGTCGCCCAGGGGCAGGTTGATGCCGCCGCGCAGTTCCATGCGGCTGAAGCTGCCGGTGGTCAGCTGTGCATGGGTCTCCAGCCGCGTGGGATCCGGTGCTTTGCTCACCAGGCTGATGGCGCCCGCGAGCGCATTGCGCCCGAACAGTGTGCCCTGCGGTCCGCGCAGCACCTCCACCCGCTCCAGGTCCAGCAGGTCGAAGTTCGAGCCGAACAGCAGCGGGTAGTACACATCGTCGATGTAGTACGCCACGCCAGGTTCCGCATTGAGGTTGGTATCACCCTGGCCGATGCCGCGGATGAATGCGGTGACACCCTTGCCATAGGCACCCTGCGCCGGCCTGAAGGCCGCATTGGGGATGATGGCGCCGAGTTCCGCCGTGCTGGTGATGCTGCGTTCGGCCAGGTCTTCGGCCTGCACCGCAGTGATCGCCAGCGGCGTGGTCTGCAGGCTGGTCTCGCGGCGTGTGGCCGTGACCATGATCTCCTCCAGCTCGGTCTCGGCATTGCGTTCCTGGGCTGCTGCAGGCAGCAGCAGGGCCGTGAGCACGGCCGTGGAAATCCCGTTGAACATCCTGGACACAGTGCCTCCTTGGCGTGTGGTCAGACATGCAGGGCAGGATCAAGCGGTCAGCGCGAACGCCGACCGCGCCGGCACGTTAGGTCCACTCGGCGGCAGTCACTTGTCTGCAACGGCACAGCTCTTGCCCCGCCGGGCGGGCGGCTGCCATGCGGCCGAAGCGATAGACTCGCGCCATGGACCTGCTGTTCGACACACACGCGCACCTGATCTCGGACGACTGGGACACCTACCCGCCACGTCCGCTTGCCCCAGGCCTGCCCGTACCCGCACGTACCAGCTACAACGTCACAGCGGAATCACTCATCGGGATGATGGATGCGCATCAGGTGACCACATCCTGCGTGGTGCAGCGGGGGCACCTCTACGGTCACGACAACAGCTACATCATCGAGGCGGCACGGAGATTTCCCGGCCGCCTGCTGCCGGTGGTGATTCTCGACACGCAGGACCCCGCCACTCCCGACACGCTTGCCCGACTGGCCTCGCAGCGCCTGGTCGCCGGCCTCCGCATGGCCAACACGCGTCCATCGCAACTGGATACGGACTGGATGGCCTCGACGGCCACACTCAAGGTATGGAAAGCCTGCGAGCAGCTGCGCCTGCCCGTGGCCATCATCTTCTTCCAGAACCAGCTTGCCTGGACGCTTCCACTGCTGCGCGAGATCGCGCGCGGTTTTCCGGACCTGCCCGTGCTGATCGACCACCTGGGCATTCCGTGGGGCGCGTCACTGCCGGAACTGGCCTGGGCGCGGGAAGCGGGCATCATGACCGCGATGCCCCCACCACCCGACTACGGCATCGACAGCACCATCCGCCTGCTGGCCGACACGCCCAACATCCATTTCAAGTTCACCGAGATCAACGTGGAGCGCATGCAGGAAGGCGGGGTGGATCCGGCCGACGTGGCACGGCGCATGGTCGAGCGCTTCGGCGCCGGACGCATCTGCTGGGGTTCGGACGTGGGACAGAGCCTTGCCTGGCCTTATGCCGACAAGATCGCCCATGCGCATGCCGCCGCGCGGCTGCTGGATGCCGGCGAACGCCGGCAGTTCCTGCACGGCACCGCGGCCCGCATCTACGCCGGGACGCAGGCCAGCTAGCCGCGCACGCCCCCCCTGCCGCCGGGCACGAACACGGCTTTCGCCGTGTCGTAGAAGAAGGCCGACTTGTCTTTCGCTGACAACCCCGAGGCGGCGGCGATCATGTTCTGCGTGTACTGGACGTCGTCGACCTCGACATTGCCGTAGTCCGAGCCCCACATCAGGTGGTCGGCACCGAAGGTCTTCACCATGTGTTCCACGAAAGGCTTCAGTTCCACCATGGGCTTGTTCGCGCTCTTCGCGCCGGCTTCCATTTCCGACACGAGGAAATTGGTGAGCTTGTAATAGACGTTGTGGTGTTTCGCGAGCGCGTAGTGCCCGGGCGTGAGACCGAAGGTTTCAGGCAGCACCTCCGGTCGCGGAAAGCCGATGTGGTCCATGGCGATCTTCACATTGGGATATTTGTCCGCGAACCGCGCAACCTGGTCCAGCACCTTGTCGTCACCACCCAGCGGCATCAGCACCACCGCGAGGCCGAGGTCATTACATACCTTCCATGAGGGTTCGGATGCCGGCGACAGCCAGGCAGGTGGTGCATCGCCACGCGTCGAGCCGGTCCAGCGTATGGCCGTGAGCCGCTCCTCGCGCGCCCACTTCACCAGCGTTCCCGGCGTCTTCGCATCGGTGGGGCTGAGGATCACCACAGGCATTGCCCGTTGCGGATGGGCGCGGCACACATCCAGCAGGTAGCTGTTGTCGGTGCCGTAGGTGCTGTTGTACTGCACGCCCGTGCCACGCTCCACGCCGATGGAATCCCAGAAGCGGAACACGGTGGCGGCATCCATCGGGCTGGCCTTGGCCTTGGCCACCATGCGCTCCTTGCCGTACCGGGAACCGGAGCCGTCGAAGAAATACTTGTCCGGCTCGTAGGTGTAGAAATGCGCGTGGGTGTCGAAGAGCTTCACGCCCAGCGGGGCCGGCGCTGCGGCGCCGAAGCCCTGGCGGGGCAGCGAGCCCGCCGCCGCGGCAGCAATGGAAAGGGCAACAAATGAGCGGCGTTTCATCATGGCGCTGTTCCCGGTCAAGGCTGGGGTCGGGATGATGTTAACCCGCTCCCCGCGGATTGCCGCACTGTAAAAGACCGGCTGCCGCCAACCGCAGGTCGGGCCGGTCGTCTGCGTTATGATGGCATCGCCCGTTCCCCCGCTCCAGGCTGCACTTCCCGCATCCACCCGCATCCATGAATACCGACGCACCTGCCACCGACACGACGCCCGCCCAGCGGGTGATCCGGCGCTCGCAGGGCATCGTCGATGAAGTATTCGAGCTCATCCGCGGCGACATCATGGCGCTGCGCATTCCGCCCGACACGCGCATTTCCATCGACGAGCTGGCACGCAAGCTGGGCGTTTCGCAGACGCCCATCCGCGAGGCGCTCAGCCGCCTCGAGGCCACCGGCCTCGTTACCAAGCGGCACCTGTTCGGCTACTGCTGCGCGCCCCAGCTGAACCGCCGCCAGCTCGACGAACTCTACGAGATGCGCCTGCTGCTCGAACCATTCGCTGCCCGCTGCGCTGCCGAGCGCATGAGTGATGCCCAGCTTGCGGGCGTGCGGCGCCTGGCCACAGCCATGGAACCCGGCGAGTCACGCCGTTCATACGACCGTTTCGCCGTGCAGGACTCCGACCTGCACGACCTGATCGCCACCGGCAGCGGCAACCTGCTGGTGCGCGAGGCGCTTGCCCGGCTCAACACCCACCTGCACATCTTCCGCCTGCGTTTCCACAGCGAAGTCACGCGTGAGGCCAGTGCCGAGCACGCCCGGCTGGTGGAGGCCCTGGCCAACCGCAACCCTGCGGAGGCGGAAGCGGCCATGCGCGCTCATATCGAGAAGTCCTACCAGCGCCTGCAGGCCTACGCTGTCGAGCGGTAGGCCTGCAGGGTTGCCGAAATTGACAACCTCCGCCCTGTATCCTATAGGATATAGGAAATACAAGCGGGGGGAGTATGGAGGCCATGACCAGCGGGACGGCAGGTCCCAGCCGCAACAGGCTCGCAGCCTGGAGCGCGCAGTACAGCGCGCACTTCGCCCGCAGCGAGCTGTTTTCGACGGACCTCGGCGGTTTCGACGCCCGCATGCAGGTGGGTTCGCTCGGAGTGCTGCGCTTTGCGCGTGTGGTATGCGTGGGCACTGCCGTGGATCGCATGCCCACTCCCGATGCCCGCGAATCCGGCAGCGGCTATACGCTGATCGTGCAACTGGAAGGCCGCGGCAATCTGTCACAGTATGGGCAGCGTGCCGACCTTGCCCCTGGTGACCTTGCACTGTGCGACAACTGCGCTCCCCACAAGCACCGCATAGAAAGCGGTTCAACATTGCTGCTGGTACGCGTGCCCGCAAGGGCGCTGCGCCAGCACCTGCCATCCCCCGAACATTTCTGCGGTCGTCGACTGGCGGCGGGCACGGGCATGGCCGATGTGGCTGCCTCGCTGATCCGCAACTTCTGCGCACAGGCGCGCGCGGAACTGCCGGTCGCGGCGCAGGAGTGCCTGTCGCGCCAGGTGCTGGAAACACTGGCGCTGGCCTTCTCGATGGCCTTCAGCCAGCTCACTGCCACCGCCTCGACTTCGGGCGGTCGCTATGCCCGCGCCAGGCTGTTCATCGAGCAGCACTTGGGCGATCCGGAACTCGGCCCGCACAGCATTGCCGCGGCGCTGAATGTCTCCGCGCGCTACCTGCGCATGATCTTCGCGCGCGAGGGCGAGTGCATTTCCTCCTACGTGCTGCGCCGGCGTCTCGAAGAGACCGCCCGGCAGCTTGCCGACCCGCGCTGGCGCAGCCGCTCCATCTGCGAGATCGCATTCAACTGGGGCTTCAACAGCGCGCCGCATTTCAGCCGCAGCTTCCGCGAGCAGTACGGCATGCCGCCGCGCGAGTACCGCGCCAGGCAGGCCGCCACTGATGGAAACCTCCAGCCCGATCCTCTGGCAGCCGCCGTCTGACCGCCTCGACCGCTGCGGCCTGACCGCCTTCGCGCGCTTCGCGCACCAGCGGGCGGGCGCGCCAGCGGCCGTCCCGGATGCGGCGGAGCACTGGCGGCAGCTGCATGGCTGGTCGCTGCGCGAGCGCGGCGCCTTCTGGTCCACCCTGTGGGATTTCGCCGGCGTGATCGGCGATCGTGGCACGGCCACCCTGGATCAGGGCGAGCGCATGCCTGGTGCCCGCTGGTTTGCTGGCAGCCGCCTCAACTACGCCGAAAACCTGCTTGCCGGTCCCGCCGACGCCATCGCGCTGATCGCCCGCGACGAGAGCGGCGTGCGCACCGAGCTCACGCGCGGCAAGTTGCGCCAGCGCGTGCTGGCCGTTGTTGCCGGCTTCGCGGCTGCGGGCATCGGTGAGGGCGATGTGGTCGCCGGCTTCGTGACCAATTCGCCCGAGGCTGTCATCGCGATGCTGGCAGCCGCCCACCTGGGCGCAGTATGGACCTCGGTCTCGCCGGAATTCGGCGCCGCGGCCTGCGTGGAGCGCTTCGGGCAGACCGGTGCGAAACTCCTGGTGGCCACCACCAGCTACTTCTACGCCGGCAAGCAGCATGACTGCTCCGCGAAGATCGCGCAGCTGGCACAGGAGCTCACCGGCCTGCGTGCCGTATATCTCGTGGCCGCCACGGCTGACGCACTGATGCGCCTGCCTCAGGCCCGGCGGTGGGAAGAGCTGCTGGCGAATGATCCGGGGCAGGCGCCGCCGGCACGGCGCGTGGCCTTCGATGCGCCGCTGTTCATCCTCTATTCCTCCGGCACCACCGGCAAACCCAAGTCCATCGTGCATGGGGTGGGCGGCACCTTGCTGCAGCATCGCAAGGAACACCTGCTGCACACCGACATCCGCGCCGGCGACCGGGTGTTCTACTTCACCACCTGCGGCTGGATGATGTGGAACTGGCTGGTTTCGGCACTGGCGAGCGGCGCCACCGTGGTGCTGTACGACGGCTCGCCGGTGCACCCGGACACTGATGTGCTCTGGCGCATGGCGGCCGAGGAAGGCGTCAATGTCTTCGGCACCAGCCCGCGTTACCTCGCCACGCTGGAAAAATCGGGCAACCGGCCGCGCGATCGCCATCAGCTGCCCGCACTGCGCACCATCCTTTCCACCGGTTCACCGCTGGCCGCCAGCCAGTTCGACTACGTGTACGAGGCCATCGCGCCGGACGTGCATCTGGCCTCCATCTCGGGCGGCACCGACATCATCTCCTGCTTCTGCCTCGGGGTCCCCTGGCTGCCCGTGCGCAGGGGCGAGATCCAGGGCGCTGGACTGGGCATGGGAACCGACGTTGTGGATGAATCCGGTGCACCGGTGGTCGAGCAACGCGGCGAGCTGGTCTGCACCACGGCCTTCCCCTCCATGCCGCTGGGATTCCTGGGCGATGCCGACGGGTCGCGCTACCACAAGGCCTACTTCGACCGCTTCCCCAACGTCTGGCACCACGGGGATTACGCGCTGCGCACCAGCACCGGCGGTTTCGTGATCCTCGGCCGCTCCGATGCCGTGCTGAACCCGGGCGGCGTGCGCATCGGCACGGCGGAGATCTACCGCCAGGTGGAGCGCCTGCCGGAGATCATGGAGTCGCTGGCCATCGGCCAGCGCGTGGCGGATGACGAACGCGTGGTGCTGTTCGTGCGTCCGCGCGATGGCGTGAGGGTGGATGACACGCTGCGCGACCGCATCAGGAAGACCATCCGCGAACATGCCTCGCCGCGCCATGTGCCGGCGCGCATCATCGCGGTGCCTGACCTGCCCCGCACCCTCAGTGGCAAGCTGGTGGAACTGGCGGTGCGCGACATGGTGCACGGCATGCCCGTGTCGAACCGCGAGGCCCTGGCCAATCCGGAGTCGCTGGAGCTGTTCCGGGATCATCCGGAACTGCGCGACTGATCAGTTCGTGCCGCCCACCGTCATCGCATCGATGCGCAGCGTGGGCTGGCCGACACCAACGGGCACACTCTGGCCTTCCTTGCCACAGGTACCCACGCCTTCGTCGAGCTTCAGGTCGTTGCCCACCATCGACACGCGCGTGAGCACATCCGGTCCGTTGCCGATCAGCGTGGCGCCCTTGATGGGGCGCGTGATGCGGCCGTTCTCGATCAAATAGGCCTCGCTGGCCGAGAACACGAACTTGCCGGAGGTGATGTCCACCTGCCCGCCGCCGAAGTTCACCGCGTAGATGCCCTTCTCCACCGAAGCGATGATCTCGCCCGGATCATGCGGGCCGGGCCGCATGTAGGTGTTGGTCATGCGCGGCAGCGTCATGTGCGCGAAGGATTCGCGGCGGCCGTTGCCGGTGGACTTCGTGCCGGTGAGGCGGGCGTTGTGCGCGTCCTGCAGGTAGCCCTTCAGCACACCGTTCTCGATCAGCGTGGTGCACTGGGTGGGCGTGCCTTCATCGTCGATGTTCAGCGAACCGCGCCGGGCGGAGAGAGTGCCGTCATCCACCACGGTGCAATGCTCGCTGGCCACGCGCTCGCCGATGCGGTTGCTGAACGCCGAGGTGCCCTTGCGGTTGAAGTCGCCCTCCAGCCCGTGGCCGATGGCCTCGTGCAGCAGGATGCCGGGCCAGCCCGGCGCCAGCACCACGGGCATCTGCCCGGCGGGCGCAGGCACGGCTTCGAGATTCACCAGCGCCTGGCGCACCGCCTCGCGCGCCAGCTTCAGCGGCTTCTCGTCGGCCACCAGTTCAGCCAGCGTGTAGCGGCCGCCGGCGCCGGCATAACCCTGCTCGCGGCGCCCGTCCTGCTCGACGATGACCGAGACGTTGAATCGGACCAGGGGCCGCACGTCGGCGGCAAGCTGGCCGTCGCTGCCGGCCACCAGCACCACCTCGTGCACGGCATTGCAGCTGGCCATCACCTGCTTCACGCGCGGATCCATGGCGCGCGTCTCGCGATCCACGCGCATCAGCCACTGGATCTTCAGCGCGTCATCCATGCTCGACAGCGGATCATCCGGCCGGTAGAGCAGTGGGGCGGTTTCGACGCGCCTCCAGGCCTGCACGCCCTTGCCCGGGCTCTGCTTCGCGATGGCGCGTGCCGCGCGCGAGGCCTCTTGCAGTGCATCAGGCTGGATCTCGTCGGAATAGGCGAAGCCGGTCTTCTCGCCACTGATGGCGCGCACGCCCACGCCTTCCTCGATGCTGGCGCTGCCTTCCTTCACGATGCCGTCTTCCAGCGCCCAGGACTCCTCCCGCGACACCTGGAAATAGAGGTCGGCGCTGTCGATGGCATGGTCCATCACCAGGCCCAGCGTGCGGTCCAGCCAGCGCTCATCGAGGCCGCCGGGGGTGAGGATGGCCTGGCGGGCCAGCGCCAGATTGTCGGAGGAGGCGGTCATGGGGTTCCTTACTGGATGATGCGGCCGAGAACGCGGTGTTCAAGGGCCGGAAATTCGCTGCGGACGCGCGCCTGGCGGGCGAGGTCCACATCGCCCACCGCCACGCCCTCGCCCTCGGGCAGGACATCGACGATGCCGCCCCAGCAGTCCACCACCATGCTGTGGCCCCAGGTGGCGCGGCCATTGGGATGCTGGCCCACCTGCGCTGAAACCACAAGGTGGCACAGGTTTTCCACCGCGCGGGCCCGCACCAGCAGGTCCCAGTGGGACTGCCCTGTCGGCACGGTGAAGGCTGCCGAGACCACGAAATAATCCGCACGCTGCTCGCTCATGCGGCGGAACAGCTCGGGGAAGCGCAGGTCGTAGCACACCGCCACGCCGATGCGCCCCGCCGGCGTATCGAACACGCCGATGCTGCGGCCCGGCGCCATGCCGGCGGACTCGCGATGCGATTCGGCGGCATCGGGCACGTTCACGTCGAAGAGATGGATCTTGTCGTAGCGGCCGATGCGCTGGCCGTCAGGTCCGTAGACCAGGCTCGCCGGCGCCACGCGCTCCTCACCGGGAATCTTCAGCGGCATGGTGCCACCGACCACCGTGAGCCCGAAGTCGCGCGCCGCGGCAGAGAGCATGGACTGGATGGGCCCCTCGCCATCGGCTTCCGCGATCTCGCGCTTGTCGCGCTCGCGGCGCGCCATCAGCGCGAAGTTTTCCGGCAGCACGGCCAGCTTCGCACCGCGGCTGGACGCCAGCTCCAGCAGCTCCCGCGCGCGCCGCAGGTTGCCGGCCACTTCCAGGCCCGAAGTCATCTGCACCGCGGCCACCTTCACTGCATCGCTTGCCATGTCACGCCACCTGCCATTGATCACGCCTTGTCACGCCAGCACCACGTCGTACTGGTCTATTGCATACAGCGGTTCCGCCTGCAGGCGGATGGGACGGCCTACCTGGGTTTCCAGCTCGGCCAGCCCCGCGGATTCCTCATCCTGCAGCCAGTCCACCACGTCCTGGTGCGCCAGCACCACCAGCTCGTCACTCTGGAACTGGCGGCTCTGCCGCATCAGTTCGCGGAAGATCTCGTGGCTTACGGTCTCGGGCGTGCGCACATAACCGCGGCCCTGGCACTGCGGGCAGGCCGAGCACAAGAGGTGCTCCAGGCTCTCGCGCGTGCGCTTGCGTGTCATTTCAACCAGCCCCAGCGGCGACACGCTGGCGATGTGGGTCTGCGCGCGATCGGCGGCGAGTGCGCCCTGCAGCGCGTCGAGCAGCGCCTGCCGGTGGTCGGGATCCTGCATGTCGATGAAGTCGAGCACGATGATGCCGCCGAGGTTGCGCACCCGCAGCTGGCGCGCAATGGTGACCGCGGCCTCCAGGTTGGTGCGGAAGATGGTCTCCTCGAGGTTGCGGTGGCCGACATATCCGCCGGTGTTCACATCCACCGTGGTCATCGCCTCGGTCTGTTCGATCACGATATGGCCGCCGGACTTCAGCGGCACGCGCGCATCCAGCGCGCGGCTGATCTCCTCCTCCACGCCGTGCAGGTCGAAGATGGGCCGCGGCGCCTGGTGCAGCTCGATGCGGTCGGCGAAGTCGGGCATGAAGGCACCGGCGAAGCTGCGCATCTTCTCGAACTCCTGCGCGGAGTCCACCAGCACGCGACGCACCTCCTCGCGCAGCTCATCGCGCAGCACGCGCGTGGTGAGCGGCAGGTCCTCGTGCACCAGGTTGCCGGCCGACGTGGTTGCCGCGCGTTCGCGCACATGCGTCCACAGCCGCTGCAGGAACAGCATGTCGGCATGCAGCGCCGGCAGCTCCGCGCCCATCGCTGCCGTGCGCACGATGTAGCCACCCTTGCCGTGCCCGGCCGCGAGGCCCGAAACCAGGTCACGCAGCCGGTTGCGCTCGGCCTCCGATTCAATGCGCGAGGAGACTCCCACGCGCGTACCGCGCGGCATGTACACCAGGTAGCGCGAGGGCAGCGACACATGCGTGGAAAGCCGCGCACCCTTGGTGCCCAGCGGATCCTTCACCACCTGCACCAGCAGCTCATCGCCCTCGCGCACCAGCGTGCGGATGTCCGCCTCCACCGGGCGTGTGTCATCGTGCGCGTCATTGCCCGGATCCGGCGGCGGCGCCAGGATGTCGGCCACATGCAGGAAGGCCGTGCGCGCCAGGCCGATCTCGAGGAAGGCCGCCTGCATGCCAGGCAGCACGCGCGACACGCGGCCCTTGTAGAGGTTGCTCACCAGGCCGCGCCGGCTGGCGCGCTCGATGAACACTTCCTGCAGGGCGCCATTGTCCAGCAATGCGGCCCGCGTCTCGCGTGGCGCGACGTTGACCAGGATCTCGATGCTCATCGGGTCCCTCCGGCGGACTGCACAGCCTGCAGCAGGCGCGCGGTTTCGTACAGGGGCAGGCCCATCACGCCCGAGTAGCTGCCGGAGATATGTTCTATGAACACCGCGCCCCGGCCCTGTATGGCGTACGCACCAGCCTTGCCGGGCGGCTCGCCCGTGTCCCAGTACGCCGCCGCTTCCGCCGCAGTGATGGCGCGCATGCGGACAAGGGTTTCGGACACTGCCTCCATGACAGGTGCCTCGCCCGGCGGAGCCAGCGCCACTGCGGTGACAACACGATGTTCCCGTCCGCCCAGCTGCGTGAGCATGCGGATGGCATCCTCGCGGCCGACAGGCTTGCCAAACAGCTGTCCATCCGCCGTCACGACGGTGTCAGCCCCCAGCACGATGCGGTGGCCGCCCTCCCGCCGGCGCCCTTCCAGGACCTTCATGCGTGCAAGGCGCTGCGCCAGCGCGACGGGCGCTTCGCCTGCGATTTCGGTTTCATCCACGTCGGCCGGCAGCACGTCATGGGCAATGCCGAGCTGGTCCAGCAGCTCCCGCCGGCGGGGCGAGGCAGAGGCGAGCACGATGCGCGGGAAGGCGAACAGGTCCAAGGTTTCACTCCCGGTGATAGGGATGCCCATCGAGCAGCGTCACGGCGCGATAGATCTGCTCGGCGAACACCACGCGCACCAGCGCATGGGGCAGCGTCAGCGCTGAAAGTGACCAGCGCTCCTGCGCGCGCGCCAGCACTTCCGGTGCGAACCCGTCGGCACCGCCGACCAGGAATGCCAGGTCATTGCCGGCCTGCATGCGCTGCGCCAACCAGCGCGAAAGCTCGACACTGCTGCGTTGCCTGCCGTGTTCGTCCAGCGCCACCACATGATCCGGCGGACGCAGCGCACCCAGGATGGCCTTGCCTTCCTCGGCCATGGCGCGCGCCACATCGCCACTGCCGCGCCGGCCGGCCGGAATCTCCACCAGTTCCACGGGAAGGCGCGGCTTCAGCCGCCGCGTGTAATCGCTGTAACCATCGCTGATCCACGCGGGCATGCGCTGCCCCACGGCGATCAGGCGGATGCGCACGGGCTCAGCCCCGCGGGCGTGCGCTTTTTCCCGCGCGCTTGCCGCGCGCCGGTGCCGACTTGCGGCCAGGTGCGCCACGCGCTGGCCTGGACTTGCCCTTGGCCGGGGCGGACTTCCTGGCGGGCGAACCAGACCGGTTGCTGGCCTTGGGCCTGGCCTTTGCCTTCGCGCGCGGCCTGGCGGCCGGCGCTGTTTCCCACAGCTCTTCCAGCCCGTAGAACTCGCGTACCCGCGGCAACATCACGTGCACCAGCACGTCATTGAGATCCACCAGCACCCACTCGCCATCCCGCTGGCCTTCCACGCCAATGGGGCGGAAGCCGGCGGCCTTGGCGCGCTCGACCACGCGGTCGGCAATGGATTTCACGTGCCGGTCGGAGTTGCCGGATGCCAGCACCATGCAATCGGACACGTCGGTGACCTGGCGCACGTCCATCACCTTGATGTTCGTGGCCTTCATGTCATCGAGGGCGGCGGTGACAGTCTTCACCAGCGCGGCGCGCGCGGGCGGACGGGAGAGCTTACGGGCTGCCATGTGCCTCAAGCATACCACCCCCTCTCGCGCAGCAGCTTGCAGACGCTGTCGGGGACCAGGTAGCGGGGATCACGGCCGCGGGCAATCAATGCCCGCAGTTCGGTGGAGGAGATTTCCAGCTGCGTCACGGCATGCACGAACACGCGCCCGGCAGTGGCCTCGTGCAGCTCGCGCACGGAGCCGGTGCCGCGATCCACCATCACCTCTCCCAGCGGTCCCTGGGTGGGTGCCTTCCAGCCCGGGCGGTGGGCAACCACCACGTGGGCCAGTTCGAGGATCTCGCGCCAGCGGTGCCAGTTGGGCAGGCCGAGGAAGGCATCCATGCCCAGCAGCAGGCAGATGGAGCGCTGCGGGAATTCCGCACGCAGTTCCGAGAGCGTATCCACGCTGTAAGACAGCCCGCCGCGGCGGGTTTCGCGATCATCGACCGAGAATGCCGGCTCGTCGGCGACAGCCGCCCGCACCAGCGCCAGGCGCATCTCCGCACTTGCCTGCGTGGACTCGCGGTGCGGCGGATTGCCGGTGGGCAGGAAGCGGACTTCTTCCAGGCGCAGGGCCTCGCGCAATTCAAAGGCGGTGCGAAGGTGGCCATTGTGCACCGGGTCGAAGGTGCCGCCGAAGATGCCGAGTGGACCACTGCCCTGGGCGCGCGAGGCACTCATGCCGCTGCGGCCCCGGCGTCGAGCACGGGCCTGCCGCTGGCGAATTCCGCCACCACCATGGCCAGTGCGTCCCAGGCATTGCCATGGCGGCGCCCCTTGGCGATGAGGTCAACCTGCGCCATCTGCAGGTCCAGGCGTGCAAAGAAGGCCCGCCCCAGAGGCCGCAGGCGCGATGCGGCCTGCGGTACCAGCTCCTTGTGGCGCGAGAACACCGGCACTGGAGCACCGGGCACCAGGGTGATCCACAACATGCGCAGCTCCTGCCATACCGACCACAGCACCAGCGGCGTTTCCACGCCCTCGGCGCGCAGGCCGGCCAGCACGCGCAGGGCGCGCGGCGCGTCGCCCCGCAACACTGCTTCGCCCAGCTGCGCCACATCGAAGCGGCTGCTCTGCGCACCAGCGGCCAGCACCTCGGCGGCACCGGCGCGGCGCACGCCGTTCAGGGCCAGCTTGCGCAGTTCCTGCACGGCGGCCAGCAGGTTGCCCTCGGTCTGCTGCGCGAGCAGTGCCAGGGCTTCTTCATCCAGCTCCACCCCTTCGCCGGCCGCGCGCTGCTGCAGCCAGGCCGGGTACTGGGCCAGCGCCGGAACCGCGGCATCCACCCAGACCCCGGCGTTGTCCAGCGCCTGCACCCAGGAAGTCTTGCGGGTGGTCCAGTCCAGTTCGCCGGTGGTCACCAGCAGGATGAGGTCAGGACCGGCGACGCGCACCAGTTCCTGCAGGGCCCTGGCACCTTCTGTGCCGGGCTTGGAAGCGGGAATGCGGATCTCCACCACGCGGCGCGCCGCGAACAGCGACATCGCCTGGCAGCTGGCGAAGATGTCATCCCAGGGACCGCCGTTGGCGCGCTCGATGAAGAACACCTCACGCTCGGTGAAGCCGGCGGCACGCGCGGCCGCGCGGATGGCGTCGCCTGCCTCCCCCTGCGTCAGGGGCTCGGCGCCGGAGAGCAGATAGACTGGGGCAAGCCCCCGCTTGAGCGCGGCGGACAGCTTTTCCGGTGTGGTTCTCAAGGCCGCTATTATAGGCCCAAGTCAGCGCCCCCACGGAGGCCCGGGCATGCCTACGCTCTTCGAACGCATCGTCGCCCGCGAGATTCCCGCGGACATCCTCTACCAGGATGCCGAGGTCACCGCGTTCCGCGACATCCACCCGCGCGCGCCGGTGCACATCCTCATCGTGCCGAACAGGCCCATTCCCACCGCCAATGACATTGCCGATGCCGATGCCCCGCTGATCGGCAAGCTCTTCCTGGTGGCGCGCGACCTCGCGAAGCAGCTGGGGATTGCCGAAGACGGCTATCGGCTGCTGGTCAACTGCAACCGGCACGGCGGACAGGAGGTTTATCACCTCCACCTGCACCTCATCGGCGGCGCGCCGCTGGGCCCCATGACCGGAGCCCGCTAGGTGGCCACGGCGCGGGCGAGGAAGACCGCGGCGAAATCCGCACCTGCCGACGGGCTGTACCCGCCGCTGCGCGCGCTGCGCACCGGTCGCCTGAAGGTTTCCAGGCTGCACGAGATCTACTACGAGGAAAGCGGCAACCCGAAGGGCAAGCCGGTGGTGTTCCTGCACGGCGGACCGGGCGGCGGCACCAATCCCCAGATGCGGCGTTTCTTCGACCCGAAGCGCTACCGCATCGTGATGTTCGACCAGCGCGGCTGCGGCAAGAGCACGCCGCATGCCTCGCTCGAGGAAAACACCACCTGGGATCTCGTCGCCGACACGGAAAAACTGCGCGAGCTGCTGGGGATCGGGCAATGGCAGGTGTTCGGCGGCAGCTGGGGTTCGACGCTGGCGCTGGCCTATGCGCAGAAACATCCCGACCGGGTCACCGAGCTGGTGTTGCGCGGCATCTTCCTGCTGCGCCGTTCGGAGCTGGAGTGGTTCTACCAGAGCAGCGAAGGTGCGGCATCACTGTTCCCCGATCAGTGGGAGCACTACATTGCGCCGATTCCCGAAGAGGAGCGCTACGACCTGATGCGCGCCTACTACCGGCGCCTCACCAGTTCCGATACCCGGGAGCGTAATGCCGCCGCACGTGCCTGGTCGGTTTGGGAAGGCGCCACCAGCCACCTGCACAGCGATCCCTCGTACGTGGCGAAGATGCGCGACATCGAATATGCGGCAGCGTTCGCGCGCATCGAGTGTCACTACTTCGTCAATGGCGGCTTCCTGGAGCACGACGACCAGCTGCTGCGCGACGTGCCAAAGATCCGGCACATCCCGGTGGTGATCGTGCAGGGGCGTTACGACGTGGTGTGCCCGATGCGCAGTGCCTGGCACCTGCATCGGGCCTGGCCTGGATCCGAGCTGGTGGTCGTGCCAGACGCCGGACACTCGGCCTTCGAGCCGGGCATCGCCAGGGCGCTGCGTCGCGCCACCGACAAGTTCGCAAGGCGCCGCTAGCATGAAGCTGCGCACGCGGTTGCTGGTTGCAATGCTGTGCGCGCCACTCCCCGCGCTGGCGGCGCAGGCTCCGCCGCCGCCGGGCTTCACCGCCGAGCAGGCGGAAGCGGGACGCGCCGCCTATGCGCGTCACTGCGCGGCCTGCCACGGCACGGCAATGGAAGGCGGCGTGGCCGGACCCTCCCTGCAGGGTGGCGCTTTCACCCAGAAGTGGGGCAACCGCTGGCAGCAGCTGTTCGAGCATACCCGGCGCACCATGCCCGTCACGCAGCCAGGCGGCCTGCAGGGCGCGGAGTATGAAAGCCTCGCCGCGCTGATGATGTCGATCAACGGCGTGGCGCCGGGGCGCGAGCGGCTGGCGCTGGGCCCGTTCGAGAAGCCCGTTCCGGACGCGGAGTGGCTGCATCACCGCGGCGACCCGGGCAGCCTCAACTACTCGCCCCTGGCGCAGATCCGCGCCGACAACATCGCACGGGTGCGTGTGGCCTGGCGCTGGCGATCGGACAACTTCGGTTCAGCCGTGTGGCCGAATTTCGAGGTCACTCCATTGATGGCCAATGGCGTGCTCTATGCCACGGCCGGCGCATCGCGCAGCGTGGTGGCCATCGACGCGAAGAACGGCGAGACGCTGTGGATGTACCGCCTCGATGAGGGCAAGCGTGGCGAAAACGCGCCGCGCAAGGGCCCGGGCCGAGGGCTGGCTCTGCGCCGCGAAGGGGGTCGCGACACGCTGTATTTCATCACGGCGGGCTACCAGCTGGTCGCGCTCGAAGCGAAGACGGGTCGGCCGCTGCCGGGCTTTGGCGACGGTGGCATCGTAGACCTGAAGCGCAATGCCGTGCCGCCAATGGACCCCGTCACGGGACCGATTGGCTCCAGCTCTCCACCAGTGGTGGTTGGGGACGTGGTCATCGTCGGGTCCGCATTCGGCACCGGAGCCTCGCCGCCGCGCAAGGAAATGCCGGCGGGCAACGTGATGGGCTTCGACGCCCGCACTGGCAAGCGGCTGTGGGTGTTCCACACCATCGCCCCTGCTGATGATCCCGGCGGCAAGAGCTGGACCGACGATGCACGCTCCTGGACCGGCAACACCGGAGTCTGGCCACCCTTCAGCTACGACGCGGCGCGCGGACTGGTTTACCTGCCGGTGGAAGCGCCAACCAGCGATTTCTACGGCGGCCATCGGCCGGGCGACAACCTGTATTCCAGCAGCCTCGTATGCCTGGACGCGCGCACCGGCAAGCGCCGCTGGCATTACCAGCTCATCCACCACGACATCTGGGACTACGACCCGCCGGCGCCGCCGGTGCTGATCGACCTCACGGTGGATGGGCGCCGTATCCAGGCCGTGGCGCAGGTCACCAAGCAGGGCTTCACCTATGTCTTCGACCGCGTCACCGGGCAACCGGTGTGGCCCATCGTCGAGCGGCCGGTGCCACAGACTGATGTCCCCGGCGAAGTGACCGCGCGCACCCAGCCCTTCCCCACGCTGCCGGAGCCATTCGAACGGCAGGGCGTGAGCGAGGCCGACCTCAACGACCTGACACCTGAAATCTTCGCCGAGGCGAAGCGCATCGCATCGCGCTACCGCATGGGTCCGCTGTACAACCCGCCTTCGGTGGTCACGCCGGAAAACGGCGGCACGCTGATGTCGCCCGGGTCGCAGGGCGGCGCGAACTGGCAGGGCGCCGTGGCGGATCCGGAAACCGGCATCCTGTACGTGCCATCCACCTCGACATTCAGTGTGATCGGACTGGGCAAGGATGCGGCGCGCTCCAACCTCGACTACATCCTCACGGCCAGCAGCCGCTCGACCGGCCCCTTCGGCCTGCCGCTGTCGAAGCCACCCTGGGGCAGCATCGTGGCCATTGACCTGAATACCGGCAGGAAGCTGTGGACCGTCGCCAATGGCGATACGCCGGAATACGTGCGCAACCACGAAAAGCTGCGCGGACTCAACCTTCCCCGCACTGGCCACGATGACCGTGCCGGGCTGCTGGTGACGAAGTCGCTGCTGTTCGCCGGCGAAGGCGCCGGCATGTTCGTCGCCAGCGAGGGCGGCACGAAGTTCAGGGCGCATGACAAGCGCACGGGCGAGATCGTGTGGGAGATGGACCTCGGGCTGCGGCAGACCGGTGTGCCGATGACGTATGCCGCGGGCGGCAAGCAGTACATCCTCGTGCCCGTGGGCGCGCCGGGCCAGGCAGGGGAGTTCGTGGCGCTGGCGCTATCGGACTGAGACTCGCTGCGGATCCGGCGCCAATGCCTGGAATCGAATCAGCTGGAAACCAGGGAAGTGCTGGCGTCAGACCCTGCAGTTCCAGGTGAGCCTGCCCTCCCCGTCCACGATTCCGGCAGCCAGCAACCAAAGCCTCGCATCTTCCGCATCCTGCTCGAACCAGGCCCGCGTGGACCCCAGCCGGAAGCTGTAGCCCCATTCATCCATGTCGGCACAGGCACGGGTGAAACCGCTCTGCGGCAACTCGCGTGACAGCAGCAGCTGCAGGTAACAGACGCCGCATTCCTCGGCATCATCCCCGCCCGCATTGGTATCAAGCCCGGCGCGCCGCTCAGGCGCCATGCAGATGAAGTGCGAGGCCTCGTGCAGCACGGAGTGGAGCGGCGTGTCGTGGCGTGCGTAGAGCGTGCTGCCCTTCAGCCCGGCCTCCGAGTCACCCCAGTAGCTGCCGGGAATGTCCTCCCCGTGCGGAACCATGCGCAGTTCGAGGCCGAAGCGCGCCAGCAGCTGTCCCACGGCCGCGCGGTCCAGTCCTCCCATGCGCAGCATGGCTGCGCCTCAGAGTGAGGCGAGGCGGCGCAGCACCACGCTGGCCATGTCACGGGCCAGCGCCTCGCGCAGCACATCGCGCTCGCGGTCCTTGGCCTGCTTGCGCCTTTCATCAAAGCTGTAGATGCGGGACAGGTGGAAGGGTTCGGCCGCCATCAGCTCCTGGCCGCCCGAGCGCACCTCGACCTCCACCTCGTAGATCAGCTCGTAGTCCGTGGGGATGTTGCGCGCATCCACCGACAGCACGTTCTCGGTGACACGGTCGCGAAGCACGCGCACCGTCGCGCCATCCGTGCCGGCAGAGTCGACCAGCCTCGCGCCACTGGCGGCTAGCGACCTTCGCAGCGCGCGGGTGAAGTCGCTGTGCCGGTCGGCAGCCTCCACCTGCACGGTGGCAAGGCGCGGCGAGAGTTGCTGTCGCCCCTGCAGCTGGAACCCGCAGCCGGCCAGCCACGTCCCGACCAGCACGGGAAAAAGCAGCCTCAGCAGGAGCGTGGCACGCACGGGTCTCACACTACCACGTTGACCAGCTTGCCCTTCACGACGATCACCTTCTTCGGCGTGCGGCCCTCGCAGAACTTGACCACCTGCTCGTCTGCCAGTGCGGCGGCTTTCACCTCATCCTCGTTGGCCGTGGGGGCGACGCTGACGCGGCCACGCAGCTTGCCGTTCACCTGCACCACGATCTCGATGGCATCCTGTACCAGCGCGGCCGGATCGGCCTTGCGCCACGGGGTGCGCCACAATTCATTGCCCTGCCCGAGTTCGCCCCACAGCACATGGCATACATGCGGCACGATGGGCGAAAGGCACATCACGGCGATCTCCAGCGCCTCCTGGCGCACGGAGCGCGCCGCGGAGCTCGCCTCGCCGGCATGCTTGCCCACTGCATTCAGCAGCTCCATCACGCTGGCCACGGCGGTGTTGAACACCTTGCGACGGCCGATGTCATCCTCGACCTTGGACAACGTGTGGTGGGCAATTCGCCGCAGATCCCGGTCGGACGGGGAGAGCTCGCCTGCCAGCGCGGCCTTCACCGCATCGGCAGCGACCGCACCGCCTGCGGCCAGATGATCGAACACCGCCTTCCACAGGCGCCTGAGGAAGCGGTTCGCACCCACGACGCCGTCATCGCTCCACTCCAGCGACTGCTCCGGCGGCGCGGTGAACATCATGAACAGGCGCGCGGTGTCCGCACCGTGCTTTTCAGTGATCAGGTTCGGGTCCACGCCGTTGAGGCGCGACTTCGACATGGTGCCGAAGCCCTCGTAATCCACGGCGCTTCCATCGGTTTTCAGCGTCGCGCGTGGCTGCCGCGTTGCCGGGTCGATCACCAGGTCCACATCGCCCGGGCTGAAATATTCGCGCCGCCCGCCGGTGGTGCGCTGGAAGATGTGGTTCAGCACCATCCCCTGGGTGAGCAGGTTCGCGAAAGGCTCGGGCGTCTTCACCAGCCCCAGCTGGTGCATCACCCTCGTCCAGAACCGCGAGTAAAGCAGATGCAGGATGGCGTGCTCGATGCCGCCGATGTACTGGTCCACCGGCAGCCAGTAGTTGGCGCGCGCATCCACCATGGCCGCATCGTTGCCCGCGCTGGCAAAGCGCAGGAAATACCAGGACGAATCCACGAAGGTGTCCATGGTGTCGGTTTCGCGCCGCGCGTCCGCGCCGCACTTCGGGCACTTGCACTGGTAGAACGAGGGTGTCTTCGCCAGCGGATTGCCGCTGCCGTCCGGCACCAGGTCCTCCGGCAGGCGCACCGGCAGGTCCCTGTCCGGCACCGGCACATCGCCGCAGGCAGCGCAGTGGATGATGGGGATGGGACAGCCCCAGTAGCGCTGGCGCGAGATGCCCCAGTCGCGCAGCCGGAACTGCACGCGCTTCTGGCCCAACGCTTTCTTCTGCAGGGCTGCAGCAATCGCGTCCACCGCAGCGCCGGACGACAGGCCGGTGAACTCGCCGGAATCCACCAGCACGCCGTGCTCGGCATAAGCCTCCTGCCAGGGGGCCGCGACGGTCTCATATTTGCCGCTGGTGGAGGCGATGACCGTCTTCACCGGCAGGCCGTACCTGGTGGCGAACTCGAAGTCGCGCTCGTCATGCGCAGGCACGGCCATCACCGCACCCTCGCCGTAGCCCATCAGCACATAGTTGGCCACCCAGACCGGCAGCACTTCGCCGGTCAGTGGATGCCGCACCGAAAGCCCGGTGGGCATGCCCTTCTTTTCCTGCGTGGCGAGGTCCGCCTCCATGGTGCTGCCGCGTCGGCACTCGTCGATGAAGGCAGCCAGCTGCGCATTGCCCTGGCCCGCGGCCAGGGCCACGGGATGTTCGGCGGCCACGGCCACATAGGTCGCGCCCAGCAGCGTGTCCGCACGCGTGGTGAACACGCGCAGCGCGCCATCGCGGCCGAGCAAGGCACGCGTGTCATCCCCATACGGGAAATCGACATCCACGCCTTCGCTGCGCCCGATCCAGTTTGCCTGCATGGTGCGCACGCGCTCCGGCCAGCCCGGCAGGGAATCAAGCGCGACCCGCAGTTCCTCGGCGTATTGCGTGATGCCGAGGTAGTACAT
The DNA here is from genome assembly GCA_035556135.1 of Steroidobacteraceae bacterium. Lineage (GTDB taxonomy): Bacteria > Pseudomonadota > Gammaproteobacteria > Steroidobacterales > Steroidobacteraceae > ZC4RG30. The sequence goes on along the minus strand of DATMFO010000005.1, from coordinate 56,627 downwards.
CGGAATCTCGCGCTTCTCCACCAGTGCGCCGGTGCGCCAGCCGCGCCCGTCGATCACCTGCTCGTTGGCGAGCACCGTCTGGTCCACCGGATCCCAGTTCACCGTGCCGGTCCTGCGGTAGGCAATGCCCTTCTCGAGCATGCGCAGGAACAGCCACTGGTTCCACTTGTAATAATCCGCATCGCAGGTGGCCAGCTCGCGCTTCCAGTCGAGCGCGAGACCCAGCGACCGCAACTGCCCGCGCATGTAGGCGATGTTCTCGCGCGTCCAGCGTGCCGGCGGCACGCCATTCTTCATCGCCGCGTTCTCGGCCGGCAGGCCGAAGGCATCCCAGCCCATGGGCTGCAGCACGTTGCGGCCCTGCATGCGCATGAAGCGCGAGAGCACGTCGCCGATGGTGTAGTTGCGCACATGCCCCATGTGCAGCCGCCCCGAGGGGTACGGGAACATCGACAGGCAGTAATACTTCTCGCCGGGCGCGGACTCGTCGGCGGCAAAGGCGTCGGCGGCCTGCCAGGCCGCCTGGGCGGCGGCCTCTACGGCCGCCGGATCGTAGCGTTCTTGCATGCGGGATCAGGTCGGGAAGGTGGCCCGCAAGGATACACGAGCCACCCCCGTGTGACGCCCGCCCGGGCGGGCTGGTACTACTCGGCCGGCTTGCGGATGTCGGCGTAGCTGATCCGGTCGCCGCGCTGGATCCGCAAGGCAACGACCCGCGGGGCTGACTTGATGGCAGCCTGCAGTTCCGCCACGTTCTTCACATCGGTGCCGCCCACACTCAGGATGATGTCTCCCGGAAGCAGGCCCTTCTCTTCGGCGGGCCCGCTGACCTGTTCGATCACCAGGGAACCCTGCGTGTCGATGGCCCCGCGCTCCTGTGCCGTGAGCGGGCGCACGCCCAGGCCGAGCACGGCCGGCTCAGCGGGCGTTGCGCTGCCGCCGCCGCGTCGCGATCCGAGCACGCGCGGTGCCTCTGCGGCCCCTTCCTCCTGCATCTCGACGACCTTGGCAACCACCTTGCGCAGCTTGCTGTCGCGCCAGATCTCAAGTTCCGTACTGGACCCCGGCTTGAGCACGGAGATCATTGCGGGCAAGGACGAATTGCTCTCAACCGGCCGGCCATTGACGGAAAGGATGACATCCCCCGGGCGGATACCCGCCTTGTCTGCCGGGCCCTCCCGCTCGACATCCACAACCAGTGCCCCGCGGGGCCGTTCGAGGTTGAAGGCCGCCGCCATGGAGGCCCCCAATGGCTCGAACTGCAGCCCGATCTTGCTGCGCGTCACTTTTCCGGTGGCAACCAGCTGGTCGCGCACGTTGTCCGCAATGTCGATCGGGATGGCGAACGACAGTCCCTCATAGCTGCCGCTCTGGCTGTAGATCTGCGAATTGATGCCGATGACCTCGCCCTGCAGGTTGAACAGCGGACCGCCGGAATTGCCGGGATTCACGGCCGCATCGGTCTGGATGAACGGGACGTAATTGTCCTGGGGCAGGTCGCGCGAGGTGGCGCTCACGATGCCGGCCGTCACGGAATTCTGCATCCCGAAGGGCGAACCAATGGCCACCACCCACTGGCCCGGCTTGAGCCTGGAAGGATCGCCGATGCGTACCGTGGGCAATCCCGTTGCGTCGACCTTGATCACGGCCACGTCGGTGCGCCGGTCAAAGCCCACGACCTTGGCTTCAAGCTCCCGGCGGTCCGAGAGCGTCACCATCACTTCCACCGTATCGGCCACCACGTGGGCATTGGTAAGGATGTAGCCATCGCTGCTGACGATGAAGCCCGACCCTTCTCCCCGGCGGGGCTGCGAATTGCGGGGATCGATTTCCAGCCCGGGGAAGCCCGGGAGCAGGTCCTCGAACGGGCTGCGCTGCATGCGAGCCGCAGGTTGCGCCTTCTCCTTCACCCGCACGTTCACCACTGCCGGGCCATAGACCTCGACCAGGCGCGTGAAATCGGGGAGCCCGGTCACCATCGGCTCGACCGGAGCGGCGGCAGCCGGCGGCGACGCCACCGCCTGGGCCGCCATCGGCAACATGGCCGCGGCGGCAGGCAGGTTGGTGACTTCAACCGGGGGCACGGCGGTGGAGGCGCTGGGAGAGCAGGCGCTGAGCACTGCCCCGCTGACGAGGGCGAGCACGAATCGGCTGCCGGAATGTTGTACGGACATAGTCATCGGACCTCCGCAAATCTCAAGCTCGAAGGATAGACCCATTCATGCCGCCGCGTGTTCCGGTGCGGATGGCACATGAAGCACGTTTAACCCCGGATTCCGCGGCCGAGAACTCCTCATGCCCGCGGCAGGCGGTCAATGGCGCCGCGCCGGCGGTTTCTCAAGCCCCCGGCGACCGGAACCGCCACCAGCAGCAGCGCCAGCCCCAGAACCGGCAGATTGCCGGTGGCCAGATAGGGCGTCGCACCTTCCCGGGGCGTGAATTCCCCACGCAGGACCTGCGGCTCGTATTCGCTGGCGCGCGCGACTACCCGTCCGTCCGGCGCCACCACCGCTGACACCCCGTCGTTGGCGGCGCGCACCAGGTAGCGCCGGGCCTCCAGCGCGCGCATGCGCGAGATCTGCAGATGCTGGTAGCGCGCTGGTGAGTGGCCGAACCAGGCATCGTTGGTCACCGTCACCATGGCCCCGGAAGCCAGTGTCTCGCGCCTGAGCAGGCCCGGATAGGCGTCTTCGTAGCAGATGCTGGTGGCCAGCTGCACGCCGGCAAGCTCAAACAGGCGCTGGTGCCGCGCCCCCACCGTGAAATCCGAATACGGCAGGTTCATCAGGCGCAGCCACCGGCGCACGAACCCGGGCACCGGGAAGAACTCGCCGAAGGGCACCAGTTGCCGCTTGTCATAGAAGGCCGGATCACCCGCACCCAGGCCCAGGATGGAGTTGTAGTAGCGGTCCTCCCCCTCCGTCTCGCCCACCTCCACGCGCATCACACCCATCAGCACGTGTGAGCCGCGGTTGCCCGCCGCAGACCAGACATTGGCGATGTAGCTGGAAAACCGGTTGGCCACATCCGGCAGCGCAGATTCGGGCCACACGATGAGGTCGGCGCCGAGCGCGTCGCGGTGCAGGCGCTCGTAGGTATCGAGGATGTTCCGGCTGTTGGACACCTGCCATTTCATGTCCTGCGGGATGGCCCCCTGCAGTATGGCCACGCTGCGCGCTTCACCGGCAGGATGTGTCCACTCAACGCCACGCAGCGCCAGGCCTGAAGTCCACGGCAGGACCAGCGCAACCAGCGCGACGGCACGCGCGGCGCCGCGCTCCTGTGCCAGCACCAGCAGTGCCCCCGCCCCCGCCAGCAGCGAGAAACTGGTCAGCGGCACTCCCCCCACCGGCGCAAGTCCCGCCAGCCACGTGTCCGTCTGCGAGTAGCCCAGCGACAGCCAGGGGAAACCGGTCAGGAACCAGCCGCGCCACCACTCCACCAGCACCCACGCGGCCGGCACCCACAGCAGTCGTCCGCCCAGCGAGCCAGGTCGCAGCCAGCGGCAGACCAGGTAGCCGAGTAGCGCCTGGTAGGCGGCCATGATGAGCACCAGCGCCAGCATCACCAGCAGCGCAACGACGACGGGCGCCTGGCCAATGATGCGGATGGAGATGTACAGCCACCAGGTGCCGCTGGCGTAGAGGCCAAGGCCGAAGCAGAAACCCAGCCAGGCGCCCTCACCGGGCCGCGCGCTGCGCGCCCACAGCGCCATCAGCACGGCTGGTGCCGCCAGCGCCAGCCACCACTGGCCGAACGGCGCGAAGGCAAAGGACAGCGCCACGCCGCCCAGCAGCGCGAGCAGTCGGCCCGCGCGGATCCGGTTGCGCGCCGCTGCGGGCTGCTCAGCCACTCTTGCGCGTCGCAGCCACAGCGTCCGGCGTCGAATCGCTGCTCTCCGGCACCGTCACGCGCAGCGCCTCGATGCGGCGCCGGTCGGCACGCAGCACGCGGAATTCGTAGCCCTCGAGCAGCGCCGCCTCACCCCGGCGCGGCATGCGCCCGAAGTGCCCGGTGACCAGGCCCGCCACCGTGTCGTAGTCATCATCGGCAAAGCTGGCGCCGAAGTATTCATTGAATTCGCCGATGCGCGTGGCGCCGCGCACCTGGAACTGCCGCTCGCCCTCGCGGCGGATGTTCTTCTCGTCCTCGATGTCGTACTCGTCGTCGATCTCGCCGACGATCTGCTCGATGACATCTTCCATCGTCACCAGGCCCGCCACGCTGCCATATTCATCGATGGCGACGGCCATGTGATTGCGCCCGGCGCGCAGTTCCTTCAGCAGCACGTTCACGCGCTTGGATTCAGGCACGAACAGGGGCTTTCTCATCCACTCGCGCAGGTCGAAGCGCGCGTTCGCGCCCAGCGTGTAGAAACGCAGCAGGTCCTTGGCGAGCAGGATGCCCACCACCTTCTCGCCCTCCGCCCCCAGCACCGGGAAGCGCGAGTGGCCCGAGTCGATGGCCACGGAGAGGATGCGCGCCGCCGGGTCATCCGCGCGCACGCAGATCATCTGGTTGTGCGGCACCATGATGTCGCGCACCTGCAGGTCGGCGACGTCGAGCACGCCCTCCACCATCGACAGTGCATCGGCATCGAGCAGGCCGTTCTGCGCCGAGCTCTTCAGCACGTCGCGCAACTGCTCGCGGTCCTTGGGGGCCGTCAGGCGGCGGATGCGCCGCATCACCGTGTTGCCCGTTTTGTCGTCCTCGCTCATTTCTTGTTACGTGCCCGGCCAGCGGCCGTCTCGCGGTAGGGATTGGCAAACCCGAGCCGGCGCAGCACGGCGATCTCGCGCCGCTCCATGCGCGCCGCATCCACCTCGCCGGTCTCGTGGTCGTAGCCCACCAGGTGCAGCGCACCGTGGATCACCAGGTGCGCCCAGTGGGCGGTTTCGCTCTTGCGCTGCGCACGCGCCTCGCGCCGCAGCACCGCGGGGCAGATCACCACATCGCCCAGCGGCGTTGGCTTCACGCGCGGCGCGGGTGCGGCCGGAAAAGCCAGCACGTTGGTGGGCTTGTCCTTGCCGCGGTAGCGGCGGTTCAGTGCCCGCATGCGCGGCGCGGAAACCACCTGCACGGCCAGTTCACAGCCGCGCCCGCGCGAACCCAGCGCCGCATCGGCCCAGCGTGCGATCAGCCGCGCCGGCGGCGCCTTGGCGCGGGCCGGCACATGGCATTCGACGATCAGCGGCGTGCGGTCGCGCTTCACGCGCGCCCCCGCGCTCGCGCGCACGGTTTCCTCATGGTGTACCGCTTTGCTCATAGGCACGCACGATGCGTTGCACCAGCGGATGACGCACCACGTCGGCCGCGTCGAAATGCGAGACGGCCACGCCCGCCACACCCGGCAGCACGTCCAGTGCATGCCTGAGGCCGGAAAGCTTGCCGGCCGGAAGATCGGTCTGGGTGAGATCGCCCGTCACCACCGCGCGCGAGCCGAAGCCGATGCGCGTGAGGAACATCTTCATCTGCTCGGGCGTCGTGTTCTGCGCCTCATCAAGGATGATGAAGGACTCGTTGAGCGAGCGCCCGCGCATGAAGGCCAGCGGCGCCACCTCGATGATGTTGCGCTCGATGAAGCGCGCCACGCGGTCGAATCCCATCATTTCGTACAGCGCGTCGTACATCGGGCGCAGGTAGGGGTCGACCTTCTGCGTGAGGTCGCCGGGCAGGAAGCCCAGGCGCTCGCCGGCCTCCACCGCCGGGCGAACCAGCACGATGCGGCGCACGCGCTCGCTGTGCAGCGCTTCCACCGCGCAGGCCACGGCGAGATAAGTCTTGCCCGTGCCCGCGGGACCGACGCCGAAAGTCAGGTCATGGCTGTGGATGCTGGCCAGGTACTGCTTCTGGTGCTCGCCACGCGCGCGGATGAGACCGCGCGGCACCCGTGCCGCGTCATCGCCGGGGAGCGGGATCACCGGTGCCGCACGCACCGTGTTGCCGGTTTCTTCCAGGGCTTCGTGCTCGCGCAGCGCCAGGTGCACGTCCGGCAGGTCCACCGTGCCGGCGTCTTCCGTGAGCACGAACAGGTCCTTGAGTACCTGTGCGGCACCGGAGGCCGCGCCCCCGGTGATGCGGAACTGGTTGCCGCGCCGGCGCACCTCCACACCCAGCCGCTGCTCCACCAGCCTGAGGTTCTGGTCCAGCGGGCCGCACAGCGCCGCCAGGCGCTGGTTGTCCTCGGGGATCAGCTCCATTTCCAGGGCCTGTGGCAATGCGGAATCCCGGCGATGCTTCACGCAGTGAGCTCCGTGCGCTGCGTCGCCGCCAGCCGGCCGCGCAGCGAGTTGTTGAGCGCCTCGGTGATCTCCACGTCGACGAAGCGGTTGACCAGCCGCGCATCACCGTCGAAATTCACCCAGCGGTTGTTCTCGGTGCGGCCGGCCATCTGGCGCGCGTCGCGGCGCGAGGGCCGCTCCACCAGCACGCGCTGCACCGACCCCACCATGCGTGCGCTGATGGCACGCGCCTGTGCATCCAGCTGCGCCTGCAGCCGCGCGAGCCGCTCGTGCTTCACTTCTGCCGGCACGTCGTCCGGCAGCGAAGCCGCGGGCGTGCCCGGGCGGCGGCTGTAGATGAAGCTGAAGGACTGGTCGAAACCCGCCTCGGCGGTGAGCTCCAGCGTCTGCTGGAAATCCCGCTCGGTCTCGCCGGGAAAGCCCACGATCAGGTCGGTGGAGATGCTGATGTCCGGGCGCACCGCACGCAACCGGCGCAGCTTCTGCTTGTATTCCAGCGCCGTGTAACCCCGGCGCATCAGCGCCAGGATGCGATCGGAGCCGCTCTGCACCGGCAGGTGCAGGTGGTCCACCAGCCGCCGCGTGTGGGCAAATGCCTCGATCAGCGAGTCAGTGAAATTCACCGGATGCGAGGTGGTGAAGCGGATGCGCTCCACGCCGGGCATGGCGCTGATGGCGCGGATCAGCTGCCCCAGGTCCATGGGAGGCGCACCCTCGCGCGCGCCCTCGTAGGCGTTCACGTTCTGCCCCAGCAGCGTGATCTCGCCCACGCCCTGCGCGAGCAGGCCCCGCACTTCCTCCAGCACCGGGGCCGCGGGCCGGCTCATCTCCTCGCCGCGGGTGTAGGGCACCACGCAGTAGCTGCAGAACTTGCTGCAGCCTTCCATCACCGACACGAAGGCCGTGGCGCCCTCGGCGCGCGGCGCCGGCAGGCGGTCGAACTTCTCGATCTCGGGGAAACTCACGTCCACCTGCGAGCGTCCGCTGCGGCGCAGGTCGGCCAGCATCTGCGGCAGGCGATGGATGGTCTGCGGCCCGAACACCAGGTCCACAAAGGGCGCGCGGGCAGTGATCGCCTCACCTTCCTGGCTGGCCACGCAGCCACCCACGCCGATGATCACGTGCGGGCGTTCCTTCTTCAGCAAACGCCAGTGACCCAGCAGCGAATAGACCTTGTCCTCGGCCTTGTCGCGCACCGAGCAGGTGTTCATCAGCAGGATGTCGGCCGAGGCCTCATCGGGCGCAGGCTCGAGGCCCTCTAACTGACAGAGCACGTCTCCCATGCGGGAGGAGTCGTACTCGTTCATCTGGCAGCCGAAGGTCTTGATGAAATATCGACCGGACATGGAACCTGGAACACAGAACAGGACTGGGGATTCTACCGATTGTGCAATGCACAATGGAGGGATGCGGGCCGTTGCTGGTCCGGCCGGCATCGTTCCTGTCCCGATAAGGAGCTTTTACTGCCGAGGCAGTGCTTTAGGTGGCGTCGCCGCCCGAGGCAAGCAGCAAGAAGGGGCGGATCACCGCCCCTTCTCTTTCGGAGTGCGCACGTCCTGCGCATCCAGCTGCCTCCGGTGGCCCCCCGCACGGGACCACCGCCCGCGGTCAGTTGATCTGCGCGCGGATGAAGCGGTGCGGCGGCTCGTCGATCGGCTCGCCGTTGTCCGTCATCTCGACGAGCAGCACCTCCGGGTTGCCCGGCAGGATCTCGAACAGGTTCGGCGACGGCGACCTCGTGTCCAGCACGGACTGCGAGCCCGGGAACGCGCCGATGAAGCCCGGCGGATACGTGGCGCCGTTGCTGCCGGCGTTGTCGACAAAGGCGAACCCCTGGGCGAACTGGGGTCCGGTGATGCAGCTGGTGCGGCGGATGTAATAGCCCGACGTCTCCGTCGTGTTCGGGTAGGTGTAGCAGGCATCCTGCACCTGGGCCGGGCCGTTCACGCCGGCGTGGAAGCCGTTGCCTGTGTCGAAGTTGTACACGAACAGCCGCCGGTGGTCCTCGGAGATCCAAGGTCCCATCATCTGCATCGAGGCCGTCTTCGGTTCGACCATCTCCAGCGTTGAGGTCACATTGGGCGATCCGGCCGCAGTCGCAGTCGGGCCGACGAAGGTGAGCGACAGCGTGTCGCCGCCCTTAACCACCGTGGCCGGCACCGTCCGGCCACCCGCGGCGGCGGACACCACGCCGGTGAAGCCCGGCGTGTTGCTCAGGCTCCACGGCAGATTGCTGCGACCACCGATCACGCTCGAGTCAGTGTGCAGCGTGAACTCGATCGTGCCGGCCACCGGGTTGTAGTCGTAGAAGCCGTGCTCCACGCCGGTGCCGATGTTGAGGGGCCGGTCGGCGTGCGTGGCGAACAGGAACGTGCCGTCGTCGAACAGCGCCAGGAACTGCCGGTTGTTGATGACCGGCGTGGTGGCGGTGTTGCGCTGGATGCGCTGGTAGACGCCCGTCAGCACGTTCTGGGCCGCCGGCAACGCGCGGCAGCGCACCGAGACCCCGTTCGGATTCCACAAGTGGCTGGAGGCGGCGCCCGTCGGGGGCGGATTGGACAGCCACAGCGTCGAGCCCTGGTATGCACCGGCGACGGCCGTCGTGCCGAAGGTGAGCGGACCCGGCGCCGCGACCGCTGCGGCGAAGGTACTGACGATGCACTTCTGGCCCGCGGGGTTCTGGGTCACCACGATGTCGTAGGCAGCACCCACGTAGCTCGGCAGCTCCGTCCAGAAGTTGATCGCACTGCCCGAAAAACTGGAGATCGTCAGCTCCGAATTCGCCGGCGGATCCGCCTGGCCGAGCTTGCGCAGCGCCAACTTCAGGCCGTCGGCGCCCATGGACTGGGCCGAACCGCCTGCCGGGGCGCTGTACTGCACCGTGCCGGTCACCGTGAACAGACACGTGTCGACATTTACGTTGGTGACGTTGGCGGTGGGGTTGGCGCCGGCGCCGTTGAGGACGCGGCAGTTGTAGGTCCGCCCATCCTGCTGGTAGGTCGCGATCACGTTCCAGAGGAACTGCGAGGCAGCCGGGTCGCTCGGGTTGCTGATCGGAGCGTTGAACCCCTTGGTGGTAAACGTGAACGCCGTGGCACCTGCGAGCTCGATACGCTCGACACCCTCCTCGGTGCTCAGCGAGACCGCCGCGCCCGGCAGGTTCGCGAACGACGAGACCGCGGTGCCGCTGATCGTGTAGCGCGGCAAGGCCGGGTCATCCACGCAGCTCACCGACGGCTTCGGCCCGGTGCCGCCGACTGTGCCCGAACCGTTCTGCACCGTGCAGACCTTGCCGAACGGGTTCTGCGTGATGCTGAAGTTGTAGGGCGTACCCACCGGAATCGAGCCGTAGGAGAACGGCGTGGCCGGAATGTCGAGGTTGCCGAAGAAGTACTGGATGGGCTCGTAGCCCTCGCGCGTGATGCCCGCGTTCAAGCGTACCGGGCGCTTGTTGCCCAGCCCCGTGATCGTGCCTTCCAGCACTGCCATCTGCTCGGGCACGGTTGTGGCCGGTTCACTGCGGACATCCTTGATGGAGTCACAGCCAGCGATGCCGATGCCCATGCCGGCCAGGGCGACGGCCGCAAGACTCGAACTTTTATTGATGGAAATCATGAAATCCCCCAAAAAGCTGCTCAGGAAAGGGGCGACGCATCGCCCCTCTTTGCCTGGTGGTGTTCAGAAGCGCAACCGCACGCCCATGCGATAGGAGCGACCCATCGTGTCGTGCATGCCCGCCGACGCCCCGCTGATGCCACCGCCGCTGAACGGCGGGGTCTTGTCAAACAGGTTGTTGATCGAGCCGAACACCTGGACCTGACGCATGTTGCGCACGGGCACGTCGTACGTGCCGTTGAGCGTGAAGTTGAAGTACGAGGCCACCCAGTTGTTGTCAACGGAACCGTTGAGGAACTTGCCGTCCGCGTCCTGGTACCAGTCGCAGGTGCCGAGCGCGAACTGGTCCGGATCACACCACTGCTTGTCGAGCCGGGCACCGCCGATGTAGCGGGCGGCGAGGGTCGTCGTCAGGTTGCGCACCCGGTAGGAGGTGATGATGTTGCCGGTCCACGTCGGCGAGGCCGTTACGCCCGGGACGAAGATGTTGGAACGGATCTGCCCCACAAGATCCAGCGGGATGTAGCAGTTCTGGTCCTGTGCACTGAGGGTGCCGCCGCGGGCGGCGCAGTTGTCCACGTTGTTCAGGATCGAGTAGTTCACCTGGGTGCCGGAGGCCTCCAGCGCGCGCGTACCGCGGACCGTCAGCGAGAAGGTGCCTGGCAGGGTCTCGTGGACACGGTTCATCGGGAAGGTGTACTGCAACGAGAAGTCCAGGCCGCGGCGCTGCATCGGCAGCGCGTTTTCCGGACGCGCCTGGAAGTGCGACACGATGTCCTGCAGGTTGCGCGAACCATCCGGGTTGGTGCCGAAAGTGATCTCGCGGCAGGCCGGCGCGGTCTCGTCGAGCAGGCCGTTGACACCCGGATTCTGCGGATCGATCTCGCCGTCGCCCAGGTAGGTCGGCTCGATGTTGCCACTGGCCTCCCAGCAGGCGCGGATCGGGTTCAGCGACGTGAACGGCGTGACGATCGCGTCCTTCATGCTGATGGTGAAGTAGTCCGCCGAGAGCCGCATGCCCTGCGCCCAGCCGCCCGGCTGGAACACGAGGCCGATCGTGGTCGTGTCGCTCTTCTCGTTCTTCAGGTTCGGGTTGCCGACACGGACCGTGGCCCAGCGCTCGGACTGGTTCTCGGTGCTGAACGCGGAGCGCTCGCGCCACGGATTGTTGCCCAGGGACCCGTCGGGGATGCCCGGCTGGTTCAGGAACAGGTCGCGGTAACCGGGAGCACCCACGTCGCGCGAGCGCGTCAGGCGCACGCGCACCCAGTCGAACGGCTCGTACATTGCCGAGAACTTCCAGTTCAGCACGTTGTTCGTGGCCGACTCGCCGGTGGTGCCGGCGCCGCCCTTGTTCTCGTAGGAGGCGTAGCGCACGCCGAAGTTGGTCGACAGCAGGTTGACGCCCTCCAGGCCGCTGACCAGCGGCATGTTCAGCTCGGTGTACGCCTCGGTGACACGCGACTTGCCGCTGAAGGCGTCGGCCCACACGCGCGCCAGGTCAGTGCGCTCGTAGAAGCTGTCTGCCCCCACGGTGCCGGTCTGGGTCACCTTGTTCTCGCGCATCTCGAAGCCGAAGGCGGCCGTCAGCGGGCCCGCGCTCCAGCCGTCCCAGAGCGTGCCGGAGGTGTTCAGCGACAGGGTGTGCAGCGTGGTGCCGCCGCCGGAAGAGGTGTCGACGAAGGCGTAATCGAGCGCCTGCCTCTGCCTCTCCGCAGCCACGGGATCGGAGTAGGCGCTGCCGAACATGTTGAGCGGCGTGCATCCCTCGGCCAGCTGCATCAGCTCGTCGGGCGCCGACAGTGGCCGGCCGCTGGCGTCGAGCACCGGCGGTCCGTCGCGGAGAATGCGGCAGATCGGCTGGCCAAAGGTGGGCGAGCCGGGATCGTCGTCGATGACCGCATCCAGGGCCATGGCCAGGCGCAGGTTCGTCGGCACGTTGGTGGCGATGGATTCGCTGTCGGTGTGGCCGTACTGGTAGTACGCGTCCCAGGTCCAATCCTGGCCGAAGCGGCCCTTCACACCGCTGGTGAAGCTCATCGTCTCGGAGTCATTGGAGGTCCAGCGCGAGACCTGCGGGTCCCACACCTTGCGTATCACGCTGAAGCCACTGCAGGCACTGGCGCCGTACAGGGCATCGAGGCCCGGGGAAGCAGAACCGCCGGTCGAAGCCGGGAAGCCGGTCAGCAGTGCGCCCGTTGCGGGGTTTTGCAGCGTGCCGTAATAAGCGACGATGCCGCCGACTCCGAACGCCTTCTGCACCTGGTAGAGGGCCTCGGGCGACAGGGTGTTGAGGAACGCGTTGGCATTGCGCCCGAGCTGCGGCAGCTGGGCGGCGACGCCCGGGTCGCTGAAGCCCGGGAAGTTCTCGTTCAGGCGGATCTCATCGAGCAGCCAGAGCTCGAGGTTGCCGAGGGTCAGCTTGACGCGCGACCACTTGCCCGTGGCCCTGCCATTGAAAGCTACGCTCGGGCTGTCGGCCACCGTCGGGCCGGTCAGGCGGTTCTGGTCGTTCACGGTGATCGACCACGGGGCAGTGAGGCCGGGCGGGTTGACGATGCCGAGCAATTCGCGGAACGCAGGGAAGTTGACCAGCGGGCTGCGCTCGCCGGCGCGATAGGGCGAGCCGTCCGGCAGCGATCCCTGGATGCCGGCGATGGCATAGGTGACCACGTCGCCTGGGCCGGCCTGGCCACCCGGCTGTGCGAGCTGGCCCGCCGTGTTGAAGCGCGCGCAGTAGCTGCCGGTCGTGTATCCGTTGTAGTTCTTGGCCTGGGTGTCCGAGAAGCGGCCCTGGAAATAGGCCGTGGTGGTCTCGGTGACGTTGTACTCGAAATTCCCGAACAGGTTGCGCCGGTCGTTGCCCGAGCTCAGCGGCGTCATGGAGGTGGTCAGCGGGCCATCGCCGTTGACCACGCTGGCGCCCGTGCCGCCGCGGTAGCCGTAGGAGTAGCCCTCGACGTCGGTGCCGTCATCCGAGAAGCGGAAGCCGTCGGTCACCAGGGCATTGGAGTGCCCCACCACGCCGTTCGGGGAAAACTGGCTGTAGCGCTGGTTGTACATCTCGAAACGCGCCGGAAAGGCCTCGTAGCCAGGCATCGACGCCAGCTCGCCATATTTGTCCTGCAGCGAGCCCTGGCCATTGGTGAACAGGAAGCGTGACTCGGCGCACCAGCTGCGCGCATCGGCGCAGTTGCGGATGGAGTTGCGCTCTTCCCATTCCACGCTCAGCAGGCCGTGGCCGCGGCCACCGAAAAGCGGCATGCCCCCGGAGATGGCGACGTGCGGGTTGCCGCCGTCGCCGGCCTCGTTGATGCCGTAGTCCATGTCGACGTTGACGCCCGTCAGGCGGTTGTTCAGCACCACGTTGACCACGCCCGCCATCGCGCCCGAGCCGTAGGTGGCCGAGGCGCCGCCGGTGACCACGTCCATGCGCTGCACCAGGTTCGACGGGATCGAGTTCATGTCCACGACGTCGGCCTGGTTCGACGAGGACACCACGCGCCGGCCGTCGATCATCGTCAGCGTGCGCGAGCCGAAGGCCGGGTCCATGCCGCGCAGGTTGGCGACGGTGTTGCCGATGAAGTAGGAGCCGCGGTCCAGGGACTCGATGCCGGCGCCGCCCGAGCCGGCCTGGTTGTCACCGATCATGGACGGCGTGTACGTGGAGATGTTCGCCGGCACCAGCGTCGTGAGTGCATCGGCAACGTTCACGATGCCCAGCGACTGCATTTCGTCGGCGGTGATCGAGGTCATCGGGTTCGGCGCCGTATAGGTGCCCGATACCTGGATGCGGGTACCCGTGACCTGCACCTCTTCAAGTTCCTCGACTTCCTCGTCCTCGGCCTCCGCAGCATGGGAAACAGGGAAAATTCCGATCATGACGGCAGCGCCAATCCAGGCAGCTGCCGACGCGCGCACGAGCGGCGCATACGCATCGTTCTTTGACACCGTGATACCCCCCAAATATTTTTTCCGGACCCGCAGTCACGGAATGTCAACAATCTTGTAGACAATAATTTCTGGTGTCAATGCGGGGATTTGTCGCAAACATTCGCATTGCGACCAGCGGGAGCTGGACGGACGGAGCAACGGCTAGGTGGAGGCGGCCTGCCGGATGCAGTACCTGAGGAGCTGATCGCGCAAACTGGAATGACGGGGGCGCAGCCGCCCCCTGTCATTGAACAATGCCCAACCCTGTGACGCGGGAATCTTAGAACGGAATGTCGTCGTCGAATTCCGCCGCCGAACCACCGCCCGCTGGCGCCATGCCGGCGCTGCCCCGGCTGGAGGGCTCGCGCGTGTCGCGCGTTTCCTGCGGTGCGCCGCCCGCGCCACCGCCCCGCCCGCCCAGCATCTGCATGTCGCTGGCGACGATTTCGGTGGTGTAGCGGTCGTTGCCCTGCTTGTCCTGCCACTTGCGGGTCTGCAGGCGGCCCTCGATGTAGACCTGTGAACCCTTGCGCAGGTACTCAGCGGCGATCTCGCCCAGGCGGCTCCACAGCACCACGCTGTGCCACTCGGTGGACTCCTTCTTCTCGCCAGAGGCCTTGTCGGTCCAGCTGTCGGTAGTGGCGATGCGGATGTTGGTGACCGTGGTGCCGCCCGGTGTGGTGCGGGTCTCCGGATCCTGCCCCAGGTTGCCGACCAGAATGACCTTGTTGATGCCGCGTGCCATGAGGAACCCCTGTTGAACTGTCGATGTGGAAAGCCTAGTCCCCGCGAGTCGCGGCTGGAGCTTGGATTTTGCCCCGCTTTGGCCCGATTGGGCAGCGCCGGCACCGGGCAGCCCCGCGCCGCCCGGGCCCGCTATAGTAGTCGTTTTCCCTCGACCGGCCCGTTCTCATGGATCTCATCCGCGTCCGCGGCGCCCGCACCCACAACCTGGCCAATATCGACGTCGACCTGCCGCGCAACCGGCTGATCGTGATCACCGGCCTGTCCGGGTCCGGCAAGTCCTCCCTGGCCTTCGACACCCTCTACGCCGAGGGCCAGCGCCGCTACGTGGAATCGCTGTCGGCCTATGCCCGGCAGTTCCTGTCGATGATGGACAAGCCGGACGTGGACTCCATCGAGGGTCTGTCACCGGCCATTGCCATCGAGCAGAAGGCCACCAGCCACAACCCCCGCTCAACCGTTGGCACGGTCACGGAGATCTACGACTACCTGCGCCTGCTGTACGCCCGCGCGGGCATTCCGCGCTGCCCCGACCACGGCACCGACCTCACCGCGCAGACGGTAAGCCAGATGGTGGACCAGGTGCTGAGGCTGCCGGAGGGCGAGAACTGCCTGCTGCTGGCACCGCTGGTTTCGGCCCGCAAGGGTGAGCACCACGAAGTGATCGCGGAACTTGGCGCACAGGGCTTCGTGCGAGCGCGTGTCGACGGCACTGTGCATGAACTGGATGCCATCCCGGCACTGGATGCACGGCGCAAGCACGACATCGAGGCGGTGGTGGACCGCTTCAAGGTGCGCCCCGACATCGCCCAGCGGTTGTCGGAATCATTCGAGACTGCGCTGCGCCTGGGCAAGGGCGTGGCGCGCCTGGCCTTCGCCTCTGGCAAGCGCGATGAGATGGTGTTCTCCAGCCTGCACGCCTGCCCCGTCTGCGGCTACAGCGTGCCTGCGCTTGAGCCGAAGATGTTCTCCTTCAACAGCCCCGCTGGCGCCTGCACGGCCTGCGACGGCCTGGGCTTCCAGGAGTTCTTCGATCCACAGCGCGTGCTCACGCACCCGCAGCTGTCGCTGGCGGGCGGTGCCATCCGCGGCTGGGACCGCCGCAATGCCTGGTATTTCCAGATGATCCAGGCACTGGCCAGCCACTACCACTTCGATGTGGAAGCGCCCTGGACGAAACTGCCGGAGAAAGTCCGGCAGGTGATCCTCGAGGGCAGCGGCGACACCGAAATCGAATTTCGCCACATCGATTCGCGCGGCCGCACCGTGAAGCGGCGCAGTCCCTTCGAGGGCATCCTTCCCAACATGGAACGGCGCTTTCGCGAGACCGAATCGGCCACGGTGCGCGAGGAGCTGGGCAAGTTCCGCGGCACGCGCCGCTGTCCCGAATGCGAGGGCACGCGCCTCAACGCCACCGCACGCCACGTGCACGTGGCCGATGCCACGTTGCCGCAGGTGTCCGAGCTCTCCGTGGCGCGCGCCCTGGAACACTTCAACGGACTGGCCGTCAGCGGCTGGCGCGGGGAGATCGCCGCGCGCATCGTGAAGGAAGTGGCCGACCGCCTGCGTTTCCTGGTGGACGTGGGGCTCGACTACCTCACGCTGGACCGCAGCGCCGAGACGCTGTCCGGCGGCGAGGCGCAGCGCATCCGCCTTGCCAGCCAGGTGGGATCAGGGCTGACCGGCGTGCTCTACATCCTCGATGAGCCCTCCATCGGACTGCACCAGCGCGACAACCAGCGCCTGCTTTCCACCCTGCAGCGGCTGCGCGACCTGGGCAACACGGTGCTGGTCGTGGAACACGACGAGGAGGCCATCCTGATGGCCGACCATGTGCTGGACATCGGTCCCGGCGCAGGCGTGCACGGCGGCCGTGTGGTTGCCCAGGGCACGCCGCCGGAGGTACGCGCGAACCCTGCTTCGCTCACCGGTGACTACCTGGCCGGCCGTCGCCGCATCCCGGTTCCCGCCGTGCGCACGCCGCGGCAGCCGGATCTGGCGATCCGCATCGTCGGCGCCTCGGCCAACAACCTGCGCGGCGTGACCGCGGAATTCCCGGTGGGGCTGTTCACCTGCGTCACCGGTGTGTCCGGCTCGGGCAAGTCCACCCTGGTCAATGACACCCTCTATGCCGGCGTGGCACGCCACCTCGGCCTTACCGGCTTCGACGCGCCGCAGGCCACGGCCATCGAAGGCCTCGAGCACATCGACCGCGTGATCGACATCGACCAGAGCCCCATCGGCCGCACGCCCCGCTCCAACCCCGCCACCTACACCGGACTGTTTGCACCGCTGCGCGAGCTGTTTGCGCAGGTGCCGGAAGCGCGCTCACGCGGCTATGGAGCAGGCCGTTTCAGCTTCAACGTGAAAGGCGGCCGCTGCGAGGCCTGCCAGGGCGATGGCGTGCTGCGCGTGGAAATGCATTTCCTGCCCGACGTGTACGTGCCATGCGACGTGTGCCAGGGGCGGCGTTACAACCGCGAGACGCTGGAGATCCGCTACCGCGGCCGCAACATCCACGAGGTGCTGCAGATGACCATCGAGGAGGCGCACGCCTTCTTCGCCGCGGTGCCGATGATTTCCGGCAAGCTGCAGACACTGGTGGACGTGGGCCTGGGCTACATCCAGCTCGGGCAGAACGCCACCACGCTGTCGGGTGGCGAGGCGCAGCGCGTGAAGCTGGCGCGCGAGCTCGCCAAGCGCGCCACGGGCCGCACGCTCTACATCCTGGACGAGCCCACCACCGGCCTGCACTTCCACGATGTGGCGCAGCTGCTCACCGTGCTGCATCGCCTGCGCGACGAGGGCAACACGGTGGTGGTGATCGAACACAACCTCGACGTGGTGAAAACCGCCGACTGGATCATCGACCTGGGTCCGGGCGGCGGCACGCATGGCGGCCGGCTCGTGGCGGCCGGCACGCCGGAAGATGTGGTGCACACAGCGGAATCAGAAACCGCGCGATTCCTGGCGCCGCTGCTCGGCTGAAGTCCGCGCGGCCAGCCCCGGCTACCAGGCGTATTTCAGGCCCAGCATCCAGGAACTGATGTCGTAATCATCGACCATGGCCTTGCTGAGGCGTGCATATCCCACGCGGATTGCAGTGCCGGGTGACAGGGCGAAGTTGACGCCGGCACCCAGCATCACGGTGGTGGTGTTGTTCTTCCTCGACCCGTAAAGGTCGATGCCGCTGATCAGCGCCGTGGCGCGCACGCGCGTGCGGCCAATGAAAGCGCCGGCCCGCGCATCCAGGGAGAAACGGTCTCCAAGGGGCCACGCGGCGACGGCCGAGAGCAGCGGCCCCTTGGTCTTGGCCGATGCAAAGGTCTGGGTGGAATACGTGCCCTGGCTGTCCGACACCTGGCCCTGCGCCTGGTAGTGCACGGTGCCCATGTCCGCATAGCCGATTTCGGCCGAGAAGTACTGCGAAAACAGGTAGCCGAAGGAGAAGACGTAGCCGATGTCCTTGGTTTCGGAGATGGCCGAACCCCAGGACTCGATCTCGAAACCGTCGGAGGTCCACAGTGCCTGCAGGTCGCGGTCGAAACCGGCAAGTCCGGCGTCGACCTCAGCATAGGCCAGCGTGGAATCCATGTAGAAACCAGAGAAGTACAACCCGGGCATTGCCGCGCCGGCATTGCCGGCCAGGCACGCCAGTGCGGCAAGCAAGGCAAGCTTCCTGCCAGCGCGGTTGCTTCTGGAAACTGCCATGGGTCACCTCTTGCTGCTGTTGGCCGATGAAAAGAACTGGCGCACTTCGCCGCCGCCTGCGCGCTCACGATAATCCCCGCGCGTGTAGCCCGCCAGCACCTTGCGCCAGAAGGCGATGGCGCTCCGGTTGGTGGCGTCCTGGCTGACCTGCCAACGTCCGGCAAACCTGTCGAGTATCAGGCGTGCGGCGGCCCGCCCCAGTCCACGGCGTCGCTGCGGACGGGCGATGTAGAACTCGGCCATGCGGTAGTCGATATCGCCGGCGCCGTTCTCATGTACCACCAGTGCGAAGCCGGCTGGCTGCCGGTTGTCGAGGATGGTCAGCAGCGAGGCATTGCGGTCGGCCAGCCAGCCCTGCACCTGCGAACTCTCGGTGAGCCCCACGGAGCCCAGCACCGGGAATATCCCGGTCCTGCTCGCCCGCAGGTCGTCCAGGTAGTGGCGGAACTCGCCTTCTATCCAGGTGCGGTCCGCTGCATGGATTCGCGCATCACGCAGGCTCACGGCCATGACTCAGCCTTGCTCCAGTCCCTTGAAAAAAAGAAGCCCGGACAGATTCGCACCTGGCCGGGCCCGTTGCGCCCGGCCGCGAGGCCGGGCAGCCATTGCGGCTGGAGCTGCTTACTTGGCAGCTTCGGCGGCAGCGGCTTCGGTCGCAGACGCAGCGGCGTCGGTGGCGGCAGCAGCGGCGTCAGTGGCGGCGCCCGCGGCAGCGTCGGCAGCAGCGGCACCGGCTTCGGTGGTGGCGGCAGCAGCGGCGTCAACAGCCGAGGTGGCGGCATCGTTGGCAGCAGCAGCAGCCTCGGTGGCCGAGTCAGCGGCGCTGTCAGCAGCCGAAGTGGCGTCGTTCTTCGAGCAGGCGGCCAGAGCCAGCGCCACGGCAACGGCGCTCAGAGCGAGTTTGATTTTCATCGAAGGGATTCCCCAGGAAAAATTGAGTGGAAAGAGACCATAAGACCAGAACGCAACAACAGTGCAAGAACTGCAGGCAGCGCTTGTATCTGCGCGTTCCTGCGGAAAGTCTAGCGATTTCCGTGATGCGATACAAAAAGCATTGAGCACCTGGAGTATCGTCGTCGCGATTTCACGACAGTTGCGCAATCGTCTGCACCCGGCAGCAGGTATTCTTGTCCGCCATGACTGGCTGCGAACTGGATGACGTGCTGTTTGCCTCCCACCTGCACGATGTGCAGCGGGAGATCGATGGCGCACTCGCCGCGCTCGGCTTTGACTCCTTGGTAATCGCCGCTGGCGCTGAACGCATGGTGTTCCAGGACGACCAGGCCTACCCCTTCCGCGCCAATGCCTGGTTCACCTGGCTGGTGCCAGCCAGCCCGGCACCGGGCAGCCTGCTGCACTGTGTGCCCGGGCGCGCGCCACGACTGTTGTTCGTATCGCCGAGCGACTTCTGGCACAGCCCGCCGGAGCTTCCGGATGAACCCTGGACCGGCCTGATGAAGGTTGAGGCAGTATCCGACGCGGGCACCGCTGTTTCAGAATTGTCGACAATACGGGGAAAAGTGGCCTGGATTGGTGAGCAGGCGCCGCCACAATCCGCTTGGGCGGCCAATCCCCCAGCCCTGCTCGCGCAGCTGGAGCAGGCCCGTTGCCGCAAGAGCGCCTACGAGCTGAGCTGCCTGCGTGCCGCCAGCCGTACAGGCGTGGCCGGGCACCTCGCCGCTGAGCGCGCGTTCCGCGATGGCGCCGCAGAATACGACATCCATCTCGCCTTCCTTGCTGCCGCGCGTCAGGCAGAGGCGTCCCTGCCCTACCCTCCCATCGTCGCGCTCAATGAGCACGCGGCGGTGCTGCATTACCAGCGGCGTGAAACTCATGCACCTGCGCATCCGCTGTCGTTGCTGATCGACGCCGGTACCAGCTGTCATGGCTACGCCAGCGACATCACGCGCACCTGGGCGGCGGGACCCGGGCTGTTTGCGACGCTGGTCGATCGCATGCAGGAATTGCAGCAGGAACTGTGCAGGCGGGTGGCTCCGCGGGTGGACTGGCGCGAGCTGCACCTGCTCGCCCATCGCCTCATCGCACAACTGCTGCATGAGCACGGCCTGGTCACCATGGATGCGGACACCGCCGTGGCGACCGGAGTTTCCGCCGCTTTCCTGCCGCATGGGCTGGGGCACCTGCTGGGACTGCAAGTGCACGACGTCGGCGGCTTCAGGCCCGCCGCGGATGCAGAGCCCATTCCCAGGCCGCCCGGGCATCCCGCCCTGCGCCTGACGCGGCCGCTGGAACCCGGCATGGTTGTGACGGTGGAGCCGGGCCTTTATTTCATCGACAGCCTGCTCGCCGACTTGCGCGCCGGCCCGCATGCCGCCTCCGTCAATTGGGGACTTGTAGAGCGGTTGCGCCCCTATGGCGGCATCCGCATCGAGGACAACGTGGTCGTCACCGCTTCCGGCGGCGACAACCTCACCCGGGCGTCGTTCGCGGAAGCGACCGCCTGACCGGGGACTGCCACGGGGATCCGCGCCCCTTTGCGGGGCGCAGCCTGTGGTGCCGCTTTATTGCCGCGCCTTGAGGAGATCGCGGATTTCTTCCAGCAGCTGTTCATTGCGCGGCGGAGCCGGCGGGGGCGTGTCGGCCTTTGGCGGCGCCGGCTTCTTCAGGCGATTGAGGCCCTTGATGGCCATGAAGATCACGAAGGCAATGATCACGAAGTCGAGCACGGTCTGCAGGAAGGCGCCGTAGCGCAGAAGGATGGGCTCGCCCTCGGGGCCGATTCCCACCGTGGCCGCGAGCTGGGTGAAATCGACACCGGCAAGCAGTCGGCCAAGGGGCGGCATGATCACATCACCCACCAGCGAGGAGACGATCTTGCCGAAAGCAGCACCGATGATGACACCGACAGCCATGTCGATGACATTGCCCTTCATGGCAAATTCCTTGAATTCGGATGCGAGGCTCATGGGGGCTCCCTGTAGTTGTTGATGTCAGGCGGAGGAAGCGTAGTCCTGCATCCTGCTGGCGGCAACGGGTACGCGGCCTTACGATGATCCCCGCAGAAGGAGGGGACGCATGTTTCTGCATCCACATGGCGGGTTCGACAACTCGGCAGGGCCGGCGCGCCACATCAGGGTCGTGCCGCTGGCAGCCGCAATGGGAGCCGAGATCCTCGGCGTGGACGTGGCCCACGCAAGTCCCGGGCAATTCGCCGAGATCCAACAGGCGCTGTTCCGCCACAAGATGATCTTCTTCCGCGGGCAGAAGATGGGCCACGCGGAACACCACGCCTTCAGCCGCCGCTTCGGCAACTTCGCCGAGGATGCCTACACCGACGGCATGCCTGGCTTCCGCGAAGTGCAGCCGCTGATCAAGGAGGCCGACGACCGCTCCGCGCATGTGTTCGGCTCCGGCTGGCACACCGACTCGCCCTTCCTGCCGGCGCCGCCGGCAATCACCATGCTGCGCTCGGTGCAGGTTCCACCCTGGGGCGGGGACACCATGTGGGCCAACGCCGCGCTGGCATACCGTACTCTCGGGCCCGTCACGCAGGAGATCTGCGCCCGGCTGAAAGTGCGCTTCTCGATGCGGGACGTGCTGGCATCGGCCAGGGAAAACGCCGAACCCCGCGACAATCCCGTGGGCAAACTGGTTGCCACTCGCGGCATGGCCGAGCTGCCTGCGGGCCTGCAACGCAAGGTGGAAGGCGCCGCGCACCCGCTGGTGCGCACGCATGCGCGCAGCGGCGAGAAATCACTTTACGTGGATCCTTCCTATGCAATCGGCATCGAAGGCATGCACGGGAACGAGTCAGCACCCCTGCTTGAGATGCTCACCGACCACCTCACCCAGCCTGCCTTCACCTGCCGGCTGCGCTGGGAGCCGGACATGCTCGTGCTGTGGGACAACCGCCTGTGCGTGCACCAGGCGTTCAATGACTACGACGGCTACCGGCGCGAGATGTATCGCACCACCATCGCGGGCGAAGTTCCGGCCTGAACCGCCATCGCATTTTTCTCCCGCACATAAAAAAAGCCCCGCACCTGTCAATGCGGGGCTTCTGGAAGCGCGGCGCTGCCGGTCAGGCTGCTGCAGCCTTCTTCTTTTTCGGCGCGGCCTTCTTCTTCGGTGCGGCTTTGGCCTTGGACTTTGCCTTGGCCTTTGTCTTCGCTGCGTCCTTGCCGTCGCCTTCCTCGGCGGCGGGCGGCGTTGCCGTCGCCGGCCCGTCCACCAGCTGCATCAGCGCCATGGGAGCAGCGTCACCGGGACGCGGCGCCATGTGCAGGATGCGGGTGTATCCGCCCGGACGCGCCTTGAAGCGCGGGCCCAGGTCGGTGAACAGCTTGGCCACCACGTCGGCGTCGCGCAGCCGCGCGAACGCGGTGCGGCGCTTGGCTTCGGTATCCACCTTGGCCAGGGTGATCAGCGGCTCCACCACGCGGCGCAGTTCCTTGGCCTTGGGCACGGTGGTGCGGATGGTTTCATGGCGCAGCAGCGACGCGGCCATGTTGCGCAGCATCGCCTTGCGATGCGGCGCATTGCGCGAGAGCTGGCGGCCAGAAAGTTGATGACGCATTTTACTTCTCGGCCCTTGCGGGCAGTTATCAGCGGGGCGCAAGCGCCCCGCACATTAATGGTTCAGATCAGACACTTTCGTCGTGGCGGAGGCCGGCCGGCGGCCAGCCTTCCAGACGCATGCCCAGCATCAGGCCGTGGCCCTGCAGCACTTCCTTGATCTCGGTAAGCGACTTCTTGCCGAGGTTCGGGGTGCGCAGCAGCTCCACTTCCGTGCGCTGCACCAGGTCGCCAATGTAATGGATGTTCTCAGCCTTGAGGCAGTTGGCGCTGCGCACGGTGAGCTCCAGCTCGTCCACGGGCCGCAGCAGCAGCGGATCGAACTGCATCTCGGTGACCTTGGCGCCGCTGGCCTCGTCCTCGCCCTGCAGGTCGACGAACACGGACAGCTGGTCCTTGAGGATGCTGCCGGCGCGGCGGATGGCTTCCTCCGCGTCGATGGTGCCGTTGGTCTCGATGTCGAGCACCAGCTTGTCGAGGTCGGTGCGCTGCTCCACGCGCGCGGCATCCACCGCATACGTGACGCGGCGGACCGGGCTGAACGAGGCATCCAGCTGCAGGCGGCCGATCGGGCGGGTCGACTCCTCGAACGCAGCACGCTGCTGCGCCGGTCGGTAGCCACGGCCCTTCTCGATCTTCAGCGACATCGACAGGCTGCCGGCCTGCGTCAGGTTCGCGATGACCAGCTCCGGGTTCACGATCTCGATGTCGTGGTCGGTCTGGATGTCGCCGGCGGTCACCGGGCCCGGGCCCTTCTTCGACAGGCGCAGCTCGGCCACGTCACGCGCATGCATGCGGATGGCCACGGCCTTCAGGTTCAGCAGGATGTCCACGACATCCTCCTGCACGCCCTCGATGGAGGTGTACTCGTGCAGCACGCCCTCGATCTCCACTTCGGTGATCGCGGCGCCCGGCATCGAGGACAGCAGCACGCGACGCAGCGCGTTGCCCAGCGTGTGGCCGAAGCCGCGCTCGAAGGGCTCGATCACCACGCGCGCCTGGCGCGGCGCAACCGGCTGCACCTTGACGACGCGGGGCTTCAGGAATTCATTCACAGAGGATGTCATCAGACCTCCAGCATTACTTCGAGTACAGCTCGACTACCAGGTTCTCATTGATGTCCGGCAGCACTTCATCGCGCGCCGGCGCGGCCTTGAACACGCCGCGGAATTCCTTTTCATTCACATCGAGCCATTCGGGGAAACCCACCTGCGCGGCCACGGTCAGCGCGTTCTGGATACGCAGCTGCTTGCGCGACTTCTCGCGGATCTGCACCACGTCACCGGCCTTCACCTGGTAGGACGCGATGGTCACCGGCTCGCCGTTGACTTCCACGCCCTTGTGGCTCACCAGCTGGCGCGCCTCGGCGCGCGTGGCGGCGAAGCCCATGCGATAGACCACGTTGTCGAGGCGGCACTCCAGCAGCTTCAGCAGCGTCTCGCCGGTGGCACCCGGACGGCGCGCGGCCTCCTGGTAGTAGCCGCGGAACTGCCGCTCGAGCACGCCGTACATGCGGCGCAGCTTCTGCTTCTCGCGCAGCTGCGTGCCGTAGTCGGACAGGCGCTGGCGGCGCTCGCCCTTGATGCCGCCTGGCGGCACCTGCAGCTTGCACTTGCTCTCCAGCGGCTTGGTGCCGCTCTTGAGGAACAGGTCGGTGCCCTCGCGACGCGAGAGCTTGCACTTTGGACCGGTATAACGAGCCATTTGTTACCTCAGACCCGGCGCTTCTTCGGCGGCCGGCAACCGTTGTGCGGAATCGGGGTGACGTCTTCGATGCTGGTGATCTTCAGCCCGCAACCGTTCAGGGCGCGGACCGCGGATTCGCGGCCGGGACCGGGGCCACCGACACGCACTTCCACGTTCTTCAGCCCGTGCTCCTGCGCGGCGACGCCAGCCTTCTCGGCCGCGACCTGTGCGGCGAAAGGCGTGCTTTTGCGGGAGCCACGGAAGCCGCAACCGCCGGACGTCGCCCACGACAGGGTGTTGCCCTGGCGATCGGTGATCGTGACGATGGTGTTGTTGAAGGAAGCGTGGATGTGCGCAATCCCGTCCAGGACGTTCTTGCGCGCCTTCTTCGGCTTCTTCGCGGCTGCGGCCGCATTGGCGGCTGCTGTCTTTTGATCGGCCATCTTGTGTCGTTGCCCTTGCTATAAGCCTTGTGCGTTACGCCTTGCCCGGGGGAGCGTTCAGCTTCACCGCCGCCTTGCGCGGGCCCTTGCGGGTGCGCGCATTGGTGCGCGTGCGCTGTCCGCGCATCGGCAGGCCCTTGCGGTGACGCATGCCGCGCCAGGTGCCCAGGTCCATCAGGCGCTTGATGTTCATCGACACCTCGCGGCGCAGGTCACCCTCGACCAGCCACTTGGCGATCTGCGAACGCAGCGCCGCGACCTCGGGCTCGGTCAGGTCCTTCACCTTGGTGGAGGGGTTGACGCCCGCGAGTGAGCAGCACTCCCTGGCGCGGGTGCGACCGACGCCATAGATGTGGGTCAGCCCGACCCACACGTGCTTGTTCATCGGGATGTTGATGCCGGCAATACGCGCCATTACATGCTCTCCGAAAAATTCCTGATCACGTGGCCCTGATCAACCCTGACGCTGCTTGTGGCGCGTCTCGGAACAGATCACGTACACGATGCGCTTGCGGCGCACGATCTTGCAGTTCTTGCAGATCTTCTTTACTGACGGACGTACCTTCATGTCGAAACCCTCAGCTCTCGCTGTTGCGGCCACCCAGCAGGTTGGCCTTCTTCATCAAACCCGGATACTGGTGCGACATCGCATGCGCCTGCAGCTGCGCGGCGAAGTCCATCACCACCACGACCAGGATCAGCAGCGAGGTGCCACCGAACTGGAAGGGCACGCCCTGCGACGCCATCATGAATTCGGGAATCAGGCACACCGCCGCGATGTACAGCGCACCCCACAGGGTCAGGCGCGTGAGCACCTTGTCGATGTACTCGCCGGTCTGCTGTCCCGGACGGATGCCCGGGATGAACGCCCCGGACTTCTTCAGGTTGTCGGCTGTCTCGCGCGCATTGAACACCAGCGCGGTGTAGAAGAACGCGAAGCCGATGATCAGGCCGCCGTACAGCACCAGGTGCAGCGGCTGGCCATACGACAGGGCCGTCGATACGCGCGTCAGCCAGTTGCCGGCGGCGTCCGGATCGGCGGCCGTGCCCGCGAACTGGGCAATCGTCGCCGGGAACAGCAGCAGGCTCGAGGCGAAGATCGGCGGGATCACGCCCGACATGTTCAGCTTGAACGGCAGGTGCGTGCTCTGGCCCTGCAGCATGCGGCGGCCGACCTGGCGCTTGGCATAGTTCACGGTGATGCGGCGCTGGGCACGCTCCATGAACACGCAGCACCAGGTGATCAGCACGATGCCCACCAGCAGCAGGATGGCCGTGGGGCCGCCCATTTCGCCGCTGTTGATCTGGCGCACGGTGTTGCCCACAGCACCCGGCAGGCCGGAGATGATGCTCACCAGGATCAGCATCGAGATGCCGTTGCCCACGCCGCGCTCGGTGATCTGCTCGCCCAGCCACATCAGGAACATGGTTCCGCAGGTCATCGTCACCGTGGCCGGGAACAGCCAGGACAGCGGGCCCGGCGACAGCACCATGCCACCGCTCTGCAGCGTGGCCGCTGCGGCCAGCGACTGGAACAGGGCCAGCACCACCGTCGCATAGCGGGTGATCTGCGTGATCTTGCGCCGGCCGGACTCGCCTTCCTTGCGCAGCTCCATCAGCGACGGCACCACCATCGACATCATCTGGATGATGATCGAGGCGGAAATGTAGGGCATCACGCCCATCGCGAAGATGGACATGCGCTCCATGGCGCCGCCGGAAAACATGTTCACCACGCCCAGGATCGTGCCGGCGTTGTCGGAGAAGAACGCCGCCACGCGCTGCGGATCGATGCCCGGCACCGGAATGAAGGTGCCGATGCGATAGACGATCAGCGCTCCGATCAGGAACGCCAGGCGCTTGCGAATGTCGCCGAAGCGGGTCGCATCGCCCAGCGCAGCCGCCGGATTCATTGCAGGTGTGTTGGCCATGTTCCTCTGTCAGGTCCCTTGTGTGCTCAGGCAGCCTCGATACGGCCGCCGGCCTTCTCGATCGCGGCCAGCGCACCCTTGGTGGCGCCGATGCCCTTGAGGGTCACGGCCCTGGTCAGCTCGCCGGACAGCACGACCTTCGCCTTCTCGGCGAACACGTTGACCACCCCGGCCTTCTTCAGGGCGTCGAGGTCGATCACCGCAGCGTCGATGCCGTTGAGCTCGGACAGGCGCACTTCCGCACGCGTGGCCTTGATGGCCGAACGGAAGCCCACCTTCGGCAGGCGGCGCTGCAGCGGCATCTGGCCGCCCTCGAAGCCCACCTTGTGGTAGCCGCCCTTGCGCGCACGCTGGCCCTTCACGCCACGGCCGCAGGTCTTGCCCTGGCCGGCGGACGCACCGCGGCCCACGCGCAGCCTTGCACGCTTTGCACCGGCGCCCGGCTTGATGGTGTTCAGTTTCATTACTTCGCCTCCTCCACCTTCAGCAGGTGGATTGCGGCATTGATCATGCCGCGATTCTCCGGGGTGTCCTGCACGACCACCGAGTGGTGGCGGCGGCGCAGCCCCAGCCCCTTCACCGACGAGATGATGGCTTTCAGCTCGCCGAAGGTGCTCTTCACCTGGGTGACACGAATGGATTTGGTTGCCATGGCCTTATCCCAGGATCTCTTCGACGCTCTTGCCGCGCTTGGCGGCGATGTCGTCGGGCGAACGCACCGACGAGAGCGCATTGATGGTGGCGCGCACCACGTTGATCGGGTTGCGCGAACCGTAGCTCTTGGCCAGCACGTTGCGCACGCCAACGCACTCCAGCACCGCGCGCATCGCGCCGCCGGCGATGACGCCCGTACCGTCGGAGGCCGGCTGCATCAGCACGCGCGTGGCGCCGTGGGTGCCGCGCACGGCGTAGTGCAGCGTGTCCTTCTTCAGGCTCACGTTGACCAGGTTCTTGCGGGCATGCGCCATGGCCTTGGAGATCGCCACCGGCACCTCGCGCGCCTTGCCGAAGCCGAAGCCCACGCGGCCGCTGCCGTCGCCCACCACGGTCAGTGCGGTGAAGCCGAACTGGCGGCCACCCTTCACGACCTTCGCGGTGCGGTTGACGGCTACCAGCTTCTCGCTGAACTCGTCCGCCGGCTGATCCTTTCTTTCAACTCGTGCCATCTTGGAATCCCGGTGAGGGTTTAGAACTCGAGGCCTGCTTCGCGCGCCGCATCGGCCAGGGCCTTGATGCGACCGTGATAGCGGAAGCCCGAACGATCGAACGCAACCTTCTCGATGCCGGCGGCCTTCGCACGCGCGGCTATCTCGCGACCCACGGCCTTGGCCGCGTCCACGTTGCCAGTGCCCTTCAGCTCCTTGCTGACGGCGTCGAGCAGGGTGGAGGCCGAAGCCAGCACCTTCGAGCCGCTGGCATCGAACACCTGCGCATAAATGTGCCGCGGCGTGCGGTGCACGGTGAGCCGGGCAACGCCCAGTTCACGGATGTGCAGCCGGACCTTGAATGCGCGGCGCTGACGACGTTCCTTGGAAGTGAATGACATGTTTTGTTCCTGAAGGCCTTACTTCTTCTTGCCTTCCTTCAAACTGATCTTCTCGTCGGAGTACTTCACGCCCTTGCCCTTGTAGGGCTCGGGCGGACGGATACCGCGGATTTCCGCGGCCACCTGTCCGACGCGCTGCTTGTCCGCACCCTTGACGAGCACCTCGGTCTGGCTCGGCGCCTCGATGGAGATGCCCTCGGGGATGGGGAAGACGACCGCATGCGAGAAGCCGAGCGTGAGGTTCAGGCTCTTGCCGGCCACGGCGGCGCGGAAGCCCACGCCCACCAGTTCCAGCTTCTTCTCGTATCCCTTCGTGACGCCCGTGACCATGTTGGCCAGGTGAGCACGGGTGGAGCCGGCGCGCATGCGCGCACCCTCCGCGGTGGTGTAGGTCACCTGCAACGCCTTGTCTTTCTCGGCGACGGTGACACCCTGGGCCAGCGGCAGGTTCAGCGAACCCTTCGCGCCCTTGATGGTGATCTGCCCGGCCGCGATCGTGGCGGTGACGCCCTGCGGCAGTGGAACCGGATTTTTGGCTACTCGCGACATTGCTTCTGGACCCTTACGCCACGATGCAGAGGACTTCGCCGCCCTGGCCGATGGCGCGCGCCTGGCGGTCGGTCATCACGCCCTGCGGCGTGGAGACGATGACGGTGCCCATGCCACCCAGCACCTTGGGCAGCTCGTCCTTGCCGCGGTAGATCCGCAGGCCCGGACGGCTGACGCGCTCGAGGCGGTCGATGACGGGGCGGCCTTCGTAGTACTTCAGGTCGATGATCAGGCGCGGCTTGCCGGTCTCGTCGGAGACGCGGAAGTCCGCCACGTAACCCTCGTCCTTCAGCACGCGCGCAATCGCCGTCTTGATCTTGGACGACTCGAGGCTGATGTTCGCCTTGCCCGCGCTCTGTCCGTTGCGGATGCGGGTCAGCAGGTCGGCGACTGGATCGGTCATGCTCATTGGTGCTTGTCTCCTACCAGCTCGACTTCACGAGACCGGGGATTTCGCCGCGATTGGCCACTTCGCGGATCTTGGTACGCGCGAGGCCGAACTTGCGGTAGACGCCACGCGGCCGGCCGGTGAGCTGGCAGCGGTTGCGGCCGCGGGTCGGGCTCGCGTCGCGGGGCAGCTTCTGCAGCTTCACCTGCGCCTCGGCACGCGCCTCGTCGGAAGTGCGCGGGCTGCGGATCAGCTCCTTGAGCTGCTCGCGCTTCGCGGCGTACTTCTTCGCGGTGCGCTCGCGGCGCTTCTCGCGTTCGACCATGCTTGTCTTGGCCATGTCGTTCGGTTTCCTCGAAAAGACGCCCGTTACTTGCGGAACGGGAAGTTGAAAGCTTCCAGCAGCGCCCGGCCCTGTTCGTTGGTCGTGGCGGTGGTGGTGATGGTGATGTCCATGCCACGCAGCTGGTCGATCTGGTCGTACTGGATCTCGGGGAAGATGATCTGTTCCTTCACACCGAGGGTGTAGTTGCCGCGGCCGTCGAAGGCCCGGCCCGAAACGCCGCGGAAGTCACGCACGCGCGGCAGCGCAATCGACACCAAGCGATCGAGAAACTCGTACATCCGCGGGCCGCGCAGCGTGACCTTGGCGCCGATCGGCAGGCCTTCGCGCAGCTTGAAGGACGCGATGGCCTTCTTCGCCTTGGTGATCACCGGCTTCTGCCCCGTGATCTTCGCCAGGTCGGCCGCGGCAGCGTCGACGATCTTGCGATCGGCCACGGCCTCGCCCACGCCCATGTTCACCGTGATCTTGGTGATCCTGGGCACCTGCATCGGGTTCTTCAGCCCGAGGTCCGCCGCCAGCTTCGGCTGGACGGTGGTCTTGTAATATTCCTGCAACCTGCTCATTGCGGTCTCGCCTTACTTGACGTCGAGCTGCTCGCCGCTCGACTTGAAGAAACGCACGCGCTTGCCATCGGCCAGCGTCCTGATGCCCACGCGATCACCCTTCTTTGCAGCCGGGTTCCAGATCGCAACCTTCGAGGCATCCAGGGGCATCTCCTTGTCGAGGATGCCGCCCGGCTGGTTGCGCTGCGGATTGCCGCGCCCATGCTTCTTCGCGACATTGATGCCCGCGACCAGCACCTTGCCGTCCGGCAGGATGTCGCCGATCGTGCCCGTGCGACCCTTGTCCTTGCCGGACAGGACCACCACTTCGTCGCCCTTGCGCAATTTCTTCATGGCCTTCGAATCCTGTTGTCTCAGAGCACTTCCGGTGCGAGGGAAATGATCTTCATGAAACGCTGCGTGCGCAGTTCGCGGGTCACCGGCCCGAAGATGCGGGTGCCGATCGGCTCCAGCTTCGGGTTCAGCAGCACGGCCGCGTTGCCGTCGAAGCGGATCAGCGAGCCGTCGGGACGGCGCACGCCGAAGGCGGTGCGGACCACGACAGCGTCATAGACCTCGCCCTTCTTCACCTTGCCGCGCGGAATGGCGTCCTGCACGCTCACCTTGATGACATCGCCCACCGTCGCATAACGGCGGTGCGAGCCACCCAGCACCTTGATGCACATCAGAGTGCGGGCGCCGCTGTTGTCAGCGGCCGTGAGCACTGTCTGCATCTGGATCATCTTGCTACCTGCCTAATTCTTCTTCAGACCGCGCTCGCGCGCCCGACCACCGACACCAGGCGCCAGGCCTTGCGGCGCGACACGGGACGGCACTGCGAAATCGTGACGGTGTCACCCTCGCGCGCCTCGCCGGCCTCGTCATGGGCGAGCAGGCGGGTGGTGCGGCGGATGTACTTGCCGTAGCGGGGATGCTTGAGCACGCGCTCGATCTCCACCGCGATGGTCTTGGCCGTCTTGGCGCTGACCACGGTGCCCTGCAGCGTGCGCTGCACCTTCTGGGCTGCTGCTGCTTCGTCGGCCATCACTTCACTCCCGTCTTGCCGCGCAGCTCGCGCTGCACGGTCTTCAGGCGCGCGATGTTCTTGCGCACCTTGCCGAACTGGTCGGGCTTGATGGCCTGACCGGTGGCGCGCTGCAGGCGCAGCGCGAACTGTTCCTTGCGCAGGCTGACCAGCTCGGTGGTCAGGTCCTGGGCACTCTTGCCGCGCAGATCACTGGCTTTCATCAACGCACCTGCCGCTTCACGAAGGACGTGGAAACCGACAGCTTGGCGCCGGCAAGGCGGAACGCCTCGCGGGCCTGCGCCTCGGGCACGCCTTCCATCTCGAAAAGAACCTTGCCGGGCTGGATCTTGGCCACCCAGTACTCCACGTTGCCCTTGCCCGAGCCCATGCGGACCTCGAGGGGCTTCTTCGAAACCGGCACGTCGGGGAACACCCGCACCCAGATCTGGCCGCCGCGCTTCACGGCGCGGGCCATGGCACGGCGCGCCGCTTCGATCTCGCGTGCGGTCATGCGGGCGCGCTCGGTTGCCTTCAGGCCGAACTCGCCGAAGGCAACGCTGTTGCCGCGCTGCGCCAGGCCGGTGTTGCGGCCCTTGAACTGCTTGCGATACTTGGTTCGCTTCGGTTGCAACATTGTCGTGTCCTAAACCGTCAGGCCGAGGCCGGGGCCGCGCCCTCGGGGGCGGCGACATCAGCGGCGGCTTCCTCGAGCACTTCCGGGGCCTGGTCGAAGACCTCGCCCTTGAAGATCCAGACCTTCACGCCGATCACGCCGTACGTGGTACGGGCCTCTGCAGTGCCATAGTCGATGTCGGCACGGAAGGTGTGCAGCGGGATGCGGCCTTCGCGGCTCCATTCCGTGCGGGCGATTTCCGCGCCGTTGAGACGGCCGGACAGGCGCACCTTCACGCCCAGGGCGCCCGAGCGCATGGTGCTCATCACGGCGCGCTTCATCGCGCGGCGGAACATCACGCGCTTCTCGATCTGCTGCGCGATGCCCTCGGCCACCAGGGTGGAGTCGAGCTCGGGCTTCCTGATCTCGGCCACGTTCAGCCGCACGTCGGAAACCGGCAGGCCAACGAGGCGCGCGGTCTCGGCGCGCAGCTTCTCGATGTCCTCACCCTTCTTGCCGATCACGATGCCGGGACGGGCGGTGTGGATGGTGACGTTGATCTTGCGTGCGGGACGCTCGATCTGCACGCGGCTCACCGACGCGTCGGCCAGCTTGCGGCGCAGGAACTCGCGCACCTTGAAATCGGCATGGATCTGCTCGGCAAACTGCTTCCTGCCGGCGTACCACGTGGACACCCACTCGCGCGTGATGCCGAGACGGATGCCGATCGGATTGACCTTCTGGCCCATCGCTATTCCTTCCTGCCGTCGCTGACGTGAACTGTGATGTGGCTGGTGCGCTTCACGATGCGGTTGCCACGACCCTTGGCGCGGGCATGGAAACGCTTCATGAGCGGCGCGGCGTCGACCTGGATGGCCGAAACCTTCAGCTCGTCAATGTCTGCACCATGGTTGTGCTCGGCGTTGGCCACCGCGGACTCGAGCGCCTTCAGCACCAGCTCCGCGCCCTTCTTGGGCATGAAGCGCAGCTGCGACAGTGCGAGGCCGACGCGCTTGCCGCGCACGACATCGGCAATCAGCCGCACCTTCTGCGGCGAGATATGCGCGTATTTCAGTCTGGAGTATGTCTGCATGACGTGAGCCTTAAACCTTCCTGTCGCCGCCGTGGCCCTTGAAGACACGCGTCGGGGAGAACTCGCCCAGCTTGTGGCCGACCATGTTCTCGGTGACCAGCACGGGCACGTGCTGCTTGCCGTTGTGCACGGCAATCGTCAGGCCCACCATCTCGGGGATCACCATCGAGCGGCGCGACCAGGTCTTGATCGGCTTGCGATCGTTCTTGGCCGCGGCAGTCTCCACCTTCTTCTGGAGGTGCAGATCGATGAACGGGCCCTTCTTCAGTGAACGTGGCACTGCTTACTTCCTCCGCTGCACGATCATGTTGCTCGTGCGCTTGTTGCGCCGGGTCTTCAGACCCTTGGTCTGCCAGCCCCACGGCGACACCGGGTGCGGGTTGCCCTGGCCGGGCTTGCCCTCACCACCACCGTGCGGATGGTCGACCGGGTTCATCACCACGCCGCGCACCGTCGGGCGGATGCCGAGCCAGCGCTTGGCGCCGGCCTTGCCGTAGTTGCGCAGGTTGTGCTCGTCGTTCGACAGCTCGCCCAGGGTCGCGCGGCAGTCGATGTGCACCTTGCGCGTCTCGCCGGACTTCAGGCGGATGTAGGCATAGATGCCTTCACGCGAGGTGAACTGGGCCGAACCGCCCGCGCTGCGCGCGATCTGGCCGCCCTTGCCGGGCTTCAGTTCGATGTTGTGCACCACCGAGCCCACCGGGATGTGGCGCAGCGCCATGGCGTTGCCGGCCTTGATGGGCGAATCGGCACCGGAGCGGATCTCGTCGCCCGGCGTCACGCCCTTGGGGGCCAGGATGTAGCGTCGCTCGCCGTCGGCGTACTTGATCAGCGCGATGTGGGCGGTGCGGTTCGGATCGTATTCGACCGTCTCGATCACGCCGGTGATGCCGTCCTTGTCGCGCTTGAAGTCGATCAGGCGGTACTTCTGGCGCGAACCACCACCCTTGTGGCGGGTGGTGATACGGCCGGAATGGTTGCGCGCGCCGGTCTTGCTCTGCGCGACGGTCAGCGGGGCGTACGGGCCACCCTTGTGCAGGTGCGACTTGTCGACCTTGACGACAAAACGCGCACCCGGCGACGTCGGCTTCATCTTGATAAGTGCCATCGGTGCCAGTCCTTACTTCTGCATCGCCCGGGCTTCGTAGTCGATCGCCTGGCCCTCGGCCAGACGCACGTAAGCCTTCTTCCAGTCCTGGGTGCGGCCGATGCGCTTGCCGAAGCGACGCTCCTTGCCAGGCTCGTTCGCCACCTGCACCGAGGCCACCTTGACCTCGAACATCAGCTCCACGGCCTGCTTGATCTCGGTCTTGTCGGCGTCGCGGCGCACCTTGAACGCGTACTGGTTGCTGTTCTGCATGGCCAGCGCGGTCTTCTCGGTGATGTGCGGGGCCACCAGCACGGTGGCGAGACGTTCGCGGCTCATTGCAGGCGCTCCTCGATCATCTTCACGGCACCGACCGTCATCAGCACCTTGTCGAAAGTTGCCAGCGCGACCGGGTTGATCTCCGACACGGTGATCACCTCGACGAACGGCAGGTTGCGCGCCGCCAGCTCAAGCTTCTCGTCCTGCGCCTCGACCACGATGAGGACCGAATCGAGCGCCAGCTTCTTCAGCTCACCCACCAGCAGCTTCGTGCGCGGCTCGGGCAGGCTCAGCACCTCGGTAACCACCAGGCGGTCGGTGCGCGCCAGCTGCGCCAGCATCGAGCGGATGCCCGCGCGGTACATCTTGCGGTTGACCTTCTGCTCGTAGTTGCGCGGGCGCGCGGCGAAGGCGCGGCCGCCACCCACCCAGATGGGCGAGCGGATCGAGCCGGCGCGGGCGCGGCCCGTACCCTTCTGCGAGTGCGGCTTGCGGCCGCCACCACGCACTTCGGCGCGGCTCTTCTGGCGCTTGGTACCGGCACGGCCGGCAGCCATGTAGGCCGTGACCAGCTGGTGCACCAGCGCCTCGTTGTACTCGGCACCGAAGGTGGCGTCGGAAACCGACAGCTCGGCGCCATTGGCGGTCTTGAGTTTCATGGCTTACTTCTTGCCCTTGGCCTCGGCCTTCTTGTTCGGCGTGATGCTCTTGCGGCGCGCCAGGCGCGCGGCCTTCACGGACGGACGCACGATCACCTCTCCGCCCTCGGCACCCGGCACCGCACCGCTGATCAGCAGCAGGTTGCGGGCGGCATCGATCTCGATGACCTTCAGGTTCTCGGTGGTGCGGCGGACCACACCCATGTGGCCGGACATGCGCTTGCCCTTGAACACCCGGCCCGGCGTCTGGCGCTGGCCGATGGAACCCGGGGCGCGGTGCGTGACCGAATGGCCGTGCGAGGCGGGACCACCAGCGAAGTTGTGGCGCTTCATCGTGCCCGCGAAGCCCTTGCCGATGGTGGTGCCGGTCACGTCGACCAGCTGGCCAGCCTTGAAGATTTCGGCGGTGAACTCGGCGCCCGCCTGCACGTCGGCGGCCTCGCCGTTCTCGAGCCGGAACTCGACCAGCGAGCGGCCCGGCTCAACCTTGGCCTTGGCGTAGTGGCCCGCGAGAGCCTTGCCCACCAGCTGCGCGCGGCGCTTGCCATAGGTGACCTGCACGGCGCGATAGCCGTCCTTGTCACCCTTCACCTGCGTGACGCGGTTGGCGAGCACCTCGACCACCGTGACGGGCACGGATTCGCCGGCTTCTGTAAAGATTCGCGTCATGCCGCACTTGCGGCCGACCAGACCGATTGTCATCTCGCAATCCTCAGTTCGACTCCGCGCGGGCAGGAGGGAAATCGAAGAACGAACGCGAGACAGGCAGGCCGCCCGGAGGGAGGGCTGCAAGGCTCGAGTGGTCTTGGCCTTTCTCCTGGATTTTTCAGGTCCTGGAGTGGCCAACCGTTCCCGATTCCACGTCTTTGAACGCGGGCCGCCGGAAACAGCCGGCGGCAAAAAGGGCGCGCAGTATAGGCGGCGACTCCGCCGTGTTCAAGCGCGACCGGCATGTGATTTGCTTGCCGCCGGCATATTGCGGCGCAGCATCGATCAGTGCGAGTCCCTGGGCACTTCGGCCCCGCTGCCACCGACCAGGAAGTCCATGTCCGCACCCAGGTGGGCCTGCTGCACGTGTTCCACATACAGGCGGGTCCAGCCGCGTTCGGGCAGCTGCGGGGCCTGCCAGCGACTGCGGCGCGCGGCCAGCTCGGCCTCGCTCACGTCCAGTTGCAGGCGCCGGCCAGCCACGTCCACCTCGATCATGTCGCCCGTCTGCACCAGTGCCAGCGTGCCGCCGGCAGCGGCCTCGGGCGAAACATGCAGGATCACCGTGCCGTAGGCGGTGCCACTCATGCGCGCATCGGAGATGCGCACCATGTCGGTGATGCCCTTGCGCAGCACTTTCGGCGGCAGCGGCATGTTGCCGACTTCCGCCATGCCCGGATAACCGCGCGGGCCGCAGTTCTTCAGCACCATGATGCAATGCTCGTCGATGTCGAGCGTCTCGTCATTGATGCGTGAGTGGAAATCCTCGATGTTCTCGAACACCACCGCGCGACCACGATGCTGCAGCAGTTGCGGTGAGGCCGCGGAAGGCTTGATCACCGCGCCATCGGGTGCGAGGTTGCCGCGCAGCACCGCGATGCCCGCATGTTCCTTGAACGGCTGGCTGAAGGTGCGGATCACCTCGCGGTTCCAGCAAGGCGCGTCGGCGATGTTCTCGCCCACCTTGCGGCCATTGGCGGTGAGCGCTTCACGATCGAGCAGGTGCTGGATCTCCTTCATCACCGCGGGCACGCCGCCGGCGTAATAGAAGTCTTCCATCAGGAAGCGGCCCGAGGGTTGCAGGTCCACCAGGCACGGCAGCTGCGAGCCGACCTTGTCCCAGTCCTCGAGGCTGAGGTTGACGCCCACGCGCTGTGCAATGGCCAGCAGGTGGATCACGGCATTGGTCGAGCCGCCAATCGCTGCGTTCACGCGAATGGCGTTCTCGAATGCGGCGCGCGTGAGGATGCGCGAGAGACGCAGGTCTTCATTGACCATCTCGACGATGCGGCGGCCGGTGAGCTGTGCCAGCCGGTAGCGCCGCGCATCCACCGCGGGAATCGCGGCATTTCCGGGCAGGGAAACACCCAACGCCTCGACCATGCTGGCCATGGTGGAGGCCGTGCCCATGGTCATGCAGTGGCCTTTCGAGCGATGCATGCAGGACTCGGCGGAGTTGAAGCGCTCCAGGCTCATCCTGCCCGC
This sequence comes from Steroidobacteraceae bacterium, assembly GCA_035556135.1. GTDB lineage: Bacteria > Pseudomonadota > Gammaproteobacteria > Steroidobacterales > Steroidobacteraceae > ZC4RG30. The sequence continues at coordinate 19,464 of DATMFO010000005.1, read as the reverse complement.
GCGCACTTCCTCGGACATCTGCCACACGCCGGTGCCCGAGCCCAGGTCGCGGCCCTCGAACTTGCCACTCAACATCGGGCCACCGGACAGCCCGACGGTTGGCAGGTCGCAGCTTGCAGCGCCCATGATCAGCGACGGCGTGGTCTTGTCGCAGCCCATCAAGAGCACCACGCCATCGAGTGGATTGCCGCGGATCGACTCCTCCACGTCCATGCTCGCGAGGTTGCGGAACAGCATGGCGGTGGGACGCAGCAGCGTCTCGCCCAGCGACATCACCGGGAATTCAAGCGGGAAGCCGCCGGCTTCATACACGCCGCGCTTCACCCATTCAGCCAGCTCCCGGAAATGCCCGTTGCACGGCGTGAGTTCCGACCAGGTGTTGCAGATGCCGATGACCGGACGGCCCTCGAACAGGTCGTCCGGGTAACCCTGGTTCTTCATCCAGCTGCGATGCATCCAGCTGCTGCGCATCGAGCTTTCGCTGTCGCGCGCCCCGAACCAGGCTTGGCTGCGGAGTACAGGCTTCTTCTTGTCCATGGAGGATTGGGGCTTGAAAACCAGCAGATGGAGCGGATGGCGCGCATCGTACAGCGCGCCGTCATGGCGGGAAAATCAATTTCCGGCAACCCCCATACAATCTTTTATATCCTATGGGCAGCATATGCCTATGACATCAATCCACCCGCAGACAGATTTCGCCGCCACCAGCGCCCGCTTTCCAAGCCTCGCCGGCAAGCGTGTATTCATCACTGGTGGCGGATCAGGCATCGGCGCCAGCGTGGTGGAGGCCTTTGTCCGCCAGCAGGCCCGCGTGGCCTTCATCGACATCGCACGCGAGCCCTCAGAACGTCTCGTGCATCACCTGCGGCAGCAGGGGCTGCCGGCGCCCTGGTTCAGTGTCTGCGACGTGTCGGATGTTCGCAGCCTGCAGCAGACAATCGCTGCGGCGGCTGCTGAACTGGGTGATTTCAACGTGCTGGTCAACAACGTCGCCAATGACGACCGCCGCGAGACTTTGGCTATTACCCCTGAATACTGGGACCAGCGCATGGCCATCAACCAGCGGCCTGCGTTCTTCGCCATCCAGTCGGTGCTGCCGGCGATGAAGGCCATGGGTGGCGGATCCATCATCAACCTGGGCTCCTGCGGCTGGAAGGCCCGCACGGCCGGCTATCCGCCCTACGCCACCGCCAAGGCCTCGGTGATGGGCCTCACCCGCGGCCTGGCGAAGGAGCTGGGCGCACACCGCATCCGCATCAACGTGGTGTCTCCGGGCTGGGTGATGACCGAAAGGCAGCTCACCCAGTGGGCCGTGCCCGACATGGAGGCGGAGATCGCGCGCATGCAGTGCCTGCCCGATCCGCTGCACTCGCCCGACATCGCCAGCATGGTGCTGTTCCTGGCCTCCGACGATGCGCGCGGCTGCACCGCGCAGGAATTCATCGTGGACGCGGGCTGGACCTGAGGCGGGCGGCCGCCGCAGCCACGCGAGGTTTTTCCTCTGGAGTGGCCTGGCGCGGCTTTTCCTGCGGACTGGCCACGCGCGGCGTCTCGTGCACGCCTGCGGCCGCCGCGCGCAGGGCCTGCAGTACCACCTGCGCCGCCGGCGACAACAGCCAGTCCCTGCGCGTGATCAGCCCGAAGGCATCCATGGAACAGGACAGCTCTATGGGCAGTATGGCCAGCATGCCGAATTCCGCGTAATAGCGGCCGACCTCGGTGGGCACCACGGCGAGGAAGTCGCTCCGCTGCAGCATGCGTGTGATGAACAGCAGCGCCGTGGTCTCGATGATGTGCCGGGGCGCATCGAGGCCTGCGCCGCCGAACATCAGCTCGAAGCGGTGCCGCAGCACGCTGCCACGCGGCGGGACGATCCACTGCGCTTCCTGCAGGCGCGCCAGGTCCAGCTCGCCGGCGTCGAGCAACGGATGGCCCGGCCGCGCCACCGCGCACACCGGCTCATCGCCCACCTTCTCGTAGTGCAGCGCCGACTTGTCATGGCGCTCGAAGAGGCGGCCCACCATGATGTCCAGACGGCCCTGCACCAGGCTCTCGATCAGCACGTCACTGGACTCCACCTGCAGCTGCACGCGCAGGTCAGGCTGTTCGCGCGAAACGGTGGCCAGCGCGTTGGGCAGCAGGCTCAGCGCCGGGCCGGTGATGGCGCCAACCCGCACTTCGCCCAGGCGCCCCTCGCGGATCGCATCGATGTCCTGGCCAGCCTCGCGCAGGCTGGCCAGCGCGATGCGGGCATGACGCACCAGCGTTTCGCCGTACCAGGTGGGTCGCATGCCCCGCGGCAGGCGCTCGAACAGCTGCACGGCCAGGCCGTCCTCGAGATCCTTCAGCAGCTTGGAGGCGGCGGGCTGCGAGACATTCAGGGCCTGCGCCGCGCGGTGGATGTTGCCCTCCTCCGCAATGGCGCTGACGAGCATGAGCTGGCGCGGCTTGAGCCGGGTACGCTGGAACCAGGGAGTCTGAACGGGCATCGGGGCCTCTTGGACATATCGATTGCCATATCATTTTGCGGCAAATCGAGACTTGTTTTATATACCTCACCCCGCTCAGACTGCGCAACCCGGGAGTCCTCCGGCGGCCATGGGGCCCACGCCGGCACAACAACATGCGACTGATCCAATTCCTCGATGTGCAGGGGCAACCGCATGTCGGAAAGATTGACGCCAGCGGCGCCCTCGTCGAGGTGCTGGCCGGCACAACGTCCATCTACGAGCTGGCGATGCGCTGCTTTCACGACCGGGCCGCCCTCGACACCCTGGCCGGTGCGCTCGCGGTCGAAGGCGAAGAGCCGTATGAAGCGCTGCGGCAATCCGGCCGCATGCTGCCCCCGCTCACCCATCCCGAGCCGCACCGCTGCCTGGTATCGGGCACCGGCCTCACTCACCTGGGCAGCGCCTCGGCACGTGACGCTATGCACAGGAAGGCCACCAGCGCCGCGGCCAGCAAGACGCCGGCCACCGATTCGGCGCGCATGTTCCAGTGGGGCATTGAGGGCGGCCGGCCCGAGGGCCAGGAGCCTGGCGTGCAGCCGGAGTGGTTCTACAAGGGCAACGGCAGCATCGTGGTCGGCTGCGGCAGTCCCATCACTGCGCCCTCCTTCGCGCTGGATTGCGGCGAGGAGCCGGAGCTGGTCGGCCTGTACGTGATCTCCCCCAAGGGGGTGCCGGCGCGACTGGGTTACGCCATCGGCAACGAGTTTTCAGACCACGTGACCGAGCGGCGCAACTACCTCTACCTGGCGCATTCGAAGCTGCGCCAGTGCGCCGTGGGTCCCGAACTGCGCACCGGGCCGCTGCCGAGGCACCTGGAGGGCCGCAGTCGCATCGTCAGTCGCGACCGCGTGCGCTGGGAAAAGCCCTTCCTCACCGGCGAGGACAACATGAGTCAATCGCTGGCCAACCTCGAGTACCATCACTTCAAATACGTGGCACACCGCATTCCCGGCGACGTGCACCTGCACTTCTTCGGTACGGCGACCCTGAGCTTCGCGGATGGCATCCGCGTCGAACCGGGCGAGCGGTACGAGATCGAATTGCCGCCGCTGGGCAGCCCGCTGGTGAATACACTGGCGGTCGCGCCGCCGGACTTCGAAATGGGCGGCACCGTCGCGCTGTAGGCACGGCGGCGACCGGCCAAACATCCTGGGGGAACAACATGAAGCACATCAGAATGCTCTGCTCCACGCTGCTGATCGCCATCGGCGTTGCAGCGTGCTCCACCGACAAGTCAGCCGACAGCGATGCCGTCGTGCTGGGCTTCAGCCAGATCGGCGCCGAGAGCGAGTGGCGCACCGCGAACACCAATTCCATCACGCAGGCTGCGGCCGATGCCGGCATCGAGCTGAAGTTCTCCGACGCGCAGCAGAAGCAGGAGAACCAGATCAAGGCGTTGCGCTCCTTCATTGCCCAGAAGGTGGACGTGATTTCCTTCTCGCCCGTGGTCGAGACCGGCTGGGAGACGGTGCTGCAGGAAGCCAGGTCGGCAGGCATCCCGGTGATCATCACCGACCGCGCCGTGGACGTGACTGACGAGTCGCTGTACCTGAGCCTGATCGGCTCGGATTTCGTGGAGGAAGGACGCCGCGCCGGGCGCTGGCTGCTGGATGCCACGCGCGAGCGCACCGGCGACATCAACATCGTGGAGCTGCAGGGCACGGTGGGCTCGGCGCCGGCCAATGACCGCAAGCGCGGCTTCCAGGAAGTCGTCGGCGCGGAACCGCGCTACCGCATCATCCGCTCGCAGACCGGTGATTTCACGCGCGCCAAGGGCAAGGAAGTGATGGAAGCCTTCCTGAAGGCCGAAGGCCGCAACATCCACGTGCTTTATGCGCACAACGATGACATGGCGATCGGCGCCATCCAGGCCATCGAGGAAGCCGGGCTGGTGCCGGGCAAGGACATCCTCATCGTCTCGATCGACGCGGTGAAGGGCGCCTTCGATGCCATGATCGCCGGCAAGCTCAACGCCTCCGTCGAATGCAACCCGCTGCTGGGCCCACTGCTGATGTCGGCCGTGAAGGACGTCGTGGCCGGCAAGAGCATTCCCCGGCGCATCGTGATCGATGAGTCCGTGTTCACGCAGGCCAACGCCCGCGAAGCACTGCCGACGCGCCTGTACTGACGGGGCGGTCCCCGCGAAGCCATGGAAGCGGGCACGCACTGCCTCCTGCACGCCCGGGCCCTGAGCCTGCGGTTTCCGGGCGTGCAGGCACTCGACAAAGTCGAGCTGTGCCTGCGCCAGGGTGAGGTTCATGCCCTGCTCGGGCAGAACGGCGCCGGCAAGTCGACGCTGATCCGCGTGCTCACCGGCGCGCAGGCACCCGACGAAGGATCCATCACGCTGGACGGCCGCGCCATCCAGCCTGTTTCGCCGCATGAGGCCCAGCAACTGGGCATCTGCGCCGTGTACCAGGAGGTCAATCTCTGCCCCAACCTCTCCGTGGCCGAGAACATTTTCGCGGGCCGCTACCCGCGGCGCCCGTGGACGGCCGGTGGCGGTATCGACTGGAAGGCCGTGAAGGCAGGCGCGCGCGCCGCTCTTGCCAGCCTGCAGATCGACCTGGATGTGGACAGCCAGCTCGGCAGCCATCCCATCGCCATCCAGCAGATGGTGGCAATCGCACGCGCCACCAGCATCGCCGCGCGGGTGCTGATCCTCGATGAGCCCACCTCCAGCCTCGACGACCATGAGGTGGCGCAACTCTTCCGCGTGATGCAGCGGCTGAAGGCCAATGGCATGGCCATCGTGTTCGTCACGCACTTCCTCGACCAGGTGTACGCGGTTTCGGATCGGATGACGGTGCTGCGCAATGGGGCGCGTGTCGGTGAATACCTGCCCTCGGAGCTGGATCGCGCCGGACTGATCGCGGCCATGGTGGGTCGCGCCCTGGCGCCGCGGGCAGGCACACGGCGGGACCGCGTCGCGGAGAAGGCTGCGACGCCGCCGGCGCTGGAACTGCGCCAGGTGGGTCGCAAGGGCAAGCTGCATCCAGTGGACCTCACGATCGGCGAAGGAGCGATCCTCGGCGTGGCAGGACTGCTGGGCTCCGGTCGCACGGAGCTGGCGCGACTGATATTCGGGCTGGACCGGCACGACAGCGGCACCATCCTCGCCGGCAGCACGCAGGTAGACCTGCGTGGCCCGGTGGATGCCATTGCGCAGGGCATGGGCTTCTGTGCCGAAGACCGGCAGCTGGAAGGTGTGGTCGGCGATCTGTCGGTGCGCGAGAACATCGTGCTCGCGCTGCAGGCCCGGCGCGGCCTCACTCCCTGCCTGACTCCACAGGAACAGCAGGAGCTGGCCGCTAAGCTGATCCGCACGCTGGGCATCACCGCGGCCAATGCCGAGGTGCCCATCCGCCAGCTCTCCGGTGGCAACCAGCAGAAGGCCTTGCTGGCACGGTGGCTGGCGACGCGGCCGCGCCTGCTGATACTCGACGAACCCACCCGGGGCATCGACGTGGCTGCGCGCGAGGACATCCTGCGCGTGGTGGAGGAGCTGGCCGGCGAAGGCATGGCCGTGCTCTTCATCTCGGCGGAAATTGCCGAAGTGGTCCGCGAGGCTGACCGCGTGGTGGTGCTGCGGGAACGGCGCAAGGTGGCCGAACTGCCTGGCGGCTGCGACGAGCAGGCCGTCTACGGGCTGATTGCGGAGCATGCCTGAGATGGCCCCCGCGCCTTCGACCACGGGCCGCCCGCCATTGCTCCGCTGGATCGCGGCGCATCCGCTGTTCCCTTCGTTGCTGGCGCTGGTGGCGCTGCTGCTGGTGGGCGCTGCCACCAGTCCCGGGTTCCTGCGCATCAGCTGGCAGGACGGGCATCTCACCGGCAGCCTGGTCGACGTGCTCAACCGCGCGGCGCCGCTGATGCTGGTATCGCTGGGCATGATGATGGTGATCGCCATCCGCGGCATCGACATCTCCGTGGGCGCGGTGGTGGCCATCGCCGCCGCCGTGGCAGCGACGCTGCTGCCCCAGGCCGGTGATGCAGCGGGGCTTGCGATGCTGTCCGGCGCCATCGGCGTGGCCCTGCTCGCTGCCGCCCTGTGCGGCGCCTGGAACGGCGTGCTGGTGGTGCGCATCGGCATGCAGCCCATCGTGGCCACGCTGATCCTGATGATCGCGGGTCGCGGCATCGCCCAGCTCATCACCGGCGGGCAGATCATCACCATCTATTACCCGCCCTATTTCCAGATCGGCAATGGCTTCCTGCTGGGCATTCCCTTCGCCCTGGTCCTGGCACTGGCGGTGGCAGCCGGGCTGCACCTGGCGCTCACCCGCACAGCCCTGGGGCTGTTCGTGCGCTCCATCGGCCTCAATCCGGTGGCGGCGCACATTGCAGGGGTACGGGCGCGTGCGATTTCCTTCTGGCTGTACGTGTTCTCGGGACTCACCGCGGGCATCGCCGGCCTCATCATCAGCTCCAACGTGAAGAGCGCGGACGGCAACAACGCCGGCCAGCTGCTGGAGCTGGATGCCATCCTCGCCGTCGCGCTTGGCGGCACCTCCCTGGCAGGTGGGCGTTTCACCGTCGCCGGCACCCTGCTCGGTGCACTGATCATCCAGGCGCTGACCTCGGTGATCTATTCCTCCGGCGTGCCACCACAGGCGAACCTCGCGGTGAAGGCCGTGCTGGTGTTCGCGGTGATGCTGCTGCAGTCCGCGGAGTTCCGGGACAGCCTGCGTGGCCTGCTGTTCCGTCCGGGGACACGATGACGCAGGCGCTGGCAAGCCCGCCCGGCCGCCCCGCCCGGCACTGGCGACTGGATGCGCGCCATGTGCCGCTGGTGATCACCGTATCGCTGTTCCTCGCGATGGCGATCGCCGGGTCGATCCTCTACCGCGGCTTCTTCGCGCCGCAGGTGTTCCTGAACCTGCTCATCGACAACGGCTTCCTGTGCGTGGTGGCCGTGGGCATGACCTTCGTGATCCTCACCGGTGGCATCGATCTTTCCGTGGGCGCAGTGGTGGCGCTGGCAACGATGCTGCTGGCCTCGCTGGTGCAGGAACACGGGATCAGCCCGCTGGTGGCGGTGCCCCTGGTGCTGGCCACCGGATGTGCCTTTGGCCTCCTGCACGGCGTGCTGATCCAGCGCTTCCGGCTGCAGCCGTTCATCGTCACGCTGGGCGGCATGTTCCTGGCGCGCGGGCTCAGCTACCTCATCAGCACCGAGTCGATCAGCATCAACCACGCTGCATACCGTGCCCTGGCTGCGGCACGCATCCCGCTGGGATTCGGCAGCCTCTCCAGCGGCGCCGTGATCGCCGTAGTGGTCGTTGCGCTGGGCGTGTGGCTGGCGCAGGCCACGTCATTCGGGCGGACCGTCTACGCCGTCGGGGGAGATGAGTCCTCGGCGCGCCTGATGGGCCTGCGCGTGGACCGCACCGTGGTCGGCGTCTACCTGCTTAGTGGATTCTGCGCCGCGCTGGGCGGCATCCTGATGACCTTCTACATGCTTTCCGGCTACAGCCTGCACGGCCTGGGGCTGGAACTGGATGCCATCGCCGCGGTGGTCATCGGCGGCACCCTTCTGCGCGGTGGCATCGGCTACGTGACGGGCACCTTCGTCGGTGTGCTCATCCTCGGCATCATCCAGACCCTGATCGCCTTCGACGGCACGCTCAGTTCCTGGTGGACCCGCATCGTCGTCGGCGCGCTGCTGCTGGTGTTCTGCCTGCTGCAGCGGGTGCTGGAGAAACGGGGCGGATCCAGCTAGGGCAAGCAGCTACCAGCCGGCAAACACATGCGATTGCAGACCCGCCACATCCATCTGCGCACGGAACAGGCCGCCGGCCAGGGGCTGCTGTGCCAGCTCTTCTGCCGACAGGCCACCGGCGGCCGTAGTGATATAGAGGGTGGAAAGCGCAGGTCCGCCGAAGGCGACCTTGGTGCAGCGGGCGACGGGCAGCTCCAGCTTGCGCAGCAGCTTGCCCTGCGGGTTGTAGCAGCGCACGCCCCAGCCGCCATACAGCGACAGCCATATGTTGCCCAGCGTGTCGACCACCGGCCCGTCAGGGTAGACCCCCGGCTCATCGATGGCCAGGAATTCACGTTTGCCCGAAAGCGCGCCGCTGGCGTCGACATCGAACGCATACATGCGCCGGCCCTGCGTCTCCACGTGGTAAAGCACCCTGCCATCGGGGCTCATCGCCGGGCCATTGGTGATCACGTAGCCGGAGTCCATGCGCTCAAGGCGCGTGCCATCGTAGCGGTAGAGCGATCCGCTGGGCTGCCGGGCGGCATCGTCCATGGTGCCGAACCAGAGGCGGCCCGCGGCGTCGACGTAGCCATCGTTGAGGCGGTTGCCGGGATGCTCCGCATCCACCCGCACCCTGCGCTCGAACTTGCCGCCCAGGGGATCAAAGTGGAACAGTCCGGAGCGCAGGCCGCAGAGATATCCGCCTCCGACGCAGGGAAAGATGAACGCAGTGGATTCCGGCGCGGTGAAGCTGCGCCTTGTGCCACTGGCTGGATGCAGCGCGTGGACCTGCCCCGCGTGGATGTCCACGAACCACAGTTCGCCTGTCGCCGCGTTCCAGGTGGGACCCTCACCCAGTCTCGCACCCAGCGGCCACACGCATTCAGCGGTCGCAATTTGTCCGTTTGTCATTCCAGCCATCCTAACAGGCAGTTTCAACGCAGGAGAGCATCGACATGAAACGCAGCACAATGGTCTTGTGGTTGACGGGCATCATGGCGGCGAGCGCATCAGTGGCAAATGCCGCCGAGGCGATCAAGGAGGATTTCAAGCCTTCCACGCTTAACCAGCCGCAGCAGGCGTACCCGCAGGTGAACTCGCAGGGCTACGCACGCTTCCGCATCGAGGCGCCCGACGCCAGGGCCGTGAGCGTGAGCCTCGGACTGGGCGGCAGTGGCGGCACCACGCTGGCCAAGGGCGCGGACGGCGCCTGGACCGGCACCACCGCAGGCCCGCTGGACGAGGGGTTCCACTACTACCACCTCACGGTCGATGGCGGCACCTTCAACGACCCCGGCACACTGAACTTCTACGGCTCCATCCGTTGGGAAAGCGGCATCGAGATCCCCGCGCAGGACCAGGACTTCTACGCCCTGAAGGACGTTCCGCATGGCCGCGTGCAGCAGGTGCTGTTCCCTTCGCCCAGCACGGGCACCCAGCGCCGGGCATTCGTCTACACGCCCCCGGATTACGAGAAGAACACCTCGCAGCGCTATCCGGTGCTCTACCTGCAGCACGGCTGGGGCGAGGATGAGACGGCCTGGAGCAACCAGGGCCGCGCCAACCTGATCATGGACAACCTCATCGCCGAGAAGAAGACCAGGCCCTTCATCATCGTGATGACCTACGGCATGACCAATGACGTGCGCATCGGGGGGATGGGCAGCTTCGACATCAGCCATTTCGAGAAGGTGCTGGTGAACGAGCTCATTCCCTATGTCGACACCAATTTCCGCACCCTGAAGGACCAGCGCAACCGCGCCATGGCCGGCCTGTCGATGGGTGGCATGGAGACCAGGACCATCACGCTGAAGCACCTGGACAAGTTCTCCCACATCGGACTGTTCAGCGGCGGGTCCATCACCGTCGAGGACATAAACAACACCCCGGGGTTCAAGGACAAGGTGCGCCTGGTGTTCGTCAGCTATGGCAGCCGCGAGCTGGGTGGCAACCGTGGCGGCGGACCCGGCGGCCCCGGCGGCAACCGCGCCGATCCGCAGGCAACCGCCAAGGCCCTGAAGGATGCGGGAATCAATAGTGTGTTTTATGTGTCGCAGAACACCGCGCACGAGTTCCAGTCGTGGCGGCGCAGCCTGCGCGAAATGGCACCGCTGCTGTTCAAGTGAAGTCATAGCCAACAGCCCGGGGCTGCTTTGATGCAGCCCCGTTGTGCCATATGCTCAAGTGAAGGGGAGGTCTTGATGAAACGACCGCAACAGGACGCAGCCGGTATCGCTGGCGGTCCATCGGCACTCACGCGTCGCGAGGCAATTGGCGGAGGGCTGGCCGCGATGGGCGCACTCGCGCTGCCAGGCCTTTGCGCCGCCGCGCAGCCCACGGGCCTTGCAGCGGCCTGGCGCCGGCATTTCCGCATCGGTGTGGCCATGAGCAACCAGATGCTCGACCGGCAGACCGGCCCCGATCTCGACCTCATCGCACGCGAATTCAATTCCGTCACCGCCGAGAACGCGATGAAGTGGGGCGAGATCCAGCCCGACGGGGTCAACTGGCGCCGGGAACGCGCGGACCAGCTGGTCAACTTTGCAGCAAGCCACGACATGCATGTGCTCGGCCACACGCTGGTCTGGCACTCGCAGGTGCCGCGCTCGCTCTTCACCGGTGCCGATGGCGCGCCGGTCTCGCGCGCGGCATTGCTCGGGCGCATGGAGGAACACATCAACTCCATGGTGGGCCGCTACAAGGGTCGCGTGCACACCTGGGACGTGGTCAACGAGGCCATCGACGAGGGCAACGGCTGGCGCGCCTCACCCTGGCAGCGCACCATCGGCGATGACTACATGGAGCAGGCCTTCCGCATGGCCCGCAAGGCCGATCCGGCCGCGAAGCTGCTCTACAACGACTACAACATGCACAACCCCGCCAAGCGCGAGTTCCTGGTGAAGGTGCTGCGCGACTACCTCGATCGCGGCGTGCCCATCGACGGCGTTGGATTGCAGGGCCACCTGGGGCTCACCTACCCGGACATGGAACAATGGGAACGCAGCATTGCCACCTATGCCGGCATGGGGCTTGAAGTGCATGTCACCGAACTCGATGTCGACGTGCTGCCCGGCCCGAACACCGGCGCGGAAATTTCGAACCGCGGCGCCTACTCGGCGGAACTCGACCCGTACAAGGCCGGCCTGCCCGATGAGGTGCAGGAAAAGCTGGCGGACCGCTACGAGCAGATCTTCCGCATCCTGCTGCGCTACAGGGAGCGCGTCGAGCGCGTGACCTTCTGGGGCCTCCACGACGGCATGTCGTGGAAGAACGGCTTCCCGGTCCCTGGCCGCACCAACTATCCGCTTCTGTTCGATCGTGAGCTGAAACCGAAGCCGGCGTATCAGCGACTGATGCGGCTTGCCCAGGCCCAGGCCTGAGCAAGCCAGCCCATTTCCCCGGGGGACACACAAGAATCATGGCCAAGCAGAATCTTTCCACGCGCGAGAAGTTCGGCTTCGGCCTGGGCGACATGTCGAGCAACATCGTCTACCAGGCCATCCTGAACCTTCTGCTCTACTTCTACACCGACGTTTACGGCATCACCGCCGCCTCGGCCGCCCTCCTGTTCCTGGTGGTCCGGATCTACGATGCCGTCATCGATCCGGCACTCGGCGCCCTCGCCGACCGCACGCGCTCCCGGCACGGACGCTACCGGCCCTGGATGCTCTGGATCGCAGTGCCCTACGGTGTGCTGGCGGTGGCCGCCTTCATCACCCCGGACGTGTCCATGCAATACAAGGTGGTCTACGCCTACATCAGCTACATGCTGCTGGTGACGGCCTATTCCGCCATCAACATTCCCTACTCGGCGCTCGGGGGCGCGATGACCGGTGACAGCGAGGAGCGCGCCAATCTCCAGACCTGGCGCTTTGGCCTCGCGATGATCGGTGGATTCCTGGTGACCACTTCGGTACTTCCGCTGGCGCGCATCCTGGGCGGCGGTGGAGACCCGGAGAACCTGCGCCTGGGCTTTCCGTTCGCCATGGGCATCCTGGCGACAATCGCCGTGGTGGGATTCATGGGCTGCTTCGCCCTCACGAAGGAGCGCGTCCACTACGACGAGGATGAGAGCCGGCCAAAGCAGAGCCCGTGGCAGGACATCAAGTCCATGTTCACGAATTCACAGTGGCTCATCATCGGGCTTGTGACGCTGATCATCATGACCCGTGGCGGCATCCAGGGCTCGGCCAAGGCCTACTTCGTCGACTACTACCTGGTGAACAACTATGGCTCGGTGGTCTCCGACAATGCACTGATCACCTGGCTTGCCGGCATCTTCGCGGTGACCGAGAACCTGATCGCGCTGTTCATGGGCCTGACCATGCTGGCCGGCGTGGGCGGCGTGATCGTGGCCAACCGGCTGATCCGCACCCGCTGCAAGGTGCGCATCATGCAGGCGGCGCTGACCGGCACCCTCCTGGTCAACGTGATGCTGTTCTTCATTCCGCGCGAGTGGATGCTGCAGGCATTGCTGCTGACCATGACCGCCAACTTCTTCCACATGATGTTCATCCCGCTGCTGTTCTCCGCCGTGCCCGACACGGTCGACTTCGGCATCAGGACCGTGGGCAAGGGCGCCATGGCCATGTTCTGCGCCGGGCACCTGTTCGTGCTCAGCCTCGGCAATGCCCTGGGCGGTGCTGCCGCCGCAGCCATCCTGGCGGCGTTCGGCTACGTGGCCAACACCGAGCAGACGCCCACCGCGCTGTTCGGCATCAAGCTCGCCTTTGCAGGCAGCTCCATCGTCGGAGCCCTGCTGGTGATCATCTGCCTCAACTGGTACCGGCTGACGCGTGGATGGCAGGAACGCATTGCGCCGGTGGGAGCCTGAAAGAAATGTCTGGAATGATCCGTAACCCCATCCTTCCCGGGTTCAACCCCGATCCCTCGATCGTGCGTGTGGGCGATGACTACTACATCGCCACCTCCACGTTCGAGTGGTATCCGGGCGTTCAGATCCACCATTCGCGTGACCTGGTGAACTGGCGCCTGATCGCCCATCCGCTCGACCGCACCGAACTGCTCGACATGCGCGGCAACCCGGACTCCGGCGGCATCTGGGCGCCTTGCCTCACCTGGGCCGACGGCCTGTTCTGGCTGGTGTACACCGACGTGAAGCGCCACGAGGGCAGCTTCAAGGACATGCACAACTACGTGACCACCTGCCCGACCATCGACGGCCGCTGGTCCGATCCGGTGTACCTGAACAGCAGCGGCTTCGACGCTTCGCTGTTCCACGACGATGACGGGCGCAAGTGGCTGCTGAACATGGAGTGGGACTACCGCCCCGGCCGCCATCCCTTCAACGGCATCCTGTTGCAGGAGTACGACCCCAAGGCCCGCAAGCTGGTGGGACCCGTCCGCAACATCTTCCGCGGCACCGAACTGCGCGTGACCGAAGGCCCGCACATCTACAAGCGCAACGGCTGGTACTACCTGCTCACCGCCGAAGGTGGCACGGGCTACACGCATGCGGTGACCATGGCGCGCTCGCGCAAGCTCGAAGGGCCGTACGAAGTAGATCCCATCAAGCACATCGTCACCTCCAAGGATGATCCCAGGCTGCCCATCCAGCGCGCCGGGCACGGCGACTGGGTGGAAACGCAGAAGGGCGAGGTCTACATCGTGCACCTGTGCGGCCGGCCGCTGTCACTGCATTCCAGCTCTGACCAGCAGCGCTGTCCTCTGGGTCGCGAGACCGCCATACAGAAGGCGTACTGGACCGAGGATGGATGGCTGAGGCTGGCCAACGGTACCAACAAGCCGGATGCAGAAACCCCGGCGCCCGACCTGCCGCTGCATCCCTGGCCGAAAGCGCCCACGCGCACCAGCTTCAACAGCGCGCAGCTGCCGATCGACTTCCAGTGGCTGCGTTACCCTTGGGACGAGGGCCTGTTCACGCTGAAGGCGCGTCCGGGGTTCCTGCGCCTGCTGGGCGCCGAGTCATTCGGTTCCTGGTTCCGCCAGTCGCTGATCGCGCGCCGCCAGCAGGCCTTCTGCTTCACGGCCACCACCAGGGTGGAGTTCGAGCCGGACACCCTGCAGCAGGCCGCGGGCCTCATCTGCTACTACAGCGCGCAGAAGTTCCACTACCTCAACGTCACCTGCGACGAGGAAGGCCGCAAGCACCTGGCCGTGATCAGCTGCCTGGGTGATGAGCGTTTCAACCTCTCCTATGCACCGGGCATCAGGGCCACCCCGCTGCCCCGCGGCAAGGCCGTGTGGCTGCGTGCCCGCGTGGCCTTCGACAAGCTGAAGTTCTCCTGGTCGCTGGACGGCGAGCAGTGGAATGCCTTCGAGGGCGAGCTGGACTATTCGCTGATTTCGGATGAGGCCGGCCGTGGCTATTCCAAGAGCTTCACCGGTGCCTTCGTGGGCATGGCCTGCCACGACATCAGCGGCCGGCAGCAGCCGGCTGATTTCGAGTTCTTCGACTACCTCGAAGAATGAGGCCGCAGGGGCGCCACGCGGGCGCGGCGCCCCTGTCCTTCCTCAGACCGCCTTGCGCGTCAGCTCGCCGTTGAGCAGGCGCTGGATATTGCGCGGATTGGCATTGCGCAGCTCCGGCGGCAGCTGCGCGTCGGTGTAGCCCTGGTAGCACACCGGCCGGGCAAAACGCAGGATCGCGGCCGTGCCCACCGAGGTGAAGCGTGCATCGGTGGTGGCCGGATACGGCCCGCCGTGGTTCATCGCATGGCAGACCTCCACCCCGGTGGGGAAGCCATTGATGATCACGCGCCCGGCGACTCGCCCGGCCGCATCCAGCAGCTCACCCGCAGCGGCAAGGTCCGCTTCGGTGGCCTGCAGCGTTGCGGTGAGCTGGCCCTCCAGGGCGCGCGTACAGGCCACCATCTGGGCGATGTCATCGGCCAGGACCACCAGCGTGAACGGCCCGAAAGCCTCCGTGGCGAGCTCAGGATTGGCCAGGAAGCGCGCAGCATCGGTGACGGCCACGCTCGGTTGCGCTTGCGCTCCAGCGCCGCCCACCGGCGCGCCGGACTGGGCCACGGTCTTCACGCCCGCCACGGAGACGACACGCTTGCGGTTCTCCTCGAAGGCACGGCGAATGTCGCCGGTAAGCATGGTGCCGGCAGGACCCTCGCCCACCAGCTTCGACAGGGTGGCGATGAGGCTGTCGGCTTCCTTGCCTTTCAGGGCGAAGACCAGCCCGGGCTTGGTGCAGAACTGGCCCACACCCATCGTGAAGGACGCAAAGAGCCCCTGGGCGATGGCTTCGCCGCGCGTGCGCATGGCGTCCGGCAGCAGGAAAGTGGGATTGATGCTGCTCATCTCCGCGAACACCGGGATGGGATGCGGGCGCGCCGCAGCCGCGTTGAACAGCGCGCGGCCCGCCGCGTGTGATCCGGTGAAGCCCACGGCCGCGGCGGCGGGGTGCCGCACCATGGCCATGCCCACGGTGGATCCACCGCCGTGCACCATCGAGAAAACCCCGGCGGGCAGGCCGCTGTCGGCCACGGCGCGGGTGATGGCCCCCGCCACGAGCTCGGCGGTGCCTGGATGCGCGCGGTGTGCCTTGACCACCACGGAGCAGCCCGCAGCCAGGGCCGAGGCGGTATCTCCGCCGGCCGTCGAGAAGGCCAGCGGAAAATTGCTCGACCCAAACACAACCACCGGGCCCAGCGGCACCAGCATGCGGCGGATGTCCGGACGCGGCAGCGGCTGGCGATCCGGCAGCGCCGTGTCGATGCGTGCATCCACCCATGAGCCTTCGCGCACCACCTGCGCGAACAGCCGCAGCTGTCCACAGGTGCGACCGCGCTCGCCCACCAGGCGTGCAGTGGGCAGGCCGGTTTCGGCCACTGCGCGTTCGATCAAGGCGTCGCCGAGTCCCTCGATGGCATCAGCGACGCGCTCGAGGAATTTCGCCCTTTCTTCCGCAGGCCGGCGACGGTAGTCGTCGAAAGCCGCGGCAGCCGCATCCATGGCACGCGCGGCCTCCTCGGTGGTGGCTTCGTGGAAGGCCGGCTCGAGCGTGCTGCCGTCGGCCGGGTTGGCGGCTTTGAAGGAGTTGACTCCCGTCTTGCCCCGCTCTCCGGCGATGAGGCTGGTTCCCTGCAGATTCATGTGTCGCTCCTGGACTCTCGGTTGGTGCGGCGCTTCAGGCCACCGTGTTGCGCAGCGTGCCTGCCGGCTCGATGGTGATGCGGATCTCATCGCCGTGATCGAGCGTGAATGCATCGGGCGGCACGATGCCCGTGCCGGTCATCAGCCATGCACCGCTGGGGAAATTGTTGTCACGGAACAGGTACTCGGCCAGCGATGGCAGCGGCCGCTTGATGCGGCCCACATGGGTTTCGCCGGAGAACATTGCCGCGCCGCCACGCAGGATGGTCATCACGATCGCGGTGTCGGCGGAAGGCAGCTGGTCCGTGACCACCAGGCAGGGCCCGAGTCCCGCGCTGCCGGCATAGGTCTTGGCCTGCGGCAGGTAGAGTGGATTCTCGCCCTCGATGTCGCGCGAGCTCATGTCGTTGCCCACGGAGAAGCCGAAGATGCGGCCGGCCGAATTGATCGCCAGCGTGAGTTCGGGCTCGGGCACATTCCACTTCGAGTCGCTGCGGATGCGCACCTTGCCGCCGGGCCCGATCACGCGCTGGGGCGTGGCCTTGAAGAACAGCTCCGGCCGCGCGGCGTTGTACACGCGGTCGTAGAAATTGCCGCCGCCGGCTTCGCGCGCTTCTTCCATGCGCGCCGTCATGCTGCGCAGGTAGGTGACACCGGCCGCCCAGACCTCCTGGCTCTGGATGGGCGCGAGCAGCGCCGATTCGGCCGGCGCCGCCGCCGCGGGCGCGCCAGCGAGGCGCTCGTTGAGCCACGCCGAAGGATCGTCGGCCCGGAACAGCTCGTCGAAACCTGCCGCAGCCGGCAGCTGGCGGAACGTACCCGCCTGCTCCAGCACCATTCCCTGCGCCGTTGCATATACCCGGATCATCGTGTGGAGCACTCCTCGGAAAGGATATTCATTACGATATGGACCCCTGCTGGTTTTCACGCTCGACGGGTCGGACCATCATGATAGCGTCTGCAGCACTTTCACGGCTGCCACGGAAGGGAACAATGTTGCGAATCCTTGCCCTCGTGCTGTGCTCGATTTGCTGCACAGCCGCCTCCGCCGCCGCGCCCACACCTGATCGCATCGCGCTGTCGATCGACGCAGGCAAGCCCGGCGCGACGATCAACCGTCATATATTCGGCCAGTTCGCGGAGCATCTCGGCTTCGGCATCTACGAAGGTGTATGGGTGGGCAGGGATTCGCCCATCCCCAACACCCGCGGCATCCGCAAAGACGTGGTGGCGGCGCTGCGCGAACTCAAGGTGCCCAACGTGCGCTGGCCCGGCGGCTGCTTCGCCGACTATTACCACTGGCGCAGCGGAATCGGCCCGAAGCGCGCAGTGACCCTCAACCCGGACTGGGGCGGAGTGACCGAACCCAACACCTTCGGCACCCATGAGTTCATGGACTTCGCCGAACAGATCGGCGCCGCGCCCTTCATCTCCATCAACCTGGGCAGCGGCACGGTGCAGGAAGCGGCCGACTGGATGGAGTACATGACCTCCGCACAGGAGACCACGCTGGCGCAGGAGCGCGCCGCCAACGGCCGCAAGGAGCCCTGGCAGGTGCCCATCCTCGGCATCGGCAACGAGAGCTGGGACTGCGGCGGCAACATGACGCCGGATTTCTACGTGGACCAGATGAAGATGCACGCGCGTTTCGCGCGCAACTACCACCCGCAGCAGCAGGAGGGACCCAACCGCATGCTGCGCATCGCCGTCGGTCCGGGTGGCGGGGAGCCCCGCTTCACCGAGTGGACCGAGACGGTGATGAAGGCCTGGCAGAACCGCAAGTGGAGCTGGGACATCGAGGGCATCTCGCTGCACAACTACACCGTGCTCAACTGGGACAACAAGCACGTGTCGGTGGGCTTCGATGAGAAGGGCTACGCGGAGATCCTCCAGCACACGCTGAAGATGGACACCCTGATCCGCCAGCACAGCGCCATCATGGATCGCTACGACCCGGAGAAGAAGCTGATCCTCGCGGTGGATGAGTGGGGCGGCTGGTATGCGCCCAGCCCCGGCAGCAACCCGGGCTTCCTGGTGCAGCAGCACACGGTGCGCGATGCGCTGCTGGCCGCGCTGAACCTGAACATCTTCGCGCGCCATGCCGACCGCGTGCGCATCGCCAACATCGCGCAGATGATCAATGTGCTGCAGGCCATGATCGTCACCGAAAAGGAGAAGATGCTGCTCACGCCCACCTACCACGTGTTCCGGATGTACGTGCCCTTCCAGGACGCGACCTTCGTGCCGGTGAGCCTGGAGGCGGGTTTCTGGACGCATGGCCCCATCGCGCTGCCGCGGGTGGACGCGATTGCCGCCAAGGGCAAGGACGGGAAGCTGTGGGTGTCGCTCACCAACATCGATCCCTCCCGCCCCGTGCAGATCGATGCCTCGCTGGCCGGCTTCACCGCCCGCTCGGCCACGGGCGAGACCCTGACGGGCGACAAGGTGGACAGCCAGAACAGTTTTGCCTCGCCGAATGCCGTGGCACCGAAGCCGCTGGCAGCTAGCGTGGAAGGCGGAAGGCTCAGGGTGACGCTGCCGCCGAAGTCGGTCAGCGTGATCGCGCTGCAGCCGTAACGCCGCCCGCAAAAAAGCCGGACCAGCGTGAAGCGGGTCCGGCTCTTTCCGATCAACCAGCTTGGACTGTCAGTTCAGCCTGAACTGACAGTCGAGCCGGAACTATCAGTTCAGCTTGATCTGCACGTCGACGCCGGCGGGCAGCTCGAGCTTCATCAGCGCGTCCACCGTCTTGTCGGTGGGGTCGAGGATGTCCATCAGGCGCTTGTGGGTGCGCAGCTCGAACTGGTCGCGCGCATCCTTGTCGCCGTGCGGGGAGACCAGCACGGTGAATTTTTCCATCTTGGTGGGCAGCGGCACCGGGCCGCGCACGGTGGCACCGGTGCGCTTGGCGGTCTCGACGATTTCCTTTGCCGAGTTGTCGATCAGGCGATGATCGAACGCCTTCAGGCGGATGCGAATGTTCTGGTTGGCCATCTGATTTCTACCTTGGTTCCAAATCTTTACTTGAGGATCTTCGCGACCACGCCGGCGCCGACGGTCTTGCCGCCCTCGCGGATGGCAAAGCGCAGGCCCGCATCCATGGCGATGGGGGCAATCAGCTCCACCGTCATCTTGATGTTGTCGCCCGGCATCACCATCTCC
>DATMFO010000004.1:0-468753 GCA_035556135.1 Steroidobacteraceae bacterium | reverse complement strand
CAGCAGGTTGAAGGTGTGCGAGGCCTGCAGCATCTGTTCATAGGCCGGCAGCGTGAGCTTCTGCGCCAGCAGGTCGTTGCAGGCCTTCTCGTGGTCGTCGAAGTGCCTGAACAGCACCGCCACATCGGCGTGCTCGAAGTTGTACGCCGACTGCTCCACCTCGTTCTGGTGGAATACATCCCGATAGGTCACCCGCCCCAGCGGGCCATCCGCCCACACCAGGTCGTACACGCTCTGCACGCCCTGCAGGTACATGGCCAGGCGCTCGAGCCCATAAGTGATCTCGCCCGTCACCGGCCGGCAGTCCAGGCCGCCCACCTGCTGGAAGTAGGTGAACTGCGTGACCTCCATGCCGTTGAGCCACACCTCCCAGCCCAGGCCCCAGGCGCCCAGCGTGGGCGATTCCCAGTTGTCCTCGACGAAGCGCAGGTCGTGCACCAGCGGATCGATGCCGATGGCGCGCAGCGAACCGATGTACAGGTCCTGGATGTCCAGCGGCGAGGGTTTGATCACCACCTGGAACTGGTAGTAATGCTGCAGGCGGAAGGGGTTCTCCCCATAACGCCCGTCCGTGGGGCGGCGCGAGGGCTGCACATAGGCCGCGCTCCAGGGTTCAGGACCTATGGCCCGCAGGAAGGTGGCCGTGTGGAAGGTGCCGGCGCCCACCTCCATGTCATGCGGCTGCAGCAGCACGCAGCCCTGGGCTGCCCAGTACTGCTGCAGCGCGAGGATCAGGTCCTGGAAGGTGGCGAGCCGGGGGCCGGATTTTCCTGTCGGCATAAGGTGTTGCCCGCGCAAGGCGGATTGTCGGGGATGGCGCGCGAGTATATCGGCAAGCCCCGCGCCCGACCCGGGCGGGTGGATGGCACCGGCAAGGTGCATTTCCGGCCCCAACCCGCACCATTGTGATGCAGCGGACGGTGCGCCGCCCTACAATGGTGCAACCGTCGGCATGAACCATCCCTCTCCGCCGGCTAAGCCTTTGATTATCCATACCCATAGAGTTGGCACAGGGCCTGCATCGCAATGGGGCCTGCCGTATGACCGAGATATTCCACCTGGAGGAGCCATGACTACACCGAGCGACGTCCTGAAGATCATCAAAGAAAAGGAGGTCAAGTACGTCGATTTCCGTTTCTGTGACACCCGCGGCAAGGAACAGCACGTCACCGTGCCGGCCAAGGTGATCAAGGAAGACATCTTCACCGAGGGCAAGATGTTCGACGGCTCCTCCATCGCCGGCTGGAAGGGCATCAACGAGTCCGACATGATCCTGATGCCGGATGCGTCCACCGCAGTGCTCGATCCCTTCTTTGAAGAGACGACGCTGAACCTGCGCTGCAACATCATCGAGCCCGCCACCATGCAGGGCTATGAGCGCGATCCGCGCTCGCTGGCGCTGCGCGCCGAGGCCTACCTGAAGTCCACCGGCATTGCCGACGGCGCGATGTTCGGACCGGAGAACGAGTTCTTCGTGTTCGACAACGTGAAGTGGCACAGCTCGATGAACAGCACGGGCTACACCATCGATTCGTATTCGGGTGCGTGGAATTCCAATTCGGATTTCTCCGACCGCACCAACACCGGCCATCGCCCCGGCATCAAGGGCGGCTATTTCCCCGTGCCGCCGGTCGACGCCTTCCAGGACATCCGCAGCGCCATGTGCAATGCGCTGGAGGAAATGGGCCTGGTGGTCGAGGTGCACCACCATGAAGTGGCCACGGGCGGCCAGTGCGAGATCGGCGTCGGTGCCGGCGGCCTCACGCGCAAGGCCGACGAGGTGCTGATCCTCAAGTACGTGGTGATGAACGTGGCGCACCAGTACGGCAAGTCGGCGACCTTCATGCCGAAGCCGCTGGTGGGCGACAACGGTTCGGGCATGCATGTGCACCAGTCGCTGCAGAAGGATGGCAAGGCGCTGTTCGCCGGTGACAAGTACGGCGGACTGTCCGAGACCGCGCTGTACTACATCGGCGGCATCATCAAGCACGCCAAGGCGATCAATGCGTTCACCAACCCGGGCACCAACAGCTACAAGCGCCTGGTGCCGGGCTTCGAGGCGCCCGTGATGCTGGCCTACTCGGCCCGCAACCGTTCGGCCTCGATCCGCATTCCCTGGGTGTCGAACCCGAAGGCGCGCCGCATCGAGGTGCGGTTCCCGGATTCCTCGGCGAATCCGTACCTGGCCTTCGCCGCGATGATGATGGCCGGCCTCGATGGCATCCAGAACAAGATCCACCCCGGCGATCCGGCCGACAAGGATCTCTACGACCTGGAGCCGGAGGAGGAGAAGGGCATTCCGCAGGTGTGCCATTCGCTCGACATGGCACTGGAAAACCTCGACAAGGACCGCGAGTTCCTCACCCGCGGCGGCGTGTTCACCAACGACCTGATCGATGCCTACATCGGGCTGAAGATGCAGGAAGTCACGCGCTACCGCATGAGCACGCATCCGGTCGAGCTCGACCTGTACTACAGCCTCTGAACGGGGCCTGAAGGGAAGCGCGGCGGTGAACCCGCCGCGCTTCTTGAAACGGCAGGAATTGGGACTATGCTGATCCCTTATGCGCCTGATTGCCTCATTCCTGTTGTGCTGCGTCGCGCTGTCGGCCGGTACGGCCGAGATCTGGCGCTGGAAAGACGCCAATGGCGTCACCCATTACTCCGACAAGCCCATGCCCGGAGCCGAGCGGGTGGGCCTGAGCATTCCCTCGCCCGGCAGTCCCGCACCGGAACAGGCTGCGGCGACGCCGCCACCGGAGCAATACCAGCCGTCGGAGCCCACTCCGCCGCGCGCGCAACCCTTCGCGTACAAGACCTGCATCGTGACTGCACCTGCGCCGGACGAGACTTTCCGCGGCGTGCAGCCCGTGAATGTGCAGCTGGGCATCGACCCGCAGCTGCAGCCAGGCCATACGGTGCGTGTGCTCTTCGATGGCAGCCCGGTGGCGGGATGGCCGCCGGAATCCACGCAGTACACCTTGTCCGAGGTATTCCGCGGCAGCCACACGCTCAGCGTGCGGGTGGTGGACGAGAACGGGCGCTCCGTGTGCGCGGGGCCGACGGTCACTTTCCATCTGCTCCAGACCAGCGTGCTGCCACCCGCCGGACAGGCGCTGCGGCCGAGGCCTGCACCGGGCTGATCGCGCGCGCGCTGCGCCAGGCGGCGCGCGGTGTTGCGCCAACGCGGGAGCTCCACCCGCCATGACGCGCGATCCCCACTGGTCTTCCCCGCTCTCGCACTTCGAGCCCACGGAGCTGTTCGATTCGCTGTCCACGGGCATCGTGGTGCTGGATGCGCAGCTCTGCCCGATCTACGCCAATGTCAGCGCCCAGGATTTCATGGCCGCCAGCCTGCGCCATGCGCGCGGCCGGCCTTTCTCCGAACTGTTCTATGACTCGCGCCAGCTGGTCGCCGTGCTGCGCCGTTCGCTGGATCACCTGGAAACCTGCACGCAGCATGAGCTGGTGCTGAAGGCGGTGGGATCGGTGGCCAACCGCGATCCCGCACTCATCGACCTCATCGTCACGCCACTGGAAGGACAGGCCACTGGCACCTACCTGCTGCTGGAGCTCACCGACGCCACGCAGCGCCAGCGCATCTCCCGCGACAACCAGATCCTCGCCGACATGGATGCCAGCCGCCTGATGGTGCGGCAGCTCGCGCATGAGGTGAAGAATCCGCTGGGCGGACTGCGCGGCGCGGCGCAGCTGCTCGACAAGGAGCTGGCCAACCCGGCGCTGCGCGAATACACCGCGGTGATCATCTCGGAGGCCGACCGCCTTGCCGCGCTGGTGGACTCCATGGCCGGCGGCAGCGGTCCGCTGCGCAAGGACCTGATGAACATCCACGAGGTGTGCGAGCACGTCGTGAAGCTGATCAGTGCCGAGGCTCCAGCCGGAGTGACGCTGGACCGGGATTACGATCCCAGCCTTCCCGAAGGCCGCTTCGACCGCCACCAGATCGTGCAGGCGCTGCTCAACGTGGCGCGCAATGCCATGCAGGCGGTGGGCAGCCATGGCCGCATCGTGATGCGCACGCGCGCGCGCAGCGGCGTAAGCATCGGCAAGGCGCGCCACCGCCTGGTGGTGGTGATCGAGGTGGAGGACAACGGCCCGGGCGTGCCGCCCGACCTCATCAAGACACTGTTCCTGCCGCTGGTCACCGGCCGCACCAATGGCTCGGGCCTGGGCCTTGCCGTTGCGCAGGATCTCGCCACCCGCCACGGGGGCATCATCGAATTCACCAGCCAGCCGGGGAGAACCGTGTTCTCGCTGCTGCTGCCGCTGGAGGGGACACAGGAGTAATTGCATGCAGCTGCGCGTCTGGCTGGTCGACGACGATGCTTCCATCCGCTGGGTGCTTGAGCGGGCATTGAAGAATGCCGGCATGTCGCCACGGCTGTTCGAGGCTGCCGAGTCGGCTTTGGCCACGCTGGGCAGCGAGGTACCGGATGTGCTGATGACCGACATCCGCATGTCGGGCAAGTCGGGCCTGGAGCTGCTGCGCAATGTGCATGAGCGGCATCCGGAGCTGCCGGTGATCGTGATGACCGCGCACTCGGACCTGGGCAGCGCCGTTTCGGCCTACGAGGGTGGCGCGTTCGAGTACCTGCCGAAGCCCTTCGACGTGGACCAGGCCGTGGACCTGGTGCGTCGTGCCGCACAGGCGGGCGAGAAGCAGGTGGCCGAGAATCTGCCGCCACCGCCGTCGATGCCGGAGCTGCTGGGCAAGGCGCCGGCGATGCAGCAGGTGTTCCGCGCCATCGGGCGGTTGTCACGCTCATCGGTGAACGTGCTGGTCACGGGTGAGTCGGGAACAGGCAAGGAACTGGTGGCGCGTGCGCTGCATGAGCACAGTCCGCGTGCGAACAAGGCGTTCATCGCACTGAATACTTCGGCGATCCCCGGCGAGCTGCTGGAGTCGGAGCTGTTCGGCCACGAGAAGGGTTCGTTCACCGGCGCGGATGCGCAGCGGCGCGGCCGTTTCGAGCAGGCCGATGGCGGCACGCTGTTCCTCGACGAGATCGGCGACATGAACCTGCCGCTGCAGACCCGGCTGCTGCGTGTGCTGGCGGAAGGGGAGTTCTATCGTGTGGGTGGCCAGACCCCGATCCGTGTGGATGTGCGCGTGATCGCGGCCACGCACCAGAACCTGGAAGAGCGGGTGGCGCGCGGGCAGTTCCGCGAGGACCTGTTCCACCGGCTCAATGTGATCCGCATCGAGCTGCCGCCGCTGCGTGCGCGGCGCGAGGATGTGCCGTCACTGCTGTCGCACTACCTCGGACTGGCGGCGAAGGAGCTGGGCGTCGACACCAAGACGTTGTCGGCTGGTGCGCTGGAAGTGCTGGCGCAGTATGCGTGGCCGGGCAACGTGCGCGAGCTGGTGAACCTGTGCCGGCGGCTCACGGTGCTGGCGCCCGGCAGTGAAGTGCACGTGGATGACCTGCCGGTGGACATCACTGCCGCAGGACCTTCTTCGACACCGGCTGATGACTGGGTATCGGGACTGGCTGGCTGGGCCGACCGTTCGGCGGCCAGTGGCGGCAAGCCGCTGCTGGATGAGGCGCTGCCGCAGTTCGAGCGCACGCTGATCCGCGTGGCGTTGAAGCATACGCAGGGGCATCGACAGGCGGCGGCAAAGCTCCTGGGCTGGGGGCGCAACACGCTTACCCGGAAGCTCAAGGAGCTTGGGATGGATGATATTCCGGAGTAGAGCGACGGAGCTTCGTGGGCCGCGCGGACGCGCCATGCGGGTCTGGCGCGCCGCGGACAGCCGGCGCCCTGCAGGTCGCGGTTGAATTGGAGCAATCCTGGCGCCGGAACTTGCGCGCCAGACCCGCATGGCACATCCGCGCTGCGTCGCGGAGACCATCGAGCAATCAGCTCATCCATCAGGAGCGACGCGAGACGCGGTGAGCAGGGGCCGTGGGCGGTCTGCTCCGGCGTCGGTGCCCGCAACTGGTTAGCCGCGGGCTTCCTTCACGGCCAGGGAGAGGCGGCGGATGCCTTCATCGATCTGCGCGGGAGTGAGGGCGCAGAAGGGCAGGCGCAGGAAGCGCTCGCCGCCGCCGTTGGGGAAGAAGGCCAGGCCGTCGGCGAGGTTCAGGTTGTGCTTCGTGGCCGCGGTGCGGACTGCGGTGGTGGAAGTGCCGGCCGGCAGCGTGAGCGACAGGAAGAAGCCGCCGTTGGGGCGTGTGGCCACGGCGTCGGGGATGTACTTGTCCAGCGCTGCCAGCGTGGCGTCGAGGCGCGGGGCGTAAAGCTGCTTCAGGCGCTCGATCTGCGGCTGCAGGTTGCCTTCGCGGCACCACTCGGCGGTGACGCCGTGGGCGAAGTAGCCCGGGGAGATGTAGGTGTCTTCGGCAACCTTGCCGATCTTCGCCAGCCGCGCGGGATCACCCAGCATGAAGCCGGTGCGCACGCCGGGGGCGATGAGCTTGGTGAAGGAGCTCATGTGCAGCACGCGGTGCGGGGCCAGCGAATACAGCGTGGGCTCGTCGGTGCCGCGATAGCGCAGCAGGCGATAGGGCGCATCCTCGAGCACCAGGAAATCGTATTGCTCGGCCAGCTCGATGATGCGCTTGCGCTTGGCCAGCGAGCAGGTGGCGCCGGCCGGATTCTGGAAATCCGGAATCACATAGAACAGCTTCGGCACGCGGCGGCGCAGCTGCGCCTCCAGCGCCTCGATGTCCGGGCCATCGGCCTGCAGCGGCACGCCATCCACTTCCATGCCATTGCGGCGGAACAGCGTGATGGCGCGGTCATAGGTTGGCGCCTCGGTGAGTACGAAGTCACCACGCTGCAACAGCGCGATGCACAGGAACTCCACCAGCTCCAGCGAGCCATTGCCGGTGAGCACACGCTCCACGGGAACCTGCTGCCACTGCGCCAGCCACTCGCGCAGCGCGCCGAGTCCGGCGGCCGGTCCGTACTGCAGCACGCTGACGGCCTGGTTCTCGAGCACGCGCTGTGCGCAGGCGGCCATCCCGGCTGAGGGGAAGGATTCATTCGCGGGCACGCCGCGCGTGAAATTGATGGTCTCGGTGGCTGACATGTAAGTCCCGGATGGGCCGAAAAGGTGCGCAATTCTATGGAAATCGCGGCCGTTCATCCACGGAGCATTGGATGGGATAACCTGCATGCATCGCGGTACGGGAGCATCGGGAATGAGGACAGCACATATTGCAGGCTGGTCGCCGCCCCGGCGCCTGCACCTGGCCTGGGGCGGCACCCTGCTGCTGCTGGCGCTGGCTGCCTTCCCGGCGCCGGCCCCGGCCGAGCCGCCCATGTGGGTGCTCAAGGACCAGGACTCCACCATCTACCTGTTTGGCACGGTGCACCTGCTGGATCCCGCCATGACCTGGCAGACCCCGCGCGTGCTGGGCGCACTGGAAGAAGCGAAGCAGCTCTGGGTGGAGGTGAACATCCCGCCGGGCGGCGAGCTGGCGCTGGGAATGGCCATGCTGCAGAAGGCGCTGTCGCCCGGAAAGCCGCTGTCCTCCCGCCTGACCGAGGCCGAGCGCACCCAGCTTCGCAAGCTGCTGGAGCGCACCCCCAACGGCTCCGCACTGGCCGCAGTGATCGAGATGACCCGGCCCTGGTTCGCCACGGTGATGCTGGGTGTGGCGCCGCTGATGTCCGCCGGCTACGACCCTGAGGCCGGTGCCGATTCGGTGCTGATGCGCCTGGCGCGGGAGCAGGGCGATGAGATCCGCGGCCTGGAGACGGCCGAGCAGCAGATGGAGTGGCTGGCTGGCGGCACCGACGAGGAGCAGCTGGCCGCGCTGAAGGCACTGCTGGCCATGCCCGAGTCCGAGTTCGACGCCATGACGCGCACCATGGATGAAGCGGTGCGGGCGTGGATGAAGGGCGACCTTGCGCCGCTTACGGACTACGTGGAAGGCTGGCGCAAGGGCGAGGATGCCTCGTCCGGCGGCATGTCCTACGACGTGATGCTCGCGCAGCGCAACGAGAACTGGGCCGGCCAGCTGGACACCCTGCTGAAAGGCTCAGGCGTGGCCTTCGTCGCCGTGGGCAGTGGCCACCTGGTCGGGCCCGACAGCGTGCAGCACAAGCTCGCCGCGCGCGGCATCAAGGCCGAGAAGCACTAGGCGGCGGCAAGCTCGCTGATCGATGCCAGTCCCTTCGCGGACAGGTAATCAGCGATGCCTTGGTTGATCTTCGGGCACACCAGCGGATCGTAGAACAGCGCCGTGCCCACGCCGATCGCGGTGGCACCGGCGTGCAGGAATTCCAGCGCATCATCGGCATTCACGATGCCGCCCTGGCCGATGATGGGAACACCATGCGGCCGCGCCACCTCGCTCACCTGCGCCACCTTCAGCAGCGCGATCGGCTTGATCGCAGGCCCCGACAATCCCCCCTGCCGGTTGCCGATCACCGGCTTGCCGCTGCGCGGATCGATGGCCATGCCCATCACGGTATTGATCACCGCGAAGGCATCGGTGCCCGCCTCGATGCAGCCACGCGCATTGAGCTGGATGTCGGTCTGGTTGGGCGAGAGCTTGGTGATCAGCGGCTTCTTCGTCACCTTGCGGCAGGCCGCCACCACGCGGGCGGACATCTCCGGCGAGTTGCCGAACTGCACGCCGCCTTCCTTCACATTGGGACAGGAGATGTTGATCTCGATGGCGTCGATGAGCGAGTCATCGAAGCGGGCCGTCACCTCGATGTATTCCTCCACCGTGGAGCCGGACACATTGGCGATGAAGCGCGTCTCGGAGAAATCGAGCGTGGGCAGGATCTCGCGCACCACGACGTCGACGCCCGGGTTCTGCAGGCCGATGGCGTTGAGCATGCCCATGGGCGTCTCGTACACGCGATGCGGCTTGTTGCCCAGGCGCGGCTTGCCGGTGGTGCCCTTCAGGCAGATGGCGCCCACGTCTCGGTTCGAGAAGCCGGTCACCCGGGTGTATTCCTCGCCGAAGCCCACGCAGCCGGAAAGCAGCACGATGGGCGAGGCGAAGCGCATGCCGCAGAAATCCAGCGCCAGGGAGGCGGCGGGCGGCTGCCATTGCGGCGCCGGGCGCCGGGCGGCCGCGGGGGGCGATTCGAAGGCGGCGTTCATGCTGCAATTATCCCCCAGAATGGCGGCGGCCGCAGCGCAGCATCGAGGGTTTGCGTGTTCAACATCATCCTGTACCAGCCGGAGATTCCGCCGAATACCGGCAATTCCATCCGGCTGTGCGCGAATACCGGAGCGCACCTGCACCTGGTGCAACCGCTGGGGTTCGACCTTTCGGAGCCGCAGCTGCGGCGCGCCGGGCTGGACTACCACGACCTCGCGCGGGTCACGGTGCATCCCGGCCTGGAAGCCTGTCTTTCGACGCTGCAGTCGCGGCGCCTGTTCGTGGTCGAGACCGACGGGGTGAAGGGCTACCACGAGGTGGCGTACCAGCCCGGTGATTGCCTGCTCTTCGGGCGCGAGACCAGCGGCCTGCCGGATGGCATTGCCGCGACGCTGCCGCCGCACGAGCGGGTGCACATTCCCATGCGCCCCTCCAACCGCAGCCTGAACCTGTCCAATGCGGTGGCGGTGGTGGTGTATGAGGCGTGGCGGCAAAACGGGTTCGGCCCACCGCCGGCCTGATCATGACGCAGTCCAAATAAACCGGCCGCTGCAGTGGCGTAAGCTGCCGCACAAACTTCGCCAGCAGCCAAATCCACATGCCTGTCAGCAGATTTGTCGTTGCGAAAACAATGCAGCGGATGATGGCCATGCTGCTGGTGGCATGCCTGGCAAGCGCCGGCTGCACGGCACCCCGCATGATGGCGCTGGATCCGCCGCCAGTGGTTTCCAGCGGCGACTTCGAGCCGGGACAGCGTGTGATGGTTGTGTTGCGTGACGGGACCAGGATCAAGGGACGGATCGCCGCGGCAACGGAGGATGGGCTGGCCATCGACCCCAGTGCTTCTGGCCGGCAGCGCGATGTGGCCTTCGCCGACATGCAGCAGCTGAAGTTGCGCGAATCATCGACGGCCCGCACGGTGGCGGCGATCGGCGGGGCGCTCCTGGCGGTGGTTGGTGTGCTCTACGTGATTGCCGTGAATCAGCACAAGAACGACGACTGAATATCCTTGCTGAAGGTGCGGGTCAGCCCGGGCGAAGTGGGTTGCGCCACTTCAAGCCGGGGAAGCGCGCGAAGTCACGGTCGGTGGTGTGCAGCGTGGCGCCGTGCTCGATGGCCAGTGCCGCAATGACCGCGTCCATGACCAGGGGACCCTTTACCTGTCCCTCTTGCATCAACTGGCCCAGGATTTCCCAATGCCGCTCGCCGGGCTCCAGCACAGTGACAATGGGCTGGGCGAGCCAGGAGGACACCGCGGCACCGGCCTCCGCTGCAGACATGGGCTTTGCGAACACGCGCGGATTGGTTGTGATGCGCAGGAACGCCCAGATCGAGAGCGATGGAAACCGCACGAGCTCCGTGCCAGACAGTGCCGCCTCAAGCCATGCGCGCGCCTGTTGATGCTGTGCGGCCTGCTGGTGGTACGCATGGAGCAGCAGGTTGGCATCGACAAGGATCATCGGGCCAGAGGCCCCTCCACGGACTCAATCAGATCCGCGACATTGTCGAGCTGCAATCCCGGCGCAAGTGCCCCCATATCCCGCGTATGCACACGAAAAGGTGTCCTGACGGTCGTTGACTTCTGCTGCAGTCCGCGGCGCAGGGTCTCGTTGACCACGTCGCGGAAAGAGCGGCCCGTACGGCGTGAGGCCTGCTGCAATTTGGCCGCGACATCGTCATCGAGCGTCAGGGTGGTGCGCATGGCGGCATCGTGACACTGAACCATCATGATGTCTATTCCTAAGCATCTTGATGTTTCACTGCGCCGCCGCCGGCGGTCATCTGACGGAAATCAAATGATCGGCGCCGCGCAGCCGGAATAGGCTTGCTGCAGCTTTTATGCAGGAGGCGATTGTGATGTTGCGCGACGGCACCGGGAGGGGGGTGGGTGTGGTCCGGATGAAAGCTTTCGGAGCGCTCTTGCTGCTCTCAGTCGCCTCTCTGGCCGCCAGCGCGCAGCAAGCGGTACGCGAGGGCCTGGGCGCCACCCTGGGTCCGTCGCTGATTGGTGGCACCGTTGATTGCGACCGGTGTGCGGATGGCGTGTTCGCCGGCGTCGGCGGCCAACTGAGCCTGGGGAGCTTCGTCCGGCCCGACCTGCTGGCGGGCGCGCAGTTCAGTGTGCACACACTACCCTTGGCCAACTACCGGCTCGACGCGAAGTTCCTTTCAGGAACGCTTCAGTGGTACCCCGCAGCCAGCAAGGGCTTCCACATCAAGGGCAGTGTCGGCATGGCGTGGCTGGCGGTGCTGGACAACGAAGATGAGGAATCCAGGCGCCACACGCTCACCGCCCCGACGCTGGGCATCAGCCTGGGATACGACATCCGGCGTCGCCCAAGCTTCCTGCTGACACCTTTCGCAAGCGTCACGCGCACGATTGGTGGCGACTACAAGCGCAATGGACAGAAGCTGGGGCCTGCCGCGGCCACGGCCTTGCAGATCGGACTGGGATTCAGCTGGTACTGAAGCGGCGCTTACTCGAACTCCGCCTGCGGCGGCCGCGCCATCAGCTCGCGCATCACCGCGCGCGCATTCGCGCCATCGAAGAGGATCTGGCAGATGCCCTCGCAGATCGGCAGGTCCAGCTGCAGCCGGTGCGCCACCTCGCGCAGCACGCGCGCCGCATGCCAGCCTTCGACCACCTGGCCGATCTCGCGCATGGCTTCGTCCACGGTGATGCCGCGCGCCAGCGCCAGCCCGCAGCGGCGATTGCGTGACTGGTCATCGGTGCAGGTGAGCACGAGATCGCCCAGCCCGGCAAGTCCCATGAAGGTACGCTCGCGTGCGCCAAGCGCCACGCCGAGGCTGCGCATCTCGTTGAGGCCGCGGGTGATCAATGCCACGCGCATGTTGGCGCCGAAGCCGAGGCCGTCGGAAAGGCCCGCGCCCACGGCCAGCACGTTCTTCACCGCGCCCCCGATCTCCACGCCGATGATGTCGGTTGAGATGTAGGTGCGGAATTCCGGCGAGGCGAGATCCTCCGCGATGCGCATCGCAAAGTCCTCATCGGCCGACGCCACCACCATCGCGGTGGGCAGCCCCTGTCCGACTTCCTTCGCGAAGGTGGGCCCGGACAGCACGGCCATCGGGTAACCATCGCCGAGTACCTCGCGCGCCACCTGGTGCGGCAGCAGCCCGCTCTCGCGCTCGAAACCTTTTGTGGCCCAGGCAATGCTCACGCCGGGCTGCAGCCTGGGCCGCAGTTCTTCAAGCAAAGCACGGAAGCCGCTGCTGGGAACAGCCAGCAACACATCGCTGGCACCCCGCAGCGCTTCATCCACCGAGTCGGCAATCACCAGGTCGGGGGGAAACGCCGCTTCAGGCAGGTAGCGCGCATTCACGCGCGCAGTACGCATCGCCTCACGCTGCGCGGCGTCCCGCCCCCACAGGCGCGTGGGCTTGCCCGCGCGCGCAAACTGGATGGCGAGCGCGGTGCCCCAGGATCCGCTCCCGAGCACTGCAATCGGATGCGTCAAGGGAGCTGCTGGACTAGTTGGTGACCTGCGGCGCCTGCACCGGCTGTCCCTGCGCATTGAGGAACAGCGCGTCGAAGTTCACCGGCGGCAGCAGCAGCTGCGGGAAGCCGCCCTGCGAGACCAGCTGCGACACCATCGAGCGGGCATAGGGGAACAGCACGCCCGGGCAGATGCTGGCGATGGCGCGCTTGGCATCATCCTCGGAGAGGTTCTGCATCAGGAATGCGCCGGCCTGCTTCACCTCGACCAGGAACAGCGTCTTGTCGTTCTGCTTGGCCGACACGGTGACGGTAAGCACCACTTCACGCACGTCACCCTGGAGGGTGTTGCTGGCGGTGGCCAGGTCGAGGTTGATCTGCGGCTGCCAGTTGCCCTCGGCGCGCGGACCGTGCGGCGCCTCATAGCTGCAATCCTTCAGGTACACGCCCTGCAGCGCCAGGTTCGGCGCGGTGGACTGTGCAGCGCCATTGCCGCTGGCGGGGGAATTCTGGTCGGCCATGTTCGATGATCCTCTCTGGTAATTCAGTTCTTGCCCGGCGCCGCGCCCGTGAGCAGCGGGTCGAGCTCTCCCCTGGCGTCGAGGGCGCGGGTGTCGTCATAGCCGCCGATGTGCCGGCCGTCGATGAACACCTGCGGCACGGTGTTGCGACCGCCGCTGCGCGCGCGCATCTCCTCGCGGGCGCCCTCCACGTTCTCCACGTCGATGTCGGTGAAGGGCACGCCCTTGTCCGTGAACAGCCGCCGTGCCCGGGCGCAGAAGCCGCACCAGGAAGTGGTGTACATCACGACTTCGGCGGCCACTGTCTCTCCCTCAGCCGCGCTTCAGCGGCAGCCCCTCGGCGCGCCAGGCCTTCAGGCCGCCGCGCAGGTTGAACACCTTGGTGAAACCGGCGGCATGCAGCGTGCGGGTGAGCGCGGAGGAGCTTCCACCGTCCTCGCAGACCAGCAGCAGCAGCTTGTCGCGGAACTTCTTCAGGTGCTCGGCGGCCGAGGCCTGCTGCGTGCCGGCGAGGTGCTTCGCGCCGTTGATGTGGGCCGCGGCATATTCCTCGCTGCTGCGCAGGTCGTACACCGGCGCGCCCTGGTTCATCAGCTGGATGAGCTCCTGCGGCAGGATGGCTGCGTAGCTGGTGCGCTTCAGGCGCAGCTCCCAGGCAAGCACGGCCAGCGCCATGGCCACGGCCAGGCTGACGAGGAGGGGGTGCCGGTTGGCGTATTCGATGAGGCGTTCCATAAGGACCTCGCATTATAGCCCGCGGTGCAGGCTAGACTTGCGCCCATGCAGCATCGCCACCGCCGTGTCGCCACGCTGACAGCCGTGCTGGTCGCCGCCTTCGGCCTGGCGCTGGCGCTGCCTGCCGCGCAGCCGGATGCGGCGAAGGCCGAGGCCGAGCTCAAGCGTGTCACCGAGACCATCCAGCGCCTGCAGCGCCAGGTGCAGAAGGATGTGGTCGAAAAGGACCGGCGCGCCCGTGCGCTGCGCGATTCCGAACGCGAGGTCGCCAAGGCGCGGGGTGAGCTGACCCGGCTTCGGGCCCAGCGCGCCGAGCGGGCTGCCATCCGCAAGCACCTGGAATCCGAGAAGGCGGAGCGGGAGGCCGAGCGGCGCCGCATCGAGGATGACCTGGCGCAGCAGCTGCGGGCGGCCTACATGATGGGCCGCAACGAGCCGCTGAAGCTGCTGCTCAACCAGCGCAATCCGGCGGAGGCCAGCCGCAATCTGACCTACTACGGCTACATAGGTCGCCTGCGGGTGGGCCAGATGGACGAACTGACGGCAAATATCGCCAGGATCGACGAACTTTCTGCCCAGATCGAGGCGGAAGATGCCGAGCTGGCCGCCCTGGAGAGCCAGGAGAAGGAGCGCGCTGAGGAACTGGACAAGGCCCTGAAGCAGCGCGGGCGCGCCCTGGCCAGCTTCGAGCGGGAGGCGGGCAGCCGCCAGCAGCAGCTGGAGGCCCGGCGCCAGGAGCGCAAGGAGCTGGCCGACCTGATCGAGAAGCTGCGCCAGGCCACCAGGTCGCTGCCCTATGACCCCAAGGCGCCCTTCGCCAACGCGCGCGGCCGGCTGAGCTGGCCGGTCAATGGGCGCATCACTGTGAACTATGGCGCATCAATGCCGAGCGGATTGAAGTCCGATGGTGTTGAAATTGAAACAGCGCGCGGCGCGCCGGTGCGCGCCATCCACGAGGGGCGGGTCATCCACTCCGACTGGGTGAAGGGCCGCGGGCTGCTGGTGATCGTGGACCACGGCAACCGCTACCTCAGTGTGTACGGGCATCTGGATGAGCTGCACGTGGATGCCGGCCGGAAGGTAGCCGCCGGGGATTCCCTCGGCACGGCCGGAGTCTCGGGCGGACGCAAGGACCCGGGGCTGTACTTCCAGATCCGCTATGCCGCCAAGGCGGACCAGAGCCACAATCCCGTGGATCCGCGCCCCTGGTTCCGCACTCCCGCGCCCCCGGCGCGCTGAGGTCCCACCCCGCCAGGTTTTCGCGCCTCGACAGAGCGCGCGGTTTTCCCCCGGCATTCTGCCAACTCGGTCATCGTCGGCCGTGGGGGCTTGAGTCATCCTCCGGGCATGTCCAGGGACGCGACCGAAACACTGCACGACTACTCCCCCTATGCCCAGCTGGTGGCGGCGCTGCTGCCGCGCGCCGCGGGCCTGACCATCTTTGATGCCACTGGCGAACTGCGCTGGACCAGCGAGGAAGCCGTGCCGCCGCAGCTGCGGCAGGTGATTGCGCAGTCCGCCCCGCTGGCCGCGCTGAACGAGGAGGCCGGTGAGCGCGTACAGCTGCGCTCCCATGAACCGGTTTACCTGTTCTGGCTGCGCGACCGGCGCGGCCAGCCGACCACCGTGCTGAGCGTGCGCTGGCGGATGGCCGAGAGCGATCCGCGCACCTTCACCTATGTGCACGCGATGCTGCGCCCGGTGATCGACTGCCTGAAACGCGAGCTGACGCTCCAGGCGCGCCTGGAAGACGATGCGCCCGGACAAGGCGCCGGCGCGACGGACGCGGATGGCGACAACGACCTGAAAGTGCTGCTTTCCACCGATGCGCCCAGCGCAGGCGGCGACGTGGCGCAGCTGCTCGAACGCATCAACAGCCACATGCGCTGCGATCTCACGGCGCTGCTGATGCCGGAGCGCAACCTGGTGGCCGTGGCGCGCGCCGAAGGGCGGGAGTTCGACACTTCGATCCTGGCCCGTGCGCACCGGCACCTGCTCTCGCTGGCACAGCTGGGCAAGGAAGCACTGCTGCTGAATGAGCCCGGCAGCCTGCCCGGGCTCAATTTGCCCATGCGTGCCCTGGTGAGCGGGGCGCGCAATCCCGCCGGCCGGCCCGGCGCCGTGCTGGTGATGTTCCGCAGCCTGGAAGCGCCGCAGTTCCGGCGGCGCGAGGGATTGCTGGCGGACCTGCTGCTGCGACGCGCGGCGGGCCTGATCGAAGCGCGCTACGACGCGCTGACCGGCCTGTTCACGCGTCCTGCCTTCGAGTCGCGCGTGCGCGCTGCGCTCGCCGAGCGCGAGGGCAACTGGTGCTTCCTCTACCTGGACGCCGATCGCCTGCACGCCATCAACGACAACCATGGCATGCAGGTGGGCGACCGCCTGCTGGAGAAGCTGGGCGAGCTGATCCGCGCACGGTTGTCTCCGGGTGCCGCTGCTGCGCGCATCACTGGCGACCGTTTTGCCATCCTGCTGCCCGCCGGCGAGGAAGATGCAACGTCATTCGGCGAGGGGCTGCGCGCGGCCATCGCATCGCTGCCCGCTGCCAGCGTCGGCGCGGGGCCCGACGTCACCCTGCAGTCTTCGCTCAGCGTGGGCGTGGCGCCCATCCCCACCGGAGTCGACCCGATGGTTGCGCTGGGCGCGGCGGAGACGGCCTGCCGATCCGCCAAGCGCCGTGGCCGCAATCGTGTCGAACGTTTCGTGCCGGGCGGTGACAGCACCGTGGCGGTGAAGATCGGCAGCACGATCACCGAAGCCGCCGCCACTGCGGTGCGCAGCATCCTCGAAGGCGACCGTCTCTGCCTGCATGCGCAGCTGATTGCGCCGCTGCCGGGCAATGTTTCCCCCACGCCGCATTTCGAGCTGCTGCTGCGCGTGCAGGATGAGAACGGCGAGTTTGCCGGCCCGGGACGTTTCCTGGCCGATGCACGCCGCCTGGGGCTGATGGCATCGGTGGACCGCTGGGTGGTGCGCGAGACAATCAAGCAGCTGCAGCCACGGGCACAGCTGGTGGCCGGCGGCGCCGTGGTGCTCACCGTGAATCTCTCCGGTCATTCGCTGGCCGATCCGCAGTTCGCCGGCGAGCTGCTGGCGCAGTTGAAGGAATGTGGCGTGGATCCGTGCGCGCTGTGCTTCGAGTTCGCCGAATCCGACGTGATCGAACACCTCGCCGCCGCCGAGCCGCTGATGCATGCGCTGCGCGACCTGGGCTGCCACATCGCGCTGGATGATTTCGGCACCGGCATGGCCTCGCTCACCAGCCTGCGCTCGCTGCCGCTGACCATGCTGAAGATCGATGGCTGCTTCGTGCGCGACCTGCTGAAGGATCCGCGTGCCGAAGGCATGGTGCGCGGCATGATTCACCTGGCGAACTCCGCCAACGTGGCCACCGTGGCCGAGGGCATCGAGACCGACGAGATCCGCGTGCGCCTGGCCGCGATGGGCGTGGCCTATGGCCAGGGTTTTGCCATCGCGCGGCCGGTGCCGCTGCCCGAGGCCATCCGCGACCTGCCCACCTGGGTGTCGGTGTCGCGGCAGCGCCGGGGCCATGACATGGAACTTGGCGACGAGGACGACACGATTTCGGCGGCGCTGCAGAAGCAGCTGCAGCGGGAGCTGCTGGCCGGCGGCATCGACGCTTCGGTGCTCGACGAGGACCTGGAAACAGCGATGCAGCGCCTCATCGGCATGGATGGCGATGATGATGATCGCGTGCGCGGTGACATCAATATCGAGGACTTCCTCACCGAAGTGGAACTGTCGCAGCGCAAGGCCGCCGGCTAGACTGTGTCGCGCCACTGCTGGCGCAAGGCTAGAGGCTGATCTTGGAGCTGCTGCACTACTTCATCGACCTGATCCTGCACCTCGATGACCACCTCACCGAGCTGCTGGTGCGCTTTGACATCTGGATCTACGCGCTGCTGTTCCTGGTGATCTTTGCCGAGACGGGCCTGGTGGTCACGCCCTTCCTGCCGGGCGACTCGCTGCTGTTCGCGCTGGGCGCGCTGGCGGCCGTGGATTCCAGCGGCACGCTGTCGCCGCTGCTGCTGGCAATCCTGCTGTGCACGGCGGCCATCCTCGGCAACACCACCAACTACGCCATCGGTCGCGCCATCGGGCAGCATGCCTTCAGCGGGCGCTACCGCTTCATCAAGGTGGAATACCTGCGCCGCACCGAGGGCTGGTTCGCGCGCCATGGCGCGATGACGGTGGTGCTGTCGCGCTTCGCGCCCATCATCCGTACCTTTGCCCCCTTCGTGGCCGGCGTCGGGCGCATGCATTACGGCAGGTTCCAGGCCTACAACGCCATTGGCGCGCTGCTGTGGGTGAACCTGTTCCTCTGGGCCGGCTACCTGGTCGGCAATGTCCCGGTGATCAAGGACAACTTCGGCCTGGTGACGATCACCATCATCGCGGTGTCGCTGCTGCCCATGGTGGCCATGGCGCTGAAGAAGGAGCCAGGCTCCGGGCGCGGGGCCTAGCTGGCAGAATGACCTCATGCGGCTGAAAACCCGCGGATACGCACTGCGCATGGACGTGGACGTTCCGGTCGAGCAGACCTGGAATGCCCTGTGCGGACCGTCTGTCTCGCGCTGGCTGGGAGAGGACGCGCGCCTGCGTCCGCAGCGTGGCGGCAGCTGGTCGGCCACCATCGCCCCGGGGCTCACGCGCCACGCCATGATCGACGTGTTTGATCCGCCGCGCCGGCTGCGGCTCATCTACCTGCCGCCCGACGAGCTCAGCGTTTTCGACGGCGCCGTGGCCGACGACATCCTGCTCGAAGGTGAAGAAAATCGCACCATCGTGCGCCTGCTGTGTTCGGGTGTGCCTGACCTGCCGGAGTGGAACGGCTACTACTCGCGCGTGCGACAGGCCAATGAGCGTGCGCTGGCGCGGCTGAAGTCGCTGCTCGAGGGTCGGCGCTAGGTTGCGTCGGGCGCAGCCGCGCCGGAGCGTTCCGGCCAGTTGATCAGCAGCACCCCGGCCAGGATCACCACTGCACCCATGGCCTGCAGCGGCGTGAGCGTCTCTCCCAGCACGAGGTAGCCCACCACCGCGGCGAGGGCGGGATTCACGTAGCTGTAGGTGCCGGTCTGCGCCGGCGTGGCATGGCGGGCCAGCCAGGCGTAGGCGGTATAGGCAAAGCAGGAGCTGAGCACCACCAGGTAGCCCAGCGCGAAGAGTCCCGGCGGATTCCAGTGCCATTGCGAGACTTCTCCGCGCAGCACGCCGGCCAGCACCAGCCAGGTGCCGCCCATGAGCATGGGCATGCCCACCAGCGCGAACAGGTCCAGGTGCAGGCTGTGGTTGCGCATGTAGACGGTGGACATGGACCACACCACGCAGCCGGCGAGGATCACCAGCTGCGGCAGCAGTGGCGTCGCCGTGGCGGCGGCGGCTGCATCACGCGATGGCCACACCAGCAGCACCGTGCCGGCGAAGCCGATGGCGAGGCCCGCCAGCGCGCGCAGCTGCGGACGATGCGCACGCCAGCCCCACAGCCCGAAGAGCACGATCCACATCGCCGATGAGGCATTGAGCAGCGCGCTGGCATGCGAGGGCACCCACTGCATCGCCCACACCTGCGCGCCATTGCAAAGCGCCACGCCCAGCAGTGCCAGCACGTGCAGGTGCCGCCACTGGCCGGCCAGCTGCGCGGGGCGGAAGCCGCGCCAGAAGGCCACCGTCATCAGCAACGTGCCCCCCAGCAGGAAACGCACGCCGCCGAAGAGGAAGGGCGGCAGCGACAGCACGCCGATGCGCGTGGCGAGGTAGGAGGTGCCCCAGACCAGGTAGACGGTGGAAAGGCACAGCACCAGCAGACGGCGCTGGCGGGGGGCGTTCAAGCGGTTGTCGACTCCGCGGGCTCCGAGGGCGGGCGGATGAGGATCCGCGCCATCAGCAGTCCGCCTTCGAACAGCAGCCACATCGGAATCGCCATCATGATCTGCGACATGGGATCAGGCGGAGTGAGCACGGCGGCGGCGACGAACACGCCGATCACCACATAACCGCGTGCAGCAGCGATCTTCTGCGGCGAGACCAGTCCGGTCATTGCCAGCAGCATGACTACCACGGGTACTTCGAAGGCAATGCCGAACGCCAGGAAGGTCATCAGCACGAAACTGAGGTATTCGTTGATGTCAGGGGTGACGGCCACTTCCTGCGGTCCACTGTTGGTGAGGAAATTGAAGGCCATGGGGAACACGAAGTAATACGCGAAGGCCATGCCCAGGTAGAAAAGCACGATCGACGACACCAGCAGCGGCACCGCGAACCGCTTCTCCTTGCGGTACAGC
Organism: Steroidobacteraceae bacterium; assembly: GCA_035556135.1. Lineage (GTDB taxonomy): Bacteria > Pseudomonadota > Gammaproteobacteria > Steroidobacterales > Steroidobacteraceae > ZC4RG30. The sequence goes on along the minus strand of DATMFO010000004.1, from coordinate 448,646 downwards.
CCCGGCGCGACGAAGGCCCATACCTGGTAGAGCACCCAGGGCATGGCGGCGAACAGCGCGGTGAAGAAGGCCAGCTTGAGGGGTCCCAGGAAAGGGGACATCACCTTGGTTGCGATGGGGCTTGCGCCCTCCGGCAGAACCTGCATCAGTGGATCGAGCAGCAGGGAAAAAAGCTTGTTGCGATAGATGACGGCTGGCACGAACAGGATCAACACGCCGGCCACGGCCTTCACCAGCCGGTCGCGCAGTTCGAGCAGGTGCGAGATCAGTGTGCCTTCGGCCAGCCTCTCTTCTTTCCTGCTTTTTCCTTCGCCGCTCATGCGTCCCTGCTGCTCCGCATCCCGGCGTCTTCCTCGCGCGTGGCAGGATCGGTGCTTGCGGGCGCGTGAGTACCTGCGCTGGAGTCAATGTCTTCCGGACTCCACGGCAGCGGCGCCCCATCCGGGGCATGCGCGTGCGAGTAAGTGTCGTCGGCGGACTGCGGCTCTTCGCCTGCCGTCACGGCGGGGTCTGCTGACCGGGACGAGGATCCACCGGCACCATAGGGGTAGCCACCGCCGGCCAGGGTCTCGCCGGCCTCAGCAGGCGTCGCGGCGCCAGCCTCCGCAGGCGGTGGAGGTGGGGGCGGCGGCTCATCCATCACCGTGCGCTTCACGGCGCGGTTGAGCTCCTCGACGTTGACTTCGTTTTCCAGCTGCGTCCGGAACTCGTGGGCCATGGAGCGCGCCTTGCCGACCCAGCGTCCCACCTTCCGCACGAGGCCGGGCAGGCGCGTGGGGCCGAGTACCACCAGCGCAACCACAAAGACCACCACCAGCTCGGAGAAGCCGAAGTCGAACATCGTCGCGCGTTGTACTTGTTGAGCGAACTAGGCGCAAACGGCCGGGAGCTGCGCTCCAGCTGTCAGCGGGCAGGCCTCAGGCAGCGCGGTCGTCGCTGCCGGCCGTGCTCTTTTCCTTGGCCTTGCTTTCGGGGAAATCCGCGTCCACCGACTGGCGGATCTGCTTGGCCGCTTCCTTGCCCTCGTTCTCGCCCTCGTTCATGGCCTTCTTGAAGTTCTTGATGGCACCGCCAACGTCGCTGCCCAGCGAGCTGAGCTTCTTGGTGCCGAAGACGAGGATGACCACGCCCAGGACGATCAGCCAGTGCCAGATGCTCATTGAACCCATCGTGGTGCTCCAGTTAATCCTTCAGAAAACGCAGTAGACGAGACTGCTCGAGGAAGTCCCACATGATAAGACATGGCCCGTGGGAAAGGTTCGTCACTCCACTTCGAGCCAGAAGGTGACAGGGCCGTCATTGACCAGGGAAACCTGCATGTCGGCGCCGAAACGGCCGGCGGCGACCCGCGGATGGGCCGCCTGGGCGTCCTGGACCAGCCGCTGGAACAGGCTCCGGGCCTGGTCAGGCGGGGCGGCGCGGGAAAATCCGGGGCGGGTGCCCTTGCGGGTGTCGGCGAGCAGGGTGAACTGTGGCACCAGCAACAGCCCGCCGTCGATCTCGCGCAGATCCCGGTTCATCTTGCCGGCATCATCTGGAAAAATGCGGTAACTGAGCAACCTGGCAAGCAACTTTGCGCCGGTTTCGGGCGAATCTGTGCCGGCGACGCCTATCAGGGCCAGCATGCCCCGGCCGACGGTCCCCAGTATCGCTCCGTCCACGCTGACGCCGGCACCGCTCACCCGCTGGATCAATGCAATCATCGTGGCATTCTCGCCTCACGGACCGTAGAATTCGCGAGTTTTGCGCCGCCCGGGGGCGGCGTACGCGAGGGTTTTCATGTCGCTGCGTTTGATCCTGAAGGCCACGGCACCGGCTCTGGTGCTGGCCGCAATCTCCCTGGTGCACTCGGTTCCTGCTGCGGCAGCGGGTGATCCCGCCCGAGGCCAGACCCTGGGCTATACCTGCCTTGGCTGCCACGGCGTAGACACCTACAAGAACGTCTATCCGACTTTCTCCGTGCCGCGCCTGCGTGGCCAGCACGTGAACTACCTGGTCACCGCGCTGAAGGCCTACCGCAATGGCGAGCGCAGCCACGGCACCATGCATGCGCAGGCCTCCTCGCTCTCGGACCAGGACATCGAAGATATCGCCGCCTACCTGTCGGGCCAGGCCGTGGCGCATGACGCCAACGCCAAGGCCGTGGGCAAGGTGCCGGCGCTGGCGACTTCCACCTGCCAGACCTGCCATGGTCCCGTGGGCGTGCCCGATGCCGCCAATCAGCAGGTGGGTGCGGCGACGCTGGCCGGCCAGCATGCCGACTACCTGGTGTTCGCGCTCGAAAGCTATCGCAATGGCTCGCGCAAGAACGGCCTGATGCAGCCCTTCGCCGCGCAGCTCACGCCGGCTGACATCCAGGCGCTGGCCACGTTCTACTCGCAGCAGAAGCCTGCGCTGCAGACCGTGCCGCTGAAGGAAAGCAAGGCGAAGTAGCCGCGCGCGCAGTAGCTACTGCGCGGCCAGCTTCTTCAGGAAGGCCACCATCGCGGCGCGATAGACGTCGCTGTTGGCCTTCTTGCGGAAGCCATGTCCCTCGTCCTTCGCGGCGAGGTACCACACCTCGGCGCCCCGCGCCCGCACGGCCACCATCATCTGTCCTGACTCGCTGGCCGGCACGCGCGGGTCGTTCATTCCCTGCACGATCAGGAGTGGCTTGCTGATCGCTGCCGCATTGGTGAGCGGGGAGATGGACTGCAGGTGCGCGCGCATGCGCGGATCACGCTCGTCGCCATATTCGGCGCGCCTCAGGTCGCGGCGGTATCCGGCGGTGCTGTTGAGGAAGGTGACGAAGTTGCTGATGCCGACCGTGTCGATTCCGCCGGCGAGGCGGTCGCTGTAGTGCACCAGCGAGGCCAGCGCCATGTAGCCGCCGTAGGAAGCGCCGGCCACCACGATGCGGTTGCGGTCGAGGTCCGGCTGCAGGCCGATCCACACCAGCAGCGCGCCGATGTCGCGCACGGAATCCTCGCGCAGCTCGCCGTTGTCGAGCGAGAGGAAGGTGCGGCCGTAGCCTGAGGAGCCGCGCACATTGGGCGCGATCACCGCGTATCCCAGCTCGCTCACCAGGTACTGGCGGAAGGCGCTCCAGCCAGGGCGGTGCTGCGATTCGGGGCCGCCGTGGATGTCGATGAGCACCGGATGCGGGCCGGGCGTGCGCGGGCGATAAAGGAAGGCGGGGATGGTGCGCTGGCGGTCGCCGCTGCGGTCCCAGGTGGGGAACTGCACCAGCTCGGCCGGGGCGAACTTCTTCGGATCCAGCGGGCCGGTCTCGCTGCTGGTCCAGCGCGTGAGTTTCACCATCGGCAGCGTAGAAGGGCCGCCGGAGGTGTCGAGGTCGAGTACGTAGATGTCCAGCGGCGCAAGCGCGGTCTCCAGCGCCACGGCGAGGCGACGGCTCGCGGGGTCGAAGGCGATGGAGGAGATCACCGCGCCGGCCGGCAGTGGTGGCAGCAGCACGTCGGCGTCGAGGCCCAGGTCATGCAGCACCAGCCGGTCCACGCCCGCCTCGTTGCGGGTGTAGGCGATGAATCGGGCGTCTTCGGAGAGCTCGAAACGTTCCACGTCCCAGGAGGTATCGGGCGTGAGCGTGGTGAGCTTGCGCGTGTAGACGTCGTATTTGTGCAGGGCGAGGAACTCGCCGCCGCGGTCGGAGATGAAGAACAGGCCGCGTCCGTCGCGCGAGAAGCGGGCCTGTGCCACCGAAGCAGTGGGCGCTGCCGGCGCGGCATCACGCGCGCGGCGACGGCTGCTGCCAGCCACGGGCGCGGCCTCATTCGCCGGTTCGATGCGCCGCTGCTCGCCGGTGTTCACATCCAGCAGGAACAGTTCGCTGTCGGTGATGGAGCGGTAGCGGATCACCGCCAGCTGGCGGTCATCCAGCGACCAGTCCTGCACGTCCAGCGCATCGCTGCCGCCGGCCAGCAGCAGGCGCGGGCCGGCCAGGCTCTCGATGTCGGCCAGGTAAAGGTCGTTGCTCACGCCATCGCGCGCGTTGCCGTAGAAGGCGATGCGCTTGCCGTCGCGCGAAAACACCGGCCGGCCGTGGCGCGACTTGCCGTCGGTCACCAGCCGCTCCGTGCCATCGGCCAGGTTGCGCAGCCAGATCTGCATGCGCTCGTCGCCGCCGTTGTCGCGCAGGTAGAGCAGCCGGGTGGCATCGTAGGGATGCGCGATCACCTCGCTGATGGGCTCGGCCTTGAAGGTGAACTGTTCGCGCGCACCCATGGGCGCGCGCACGCGGTGCAGCTGCGCGGTGTTGCCGAAGCGGGTGGAGATCACCAGGCTCCCGTCCGCCAGCCAGGCGCCCAGCGAGGCGGCGCGCGAGTCCAGCAACAGCGGCAAGTCCGGTTCGGCCGAAAGCTGCTCCAGCGGGATGCCATCGAAGATGAGGTTGCCCTGCTCGATGCGCTGGGCGGAGGCAAAGGGGCTGATGGAGAGGCAGGAGATGAGGCCGGCGCAAAGCCAGCTGCGATGGATGCTGTGCTTCATGGCCAACGATCTTAGACTGTCCCCATGGAACGGTTCACCGCATTGCGCATCCACGAGCACGGTGCCGCCCTCGAAGAGCTCACGCTCGACGACCTGTCGCCGGGTGACGTCACCATCCGCGTGCACTGGTCGGGCATCAACTACAAGGATGCGCTGGCCGGCACAGGCAAGGGACGCATCCTGCGTCGCTTCCCGCTGGTGGGGGGCGTCGACCTGGCGGGCGTGGTGGTGCATTCCGATGCTGCCGGGATACATGAGGGCGAGCGCGTGGTGGTCACCGGCTGCGGGCTGTCGGAGACGCGCGATGGTGGTTACGCCGGCTATGCACGTGTGCCCGCCGAGGCCGTGGTGCCGCTGCCATCCGCGCTCACACTGCGCGATGCGATGATCATCGGCACGGCGGGATTTGCCGCAGCGCTGGCCGTCACGCAGCTCGAGCACAACGGGCTGGTGCCTGGTGGCGGGCCGGTGGCCGTCACCGGCGCCGGCGGCGGCGTCGGGCTGCTGGCCATCGACATGCTGGCGCGACGCGGTCACCAGGTGGTGGCCCTTACGCGCACATCCGCAAGCAGCGAGCTGCTGCACGCGGTGGGCGCGCAGGAAGTGGAGGTCCTCCCCACGCAAGCCTCGAAGGAGGCAGGCACGCCGGCAGCAATCGATGTTTCTGCCCTGGGCAGCCGGCCGCTGGAGCCGGAGCGCTGGGCTGGCGCCATCGACAATGTCGGCGGCGCCCTGCTGTCGCGCCTGCTGCGCAGCACGCGCATGCATGGCAGCGTTGCCTCCGTCGGACTGGCCGGCGGCGCAGAGCTGAGCGTGAGCCTGATGCCTTTCCTGCTGCGCGGCGTGAACCTGCTGGGCGTGAACTCGGCCGCCACGCCCCGCGCGCGGCGCCTGGCCATCTGGCAGCGCCTCGCCACCGACCTCGCGCCCCGCCATCTCGATAGAATCGCCACGCGCACGGTGACTCCCGGCGAGCTGCCGCAGGCGTTTGAATCCCTCATCACCGGCCGCAATGCCGGACGCACGCTGGTTCGGATACATGACGACGGAAAATGACATCGCAGCCGGCCGCCAGCGCCTGCTGGCCCTGACCGCCACGCTGCTGGATGCCCTTTACGACAGTGCCGCTGTGCGCGTGCTGGCCACGCTGCGTCCGGCAGACATGTGCCCCGGCGGTGCCCGCATTCCCGGCACTTCCTACGAGCTGGAAGTGGAGACAGCAGCACGCGCCATGCGCGAACTGATGGCGCTGCGCGGCGTGCGGGCGGATGCGCTGCTGCAGGCACTGGCCGAAGGCGACCGCCTCGCGCGGCAGGCGGTGCTGGCCGGCAAGCCACCACCCACGCTGGCGAGCCTGTATTCCCTGTGCACGCCCGACACGGCCACTGCCGGCAGCGAAAGCCTGGATGCCGCGCTGGCTGCACTGAGTGCGGCCTGCGAGAAGCTGTTCACCCCGACCCACGCGCGACGCATCGCCACGTTCTGCCAGCAGCTGGCTGCGCAGCCCGCACGCATCGACGCCATGCCCGTGCAGGCCTTCATCGCAGGCCTGGTACGCAACACCCCGTGAGCGATTTCGACACGCGGCTGGCAGAGGGCGCCGCCAGCCTGGGCGTGGTGCTGGATGACCGTCAGCGACAGCAGCTGGCGCAGCTGGTCGAGACCCTGCTGCACTGGAACAAGGCCTTCAACCTCACCGCCATCACCGACCGGCCGCGCATCCTCACGCACCATCTGCTGGACTCGCTGGCCGCGCAGCCGGACCTCGCCGGCATCACCGTAGCCGATGTGGGAACGGGCGCCGGCTTTCCCGGCCTGCCGCTGGCCGTGGTGAATCCTCACCGCCAGTTCACGCTGGTCGATTCGGTGGACAAGAAGCTGCGCTTCGTCGACCACGCCGCGCGCGAGCTGGGCCTGGCGAACGTGCAGACCCGCCATGTACGCGTGGAGCAGCTCACTCCCGGCACGCCCTTCGACACCGTGATCGCGCGCGCCTTTGCGCCACTGCCGCGGCTGGCCGGGTGGATCGCACCGCTGTGCGGGCCGGGCACGCGGGTGGTGGCCATGAAAGGCCGCTGGCCGCCCGCCGCCGACGATGCGGACGAGGCCGCGCCGCTGCCGCCCGGCTGGCGCATCGAGTCGGTGCGTCCGGTGACCGTGCCGGGGCTGGCCGAGGCCCGCCATCACGTCATATTGCGCCACGGGCCCGGCAATGCGCCGTGACGGTATGGCGCCGATTGCCTAGACTGCCCGGTTACATGAAACGCGTCATCGCCATTGCCAACCAGAAGGGCGGGGTTGGCAAGACCACCACCGCCGTGAATCTCGCAGCGTCACTGGCGCAGACGAAGCGCCGCGTGCTGCTGGTCGACCTCGACCCCCAGGGCAATGCCACCATGGGCTGCGGCGTCGAGAAGTCGCGCGTGGAGCTGGGCACCTGCGAGGTGCTGCTGGGCGAGTGCACCGCCGAGCAGGCCATGGTGGCCGTGGCCAATGGCCAGTTCCACCTGCTGCCGGCCAACCAGGACCTCACCTCCGCCGAAGTGCGGCTGGTGATGAGCGAGGAGGGACGCGAGGCCCGTCTGCGTGAGGCGCTGGCGCCGCTGCGCGAGCGCTTCGACCTCATCCTCATCGACTGCCCGCCGTCGCTGAACATGCTCACGCTCAACGCACTGGTGGCCGCCGACTCGGTGATCGTGCCCATGCAGTGCGAGTACTACGCGCTGGAGGGACTCTCCGCGCTCACCTCGACCATCGAGCAGGTGCGCGAGGCAGTGAATCCCTCGCTGCACATCGAGGGCATCCTGCGCACCATGTTCGACCCGCGCGCCAATCTTTCCGGCGAAGTCAGCGCGCAGCTGATGGAGCATTTCGGCGACATCGTTTTCCGCACCGTGATTCCGCGCAATGTGCGCCTCGCGGAGGCGCCCTCGTTCGGCAAGCCGGTGCTGATGCACGACCAGGAATCGCGCGGTGCGCTGGCGTACCTGGCGCTGGCCGGCGAGATGATCCGGCGCGAAGACGAAAAGCTGCAGGCAGCGCGGGAAGCGGTCTGATGTCACAGAAGAAACCCTCACTCGGGCGCGGCCTGGCCGATCTGCTGGGCGCCTCGAAAGCACGTGCCGCAGTGCCGGCGACGCCGGTTCCCGTGGCGCCCCAGGGCGCGGGCGCTGCCGCGGACGGCACTGCAACCGGCACAAGCGCAGGCGCCGCTGCGACCGAAAGTGCCGCGCAGTCCGCACCAGCCGGCACCCGCGCTGCGCCAGCAGGCGATGAAATGCAGCACCTGCCTGTCGATCAGCTGGTGCGCGGCAAGTACCAGCCACGCGTGGACATGCGGCAGGAGGCGCTGGAAGAACTGGCCATCTCGATCCGCAACCAGGGCGTGATCCAGCCCATCGTCGTGCGGCCACTGGCCAGTGCCGGGCCCGGCAGCGCGCAGTACGAGATCATCGCCGGCGAGCGTCGCTGGCGTGCCGCGCAGATCGCGGGACTGAAGCGCATCCCGGCCGTGATCCGCCGCGTGCCCGACGAGGCCGCGATCGCGATGGCGCTGATCGAGAACATCCAGCGCGAGAACCTCAATCCGCTGGAAGAGGCGCGCGCACTCGAGCGGCTCATCGCCGAGTTCGGTGTCACGCATGAACAGGCGGCCGAGGCCGTCGGCCGGTCGCGCGCGGCAGTAAGCAACCTGTTGCGGCTGCTCGAGCTCGCGCCCGAAGTGGCCGACATGGTGGAAAAGCGCCGCCTGGACATGGGACATGCGCGCGCGCTGCTCGGCATCGCTGTGCGCCGGCAGCAGGTCGAGGCGGCGCAAAAAGTGGTGGAACAGGGCCTGTCCGTGCGCCAGACCGAAGCCCTGGTGCGCGAGCTGCTGACGCCGCCCACAGCGGCCCCGGGAGCGCCGGTTGCTGCATCGCAGCGCAACTCCCCTACGGACCCTGACGTACGGGCCCTGGAGCAGGACCTCACCGAGCGCCTCGGCGCCAAGGTCTTGATTCAGCAGGGCTCTGGCGGCAAGGGCCGCCTGGTCATTGCCTATAACAGCCTCGACGAACTCGACGGCGTATTAGCTCATATTCGAAGACAATAATTGCCTATGCACTGACCTTGAACGACCCCCGCGCACTCCGTATACTGCGCGCGCTTTCAAGGCCAACGGGTACTCAAGATGATTGCGCGCGACGCTGAAACACGGCGCATCGCTGCGCGGATCCTGATGATCCAGGCCGCGATGACGGTAGTGATCGCTGTGCTGTGCCTGCTGATCTGGGGCAGGACGCACGCCCTCTCGGCACTGGCCGGCGGGTTGATCGGACTGGTCGCCAATGCCTACATGACGCTGACCGCGCTGCGCTCCTCCGCGAACGCCGCGGGCGCGCTTGGCAGGTTGCTGGTGGGCCAGTTCGTGAAGGTCGCGCTCACCATCGGGCTGATGCTCGTGGTGGCGCAGGGGCGCTGGGCCAGCTGGCCGGCGCTGATCTTCGCGTACATGGCGACGCTGGTGGTGTTCTGGTTCGTGCCCACATTGCACATGCGGGCGCGCCGGACGAAAGAGTGAAGGTTTGAACAAGGCCCTTTCGGAAACACGATAACGATGGCTGCTGAACACGGCGCAGAACAGGCGGCACCCTCCGCCACGGACTACATCGACCACCACATGACCCACTTCAACGTGGGCGAGGGTTTCTGGTCGTTCCATGTGGACACGCTGGTGATGTCGGCGGTGCTGGCCCTCATCGTGATGTTCGTGTTCGGCCGCGCCGCCAGGCAGGCCACATCCGGCGTGCCGGGTCGCTTCCTGGCCTTCATCGAGATCGTGTTCGAGTTCGTCGACAATCTGGTCGGCGAGATCTACCACGGCAACCGCCGCTTCCTGGTGGCGCTGTCGATGGCGCTGTTCACGTGGATTGTCGCGATGAACACCATGGACCTCCTGCCGCTGGACCTGCCGTCGAACATCGCCGGCCTCGCGGGCCAGGAACATGCCTACTGGCGCATCCTGCCCACGGCCGACCTCAATGGCACGCTGGCGATGGCACTGGTGGTGCTGGCGCTGATCGTATTCTTCTCGCTGAAGGCCAAGGGCTTCGGCGGCTACGGCCACGAATGGCTGTCGGCGCCGTTCGGCATCTGGCTGTTCCCCTTCAACATCTTCCTCAACGCGGTGGAGCTGCTGTCGAAGCCCGTGTCGCTGGCCATGCGACTGTTCGGCAACATGTTCGCCGGCGAGCTGCTGTTCATGCTGATCGCACTGCTGGGCCTCGCTGCAACGCAGGCCTTTGCCGGCGGGGCACACGTCAGCGGCTCGGTGTTCTTCCTCACGCAGGTGCTGCTCGGTGGGGTGTGGGCCATCTTCCACATCCTCATCGTGCTGCTGCAGGCCTACATCTTCACGGTGCTGCCCGTCGTGTACATCTCGATGGCAGAGGAACACCACTGATCCGCCGTCCCACTGTTTTTGTCTTGTTTGCTTTGACTTTCGACCAGGAGACTTGAAATGGAAGCTACCGCAATCGTTCAGGGTTACATGGCTCTCGGCATCGGCCTGATCATCGGCCTCGGTGCCATCGGTGCCTGCATCGGCATCGGCATCATGGGTGCCAAGTTCCTCGAATCCGCCGCCCGCCAGCCCGAGCTCGCCCCGATGCTCACCGGCCGCATGTTCCTGCTCGCCGGCCTCATCGACGCCGCGTTCCTGATCGGCGTGGGCCTGGCGATGATGTTCGCGTTCGGCAACCCGCTGCTCACCAAGCTCGCAGGCTGATCGAACCCCTCGACGACCTCTCGCCCGTTACCGGAAGCCGCCCATGGACATCAACGCAACCTTCATCGGTCAGATCCTCGTCTTCGTGATCCTCATCTGGTTCTTCCAGAAGTTCATCACGCCGGTCCTCTCGAAGGCCATCGACGAGCGCCAGAAGAAGATCGCCGAGGGCCTGTCGGCTGCCGATCGCGGGCAGAAGAGCCTGGATGAGGCCAAGGTGCGCGCCGAAGAGGTGATCCGCGAGGCGCGTGACCGCGCCAACCAGATCATCGACGCGGCGTCCAGGCGCTCCAACGAGGTCATCGAGGCCGCCAGGCAGAGTGCGCTGTCGGAAGGGGATCGCCTGATTGCCGCCGCCAAGCAGCAGATCGAGCTGGAAACCGCCAAGGCACGCGAGGAACTGCGCAAGCAGGTGGCCGAGCTCACCGTGCGTTCGGCCTCCAGGGTGCTGGGCCGCGAGATCGACGCCTCGAAGCATGCCGACATCCTCGGCAAGCTGGCGGCGGAGATCTAGGACAGCGCCATGGCAGACCGTCTCACAGTCGCACGTCCCTATGCCCGCGCCGCGTTCGCGCAGGCCGGCAGCAACCTCGGCTCCTGGTCCGAGGCGCTGGGCCGTGCCGCCGCGGCGGTGGGCGATGCCCGTGTGCGTGCGCTGTTCGGCAGCCCGAAGGTGAGTGCGCAGCAGCTGGCGGGACTGGTGGCCGATGTCGCCGGTCCCTCGCTGGACCAGAACGGCCGCAACTTCCTGCAGCTGCTGGCCGAGAACGGCCGCCTGCAGTTCCTGCCGGAGATCTCGCAGCTCTTCGACAAGCTCAAGGCCGAGGCCGAGCACGTGGTCGATGTGTCGATCACCTCCGCCGCACCCATGGGCGAGGACGAACAGCAGAAGCTGGTGACGGCACTCGAGACCCGCTTCAAGCGCAAGGTGCGCGTGCAGTCGGCGGTGGATCCGTCGCTGATCGGCGGCGCCGTGGTGCGCGCGGGCGACCTGACCATCGATGGTTCCGTGAAGGCGCGCCTGGAACGGCTGGCGCACGACCTCACCGCATAGATTTCATTCAAAGGTACAAGTCATGTCCATCAAGGCATCGGAAATCAGCGACCTGATCGGTCAGCGCATCCAGAACTTCGCTGGGGCGACCGAGGCACGCAATGTCGGCAGCGTGATGTCGGTGGCCGACGGCGTGGTGCGCATCCACGGCCTGGCCGACGCGCGCTACGGCGAAATGCTGGAGTTCCCCGGCAATGTGTTCGGCCTGGCGCTGAACCTGGAGCAGGACTCGGTCGGCTCCGTGGTGCTGGGCGAATACAAGTCGATCAAGGAAGGCGACACGGTGAAGACCACCGGCCGCATCCTGGAAGTGCCCGTGGGCCCGGAGCTGCTGGGCCGCGTGGTCGACGCGCTGGGCAACCCGGTGGACGGCAAGGGTCCGATCAACGCGAAGCAGACCGCGCCCATCGAGCGCGTGGCGCCGGGCGTGATCTACCGCAAGAGCGTGAGCCAGCCGGTGCAGACCGGCTACAAGTCGGTGGACTCGATGGTGCCCATCGGCCGCGGCCAGCGCGAGCTGATCATCGGCGACCGCCAGACCGGCAAGACCGCCATGGCCGTCGACGCCATCATCAACCAGAAAGATTCCGGCATCAAATGCGTCTATGTCGCGATCGGCCAGAAGGCCTCCACCATCGCGAACGTGGTGCGCAAGCTCGAAGAGCACGATGCCCTGAAGCACACCATCGTGGTGGTGGCCTCCGCCTCCACGCCCGCCGCGCTGCAGTACATCAGCGCCTATTCGGGCGTGACCATGGGCGAATACTTCATGGACAACGGCGAGGATGCGCTGATCGTCTATGACGACCTGTCGAAGCAGGCCGTGGCATATCGCCAGATCTCGCTGCTGCTGAAGCGCCCCCCGGGACGCGAAGCCTTCCCCGGCGACGTGTTCTATCTCCACAGCCGCCTGCTGGAGCGCAGCGCGCGCGTGAACGAGCAGTACGTGGAGATGGTCACCAAGGGCCGCGTGAAGGGCAGGACGGGTTCGCTGACGGGCCTGCCCATCATCGAGACCCAGGCCGGTGACGTGACCGCGTTCGTGCCTACCAACGTGATCTCGATCACCGACGGCCAGATCTTCCTGGAGTCGAACCTGTTCAACGCCGGCATCCGTCCCGCCATGAACGCCGGCATCTCGGTGTCGCGCGTGGGTGGCGCAGCGCAGACCGACATCATCAAGCGCCTGGGCGGCGGCATCCGCCTCGCCCTCGCGCAATACCGTGAGCTCGCGGCGTTCTCGCAGTTCGCTTCGGACCTCGACGAGGCCACCCGCAAGCAGCTGGAGCGCGGCCAGCGCACCACCGAGGTGATGAAGCAGAAGCAGTACGCCCCGATGTCGGTGGCGCAGATGGCGCTGTCGATCTACGCGGTGAACGGTGGCTACATGGACAGCGTGCCCCTGAACAAGGTGGTGGCCTTCGAGGCCGCGCTGCAGGGCTTCGCCATGTCCAGCCACAAGGCAGACCTCGACGCGATCAATGCGGAGCCGGTGCTGAAGAAGCACGAGGCCACGCTGAAGAGCATCGTCGAGAACTTCGTGAAGACCGGGTCCTACTAAGAGAGCGACACGGCGATGGCCGGCACCAAGGAAATCCGCAACCAGATCGCGAGTGTGAAGAGCACTCAGAAGATCACCAAGGCCATGCAGATGGTCGCGACGTCGAAGATGCGTCGCGCCCAGGACCGCATGAAGCTGGCGCGCCCCTATGCCGAGAAGATCCGCAGCGTGATCGGCAACCTGCACCATGCGAACCCGGACTACCGGCATCCGTTCATGCAGGTGCGTGACGCGAAGAACGTCGGCATCATCATCATCAGCACCGACCGCGGCCTGGCCGGCGGCCTCAACGCCAACGTCTTCAAGCAGACGCTGACGCTGGTGAAGGAATGGCAGGAGAGGGGCGCGGGCATCAGCCTCACCGTGATGGGCGCGAAGGGCACGGCGTTCTTCCGCCGCCTGAACCTCCCCATGCTGGCCAACATCTCGGGCCTCGGCGACAAGCCGCACGTGAACGACCTGATCGGCACCGTGAAGGTGATGCTCGACGCCTACCGCGACGGCAGCATCGACCGCCTGTTCCTGGTGCACGCCGAGTTCGTGAACACCATGACGCAGAAGCCGCGCGTGGTGCAGCTGCTGCCGGTGGAGGCTTCAGAGAAGGCCGGCCTGCAGGATCACTGGGACTACATCTACGAGCCCAGCGCCAGCGAGATCCTCGACGGCCTGCTGATGCGCTATGTCGAGTCGCAGGTGTATCGCGGCGCCGTGGAGAACGTGGCCAGCGAAATGGCCGCGCGCATGGTCGCGATGAAGGCCGCGACCGACAATGCGGGCAAGCTCATCCACGAGCTGCAGCTCGTCTACAACAAGGCCCGCCAGGCGGCGATCACCACCGAGCTCGCGGAAATCGTGGGCGGCGCGGCAGCGGTGTAAGACCGCACAAGAATTCCAGAGGAAGTTCAAATCATGGCAACCGGCAAAATCATCCAGATCATCGGGCCCGTCATCGACGTGGAGTTCCCGCGTGAGTCGATCCCTCAGGTATACGAGGCGCTGAAGCTCACCGAGGGCGACCTCACCCTCGAAGTGCAGCAGCAGCTGGGCGACGGCGTGGTGCGCGCCATCGCGATGGGCGCCTCGGAAGGCCTCAAGCGCGGCCTCGCCGTGGCAGCCACCGGCAAGCCCATCAACGTGCCGGTGGGCAAGGCCACCCTGGGCCGCATCATGGACGTGCTGGGTACGCCGCAGGACAACCGCGGCCCCGTCGCTTCCGAGACCACCCTGCCCATCCACCGTCCTGCGCCCGCCTTCGACGAGCAGGCCGGCGGCCAGGACCTGCTGGTCACGGGCATCAAGGTGATCGACCTGCTGGTGCCCTTCGCCAAGGGCGGCAAGGTGGGCCTGTTCGGCGGCGCCGGCGTGGGCAAGACCGTGAACATGCTCGAGCTGATCAACAACATCGCCAAGCAGTACTCGGGTCTTTCCGTGTTCGCCGGCGTGGGTGAGCGCACCCGCGAGGGCAACGACTTCTACCACGAGATGATCGAGTCGGGCGTCATCGACGCCGAGAAGCTCGAGAACTCCAAGGTGGCGATGGTGTACGGCCAGATGAACGAGCCGCCCGGCAACCGCCTGCGCGTCGCGCTCACCGGCCTCACCATGGCCGAGTACTTCCGCGACGAGAAGCAGGCCAACGGCCGCGGCCGCGACGTGCTGTTTTTCGTCGACAACATCTACCGCTACACGCTGGCCGGCACCGAGGTGTCCGCGCTGCTGGGCCGCATGCCCTCCGCCGTGGGTTACCAGCCCACCCTGGCCGAGGAAATGGGCGTGCTGCAGGAGCGCATCACCTCCACCAAGACCGGCTCGATCACGTCCATCCAGGCCGTGTACGTGCCCGCGGACGACCTGACCGACCCGTCGCCCGCCACCACCTTCGCCCACCTGGACGCGACCGTGGTGCTGAGCCGCAACATCGCCGCGCTGGGCATCTACCCCGCCGTGGACCCGCTGGATTCCACCAGCCGCCAGCTCGACCCGCTGGTGATCGGCGAGGAGCACTACAACGTCGCGCGCGGCGTGCAGGGCGTGCTGCAGAAGTACAAGGAACTGCAGGACATCATCGCCATCCTCGGCATGGATGAACTCTCGCAGGAAGACCGCCAGACGGTGTTCCGCGCGCGCAAGATCCAGCGCTTCCTGTCGCAGCCCTTCAACGTCGCCAAGGTGTTCACCGGCCAGGACGGCAAGATCGTCCCGCTGGCCGAGACCATCCGCGGCTTCAAGGGCATCCTCAACGGTGACTACGACCACCTGCCCGAGCAGGCCTTCTACATGGTCGGGTCGATTGACGAGGCCGTCGAGAAGGCCAAGACCCTGAACTAAGGTTCAGCAGCAGCGAGCACGAACATGGCAGGCAAGACAATCCACGTCGACATCGTCAGCGCCGAGGGCGAGATCTTCTCGGGGCCGGCGGAGATCGTGTTCGTGCCGGCCATCGAGGGCGAGCTGGGCATCACGCCGCGGCACGCGCCGTTGCTGACGCTGATCAAGGCTGGCGAAGTGCGCGTGAAGACGGCCGAGGGCGAGCAGTCGGTGTTCGTCGGTGGTGGTGCGCTCGAGGTTCAGCCCAACCGCGTTACCGTGCTTGCCGATACGGCCGTGCGGGCGCATGACATTGACGAGGCTGCTGCGCTGGCGGCGAAGCAGCGGGCGGAAGAGGCGCTGGCGAACAAGGTCGACAAGATTGACCAGGCGCAGGCGCTGGCGGAGCTGGCGCAGGCGGCTGCGCAGCTCAAGCTGCTCGAGAAGATTCGCAAGACTCGCGGGTAATAGGTCCGCAAGAGGGTGGTGCTGGCGCGACCGCGGTGAAGGGCTCTTCCCGCGCTGCGGACAGCCGGCGCCACGACAGTAGAGATCGAATTTGAGGGGCCTGGCGCCGGAACTTGCGCGGGAAGAGCCCTTCACCACGTCCGCGCTACCAGCGTCGTGCTGGAATTCTCTGAACCTGGAGCCGGGCCGCGGTTGCCCGATGCCGCTGACGGCGCGGCCGCGCGCAGGCATCATTCCCCGATGCAGTTCCGGAGGGTAGAGGCTCGTCGGTATGTCACGCCGTTGCGTGAGGGCGGGTCGTTGCCGGCGATTGTGGAGGGGGATGACGCGGGGTTGTATGTGGCCAAGTTCCGGGGGTCGGGGCAGGGGGCCCGGGCGCTGGTTGCGGAACTGATCGCTGGCGAGATCGGCAGGGTGCTGGGGCTGGATGTGCCCGAGCTGGTCGTGGTGCGCGTGGATGGGGAGCTCGCGCGGACGGAGCCGGATCCGGAGATCCAGGCGCTGATCAAAGGAAGCGTCGGGACCAACGTGGCGCTGGAATACCTGCCGGGGTCGGTGACGTTTGATCCGCTGGTGCGGCCGCCGGAGGCGGAGCTGGCGTCGAAGATCGTGTGGTTCGATGCGTTCTGCTCGAATGTGGATCGCACGGCGAAGAATGTGAACATGCTGGTGTGGCACCGGAAGCTGTGGCTGATCGATCATGGGGCTGCGCTGTATGTGCACCATGACTGGGAGACGGCTCTGGGGCGCAGCCGCGATCCGTTCGCGCGAGTGAAGGATCATGTGCTGCTGCCGCGGGCCAGCCGGATCGGCGAGCTGGATGATGAGCTGGCTGCGAAGCTCACCCCAGCCGTGCTGAAAGACATCATCGATGCGGTGCCGGCCGAGCTGCTGGCCGATTCCGGCGGCGAGGCGCGGCGCGCCGACTATTCAACCTACCTCACGCAGCGGCTTGCCGCGCCGCGCGCGTTTGCGATGGAGGCACAACGTGCCCACGACGCCCTGCGCGTATGACTACGCGGTGATCCGCGTGGTGCCGCGCGTGGAGCGCGAGGAGTTCCTCAACGTGGGCGTCATCCTCTCCTGTCCGGCGCAGGATTTCCTCGCCGCAGCGCTGCACGTGGATCGCTCGCGGCTGGCCGCAATCGATCCGGCACTGGACATGGACGAGCTGGAACAGCATCTGGCGGTGATCCCGCTGGTGTGTCGCGGTGATGCCGCCGCAGGAACGATCGGCCGGCTGCCCGCGCGGCAGCGCTTCCACTGGCTGGTGGCGCCGCGCAGTACCGTCATCCAGACCTCGGCCGTACACAGCGGGCTGTGCATTGACCCCGCGGGCACGCTGCAGCACCTCATGCAACGGATGGTCCTGCCCCCGGTCGCCTGACCTGCGCCCGCCTTGTCATGCGAGCGTCACGCCGGCGTCACGTTCCTTCTCCAAGCTGCGGTTCCTCCCGACAACAACGCGGCCAGGAGCCATCCATGAAGGGCAATTCGCACCCGAAGAACGACGTGACCATCAATCCGTCGTCGAACGAATCCATCCACGAGGTGATCGAGCGCATCGATCCTTCGCGCCGCCAGTTCCTGCACACCGGCATCGGCGCCGCCGCACTGGCCAGCGCCGGTGGCCTGACACTGTCCGGCCTCAGCCGCACCGTGGAGGCCCATGGCCTGGACCGCGGCCCGCCCTTCTTCCAGCCGGGCATCGGCTTCACGCCCGTTCCCCCGCACATTGCCCCGCTGGCCGACAAGGTCACCGTGCCGGACGGCTACACGGCGGAGCTGTTCGTGGCCTGGGGAGATCCCATCATGCCGGGCGGCAAGGCCTTCCGCGGCGATGCCACCGAGACTGCGCTCGACCAGCTGCTGCAGTTCGGCGAGCACTGCGATGGCATGCTTCTTCCCGCTGGGCGGCGAGCACGGTCCCACCGACGCCGGCCTGCTGTGCATCAACAACGAATACACCCACGAGGAAATCCTCTATCCGGATGGACAGGTGGGCAGCGGCTACAACATCGCCAAGACCCGCAAGTCGCAGGCGGCACACGGCGTCTCGGTGGTCGAGGCGCGGCGCGTGGTGGAGAAGGACCGCAAGGGCCGCGTGAAGAGCGCGCGCTGGGTGGTCAACCGCCGCTCGCGCTTCGGCCGCCGCATCACCGCGAACACGCCGATGCGGATTTCCGGTCCTGCCGCCGGCCATCCCCTGATGCAGACGCGCGAGTTCCTGATCCGCAGGGACGGCTCGGAGCCCACGGGCGGCACCACCGACGGCCGCTGGGCCTTGGGCACCATCAACAACTGCGCCAACGGCTTCACGCCCTGGGGCACCTTCCTGACCTGCGAGGAGAACTGGAACGGCAACTTCGGCGGCACCGGTGCCGTCGACACCAGCGCAGCCACGGAGATCGGCAAACTCAACCGTCGCTACGGCATCGCGGCCGCCGGCTTCGGCTACCGCTGGCATGAAACCGACCCGCGCTTCGACGTCACCACCAACCCGAATGAGCCGCATCACTTCGGCTGGGTGGTGGAGATCGACCCCTGCGAACCGCATAGCCCGCCGGTGAAGCGCACCGCCCTCGGACGCTTCAAGCACGAGAGCGCGCAGCATGTGGTCGACGAGGATGACCGGCTGGCCCTGTACATGGGCGATGACGAGCGCAACGAATACATCTACAAGTTCGTGTCCGCCGGCAGGTTCCGCCATCCCAGCGACCGCCGCAACCGCGAGCTGCTGGAAAAGGGCACCCTCTTCGTGGCGCGCTTCAACGCCGACCTCACCGGCCAGTGGATTCCGCTGCTGCCGGGCACCCTGGGCATCGACGGCGTGGCGCTGCGCGACAACCCGAACTTCGCCGGCGCGGATGATGCTGAGGTGCTGGCGAAGATCCTCATCAAGACCCGCATGGCCGCCGATGCTGTGGGCGCCACGATGATGGATCGCCCGGAGTGGACCGGCGCGCGGCCGCGCACGCGCGGCTTCCGCGAGGTGGAGGTGTACTGCACGCTCACCAACAACAACCGCCGCGGCACCAGCACGCCATCCGCGAACGCGGCCGATGGCAGCACCGCCGCCGGATCCGCGCGTCCCCCGGTGGACGCCGCGAATCCCCGCGAGGACAACATTTATGGCCACATCATCCGCTGGCGCGAGGATGGCCGCAGCGTTGCCGCCACCAGCTTCTGCTGGGACCTCTTCGTGCAGAACGGCGACACCGCCACGGACAGGGCCGCGAAGCCGACCAACGACTACCGCGGCAACATCGCCGACAGTCCGGAAGGCAGCGCGGACTACGGCGCACCCGATGGTTTGTGGTTCGATCCCTGGGGCCGGCTGTGGGTGCAGACGGACCAGGCCGGCAACGCCGCCGGCGACTGGGTCAACATCGGCGCCAACTGCATGGTGTGCGCCGATCCGGCCACCGGTGCCACGCGACGCTTCCTCACCGCGCCGCCGAATGCCGAGGTCACAGGCGTCACCATGACACCCGATGGCCGCGCCATGTTCGTGGGCATACAGCATCCGGGCGAGGATTCCACCGCGGCCAACCCGACGCAGTACTCCAGCTGGCCGCAGAGCCAGTGGACGACAGCTTCGGATGGCAAGACCGTGCTGCCGGCCGGTCGCCCGCGCTCCGGTGTCGTGGTCATCACCAAGGACGACGGCGGCCTCATCGGCACCTGAGTCCGGTTCGCGCCGGGAAGAGCCGCGGGGATCCACCGCCGCGGCTGCTCTGCTACGCTGCGCCCTTCGCAAGGAGGGCGCAGGTGGCGCACCAGATCGAGATCCTCTACTGCGCGCAATGCCGCTGGCTGCTGCGCGCCTCGTGGATGGCACAGGAGCTGCTGTCCACCTTCGATGGCGACATCGAGTCGCTCACCTTGAAGCCGGGCACGGGCGGGGTATTCGACGTCCGCCTTGGTGACGAGCTGCTCTGGTCACGCAAGGCGCAGGGCCGCTTCCCCGAGATCACCGAGCTGAAGCAGCTGCTGCGTGATCGCATCGATCCCGCGCGCGACCTGGGCCACATAGATCGCGCGCGCGAGAAGAAGGAGGCCGAATAAGCGCCGGGCCCATCCCGCGCCAGCGAGCAGGCCTCAGGACCCCACGACCTTGCGCAGCACCGCAGGCATGCCCGCCTGCGCCGCAGTCAGGGCCGTCATGTTCAGCACGCGACGGAAGGTGGAAGACGGGGTGAGCACGTGCGCCGGGCGGGCCACTCCCATCAGGATCGGACCCACCGTCGTGCCCTCGCCGCTCATCACCTTCAGCGTGTTGAAGAGGATGTTGGCTGCGTCGATGTTCGGGCAGATCAGGATGTTGGCCTCGCCCGTGAGCCGGCTGTCCATCAGGTTGCCGCGGCGGATGGTCTCCGACAGCGCTGCGTCGCCGTGCATCTCGCCATCGCACTCCACGTCGGGATTGGCCTTGGAGAAGAGCTCGTAGGCCTCGCGCATGCGCTTGGCCGACTCGCGGCGTGAAGAGCCATAGTTGGAATGGGAGAGGAATGCCACCTTGGGCGTGAGGCCGAAATGCCGAACCTCGCGCGCGGCCATGCGGGCAATGCGTGAGAGCAGCTCCGCCGAGGGCGTTTCGTTCACGTAAGTGTCGGCGATGAAGAGCGTGCGCTTGTCGATGGCGAGTCCCGAAAGTGACGCCAGCGCCGTCTCGCCCTCGCGCAGGCCGATCACGTCGCGGATATTTTCCAGGTGCGCGTCGTAGCGGCCGTGCAGGCCGCAGAGCATGCCGTCCGCGTCGCCCATGTGCACCATCAGCGAAGCAATGGTGGTGGTGGAGCGGTGCACCGCGGCCTTGGCCGCATCCGGGCTCACGCCGCGACGACCCATGATGCGGTGGTAGGTCTGCCAGTACTGCCGGAAGCGCGGATCGTCATCCGGATTCACCACGCCCACATCCTGGCCGATCTTCATGCGCAGGTTGGCCTTCAGGATGCGCGCCTCGATCACCGCCGGGCGACCGATCAGCATCGGGAAGGCCAGTTCCTCGTCCAGCGCGATCTGGGCCGCGCGCAGCACGCGCTCGTCCTCGCCTTCGGCATAGGCAATGCGCTTGCGCGCCGAGGCACGCGCCGCACCGAACACCGGACGCGTGAGCATCACGCCTGCGGAGAACAGGCGCGTCAGCTGCGTGCGGTAGGCCTCCATGTCGGCAATGGGCCGCGTGGCCACGCCGGAAGCCGCTGCCGCAGCTGCCACCGCAGGGGCGATGCGCAGGATCAGCCGCGAGTCGAAGGGCTTGGGAATGATGTAGTCGTCGCCGAAGCAAAGGTCCTGGCCCGCGTAGGCGCTGGCCACTTCCTCGCTGATCTCCGCCTTCGCGAGGTCGGCGATCTCCTTCACGCAGGCCAGCTTCATCTGTGCCGTGATCTTCGTCGCGCCGCAATCCAGCGCACCACGGAAGATGTAGGGGAAGCACAACACGTTGTTCACCTGGTTCGGATAGTCCGAACGCCCGGTGGCGATGATGCAGTCCGGCCGTACTTCCTTCGCCAGCTCCGGGCGGATCTCCGGTTCCGGATTCGCCAGTGCCAGGATGATGGGGCGCGGGGCCATCGACTTCACCATCGGCTGCGTCAGCACGCCACCAGTGGAGCAGCCGAGGAACACATCGGTGTCCGGCATCACATCGGCGAGCGTGCGCAGCGTGGTCTTCTGTGCGTAGCGTGCCTTCTCCGGATTGAAGGAATCGCCGCGTCCCTCGTAGATGAGTCCCTTAGAATCACAGGCCCAGACATTGTTGCGGCTGAGGCCCAGGCCCACCAGCAGATCGAGGATGGCGATGGCCGCGGCGCCGGCGCCGGACACCACCAGCTTCACCTTGCCGATGTCCTTGCCCACCAGCTCCAGGCCATTGCGGATTGCAGCGGCCGCAATGATCGCCGTGCCGTGCTGGTCGTCGTGGAAGACCGGGATGTTCATCCGCTCGGTGAGCTTGCGCTCGATGTAGAAGCATTCCGGCGCCTTGATGTCCTCGAGGTTGATGCCGCCGAGCGTGGGCTCGAGCGCGGCGATCATGTCGATGAGGCGGTCCGGATCACGCTCGGCAAGCTCGATGTCGAAGACGTCGATGCCGGCGAACTTCTTGAAGAGGCAACCCTTGCCCTCCATCACCGGCTTGGCCGCCAGTGGGCCGATGTCGCCCAGGCCCAGCACCGCCGTACCGTTGGTTATCACCCCCACGAGGTTGCCACGGGAGGTGAAATCCGCGGCCATGCGCGGGTCGGCCGCGATGTCGAGGCAGGGGTAGGCCACCCCTGGTGAGTAGGCCAGGGAGAGATCGCGCTGGTTGGTCAGTGGCTTGGTCGGGGAAACCGAAACCTTGCCGGGGCCGGGGAGGCGGTGATAGTCGCGGGCGGCGTCACGCAGGGCGGCTTCCGCGGGGGAGAGGGAATCTGCGGGCATTCGGGTGAAGGTTTCGGGTGGAAAGTCCCCGATTATCGGCTGCGGCGGGGGCTGGCGCCAGAGCATGGCTCGGTGTGGAAATTGGTATGACTGAAGCGGTGCCCGAGGTCTTGGCGGGGCCTGTCAGAACAGCCCGTCGAGGGGACTCCTGACGGCCTGACCGCCGCGATTCAATACGTGGGTGTAGATCATCGTTGTTGAAACGTCCGCGTGGCCCAGCAGTTCCTGCACCGTGCGGATGTCGCTGCCGGATTCGAGCAGGTGGGTGGCAAAGCAATGGCGGAAGGTATGGCAGCCTGCGGGGCGTGAGATGCCTGCGCGATGGAGCGCCTGGCGAACCGTCCGCTGCAACGTACGCGGGTGCACGTGATGGCGCACCGTTGTTCGATCGTAGGGATCCTGACAGAAGGTGCTGGACGGGAACACCCACTGCCAGCCAAAGGCCGTTGGTGCACCGGGGTACTTCTTCTTCAAGGCACCCGGGACGGAAACCCCGGGCGCACCCACACTGCGCTCGCGCTGGAACCACGCCGAAAGCTCACCCAGGTGGATTCGCAGTGGATTGACCAGCTCTTGCGGGATGACGGTACGACGATCCTTGCCGCCCTTGCCATTGCGCACGGTGAGTTCGCGGCGCTCCAGGTCAAGGTCCTTCACCCGGAGCTCGAGAGCCTCCTGCAACCGGAGGCCGCTGCCGTACAGCAGGCCCACCACCAGCCGCGAGCGTCCACCCAGTTCAGAAAACACCCTGGCGACCTCAGCCCGCGTCAGGACCACCGGCAGCTTGCGCGGGCGAGTGGCCCGCACCACCTGGTCGAGACGGGGGAGTTCGACCTGCAGCACATCACGATAGAGGAAGAGCAATGCCTGCAGGGCGACGTTCTGCGTTGCCGAGGCAACCTTGAGGTCGACGGCGAGGTGGGTGAGGAAGGTGGTAATCTCGGCGGGACCAAGCTCGCGAGGATGTCGCCCGCCGCAGAAGCGGACGTATCGGCGGATCCACTCCAGGTAGGTGTCTTCGGTGCGGAGGCTATAGTGGCGAAGACGGATTTGTTCGCGGACCACGCCGAAGAGGGTGGGGGGCTTCGGGGCTTCCATGTCGCACTAATTCCCTTATGACGACACGCCGCGATTTGTGCCGGGTGGAAAGGAATATCAGGGGGTTAAGTGCTCCGGGTGTCGCATTTGAACTTTATTTGTCGCGATTTGGAATTAGTGCGACAAACCTAATTAGTAGTTAGGCGACATGATCCTTTCGCACGATGACACGAACTTTCCCTACCGGCGGCAACTGCTCACGGCTGTCATTGGCCTCCTCGCGATTGTTTCGGTGGTAGCTCCCTCTGACGACTGGCTTCAGCGGGTCGTCGCTCCATTCAAAGTCATTCTCATCGGCGCAATGGCGTATGGTGTGGTCCTCCTATTCCTGCACCTCTTCGCACCTTTCGCCGCATGGTTCGCAAAGTTGTACGCGCTGTTCTGCTACTACATCGGAATTCTTGGGCTTGTGTTGACCCCAATTCTTACCGCACTTGACGCCAGGTCTGGCCCACCTGCCATCGGCTCCGCTGAATATTTTTCAGCAGCGCTACCCAGTATGGCCGCAGGAGTGTTCGCAGCTGCTGCAGGATATAACTGGTTGAGGTCGGCGCATGTCGCCTAACTCTGCGCTGCAGCGAGCGGCGTTTGGCATAAAGTGCTCGGCCGCGGGCGGCCGAGCCAAGAGCGCACACGAACGCTGGCGCGCCCGCGTGCTTTCAGGGCATCTCGCCGTCGCTGAGCTGGGTAGTTAGGCGGCACTAAGTGCATGACCAAAACGCTCTCAAGCCCTAACCGCCTGGTGTGGACATTCGCCGATGCGGCGCGCTCCCTCGCAGCTGAGGCGGAGGCGTCGGACTCCCTGAACGTGGCACGGCAAAAGGCCGCCTCAGCCACCGTAATGGCTGTCGCCTGCGTGGAGTCATTCTTGAATGTACAGGCTAGGCTGCTGCTGCTTCAGAATTCTGCCTCACCGCATAAGGAGCGACTTGAGCGCGACCTTCGGGCCAAGAAATCTCTTGGCCGGAAGCTCGAAGAGTGGCCGCTCCTACTATTCGGTGAGGCTGCCGATTTCGGCCAAGGGCCGGCCCAGAGGTTTAAGGCCACCCTGGACAGCCGCAACGCGCTGATGCACTTCATCTCCGACACGCAATCACTTGAGTTCGAAGGTTTCGTGGCAAATGGTCTCATTGATACGTCCGAATTCGACAACCTAACTGCATTGTCCGGATGGTCGGCACTTGAAACGGCCGAAGACTTCATTGCATACCTCCTTCAGCTTGGTGGTGCGCCAGCGGAGAGCATTCCGCATCTCCTACACCATTGGGTCGCCAAGGTTCCGCGCCGTGCCGCCTAACTCGGCGCTGCAGCGAACGGCGATTGGCATAAAGTGCTCGGCCGCGGGCGACCGAGCCCAGAGCGCACACGAGCGCTGGCGCGCCCGCGTGCTGATGCGCCGGCGCGCCGTCGCTGAGCTGGGTAGTTGGGCGGCACTCCCTGCCCTATGAGAAAGCTGACACGACTTCTGCTGGTCGCCGGCGTGCTTCTGGGATGCGTGGGCTGCGACCAGGCCACAAAGGTCGTGGCCAAGACGCACCTCAGCGATGGTCCTGTCATCACGATGCTGCACGATACCGTTCGGCTCACCTACGCTGAGAACCCAGGTGCTTTCCTAGGCTTTGGCGCCTCTCTGCCCGAATCGATCCGGGCGCTCATCTTTCAGGGTGGCGTCAGCCTAATGGTTATCGGCTTAGTTCTGGCCGCCGCGCTGTGGCCTCGGTTGCCCCGAGGCCAAGTAGTCGCCCTAACGCTTCTGGGCGCGAGTGGCCTCGGAAACCTGATTGATCGAATCATCCACGACGGCTTGGTGACGGACTTCCTGAATCTCGGAATCGGAAACCTGCGAACGGGAATTTTCAATGTTGCAGACATGCTCGGAGTTCTGGCGGTCGTGCTGCTTTACCTCTCTCGGAGCGACGCCGCGCCGCCCAACTAGGCGTTGCAGCGAGCCGCATCACTATCAAGTGCTCGGCCGCGGGCGACCGAGCCGAGAGCGCACACCAGCGCTGGCGCGCCCGCGTGCTGAAGCGCCGGCGTGCGGTCGCTGAACTTAGTAGTTAGGCGACTATTCTTCCATCAAAACAGGAATGGTCTGGGTTGTGCGGGTCGTAAGGTTCCAAGAAGCTTCGCGGAGGGTCTCGCCCGTCGACCGCGGCGCTCCAACCGACACCGCTATCGGCATCGTCTGAAGCCTCCAGCCGTCCGAAGGAGAAGCGTTGTGCCCGCATTGCCGGCCGGAAGGGTCAGCGAGCTCTGCGGTAGAAAACGGTCAGCGATAAAGTGCATGGTTGAAAGCGCAATGGTCTTCGTCCCACAACCCCGACCGTCACCTGGCCGGCAGGTCCCCTTCGCCTTTCTGCTGGCCGGGCTGCGGGTCATAGGTGTCCGGTGCATTGCGCCGCTGCGCACGCGACGGCATGATCCGTGCAGCCATCACAAGCCGTGGCCCGTTGTTGAAGGTCCCGCACGGCCCAAGTGAAAGCGGTGGCCAGGTTCGAAGGCAGTGCCCACACATGCAGGAGCTCGTGTTTGAGGTCGTCGCCTAACTCTGCGCTGCAGCGAGCGGCGTTCGGCATAAAGTGCTCGGCCGCGGGCGGCCGAGCCGAAAGCGCACACGAGCGCTGGCGCGCCCGCGTGCTGTGGGGGCATTTCGCCGTCGCTGAGCTGGGTAGTTAGATGGCACTGGACACAACTTCGCCTACCCCGTCTCGGATCCGTCTGGCCAATGCATTGGCGACAGCTGGATGGCTTTACATGTCGTTCCTGTTCCTGGCTCTCATGCTCAAGGGGTTCCTGAACCAACCCCACATTCCATGGCCCCTATACGCAGGCACAGTGGTCGCGGCTGCTCTACTCCTTCTGGGTGGACGGTTGGCTGAGAACGTGAAGGGTGTGCTCTTGGTCACTCTAATGTGGCTGGCGCTCGGAGCCCTTTCCCGCCCATTTACAGGGGCCCTCAGCTGGGCGTTCCTTAACGAACAATGGCTGATTGCGGTGCTACTAGTGATCGGTGCAGGATACGTGGCAAGCCACAAGATGAAATTCCTCATCGAGACGAGGAACGTCGGCGAAAGTGCCATCTAACTCTGCGCTGCAGCGAACCGGGGACACATAAAGTGCCCGACTTGGGAACCATAAAGTGCTGGCGCGCGGGCGCGCACCATCACTTTACGGGCCAACGCTGTGCGCCCGCGCGCTGCACGCGCAGAGGGTGGCCGGTCGCTGAGCTGGGTAGTTAGGCGGCACGTCACGAACTGTGCTGGAATTTGCAGAACGAATGACGCGACCCATTGACAGATTTCCACATCCAGTCTCGTGAGGTCTGAGAATGAAAATGGCCAATGTTCTGTTCGCGGCGGCCACGCTTACGTTCTCGCCTGGCGGCTTCTCCCAGATGGGTGGTGAAGCAGATTTGCGCGCCATGGAGGCAGAACTGACGAAGCTTCGAGAAATCTATTCCGATCAGCACCCGGACGTCGTGAGATTGCTCCGACGAATCGAAGCACACAAATCGGCGCCTGGCGTCGACCCGTCTGAAGCATCGAATGGTCAATCTTTGTCGGAACTTCAATCCGCTCGCGCGCGCCTAGCTGAGTTGCGAAGGCGGCATGGGAATGACCACCCTGAGGTCGAAAAGCAGATCAAACTCGTAAAGGAAATCGAGCAGAGAGAGGGCAACTAAAGTGCCGTCCTTGGTGCCGCCTAACCATGCGCTGCAGCGAGCGGCGTTTGGCATAAAGTGCTCGGCCGCGGGCGGCCGAGCGCCGAGAGCACACGAGCGCCGGCGCGCCCGCATGCTGAGAGGTCATCTCGCCGTCGCTGAGCTTAGTAGTTAGGCGACTATTCTCCGGCCAGAACGGGAATGGTTTTAGTGGTGCGTGTCGTGAGGTCCCAAGAAGCTTCGCGGAGGGTCTCGCATTTCGACCGCGGCGCATCAACCGGTACAGTTATCGGCATCGTCTGAAGCCTCTCGCCGTCTGAAGGGGAAACGTCGTGCCCGCATAGCCGGCCGGAAAGGTCGGTGAGCTCTCCAGTAGAAAACGGTTAGCGATAAAGTGCATAAATCATGGGTCAACGGTCTTCGTCCCATCACCCCAACTCTCATCTGGCCGGCAGGCCCCCTTCGCCATTCTGCTGACCGGGTTGCTGGTCATAGGTTCCTGGTGCATTGCGCCGCTGCGCACGCGACGGCATGATCAGTGCAGCCATCACAAGCCGTGGCCCGTTGTTGAAGATCCCGCACGGCCCAAGGGTAAGCGATGGCCAGGTTCAAGGACGGTGCCCACACATGCAGGAGCTTGGTTTGAGGTCGTCGCCTAACTCTGCGCTGCAGCGAGCGGCGTTCGGCATAAAGTGCCCGGCCGCGGGCGGCCGAGCCGAGAGCGCACACGAGCGCTGGCGCGCCCGCGTGCTGAGAGGTCATCTCGCCGTCGCTGAGCTGGGTAGTTAGGCGACGGAGCTTCATAACATGCGCGGTGCACTTCAAGACAGTAGCCGTCGAAGTGCGTGTCGTGAGCAACTACCGATCAGCGATTGAGCTACCTTGTTGCCCGCGGCGCCCAACCGTTCTGCCATCGGCCACGTCAGTAACCTCCAGCCGCCCAAAGGGTCAAGGCCTTGCCCGCATTGCCGGCCCGGCGAGCTCTACGATCCTCGGTCAACGGGCATCGATAAAGTGCATGACAGTGCGGGCAACGATCTCCAGGTTCTGTCCGCAAACGGCACCTATGGCCGGCTTGGGGCGACTACTCCTTTCTGCCAGCGTCCTGCCGTCCAAAGGTTCAGGTTGCGCCATTGCGCCGCTGCAACTGCGGCGGCATGATCGGCATGCCGCTGAGCGGCCAAGACGCTTCGATCAGGGATTTCAAGAGCCAGAAGGGAAGGCGAGAGCGATGATCGAACAGATAGCTCGCAACATGCATTCCTTGAATTTGAGTCCATCGCCTAACTTGGCGCTGCAGCGATCGGCGATTGGCATAAAGTGCCCGGCCGCGGGCGGCCGAGCGTCGAGAGCACACGAGCGCTGGCGCGCCCGCGTGCTTCAGCGCCGGCGCGCCGTCGCTGAGCTTAGTAGTTAGGCGACTATTCTCCCGTCAGAACAGGAATGGTTTTGGTGGTGCGGGTCGTGAGGTCCCAAGAAGCTTCGCGGAGGGTCCCGCCCGTCGACCGCGGCGCTCCAACCGGCACTGCCATCGGCGTCATTTGAAGCCTCTCGCCGTCTGAAAGGGGAAACCGTCGTGCCCGCATTGCCGACCGGAAATGTCGGCGAGCTCTCCGATAGAAGACGGTCAGCGATAAACTGCATGAATCATGGGGCAACGGTCTTAGTCCCATAACCACAACTGTCATCTGGCCGGCAGCTCACCTCCGCCTTCTTACTGGCCTCGTTGCCGGTCATAGGTTCCTGGTGCATTGCGCCGCTGCGCACGCGGCGGCATGATCGGTGCCGTCATTACAAGCCGTGGCCCGTTGTTAGAAATCCCGCCCGGCCCAAGGGTAAGCGGTGGCGAGGTTTGAAAGCAGTGCCCACACATGCAGGAGTTCGTGTTTGAGGTCGTCGCCTAACTCTGCGCTGCAGCGAGCGGCGTTTGGCATAAAGTGCTCGGCCGCGGGCGGCCGAGTGCAGAGCGCACACGAGCGCTGGCGCGCCCGCGTGCTGAAAGCTCATCGCGCCGTCGCTGAGCTGGGTAGTTATGCGCCACGGGTCACTGTTGTGCTGAAAACTCTCGGACTCCTGCTGCTGGCCGGTGCCGCGTACGCTGCGCAGCCCAGTCCAGTGCTGCTGCACACATTTGTCGCAGACAACGCAGCGGTTGGATACCTGTACGGCTTCCGCGAGCCCAATACCTCTGACGCCTACTCTCGGCTCGAAGTTAGAAGCGCGACGTCCGCCGACGCTCTTGTTCTCTATCGCGTCGAACGAACGGCCCTATATTTAGGCAGCGGCCAAGTCGATGCCAGGATTCACGACGATGGGTCTCGAGGGTTCTTCGTTACGGCACAGAGACCCCAATACGTCACCATTGAGTGCTGCAGGGTCAGAAAAGCGGCGAACGGCGCCATGGACGCGATAACTATCGAATGGGATCCAGAGGGTAGGCGGTTTGCACAACTTAAGAGTCCATAAGAGTGGCGCAGGCGTCGCGGCGCATAACTCTGCGCTGCAGCGAGCGGCGTTCGGCATAAAGTGCTCGGCCGCGGGCGGCCGAGCCGCAAGCGCACCCGAGCGCTGGCGCGCCCGCGTGCTTCAGCGTCATCTCGCCGTCGCTGAGCTGGGTAGTTGGGCGACACTGCGCTTTGCCCAAGGGTGAGCAGCCATGAGATCAACGATAGCGTCCGCCTTGGTCCTGCTTCCTGCGCTCGTAATCGCCGGCGACTCTAGTCTCTTTGCCGTCACGATAAGTTCATCGAGCGCCGGAATGCCGGCCTTCAGTATGACGTTCAAAGAGCTCGAACAATCTGGCGCTAGCTCACTGGTTGAAATGTCCTATGACCCACCGAGGCGCGTACCCGACCAAGGACATCTGCTCCGAAGTCTCTGTTTCATGATGAAGCATCGGAACGAGGAATACGTGGCCGCTGCATCGGTGCCCGGAAATCCTCTGCGATTTACGGTGACGTTTCCAACACCCGACAGGCCAAGGATGAAAGGTCGAGAATCATGGCCGCTTTCGAGTGAGGATTGTGCGCAGTGGTACCCCATGTGACGTGTCGCCCAACTAGGCGTTGCAGCGAGCCGGCCCACCATAAAGTGCTCGGCCGCGGGCGGCCGAGCGCAGAGCGCACACGAGCGCTGGCGCGCCCGCGTGCTGAAGCGCCGCGCCCGGTCGCTGAACTTGGTAGTTAGGCGACCTCGCTCACCGCTTTGCGGGAAATCAGAATGCTACGAAACAAGCGCTTTCTTGAGCTTTACGCCAAGACGTTCACCATAGGCATTCGCGCGGTCGCGATATGGTTCGGGTTAGTCGGCACGGCGTTTGTTCTCTTTTCTCTATTCACTCCTGATCTTCGGCCGTGGGGCTTCATAGCTGGCTTCGCTATCATTGGCATCGGAGTAGGCGGATACATGACTCGCCCGGTCCGCGGCGAGGACATTTCCCGCTGGCAGGAGGACGTCGGGCACTCTCATGTGAGCAAGCTTCGGGTGAACGACCATAAGCGAGAAGAGTAGAAAGCGGCCATGACATCAAACCCTGACGAGCAATTCGTCGAGAGTCCCATCCGGTCGCCTAACTCTGCGCTGCAGCGAGCGGCGTTCGGCATAAAGTGCTCGGCCGCGGGCGGCCGAGCCGCAAGCGCACACGAGCGCTGGCGCGCCCGCGTGCTGAGAGGGCATCTCGCCGTCGCTGAGCTTGGTAGTTGGGCGACACTGCCTTGTGCTTGACGGAGTGATACTATAGTATCACTGCATGCGTACCGAACTCGTCACCACCTTGAAGCGTCAGGCCACCGAACTGCTCGATGACCTTGAGCGGAGTCGCGAGCCCATCCTCATTACGCAGCACGGACAACCCAGCGCATACCTCGTCGACGTAGAAAGCTACGAGTTGATGCAGCGCCGCATGAAGCTCCTGGAGGGCATCGCTCGGGGTGAAAAGGCGATTGAGGAAGGGCGCACAATGTCCCATGCCCAAGCCGAGCAGCGCCTGTCCCGATGGCTGAAGTAGTCTGGACGGAACCAGCCCTTAGTGACCTAGACGCGATTGCTGACTACATCACCCTGCACAACCCCGCCGCCGCGAGGGCACTGGTCCAACGCGTTGTGAAGCATGTGGGCCAGCTTTCTGACCACCCTTTAAGCGGGTCCAAGTTGCCTGAACTTGAAGGGTGGCGATACCGCCAGATAGTCGAGAGACCCTGCCGGGTGATCTATAGGCATGAGAAGGGTGTGGTACATATCCTTCACGTGGTGCGAGGGGAGCGCCTGCTTGATCAACTTCTTCTGTCTGACCGGGATGAGTCTACGAACACGTGACGCCCAACTAGGCGTTGCAGCGAGCCGGGACGCATAAAGTGCTCGGCCGCGGGCGATGGGCGTCGTGCTCGAACAGGTCATGCGCGCCCGCGTGCTGAGAGGCCGGCGTGCGGTCGCTGAACTTGGTAGTTAGGCGACACTAGTGCCGCGTTTCAGGTAGCAAGAGTCTTCCTCTTGAGGAGCTGAGGTATGGCATCACGGAAGCCAACGACACGACAAGGAATGATTCTCTTCGCCAAGAGCAAGAAGCGCATCTCAGCCTTCTATCAAAGCGTGCTGGGCCTCAGAGCCGTCGAATCTGAGCCATCGCACGATCTGCTACAAGCTGTAGGGGTTGAGATCGTAGTGCACGCGATTCCTCGCAAGATCGCAGCCGCCATAAAAATCACTAAGCCGCCGCGTCCGCGCGAATCCGCAGTCATAAAGCCAACCTTCGTGGTGAAATCACTTAAGCGGGTGCGGGAGGTTGCCACCAAGGCTGGCGGCAGCCTACGGCCAGACTCAGAGGCCTGGTCGTTTCGCGGGTTCATCGTTATCGACGGAATGGACCCAGAGGGAAATCAACTTCAATTCAAACAACGTGTCGCCTAACTCTGCGCTGCAGCGAACGGCGTTTGGCATAAAGTGCTCGGCCGCGGGCGACCAAGCGCCGAGAGCACACGAGCGCTGGCGCGCCCGCGTGCTTCAGTGTCATCGCGCCGTCGCTGAGCTGGGTAGTTAGGCGGCGCCTCCTGGTTCGGACTTGACGTCCTATTTCTCGTAGCTACAATTAAGCGATGCGCATCACCTGCAATCCCCAAAAGCGGTTGCAGACGCTTCAGGACCGCGGCCTGGGTCTGCTCCGAGCGAAGGAGGTTTTTGCCGGTCCTCACTTCACCCGGCCGGATCTGAGGTACGACTACGGGGAAGAGCGGTTCATCTCGGTTGGATGGCTGGATGCGCGATTGGTGGTGTTGGCGTGGACTCCTCGCGGCACCGCCAGAAGAGTAATTAGCATGAGGCACTGCCATGAGCGCGAAGCGAAGACGTTCCGTCCATACTTCTCCTGAACTGGACGAAGTGCCCGAGTTGGGCGAAGACTGGATCAAGGGCGCCGACCTTTATGACGGCAAAAAGCTGGTACGCCGCGGACGACCCAAGCTCGAGAAACCTCGTCAACTCTTGTCACTCCGTCTGCCCCCGGATGTGATCGCAAGCTGGAAGGCGTCTGGGCCAGGCTGGCAAACCCGCATGGCCGATGCATTAGAGAAGGCAAAGCCTCGTGGCAAGCGTAGCGCCGCCTAACTCTGCGCTGCAGCGAGCGGCGTTTGGCATAAAGTGCTCGGCCGCGGGCGGCCGAGCCAAAAGCGCACACGAGCGCTGGCGCGCCCGCGTGCTTCAAGGCCGGCGCGCCGTCGCTGAGCTGGGTAGTTAGGCGGCACTGCGTTGAGCTTATCCTCTAGCACCAAGACCCCAATCCTCAGCAGACTGCGCGTGCTGCTCTTTCACGGCATCTGCTGGGCATTCATTCTGGTTGGAGCGACCGGCGCAGTTGGAATCACTTTCGCGTTCATAGTCGCTGAAGGTACCGACCTCTCGTCTATCGTTCAGTGGGTCTTTGTTTCTCTAGGCGTTGGAATATGCGTGCTATTCATGCTAATTGGCGTCAAGGGTCTAAAGCTGCGTTCCACCTCCGACTTCGAGGAGCAGGACGCCGTGTACGAACAGCGCAAAGCGAAACTGGAGGCATGGCTCGATGGTGCGTTTCGCAGGTAGTGCGTCCTCGGATCTCTCGAATATTTGCCGTGGTCTCCCGGCCGACGTGCCGCCTAACTCTGCGCTGCAGCGAGCGGCGTTCGGCATAAAGTGCTCGGCCGCGGGCGGCCGAGCGCAGAGCGCACACGAGCGCTGGCGCGCCCGCGTGCTGAGAGGGCATCTCGCCGTCGCTGAGCTGGGTAGTTAGGCGACGGATCTTCACACGAGCAAGAGTGGTCGCAAGAGGCTCGTGCTTGTCTTGCCCATGGCTCCACTATTGCCCACTGTCCGCGGCGCTCCAGCCCACATCGCTACCGGCTTCGTCTGAAACGTCCTGCCTTCCAAAGGGGAAAGGTCGTGCTGGGGGCGCCGGCTATGGTCGCTCAGCGATCCCGTGAAAATCGGTCATCGATAAAGTGCATGGTTGATAGCGCAACGGTCTCCGCGTTCGAGCCGCCAACGGCACCTACAGCCGGCCTGGGGCATCTATCCCATTCTCCAACCCTCTCGCCGACCAAAGGTTAAGTCGTGCATTGCGCCGCTAGAAATGCGGCGGCATGATGGTCCTGGCCTCGATCGGCGCTACCCGCTGATCTGAGGTTGCAAAGAACAAGAGGGTGCATAGGTAAGGCACGTGCTGGAAGCGCGAAGAAGCTTGAATTTGAGGCCGTCGCCTAACTCTGCGCTGCAGCGAGCGGCGATCACCATAAAGTGCTCGGCCGCGGGCGTCCGAGCCGAGAGCGCACCCGAGCGCTGGCGCGCCCGCGTGCTGAGAGGCCGGCGCGCCGTCGCTGAGCTGGGTAGTTAGGCGGCACCCCCTCGTCCTGCATGAATCCCCAAGACGCCGAGTCGTTCGCATCCAACGCCGAATCGACTGAGCGGCACCCGGAGCCTTCGCGGGCAGCCGCAATGGCTGTCGGTGTACCCGTTGGCTTCATTTACGCCATGTTCTGCTTTGCTCTCGGCTACTTTGGCGCGGCAGTAGTCGGGCTCTTTCTGGCGCTGCTGGTCGGCGCGCTCGTGTCCGGCACACTTGGCTATTTCGCCGGGCACAAGTGGGCAGCTTCGACCCTCGCTCAATGTGCCGGCACGACACCATACACGCTCTTGCTTCTACTTGGGGGTGGCATATCCTTGGGCGACAGATTGGTAAGCTTGATCTTCATGATCGGACCAGCAGTCATTGGTACCTTCGTGGGTTCCAGAATTCGAACCAGCCGTCGTGCCGCCTAACTCTGCGCTGCAGCGAGCGGCGTTTGGCATAAAGTGCTCGGCTGCGGGCGGCCGAGCGAAGAGCGCACACGAGCGCTGGCGCGCCCGCGTGCTGAGAGGTCGTCTCGCCGTCGCTGAGCTGGGTAGTTAGGCGACGGATCTTCACACCGGCAAGAGTGGTCGCAAGAGGCTCTTGCTTGTCTTGCCCGTAGTTTCTCCGTTGCTCGCTTTCCGCGGCGCTCCAACCCACACTGCTATCGGCTTCGTCTGAAGCCTTCCGCCTTCCAAAAGGGAAGCGTTGTGCCTGGATTGCCGGCTATGGCCGCTCAGCGATCCCGTGAAAATCGATCATCCATAAAGTGCTCGGTTGATAGGGCAACGGTCTCCAGGCTCGAGCCGCCAACGAAGCCTACGGCCGGCTTATGGCATCTACGCCTTTCTCCCAACGCCCCGTCGGCCAAAGGTTAAGTCGTGCATTGCGCCGCTAGATCCGCGGCGGCATCATGGTCCTGGCTTCGTTCAGCGCTACCCGCTGATCAGAGGTTACAAAGAACAAGAGGGTGCATGGAGAAGGCGCGTGCTTGAAGCACTAAGAAGCTCGAATTTGAGGCCGTCGCCTAACTCTGCGCTGCAGCGAGCGGCGTTTGGCATAAAGTGCTCGGCCGCGGGCGGCCGAGCGCCAAGCGCACACGAGCGCTGGCGCGCCCGCGTGCTGAGAGCTCATCGCGCCGTCGCTGAGCTTGGTAGTTAGGCGACAGCTCAGCCTGGGTGGCAAGTGCAAGCAATTCGAGACCAGATCACTCAGTGCTTCCCTCAGGGCGGTCCTGCGTGCGAGGCACCCAATGACGTCGCGAACGCGCTATACAGCCTGCTGTACCAGATGGACCTGCCTGTCTGTGTGGACGGTTGGAATTTCTTTCGCATCGTAAGCGACTCAGTCGATCAGCTCCGTGCGGTGGGCCTGATGAATTTGTTGCCCACGGGAACTGTTCCCATTGAACTTCATTTGAAGTCGACCGAACAGACTCTGACGTGGTCTGTACTGGTGGGGCGTCAAGACGAGGCTTGGGAGTCTCTGTCAGAATCCAAGAAGTGGAAGAGTGTGTACTTGTATGCAGGCGGTGAGAGCGAGACTCCAACATGGAACTGGGAGGGGTGCTATGAAGGTAGGGTGCAAAATGCTGTCGCCTAACTCTGCGCTGCAGCGATCAGGCGGCCAGCGACCCTTGGTGTGAGGATAGCTGACCATCATGGATAAACTGCCCACGATCAACCTTGGCGAGCCGCCTGTCGCTGAGCTGGGTAGTTAGGCGCTGGATGACCTTCTCCACTCGAGTTCTTACCGGCCTGCCTGCATACGGCCCGCCGGCACAAGGCTTCAGCGCCACCGGCCAAGGTCTCCATTCCGAGGGTTTGGTCGTAGAGTTCACAATAAGCGGGGACGCCGAGACATGGATTGGGAACTTTGCACGAGGACTAGGCAGCTACGATCAGGTTCTTCCACACCCCAATATGCGCGAGGCGGTTGTGATCTCCGACGGTCAAGCCTACGTGGTCGACCCGGTTGCCAAGGTGGTCACCACTACCTTCGGCGCTGCGATCCAGGGCGTTTGGAATCACCCCTCTCGGCCGTGGATTATCTTTGACGACCAAGGAATTCGATTTTTCGCTCTCGGCCCTATGGGGTTGGTGTGGGAATCAGATCGGGTGTCCTGGGAGGGCTTCAGGTCCGTTCGCATAGAGGGGGAGCGGCTACGTGGCGAGGCATGGGAACCGAGCGACTTCTGGTACCCCTTTGAGCTTGACCTCAACACGGGGGAATTCAAAGGTGGCTCATATCCGAAAACTTTGCCCGGCGCCTAACCAGTAGTTGCAGCGAACCGCACCAGCATAAAGTGCTCATCCCAATGAACCATAAAGTGCTGGCGCGCGGGCGCGCACCATCACTTTCTGGGCGGGCGCTGTGCGCCCGCGCGCTCCGCGCCTGGTTGGGTGCGCGGTCGCTGAACTTATAGTTAGGCGACTTTGTGAGGCACTATGCTTAAAGCGATTGCACTCCTCTGCACTCTCGTTGTGCCGTCCATCCCCGGCTTCTGCGCTGAGCCGTGGAAGGCGGTGTTCGTGACAGATGAGGGAGTTCGCCTTGACTACAGTGAGAAGACAAAAGCCTTGACGCCGAACTCCGATCAAGCGTCGCGCTATAGGTTCGAGTTCAACGTCCCCGCCGAAGGAAATACGGCCACCATTCGCCTTCTACCAGTGGGCGAGAATACGGACGCCTCCGAAGACTACGACGCCCTCATTCTGGCGCGAGGCACCGATATGCTGGTTCTGCTCATGGTGAACGCCGGGCTGCAACGTGGAGACAGATTCGAAACATACACGCTGTACCCAAAGCTTGGCGTAGGCTTCCTCACCGAGACTAGCTCATACCTAGGCAACGCGACGCTACGGCAGAGTACTCCGTCGGGAACGGATATCCCCGCAGCGTCCGCGAAGGCATTTCCCCTGCGGAGAATTGACAAGTAGTGCACGAGTCGCCTAACTCTGCGCTGCAGCGAGCGGCGTTTGGCATAAAGTGCTCGGCCGCGGGCGGCCGAGCCAACAGCGCACACGAGCGCTACCGCGCCCGCGTGCTGCGAGGGCATCTCGCCGTCGCTGAGCTGGGTAGTTAGACGGACGCATAAAGCCATATTTGAGTGATTGCACGATAAACGATGTCAAATTTGAGCAATGCCCAGAAATGCAAAACGCCGTTGTTCGCGATCCGTGCTATATCGGAGCAAAAACGTTTTCGCGGAAGCTAGCTTCAGCGAGAAACGTTTTCGCTCCGATACCACCCGTGTGCGTGTTGCACTGCTTTTTTGGCTTATCAGCGCCGTGCAAGTGACGAGCGTCTCGCTCACGGCTGGCCTCGGGCGCCGTCTAACTTTGCGCTTCAGCGCGCGCGATCACCATAGAGTGCCCAGCCTAGCAATTGTGGCGCGGCGCTGAGCTAGAGTAGTTAGGCGGCACCGACACGTCATCTTTGACGTCAAGGCGTCAAGACGTCATAATCCGCGCATGAGCACCCCGAAGCGCGCTACAGTCTATTTTGAGCCCGAAGTTCACAAGGCATTGCGCCTGCGAGCTGCTGCCAACGATCAGTCCATCTCGGACATGGTTAACGCGGCAGTGAAAGCATCGCTTGCGGAGGATGCCGAAGACCTCGCGGCATTTGAGAAGCGAAAGCGCGAAAAGAGCGTCTCATTTGACAGCTTCGTGCAGGGCATGAAGCGTCGTGGCGTTATATAAGCTTTCGATCAAGCCCTCGGCAGGCAAAGAGCTTGAGGCCGTTGGTTCCAAGCAAGATCGTACACGCATCATAGCGAAGATCTCTGCTTTGGCTGAGAACCCAAGGCCAAGGGGCTCGGAAAAGCTGGCGGGTTACGACGACCGGTACCGAATCCGTCAAGGCAACTATCGGGTGGTCTATGAGATTGATGACGACGCGAGTCACGTCACCATCTATAAGATCGGACACCGCCGTGAGGTATATCGCTAAGGTGCCGCCTAACCAGGCGCTGCAGCGAGCGGCGTCTGGCATAAAGTGCTCGGCCGCGGGCGGCCGAGCCGCAAGCGCACACGAGCGCTGGCGCGCCCGCGTGCTGCCAGGTCATCTCGCCGTCGCTGAGCTGAGTAGTTAGGCGGCACTGACATGCCTTGCTTGGATTCGTTCGTAGGCGAGAAAATCTGCGCGGCGCGAGGTGTCCAGTCCCACGCAGATGCGACGCATCAGATTCCCTGGCTGGAGATCGATATGACCTCCGGCAGAAAAATAGAAGTGGTCCCTATTTCTATGGACGTCGAGAAAATCGAGGTGTTCGGGTTGGAGGTTCGTGAGGTGGCGACGTACCAGCACCCCACACGATGCCCCAATGGTCCGCTCGCTGAGAAGCCAGAATTGACAGCTCTGGATCCAATTCTGGGCAAGCCGATAGCAACTGCTGTGCTAATTGCTACCGACGGCAACCCAATGCCGAACTGCCTCCAGATGAGATTTTGGGGCGGCGAGACTGTCAGAATTTCTCACGACGAATCGGTTCCTCTTAGCGTTCGCATTGAGAGGAGGTTGCCAAGTGCCGCCTAACTCTGCGCTGCAGCGAGCGGCGATTGGCATAAAGTGCTCGGCCGCGGGCGGCCGAGTGCAGAGAGCACACGAGCGCTGGCGCGCCCGCGTGCTTCAGCGGCATCTCGCCGTCGCTGAGCTTGGTAGTTGGGCGTCATGAGAGACCGATTGCCAGCGCTAGCGGCGTTTCTGATCGACCTTGAGCGTCTCAAGCTCGTGCCACGTAAGGCGTACGTCAGCGACTTGTCACGTCGAGAGAACTCCGCAGAGCATAGTTGGCATCTTGCTGTAGGCCTTCTGGCTCTCTCACGTGAGCTCGACCTCGAGATCGATCTAAACAAGGCCCTCATCATGGCCCTCATCCACGACACGTGTGAAATCGACGCTGGCGATTCTCCTGTGTACGGCCCTGCTCGCCATGATCAGTACAAGGCAGAGTTGGCGTGCGTAAACCGGCTTGCATCCCACGGACTGAAATTCGGCACAGAGCTCCGCCAGCTCTGGCTGGAGTATGAAGCCCAAGAGTCACGAGAAAGTCGTTGGGTGAAGGTGTTTGATCGGGTCATGCCCTTTGTAGTAAATCTCGCGACGCGCGGCCAAAACTGGAAGGAGCAGTCCATTTGTCGTTCTCAAGTCCTAAAGGTCAGTGCCCCAGTGAAAGATCACGCACCTGAGATCTACGCTTGGATGGAGGAAAAACTCAAGGAATGCGTTCAGGCCGGATGGTTGGTGGATGCATGACCCCCCGGTCCGACTCCAGGAGGGAATAGACTTGGAATCGTGCCTTGGGCGGCGCGCCGCTGCTGAGCTCAATCGTTAGGCGCACTATGAGGAATGCTAAAGGTCAGATCTCAACCAACTGAGGAACATCAATTGCACTCTGCCCGTGTCGATCGCGCATTCTTGATCCTCGTAGTGACCCTGGCATGGTCGCCGACGCTTCTGGCGGAGCAGGACGTCAAATTCTCCACGGAAGTAAACTTCACCGTCCGGCCATCGGCCAGTGGAATCGTCTCAAGGTCGGCCGATGGGTTGTCGCTGTTTCTATATGACGTCACTCTTGTAACTGATGACCCAGGTCGTGCTACGCCCAGGTCTTTCCGCGTCGGCATCGCCTTTGAAGATCCCGCTATTGGGCGGTGGAACGTCTCGAATTGGTCGCCATACGTCGACATCAAATCAGCGTTTGACGCCACCGGCACGCTGGAGGTCAAGCGAATTGACCTGCGCATTCCCACGGCCAGCGCGTCGCTAAAGGGGCGGTGGCTCGTAATTGAAATTCGCTACGTCAGTCATGGCTTGAACGGAGCGATCGCAACTTCATACGCTCATAGCAGCAGAGCAATCTTCGACGGACAGGGATACTAGAGATCGATGGGCGGAATGCTGGTGGCGCCCTATCAGGCGATGCGCCAGTTCTCAGCGTCGTCTACTGAACAAGCCCTTCAATCGCCAGAAGCGTCGCTCACCGCTGCCGAGATGGCGGCGCAGTAACGCGTTCCGCGACAGCTTGCGAACCGGAGATCTACGTCGTGAAAACTATCCCTGCCCGGTTGTGGTGGGACACACAAGGAATGATACAAAGTGCTAAAGACTTACACAGGAACCTGCCACTGCGGCGAAGTCCGATTCGAGGCCGATATCGATCTCTCCCTTGGAACCAACAAGTGCAATTGTTCCATATGCACAAAGACACGCAATTGGAACGTAATACTGAAACCCGGCGCGTTTCGGCTGCAGTCAGAAGAGGGCGTTCTCACTGATTATCAGTTTGGCAAACGTGCCGGGCATCACTTCTTCTGTTCACGGTGCGGCGTGCGAACGTTTGGCCGGGGTTATGTCGCCGAGATTGGCGGCGACTATGTGGCGGTTCAAGTCTCGTCCCTGGACGACGTAGATCCCGCTGAGCTGGCTTCCGCTCCGGTCAGGTACGCAGACGGAAGAAACAATGACTGGGAGAAGCCACCAGAAGAAACGCGACACCTTTAGGCGGGCACGTCGAAAATGCAAGACGCCTGCATCGAGCCCCCAACTCTGCGTTGCAGCTGGCGACGTTCGGGACACATTGCCCGGTCGCTGAACCTGAAGACCTGGGCGTCTATCCAAATGAAGCCTTGCGAAGGCGCTTGCGGTCCCTTGCCCGCAACCGCCCCCACCGCGCACAATCGCCACCTGCACAGGGAGGTTGTGCGTGCGCTATCTCCAGTCAGGTTCTGGACGTGAGTCGCCGGTTTGGATGGGAGACTTGCGGAGACGGGTTCGAGGCCGCGTAGGAGACGCCATGGAATCTTTGGGCATCTGGCACTGGGTCATCATCCTGGTCGTCCTCGTGGCGGTCTTTGCCCCGATATTGTGGGTGATTGCCTCCGAACGCTCCCATGGCGGTGCAAAGCTCGGCTGGCTGCTGCTGGTCATCGGTTTTTCCTGGCTTGGGCTGGCCGCGTTCCTGATCATCACGCAGGCGCAGAAGGACCGCTTCATCCAAGGGAAGAGCTGATGGGCACAGGCCCCCGGTGCGGTTGTTCTCTGGCTGAAAGCGCCACTCCGGGCTGATCGAGGGCAGAGTCGTGAGCCCGAGAAAAACCTTCGCTACAGTCCCGGATTACCTTTCGACGCTGACGCCAGCACAGTCAAAGCCGCTGAGATCGATTCTGGCCCTGGTCAGGAAGTCTGTCCCGAAGGCTGAGCTCGTCATCAGTTATGGCATTCCGGCCTTCAGGATCGACCGTGCCTTCATGTACTGTGCGGCATTCAAGCGGCACATCGGCATCTATCCACCTGTGCGAGGCGATGCCAGGCTCACAAGAGAGCTGAAGCCCTATGCGAATGCGAAGGGGAACCTCAGCTTCCCGCTGGATGAGCCAATGCCGATGGCATTGATAGCCAGGGTAGCCAAAGCACTGGCGAAGCAATACGCACAAGGGAATCGATGAGCATGAATATGCAAACCCCAGACGCCAGATCACGCCCCCGGGTCGCTGCGATCGCCGCCTTCGTGCCCGCCAGGGATTTCGCCCAGTCCAGAAGCTTCTATCTGGATCTCGGTTTCGAGCAGACCTGGGGCAACGATGCCGCTTGCGGCCTCCGGATAGACGGCCACGACATCATCCTCCAGAACTTCCACGTGAAGGAACATTCGGAGAATTTCATGATGCAGCTCATGGTCGACGATGCGGATGCCTGGTGGGAGCGCATACAGAGCTCGGACCTGAAAGAGAAGTACCAGCTTGGTACGGCCAAACCGCCGGCGATGCAACCCTGGGGCCTGAGGGTTCTATTCCTCACCGATCCCTCCGGGGTCTTGTGGCACATCGCCGAGATGCCCGGGAGGTGAAGACCCCGCGTTCGCCCGTCGTACTTCGTCCGGGACAAGGACGCAGCTACGACATGGGTCGTATCCGCGCCGTGTTCAAGGCGGACGAGCTCGAATCCGCGCACCGGTATTCGATCTCCGAGTGGTGGCTGGAGCCGCGCACCACCGGCCCCGGACCGCATTCCCACGATGAGGACGACATTTTCTACATCCTCGAGGGGACGATGAGCATCCTGGTCGGCGACCGGTGGATAGACGCCAGCGCCGGTTCCTTCGTGCTCGTGCCTGGCGGTGTGAAGCATGATTTCGAGAACCGCGGCAGCGTCCGGTCCGGCTTCCTCAACATTTCGGCACCCGGCGGTTTCGAGCCGCACATGCCGGGCATCAGGGACTGGTTCATCGAGCACCCGCCGGGCGAGCCTGCCTGATGACGGGTCCTGTGCGGTAAGCTGGTCGCCGGTCTCCAGACCTGATGGCAGGGAGTGCAGGAACATGCGCACATTCGAGCTCAAGGGAGAGGAGGCGACGCTTCGCCTTTCGGGTGAGCCACCCGCCATTGCAGCGCCGCATTTTGGCTGGGAATACCGCGCAGAGCTGCAGGGACACGCACTGCAAGTCACCCTTGCAGTGGGGGACGACGATCCGACGTCATTCGTGGAGTTCTTCGAGTCCCTGGCGGAAGACTGGCAAGGGTGGCCGGAAGCCCGCGGCTACGAATCGCTCGACGGCACGCTGCGAATTGCGGCAACGCACGACAGGGTTCGCGCCGTGCGGTTCGAGATCCGGCTGCGGGGGGACGCGCGTAGCGGATTTGATTGGGCCGCGAGCCACAGGCTGAGCGTGGAATCGGGCCACCTGGGCAAACTGGCCGCCGCAGCCCGGGCTTTTGCTGTGTGATTGTACTCATCGGGAAATGTACCGGGCCCTCTCCATCACATTGACGCTGCTGCTCGCGGTCGCTCAATCTGGCGTCACGGCGGAATCGTCCGGGGCTCCGCTGCAACTCCGCGACCGCGACCAGCAGCGCATCGCGGAGCTTGTGTGCACGCCCATCGGCGCGGCCGGCGTGGACACCTTGCAGGCCCGCCGCCAGAGCGGCCTGGAAATCATCGCGGAAGTGCGTTGCCTGCCCCATGCCACGAACTACTCGGTGCCGGTGGTCCGGCTTGCCACCTGCACGGGCAGCGCCAGCCGCTGGCAGTGCAGGCTGCGCACTGACGCGCTGCGCATGACGCTGCCCGACGACTCGGTAGTCACCGTGACCGCCACGGACCTGCCATTGAAAGCCGCGGCAGAGGCCATACGCGAGGCGGCGAAGCTCACGATCCGGCCGTTCTACCGTCCTGCCGTGCGTGTGATGCGGGAGGCCTGCTCGGTTGCCCGCACCAGCACCTCCGAGCGGCGCGGAACGGAGAGCTTCGCCATCCGCTGCGGGGAGACGAGCATGGTGCTCACGAAGGATTGCTGGGACAGCGGCTGCCGCTACTTCATTCCCTTCGCGGAGAACTACTGAGGAAATCATGCAGGTTTGCCGTCGGCACTCCGGGCGTCGCGCATTGCCGTCGGCTTGCACGCAGGTGGCCGTACCTGTAGAACAATTGAATCCGTGAATACACGGGGCGCCTTGCAGGCGCACGGGGGAAACATGGCACATTCATCCTCTCGCGACGAGTGGATCGACCGCTATGAGCGCAGTCACCGGAATCCGGTGAACCGCGCCTGCCACACTGCCGGCATTCCGATGATCGCGCTGTCGCTTCTTCTCGCCCTGCCGGCCATCGCCGTGCCCGGGCTGCGCCTGCCCGCCCTTGCGTTGTTCGTGGCGGGATGGATACTGCAGTTCGTCGGCCACGCGGTGGAGGGCAAGGCGCCGGAGTTTTTCTCCGACTGGCGCTTCCTGTTGGTCGGATTCCGCTGGTGGCTGCTGAAGGTCAGTGGTCGGGTCTGAATGCCGGTGAGGGCATGTACGAACTGTATATCGGCAACAAGAATTACTCCTCCTGGTCGATGCGCCCATGGGTGCTGATGCGATCACTGGAGATCCCCTTCCGGGAACGGCTGATGCCCTTTCACCTGAATCGTGGCGAGGGCGCCTTCACGAATTTCTCGCCCACCGGGCGCGTGCCCCTGCTGGTCGATGGCGCAGCGCGTGTGTGGGATTCGCTGTCGATCACGGAGTACCTGGCCGAGCGGCATGAAGGCGTGTGGCCGGATGATGCCGCGGCGCGTGCCTGGGCGCGCTCCGCGGCAGCAGAAATGCACAGCGGCTTCGGCGACCTGCGCAACGACTGCTCGATGAGCGTGGGCGTGCGCGTGCGGCTCCATCACGTCACCAACCAGCTGCTGGCGGACCTGCGCCGGCTCACCGAACTCTGGCGTGATGGCTTCACGCGCCACGGTGGCCCCTTCCTCAACGGCCGCACCTTCGGTGCGGTGGATGCCTTCTTTGCACCGGTGGCCGCACGTGTGCAGACATACGGGCTGCCCCTGCAGCGCGAGGCGATGTCATACGTGGAGCGGCTGCTGGCCCACCCGCCGGTGCGCGAGTGGATCGACGCGGGCATCGCCGAGACCTTCCGCGATGAGCCGCATGAGCGGGAAATCCGCTCGAAGGGCGAAGTGGTACAGGACCTGCGTGCACCTGTGAAATGATTCGCTGATGAAGCGAATCTGGTTTTCCCTGCCGGCGGCGGCAATGCTGCTGGCTGCGTGCAACGTCACGCCCGTCCGGCCGCCCGAACCCGCGGCGCCTGTCGAACCCCCCGTGCCATCGCTGCGTTATCTACCCGCCCAGTGGCAGGAGCTGCCGGGCTGGACGGCGGATGACCTGGCGGCGGCGTGGCCCGCGCTGCAGGCCAGCTGCCGCAGCCCGCGCATGCCGCAGGCCTGGCGCCCCTTCTGCACCCAGGTGCTTGCGGTGCCGGCGTCGGAGCGCGCCGCCCAGCGCACGCTGCTTGAAACAAGGCTGCGCCCCTGGCGGCTGGTGCTGGAAGGCGAGGGTGGCCGGCCTGCGCGCCAGGACCAGGGACTGATCACGGGCTACTACGAGCCGGTGCTCAACGGTTCCCGCCGGCGCGGCGGCAGCTTCCAGACACCGCTGTATGCAGTGCCGGATGACCTCGTGATCGTGGATCTGGGTGCGCTGTATCCCGCGCTGCAGGGCGAGCGCGTGCGGGGCCGGCTGCAGGGCCGGCGCGTGACACCCTATCCCGATCGCGCGCAGCTGGCAGACGGACAGCTGCCGGGCGGCAAGGAAATCGTCTGGGTGGACAGCGCCATCGATGCCTTCT
The DNA here is from genome assembly GCA_035556135.1 of Steroidobacteraceae bacterium. Classification (GTDB taxonomy): domain Bacteria; phylum Pseudomonadota; class Gammaproteobacteria; order Steroidobacterales; family Steroidobacteraceae; genus ZC4RG30. The sequence goes on along the minus strand of DATMFO010000004.1, from coordinate 403,845 downwards.
TCCTGCAGATCCAGGGCTCCGGACGCGTGCGGCTGCCGGATGGCACGATGATCCGCGTGGCGTTCGCGGATGTGAATGGCCATCCTTACCGCGCCATCGGCCGCTACCTGGTGGCGCAGGGGGAGATGACGGTGGAAGAGGCGACCGCCCCGGCCATCCGCCAGTGGCTGGCCGCGCATCCCGATCGGCAGGCGGAGGTGTTCAACACCAATCCCAGTGTGGTGTTCTTCCGCGAGCAGCCACTGGGCAATCCTGCAGTGGGGCCGGATGGCGCCATGGGCGTGCCGCTCACTGCCGGCCGTTCGCTGGCGGTGGACCCGCGCCTGCTGCCACTTGGTGCGCCGATGTTCCTTGCCAGCACGCATCCGGTCAGCGGCGCGCCGCTGCAGCGACTGATGCTGGCGCAGGACACCGGCGGCGCAATACGGGGCGCGCTGCGGGCGGATTTCTTCTGGGGCATGGGTGCGGAGGCCGGTGATGCCGCAGGGCGCATGCGGCAGGACGGTGCCCTGTGGCTGCTGTGGCCGGTGGACCAGCCGCTGCCCGTTGCCGCGCCCTGAGCGCGGGCGTTGACGGAACTTGCGGGCTGCACCTAAGGTCCATTCAAAGCCATTTTTTGCAACGGATTGAAGGGGAGCAGCATGGGCATCAGCGACAGGGATATCTCGCGACGCCGGGTCATCCAGGCAGGGGCCGCAGTCGGGGTGACAATGGTGGCGGGTCGTACGTTTGCCGCGGCAGCCTCCCTCATCACCAAGGCCATTCCTTCCACGGGCGAGAAGATTCCGGTGGTGGGCACAGGCACCAATGCCTATGGCGTCACCGGCGCCGAGGAACTGGCCGAACTGAAGCGCGTGCTTACCGCAATGCCGGGCATGGGTGGCATGGTCATCGACTCCGCGCGCGCCTACGGCACCTCGGAGGAGGTGATCGGCAAGCTGCTGGCGGACATCGGCAACCGCGACAAGTTCTTCCTCGCCACCAAGACGCCGATGAACGGCGATGTGTCCAATGGCAAGGCCGTGCTGGATGAATCCTTCCGTCGCCTGCAGGTGAGCAGGATCGACCTGATGCAGATCCACAACCTGCATGGCATGAACGAGCTGATGCCGCATTTCAAGGAATACAAGGCGGCGGGCAAGATCCGCTACATCGGCATGAGCACGTCCACCGACAACCAGTACGAGGGCATCTCGCAGGCCATCCGCACGCACAAGCCGGATTTCGTGCAGGTGGACTACTCCATCGGCAACCGTGGCGCGGCGGACAATGTGCTGCCACTGGCGCAGGAGCAGGGGCTGGGTGTGCTCATCAACGTGCCATTCGGCGGCCGCGGCCGCACGCTGTTCCCGCGGGTGCAGAATGTGACAGTGCCGGACTGGGCGAAGCAGGAACTGGACATCAACACCTGGGCCCAGTTCTTCCTCAAATACATCGTGTCGCATCCGGCGGTGACAGCGGCGATTCCGGGTACCACCACGATGGCCTACTTGCAGGACAACCAGGCCGCCGGCCGCGGGCGCTTGCCCACTGCCGCGCAGCGGAAGAAGATGGAGGAGTTCTGGGACGGACTCCCGTCCTGATCCACCGGAGGCTCCCATGGCCATGCAGATCGACATCGGCATCGACAAGAAGGACCGGCTCGCCATCGCGCAGGGGCTGGGCCACCTGCTTGCCGACACGTACACGCTGTACCTGAAGACCCACAACTTCCACTGGAATGTCACGGGTCCGATGTTCCAGACGCTGCACCTGATGTTCGAGACGCAGTACAACGAGCTGGCGCTGGCGGTCGATCTGGTGGCCGAGCGCATCCGTTCGCTGGGTGCGCCGGCGCCGGGCACCTATGCGGAGTTCGTGAAGCTCAGCTCCATCAAGGAATCCAGCGGCGTGCCGAAGGCGCGCGAGATGATCAAGCAGCTGGTGGAGGGGCAGGAGGCGGTGGTACGTACCGCACGCAAGCTGTTCCCGGTGGTCGAGAAGGCTGGCGATGAAGCCACGGCCGACCTTCTGACCCAGCGCATCCAGCTGCACGAGAAGACAGCCTGGATGCTGCGCGCCCTGCTCGAGAAGGAGTAGGGCGCGCCGTGACCTTCGTCCTCACTCCTCGAGGATGAAGGTCACCTTCAGCAGCACGCGGTATTCGGTGATCTTGCCGTCCTTGCCGCACTCGACTTCCATTTCCTTCACCCAGGCGCCACGGACGTTCTTCAACGTCTTGTTGGCGCGGGCCACGCCGTTTTCGACGGCGTCATCGAAGCTCTTCTTGCTGCTCGACTTGATCTCGGTGATGCGCGCGACAGTCATGATTCCCTCCTTGGGACCAGCGGTCTATTCCAGGGCGAATGCCAGGAGCACGTTGCCGGGGCGGCCCACCAGGCCGCCATAACCGGCGTTCACGTATAGCATGCCGCCGGCCACGATGGCGCCGGGGCCGTCCATGCTGGCACCATTGGCCTTCACGCCGTTCACCGTGGTGAATTCGCGGTTGGCATCGAACATCCACAGCACCTTGCCGTCGGTGGTGGAGTAGGCGCGCAGTGCACCATCGTGCGAGCCGCTGAACACCGCGCCGGGAATGGCGGTGACGGCCGCGCCCTGGCCGGCACCGCAGCCCTGCTTCTTCTGGCCGCAGGCCAGCTCCTGCGGCGGGGCCTGCCAGGTGATCTTGCCGGTGACGAGGTCGATGGCGGTCATGCCGCCCTGCACGTCGGCCTGGAAGGCGTTGGTGCCGGTGTAGAAGTTCCTGCCGTCGGTGGCGCCGCCCCACTGGCCGCCCAGGCCGCTGGGCTTGCCGAACTGGGTCTGCCACAGCAGCGCGCCCTGCTTGTCCGGATCGAGCGCGAAGGCGATGCCGGACTTCTGGGGGATGACGATGATGTCGCGGCGGCCGACGGTGGCGAGGATGGGCGTGGCGGAGAAATCGTAGTCCGGGCCCAGTGTCGCGGGGCAGCCGGGGTTGTCGGGATTGGTGGGACGGCAGCCCATGGTCCACTGGTCGGCGGGCAGCACCTGGTGGTGCCAGCGCACCGCGCCGGTCTTCATGTCGAAGGCGATGACGGAGTCGGTCATGGCCTGCGGAGGATCGGCGTAGCCATTGCCCGTGGCGGCGTAGACAACACCGCGCTTCACGTCCACCGAGGGTGCGGACCAGATGCCGCCGCCGGCCGGGCCGAACATCTGCACGCCGGCGGCGTTCTTCGCGCGCGGCTTTGTTTCATCGACAGTGTATGTCTTCCACAGCAGCTTGCCGGTGTTCACCTCCACCGCGGAAAGACTGCCGCGGAAGGTGCAGCAGCCGTAGCCGCCGTTGGCGCCGCGGCCTTCCTCACCGAGGCCCTGCACGCCGACGAAGACGCGGCCGTCGTGCACGATGGGCGAACCGGTGATGCCGGCGTTGGCGTGGTCATCGAGCTTGATGTTCCACAGCATGGAGCCGGTGTCGGCATCGAGCGCGTACAGCGTGGCGCGCTGGTCGCCGACGATCACGGCATAGCCGCGCTTGCTGCCGGACTTGTAGGGCGTGACCGAGGGCGCGGTGCGCACGCCGGCGGCGGCCTTGAAGCTCCAGTGCGTGCAGCCGGTGGCCGGATCGAGCGCGTGCACTTCACCGCTTTCGCTGCCCACGAAGAGCCGGCCGCCGGCCAGCGTCGGCTGGGTGCGGGCGGAGGAGACGCCGGTGTAGCCGAAGGCCCACTTGAGCTTCAGGCGGGGCAGGTCGGCGGCGGTGATGCCGCCCGTCTTCGCGTCCTGGAAGCGCGTGGAGGCCGGGCCGTTGCCGAAGCCGTTCCAGCTGATGCCTTTCGACGGATCAGTGACGGCCGCGGACTTTGCGCAGTGGTTCGCGGACTGCAGGGTGCCGGCGGTGGCCGAGATGAGCTTGCCGGTGGCGTATTCAGCGACGGCGCGCCGCTGGGTCTCGTTGAGCGCGGCACCCTGGGCCTGCATCTTGCCGCTGACCAGCGAGTTGAGCACGGCATCGGCGCTGAACTGCTGCAGCTGGGATCGGGTGGGGGCCTTTTCGTTCGGGCTGCCCGGAGGTGCTGCAGTCTGCGCGTGGCAGGCAGCGCAGAAGCCGTTGAAGACGGTATCGCCTTCGGACTGGGCAGCCTGTGCGGTGGCGGCGAGGCCGGACAGGAACAGGGCGGCGAGGGCCAGGTGGCGCGATGACATTGACGATTCCCCCTTGAACAATGCGGTTGGCGCCGCGGACGATCAGGCGTCCGGCGCGTAGTGTCCCCACAGGCTGCGGAACGACGCGAGCACGAAAGCTTGCGAACCGCCCCACTGGGCCTCGAATTCCTTTGCCGGGCCTGAAGCGTAGGCTTCATCCGGGCCCATGCCTTTCACCAGCTGCTTCACCAGGCGGTCGAAGATGGTGAAGTACATGTCGCGGTACGCCTGCAGTTCCTTGCGGCCGACGATGGGACCGTCGGCGCCGATCACGCGCGTGCGGTCATCGGCGATCTTCAGCAGGCGGTCGTAGGCGCCCACCAGGCCGCCGATCCAGCCGCCGGTGCGCCAGTCCATCAGCGGCCAGCCGGCGCTGGAGACCACGCCACCGGCGATGAGCACGTTGGCGGCGGGCAGGAAGGCATAGAGGTCGCCATCGGTGTGCGCCTGGCCGAGGTGGCCGAAGGCGATGCGCTCGCCGCCGAAGTCCACGGTCTCGGTGGTGTAGAAGCTCTTGTTGGGCTGCGCCACCCTGGGGAATGCCGGATGCGGCGCGTCGCGCCAGGGCACGTCGATGCGGCGCGTGAGCCAGAGGCGGGTGTTCTCCTGCGCGAGGATGCGGGCGCCCTGCTTGCCCAGCGTTTCGTTGAGGCCCGTCTGCTCGGGGTGCCAGTGCGTGTTCACCAGCGTGTGGGCCTTCTTCGCTTCCACGGAAGACAGTGCGAGCTTCAGCAATGCCTTCGCGTGATCGCGCTGGCCGCCGTCGAACAGCATGGCACCTTCAGGCGAACCGAAGGCCACCACGTTGGCTCCGGCGCCGGTGATGAGCGCGAGGTTGCCGCCCAGCTCCTGTGCGGCGAGCTTCGCCTTCTTCTCGCGCGCCAGCGCCGGCATCGCCGGCGCCAGCAGTGCGCCGGCGGAGGACAGCGCCGCCGCCTGCAGGAATCCGCGCCTGGAGTGCATCAGATCTCGGCGAACAGGCCGGTGCTGTTGCCCAGCGACTCGGCGGGTACGCCAGCGCGGTTCAGCAGCGTGAGCAGCAGGTTGGCGTGCGGGGTGTCCTGCGGGAACTTCAGGTGCTGGCCACCCTTGATGCGTCCGTAGCCCTTGCCGAGGATGGCATTGGGCAGCGGGTCGTTGTTGTGCAGGTCGCTGTTGGACATGTTGCTGCCGTACAGGATGATGGAATGGTCGAGCACGCTGCCGTCGCCATCTTCCATCTCCGCCAGCTTGCCGATGAACTTGGCGAACACCGTGGTGTGGTAGTTCTGGATGCGGATCAGCCGCTCGATCTTCGCCGCATCGTTCGCATGGTGCGACAGCGGATGGAAGGCCTCGGTGATCGAAAGGTTCGGGTAGGTGCGCATCGACACCTCCTTGGCCATCATCATCGAGGCGACCTGGGTCTGGTTGGTCTGCCAGGCCAGCGCGATAAGGTCGAAGAGGGCGTCGAGGTGGGCGCCGAACTCATCGGGCACGCCCTGCGGCGCATTGGGCAGGTCCATGGTCTGGCTCTTGCTCACGGCCAGGCGCGCGATGCGCTGCTCCACCTCGCGCACGGAGTCGAGGTAGTCGCTGACGCGGGCGCGGTCGGCGGCGCTGATGCGCTTGCTGAGCGCCTTGCCTTCTTCCATCACGTAGTCGAGCAGGCTGTCGGTCTCGGCGAGGATGGCCTTGCGCTCGGCGCCCGTGTCTCCCTGGCCGAACAGCTGGTAGAACACCTTGCGCGGGTTGTCTTCCATGGGCAGCGGCTGCGTGGGCGTGCGGAAGGCCACGGTGCTGCCGAAGCCGCAGCCGGTGGCGCCCTGGCCGCAGGTGGCATTGCCGCCTTCGCCGGTGAGCTCCAGCGAGGGCAGCGGCGTGTTGCCGGTGAAGTGGCGCGCGGCGAGCTGGTCGGCGGTGGTGCCCTTGTCGCCCTCGCGGTTGGCCACGCCGTAGCAGGACAGCCAGGTGCCGGCCATGATGCCGTGCGGATCGGAGCTCTCGCCGCCCTTGTTGCGCAGCCCGCTGACGATGGTGAGCTGGTCGCGGAAGGGCTCCAGCGGCTTCAGGATGGGCGACAGCTCGAAGTCGCGGCCGGTCTTCTCCGGCATCCACGCCTTGATGATGGCGCCGTGCGGGAAATAGATGAAGCCCAGGCGCGGCGCGGGCTTCGCGGCGGTCTGTGCCAGCGCGGTGGCGGCCGGGACCATCGCATCGAGCAGCGGCAGCGCGATGGCGGCGCCTGCGCCACGCAGCAGGGTGCGGCGGGAAAGGGCTTTCTTGGTGATGTACATGGCGGGCCTCTGCTTCAATTTACCACCGTGGCCTGGCGGGTGTCGGCGCCCTTGCCGGCATCGGGAACCCGGGCCTTCAGGAACGGATCGCTGAGCACGATGTTGGTGATCAGGGTGTGGAACCTGTAGCCGTCGCCGGCGGTGCGGCGCACGATGTCGCGCACCACGGGCATGTCATGCGGCTCCACCAGGCGGCCGAGCGCATAGATCATCATGCGCTCGGTGACGTTCTGCACGAAGGGCACCGGATCGGCCAGCAGCGCGGCGCGCAGTTCATCCGGGTTGCGCACGATGGTGCCGTCGGGCAGCTTGCCCAGCATGTCGATTTCCGTACGCGCGAAGCGGTCGATGCGGCGAGCCTTGCCCGTGGCGTCGAAACCCTCGAGCACGAAGCCGATGGGGTCGATGGCCGCATGGCAGGAGAAGCACTGCGGCTTGGCGCGATGTGCTTCGAGCAGCTCGCGCACGGTGGCGGGCTTGTTCTGTGCGTTGGTTGCGGGCAGCGCTTCCACTGCAGGCGGCGGAACCGGCGGCGGTGAGCCGATGATGCGCTCGAGTACATAGGCGCCGCGCAGCACGGGCGAGGTGCGGTTGGGGTAGGCGCTGGCCATCAGCACGCCGCCCTTGCCCAGGAGGCCGAAGCGGCTGGAATCCTCGAGCTTGATCTTGCGGAACTGGTCACCGCGGACGGAGTTGATGTCGTAGTGCAGCGCCAGGCGCTCGTTGATGAAGGTCCAGGGTGAAGAGAGCAGCTCGGTGACGCTGCCGTTGCTGCGGATGATGTCATCCATGAACAGCGCGATCTCTTCGACGAAATCCCCGCGCAGGTCGCCGCTGCCGCTGGCGTAGGGGAAGATGGCCGGGTCGGGGGTGATCTCCGGCAGCTTGGTGAGGTTCAGCCACTGCGAGCCGAAGTTGCGGGCCAGCGTGCTGGCGCGCTCATCGGCCAGCATGCGCTGCACCTGGGCCTTGAGCACCTCCGGTTCGCCGAGGCGGTGTTCCTGCGCCAGCTTCAGCAGCGTGTCGTCGGGGAGGCTGTTCCACAGGAAGAACGACAGGCGCGAGGCCAGCGCAAGGTCGTCGATGCGGTAGATGGTGCCGGGCGGCAGGTTCTGCGGCGACTGGTCGGTGCGGAACAGGAAGTCCGGGTGCGCCAGCACGGCGGTGAGCGCCCGGCGCACCCCGGCGTCGAAGTCCGAGGACTTCCGTCCTTCCTCATAGAAGCGCAGCAGCGGTTCCAGGTCCCGGTCGGCGAGGGGCCGGCGATAGGCGCGGCTGGCGAAGGAGGAGATTACCTGGCGCGCGCAGGGCGCTTCTTCCGCGGCGCTCTTCGGGTAGCAGGCGGCGAAGATGTGGCGCCGCGCCGGCGTCTCGCTGACGCCGGTGGAATTGAAGGGGCCGCGGATCTCGAACGAGGACACGCGCAGGATGCGGTCCTGTCCGCCGCCGGGGGTGTACATCTGCAACCGGTCTTCGGATTCGGCAAAGGTGCGATGACGGAACGCGACCACGAAGCGGTGCACGCCGGCCGTGGCCTTGAAGCGGATGTTCTTCAGCCGCGCATTGATGGCCTCGACCGCAGGATCCTGCTGCTGGTCGATGGCCTTCATGTCGTCTTCGCCGCCGATGGTGGTCTCGTAGATCAGCTTGCCGTCCATGGTGACGACCAGATGATTCCTGAACTCCATGTTGTAGACCCACAGCGCCGTGGCCATGTTGGCGATGGTGAGCACGTACTCGCCGTCGGCGGGGAAGTTGTGGTCCACGGCAATGCCGCCGCGCGTGCCCAGCGGCAGGCCATCCTGGTGGAAGATCTGCGTCGAGGGTGCGGTGGCGCGATAGGTGGTGGCGGCGGGCAGGGCATCCTTGTTGCCCATGGCCTGCACCACCACGCTGCGCGCGGCGGAGATGTACTGGTCGAGGAAGGAGGGCGTGACGCTCAGCGCCGCGGCGACATTGTCGAAGCCCTCGCGCGGCTCGTCGCGTGGCAGCAGCTCGGCGGCGTCGATCTCGATGCCCAGCAGGTCGCGCACGGCATTGGCGTATTCCTTGCGGTTAAGGCGCTGCAGGCCGACGTAGCCGGGATCGGGGTGCGCGCTGGCGGCGGTGTCGAGCTGGCCTTCCATCCACTTGATGAAGGTGCCGCGGGTGGCCTGGTCGGGCACCTTGTGGCCACCAGGTGGCATCTGCTGGCTGCGCAGCTTGCGCACCACCTTCTCGAAGACCTCGGCGTTGTCGCCGATGTCCTCCTGGGAGAGCACGTCAAAGGCGATGCCGCCGGCCCAGTCCTCGGTGTTGTGGCATTCCGTGCAATAGGCTTCGAAGAGTGTCCAGTCGGCGCCGGCATGCGCCCCTGCCGGTGCGCTGGCGGCCATGGTGGGCTGGCCCGCGATGGCGGCCAGCAGCGCCGCGCCCAGCGCCGCGGAAATGCGAGAATGCTTCACCCGTCGAAACCCCTTAGAGGACACCGTGCCCGTGTACTTGATGGACCCCGCCCGCACGCGACGGTTCCGGGCAAAAATCCCGGGAAATCATAGATGAAACGGCTGGCGCAGGTGGTCCTCGTGGCGGTGGTGGCCGTGTTCGGCTGGCGCCAGTTCGCTGACCGGCCGCTGGGTGGTGGTGGGGAGCCCGGACAAGGGGTGGAGGCCACCGGCGAGCCACCGGCGATGCGCCCCGCTGCCGGCGGCGATGTGGCGCGGGAGGCCTTCGAGCAGCGGGCCAGCGGGAGGATGTTGCGCATCAGGGGGCGTGTTGTGCGCATGTTGGCCGATGATCAGGACGGATCGCCGCACCAACGCTTCATTTTCGCAACAGATAGCGACCAGACCCTGCTGGTCGCCCACAATCTCGACCTGGCGCCCCGGCTGGAGGGGCTCAAAGCGGGGGAAGAAGTCACCGTCTACGGCGAATACGAATGGAATGCCCAGGGCGGGGTGATGCACTGGACGCATGACGACCCGGCCGGTCGGCACGTGGCCGGTTATATCGAGTGGCGTGGCCGGATGTACCAGTAAATGCGCGATCTGTGTCCGCACGATCCGGAAACGGAAATGCTAGCGTCGCGCACCAGATGAAGGACGGACGGATGAAGGGAGTGGCAAAGCGCGCGCGCAAGAGCGCCCCGCGCAAGGCAGGGAAGGGCAGCGGGCAGGCGCAGGTCGCCGCGGCGGCTGCGTTGCCCCCGGTGTCGGTGGTGGTCCTTGCTGCCGGCCAGGGCAAGCGCATGAATTCGGGGCTGCCGAAGGTGCTGCAGCCGCTGGCAGGCCGGCCGCTGCTGCGCCATGTGCTCGACACGGCGAGGGAATTGCAGCCGGCGGGCCTGCATGTGGTCCATGGACATGGCGGCGCACAGGTGCAGGCAGCCTTCGCGGGCGAGCCGGTGACCTGGGCACTGCAGGCCGAACAGAAGGGCACGGGCCATGCGGTGATGCAGGCCATGCCGGCCATTCCGGATGATCACCTGGTGCTGGTGCTCTATGGCGATGTGCCACTGCTGCGCGCTTCCACGCTGCGCTCGCTGGTAGCCCTGGCGGGCAATGGCGGGCTGGCGCTGCTGACTGTGCAGCTGGCTGATCCCACCGGTTACGGCCGCGTGGTGCGTGACGCGCGCGGCAGCGTGAAATCCATTGTCGAGGACAAGGACGCTTCGGCGCGCGAGAAGCGCATCACCGAGGGCAACACCGGCGTGATGGCGCTGCCCGCCGGCCGGCTGCGCCAGTGGCTGGGTGAGCTGAAGAGCGACAACGCGCAGGGCGAGTATTACCTCACCGACGTGGTGGCCATGGCCGTGAAGGCGCGCATGCCTGTACGTCCGCTCACCGCGCTGCAGGAATCCGAAGTGCTGGGCGTCAACGACAGGCTGCAGCTGGCGCAGCTGGAAGGCGTGCTGCGTGGGCGGAATGCCGAGGAAGCGCTGCGCGCCGGAGCCACGCTGGCCGATCCAGCGCGCTTCGACCAGCGGGGCCAGCTTGCGCTGGGCCGCGACGTGTTCATCGACGTGAACGCGGTGTTCGAAGGCCGCGTGGTGCTGGGCGACCGCGTGCGCATCGGTCCCAACTGCCTGCTGCGTGACGTCACCATCGGCGCTGATACACAGGTGCTGGCCAACAGCGTGCTGGAGCGCTCGGAGGTCGGCGCGGGCTGCCACCTGGGGCCCTTCGCACGGCTGCGGCCCGGCAATGTGCTGGCCGACGGTGTGCACGTGGGCAATTTCGTCGAGGTGAAGAACTCGCGCATCGGGCGGGGCACCAAGGCCAACCATCTCACCTACCTCGGCGATGCCGACGTGGGCGAGAAGGTCAACGTGGGCGCAGGCACCATCACCTGCAACTACGATGGCGCCAACAAGTCGCGCACGGTGATCGGTGACCAGGTGTTCATCGGCTCGGGCAACATGCTGGTGGCGCCGGTGAGCATCGGCGCCAACGCCACCACGGGCGCCGGCTCGACCATCACGCGCGATGCGCCCCCGGGCCAGCTCACGCTGGCGCGCGGCAGGCAGGTCACGATTGAAGGCTGGCAGCGGCCAGTGAAGAAAAAAGTTTCCCAGGAGTAATACGCGCATGTGCGGAATCGTCGGAGCAGTGGCCGGGAGGGACATCGTCCCCGTGCTGATCGAGGGCCTGCGGCGGCTTGAATATCGCGGCTATGACTCGGCCGGCCTGGCCGTGATCAACGGCACCGGCAAGGTGACGCGGCGCCGCACCGTGGGCAAGGTACGCATGCTGCAGGAGGCGCTGGACGGCGATCCCGCGCATGGTGCCACGGGCATTGCGCACACGCGCTGGGCCACGCATGGCGTGCCCAGCGAACGCAACGCGCATCCGCACATCTCGCGTGACGGCCTGGCCATCGTGCACAACGGCATCATCGAGAACCACGAGGAGCTGCGGGCGGAGCTGAAGGCCGCCGGCTACGAGTTCACCTCGGAGACCGACACCGAGGTGATCGCACACCGCATCCACCACCACATGCAGCGCCTGGGCGACCTGTTCAAGGCCGTGCGCGCCACGGTGGCGGAACTGGAAGGCGCGTATGCGCTGGTGGTGCTGGACGAGCATGCGCCGGACCGCCTGGTGCTGGCGCGCATGGGCTGCCCGGTGGTGGTCGGCCTGGGCGAGGACGAGAACTTCGTGGCTTCGGACGTGGCCGCGCTGCTGCCGGTGACACGCCGCTTCATGTTCCTGGAGGAAGGGGACATCGCCGAGGTGACGCGTGGTGGCGTGCGGGTGCTCAATGCCGGGGGCGACAGCGTGCAGCGCGAGGTGAAGCTCAGCGAGCTGTCGGCCGCGGCCGCCGAGAAGGGCCCTTATGCCCACTACATGCTCAAGGAAATCCACGAGCAGCCGCTGTCGGTGGCCAGCACGCTGCAGGAACGCGTGGCCAACGGGCGGCTGCTGGAAGCGGCTTTCGGGCCGCGCGCGGCGGAGATCTTCCCGCGCGTGGAATACGTGCGCATCGTCGCCTGTGGCACCAGCTACCACGCGGGCGTGGTGGCGCAGTATTTCATCGAGCAGATCTGCCGCATTCCCTGCCGGGTGGAGATTGCCAGCGAATACCGTTATCGCAACGCGGTGGTGCCGAAGAACTCGCTGTTCGTGACCATCTCGCAGTCGGGTGAGACGGCCGATACGCTGGCGGCGCTGCGCCTGGCAAGGCAGAGCGGCTACCTTGCGACGCTGGCCATCTGCAACGCGCCGGAGAGTTCGCTGGTGCGTGAGTCGGACCTGGTGATGCTGACGCGCGCAGGTCCGGAGATCGGCGTGGCCTCGACCAAGGCATTCAGCACGCAGATCACTGCGCTGTCACTGCTGGTGATCGCACTGGCCAAGACGCATGGCACTGACGCGGAGCGCGAACGCGGCCTGGTGGAGCGGCTGGTGCAGCTGCCGGGGCTCATCGAGAAGACCCTGTCGCTGGATCCGCAGATCCGCGAGCTGGCCGGTCGTTTCGCCGACAAGCACCACGCACTGTTCCTGGGTCGCGGCGCACTGCATCCCATTGCGATGGAAGGTGCACTGAAGCTCAAGGAAATCTCCTACATCCATGCCGAGGCCTATGCTGCCGGCGAGCTCAAGCACGGCCCGCTGGCGCTGGTGGATGCGGACATGCCGGTGATCGCCGTGGCCCCGAACAATGACCTGCTGGAGAAGCTGAAGTCGAACCTGATGGAAGTGCGCGCGCGCGGCGGTGAGCTGTACGTGTTCGCGGATCCGGAGGCCGGCATCGAGTCCAGCGAGGGCGTGCATGTGATCCACATGCCGCGCCACGTGAGCTATTTCCAGGCGCCGGTGATCTACACGCTGCCGCTGCAGCTGCTGGCCTACCATGCGGCTGTCCTGCGCGGCACTGACGTCGACCAGCCGCGCAACCTGGCCAAGAGCGTGACGGTGGAATAGCGCTCCGGCGCGCGTTGATGGATATGGATGCCTACTTCGCGCGCATCGGCCATGCCGGTGCGCGCGCACCGACGCTTGACACGCTTGCCGCTGTTGTCCTGCGCCACGCCCTGGCCATTCCCTTCGAGAACATCGATGCCTTCCTCGGGCGACGCATCAGCCTGGAGCCTGCCGCAGTAGAGGAAAAGCTGGTACGGCAGGGGCGCGGTGGCTGGTGCTTCGAGCAGAACCTGCTGCTGGGCGAGGCGCTGCGTGCGCTGGGCTTCGATGTCACCGATCTTGCCGGCCGTGTGGTGTGGGGCCGTTCGGCTGATGCCGTCGCGCCGCGCACGCACCGGCTGCTGCTGGTGCGCGTGGAAGGCGGCGAGTGGCTGGCCGACGTCGGCTTTGGCGGCCAGATGCTGGCGGGTCCGCTCAACCTGCGCAGCGGAGAGCCGCAGCAGGATTCCCATGCGCAGTTCCGGCTGTCACGCCTCGGCAGCGAGCACCTCGTTTCCACGCTCGTGCGCGGGGACTGGCTGCCCATGTACCGTTTCGACGAGCATCCGCAGCTGCCGGTGGATTTCGAGGCGGCGAACTTCCAGCTGGTGCATGACCCGGCTTCGCATTTCACGCAGCAGCTGGTGGTGTCGAACCTCACTGCCGGCGGCCGGCACGTGCTGCGCGGCGGGGAAATCGCCTGGCATGACCCGGCGGGCAATTCAACGCGCCGCGAGCTGGGTGACCCCGGCACGGTGATCGCCACGCTGCGCGATGTCTTCGGCCTGCGCATCGACGGGGAGACCGCGGCGGCACTGGCCGCGCGGCTTCAGGCTGGGTCGCCCGGTCCTTCCCGGTGAGGAACTGCCGGCGCGGCAATCACAGCAATTCACCGGCGAGGTCGTAGGTGCCTGCGGCGGTGATGCGCACACGGGCGAACTCGCCCGGTCGCAAGCCCTTGGCCTTCTTCACATTGACCACGCCGTCGATCTCCGGCGCGTCAGCCTGCGTGCGTGCGATGGCCTTGCTGCCGTCGACACTGTCGACCAGCACGGTGAGTTCCCGGCCCACCTTCGCCGCCATGCGCTTCCCGGAGATCGCAGCCGCCTTCTGCATGAAGCGCTCGTAGCGCTCGTCCATCACCTCGGGTGCAACGGCCCCCGGCAGTTCATTGGCGGTGGCCCCTTCGACGGGCGAGTAGCGGAAGCAGCCGACGCGATCCAGCTGCGCGACATCGAGCCACTGCAGCAGCTCCTCGAACTCCGCGTCTGTTTCCCCGGGGAAACCGACGATGAAGGTGCTGCGCAAGGTGAGGTCCGGAACCTGGCGTCGCCAGGCCGTGATGCGATCGAGCGTGTCTTCTGCATGGGCGGGGCGGCGCATGCGCTTCAGCACCGAGGGGCTGCCATGCTGGAAGGGGATGTCGAGGTAGGGCAGCACCTTGCCCTCGGCCATCAGCGGCAGCACGGCATCCACGTGTGGATAGGGATAGACGTAGTGCATGCGCACCCACACCCCCAGCGAACCCAGGCCACGGGCCAGATCGAGGAAGCGGGTTTCGTATTGCTGGCCGCCGAAGGTGACGGGCTGGTAGCGAAGGTCCACGCCGTAGGCGCTGGTGTCCTGCGAGATCACCAGCAGTTCCTTGACGCCGGCAGCCACCAGCCGCTCGGCCTCGGCCAGCACGCTGTCGAGCGGCCGCGACACCAGCCGGCCGCGCAGCGCGGGGATGATGCAGAAGCTGCACTTGTTGTTGCAGCCTTCGGAAATCTTCAGGTAGGCATAATGCCGCGGCGTGAGGCGGATGCCCTGCGCGGGCACCAGGTCGGTGAAGGGATCGTGCGGACGTGGCAGGTGCAGATGCACAGCCTCGAGCACCTGCTCGGTGGCATGCGGGCCGGTGACGGCCAGCACCTTGGGATGCTGCTCGAGGATGCGCTGCGGGTTTGCCCCCAGGCAGCCGGTGACGATGACCTTGCCGTTGGCGTCGATGGCCTCGCCGATGGCCTCGAGGGATTCATCAATGGCGCTGTCGATGAAGCCGCAGGTGTTCACGACCACGAGGTCCGAGGCCTCGTAGCTGGGCGAAATCTCGTAGCCGCGGATGCGCAATTGCGTCAGGATGCGCTCCGAATCCACCAGGGCCTTGGGGCAGCCAAGGCTGACGAATCCGACGCGGGGAGCAGGGGCGTTCATGGGCGCCTATGGTAATGGAATGACAGAGCAGTTTGACCGGGCTTACTACCAGCGTTTTTATGTTGATCCGCGCACCGCGGTGACCAGCCGCGCGGAGATGAACGCGCGCGGAAGGCTGATCGCGGCAATGGCACAGCACATCGACCTGCCGGTGCGCAGCATCCTGGATGCGGGCTGCGGCGTGGGCCTGCTGCGCGCGCCACTGAAGCGGGCACTGCCGCGGGCCACGTATACGGGCCTGGAGGTCAGCGAATACCTGTGCCGCAAGCATGGCTGGATCCACTCCGGAATCCAGGATTTCACGCGCAAGGCAGTGTTCGACATCGTCATCTGTTACGACGTGCTGCAGTACCTCGATGCCGCTGCAACGCAGCGCGCGCTGGCGAACCTGGCGCGCGTGTGCCGGGGCCTGCTGTATTTCGGCGTGCTCACGCGCGAGGACTGGGAAGAGAACTGCGACCAGTCGCGCACCGATCCGGCGGTGAGCCTGCGCAATGGCGCCTGGTACCGCCGCGAGCTGCGCAAGAACTTCCGCCAGCTGGGCGCCGGATTCTGGCTGCGTCGCGGCGCGGCGATCACGGTGTGGGAGATGGATACGGCGGGAGACAAGGCATGAACCAGCCAGCGCGCATTCCGGTCACGGTGCTCACCGGCTTCCTCGGCGCGGGCAAGACCACGCTGCTGAACCGCATCCTGTCGGAGAAGCACGGCCGGCGCATCGCCGTGATCGAGAACGAGTTCGGCGAGGTGGGCGTGGACCACCAGCTGGTGATCGGCGCGGAAGAGGAAATCTTCGAGACCAGCAACGGCTGCATCTGCTGCACGGTGCGTGGCGACCTGATCCGCGTGCTGGGGCAGCTGCTGAAGCGGCGCGAGCGTTTCGACCACATCCTCATCGAGACCACGGGCATGGCCGATCCGGGGCCGGTGGCGCAGACCTTCTTCCTCGACGATGACCTCAGCGAGCAGTTCGTGGTGGACGCCATCGTCACACTGGTGGATGCGCACCATTTCGAACAGCACCTGACGGAGTTGAAGGAGCCGGCAGTGCAGGTGGGATTCGCCGATGTGGTGATCCTCAACAAGGCCGACCTGGTCGGCGCTGCAGACCTCGAGCGCATCGAGCGCAGGATCCGCGGCATCAATGGCAGCGCGAAGATCCATCGCGCGGTGAACGCGGCCGTACCCATCGATGTGGTGCTGGGGCTGGGTGCATTCGACCTGGATCGTGCACTGGCCTTCGACAGCCGTTTCCTCGAACCGCAGTATCCCTTCGAGTGGGCTGGTGCCTGCGAATTGAAGGCGGGACGGCACATCCTGCGCGCCGCAGGTCCGCATGCCGGCGCACACGATCATGACGATGGCGAGGCGACGCATGGCGGCCATGACCACCACGGACATGACCACCACGGCCATGACCATGGCGCGCTGAAGGTGGCGCTGCTGCCCATGTCCGCTGCCACCGACGACGCACTTGCCGCGCAGATCGAGCCGGCGGTGCGCGTGTTCGCGGAGAAGGCGAGCACGCTGGAGAGCGGCGGCCACCTGGCGCCGGGCAACGCGCCCTTCGCGCTGGAAATGCAGTGCATGGGCGGCCAGTGGTGCATCGACATCGACAAGCCCGGCGCCTATGCGCTGTTCATCGAACATGCCCCGGGCGAGTTCGGGCTGGTGATGCCGGCGCAGCCCGTCGCGCAGCGCGCCTTCGCCTCGCATCACCATGATGCGGAGATCAGCTCCATGGGCATCGAGGAGTCCCGTCCGCTGGATGCGCGCAAGGTGAATGACTGGCTGTCCTGGCTGCTGCAGGCACATGGCGAGCACATCCTGCGCATGAAGGGCGTGCTCAACCTCAAGGGCGATGACAGGCGCTACGTGTTCCACGGCGTGCACATGATGTTCGACGGCCGACCCGAGCAGCCCTGGGGCGATGCCCCCCGCCGCAGCCAGCTGGTGTTCATCGGCCGCAACCTGGATCGCGAGGAACTGATGACCGGGTTCCTTGGCTGCGTGGCCTGAGCGACATCCCGCGATGAGCAGGCCTGCGGCAAGCCTGGTGCCTGGCGCACAGGCGCAGTTCGAGGATTTTCCGGTGGCCCTGGCGTGGTCGCCGGACGGCAGCGAGCTGGCAGTGGGCGGCGGTGAAGGCCATCTTTACCTGATCAACGCCGGCACGGGCGACGTACGCCTGCTCGGCGAGCACGCACCCGGTATCATCGAACTTGCGTGGCAGCCGAAGGGCATGCTGCTGGCCAGCTCGGGCCAGGATGGTTCGGTGCGGCTGTGGGATATCGCAGCCCCGGAGTCCGCACAGCGCACGCTGCACCGCGCTGCGCACTGGGCCGCAGGGCTTTCCTGGCGCGGTGATGGACAGCGCCTGGCCTTCGCGCAGGGCAGGGATGTGCGGCTGTTCGATGCGGCGGGCCTGCCGTTGCCTGCGCTGGCCGGCCACAGCGTGCCGCTCACGCAGGTGGCCTGGCGCGGCCGCGACGAACTGCTGGCCACTGGCAACGGCGCCATGTTTGTCGACAGGGTGGATGCGGCGGTGATCGAGGAATTCGTGCTTGAAGGCACGCCGCTCACGCTGGCGCTGTCACCCGACAATCGCATCGCCGCCTGCGGACTCTCCGACGGCACAATCAATTTCCGCTATCTCAACAACCGCAAGCGTTCACGCATGAGCGGCTATGCGGGCAAGGTGGACCAGACGGCCTGGAGCGCCAACAGCCGCTATCTCGCCACGGCGTCGACTGGCGCCAGCAGCATCGTGGTGTGGGACTTCAGCGGCAAGGGTCCCGAGGGCGGCGAGCCGCTGCAGCTCAATGGCCACGAGGAGCGCCTCACTGCACTGGTGGCGCAGCCCAACGGGCCGCTGCTGGCATCCGCCGGCAAGGACTGGCGCGTTGGCCTGTGGCGTCCGGGCCCTGGCAGCCGCGCCGTGCTCGACTTTCAGCTTCTGGACGGCCCGGCCGGCAGCGCCTGCTGGTCGGCCGATGGCCGGCGCCTCGCCGTGGCCCAGCCGGCGGGCAAGGTGCGCTTCTTCTCCACCAGCCCGTCGTAGATCGCCAGCTGGTGCCGTAGCGCGCTGTCCCAGGAGTAGTGCGTCTCGACCCGCTGGCGCGCCGCGCGACCCAGGGCCTCGATGTCGCGGTCGTACAGGTCGCGCACCGCGCGCGCCAGCAGATCCGCCTCGGCCCGTGCGGCCGTGATGCCCACGCTCTCGTCCACCAGTTCGGCCACGGCATTGGCGCGGATGCCCACCACCGGCCGTCCGCAGGCCATGGCTTCCAGCACCACGAGACCGAAGGTCTCGGCCGTTCCCGCGTGCACCAGCGCGTCGGCAGAGGCCAGCGTGGTGGCCAGCTCGGTGCTGTCGCGATGGTAGGGAACCCGCGTGATGTTCGAGGCGGGCCGCTGGTATTCGCCGCCGCCCACCAGCAGCAGATGATATTTGTTGCCCAGGCGCGCAAATGTTTCGTGCAGCACGGGGATGTTCTTTTCGGCGGAGAAGCGGCCGGCATACGCCAGCAGGCGGGTGTCGTCGGCGAGTCCGAGCTTGCGCCGCAGCTGCCCGCCACGGCGCGCGGGGTTGAAGGTCACCGTATCCACGCCCAGCGGCTGCAACGACACATTGGTGAGGCCGATGCCGCGCAGGTAATCGCACATCACGCGGCTGGGGGCGAGCACCTGGTCGAACCGGGAATACAGCCAGTGCAGGTAACGGCCCGCCATGCGCCCCATGCCATCGCCAAGGCGGATGCGGATGAGGCGCGGCAGGTGCGAATGGAAGAATGCCACGGCGGGAATGCGCCGCGCGCGGGCCACGTCGAGGGCGCACCAGGCCGGATGGAAGGCATCGCCGGCCTCGATGAGATCGGGGGCCAGCTCGTGCAGCATGCGCTTCCAGCGGCGCGGGGACAGCGGCAGGCGGTAATTGAACGTGCCTGGCACGATGCGGCCGGCAATGGTGCTCACGTCGCCGCAGCGCGCCTGCGTGGTGTCACCGGGAACCAGCAGCGAGTGGGTGACCTGGGGCTGGCGGAGGTACCAGGCGTGCTTTGCGTTGAGGTACCGCCGCACGCCGCCGCTGGTCGGCGAGTAAAAGAGCGTTGTGTCGACCAGATGCATGCGCGCTCCACCGACCAAGTGGTTGATGCATTGCAACTGGCGGCGTCATGTTTTGTCAAGCCGGAGCGGCTGGCTGCCAACTTGCGCGTCGGCATCGGACTACAGGACCTGTAGTCGATCGTCTATGGCCAGCTATGTGGCAGCTGTGCCGAGCGACTGTTCTCTGCCCTGGGGCAGGTCGATCACGAACTGCGTGTACTGCTCGGGACTTGCGGCCACGGCGACCTGCCCACCCATGCGCGCCACGGCCTTGCGCAGGAAAGTGAGCCCGAGGCCGCGCCCGCGTCCGTCATCGCGCACCGTCATGCGCAACCAGCCATTGCCGCTGTTCTCGAACTTCACCTGCACCTTGCCGGTGGCGGGCTTGTGCGCCGCGAGGCGCTGCTCGGGCGTTTCGATGCCGTGTTCCACGGCGTTGCGCAGCATGTGCTGCAGCAGCTCATCCACGCTCACGCGCAGGTGCGTGGGCACATGCACGGCGCCTTCCATCTCCAGGCTGACCAGCACGCCGATCTCCTCGCTGCGATGGTGGAGGAAACTGGACCAGCGGCGCCCGGAGGCATAGGTCCAGTCCGGCTGGCGGTGCGCGGTGCGTCGCGCCGGCGTCGGCCGCTCCACGTAGCGCTGCTCCTCGATGCGCCACAGTGTGCCGGCGGCGCCGGCGATGCGGTCCACCAGCACAGCCAGCGGCAGCAGCGCATCGCCGGTCAGGTCTTCCTGCGCCAGCAGTGCGCTGACGCGGTTCAACACGGTCTGGCAGGCATCCTGGATCGGCGCCAGCTTCAGTACGCCGGCCTCCCTGGCCAGCTGCTCCACGGCCACGTGCAGGCGGGCCAGCTTGTCATGCACCGCGGGCTGGTCATGCGCGGGCATGCGCAGGGTGGCGCGGATGGCGCTCACGGAGGTCAGCGCCGAGCCGAGGAACATGCGCAGGCCCTGCACGGGCGCGCGCAGTGCGGCCATGGCGGCATCCAGCACACCCTGGGTTTCCGCGAGGCTGTTCTGCACATCCGTGAGTGCACTCACGTCGCGCAGCACCAGCATGCGCCGCGAATCGGCCACGCCGCCGCCGTGCAGGCTGACGGCCACGTGGCGCGGCGCCGCGCCGCCGCGCGGCGTGCGCAGCGCGACCACGCCCAGGTAGAGGCCGGCCGGTGGCAGCGTGCCAATGGCAGCCGCCACCTGTCCGGCCAGTTCGCGGGCGCGGACGGGCGAGAGCAGTTCATCGAGCAGGCCGCGCAGCGTGGCAGGGCGCTCGCGCGCTCCCTGCGCGCCAGGCGCGCGCCATTCGTCGAGGACAAGGGGGTTGTTGACGGCTGCGATGTAAAGCGACGCGTCGAGCTCCAGCGCCACCGTCCTGCCGAGGGTCAGCAGGATGCCGGCCAGCATGCTGTCGGATTGACCTTCCATTGCCGCGTGGCCTCAGGCCGCGGCGGCCTGCCGCAGGGAAGCGAGCAGGTCGGTGGCGGAGGGGAAGCG
Organism: Steroidobacteraceae bacterium; assembly: GCA_035556135.1. Classification (GTDB taxonomy): domain Bacteria; phylum Pseudomonadota; class Gammaproteobacteria; order Steroidobacterales; family Steroidobacteraceae; genus ZC4RG30. Next base: position 383,213 of record DATMFO010000004.1, on the reverse strand, counting down.
GTCATCGCGGTCCTTCGCCATCATGCCTTCCAGCAGTGTCTGGTGCTGCGCCAGCCCCTCGGGCAGCTGGGGCATGGCACCGTTCACGTGCTGCTGCAGCACCTCGATGGCGCTGTTGCCCAGGTAGGGCTTGTCGCCCGTGAGCATCTCGAAGAACAGCACGCCGAGGCTGTACAGGTCGCTGCGCGGATCCAGCTCGTGGCCCTGCGCCTGCTCGGGGCTCATGTAGTAAGGGGAGCCGCGCAACACACCGGCGCGCGTGCTGTGCGTGCCACTGCCGAGGTTGCGCGCCAGACCGAAGTCGATCAGCACCACCTGGCCGTCTTCGCGCAGCATGATGTTGGGTGGCTTCAGGTCGCGATGCAGGATGCCCTGCGCATGCACCGCGGCCAGGCCTTCGGCAATGCGCTCCAGGTAGTCCAGCGCCTCGCGCTCGGAAACGGGATTCTGCAGGCGCGCCTTCAGGTCGCCGCAGGGGAAATATTCCATCGCGATGAACTCGCGGCCCTCGTGCACGCCGTAGTCGAAGATGTCGACGACGGCGGGATGGCGCAGCACGCCCACGGTCTCGAATTCGCGTGCGAACTGCGGTGTGTCGTCATCGCTGCCGTGGCTCACCTTCAGCGCCACATTGCGGTTCAGGGCGGCGCTGTGCGCCAGGTACACGGTGGCGCGAATGGATTCGCCCAGCGTGTCCAGCAATGTGTAGCGGGGGATCAGGTCGCGCGACACCTTCAGCGGGGCGGGCAGCGCCACCTGCGGCGCGGCGCGCACGCGTTCGCTGTGCTCGCGGCGGCGACGGGCGGCGCGGGCGGCGGCGATGGCGCTCTCCAGCAGCCCGGCATCCAGTGCGCGTCGCGGCAGGTAGTCCGCGGCTCCACGGCGCATCGCGGCCACGGCCGACAGTTCGTCACCGTTCTGCGAGACCACCACCAGCGGCGGCATGTCCGGGATGTCGAGCACGCGGTCCATCCAGTCGAAGCTGGCGGCCTGTGTGTCGGGGGAAAAATCGAGCACCGGCACCAGCACGTCGATGCCGGCGGCCGAAGTCGTGGCGAGGCGCCGTTCGAATGCGGAGGCATCATCCAGCTCGGCCTGGTGGTTGCCGGCGAGTGATTCAATGCGGTGAAGCAGCCAGCGGCCGACCTGGGCATCGTCGGCGACCACGAGCAGGCGCAAGGGGCGCGACACCGTCGTTACCGGTCCTGGGCAGTGAAGCGCATGCGCATGCTGGCGCGCTGTTCCACCGCTTCGCCGTCGCGCTGCACGGGCTGGAAGCGCCAGCGCCTCATCGCGGCCATCGCGGCATTGTCAAAGGTGCGCCTGGGCTGGGATTCGATCACCACCACATTCTGCACAGTGCCGTCCTTCATCACGGTGAACTCCATCTCGACCCAGCCGGAAACCAGGCGCTCCAGCGCCTGCTGGGGGTACTCCGGCTCGACCTTGCGCACCACGCGCAGGGAGAGTGCTGAGATGACCTCGGGGGCGGCCGGCGCCGCAGGGGCCGCGGCGGGAGCCGGCTGTGCAGAAGCAGGAGCCGTGGCCACCGGAGGCGGCATGACGGGAGCCGGGGCAGCCTGCGGTGCTGCCTCGGCCGGCGTGGGAACGGGCGGTGGCGGGGTGGTCGCTGCTGTCGCCGGAGCCGGCTCCGCGGTGGCTGGCCGCGCGACGGTCTCTTCCAGGCGCCGACGCATGATGTCCAGTCCCGGTGCGCTGCTGTTCACCGAGCCGGCGGCTTCGACCATGCGGCGCGCGCCGGGGTTGCGTCCGGCTTCCAGCTCCTTGTCAGCCGCAGTGAGCAGCGCGGCAACGAGCGCATCGCGGCTGCCGCGCACCATGGGATCGCCGGCGCCGATGGCCTGCGCTTCGCGGAAGCGCGACACGGCATTGTCGGTGGCGGGTTCGATCAGGGCGCCGGCCGCGATTCGCTGCGTCACCGTGTTCACGGCGCTGCGGATCTGCGCCTGTCGGCTCTCCATCGCCTGCCGCTGCGTGGCATCTGCATTGATGCGCGCCAGCTCGCGCTCGATCTGTGCATAGAGGAAGGCGAGGCGGGAATTGTCCGGCACGATGAGGCGTGCCAGCTCTGCGGTGACGCGCGCGTCGTCCAGCTTGCCGGCCAGCAGCGCCTGCTCTGCGCCGGCGAGGGCATCTTCGATGGAACGCTCGAATCCTTCCGTGGCCGCGGTGCTGGAAGGATCCAGGCGCATTGCCTCGCGGTACAGCTCGGCGGCGCTGCTGCCATCGGCGGCGATGAGGTCGCCGGCCGTGGCCGCCTGGCGTGCACGCTGCAGCAGGTCCTGCACCTGCGGCGAAGGGGCCGTGACTGCGGTGCTGTCCGTTTTCGCCGGTGAGTCACCTGGCTTGCGGTCCAGCATCATCCAGCCGCCGACGGCGAGGATCAGCACGGCGGCAGAGCCGGCAATGATGGGCAGCAGCGAGCTGCCGCCGCGCGTGGGCGGAGCAGCCGCCGCAAGGGCGGGCACATCCGCTGTGGCAGCCGCATCGCTGCGGCGCCCGGGCGCAATGGAAGCGGCCGCCTCGAGGAACAGCCGCAGCCGCTGCGGCGAGGCGGGCTTGTGGATGAAGCGGAATACGCGCTGGTCGGAAATGCGCGTGGCCAGCATGTTCTGGTCGGCAGCCTGGCCGGCAACCATCAACCGCACATCGGGGAACTGGTTCTTCAGCGCGTCCACTGCGGCATCGGCGGGCACGCCCAGCGCCTGTGCATCCAGCAGCGCCACGGCGGTGCCATGCTGCAGCAGCTCATCGGCCAGGTGTCGCAGGTCCTCCACCAGCAGGATGGTGAGCTCCCCGCCGGCCAGCTCCTGCAGCGCGTGGATGAGCGCCGCGTCGCGCGTCATCGCTATCAGGTGGCGCCCGGGGGCCGAAAACTGCTCGGGGAACCCTTCCGGCGGCATGGCGCCGTGCACCTTGGGACTACCTGTCAAGACCGTCTCCGGAAGCCAGTGAGGGTTGCACCAGGGCGCTCCTGCCCCAATGATGTACACCGGACTTTACGGCTGCCCGCCACCGGTACAACCTGTGGGACGGTTGGCTTTGACAATCTGTGAAGCCGGTCGCCCGCGTCCGGTTATCGGCTGAGGAATGCATGCAATGCACACTGTGAAGTCAGTCACATTCACGATGCTGCTGTCCGCCGCGCTGTGGCTTGGTGCGGCGCAACCGGTTGCTGCCGGCAGCGGGACCATGGTGCAACAGCAGGCTGCGCTTCAGTACCTTGCCGCGGTGGCCGCAGGTGATCCGCAGGCCATGGCCATGGCCATCCATGAAGACGAGCTGGTGAAGCTGCGCACGCAGCTGCTCGACCAGATGAAGCTCGAGGCTGATCGCGACGAGACCATCACGCGCCGGCGCCTGTTCGGCGACGGCATGCCGCTGGTGGACCTCGAGCGGCTCACGCCGCAGGCTTTCTTCGTCACGCTCTCGCAGCGGCTGCGTTTCGGCAGCCGCGAGTTCCAGAAGGTGGAATGGATCGAAGCGGTGAATGACCGCGGCAACATGGTGCTGATGGTCGGCCGGCTGGTGCCACTGGAGGACATGGGTGACGTGAAGGTGCCGGTGATGGTGTCCATCGTGCCCTGGGGCAAGGACTGGAAGGCCGCGATGCCGCTGGAACTGCTCGCGCAGATCGATGACCTGCGCGCAGGCCGCACGAGCGTTGGACCGCGTCCCGCCGTGGCCGCTGCACCTGGGCAAGGTGCGCCGGGTGAGGCAGCCGCGCCGTCGCGGCCGGCCCTGCCGCAGGCCATCATCACCTTGCTCGACGAGGCGGAGAAGAACCTGCAGGCCGGGCGCTGCGAGGCCTACTTCGACAAGCAGATGAGCCCGAACTTCCGTCGCACCACCGGCTCGCGTGCACTGCGTACGCTGATCACTTCGTGCGAGACGCGCGAGTCACTGCGCGAGCAGCACCTGGCCGCCATCCGGCTGGCGCGGGAACGGGAGCCCAGTTTCGAATACGGGGGAACCCGCGCGGTGTTCGATCTGGCGGGCAGTGGCCTGCCCTACCGCACATGGGCGGTGGAGCTGGTCAACGACCGCTGGTACATCGCCGAGTAGCTACTCGCCGGCGGTGAGGCGGAAGCGCCGGCCGCTGGCTTCCAGGATCACCGCCTGCGGGGTGATGCGCTCCACCTTCACGCCGTTGGGCAGGTAGTCACCCTCGCGGGCGCGCTGGCCGTTCAGCATCACCGAACGGTCTGCGGGCGCCAGCGCGTAAACATGCAGGTTGAGCGCGAGATCGGGAAGCGACACGCCGGCATTGCGCAGCTCACGCAGTTCCGGGAGGCGTTCCTCGTCGCCGGTGGCGGCGAGCGACGGGCCGCTTGCGTGGGGCGGCGCGACGGGCAGTGTGGGGAGGTCGGCCGGGGCCTGTACGGGCTGCGGCGCGGAGGCTGCAGGTCCCGGCGGATCCTGGGCTGTGGGTGCAGCTTGTGGCGCAGGCTCCGCGGCTTCGCGTGCAGCAGGCGCGACCATCGCGGGTGGCTGCGTGCGGCCCAGCAGCCAGGCCAGCAGGCCGAGGTTCAGCAGCAGCACCACGCCCAGTCCCACCGCCCAGCCCGGCAGCCCGCGGCGTGGTGGCGCGATGCGCGCATCCATCAGCACCGGCCCGACGTTGCGGTTGCGTTCGGACTCGGCCTTCCTGAGTGCGTCGAGGATGAATGACATGGCGGCTCAGCGCGCGGCCGACAGCAGTGGCGTGCCGGCATCGGCGACGGCTGCGTCCAGCAGCGCCTGGGTGCGCACACCGGCGATGCCATCGACCACCAGGTCGTTGCTGGACTGGAAGCGCATCACCAGGTCCTGCAGCGCTTCGTCGAAATACTCCGGGTCCGCCACGGTTTCCACGGTGACGCCGGCCCAGGCATTGAGCCGGGCGCGCAGGTTGAGCACAGGTTCGCCCCAGGTGCCCAGCGAGAGGTTGCGCGTATCCAGGTGCGAGGGCTTCCACAGCAGCTGGAAGTTGCCATTCCACCGCGCCTGCAGATCCGCGAGATTCACTTCCCACGCACCGTCGCCGAGCATCAGCCGTGCACGTTCCTCATCCAGCAGCTGCGCGAGCACGGCCTGGTGGGCCACGCCGTCATCATCGTTGAGCGACAGCAGGGCCGGGCGGTTGTAGCGGCGCAGGGCGTCGAGGCCGCCGCGCTCCTCCAGGCACTCCAGTGATTGCCGCAGTGCCTGCGTGCAGGGGGGCGCGGCCCCGGGCGTGAACTGCGCGCCCCACAGCCCGAAGAGCTGTGACCAGGCGCTGTCCTCGCCAGCCGTGCCGGCCTCCTGCTGCAGCAGCTGCGCCACGGTGGGCGGCGCTGCCGGCGGGGCGACAGGCGGTGCTTCCGGTGCCGCGGGTGCCACAGCCGCTTCTTCGGCCGGGGCGGCCGCAATCTGGGCAGCCACTGCTGGTGATCCTGACTGCTGCTGCTTCCACACGGCCCATGTACCTGCGCCGAGCATGGCCACGCCGACGAGGCCCGCCGCGAGCGGCAGCCACACCGGACGCACCGGCCTGCCAAACACCTCAGCCGCGGCCTTGCGCACCATGGCGGCGTTCTGCAGGTGGCGGTCTTCGGTGAACCCACCCAGCAGCGCACGATCGCCGATGATGTTGATCAGCCGTGGCACGCCGCCGCTGACACGATGCAGCTCCGCCAGCGCGCCGCGCGTGAAGATCCCGCGCGTGGCGCCGGCGATGCGCAGCCGGTGTTTCACGTAGGCGGCGGTCTCCTCACGCGACAGCGGATCCAGGTGGTAGCGCCCGGTGATGCGCTGGGCGAGCTGCCGCAAGTCGTTGCGGGCCAGCATGTCGCGCAGCTCCGGCTGGCCAATCAGGATGATCTGCAGCAGCTTCTGGGTCTCGGTTTCCAGGTTGCTCAGCAGTCGTACGCGCTCGAGCAGGTCGGGCGTGAGGTTCTGCGCCTCATCGACGATGAGCACCACGCGGCGGCCGGCCGCATGCACCTGAAGCAGGTGGCGGTTCAGCAGCCCGGTGAGCTCCTTCATGCTGCCACGCGCTGCCTCGGGCACCGCGATGCCCAGCTCTTCGCACAGGGTCTGCAGGAATTCGGATTCGCTCATCCTCGGGTTCAGGACCAGCGCGATCTCGGCATTCTCCGGTCGCCGCGCCAGCAGCGAGCGGATCATCGTCGTCTTGCCGGTGCCCACCTCGCCGGTGAGCTGGATGAAGCCGCCGGCCTCGGTGATGCCGTATACCAGGTGCGCCAATGCCTCGGCGTGACGGCCGCCGAGATACAGGTAGCGTGGGTCGGGCGTGATCGAGAAGGGTTTCTCGGCCAGTCCGTAAAACGGCAGGTACATCGCTGGTTCCGGCAAGGCCGCCGCTCCAGTGCGGCGGCCGTTGGGGCCCTCAGTTCACGTTGATGGTGATCTTCTGCGAGGCAATCACCGGGTCGAAGGGAATGTGCAGGTAGTCGCCGAGCACCAGCTGCAGCGTGTGCGCGCCGGGAGCCAGCGCCACCTCGGCCTCGGTCTGCGCCTTGCCGAAATGCACGTGCTTTTCGTCGGCTGGGATGGGCAGCGAGGCATCGGCCAGTTCGGTGTCGATCAGCAGGTGGTGGTGGCCGGCGTTGTCGTTCTTCTCGCCCGCGGGGGCCAGCCCCATGCCCGAGATGCCGAACACCACTTTCACCGGCGTGGTCACCGTCTCGCCATCCTTCGGGCTCACGATGAAGACGGTGGCGCCGGCAGGTGCCGGGGTGCGGGCCAGGCCCGTGGGGGCGGGGGTGGCCGTGGTGTCGTGCTCCGCATGCGTGGTCCCGGCGGCCGCGTCGGCGGTGGGTGCGGCGGGCGCGGCAGTCTCCGGCGCCTTCGAACAGGCCGCCAGCAGGGTGATCGTCGCAGTGGTGGCGACGGCCATCAGCCTGGTATTCATGATCGTTCTTCTCCCGGTGATCTAGTTGCTGGACGTGCCCGCGGGCAGTTCGGCGGGCGCGAAATCATCCACATTGATGATGCGCATGATCTTCGCATCATAGTCGAGCAGCAGGGCGGCTTCCTCCGCAGAGAGGATGCCGAGCTCGCGACCGGCGGCGATCTGGCCGGGCATGTCCAGCGCCGCGATGCGGCCGGTCTTCACACCCTCCACCCTGAGCTTGCGTTCCAGCGGTTCGGCGCGCAGCGACAGCTGCAGCGCCTCTTCGAGCAGGCCCAGCGGATTGCCGGAGACATTGGTGCGGAAGGCGTGGCGGCACAGCCGCTCGCGGGCCGGGCCCGGTTCCATGGCGACCGCTGCCAGCTGCGCGCCGAGGCGGTCGCTGGGCGCAAAGTAGGTGCGGCCGCGCGGGAAAACCAGCACGCGCATCAGCCAGGCCAGCGGACGGTTGGGGAAATTGCGCAGGAAGCCATGCAGCTGTTCCTGCGCGCGGTACAGCAGGTCGCGGCAGGCCCACTCGACGATGGGCTGGTCCTCGCGCGGCGCACCGTTGTCGTGGTGGTGCTTGAGTACCATCGAGGCGAGGTAGAGATAGGAGAGCACGTCGCCCAGGCGTGCGGACAGGCTCTCTTTCTTCTTCAGGTAGCCGCCCAGCGACAGCATGGCCACGTCCGCAGCGAAGGCGAAAGAAGCGGAGAAGCGCTCGATGTGCTGGTAGTAGCGGCGCAGCGGGCCGTGGTCGGGCACGCGCTCGAAACGGGCCAGGGTGATCGCCATCACCAGCGAGCGCACGGCGTTGGAGATGGTGAAGCCGATGTGCGCGAACAGCGCGCGGTCGAAGTCATCCACGCTGCGCTCGCCCTGCGCATTGCGTGCCGCCTCCATCTCCTTCAGCACGAAGGGGTGGCAGCGGATCGCGCCCTGGCCGAAGATGATCAGGTTGCGCGTGAGGATGTTGGCACCTTCCACCGTGATGCCGATGGGCGAGGCCTGCCAGGCGCGACCGAGGTAGTTGCGAGGTCCGAGCATCACGGCCTTGCCACCGTGCACGTCCATGGCGTCGGCGGCGATCACGCGGCCCATCTCGGTGAGATGCATCTTGAGGATGGCCGCGGGCACGGCGGGCTTCTCGCCGGCATCGATGGCGCCGGTCGTGACGCTGCGCGCGGCATCCATGATGTAGGTGGTGCCGATGATGCGGGCGATCACCTGCTCCACGCCTTCAAAGCGGCCGACCGACAGGCCGAACTGCTTGCGGATGCGCGCATATGCACCAGTGGTCCAGGCTGCGGCCATCGCGCCGCCCAGTGCGGTGGAGGGCAGCGAGATACTGCGTCCCACCGACAGCTGTTCCACCAGCATGCGCCAGCCGCGCCCGGCCTGCGCGATGCCGCCGATGATGAAGTCCAGCGGCACGAACACATCCTCGCCCTGGATGGGGCCGTTCTGGAATGGCGTGTTGAGCGGGAAGTGGCGGCGACCGATGCGGATGCCCGGCGTGTCGCGCGGGATCAGCGCGCAGGTGATGCCGATGTCCTCGATGTCGCCGGCCAGGTGTTCAGGATCGAACAGCCGGAACGCGAGGCCGATGACAGTGGCCACTGGCGCCAGCGTGATGTAGCGCTTGGAGAAGTTGAGGCGGATGCCGATCACCTCGCGGCCGTCGTACTGGCCGCGGCACACCACGCCGGTGTCGGTGATGGAGGTGGCATCAGAGCCGGCCACCGGGCTGGTAAGCCCGAAGCAGGGGATCTCCTCACCGCGCACCAGGCGCGGCAGGTAGTAATCCTTCTGCTCGTCAGTGCCGTAGTGGACCAGCAGCTCGCCCGGGCCGAGCGAGTTCGGCACGCCCACCGTCGTGCCCAGCACGATGCTGCGACTGCAGAGCTTCACCAGCACCGAGGACTGCGCGTAGCGGCTGAATTCCAGCCCGCCATAGCGCTTCGGAATGATCATGGCCCAGAAGCGGTTCTTCTTGATGAACTCCCAGGCCTCCGGCGGGAGGTCGGCACGGCGGTGCGTGACGTCGAAGTCATCCACCATGGCGCACAGCTGTTCCACCGGGCCGTCGAGGAAGGCCTGTTCTTCTGCAGAGAGGCGCGGCGGCGGTGTGCCGAGCAGGCGGTCCCAGTCCGGCTTGCCGGTGAACAGCTCGCCGTCCCACCACACGCCGCCGGCTTCCAGTGCCTCGCGTTCGGTGGCCGACATGGTGGGCAGCATGCGCAGGTAGGTGCGCAGGAAGGGGCGGGAGACCAGCGCCTTGCGCAGCGGCCTGAAGTTGAACAGCCACATCACCGCCAGCAGCGCGAGAAGGAACCCCTTCCACCACAGTGGCGCGGTGCCGAAGAAGGCGTAAGCGCCGAAGAGCGCCGTGAAGGCGATGGAAAAGGCCCACAGCGGCAGTCGCCAATAGGCCAGGGCGAGCACCGCGATGATGAGGCCCAGGGTGATCAGGACACCGGCCTGCGCTACCGAGAAGATGGCAGCCATGGCAGCGAGTAACAGCAGGAGAAACAGCAACATGCGGCAACTATAGCGCGCTGCGGCGGGCGCGGCCGGGTGTCGGGGTGCTGGCCGGCGTTACGCGAAGGCTGCCGGATCCATGGCGGAACGATCAGGCGTCAAGTCAACAGGGAAAGGTTGTCGGGTGATGGACGGGATCGCACGGCAGCTGCGTCAGCCCGGCAGCCGTGCCGGCGATCCCCCCGACCGGTCGCCATTACTTCCGACCGGCGAAGCAGGACGTCACGGCCGATCCCACCAGGATCGCCACAGTGGCCAGGGCGTGGATCAGCAGGGTCGAAAGTGCAAGTGCGTTCATGTCAGCTCCTTTAACCAATCAGTCAATCTGTTCCATCGACAATTGATCAGAGAAGCAAAGGCGGGCATCGGTTCCAGCCTGTTCGCACAATCCTTATTGGGAGGAATTGCGCACGAATTGTGCACCGGACGCCCGGCCGGGAAGGCCCGGTTTTCAGCTGCTTTTTGGCCGGAAAGCCTTCATCACCGCTTCGTTGGTCTCCAGCCGCGGACCGCCGATGAGGTCGATGCAGTAGGGGATGGCCGGGAACACGGCTTCCAGGTTCTCGCGGATGGACTTGGGACGGCCGGGCAGGTTCACGATGAGCGTGCGGCCGCGGATGCCGGCCGTCTGGCGCGAGAGGATGGCGGTGGGGACATATTTCAGTGACGTGGTTCTCATCAGCTCGCCGAATCCCGGCATCTCGCGCTGCACGACCTTCAGCGTGGCCTCGGGGGTGACGTCACGCGGGGCCGGGCCGGTGCCGCCAGTGGTGACGATGAGGCAGCAGCCGGCCTCATCGCTTTGCCGGATCAGCTCGCCGGCAATCACGTCGATCTCGTCCGGGACCACGCGGTAGTCCACATCGAACCCGGTACTGAGCCACTCGCGCAGCAGCGCGACACAGGCCTGGCCGGGCTCATCGGAATAGACGCCGGCGCTGGCCCGGTCCGACACGTTGAGCACTCCAATCACGGGCTTGTTCATGCCGTCGATTCTATCGCGCCGCAGCGCGACTCAAGTGCCGCAGAAGGTTGCGGCCACGCGTTCATGATCCTCCGGCGGCAGGCGCCAGGCCTCGAATCCCGGATGTTCCTCGAAGGGTCGCTGCAGCAGCGGCAGCAGCGTGTTGAACGGCGCCATGTCGCCACGATCGGATGCCGCGGCCAGCGCAGCCTCCACGCGGTGGTTGCGCGGGATGAAGGCGGGATTGCTCCGCAGCATCGCTGCGCGACGTTCCGCCACCGGCACCGGCTCTCCTGCCAGTCGCGCGCGCCAGCTCGCCAGCCATCCGGACAGTTCGGGGTCGCCGCCGGATTCGATGCAGTCGGCAAGCCCGCGCAGGGCCTGCGTGAAATCGGCGCGCGCCACCTGCAGGGAGCGCAGCAGCGCAGTCACCAGCGCAGTGTCTTCAACCTGCGCGGTGGCCAGGCCGAGCTTGCGCCGCATCAGCGCCAGCAGTTCCGCGTCGAACTGGTCCATGAAACCGGTGATCACTGCCGTGGCGCGCTCGACGCCATCTGCAGGTTCGCCCGGCATCAGCGGCAGCAGGCACTCGGCCAGCCGCGCCAGGTTCCACTGCGCGATGGTGGGCTGGTTGCCGAAGCTGTAGCGGCCGCGATGATCGATGGAACTGAACACCGTGGCAGGGTCGTAGTGGTCCATGAACGCGCAGGGACCGTAGTCGATGGTCTCGCCGCTGATCGCCATGTTGTCGGTGTTCATCACGCCGTGGATGAATCCCACGCTGCACCACAGGGCGATGAGCCGCGCCTGGCGCGCGGCCACGGCGCGCAGGAACTCCAGTGCCCGATCCTCGGCGCCATCGATCGCGGGATAATGGCGCGCGATGCAGTAGTCCAGCAGCGTGCGCAGGGAATCCACATCGCTGCGCGCGGCGAAGTACTGGAAGGTTCCCACGCGCACATGGCTGGCCGCGACGCGGGTGAGGATGGCGCCGGGCAGCGGCATCTCGCGCAGCACCCGCGTGCCGGTGGCCACCACGGCCAGCGAGCGGGTGGTCGGAATCCCCAGTGCGTGCATGGCCTCGCTCACCAGGTATTCGCGCAGCATGGGACCGACGGCAGCCAGGCCGTCACCGGAGCGGGACCATGGCGTGCGACCGGACCCCTTCAGCTGCACATCGCGCAGCACGCCATTGCGATCGCGCAGTTCACCCAGCAACAGCGCGCGTCCGTCGCCCAGCGCGGGCACGAAACTGCCGAACTGGTGGCCGGCATAAGCCATGGCGATGGGTCGGGCGTCCTCGGGAAGGTGCCGCCCGGAGAAAATTTCATGCGCCACCGGCCGCAGTGCGGCCGCATCGAGTCCGAGCTCTGCGGCCAGCTCGTCATTGAAGGCCAGCTGCTGCGGGGCGGGCACGGGCGCCGGCGACACCGCGACATGGAAGGCCTCCGGCAAGGCCGCGTAGGTGTGCTCGAATCCCAGTTGCATGCCGCGAGCCTACCGCGTTGTGTCCTGCCCGGGCCTGCGATCTGCCGCGAGGCGCTAGACTGCGGGACATGAACGCCATCCCCCCGCTGTTCCAGCCGCCGGTGTCATTTGCCGACCCGCGCGTCGCGCCCGTGGAGTGGCGCCCGCCGGCCGAGCGCATCGTCTCCGGTGATCCACTGCAGCGCGCCTGGAATCTCTACAGCAGCGCCGACGGGCACTTCAGTGCCGGGATCTGGGAATGCCAGCCGGGCAAATGGCGCGTGATCTTCACGGAGAGCGAGTTCTGCCACCTGCTCGAGGGTCGCATCGAGGTGACCGGCGATGATGGCTCCGTGCGCACGTTCCGTGCCGGTGAGGCCTTCGTATCACCCGCAGGGTTCACCGGCTGGTGGGAGGTGCTGGAGCCGGCCCGCAAGTACTACGCCATCCATGAATAGCGGCATCGTCACCGCGGCGCTGCTCGCCTGCACGCTGGTTGCCTGCAAGGACGTGCCGCAGCAGGCCAGTGCCGACGAGCTGGCTTCGGCCGGTTGCCTGGCCGGCGGCGACGGCAGGCTCGAGGCCACATTGCGTGGGGCAATGGATGCCGACATCGCCTGGGACAATGCGCAGATGGAATGTGATGGAGACCTGCGGCCGGATGGATCGGGACTGCGCATCACCATCGCGGGCCCGCTGCCGGCAACGCCAGTGGGGTCCGGGTCTGCCAGCGCTTCGCGGCGGCTGCGCTTCATCTTCGGAGTCGATCTCGAGGATACCGCTGCCGGGGCGGCGCAGGCCCTGCCGACCAATCTGACGGTGATCATCGAGGGCGGCGAGCAGCTGTACGCCACTCGCGGCAGTGATCTGTGTGCGGTGGAGGGCCTGGAGCGCGTGGCCACTGGCGCAGAGACCGAATGGGTCAGCGCCCGCGGCTACTGCCTGGGGCCTGCGTCCGACCTGTCGGGGGAAAAGCGCCTGCTCGTGCCGACCTTTTCCTTCACTGCCCTGGTGCGCACGGGCGAAGCAACCACCGAGCTGCTGCAGACAGCGCAGTAGGACTGTCAACGGCAGCGTCGACGCCGCGTTATGCAACCGGGGCGGGCATGAGGTGCGACATGTACAAGCCGCTGTGTGCCGCCATCCTGGCGGTTGCCATGAGTGTGCCCGCCGGCGCGGCCTCGCTGTCGCTGGCCGGCCTGGTCGATGGTGACGGCGGCAGCATCCTGGATATCGATGGCTCGATCCCCCTGACGGAGAACTGGATCATCGGCGCCGGTGCCGGACGCGGGGATTCCAGCGTCGAAGGCGAGCGTTTCTCCGGCACCAGCCTGCGCGCGCGCACTGACGTGCAGCTGGGTTCCCTGTTTGCCAACGCCGATGTGGAGCGCTGGAAGGATTCCGGCCAGTTGCGATCCACCACCTGGCGGGCGGGAGCGGGATGGCTGGGCGAGTCGGGCCTGGCCGCCAGCCTGCTGGTGGTCGACCGCGGCCTCGACATCACCTATACCGCCGTCCAGGCAGGCAGCACGCGCGAGCGCAGGATCCGCCTCGATGGCACCGGCGTCGGCGCCGAGCTCGGCTGGTTCGGCGAATCGTGGACCGCGGGTGCGCGTTACGTGGGTTACGACTACGGCCGCAACGTGGCCCGCATCCGTGCCATCCGCGATGCGGCCGCGACGAGGCGCTTCCCGCGGCTGCAGCAGCTCATCGCCTCCATCGCCACGCGCGCGGCCGGTGCGCCGGACCGCGAGATGTCGCTGTTCGTTGATCGCAGCCTGGGACGCGTGCATCTGGGCGCGGACTGGCAGCAGCAGCGCGATGCGGTGACGCGGGATGTCATCGACAGCGCCGGCATCACATTGGGAATGGAATTCGCCGCCCGCTTCAGCCTGGACGTGATGGCGGGTGGCTCAAGGGACGATGTGGCGGGCACGGTGCCCTGGGGCGGCGTGGCGCTCACCCTGCGCAGCCGCCGCTGAGGCGGCTGCGCCGTGGAGGGAAGGCGGCAGGGCTGGCCCCGCCGCGAACGCTACTTGTCGCCCCAGACGTCGCGGGCCACGCCGATCACCAGCTCCAGCTTGCGGCGCTGGTTGTCCCAGCTGATGTCGTTGCCCTCGGCGCTGCTGGCGAAGCCACACTGCGGGGACAGTGCGAGCTGCTCCAGCGGAGCGTATTTCGCCGCCTCCTCGATGCGGCGCTTCAGCAGGTCGCGGTCCTCCAGATCGCCCACCTTGGTGGTGATCAGGCCCAGCACCGCGGTCTTGCCCTTCTTCAGGAAGCGCAGCGGGCGGAAATCTCCGGAACGTTCGTCGTCGTATTCGAGGAAGTACGCGTCGATGTCCATCTCGGAAAGCAGCGCCTCGGCCACCGGCTCGTAGTTGCCGCTGGCGGCGTGCGTGCTCTGGAAATTGCCGCGGCACAGGTGCATGGCCAGCAGCATGCCCGCCGGCTTGTGCGCCACCACCTTGTTCACGAACATGGCATAGCGGTGCGGCAGCTCGTTCGGGTCGTCGCCGCGCGCCTTGGCCGCCTCGCGCATCTTCGGGTCGCAGAGGTAGGCGAGGTTGGTGTCGTCCATCTGCACGTAGCGGCAGCCGGCGTCGTACAGCGAGCGCAGCTCATCGCCATAGGCGCGCGCCACGTCATCGTAGAAAGCCGGGTCGAGCTCCGGATAGGCATCCTTGCTGATGCCGGCGCGGCCGCCGCGGAAGTGCAGCATGGTGGGCGAGGGAATGGTCACCTTCGCCACGCTGCCGGGCGAGAGCTGGCCCTGCAGGTACTGGTAGTCGGCGAGCTGGATGGGGCGGTCATGCCGCACCTTGTCCACCACGCGCATCACCGGCGGCGCCAGTTCGCGACTGCCATCGGGCTTCTCCACGATGACCGGGTCGCTGGTCTTCACGCCACCGAGCTGGTCGAGGAAGTCGATGTGGAAGTAAGTGCGCCGGTACTCGCCGTCGGTGATGGCCTTCATGCCGACACTTTCCTGGAAACGCACGATCTCGGTGATGGCGCGGTCTTCCACCTGCCGCAGGTCAGCGGCGCTGATTTCCCCCCTGGCGCGTTTGGCGCGCGCCTCCAGCAGGTAGGCAGGGCGCAGGAAGCTGCCCACATGGTCGTAACGGGCGGGCAGGGCGGGGTGTGAGTCCACGGCGGGACCCGGGGTATTGCGGGTTTGCATGGCCGGCAATGCTAGTGGGGTCATTGAATGAACCAAAATGATATATTTTCAGGTATTCATGAAATTTATTCATAGATGATCCATGCTGGAACGCAGCCACCTGGCCATCATGCGGGCAGTGGAGCGGCAGGGTTCGCTCACCGCGGCTGCGCGGGACCTCCATCTCACCCAGTCGGCCCTGAGCCATGCCATCGGCAAGCTGGAGCGCGCCGTGGGCGCACCGCTGTGGCGGCGCGAGGGGCGTTCGCTGCAACTCACCCAGGCCGGTGAGCACCTGCTGGAGGTGGCGAACCGGTTGCTGCCGCAGATCGAGCACGCGGAACAGTCGCTCAGGGCCTTTGCGCGCGGCACGCGCGGCAACCTGCGCATCGGCATGGAATGCCACCCCTGCTACCAGTGGCTGCTGAAGGTGGTCGAGCGCTACCTGCCACGCTGGCCCGATGTCGATGTCGACGTGAAGCAGAGATTCCGCTTCGGCGGCATCGGCGCGCTGCTGGACCACGAGATCGACCTGGTGGTCACGCCCGATCCGGAGCCACGCGCGGGACTGCAATTCGTGCCCGTGTTCGACTACGAGCAGGTGCTGGTGGTCGGGCACCGGCATCCGCTGGCGCGCGCCAGGCACGTGGAGCCAGCGCAGCTCGCGGGGGAGGTGCTGATCAGCTACCCGGTGCAGCAGGAGCGGCTGGACGTCTTCACGCTGTTCCTCACGCCGGCCGGGGTGATGCCGCGCGAGCACCGCACGGTGGAATCCACCGACCTGATGCTCCAGATGGTGGCCGCCGGGCGCGGCGTGGCAGCGCTGCCGAAGTGGCTGGTGCGCGAGAACGCCACGCGCGCCGCAGTGGTGCCCGTGCGGCTGGGCAGGAAGGGCGTGCCCAAGCAGATCCACCTGGGAATGCGGGAGGCCGATGCCGCCACCAGCTACCTGCGAGGCTTCATCGAGACGGCGCGCGCGGCCAGGCGGCAGGGTTGAGCGCGGGAGTGGTTATCACCCGCAGCGCGAAGGCGTGACCGGCGCCAGCGGGCAGCGGGTAACCTCGGCAGCTTCAACCCGCCCTCTGGAGAGCATCATGGCCAGCGCAGTGAAGAACATGGCGAGCAGTGGCCGGGCACGCGTCGTGTTGCTGCTGACGGCGCTGGCGCTGGTGCCAGCCGCGTTCCCGCTGCGGGCCGCGAGCCCGCCACAGGCGGTGCAATCCGCCGCAGCGGCTACTCGTCCGAACATACTGCTCATCATCTCCGACGACATCGGCATCGACGCGACGTCGGGCATGTACCCCGGGCTGCTCGAGGGGCTCACGCAGCGGTATGGACCCTCGGGCCTGAATCATCCCGCCTACCGCTCGATCAGCGGCCATCCTGCCTCCACACCCAACCTCAACCAGCTGGCCCGCCAGGGCATCACCTTCTCCAATGTGTGGGCGCAGCCCTTCTGCTCGCCCACGCGCGCTTCCATCCTCACCGGCCTGTTCGCGGGCAAGGTGAACGTCATCAACTACACCGATCCGCTCTCGCAGCACCACACTTCATTCGTGCAGCGGCTCAGGGACGAGGGCGGCTACAGCACGGGCCTGTTCGGCAAATGGCATCTTTCGGGCATGCCCGGTGGTGCACAACCGTATCCCGGCATGAAGCCCAGGGAGGCCGGCTTCGAGTACTTCCGGGGCAACCTGCATGCGGCCATCCGTGGCTACTGGGACTATGAGTACTTCGTGCAGGACGCCGGCACACCTGCCGACCAGTGGCGGGTGGAGCAGCCACCACTGAAATCGCTGCCGGGTATCGCGCCCACCCGCTTCGCCGACGTGGTCAAGGTGGCCGATGCGCTGGAGTGGATCGGCGGCCGCGAGCGCGCGGCACCTGCAAGGCCATGGTTCGCCTGGGTGGCCTTCAATCTCGCCCATGCGACCTCCAACCAGCAGCCCAGCGCCATGGCGGTGCCGGACGCCGACCTGCTGGATGCGCCCAGCCGCGCCGAGATGCGCGCCTGCAATGGCACCTTCGGCACCAACACCACGGGCAGTTGCACGGGCGAGGCGCTGAACCGCGCCATGACCAACGCGCACGACACGCTGCTCGGCAAGCTGCTGGCCGGCGTGGAGGCGCTGGACGCCAACACCATCGTGATCTACGTCGGCGACAACGGCACGCCGATGTACGGGCGGCCGAACCTGGACATGATCGACAGCCTCTACATCACGCGCAAAGGGCGCGGCAAGGGCACGGCGTATGAGAGCGGTGCGCGTGTGCCGCTGGCCATCCGCGGGCCTGGCATCGGCGCCGCCCGCAGCAGCGGCGAGTTTGTGCACGTGGTGGACCTCTTCCCCACGATCCTCGAGATGGCGGGACTCAAGGCGCCGGCGAAGGTGGCGAGCGGGGATGGCAAGGGGAGCTTCGATGTCGACGGCGTGTCGCTGCTTCCCATCGTGAATGGCAGGGCACAGCGTCTGCGCGATCCCGACCAGGGCTACCTGCTCACCGAATCGCTGAACCTGATGACCAACAGCACCCGCCAGGTGGCGGCGCGCAATGGCAGCTACAAGGTCATCTGCACCGAGAAGGTGGAGCACGACGCCTGCCAGTTCTTCAGCCTGGCCGAGGACCCGCTGGAGGAATTTCCCCTGCCGCACCCGGCCACCTGCGGCAGCGGCCTGGCGGTGAAGGATCCCGCCTGGCACTACTGCCGGCTGGCAAACCTGATCCGCACTGAGTCATTCTTCGCGCGGGGACGCTAGCGCAGGCGACGGCCATCTGCGGCGCTGGCACAATCGGCGCAAAGCCGATGGGAGGATGACCATGCGCAAATCCATGCTGTTCACGTTGCTGGCGTGCGTGATTGCCGTTGCCGGCTGCGACAGGCAGCCCGCCGCGCAAGCGGCGCCCGAAGCCGGCGCAGCCGCAGCCACCAATGCCGCGCCCGCTCCGGCAGCGCGACCCGCACCCGGCATGTCCGTGTCGGGCAAGCCACTGGCACCGCTGACGGTGGCCGCGGACCAGCATGCCCTGCTGGCCAGCAATGATCCGAAGCTGGCGCGCAACAAGAAGCATGTGTACGACTTCTGGCGCATCGTCTATGAGGCGGGCCACATGGAACGCGCCGCGGAATTCATGGCGCCCGAATACATCCAGCACAATCCCAATGTGGAGTCCGGCCGCGACGCCTTCGTCGCCACCATGAGCCGTGCACGGCCGAAGCGCGAGGTGGAGCCGGTGTCGCGCTTCCCCATCATCGACATCATCGCCGAGCGCGACATCGTGATGGTGATGTGGGCTCGCAAGGTGCGCGACCGCGAGCACCCGGAGGAAATCTACGAGATGACCTGGTTCGACGTGTTCCGCGTGGATGACGCCACGGGGCTCATCAGCGAGCACTGGGATTCCTCCGAGCGCTGGGGCAGCGCGGGACGGCCGCCGGGCGCGGAGTTCTTTCCCTAGAACGGCGCGCCGATCACGATGCGCCAGCCGGAGAACTCCCCCGCCACGCGATAGCCGAAGCCCAGGCGGGGCCAGCGCCAACTGCCGATGCGGGGGCGGGGCTCGGTGTTCACGGTGATGCCCAGTTCCAGCTGCACCACTGACTGCTCGCCGGCTTCCACGGGCAGCGCCGGTGGATCCGGCACGATGTCCACGATGGCATACAGGCCCATCATCAGCCGGCGTGCAGGCGTCACGCGCAAGGACTGCTGGCGCAGGTCCAGCGCATTGCGCAGCCGCAGGAAGCGGTCATCGGGAATGGCCGCGGCGTAGTCGATGCTCACCAGCGACAGCTCATGCAGGCGCTGCATCTCCACGGCTCCGCGCTTGCCCGTCCAGGCCAGGCGCGCGCCGGCGCCATACATCAGTCCGTCGCTCTGGCCGTCAGAGAAACTGCCGCCCACGCGCAGCCAGGGCGTGAGCACCCAGTCATTGCCCTGCAGCAGATCGATCTCAACGCCGGGCATCAGGCTGAAGCTGTCCACGCGATCCGGCACATCCGCCTCGATGCTGTCGAAGGGATTGAAGTCGAACGAGCCGGCGGCGATGGGCGCCACCACGCGCAGGCCCGGACGGTGGTCACGCGCGGCGCGCATTTCGTGCTGCGGCGTCACGCGGATCACGAAGATGCTGCGTCCGCCCATGTCGTAGACGCCGGTGCCGAGTTCGGTGGCGAAGGCATGGTTGATGGTGCTGACGGCGGCACCATCGTCGGCCGCAGTTGCCAGCCGCGGCAGTGAGATCAGCAGCGCGGCCAGTGCCATGGCGAGGTGCCCACCCGGCAAACCGCGCACCGGGGCAGTGACGGTAAAGCGCGCGTTCAATTGAGCGGCGGGCGGGCGGGGTTGTCGCCGGTCACGCCGCCTGCCAGTTCCGCCAGCGCCGTCCGCAGCTGGGCCAGCCTCGGAGGCTTGCCCAGCATGCGGTCCACATGCGGCGGAATGTCTCCTTCGTCCAGCAGCCGCTGGCCCCAGCCGGTGAGCATGATCACGGCCGGGGGGGTGGGCAGGGCCTTGGCCGCGGCGGCCACGCGGCGGCCATCCACATGCGGCATGCCGAGATCGGTGATCACGACGGACAGCTGCTCGCCCCTGGCCTGCATCTCGCGCAGGGCATCGATGCCTTCCTGGCCGGAGTTCACCGCCACCACGCGATGGCCATCGGTCTCCAGTATCTCGCGCAGCGTGCGCAGCAGCACCGGGTCATCGTCCACCAGCAGTACATGCAGCGCTGGCGGTGTCGCGGGCGCGGCTGCGCCCGGGTCGCTGGCCTGCACGCGCGCAACCGGAAAGAGCATGGACATCTCGGTGCCCGCGCCGGGCTCGCTTGCTATCTCGATGCGGCCGCCATGCCGTTCGAGCATGCCGTACACCATCGGCAGCCCGAGGCCGGTGCCCAGTTCCCCCTTGGTGGTGAAGAAGGGCTCCAGGCAGCGGCGCCGGGTCTCCGCGCTCATGCCGACGCCCGTGTCCCGTACTGCGATCCGCACCAGCGGCGTCACCTCCGGGCCCACGCCTGGCAGCAGGCTGGATTGCAGCGCCAGCACGCCGCCCTGCGGCATGGCATCCACTGCGTTGAGGATGAGGTTGGTGATGGCGTCACGCAGCTCGCTGGCGGTGGCGACGATGGCCGGCAGGTTGGGCGCCAGATCCATCTGCAGCTCGATCACCACCCCGCGGCGCTGCGGGATGTCGTGCCAGCGCGCGCGCGTGAGCTCCATTGCCTGTCCAATGGCCTCGTTGGGATGCACCGGCTCCCGCGGCTGCTGTGGCTCGCGTTCCCGGTAGAACTCACGCAGGCGCTCGATGGTGTCGGCCACGCTGCCGATGGCCTGCTCCACCACCTTCATCTGCTCGCGCACGCGCGGACTGAGGTCCGGTTCGCGCTCGAGGATGGATTGCACGTAGAGCGCCGCCGGTGAAAGCGCATTGTTGATGTCGTGGGCCACGCCGCTGGCCATCTGTCCCACGGCGCGCAGCCGCTCCTGCTGCATCACGGCCTGCTGTGACCGGCGCAGGTCGTCATAGGCGGTTTGCAGGTTGCTGTACAGCTCTGCCTGGTGCGCTGCCAGCGCAACGTGCCCCGAGAGCTGCCGCAGGAACTCGCAATCGGCGCTGCTGAAGCTGTCGGGCTGGCGACGCGCCGCCACCAGCACACCAAAGATGCGGCTCTCGACGGTGAGCGGCGCGAAGACCACCGCGCCCAGTCCCCCCGCCGCCAGGCGGCGCGAAAAAACCGCCGTCGCCCGCGCCAGGTCCGGCTCGTGCACCAGGTGGCCCGATGTTGCGCGCCCCAGTCCCTCGGCCTCGCTGTCGAGGCGCGTTCCCGGCAGCAGCTGCAGGGCAGGCACGAGGTTGCGGCTGGCGGCGCCGACGCCGTTCACGGTGAGCACGTGTCCGGCGTCCCAGGTGCAGATGCAGCCGAAGTCGATGTCGAAGCCGGTCTCCAGCCGGTCGAGCACGGCCTCGAACACCTCGCGCAGGTCCTGTCGCTCGCCAATGGCGCGCGTGCAGCGGTCGAGCAGGCTGAGCCGCTCGATCTGCGTGCGCATCTCGTGCTGGAAGGCCTTGTAGTCGGTGATGTCGGTGCAGGTTCCGAACCACTTCACGATGCTGCCATCGTCATCCTTGAGCGGGATCGCGCGGGTCTTGAACCAGCGGTACGCACCATCGCGGCGGCGGATCCGCATTTCCTCGTCGTACTGGCCACCGCGCGCCGCGGCAGCAGCCCAGGACTCCTGCGCGCGGGCCTGGTCATCGGCATGCAGGTGCGTCATCCAGCCGTAGCCGAGCTGCTCCTCCAGCGGCCGGCCGGTGTATTCCACCCACTGGTGGCCGAGGAAATCGCACCAGCCATCCGGACGACAGGTCCACACCAGGTGCGGCACGGACTCGGCCAGTGTGCGGAAGCGCCGCTCGCTGTCGTGCAGCGACGCCAGCGCCTCCTGCCGCCGCGTGATGTCGCGCACGAAGGCGCAGAAACTCACGCCGGTGCTGGTGCGCAGCGGCGTGATCGCGATCTCGATGGGAAATTCGCGGCCGCTCCGGTCCAGGGCGGTGAGTTCGACGCGGCGGTTGAGCATGCGCGACAGCCCGGTTTCCAGGTAGCGCTTCATGCCCGCGTGGTGTGCCTCCGCATGGCGGGGGGGAATGATGATGGCGCTGAGCTCACGTCCCATCACCTCTTCGCAGCTCCAGCCAAAGGTGGCTTCAGCATGGGTGTTCCAGCCGATGATGTTGCCGCTGCTGTCGATGGTTACCACGGCATCGAGGGCGCCCTCGACGATCAGCCGGGTGCGCTCCTCGCTGGACGACAGGGCCTCGAGTGCTTCCTGGTGGCTGCGCCGTACGCGCGCCAGGGAGGCCCGGTGCAGCCACACCATGGCCGCGACCAGGGCAACTGTCGACAGCCCGGACAGCATCATGGCCGTCTGCGTACCCATGCCCGGGATCTCCCGTGAAGGGACTCCCGGGCATTGTGCGCGAGCGTCAGGGGCGCGGGAAGGGCAATCTGCCGGTCAGAGCAGGTCCTTCACGCCGTCGCGCTCTTCGCGCAGCTCGGTGTGCGAGAGATCCATGCGCTTGCGGCTGAACTCATCAACGGAAAGGCCCTGCACGATGGCGTATTCGCCGTTCTTCGTCGTCACCGGATAGGAGTAGATGACGCCCTCGGGAATGCCATAGCTGCCATCGGAGGGCACGGCCATGGACACCCAGTCCCCTTCCGCCGTGCCCTTCACCCAGGTATGCACATGGTCGATGGCGGCCGCGGCGGCTGATGCGGCGGAGGAAGCACCGCGCGCCTTGATGATGGCCGCGCCGCGCTGCTGCACCACCGGGATGAAGGTCTCCTCGATCCACTTCTGGTCCACCAGCGACCTGGCCGGCTTGCCCGCCACGGTGGCATGCGAGAGGTCCGGGTACTGCGTGGAGGAGTGGTTGCCCCAGATGGTGAAGCGGCGGACGTCGGTGGTGTGCGTGCCGGTCTTTTCCGCCAGCTGCGAGAGGCCGCGGTTGTGGTCCAGGCGCGTCATTGCGGTGAAATTGCGGGGATTCAGGTCCTTCGCATTCGCACGCGCGATCAGCGCATTGGTGTTGGCGGGATTGCCCACCACCAGGACCCTGATGTTGCGGTCGGCCACCTCGTTCATGGCCTTGCCCTGCGCGCTGAAGATCTGCGCGTTGGCCAGCAGCAGGTCCTTGCGTTCCATGCCGGGGCCACGCGGGCGCGCGCCAACCAGCAGCGCGACCTGGGAATCACGGAAGGCAACCTTCGCGTCATCGGTGGCGATCACCTTGTTGAGCAGCGGGAAGGCGCAGTCGTTCAGTTCCATCACCACACCCTGCAGCGCCGGCAATGTCGGGGTGATCTCCAGCAGGTGCAGGTTCACGGGCTGGTCGTTGCCGAGAAGCTGCCCCGAGGCGACGCGGAAGGCGAGGGCGTAGCCGATCTGGCCGGCGGCGCCGGTGATCGTGACGGTGACGGGCTTCTTCATCAGCTTGGGCTCCAGGCTCGAAAGGGTGGGGGCGGATTCTAACCGCCTGCGGCGATGCGCCACGGGTGGCTCCCCGGGAGTTGACGCTGGTTTGGTGTTGTAGTTAGATATAACACCATAGGGGTGCGGGATGGAGCCCGCCCGGCAACAACAAAGGGAGCAAGGCGATGGACAGCAGCAGCAAGGAGTCGATTCGAGTGGGTCTGGTACGGCGCGCCGTCGCATCTGGACTGGCTGTTCTCGCCACCAGTCTCCTCTTCACCAGCGTCGCGGTGGTATTCACCAACCCCGGCAGCCCGGCCGCCGCGCAGGTCGCGCGGTTGTCGGCAACCTGAGCGGGGAGCCTCTCGTGATCCTCTCTGAATCAAACCGGATTTCAATCCCGACTCGTATGCCCCAGATTGTATCTTTCATGACACAAAAACGGCTCGCGCGACTGGGGGCGGTGCTCACCGCCCCGATTTTCTGCCTGGGGTTGTCGCTGCTGGGCCTGGTGCCGCTGCTGATCCGGTGAGGTGTCTTGAGTCCGGTAGACGCCAAGTGGGATGACTCGCAGCCTATCTACCGGCAACTGCGCGACCGCGTGGTCGTGCTGATGCTCGAGGGGGTGCTGAAGGAAGGCGAGGCGCTGCCCTCGGTGCGGCAGGTCGCCACCGAGTACCGCCTCAATCCCCTCACCGTGCTGAAGGCCTACCAGCAGCTGGCGGATGAGGGCCTGGTGGAAAAGCGCCGCGGCCTGGGGATGTTCGTGGCCCCTGGCGCCGGCGCCGCGTTGCTCAAGGATGAGCGCCGACGCTTCCTGGAACAGGAGTGGCCGAAGATCCAGGCCACCATCCAGCGGCTGGGCCTCGACACCGCAACGCTTCTGGAATCCGGACCGGCAGCCGGCGTGCCCGCGCTGCCCGCAAGAAAGGAGCAGGGGGAGGAATGACTGCGATCATTCAGGCGCGGGGCCTGGCCAAGCGCTATGCCGGCGGCAAGCAGGCCGTCGCGGGAGTGGATTTCACCGTCAATGCCGGTCGCATCGTCGGGCTGATCGGCCGCAACGGCGCCGGCAAGACCACGGTGATCAAGTCGGTGCTGGGACTCACACCCTACGACGGGGACCTGAGCGTGCTGGGGAAAAACCCCACCACGCAGCGCGATGAGCTGATGCGCGAGGTCTCCTTCATCGCTGACGTGGCCGTGCTGCCTAAGTGGCTGCGCGTGAAGGATGCCCTGGACTACGTCGCGGGCGTGCATCCGGCGTTCAATCGTGCCAGGGCCGAGCAGTTCCTGGCCACCACGGACGTGAAGCTCACCAACAAGGTGAAGCAGCTTTCCAAGGGCATGGTCACGCAGCTGCACCTGGCGCTGGTACTCGCGATCCGCGCCCGCCTGCTGGTGCTGGACGAGCCCACGCTGGGCCTGGACCTGCTGGTGCGGCGGCGGTTCTATGACACCCTGCTCAATGACTACATGGATGAAGAGCGCACCATCCTCATCACCACGCACCAGGTGGAGGAGATCGAGCACCTGCTCACGGATGTGATGTTCATAGAGCAGGGCGGCATCGTGCTCGACAGCCCCATGGAACAGATCGGCGAGCGTTATGCACAGCTCGTCGTGGGGCCCGATCAGCTGGCGGCGGCGCGGGCCCTGCGTCCATTCAGCGAACGGACCGTGTTCGGCCGCACGGCGCTGTTCTTCGAGAACGCCCCGCGCGCGGAGCTGGCAAGACTGGGTGAAGTGGGAACCCCGAGCGTGGCCGACCTGTTCGTGGCGCGCATGCAGGAGGCCGCATGAACGCAGTGTACGGCAAGTTCGCCATGATGCTGCGCCGTGAGCTCTGGGAGCACCGGGCTTTCTGGATGGCGCCGCTGGCGGTGATCGGGTTCGCCATCATCATGGCGCTGATCCAGCCCGGTCGATTCGGGCCGGGTGAGGGGCCGGTGGCAGGGACCTTCGACGGTCCAGTCCAGGGCGCGCAGTATTTCGGCCGCGGGGTGATGATCATCATCGCCACGGTGCTGGGCGGCGTGGCCAGCATCAGCATAGTCTCCTACCTGCTCGACTGCCTCTATGCCGAGCGCAAGGACCGCAGCATCCTGTTCTGGAAGTCGCTGCCGGTCTCCGACACGCAGACCGTACTGGTCAAGCTCCTGGTGGCGCTGGTGGTTGCGCCGCTGCTGGCGATGCTGATTGCTGCCCTGGTGTTGCCGGTGATGCTGCTGGTGCTCAAGGTGAGGTTCAACCTGCTCTCCGGCGTGATCAGCTGGGATGCCTTCGTCGGCGCCTACTCCGCGCTGCCGAAGATCGTGGCGTTCTGGTTCAGCGGGGCCCTCTGGTACGCGCCCTTTGCCGCCTACCTGCTGCTGGCATCGGTGCTGGCGAAGCGCGTGCCGCTCATGTATGCCGTCCTGCCGCCGGCCGTGCTGATGCTGCTGGAGGGAACCATCGCGGGCTCCTCGCACGTGGCGGGCTTCCTTGGCAAGAGGCTGGCGCCGTGGGCTGGTGACAGCTGGGCGCTGAATCTGAATCCCGTGCAGTTCGTCTGGGACACCGCGGAACCAGACTGGATGGCCTTCCTGCTCAATCCGGACTTGTGGCTGGGGGTCGCGGCGGCGGCCGTAATGGTGTACATCGTGATCCGTCTGCGGAGATATCGCGACGACACCTGAAGGACGTGGATGGCTTTCGTTGAAGGCCGGCGCAATGGAACGACGCTGGATCTGGCACTGCGCGGCGTGTGGCGCGCGCAGGCCCTCGATGCCATCCATGCCGAAGTCCTGGCACTCGACCTTGAAGAGGTACGTGAGGCCCGCATCTCCACCGCCGGCGTGGAACGGCTCGACCTCGCCGGCGCCTGGGCGCTGGATGAGCTGACGCGCATCCTCGCCGGCCGCGGCATCGGCGTTGCCTTTGCCGGGCCGGAGCCCTCCACCCTGGTGCTGGTGCGCACTGCGCTGCATGCCGGCGCGGAAGACAAGCCGCCCGGGCTGCGCTCGGAGGTGAACTTCAGCATCGTGGAGTCGCTGGGCAAGTCCACGGTCGAGCGCATCCAGGGTTTGCGTGACGGGCTGGACTTCGTCGGGCATGCGGCCATGGAATTCGTGCGCGCGCTGGTGCGCTGGAGGTCGCTGCGCCCGATCTCGGTGGCCCGCCACATCTACGACACGGGCATCACCGCGATTCCGGTGGTGTCGCTGATCGCCTTCCTCATCAGCGTGATCGTGGCCTACATGGCGGCCAGCCAGCTGCGCAACTACGGCGCCGACATCTATGTGGTGGACCTCATCACGGTGGGCGTGCTGCGCGAACTGGGCGTGCTGCTCACCGCCATCATCGTGGCCGGCCGCACGGGCAGCGCCTTTGCCGCGGAAATCGGCTCGATGCGCCTCAACGAGGAGGTGGACGCGCTGGACGCCATCGGCGTGGATGCCGTGGAAACGCTGGTGCTGCCACGCATCCTCGGCATGGTCATCGCGCTGCCGCTGCTCACCGTGATCGCAGACCTGGTGGGCATGGCAGGCGGCGCGTTGCTGTGCATGTGGCTGCTGGACATGCCGCTGGCGCAGTTCATCGCACGCGCCAACGAGGCCATTGCGCCGACAACGTTCTGGGCCGGGCTGGTGAAGGCGCCGGTGTTCGCGGCGCTGATCGCACTGGCCGGCACCTACCGCGGCTTCCAGGTGCGCGGCTCGGCGCGCGAGCTGGGCCGCCTCACCACCGTGGCCGTGGTGCAGTCCATCTTCCTGGTGCTGCTTGCGGACGCGCTGTTCGCGGTGCTGTTCCTGGAGATCGACTTCTGATGGCCGCCGCGGACCAGCAGCTGGCGGTGGAAGTGCGCGGCGTGGTGAACCGCTTCGGCCGCCAGCTGGTGCACGATCACCTCGACATGGAGGTGCGGCGGGGCGAGGTGTTCGGCCTGCTGGGCAGTTCGGGCAGTGGCAAGTCGGTGCTGCTGAGGACCATCCTGGGACTGCACCAGCCGCAGGAAGGCAGCGTGAAGCTGGAGGGCGTGGACATGACCAGCCTGCGCGGGCGCGCGCTCACTGCCGCCAAGGCGCGCTACGGCGTGACCTTCCAGCACGGCGCGCTGTTCTCGGCGCTGACCGTGCGCGAGAACATCCAGCTGCCCATGGTCGAGCACCTCTCGCTCACCAGCCGCGCGATGGACGAGCTGGCGCTGCTGAAGCTGCGTCTTGTAGGACTTCCGGAAGACGCCTTGCACAAATATCCTGCACAGCTGTCAGGCGGAATGATCAAGCGTGCCGCCCTGGCGCGCGCACTGGCGCTGGATCCGCAGCTGCTGTTCCTCGATGAGCCGACTTCGGGGCTGGATCCGATCAGCGCCGCGGCATTCGATGATCTGATAGCCTATCTGCAGAATGAGCTGCATCTCACCGTCGTGATGATCACGCACGACCTCGACACGATCTTCCGCATCTGCCAGCGCGTCGGCGTCATTGTCGATCGCAAGCTGGTGCAGGACACGCGCGAGCGCATCGTCGATCATCCGCATCCGTGGATCCAGGCGTACTTCCGCGGCACGCGTGCCGCGCGTTTCTCCAACGCGGAGGCGAAGCGTGGAGCGTAGGGCCAACTACACCGCCGTCGGCGCGTTCGTGCTGCTGGCGCTGGGCCTGGCCGGCGGCTTCGTCTATTGGTACTCCGAAGGGCGCGACAGCCGCAACTACCAGCGCTACGAGATCTACTTTCCCGGCTCGGTCACTGGTCTCTCCGAAGGCAGCTCGGTGCGTTACCTCGGCGTGGAGGTGGGCAAGATCCGCCGCATCCGCCTTGATCCGCGCAGCCCCGACCGTGTGCAGGTGATCGCCGACATCGACCAGTCCGCGCCCATCTCCGACAACACGGCGGCCAGCCTGTCGGTGCTGAGCTTTGCCACCGGGCTGCTGTACATCGACCTGCTGCGGGTGGGGCCGAATGCCACGGTGCTGCCGGCGGTGCCCAGCGAGCGTTATCCGGTGATCGCCTCGATGCGATCGGGATTCGATGCCTTCCTCAATGCGCTGCCCGAGCTCGCCGGCACGATCGCCGAGCTGCTGGACAGCGCGCAGGAAGTGTTCTCGTCCGAGAATGCAGAGGCCATGTCAGAGATGATCCAGAACCTCCATGCGGTGACGAAGCAGCTGCCCGCGACGATGAATCGCGCCGATGCCCTGCTGGGTGACATGGCAGAGGCCACACGCGCCGCGCGCAGCCTCGCTGCCAACCTCGACACCACGACCGGTGCGCTGGCCGGCAAGGCCACGGAACTCATCGACCGCCTCAACGTCACCGCCCAACACCTGGATGACGCGGCCTCGAATGTCAGCGCCATGGTGCAGGACAACCGCCCGGGCCTGGCCTCGTTCACGCAGGAGGGGCTGCCGCAGCTGCAGCTCACGCTGGAGTCCGCGCAGCAGGCTGCCGAGGAGCTGCGTGACCTGGCGCGCGGGTTGAAGGAAAATCCCTCGCAGCTGATCTACCGCGCGCCGACGGCGGGCGTGGAGGTGCCGCGATGAGCAAGCTGCGCGCCATGTGGTGCTGCGCGCCAGCGTTCGCGGCGCTGCTTCTCTCCGGCTGCGGCATGTTCCGCAGCAATGCCGAGCCTGACCGCCTCTATGTGTTGCGTGCCGGGCCGGCGCAGGCGGCGGCACCGGTGGCCGCTGTACTCAGCGTGCCGCGGCCACAGGTGCACCCGGGACTCGACACTTTCCGGCTGGCGCTGACCCGGCCGGGCAATGAGCTGGATTATTTCGCGGCCAGCCGCTGGGGCGGGTCGCTGCCCGAGGTGCTGGCCGCCTTCGCCGTGCAGTCGATGGATGGCAGCTTCACCACCGTGGTCGGCGGCGGGCGCAGCGCGGGCCCGGCCGAATTCGAACTGCTGCTCACGGCGCGGCACTTCGAGGCGGAATATGAATCCGGCAGCGGCGCCCCGGTGGTGCGCGTGACGCTGGAATGCATGCTGGTGGACACCTCGCCGCGGCGCGTGGTTGGCAACTGCGATGCCGAGGCGCGCGAGCCGGCCGGCGAGAACCGCATGGCGGCCATCGTGCGTGCATTCGAGAGCGCGGCGCAGAAGGCGATGGAGGAAGTGCGCGGCAAGGCAACGGCGGCGGCGAGCGCGGCGCTGCAGGCACAGCGCTAGAAAGTCGACAGGCCGGTGGCTTCCATCACGCGGGCGCGCAGGTAGCGCCCATGGCTGTCTTCGGCCCAGCGCGAGGCCTCATCGGAATACACGATTCCGCCAGCGTTGCTCCACAGCCGCTCGAACCAGCTGGCGGCGTCCAGCGCCACTGCGCAGCCTGTGGCGCACTCCACCTGCACATTGGCCTCGAGGTTGTAGTCGGCGATGTTGCGCCGGGTGAAGTTTGCCGATCCCAGGGTGAACCACAGCCTCCCGCCCGAGCGCACCATGGCGAACTTCGAGTGGAACTGCTCGCCGTGGGTGCGATACCAGCGCAGTGCGATCGTGCCACTCGCGCGGCGGGCCAGCGCGCTGGCCAGCGGGCGGTTCGGGATGCCGGACTTGCTGAAGCCGAAGGCATCGCGGTTCGGATCCAGCAGCAGCCGCACGGCCGCGCCACGCCGGGCAGCCGCGAGCAGGGAATCGAGCACGCCCTGGTCCGAGAGATAGAACTGCGCCAGGTCGATGGCGTCGCCGGCGCCTGCGGCATCCAGCTCCTGCAGCAGCACCACGCGGATGGCGCCCTCGGTGAGAATGCCGACCTGCGCAGGCCCGTCTTCGCCAGCAACATCGTCGGCGACTTCCACGGCTGACGACCCTGTCGCCGATGCTTCTGCCGGCGAGGCGCGGTACCTGTCCAGCACCGCCTCGCTGGCGCCAGCCTGCCGCGCGATGGACAGCTCGCTGCCGAGCAGCTCGCGCAGGGCCTCGCCCTCCACGCGCAATGCCACGTTGGAGTGCGCGCTGCTGGCGTCGTGGGGATTGCCCGATGAAACGATGCCCACCAGCGAACCGGCGCCATCGCCGGTGAGGACCACCTTGCGGTGGTTGGCCTTGAAGTTCGGCAGCCGCAGCAGTGCACCGGGCTTCAGTCGCGGGCCGGCGCCGTCGAGCAGGTTGGGGAAGGCGCCGACGCCTCCGGAGTCCAGCCACCAGGCAAACAGCATGCGCCAGGTGGCGCTGTAGACCGGGTTGGAATCGCGCAGGCCATCCAGGCGTGTCACGGCCACGTCCACGCCCAGCGCTTCGAGCGCAGCGAGCGCCGGCGGCGCTGTGCCGCGATAGTAGTCATTGATGGGATCCACCAGCAGCAGCACGGGCAGCGTGGGCTGCGCCTGCTTCAGCTCGCGCAGGGCATCTGCCAGCGCCGTGGAGACCGGCGCAAGTCCGTCCTCGTACACCAGCGGTCCGCGCGGCCCGCCCTGCCCGTTGAACAGGAAGTAGTCGAGCACCAGGAAATCGCGCGCGTTGCGCACCAGCTCCAGCGTGGCGGCATGGATGGTCTGCTGCTGCACACGATTGCCGGCAGCGTCGGCCGCCGTGACGTCGGCCAGGAACTGCAATGAACTGCCGGGCGTGGCGACGAGGGCACCTTCAACATGCACGCCTTCAGGCAGGGGTTTGTGCGTGTGCCAGACCGCCAGCCCGAGCCACAGCGCTGCCGGCACCAGCAGCAGCCTGCGCCATCGCCGGCGCGGCGGCTTCTTCAGCGAGATGCCCTGCCGGATGCCTGGCTCAGGCCCGGCCATCGATTACGGCGCGACCGTCCTGCTCGAACACGGGGAAGGGCGAGCGGCCCGTGGCCACCTGCCGCGAAAGCAGCGCTCCCAGCGCGTCGGCCGAGCAGGGCTCGCCGAACAGCTGGCCCTGCGCGAAGTCGCAGCCGGCGGAGCGCAGGAAATTCAGCTGGCCCTCGGTCTCCACGCCCTCGGCGACCACGTCCATGCCCAGGCTGCGCCCCATCTCGATGATGGTGCGCACGATGGTGGCGTCGTTGTGGTCGAGGTTGGCCTCGCGCACGAAGGACTGGTCGATCTTCAGCGTGCCGATGGGGAACTGCTGCAGCGCTGACAGCGAGGAGTAGCCGGTGCCGAAGTCATCGATCGACAGGTGCACGCCCAGCGCGGCCAGCTCCTTGAGCATGCCGATGGTGCGCTTGGGATTGGCCATCAGGGTGCTTTCGGTGATCTCCAGCTCCAGGTGCGAGGGCGACACGCCATGGCTCTCGAACACCGAGCGGTAGTCGAGGATGAAGCTGGCCTGGCGCAGCTGCTTCAGCGAAAGGTTCAGCGCGATGCGTCCCGGAGCGCGCCCGGCGCTGGAGAGCGCGCGGTAGTCCAGGCACACGCGGTTGAGCACCCACTCGCCGATGCTGCTGATGAGGTTGTTCTCCTCCGCCAGCGGAATGAACTGCGCGGGAGGAATGTCGCCGTGCCCAGGCAGCCGCCAGCGCAGCAGCGCCTCGGCGCCCACGATGCGCCCGTCGGTGACATCCACCTTGGGCATGTAGGCGACCACGAACTCATCGCGCTCGATGGCGCGCTTGAGCTTGCTCTTCAGCATCAGCCGTTCCACCGAGGCGGCGTTCATCTCCGGGGAGTAGAAGGCGCAGGAATTGCCGCCGTTCTGCTTGGAGTAGTACATGGCCGCATCCGCGTTGCGGATCAGGTCGATCACGTTCTCCGCGTCGCGCGGGCACAGCGCCACGCCGATGCTGGCCGACAGGAACACTTCCTGTCCGCCCACGTAGAACGGTTGCGCCACGGCGCCCAGGATCTCCTGCGAGAGATGCCGCACAACCTCGCGCGCCGTGCTCTCGGAGATGCCGTCGATGAACAGCGCGAACTCGTCGCCGGCCAGGCGGCCGAGCACGGTGTCCGCCGGCAGCGAGCTGGTGAGCCGCTCGGTGAGTGCCTCGAGCACGCGGTCGCCCGCGCCATGGCCGAAGGTGTCGTTCACCTCCTTGAAATGGTCCATGTCCAGGTACAGCAGCGCCAGCCCGGTGCGCGTGCGCAGCGCGCGCGCGATGGCCTGCTGCAGCAGGTGCTGGAACTGCATGCGGTTGGGGATCTTGGTCAGCGCGTCGTAGCGCGCCAGGTAGCGGATGCGCCGCTCGGCCCGCTTGCGGTCGGTGATGTCGCGCGCCACATAGATGTGGCCGTGGAACTGCGGGTCGGCCGAATCGAGGATGGAGGAGGAGAAGGACACCGGGATGGTCTGTCCCGCCGCGGTGCGCAGCAGCGCCTCGCCGGACTCGCTGGCCTTCTGCACGCGCTCGGCCTCGGCGAGGTCCGGCGCGGAGAGCAGCGAGCCGATGTGCCGGTCCACCAGCTCCACGGCCGGCGCGCCGGTGAGTCGCTGCGCTGCAAGATTGGTGGAGCGGATGGTGCCGTCCGGCCGCACGACGAACACCGCGTCCACCATGCTGTTGAGTACGTTGTCGAGGTAATTCTTGGTGATGGTGGTGTCGGCCAGGCTCTTGCGCATCAGGTCGACGGTGCGCTGCAGGTCGCCGAGCTCGTCGTCGCGCAGTGCGCGCACAGGCTGGGTGAAGTCGCCCTCGGCCATGCGGTGCGTGCTGACGTTGAGCTGCTCGAGTTCGTTCGTGATGCGCCGCCCCATGGCGAATGCCAGCCACGCCGCGCCACCCGTGGCGGCCAGGGCAATGGGAATGGCCAACCATTGCAGGGGTGAAAGTGAGCTGCCGAGCAGGGTGGTGAGCGCAAAGACACCAATGACCAGCAGCAGGCCAATGGCTGCGCCGGACAGGGCGAACTTGGTCTTGAGGCTGCGCAAGGTCATGAAATGTTAACCTGATCGCCGAAAAAAGCCGCTTTTAAAGCGATGAAAGGCCCGAATCGCCCGTATGACCCCTGTTTTTTCAGATAGCGAACTCACAGGGAGGAGCCGAACCCATATCCGCGAACTCGCGGATCCCCCTTGTGCGTTGCATCATGATGTGGTCGGGCCCTTCCTGGCAATGCGCGCTGCGGCAGCGCAAGAGGGCATCGACCTGGTCCCTTTCTCCTCCTTCCGCGACTTCGACCGGCAGCTGGCCATCTGGAACGGCAAGGCGCGCGGGGAGCGGGAACTGCGGGACGAGACCGGCCGGCTGCTCGACGCCGCTTCGCTGGATGAGGACGGGCGGGTTGCTGCCATCCTGCACTGGTCGGCGTTGCCCGGCGCCAGCCGTCACCACTGGGGCAGCGACCTTGACGTGATGGATGCCGCGGCCATGCCGCCCGGCTACCGGCTGCAGGTGGTGCCGGAGGAGTACGCATCCGGCGGTGTATTCGGGCGGCTGGATGCCTGGCTGGCGGAACACGCGGCGCGCTTCGGCTTCTATCGCCCCTACACCACCTGGCGCGGTGGCGTGCAGCCGGAGCCCTGGCACCTGAGCCATGCGGCGGTGGCGCAGGCTGCAATGGAACAGTTCTCCCTGGAGGTATTGCGCGGGGCGTTGGATGCCGCGGCCATCGATGCACGCGGCGCGGTGGAGAAGAGACTGCCGGAAATCCTCGAGCGCTATGTGCGCAACGTGGACGCGCCGCCGGCGCTGGCGCTCAGCGCTCCCCGCGTGACCAGGCCCGCTTGAGGTAGCTGGACATCAGGCCGCGCACGCTGGCCAGCGGATCCGGGTGCGCGGTGTATACACGCGGCGTGCGGCGCAACATGCGCCAGTTCTCCCCGCGCAGCACCTGCTGCAGGAAATCCAGGCTGCGCTGGATGGATTCCATGTAGGGATTGGTGCCGTCGAACAGCACTTCCACGTAACGGTAGGCGCCGCCGAAGGCGGCATCCAGGCGCTTGCTGATGGTGTCCTGCATGAACTGCGGCGTCTGGCGCAGCAGGTCGAGGCCCGATGAATAGCGCACGCCGCGATCGCCGGTGGGACCCACCGAAAGTGCCACGCCGCCGAGCACGAACTCCGGATACAGCCGGTCACGGCATTTTTCCAGGTAACAGCGGTCGGCCATCTGGGCAATCATGTCGGCGGTGCCGAGCAGGTGGCCCAGGGCGATGTCGCGCGGATCGGTGACGGTGGCGCCGATCTGCTCGAAGGTCTTCTCGTAGCCGGTGAAATGCACCAGTTCCGCGGCCAGCGGGGCGCTATGCCCGAAACCCACCGTCGGCAGGTAGAAGTCCATGAAACGCGCACTGCGCGAAACATGGTTGCGGGTGAACTCGGCGCCGTTGAGTGCCTCTTCGCCACGCTCGCGCAGGTAGCCGATGTCATGGAACAGTGCGAGGAAGATGCCCAGCGCTGCGCGCCCGGCGCCCAGCGCCTTTTCGGTGCCGGCGTGCTTCAGCTCGTAGCCGGTGACCAGGCGCGCCATGGCCAGCGTCACGTCCAGCGTGTGCTGCTGGTCGTGGTAAACGGTGTCGACACCGAAATAGCCAGGCATGCGGCCGGTGAAGGCCAGCTCGAAATCGTGGAAGGCGCGGGCCAGCGGCGCGAACGCCAGGTCAGGCCAGGCCCGGACCAGCAGCTCCTTGACCGCGTCGCGGACCTCAGGCGCGGAAGACACCCGCACCGTGTTGGTGACGTCGTAATCGCTGCGGCGGGCGCTGTACATGCTGGAGGCAGTCTATTCCGGGCCCGCAGGGCGGCACACGACACGGTCCGCAGAATGCGATCCAGGTCCGGTCCGACATGGCATATCAGGGTTGCCCTGATCACGCCGGACGCGAAAAAAGTTCAGGCATCGAAACGCAGGAACACGGGCGTGTGGTCGGAGGGCCGCTCCAGGCGACGTGGTGCCACGTCGATCCAGCCCGGGTCGGCGGCGCCAGCTACCTCGCGGCTGGCCAGCAGCAGGTCGATGCGCAGGCCGAGGTTGCGGCGGAAACCGGCGGCGCGGTAATCCCACCAACTGAACAGTGCTTCCGGCTGGTCGTGCAGGCGGAAGCTGTCGGCCAGTCCCAGCTCGAGCAGCATGCGCAGCGCCTCGCGTTCCGGTTCGCTGCAGAGGATCTGGTCCTTCCACAGCACCGGGTCGTGCACGTCGCGGTCATCCGGCGCGATGTTGAAATCGCCCATCACCACCAGGCGCGGATGCGCGGCCAGCTCACCTTCAAGGAAGCGGCGCAATGAGCTGAGCCAGCGCAGCTTGTATTCGAATTTTTCGGAGCCCACGGCCTGGCCGTTGGGCACATACACGTTCACATAGCGCACGCCGTCCACGGTGGCGGCGATCAGCCGGCGCTGCGGGTCTTCGAGGTCGGGCAGGCCCATCACCACGTCGGTGGGCGGTTCGCGGGCCAGCAGCGCCACGCCGTTGTAGGTCTTCTGGCCGCTCATCACGCAGTGGTAGCCCAGCGCGCTGAGCGCCTCGCGGGGAAAGGCCTCGTCAACGCACTTGGTTTCCTGCAGGCCGAGCACGTCGGGACCGGTGGTGCCCAGCCAGGTGGAAAGGTGCGGCATGCGCACCCGCAACGAGTTGACGTTCCAGCTGGCGACCGTGGGCATTTCAGGGCGCGATGCCGTGCTGCCGCAACAGGGCGTCGATACGGGGCTTCCGACCCCGGAACGCGACGAAGGCATCCAGCGCATCGCGGCTGCCGCCGCGCGAGAGGATGGCATCCACGAAACGGCCGGCGGTGGCGCGGTCGAAGATGCCGGCTTCCTCGAAGGCGGAGAAGGCATCGGCCGACAGCACCTCGGCCCACTTGTAGCTGTAGTAGCCCGCGGCGTAACCGCCGGCGAAGATGTGGCCGAAGCTGTTGGGATAGCGGTTCCACTCGGGGACCTGCACCACCGCCACCTCCTGCCGCACCTCGGCGAGGATTTCCGCCATGCGCGCGCCGCGCGCCGGGTCGTATTCGGCATGCAGGCGGAAGTCGAACAGCGCGAACTCCACCTGGCGCAGCGTGGCGAGCCCGGCCTGAAAGCTGCGTGTCTTCAGCAGCTGCGTGATCTGCTCCTCGGGCAGCGGTGCACCGGTCTCCACATGCCGGGTGATCTCGCGCAGCACCGCCGGCTGCCAGGCGTAGTTCTCCATGAACTGGCTGGGCAGCTCAACCGCATCCCAGGCCACGCCGTTGATGCCGGAGATGGAGGGGTAACGCACGCGGGTGAGCAGGTGGTGCAGGCCGTGGCCGAACTCGTGGAACAACGTCACCACATCGTCGTGGGTGAGCTGTGCGGGCAGGCCGGCGGCGCCGGGCAGTGCATTGCAGACCAGGTAGGCCACGGGCAGGGCGCTGCCGGTGGAGAGTTCCTTGCGGCCCACGCACTCGTCCATCCAGGCGCCGCTGCGCTTGTTGGGGCGCGCATAGGGATCGAGGTACACGCCGCCGATCACCTTGCCGGATGCGTCGAGGATGTCGTAGTAGCGTGCATCGGCATGCCAGACCGGCACGTCGGTGCGCTGGCGGAATCCCACCTGGAACAGCCGCTGCACCACCCCGAACAGGCCATCGAGCACACGCGGCAGCGGGAAATAAGGGCGCAGCTCTTCCTGCGAGATGCTGTAGCGCGCCTCCTGCAGGCGCTCGGAGTAATAAGTGATGTCCCAGGCGTCGAGCTTGCGGCCGGCGAATTCGGTGAGTTCGGCCAGCTCGCGCTCGGCGGCGGGGCGCGCGGCACGCGCCATGTCGCGCAGGAAACCGAGCACCTCATCCACCGTGCGCGCCATGCGGCGCGCCAGCGCATAGGCGGCGAAGTCCGGATAGCCCAGCAGCTGCGCGGCCTCGTGCCGCAGGCGCAGCAGATCTTCCATCACCTGCGTATTGTCGAATTTCGCCGGCGTGGGGCCGGTGGTGGCGGCGCGTGTGCTCCACGCGCGGTAGAAGATTTCCCGCAGCTTCTGCGAGTGGGCATCGGTGACCACGGCCACGTAGGTGGGTTGCTCCAGCCCCAGCACCCAGCCGGGCTTGCCCGCGGCTTCCGCGCGCTGGCGGGCCTGCGCGAGGATGGTGGCATTCAGGCCATCCAGCTCGGTGGCGTCGTGCACTTCGTGGGTGAAGGAGTTGGTGGCATCGAGGACGTTCTCCTCGAACTTCGCGCCGAGGCGGGACATCTCGAGCATCACCGCCTTGAAGCGGTCCTTCTTCGCGCCGTCGAGTGCGACGCCGGCGAGGCGGAACTCCAGCAGCGCGTGATCCACCACGGCCAGCTGCTCGGCATCGAGGCTGCCCGACTCGTTCTGGCGCACGGCGGTGAAGGCCTGGAACAGCCGCTCGTTCTGGCTCAGGTCGGTGCCGTACTCGGACAGCAGCGGCAGGCAGGCGTTGTAGCGCTCGCGCAGTGCCTCGTTGTTCATCACGCCGTTGAGGTGGCCCACCGGCGACCAGGCACGCGCCAGGCGGTGCTGGAGTTCTTCCAGCGGCTCGACCAGGCTGCGGAAAGTGGGCGCGGAAGTGGCCTGGATCTCGCGGATGCGGGCGCGGTTCTCATCGAGCAGCTCGCGGATGCCCGTTTCGACATGTTCCGGGCGGATGGCATCGAAAGCCGGTAAGGGGCCGGCACCCAGCAGCGGGTTGTGGTTCATTTCTCCTATTATGCCCACATGGACCAAACCTTCGATCTGATCGTGGTGGGCGGGGGCAGTGGCGGCATCGCCACCGCCCGCCGTGCCGCCGAGTACGGCGCCCGGGTGGCGCTGGTGGAAGCCGGCGATCTGGGCGGCACCTGCGTGAACGTGGGCTGTGTGCCCAAGAAGCTGATGTGGAATGCGGCAGAGATCGCCGACGCCCTGCACGATGCGCTGGGCTACGGGTTCTACCTCGGAAACGCGGCCCACGACTGGTCCCGGCTGAAGGTGGCGCGCGATGCCTACGTGATACGCCTGCGCGGCATCTACCAGTCGAACCTCGCCAAGAGCCGCGTCGAGGTGGTGCAGGGCTGGGGACGGCTGGTGGATGCACACACCGTGGAGGTGGAGGGGCGGCGCCTGCGGGGTGAGCGGGTGCTGCTGGCCTCGGGTGGGCGGCCGCGGCAAGCCAACATCCCCGGTGCGGAGCTGGGCATCGATTCCAACGGATTCTTCGAGCTGCAGCAGCGGCCGCAGCGCGTCACCGTGGTGGGGGCCGGTTTCATCGGGCTGGAGATCGCCGGCGTGTTCGCCACGCTGGGCAGCCAGGTGAACCTGGTGGCACGCGGGCATGCGCTGCTGCGCGGCTTTGATCCCATGCTGGTTGAGGCGGCGCAGGAGGGACTGGTGGATGCCGGCGCCACCGTGAGCCTGCAGGCCGAACCGGCCGGGCTCGCGCGCGCCGCCGGCAACCGCATCGACGTGCGGCTGAACACGGGCGAGGTGATCGCCGGGCAGGATGCCGTGGTGTGGGCCATCGGCCGGGACCCGGTCACCAGCTTCATCGATCCGGCTGTGGGCGTGCGTCTGGACGAGCGCGGTTATATAGAAGTGGATGAATACCAGCAGACCTCCGTGCCCGGCGTGTTCGCCATCGGCGATGTCACAGGCAAGGTCACGCTCACGCCGGTAGCGATTGCTGCCGGGCGGCGCATGGCCGATCGCATCTGGGGCGGCATGGAAGGCCGCAAGCTCTCCTACGAGAATGTGCCGGCCGTGGTCTTCAGCCATCCGCCGCTGGGCGCGGTGGGATTGACCGAACCGGAGGCGCGCGCGCGTTTTGGCGACGCGGCAGTGAAGTGCTTCACGGCACGCTTCGTGCCGATGTACCACGCTCTCACACAGCGCAAGCCGAAGACGCGCATGAAGCTGGTGACGGTGGGGGCGGAGCAGCGCGTGGTGGGTGTGCACCTGGCCGGACGCGGCGTGGACGAGATGCTGCAGGGATTCGCGGTGGCGGTGCGCATGGGGGCAACCAAGCGCGACTTCGATGACACCGTCGCCATCCATCCCACGGCGGCCGAAGAACTGGTGACGATGCGATAAGGCGGTGGCGCGGCGATGCTCAAGCTCAATCTGATCAACACGCTGGCATTCGCCGGACTGGTGCTGATGCTCGGCTACCTGCTGCGGAAGGTATTCCCCGTGCTGGCCCGCCTGAATCTTCCCGCGCCAGTGCTGGGCGGATTGCTGGTGTCGGTGGCCATCCTCATCGCGCGCGGGCAGGACGTGACGCTGTTCGAGTTCGACACCACCCTGCAGACACCGCTGATGATTGCCTTCTTCACCACCATCGGCTTCGGCGCCAGCGTGTCGATGCTGAAGTCCGGCGGTCCGCAGGTGGGCCTGTTCTTCGTGCTGGCGCTGGGCTTCGCGGTGCTGCAGAACGTGGTGGGCATCGGCGTCGCGCTGCTGTTCGGCATGGATCCGCTGTTCGGCGTGCTGGCCGGTTCGGTGACGCTCACCGGCGGACCGGGCACGGGGCTGTCATTTGCGCCGCTGTTCGAGGCGGCAGGCGTGGAAGGCGCCGCATCCATCGCGCTGGCCATGGCCATGGCCGGCATCGTCTGCGGCGCGCTGCTGGGCGGCCCGCTGAGCGGGTGGCTGATCACGCGCCACAGGATCCCCACCGGCACCAGCTACCCGCCGCCGAAGCCGGACGAAGGTTTTGATGCGCCCGGGGACGTGCAGGCGCCGCCGCCGGGTGATGACGAGAGCGCCGAGACCTGGGCCGTGATGCGCAATGCCGTGCTGCTGCTCGTTGCAATGGCCGTCGGGTCGTGGCTGTCCAGCTGGGTGCAGGCGCAGGGCATCACCCTGCCGCCCTACATCGGCGCCATGCTGGTGGCGGCGCTGATCCGCAATATCGACGACCTCACCGGCTGGTTCGGCCTGTCGATGCGCATCCAGGACACCATCGGCGCCGTGACGCTGTCCCTGTTCCTCGCACTGGCGCTGATGACACTGAAGCTGTGGGACCTGGCGGGCCTCGCGCTGCCGCTGCTGGTGATGCTGGCGGCGCAGATCATCCTCATCGTGGTGAGCGTGCCGCTGGTGTTCCGCCTGATGGGCCGCGACTACGAGGCCTCGGTGATGGGCGGCGGCTTCGTGGGCTTCATGCTCGGCACCACCGCCAATGCCATGGCCGTGATGCGCACGCTGGTGGAACGCTACGGCCCCGCGCCGCGCGCCTTCCTCGTGGCGCCGATGGTGGGCGCATTCTTCATCGACTTCGCCAACAGCGCGCTGGTCACCGCGCTGCTCAACTTCCTGCAATGAAGATGCCGCTGGTCATCGGGCACCGCGGCGCCAGCGGCCACATGCCCGAGCACACGCTGGCCTCGTATTCGCTGGCGCTGCTGCAGGGCGCCGACTACATCGAGCCGGACCTGGTGGCCACGCGCGATGGCGTGCTGGTGGCCCGCCATGAGAACGAGATCGGCACCACCACCGATGTGGCCCGGCATCCGGAGTTCGAGGAACGCAAGCGCACGCAGTACATCGATGGCGTGGACGTGAGCGGCTGGTTCACCGAGGACTTCACGCTCGAGGAGCTGAAGACGCTGCGCGCACGCGAACGCATCCCCGAACTGCGGGCGGGCAACAAGCGTTATGACGGCCGCTTCGAGGTGCCCACGCTGGAAGAGATCCTGCAGTACGTGGGCTATGTGAACTCGATGCGCGCACCGGCGAAGCTTCCGCCCATCGGCGTGTATGCAGAGCTGAAGCATCCCTCGCACTTCGCTTCCATCGGGCTGAGGCTGGAACCCCTGCTGCTGGAAGCGCTGCGCGTCGGGCTTGGCACCGCCCCGGTCTACATCCAGTCCTTCGAGGTGGGCAACCTGCGTTACCTGCGGCGGCAGTGCGAACATCCGCTGGTGCAGCTGATGGCGGCTGAAGGCGCGCCCTGGGACCAGTCGCCGGAGAAGGGTGGCAGCTTCGCCAACATGGCAACTCCCGAGGGCCTGAAGCGCGTGGCCGAATATGCCGACGTGATCGGCGTGCAGAAGAGCATGGTGATCGCCGAGAAGGCCGGCGGAATGCTGGTGCCCACCGGCCTGGTGGAGAACGCGCATGCCGCAGGACTGCAGGTGCATGCCTGGACGTTCCGAGCCGAGAACATGTTCCTGCCAGTGCCGTTCCGGCGTGGCAATGAGCTGAATGGACATGGTGACCTGGCTGGCGAGATCCGCATGCATGTCGAAGCCGGTGTGGATGGCCTGTTCTGCGACCATCCTGATGTTGCGCGGGGTGTGTTGCCCCGTCCGTTCAGCAGCAGATAGGTGACAATTCACTGTCGCTGCAGCATCCCGGCGTCTTTCGAGACGGAATGATCCTTATTTCTTCCACAATTGATATCGGGTGAACGACAAGTAATGTCCGTTGCATCCGACAGTTGCGCCGC
Organism: Steroidobacteraceae bacterium; assembly: GCA_035556135.1. Taxonomy (GTDB): domain Bacteria; phylum Pseudomonadota; class Gammaproteobacteria; order Steroidobacterales; family Steroidobacteraceae; genus ZC4RG30. Next base: position 342,015 of record DATMFO010000004.1, on the reverse strand, counting down.
CTTTCAGGCGTAGCGCTATGATCATCGCGGTTTCTTCCACTTCATTTGTTCCGGGAGATTCGACGATGAAAGGCAAGATGAAAACATTGCTGCTGACGGCTGCCGTCGGCGCGATGATGACGATGGCGGCCGGCGCGATGGCGCAGGCGCCTGGTGGTGGTCCTCCCCGTGGTGGTCCTGGTGCTGGTGGCCCGGGCATGGGTGGTGGCATGGGCATGCCGGCGAATGATCGTGCCGGCACGATCCAGCGTTTCGGCCTCAATGATCCAGCGCTGAAGCTCACTGCTGCGCAGACGGCCGAGATCGACAAGGCGGCCGATGCGTATGTGGCGGAGGTTGCGAAGGTTCCGGCCGGCGCAGGTGGCCCGCCCAGCCAGGAGGCAATGGCCGCGCGCACCAAGGCGCGTGACAACCTCACGGCTGCGGTGAACAAGGTGCTCAACGCCGACCAGAAGAAGACCTGGGAAGCTGCGCAGGCTGCACAGGCCCAGCGTCGCGGCGGCATGGGTGGACCGGGCGGCGGCATGGGCGGCCCTCCGGGTGGTGGTCCTCCGGGCGGACGTCCGCCGGGACAGTAAGCACAGTCGCCGCATGGCGACAGGCTGGTGACAGCCTTCACAGAAGTGACAGGAAGGCCCGCCCGGTGCGGGCCTTCTTGCTTCAGGTCCTCCTAAAGTATGGAATGACTTTGCCCGTGCAGATCGCGGGGGCGAGTGAACATCCGTCCAAGGAGGATATGAAGATGGCAACGATTCAACGATCCGGACTTCCCGGCGTGCGTCATGGACTGGCCGCGCTGCTAGCCATCGGCGCGCTCGGCCTGGTGTCGATGCCGGCAGCGGCGCAGGTGCCGGGAGTGGATTTCTACATCGGTGCGGGCATCGGCCAGAGCGATGTGGACCTCAACGCAGATGACCTCGGTGCACTGGACTTCGATGCCAAGGATACGGGCTGGAAGCTGATCGCCGGCGTACGCGTCGCATCGATGCTTGGTGCCGAGCTGGAGTACATCGATTTCGGCAAGCCCGATGGCAGCGACTCCTCGGTGGACTACAAGGGCATTGCTGCGTACGGCCTGCTGTATGCACCGCTGCCGCTGCCCATCCTCGACCTGTACGCCAAGGCGGGACTGGCCAAGGTCGATGCCAACCTCAGCGTCGACGGCCTGGGCGATGCCGACGCCAAGGACACCCAGTTCGCCTACGGTCTCGGCGCGCAGCTGAAGTTCGGCTCCTTCGCCCTGCGTGGGGAATGGGAGAAGTTCAAGGTGAAGGATGGCGGTGCGTCGGCCAGGCCTTCGCTGCTGTCGCTGAGCTTCACCAAGTCGTTCCTCTAAGGGGCGTCTTCCGGGAAGCGCCAGCGTGCTGCACGGTCTGCTCGATCGCCTGGTGCTGCTCGCCGCCACACTGGCCGGCGGCTGCATACCAGGCTTCATCCAGCAATATCGCCAGCGCGTGGGCGGAAGGCTCGACCAGGTGCAGATCGACCTGGCGCCCTTCGAGGAGATCGCACGCCGCTACCATGGCGGCGACATGGACGCGCTGGTCAGGCACCACCTGGCCAGCGCCGATCCCACCTTCCATGCCGAGGGGGAGGCGCTGCAGGCCATGCTGGCTTCACTGTCGCGACTGCAGGCCATGGCTGAAGGGCTGGCCGGCACGCTGTGGCAGCAGATCGGCTACCTGCTGCGCGGCTATGACAGCAGCATCGGCGCCGCCACCTGGCGTGACCATGTACCCACGTTCTCGCTGGAGCCCGATGGACTCATCGTGGCGGTAGCGGTGGGTGTGACCTGCTGGCTGCTGTTCCAGCTGCTCTGGTCGGCGGGACGCTGGATCGCCGGCGTGATTGCCTTGCGCATGCGCACACCGCGACGGCGTGCCGCGTAGTCCTCAGCCGCGCAGTTCGGCTACCAGCGCGCTCAGCACCGAGGCCGTATCCGGCCGCACGCCGCGCCACAGGTGGAAGGATTCCGCCGCCTGTTCCACCAGCATGCCGAGGCCATCCATCGCGCGCGCCACGCCGCGTTCATGCGCCCAGCGCACGAAGGGTGTGTCATCGCGGTCATAGGCCAGGTCGTAGCAGATGCTGTCCTTGTTGACGATGCTGGCGGGCAGCGCAGGCAGTTCGCCCGCGAGACTCGCGGCGGTGGCGTTGATCACGATGTCGAAGGGCGCGCCGTTGAGCTCCTCGTAACCGATCGCCGCGATCACGCCGAGGTCATCGAACTCCTCCGCCAGATCCCGCGCACGCTGCACGGTGCGATTCACGATAGTGAGCTGGCTGGGCTTCAGCCCGAGCAGTGGCGCCAGTATTCCGCGCACCGCGCCGCCGGCCCCGAGCACCAGCACGCGCCGCCCGGCGATGCTGATGCGATGGTTGTTGGCCAGGTCGCGCGCCAGGCCCGCGCCGTCGGTGTTGTCGCCGAGCAGCGAGCCATCCGGGCGCAGCGCCAGCGTGTTCACCGCGCCGGCGCGGTGCGCGCGCGGCGTGAGCTCATCCACCAGCGCCGCGGCGGCCTCCTTGTGGGGCACCGTGACGTTGAGTCCCTTGCCACCGCCAGCGAAGAACTCGCGCACCACGACATCGAACTGCGCGGGCGCGGCGTCGATGGTGCCGTAGCGCAGCTGCTGATGTGTCTGCGCCGCGAAGTGTGAATGAATGAATGGCGAGCGGCTGTGGCGGACGGGATGGCCGATGACGGCGTAGCGGTCGGGTTCACTCATGCGGGCGCGATTCTAACGTGAGGTCGCGTCCCGGCGCGTGACTATTCAGTTGCCAGCCGCGCGCGCATCGGGTGGACGCGTCCGGTAGAAAGGCCGCTTGGCCACTTCCGTGGCCGCGACGTAGAGGGCCGAGATGGCCAGCAGCGAAAGCAGCAGCGGCGCCGGCATTGCAGTGAATCCGAACAGCGCGGCAAAGGGCAGGTAGGGAAGGGCGATGGCTATGGCGCACACGGCGGCGGTGAGGCCAAGCAGCAGGCCGCCGGGGCGGCTGGCCCATACCGGCCGCTGCGTACGTACCACCACCACTACCAGCAGTTCGCTGAGCAGTGATTCGACGAACCAGCCGGTGCGGAACAGCTCCACGCCCGCGCCGAACAGCCCGAGCAGCAGGGCGAACGTGACGAGGTCGAACAGCGAACTCACCAGCCCGAAGCGGATCATGAAACGCCGCACGAAAACCATGTCCCAGCGCTGGGGTGTCCGTACCCGCTCCGGATCGACGCGGTCGTCCGCAAGGCCGATAGCCGGTATGTCGGACAGGAAGTTGTTGAGGAGAATCTGTCCAGCCAGGAGCGGCAGGAAGGGCAGGAACAGTGAAGCAATGGCCATGCTCACCATGTTGCCGAGGTTGGCGCTGGTGGTGGCCAGGACGTACTTGAGGGTGTTGGCGAAGGTGATGCGCCCGGCCTCGATGCCGCCGCGGATGACAGCCAGGTCCTGCTCCATCAGCACGAAGTCCGCGGCCTCGCGTGCCACGTCCGCGGCATCGGCCACGGAAAGGCTGGTGTCGGCCGCACGCATCGCGGGTGCGTCGTTGATTCCGTCACCGAGGAATCCGACAACATGGCCGTTCTTCTTCAGTGCCAGGACGATGCGTTCCTTCTGGTTCGGATCGATCTCCGCGAACACGGCCGTGTCGCGCACCGCCTGCCACAGGGCGGCATCGTGGAGCGGGTCGAGCTGCGGACCAGTCAGCAGGCGATCTGCTTCCAGTCCCACGGCGGCGGCCAGATGCCGGGCGACCTGCCGGTTGTCGCCGGTGATCAGTTTCACGGCCACGCCGAGGTTGTGCAGGTCGATGATGACCCCGGCCACGCCTGCCTTCGGGCGGTCGAGGAAAACGAGGAAGCCGGCGTAGCGCATGCCGGATTCATCGCCCCGGCCCACGGGGCCCGCCGCATCCAGCGGCCGGGTGGCCACCGCAAGCACGCGCCTGCCGGTGCTGCTCCAGGCGTCGAAGCGGGCCTGCAATGCCGCACGCCCTGCTTCATCCAGCAGCGCGCCATCGGATGTGTGCGTGCAGACTTCCAGCACCTGCAGGAAGGCGCCCTTGGTGACGAGCACCGGACCCTCCGGCGTGCCGACGGCGACGCTCAGCCTGCGGCGCGTGAAATCGTAGGGAATCTCCCCGAGCTTTGTGCCGGGGAGCGGTGCGGGTTGCCAGGCGCGCAGGATTGCCTCATCCAGCGGATTCGCTACTCCCGACTGCAGGCCGGCATTGCACGCCGCCAGCTGCAATATGGTCGAAGAATGATTTCCCTGCGCGTCGCAGGCTTCCTCCAGTTCGATGACTCCCTCGGTCAGCGTGCCGGTCTTGTCGGTGCACAGCACGTCCATGCTGCCCAGGTTCTCGATGGCATTGAGGCGTCGTACCAGCACGCCGCGGCGCGCAAGCGACTGCGCACCGCGGGCGAGGTTCACGTTCAGGATGGCCGGCAGCAGCTCCGGGCTGAGGCCCACCGCCAGTGCAATGGCGAACAGCAGCGTCTGCACCGGCTCGCGGTCGAGCAGCATGTTGGCGGCGAACACCACCAGGACCATGATGAACATGGTGGTGGCGAGCAGATAGCCGAAGTGCCGCACGCCGCGGTCAAAGTCGGTCTCCGGAACCGGCAGGGTGAGGTGATGCGCAATGGCGCCGAAGCGCGTGGCTGTCCCGGTGTCCATGGCCAGGCACAGCGCGGTTCCCGAGCGCACGCTGGTGCCGAGGAACACGCTGTTGCTGCGCTGGGCGGGCGGCGTCGAGGCCGGCAGCAGGCCTGGCTGCTTCAGCGCCGGAAAGCTCTCGCCGGTCAGGGCCGATTCGTTCACGAAACAGTCGATGGATTCGAGCACCAGCGCGTCAGCCGGCACCAGGCTGCCGGCTGACAGGCGGAACACATCACCGCGCACCACTTCGCGCACCGGTACGTTGGCCGCCGCGCCGTCGCGCAGCACCCAGGCGCGGGCCTGGACGCGCGCCCGCAGTCGTTCGGCCGTCAGCTGGGCGCGCAGTTCGCGCGTGTAGCCCACGCCGGTGCTGGCCACCACGATGAGCAGCACGATGCCTGCGTCAGTCCATGCCCCGGAAAGTGCAGAGGCCGCAGAGGCGAGGATGAGCAGCAGTAGCAGCGGGCTGCGCAACTGGTTCCAGAGCACCCTGATGTGTGACACGGCATGGGCGGAGCGCAGCTCGTTCGGTCCCCATTCGCGCAGGCGCCGGGCTGCTTCGGCGCTGGAAAGCCCGCGTGTCGCGGATGGTTCGACGCCCGCGGCCCACCATTGCCCGGCCGATGAGGGGCGAACCGGCTCGCGGCTTCGCATGGGTCCTGCGGTACGCCGGAACGGTGCTATAGCGGCACAGCGCCAGGAACCGCCGGTGGCCGACGGGGCACGGTGGTCCTGAAGCCGCGCGGCTTGATCACCAGCAGGTCGCAGGGCAGGTGGTCCAGCGTGCGTTCCGCGGTGCTGCCGATGAAGAGGCGGCGCAGTCCGCTCCTCGATACGGCACCCATCACGATGAGGCTGCTGCGCAGCCGGCGCGCCATCTCCGGCAGCACCGATCCGGGGCTGCCGGTTTCCACGTGCAGCCGGCGGCGCGGGATCTCGAACTCCGTTGCCAGCCGTTCGACCGCACGCTGCGCCTCGCCCAGATACCTCTGCTCAAGCTCGGGATTCGCAGTCATCATGAACACGTCGCCGTAGATTTCCGGCATGTAGGCATACAGCGGCACGTGCGCATGCACTACATCCAGCCGCCCGCCCAGTGCAGCGGACATGGCAGCCCCGGCGGCAAGGATGCGGCGGTCAAGTTGCGAAGGCCTTGCATGCCGGTGCATTGGATCGATTGCGGCAAGCACACGCGCCTTGCCCGCCTGGCGTTCACGCTTCACGAACAGCAGGGGCACCGGGCACTGGCGTATCAGCTGCCAGTCGGTATTGGCCAGGAACATCCGTGCGCCCGGGGCGTGGTGCCGGCTGCCGGCAACCACGAGATCCGGCTTCGACCGCAGCACTTCGCGCACAATGGCTTCATGGGGCGGGTAATCCCAGGCTGACTTCACGGTGGCACGCAGCCCGTCCGCACGCAGTTGTCCGGCCATGTCGCGCAGCGCTCGCGCCTCGCTGGCGCGCTGCCGGGCCGTCTCCCTGTTGACGGCGTCCTGGAACCGCGGACCGACTGCCAGCTGGCTGAAGGCGCTATGGAACAGTACCAGGCGTGCGCCGGTGCGCCGCGCCACCTCGACGGCGCGACGCAGCACCGGCTGCCGCTTAGCTGCCGGGAATTCTATGCAGACGAGGATGGACCTGAAAGGTTTGCCGGCCATGCTTGCTCCCGTGCGGATTGCCTGGACGAGACCGCAAGGTAAGCGCGCGGTGCGCCGGATTCATCCGCACAACTACCTACGGACTCAGCGCGTACCGGAAAGTGCCAGCACGCGCCGTTCGATCTCATCCACCAGCGCGGGAACTTCGTCCATCTCCGATGCGGAGCTGATCACGGGCGCATCAGCGTCAATTGGCGTTGGTCTGTGCCGCCGGTGCGGCAGTGGCTGCCGCCGCGTCCTGGTTGGCGCGCAGGGTGACGTAGGCCAGGATGGCCTGCACGTCTTCCTTGTCCATGACCTCGGCAAAGGAGGCCATGCCGTTGTGGCTGCGCGCGCCGCCGATCACCACGGCCTCGAACTGCTGCGGAGTGCGCAGCAGCGGGGTGCGCCGCAGGTCGGGCAGCAGGCCCACGCCCACGACACCCGCCCCGTGGCAGCTGCCGCACCAGGTTTCATATAGAGGACCGCCGCGACTGGCGAGGTCGGCGGAAGCGGTGGCCGGCGGCGGGTCGAGCGGTGGCCGTTGCATGACGGGCGCCGCGGGCAGTTGCACGTTGCCACCCAGCTTGTACACCAGCAGGCGCGATACATTGGGCAGGGCGAAACCCTTCATGTTCCCGTCGCCGCCGATCATCGCCCAGGAGCCCCCGGTGCCCGCCATGATGGCCACGTACTGCTCACCGTCGATGGCATAACTGATGGGTGCGGCGATCACGCCGGTCTGCGTGGGAGTCGACCACAGCTGCTTGCCACTGGTGGCGTCAAGCGCGGTGAATTCCCCGGAGCCGGTGCCCTGGAACACAAGTCCGCCAGCGGTGGCCAGTGCGCCGCCATTGGCCTGGCCGGCGCGCTCCACGCGCCAGACTTCCTTCTGTGCCACAGGGTCCCAGGCGATCAGCCGGCCGTAGGTATTCTCCATTGCCCACCTGGGGTCGATGCCGGCATTGGAGGAGAAGTCCGCGCCGAGGTTGGTGGTGAGCTTTGCCGGCGTGAATTCCTTCGGCGTGCCGTATTCGAACGGTGTGCCGTGGATGGGCACATACACCAGGCCGGTCTCTGGACTGAATGCCATCGAAGTCCAGGTGTGCACGCCATTGGGATTGTGCGTGGAGCGGAAGGGCTTGCCGGTGAGGTTGTAGCGCGCCTCGGGTCTTTCCACCGGACGACCGGTGGCCAGGTCCACATGCGTGGCCCAGGCAATCTCCGTGACGTTCTGCGCCGAGATCAGCTTGCCCGTCTGGCGATCAAGCACATAAAAGAAGCCGTTCTTCGGCACCTGCATCAGCACGTGGCGCTCGACTCCATCGATGGCCAGGTCCGCAAGGATCATCTGCTGCGTGGCGGTGTGGTCCCAGGTCTCCCCTGGCGTCGCCTGGTAGTGCCACTTGTACGAACCATCATCCGGATCGAGTGCGACGATGGAGGTCAGGAACAGGTTGTCGCCCTTGCCCTCGCTGCGGAAGCTGTGGTTCCACGGGCTGCCGTTCCCCACGCCGATGTACAGCAGGTCGAGGTCAGGATCGTAGGACATGGAATCCCACACCGTGCCGCCGCCGCCGATGCGCCACCATTCACCCGACCAGGTCTTCGCCGCCTCCTCGAGGATGGGCGCCTCGAATCCATCGGCGGGATTGCCGGGCACGGTGTAGAAGCGCCAGGCCATCTCGCCGGTGCCGGCGTCGTAGGCGGAAACATAACCGCGCACGCCGAACTCGCCGCCGCCATTGCCGATCAGCACCTTGCCCTTCACCACGCGCGGCGCGCCGGTGATGGTGTAGGGCTTGCTGCGGTCGATGGTGTTCACGTCCCAGAGCTTGTTGCCGGTCTTCGAGTCGAGTGCGACCAGCCGGCCATCGATGGTGCCGACGAGCACCTTGCCTTCCCACACCGCGACGCCGCGGTTCACCACATCGCAGCAGGCGTTCACCGCCCACTCGCCGGGCACCTCGGGATCGAAGGACCACAGCGGTTTGCCGCTCTTCGCGTCGAAGGCCTTCACCTTGCTCCAGGCGGTGGACACGTAGATCACGCCGTCGACCATGATGGGCGTGGCTTCCTGGCCGCGGCTGGAGTCGAGGTCGGCGAACCAGGCGAGGCCGAGGTCAGCCACGCTGGTGGTGTTGATTTCATCGAGCGGGCTGAAGCGCTGCTCGGAGTATGTGCGACCGTGGGTCATCCACGCGCCGGGCTCGGCATCGGCGTTGAGAAGGCGCTGGGCATCCACTTTCGCCCCGCCGGTCCCTGCCTTCTGGCAGCCCGCCACGAAAGCCATGGCGATGAAAAGTGCTCCGCAGGCAATCAGCTGGCGCGAAGCCTTCTGCTTCCGGTTCATGTGTACCCCCACTGTGGCGCACTTCGGCGCTTTTCGTGGGGGCAGTATAGGCGCTGCCGCCGTTCACCCGACAGGGCGGGGGCCGGTGATCACACCATTGCGGATGGCGGCAGCGGGAAATAGAGCTCCGGGCCGCGGATGCCGGGGGCAACCTGTGACTTGAATCCGGGCGGCTTCACTACCAGCAGGTCGCAGTTGAGGTCATCGAACAGGCGTTCGGCCGTGTTGCCGATGAACAGGCCCTTCAGGCCCGAACGCGCCAGGGCGCCCATCACCACGATGTCGCAGCCAAGCCGGCGCGCCAGCTGCGGGATCGCATCGACGGGATGCATCGCCAGCACGTGGCGCCGCGCTGCCTTCACCTCTACCTTCGCGCCCCGCAGCGTTTTCTCGAGGCGGCGTTCCGCCTGCTTCGCGGCGTGGTCGACGATGAGCTGCGAGGCATTGGGCTGGCGCAGTTGTCCCTGGCTGATGTCGTCGATCGTGGGGACATAGGCGTGCAGCACGTGCAGTGCCCCGCCTGTGGCGCCGCTGATGGCGCTGCCGGCCTCGAGTATGGCGCCGTCCAGCTGCGCCGTCTTGGCAAAGGCATGCGAGGGATCAACCGCAGCAAGGATGGCCGGGGAGCGGTATGGCCGCGCCTTCTTCACCAGCAGCACCGGCACGGGGCTCTGGCGCAGCAATTCCCAGTCTGAATAACGCAACAGCCAGCGCGCCACGTGGCGGCCCTCGTGGCGGCCCACCACGATGAGATCCGCGCGGCTGCGCCGTGCGTGGCGGATCACGGCTTCGTACGAGGGGTAGTCCCACTCCGCTGCGGTGGTGACTGCAAGGCCGCGCTGGCGCAGTGGCGTGGCCATGGCCTCCAGGCGCCGCAGATGCAGCGCACGTTGTCCGTCCTCGTACTTCCGGATGGCGTCTTCGCTGAAGGCATCGACCGCCACTGGCCCGGAGATGGCATGGAACAGCTCCAGTTGCGCGCCGAGGGCCTGGGCCAGTGCCGCCGCCTTGGCGAGCGCCGGGAAGGCCCTCTGTCGCGGATTCTTGACGGCGAGGAGTATGCGGCGGATTGTCGGCATGACCTTGGGCTCCCTGGTGAATGTGCCGGATGATGCAACAGCCCGGTGCGGTGCGCATCCGGAGAGGTACCTATGCGCGGGGGAGTCGATGCCGCGACAATGGGTCATGGCAACACTTCGCTTCCTCGGTGCCACCGGCACCGTCACCGGTTCCCGCTATCTGGTCGAGCACGAGGGCATGCGCGTGCTGGTGGATTGCGGGCTGTTCCAGGGCTACAAGCAGCTGCGCCTTCGCAACTGGGGCAACTTTCCCGTGCCGCCCGACAGTATCGACGCGGTCATCCTCACGCATGCGCACCTGGACCATTCCGGCTACCTGCCGCGCCTGGTGCGCAAGGGATTCCGCGGCCGCATCTACTGCACCCCGCCGACCGAGGCGCTCAGTGAGGTGCTGCTGGCGGACAGCGGCAGGCTGCAGGAGGAAGAGGCCGGTTACGCCAGCCGCAAGAAGAGTTCCCGGCATGCGCAGCCGCTGCCGCTGTACAGCGAGGCGGATGCAAAGGCCTGCATGGCCAGCTTCACCGCCCGCGAGACAGGCGCGGAGTTCGCCCTGGGGCGTGACCTGTCATTCTCCCTGCTTCCCGCCGGCCATCTGCTCGGGGCCGCGCAGGTGCGCATGCGCGTGGGCCGGAAGGTCCTGCATTTCAGTGGCGACATCGGCCGCGACAACGACCTGCTGATGCCGCCTCCTGCGCCGCTGGGCGAGGTTGATGCACTGGTGTGCGAGGCCACGTACGGCAATCGCCAGCATCCGGCGGTGGACGTGGCCGACGAGATCGCCGCGGTGGTACAGCGCGTCGCGGCGCGCGGCGGAGTGATTGTGATTCCCGCCTTCGCCGTGGGACGCACGCAGGAGCTGCTGGTGCACCTGGACAGGCTGCGCCGCAACGGCGCGATTCCCGCATTGCCGGTGTTCGTCAACAGCCCCATGGCCCAGGCGGCCACGGAAGTGCACCGCCGGTTCTGTGGCGGGCTCCGGCTGAGCGCGGAGGAGTGCCAGAGGATCAGCGAGTTTGCGACGCCGACGCGCACCGTGGAGGAGAGCAAGGCGCTCAATGGCTTGCAGGGGCCGGCCATCATCATCTCGGCCAGCGGCATGCTCACCGGGGGACGCGTGCTGCACCATGTGGCGGCGTATGGCCCGGACCGGCGCAATGCCATCGTGCTGGCGGGATTCCAGGCAGCGGGCACGCGCGGGGCGCGGCTGGCGGCGGGAGAACGCTCGCTGCGCATCTTCGGCACCGATGTGCCGATCAATGCCGAGGTGGTGAACCTGCAGGGTCTTTCGGCACATGCCGATCGCGACGGCGTGCTGCGCTGGGTGCAGCGCGCCGCGCGGCCGCCGGGCATGGTGTACGTCACGCATGGCGAGCCGGAGGCGGCGGATGCGCTGCGCTACAGTCTCGAGCACCAGCTGGGAATCCCGGCGCGGGTTCCCGAGCACCTGGAGACGGTTTCAATCGAGCATCCGGCGGAGGTTGATGCAGGATGATTGACCCACCACTGGCCTATGAGGATGAAGCCTTCCTCAAGGGTCCCGACGGCCGCCCCATCCGCATGCTGGCGGAATACCTGGGGCCGCTGCATGCGCTGCGTGCGGCAGGCATCGTGGACACCGTGGTCTTCTTCGGTTCGGCGCGCCTGTCACCCACCGCGCGCAACGGGCGCTATTACCAGGAGGCGCGCCAGCTCGCCGGCGAGGTCACGCGCTGGGCGCGGTCATTGTTTCCCGACGGCTCGCGGCTGGTGGTGAGCTCGGGGGGCGCGGGCGGCATCATGGAGGCCGCCAACCGCGGTGCGCGTGAAGCCGGTGGCCGCACCATCGGCTTCAATATCGGCCTGCCGCATGAGCAGCGGCCGAATGAATACCTGGAGCCGGGCCTCTCGTTCGAGTTCCATTACTTCTTCATGCGCAAGCTGTGGTTCGCGCACCTGGCGCGCGCGGTGATCGTCTTTCCGGGCGGCTTCGGCACGCTGGACGAGCTGTTCGAGATCCTCACGCTGCAGCAGACGGGCAAGATCGGCCGGGATGTCTGCATCATCCTCTATGGCTCCGGGTACTGGAGCCGTGTGCTGAACCTCGACACGCTGGTGGAAGAAGGCATGATCGACGCGGACAGCCTCAAGCTGCTGCATGTGGCCGACAGCATCGAGGAGGCGATGCGCTGCCTGCGCAGCCACGTGCGGGCGGACCAGAACGGCCATGACAGGCCCTCGATCGCGCCTTCGGCGACTCCGCGCGACCTCGATGGCCGGTGAGGAGAAGCCGCCGCGCTGGTACCGGCACTCGGCGGCGAGGGCGTTGGAGCTGCTGCAAAGCTCGGCCGCGGGCCTCACCGCGGAGGAGGCCCGGCGGCGACTCGCCGAACACGGCGCGAATGCCATCATCGAGGCCCCGCCACGATCGCGCCTCGCGCTGCTGGCAGCGCAGTTCATCGAGGTGCCGATCCTGCTGCTGCTCGGCGCCGCTGCGATCTCGCTGCTCATCGGACACTGGGGCGACGCGGTGGTCATCGTGGCCATCCTGCTGCTCAACGCTGTCGTAGGCTTCTTCCAGGAATGCCGGGCCAGCCGCGCATTGGCGGCACTGAAGAGCATGACGGCGCCGACCGCAGTGGCCCTTCGCGACGGCGCTGCCACACAGCTGCCGGCCATGGAGCTGGTGCCGGGGGACGTGGTGCTGATGGAGGCCGGCGGCATCGTGCCCGCGGACCTGAGGCTGCTGGAGGCGGCGCGGCTGCGCGCCGACGAGGCGGCGCTGACGGGGGAGTCGGTGTCGGTGGACAAGGTGACCGCGGCACTGGACGGCGAGGACCTGCCGGTGGGCGACCGCCACAACCTGCTGCACAAGGGCACGTTCGTGACGCATGGCCGCGCCACCGGCGTGGTGGTGGCCACCGGCATGCAGACCGAGTTCGGCCGCATCGCGCAGCTGCTGCACGGTGCGGCCGAACTGCAGACGCCACTGCAACGGCGGCTGGCGACCCTGGGGCGCGGCCTCGCGGCAGTGGTGCTGGTGATCTGCGTGATCGTCTTCGTCACCGGCCTGCTGCGCGGGGAGCCCTGGGTGCCGATGTTCATGACGGCGCTGAGCCTGGCCGTGGCCGCGATTCCCGAGGCATTGCCGGCCGTGGTCACCGTGTCGCTGGCCGTGGGCGCGCGCCGCATGGTGGTGCGCCAGGCGCTGATCCGCCGCCTGCCCGCGGTGGAGACGCTGGGCTCGGTGACCTTCATCTGCTCCGACAAGACCGGCACGTTGACGCAGAACCGCATGACGGCAGAGCGCTTCTGGTGCGACGGCGGCGAGGCGGCGACGGTGCAGGACAGTGGGCCCTGGCGTGATTTCATGCAGGCGCTGGCGCTCAACAACGACGTCGTGCTGCAGGCGGCGCCGCGTGCAGGGGCCGATGATGCGCATGGCGACGCACCTGCGCTGGGCGATCCCACCGAGGTGGCCCTGTTCATGGCGGCGCGCGCCGCGGGGTTCGACCGCTGCGCGCAGGAGCGGCAGCTGCCGCGTGTGGCCGAGCTGCCCTTCGAGGCAGAGCGCAAGTGCATGACCACCGTGCACCGGCATCCCGCAGGTGGCTTCCTGTCCATCACCAAGGGGGCGGCCGAGGTGCTGTTGCGGCAGTCGGTGTGCCTGCGGCGCAGCGGCGGCGATACGGCCCTCGATCACGGGGCGCTTCTCCAGGTGGCGGAGCGGATGGCAGCGGAGGGCTTCAGGGTGATGGCCGTGGCAGCGCGACGCTGGCCGGGTGAGCAGCTGCCACCGGTGAGCGCCGGAACACTGGAACGTGACCAGGTATTCCTGGGGCTGGTCGGACTCATCGATCCGCCGCGCGCCGAGGCCCGCGTCGCCATCGCCGACTGTCTTGCCGCCGGCATCGTCCCGGTGATGATCACCGGCGATCATCCCCTCACTGCGCTGGCGGTCGCCCGCCGCCTGGGATTGACCACGGAGGCCGGGCGGGTCATCACCGGACCGGAACTGGCGGCGCTCCCCATGGAGGAGTTCGTGCGTCGCGTCGGTGACCTGCGGGTATATGCGCGCGTCTCGCCCGAGCAGAAGCTCAAGGTGGTCACAGCGCTGCAGCAGCGCGGCGAATGTGTGGCGATGACCGGTGATGGCGTCAACGATGCCCCGGCGCTGCGGCAGGCGGATATCGGCGTGGCCATGGGCATCACCGGCACGGATGTGGCCAAGGATGCCAGTGCCATGGTGCTGCTGGATGACAACTTCGCCACCGTGGTGGGCGCGGTGCGCGAGGGGCGGCGCATCTACGACAACCTGCGCCGCTTCATCCGCTACGTGGTCACCACCAATTCGGCGGAAGTGTGGACCATCTTCCTCGCGCCGCTCCTGGGCCTGCCCATCCCGCTGCTGCCCATCCAGATCCTGTGGATCAACCTGGTGTCCGACGGGCTGCCTGGCCTGGCGCTCGCGGCCGAACCGGCCGAGCGCTCGGTGATGACGCGCCCGCCGCGGCGTCCGGATGAAGGCCTGTTCGCCGGCGGGCTGGGCTGGCATGCGCTGTGGGTCGGCCTGCTGATGGCCGCACTCACCCTGGGCGCGCAGGCCTGGTATGTGCACGAGGGCGCGGCACAGGCCCACTGGCAGACCCTGGTATTCACGACGCTGTGTTTCGTGCAGCTGGGACATGTGCTGGCCGTGCGCTCGGAGCGCGATTCCCTGCTGCAGCTGGGGCTGGGCGGCAATCCGCTGCTGCTCGGCGCGGTGCTGCTCACCGCCGCGCTGCAATTGGCCATCATCTACGTGCCGGCGCTGAACGTGGTGTTCCACACCGCGCCGCTCAATGCACTTGAAATGGGCATTGCCGTGGGTGCCGCGCTGGTGGTGCTTGCCGCCGTGGAAATCGAGAAGATGATCCGGCGGCGGCCATGAGGCGCAGGACATGCGCCCATCAGCACAACTACCTACAGCCACGGTGGCGCAGCTTGCGTACGCTTCCGGTCAACTGACCGAAGGAGAGCAAAGTGCGCAGTTCGAATGGACGGAAGTCGAAGGCCGGAGTCCGCAAGCCGGCGCGGGCAGCGAAGGCAGGCGCCAGCGCCGCCATTGCCCTGCCACGCTGGCCCAACACCGGGGTGCTCGTGGCCGACGGGGGCGATGCACGCATCCTGCAGGCGACGCGCCGGCTGGGCACCAGCGGTCGCGGCAGCATCGATCTGGTGGAGATCGCGCACCTGCAGAACGCGGCGGCGCACCTGCCCGGACGTGCCCTGGTCACGGACCGCACCGGCAGGGTGTTCGACAGCACGACCCGCACCGGCGCCGGACCCCGCAGCCACGCGCGCCATGGCGCGAACAGCGAGTACGATCCGCACGATGCCGAAGTCGAGCGCTTCGCGCGCACCGTGGCGCGCAAGCTGGATGCGGAGCGCCGCCGGCTGGGCATCGAAGAGCTCATCCTGATTGCCGGGCCGCGTTTCCTCGGCGTGCTGCGACAGCAGATTCCCCCGGCGACCCGCAAGCTGGTCACGCGCGAGATCGACAGCGACCTGGTGCATGCGAACGATGCGGCGATCCGCAAGACCGCCTTCGCGCGGGCGCGGGCGGCGTGAGCAGCCGCATCCTGATCATCGACGGGCATCCGGATGTGGCCGCAGGCCGCTACGTCCACGCGCTGGCAGATGCCTACGCGAAAGGGGCGGCGGAAGCCGGGCACGATGTGAGGCGCATCCTGGTGGGCAAGCTGCGCTTTGCCAGCGTGCGCAGCAATGCGGATTTCGCCACCGGCACCCCGCCGCTGTCCATCAGCGAGGCGCAGGAAACACTGCGCTGGGCGGATCATGTGGTCCTGCTCTATCCACTGTGGCTGGGCTCGATGCCGGGGCTGCTCAAGTCGTTCCTCGAGCAGTTGCTGCGGCCGGGGTTCGCGTTTGCCGCCGCGAAGGGCAAGGGCCTGCCGCGCAAGCTGCTGCAGGGCAAGTCGGCCCGCATCGTCGTCACCATGGGCATGCCGGCGTTCTTCTACCGCTGGTACTACCGTGCGCACAGCCTCAAGAGCCTGGAGCGCAACATCCTGGCCTTCTGCGGCATCAGCCCCGTGCGCGCCAGCATCGTGGGGATGGTGGAGGGAATGAGCCAGCGCAAGCGGGAGCAGTGGCTGGCGAAGATGCAGGCGCTGGGCAGACTGGCCAGGTGACTGCGCGCTAGAATCGCGGCTCGACGGTTTGCTGGGCCGGCACCATGGAGTTCAAGGACTACTACGCCATCATGGGCGTGCCGCGTGACGCCACTGCGGAGCAGATCAAGCAGGCGTACCGCAAGCTCGCGCGCAAGTACCATCCCGACGTCAGCAAGGAGGCAGACGCGGAGCGGCGCTTCAAGGAAGTGGGCGAGGCCTATGAGGTGCTGCGCGACCCGGAGAAGCGCGTGGCCTACGACCAGCTGGGCTCGGGTCCCAGGCCCGGCGAGGAATTCCGCCCGCCGCCGGACTGGGGTTCCGGTTTCGAGTTCCGGGGCGCAAAGGCGGGCGATGGCAGCGAGGGCTTCTCCTTCCAGGGTGATACCAGCGAGTTCTTCGAGACGCTGTTCGGCCGTGCCGGCTTCGGCGCTTCGGGCGCGCGCGCCCGCGCCGCAAGGCGCGACCGCGGCGAAGATCATCATGCGCGTGTCATCATCGACCTCGAGGCTTCATTCGAAGGCGCCACCCGCGCGGTGACCTTGCGCGTGCCGGAGATGGGAGAGGACGGCCGCCCGCAACTGCGCGAGCGCACGCTGAACGTGAGGATCCCGAAGGGCATCCAGGCCGGCCAGCACATCAGGCTGGCAGGCCAGGGCGAGAAGCCGCCCGGTTCAGCCCGGGCGGGCGACCTGTACCTGGAGGTGCAGTTCGCACCCCACCGCCTCTACCGTGCCGAAGGGCGCGACCTGTACCAGGAGCTGCCTGTCGCACCATGGGAGGCCGCGCTGGGTGCGACAGTGGCCGTGCCAACGCCTGCGGGCGTGGTGGAGCTGAAGATTCCTGCCGGCTCGAAGACCGGGGCGCGCCTGCGGTTGCGGGGACGCGGACTGCCATCCAGGCCGCCGGGCGACTTGTACGTGGCATTGCAGATTGTGCTGCCTGCGGCGGACAGCGAGGCTGCACGTGCAGCCTACCGCGCCTTCGAGGCGGCCGTGCCTTTCGATCCACGCGCCCGCAGCGGAGAGTGACCATGGCGAGCGATGAGCTGCGCGTCCTGGCAGGTGAGCTGGTCGAGGAAGAGCTGCACCTCACCCTGGAGGAGCTGAGCCTGGCGTGCGCGGCGCGACGGGAAAGCCTGCTTGAGTTGATCGAGCAAGGCCTGCTCGATTCCCCCGCGACGGAAGGCGGGCGCTTCGGTGGCAATGCATTGCGCAGGGCGAGGGCGGCGCTGCGCCTGCAGCGCGACCTGGGCGTGAATGCCGCGGGTGCCGTGCTGGTGGTCGAGTTGCTGGAGCGCATCGATGTGCTCCAGCAGCGCGGAAGAAGCTGAGCCGGCGCCTTCAGTCGTTGCGCTGCTGGTCCGCGGGCACATCCTTCATGATCTTCGTGCCGGTGAACATGGCGGAGATCAGGTTGCTGCCACCACGCACCTCCGTGACGACCACAGCGGTGATGTGGATGACCACCAGGCCAAGCAGCGTGTAGAAGCCGCAGTAGTGGAAGCGGAGCACGGGGGAGCGTGCGGCAACCAAAGCACCAGGTAGAGTCCCCTAGAGACATCCGCAGGATTGCTGCACCTGCGAGTGCCGGGTGGGCGGGCCCGGGACGGGGCGGACAGCGTCCCGCGCATTAAGAGCACTTAAGCGGCGCTTGCGAAGGCGCCGGAATGCCCCATAACGCGAGCTGTGCACTTGCCTGTGCCCTGCCCGCCGGAGAAACTGGAACGATGCGCCATCCTTCTTCGATCCGCTCCATCGATCCCGGCCGCCGTCGCCTGTTGCAGTGGCTGGCCGCAGGTCCTGCAGTACTGGCACTGGGAATGCGTGGCCGGACCGCCCATGCAGCCGATGCGCCGCCGGAACTGCTCGCGCCACGCTCCCTGTCGATAGTCAGCACGCACACGGGCGAGCAGCTGGAAGTGCGTTACTTCGAAGACGGGCGCTACATTCCCGAGGCGCTGAACCGCCTGAACCGCGTGCTGCGTGACCACCGCACCGGCGATGTGGCCGCCATGGACCCGCGGCTGTTCGACCAGCTGCATGCGCTGGCCAGCTGCGCCGGCTGCGCGCCGCATTACGAGATCATCTCCGGCTACCGCTCTCCGGCCACCAACGAGAAGCTGCGCCAGGCCAGCAGCGGCGTGGCCACGCGCAGCCTGCACATGGATGGCCGCGCCATCGATGTGCGGCTGAAGGGTTTGCCCACCGCGCGCGTGCGCGACATGGCGCTGGCGCTCAAGGGTGGCGGCGTCGGCTACTACAAGAAGTCCGATTTCGTGCACCTGGATACGGGCCGGGTGCGCACCTGGTCCGGCTAGTTGCGCTCCAGGCCGTAGAGGTCGTCCAGGAACAGCACGCTGCCATCCTCGCGCGCGATCGCGGTTCCATAAACAATGTAGACCCGGATGGGCTCCTTCAGGTCCACCTGCTGCGGAGCGTCGGCCTGCATTGCTGCGGCGATGCGCTCCGTCGTCCAGGCCGGATCATCCTGCAGGGCAAACCGGGCCAGTGCCACTGGATCCGCCACACGGATGCAGCCATGGCTGAAGGCGCGGCGGGTGCGCGAGAACAGCGCGCGCGCCGGAGTGTCGTGCAGGTAGACATTGTGCGCGTTCGGCATCATGAACTTCACTCCGCCCAGCGCATTGTCGGGGCCGGGCTGCTGGCGCACGCGCAGCGTGCCGAAGGCCAGCTGCTGCAATGAGGCCGGCGTGCCGGCGACGACGCGTCCCGCCGCATCCACCAGCTCGAAATGATTGCGCGCAAGGTAGCCGGCATTGGCACGCGCGGCCGGGACGATCTCGTTGCGGGCGATGCTGTGTGGCACTTCCCAGTAGGGCCGGAAGATCAGGTGCGTCATGTCGGCAGTGAACGTGGGCGTGCGCAGGGCGCGCATGGTCTGGCCGACCACCACGTCGATGCGCAGCATGTCGGACTCGCTGCTGCCCATGCCGGAGATGGCGTACAGCCTGAAGCGCGGGATGTTGATGAAGATGGCGCGTGAATGCGGATTGGGCGGCAGTTCGCGCCAGCGGGCGAGGGTGCGCTCGATCTGGTGCACGCGCTGCGCCAGGGGCGTGGTGAGGGCGCGCCAGGTGGCCGGCCCGAGTACGCCATCACTTTCGAGCCCGTGGCGTTCCTGGAAGTGGTGCAGGGCTGCCACCAGCGCCGGGTCGAGCACGGTGGTGGCCGACAGCGGTGTGGCGGATGCGGGAGCAGATGCTGCGGTGGGAGCGGCGCCACCGGGTGCGGCTACGGCTGGGGTTGCCGTGTGGGCGGGCAGATCTCCCAGCGACATGAGCAGGGCCCGCAGGGCGGGGACACCCTCCCAGCTGTCGCCGGACTTCAGTGAGCGCTGCGGCAGGCGCGGCAGCTGCGTGAGCGCCGGCTGCGCCGCGAGGGCGCGATAGCGCGGCAGCGCCTGTTCGAGCAGCAGGTAGTGGGGCATCGACTGCGGCGAGATGCCGGGTGCTCCCGCCAGCGCACTGGCGGTGCACGTGAGCAGCAGCAGCCACAGTGCGATGGAGGATTTCAGCAGGGCGGTCGGTTGCGGGCGCGGCACATTGCAATTCTGCAGCCGGCCCCTTCGCCGGGGGATCGGCACAAATACCTATCGACCCCGGCAGGCCGGTCCACGATCATCTGCCGGGCCGGGAAGGTGCCGGAGGAGTTGCCAGTGTCCGCAGATCTCTTCGGCTTCGATGCTTTCTCGCCCCGTGAAATTGCCCGCAAGGTGGAGACCATCGGCGTCGGCAAGGCGCGGCTGCCGCTGCTGACCATGCTGCTGCTGGCCATGCTGGCCGGTGCCTTCATCGGCCTTGGCGCACTGTTCTTCACCCTGGTGCGCGCCGACGCCACGCTGGGGTTCGCGACGGCGCAGGTGCTGGGCGGCCTGGTCTTCTCGCTGGGCCTCATCCTGGTCGTGGTCGCAGGCGCGGAACTCTTCACCGGCAACAACCTGCTCGCCATGGCCTGGGCGGGCCGTCGCATCAGCACCGGGGAGCTGCTGCGCAACTGGGTGGTGGTGGCACTGGGCAACCTGGCCGGCGCCGCGGGACTGGCCTTGCTGGTGGTGCTGGCCGGGCACGGCGACCTGAACGACGGCGCGGTGGGCGAAACCTACCTGCGCATCGCCACGGCGAAGGTCGCGCTGCCCTTCTGGACGGCGTTCTTCCGCGGCGTGCTCTGCAATGTGCTGGTGTGCATGGCGGTATGGATGAGCATTGCCGGCCGCAGCGTCACCGACAAGGTGCTGGCAATTGTGTTTCCCATATCCGCCTTCGTGGCCGCGGGCTTCGAGCACAGCGTGGCCAACATGTATTTCATTCCGGTGGCGATGCTGCTGCAGTGGACCGGAGCAGTGGAGGGATGGCCCGCGATCACGGTCGCCGGCTTCCTGGGAAACCTGCTGCCCGTGGTGCTCGGCAACCTGGCGGGCGGCAGCCTGCTCGTGGGCGCGGTGTACTGGGTCATTTACCTGCGTGATCCAGCAGCGCGCGCAACTCCTCCCCCGTGAGGGTCTCGCGTTCCAGCAACGCAGCACCAGCCGCTCACAGGCCGGCGGCTTCGCCTGCGGTGCCCTCGCGCGGCTTCTCCGGCTTCTCGGTCATGGTGGCCTCGGTGAGCAGCAGCACGCCCGCCACCGACACCGCATTCTCCAGCGCCACGCGCACCACCTTGGTGGGATCGATGATGCCGGCCTCGAAGAGGTCCACGTATTCCTTGCGCGCGGCATCGAAGCCCACCGTGGGGGCCGCGGCCAGCATCTGGTGGATCACCACGCCGGCATCGACGGCCGAGTTCTCCGCGATCTGCCGTGCCGGCACCTCCAGCGCCCGGCGGAAGATCTGCACGCCGGTGCGCTCGTCGCCCTGGTATTCAGCCTCGAGCTTCGCCAGCGCGTCGGTGCAGCGAAGCAATGCCAGGCCGCCGCCTGGCACGATGCCTTCCTCCACTGCCGCCTTGGTGGAGGCGATGGCGTCATCCAGCGCGTCCTTGATCGACTTCATTTCCGACTCCGAGGGCGCGCCCACGTGGATGACCGCCACGCCGCCGGCAAGCTTGGCCAGCCGCTCCTGCAGCTTCTCCCGGTCGTAGTCGCTGGTGGCCTTCTCGATCTCGTGGCGGATCTGCTGGGTGCGGGCCTCGATCTGCGCCCGGTCGCCGGCGCCACCGACGATGGTGGTGTCATCCTTGTCGATGACGATGCGGCGGGCGCGGCCCAGCTGCGCCATGCCCGCATCCTCCAGCTTCGTGCCAAGTTCCTCGGAGATTACCTGCGCGCCGGTGAGCACGGCGATGTCCTGCAGCATGGCCTTGCGGCGGTCGCCGAAACCCGGCGCCTTCACGGCCGCGTTCTTCAGGATGCCGCGGATCTGGTTGACGATCAGCGTGGCCAGTGCATCGCCCTCGATGTCGTCGGCGACGAAGAGGATGGGGCGGCCGCTCTTGGCCACCTGTTCCAGCAGCGGCAGAAGATCCTTCACGGCGCTGATCTTGCGGTCGGTCACCAGCACGAAGGCATCTTCGAGCACGGCCTCCATGCCCTTCATGTCGGTGACGAAATAGGGCGAGAGGTAGCCGCGGTCGAACTGCATGCCCTCGACCACTTCGAGCGCCGTCTCGATGGTCTTTGATTCCTCGACCGTGATGACGCCCTCGTCGCCGACCTTCTCCATCGCCTCGGCCACCAGCTCGCCGATCGTCGCATCGTTGTGCGCCGAGATGGTCGCGACCTGCGCTTTCTCCTTGCGGGAGCGAACCGGCCGGGAAAGGGTGCGCAGCTGCACCACGGCCGCGCGGAAGGCCACATCCATGCCGCGCTTGATGTCGATGGCGCTGGCGCCGGCCACGACGTTGCGTACTCCGTCGGCGAACAGCGCATGCGCGAGCACGGTGGAAGTGCTGGTACCGTCGCCCACCGCCTCGCCGGTCTTCTCGGCCGCCTGACGCAGCATGCGGGCGCCGAGGTTCTCCTCCGGATCCTCCAGGTCCATCTCCTTGGCGATGGTGACGCCGTCGTTGCACACGATGGGCACGCCCCAGGACTTCTGGATCAGCACGGACTTGGATTTCGGTCCGAGCGTGATGCGCACCGCGGCCGCGAGCTGGGTGGCGCCGCGCAGCACCTTCTCGCGCGCAGCAGAGTGGAACAGTACCTGCTTGTGGGCCATGGCCATGCACCTGTGGGGTCGAAGTGAGGAAATGCTGTGAGGCGGGCTGCGCACCAGCAATGCGGGTATTTACGTATGGACCGGCCCCGGCACCACGCGCACGCTGCCGGCATGAACGCTGCTGCTGCGCCGGGTGCACGCGAATCCAGGAACCACATCCTCTGGCTGGAAGAAGTGGGGGTGACCGACATCGCACGCGTGGGCGGCAAGAATGCCTCGCTGGGCGAGATGATCCGCACCCTGAAGGCGCAGGGCGTGCGGGTCCCGGACGGTTTCGCCACCACTGCATCCGCGTTCCGGCGCTATGTCGACGCGAACGGCATTGCAGCGCCCATGCGCGGGTACCTGGCTGCCCTGCGCGATGGACGCACCACGCTGGCCGCGGCCGGTGCTGCCATCCGGCAGCTGTTCCTCGACGGCGAGTTTCCCGCCGACATTGCCGCCGCCATCCTCGATGCCTATCGCGAGCTGTCGCGGCGCTGCGGCTCCGACGGGGTGGCGGTGGCCGTGCGCAGCAGCGCCACGGCCGAAGACCTGCCGGAAGCCAGCTTCGCCGGACAGCAGGAAAGCTTCCTCAATGTGCGGGGCGAGACGGAGGTGCTGCAGGCCTGCCGCCGCTGCTATGCGTCGCTGTTCACCGATCGGGCGATCACCTACCGGGACAACCAGCATTTCGACCACGGCCAGGTGGCCCTGTCGGTGGGTGTGCAGAAGATGGTGCGCGCCGACACCGCCGGTGCGGGCGTGATGTTCTCCATCGATACGGAAACCGGCTTTCCCGGCGCCATCGTGATCAATGCCGCCTGGGGCCTGGGCGAGAACGTGGTGCAGGGCGCGGTGGATCCCGACAAGTACGTGGTGCTGAAGGCGCCGCTGGCGGAACCGCGCTACCGGCCGATTGCCGAGAAGACGCTGGGCGGCAAGCAGAGAAAGCTCATCCATGGCCCCGATGGCGGCGCGCGCACCCGCAACGTGGAGACAACTCCCGGGGAGCGTGCGAGCTTCGTGCTGGACGACGCGGATATCCTGCAGCTGGCCCGCTGGGCCGTGGACATCGAACGCCATTACGGGCGCCCGATGGACATGGAGTGGGCGCGTGATGGCGAGACGGGCGCCCTCTACATGCTGCAGGCGCGGCCCGAGACCGTGCAGTCGGCCATGGACTCACCGCTGCTGACTACCTTCCGCCTGAAGGAGAAGGGTCGCAGGCTGCTGGGTGGCGTGGCCATAGGACAGGCGATTGCCGCAGGGCAGGTCTGCGTCATCCGCAATGCGGCCGACATCGGTCGCTTCCGCGAAGGCTCCATCCTCGTCACCGAGACCACCGATCCTGACTGGGGCCCGGTGATGCGCAAGGCCGTGGGATTGATCACCAACCACGGCGGGGCCACCAGCCATGCCGCCATCGTCAGCCGCGAGCTGGGACTGCCAGCCATCGTGGGAACGCAGAACGCCACCGAAGTGCTGCAGGATGGCCAGGCGGTGACGCTGTGCTGCGCCGAGGGCGAGGAGGGCGTGGTCTACGAGGACCGCCTGGCCTACGAAACCCGCGAGATCGATCTCGCCGGCATTCCGCCGACGCGTACCGCGATGATGGTGAACATCGCAAGCCCCGCAGCGGCGTTCCGCTGGTGGCGCCTGCCAGCCAGGGGCATTGGCCTCGCGCGCATGGAATTCGTCATCAACAACCTGATCCGCATCCATCCGATGGCGCTGGTGAATTTCGACCGGCTGGCCGATGCCGGGGCGCGCAGCCAGATCGAGACGCTCACGCGTGGCTATGCGGACAAGCGCCAGTACTTCGTGGACACGCTGGCCCGCGGCATCGCCAGGATCGCAGCTCCCGCGTATCCCCACCCGGTGATCGTGCGGCTCAGCGACTTCAAGACCAACGAATATGCGCACCTCATCGGCGGTGCCGGGTTCGAGCCCGCCGAGGAGAACCCCATGCTGGGCTTCCGCGGTGCCTCGCGCTACTACAGCGAGCGTTACCGTGACGGGTTCGCGCTGGAGTGCCGCGCGCTGCGCATGGTGCGCGAGGAGATCGGCCTCGACAATGTGATCGTGATGGTGCCCTTCTGCCGCACGCCCCGCGAGGCGGACCTGGTGCTGGCAGGCATGGCGGAAAACGGCCTGGTGCGCGGCAAGGACGGCCTGCAGGTTTACGTGATGTGCGAGATTCCATCGAACGTGATCCTGGCGGAGGAGTTCGCGCGGCGCTTCGATGGCTTCTCCATCGGCAGCAACGACCTGACGCAGCTGGTGCTGGGCGTGGACCGCGACTCCGCCGAGCTGGCGGGCCTGTTCGACGAGCGTGACGAGGCCGTGATGCGGATGATCAGTGATGTCATCCAGCGCGCCCACCGCTGCGGCATCAAGGTGGGAATCTGTGGCCAGGCACCCAGCAACCATCCCGAATTCGCCGCCTTCCTCGTGGAAGCCGGCATCGATTCGATTTCCCTCAACCCCGACAGCTTCGCGACCACTACCCGGCGTGTCGCCGAAGCCGAGCGGCAATTTGCATCGCCCGCGGAGAAGCCAGCATGAACCCCATCAATTCCCACCATCCTTCACCGGAACGCCTCGAGGAGCTGCGCGAGGATTTCACGGCGGTCGACGAGGACCAGGACGGACGCATCGACTACGGCGAGTTCGGACAGCTGATGGAGACCCTCAACGCCGGCATGACGGGCCACGAACTGCGCATCGGCTTCGGCGAGATCGACACCGACCATGATGGCCGCATCAGCCTGGCGGAGTTCATCGCCTGGCGCAGCAGCTGAACGCCTTCAGTTCCTTTCGCCCGCCGGCCGCGAATGCAGCACGGTGGAGATCTCGGCAACCAGGGTCTTCACATCCACGGGCTTGCTGAGCACACGGCAGGTCTGCGCCTGCGCCAGCTTCAGTACGGCCGGGGAGGTATCGCCGCTCAGTATCAGCGCTGGCAGCGGCTGTTCCGCGCGCGCACGCAGGCGAGTGATCGCCTCGATGCCGGTCTGTCCATCCCCGAGGTGGTAGTCGGCAATGATGAGGTCGGGGGTTCGCGGGGCTTGCTGCAGGGCGCGCTCCGCGCCGTCGATATTGCCGGCTGCGATGGCGGTGTGGCCGACGGCCTTGAGGTAGAACTCGGTGGCCGCGCGTACCGCATCGTCGTCTTCGACCAGCAGGATCAGCGCCCGCGGCAGCTGGTCCCGCCGCTCGGCCACGCGCCTCTCCTGCAAGGGCCGCGTGCTGATGCGTGTGGCCGGAATGCCGATGCGGAACTGCGTGCCACGGCCAGGTTCGGAGCGCGCTTCGATCGAGAACCCGAGCAGTCGACTGATGCGATTGACGATGGAAAGCCCCAGCCCCACGCCCTGGCGTCGTGCGCGGTCGACCTGGTAGTACTCGTCGAAGATTGAACCGAGCTGGTCGCACGCAATGCCGATGCCGGTATCGGCGACCTCCACAACCAGCTGGTCGTCCTTCAGGCTGCAGGACAGGGTGATGCTGCCCGACTCGGTGTACTTGACGGCATTCGCCAGCAGGTTCTGCAGCAGCTGGCGGAACAGTGTGCGGTCGGTATTGAGATGGCGCGGTTCCACTCTTACGACAAGTGCCAGTCCGCGCGCGCGGGCCAGTGGTTCAAACTCGCGCTGCAGGGCGCGGAACACTTCCACCAGGTTAATGTCCTCCATCTCGGGTTTCACCGCGCCGGCCTCCAGCCGGCTGATGTCCAGCAGGGCATTGATCAGCCGGGACATCGTGTCCAGTGCCTCACCCTGGCGCTCGATCAGTTCGCGGGGGTCGCCGACGTGCACCTGCTCGAGCAGCGCGGCATTGAGCAGCTGCAGGGCCTGCAGTGGCTGGCGCAGGTCGTGGCTGGCCGTGGCGAGAAACCTGCCCTTGGCCGCGTTGGCCCGGTCGGCCTCCAGCAACGCGGCGCGCATCACCTGCACCGCGTGCCGGCGATCGGTGACGTCACGCACCGCCGCGGCGACCAGTGACCGGCCCTCGACCTGCATGGGCGAAAGGCGGATTTCCACGGGGAACTCGGAGCCATCCTTGCGCGTGGCCAGCAGCTCGCTGGCCGCCGCACCCATCTCGCGGGTGCGCGGGCTGTCGGCGTAGTCACCGCGATGGCCGACATGCGCGCGGCGCATGCGCTCGGGTATCAGTCGCTCGATGGGCGCGCCGAGCAGCTCATGGCGTGCGAAGCCGAACAGCGCTTCGGCCGTGTGGTTCACGAGCACGATCTCGCCAGCGGTGTCGACAAGCAGCAGCGCGTCGGGGGCGGATTCGACGAGGTTCTCAAGCAGGCTGCCTGGAGACTGCGGTGCTGCCATGGCCTTCTACTATGAGTTTGACGGAAGGGCCGTCCTGGCGCTCATTGCGGGCACTGATCAGGGCAGCTGGACGATAGCACGTCACCAAGGCGATCAAGGGACAAGTGCGCCTCAGCGCGCTGGAGTGCTGTAGCTTCCTGGGCCCCGACGATCGTTGTCGCAGCAACCGCCGGGGCCGCGCCCTGTTCAGGAGCCCACAGTGATGTTGTTCGTCACCCGCGTCACACCAGGGGCGGCCCAGGCTGTCTGCTGGGCCTCGTCACGCTCCGCCCATGACCGTACCTTGCCGCT
The DNA here is from genome assembly GCA_035556135.1 of Steroidobacteraceae bacterium. Classification (GTDB taxonomy): domain Bacteria; phylum Pseudomonadota; class Gammaproteobacteria; order Steroidobacterales; family Steroidobacteraceae; genus ZC4RG30. The sequence continues at coordinate 315,351 of DATMFO010000004.1, read as the reverse complement.
CAATACCACCTGCCCGCCATCGGCAAGTACCGAGATGTGCGATGCGTCGACCTCGGCGCTGCGGCGGAAGGCTTCCTCGATGTGGTGCTTGATCTGCGCTGGCTGCACGCGCGGGGCGAGATGGATGAAGTTGCGCACGCCGGTCACGCCCTTGAGGTGGCGCACGGCATTCTCCACGGCGTCGCGCTGGAAATTCCATGCCACTTCGCCCTCGAGCGTGACATGTCCTTCCTTCACGATGGCCTTCACGCCGTCCAGTGCCAGCGGCAACTGGAACTTGATGGCCGTGGCCGCATTGCGCGCGATCTCGGGGTCTGATATCGCGTCCCCGGAGGCAAGGCGTACCTGGATGTCATTGGCAACGGCCCGCACGCCGGCAACGCGTTTCACGGCGATCTCCGCCTGGTGCTTGCCGTAGTAGCTGGACACGAACCCGGTCAGGGAGACGACTCCTCCCTCGACCTTGGCAGCGATGTCCCGGTCATCGAACTCCGGGCTCCAGCGCAGTTCGGCTTCCACGTCGGTCTTGATCTGGCTGTCGGTTCTCATGGCGATTCTCCCTGTCAGGCCACGGCAACTTCGTGGTGCGGCGGCTGGCAGATCGAGGCCAGCGTGGCACCGATCTCGTTTCCGCTGATCGCGGTTGCGCCCAGGCCCGCTTCGCGCTCCGCCTCCCTTGCGAGGTCGGCGAGGGTGATCATGCCGACCAGGCTGCCCTCGCTGTCGACCACGGGCAGGCGGCGAATCTGCGCCTCGCGCATCAGGCGTTCCGCATCTGCCAGCGAATCTCCCGGGCGACAGGTCTGCGCCTGTGTGCTCATGGCATCGGCCACATGCATCTCGCGCAGTGGCTTGCCCTGGAAGAGCGCGGACATGCAGATGTCGCGATCGGTAATCACGCCGGCGACGCGGTTGGCGCCGTCACCGACACAGACCGGCAGGCAACCACAATCGCTGTCCCACATCAGCTGGGCAGCGCGGCTCAGGTCGTCGCCGGGCCTGCAGGATGTGACCTGCCGGGTCATGAGTTGTTTCACGAGCATGACTTGGTTCCTCGACGTTGGTTGGTAGGGAGCGATGCTTCGCCACTGTATGCACATGGGCGATTCCAGGAAATTCGGAGATGTACTTACCCTCAGGCAGCGGGCATGCCGTCGAAGTGCCGTTTCGCCGCGCCGCTGCGCTTGTGCCGGTACATGGACATGTCGGCCTGGTGGAGCAGCCGGTGGGCGTCGCTGCCATCCTGCGGAAACAGGCTGAATCCGATGCTGCACGAGACCATCACATTCCGGTCGTCGATCCGCGCTGGATGTCGCAGTGCGTCGTGCAGGCGATGCACGGCTGCATCCACCTGGCTTGTATCTCCCACGTCCAGAAGCAGCAGCGCGAACTCGTCCCCGCCGACACGCGCAGCCGTGTCTCCCGCGCGCAAGGTAGCGGCGAGGCAGGCGCCTACATGCTTCAGCAGCTCGTCTCCCGCCGAGTGGCCGAACTGGTCGTTGACGACCTTGAACCGGTCCACGTCCACATAGATGACCGCGAATCCCTTTGACGGGGCGCGGCGCCCGGCGAGCGCCTCTTCGAGCCGGTCGCGGAAGGAATAGCGGTTGGGAAGGCCCGTCAGCTCATCGTGGAACGCGCGGTACAAGATCTGCCGGCGTCGCTCCCTCGCGGCCATGAAGGCTGTCATCGTCTGTTTCAGCATGGTGAACTGCATGGTTCGAATGAGTCCTGGTCGAACGACGCCGGAACCTGATGCGGGAATCACTTTCTGCCGCCGGGACGGGCGGCACAATGCGCGGTACTACGTAGCCGGAATCTGCTGCATCGCGGGTGTGCTTCAGGCAGGGAAGGCGGCGCCGACATTCATGCGTGTGCGCGTCCGTACCAATACGGATGTGCCTGCACCGCGCTTCCGGCTCGAATCGACAGCATGAGGACGCCGGCATCAAGCAGCATCCCGTTCCGCGATCGTGCCGCGGCCGGCAGCGAACTGGCGGAGCTCGTCGCGACACACTGTGCACACGGGCCCGTGCTCGTGCTCGCCCTGCCGCGCGGTGGCGTGCCGGTGGCTGCGCCTGTGGCGCGGCGCCTCGCTGCACCGCTGGATGTGCTGGTGGTGCGCAAGGTCGGGATGCCGGGACAACCGGAGCTGGCCATCGGGGCGGTGGCGCCGGGCGGAGTGACCGTACGCAATGAGCTGCTGCCTGATGGCCTGGTGGACGAGGCGACATTCGCACAGCTGGCAGCGCGGGAGATCCGCGAACTGCAGCGACGTGAGCGGACCTATCGGCAGGGCCGGCTTGCGCTGCAGCTGCGCGACCGGCATGTCGTGCTGGTCGACGACGGACTGGCCACCGGCGCCACGATGCTGGCTGCGATCAAGGCCGCGCGCCTGGGCGGGGCCGCATCCATTACCGTGGCCGTCCCGGTTGCATCGATCGAGGCGACGTCGCTCGTGCGCGCGCTGGCAGATGCCACGCTGGTGCTGGTGACACCGTCGCACCTTGGCGCAGTAGGCGAGTTCTATGAACGCTTCGGGCAGGTGAGCGATGTCGAAGTGGTGCAGCTGCTGCAGGACGCTGCGCAATGAAGGTGTACGCCTTGCAGGAAAGCCGCACCCTCGCAGCCGCCATCGCGTTGGCAGCCGGGACCCGGCTCGAGGAGCTGGAGGAACGGGATTTCGCGGGGGGTGAGTTCAAGCTGCGGCCCGTGGCGTCGGTTCGCGGGCACACGGCTTTCGTGGTGCAGTCGCTGGCAGGCGCAAACGGCACTTCACCGGCGGAGAGCCTGTTGCGGCTGCTGTTCCTGTGCAAGGGCCTGCGCGATGCCGGCGCCAGCCAGGTGGTGGCCGTGCTTCCCTATCTGGCGTTCGCGCGCAAGGATCGCCGCACCCAGCCGAGGGACCCGGTTACCGCGCGCTACGTCGCCCAGCTCATTGAAGCGGCCGGCGTATCGCAGGTACTGGCGCTTGATGCACACAATCCGGCGGCTTTCGACAATGCATTCCGCATTCCGGCCGCACATCTCACGGCGCTGCCCATGCTTGCCGGCCGGCTGTGCGACCACATCGACTCCGCCGGCATGGTCGTGGTGTCCCCGGATGTGGGTGGAATCAAGCGCGCGCAGCTGTTCTGCGAGCTGCTGGCGCGACAGTCCGGTGCACCCATCGGGCTGGCATTCATCGAGAAGCGGCGTGCAGGTCACCGACAGTGTGGGCTGGGACAGTCCGCCGCAGGATCCCCGGCTCACGATACTGCCGGTGGCGCCGCTGCTGGCCTCAGCGGTGCAGCGCATCGCGACCGGCGGGCCGCTGACGCCACTGGCGGAACGCTGGCCCCCCGCCGGCTGACCAGTCAGTTGGCTGCTGCCGCAGGACGATGCGCGCATGCCACGCGGCATCCTCGAGATAGGAGCGTGTGCGCGCCAGCCAGGGACGCGGGTCGGGAAACTGCGGATCGCCGATGTGCCAGGCGGAGACCTTCGCACGCGCCGCGGCCCGCAGGCTCATGTAGAAGTGCAGCAGCGCGCTGCTGGCATGGGAATCCAGGGTGGTGCAGTAGTGGTGCAGCAATGCCGATGCCGAGCAGGCCCTTCCGAGCCGCGCCATCTCCAGTGCGAGGAAGGCGACTTCCTCGGCAGGATCCATGCGGCGCAGCCCGGCGTCGAACTCGATGCAGTCGATCACGGCCATGGGCTGCAGGCACAGGTGCTCGGGCCGCAGGTCGCCATGGCCATCCACCAGGAGTCCCGCGCGCAAGGCCAGCTCGGGCCGCAGCTGGCGAAGGCAGCGTCGCTGCAGCGCATCCACCTCGTCGATGCGGGACCGGAGTGCGGGCGCATCGGTGCGCAGCTTGCTGCTTGTCGATGCGAGGGTGCGCCGCAGGTGCTCGATGTGTCCGGCAGCTGCGCGCGGTCGCCGCCGTGCACGCGCGAAGAAGCTGCCCAGCATTGCAAGCAACGCGGCCAGTTCGCGCGGACGCGCCGGCCGGCGCATCAGCACGGCATCGAGCATCCAGCGGGCCGGAAGGCGCCGCATGCGCACCAGGTAGTCGATGGCGCGGCCGCGTCCTCCCAGGCGCATCATGCCGATGGCGGTGCGGGTCAGCGGGACGACTCCAAGGTAGATGCCGGGTGCGGTGCGCCGGTTCAGTGACAGCTCTGCAAGGCAGCCGCGCCGGCGCTGTGCCAGCGTGCGGTAGTCCATGCGCCCGTGACGCAGGGGCTTCTTCAGCTTGTAGACCTCGCGTGCTCCCAGGAATACCCAGGCGAAATGGGTATCGATCATCACCACGCGCCGCGAGGCGTCTTTCCATGCATGGCCTGAGCACAGGAAGGCAAGCTCTTGCCCGGTGATGGAGGGATGCATGTGACAGGGCAGCTTACTGCGCAGCATCCGCGCCTCAATAGGTACATTTCCCCATGCCGCGCAGGCGCCTGCGCCGCGCACACTGGACAGGCTGACGCAGTCCATCCCGCACCAACCACGGAGCATTACATGAACACGACCAGCCTTGCGCGCCGCTGCATGGCTTCGTTGCTGCTGCTGCAGCTGGCAGCGTGCGCATCACTCGAAACCGGCAGCGACAAGTACCCGCGCGCCGATCTTGGCGCCTACTCGACCTATGCGTGGATCTCGGAAGACCCGCTGATCCGGCCGCATGGCGAGCAGCTGCAGCTCAGTGCGCTCACGGTCCGGCGCATCACCGAAGCCATCGAGAACCGGCTCCAGGCCAAGGGGTACCGCAAGCTGGATGCGCCGGCCGACGCGGACTTCGTGGTGTCGTTCACCGTCGGCTCACGCGAGCGGGTGGACGCCGAGTCGTATCCGGCACCCTTCCGCGGACCCTGGCTGTGGGGCTGGGAGGGCCGGTATGTGGACGTGCAGGTCTATCGTGAGGGCACACTGTCCATCGACATCTTCGATGGCGCAAGCCGGCAGCCCGTGTGGCATGGCTGGGCCCGCAAGACCGTCACGGCTGCCGATACCGCCGATCCTGGTCCGGTGATCGACCGCGCCGTGACACGGATCCTGCGGGAGTTTCCGTCGCACAGGTAGCAAGCAGCAGCCTGGCGGGGACAGAAGGCTCGTCTAGATGGCAGTAGTCCTGCGGCGGGCCTGTTCGTGGGCCTGCTGGCAGGGCAGGCAACGCTTGGCGGTCGGATAGACATTCAGGCGCGCGCGGGGAATCCTTGCTCCGCATTTGGTGCACTCGCCGAACCGGCCTTCGGCCAGCCGCGTGAGGGCGCCCTCCACATCACTGATCTCTTCGGCATCACGCACGATGTCGGCGTGGGTGACATCGGCAAGCAGCCCTGCGAGCGACTGGTCCTGCGCATCCTGCAGGCGTCCTGCGATGTCGGCGTAACGTTCGTTGCCTGCGCGCAGCAGGGCCTCGCGGATTTCAATGCGCAGGGCGATGCGGCGCTCGCGCAGGCGCTGCTCGAACTGCTGGCGATCAGACTGGGTCAGGAGTGATGGCATGGTGACGGGCTTTCCTTGGGTGAACTGGCGCCCCTGCGCGGGTGCGGGGGAATGGGCTGCGGCCTTGCGCGGCGGAGCCTGTCCGCCGCGCGCCGGCCGGCCTACTGGACCTTGATCTCGACCGTGCGGGCCCTGGCGGCGGCAAGCTTGGGCACATGCACGCTCAGCACGCCATCGCGCGTCTCGGCGCGGATGTGTTCGGCGTCGGCATTGTCCGGCAGCGTGAAGCTGCGGCTGAAGCTGCCGTAGAAGCGCTCGGTGCGATGCGTCTTCTCGTCCTTCTCCACCTTCTCCTGGTGGCGCTCGCCCTGGATGGTGAGGACGCCGTTGTCGAGCGTCACCTTCACGTCCTCGCGCTTCACGCCGGGTAGCTCGGCCTTCACCAGGTACTCCTTTTCGGTTTCGCTGATGTCGGCGGCGGGTGCCCACTCGATCTCGCTGCCATTGCCGGCCGTGCGCAGCCAGCGGTTGAAAAGCGGGGATGAAAGGCCGCGGAAGAATTCGTCGGTTTCCTTGAAGGGTTCCCAGCGGATGATGCTCATGATGCTTCTCCTGTCGGAATGGGGAGTCCGCAAACGGATCTGGCGGGAAGCAAAGCTACGCTGCGTGCCACAGGAGACAATAAGTACAACTACCAGTCGCCGCATCGACGCCTGTTCAGCGCAGGTAGGCCTCGGTGGCATAGCGCCGCATCATGCGGTGGCTGTTGAACAGCGCGGCATTCTTCACGATGGCACCCTTCATCAGCGCGGTCCAGCCGGGGGAGGCGCCGGGCGCGGGGCCTGCGTAGTACAGGGGCAGCACGGTGTCCTCGAGCCTGGCATACAGCGACGCCGCGTCGTCGATGGCCCAGCCGGTGACGCCCTCGACGCAGCCTTCCGTCCACCAGCCGTCCAGCACCGAAAGACTGGGCACGCCGTTGAAGGCGGCCTTCATGCCGCTGGTACCGGAAGCCTCCAGCGGCGGCAGGGGCGTGTTGAGCCAGACGTCGCAGCCGCCCACCAGCAACCGCGCTGTCGCCATGTCGTAGTCGGGCAGGAAGACCACCTGCAGCGTGTCCGCGAGCTCCCGTGCATGGCGTATCAGCTGTTCAATGAGCTCCTTGCCCTGCATATCGCGCGGATGCGCCTTGCCCGCCAGCACGATCTGGAACGGATGGCGCGCGTGGATCTGTCGCAGGCGGCCGAGATCGGTGAACAGCAGGTCGGGGCGCTTGTAGGCCGTCATGCGGCGCGCAAAGCCCAGGATGGCGGCATGGGGGTCGAGCGCCTGGCCTGTGCCCGCGCGCACGCGATCGAGCAGTGCCTGGCGCGCCTGCGCATGCGCCTCGACCAGCGCGAGGTCCGGGATGGCATCGGCCCGGTTCAGCAGCTCCGGCTCATGGCACCAGCCCGGCACGTAATGATCGTAGACGAGGTGGAAGGCATCGGCGGTCCAGGTGTGCGGGTGCACGCCATTGGCGATGCCGCGGATGCGGTAGCCGGGAAACATCCGCGCCGACAGCTCGGCATGCCGGGAGCCGACGCCATTGACGAACTCGCTGAGGTTCAGCGCGAGCCGTGTCATGTTCAATGCATCGGCGCCGGCCAGCATCCTCAGCGTGGCCGGGTCGATCAGGCCGTCCTCGTCCGCGCTGCCCTGGTCGAAGAGCTGGTCCACCAGCGGGTAGGGGAAGCGGTCATGACCTGCCTCGACCGGGGTGTGCGTGGTGAAGCAGCACAATGCGCGCACCTCTGGCAGGTCATAGCGGGGTTCTCCCGGGCGCAGGATGCGCTCGTCGTAGGCATGGCGACGCAACAGCTCCAGGCAGAGCAGCGCGGCGTGTCCCTCGTTCATGTGGTAAGTGTCGATGTCGAATCCCAGCGCATGCAGCATGCGCACCCCGCCCATGCCGAGCACCATCTCCTGGCGCAGGCGGTAGGCATCGTCGCCGCCATAAAGCTGTTCGGTGATGCGGCGATCATCCGGATGGTTCTCCTCGACGTCCGTATCGAGCAGGATCACGGGGGCCTTGCCACCCATGTGGCTGTCGAGCACGTACAGCCAGGCGCACAGCGCGACGCGCCGGCCGCCGATGTGCAGGGCCACGCGCGCATCCAGCTGTGTGGCCCACTGCTGCGGTACCCAGGGCGCCGGCTGCTCCACCTGCCGTCCGGCGTCATCGATGTGCTGGCGGAAATAGCCGTTGCGGCTGACCAGGCTGACGGCCACCAGCGGCAGCGAGAGATCCGCCGCCGAACGCAGCGTGTCGCCTGCCAGGATGCCAAGGCCGCCGGCATAGGTCGGGATCTCGCTGCGCAGGGCGATTTCCATGGAGAAATAGGCCACGCGGCGCTGGTACAGGAACTGGTCCAGCATGGGGGCAGTGTGCCGGCCGCATCCGGCCGTGCTGATCCGCACTTGTACCTACTTGGTGCACCCTACGGCGAATACCTATGGCTTCCGTGCGGCGGGGCCGCAAAATGTCCACTGCCCCCTCAAACCAAGAAGGAATACGGCGATGTCCCACGTGACCACGGACAAGCTGCTTGATGAACTGCGCAAGGTCGTGCACGACGCGGAAGACCTGCTGCGCGCCACCGCCGATGCGAGCGGCGACAAGGCTGCGCACGCCCGCGCCCGCGCGGAAGCTTCGCTCGGCGCCGCGCGCGAGCGTCTGGCTGCATTCGGCCAGGAAGCGGCCGGCCGCGTCCGCGAGGCTGGCGAGCGGGCGGATGACTATGTGCGCAACAACCCCTGGCCGGCCATCGGCATCGGCGCGCTGGCGGGTCTGGTGGCAGGCGTGCTGCTCACGCGCCGCGGCGGATCGCGGTGATGGATGCCGCCGGTGTGGCGGGCGCTGCGCAGCAGCTCACCCAGTCCCTGGTGCGGCTGCTGGACATGGCCGCCGACTACGGCCGCGGCGTGCTGGAGCGTGCGGAGGCGGAAATTGCGGCAGAGAGGCGCTATCGCATCCGCCAGGCTTGCTGCATCGGTGCGCTGGTGATGCTGGTACCGCTGGTGCTGCTGTTCACTGGCGTGGCAGTGCTCATCGCCTTCTGGGAGACCCATCGGGTGGTGGCGGCATTCGCGGTGGCCGGCGGCTATCTTCTACTGGCGGTGGTGGCGGCATTGCTGATGCGCAGCCGCCAGCCGCGGCCGCTGGGCGGAGTGGTGGGCCTGGTCGCGACGGCGGCAATCACCGAGTTGCTGCGCCGGCGCCGCTGAGCTCAGTCGCCGACGACAGTGGTGCCGGCGGTTCCCGCGAGGATCTGCTGCACCTGGTCGAGCCGGCCGATGCAGGCGCGGCGGCCCGGCAGGGCCACGAAACGGCAGGCAGCGGTCACCTTCGGGCCCATCGACCCGGCCGGAAAATGGTGTTGCGCCAGCTCGCGCGGCCGCGCCCGGCGGATCTCGCGCGCCTGCGCGGTGCCGAAGTCCCTCTGCACCGCCGCCACATCGGTGAGCATCAAGAGGCAGTCCGCGCCCAGCAGGTCGGCCAGCAGGGCGGCGGTGTAGTCCTTGTCGACCACGCATTCCACGCCACCGTACCCACCGGCCTCCATGCGCGCCACCGGAATGCCGCCACCACCCGCACAGATGGTGATGAATCCCCCGGCCACCAGATGGCGGATCGCCTGGATTTCCAGGATTCCCCTGGGCTCCGGCGATGGCACGACCCGGCGCCAGCCACGGCCGTCCTGCGCCGTCCGCCAGTGGTTCTGCGCCGCGAGCCGCAGCGCATCCTCGGCGTCGTACAGCGGACCGATGAACTTGGTGGCGTCGGCGAAGGCCGGGTCAGCGGGATCGACCTCGGTCTGCGTGAGCAGGGTGGCCACCCGGCAGTGGCCCAGCGCATTGGCCAGCTCCTGCTCGAGGATGTAGCCGATCATGCCGTCGGTCTCGGCGCCCAGCACATCCAGGGGTTGCGGTGCGGTGCCCGCCATCGCCGCGGCCCGCAGGGCGAGATAGCCGATCTGCGGGCCGTTGCCGTGCGTGACGATGAGCTCGTTGCCCGCGGCGATCTGCGCGATGGACTGCGCGGCCAGGCGGGCGTTGCGTCGCTGGCCGGCCACGGTCAGCGGCTCGCCCCGCTGCAGCAGCGCATTGCCGCCCAGCGCCACGACGATGCGCATGCTCAGGCCTTCGCCCGCGCGGCCGGCACCTGCTGCGTGATGCAGTGGATGTTGCCGCCGCCGAGCAGGATCTCGCGCGCGGGCACGCCGACCACGCGGCGGTCCGGCAGCAACCGGCGCAGCACATCCAGCGCCTGCTGGTCGCGCGGATCATCGAACAGCGGCACCACTGCGCCGCCATTGCACATGTAGAAGTTGACGTAGGAGGCGGCCATGCGGTCCCCGGCGGTACGCGGCAGCGTGCCGTCCACCCGGTCCACGCCGGCGGATTCCTCCTTCGTGATCAGCACCGGCGAGGGGATGTCCAGGCGCACGATCTCCAGCCGGCGGCCGCGCGCGTCGCGCGCCGCGGACAGCCGCTCGAAGGCATCGCGGGAAATGGCATGCTGCGGGTCGCTGCTGTCGTCGGTCCAGGCCAGCGCCACCACGCCGGGGCGGATGGGGGCGACGAGGTTGTCCACGTGGCCATTGGTCTCGTCATTGAACACACCTTGTCCGAGCCACACGACGGTGCTGATGCCGAGGAACTCGCGCAGCAGCGCTTCGATGTCGCTGCGCGAGAGTTGCGGATTCCGGTTCGGGTTGAGCAGGCACTCCTCGGTGGTGAACAGTGTGCCTTCTCCATCCACGTGGATGGAGCCGCCTTCCAGCACCAGGGGTGCGTCGTAGCGGTCCAGCCGCTCGACCTCCAGCATCTTCACGGCCACCTGGTCGTCGAGATCCCAGGGAAAGTACAGGCCGCCGGCAAGGCCGCCCCAGGCATTGAACTGCCAGTTCACCCCGCGCACCACGCCAGCGTCGTCCACGACACCGGTGGCGCCGCAGTCGCGGATCCAGGAGTCGTTGCTCGACATCTCCACGACACGCACTTCAGGCGCCAGCATGCCGCGCGCATTGCCGTACTGGCGCTGGCTGACTCCCACCGTGACCGGCTCGAAACGTGCGATCGCGCCTGCCACCAGGCTGAAGGCATGTTGTGCGGGCCTGGCGCCGTCGCGCCAGTTGTCGGTGCGCTCCGGCCACAGCAGCCAGGTGCCGGCATGCGGCTCGAATTCCGCCGGCATGCGCAAGCCATCCGCGCGCGGCGTGCCGGGCAGCAGCGCGCTCAAGTGGCTTCCTGCGCAGGGCCGGTGCCGGGCTGCGATCGCGTCGCGGCGCCAGTGCGGCGGATCAGCACCTCACCCACCACGATGGTGGCGAGCACGCCGCCCACGATGGCCAGCGCTGCCGTGCGGTCAAACTCGCTGCCGGGCACCCACACGAACAGCACGATGGCCTGCAGGATGAACACCATGCACAGCCCCACCAGCACGCGCGCGGTGGTAGTGCCGCCCGGCACGCGGTAGGGCCGGGGGCGATGTGCATCTTTCCGCCGCAGCACCAGGAAGGCGCCGAACATCAGCAGGTAGGGCAGCAGGAACACGATGGAGCTGAAGGCGAAGATGGTCCAGAAGAGATCCTCGGCGCTGGAAGCCAGCAGTCCGTACAGCACGATCACCGCCGTGGAGACCACGCCTGTGACGATGGCGGCGTTGGCAGGTGTGCGGTGGTGCGGGTGCAGCTTGCCGAACACGGCCGGCAGGTCGCCGCGCTCCGCGGCCTCGGAGGCGGAACGGTTGGCGCCGATGGTCCAGGTCACCATGTTGGCGAGGAAGGTGAACAGCGCGCCGATGCCGAGCATGGTGACGAAGGCGGCGCCCCAGGCGTAGCCATCGAAGATGCCGTGCAGCGCGTCGAGCAGGCCCTCGATCAGGCCGATCTGGTCGACGGGAAGGGCGATCAGCATGCCCACCGTGGCGAGCAGGTAGAAGGTGGCGATGAGCACGCCGCTGATGATGATGGCCCGCGGCACGTCGCGCTGCGGGTCGGTCATCTCCTCGCTGGCGCCGGACATCAGCTCGAAGCCCATGAAGTTGTAGACGATGACGGGCAGGAAGGCGAGGCCGGCCTGCCAGGACGGCGCGAGGCCCTGCAGGCTGAAATCGTTGGCCACGCCATGGCCCGTGGCATAGACCACGCCGCCGATGCCGATGGACAGCATGATGGCCGCCTTCACCACTGCGCCGGCATTGGGCACCCACTTGCCCACGTTGAGCGAGATCACGTTGATGTAGACGGTGACCCAGGTCAGCACGATGCCGATGCCGATCTTGGCCCACAGCGACAGTTCCGGCGCGAACATCTGCGCGAACATGCCGGCGAACAGCACGTAGACCGAGGGCATCCACAGCGCCACGTTGACCCAGTACAGCCAGGAGGCACGGGCGCCCCAGCGCGGGCCATAGGCGCGCCGCACCCAGGCGTAGATGCCGCCCTCTTCTGGATAAGCGGCGCCCAGCTCGGCGGAGATCAGCGCATAGGGGATGAAGAACAGCAGCAACGTGAACACCCACCAGAAGATGGCCGAGGTGCCGATGGAGGCCGCCGCGGCGAGCTGGTCGATCACCAGGATCGCGCACACCGTGAACAGCGTGGCATCAAGGCGCCGGAGCACGCGCGGAAAGGCGCGCCTTGCGTGGGTATGTTCCATGAGGGATTCCTTCAGGGGTTGATTTCAGCCAGCAGGTTCTCGATCCGTCCCGCATGCCAGGCGCGCAGCTCGGGGCTGGCGCGCTTCAGCCGCGGGTAGACCGCCCATACGAGCAGGGCCTTCTCCACATGCAGGCGGTTCTCCGCCTGGTCGAAAATGATCGACTGCTTCGAGTCGAGCACTTCATCCGTTGCCTCCACGCCCCGCGACGCGGGCAGGCAGTGCATCACGCGGCAGTGGCGCGGCGCGCGCGCCAGCAGCTGCCGGTTCAGCTGGTAGCGGGGCATGAACGCCGCGCGACGGTCCGGGATCTCGCTTTCCTGGCCGACCCACCACCACAGGTCCGTGTAGAGGAAGTCCGCCTGTGCCACGGCTGCCTCCACGTCGTCGGTGACCTGCAGCGAGCCTCCCGAGGCCTGGCAGTTGCCGGCCGCCATGGCCTGCACCTGCTGGCTGAGCTGGTAGCTCGCCGGCGCGGCATGCGTGAAGTGCATGCCCATGCGGGTGCAGATGGCCGCCAGTGAGTTGCAGACATTGGTGGCGTCGCCGACGAAGGTGACGTGCAGGTCACCGAAGGGGCGCGCGCCGGCGTGCTCCTGCATGGTGAACACGTCGCACAGCACCTGGGTGGGATGGTTGTAGTCAGTGAGGCCGTTGATCACCGGCACGTCGGACTGCCGGGCCAGGCCAACCACGGTGGCATGCTTCAGCGTGCGCGCCTCGATCACGTCCACCATGCGTTCCAGCACGTCGGCCGTGTCCTCGAGTGATTCACGCTGGCCCAGGTGGATCTCGCCGGGGCGCAGGTACAGCGCATGGCCGCCGAGCTTGGTCATCGCCACCTCGAACGACACACGCGTGCGCGTGGAGGGTTCCTCGAACAGCATCCCCAACGATGCGCCCCGCAGCAGGGGCGGGCAGGCGCCCACCTTGTCTGCCTCCTTCAGGCGGGCGGTGAGCTCCATCAGTTCAAGCAGCTCGGCGGCAGTGAAATCCTGGGTGTCGACGAAATGGCGGGCTTTCATGGTCCGGTACGGTACGGCGCCAGTGCATGGTCCACAGCGCGTAACTGCCGCAGGAGCATCCGCATTTCTCCCTATGTCCCGCGGCGGTGGCGGCTGCTAGAAAGCAGTCATTGACCCGGAGTAGCCCATGGATGCCCCTGTAGCAGAGCCGATCGAGACCAGCCAGGCGCCGCCGCCGGTGATGCGAAGTATCCTGGTGGTGGTCGATCCCACTGCCGGGAGCATGCAGCCGGCTGTCGACAAGGCGGTGCGCCTGGCTGCGTCAAGCGGCGCCGGGCTGGAGCTCTACATCTGCGATGTCGAGCAGGATATCCCTGACAGCTGGGCCGACTCCGGCCGCGTCGCGGAATACCGGGAGTTGCGGCGGCAGCAGTACCTCAGGGAACTCGAAGCCATGGCGGCCCGCATCCGTGCAGGTGGGCAGGTGGTGACGGTGGCCTGCGAGTGGCATGCGCCGCTGGAAGAGGGCATCGGGCACCACGTGATCCGCGGCCGCCCCGATCTGGTGGTGAAGTCCACCTCACGTCATGCAGTGGAAGCGCGGGTGGCGCTCACGCGCACCGACTGGAACCTCATCCGGCAGATTCCCGCATCGCTGCTGCTGGTCGGGCCGCGGCCGTGGTCCTCGCAGCCACGGATTGCCGTGGCGGTGGATCCGGGACAGTCGGTGGAGCACCCCGCCCACCTGGACGAAACGCTGGTGGAAGAAGGCTGCGAGCTCGCGGGCATGCTTGCCGGATCGCTGGAGATCTACCACGTGTTGCGCAATCCACCCCATCTCCCGGGAGAACCGGTGCCGTCGCAGGAAAAGGAAAATGCCCATGCGCACGCGCGCCAGACTGCGCAGCGCCTGGCGCGCCGTGCCGGTGCCGCAGCAGTACGCGTGACGGAGGGTGGTGTGACCGAGGGCCTGACAAGGCTGGCAGCCGAGCATGCGCCGGATGTGCTGGTGATGGGCGCCGTGGCCCGTCCGCGCTGGGTGCATTCGGCGGCCAGTGGCACGGCGGCGCAGATCCTCGAACGCATCGCCTGTGACCTGCTGGTGGTGAAGCCACCGGGATTCATCAGCCCGCTGCTGGTGACGGAGGATTGATCCATGTCGAAGTGTCTTGCCGGCCTGCTGTTTGCCCTGCTGCTGGCGCCGGCCACATTTGCCGCCACGCCGGCCGCCCAGGATTTCCAGGAGGCCTCCGGCCGCACGCCGGATCCGGCGCGCGGCGAGAAGATCTTCGTGACCTGCGCGGGATGCCACCGCGCCAATGGCCGCGGCAACACCGACGGCAGCGTGCCCCTGATCGCCGGACAGCACTTCAAGGTGCTGGTGAAACAACTGGCGGACTACCGCCACGCACGGCGCTGGGATCCGCGCATGCAGCACTATGCCGACACGCACGTGCTGCCGGACGTGCAGGCCATCGCCGACGTGGCGGCGCATGTGGCATCGCTGGAGCGGGCGGGCAATTCCGGCACGGGCAGGGGCAATCGCCTGCAGCTGGGGCGCGCGGTCTACGATGAGCGCTGCGCGGCCTGCCATGGCCCGCGCGGCGAAGGGGATGGCGTGGCGGTGGTGCCGCGCCTGGACGGCCAGCACCAGGCCTACCTGCTGCGGCTGTTCCGTGACGCGGTGGAGGGCACGCGTCCGGCCTTCGCACCCGACCACATCAGCCTGCTGCAGGGCCTGGGTGCCGAACAGCTGGAAGGCGTCGCCGACGTCCTGTCGCGGACGAAACCCTGATCAGGAGGGTTCGACTGCGTCCAGTGCCATGCGCACCAGCTGCGCCACGGAGCTGGCGCCGAGCTTCTCCATCACGTGCGCGCGGTGTATTTCCACCGTGCGCTGGGAGATGCCCAGTTCCGCCGCCATCACCTTGTTCTGCTTGCCCTCGGTGAGCAAGTCGAGCACCTGACGTTCGCGGATTGTCAGGGAAGCCAGCTTCTCGCGGATGTTCCCGTGCTGCTGGAGCGCGGCCCGGGCCTCCTGGTCGCGCTGCAGTGCCTTCTGGATGCGGTCGATCAGGTCCTGGTCGCGGAAGGGCTTCTGCAGGAAATCGAAAGCCCCCTGCTGCATGGCCTCGACGGCCATGGGCACATCGCCGTGGCCGGTGATGAACAGCACCGGCAGGATGGCGCCGCGACGGTTGAGCTCCTGCTGCAGTTCCAGGCCACTCATGCCGGGCATGCGGATGTCGAGCACGAGGCAGCCCGGCTGGGCCGGGTCAAAGGCCGCGAGGAATTCCTGTGCGGAGGCAATGGGAGTCGCGGCTATGCCCACCGATTTCAGCAGCAGGCGGATGGAAGAGCGCACCCCGGAGTCATCATCGACCACGAACACCGTAGCCGGCTTCTCTTTCATTTATGCAGTCTCCGCTGCAGGCAGGCTGAGAACGAAACGGGCACCGCGGGGCACGCCAGGCAGGTGACGCAGCGAGCCGCCATGCGCCTGGGCGATGGTCTGGCTCATTGGCAGGCCGAGGCCGGTGCCATTGGTCTTGGTGCTGCGGAAAGGCTCGAACATGCGGTCGGAAATGGCCGGCGCCACACCGGGGCCATTGTCGCTGACCTCGATCTCGCAGTCACCGGCGCCGCCGCGGCGCGCGGTGACCACCACCTCGCGCGTGCCGGGTGGATCGTGGGCGAGGGCTTCCAGGGCATTGCGCACCAGGTTGAGCACCGCCTGCGTGATCTGCACACGGCGGATGAGGAGCGAAGGCACATCCGGCTGCACCGCGAAGCGGATGCGGGTGTCATGGGCGCGCGCATCGGCCAGGCACAGCGTCTGCAGCTCCTCGAGCAGCTCGTCCACCATCGTGGGCTCCGCGCCTTCATCCCCGCCGCGCGTGATGTGGCGCAGCTTGCGGATGATGTCGGCCGCGCGCCTTGCCTCGGCGGCGATCTCGCGCAGCGCTCCGCGCGCCTCCTCGATCTCAGGCTCGTCGAAGGCCAGCAGCCGCTCGGCGGCCAGCGCGTAGTTGGAGATCGCGGTGAGCGGCTGATTGACCTCGTGCGCGATGCCCGCGGACATCTCGCCCATGGTGGCCATTCGGGTCACCTGCATCAATCGCCGGTTCAGGCGCAGGGCATCCTCCGCCTCGCGGTGGCGTTCTGACAGATCGTGGATGAAGCCGATGAACTCCGGTGGCTCACTGCCGGCGACATGGCCCACGGAAAGACGCGCCGGGAAGCAGCTGCCATCGCGGCGCTGCGCCTGCACGTCGCGGCCGGTGCCGATGACGCGCGGCAGCCCGGTGGCCAGGAAGCGGGCAATATAGCCGGCATGGGCGCTGCGGTCCGGCTCGGGCATCAGCATGCACACGTCGCGGCCCAGCAGCTCGGTGGCGTCCCAGCCAAACAGCCGCTCGGTGGCCGAGTTGACCATGCGGATCTGGCCTGTGTGGTTGATGACGATCACGGCATCCACGGCGGCGTCAAGCACGGCATTGAGGGGGGAAATCTGCATTGGCGCAGTATGGCGGCTGCGCAATCCGGACGACCTAGGGACTTTCCGCAGTCAGCGGGGCAGCAGGGCCTGGATCAGCCCCACCAGATCGTCGGCATTGATGGGCTTGCTGGTCAGGCGCAGGGTGGCATCGAGCTTGAGGCTGGCCATGGCCGGTGTGGTGTCGCCGGTGACAAGGATGGCCGGATAGGCCGGGCCGAAACGCTCGCGGGCCGCCGCGATCACCTGGGCGCCGGTGCGGCCGCCCTCCAGGTGGTAATCGGAGATCACCAGCTCGATGCCGGCATGGCGTTCAAGCACTTGCACCGCTTCCTCGAAGGAGGCTGCCGTGGACACCTGGTAACCCTCGCCCTTCAGGAACAGCCGGGTGGCATTGCGCACGCCGGCGTCGTCCTCCACCAGCAGCAGGTGGTGCGCATTGCCGCCGCGCGCGGCGGTTTCGGATCGCTTGCCGCGCGGCGCGGCGCTGCCTGTGGCCGTCGACTGGCTGGCGGGAATCACCAGTGCGAAGGTGGACCCCGTGCCGGGCTGCGAACTGACTTCGATGCGCAGCTCCAGCAGGCGCACCACGCGCTGCACGATGCTCAGTCCCAGCCCGTAGCCATCGCGGGAGGTATTGGTGGCCACGCCGACCTGGTAGAACTCGTCGAATATATACGGCAGGCTTTCAGGGGCGATGCCGCGTCCGGTGTCGCAGACCTCGATGCGGACGGCGTCGGGAAGGGCGCTGGCGCGCAGGCTGACTGCACCCGCGCTGGTGTACTTGATCGCGTTGGCCACCAGGTTCTTCAGGGCCTGGCCGATCAGCGTCGGATCGGAACGGGCCCGCATGTCGGCGTCCTCGACAATGAAGTCCAGCCCCTTGCTCGTCGCCAGCCCGCCGTACTCCAGGCGCAGCTCGGCCAGCAGCTGCGCGACGGAAAACTCGCAGATGTCCGGCATGATCGCGCCGGATTCCAGCTTGCTGATGTCGAGCAGTGCACTGAGCAGGCGCGACATGGTGCCCAGCGCCTGCTCCTGCTGCTCGAGCACCTCAAGCGCGTCGCCATCGGGTACGAGCCGCCGCAGCGTGCCATTGAGCAGGGAGAGCACCTGCAGGGGCTGGCGCAGGTCATGGCTCGCGGTGGCCAGGAAGCGGCTCTTGCTGAGGTTGGCCCGGTCGGCGGCGGCGCGGGCATCGCGCAGTTCCTTCTCCGCGCGGGCCCGGTCGGTGACGTCGCGGATGGCGGCCGCGACCAGGATATCGCCATGTTCCTGGATGGGGCTGAGGCTGATCTCGACCGGAAACTCCCCGCCGTCCTTGCGGCGGGCAAACAGCTCAAGTCCCGCACCCATGGGCCGCACCCGCACTGCGCTGGTGTAGCCCTTGCGGTGGGTGACGTGGCGGCTTCGGAAGCGCTCCGGCAGCAGCATCTCCACCGGGCTGCCCACGACCTCTGCTGCCGCGTAGCCGAACAGCGCGGTGACCTGGCGATTGGCGAACAGGATGGTGCCCGAGCCATCGATGATGACCATGGCATCGGGCGCGGACTGCAGCACGCTGCGGACGAGTTCGGAGGAGAGCGTCACGGAAGCACCTGCATCGCCGCAATAGGTTGGCATTGACGCGGGCGCCTTGCAAATCAGGGTGCCCTGCTGCGAGATTGGCTGTCTCGCACCCGTCACCAGCAGTGGAGAGCCGGCACTTGAAGCACATCCGTCCGTCCCCGGGCCCGGTGCAGATTCCCGTCGCCGTATCCGCACGGCATGTGCATCCCAGCCAGGCGACGCTGGATTCGCTCTTCGGAACGGGTCACACGCTGCAGGCGCAGTCTGCGCTTTCGCAACGAGGCCAGTTCGCCGCAGTGGAGACCGTGTCGCTGGTCGGGCCGCGTGGGCGGCTCGATGGCGTGCGCCTGCTCGGTCCACCGCGCGCCGTGGACCAGGTGGAGCTGTCGCGCAGCGACGAGATTGCATTGGGCATCGACGCGCCGCTGCGGGTGTCGGGTGATCTGGCTGACACCCCCGGCATCGAGCTGGTGGGTCCGGCGGGGAGCGTGCGGCTGGCCGCGGGCGTGGTGCTGCCGGTGCGCCACATCCACATGAGCCCGGCCGATGCGCAGCGCCTGGGCGTGCAGGACCGGCAGCGGGTCAGCGTCGCGGTGGACAGCGAGGGACGGGACCTGGTGTTCCAGGACGTGGTGGTTCGCGTGTCACCGGATTTCCAGCTGGAGCTGCACCTGGACACGGACGAGGGCAATGCGGCGGGCGTGACGCGGGCTTCAACAGCCAGGCTGCTGCCGGGGCGCTGACCTGCGCGGCGGCCCCGCGGGAGTCGCCGCCTAGAGCGCCAGCGTGTAGATCACCTGCGTGGCGTCCGCGGGATCCACCTTGCGCGAGAAGCCCAGGTGCGCCGCCAGGGCGCGCATGGATTCATTGCCGGATGGATCCACCGAAAAAAGCGCACGGATGCCGCGCCGGCGTGCCTCGGCGATGAGGGCGTGGACCAGCAGCGAGGCCAGTCCCCGGCGCTGCCAGGCATCGTCCACCGTCACGGCCACCTCGGCCTGGTCATCGGGCGTG
Source organism: Steroidobacteraceae bacterium (assembly GCA_035556135.1). Taxonomy (GTDB): domain Bacteria; phylum Pseudomonadota; class Gammaproteobacteria; order Steroidobacterales; family Steroidobacteraceae; genus ZC4RG30. The sequence goes on along the minus strand of DATMFO010000004.1, from coordinate 296,177 downwards.
CGGCTGAAACGCGCCACGCCAACCTCGCGCTGGTGCAGGCCCTCATCGACCACGGCGATGAAGGCGGCCTCGTTCACCGGGTCGACGTCGGTGAGCTTCTGCAGCAGCGCCTCGCTGGGCTCGGCGATGGTGTAGAGGAAGCGGTAGCGGCGCGCTTCGGGCGAGAGGCCCTCGATGAAACGCCGCTCGAGCTCGATGTCGCCCTTGCAGATGGGGCGGATGGTGACCTGGCTGCCGTCGCGCAATGTTTCCATGGTGGCAAGGAGTCTCGTTGCAGGGTAATCCCGGGGAATCTAGGGGTGGCCTGCGCCGTCGTGCATTCGCAGTTGTACGTAGTGCTAGTGGGCGCCGGCCAGGGTCCAGTCCTTCAGCTCCGGCGGGTCATCGCCGTGCTGCAGGATGTACTGGCGGTGGGCGATCAGGCGCCCGCGCATCAGGTCGGCCACGTGGCCGCAGCGGGCGGCGAGGCCGGGCACGCGCGTGATCGCGTCGATGACCAGGTGGAAGCGGTCCAGCTGGTTGCGCACCGTCATGTCGAAGGGTGTGGTGGTGGTGCCTTCCTCCTTGTAGCCGCGCACATGCAGGTTGTCGTGGTTGGTGCGCCGGTAGGTGAGGCGGTGGATGAGCCAGGGGTAGCCGTGGAAGGCGAAGAGGATGGGCCTGTCGCGGGTGAACAAGGCATCGAAGGCTTCGGAGGTGAGGCCGTTGGGATGTTCCTCCGGCGGCTGCAGCGTCATCAGGTCGACCACGTTGACCACCCGCACTTTCAGGTCGGGAACATGCTCGCGCAGCAGCTGCGCGGCGGCGATGGTTTCCAGCGTGGGTGTGTCGCCCGCACAGGCCATCACGAGGTCGGGGTCGCCTTCCCCTTCGCTGCCGGCCCAGTCCCAGGTGCCGATGCCTGCGGCGCAGTGGCGCACGGCCGCATCCATGTCGAGCCACTGCAGCTGCGGCTGCTTGCCGGCGACGATCACGTTCACCAGGTTGCGGCTGCGCAGGCAACGGTCGGTGATGCACAGCAGTGTGTTCGCGTCCGGCGGCAGGTATACGCGCACGATGGCCGCCTTCTTGTTCATCACCACGTCGATGAAGCCCGGATCCTGGTGCGAGAAGCCATTGTGGTCCTGGCGCCAGACATGCGAGGTGAGCAGGATGTTCAGCGAGGCGATCGGGCGTCGCCAGGGCACCTCCGCGCACACCTTCAGCCACTTGGCGTGCTGGTTGAACATGGAATCGACGATGTGGATGAAGGCCTCGTAGCAGGAGAACACACCATGCCGGCCGGTGAGCAGGTAACCCTCGAGCCAGCCCTGGCAGGTGTGTTCGGAGAGGATCTCCATCACGCGACCGTCGCGGCCGAGATGTTCGTCCTCGGGCAGGCGCCCTGCCACCCAGGTGCGCGATGTCACCTCGAACAGTGCGCCCAGCCGGTTGGAGGCCGTCTCGTCCGGTCCGACAACGCGGAAGTTGCGCGTGGCGGCGTTCATCTGCATCACGTCGCGCAGCAGCTCGCCCATGGCGCGGGTGCTCTCGCCGATGGCAATGCCGGGCGCGGGTACCTGCAGCGCACGGGTGCGCGGGTCCGGCAGCTGCAGCGGCTGCAGCAGCAGGCCGCCATTGGTGTGCGGGTTTGCCCCCATGCGCTGCGCGCCGCGCGGTGCGGGTTGCAGCACCTGCTGGCGGGGCCGGCCTTCAGTGTCGAACAGCTCGCGCGGCCGGTAGCTGAGCAGCCACTGCTCCAGCGCCGCCAGGTGCGAGGGATTCTCCAGGTTGCCGAAGGGCACCTGGTGCGAGCGCCAGTAATCCTCGGTCTTGAGGCCGTCGATCTGCTTCGGCCCGGTCCAGCCCTTGGGCGTGCGCAGGATCAGCATGGGCCAGCGCGGCCGCGTGACATCACCGTTCCTTGCTGCCTGCTGGATGGCGCGGATCTCGCGCAGGATGGTATCGAGCGTGTCGGCCATCTGCCGGTGCAGCACGGCCGGATCGCTGCCCGCCACCACATGGGGCTTGTAGCCATAGCCGCTGAACAGCTGCTCGAGCTCCTGCTGCGGAATGCGCGCCAGCAGCGTGGGACCTGCGATCTTGTAGCCGTTGAGATGCAGGATGGGCAGCACGGCCCCGTCGCGCGCGGGATCGAGGAACTTGTTGGAGTGCCAGGAGGCGGCCAGCGGCCCGGTCTCGGCCTCGCCATCGCCGACGACACAGCTGACGATGAGGTCCGGATTGTCGAAGGCGGCGCCATAGGCATGCGACAGCGCGTAGCCCAGCTCGCCGCCCTCGTGGATGGAGCCCGGGGTCTCGGGCGTGGCATGGCTGCCCACGCCGCCGGGGAAGGAGAACTGGCGAAACAGCCGGCGCATGCCCGCCTTGTCCTGCGTGACATCCGGATACAGCTCGGTGTAGCTGCCTTCGAGCCAGGTGTTTGCCTGCAGCGCGGGCCCGCCGTGGCCGGGGCCGGCGATGAAGATCATGTCGAGCGCATCGCGCGCGATGATCCGGTTCAGGTGCGCGTAGATGAAGTTCAGGCCCGGCGTCGTGCCCCAGTGGCCGAGCAGCCGCGGCTTCACGTGCGCGAGTTCCAGCGGTGCCTCGAGCAGGGGATTGTCGAGCAGGTAGATCTGGCCGACCGAAAGATAGTTGGCCGCGCGCCACCAGGCGTCGAGTGCCGCAAGCTGTGCGTCCGGAGCGACGGGGTCATCCATGAGCTTGTTCCTTTGTCGAGCTGCGCATCACGCGCAGCGCCTCTGATGCCATTGACGAGGATTCATCCACCGGCAGTGCCCATATTCCGGCGCCGATGGAACCGCCGGGTGGCTGCGCATCAATGCGAGCCTCGCTGCCCACCGCCGCATCGTTTGCCGCCGCGTCAATAGAGATGCCGGCCCATTCCATGCCGCCGAGGATGCGCGCCCGCACGGCGGGCGCGTTCTCGCCCACGCCGCCGCCGAACAGCACCGCATCCACACCGCCCAGCACCGCCAGGTAGGCACCCACGTACTTGCGCGCGCGGTAGCAGTACATCTCCACCGCCAGCTGCGCAGCCGGATCCGTGGATTCGAGCAGCGCGCGCATGTCGCCGCTGATGCCGGAAACGCCGAGCAGCCCGGAGCGGCTGTTCAGCAGCTGCTCCAGTGCATCGGGCGTCATCGCCAGCGTGCGTTGCAGGTGCAGCAGCAGCCCGGCATCGACGTCACCGCAGCGGGTGGCCATCATCAACCCTTCCAGCGGCGAGAAGCCCATCGAGGTGTCCTGCGGCACCCCGCCCAGCGATGCGGTGATCGAGCAGCCCGCACCCAGCTGCAGGGAAATCACGCGCGCCCGCGGGAATGCATGCGGAGCCAGCTCGCTCCAGCGCCGCAGCATGGCCTGGTGCGCGAGGCCGTGGAAGCCGAAGCGGCGCAGGGGAATGCGATCCCCGAGGTCGCGCGGCAGCGCATAGGTGCGCGCTGCCGGCGGAAGCGTGGCGAAGAACGCCGTATCGAAGACGGCCACCTGCGGGACCTGCCCGCCGACGGCTGCCCGGCTGGCCTGCAGCCAGGCCAGCGCAGGCGGATTGTGCAGCGGCGCGAGGGGCGCCAGATGCTGTATCTGCGCCTCGACCGCAGGGTCGACCAGGCAGGCATGCACCAGCTCGCTGCCACCGTGCACGATGCGATGCGCCACGACATCCACCGGCAACGCGCCCGGGCCGGCAAGGAAACTGCGCAATGCGGAAGAGGCATCGGCAGGGGGGTGCGCATGATGGAGCGCCGCCGCGCGGCGCAGTCCGTGCCCGGTTTCCTCCAGCACCGCGAGGCGGATGGAGGAGCTGCCGGCGTTGATGGTCAGCACCCTCATCCCTGCGGAGCCTGAGGCAGCCCGCGCCGCGACTCAATAGGGAATTGTGCCCATCGACACCCCGGGGCCGGTCGCGTGTGATGCGGGCAGCCAGTTACCGGAGTCGCGACGTGACATCGCCCAATCCGCTGCGCAGCCTCGGGGAGCTGGGCCAGAGCCTGTGGGTCGACGACCTGCGCCGCATCTGGCTGACGGATGGCACGCTGCAACGCTGGATGGATGAGGATGGCATCAGCGGCGTCACTTCCAACCCCGCCATCTTCGAGCGCTCCATCTCGGCGGGCGGCGAGTATCGCCAGCAGCTGGCGGACCTGGCCGCGCGCGCCCTGGCTCCCGCGCAGGTCTGCGAGACGCTGGCATTGCAGGACGTTCGAATGGCTGCCGACCTGCTGGCGCCGGTGCACGAGGCCAGCGGGGGCAGGGAAGGATTCGTGAGCCTGGAGGTCTCCCCCCTGCTGGCGGATGACACCGGCCAGACGCTGCATGAGGCGCGCCGCCTCTGGCGGGAGCTGGATCGTCCCAACGTGATGATCAAGGTGCCGGCCACCGCGGCGGGAGTGCCGGCCATCCGCGAGCTGGTCGCGGAAGCCGTGAATGTGAATGTCACGCTGATATTCGGCCTGCAGCGCTATGCGCAGGTGGTGGATGCCTTCCTCGACGGACTGGAGATGCGCGTGGCGCGCGGACTGGGGGTGGCGGATGTGGCCTCGGTGGCGAGCTTCTTCATCAGCCGCATCGATACGGCCATCGATGCCCGACTGGATGCGCTGGCCCCTGGAGAAGCCAGTGCACTGCGCGGCGTGGCGGCCACGGCCTGTGCGCAGCTGGCGCATGGGCACTATGGCCGCACGATTGCCGGCGAACGCTGGGGCAGGCTGCGGCAGCGGGGAGCGCGCACGCAGCGGCTGTTGTGGGCGTCCACCTCGACCAAGGATCCGGCCTACGACGAACTGAAGTATGTGGAGGCACTGATCGCGGCCGATACCATCAGCACGGTGCCGCGGCAGACGCTGGATGTCTATCGCCAGCGCGGCCGGCCGCAATTGCGCCTGGGGACTTCGGAGGAACCGGCGCGCCGCCAGCTCGCGGCGTTGCAGGACCTGGGCATTGATATGGAGGCGACAGCCGGCACGCTGGAGAGGGAGGGCGTGCGCAAGTTCGTGGAGCCCTACCAGAAGCTGCTGGCCGCAATCGCGTCGCGCAGCGCCGCGTCGCCGGTCTGAGCCGGAGGTCTACTGTTCCACCAGCCAGCGCACCCGGCTTCCGCCCCGTGCTCCCAGCAGCGACTCCAGCTGCGCCTGCCACACCCGCGTGGTGGCATCGAATTCCCAGGGCGGATTCACCACCAGCAGGCCGGAGCCATTGAGTGCGGCGGAGTTGTCGGCATCATGCAGGCAGAACTCGGCTGCAAGCGTGGGCCGTACGATGCCGCGTATCACGCGCGCCACCCACAGCTCGCCGTCGCGCATCTTCTTGATGGGATACCACACCGCAAACACGCCAGTTTGGAAGCGCGAGAGTCCCTCCGCCAGCGCGTTGGCGACCTGCCGCTCCTCTTCGCCGGATTCATAGGGCGGGTCGATGAGCACCAGGCCCCGTCGCGAGGGCGGCGGCAGCTGGGCGCGCAGTTCGTGGTAGCCGTCGGTGTTCAGCACGCGTGGCGTGGTGGCCTGGTACGCGGCACCGGCGTCGAGCGCGCGTTGCAGGGCGCGCGCCACCGGCGCCTGTGATTCCACGCAGGTGGCGGAGTCGACGGCACGCAGCACCGCGCCCGCCAGCAGTGGCGAGCCCGGGTAGATGCTGGCACCGCCATGCTGCTTGCGCAGCCGTTCCACTACCTCGAGGTAGTGGCGAATCGGGGGCAGCACCGCTTCCCCGGCCTGCGCCGCGGCTGTCGCCAGCCTTGCGATGCCGGCCGCGCTCTCGCTGCCGCGACGCGCCTCCTCGCCGTGCAGGTCGTAGAGACCTTCGCCGGCGTGGGTATCCAGGAAGTGGAAGCCCTTGGCCTTCTTCTGCAACGCGCCGATCAGCTGCAGCAGTGCGATGTGCTTGTGGACATCCGCGAAGTTGCCAGCGTGGAAGGCATGACGGTACTGCATCCGCTCAGGATGCCTCAGGCGCGACTGAGCTTCATGGCGGCGAACCACTCGCGGGCCGATGGGGTGTTGACCAGCACCAGCGTGACCAGGTTCGTGATGTAGCTCAGGATGGTGAGGGTGCCAATCAACGGACTGGCGAATGACTGGGCGGCGAGCTCCGACGAGGCCCAGGAGAACGGCGAGATGATCGTCGAAAGGCCGTAGAAGATGGTCACCAGCCAGCGCATCCAGTTGCGGCCCGCGCTCAGCTTGGCGGTGACCCACCAGATGATCAGGGCTGCGAACACCGCCCCGAGGATTCCCGTGGCGAGGGTTCCTCCCCATCCAAAAGCGCCCGATACCACTTCCGGCTGCTGCTTCACGGCGACGGGAAGGGCAATGAGCGTGATGGCCAGCGAGCACCAGAGAACGATGCAGGCCCACTTCACATGCCTGTTCTCCGGCGGGACAACGCCGGGCGCAGCGACATCAGCAACCGCCGCATCCGGCGCGGCATAGGGATTGCGAACCTCGGTCATCGGAAACTCCTTTTTCTTGTTACGCCTTCCACAAAGTCCACAGGCCAATGACGATGAAGCCGATGCCCGCCGCGTAGTTCAGGTACTTCGGCTGGATGTAGGCGGCCGCCAGCGAGCCGGCGAGCACGCCGATGGCCGTGGTGGCGATGAGCGCGATGGACGCCGCGATGAACACTATGACCAGGCTGTTGCCGGTCTTCGACGCGAACAGCAGGGTGGCCAGCTGGGTCTTGTCGCCCAGTTCCGCGAGGAAGACGGTGCCGAATACGGTGAGGAAGAGCTTGGCGTCCATTGAGATATCCCGGGGCAGATAGAGAGAAGAAGCGCGCGCAGTTGCGCCACGCGGAATTGCTTATACACGCGCCCGGGCCGGCTTGTAACCGGTTGATAACCGGCCTGCGACTGACCCGCTAACCGCCCCCCCGCCACTCTCTCATGACGATTCAGGCATCTTGAGGAGTAACAAGAGTGGAACTGAGATATCTGCTGGCGGCAGGGATTGTATCGACGGCCCTGCCCGGGGCGACAGTCCTGGCACAAGAGGCTGTGCCGCTGACCGTGGCGGCGGCAGTGTCCGCCGCAATTGCGGAAGACGAGGAACTGGATGCGGTGACCGTCACGGCCCGCCGCCGTGACGAGGAGCTGCAGGACGTGCCGCTGCCCGTGTCGGTGGTGGATGGCACCTTCCTGGAGGAGCAGGGCAGTTTCAACGTGGCCCGCCTGCAGCAGCTGCAACCGGCGCTGCAGTTCTACAGCCAGAACCCCCGCAACTCCTTCGTGAACATCCGCGGCTTCGGTGCGCCGTTCGGGCTCACCAACGACGGCATCGAGCAGGGCGTGGGCCTGTATGTGGACGACGTGTACTACAGCCGCGCGGCCGCCTCGACGCTGGACTTCCTCGACGTGGAACGCCTGGAAGTGCTGCGCGGACCGCAGGGCACGCTGTATGGCAAGAACACCACGGCCGGCGCGATCAACATCACGACGCGTGCGCCGACCTTCGTGCCGGTGGGCAGCACGGAACTGTCGGTGGGCAACCTGGGTTTCTACCAGGCCAAGGCCGCGATCTCCGGTCCGCTGGCTGGTGAGTCAGTGGCCGGGCGCCTGGCGCTTTCCACCACAAGCCGCCACGGCACTATCTACAACGTGGCCACCACCAACCGCGTCAACGAGCTGGACAACGTGGGCTTCCGCGGGCAGATCCTCTGGCGCGCCACCGACACGTTGAAGGTCACCTTCTCCGGTGACTACAACAAGCAGAATGGCGAGTGCTGCGCGCAGATCGCCGCGCGCCATGGTGTGACGCAGCGTGGCGCCAACCGCCAGTACTTCGCGCTGGCCGAGGCCTTCGACTACGTGGCACCGGGCACGGACCTGGTCAACCGCACCTTCAGTCCGTTTGATCGCGTCACTGACGTGGACGGCGAGCTGTCGGCGCGCAACGAGCTGGGTGGTGCCGCGGTGCGCGCGGTGTGGGGCCTGGGCCAGGGAACGTTCACCGCCGTGTCGGCGTGGCGCTACTGGGACTGGGTGCCGGCGAACGACCGTGACTTCACGGGCCTGCCGATCACCACGAAGTCGAACAATCCCTCGACGCAGGAGCAGGTCACGCAGGAGTTCCGCTACTCCTTCACGGGTGAGCGGTTCGACTATGTGGTGGGCCTGTTCGGCTACCACCAGAACATCCACACCGATGGCATCACGCAGCGAGGTCCCGCGGCCAGCCGGTGGAACCTGCATCCGGTGAACCAGGCGGTGCTCGCCAATGCGCCCGAGGTGCTCGATGGATCGACGTCGCTCAACGACATCGACTACAAGAACACCAGTGCCGCATTGTTCGGGCAGCTTTCGTGGAGGCTCACGGACCGCTTTCGCGTCGAGCCGGGCCTGCGCCTGAACTACGACAGGAAGCGCGGCACGTACGTGGCCACCGTCTCCAACGGTGCGGCGTGGGGCAACGAGGTGCTGCCGACGGATCCCACCGATCCGTTCTACAGCGATCCGACGCCGGTCACCACCAGCGCCGGCGGCGCCACCACGCTGGGTGCGGTGCGCGCCGCGCAGCGCAGTGACCAGCCGCCGCAGGCCTATGGCGCGACCTTCAGCGACTGGAACGTGTCGGGCAACCTGACGGTGGCCTACGACCTCTCGCGTGATGTGCTCGCGTACGCCACCTGGGGCAAGGGCTTCAAGACTGGCGGCATCACCAACAACGGTGCACCCACGGATGCCAACGGCAATCCCATCCTCGCCGGCACCACCGTGCGCCCGGAGAAGGTGACGCAGTACGAGGCGGGCCTGAAGACGCAGTTCCTGGATCGTTCGGCCACGCTGAACCTGGCGGCCTTCCGCACGGAAGTGAAGGACTACCAGGCCACCGTGTTCAACAATACGCTGGGTGGATCGGTGCGCGGCTATCTGGCCAACGCCGAGGGTGTGGAAGTGCAGGGCTTGGAAGCAGACTTCTCTTACCGGCCGAACTACAACTGGAACTTCTACGTGAATGCGGCCCTGACCGATCACGAGTACTCGAAGTTCACCGGTGCGCCGTGCCCGCCCGAGCTCTCCGGCAACTCCACCGTGCTGCCCCCGGGCCAGCCCCCGCAGCCGGCGACCCCCGGTGCGCCGAGTCCCTCGTCCTGCGACATCTCGGGGCAGTGGGTTCCGGGCCTCTCGAAGCTGGCAGGCTCCTGGGGATTTCAGTACCAGCGTCCCGCGAACTTCCTGGGCCGCGAGGGTGAGCTGTACTTTGGCTATGATGGCAGCGCGCGCAGCCGGTTCTCGTCGAACCCGTCGCGCTCGATCTACACGGATATCGGCGGCTATGGCCTGGCCAACTTCCGGCTGGGCTTCCGCACCCGGGGCAACTGGGATGTGTACGGGTGGGTGAAGAATGCCTTCGACAAGGACTACTTCGAGGCACTCAACGCCAGCACCGGCGGCAACACCGGCCTGATTGCCGGCCAGCCTGCGGACCCGCGCACCTGGGGCCTGACGATCCGCACGGAATTCTGAACACCGGAGTCGATGCATGAACGCAATCCAGATCGCACGTCGGGCCTTGCTGCTGCTGCCGGTGGCGCTGCTGGCCGGATGCGGCAGTTCCGGTTCGTCGGGAACGGGATCGGGCGCGGTGACGCTGCTCAATGTCTCGTACGACCCGACGCGCGAGCTGTACGTGGACTACAACAAGGCCTTCGTCACGCACTGGAAGAACACCACCGGCCAGGTGGTGAGCATCAAGCAGTCGCATGGCGGATCCGGCAAGCAGGCGCGCTCGGTGATCGACGGCCTGCAGGCCGACGTGGTGACGCTGGCGCTGGCCGGTGACATCGACTCGCTGGTGAAGCAGGGCAAGCTGCTGGCGCCGGACTGGGAGTCGCGGCTGCCGGACAACAGTGCGCCCTATACCTCCACCATCGTTTTTCTGGTGCACAAGGGCAATCCCAAGGGCATCAGGGACTGGGGCGACCTGGTGCGCGAAGGCGTGCAGGTGGTCACGCCCAATCCGAAGACTTCGGGCGGCGCGCGCTGGAACTACCTGGCGGCGTACGCGTGGGCGAAGGCGCAGCCCGGCGGCAGCGATGCCACGGCGCTGGAATACCTGCGCAAGCTGTATGCCGCCGTGCCGGTGCTCGACACGGGCGCGCGTGCCGCGCTCACCACGTTCGCGCAGCGTGGCGTGGGTGACGTGTTCATTTCGTGGGAGAACGAGGCCTTCCTGGCGCTGGATGAATTCGGTGACGACAAGTTCGAGGTGGTGGTGCCGTCGGTGAGCATCCTCGCCGAACCGTCGGTGGCGGTGGTGGACCAGGTGGTGATCCGCCGTGGCACCAAGGCTGCGGCAGAGGAGTACCTCAAGTACCTTTACTCGCCCGAGGGGCAGGAGATCATTGCCCGCAATTACTACCGGCCGCGTGATCCGGAGGTGGCCGCGCGGTATGCGGACCGGTTCCCCGAGATCAGGCTGGTGACGGTGCAGGACCTGGGTGGATGGACACAGGTGCAGCAGACGCACTTTGCCGACGGCGGTGTCTTCGACGGTCTGCTGAAACGCTAGGCCGGCCCTTGCGAGGTTGCCCAGCGCACGATGTGCTCCGGGCTGGTGAGCGCGCCGGGCTGGCGCGCCACTTCGCGGCCACCGGCAAAGAAGATCAGCGTGGGGATGCTGCGGATCCCGAAGCGGTTGGCGATGTCCGGTGCAGCTTCGGTGTTGAGCTTGCCGAGGCGCATGCGGGGTTCGAGCAGGGTGGCGGCCTTCTCGAAGGCGGGCGCCATTGCGCGGCAGGGGCCGCACCAGGGCGCCCAGAAGTCGACAAGAAGCGGCAGGTCGCTGCTGGCGACGTGGCGGTCGAAGTTTGCGGAAGTCAGTTCGACGGGGTGTCCCTGGAACAGCGGCTCATGGCACTTGCCGCAGCGGGGCGCATCCGCCAGGCGCGCGGCGGGCACGCGGTTGATGGCGCCGTCGTGCGGACAGACGATCTGCAGCGTGTTCGTGCTCATTGCGACCTCAGCTGGCCATGCGCAACCGCAGCGCATTGCCGATCACGGATACCGAGCTCAGGCTCATCGCCAGCGCGGCGATCATCGGCGACAACAGCCAGCCCGTCACAGGATAGAGCAGCCCCGCGGCCAGCGGAATGCCCAGCGCGTTGTAGAGGAAGGCGAATATCAGGTTCTGCTTCATGTTGCCGACGGTCTGCTCGGAGAGACGCCGCGCCGCGGCGATGCCCCGCAGGTCGCCCTTCACCAGCGTGACCTGCGCGCTGCTCATGGCCACATCGGTGCCGGTGCCCATGGCGATGCCGACGTCGGCGCGGGCCAGCGCCGGGGCGTCGTTGATGCCGTCGCCGGCCATGGCCACGACCTTGCCCTCGGACTGCAGCTTTTCCACCAGCGCGAGCTTGTCGGCGGGGCGCACCTCGCCATGCACCTGGGTGATGCCGAGGCGGGCGGCGACGGCGCGGGCGGTGGCGTGTCCATCACCGGTGGCCATCACCAGCTGCAGGCCGGAGCGGCGCAGCAGTTCCAGCGCCTCCGGAGTGCTGTCCTTGATGGGGTCTGACACGGCGAGCAGGCCGAGCAGGCGGCCATCGGCGGCGAGATACATCACGCTGGCTCCTTCGGAGCGCAGGGATTCAGCTTGTTCCCGGAGCGCATCAACCGGGATCCGCGACTCCGCCATCAGCGCTGCATTGCCCAATGCCAGTACGCGGCCTTCCACCGTGCCGGTGACGCCAATGCCGGTGACGGACTGGAAGTCCTGCACCTGCGCGAGTGCGATGCCCTGGTCGCGCGCCGCCTGGACGATGGCTGCGGCCAGCGGGTGCTCACTGCCCTGGTCCAGGCTGGCCGCAAGGCGCAGCACCTCGCGCGGTTCGGCGCCATGCGCAGCCAGGGCGCGTTCGAACGCAGGACGTCCCTCGGTGAGCGTGCCGGTCTTGTCGACGATCAGCGTGTCGACTTCGCGCAGCTTCTCGATGGCGGCGGCATCGCGGAACAGCACGCCGCGCGTGGCACCGCGTCCGGTCGCCACCATGATGGACATCGGTGTCGCCAGTCCCAGCGCGCAGGGGCAGGCGATGATCAGCACCGAAACCGCAGTCAGGATGCCGTACAGCCAGCGTGGCTCCGGCCCCCAGATGCCCCACGCCAGCAGCGTGAGCAGCGCCGCCGCCACAACGCCCACCACGAAGTAGCCCGCCACCTTGTCGGCAAGCCTCTGCATGGGCGCGCGCGAGCGCTGCGCCTGCGCCACCAGCTGGACGATCTGCGCCAGCATGGTGGACGAGCCGACGCGCTCGGCGCGCATCGTCAGCGCGCCCGTGGTGTTCAGTGTCGCGCCGATCACCTTGTCGCCGGCCCGCTTGGTGACGGGCATCGGCTCGCCGGTGAGCATGGATTCATCCACGCCGCTGCTGCCATCGGTCACCGTGCCATCCACGGGGATCTTCTCGCCGGGCCGCACCCGGAGGATGTTTCCCACGTGCACATGCGACAGCTCGATGTCTTCTTCCGTGCCGTCGGCCCGTATGCGCCGCGCAGTCCTTGGCGCCAGCTGCAGCAGTGACCGGATGGCGTTGGATGTCTGCGAGCGCGCCTTCAGCTCCAGCACCTGGCCCAGCAGGGTGAGGGAGATGATCACCGCCGCCGCCTCGAAGTACACCCCGACCCTGCCCATTGATACAAAGGATGCGGGAAAAACCTGCGGCGCCACCGTTGCGACAACGCTGTAGAGATACGCAGCACCCGTCCCCAGCCCGATCAGAGTCCACATGTTGGGACTGCGGTTGACGAGGGACTGCCAGGCGCGTTCGAAGAACGGCGCTCCCGCCCAGAGGACCACCGGCGTGGCGAGTACCAGCTCCGTCCAGCTTTGCGCAGCCATATCCATCCAGCCGAGCTGATGTCCGAACATCGCCAGCACGACGGTGACGAGGGTCAGCGGCAACGTCCACCAGAAGCGCCGGCGGAAGTTGATGAGCTCCGGATCCTCTCCCTCGTCCAGCGATGGCATCTCCGGCTCGAGTGCCATGCCGCACTTGGGGCAGCTGCCCGGATGGTCCTGCCGCACCTCCGGGTGCATGGGGCAGATGTAGATTGTGCCAGCGGGCATTGGTGCCGCAGCAGTCTGCGGCGACGCGCCATGATGACCAGCGCAACAGGACTTTGTCGCACTTCCTGGAGACGGTTCGACGGATTGGTGACCGTGGTGGTGATGCTCATCCATGGCGGCCATCCTCCTCATCTTCAGTTGCAAAGATGTTGTCAGCGCCCAATGCGGCAAGGATGGGACAGTGCGCCGGATCGCCCGCTCCGGAGCACTCATCCACCAGGGATCGCAGGGCATCGCGAAGCCGGGACAGTTCGGCGAGCTTGCCTTCCACTACTTCGAGCTTCGCGGCGGCAAGCGACCGGGCCCTGGCCACGCTGCCGCCGGGGCGGCTGAGCTTGAGCAGCGAGGCAATCTCCTCCAGCGAGAAGCCCAGCCCCTGGGCGCGCCGGATGAACTCCAGCCGCTGCCGGTCACCCGGCCTGTAGAGGCGATAGCCGGAGGCGGATCGTCGCGGCGCGGGCAGCAGGCCGATGCGTTCGTAGAAGCGGATGGCATCCACGCCGACACCCGCGGCCCTGGCGAGGCCGCCAATGGAAAGCGTGGGCTTTCGGTCACTGCTGCGTGGTCGTGTCATGGCGGGCATGGTTGCTCCGGGTCATCCAGCATTGCTACGGACACAGCGTAAACCCTGGAGTCATGTCCAGGGTCAAGAGAGAGCAGAAAGGGGAGCTGTAGGCGCTTGGGGACTGAAGGGCGCTCGGCGCTGGGGCCGGGGCGCGGGGCTGGGCGATGGGCAGTGGGCTGGGCGATGGGCAGTGGGCTGGGCGATGGGCCGTGGGCTGGGGAGCCTCCCGTAAATGTAGACCGGAAATCACTCCATCTCCGCAGGGAATGGACGACTCAGCCTGTCGCCGTGTGGGCGAAAAAATTTGCACAGTGTGGACGCTCGGCAAATCGGCGCAGCGGCGGATTTGCCGAGCGTCCACAACCAGGAAAATTTCGCCCCACATGGGTCCTCCAGCAGCTGATGGTGCTCTTGTTGCGGTGTCGCGTCCCGATCTGACGGGAGCTGCGGATCCGCTTTCGCATTTGCTTGCGGTGTTGCGGCCGCGTGCGGTGGTGAAGGGTGCGGTGGTTGGCGACAGCACCCGGGAGGTTCGGGAGTTGGCCGGCTACCAATCGGCCTTCTGCATGGTCACGACTGGGCGTGGCGTGGTGGAGAGCGGTGAGCGTGGCATCTGCATTGCCGATGCCGGCGATTTCATCGTTCTGCGGGGTGCATCTAGGTTCACGGTGACCGGGGTCACGTGGGACGCGCGCTGCCTGATCGGGGCGCTCGAATTTGATTGCGTTGATCCTTCCTTTCTTACGGCACTGCTGCCGCCGGTGCTGCATCTGCGGGGATCGGTGCGTCACGAGTGGCTGGCTTCCATGATGGACAAGGAGGCGAGTTGGGAACCGGCCGGGAATCCGGTCATGCTCGACCGGCTGCTGGAAGTGATGCTGGTGGACGCATTGCGTGAAGCCACGGCTGGGCGGTCGCCGCCCGGGCTGCTGCAGGGAATGGGGGATGCGAGGCTTGTGCCGGCCTTGCATGGGATCCATTCACAGCTGGATCACCACTGGACGGTTGCGGAGCTGGCAGGACTGACGGACCTGCGGCGCTCAGCGTTCCATGTGCGATTCACGCAGCGACTTGGTTTGTCGCCGATGGACTACCTGCTGTTCTGGCGAATGCTTGTCGCGAAGGAGCTCTTGCGCGACTGGGTGCGCGGTCGTGGGGTTGGTGGGCGAGGCGAAGGCCTGGTGACTCGCCGCGCGGCAGCGGTCCGCGAAATGGCACTTTGCGAGGTGGCCCGCCGGGTCGGGTACAGCGGCGCTGCGTCGTTCATTCGGGCCTTCCATCGGCATGTGGGCCAGACGCCGGGGGAGTTTCTGCGATCGCTTCCTGGCAGCCCGCTTCGCTGCAAGTAGGACAAAAAGGGAGGGACGCTGGACTGCGTCCCTCCCTGGTGATGCCGGTCGCTCAGTTCAGGGGAACGATACGGGTCCCGTAGTAGCGTCCGCTGTTGAAGTTCACCGCATAGGAGCCGACGGCCTGGTAGGCCAGGGGTCCGCCGTTGAGGGCGGAGAGGCCGGAGGTGCCGTCCGTGTCCACAGCGGCGGGGCCGGTGGTGCAGGCGGCTACTGTGATGGCTCCGGCGCTGGTGCCGGTGCGGGTGTAGCAACCGGTCTCGATGCCGGCGGCATAATTGCTGCCGGGCACGTTGACCGCGTTGGTCTCGAGGTAGCGACCATCCGGCGTGAACACGGTGAACGACAGTGTGCCGTTGGTGAAGCTGCCGATGGGCGTGTTCGGGATGGAGGCGACGGGGACCAGCACCTGCGCGGGAGCCGTGCCGACCTTCAGCGTGAGCACCTGCGACTGGCCGGTGCCGCTCTTCGTCAGCGTGCCATTGAGGGCGCTGGCGCCGTTGCGCCAGAGGCCACAGGTATCCCCATTGGTGTCGTGCACATTGCTGATGAAGGCGATGCTGCCTGAGGTGGCGTTGTAGTCATAGGCGCCGATCTCCACGCCATTGCCCTGGCTGGCGCCGCAGGTGGCGCTGGCCTCCGCGCTGCCGAAGACATAGGTGCCGTCCGGGTAGAGCGTCAGCGCCATGGTGGCGTCATTGCGGATGAAGGTGCCGGACAGCGGGTCCGTGTCGTTGTCCACGCAGGCCACGGAGACGTCGGTGATGTTGGCCGTGCCGACAGTGATGCCGCCGTTGGTGACGATGCAGGTCTGGTTGGCCGGCTGCGAGGAGACGGTGACGCGATAGTCCGTGTTGGCGGGCACCGCTTCCGGGAAAGTGAACGGAGTGCTCGCGCCAGCGGGATTCACGACCAGCGGCGAATTGTTCTTGTTCAGCGTGAGTTCCAGCGCACCGGTGAGGCCGGTGACGGTGCCGCCGACGGTGTAGGCGGTGGGCAGCACGCCGTTGGCGCACATCACGGTCACGGAACTTGCGCTCAGTGCGTTGACGACGCCGCCGGCGTTGTTCACCACGCAGTACTGGCCGGTGGGCTGCGCGGTCACGGTGACCAGGTAGGGCGTGCTGGCCGGCAGGTCGGTATCGAACTCGAATGAACCATTCGTGCTGGTGGTGACGGTCGGCGGAACTCCGGTGGAATTCAGCGACAGCGTCACCGGCTGGCCGGCGAGGCCCTGGATGGTGCCACCCACGGGCAGGTCCGCACCCAGCGCCGCGCAGGTGAGGGTGACGTTGGTGACGGCGGCCGAGATGGTGCCGGTGCCGTTGGTTACTGTGCAGTCCTGGGCGGGGTTCTGGCTCGGCGCGACAGTCACCGCGTAGTCGGTGCCACCTGCCAGTGGCGCCGGGAAGGCGAAGCCGCCATCGGCATTCACGGTGACGTTGTTCGCCAGGTTCAGCTGCAGCACCACAGGCGAGGTGACGCCCGTCGCCGTGCCACTGACCGCAAAGGGATGATTGCTGCAGGCGACGGTGATGTTCGTGACATCCGCCGTGGCCGAGCCGGTGCCCGAAGTGACCGTGCAGTCCTGCCCGGCGGGCTGCTTGTACACGCTGACCGTGTAGTTGGCGCCCTCAGCGGCTTCCGTATTGAACTTGAAGGCGCCATTGCTGGTGACGGCGATGGCATCGCGACTGGTGCCTTCGCGCAGCACCACGGTGCCGGAAAGACCGGATACCGTGCCGCCGATGTCATAGGGCGCGGTGCTGGTGGGAGGAGGTGGCGGGGGCGGTGGAGGCGGCGGTGGAGTGCCGCCGTCATCATCATCGCTGCTGCTGCCGCCACAGGCGGCGAGGCCGACGGCCAGTACCAGCGACAGGAAAAGGGGACGGGTGGTGTGTAATTTGTTGCGCATGACGACTCCTCGAATCTTTCATGCGACGCTAGCAATGGGTTTCACCAACCCATGCCGCCGGAGAAGTCGTCCGTTCGGACTAGGGCGTGCGCGGCGCCCAGAGGATGATGGCCATGCCGGTGAGGGCGACCGCACTGCCGATGATGTCCCAGCGATCCGGGCGGATGCCGTCCGCGGCCCAAAGCCAGAGCACGGCGACGGCGACGTAGACACCTCCGTATGCGGCGTAGGTGCGTCCCGCCGCGTGCGGATGCAGCGTGAGCAGCCAGACGAAAACCGCAAGTGACAACGCGGCGGGAAGGAGAACCCAGGGCGAGGCGCCGCGCTTCAGCCAGAGCCAGGGCAGGTAGCAGCCGATGATTTCGGCTACCGCCGTGACGGTGAACAGGCCGAGGGCGGGGAGGAACTTCATGCCGGCGTGGCGCCAGCCTGCTGCTCCAGCACGGTCCGCAGCCTGTTCAGGTCCGAGAGGATGGTCTCCCTGTCTTGCTGGAACTGCTCGTCGGAGGTGCCGGGCAGCTGCAGCAGGGTGAACAGCACTTCGCTGCCGGTGCCGTTCGGGACCACGCGCATGGGATTGTGGAAGGTTGCGTCGGGCAGCTCCACGTCGTGGTCGAGTACTCCGAAGTCATTGGGCGGGGCGAAGCGGAAGGTGACCTCGCCGATGGTGGTCTGCGCGACCCAGCGAGTGCCTTGCTGCGCGATGGACTTGATGAAGCCGGGGGCCCAGGCGGGGAGGTTGGCGGGGTTGGAGGCGTACGTGTAGACCGTTTTCGGGTCGACGGCAATGCTGACGGAGACGGTTTGCGCGCGGTACATGGGGGGATTCTGCCTTGCTATCGATCCGGAAAGTGCAGATTGATGCGGCCGCGCCGGCCGGCTAGGGCGTAGGCGTGCGGCGGAGGAAGTCCCCCATCAGTCGCGCACACTCCTCAGCATGCGTCTCCAGCAGGAAATGCCCGCCATCCAGGATGTGCGCCTCCATCCTCGGCAGCGCCTGCATCCACGACAGCGTCTCCGCCAGGTCGAAGAACACATCATGCCGGCCCCACAACATCAGCGCCGGGGGCTGCCAGCGGGCCAGGTATTCGGCGATCTCGCCGAAGCGCGCGACGTGGCTGCGGTAGTCGAGCACCAGCGCGCGCTGCGTGGCGAGCCGGCCGGGCTGCGACATGACCTGCCAGTCCTCTTCCCAGCTTGCCGGATCGAGGCGCGCCGCGACGCCCGCGGGCAGGCCGCCGACGTACTGCTGGCGCGTGCCTTCCGCGGTCAGATGTGCAGTGGCCTCTTCCTCCAGCGTCGGCAATTGTTCCTTCCACCAGGCCCGCGTCACGGACCACTGCGGACCCAGTCCGCTGTCGTGGGCATTGGCGTTCTGGATGATGAGGCTGCGGATGCGCTGCGGCGCGCGGGTGGCCAGGTGCAGGGCCACCGCTGCGCCATAGTCATGCAGGTAGAGATGGCAGGAGCCGGCGGCAAGCTGCAACAACAGCACGTCGAGCAGCACCGCGAAGTGGGCGAACGTGGGATTGTCGATGGGCGGGGACTCCCCGTAGCCGGGGAGGTCCGGTGCAATCACGAAGCAGTCGCGCGCGAGAGGAGCGATGACATTGCGAAAGGAGCGGGAAGAAGCCGGAAACCCGTGGAGCAGCAACAGCGGGGGATTGCCACGATCGCCTGCCAGGCGCACTGCCAGCTCGGTGCCCCTGATGGTGAAGCGGGTGACTGCTGGTTCACTCATGGTTACCGGGAGATGCCGGGGCATTGACGATCGCCTGCAACGCCGCTGGGTCGACCGGTTTGACCAGGTGATGGTCAAAGCCGGACTCCGCGGTCAACTGGCGGTCTTCGGGCTGGCCCCAGCCAGTCAGCGCAATGAGTACAGGTGCCGGGTCGCGCTGCAGACGGCGAAGATGCTGGGCTACCTGCAGTCCACTCATCCCCGGCATCCCGATATCCAGGATCACCACTTCCGGCTTTTCGGATTCCGCGAGGCGCAGCGCGGCGTCTCCGCTGTTGGCGATCGAGGCGTGGTGGCCATCCAGCTCAAGCAGCGCGGCCAGGCTGAATGCGGCATCCACGTTGTCGTCCACGACCAGGATGCGGCGCATATGCTTCCCGGCCGGTGTGTCTGTGGGCCGTGAGGCCTGCGCAGTTGTTCCTTCGACATGGCGGGGAAGCCGAACCGTGAATTCAGTGCCGGTGCCACGCCCGGCGCTGTAGAGGTCCACCGTGCCGCCGTGCAGCTCGACGAGCTTGCGCACGAGGGAAAGGCCGATGCCGAGGCCGCCGCGTGCCCGGTCCTTTGAACTGTCGATCTGGGTGAACATCTCGAATACGCGGGACTGGTCAGCCAGGGGAATGCCGATTCCGTCGTCACGGACGCGCAGGGTGACCTGATCGCTCTCCCTTTCGGTGGTGACCCAGATACGTCCGCCGGGGGGCGTGAACTTGTAGGCGTTGGCGAGCAGGTTGACCAGCACCTGCACCAGGCGATTGGCGTCGCCGTGAACATGGAGGGGTTCGGGGGAGCCGATGACTTCGACGTTGTGCCGGAGGGATTCCTCCTGCGGGCGAACCACCTCCAGGGCCTGCTGGACGATGGATGACACTGCCACCGGCTTCCTGTCCAGCTCGATCTTGCCATGTGTGATGCGGCTGACATCGAGCAGGTCCGCTATCAACTGGCTCATCTGCGCCACCTGTCTTTCGACCAGCGCCGCCATGGACTGAACCTGTGCCGGGTCGCGCGCGCGCCTCTTGAGCACCTGGGCCACGTTGCCCAATGGGGCCAGGGGATTGCGCAGCTCATGGGCCAGCACGGCGATGAATGCGTTGCGCTCCTGGTCGACCTTGGCAAGTTCATCCATCCTTCGCTGGAGCTCGATCTGGCTGTTCATCCACTGGGTGCGATCGCGCATGATCTTGAGGAAACCTGCGACCTCACCACTTTCGCTCCGGATGACGGTGGTGGCGCCGGCGGCGAAGAAGAGGGAGCCATCCTTGCGCCGCATCCACCGATCGTCATTGGCGTGGCCGGTGAGCGTCGCCTGTTCAAACTCCAGTTCGGGAATGCCGCTGGCGACGGCTTCGGGGGTGAAGATGATGGGAATGACGTCGGCACCGACGAATTCGGCTTCTTCGAAGCCCAGGATGCGACGCACGCCTCCGTTCCAGCTCCGGGGGCGTCCGGCCGTATCCATCGTGAAGATGGCGTAGTCCCTCACCTGCGATAGGACCACCGCGAACTGGGAGCGCGGGTCGAAGAGGCTGCCGGCGGTGGGGTCGGGTCTCGAGTCCTGGGTCACGAGCGCCCCCGTTTCTAGCGGCCAACTTGCGGCGATGGCACCGATGCCGGGAGCCCGGTCGGTGACGGGGGATGCCTTCCGTGGCGTCCGGCGTCACCGGCGCGGGCTCCGGGTGACTGGGTCAAGCCCGCTGCGCCTCCGGCCCTGCGGCTGGAGGCGACAGGGTCAGATGCGGGCCTGGCTGCGGGCGCGGGACTTGTCGGCGTCGGCCTTGGCGTTGCCGTAGGCGCGCTGGGCCTTGCCGACGAGTTCCTTGGCGCCGCCCTTGATCTCGTGCTTGCGGCTGGAGACGGCGGTGCCGGCTTTGCGCTGGACTTTGCCGGCGGCTTCCTTGGCGGCGCCTTTCACTTGGTGCTTGTTCATGATCAGACCCCTTTGATGACTTGCTCGTCAGGGCTCTATTGACACGCAAGCGCGAGGGAGGGAGAAGCCGGCAAAGGGCAGGGATTGATGTGGTCGGATTCCTACTGGTCAGGACAGCCATGAATCGGTGCAAATCGGCGGATTCGCCGTCGAAACACGCATTGACCAAGCCGGGCACAGGCGTATAGTTGGTTGTTGAAGATTTCAACAATGGACGCCACGCATGGCAACCGTCAATTTCAGTGTGCCCGATGAAGTGAAGGCCGAGTTCGACAAGACCTTCGGCGATCAGAACAAGAGTTCGATCATCGCCGACTTGATGCGCAGGGCTGTCCTTGAGCACCAGCTCCAGATCAGGCGAGCCCGGGTCTTCCGCCAATTGAGCAGCATGCGAGCAAGTCGGCCATCCGTCAGCAGTGAGGAGATCCGCAGGGCACGCGCTGCCGACCGCCGATGATCCTCGTGCTTGATGCGAGCGTGATTCTCAAGTGGCTGATTGAGGATCCCCTCCGCGAACCGGATACCGACAAGGCAACGGCCCTCATGGAGTCAATCGTGAAGGGCAAGATTGAAATCCTGCAGCCGGTGCATTGGCTGGCCGAGGTGGCAGCTGTCATTGCGCGCCTGACTCCTTCCACGGCGATCCGGGATGTCGAGTTGCTTGCCGCGCTGGAGCTTCCTTGTTCCGACGACCCCAACATCATCAGCCGGGCTACCAGCCTCGCAATCGAGACCGGGGATCATCTTTTTGACACGCTGTATCACGCCGTGGCGCTCGAGCACGAGGAAGCAATGCTGGTGACGGCGGACGACCGCTATTTCAAGAAGGCCAAACGCTGGGGGAGGATTACGACACTTCGCGACTGGAAGTCGCCAGCTCAGGCGGCAGATGTTGACCCGTAGTTGACGCTCCTAGGCTTCGGCTGCGCGGGCCGCCATTTGGGGTGACATGAGCTTAGGGCGGGTAAAGCAGACCTCCCCTAAGCTCAGCGACAGCGAGATGAACTCTCAGCACGCGGGCGCGGAAGCGATGCGCCCCTCATACTGGCTTCAGTGGCATCTGAGGGCCTGGCGGAGCGATTATGGTTATGGGATCTCCGGCCATGACGTCTCCACCGACCTCCACGACGCCCATGACACCCGCCTTACGAACCAACTGGCCGTCAGTGGTGCGGTCAAGAACAGCGCTGGCGAGGCCAGGGCTGAAGTTGTCGAGTTGGGCGCATGGGTTTCGTAAGCCGGTGACTACGACGACTGCTTCGGCGCCTATGTGCAGTTTCGCTCCCTGAGGCAGTGCCAGCAGGTCGATGCCGCGGGTGGTGATGTTCTCACCGACACTGCCCGGCACGACGGGATGGCCCTGTGCTTGAAGTTCGTCGAGGAGTTCTGCGTGGAGTAGATGCACTTGACGCAAGTTTGGCTGGGAAGGATCTCGAGCGACCCTAGAGCGGTGTTTGACTGTAGTGCCGCTGTGAGCATCGCCGTCCACGCCAACGCCTGCCACAAGTCTCAGCAAGCCGGCCGTCTGTTTCGAGAAGGAATGTGTGGCACTTAGATGAACCGCCAGAACCTTCGCTGTCATTTCAGAGCGCCGCCCAACTAGTCATCAAGATTCTTAGCCATGAAGATATTGAAATGCGTTGCTGCATAGCCTCCAAATGGGCCGCATCGCTGAAAGCCGTTCTTTTCATATAGCCGGTGTGCGGCGTCAAATGCTTCGCCAGTACCTGTCTCCAGCAGGAGTTGGCGATAGCCACGCCGTCGCGCCACGCCTGTGATTACGTCCAGGGCGTATTGGCCGACGCCCTGGCGCAGGTGCTGGGGGCGGGTCCTCATGGACTTGATCTCTCCAGAGCGCGTATCCAGTTCCTTCAGCGCGGCGCAGCCAACCAGATCTTCTCCAGTCCAGATCGACCAGAACGTGACCTCCTGGCTTTGCAAGGCTTCGATGGCGAACGCATTGACGTGCCCCGGCGGAGAATTTGCGTGCATTCCGCGCAGGTGCTCAAAGACAAGATCCTGCACCTGCTGCGAAGTCAAATCGTCGACGCGTGCTTCCAATTGCATGTGCAGGACCTTGTTGCCTTCGCGGCCCTAGACTACAGCGTCAAACTTGTAGGCGGTCGGTCACATGATGCCTATTCATGCGCTTCACCAATTTGGATTGGACGCGAATAAATATTCGACGCATCGGCCCCTAAGAGGTCACGAAGGAAGAAGCCAATGCTGATCAGGGCGTCACAATGTGCATCCGACACACTCGCCAATTTGACGACACCTTATCTTCGCAGGATCAAATAGGAAGCATTGTCTTGCTCCCAGCGCGACAGGTCCGCCCAGAGCCGACCGGTTCGGAATTCGGTGTCATCCATTCCTGCACGAAGAAGGGAACAGATCTCATCCGCGTCAACCTGTGTGGACCCAATCACGCATCGAAAACCATGCGCAAGAATCTCAATCAGATCGTGTCCGCGGCAAGTGTGCCACGGGTCTTTCGGGGGAAGTGTCGCCAAGGTAGCAGAAAGCGAGGGCACATCAGTCGCCAACCCCAATCGTACGGCCTCAGCAAGAATTGCTTGGGTGTCGTATGTCCAATTCGACAGGTCGACAAATCGCGACGGCTTCAGAGGCTTCAAATCTAAAGGCTTTGGCTGAGTAAACGCCAGCCAACGGAGTCTTCCAAAAAGTCCTGCGCGCGAGAGCAGCGCATCTCTTAGTAGACCCTCCCGTGCAAGAAATGCCTTGAGTTTGGTTTCGTCTCCTAGCTCTCCCACGACTCTATCGAGAGCCCTTGACCTAAGTAGTGTGCCTTCTAGGTCACGCGGCTCGGTTGAAACCACATTCCTAACTTGATGGGGCTCCCCAAGTAAGGTATCGAAGTCATCGTCGACAATCCCGAGCACCCCGCGCATGCCAGAGTCACAAGCTAGTTGCACGCTTCCAAGTACCTGATGTCTACCCATCGCAATCACGATTTCGCAGAACTCCGACTTTCTGGGGCGCCAAAATTTGGAGTCAGAAGGACCTTCAACTACGAGAAATGACCCGGTCCAATTCAGCCTCGACATTGCAATCTCAGAGGCGACGTCCCCGGCGCTTCGAGGTATACCCTGAAAATTCATTGATCGACGTCCGCATCCAGAGGGACAGTGAGGTCCAATCGGTCGCCGATGATGAATGGAGAGTGGGTTGCAATAATGGTGTCGAATGGAACGGTGCGAGCAGTTTCCATTAGTTCCGGTAGAAATTTCTTTTGCCATGTTACGTGTAGAGATAGTTCTGGCTCATCAATCAGAACCAATGAATTGCTTTCAACTTTGAATAGCAAATCGTACCAAAGCACCAACTCGTGCTGCTCTCCAGAGGAGAGGAACTCGAGTGGCACCAGGGTTCCATATTTGTCGAAAATTTGCAGGCCACGTTCGCGGCTAACGCCAAGTGTCTTATTTCTGAACTTTCCGTTTACGCTTTGTACGAGTAGACGCACTCTCGTAGAGAGATCGTCAAGAAGGCTGAGCTTTGTCTCGGTGTCCGCGACATATAGCGCCATCACGCTTCGCTTAGTGTCATCCAGCTGATCTATTTGAAATGGGAGCAAAGATTGGTAGCTAACTTTGTCAATCAATCCGAGTGAGTTGAGATCGCTTTGCCGTCTATCCAATGCACCAAGTTTTTCCTTGAGGTGGCCTGGGGAAACTGTCGGAAGTTGACTTCCGATAAGGCGTTGGGGGAAGGTTTGATCGAGTTTTTGGGACTCTGTGCCATACCTGGTAAGTGTCCGACTAATTTGTCTGACAATGTCGTCGGAGTACGACCTCACCGTTGCAATCATGGGCTTCTTTTCGGCCCGAGGGAGTGGGTCTGGACTTCTTAAGAGGCGTTGAGTCTCAACATAGTGAACGGAAACTCTTGACCTTAAGGTTCGCGCCTCCTTGGGTTCGTCATCTGACTTTACGAATCTCGCCAGAGAGGCTTCCTCTGCACTGCCGAATCGATCGACAACTTCCTCCGCTGTTAGCCACAGGCCGTTTCGAAAATCGATAAACCTTCCGTCTGAAGATCGACCAACATTGGCTGAAGAGCGTTCAATCTGCGTCGCTATTTGTTCATATGCGCTGACGATGGGTAGCTCATATCGCACGGTATCTGGACCCGAGATTGTCACGCAAATTGTTGCTGATTGACGCGCTCCAATTCCGCCGTCAGGCCAGTGGATCGCAACAATTGATCCGTCGGATAAAGCAATAGTGAAATCTCGAAACGGCACGAGCGTGAAATCGCGGTACCTTCCCGAGAAAAACGCCGCAACCATTCGAAGAAGCATCGATTTGCCAACGCCATTGGGGCCGTGAAGTATGGTTACCCGCTCTTCGCGATTCAGAACGATGTGATGATCGTAGAGTCCATATAGCTGGGAAATAGAAACGCGCACTATGCGAACGCGGAATGAGTCAACATTCATGATTCCACCTCAGTATGGCGTGACCCGCATTCTTGGGCGGGCTGCTAGATTTCGAACAAACTAGAATGCCCAAATGCGCATATCTACTCAACAGCTGGCGCGCATTCAGCAGTGTTGGAGTCTGAATCGGCGAGAGTGCGCTCGAGTGAGACGAAATTCCCGCTGGCAAGTGAAAATTCATGAGTGATCTTCCGCGAGGTGTCCTCGTCAGATAAGCCACGCAGTTTCACTGGGCGGCGAGCGTAGGCCTTAGCCTGTATTGCAGATTCGAAGCGTGACGATGTCTAAAGCCGTCCGAATTATTGGACCGTGATTTTTACTATCGAGTTAAACGACGGTAGCAGCCGCCACGGCCACGGCGAGTACAGCGCTCAACGCGCCAGAGTTCTTGTGTACAAAATCTAGGAAATCCAATTCCCTACCTTTTGGCACGACTTTCTATTGGTGTCGAGGCCTTGGAGTGGGTCGTCGATACGTTCGATTGCGCATTCTGAAGCGCGCCGAGTTGACACCTCACCTAAGAGTCAGCTACGACAAGGGGGTGTGTCCTTCTCCATACTTAATCTACGAGTAGCTTATATCCGGAAACGGCTGCAGTCTGAAGAAGTCGGGGTGCACTTGGGTTGGGCTCAATCTTCTGTCTCAACCGATGAACAAGTTGCTTCAGCAACTGCCGGTCTCCGGCTCCGCGATGACCCCATACCAGTCCGAGCAGCCGATCCGAATGAACGGCTCTGCCGGACTGTGCCAACAAGGCCTGCATCAGGCGGAACTCCAGTTTCGTGAGAGCAATAGGCTGGTCTGCGCCGATACGGACGGTGCTGTCGCTCGCATCGAGGGTTACTCTGCCAGCGCTCATGGGGGCCGCGGCGCCCTCGATCTTCGCCCTGCGCAGCAGGGCCTTGATGCGTGCCAGAAGAGTCTTGGGGCTGAACGGCTTGGTGAGATAGTCGTCGGCGCCCAGTTCCAGCGCCTTCACAAGATCCTGCTCCTCCCCCCGCGCCGTCAGCATGATGATCGGCGTGCTCCCTTTCTCCCTCAGGCTCGCGCACACCTCAAACCCCGTCGCCCCAGGCATGTTGATATCGAGGATCACCAGATCCGGTGCTTCCTCATCAAACCCGGCCAGCGCTTCCGTCCCGCTCTTCGCCTTCACCACCAGGAACCCGGCCTGGCCCAGCGCATAGGCAACCAGGTCCAGCAGGTCCGGATCGTCGTCGGCGACCAGAATCTTCATGCGTTCTCGGCGGGCAGTGTGAGCGTGAACCGGGTGCGCGCCTCGGCGGTGCGCGTTGCCGTCAGTGTACCGCCGTGCCTTTCGGCGATGGAGCGCGAGATGGAAAGCCCCAATCCCATGCCGCTTGGCGCGGGTTCCACGCCGCCGCGGCTGAAGCGCTCGAACACGGATTCCAGCGCACCTTCGGGCGGGCCGGGGCCTTCATCTTCCACCCAGGCGATGACCTGGCCTTGCTTGCGCCCAGCGCCGATGCGGATGGGCGTGCCTTCGGGGGCGAACTTGCTGGCGTTCGCGAGCAGGTTCACGAGCACCTGGGTGAGGCGCACGGCATCGCCCTGCAGGCTGAGCTCTTCGCCGACTTCGCGCACGATGTTCTGGCCGCGCTGGCGCAGCAGCGGCTCGACGGTGGCCACTGCATCCTCGATCACGCCATCGAGCTCGATGCCCTGGCGGCGGATGTCGAGCTGGCCGGCTTCGATGCGCACGCTCTCCAGCAGGTTGTCGATGAGCTGCGTGAGGCGCACGGTGCCGCGCTCCAGCGAGAGCACCAGTTCCTCCAGCTTCTCGGGCGGGCTGGTCGTAAGGCCTTCGCGCAGCAGCTCGATGGAGGCGAGCTGCGCGGCCAGCGGGGTGCGGAACTCATGCGACACATTGGCGAGCACGGTGTCGCGCGCGCGGCGCACGGCTTCGAGCTCGGTCTCGTCGCGGATCACCTGCACTTGCAGGCCGTCGACGGGACGCGAGCTGGTGAGCACCATGCGGCGATTGCCGGCGGGGGTGGCGAGGTATTCCACGGCTTTGCCCTCGCCGCTGGTGCGCGCGTGGCGGATGGGGCAGAGCCGCTCGCAGGGCAACTCGGTGCCGACGGGGCGGGGATTGAGCACGTCGCCGCAGAAGCGGCCGATGGCTTCGGTGGCGTTGATGCCGAGCAGTTTGGCGGCGCGGTCGTTGAGGTAGCGGATCTTGCGGTCGGCATCGACGGCGTACACGCCCTCGACGATGCCGTCGAGCACGGCCTTGGCCTCGGCCTCGCGCGCCCGCAGCGTGCCGGTGAGGTCGATGAGGTTGCGGCGCATGTCGTCCATGGTGTGGGCGAGCTGGCCAATCTCGGCGGGGCCGCCGCGGGGAATGGCGGCGGCGAAGTCGCCTTGGCCGAGGCGCGCGGCGGCGGCGGTGAGGGCCTGGGTGGGCAGGGTGACGCGGCGGCCAAGCAAGAGGCCGCCGAACAGCGCGGCGGCGGCGAGCAGCACGGCCACCCAGATGAGGCGGGTCTGCAGCGCGCCGACTTCCTTCTGCATGGCGGCGGTGGAAAGCCGCGTCTCGAGCAGCGCGATGCCTTCGCCGGTGGTGGAGAACACGGGGTGGCTGGCGGCGTAGAGGTTCTGGCTCTCGATGTGGGCGACGGCGAAGTTGCCGTCGGCGAGTGCGGCGGTGTGCAGGGCGGTGAAGGCGTCTTCGGGGCCGCTCTGGAACAGGCGGTAGTTGCGCAGCTTCAGCACCACGCCCTCGTGGCTGGCGAGGGAAGCGGCGAAGTCATCGTCGAGGCGGCGGGCCACGAGCACCTGCGCGCCGGGTACGGCCTCGCTGGCGCCGTCTGCGCCGAGGGCAGCATCAGCGCCCAACCAGGAATTGGGCTCGCCCTGCGGGGCGACCATGAAACGCTCGCCTTGTTCGGCAGCGGCGGCGCGCATGGCCTCCCACGGCACGGGGAGGCCGGCGGTGGCCAGCACTACACCGTTCTCGATCACGGCGCAGGAGTCGGCGCCGGCGCGGGTGCAGAAGCGCTGCAGGAAGGGCGGGATGTTGGCGAGGTCGCGGTCGCGCAGCAGGCGGCGCAGGGTGGGGCGGTCGGAAAGCACGCGCGCGAAGGCGAGGGCATCCTCGCTGGCGCGGGTGATGCCGGCGCGGGCGTCGGCGCCGGCGAGCTGCACTTCGCCGCGCAGGCGGTTGTCGGCCAGGTCTTCGAGCACGCCGATGGCGGCCCACGACACGCCGGCGGCGACGACCAGCACCAGCAACACCTGGATGCCGGCCAGCCACCAGCCGAGGCTGCCGCGACGGGGCGGCAGGTCCTTGATGGCCGCCAGCGTGTCGTCATCCGGCAGCCAGCGCTTCAACGATGATGCAATCCGGTTCGCCATTCGAGCAGTGACTTCAGTATGAGGGTAACGACTGCGAGCAGGGACAGCAGCGACGCCACGGCGAAGGCCGCGGTGAAGCTGTATTCCTGGTAAAGGATCTCGATGTGCAGGGGCATGGTGTTGGTCAGGCCCCGGATGTGGCCGGAGACCACCGACACGGCGCCGAATTCGCCCATGGCGCGTGCATTGCAGAGGATCACGCCATAGAGCAGGCCCCAGCGGATGCGCGGCAGGGTGACGCGGAAAAACGTGAACCAGCCGCCGGCGCCCAGCGTGATGGCGGCTTCCTCCTCGTCATTGCCCAGCTGCTGCATCAGCGGGATCAGCTCGCGCGCCACATAGGGGAAGGTGACGAACATGGTGGCCAGCACGATGCCGGGCAGCGCGAAGATGATGCTGATGTTGTGTTCCTGCAGCCACAGGCCGAACCAGCCCTGCAGGCCGAAGAGCAGCACGTAGACCAGGCCGGAGACCACGGGAGAGACGGCCAGCGGCAGGTCGATGAGGGTGAGCAGCAGGCTCTTGCCGCGGAACTCGAACTTGGCGATGCACCAGGCGGCGGCGACGCCGAATACCGTGTTCAGTGGCACCACGATGCCGGCGGTGAGCAGCGTGAGGCGGATGGCGGCGAGAGTGTCGGTGTCCCTGAAGCTGTCGATCCAGGCGAGCCAGCCGTTCTCCAGCGCGCTGACGAAGACCACGGCCAGGGGGGCGAACAGCAGTCCGCCGAGGAACAGCAGTGCGATGGCGATGAGGATGACGCGCGTCATGTGCGCGCTCCATGGGCGCGCTTGCGGCCCCACTGCTGGATCAGGTTGATCGACAGCAGCATCAGGAAGGAGATGAACAGCATCACGCAGCCCAGCGCGGCGGCGGCGGCGTAGTCGTATTCCTCCAGGCGGATGATGATCAGCAGCGGGGTGATCTCCGTCTGCAGCGGGATGTTGCCGGCGATGAAGATCACCGAGCCGTATTCGCCAATGCCGCGGGCGAAGGCCAGCGCGAAGCCGGTGAGGGTGGCGGGCAGCAGCGCGGGGAAGATCACGCGGCGGAAGGTGTAGAAGTTGCCGGCGCCGAGCGTGGCGGAGACTTCCTCCACATCCTTCGGCAGTTCCTGCAGGGCGGGCTGGATGGCGCGCACCACGAAGGGCATGCCGATCAGGGTGAGGGCGATGGTGATGCCAAGCTGGGTGTAGGCGACCTTGATGCCCAGCGGCTCCAGGTGTTGGCCGATCCAGCCGTTGCTGGCGAATACGGCGGTGAGGGCGATGCCGGAGACGGCGGTGGGCAGGGCGAAGGGCATGTCGATAATGGCATCGACGATGCGGCGGCCGGGAAAGCGGTAGCGCACCAGCACCCAGGCGACGATGAAACCGAACACGAGGTTGATGGCTGCGGCAAGGAATGCGGCGCCGAAGCTGAGTTTGTAGGAGGCGACGGCGCGGGGGTCGGTCACGACGTCGATGAAACGCTCCAGCGTCATACCGGCGCCCTTCATCACCAGTGCGGCCAGCGGCAGCAGCACGATGGCGGTGAGGAAGAAGGTGGTGAAGCCCAGGGTGAGGCCGAAGCCGGGCAGTACATTGCGTTCGCGGCGGAGCATCAGGCGCTCCTCTCGCGATAGACGATGAGCACGGGGAGCTGCGGGTTGTGCTGCAGGATGGAGCCCAGCAGCGGGCCGGCCTGCTCGAGGTTGGTGGTGCCGAGCACCAGCATGGGCAGCTCCAGGGTGGCGAGGTAGTCGTTCAGGGACTTGGGCAGCTCGCCGTTGAGCAGTTCGGTGCGGGTTTCGAGTGCGTGCACGGCGCGGGCTTCGGAGTGCGCATCGATGAGGGCGCGCAGGCCGGCCTGACGGCCGTCGCGTCCGCTGTTGCGGCCGGCGACGCAGATGGCTTCGGAGGGGAGGTGGCGCAGCAGGCTGGCGGCCACGGCGAGCGTGGCGCCGCGGGCGCCTTCATCCACCCAGTGGATGCACAGGTGCTGTGGCAGTTCGGGGCGGCCGGTGAGCAGCAGGGCCTCGTTGGCACCGGCGCGCAGCAGTTCGATGGCGCGCAGGGGGTCGCCTGCGCCGGTGACGGCCACGCCCTGGGGTGCGTCATCGCCGGTGAGCTGTGTGGCCACGCGGGTCTTCATGCGCGAGACCAGCGTGCTGAGAACAGGGTCGTCCTGCAGGCGCTGCGCGGCGGCTTCATCCTGTGCGTGCAGCACGAAGCTGGACAGCGGCGTGGGCAGCACATGCAGGCGGCGCGCGCCGAGGAATACCTG
The DNA here is from genome assembly GCA_035556135.1 of Steroidobacteraceae bacterium. Classification (GTDB taxonomy): domain Bacteria; phylum Pseudomonadota; class Gammaproteobacteria; order Steroidobacterales; family Steroidobacteraceae; genus ZC4RG30. The sequence continues at coordinate 265,502 of DATMFO010000004.1, read as the reverse complement.
GTCGCCGGGTTTCAGCGGCACGGCACGGGTTTCGGACTGGGTGCGCGTGGCGTCGATGCGTCCGCTGGCGCCTTCGCCATTGCCGTGCAGGGAGACGAACGGGTCGAGCAGCTTCAGGCGCAGGCGTTCCAGTGCGCCGGTGAACTGGACTTCTTCCACCACGGCGGAGCCGATGGGGCTGGAGGCGAGCATCTCGGCCTGTTCGGCGAGTTCGACTTCCTCGGGGCGCAGCACGGCGACCACTTCGTGCTCGCGCGTGCCGCTGCCGGATTGCGTGCCTGTGGCTTCCACCAGGGCCTGTCCGACGTGTATGCCTTCCTGGGTCTGGCGCGCGAACAGCAGGTTCGCAGCACCGAGGAAGGTGGCGACGAAGCGGGTGGTGGGGCGTGCATACAGCGTGTGCGGGTCGCTGGTTTCGAGCAGGCGGCCGAGGTTCATCACGCCGATGCGGTCGGCGAGGGCGAAGGCTTCTTCCTGGTCGTGCGTGACGAGCATAGTGGTGATGCCCAGCTCCTGCTGCACGGTGCGGATGGTGCGGCGGAGCTCCTCGCGGATCTTGGCGTCGAGTGCGCCAAAGGGTTCATCCAGCAGCAGCACGGGAGGGCGATGTGCGAGGGCGCGGGCCACGGCGACGCGCTGCTGCTGGCCGCCGGAGAGTTGTGCGGGCAGGCGGTCGTCGTAGCCTTCGAGGGCGACGAGCTTCAGCAGCTCCTTGCGGCGTGCGCGGCGTTCGGCGGCCTTCACGCTGCGCACGCGCAGCGCGAACTCGATGTTGTCGGCGACGCTGAGGTGCTTGAACAGGGCGTAGTTCTGGAATACGAACCCCACGCCGCGCTCGCGCGCACCGACATGGGTAACGTCATTGCCGTGCAGGGAGATGGCGCCGCCGTCGATGTTGGCGAGGCCGGCGATGGCGCGCAGCAGAGTGCTCTTGCCGCTGCCGCTTGGGCCGAGCAGCACGAAGAACTCGCCCTCGGCCACTTCCAGCGACACATCGTTGACCACGGGCTGGCCGTGGTAGCGCTTGGTGACCCGTTCGAGCGTGATGGACATGCCGGCCCTGATTGTCGATTTGGAATAAGGGAAGGTAATCCTAGCAATCGGCTGGTATGAGCCGGGTGGTCCGGTGGTTATAAAGCGGTTACAAAATCCCGGGCCGGGGTGAGCAGCAAGACTTCGTAGCGGGCCGCGAAGCGGTTACAGTCCTCAAGGAAGCAGACCGGAGGTCAAGGATGACCCACATCGATGCATGTTTTGCGACGGACTACGCGGATGCGCGGCGCCGCATCCGCGATCGCGCGGCCGCGGCGGATTTCGAGCTGCAGGAATACCGGCATGGCGGGCAGGTTGGCCCGGCCGGCGAGGCACTGGCCACAGATGTGGCGCGGAGCGGACCGAAGGATGCGCCCTTCACCTTGCTGATCTCCAGCGGCACGCACGGCGTGGAAGGGTTCTGCGGCTCTGGCTGCCAGAATGCGTTGCTCGAGTCGGGAGTGCTGCGATCCCTGCCTGCGCACATCTCGGTGGTGCTGGTGCATGCGGTGAATCCTTTCGGCTTCGCGCACCTGCGACGGGTGAACGAGGACAACGTCGACTGCAACCGCAATTTCATTGCGCATGACTCGCATCCGGCCAATCCAGCCTATGACGAGCTGCATCCCTTGCTGGTTCCGGCGGACTGGACCGGGCCGGCGAAGCAGGCTGCGGACCAGGCCATCTTCCAGCTCGTGGCCACGCGTGGACAGCGCGCCTTGCAGGAGGCGGTGTCTGGCGGGCAGTACACACATCCGGATGGCCTTTTCTACGGTGGGCGGGCACCGGTGTGGTCGAACACGACCTGGCGTCGCATCGTGGCCGAGCATGCGGGTGGGTCGCGCGAGGTGATTGCCATTGACCTGCACTCGGGGCTGGGGCCTGCGGGAGTTGGCGAAGCCATCTGCACCGGAGTGGGCGAGGAGCTGGAGAGGGCGCGTGCCTTGTTCGGCGAGGATGTCACTTCGAGCACGGAAGGCAGCTCTTCATCCGCGAAGGTGGGCGGCAGCATGGGAGAAGGAGCCAGGGAGGAGCTGCGGGGTGCGCGATTGACGATGGTGACGCTGGAGTATGGAACCCAGCCCATGCTCGCGGTATTCGAGGCACTGCGGGCGGACAACTGGCTGCATCTGCATGGAGACGTGGCGTCTGCGCTGGGCAGGCAGATCAAGAAGGCCGTGCGCGATGCGTTCTACGTGGACACCCCGGAGTGGAGGAACTCCGTCGTTGAAAGGTGCCTCTCGCTGGTCGAGAGAGTCGGAGAGCGCGCGCCAGCGGCGCTTGGCTGACGCGGCTCCCGGACCGGTCTCAGTGCGGCGTTGACCCCGGCAGCATGCGCTGCTTCAGCAGATGGAAGGCGGCGGCGAAGAGAGCGAAGAATGCCACCGCGCGAAGGGCAATCATGCCCAGTGTTGCCGCGCCATTGATCCTTCCATCCATGTAGACAGCGGGGATGACGGAACCGCGGATGCCGGTGGCAGCGCCGGCCTCGGCTCCCATGAAGTGGATGTGGACGCCGAATGGTCCGCTGAGCAGGGCGATCGCGGCAAGGCCGATCCATATCCATCGCGAACCCAGGCGCTGACGCAGGGCGACGGCAATGCAGGCCGCGGCCAGCGCCGGCGCGAGCAGGTAGCTGCCGACGAAGGACAGTGCCATGCCGACAGCGCGGGCGCCTTCCGGAATGTCCGTCCCCAGTGCGCGGTAAGGCGAGAAGAAGCCCATGGCCAGGCTGTTCAGCAACATCACCAACACGATCAGCGCGACGACGGGGAAGAGACCGAACACGGCCCATGGTGCTTTCGCCGACAGTGCGCGCGGCGGGCTGCGCTCAAGCATCGCCACTACAAGCTGGGCGTCGGTGCCGAGAAGGGTGCGCGCCCTGGCCTCTGCTTCCTCTGTTCCTGTTCCCCTGGAGCGCTCCTGCGCGATGAGGTCGGTGAGGTGATCCTGCAGTTCGGTGATGTAGCGGTTGACGTGACGGGGCGAGATGCCAGCCCTGAGCAGCGGCTCGCGGACATTCCTGAATGAATGGCTAGACACGCAATGCTCCTTTGATGACCGACTGGATGGCGGAAGTGAGCGTGGACCAGCTGCTGGCCAGGTCCTGGTATCGCTTGAGGCCGCGAGCCGTGACGCTGTAGTAGATGCGGCTGCGGCCGTCGACGCGCATGCGGCGGGATTTCAGGGCGCCGTCGCGCTCGAGTGCGTGCAGCACGGTGTAGGCCACGCCCTCGCCAATGCTGACCACGTCACCGGTCTGGGTGCGGATGGCCTGCACGATCTCGTAGCCGTACATCTCGCGCTGCTGCAGCAGGCGCAGGATCATCAGCTCGGGGACGCCGGCCATGAAGTTGGGGCTGGTTTCGCGGGGCATCGGATACCTCTTGGTGAGAGGTATCGTATACCTCTCCGCGAAAGGTATGCGAGACTCAGCTTAGCCTGCCGCGGCAACGATGCCCGTATAGAATCCGCGCCATGAAAAAGAGTCTGTTGCCGGCGCTGCCGGTCCTGGCGCTGGCGCTGGCGGTCGCGGTTCCTTCATGGGCCGCGGAAGAAGTATTCCTCAAAGTATCCGGCAGCGTGCGTGCGCGTTACGAGTTCATGGACGGCCAGTTCCGCCCCGGCTTCGACAATCGCGACGACATCATCGCGATACGCAGCACACTGCTGGGCGAACTGCGCACGGGCGCCTGGCGCCTGGTGGGCGAAATCATCGACAGCCGCGCCTATGACACCGACGCCGGCAGCGTGCTCTCGACCAACGAGGTGAACACCTTCGAGCCGGTGCAGGCCTATGTGCAGAGGGATTTCAGCGCACCCTTTGGTGAAGGCAGTTCGGCTTCGGTGGCCGTCGGGCGCTTTACCTTCAGCCCGGGATCGCGGCGCCTGGTGGCCTCCAATGACTATCCCAATGCGACGCAGGGCTATACCGGCCTGCGCGCCGAGGGGCGCAGCGCTGCCCGGTCGCAGTGGCAGATGTTCTACCTGCTGCCGCATCAGCGCCGGCCCGATGACTCTGCGTCGCTGCGCGACAACGACTGGGAACTCGATTACGAGGGAACGAACCTGCAACTGTGGGGTGTGGTCGTGGCCAGGCCGGGCCTGCTGCCCGGGGGCGCAATGGGCGAGTTGGGTTACGTCGGCCTGAGTGAGGAGGACCGTGGGTCCCGCCAGACCCGCGATCGCGACCTGCACAGCTTCAGCCTGCGCACGCTGCGTGCCGCGGCTGCGGGGAAGATGGATTTTGAACTCGAGGGCATCTACCAGTCCGGCCACGCCAGTGCAACGGCGACGCCGGGAGCACCGCGGCTGGATGTGAGCGCCTGGTTCGTGCATGCGGAGGCGGGCTATACGCGCGCTGACACGTGGAAGACGCATCTTTCGCTGGAGTTCGACCACGCTACAGGTGATGGGCCGGGCGCTGACTACCATCGCTTCGACACGCTCTATGGGATGCGTACTGCGGATCTGGCGCCCTCAGCAACCTTTGCGGCGGTGGGTCGCACCAACCTGCAGGCGCTGGGTGCGCGAGTCGAGGTGACGCCTTCATCGCGGCTCGATTTCATGGCTGCGTGGCGCCTGCTGCGTGCCGCGGAGGCAACCGACAGCTTTTCCACCACCGGCGTTCGCGACGCCTCTGGCGCCGCCGGGCGGAACGCGGGATGGCTGATCGATACGCGTCTGCGCTACTGGATCGTGCCCGATACATTGCGCACGGAGATCAGGGGCGTGTGGATGAATCGCGGACGGATGCTGCGGGATGCGCCGAATGCAAACCCCTGGGGCGACACGCACTACGCCGCTGCCGCACTGACCTGGACTTTCTGATCGGGTAGCATCGGCAGATGAATATCCGAAACGTCTCTGTCTCGCGTGCGGGCCTTGTGCTCGCTGGACTGGTCCTGATGGCCGGCTGCGGTGGCGAGGAGGCCGATGTGCCCCAGCTGGTTGTGCCGACGGACGCGGATCCGGGCGCAGCGCAGCGCCCGCAGGTCACGATGGTGGTGACCAATGGAGCTGGCGTCAGTGGCACCATCGTGATCACGCTGGTGCCTGAGCACGCACCCCAGACCGTGGCGAACTTCCTCAGCTACGTGAACAACGGCTTCTATGTGAATACTGTTTTTCACCGCTACCAGGCGAACTTTGTATTGCAGGGCGGTGGCTTCGCCTCGCCCGTGAATACGACGGACATTCCTGACCACAAGGCTGCTGGCGCCGCCATTCCGCTTGAGGTGAAGGTGTCGAACGTGCTCGGCACTGTAGCCATGGCGCGCACCAGCAATCCGAATTCCGCTACCACGGACTTCTTCATCAACCTGGCCAACAACACCTTCCTGAATACCAATAGTGGTGGATACGCGGCTTTCGGCTACATCACGGACATGTCGCCGGTGTCGGCGCTGATACAGGCGCCTTGTCAGACCGCTGCCGTGACCGGAAATGGACAGTTGGGCTGCCTGCCCGACCCCAATCTCGTGATCACTTCGGCGACCAAGACCCGCTGAAGCAGACACATACGGGATGAACTCCCAGGATCCAGCACTCCTTCGCCGCCTGCTGCGGGCGAAGGACTGCATGGACAGGGCGCCGGACGAGGAATGGCCCGTCACGCGCCTGGCGAAGGTGAGCCATGTTTCTGCCGCGCACTTCGCGCGCCAGTTCAAGGAAGCCTTCGGACTGCCGCCGCATCGCTACCTGCTCACGCGCCGCATCGAGAGGGCCAGCGCCCTGCTCAGGGACACGCAGATGTCCGTCAGCGAGATTGCCTTCCACACGGGCTGGAGCAGCCTGGGCACCTTCGGCCGCACGTTCCGTGACGTGACCGGCGACAGTCCCGGGAACATCCGCGAGGGAGTCCGCGAGAACGCAGCCAGCCTCGCCAGTGTTCCCGCCTGCATCGTTGCCGCCGCGCACCGCCCGGACCTGAGGACAGCAGTTTCGGAGAAGCGGCGCAGGAAGGCAGCCGCTATAAATGGTTCCCCACAGACACGGAGGGGATCCAATGAGCCAGGGCGTGGAAGTAGTCGGACTGTACGTGAGGGACCAGGATGAGGCGCTGGCGTTCTACGGGAAGCTGGGATTCCGCGTCCATACGGACGTGCGCAACGGTGATTTCCGCTGGCTGACTGTCCAGCATCCGGAACAACCTTCCTTCCAGCTCGGACTGTTCGTCCCGGGGCCGCCCATGCTCGATGAGGGGTCCGCACAGGCGCTGCGCGCGCTGGTGGCCAAGGGCGCCATGCCGCCGCTCGTCCTCGTGGTGAATGACTGCCGGGCGATGCACCAGCAGCTGCTCGCCCAGGGCGTGGAATTCACGCAGGACCCGGTGGACCGCTACGGCACCGTGGACGCCGGATTCCGCGATCCTTCGGGCAATGGCTGGAAGATGATCCAGGCGCGCAAGTGAGATAGGCTGGCGGCCGCCAGCCACCACATGTTTGTCCGGGGGATTCATGCGTCGCCTGATTTTCGGCCTCATCGGCACTATTGGCCTGCTTTCGTGCACCGCCACACAACCTTCCGGCAGCGATGCCAAGGGCGACCTGGAATGGACCACCCATGGTCGCACCAACGAAGAGCAGCGCTACGTGCCGCTCGACCAGATCAACGCGGACAACGTGAGCCAGCTGGGCCTTGCCTGGTATGCCGACATCGCCGACAAGGGCGGCTACCAGAGCACGCCGCTGGTGGTGGACGGCAAGCTTTACATGACCGGTCCGTGGAGCAAGGTGTTCGCGTTCGATGCCGTGACGGGCAAGCAGCTGTGGAAGTTTGATCCGCAGGTGCCGCGCGAGCTTGCGGCCACGAGCATCTGCTGCAACATTTCCAACCGCGGCGCGGCCTACTGGAAGGGCAAGGTCATCATCGGCACCATCGACGGCCGGCTGGTGGCGCTGGATGCGAAGAGCGGCCAGAAGGTCTGGGATGTGCAGGTCACCGATCCCAAGCTGCAGTACTCCATCACCGGCGCGCCGCGCGTGGGCAAGGGCATCGTGTACATCGGGCAGGGCGGCGGTGAGTTCTACACGCGTGGCTTCCTGTCGGCGCATGACGCCGAGACTGGCAAGCGGCTGTGGCGGTTCTGGACGGTGCCGGGAGATCCCTCGAAGGGGCCTGAGGGTGAGGTTTCGGATGAAGTGATGCCCATGGCCGCCGAAACCTGGAAGGGTGCGAAGTGGTGGGAGAAGGGCGGTGGCGGCACGGTGTGGGACGGCATCGTCTACGACGAGCCGACCAATACCGTGGTGTTCGGCACCGGCAATGGCCTGCCCTGGCCGCACTCGATCCGCTCGCCGGGCGGCGGCGACAACCTGTTCACCGCCTCGATCGTGGCGCTGGATGCGAAGACCGGCAAGTACAAGTGGCATTACCAGACCACGCCCAAGGACAGCTTCGACTTCGACAACAACAATCCGCTCACCGTGGCGGAGCTGATGATCGATGGCAAGAAGAAGCGCGTGGTGATGCAGGCGCCGAAGAATGGCGTGTTCTATGTGATCGAAGTGGCCACGGGCAAGGTGGTGTCGGCTGATCCTTATGTGCCGACGATCAACTGGGCCACGGGGTTCGACAAGGCCAACAACTGGGCGCCCATCATGAACCCCGATGCCATCTATGGCACGAAGGGGTTCTATGTGATCCCGTCGCAGGCGCATGTGTGGTATCCGCAGTCGTACAACCCGCAGACGGGGCTGTTCTACTTCGGCATGCGCTATGGCGTGAGCTCGTTCGTGGCTGAAGAGGGTGGGCGCATCCTCGGCAACCAGATGGTGGACGTGAGCCTGGGCAAGCAGCCGGAGGGGCAGACGCGTCCCACGATCGAGGATGCGGGCAATGCGCTGCTGGCGTGGGACCCGGTCAATCGCAAGGTGGCGTGGAAGCAGCGCGCGGGCAATGGCAGTGCCGGCACGCTGAGCACGGCCGGCAACCTGGTCTTCCAGGGCACGCCGGGGCAGAAGTTCTCGGCCTTCCGCGCGGATACGGGCGAGCAGGTGTGGTCGGTGTCCACGCAGGGCAATGTGGTGCCGGGGCCGATCAGCTACTCCATCGATGGCGTGCAGTACGTGGCGGCGATTTCCTCGGCGAGCACGGGCTTCTCGGCGGCGGCCGGCACGAACCGGCTGCTGGTGTACAAGCTGGGCGGCACGGTGGAGCTGCCGCCTGCGCCGCCACCGGTGCAGCAGGTGCTGAATCCGCCGGCTGATTTCGGGGACGCGACCATGCATGCGCGCGGCAAGGACCTCTACGAGCGCAGCTGCACGGGATGCCATGAGGGTGGGCGCATGTTCTCGGGCTTCCCGGACCTCAACTACAGCATCGCACTGGGCAATGCGGCGTTGTTCAAGGGCGTCGTGCTCGATGGTGCGCTGACCGAGGGCGGCATGATCTCGTTCAGGAATTCACTGAACGAGAATGATGTGGAGTCGATCCGCTCCTATCTCACGCTGCGGGCGAATGAACTGAAGCGCAATCCGCCGCGGGGTGCGGGTCCGGGCGGACCGGGCGGGCCGCCGGCTGGGGGCCCTCCGGCGGGCGCGGCCCGTGGTGCGCCTGCTCCCGCGCCTGCACCAGCGCAACCGGCCGCCCACCAGTAAGGAAAGGCGCGCAGGCGCCAGGGGAGAGAGTCATGCTGACGAACCGGGACCGTGATGACAGATCAAGGTGGACCGTGAAGCGCGCGGCAGGGCTGCTGCTCGCCCTGGCGTCAGGCTTCGCGCCCGAGGCGCTGGCGGCGGCACCGGGAGCAGCGCCTGCCTCCGCGGAACGCAGTGCGGCGGCTGAGCGTCTCGCCCGGTGGCGTGCCGAACTGCCGCAGGGCTCCGGACCGCACCGCGTCGTGCGACTCATCGAGCCGGACCTGACCGAATACACCATCTATCGTCCCGCCTACCTGGGTCGCGCCGGCAAGCTGCCCATCATCGCCTTCGCCAATGGCGCCTGCCGCAATACATCGACCGAGTACGCGGCTTTCCTCAGCGAGCTGGCTTCGCATGGCTACCTGGTCATCGCGGTGGGCCGTGACGATCTGGGGCCTGCGCAGAACGGCGCGACCACCGCGCCGGACGGGCGACTGATACAGGTCATCGACGTGAAGGTGCTCAACCAGGCCGTGGACTGGGCCCTTGCGCGCAACAAGGATTCCTCCAGCGCTTACCACCGCAAGTTGCGCGCGGACCGCATCGCCTTCATGGGACATTCCTGCGGCGGCATGCAGGCGCTGACGGCGTCTGCCGATCCGCGCACCACCACCACGGTCGTGCTGAACAGCGGCTATTACCGCACACCGCCTGCAAGACCGCCTGGACCGCTGCCGGAGTATCGCCGCTGGTCCGAACTGCATGCGCCGACGTTGATCCTCGCGGGTGGGCCCGATGATGTGGCTTACCGCATCGCCAAGGACAGCTACGAGGATGGCGTTGCCGCCAGGCTGCCGATCTTCCTGGCCAGCCTGCCCACGGTCGCGCACGGCGGGGCTTATGAAGCGCCGGATCGCGAATGGTCGCGCGTGGTGCTGGCCTGGCTCGACTGGCAGCTGAAGGGTGATCGCAAGGCCCGCTCGCAGTTCGTGGGCAAGTCCTGCGGGCTGTGCACAAATGCTGCCTGGCAGGACGTTGCCGGATCCGGATTGCGCTGAAGCACAACCCTCGCGGGGCTAGTGCCTGGAGAAGAACTCCATGATCCGCGCGGTGCTCGGCGCAACCATCGAGCCGTGGGTGCCACCGGCGATCTCGACATAGGTCACCTTGCCGCCGGCGGCTTCGAGCGCCGCCACGGCTTTCTTGCTGGTGACCACGGTGTCGGCTTCCTGCTCGCCGACCGCAACCAGCACCGGGATGCGGGCCAGCTTCCTGATGTCCAGTGCCTTCAGGCCGGCGTCATTGATGCCTGACATGGGCGCGATGGCCGCCCACTTGTCGATGTGCTTCTGCCCGAGGAACCAGGTGCCGAAGCCGCCCATGGAATGACCCATCAGGTACATGCGCTTCGGGTCGACCTTGTATTCGCGCGTGACGATCTCGATCACGTTCAGCACATCCAGCTCGCTCAGCTCACGTTCGAGCAGCTGTTCCTTTTCGGTGCCGGTCTGCGGGACCGGAAGCCTGGAGCCGGGTGGAGGTGTGCCTGGCACCGTGATCGGCGCGCCATACCAGCCGCTGGTCGAATAGCCCATGGGGGCGACACAGATGAAGCCGTTCTGCTCGCAGAGAGCTGGCAGGTCGGGCACGGACGAAAAGAAGAAGCCGTAGTTCACGCCGTAGCCGTGCAATGCGACCACCAGCGGTGCACCGACACTGGGGTGGTACTTCTGGGGGACGTACAGGTGATAGCCCACTTCCCGTCCGGCCTTTTCAAGGCGGTAGTGGCGCTCCTGGAATCCCTTTGCGCCGGGGGTCTGGGGCAGCGCTGCAAGTGCTTCGCTGGTGGGGCCGGGTCCGACGAACGCGGCGGGTGCCTGCCCGGCTGCCGAGATTCCTGCGAGGGACCCCAGCAGCAGCGTCAGCATCAATTGTTTCTTCGAGTTCATCCTGCTCTCCTTGCGAACCAGCCGTGGATCAAGCCTGCCTGGAAGAATTGCACGGGGGAGGTGAACCCCGCGGTGGCGATGAGGGATGCCACCTCGGCGGGCGGCAGGATGGCCACGTCGCGCGCGTAGTTGGCGCGCATGCGTTCGAGCTTCTCCGCATCGAGCCCGCTGCTGGCCATCAGGGTGAACCAGGGAGGCAGCAGCTCTTCGTATGCGGCAGAGTTTGTGTCGGAAGCGAGGTCGGTGCTGGCGAGCAGGCCATCGGGGCGCAGATGGGTTGCGATGGCGCGGAAGAGGCCGGTGCGTTCGTCGCGGTCGAGCAGGAACTGCGAGACCAGGAAGCAGGTGGCCGCGTCGTAAGGTTCGTCCTCCGGCAGGGAGTCGATGTAGCCAACATGAAAGCTGCAGCGGGAGAGAAATCCCCCTGCTTCGGCGCGCTGGCGGCAGACACCGATCATTGAACCGGACGGGTCCACGGCCGTGAAGCGCCAGCGCGGGAAGGCGCGGGCGAAGAAGGCGATCTCGGCGCCCGTGCCGGCGCCCACGCTGAGCAGGCGCGTGTCTTCACGCAGTCCAGCAAACAGGGACTGCACCAAGAGATGCAGGCAGTCGCGGAGGGGAGAAAGGCGCGCCCACTGCTGGTCGTAGCCCGCGGCCTGCTGGTCGAAGAGGCCTTTGATGGAGTTCTTGTCCATGCCCACGATGGTACAGAATAAGGGTGGGCGCCCGGGCGGGTTCCCGGCCGTCGCTCTGGCCGGGTTCGCTTCAGGCGATTCCCTTCACACTCACATCGCTCAAGAGCCTCACGCCGTTCAGGTTGAACTGCGCGGTCTCTTCTTTCAGCTGCTGGTAGACATTCACCGTCTGCGCGTCCAGGGCACTGCGATCACGGACGTAGAGGTGATAGGCGGCGATCTGCGTAGCCTTCTGTCCGCCCTGGTCGATGCCCACGGTGGCTTCGAGCCGGCGTACTGCACCGGACCCGTACAGCGAGAACAGCCGGGGCAGGTAGCCTTCGGCGAATGCCCGCGCGTCGAACGGCGGCACGCTGCCTGCCGGCGGGACCGGAACGTCCTCCCTGTTGCGCTTGTAGGCCACGAACTGGCGGTAGTAGTTGGAGACCACCGGTGTGTCGACGGCAATTTCGCTGCGGGCATCGCCGAGTTCGAGCACGACCCGGTTCGTCTGCACCAGCCGGTTGCCATATGACAACGCCTCCAGATGCTGGTTGATGCGCTGGGCATTGGCGGCCAGCTTCTGGCCGAACGCCGCCACGTCCCTGATCCACAGCGTGGTGGCGGCGCGTGGCACTGCAATGCCCGCAAACATGGGCACTGCGGTGATGAGCGCCTTGGGATCCCGCTCGGGTGCGGCAAGCACCTCGATGCGCTCGACGCTGTCGCCATACACCTCGCGCAGCAGCGGCAAGTGGTCCTTCACGTACTTTTCCGTGTCGAACTTCACCTTGCCGCCATCTTCGAAAACCATCGACAGGCAGACGCTGCCGGGCTGGCCCTGGCGCGCCTGGGCCGCTTCCTGTGCGCGCGCCACCGACAGCAGCTGGCCAACCGCGGATCCAACGGCCGCATAGCCCGTGCCGGCAAGCACCGAGCGTCTCGACAGGCTGGTCGACTTCATGTCTCTCCCCTTCAATCGCTGATCCGCTGCGGAGTATGTGCCGGTGCGCGACCCAGATTCTACCGGACGCGATCGCCGCGGGTGATCCGCTGCGCCAGCGCCCAGCATCCCCACGCCCACAGTGCACCCACCAGCCAGCCGGCGATCACGTCACTGGGCCAGTGCACGCCGAGGTACACGCGACTCGCTCCCACCAGCATCGCGAGCGTCGCTGCCACGGCGATGAAATACCTGCGCACCGCCGGTTGCGGAAACTGGCGGGCCAGCAGCGCGCCCAGCGTCAGGTAGATGCTGGCCGACAGCAGCGCGTGGCCGCTGGGAAAACTCGGTGTCGACACTTCGACCAGGTGATCGACCACATCCGGCCGGGCGCGATCGACCAGCAGCTTCGTGAAATGACTGACCAGTGCCGCGCCGGCGGCACTGCCCGCCAGCAGCGCCGCGGTGGCGCGCTTGTGCATCAACAGCAGATACAGCGTGACGAAGAGCACCAGCAGCGTCAGCACCGTGTGGCCGCCGAGGCTGGTGAGGTCGATGGCGAATTTCTCGACCCAGTCGGGGCCCAGGGGGTCGCCGGGATCTGAAGGCTCACGGAGGGCGCGCATCAGTCCGCGCTCGAACTGCTCCAGCGAGCGGTTGCCCACGGGGATGACCAATGCATCACCCGTCATGCACTGCCCTCGGCGACGAGGTTCCACGAATCCGTGGTGCTGGCATCCCCGCGAGCTGCCCCGGTGCGAAGTGCGTTCACCGCGACGTGCCGATGACGCGGCAGGAATGCGCCCGTGGTGGCATCGAAATCCCGCCGCTCCAAGTGCATCCGGCGCTGCGCCAGATCCTGTTCCAGCACGATGACGTTGTACGAATTGGGCACGCCCTGGCGCGTGCGATGCGAAATGCAGGTCCCCGCCTGCAGCAGCATCGCCCTGCGGTGGCCATCCGGGCTACCCACCTGCAGGCAGTACGGCAGGTGAATGTGGCCGCCGAAGAAGAGATCCGCGCCGGCGCCGATCCAGCGCTGCAGCGCCTGAGGCGCGCCATGGATCACGTTGCGGGTGTCGCTGTGCGTGGCGGAAGCCAGTGGCTGGTGTGTGGCCACGAGCCGGAAAGGCTGGGGAAGCCTCGCGATGCGGCTCGCCAGCCTGTGGATCTGCGCCGCATCCACCTTGCCGTCCTTGTGACGCCAGGGGCTGGTGGCATCGACGCCCAGCACTGCCAGCCGCGCATCCTCGAACACGGGTTCGCGCTGCGGAGAGATGAAGCGCCGGAAGCGGCCATAGGGTCGCGTGTACCGCGTGAACACATCGAACAGCGGCAGGTCATGGTTGCCGGGCAGGCATATCCGCGGCGTCGGTGGCAGCGCATCGAGGAAGTCGCGTGCCGCGGCGAACTGCGCACGGCGAGCACGCTGCGTGATGTCACCGGTGAGCAGCAGCAGGTCTGGCGGGTCGGCATGCAGATCCGCCAGCAAGGCATCGCGCACCGCGGTGACTTCGGTGCCGAAGTGCGGATCCGAGATCTGCGCGATGCGCACCGTGAGGGGCGCAGTCATTTGCGTTCTTCCGGCTCGCGCGGCACCACCACCTCGAGGGCGTCGCGCACTACCTCGAATTGCAGCGGCAGCCTGCACTCAAGGCTCTCGCCATCCACCGCCACGCGCAGCCGGCGACGTCCCGGCAGCAGCACCTGCGCCTGCCAGGCGCAATGCGTGCGCAGGTCGGTGGAATCATGCAGCCGGTGCAGCGCGCCGCGCAGCGCCAGGCGCAGCAGCTGCCAGCGCCCGGAGGGTTGCAGCGCGATCACCGCCATCATGCCGGCCTGCGTGCAGGCGGCCGCACCCATGCCGAGGTTCTCGAATTGCAGCGAGTTCAGGCCGAAGAACAGCATCGGTGAGCGGATGGCCACCGGCTTGCCATCCACATCCAGGCGCAGCGTGTAGACCTTGCGAAAGCGCAGCAGTGTGTAAAGCGCAGCAAAGGTGGCCACGATCTTGTAGCGACCAAAACGCTGCTTGAACTGCTCGCGCTCTTCCAGCAGCGCCCGATACAGACCGAAGCTGGCATTGTTCAGGAACAGGTTGCCGTTCACGCGGCCCACGTGCACGCGCCGGGTGACGCCGGTGGCCAGCGCGATGGCTGCCGCGCGCGGCTCCAGCGGGATCCCGAGATGGCGTGCCAGGTAGTTGAACGTGCCCAGCGGCACAAGGCCGAAGGTCAGGCCCGCATCGAGCACCAGGCGGGCCAGCAGGTTGATCGTGCCGTCGCCACCCGCTGCGGCTATGACCGGACGTTGCGCATCGGGCGGCGCGTCGCGCATCTGCGCGCGCGCCTCATCGATCGCGCGTCGGGCCTGCGCCTCGACCTCACCGGCCCCGTTCGCGATCAGCAGCCGGCAGGGACAGCCGACCTCATCGAACCCTGCCTGGATTTCTTCTGCAGCCCGTTGCGCGTCATGGTGCCCGGAGGAGGCATTCAGGATCACCGTGACCCGCGGCACCTGCATGCGTGTCGGGTCAGCGCTCTGCCCGGGGCAGCTCACCTTGCTCCACACATTCGAATGCTCGCGCATATGGCCGGGAAAGGTGGCCATTCTACGCGACGCTCCACGGCTCGGTGCGGAAGCCTTGAGTCGGAGGCCTCCGACAGGCCGATCGCGCTGGCCGCGACCGCCTGGAATGGCACGGTGTGGCGGAAATGGAGGAAACTTTGCAATTGTCCGGGCCCTGGCTGGAGAAGCTGCATGACTGACGCTGTCATCATCACCGGCGCGAGCCGCGGCATCGGCGCCGCGACGGCGCTGCTGGCCGCGCGGCGCGACTACGCCGTGTGTGTGAACTTCCGCAACGACGCGGCGGCGGCGCAATTCGTGGTCGATACCATCCGCAGTGGCGGCGGAAGGGCCATCGCTGTGCAGGGTGACGTGGCCGTGGAGAGCGATGTGCTGCGGCTGTTCGATGCCTGCGAGGCCGAGTTCGGCAAGCCCAGGGGCCTGGTGAACAATGCCGGCATGCTGGAACCACAGATGCGCTTCGAAGACATGTCGGTGGAGCGATGGCAGCGTGTGCTGGCCACCAATGTCATCGGTTCATTCCTCTGCGCCCGCGAGGCCGTGCGACGCATGTCCACGCGGCATGGCGGCAGTGGGGGCGCCATCGTCAATCTCTCCTCGATGGCCGCGCGGCTGGGCGCACCGTTCGAGTATGTGGACTACGCGGCCTCGAAGGGCGCCATCGACAGCCTGACGATGGGCCTGGCCAAGGAAGTTGCGGCTGACGGCATCCGCGTCAATGGCGTGCGCCCGGGCCTGATCCACACGGACATGCATGCCAGTGGTGGCGAGCCGGGACGCGTGGAGCGATTGAAGGATGCCGTGCCGCTGCGGCGTGGCGGTGCACCGGAGGAAGTTGCGGAGGCCATCCTCTGGCTGCTGTCCGATGCTTCGGCCTACACCACCGGCGGCTTCATCGATGTCTCCGGAGGGCGTTGAAGGCCCGCTTGACCCTCACCTGGCGTGAGGCTGGATAACGTCCGTGTCATGAAGGAACTGACAGTCAGGCAGCTGGCGGCGATCTCAGGCGTGACGGTGCGCACGCTGCACCACTACGACGAGATCGGCCTCCTCAAGCCCGCGAGCGTGGGAGCCAACGGCTACCGCTACTACGGCCGCGCGGAGCTGCTGCGCCTGCAGCGCATCCTCTTCCATCGCGAGCTGGGCGTGCCCCTGAACGAGATCGCGGGCCTGCTCTCGCTGGAGGGTGAGGACCAGGTGGGCGTGCTGCTGCGGCACCGGGGGAAGCTCGAGGCCGAAGGCGCGCGGCTGGCAATCCTGATCGACACCATTGACCGGACCATCGCCAGCATCAAGGGGGAATCGAGCGTGTCGAACGCGGAACTGTACAAGGGCTTCAGCGCCGAGAAGCAGGCGGAATACGAGGCCTGGCTGATCGAACAGTACGGGGAACCGATGCGGGAGGACATTGCCCGCAGCCGCAAGCGGCATGACGCCAGCACGCCGGAGCAGCAGGCCGCGATGATGGCGGAGCTGCAGCAGGTGGAGGAGGCGCTCGCCGAGGCCTGCCGCCGCGGCATCGATCCTTCGTCAAATGCAGTGGAAGGCCTGATCCGCCGGCATCGTGCCTGGGTGGCCTCGATGTGGGACAAGCCCTGCCCGCCGGAGGCCTATGCGGGCCTGGCAGACCTCTACCTCTCGCATCCGGACTTCGTCGCGCGCTACGAGAAGATCACGCCGGGATTCACGGAATATCTGGTTCGTGCGATGAAAGCCCACGCGGCGGCTGCGCGGGCGGCGGCGGACTGAATACGCCGCGCTGGTGGAAGTAGATGATGCTGGCGGCCATGCGCATCGACGATGAGGCCAGCAGCAGGTTGAAGGCCGTGTCGCTCTGGAAGTGGTCGAACAGCAGGCGCAGCAGGCGCTTGGTGCGATAGCGCGGATAGGTGTCGACGAACCAGCCTGCGGGATCGGCGGCACGGCCGGCGAGGAAATCGGCAACTGCATGGCCTGCGGCAAGGCCGTGCTTCAGCGCCGCGTGGATGCCGCCGGCGGTGAGCGGCGACACCATTCCCGCGGCGTCGCCCACCAGCAGGGCGCGGGTGCCTGCGCTGGGTGACACCACGCCGCCGCAGGGAATGAGCCCGGCACGGACCGAATCCGGCTTGCGGTCACGCAGGTCGATCACCGGGGCGATCTTGGCGAGGAAGGCCTGCATGGCCTCGCCAGGACGGAATGGCGTGGAGCCTTCGCGCTGGGCGAGGCCGGCCTGCACGCCTTCGACGCCGGCCACCACCCAGCCGATGTAGCCGCGGGCGAGTTCGCCATCGATGAAGCAGTGCAGGCGATCGGGCGCGGCCAGTTCGGCACCGGTGTATTCGTATTCGATGCCGGTGAGGAAGCGCGTGCTGCGGCCGAGGTTCAGTACCTGCGCGAGGCGTGAGCGTGGTCCGTCCGCGCCGATGAGGAAACGGGTGTGGCCGATCCCTGCCACGTCGAAGCCACCCGGCATGCGATCGGCGGAGGTGAATGCGGATCCGCAGCGGATGATTGCGCCGGCGCGTTCTGCTTCCGCCGCAAGCCAGCGCATCAGGCCGGGGGTGTCCGTGGCGAGGAAGTAGTAGCCAGGTGCGTCGAGGTCCACGTGGCGGAGGTTCGGGGCGTAGAGCCGGACGCCGGGCACACGCCGGACCAGTGAGGCCGGCAATGCGTCGAGCAAGGGGATCTGGTCCACCGCGTCCTTCACGAGGATGCCAGTGGTGTGGAGCCGCGCGCCAGGGTCGGATTTCTTCTCCAGCACCGTGACCCGCAGCCCGCGTCGGGCCAGGGACCAGGCGCTGGCGAGGCCGGCGAAACTCGCGCCGACGACGATGCAGTCGGTGGCGGCTGGCGGGGCGGGCGGGCGTTCAGGCGCAGTCGGCATGGGCGGGATTCTCCGGCGGGCCCGGCGGCGCCAATGTGTAGTGTCTGTGGAGATTCGGTGAGATCCAGCGGGCGGGGTGTCGCCGCTGGATCTATTGACAGAAAGAACTTTGTATCACAAAGTACAAGCCAGAACGGAGAACATCCCATGCACAATGCCTTCTGGATGCCCGCGGGTCCCCTGCTGGCCATGCTGATCCTGCAGTACCTCGATGCCTGCCTCCCGGGAGTGACCTGATGTCCATCACGCAACAGGACGCCAGCGCCGCGCTGGATGCCGTCGCCTGCGCCGACCGGCGGGTGCGGGAGTTCAAGGGGTCCCGCGAGGCCTCGCCCTACCTGATCCTGTGGGGCGCGATCTGGCTGGTGTGCAACGCCGTGACTGGCCTGGCGCCCCGGTTCGCGGGGCCTGCGTGGGAAGTGGCGCTGGTGATCGGTGCCCTGGTGACGGTGCTGCTGGTCGTGTTGCGGGTGAGGCGCAACCGGCGGGACAACAGCTATGCCGCCAGCGAGCGAGCCCTGATCGGCAGGCGCGCGGCGACGATCGGTACCGCCATGATGATGTTCTTTCCGGCGATGTTCACGGTCCTGCCGCCGCTCACGGGCATGCAGAACAACGCGTTCATCTCGCTGTCCTGGGCCTTCGTGTACATGGTGGCCGGCGCCTGGGTTGGCCTGCGGCTGTTCTTTACCGGGATGGCGACGGCCGCGGCAGTGCTGGTGGGCTACCTGCTGCTTCGCGAACACTACTTCCTGTGGATGGCGGTGGTCGGCGGCGGCTCGCTGATGCTGGGCGGTCTGTGGCTGAGGAAGCTGTGATGGATGGCCCTGATGAGGTGATCCACCAGTCCATGCGACTGCGCATTGCCGCGGCACTGAATGCGCTGGGCGCGCGCGAGAAGCTGGAGTTCGGGCAGCTCAAGGCCATGCTCGAGGCCACGGACGGCAACCTCGCCACGCATCTGGGCGTGCTGGAGAAGGCCAGCTACGTGGAAATCGAGAAGGACTTCGTTGGAAAAAAGCCGCGCACGCGGGTGGCGCTGACGGCGAAGGGACGCAAGGCCTTGCGCGCCCATGTGGCGTACCTGCGCGAGGTGCTGGACGGGATGGCCGAATAGCCGGCGCCGGGGCCCGGTCAGGCGTTGACGGGCTCGGCCTTGCTCCTGGCTGCCTTGGGCTTCCCCTTGGCCTTGGCTTTCGACTTCGCCTTTGCCTTCGACTTTGCAGCCGGAGCTTTTGCTTTCGCCGCCTTGGCCTTGGGCGCTGCCTTTTCCGGTGCCGCGGCAGCCGGCGCTGCCGTCTTCGCCGCGCCCGCCTTGCCCTTCGCGGGCGCACCACGCCGGCCGAACCTGCCCCGCGCCGGACGCGGCGGCGCCGCCGCCAGCAGCGCGCGGCATTCCTCCAGCGTCAGCGTCTTCGGATCCCGGTCCTTCGGGATGCGCGCATTGCGCTGCTTGTCGGTGATGTACGGTCCATAGCGGCCGTTGAGCACCTGGATGTCATCCACCCCGAAATCGATGATGGTGCGGTTCGCATCCGCCAGCTTCTTGGCCTCGATCACCTCGATGGCGCGCTCGCGCGTCACCGTGTAGGGATCATCCGGCTCCTTCAGCGACACGTACTTGCTGCCGTACTTGATGTACGGGCCGAAGCGGCCGATGGCCACGGTCATCGGCTCGCCCTCGGGCGTGTCGCCGATCTTGCGTGGCAGCTGGAACAGCACGAGGGCGTCGTCCAGCGTGATGGTGTCCATCTTCTGGCCGGGACGCAGGCCGGCGAAGGCGGGCTTCTCGACGTCGTCCTTGGTGCCGGCCTGCACGAAGGGGCCGAAACGGCCCATGCGCACCGAGACGGGCCGGCCGGTCTCCGGATGGATGCCCAGGTCGCGCGCCATCGCGACTTCCTCGCGGCTGACGCTCTTCTCGATGTCCTCCACCTGGTCGATGAAGGGCTTCCAGAACTTCTGCAGCGGCGTGACCCAGGGCTCCTCGCCGCGGGATACGGCGTCGAGCTCGTCTTCCATGTCGGCGGTGAAGCCGTATTCCACGTACCGGGTGAAGTACTTGGTGAGGAAGCGATTGACGATCTTGCCGATGTCGGTGGCGGTGAAGCGGCGCGAGTCGATCTCCACGTACTCGCGGTCGCGCAGCGTGGAGATGATCGACGCATAGGTGGAGGGACGGCCGATGCCGTATTCCTCCAGCGCCTTCACCAGCGAGGCCTCGGAGAAGCGCGGCGGCGGCTCGGTGAAATGCTGCTCGCCATGCAGGCCGATGAGCCTGACCAGGTCGCCTTCCTGCATGGGCGGCAGCACGTGGTCGTTGTCATCCTCGGCGGGTGCGCCGCCTTCGTCGCGGCCTTCCTGGTACACGGCAATGAAGCCGGGCTTGACCAGCGTGGAGCCGTTGGCGCGCAGCATGTGGCCGGAGCCGCGCTTGCCGGCAATGAGGTCGACGGCGACGGTGTCGTACACGGCGGGCGCCATCTGGCAGGCCACCGCGCGCTTCCAGATCAGCGCATAGAGCTTCAGCTGGTCGGCGTCGATCTTGCCTTCGAGCTGCTGCGGCGTGATGGAGGCTGACGTCGGGCGCACGGCTTCGTGCGCTTCCTGCGCGTTCTTCGACTTGGTCTTGTAGACGCGGATGTCTTCGGCGAGGCCTTCCTTGCCGTAGAGCTTCTGGATGGTCTCGCGGATCTCGGTGACGGCCTCGGCGGCCAGCGACACCGAGTCGGTACGCATGTAGGTGATGAGGCCGACGGCGCCCTCGCCGAAATCCACACCTTCATAGAGTTGCTGCGCCAGGCGCATGGTGCGCTGGGCGGAGAAGCCCAGCTTGCGCGCGGCCTCCTGCTGCAGCGTGGAGGTGGTGAACGGCGGGGCCGGATTGCGCTTGCGCTGCTTGCGGTCGATGGTGTCGACGGTGAGCTGGCCGCCGGCAGCCTGGTTGAGTGCCGACTCGACCTCGCGGGCCGTGGTCTCGTTGGTGAAGCTGAATTGCTCCACCTTCTTGCCCGCGTATTCGATGAGCTTCAGCGGGAAGGTGACCTCGCTGTGCTCGCCCTGGGCGTCGATGGTCCAGTATTCCTGCGGCACGAAGGCGTCGATGGCCTCGTCCCGCTCGCAGATCATGCGCAGCGCCGGGCTCTGCACGCGGCCGGCCGACAATCCCTGGCGCACCTTCTTCCACAGCAGCGGCGAAAGGTTGAAACCCACGAGGTAGTCGAGCGCGCGGCGTGCCTGCTGCGCGTTCACCAGGTCCATCGACAGCCCGCGCGGCTCCTGGATGGCGGCGCGGATGGAATTCTTCGTGATCTCGTAGAAGGCCACGCGATGCACGGTCTTGCCCTCGAGGTCGCCACGCTCCTTCAGCAACTCGAACAGATGCCAGGAGATGGCCTCGCCCTCGCGGTCAGGGTCGGTTGCGAGATAGAGCGCGCTGGCCTTGCGGAGCGATTTGGCGATGGCCTCGACGTGTTTCTCGTTGCGCTCGATCACGCGGTACTTCATCTGGAAGTTGTGGTCGGGATCGACCGCGCCTTCCTTCGGGACCAGGTCGCGCACGTGGCCATAGGAGGCCAGCACCTCGAAATCCTTCCCGAGGTACTTCTTGATGGTTTTCGCCTTGGCGGGCGATTCGACGATGACGAGGTTTTCAGCCATGGCGGGTGATGCTGGCGCGGCGGCCCTGCGAAGACGCAGCGGGCCCCGCGACGCTCAATGTGTGGTGCTCGATTCGGCGTCGAAGACCAGCGTTTCCATGCGGGCGCACGCGGTCTCCTGGCCGGGCTGGCTGGAGAGCACCATCAGGACGACCCACCGCACCTGTTCGGGGGTGAGGTCTTCCACGTCGAGCGCCAGCAGGCGGTCGATGACCAGCTCGCGCTGGGCGGGCTGGAGGATTTCGGCGGCCTCGAGCGTGAGCAGCATGCCGCGGCAGTCTGCCGACAGGCGCAGCAGCTCCTGCGGGGAGTAGAGGCGCAGGGATGGCGTGGGCCGTGGCGCGGCTTCTTCGCCGGGCACTGGCGCGGGGATGTGCTGGCGCAGTCCTGCGAGGTCGGCCAGCCAGTCCAGCGCGCGCTCCACGTTCGCCTCGCCAAAGCCAGCGCTGGCCAGGTGGCGCGCCAGGGCTTCGCGTTCGGGCACCTCGGGGGCCTCATCGAACATGTAGCGGTCGAAGACGTAGAGAAGGATGTCTAGAACGGTGCCGTTCATTCTTTATTGGACGCGGTTGTACAGTGCCCCGGGCCTGGCCTCGACCCTGCCATCAAGCTCGAGGATCAGCATCATGGAAGCCACGGAACCTGCCGCAAGGCCGGTCCTGTCCACCAGATCATCGATGCTGGCTGGCTCGAAGCCGAGCGCATCTAACAGCATTTCGTAATCCTTGTCCAACCGGCCGACCCCTCCGACAGGCTCATTTGCGGTTGCAACTGGTTGATGGGACAAGGGAATCTGCTCCGGGAAAAATCCGGCTTCTGCCAGCACGTCGGCCGCGCTGCGGACCAGCACCGCGCCATTGCGGATAAGCTCGTTGCACCCGGCGGCAAGGGGATTGAGCGGGGAGCCGGGCACGGCGAACACATCGCGGCCCTGGCCGGCGGCATGGTCGGCGGTGATCAGCGAGCCGCTGCCGGCGGCGGCCTCGACCACCACCACGCCCCGCGCCAGGCCGGAGATGACGCGATTGCGGCGGGGGAAGTGGAAGGCGCGCGGCTGGGTGCCGGGCGGGAACTCCGAGACCAGCGCGCCGTGGCGCGCGATGAGATCGAACAGGGCCTGGTTCTGCCGCGGATAACAGGTGTCGAGGCCGGTGCCGCAGACAGCGATGGTGGTGCCGCCCGCATCGAGCGCCGCCTCGTGCGCGGCGGCATCGATGCCGCGGGCCAGGCCACTGGTGATGACGTAGCCGGCGGCGACCAGGTCGCGCGCCAGCGTGGCGGCGATGCGCCGGCCTGCTGCCGTGGGCGCGCGGCTGCCGACAATGGCGATCTGCGGCCGGGCGAGCAGCGCGGCATTGCCCAGCACGAACAGCGCGGCCGGCGCACCGGGCACCGACGCGAGCTGCAGGGGATATTCCGCATCACCGCGCGCGATGAGCCGCGCGCCGGAGACAGCCAGCCAGGTCGCGGTCGGGAGGGCCTGATCCATCCCGTCAGTATCAAAATGAAAAGGCCCGCACGGGGCGGGCCTTTCTGCTGCAGGCGGCGCGAAATGGCGCCGCCGCTGGCTTGCAACCGGTTACGGCGTGCGCACCACGTCGGCCACGCCCACCGGCATGGTGGTGTCGAGGATCAGGCCGTAGCTCATCTGGTCATAGGTCTTGAACACCAGCACAGAGCCGGCGCGCTCGGCCGGCAGGTGCAGCTCGCCGCCGCGGCACTGCGAGAGGCCGGAGCGGCGGCAGGAACCATCGCGCACCACGCCGCCATCGCGGTCGATGGCCAGCACATGGCCCACGTTCAGGCCGTGGTCCGCGCCGCGGTTCAGCGCCACCACCTGGTACTGGCCGATCAGCGAGACGCCATCGACCACTGCCATGATCTGGCCGCGGATATCCGCCGAAGGCGCATGCGGGATGATGTCGGAAGCCACCGCCGAGGTGTCTTCGGCCAGCAGCACGTCGCCCGCCACGGTCTCGCGCGCGGAGTCGATCACCGTGGCCTTGCTGAGCTCATCCACGCGGGTGATCTCGACCATGCCGGCGTGCACGCCCATGTAGCCGAGCACCTTGCCGTTCTCGGGGTTCTTCAGCTCGTCGCCCACGCGCATCACCGTGTAGCGGCCGGGGCCCTGGTTGCGCGCGCCCTTCACGTAGAGGTCGCTGCCGACGCCGCCGATCAGGTGCTGGTCGCGCAGCGCGGCCACGCGCGGGGCGGCATTGAGCTCGTCGCGGGTGATGATGCCGGGCTTGCCCAGGAAGGCGGCGATGGCTTCATAAGGAATGGTGGGAATGGCGGCGCCATCCATCGGGGTGCTGCGCACCAGCGGCTGCACGCGCAGGTCGCTGCCGGAGGCCAGCACGATGCGCGGGGTGCCGTCGGCGCCATAGGCGAGGTTCAGCACGTCGCCGGGATAAATGAGGTGGGGATTCTGCACGCCGGGGTTCACGTGCCAGATCTCCGGCCACAGCCAGGGATCGCGCAGGAAGCGGGTGGCGATGTCCCAGAGGGTGTCGCCGCGCTGCACGGTGTAGCTCATGGGGGCGTCGGGCTTCAGCTCGACCCGGGGGGCGGGCTGGGCGGCGGGGGCCGGGGTGGCACCCTGGGCGGCCTCGCGGGCCAGGGCCGCCTCGATGGCAGTCTGCTGCACCTGCGGGGCGGTGGCCACGGGGCTGGAACGGGGTTCGGAAGCCGGGGCGGGAGCGTCGCGGGTGGTCTGGCAGCCTGCGACGAGACCCAGCACTGCAAGTCCGGACAGCAGGCCGCCACGGGCGCCCACCGAACGCGTAAGTGCTTGATTAGAGACCATTTCTGCTCCTCTTCCCGCGTTATGTTACACCACTGGGGTGCAAAGCGCCTTTAACGCCCACTGTTATAAACTCTTTGAACAATGTCGCGCCCGGTGCTCGCGCAGGTTTGCGAAGCGCATCACGTGCCCTGCTGGAATTCCCAGTTCCGGGCCGCACATAGGATCGACACTAGCAGCATTTTCGAGACCCGGAGAAGCCCATGGCCCGCCTGACCATCCTTGAATACCCGGACCCGCGCCTGCGGACCGTGGCGGCGCCGGTGACGCAGTTCGACGCGGCGCTGAAGCAGCGCATCGCCGACATGTTCGAGACCATGTATGCGGCCCCGGGCATCGGCCTCGCTGCCAGCCAGATCGACTGGCATCACCAGCTCATCGTCATCGACGTGAGCGAGGAGCACAACGCGCAGCGGGTGTTCATCAATCCGCAGATCCTGTCGAAGGAAGGCAAGGCCACGGGACAGGAAGGCTGCCTGTCGGTGCCGGGCATCTATGACGATGTGGTGCGCGCCGAGCGCGTGCGCGTGCGCTACCAGGATGCGGACGGCACCACGCACGAGGAAGATCTCGACGGGCTGCTCGGTGTGTGCCTGCAACACGAGATGGACCACCTGAACGGCAAGCTGTTCGTCGACTACCTGTCGGAACTGAAGCGGCAGCGCATCCGCAAGAAGCTGGACAAGGAACGGCGCGAGCGCGGAGCCGGCGGCGGGGATTCCGCTGCCCGGCAGGCGCGCCTGTAATCGCGGCATTCCATGAAACTGCGCGTGGCGTTCGCGGGCACGCCTGCCTTTGCCGTGCCGGCGCTGCGTGCATTGCGCGAGGCGCACGATGTGGTGGGCGTGCTCACGCAGCCGGATCGTCCGGCCGGGCGGGGGCGTGCGCTCACGGCCAGCGCGGTGAAGCAGGCGGCACTGGAGATGGGAGTGCCGGTGTCGCAGCCGCTGAAGTTGCGCGGCGCGGATACACAGCTGGAAGAAACGCTCACGCTGCTGCGGGAGCGGTGGCGGCCGGACGTCATGGTGGTGGTGGCTTATGGGCTGATCCTGCCGCGCGTGCTGCTGGAGCTGCCGCGGCTGGGCTGCCTGAACATCCACGCCTCGCTGCTGCCGCGCTGGCGCGGGGCGGCGCCGATCCAGCGCGCAATTCTTGCAGGGGATGCGCAGACCGGGGTTTCCATCATGCAGATGGATGAGGGGCTGGATACGGGCGCGGTGCTGTGCGAGGCGCGCATCGGCATCGGCGCGGAGATGACGTCGGCTTCACTGCACGATGAGCTGGCGGGGCTGGGTGCGCAGCAGATCCTTGTGGCGCTCGAAGGGTTGTCGCAGGCAACGCTGGTCGCGCGGCCGCAGCCGGCGCAGGGCGTGACGTATGCGGAGAAGCTGAGCAAGGCCGAGGCGCGCATCGACTGGAGCGGCAGCGCGGCGGATATCGACCGGCGGGTGCGTGCCTTCAATCCCTGGCCGGTGGCCGAGACGCGGCTGGGCGAGGAGCCGGTGAAGCTGTGGCGCAGTCGTGTGGATGCAGCGCGCGTGGCGCCGGCAGGTGTTGCGGCCGGCAGCGTGCTGGGAGTGGCAGGTGATGCGCTGGAAGTGGCCTGCGGCACCGGTGTGCTGCAGGTGCTGGAGTTGCAGCGTGCAGGGCGCCGCGCCGTGGGTGCGCGCGACTTCGCCAATGCGCTGGGAGCGGAATCAAAGGTGGTGTTCCAGTGAGCGGTGCGCGGATGGCGGAAGTGGGTGAGACAGGACCGCATGGCGTGGCGCCCGGCGCCGCCGTGCTGGCGCTGGCTGCGCAGGCACTGGATGCGGTGGTGCGTGATGGCGGCTGCACGGCCGAGGCGGCGTTGCAGTCGCTCCACATTGCTCCTGCGGAGCGCGGCGCGGTGCGCGCCATCCATACCGGCACGCTGCGCTGGTTCCTGCGCCTGGCGCCGGTGGTCGAAGCCTTGCTGCAGCCGGGCCAGCGCATGCCGCCGCTGGTGCGTGCAGTGCTGATCACGGCATTGCACCAGATCGAATATTCACGCGCCCCCGCGGCCAGCGTGGTGAACATCGCCGTGGATGCAGTGCGCGTGGTGGGGCGCGGCAATGCTGCCGGCTTCGTGAACGCGCTGCTCCGGCGTTACCTGCGCGAGCGCGAGGCGTTGCTGGTGCGCATCGATCGCAGCGAACCGGCGGCGCTGGCGCATCCGCGCTGGCTGCTGAAGGCGTTGCGCGCGGCCTGGCCGCTGGAAGTGATGCAGATCGTCGCCGCCAACAACGAGGCGCCGCCGATGACGCTGCGCGTGAATCTCGCGCGCACCACGCGCGAGGAATGCCTGGCCACGTTGGCGCAGCAGGGCCTGCCGGCCGCCGCCGGCATGGGCGAGGCCAGCATCGTGCTCGCCGACGCGGTGGACGTGAACCAGCTGCCGGGATTTGCAGAAGGGTTGCTGAGCGTGCAGGACGCTGGCGCACAGCAGGCTGCAGTGCTGCTGAATGCACAACCGGGCGAGCGAGTGCTGGATGCCTGCGCTGCGCCGGGTGGCAAGACCGGCCACATCCTCGAACGCTGCGCGGGACGGCTTGATCTCACCGCCGTGGACAGCGATCCCCAGCGCCTGGCGCGGGTGGAGGAGAACCTCGCGCGGATCGGCTGCACAGCGCAGTTCGTCGCCGCGGACCTGTGTGCGGAGCAGTGGTGGGACGGGCGTCCCTTCGACCGCATCCTGCTCGATGCGCCCTGTTCCGGCACCGGCGTGATCCGCCGCCATCCGGACATCAAGCTGCTGCGCCGGCCCGATGACATCCAGGGTTACGCCGCGACACAGATGGCGCTGCTCGAGCGCTGCGCAGCGCTGCTGCGAGACGGCGGCCGCCTGGTGTATGCCACCTGTTCCGTGCTGCCGGCGGAGAACCACGAGCTGGTGGACCGCTTCCTCTCGCGCCACCGCGAGTTCACGCGCGTCGTGCCTGATGTGGCGCTGTCGCCCGTGCCGCGTGCCGCCGGGCCGGACAAGGTCACGGATGGCTTCCACTACTCCTGCCTGGAGAAGCGGGGGCCTGGGTGAGCCTGCGCGCCGCCTTCATCGCGCTGCTGCTGCCGTTGTGCGCGGCCGCCTCGGTGCAGGGCGCCGACCGCCCGGTCGTTGACGCCGCCTGGGTGAACGTCACCGACACCACGCTCGAAGTGAACGCCCGCGTGGTTTTTCCCCAGGATGAGCGCATGAGCGCCGCGCTGGCGGAAGGCGCCACCGTGCACCTGGACCTGCAGGTGGGCGTGGCGCGCAAGAGCCGCTACTGGTTCGACGCCGACCTGGTGGAGACCACGCTGCGCCGCGCGCTGTCTTTCAATCCCCTCACGCTGCGCTTCGAACTGAAGGAAGACGCCGGACTGCGCAGCTTCGACTCGCTGCAGGAAGCGCTGGATGCCGCGGGCATGGTGGATGCCTGGCCCGTCGCGTTGCGCGAGCCGCTGGACGCCGAAGGGGTTTACCGCGTGCGCGTGCGCGCCACCACCCGGCGCGGCAACCTGGCCTCGTCTTTGAAAGCGCTGCTGCCCTGGTCCGACGGCGGCATCCGCCACAGTGAATGGAGCACATGGACACTGCCCCGCTGAAGCGCTGGCGCGGCTACTTCTTCATGGCGCTGGGCACCGTGCTGGTGCTGGGCCTGCTGTTCGTGTTCTCGCGCACGGTGGAGAACTCGCGCAAGTACAGCGGCTGGGCGGAGGAGATCCGCCTGGTCAGCGCCATCGGCATCGTGATCATCGCCGCGCTGCTGCTGCGGCGGCTGTATGTGCTGGTGCGCGACTACCGCGCGCATGTGCCTGGTTCACGCCTTGCCGCGCGCACCGCCATCATTTTCGGCACGCTCACCGTGGTGCCGCTGCTGGTGGTGTACCTGTTCGCGCTGTCCTTCCTCAGCCGCGGCATCGAGAGCTGGTTCACCAAGGGACTGGGGCGCGGGCTGCGCGCGGCCGTGGAGGAATCGCGCGTGGCGCTGGAGCAGCGGCAGCAGGACCAGATGCGGCACACGGCGGCGCTGGCCGGCCTGCTGGCCGGGTACTCGCCGGACAATCTCGCGCTCTCCATTGATGCGGAGCGCATGGCCGCCGGGGCCACCGAACTGGTGGTGGTGAATGCGCAGGGACAGGTGCTGGCAGCCAGCAGCGTCGAGCCCGCACGCGGCACCGATGCGAACCACATCGCCGTGGTGCTGGCGCAGATGGGCGATGCCACGTCCTGGTCCGACAGGGTGGCCGACGGCAAGGACGGCTTCGTGATCAATGCAGCGGCCATGCTGCCGCAGGAACGGCAGGAAGCCAGGCGCATCCTGCTTGCCCGCTACCAGCTCGAATCCGCGCTGTCGGACATCGCCAATGCCGTGCGCGAGGCGAACACCGTCTACGCGAACACCACGGAAGACCAGAACGAGCTGATGTCCAGCTTCATCTTCACCCTCACGCTGGTGCTGATGCTGGCCATGCTGTCGGCCATCTACCTTGGCATCCGCGCCGCGCGCCACCTCACCAAGCCCGTGCACGACCTGATCGAGGGCACGCGCGCGGTGGGCAAGGGCGACTTCGGCACCCGCCTCACGCTGCCCTCGCGCGACGAGATGGGCTACCTGGTGCAATCCTTCAACGAGATGACCCGCCGCCTGCGCCGCGCCAGCGACGAGACGGCTCGCAGCCGCGCGCTGGTGGAAGCGGAGCGCGAGCGGCTGGCGGTGATCCTCGCGGGCCTCTCCACCGGCGTGATGGTGATCGACACCGGCCAGCGCATCGTGCTGGCCAATGCGGCGGCCGATGCCATCCTCGGCACGCCCATCGAGCGGCGGCTGGGCATCGAGCTCGAAGCGCTCGATGACGACTCGCCACGCCTGGCCGCCTTCGCCTCGGCGGTGACGCAGATGCTGGATGCCGGCGGCGCCGACTGGCAGGAAGAATTCACCCTGCCGCAGGAGCGGGTGCTGCGCTGTGCCTGCGCGCCGCTCGTGCAGCCTTCCGGCGGCGAGTCCGGCCATGTGCTGGTGTTCGATGACATCACCCACATGCAGAAGGCGCAGCGCGATGCGGCCTGGGGCGAGGTGGCGCGCCGCCTCGCGCACGAGATCAAGAATCCGCTCACGCCCATCCAGCTGGCCGCCGAGCGGCTGCGCCGGCGCCTTGCGGGCAAGCTCGACGCAGAAGACTCCATCCTGCTCGAACGCGCCACGCACACCATCGTGCAGCAGGTGGAATCCCTGAAGGGCATGGTCAATGCATTCAGCGAATACGCGCGCGCGCCGGAGCTGAAGTTCCTGCCCGTCGACGTGAACGAGCTGGTGGCCGAGGCGGCGGAGCTCTACCGCGCCCACGAGACCCGCGCCAGCATCGAGGTGCGCGCCGACAACTCCCTGCCCATGGTCCGGGCGGACCGGGGGCGCTTGCGGCAGGTCCTCAACAACCTCATAACCAATGCCCTTGAAGCGCTTGAGGGGGTGGAGGGTGGGCGCATCGTGGTCTCCACGGAACACAACGCTGGACCCGGGGGCGGTTCTGCCGTCATCATGGTGGCTGACAACGGCAATGGTTTTGACGAAGAAATGCTCGCACGGGTGTTCGAGCCCTACGTGACGGGCAAACCCAAGGGGACGGGTCTTGGACTCGCGATCGTGAAGAAAATCGCCGAGGAACACGGCGGCGGCATAGAGGCGGGCAACCGGCCCGCGGGCGGCGCATTCGTACGCGTCATACTACCGCTGGAGGCACGCAGTGAAGCGGGCCAGCCGGCACGAGGCATCGCATGAGCACCGGCAAGATCCTGGTCGTCGACGACGAAGCGGACATCCGCGTCCTGCTGAAGGAAATCCTCTCCGACGAAGGCTACGACGTCGACGTCGCGGCCAATGCCGGCCAGGCCCGCGCCTCGCGCGCGCGCGGCGTGCCCGACCTGGTGCTGCTCGACATCTGGATGCCCGACACCGACGGCATCACGCTGCTGCGCGAGTGGTCCTCCTCCACCTCCGAAGATTGCCCGGTGGTGATGATGTCCGGCCACGGCACGGTGGAAACCGCCGTCGAGGCCACGCGCCTGGGCGCCTTCGATTTCGTGGAGAAGCCGCTGTCGCTGGCCAAGCTGCTGCGCACGGTGGAGCGCGCGATGGATGCCGGCAAGCGCCGCCGCATCGCCGGCCGGCCGCAGCTGGCGCCGCTGCTGGCCACCTTCGGCAAGAGCCGCGTCGCGCAGCAGCTGCGCGAGGAACTCACCCGCGTGGCCGCGCTCAATGCCTCCCTGCTGCTGCTGGGTGAGCCCGGCAGCGGCCGCGAGGCGCTGGCGCGTTTCACGCATGAATCCGGCCCGCGCGCCCCGCGCGGTTTCGTCAGCCTGGTGGCCAGCGCCGTCCCGGATGACGCGGCCGAGCGTTTCCTCTTCGGCGCAGTGAGCCCCGGCGGCGAAGTCACGCCGGGCCTGCTCGACCAGGCCCTGGGCGGCACGCTCTATGTGCAGGAAGTGGAAGATCTCGCCCCACGCGTGCAGCGGCTGCTTCTGGGCGTGATCGAGACCGGCCGCTTCCACCGCACCGGCACCGATGCCGGCCAGGGCGTGCCTTTCAACGCGCGCCTCATTGCCACCGCACAACCCGGCATCGAAGGCCGCGCCGGTGGCGAACACGGCCTGCGCCGCGACCTGCTGGCGCATCTCTCCGGCGTGCTGGTGCGCGTACCGCCGCTGCGTGAATACGCAGAAGATGTGCCCGACCTGCTGCGCTTCTATGTGGAGCGCATCGCCGATTCGGAAAAGCTGCCGCTGCGCCGCTTCTCGGTGGCCGCGCAGAACCGCCTGCGCAATTATCCGTGGCCGGGCAACCTGCGCGAGCTGCGCAGCCTCGTGCGCCGCATGCTGGCACGCGGGGGCAACGAGGAAATCGGCCTCGAGGAGATCGAGAGCGAACTGGCTGCGCACGCACCGCCGAACGAGCCCCTGGTGAAGCAGGACCTGCTTGCCCTGCCGCTGCGCGAGGCGCGCGAGCAGTTCGAGCGTGCCTACCTGCAGCAGCAGCTGCTGCTGTGCAACGGCAAGGTGGGACAGCTGGCCAAGCGCGTGGGCATGGAGCGCACGCACCTGTACCGCAAGCTCAGGTCACTGGGCGTGGAGTTCCGGCCCTCGGGCGACGAGTAAGGCCAGCGCGGCTGGCTTAAGCTTGGGGCGAATGCCCCATCGCACGCTGCTCTGGTTCCGGCAGGACCTGCGCCTCGCAGACAATCCCGCACTGCATGCCGCGCAGGCACGCGGTGCTGTCATCCCCGTGTACCTGTGGACGCCGCAGGAAGAGGGTGGCTGGCAGCCCGGTGCGGCCTCCCGCTGGTGGCTGCATCACTCCCTGAACTCACTGGCCGCCGACATCGCCGCGCGTGGTGGCGAGCTGCTGGTCCGGGCGTCGGGAGAGCAGGGCGCCCTCCAACTGCTGCAACAGCTGCTGCGTGAAACCGGTGCCGATGGTGTGTGCTGGAACCGGCGCTACGAGCCGGCGGCCATCGCGCGCGACCAGCACATCAAGCACACCTTGCGCGCGGCGGGCCTGTGGGTGGAAAGCTTCAATGGGGCACTGCTCGAAGAACCCTGGGAAGTGCGCAACAAGGCCGGCAAGCCGTTCCAGGTGTTCACGCCGTACTGGAAGCGCGCCGTGCAGGTGATCGATCCGCCCGCGCCGCTGCCACCGCCGGTGCGCTGGCCCGGCGAAAGGCGGGACACGACAGCGCGTCCGCCGTCATCCGCTGCAATCGATGCGCTGGAACTGCTGCCCCGCATTCGCTGGGATGCCGGCATGGAGGCTACGTGGAGGCCCGGCGAGTCGGGCGCAGCCACTCGCCTGGCGCAGTTCCTCGCCGGACCGGTGAGGCAATACGACACCGATCGCAATCGCCCCGACCTCGAAGGCACATCGCGGCTGTCTGCGCATCTTCACTTCGGCGAGATTTCCCCGCGGCAGGTCTGGCATGCGGCCGCGCAGGCTTCACTGCGCGATGGCGCACGCCCCGGCGCGCAGCTGCAGTGGCAGTTCCTCACCGAGATCGGCTGGCGCGAGTTCGCGCATCACCTGCTGTTCCACTTCCCGCATACGCCCGCGCAGCCATTGCGCGCGGAGTTCGCGCATTTTCCCTGGGAGGATGACGAGGTAGTGCTGCGCGCCTGGCAGCAGGGCCGCACCGGCATCCCCATCGTCGATGCCGGCATGCGCCAGCTCTGGCACGAGGGCTGGATGCACAACCGCGTGCGCATGATCGTCGGCTCGCTGCTGGTGAAGAACCTGCAGGTGAACTGGCTGCACGGCGCGCGCTGGTTCTGGGACACGCTGGTGGATGCCGACCTCGCCAGCAACACGCTGGGCTGGCAGTGGGTGGCCGGCTGCGGCGCCGATGCGGCGCCGTTCTTCCGCATCTTCAACCCCGAGACACAGCAGCAGAAGTTCGATCCGGATGGCGCGTATGTGCGTCGCTGGGTGCCGGAGGCAGGGGATGCGCGTCGCTATCCGCCGCCGGTGGTCAATGTGCGCACCTCGCGCATCACGGCGCTGGCGGCATACGAGCAGATGAAGCGGGCCGCCGGTCCGCGGACCTGAGGGATCCGCGAACCGGGCAGCCGCTGGTCAGCGCGCTTCCTGCAGCGCCGCGATGCGCTCTTCCAGCGGCGGATGGCTCATGAACAGCCGCTTGATGCCGCCGCCCTTGCCACCGTTGATGCCGAAGGCACGCATGGCCTCGGGCAGGCCCTCGGCCTGCTGCTGGTTGCGACGCAGGGCCTCCAGAGCACCGATCATGTTCTGGCTGCCGGCCAGCTTCGCCCCGCCGCGGTCGGCGCGGAACTCGCGATGCCGCGAGAACCACATCACGATCATGCTGGCGAGGAAGCCCAGCACCAGCTGCGCCACGATCACGCTGATGAAGTAGCCGGGACCATTGCCGTTCTCGCTGCGGAACACCGCCTTGTCCACCGCGCGGCCGATGATGCGCGACAGGAAGATGACGAAGGTGTTCACCACACCCTGGATCAGCGTCAGCGTGACCATGTCGCCGTTGGCCACGTGTGCCACCTCGTGGCCGAGCACGGCTTCCACTTCCTCGCGCCGCATCTTCTGCAGCAGGCCGGTGCTCACCGCAACCAGCGCGGCATTGCGCCGGGCGCCGGTGGCGAACGCATTG
This sequence comes from Steroidobacteraceae bacterium, assembly GCA_035556135.1. Taxonomy (GTDB): domain Bacteria; phylum Pseudomonadota; class Gammaproteobacteria; order Steroidobacterales; family Steroidobacteraceae; genus ZC4RG30. The sequence continues at coordinate 232,230 of DATMFO010000004.1, read as the reverse complement.
GGCTCGGGCGAATTGAAAATGCCCACTTCAGGCATGCCGATGCCGGCCAGCTCGGCCTGCGCGCGCACCGTGCTCACCAGCCACTGCTCGGTGGGGCTGGAGGGCTGGGTGATCACGTGCACGCCCATGGAGCGCTTGGCGATCCACTTGGACATGGCCAGGGAAATGAACGCGCCGCCGAAGCCGAACACGGCTGCGAAGGCCAGCAGCCCGGCGAGGTTGTCCTCGCCACCGGCGCCGAGGTAACGGTCCAGCCCAAACAGGCGCACGACGATGGTCAGCACCACCAGGATGGCGATGTTGGTGGCGAGGAAGAGCACTATGCGTTTCATGGGCTTCGGGGGTCTCCGGGCAGAAAAAATGTCCGACAACCCTATATTAGCGCCCGCGGGGCCTTTTCAAGGGTAGAAAAGGCCAATAATTTCAGGGTCTTGCGCTATCCGGCGGCGGCGCCGGCACCAGCCTCAGCCAGAGGTACCCCAGCACGCCCGAAGCCAGCGTACCGGCGAGGATTCCCATGCGTTCCAGCCCGGCGTGCACCGGCACCCCGGTGACGAAGGCCAGCTGGGCGATGAACAGGCTCATGGTGAAACCGATGCCGCACAGCAGGGACATGCCGGTGATCTGCAGCCAGCCCACACTGCGTGGCGTCTCGCAGATGCCGGCGCGCACCGCCAGCCAGGTGAACAGCAGGATGCCCACCGGTTTGCCCAGCAGCAGCCCCAGCGCAATGCCCACCGGCACGGGGTGCAGCAGGTCGGCCCCGGTGACGCCGGCCAGCGGAATGGCGGCATTGGCCAGTGCGAACAGCGGCAGCACAATGAAGACCACCCAGGGATGCAGCAGCCGCTCCAGCCACAGCAGCGGCGAGCGCTGCGGATCCACCCTGCCACCCGCCTCGCGCAGCGGAATGCACATGGCCAGCATCACACCGGCCAGCGTGGCGTGCACGCCGGATTTCAGCACCGCCAGCCACAGGCCCGCACCGAGGATGAGGTAGGGCGCAAGGCGTCGCACGCCGGCGAGGTTCAGGCCGGCCAGGCAGGCCAGCAACAGCGCAGCGATGCCCAGTGCCGCCAGTGACAGCTGGTCCGTATAGAAGAGCGCGATGATCACGATGGCGCCCAGGTCATCGAAGATGGCGATGCTGAGCAGGAAGGCCTTGAGCCCGGTGGGCACGCGGCTGCCCAGCAGCGACAGCACGCCCAGCGCGAAGGCGATGTCGGTGGCGGTGGGTATGGCCCAGCCGCGCATGGCCAGCGCGTGGTCGTGGTTGAAGGCGGTGTACACCAGTGCCGGGGCGACCATTCCGCCCAGTGCCGCCACGGCCGGGAGGCTCGCGGTGCGCCAGCTCGACAGGTGGCCCATCACCATCTCGCGCTTGAGTTCGAGGCCCACCACGATGAAGAACAGCACCATCAGTGCATCGTTGATCCAGTGCATCAGCGACTTGTCGAGCGCGAGCCCGCCTGCACCGACGCGCACATGCTGTTCCAGCAGCCCGGCCCAGCCCGGTCCCACGGCGGAGTTGGCGACCAGCATGGCAGCCACAGTGGCCGCCATCAGGACCAGTCCTCCGGCCGATTCGGTGCGCAGGAAATCCAGCAGCGGACGCGTGAGCGCGGTGAGGTAGGAGCGGGCCATCCGTGTAGTATCCCCACTGTGATGGACAATGACCACCGCGAACGCGGTGAGCCACTGCGCTTTGCGGAACGCCGGCTCGGTGAATACCGGGCGCGCTGGCTGGCCACCGTCGATGAAGGCTACGCGCAGATGCAGCAGCGCATCGATGACTCCACCGCCTGCGTGCGGCTGGAGACCTACATCCTGCGCGAAGAGGGGCCGGCGACGCAGCTGCGTGAGGCGTTGCTGCGTGCCCGCGCGCGCGGCGTCGAGGTGCGCATGCTGCTCGATGCCTTCGGCTGCGAGGGCGTGAGCCCGGAATTCCTCGCGCCCCTGCGCGATGCGGGCGTGAAGATCGCCATCTTCAATCCGCGCCGCTTCCTCTTCCGCACCCTGCGCAACCACAGGAAGCTCCTGGCCTGCGATGGCACGCACGCCATCGTCGGCGGGTTCAACATCGCGCCCGAATATGCCGGCGACGGCGTCAACGTGGGCTGGCTGGATTGCGGCGTGTACGTGAGTGGCCCCATCGTGAAGGTCCTGGAGAAGAACTTCGACGCGCTGTTTGATCTCGCGCCCTTCACGCCGCGCGCCTTCAACAAGTACCGGCGCGACATGCGGCGCGGCAGGCGGCTGCGTGTGGCCAGCGAAGGGCCGGTTGAAGCCGTGCACTCAGGTCCCGGCCTGCCGCGCGGGGTGCTCGGCTACATGCTGCGCCGGGACCTCGCCGGCGCCGTCAACGTGGCCATCGCCTCGGCGTACTTCCTGCCCTCCACGCTGCTGCGACGACGCCTGTACCGCGCGGCCCGGGGCACCGGGCGCGTGCGCGTGCTGCTGGCCGGCAAGACCGATGTGCCCATCTCGCGCCTGGCCGCCGAGCGCCTCTACACCAAGCTGCTGGGCCGGCGGATCCGCGTGTTCGAGTACCAGCCGCAGATCATGCACGCCAAGGTGGTGGTGGTGGACTCCATCCTGTGGGCAGGCAGCGGCAATCTCGACCGCCGCAGCCTGTCGATCAACTACGAGCTGCTGCTGCGCTTCGACTGGCCCGAGTTGGCAGAGGATGCCCGCACCTGGTTCGCCCACGCGCTGCGCCACTCGCGCATGGTGCGGCTGAACCGCTGGCGCCGGGGCCGCTCGTTGTGGCGGCGGCTGGCGTCGGAACTGGCCTGGCTGCTGCTGGCGCGGATCGACCCCCTGATTGCGCGGCGTGGGTCACGCGGCCTGTCCTGAGGCTGTTGCGATTTGTTACAGCTGCCGAGGCCCGGCCGCGGCAATCTGGATGGCATGTTCCGCAATGCCCGCCACCATCGAGCCCGGCACCTCGCAGCTGCCGCACTGTGGTGTGCCGGGCTCGCCGCGCAGGCCGCCGAGGAGCGCGTCTTCGACTTCGATGTGCTGCTCGACGGAAAATCCATCGGCACGCACGAATTCCGCCTCACGACCGCCCCTGACGGGACCCTCGACGTACGCAGCGAGGCCCGCTTCGATGTGCGCGTGCTTGGCCTGGTCGTCTACCGCTACCGGCACCTGGCCCGCGAGCAATGGCGCGCGGGCTGCCTGCAGCGTGTCGAGGCCGAGACCCGTGACGGCGGCGATCTGCTGTCGGTGAGCGGCAGCCAGCGGGGTGACCGCTTCGAGCTGCATCGCCCGACGCCCCGCGCCAGCAGCGGCGCCTGCGTGGGCAGCTATGCCTACTGGGACCAGTCGCAGCTGCAGGGTCGCCCCGAACTCCTGAATCCGCAGACCGGCGAATTCGACGCGGTCCGCTTCGAGGTGCTCAGCGAGGAAAGCATCGAGGTGCAGGGCCGGCCCCGCGCGGCTCAACGCCATCGCCTGCGCGGTGCCGGATTGTCCATCGACCTGTGGTATTCGCCCGAAGGTGAGTGGTTGCAGCTGGCCAGCCCTGCACGCGGCAACCGCCAGCTGCTCTACCGGCGCCGCTGACTTTCCGCATCCCCGTGGTCGCTGCCGCCAGCTGGCGCCACGCGGGGCAGTCGTGCGACGAACAGTGCGCCAGGCCCATCCACATCGACGAGACGCATATCCCCGCCATGTGCGCGGGCCACCTGGCGCGCCAGGTACAGGCCCAGGCCGGTGCCGCCGGTTTCGCGCGCACGCGAGGCATCCGGCCGGTAGAAGGGCTCGCCCAGCCCTTCGCGCTGGTCAACGGGAATGCCGGGTCCATGGTCGCGCACACTGAATCCGATCCAGGCCCCATCGGCTTCCACCCGCAGCTCCACCGGGCCGTCTTGCGCCCCGGAATACCGCAGCGCGTTGCCGACCAGGTTCTTCAGCATCAGCTGGATGCGGGCCCGATCGAGCATGACCGGTGCCGGTGCGTGCAGATCCAGGCGCAGCCGGACCTCGCCGGGGAAGAAACGTGTTGCCAGGTCACGTGCCAGCTCATCCGGCGACACCGCCTCCAGCTGCAGCGCGCTGTGGGAGGACCCCAGCCGCTCCGCATCGAGCAGGGTCTCCACGATGGTGCGCATCTCCCGCAGGTCCTGCCGCAGTGCGCCGGTGGCCGGTGTCTCCTCCAGCAGCGCAAGGGCCAGCGTCATGCGCGAGATCGGCGAGCGCAGTTCATGACTGACGCCCAGCAGCAGCTGGCGCTTGGCGTCGAGCATGCGCTCCACCTTGCCGGCCATGCTGTTGATGTCGTCGGCCAGCTCGCCCAGTTCGTCGTTGCGGCGCGTGCGGATGCGATGGTTGAAGTGCCCGGCACCGATGTAGGCGGCGCCGGCGCGGATGGTGCCAATCGGCCGGAACAGCCAGCGCACCGCCAGGTAGGCCAGCAGCACCAGCAGCAAGGCGAAACCCACGAGGATGGGAATCAGCGGCGGCCGTGAGCGCCGGGTGTCGATCTTCGGCGTGACCACCACGATCTGGTAGTCGCCTTCCCTGAAGCGCAGGTAGCGGTGGTTGTCCCGCAGCGCAAAGTCCACGCCCTCCAGCTCGTCGAACAGCGCGCCGGGTTCGGCGCTGAAGTAGTCGCTGGGGCCGAAGTCCAGCGTGGCCGGGTCGGGGAAGTCCGGGTCGGACGACCAGCGCACGCCCGGGCCATCGATGTGGATGTCCACCGGCACCGTGCGCGTGATGGCCAGGGCGCGGTCAATGCGCGGCGGCGAGCCGATGTCCTTGCGCACATAGTCCACGTGCAGCGAGAGGTGGCCGCTGATCAGCGCGCGCAGGTCATCCGCGCTGTAGGCCCAGCGGATGCCGGCCACCACGCCCCATGCAAACAGCGCCGCCAGCAGCAGGAAGATGGCAATCAGTCGTGGCGAGAGCGAATGGAAGAACAGCCGGATCATGGCGCTGCGGGGGTGCGCCCGGTGAACCGGTAGCCGCGGCCCCACACGGTGTGGATCCAGCGCGCCGGCCGCGTGCTGTCGCCCAGCCTGGCGCGCAGGCGGCTCACCAGGATGTCCACCGAGCGGGTGAGGATGGCCGCATCGATGCCGCGCAGCGCGGCCAGGATGTCATCGCGCGAGAAATCCTGGCCAGGGTGCGAGGCCAGCAGCAGCAGGAGCTCGTACTCCATCGTGGTCAGCTCGATGCGTGCGCCATCCGCGATCACCGTGCGGCTGGTGGTGTCGATCGACAGCCCGTCGAATTCCAGCAGGCTGCGTCCGGCCCCGGGCTCCAGCCTGCGCAGCACCGTATGGATGCGTGCCACCAGCTCGCGCGGCTCGAAGGGCTTGGCGATGTAATCGTCGGCGCCGAGTTCCAGCCCGGCGACGCGGTCGACCACGTCGCCGCGGGCCGTCAGCATGATCACCGGCAGGCGGCTGCGGCGGCGGATCTCCCGGCACACCGAGAAGCCATCGCGGCCGGGCAGCATCACATCCAGCAGCACCAGGTCGGGACGCGAGCTGGCCAGGCGGCGCAGGCCCGACTCCCCGTCATAGGCGCAGTCCACCTGGATGTCGAACCGCGCGCAATAGGCCTCGAGCAGCTCGGAGTGCCGACGGTCATCGTCGATGAGGAGCACGCGGATCACGGAACCGGATTCTACCCGGACGCCGCGCGGCCGCCGGGGTGGGTGTGGAATGGCACACGCTTCAGCCACAGCCGCAGCGCCTGCCAGTAGATGGCCGCCTGCACCCTGAGCGTGGCGGCCGGCCAGCGCAGCAGGGCGAGGGCCAGCGAAGCGGTGCCGATCTCGCGGCGTCTCAGCACCAGGGTGGCGTCAAACACGCGCTCGCCCTGCTGCAGGTTGTCCATGTGCACGGCCAGGCGCGCGGCCGGCGCGGTGAATGTCCAGTGGTAGCGCTGCGCCATCTGCATGAATGGCGAAACGTGGAAGCGCTTGTCGAGATGGAAGCGGTGGAGCGCCGTGGGGCCCTCCGCCCGTTCCACCGGCAGCACGTAAGTGTGGCGCTCACCCCAGGGCGTATTGGTGATCTGCGCCAGGATGGTTTCGATGCGCGTTCCGTCGGGCGCAAAGCAGTAGTAGAAGGTCACCGGGTTGAAGCAGTGTCCGAAGCTGCGCAGCTGCGTGAGCATGCGCACCGGTCCCGTCGGGCGTTGTCCGGTATGGGCGGCCACGGCATCACGCACCGCCTTTTCCAGCGGCACCCCGGGATCGCCGAGGTAGTCGGCGCGCTTCAGCCAGGCCAGTGCCGGCCGCCGCGTGGACCAGAACCAGCGTCGACGGAACACCTCGTCGAGCTCGGCGAGGTCGAGCCACACCATGCACAGGGCATAGGAGAAGGCATGCCGCCGCGGTGCATGGCGGCGGTGCCTAAGCCGACCGATGTACAGCGCGCTGTGCATGATCCTCCTCGAAATGGGCGAGCGCGGCCTCGGCGCTGACCACGCCATCCTCGTGGAAGCCATGGCGCCACCAGGCGCCGCAGTAATACGTGCCATGGTAACCGTTGAGCTCGCGGTGCCGGGCCTGCGCCGCAATCGAGGCCGGCGTGAACACGGGGTGCTCATAGACGGTCCGCAGCAGCACCCGCGCCGGATCGATGGCATCGCCATGGTTCAGCGTGACCATGAGCTGCCGGGGAGCATCCAGGCCCTGCAGCATGTTCATGTTGTAGGTGAGCGCCAGCGGCCCCTGCCGCTGCGGCAGGCTGTGGTAGTTCCAGCACGCCCAGGCGAGGCGGCGACGCGGCATCAGCCGTTCATCGGTGTGCAGCACCGCCTCGTTGCGCTGGTAGGGAATGGCCCCGAGCACCTCGCGTTCGGCCGCAGTGGCGTCGGCGAGCAGCGCCAGCGCCTGGTCACTGTGGCAGGCGAGGAAGATGGCGTCGTAGCGCTGGGCCTCCTGGTCCCGCGCCTTCACGAACACGCTGCCGGGCTGGCGGCGGATCCACTCCACCGGCGTGCGCAGGCGGATCCGGTCGCGGAAGGGCGCGATCAGTTCCTGCACATAGCGCGCCGAGCCGCCGCTGACGGTGCGCCATACGGGCCGGTCGTTGATCGACAGCATGCCGTGGTTCATAAGGAAGCGGATGAAGAACCGCGCCGGGAAGGCAAACATCGCCGCCGGCGTGGTCGACCAGATGGCCGCTCCCATCGGGATGATGTAGTGGTCCACGAACGGCCGTCCGTACCGGCCGCGCTCCAGCACCTCGCGCAGCGGCAACTCGCCGCCCTCGTTGCCCAGCAGCCGTGGCGCCTCGCGGTTGAAGCGCAGGATGTCGCGAATCATCGCCAGGAAAGACGGCCGCAGCAGGTTGCGGCGCTGGGCAAACAGCGTGTTGACAGTGGTGCCGTTGTACTCCAGTCCAGCCGCATCATTGCGCACCGAGAAGCTCATGCTGCTGGCCTGCGTGGCCACGTCCAGCTCGCGCAGCAGCGCGCTGAAGCGGGGATAGGTCCAGTCGTTGAAGACGATGAAGCCGGTGTCCACGCTGACCGGGTGTCCATCCACCTCGATGTCGTGCGTATGCGCATGGCCGCCGGCATGGCTGCCCGCCTCATAGACGGTGATCTCATGGTCACGGCAAAGCCGGTGCGCCGCCACATTGCCGGCGATGCCGCTGCCGATGATGGCGATCTTCATGGTGCCGGCCACTGCTGCGGCACCTTGCGCAGCCTGCTCACGTCATAGCCATGCGCCTCGACCACCTGCACCAGCCGCTGGTAATCGGCCTCGGAGACCTGCGGCGTACGGGCCATGATCCACACGTAATCGCGCTTCTGGCGGCCGATCACGGTCTCGGAATAGTCATCGGCGAGATGGATGATGCGATAGTCCGCCTTCACCGGCCACACGAAGCGCATGCCCCACAGCGCGTTGGTCTGCTTGTCGAGCACGAAGCCGCGCGGGTGGTAATCCTTCAGCGGCCCGTCGAAGGCGTCCTTGCGGTAGGTGAAGGTGGTCTCGATGCTGCCATCCTCCGCCAGCGCATAGGTCTCCACGGCGTTGTGCGCGCCACGCTCCAGCAGTGTCGGTATGTTGGCGATCACATACCAGTCGCCCATGAAGCGCTGAAGATCCACGTGCGGCACGGTCTGCATGGGTGCGTATCCACTGGTCTGGCAGGCCGCCAGCAGCGCCAGCACCGGCGCCACGACGGCCAGGGAGAAGATCGACTTCATCGCAGGCTCCGCGGCGGGCCGGGGAAGAAGGCATTGGTGCGCGCTGCATAAGCGGCATAACCGGGACGGCGCTCGCCGATGTCCTTCTCCAGCAGCCGCACACCCGACACCCGCCACAGCAGCAGGCTCATCAGCAGCGGCGAGACCAGGCTCCACCAGCCGCCGGTGCCCAGCGCGATGATGAAGAAGCCCCACCAGATGCAGAACTCGCCGAAGTAATTGGGATGGCGGGAATAGCGCCACAGGCCGCGATTCATCACTTCGCCGCGGCCGGACCGCTGCGCGCGGAAGGCCGCGAGCTGCGCGTCGGCGACAGCCTCGACCGCAAGGCCGCCGATCACCACCATGGCGCCGATGAAGTCCGCCAGGTGCAGCGGCGTGGCCGCTGCGGTAATGGCTGCAAACAGCGGGGCCGAGACCAGGAAGGCCAGCACCGCCTGCAGCCCGAACACCAGGTACAGGCTCTTCGATGCGAAGCCCGGTTCATTGCGCAGGCGGATGGCGCGGTAGCGATGATCCTCCGGCGCATTCCAGTTGCGGCGCGCCAGGTGCCAGGCCAGGCGCAGCGCCCAGGCGGCCACCAGCGCGAGCACCAGCATGGCGCGCGTGCCGGCTGGCCACGCAAGGCAGAGCGCGTGCAGCGCGGCGGCCAGCAGGAACAGCGGCCAGAAGATATCCACCAGGCCGGCGTTGTGCCGCAGCGTGCAGACTGCCCACGCGGCCAGCGCGAGCAGCAGCAGCCAGGGCAATGCGCCGAACCATGCCAGGTTGCTCATGCGGGTGCGAAACCATCCAGGCGGCGCGCGACGCGCATCAGCAGCGGCAGCACCACTGCCCATCCCGCCGACACCAGTACCAGCGCGGGCAGCGCATCGATGAGCACCAGCGCGCCCAGCTTCGATCCGGCCTGGTAGGCCAGCGGCGCACCCACTGCGGCCACTGCGGCGCACAGCCAGGGGCGGTCGCGCAGCGGACGCAGCGTGACGTTGAGCGTGGTGGCGAAAGCGGCCCACAACGCCACCATGAGCACCGGTGTGGTGCCGCCGAGCAGCAGGGGATCATTCGTCTGCACCCAGCCGCTGGTCACCAGGGCCGTCTCGAACAGGCCTCCGGCCAGCACGGCGATCATTGCCAGGGCCAGTTCCCGCTCCGGTAGGGCGGCCACCGACAGATGCAGCAGCAGCACGGCACCGGCGACGCCCACTCCCAGCAGTGGCAGCTGGTTGGCCGTACCCAGGACACATGCCAGCCAGGCGCACTGGTAGGCCAGCAGGTTCAGCAGACGGGGCTTCAGTCCCATCAGCGCGGCTTCTCGAAGAGATAGTGGCTGACCCACCACTCCTGTCCGCCGCGGTAGCCGAACAGCTCCGCGCAGGCCATGAAGAACAGGCGCCAGCGCTGCAGCCACAGCTGCGCCGCCGCCTCGCCGTAGGTGGCTGCCAGTACCGGCAGCACGGTGTCGCGGCGAGCGTCCAGGTTTTCCAGCCACGCATTGGCCGTCTTCTCGTAATGGCGGCCATCCCAGCGCCAGCGCCGCTGGAGTCGCAGGGCCTGCTGGAAATGCAGGGGCAGCTCGTCGCTGGGCATCATGCCGCCAGAGAAGAAATGACGGCTCATCCAGTCGGTGTCGTCGTCGTCGTCGAAGGCATAAGGGGTGGAGCGATGGACGAACACATGCATGAAGAAGCGGCCACCGGGCTTGAGCCAGTTGCGCACCCGGACAAACATGGCCGGCCAGTTGCGCAGGTGTTCGAACATTTCCACCGACACCACGCGGTCGAAACCGCCTTCATGGGTGAAGGTATTCGCGTCGGCAGTAATGATCTCGATGTTCGTGAGTCCCTCTGCAGCGGCACGTTCCAGGATGGAAGTGCGCTGGGAGCGGGAGTTGGAAACCCCGACGATGCGGCTGCGCGGGTACCGCCGCGCCATGGCCAGTGTCAGTGACCCCCAGCCGCAGCCCAGCTCGAGCACCTGTTGCCCGTCCGACAGTTCCGCACGCTCCATCGTGGCCAGCAGCGCCAGGTCCTCCGCCTCGGCGAGAGTCCCGACATCGTCGGGCCACCAGGCGCAGCTGTACTTGCGCTGCGGCCCGAGCACCTGGGCAAAAAATTCCGCGGGCACCTCGTAGTGCTGCTGGTTGGCAAGCTCCGGCACCGGTGCCACCGGCGCGGTGGCCATTGCGGCCACGAACCCGGCGGTCCGGAGTGCGGAGATTTCCGCATCATCGGCGCCGATGGCGGCCAGGCGGGCAGCGCAAAGCCGGCGGATGCCAGCCCGCACCAGCGGGTCGGGAACCAGTCCGCGCTCGACGAGGCTGATCGAACCTGAGGCTATGCGGCTGTTGGCGGTGGAGTGTGTCATGGTTGGCCGTGGCGGGATGGCGTGCGCACAGTATGCGGAGAACCCGGTGCGCCGGGAGGCGGGGACGGCCATTTGTTACATTCCGATACATACCGCCCCGTCACGGCAGGAGAAGAGACATGAGCTGGCAGGAATGCAATGAGCCTGAACGCGTGGGCGGCTGCGACGGCATCGAGACGCGCATCGTGCCGCGGGCGCGCGACCTTGGCGGCTTCGAGGTGCGCCGGGTGCTGCCCTCCACCAGCCGCATGATGGTGGGGCCCTTCATCTTCTGGGACCAGATGGGTCTCGCGCGCTTCGCCCCGGGCACGGGCATCGATGTGCGGCCTCATCCCCATATCGGCCTCGCCACGGTGACCTACCTGTTTCGCGGGGAGATCATGCACCGGGATTCACTGGGCACCGTGATCCCCATCCGCCCCGGCGAGATGAACCTGATGAGCGCGGGGCGCGGCATCGTGCACTCCGAGCGCACGCCGCCGGAGTCACGCGCCAGTTGGCACCAGCTCTTCGGCATCCAGGCCTGGGTGGCACTGCCGCGCACGCATGAAGAGTCTGATCCCTTCTTCCGTCACTTCGGCGCCGCCGAGCTGCCGATGCTCAGCGATGGCGGGCTCGATGTGCGACTCATCGTGGGCGAGATGGCGGGCAGGCGTTCACCCGTGGAGCTGCCCATGGCCACGCTGTATGCGGATGCGGAGCTGTCGGCGGGCGCGACCCTGCCGCTCGATGCGCTCTACCCGGAACGCGCCATCTACACCGTGGAAGGAGAGATCGAGCTGGCCGGCGAGCGCATCGGCCCCGGCCAGATGCTGGTGCTGCGCGAGGGCGTGCCGGTGGTGATCCGTGCCGTCACCGAGGCGCGGCTGATGCTGCTGGGCGGCGAGAGCGCCGACGCGCCGCGCCACATCTGGTGGAACTTCGTTTCCTCCAGCCTCGAGCGCATGGAGCAGGCACGGGCGGACTGGAAGGGCGGGCGGTTCGAGGCCGTGCCGGAGGAGACGGAGTTCATCCCGCTGCCGGAGGTGTGAGGCGTTGCACGTCCCTGCCGCGGACCGTTGATGGTGCGCCCCGTTCACGATGTAGGAGATGTCCGAGCGTGGTGCTGGCCCGCTCCGACGTCAAACCGCTTCTTGTTGCGTCATGGTGTGGGTCCCGACTCTTTTCCCCCGGGAGCACGTCATGCCACACCATCGCCACGAAAACATCATCCAGGCCCTCAACGAATGCGCCGCCGCTTGCGGGCATTGTGCCTCCGCCTGCCTGCAGGAGCAGGATGTCGCCAGCATGGTGCGCTGCATCTCGCTGGACCTGGACTGCGCCGCCCTCTGCCGCACAGCCACTGAACTTCTGAGCCGCGACAGCGAGCTTTCCGCCCGCTTCTGCGAACTGTGCGCCGAGGCCTGCGAGCTATGCGCCGCCGAATGCGAGCGCCATTCCATGGATCACTGCAAGGCCTGTGCGCAAGCCTGCCGGCGCTGTGCGGCGGAGTGCCGCGGAGTGGGACAAACGGGCGGAGGCAGCCAGAAGCCGGGAACCGGGATGCCGGCCCACTGAGGCCCGGCTACTCCTGCACTTCCCAGGTCCGGAACGTGATCTGCGCCGAGCGGAGCACCTCGCGCACCTCGTTGAGCTTCTTCAGGTCGCGCAGCGGCCCGATGATCACGCGATGCCATTCGCTGTCGTCGATGGTCACGTGCTGGATGGTGGCCTCGATGCCCAGCTTGCCCAGCCGGTCACGCTCGCGTTCCGCGCCGGCACGATTGCGCGAGGCGCTGGCCTGGATCACATATGCACCAGCCCGCGTGATCGGCGCCAGCGGCTGCGGGCGTCCGGCGCGCGGCGTGTCGGAAGCCACCACCACTTCCTGCGTGGGCGCCATCTCGTAGAAATCCAGCTGCACCACGGGATCGGCATCATCCGGCGGCACTTCGGGCGCCGCCTCCACCACCTGCGCGACAGGCTCCTCCGGCTCCTTCTTCAGCTGCCGTTGCCCATGCACCCACACCAGCAGCGCCACCGCCAGCCCTACTCCCAGTCCCGCGCCGAACTGGCGATACTGGCCGGGATCGAACCGGTCGCCCCGTGCACCATGCTTGTAGTCACGGGCGGGCATTCGCGGGCGCGTGGTGTTCACATGCTCTCCGGTGCAGAGACCCCCAGCAGCGACAGCCCGTTGCGCACCACCTGCTGTGCGGCCAGGGCCAGGGCGATGCGCGCATTGCGCAGCCGCGCATCCTCGACGATGAACTGCTCGGCGTTGTACCAGGTATGGAACGACTGGGCGAGTTCGCGCAGGAAATGTACCAGCGAATGCGGCGAGCGCTGCTCGCCGGCGAACCGGATCACCTCCGGATACTTGCCCAGCAGCGTCAGCACCTCGCTCTCATGCGGCGACACCAGCGTGTCGAGGCTGTCGAGCCCGATCGCCGCGTCATAGGCATATCCCTTCGAGGCCAGCTGCCGCTGCACGCTGGCCACGCGCGCATGGGCATACTGGATGTAATAGACCGGGTTTTCGTTGCTGCGCGACTTGGCGAGCTCCAGGTCGAAATCCAGGTGCTGGTCGTGGCTGCGCATCACATAGAAGAACCGGCAGGCATCGTTGCCCACTTCCTGCCGCAGCTGCCGGAGCGTGATGAACTCGCCGGCGCGGGTCGACATCGGGACCTTCTCGCCCTTCCTGAACAGCGACACGAACTGCACCAGCAGCACGTCCAGCGATTCGGGCGGGTGCCCCAGCGCGTCCAGGCCCGCGCGCACGCGCGCGGTATAGCCGTGGTGGTCCGATCCCATGATGTCGAGCAGCAGGTCGAAGCCGCGCTCGCGCTTCTCCAGGTGGTAGGCGATGTCGGAGGCGAAGTAGGTCTTCACGCCATTCTCGCGCACCACCACACGGTCCTTCTCGTCACCGAAGCTGGAGGTGCGGAACCAGGTCGCGCCATCCTTCTCGTAGAGGTGGCCCTGCGCACGCAGCCGGTCGAGCGCGCGGTCGATGGCGCCGCTGTCGACCAGCGAGCGTTCCGAATACCAGCGGTCATACGTGACGCCGAATCCGGTGAGGTCGTTTTCCATGTCGGCGATGATGGCCTCGAGGCCGAGTTCCACCACCTCGGCGAAGCCCGCATCGCCCAGCAGCGCGCGCGCACGCGCGATCACCGCGTCGATGTAGGCTTCCTTGTCGCCACCTTCCGGTTCATCCGGAGGCAGGTTGCCGAACACTTCCCCTTCGGGGCGCAGCAGCCTCTCGCCAGCTTCCTGCAGCAGGTCAGCGGCAATCTCGCGGATGTACTGCCCCCTGTAGCCGTTGGCGGGGAAGGTGAACTTCTCGCCCAGCGCCTCCAGGTAGCGCAGCCAGATGCTCACCGCGAGGATGTCCACCTGCCGCCCCGCATCGTTCACGTAGTACTCGCGATGCACGGCGTAGCCATTGGCCACCAGAAGGTTGGCCACGCAGGCCCCGAAGGCGCCCAGCCGCCCATGCCCGACGTGCAGCGGCCCGGTGGGGTTCGACGACAGGAACTCCACCAGCACCTTCGTGCCGGCGCCGGAGTTGTTGGTGCCGTAGCTGCTGCGCGCCTCATCGATGCGGCGGACCACCTCGGCCTGCGCCGCCCGCGCGAGGAAGAAATTGATGAAGCCCGCGCCGGCGATCTCCACGCGCTCCACGCCCGGATGTGCCGGCAGCGCCGCCACGATGGCCTGCGCCAGTTCGCGCGGCGGCTTGCGAGCGGCCTTTGCCAGGCGCATGGCCAGGTTGGTGGCGAAATCACCATTGGACGCATCGCGCGTACGCTCCACGCCCAGGTTTTCCAGCGGCAGGTCGGCGGGCAGCAGCTGCCCGGTGAGGCTGGCCACGGCAGCGCGCAGCAGTTGTTCGATTTCTTGCTTCATAGGGGGCCGGCAAGTCTACCCGTGGCGTCTGCGGTTCACCACGGCCGGCCCTGCCTAGAACAGCTCCAGGGGATCAACATCCAGTGCCCAGCGCAGCGAGCGCGGCGCGGCCACGCCGCCCAGCCGCGGCACCCACTCGCCGAGGAAGCGCTGCAGGGGTGCGCGCTGGGGTGATTCGACCAGCAGCTGGGCATGGTGCCTGCCGGCGCGCCGGGACATCGCCGCCGGCACCGGGCCGCGCAGCATCACGCCCGGCGGCGTCGGCAGCAGGGCACGGGCTTCCTTCAGGAACTTCAGCGCCACGCCGGGCGAGGTATCCGATGCCCGCAGCACCGCCATGCGGGCAAATGGCGGCCAGTGGGCATCCGCGCGTTCCGCCAGCGCCCCGGCCGCAAAGCCGGCGTAGCCCTTCTCGAGCAGGGTGACCAGCAAGGGATGTTCGGGATACAGGCTCTGCACCAGCACCTCGCCGCTGCGGCCGGCGCGACCGGCCCTTCCCGCCACCTGCACGATGGTCTGCGCCAGGCGCTCGGCTGCCCGGAAATCAGTGCTGAACAGGCTTTGGTCCGCATTGAGCACCACCACCAGCGTCACATCGGGAAAGTGATGCCCCTTGGCCAGCATCTGCGTACCCACGAGGATGCGCGCGCTGCCGCTGTGCACACGGTCGATGGCGCCGGTGAGCGCCTGCGGCGCGCGCAGCACATCGCGGTCAAAGCGCTCCACTGGCGCATCGGGAAACTCCGCGGCCAGGGTTTCCTCCACGCGCTCGGTACCCTGTCCCAGCGGATGCACTTCATGCCCGCAGCGCGGGCAGCGCTGCGGCAGCGGCTCCTCTGCGCCGCAGTGATGGCAGGCCAGCCGGTTGCCGCGCATGTGCACCGTCATGCGCGCATCGCAGTCGTGGCAGGGCGCAATCCAGCTGCAGCCCTGGCACAGCAGCGTGGGCGCATAACCGCGGCGGTTGAGGAACACCAGTACCTGACCGCCGGCATCCAGGTGCTGCCGCATGGACTTCAGCACCGGTGCCGACAAGCCCTTGTGCACGGCATGCGCGCGCATGTCGATCAGCGCCAGGCGCGGCGGCTCCGCATTGCCCGCGCGCTCCGGCAGCAGCAGGTGCGTGAACCGGCCCTGCGCGGCATTGTGCAGTGATTCCAGTGATGGCGTGGCCGAGCCCAGCACCACGGGTACCGACTGCAGCTGGCCGCGCAGCAGCGCGAGGTCGCGCGCGGAGTAGCGCAGGTCGCCTTCCTGCTGCTTGTAGGATCCGTCGTGCTCTTCATCGACGATGATGAGCGCCAGGCCGGGCAGCGGTGCAAACACCGCCGAGCGGGTGCCGATCACGATGCGCGCACCGCCCCGTGCAGTGGCTTCCCACGCGCGTGCACGCGCAGCATCGGTGAGTCCGGAATGCAGCGCCACGATGGGCGCATCGAAACGCTGCTCGAAGCGCTGCAGCAGCTGCGGCGTGAGCCCGATCTCCGGGCACAGCACCAGCACCGAGCCGCCGCGCGCCAGCACCGCCTCCACCGCCTGCAGGTACACCTCGGTCTTGCCGCTGCCGGTGACGCCGTCGAGCAGGAAGTTGGCCGCGCCCTGCGCGGACTGCAGCGCCGTGAGCGCGGCCTGCTGTGCGCCGCTCAACGGCAAGGGCGCCTCGCGCAGTCCACCCGATGCCGAAGCCGCGGGCTTTGCTCCCTTCGCCGCCCGCTTGCGCACCACACGCAGTCCCTTGGGCAACGCGGTGGCCATCACCTCGCCGACGGGATGGTGGTAGTAGTTCGCCGCCCACTCGAGCAGGGCAAGGTCCGTCGCGCCCAGCAGCGGCCGGTCGTCGAGCACCGCGCCCACCTCGCGCAGCTTTTCCGCCGGCACCTCCGAGGTCGTGGCCAGGCGCATCACCAGGCCCACCACCTCCCGCCGGCCGAAGGGTACGCGCACGCGCATGCCCGGTTCCACCGGGAATTGCGGTGTCAACGTGTAATCGAACAGCTGCCGCAGGGGCGTGTCGATGGCGATCTGGCAGAAATGCGGAGCCGTCACGAGTTGTTAACTTGTGCCACGAAAAGAGGAGGGATAAAGATGGCGTCATGCGACGCACCACGATTGTAGGCGGCAAGCTTCTCCTCCTGCTGGCCATTGCAGGCTGCGGCGGCGGCGATTCCGGTCCCGGC
This sequence comes from Steroidobacteraceae bacterium, assembly GCA_035556135.1. GTDB lineage: Bacteria > Pseudomonadota > Gammaproteobacteria > Steroidobacterales > Steroidobacteraceae > ZC4RG30. The sequence goes on along the minus strand of DATMFO010000004.1, from coordinate 215,614 downwards.
GGCATCACCTACACTCCCGGCGTCTATCCGCCGTCCGGTTCCTTCGCCGCCCGCTGCGAGAACCCGCGCCGCGGCAGCGACCCCTGGAGTGGCAAGCCCTGGCCCGACCGTGCCGGCAGCGCCCTGCACGAGAAGCACTTCCTGCGGTCGTGGACCGATGAGCTCTACCTCTGGTTCAATGAGGTGGCAGACCGTGATCCTTCCAACACCGGCGGCGACGACGGCGGCGTGAAGGAATATTTCGCGCTGCTGAAAACCACCGGCCTCACTTCCACGGGCCGTCCCCGGGACAACTTCCACTTCACCGTCGACACCGGGGAATACCGCCAGCTGTCGCAGGGTGGGGTGGTGCTGGGCTATGGCATCTCCTGGAAGGTGGTCAACGCCACGCCGCCGCGCGAGATCGTGGTGGAGTATGTGCAGGCCGGCAGTGAGGCAGCAGCCGCGGGCATCGAGCGTGGTGACACCCTGCTCAGGGTCGACGGCATCAACGTGGTGACGAACAACACCCAGGCCGGCGTCAATGTCATCGTCGAGGGTGCTTTCGAGCCGGATGATGGCTCGACCCACAGCTTCGAGTTCCGCGACCGCGGCAGCACCACCGTCACCACCGCCTCTCTCGCCGCCGGCCTGGTCGCAATGGATGCCGTGCCACTGGTCGATGTGCTCCAGGTGGGTGGCAATGACGTGGGCTACCTGCTGTTCAACGACCATTCGGCCATCGCCGAGACCCAGCTCTTCGACGCGGTGGAATACCTGGCCGGACAGCAGGTCGATGAACTGGTGCTCGACCTGCGCTACAACGGCGGCGGATTCCTCGACATCGCCAGCGAGCTGGCCTACATGATCGCCGGCTCCGCAGCCACCACCGGCCGCACCTTCGAGCGCCTGCAGTTCAGCAGCAAGTATCCGACGCATCACCCATTGACCGGCGCCCCGCTGGTGCCCCTGCCGTTCCACTCCACGACGCAGGATTTCTCGATCGACCCCGGCACGCCGCTGCCCACGCTGAACCTCAGCCGGGTGGTGGTGCTGACTTCACCGCTCACCTGTTCCGCCAGCGAATCGCTGGTCAATTCGCTGCGTGGCATCGGCATCCAGGTGATCCAGGTCGGCGGTGACACCTGCGGCAAGCCCTATGGCTTCTATCCCGCGGACAATTGCGGCACCACGTACTTCTCGATCCAGTTCCGCGGCGTGAACGAGGCGGGCTTCGGCGACTACGTGGATGGCTTCTCGGCCACCCGCGCCACCGGTGACCCGATGGCGAACCTGCCCGGCTGCCCGGCGGTCGATGACCTCACGCACCTGCTGGGAGATCCGGCCGAGCGCCAGCTCGCCACCGCGCTCACCTACCTGCAGGACGGCAGCTGCCTGCCTGCGGCATCTGCAAAGCTGCAGGCACCCCAGGCAGCGCTGATGCCGGATGACGGCAACATCGCCGTGCGCGGGCCGCGCCGGCAGCCCTGGCGCGACAATCGCATCCTGCGTCCGTAAATCGCCGTCAGCCGGCGCGCACCACCACCTTGCCGAAATGCCCGCCGTTTTCCTGGAAGCGGTAGGCATCCTGCAGTCCGGTGAAGTCGAAGCTGCGACCCACCACCGGCCGGATTCCCGCGGCTTCCACGAATCGCGCCAGCTTCTCGTGCATGCGCCGCGAACCGACGTACACACCCTGCAGTCGCACCGCACCGGGGATCAGCGCGCGCGGCGGCAGGCCGCCGGCGGCGCCGCTCACCGCACCGATCACCACCACGGTGCCCTGCATGCGCACCGCGGCCACCGACTGCAGCAGTGTCTTCTCGCCGCCCACTTCCAGCACGACATCGACACCAGTTCCGCCGGTGAGCTTGCGCGCCTCGGCTGCCCACTCCGGCGTGTTCCGGTAGTTGATGGTGTGGTCCGCACCCAGTGCGCGCGCCTTCTCCAGCTTCGCGTCATCCGAGGAGGTGATGATCACACGGCAGCCTGCCGCCTTTGCCAGCTGCAGTGCCCAGATGGACACACCGCCCGTGCCCAGCAGCAGCACCGTCTCGCCCGGCTGCGCACGCGCCTCCTCGAACAGCGCGCGCCACGCGGTGGTGCCGGCGCAGGTGAGCGTGGCCGCCTCCTCGTCGGTGAGATGTGCCGGTGACTTCACGAACGAGTGCTCGCCCAGCACCAGTTCCTCGGTGAACGTGCCGGCACCGCCGCCGCCCAGTGCCCCTGCGACCGCAGCCGGCGTCATCACGCCATCCACCCAGTCCGGGAAGAAGGACGTGGCCACCCGGTCACCCACGGCGAAACGCGTGACGCCGGCGCCGATCTCCACGACCTTCCCCACGCCATCGGATCCCGGCACGAAGGGCGCGGGTGCGCCGGGGCCGTAGCCACCGCGCACCACCATCAGGTCGCGGTAATTGAGCGAGGCAGCGGCAAGCCGCACGCGCACCTGTCCGGGCCCGGGCCGCGGCGAGGGCTCCTCGCCGAGCTTGAGACCATCGATCTGACCGCCGGCCGCTACGCGCCAGGTTCTCATGGGTTCGTCTCCAGACTGAAAAACACGGGGAAAACGCCGGTGGCAACCCGCGGGACATTGTCTGCCGGCGGCACCTATCTTAATCTTCCAGGGATGAACCGGAACGCCGTTCAGGAGCACAGGGAAGCGCCAGCCAGCCACCATGATTTCGCCGTCGTGCAGTCGGCGGCGATACAGGGTCTCGGCCAGCCCATCCTGCGCGCCGACGTGGCCGGCATGCCGCTGGAATGGGTCGACTACAAGGAAGCCGCGCGACTCTACACCCAGGGCCAGGTGGCCTATTCGGTGGGCACGCCCCTGTACCGCCTGAAGGGTGGATTCAGTGCCGTCACGGGCAAGCGCAGCGTGCTGGAGATCAACTCCATCATCGCCACCGTGGGCCACACCGCCAATCCGGGCAACACGCGGCATGACTACATTCCGCCGCTGAACAACCAGACGCTGTTCCGCCGCGACGGCTACCTGTGCCTGTACTGCGCGCAGCGTTTCCCCACGCAGGAGCTCTCGCGCGACCACATCCGCCCGTTCAGCCAGGGCGGTCGCGACACCTGGAACAACGTGGCCACGGCCTGCCGCCGCTGCAACAACGCCAAGGCCTCGCGCACGCCCGAACAGGCGAAGATGCAGCTCATCGCCGTGCCGTTCACGCCTACCTACGCCGAATACATCTTCCTGAAGGGCCGGCGCGTGCTGGCCGACCAGATGCAGTACCTGCTGGCGCATTTCCCGCGCAGCAGCCCGCTGCATGCGCGCCTGCGGGAATGGATGCACTGACAGCGCCTTGATCTTCCTCGTCGACGCCTCGGTGTACGTGTTCCGCGCGTACTACTCCATGCCGCCGGACATGCGCGATGGCGACGGCAATCCCGTGCATGCGCTGTATGGCTTCGCGCGCTTCCTCGGCGACCTCATCGAGCGCGAGCGTCCCGAATACATGGCCGTGGCCTTCGATGCCAGCCTCGCCACCTCGTTCCGCAACCGGATCTACCCCGCCTACAAGGCCAACCGGGATCCGGCGCCGCTGGACCTGCTGCTGCAGTTCGAGCGCTGCCGCGCCTTCTGCGAACGCCTGGGCATCGCCTGGTTCGACAGCAGCGAGTTCGAGGCCGACGACATCATCGGCACGCTGGCCTGCCGCATGCGCGCGGAAGGCCTGCGCGTGACCATCGTGTCGCGCGACAAGGACCTGGCACAGCTGATCACGCCGGGCGACGTGTACTGGGATTACGCCGGCAATGTGCGCTACCGGCACGGCGAGATTGCCGACCGCTTCGGCGTGGCGCCTGAGCGCTATGCGGACTACCTCGCCCTCACCGGCGACGCCGTGGACAACATCAGCGGCGTGCCCGGCGTGGGTCCGAAGACCGCCGCGGCGCTGATGCAGGCGTACGAGTCGCTCGATGACCTCTACCTGCGCCTGGATACCGTGCGCGACCTGCCGCTGCGCGGCGCCGCCACGCTGCCGGACAGGCTGGCGCGCCACCGCGAAGCGGCCTATCTTGCACGCGAACTAACACGCATCCGCTGCGACATGCCGCTGGACGTGTCACGCGCTGACCTCAGGCGCCGCGTGCCCGACATGCCGGGCATCGACGGCTTCTGCAGCACCAATGGATTCGGACAGCTGCTGTCGCGCCAGGCGGCGGGGCTGTGCGGCTGACAAACGGAGATTGCCCGCCATGAACGACAAATCCCTCCAGTCGGTGATGCAGGAGGAGCGCAGCTTTCCGCCACCGGCGCGTTTTGCTGCCACCGCGCATCCCAATGCCGCCGAGCTGGCGCTGCTGCGCGAGCAGGCGGGTCGCGACACCGGGGAGTTCTGGGCCGAGCAGGCGCGGCGCGAGCTGGTGTGGCACAAGCCCTTCACGCGCACGCTCGATGAATCTGCGGCACCCAACTACCGCTGGTTCACCGACGGCCAGCTCAACGTCTCGTACAACTGCCTGGACCACAACCTCGCCACCAGCCGCGATCACCTCGCGCTGGTCTTCGAGGCCGAGGACGGCAAGGTACGCAAGCTCACCTATGGCCAGCTGCATGCGGAGGTCTGCCGCTTCGCCAATGCCCTGCGCGCGCTGGGCGTGCGGCAGGGCGACCGCGTCGTGATCTACATGCCGCTGGTGCCCGAGGCCATCATCGCCATGCAGGCCTGCGCGCGCATCGGCGCCATCCATTCAGTGGTGTTCGGCGGATTCTCCGCGCTGTCGATGCGCGATCGCATCGAGGATGCCACCGCCCGCTTCGTGATCACCGCGGACGGCGGCTGGCGCGGCGGCAAGGTGGTGGAGCTGAAAGCTGCCACCGACAAGGCGCTGTCGGAGGGAGGCGCGAGCATCGAGAAGGTGATCGTGCTGCGCCACACCGGCCTCGACGTGCCCATGCACGCCGGCCGCGACCTCTGGTGGCACGACGTGGTGCAGGGGCAGGGCACCGACTGCGAGCCCGCCTGGGTGGATGCGGAGCATCCGCTGTTCCTGCTCTACACCTCCGGCTCCACCGGCAAGCCCAAGGGCATACAGCATTCCAGCGCCGGCTACCTGCTCGGCTCCAAGCTCACCTCGCGCTGGGTGTTCGACCTGAAGCCCACCGATGTGTACTGGTGCACCGCGGATGTGGGCTGGATCACCGGCCACAGCTATGTGGCCTATGGACCGCTGGCCAACGGCGCCACCGTGGTGCTCTATGAAGGCGCGCCCACGTTCCCCGATGCCGGCCGGTTCTGGAAGATCATCCAGGACCACAAGGTGAGCGTGTTCTATACCGCGCCCACCGCCATCCGCGCGCTGATGAAGCTGGGCGATGGCATCCCGCAGAGCTACGACCTGTCGTCATTGCGCCTGCTGGGCAGCGTGGGCGAGCCCATCAACCCGGAAGCCTGGATGTGGTACCACCGCGTGATCGGCGCCGAGCGCTGCCCGGTGGTCGATACCTGGTGGCAGACCGAGACCGGCGCCATCATGATCTCGCCGCTCCCCGGCGTCACTGCGACAAAGCCCGGCTCCTGCACGCAGCCGCTGCCCGGCATCGAGGCCGACATCGTCGATGAGGATGGCAATCCCGTGCAGGGCGTGGAGGCCGGTGGCTACCTCGTGATCCGCAAGCCCTGGCCCTCCATGCTGCGCACCATCTGGGGCGACAACGAGCGCTACATCGAGACCTACTGGGCGAAGTTCGGCAACCGCTACTACGTGGCCGGCGACAGTGCGCACCGCGATGCCGATGGCTTCTACTGGATCATGGGGCGCATCGATGACGTGCTCAACGTGGCCGGGCACCGGCTGGGCACGATGGAGATCGAGTCGGCGCTGGTGGCGCACCCGCGCATTGCGGAGGCTGCCGTGGTGGGCCGTCCGCATGACGTGAAGGGCGAGGCCGTGTTCGCCTTTGTCGTGTGCCGCGGTGAGCGCCCGGCGGGTGACACCAAGGCGCTGGTTGAGGAGCTGCGCGCCTGGGTGGGCGAGCAGCTCGGCGCCATCGCCAAGCCCGACGACATCCGCTTCGCCGACAACCTGCCCAAGACCCGCTCCGGCAAGATCATGCGCCGCCTGCTGCGCAGCATCGCGCGCGGGGATGAGATCACGCAGGACATCTCCACGCTGGAAAACCCTGCCATCGTCGAGCAGCTGCGCGGCGCGCGCTGACCGCAAGAATCAGGACGCACGCCACGTCGCCGGGCAATAGCCTGCGATCTCCTTCCGCAATGGAGATCGTTCGATGCATGTACTGCAGGATCAGGTTGCCATCATTACCGGAGCGTCGGCCGGCATAGGTCGCGCCACCGCGCGATTGTTCGCCGCGGAAGGCGCGGCGGTGGTGCTGAATGCGAGGACCGAGGGGCCGCTGCAGGAGCTTGCTGCGCAGATCCGCAGTGAAGGCGGCGCAGCGAGCGTGGTGGCCGGAGACGTGGCGCTGCCGCAGGTGCACGAGCAGCTCGTGCATGCGGCCCTCCGGGATTTCGGAGGCCTCGACATCGCGGTCAACAATGCCGGGGCCACCGGCCCGTCCAGGCAACTTGCCGATCTCTCCGACACGGAGTGGAGGCATGTCCTTGATGTGAACCTCACGGCCGCCTTCTTCGGTGCGCGCAGCCAGATTCCAGCCATGCTGGAGCGGCGTGGCGGCTCGATCATCTTCACCTCCAGCTTCGTCGGCACGAGCGCGGGGCTCGCAGGGATGGCCGCATACGGTGCCGCGAAGGCCGGCCTGGGCGGACTGGTGAAGGGAATCACGGCCGACTACGCCGCGCGCGGAATCCGCGCCAACGCAGTGCTTTCAGGCGGGGTCGATACGGCGCTGGCCGGCGATGACGCACAGAAGGCCTGGGCTGCGGGCCTGCACGCGCTCAAGCGCATTGCCCGGCCCGCCGAAATCGCGCAGGCCATGTTGTTCCTCGCGGGCCCGATGTCCAGCTTCATCGCCGGCTCGGCGATGTACGTGGACGGCGGCAATGCCGCAGTGAAGTAGCCGGCAGAAAGGACGCTGCAATGAAAAGGCCGCGCCTTGCAGGCGCGGCCCGTGTTCATGGCCGAGGGGGCATGAGCCTCGGCCCTTGCCCCCAACAGCAGCACCTACCTGGGCGCAGCACCCCCGGCTGGAGCACCCTGGCGAGGCGGTCCGCCAGCGCCAGGCGCACCACCCGGCGCATTGTCCGCATTCGTCCCCGTCGGTCCACCACGGAAACTGCTCTGCAGCAGGTTGGTGATGGTGTGCACGTACCGGATCTTCCCGTTCTCCACGCGGAACAGGTGCGTGTCGGCCGCGCCGCTGCCGCCGTTCGGGCCACCCGCACCGAAGGTGCACCACACCACCACCGAGCCGGTCACGTCATCCACCACGAACTGGCGGTTGGCGATGTTCACGCCCGCCGGCACGCCGGCCTCGCAGGTGTCGGCGTCGGTGCCGCGCGAAGTGGTCATGCCACCTTCGACGCGCACGCAGGGATAACCCCAGGGCACCAGATCGATCTTGCCCTCCAGGAAGGCATCGAGGTACGCATTGGCCGCGTTCACCAGCGTGCCGCGTGAATCACGACGATCTGCCGGGATGGGGCCCCAGTTCTCGGTCGAGGTGTACTGCAGGAAGTTGTCGGCGTTGAACAGCCAGTAGCCGGTGGTCGTGGTGATCACCTTGATCTCGGCGATCTTGTCGTGGTTCACGCGCAGCGTGACGCCGACCACCCAGGGCTCGGCCTTGTCCGTGACCACGATCTCGGTGAAGGTCTGGCAGGACTGGTCGTCATAGAGCGTGAAGCTCTTGTCGATCTTGAGCTTCTTTGTGAGAAAGCCGGTCTTGACGTCTGCCGGCTTCAGGTTCTCGGAGTAGCCGAGCCCGGTGGCCAGCGGCAGCCCGGAGATGTCACCCTTGGCCTGCGCCTCCAGGTAAAGCCGCGCGGCATGCTGCAGGCCGCCGCGCTGGCAGGACACCGTCGGCCGTTGCGCGGCCTGCGGTGCGGGCTGGGCGGCAGGTGCCGCGGCCGGAGCGGTGCCCGCGCGTGGCGCGGCGGGCGCTGGAGCCTGCCCGGAATGGGCGGCGGATGCGACCAGCGCTGCGCAGAGCGCAAGGCCGGTGATGATGTTCTGGCGTTTCACTGACAGTTCCCTCCTGGTACGCGATCGTTCCTGATTCGTTCAGATGCCGCTGACGCGGCGGTTGCGTGTGGCGCGGCGATGCGCGATCTCCTGCGCATAGATGGGCGTGCGCAGGTAGCGGTCGGCCGGCGCACTGGCGATGGATTCCGGCACGGGCTGCAGCGGCACCATGGATTCCAGCAGCGCGTTGGCGCGCGCCTCGACACCGGGTTTCCACTCCGGCTGCAGCACGACGTAGAGATCGTTGTGCAGGATGGCATCAAGTACCACGCGCCCGACGACCACCGGGTCCTGCGGCCGTGCCCAGTACGGGGAGGGCGGCGGCGCGGCTGCAGCCGCCTGGCGGGGTGGTCCGCCTGCGCCCGGCGCGCCCGCGCCGCGCGCACCCGCGGCACCCGCCGTGTTGCGCAGTTCTTCCGGCCGGTGCGTCTCGCTCTGCCCGATGTTGCTGGTGGTGTTGCCCGGCACGAAGCATGTGGTGCCGATGTTGGTGCCGCCCAGTTCCGCGCGCAGCACTTCCATCAGGCCCACCACCGCAATCTTGCTGATGGAGTAGATGCCCGCACCGGCATTGGGCACGATGCCGCTGGTGGAGGCCGTGGTCACGATGTGCGCCCCCGTGCCCCGTGCCCGCATGCGCGGCACGAAGGTGTTCACGCCATACACGGGCCCGAAGAAGTTCACGCCCATGCCCCATTCCCAGTCCTTCAGCGAACCCGCGCTCGCGGACTGCTGCAGGCCCACGCCGGCATTGTTGATGAGCACATCCACCGGCCCGAACTTCCTCTCGATGGCATCGGCAGTGCGCTGCCAGCCATCCTTGTCCATCACGTCGTGGACCACGGTCATCAGCCGCGGATCGTCCGGCGGGAATTTCTTCAGCGCATCGGCCCACTGCTTGTCGTCCAGGTTGCCGATCACCACCTTTGCGCCGGCCTCGTGCATCACCTGTGCAATGCCCAGCCCGATGCCGCTGGAGCCGCCGGTGATGTACACCACCTTGTCCTTCACCGTCGTGAGGGTGGGCTTCTGCGATTCGCCGGCATTGGCCGCAGGCGCCGCGGCGGCTCCCGCCTCACGCGCTGCCATGGCGCCGAGGGTGCCGGCAGCCCCGGCTGCGGCGAGTCCACCCAGCAGGTGGCGCCGGTTCAGAGTGAGTTCGTCCATGTTCATCAGCCCTCGAAGCCCTTGATGTTGCGCTTGCGGGTGGCGCGGCGGTGGGCGATCTCCTGCACGAAGATGTCGGTGAAGAAGTAGCGGCCCGCAGCTTCCTGCTGCCTGATGGCGTCGGTCATCGGATAGAAGTCCACCATCGACTCCACCATCGCCATGCCGCGCGCCAGCACGCCCTGGCGGTACTCGGGGGCAGGGAAGATGAACAGGTCGTTGTGGAGGATGCCGTCCACCACCATGCGGCCCACCATCAGCGGATCCTGCGGCCGCTGCCACAGCGGATTCACCGGCGCGGGCGCTGCCGCCGCCTGTGCGCCACCGGCGCCGCGTGGCGCAGCCCCGCCGCGCGCTCCGCCGGCACCAGCCGGCACCAGCGGACGCTGCGCCTGCTGCGGTCCCTGGTTGCGCAGGTCGTCCGGCCGCGCATCTTCACTGCGCGCGATGTTGGTCGTGGTCATGCCCGGCACCAGGCAGGAGGTGCCGATGTTGGTGTTGCGCAGGTCCGCGCGTGCCTGCTCCATCAGGCCGGTGGCGGCGATCTTCGACACCGCATAGATGCCCACCGGCAAGCCCACGAGGATGCCGCTGGTCGATGTGGTGGTGACGATATGGGCGGGCGTGCCCCGTGCACGCATGCGCGGCACGAAGGTCTTGATGCCATAGACCGGGCCCCAGAAGTTCACCCCCATGCCCCAGTCCCAGTCGTTGTAGCTGCCGTCGACGATGCCCTGCTGCAATCCCACGCCGGCGTTGTTCACCAGGATGTCGATGGGGCCGAAGAACTTCTCGATCTCGTCGGCCTTCTTCTCCCATGCATCGCGTTCCATCACGTCGTGCACGATGGTCTTCACGCGCGCATCGTTGCGCGGGAATTTCGCCAGCGCTTCGGTCCACTGGCTGTCGTTGTAGTTGCCGAGGATCACCTTCGCCCCGGCTTCATGCAGCGCCTGGGCGATGCCAAGGCCGATGCCGCTGGAGCCGCCGGTGATGTAGGCGACCTTGTCCTTCACATCGGTGATGGGCGGCTTCTGTGCAGCGCCCCGGTCCGGAAACTGGAGTCCCGCAGTCGAACCCTGCGCCGCGGCTTCATTGGGCCCCAGCGCACCCAGCACGCCGGCCGCGCCGGCCGTGACCGCTCCGCCCATCACGTGGCGACGGCTCAGTTTCTTCTCTTCCATATGACCCCCCGGGCGTAGTGAGCGAAGTATTAGAGCAGCTTCTGCCAGTAGCCGACATCCACCCAACGGTCCTGCTTGAAGCCCACGCCCTGCAGTGTGCCGGTGTGCTTGAAGCCGAGCTTTTCGTGGAGCGTAACGCTGGGCGCATTGGGCAGTGCGATGAGTCCCACGGCGGTGCGCATGCCCTGCGACTTCAACAGGTTCAGCAGTTCCACGTACAGGCGCGTGCCCGTGCCCTGGCCCTCGCGGCCATGCGCCAGGTACACGGCAGTCTCTGCGGCATAGCGGTAGGCCGAGCGCGTGTGGAACCGCCCCGCATAGGCATAACCGATGATGCCGTCGCGGCTGTCGGCCAGCAGCCAGGGCAGGGAGGCATCGCGCACCGCGGCAATCCGCTGCTCCATCACGCGCGTGCTCAGTGGTTCCTCTTCGAAGGTGACCACGGTGTTGCGGATGTAGTGATTGTAGATGCCGCAGATGGCCCAGGCGTCCGCCAGGGTGGCGGGCCGGATGATGAGCCCGCTCACAGGCCCAGCTCCCGCGCGATGTCGCCGGCGTCATATACCTGGGTGAGTGCCACGCGCATGATGGCCGGGTGCACGGAGACGGCGCGGTTGCGTGCGGCATCGAACCAGTACGCACCGGAGATGGCGTGGATGTTGCCGTCGAAGACCAGTCCGACGATTTCGCCCTTTGCATTCACCAGGGGACTGCCGGAGTTGCCGCCGATGATGTCGTTCGTCGACACGAGGTTCATGCGCGTGTCGAGGTCCAGCACATCGCGCTTCGCGATCCAGCGCCCGGGCAGCATGAAGGGTTCCACTCCGCTCGCGCGCTCGAAGGCACGCCGCAGCGTGGAGAAGGGCGTGACATCGCTGCCGCCTTCCTTCCAGCCCTGCACCACGCCCACATTCAGGCGCAGCGAGAAGGTGGCATCCGGGTACACGCTGGTGCCCAGCGCGGCAAAGCGCGCTGCGGCGATCGTGGCGGTGGCTGCATTCACCACGGCCTCCACTTCATCCTCGTACTGCTTGCGCACCGCGCGCGCGGGGCCATCCACCAGCCGGGCCATGCGGATCATCGGATCATCCGAAGCCTCGATGGCCGCCTGGCCTCCATCCCACAGCTGCCGGCGCACCGCGGGATCCCCCAGCCGGGACTGCGTGACCAGCCCCAGCGCCAGGTCATCCGGCGTGAGCTCCGCCAGCAGGTTGCGCACCAGCGGATCATCGGGTCCCAGGAATTCGCGCATGCGTTCCAGGCCAAACGACAAGGTGAGCCGCTCGCGCTGCGGATACACCGGCACATCCGCCAGCAGCTGCTGTTCCACGCGCGGCAGCGCGGTATCGACATACTCGCGCAGGCGCTGCTCGCCGGGCTTCGCACGCTCGGCTGCACCGCGCACCAGCGTGCGGGCGTAGCTGAACAGGGTGCTGTCGAAGCCGGCTGCGTCTTCGAGGAAGGTATAGGGCAGGTACAGTTCCTGCTCACGCGCCATCGCGCGCTCGATCTCGCGCCAGGGATCGGGCCTGCCGGCCGGCAGCCGGGCCGATGCACGCAGCTGCTGCCCGGCGGCGCGCTTCTCATCCAGCAGCCCAGGTCCAAGCAGTGCATCCAGCATGCGCCGGCGCACCTTGATGCGGTTCTCCAGCGAGTTGAGCGGGTCTTTCACGATGCGCGCGGCTTCGGCGCCGGTCTTCGAGAACTGGATGTAGCGCCCCCGCAGTTCACTGGCCCGCTGCAGCCACAGTGGCAGCTGGCGGCGCTGCGATTCCAGCTGCGCCACCGTGAGCAGCCGCTGCGTGGTGCCGGGATGACCCGACACGAACACCGCCTCGCCTTCGGCAGGACCGTTCCAGTTGATCTTCAGGTGTCCGGGTGTCCTGGCTGGCGCGCCGTTCTCGTAGGCGCGCATCAGCGACATGTCCAGCGCCCAGCGCGGGAACTGGAAATTGTCCGGGTCGCCGCCGAAAGCGCCAATGGCCGCCTCCGGCGCGAACACCAGCCGCACGTCGTCGTAACGCTTGTACTGGTAAAGGAAGTGCTGGCCGCCGCCATACAGCGCCACGGCCTCGCAGCGGCGGGGCTCGCGGGGCGATGCGGCCTGCTCGCAGGCCTTTTCCAGCCGGGTCAGCGCCTGCTTGCGGGCTTCATTGGCGGCGCGGTCATCGAGGCCGGCCAGCGCGGCCTGCACCTGCGCGCTGATGTCCTCCACCTTCACCAGTACATCGGCGCGCTGCGTGGGACAGCGCAGTTCCGCGCCGCGCGAGCCGGCGATGAAGCCATCGCGCAGGCGGTCTTCCACTGCGCTGGAAAGCTGCGCCAGGCAGGAGGAAGCGCAGTGATGGTTGGTCAGCAGCAGCCCGTCAGGCGAGACAAAGGAGGCGGTGCAGCCGGACAGCCGCACGGTGGCCAGGCGCACCTTGTCGAGCCACGCCGGCGTGATGTCCACGCCATGCTGCTGCCGCACCTGCGCCGCCGGGAAGTTGTCGAAGGGCCACATGCCCTCGTCCGCCATGGCGGGAGCCGCCAGGAACAGCACCAGCAGCAGGGACATCAGGCGCATGCACGCGGGCTCCGGCCATTACCGATGCCCCATTGTAAGCGAGCGCGGTGCGCTCAGCCTGTTGCGCCCAGCAGCAGGATCGCCAGCTTTTCCGGTGTGTGCAGCAGACGATGGCGCCGCCCGCGCAGCGCAGGCAAACCGCGCGGTGTGCCGAGCACGGCCTCGCGCAGGGCCTCGGCGTCCAGGTCCTCGCCCGCCTGGTCGAACACCAGCAAGGGTCCATCCAGCAGGTCCGGCGCATGGCAGGCCAGTGGCAGGCCTTCCACCAGGATGCCGTCCCAGGGGCTCTCGATGTCATGCACCTCGTAGTCCAGGCGCTCCCAGAAGCCGCGCGCCTCGGCCAGGTCGTGGCAGGGCAGGCTGAGCGTGCGGAACCGGCCCAGTGCGGTGGTGCGCGGTGGTTCGGCCGGGGGCGAGAAACTGCGCGCTTCCTGCACGCGCAGCAGCAGGCCGCCGGGCTCGCGCAACTCCAGCTGGTTGAACACATCCGGGCCCAGCACGGCGCGCTCGACGCCCATCAGCCGGTTCGACAGCTCCTGCTCCAGTTCGTCCACGCCAGGGCGCACGAAACTCAGCACCAGGGGTTCGTCGGCACGCGCGTGCAGGCCCACGGCCAGCCGCTGGCAGGCCACCACACCATAAGGATGCGACCATACATCGCCCGCCTCGCCGGAGGCGAACCCCAGCGACAGCCATCTCTGCCAGGACGTCCCGATGTCCCGGGCCAGCAGCGAGACTTCGAGGAAGCTGCCCAGCACGCGCGCTACAGCAGCGGCCGGAGCAGCGCGGTGACCAGGCCCACCTGCGCGGGGCCGGAGTTGAGCGCGGGGATGTAGCGCAGCGCTTCGCCGCCGGCAGCGCGGAAGGTTTCGTCGGCCTCGTGGCCAATTTCATCCACGGTCTCGAGGCAGTCCACCGCGAAGCCCGGGCAGATGGCATCGAGCCTGCGCACGCCGCGCTGCGCCAGCTGCTTCACCACATCGTCGGTGTAGGGCTTCAGCCACTCCGCCGCGCCCACGCGTGACTGGAAGCTGAGCGTCCATTCACTGTCGGCCAGGCCCAGTGACTGTGCCAGCGCGCGTGCCGTCAGTCCGCACTTGCGCTGGTAGGGATCCCCCTCGTCGCAGTAGCGCCTGGGAATGCCGTGGAAACTCATCAGCAGGTGGTCACCCGCACCCTGCGCAGAACGGTGCGCGCGCACGCTTTCCGCAAGCGCCGCGATGTATGCCGGTTCGACGGCGTAGTCGGGCAGCAGGTGCAGTTCGGGCACGAAACGCCAGGCGCGCAGCGCCGCGCCCACCTGGTCGGCGGCCGCCGCGTTGGTGGTGCCGGAATACTGCGGGAACAGCGGCAGCACGATGATGCGTTGCGCGCCGGCATTGCGCAGCGTGGCCAGTCCCTGCTTCACATCGGGCGTCGAATAGAGCATGCCCAGTTCCACCGCCACCGGTTCGCCCCGGCTGTCGGTGAGCTGCGCGCGCAGGGCATCGCGCAGCGCCAGCGAATGCAGCAGCAGCGGCGAGCCGTCTTCCGTCCACAGCCGCCGGTATTTGGGCAGCACGCGCGGCGGCCGCGTGGTGAGGATCACGCCGTACAGCACGGGATTCCAGATCCATCGCGGGGCCTCGATGGTGCGCGGATCCCCCAGCAGGCGTCGCAGGAAATTGCGCACGCCGCCGCTGGTCAGCGTGTCGGGCGTGCCCGAATTGACCAGCAGCACACCGGTCCGGTAGGGACCTGCGTCTCGATAGGCAGGGGAGGGCTGGAACTCAGGCATCGCCCCAGTCGTCCAGCGGCTGTTCATCACCGTCGAGTGTTTCGGCCAGGTGTTTCGCGAAGAAGGCCAGCGTGCGCTCGCGCGCCAGCGACGCGGCCGCGGCGTCGTACGCCGCGCGATGGTCGCAATTGAAGCCGTGGTCGGCCTGGTACACGTAATACTCGCCTTCGGGATGCGCGGCGCGGATCTTCCCGATGCTCTCCGGCGGAATGGTCTTGTCCAGCGCGCCGAAGTGATACTGCACCGGCACCCGCGGCTTGCGGTCGAGCAGCTGCATGATGCGCGTGCCGTAGTAGGACACCGCGGCACGCACCGGCAGCTCGCAGGCCGCAAGGTACGCGAGGCTGCCGCCCCAGCAATAGCCCACCACGCCCACCGGGCCATTGCGCCTGACCACATTGATGCAGGCGGTGAGGTCGGCGAGGATCTTCTCTTCCTTCAGCTGCAGCACATAGCCGCGGCCCTGTTCCACCGACGGCGGGCTGTAGTCCAGCTCCACATTGCGCTTCACGCGGTCGAAGAGGCTGGGGCAGATGGCCACGTAGCCTTCGGCGGCGAAGCTGTCGGTCACCTCGCGCATGTGCGCGTTCACGCCGAAGATTTCCTGCAGCACCAGCACCGCGCCGCGCGGCGTGCTGGCAGCCGGCGCCAGCCAGGCGTCGAACTCATGCCCGTCGCGCGCCATCAGGCGCGTGAACTGGCCCCTGGCCGGCGACTTGCTCAAGGCCGCTCCACGATGGCGGTCACGCCCATGCCGCCGGCGGTGCACACGGAGATGAGCCCGCGCCTGGCCTGCGGCAGCTCATCGAAGAGGCGCGCCGCCACCGCGAGGATGCGCGCGCCGGTGGCAGCGAAGGGATGGCCCATCGCGATGCTGCTGCCCTTGATGTTGAGCTTGCTGCGGTCGATGGCGCCCAGCGGCGCATCGCGTCCCAGCCGCTCGCGGCAGAACTGGGCGGATTCCCAGGCCTTCAGCGTGCACAGCACCTGCGCGGCGAAGGCCTCGTGGATTTCGTAGAAGTCGAAGTCCTGCAGCGCAAGGCCTGCATCCTTCAGCATGTCGGAGACGGCATAGGCCGGGGCCATCAGCAGGCCTTCGTGGCCGCTGGCGAAGTCCACCGCCCAGGTCTTGCCATGGGTGAGCAGGGCCTTCACCGGCAGTCCGTTGCTGCGCGCCCAGTCCTCGCTGGCCAGCAGCACCGCCGCGGCGCCATCGGTGAGCGGCGTGCTGTTGCCCGCAGTCAGCGTGCCCGCGGCAGACGTATCGAACACCGTGCGCAGCTTCGCCATCTTCTCCACGGTAGTGTCGGCGCGCACGTTGTTGTCGCGCTTGAGTCCCATGAAAGGCACCACCAGGCTGTCGTGGAAGCCGGCCTGCCATGAGGCCGCAGCATTATGGTGGCTGCGCACCGCCAGCTCATCCTGGTCCTGGCGGCTGATCTGCCAGGTCTTGGCCATCAGCTCGCAGCTCTGTCCCATCGACAGCCCCGTGCGCGGCTCCACCACCCCGGGCATCACGGCCTTGAAATGCCGCGGCCTCACCTTGAACCAGGGCTTCAGCCGCTGCATGAAGGTGCGGCCGCGATAGCTGGCCAGCAGCAGGTCGCGGTATTCCGCCGGGAACACCACGGGCGGATCGCTGATGGTGTCCACGCCGGCGGCGATGCCGGCGTCGATCTGTCCCAGTGCGATCTTGTTGCCGACGAGGATGGCAGCCTCGAGGCTGGTGCCGCAGGCACGCTGGATGTCCAGGCCCGGCGTCTGGGGGTCGAGCCCCGAGGAGAGCACCGACTCGCGCACCAGGTTGAAGTCCTTCGAATGCTTCAGCACCGCGCCGGCGATCACATCGCCCAGCCGCCTGCCCTGCAGGCCGAAACGCTCCACCGTGGCGCGCAGCGCGGCGGTGAGCATTTCCTGGTTGCTGACCCCGGCATAGGCCCCATGGGCGCGCGCGAACGGAATGCGCGCACCGCCGACGATCGCGACGCGCCTGACCACAGCACCTGCAAGCATGATTGACCTCTGTTCAGTTCAGTAAGGAGCAGGGCTGGCGGAGACTGCGGCCCGGCCCCCGGGAGCCATCGGGATGGTCATATCCTACCAGCCTCGCATGCCGGCCCCGGGAGGTGCCCCGCCCCGGGCGGCGCATCCGGCCGATTCCAGCCCCGGTGACGCTGGCGGCGCGCGGAGCCGGCGGCGGCTGGTGTAGACTGCCGCGCTTCATGGGCCGCGCCGTCGACAGCAACTTCGAAAGCCGTCTTTCCGCGCTGGTCAATTCCCGGGAGCCACGCCTGTTGCAGGGTGGACTCAAGGGGGTCGAGCGCGAAGCGCTGCGGGTCACGGCAGCCGGCCGCATCGCCCACACACCCCATCCTCCGGCCATGGGCTCCGCGCTGGCCAGCGAGCATGTCACCACCGACTTTTCCGAGGCGCTGATCGAGCTGGTCACGCCAGCCTTTGGCACCAGCTGGGAACTGCTGCAATACCTGCTCGACCTGCACCAGTTCGTGTACCGCCACCTCGACGACGAACTGCTGTGGACCACGTCCATGCCCTGTCCGCTGGACGGTGATGCGGACGTGCCCACCGCCCGCTACGGCAGCTCGCACATCGGCCAGATGAAGTATGTGTACCGCGAGGGCCTCAGGCACCGCTACGGTGCACTGATGCAGGCCATCTCCGGCGTGCACTTCAACTACTCCTTCCCCGCGGGTTTCTGGGAGGTGTATGCAGCCGTGCGCGCCGCGCGCGGTGGCAACTCGCAGGACTTCCGCTCCACCAGCTACTTCGACCTGCTGCGCAATTACCGCCGCCTGTCGTGGATCGTGCTCTATCTCTTCGGCGCCTCCCCGGCCACCAGCCGCGACTTCGTCGGCGAGAACCTCGATGGCCTGCAACTCCTGGGCGCACGCACGGCCTACGGACCC
Organism: Steroidobacteraceae bacterium; assembly: GCA_035556135.1. GTDB lineage: Bacteria > Pseudomonadota > Gammaproteobacteria > Steroidobacterales > Steroidobacteraceae > ZC4RG30. The sequence goes on along the minus strand of DATMFO010000004.1, from coordinate 197,887 downwards.
CATGCCACCTCGCTGCGCATGAGCGACATCGGCTACCGCAACCGCAACCAGGCGGGCGTGAGCGTCTCGGTGAACAGCCTGGATGAATACCTGCGCGACCTGAAGCATGCGGTGAGCACGCGCCATCCCGACTACGAGAAGATGGGCGTGAGGCGCGATGGCCAGTGGTTGCAGCTGAACACCAATGTGCTGCAGATCGAGAACGAGTACTACAGCGCCATCCGGCCCAAGCGCGTGGCGCGTTCCGGGGAAAGCCCCAGCAGCGCACTGCGCCGCGGGGGCGTGGAATACATCGAGATGCGCGCGCTGGACTGCTCGGCCTTCGATCCGGTGGGCGTGAACCGCACCAAGCTGCGTTTCCTCGAGGCGTTTGCCGCGCTGTGCCTGCTGAAGGACAGCCCGCCCATTGGCAGCACCGAGCAGGATGCCGTCGACGACAACTTCCTGAAGGTGGCGCGCCGCGGCCGCGAACCCGGCCTGCACCTGGCGCGCGATGGCCGGCAGCTGCCGCTGGCCACCTGGGCGGCGGAAATCCTCGACAGCATGACGGGCATCTGCGAACTGCTGGATGCCGGCGATGAGGAGCGCCCCTACACCACGGCCCTGCGCCTGCAGCAGGAAAAGGTGTCAGACGTGGCGCGCACACCCTCGGCACGCCTGCTCACCGAGCTGCAGTCCGATGGCGTGGATTTCATCGAGCTCGCGCTGCGCATGTCGCGGGCCCACAAGGACTACTTCCTCTCGCTGCCCGCGCCCAATGCCGGCCGGCTGGCGGAATTCGAGCAGGAAGCGCGCGAGTCGCACGCCAAGCAGGCGGCAATGGAAGCGGCCAGCACCGGCAGCTTCGAGGCCTATCTGGCGGAGTGGTTCGCCCGCATCTGACTCCGTCGCCACGCCAGCAGGGCCAGCGCCGCCAGCAGTGACAGGCCCAGCGACCCGCCGCCGCCCTGGTCCGGCGTGTCATCCGGATCGAACACGCCGCCACCGGACGGCAGCGGTGACAGGCAGACGGCCGCCTCGATGCGCGGGGCTATCTGGTCCAGGCTGCACTGCGAGAACTGCTGGCTGCCATTGATGCGCGGCGCCATCAGGAAGTCGGTGGGTGTGGTCGCGCAGGCGCTGCCGGTTTCCCCGTCATGCGGCGCGCCGAACACATGGCCGATTTCATGCGCCGCGATCAGCGCCGCGAAAGTGGTGGAAGCCGTGGCCTGCGACAGGCTGGTGCTGTAGCGCCGGCTGCACAGCGCGCCGATGTAGGCCATGCCCACGGTGCGGCCGGAGAGGTTGCGGCCGGTGAACACATGCGTGAGCCCGGCGCCGCGCTGCGTGGCGTCGGTGGCGCGCCAGTCGGCAATTTCTTCCAGCAGGTCACTTGCCTCGGTGGTGCGCCCGAAGGGCTCGTCGGCATGCCGCGTGAACAGGGTGACGCTGGCCGCCTCGATCTGCACGCCAAGCTGGCTGGCGAACAGGCCGTCGATCAGGTTCAGCCGCGCCAGCAGGTGGGCCTCCGTCGCATCACCGTCCTGCCGCGACAGCAGGGCGTCGGCCACCACCGCCACTGACAGCCGTGCCGGTTCGCCGAACCTGAGGGCTGCCAGCCCGCTTTTCATGCCGCGCACCAGTTGTGCGCCATTCTGCGCCGGGGCCAGGGTGTCGTTCTCCAGCTCAGGGGCTTCCCACACGGCATCACGCAGGCGGTAGACGAGCACCTGCCGCGGATCCATCGCGGCGGCCTGCTCGCTGGCATCGGCCAGCGCGCCGGCAGAATCCACGCCGTAGAAATCCCCGCCGTCGTACCAGATGCCGCTCCAGCGCCCGTCGATCCGGGTGAGGGCGGCCCAGGAATCGGCAATGTTGCCCACCTTGCCCCGGTAGGCCTGGGCACGCCCGGCTACGCGCTGTTGCAGCGCGCCCATTCCGTGATTCGGCTGCAGGTGCAGCTCGTGCGTGCGGCCCCGTCCCTCAAAGCGCACCACCAGTTCGCCGCTGGTCGCGGGCGCCAGTCGCTGCACGGTGGCCGGATCGGCGTGCAGCAGACGCACCTCTGCCGCCAGCAATGGCGTAACGCCGGCGAGGGAACAGATCAGCAGCAGTGCCTGGCGCGTGCACCGGGCCGCAAACGCACCAGCATTGCGCGCAGTGCGGATCACGCCGCCCCGAATTGGTGCAGACCTAGCTGGTGAATTGGCTGGCAAGGCTGCGGCGTCCGGGGTTTGGCGCTACGATGGCCGTGGCACGAAAGGTGCAATCTGTCATCCAGTCCCTAAGCCGCGCGGATCGCGATCAGAGAATAACGGAGGCGGGAGTCTCGCATGAAACTGGTTACTGCAATTATCAAGCCTTTCAAACTCGACGACGTTCGTGCCGCGTTGTCTGAAATTGGTGTATCTGGCATGACCGTAACGGAAGTGAAAGGATTTGGCCGCCAACGCGGTCACACCGAGCTCTACCGTGGCGCGGAATATGTCGTCGACTTTGTGCCGAAGACCCGCATCGAGGTCGCTGTGCGCAGCGAGCTGGTCGATCAGGTGATCGAGGCCGTGCTGAAGGCCGCCAAGACCGGCAAGGTCGGCGACGGCAAGATCTTCATCACTGAAATCGATCGCGTGATCCGCATCCGCACGGGCGAGACGGACAACTCGGCGCTGTAAGCGCTCGACCCCGGGGTCAGGGCGCCGGTTCAGGCGCCCTGGCTCTCCACCACATGCAGCGCCGGTTCCTGGCGCGACATGGCCAGGGCCCCGCTGCGCACGATCTCCAGCAGCTCGCCCATCGCGGCCAGCTCCCGGGTCAGCTCGCTGATGGCGGCCTCGTCCGAAGTCAGCTCCACGACCAGGCAGTCGCGCTCCTCGGCCAGCAGGCGTCCGCCGGCGGCCGTCACCCGCGCCTTCACAGCATCGCGCTGCGATGCCTTCACGCGCAGCTTCAGCAGCGCCAGCTCGCGCTCCAGGTGGTCCTCGCCGGTCATGTCGTCCACGGCCACCACGTCGATCAGCTTGTGCAGCTGCTTGGCGATCTGCTGCACCACCTCGTCGGAGCCCTTGGTCACCAGGGTCAGCCGGGACAGGGTGGGGTCCTCAGTGGCTGACACCGACAGTGATTCGATGTTGTAGCCACGGCTGGAAAAGAGGTTGGCGACCCGGGTCAGGGCGCCGGATTCGTTCTGGAGCAGGATGCCGATGATGTGACGCATAGTGCGCGCATGTTACGCTTATTGACCCTCCAAACGACACCGCCAAGGCCCGTCCGCCGCGGCAAACGCCTCCATGAATGACACTGCTGCACTGACCGACACTCCGGCCCATCCACTGGCAGGCAAGGTCATGACGGGCGCGGCCATGGTGGTGCAGGCCATTGCCGATGAGGGCCCCAGCGCCATCTTTGGTTACAGCGGCGGCGCGGTGCTGCCCTGCTACGACGCGGTGTTCCTTTACAACGAGGCCCAGGGCAAGGCCGGCAAGCCGCTGCTGCCGCTGATCGTGCCGGCCAACGAACAGGCTGCGGGCTTCATGGCGGCCGGCTATTCGCGCTCCACCGGCCAGGTGGGCGTGGCCATGGTCACTTCCGGGCCCGGCGCCACCAACATGGTCACGCCGGTGCGCGACTGCATGGCCGACTCCATCCCCATGGTGGTGGTCTGCGGCCAGGTGCCGCGCGCGGCCATCGGCTCCGATGCCTTCCAGGAGGCGCCCATCGCCGCGGTGATGGGTGCGGTGGCCAAGCATGTGTTCCTGGTGACCGAGCCTGAAAAGCTCGAGGGCACCATCCGCGCCGCCTTCGAGCTGGCGCGCAGCGGCCGTCCCGGCCCCGTGGTGGTCGACATCCCCAAGGATGTGCAGAACTGGCAGGGCGTGTACCAGGGCCGCGGCATGGTCAGCTCCATCGGCGTGTACCTCAACCGCACGCGCGCGCTGGCGGCGAAGCGCCTGTCGGCCGCGCAGCTCGATTCCTTCTTCACCCTGCTGGGTCGTTCGCGGCGGCCGCTGATCTACGCCGGCGGTGGCGTGATGTGCGCCAATGCCTGCGATGAGCTGCGGGAGTTCTCCCAGCTGTTCGGCATCCCCGTGGTCACCACGCTGATGGCCATCGGCGCGGTCGACACCACGCAGCCACTGTCGATGCGCATGCTGGGCATGCATGGCACCGCGTTCGCCAACTACGCGGTGGAAGACTGCGACTTCCTCATCACGCTGGGCGCGCGCTTCGATGACCGCGTCGCCGGCAATCCGGCGAAGTTCGCCCCGCGTGCACGCGCCATCGCGCAGTTCGACATCGATGCGGCCGAGATCAACAAGGTCAAGCCGGTGCAGTGGCACCACGTGGGCGACCTGAAAGATTCGCTGAAGAGCCTGCTGGCGTACGGTCGCTGCCTCGACGCGAAGGCTGACCTTTCTGTGTGGCATGCCGAACTCGCAGCGCTGAAGCGCGACTATCCGATGGATTACGACCGCAACAGCGCCGTCATCCAGCCGTACCACGTGATCGAGGAGATCAACAAGCTCACGCGAGGCGAGGCCATCATTTCCACCGGCGTGGGCCAGCACCAGATGTGGGCCGCGCAATATTCTGATTTCCGCGGTGCGCGCCAGTGGCTCACCTCCGGCAGCATGGGCACCATGGGCTTCGGTCTGCCCGCGGCGCTGGGTGCGCAGGTGGCGCACCCGGGCAAGCTGGTCATCGACATCGACGGCGACGCCAGCATCCGCATGAACATCGGGGAGCTGGAGACCGCCACCACCTACAACCTGCCGGTGAAGGTGTGCGTGCTCAACAACATCGGCGACGGCATGGTGCGCCAGTGGCAGAAGCTGTTCTTCGGCGGCCGCATGGCCTCCACCGACAAGTCGCTGCACACCAAGGATTTCGTGAAGGCGGCGCAGGCCGACGGCTTCCGCTACGCGGTGCGCCTGGCCAACAAGGCCGACGTGGCGCGCGTGGTGAAGGAGTGGCTGGAGTTCGACGGCCCAGCCTTCCTCGAGGTGATGATCGATCCGGATGCGGGTGTGTACCCCATGGTGCCGCCCGGCCAGCCCTATGACGCGATGATCACGGGCGACTTCATCCGCGCCCGCGCGGCAGCACCGGTGGTTGAGAAACCCGGCGCTTCCGAGATGTTCTGACCGCAAGCGCACGCCCGCCGCCGAGCATGTCCCGTTCCGGCCAGCCAAAGGACCTCCTACGTCCCGCGCCCCGGATACGCCGCGCCTATTACGACTGCCGGCACGGGCAGCTGCACCTGCACAACGCCATTCCCTCCGGCGGCGGGTTCGATGAACTCACGCCGGTGATCTGCCTGCACGATGCCGGCGAGAGCGGGCAGGTTTTCCTGCCGCTGCTGGCGCCGCTGGGCGAGGCGCGCTCGGTGTACGCCTTCGACCTTCCCGGCACGGGGGGATCCGATCCTGCCCCGGGCGTCCCGGCCACCGATGCGGCCGTGCATGCGGTGGTCGATTTCCTCGACAACATGCGCATCCGCCAGGTGGACCTGGTCGCGCGTGGTGCTGCTGCGGCCGCGGCGCTGAAAGTGCTGGAGCAGCGCGAGGGTGCCGTGCGCCGCGTAGTGCTCATCGGCGCACCCGGCACGCCGCGCGCCGGTTCGAAGGTGATGGCGCTGCGGCCAGACGAAGCGCAGGCGCCGGCACTGGTGCAGTTGCTGGCGGGGGCGGGCTGATCCCATGAAGCGTCCCCAGCCGCAACGGAGCGTGAATCCGCAGTTCGAGCGTACCGACACACTGCCGCTGCCGACGCTGGATGACACGGCCCGCTTCGCCATTCCCGCCATTCCGGTCGACACCGCCGACCTGGCTGCCAGCCTGCGCGAGCGGGAACAGCGCCTGGAACTCTCGGCGCATCGCGTGGCTGAACTGGAGGCGGGCCTGGAGGCCGCGCACCAGCGCTGCGCGCAGCTGCAGCAGGAATGCGAGGAACTGCGCGGCCGATCTGCGCCGGAGGCAGCGACGCGTGCGCAATCCGCCGCGGTGGCCGTGCTCAACGCACAGGTGGCGCTGCTGCGGCGACAGAACGAAAGCCTGCATGAGGCGCTGTGCACGGTGCAGGGACAGCTGGCAGTGCGCGAGGCCATGCTGGTGGAGGCCGAGCAGGCGGCGCGCGGAATGACGCGCGAGCATCCACCTGCCGTCGTCCCCGACAGTGACGAGTTGCGCCAGCGCTGCGCCGAACTCAGCTCTGCGCTCGAAAGTGAGCGCGAGGCCGCGCTCGAACGCGCCCAGCTGCAGGAGGGGCGCCTGGCTGCGCTGGAAGTGGAGCTGGACGCCGTGCGCGTGCGGCTGCAGGTGCAGGAGGTGCAGGCCACGGAAGACGCGATGGCGCGCGCCGCGCAGCCACGTCCCGTCGGCACCGCGCTCAGGGTGCTGGTGCGCGACGAGGGCGGGGCGCAGGTGGTCTATCCGCTGGGCCGCCACACCACCATCGGCCGCACACCCGACAATGACATCCAGGTGAATGCCAGCTACGTGAGCCGCAACCACGCGGCCCTGCTGGCCGGCACCGACCACTGCATCATCGAGGACCTCAACAGCACCAACGGCCTGCTGGTGAATGGCCGGCGCGTCGGCCGGCAGGTGCTGCATGATGGCGATACCGTGACCATCGGCAAGACGCACTTCAGGTACCAGCAGCGCACATGAGCGAACCCTACGTCGAGCGCATCCTCAAGGCGCGCGTCTATGACGTGGCCGTCGAGACACCGCTCGATGCCATGCCGCGACTTTCCGCACGCACCGGCTCGGAGGTGCTGCTGAAGCGCGAGGACCTGCAGCCGGTGTTCTCTTTCAAGCTGCGCGGCGCCTACAACAAGATCGCCAATCTCTCCGAGACCGTGGCGCGGCGCGGCGTGATCTGCGCCTCGGCCGGCAACCACGCGCAGGGCGTGGCGCTGGCGGCGCAGTGGCGGCGCGTGCCGGCCACCATCGTGATGCCGGTGACGGCGCCCAACATCAAGGTGCAGGCGGTGGCCGCGCGCGGCGCCGATGTGGTGCTGCACGGGGAAAACTTCGACGCCGCCTACGAACATGCACTGAAGCTCGCCGCCGAACGCCAGCAGGTGTTCGTGCATCCCTTCGACGATCCGGACGTGATCGCCGGCCAGGGTACGGTGGGCATGGAAGTGCTGCGCCAGGCGCCCGGCGAGATCGACGCCATCTTCCTCGGCGTGGGCGGCGGCGGGCTGCTGGCCGGCGTGGCCGCCTACGTGAAGTCGCTGTACCCGCGCACGCGCATCATCGGCGTGGAGCCGGAGGATGCAGCTTCGATGCACGACTCGCTGCGCGCCGGAAAGCGCGTCACGCTCGACCACGTCGGCATCTTCGCCGACGGCGTGGCGGTGAAGCGGGTGGGCGAGGAGACCTTCGCGCTGGCGCGCAAGTACGTGGACGAGATGGTGCTGGTCTCCACCGACGAGATCTGCGCCGCCATCCAGGACATCTTCGAGGACACCCGCGTGGTGCCCGAGCCCGCCGGCGCGCTGGGCGTGGCGGGCCTGAAGAAATACCTCGCGCGCGAGAACTGGCATGGCAAGCGCGTGGTGGCCATCAACACCGGCGCCAACGTCAACTTCGACCGCCTGCGCTACATCGCCGAGCGCGCGGACCTGGGCGCCGGGCGCGAGATGCTGCTGGCGGTGGAGATCCCGGAGGAGCGTGGCAGCTTCCTGAAGTTCTGCCGCTCGCTGGGCGCGCGCAATGTCACCGAATTCAATTACCGCGTGCAGGGCAAGGAGCGGGCGCAGATCTTCGTGGGCGTGAACGTCAGCGGCGGCCGCGCCGATCATGTCGCCATCATGGATGTCCTGCGCCAGTCGGGCTATCAGGTGGTCGACATGACCGACAACGAGATGGCCAAACTGCACATCCGGTACATGATCGGCGGGCAGTGCCGCGGGTTGGCTGACGAGCGCCTGTTCCGCTTCGAGTTCCCGGAGCGTCCCGGTGCGCTGCTGCGGTTCCTCGAGGCGGTGGGCACGCGCTGGAACATCACGCTGTTCCACTACCGCAACCACGGCGCCGACACCGGCCGGGTGCTGGCGGGGGTGCAGGTGCCTCCCGGCGACCAAGAGGAGCTGCGCCTGCACCTGGACGAGCTGCATTTCCCCTATGTCGAAGAGACGGCCAATCCCGCCTACCGGATCTTTCTTGGCCCCTGACCAGCCGTCGTCCAGGCCACCGCGGGAAGCCATCCATGTCCAGGCATTGCGCCTCGGCAAGAGGATTGCCATCGGCATCGCCGGCGGGGTCGTCATCCTGGTCGGGCTGGTGCTGTCGGTGCCGCTGGTGCCCGGTCCGGGCGCCCTGGTCATCCTTGTGGGCCTGGCCATCCTCAGTCTGGAATTCGAAAAGCCACGGGTATGGCTGGCGCAGCTGAAGGTCTGGGGCCACCAGCTCAGGGAGCGCTATAAGGCAGCACGCCGGTCGCGTAGCAGCGACGGTTGAACGACACAACGCCGGCCCCATTCACTTCGACCGGCGAAGGGCTGAATGGCCCCTTCATTCAGCCTTCGTTCAGCCGGCAGGCGCCCAAATGGCACAGGCCCTTGCTCCGGCAGTCAGAGCCCACCGTGGCATACTCGGTGGGCGGCCGTTGTCTTCATTCATCGGGGTTTGCGCGCATGAACACCAGGCTCCTGCTGATCGCCACCGCCCTGCTGCCGCTGGCCGGATGCATGCGCGCGCACATCGATGAATCCCGCGAGCTCGACACCCGCATCGGCAATGCCGAATCGGTGGTGGTGCTGGCGAAGCCGCAGATCGAAGGCGCGGGCGCCGACAGCCAGTTCCTCGACTGCATCGGCTTCCGCATCGCCGGTCGCCGCAAGACCATCAAGGTGCACCCCAACGAGGAGTTCACCGACAAACTCTTCCCGTGGTTCGAGCCCGGCACCGTGCCATCGAAGGCCGAAGGCATGGAGAGCATCCTGTCGCAGCCCGGCGTGGCCGAGCAGGTGGCGGCCACGGGCGTGCGTTACATCGTCTGGCTCGACGGCGGCACACGCAAGACCGATGGCGGCGGCAGCCTGGCCTGCGGCGCCGCTCCCGGCGCGGCTGGTTGCGTCGGCTTCGGCTGGTGGGAAAAAGCTTCTGACTACGAAGCCACGGTGTGGGACCTGAAGCAGGCCAAATCGGCGGGATCGGTGGGCACCAGCGTGTCCGGCACTTCCGCGATCGTCGGCGCCATCGTGCCGCTGCCGTTCATCGCGCACACCGAACAGACGGCCTGCACGCGACTGGGCGACCAGCTGCGCAGCTTCCTGGAGGGCGGCACGGCCGCCGGGACGTGAACATGAAGTCCCTGGTCGCACTTTGCATGGTGGCGTTGCTGGCCGGTTGCGCCACCACCAGCGGTGGCGGTGGCGGTGGCGGCGGTAGTGGCGGGGGCGGTGGCGGTGCGTCGTTGCCCGGTGGATCCAGCGGCGGTGGCGGCGGTGGTGCGCCGCTGCCCGGCGGAGCCGGTGGTGGCGATGGCGGCACGGGCGGGGGCTCCGGCGGCGGAACTGGCACGACCAGTGGCGGCGGTGCGGGCGGCGGCAGTGACTCCGGCGCCGCATCGACCGCATCGTCCGGCCCTGGCTCCACCGGCGGCGCGGGCAGCAGTGCCGCAGGCGCTGCCGGCGCCAGCGGCGCGCAGGGCGGATCCGCTGGCAGTGCAGATGCCGGTGTGCCGGCGCGCACACCCGCCGAAAGCCGTGCGGCACTCGACAGCCGGCTCGATGCCTCGCTGGGCGAGTTTGATGCCCAGATCAGCAAGGAACAGCAGCGCACGGCCGAGCAGCGGGATTCACGCGCCGCGCACCGCGCGGGCAGCGGTGCGAACTCCGTTACTGACGACCTCGACGGCGATGGCGACGTGGACCAGGACGACCGCGGCCTGCTGGAGCGCAACCGCGCCGGCGACCTGCGTTCCGAGAGCGCGCGTGAGCGCGCGGACCGCACCGGGGCCGGTGCCGCTGCCGGCGCCGAGGTGGGAGATGGTCCGGCCGACGGTTCCGGAGTCGGGGGCAACGCCAGTGTCGGTGGCGGAGGCGGCAAGGCCGCGCGCGAGATTCCCTCCGGCCAGGACGATGACATCATCGCCCGGCGCCTGCGCAAGGCGGCCGAGGCCGAGACCGATCCGGAGCTGAAGGAAAAGCTCTGGAAGGAATACATCGATTACAAGCAGAACACGAAGGGTGGCTGACATGCTGCGTCTTCCTTTCATCATCCGCCTGGCTGCCGCTGCGCTGGCAGGCGCGGTGCTCAGCGGGTGCGTGGTGCAGGAGACCCGCCCGCTGAAGCGTGTCGAGGCAAAACAGGCGCTGCAGGTGATACCTGACGAGCAGCGGCTCGACGTGGTGGTGCATGCCTTCGATCCGGGCATCCCGGCCGACAGCGCCTCCGACGAGGACGCGCTGGCCAAGAAGCGCATCTATCCGGACCTGCGCAAGGCCGAGGCGCGCTACTTCCCCGTCGTGCTGCGCAACACGCTGGAGAGCAGCGCGCAATGGGGCGCCGTGCGCGTGGCGCCGGAAACAGTGCGTTTCGTCGACCTGGCTGTCGATGGCCGCATCATCGAATCCACCGGCAAGCGGCTGGAGCTGGAGATCACCGCACGCGACGCCTCCGGCCGCGTGTGGCTGGACCGCAAGCGCTATGAAAGCGAAGCCGACATCGGCAGCTACAAGACCGATGCGGCGCTGAAGGCACGCGATCCCTTCCAGAACGTCTATTCAGCGATTGCCAACGACCTGCTGGAGGCGCGCAATGCGCTGGATGCCGCGGCGCTGCGCGAAGTGCGGCAGGTGGCGCAGTTGTCGTTCGCGGCCGACCTCGCGCCGGAGGCCATGTCCGGCTACCTGCGCACCGACAGTTCCTCGCGCAAGCCGCTGACGCGCGTGGTGCGCCTGCCGGCACGCGATGATCCCCTGGCCGGGAGGGTCGAGCGCATCCGCGAGCGCGACGTGGCCGTGATCGACACGCTCGATGGCTACTACACCGGCTTCTCGGAACAGATGCAGGATTCCTACGGCGACTTCCGTCGTACCTCCTACGAGGAGATCGACAAGGAAGAGCGCGCAAGGTCCAGCGCCCGCACGCGCACGGTGCTCGGCGCCGCCGCGGTGCTCGCTTCCATCTTCGCGCCCACCGATTGCAACACGCAGGCCACCTGCAATCTCACCGACGTGGCGCGCTACGCCGGCACCGTGGGCGGCATCACCGCCTTCCTGTCGGGGTTGAAGAAATACTCCGACGCGCGCACGCATGCGATGGCCTTCGGCGAGCTGGCGCGCTCGATGCAGTCGGAAGTCTCCGAGCAGGTGGTGGAAGTGGAGGGTCGCACCCTCCGGCTCACCGGCACCGCGGAAGAGCAGTACCGCCAGTGGCGGGAGATGCTGCGCGAGTACCAGGCCGAGGAGGGCCTGGCGGGCCATGGCGAGCCTTGAAGCCGGGCGCCGGCTAGCCGACCGATATGTGCTCAGGGAACGGCTCGGCGATGGCGGTCACGCTGAGGTCTGGGCCGCGGTGGACGAGCGCGCCGGCGGCCATCCCGTTGCCCTGAAGTTCTTGCACCTGCGCAGCTGCACCGCCGAGGAGGCACTGCCGCTGCTGCGCCATGAGGCGCGCATGGCCCAGCGGCTCGACCATCCCGGCGTGCTGCGCGTCGAAGAGCCGCAGCGCGATGGCCAGTACGTGTTCCTGCCGATCGAATTTGCACCCGGTGGCGGCGCCCTGCGTTTGCGCGGTGCGCCGTGGCGGCGCGTGCTGCCGGTGCTTCTGCAGGTGGCCGGCGTGCTGCAGCATGCGCATGAGCGTGGCGTGGTGCACCGGGACATCAAGCCTGGCAATGTGCTGTTCAGCGCCGGCGGCCTGGTGCGGGTATCGGACTTCGGCACTTCCACGCAGCTGGGCAGTGCCGAGGCACCTGCGGCCGGCTCGCCCTTCTCGGCCAGCCCGCAGCAGTTGCGCGGCGAAGCGGCCACTCCCGCTGATGATGTGTATGGACTGGGCGCGCTGGCCCATGAACTGCTGACGCGCTATCCGCCGTTCTATCCGCAGTTCGATGCACAGCGGGTGCAGGATGAGGATCCGCCGCGTCCGGTGCCCGTGCATCCGGCGCCTGCCGCGCTGCTGGACCTGGTGCAGGCCATGCTGGCGCGCGATGCGCTGGCCCGTCCGTCGCTTGAGAGTGTGGTGCAGGAGTTCGAGCGCTGCCTCGCCCTGCCCGTGGCGCCAGGCGAGACCGATCCCCTCGTGGTGGAAGCCGCCGCACAGGCGCCAGCGGCGGCGCCGCTGCGTCGTCGCATGTCGGCCTGGTGGTGGCTGGGCGGCGCCGTTGCCGCCGGTGCCGCCGTGCTGATGCTGCTGCCCGAGCCGGTGCCCGGCCCGCCGGTGGCTGCGCTGCCCGCTGTCACGGCGCCGGTGGCCAGCGTCGCAGATGCCGTGGTCACTCCTGCCGACACCACAGCCGCGACAGCGGAAGCTGCACCCGCACCGCCTCCCGTGGAAGCTGCGGCATCCCCCGCAACCACCTCACTCGCGGATGAACTTCGCACCGGGCAGCAGGCGCTCTCGCAGCTGCGACCGGCGCAGGCGCGGGCTGCCTTCCGCCGCGCGCTGGTACTGGAGGCCGACAATGCCGGGGCGCGCGCCGGCCTGGCTGCAGCGGAGCGCCTGGAACAACAGCTGGAGCAGATGGCCGCAGCCACGCGCGTCGAGGCGGCAGGCCAGCTCGCCCAGGCGCGGGAGAGCTACCGCCTGCTGCTCGCCAACCAGCCGGACTTCGCGCCGGCCCGCAGTGCACTGGCGCGCGTGGAGGCGCGCATCGCCGACGGGGATTTCGAAGTGATCCTCGCGGCGGCGGCCGATGCCATGCGGCGCGGGCAGGTGGATGAAGCCGAGAGCGCCTATGCCCAGGCCGCTGCCATCCACCCGCGCGAGGTGCGCGTGCTCGATGGCCAGCGGCGCATCGCCGAGATTCGCCGCGACCGGCAGAACGCGGAGGACCTCGCCGCAGGCACGCAGCTGGAATCCACCGAGCGCTGGGATGAGGCAGTGGTGCTGTATCGCCGCGCGCTGGAGCGCGACGCGAACCTGCAGTTCGCGCAGGATGGACTGGCGCGCAGCGAGCGCCGCGCCGCCCTCGATCGCGAGCTGGCCGACTACATGGAGCGTCCGCAGCGCCTGGTGGCGCCGGCGGTGCGGCAGGCGGCGCAGCGTGCGCTGGCGCGTGGCGAGGCCAGTGCGCACGGCTCACCGCGCCTGGCATCGCAGCTTGCGTGGCTGCGCGGCGTGCTTGATGCAGCGAAGGAGCCCGTGCACCTGGAGCTGACTTCAGACAACAGCACGCAGGTGAGCGTGATGCAGGTGGGCGAGCTCGGCGTCTTCCAGATGCGCCGCCTCACCTTGCCGCCGGGGCAGTACACCATCGTCGGCCGGCGCGAAGGTTTCCGCGACGTGCGCTACGTGCTGGAGCTGGCCCCGGGCCAGCGCGAGATGGCGCTGTCAGTGCGATGCACGGAGCGCATCTGATGCAGCCCGCCACCGCATGAGCTCCACCCTGCGCATCACCGAGCCGCTCGGCAGCCGGGCGGCCACGCTCCCGCTCGACCTGGGCGGCGAAGGCGCGGGAGTGGTGCTTCCCGGCGTCGCAGGCATCGCCGTCAGCATTGCCGGGGAAGGCCAGTGGCTGGCGCAGCCTGCGCCAGGCGCGCGCAGCCTGCTCAATGGCCAGCCGTTGCGCTCGCCGCAGCCGCTGGCAGCCGGCGATGTGCTCACGGTTGGCGAGGCGCAGGTCACGGTACATCCTGAAGCCGGCCTGGTCGACGTAGTGCACCTGGCGGGAAACGCCACGGTCGCCCCGTTGCGCGAGGCGTTGCTGCCGGGTGATGAAGTCGAGGCGGGTGTGCGCGAGATCATTGCCGCGCGACCCGAATCCGGCGCCGCGGCGCGCGGCACGGGACCGGCATCGCGCAAGGGTGTATGGCTGGCTGCCGGCATTGCAGCGGCGCTGGTACTTGTCGTGGCCGGCCTGCTGTTCACGCTGGTAGGCGTGCCGATACAGGTCATGCCGGACGGCGCCGCCGTCCGGCCTTCGGGCTTCGGCTGGCACAGCGGTGCGCGTGTGTTCATGCCCACCGGCCGCCGCACACTCAGCATTTCCCACCCGGGTTATGCAACCCGCACGGTGACGCTGGATGTGTCGCGCCGCCTGGCCACGGCGCTGCCACTGGAGGTGGAGCTGGACTATCTGCCGGGCATCGTCGGGCTCGACACCGGCGGCGTCGAGGCCGAAGTGCTGGTCGATGGTCGGCCGGCAGGCAAGGCCCCCGGTGAAATCTCCATTCCCGCCGGGGTGCATGACCTGGTGTTCATCGCGCCGCATCACGTGGATCACGTGGCGCGCGTCGAGGTCACCGGTGGCGGCGAGCGCCAGCAGCTGCAGGTGCAGCTGCAGCCTGCCAATGGTGTGCTGGCGCTCGACACTGCGCCCGCCGGCGCCACCGTGCGCATAGATGGCCGCGAATACGGCCCGGCCCCGCAGCGCGTGGAACTGGAAGCCGGGCTCTACCGGCTCACGCTGACCGCTCCCGGGCGCCGGGTGTGGAACAGCGACGTGGCGGTGATTGCCGGCCAGACGCTGGATCTCGGGCGCATCGATCTCTCGCTGCCGCAGGCGGTGACGCTGCGCGAAGTGGGGGAGCGCCAGGCCGAGGCCGCCGAAGCGGCGGGCGCCGCAGCTTCCGGCCAGGCGGTGGCCGCCGCGCCTGAGCCGCGCGCACCGCCGCCCTCGCGCGTCGAAAGCCCGCTGCTCGGCCAGCTGCTGCTGCTGCCCGCGGGCGAATACCTGCAGGGCAGCGAACGCCGCGAGCAGGGCCGTCGCAGCAACGAGGTGCAGCGCCGCGTGACGCTGACGCGTCCGTTCTACCTGGCCGCCACCGAAGTGAGCAACGCGCAGTTCCGCGCCTTCCGCGCCGGGCATGCATCGGGCGTCGCGCTGGAGAAGTCGATCGACCTGGATCCACAGGCTGTCACGCGCGTGAGCTGGAACGATGCAGTGGAGTTCTGCAACTGGCTGTCGGTGCGCGAGGGATTGCCGCCGGCCTACGAGCGCAATGCCGGCCGCTGGCAGCTGGTGAAGCCCGCCAACCGCGGCTACCGCCTGCCCACCGAAGCCGAATGGGAATACGCCGCGCGCTATGTGGATGGCCAGCGGTGGCAGCGCTATGCCTGGGGCGACACGCTGCCGCCGCCGTCGGGCGCCGCCAATCTCTCCGGCGGGGAAATGGAGGCGGCCAGGCCTTCCACCGACTTGCATTCCGCACCGATGCTGCCGGAATACCGGGACGAACATCCGGTGGTCGCGCCAGTGAACAGCTACGGTCGTTCACCGCTCGGCTTCTACGGCCTCGGGGGCAATGTCTCGGAGTGGATGCACGACGTGTACGTCTCGCTGCCGGAAGCCGCCGCGGTGTCCGACCCGATGGGTCCGGACAATGACGGCCCCCGCGCCATCCGTGGCGCGAACTGGCGCAGCGCCACCCTGTCCGAACTGCGTGCGGCGTGGCGCGAGCGTGGCACCGCCCCGGGGCCCACCATCGGTTTCCGCGTGGCACGTTATGCGGAGGATGCGTCATGAGCGCTTCCTGGCGGGCACGCCTGTGCCTGCTGGCATTGCTGCCATTGCTGTCGTTGCGGGCCGCGGAGGCGCCGCCGCCTGCTGCAGGGGAACCGGCGGCCGGGCAGGCCGATCGCCCGGCACCGGCACCACCACCAATTGAAGCCACACAGAGGCCCGCACCGCCGCCCCCGGCGCAGGAGGAGGAAGAGCCGCCGCTCGAGCCCATCTCCGCGGACAACAACCTCACCTTCCCGGTGGACATCTGATGCACGGCGCCGACTACAACGACACGCTGGACGCCGCAGCCACCAATGGCGTGCCCGTTGCGCTGCCGTTGCCCGTGGAAGGCGGCCTGTGGGTGGCACTGGCGCCGCCTGCGCACCCCGCGCTGCCCGGCGAGCTGCTGCGCGAACTGCGCACGGCCGGCCACGAGGTGCAGGGTTTTGTTGACCGTGCGGCGGTGCTGGCGGCATGGCTGCCGCAGTGCCCGCAGCTGGTGGTGCTGGGCCTGTCGCGCCGGCAGTTCTCCGTCGACCTTGCCGTGCGCGCCGGCGACATGGCGGCACTGCGCCGGCACGTGCATCTGCCCGGCGGAATGCAGAGTCTGCACGATGCCTGGCTGAGGCTTGCCGCAGCCACCCTGGTGCAGCAGACGCGTTTTGATCCCCTGCATGACCTGCGTCACGAACAGGCGCTGCGCGGACAGCTGCCGCAGCTGGCGGCCGGGGCGCAGCGCCAGGGCCAGGCGCTGCTGCAGCTGGAAACCGGCAACGGAGAGGTGACCCTGGCGCTCACGCGCGACCAGCTGGCCGCCGCGGCCCAGCCCGTGCTGGCACCGCTGGCCAATGCACTGCAGGCGCTGGCTGCCGCATACGGGGACGCGACGCTGCTGGTGCCGCATCCGGCGGCGGAAATCCCGGGCCTCCAGTCCGTGCTGGTTGCCGCCAGGTTCGCACGCCTGTGCGGCGGCGCCGGCGATCTTGCGGCGCGCGCCGCCAGCCTGCTGCAACCCTCTGGTGCCACCGCCGATGCGGGCGTGCCCTATCGCACCAGCATGCCGCTGTTCACCGAGCCAGCACCCGATGGCCTGCTCGAACCGCTGTTCGATACCACAGGCGCCGCGCGGCCGATGGCCACGCATGTGGTGTGGCAGGGCGGGGTGGTGCCGATTTCCTCCGGCGGCCTGGTGGTCGGGCGCGCAGGTGATGTGGCGCTCAGCCTGCCCGAGGGCCTGGCCGGCATCTCCCGCCGCCATTGCACGCTGCGCCGTGAAGGCGGCCGCACGCAGGTGATCGATCATTCCACGCACGGCACCTTCGTCGATGGTGCGCGCGTGCGCGGCCGTGCATTGTTGCCAGCGGGCGCCGTGCTGCGGCTGGGCGATCCCGGCATCGAGCTGCCTCTGGTGGCCATCGGGGCGCAGTAGCCATGGCCCGCCGCAACAGACGCCGCTTCGAGGTGTTCTCGCTGTCCTTCCTCGACTGCATCTGCTGCGGCTTCGGCGCGGTGGTGCTGTTCTACACCATCGTTGCCGGCCAGGCCGGCGTGAAGCGCGTGGAGGACATCGACAAGCTGCAGGCCGAGGTCAACAGGCTCGAGGAAGAAGTGCTGGTGGGCACGCGCAACCTGGTCCTGCTGCGCAATACGCTGGAGAAGACGCAGGCCGAAACCGCGCAGGCCGCCGAACGGGCGCGCACGCTCAGCGAGGAAGTCGGCTCCCTGCAGATGGCCGCGCTGCAGGCTGGCGCCATCAGCATGGCCCAGCGCGCGCACATCAATGAACTGAAGACCGACCTGAAGCAGCTGGAAGAAGGCACGCGGCGGCTGCAGGGTGGTCCCACCGTGCAGCAGGCGCCACAGGGCGAGCGGGTGCGTGCCTTCCGTGGCACCGGCAACCGGCAGTACCTCACCGGCATCCAGATCAAGGGCCGGCGCATCCTGGTGCTGATGGACCGCTCCGCCAGCATGATGCACGAGGAGCTGGACGCCATCATCAAGCTGCGCAATCAGGACCCGGGCCTCAGGCGCGCGGCGCCGAAGTGGCGTCATGCGCTGGATATTGCCGACTGGCTCTCGACGCAGCTGCCCGCCGGCAGCCGCTTCCAGATGTATGGCTTCAACACCCAGGCCCACCCGCTGGTCGAAGGCACCGAGGGCAAGTGGCTGGATTCCGGCGACCCGCGGCTGCTGGAGCAGGCCATCACCAGCCTGCGTGCGCTCACGCCCGAGGGTGGCTCGAGCCTGATCAATGCCTGGAGGGCCATCAACGAACTCTCGCCGAAGCCGGACCAGGTCGTGCTGGTCACCGACGGCCTGCCCACGCAGGGACGCGACGTGCCCCGGCGCAAGTACGTGGATGCCGCGCAGCGCTCGCGCCTCTTCGATGAAGCCCGGCGCGCGCTGCCTGACAACGTGCCAGTGAGCGTGATCCTGCTGCCCATGCAGGGTGACCTGCCGGCGGCACACCGCTTCTGGACCATGGCGCGCGAAACCGGCGGCAGCTACCTGGTTCCCGGGGAGGACTGGCCATGAAGCTGCGCCGCCGCGAGGGCGAGGTGTTCAGCCTCTCGTTCATGGACTGCATCTGCTGCGGCTTTGGCGCCATCCTGCTGCTGCTGGTGCTCACCGACGTGGACCAGCCGGTGGTGATCGAGCGGGCGCGCGTGTCGCTGAACGCGCAGCTGCTGAAGCTGGAAGAGGAGCTGTTCGAGATCCGCGGCGATTCCGACGAGCTGCGGCGTGAACTGCAGGGCCGTATCCGCGAACTGCGCACCGAGCGTGACCGGCTGGCGCGCCTGCAGGGCGACCTCACCGATGTGCGTGGCGAATACGACGCCAGCCGCAACGATGCGGCAGTGGCCAACATCGTCGCCAGCGAGCTGGTGTCGGCCTACCAGGAGCTCACCGCCGAGATGGAGCGGCTGCGCGCGCAGCCACGCCGGCGCACGGCGCCGACGGCATCGGTGGGCGGCATCCCGGTGGACAGCGAGTACGTGGTGTTCGTGATCGACACCTCCGACAGCATGGCCGTGAACCACTGGGAATCCACCCTCGCCATCATGAGCGAGACGCTCGACATCTACCCGGACCTGAAGGGCCTGCAGGTGGTCAACGACCAGGGCCGCTTCATGTTCGAGAGTGGCGCACCCGGCTCGTGGCTGAAGGACTCAACCGAGCTGCGCCAGCGCATCCGCACCCGCCTGCGCAGCTGGCGTCCCTACAGCCAGTCCAATCCCGTGCCGGGCATTGAGCTGGCGCTGCGCCTGTATCGCGAGCGGGGACAGAACCTCAGCATCGTGGTGATCGGCGATGAATTCTCCGGCAACTCCATGCAGGAGGCGGTGGAACGCATCGCACGCCTCAATGTCGCCGACAGCCGGCCGCGCGCGCGGATCCATGCCATCGGTTTCCAGCAGGGTGCGGGCATGTCAGCATTTACAAACATCCAGTTTTCGGCGCTAATGCGTACGGTTACCGCACGCAACGGCGGCACATTCGTCGGCATCACCAACGAGAAGCCATGACAGTTCAGTGTCGAAATGCGCGGCTGCCGGTGCTGGGCGGGCGAGGTGCACTGCGCCGCCTGCGTTCCACGTCGCTGGCGGCGCTGGCGCTGCTTCTTGCGGCCTGTGGCAGCGTGGCCGTCAAGCCCACGCCGGCTCTTCCCCGCGCCCTGGTGCAGCCCCTGCAGGCGCGCGTGGGTCTGGTGGTCAACGACCGGGTGCGCAACTACAAGCACGAGGAAAAGCGCGGCAATTCCGGCTGGAAGATCGACCTCGGCCCGGGCCACGAGGAGCTGTTCCGCACCATCTTCGGCACTTCCTTCTCTTCCGTGCAGGTGTTCGACAGCGAGGCGGCCGCACGCTCCGCAGGCAACCTGCAGGCCATCTTCGAGCCGGAGATCGAGCAGTTCTCCTTCGTGACCGACAGCGAGACCGGCGGCGAATACTGGGCCGTGACCATCCGCTACCGCATCGCCGTGCTCGGCCAGGCCGGCGAGGCCATCGACAACCTCACGCTCACCGGCTATGGCAGTTCGCGCGCCGGGCGTGCCGCCAACGCACTCACGCAGGCCACGCGGGCGGCCATGCGCGATGCGGCGGCGAAATTCCTGGTGCAGTTGCCACGCCAGCCGATGGCGGCCCGGCTGGCAGCGGGCGAGGTGCTCACCGCGCAAGACGCGGCGGCCGCCGCGATGGAAATAATCGAGCTGGTGCCGATCGAGCCGGACGCGCCGTAGCCGCTCAGTTGCCGCGGCTCTCGCGCGGCAGCTTCACGTAAACCTTCTCGCGGAAGACATGGTCCCCGGTGGCCACGGGCTGGCCGCGTTCGAAGGCGGGCCGCCACACGGCGCGCCGCAGGGCCGCGATCACCGCGCGCTCGGCGCCTTCACGTTCCGGCGCGGGATTGGCCACCGTGACCTCGCGCAGCGTGCCATCCGGCCCGATGGAGGCGCGCAATTCGACTTCCTGCACGCTGTATTCCTCGGGGTCCTGCTGGCGCTGCGAGGTGGCCACGGGTGGCGCGCGGTAGATCACCGGCACCGGTCGGGCGAGCAGCGAAGTGTCGCCAGCGATGTTCAGTTCGTTCCAGGCGTCGCGCCAGGTGGCCAGCGCGCGCTGCGTGACGCCGGCGATGCGGTACCAGTCGCCGAGCTCGGCCATTACCGTGCCGCGCTCCGCCGCCCTCGATGCGCCGGAGGACTCCAGCCGCTGCAAGGCTTCGCGCAGTGCCCGCTCGCCATCGCTGGAAGGCATCGACAGGTTCACCGCCGCAGCACGGCGCAGGGAATCCGGCAGGTCCTCGGGGGCCGTCATCGCGGCCTGTGAATTCTCGCCATGGATGAACGCGAGGCGGTACGCACGGGCGATGCCGCGCAAGGGTCCGATGGCCTTCAGGCTCATCGGCTGTTCCCTGTCGGCCAACTCCACCGCACGCATGTGCAGCAGTCGCGCCCCGGTGTAGCGGCCGGTGGCCTCGTACCAGTCGGCCAGTTCCTCCAGCGCATCGATCATGCGCGGGTCGTTGGCGCCCCAGGTCTGCTCGGCGATGGTGAACGCATACTGGTGCTCGCGCCCGGCATCCTCGGTGCGCCCGGTGGATTCATAGCAGGCGATGAGGGCGCGCAGGATGGGCAGCTGGGCCGGCGCATGCAGGCCGTCGCGGTTGCGGATGATGTCCACTGCGCGCTTGAGCGGGATGATGGCTTCCTCGTCCCGGTCCATGGCGCGCAGGGTCGCGCCCAGGCCATGCAGGGGCGAGACGAAGCGCGGATCGGTGGCGTCGCCTTCCTGGTCAAGCAGCGTGAGCGCACGCCGGTAGGCGTCGAGGGCCTCGCCGTGCTGCTTCAGCCGGTACAGCGTGGTGGCCACGTTGGTGAGTGGATTGACCAGCTCGACGGCCTCGTTGCCGAACTGGTTGCTGGTCAGCTCCACCACCCGCACGGCCAGGGGCAGTGCCTTCTGGAAGTCGCCGGCATCGAAGGCCTCGCGGTACTGGCGGTAAATGGCGGGGCGGTCATCCGTGACGGCATCGGCCGCAAGGGATTGCAACGGCAGCAGCAGGAGCGAGGCAAGAAGCGGGGCAATCCTTGGCATGCAGCAAGAGTACTCCCAAGCGGCAGGACGGGTGAACTGGGGCGCCTGCACCGCCGGCGACGCGATGGCAGGATCGCGGGCATAATTCCGGTCCCTGTAGGACTGCGGGAAGAATTCCTTTGGTGGCGGCAAAAGAGCCGGCAAAGCCCGAGCCACGCGTGGCACTGCTGGCCGGTGCCAGTGGGCTGACCGGCACGGCATTGTTGAAGCTGCTCCTGCAAGACGACACTTTCGCGCGCGTGCTGGCGCTGTCGCGGCGCCCGCTGCCGCTGGAGCATCCGCGCCTGGCCAATCGCATCCTGCGCTTCGATGACCTGGAGCGCAGCCTGAAGGGCCAGCGCTGCAGCGACGCGTTCTGCGTGCTCGGTGCGCCTGGCGGTCCGCAGGCTGCGGAAAGCGCCCTGCGTGAGGTGGACCTCAAGCTGGTCTGTGCGTTTGCGCGGGCAGCACGCACCCTGGGTGCAACGCGCCTCATGGTGGTGTCCGCAGCCGGTGCGCGGACAGGTGCGGGCGAAGTGTTCCAGCGCGTGAAGGGGGAGATGGAAACCGGGGTGCGGCAGCTCGGGTTCGATGCCGTGGACCTGCTGCAGCCTGGCCCGCTGCTGGGCCTGCGGGCGCAGGAGGGCGTCGGGAGTGTGGTGCGCAAGGGGTTGCTCGCGCTCACGGCCCCGTTATTGCGTCGCAGCAGCCATGGCGCGCTCGCGGCGCTGACTCCGTCGCAGCTGGCCACCGCCATGCTGGCGGTGGCGCGCCTGCCGCGCCGCGGGGTTTCCACCTATGCAGGGGCCTCACTGGCGGGCCTTGCCGGTGCCCCCGGCGGGCGCTGAATTGCGCGTTGGTGACGTGGCGCACGGCCTGCGGGAGCGACCCATAGTCCAATAAGAACAAGGAGGATACCTGTCAGATGCGCAGGGCAGCCTTGGCGCGGTTCGGGGGTATCGGAGCACGCATGGCCTGGACGGTGGTTGCCGCCGGGCTCGTGCTGCTGGCCGCGAGCACCCTGCTGCAGGCCGGCAAGCAGCACCGCCAGTACCGCGAGATGCACCAGCAGCAGCTGCGCGACGCCACGCGACAGGCGGCGCTGACAGTGCGCGCACGCATCGGCAATGCCGAGATGCTGTTGCGCTGGATCACCGAGCGTTCCCCCCGCAATCCCGATGGCAGCTGGGAATTCATGCGCGCGGAGATACAGCGCGACGCCGGCTACTTCAGCAGCGTCTCCATCCTGCCGGCCTCTACTGGCACAGCGTTCACGGTGGGCGCGCGCGAATTCGAACTCACCGGGCGCGAGCGTGAAGCCCTGGCCGAAAACGGCACCGTGCTGCTGGTGCCCAGGTCGGGCACCGGTGCCGGACGACTCTACCTGATGCGCGAACTGCGCGATGCACCGCCCCGCCGCAAGGTGCTGGCGGAGCTGCGCGAGGGCTGGTGGCGCACGGTGCTGGATCCCGGTCCGGACAACAACCTGGCGGTGTTCGATGCCTGGGGCCAGACGCATTTCACCTCGCGCCCCCGGGCGCCGCAGATCGCCGCGCAGAGCATCGAACGACTGTTGACGCTGCCCGGCGGCGAGGCGGTTGGCAACCTCGCCTGGAACGAGGCGGGCGCGGAGTGGGTGGGCGCGGTGGTGGCCATCAACGCCGCATTCGTCACCAGCGACACCGCACTGGCCATGGTGTCGCTGGCGCCAGACCAGCCGTGGTCCGCGGCATTCTGGTCAGCGCTGCGCACGCAGGGCACCTTCCTGCCGTTGCTGCTGCTGGCAGCGTGGATGTGCCATCGCGTGGGCGCGCGCAATGGAACAGCGCTGCGCCAGGTGCGTCGCGCGCTGGGCCAGCTGCCCGATCGCCGCGTGGCGATTTCCGCCTCGCCGTTGCTGTTCCCGGAAGTGCGGCAGCTCGCCGAGGCCTGCAACCGCGCTTCCGGCGCCATCCAGCAGCAGAACGACACGCGGCAAGTGCTGGACGAGATCGACGGCCTGCTGCTGCCCGGCGGCGACCATGAGAGCGTGATCGACCAGGTGCTGGACCGGGTGCGCGCCGTTACCCGCGCGCACAATGTCGGCCTGACGCTGGTGGATCCCGTGGCCAGCCACGGCCGCCTGTTCGCTTTCAGCGCAGCGGGTGGCGCGCCGGTGACGCGTGTACCGCTGGATGCGGAGATGGTGGCCACGCTGCGCGGGACGGAGCTGGGCCTCACCATCGTGCGCAGCGAGGAGGGGCGCCACAGCTTCCTCGCGCCGCTGCAGGCCGCCGGCGCCACCTTCTTCTGGGTGTGGCCGGTGATGGCGGCTGGCGAACTGGCCGCCATCCTGACAGTGGGCTATGTCGAGGCGCCTTCGGGCGCGAGCAGCATTGCGCAGACAGGCACGCTGTGCGCTCTGCGCCTGGGCTCCTCGCTGGCCAGCAATGCACGCGCCGAGCGCCTGTACCGCCAGGCGCACTTCGATCCTCTCACGCAGCTGCCCAACCGGCTGCTGTTCAGGGACCAGCTGCAGGCCGAGCTGCATGCGGCCACGCGCAAGGCCAGCAAGGGGGCGCTGCTGTACATCGACCTGGACCACTTCAAGCGCGTCAATGATTCACTCGGCCACGAGGCTGGCGACCAGCTGCTGTCCATCGTGGCGCAGCGGCTGCGCGGCTGCGTGAAGGACGGCGACACGGTCGCGCGCCTGGGCGGTGACGAGTTCACCATCATCCTGTGTGACGTCGGCGGGACCAGCGAGGTGACCACGGTGGCCCACCGCGTCATCGAGTCGATGCGCAGGCCCATCCGCGTGGGCGGCCGCGAGCACATCGTGCGCGCCAGCATCGGCATCGCGCTGTTCCCGGACGAGGGCGCCAGCATCGACGAGCTGCTGCACAATGCGGACCTGGCCATGTACCGCGCCAAGGAGCTGGGGCGCGGCGGCGCCGAGTTCTACAATCCCAAGCTCGGGCAGCGCGCGCCGGACTCGGGCATGTTCCGCGCGCTCGGCCGGCGGGAGTTCTCGCTCTACTACCAGCCGCAGTATCGGGTCGATGACGGCAGCCTCGCGGGCATCGAGTCCCTGTTGCGCTGGCAGCCGCCCGGCGGTGCGATGAAGACCTCCGCCGAGTTCGTGCCGGCAGCCGAGGAATCCGGCCTGATCGTCGACCTCGGAGGCTGGGTGCTCGAGGCCGCCTGCGCACAGCTTGCGGCGTGGCGCGAGGCCGGCATCGCCGCGCCGGTGATGGCGGTGAACCTCTCGGTGCAGCAGCTGCGCGATGCACAGTTTGCCGCCAGCCTGCGACGGCAGCTGGCCCGCTACCGCCTGCCGCCGGAGGCACTCACCTTCGAGATGAGCGAGTCGGCACTCATGGACGACGACAGCCAGTCCTGCCTGGAAGAGCTGGCCGGGATTGGCGTGGGGCTCACGCTGGATGACTTCGGTACGGGCAGCATGGCGCTGGCCAGCCTGCGCCGCTACCCGGTGCGGGCGGTGAAGATCGACCGCAGCTTCGTGGCGCAGCTGGTGAATGATCACTCGGCAGCGGCGCTGGCCAGCACCATCATTGCGATGGCGCATGGCCTCGGCAGGACGGTGGTCGCCGAAGGCGTGGAGGAGGCCGTGCAGCTGGAGTTCCTGCGCGAGCAGCGCTGCGACCTGGCGCAGGGCTACTTCATGGCGCGCCCGCTGTCGGCTCAGGACATGACGGCCCTTCTGTTCGGCCGCATGGAAGCGCGTGGCGATGGCCGCAGCGCTGCCGGCGGTTGATCCGCGCCGCACGGACAATCGGCATTTCCCTTATTCCCGCCCCTCGCGCGACGTTATGTTGCGCATCCGCGATCAAGCTCGCAACGCTGCAAAGATGCAGCGTGTTCATGACATATCGCATTTACCAAGTTCTTGACGCGGGGTCGCTGGTTGCCGACACTGTGACTTCGAAGTGACCAAGGCATACCCGTCGCGAGGCGGGGACGCAAAGCCACCGGTCTTGTTCGGGAATCCCCCCGCGCAAGACAGCGGAGCCGCCCACGGAAGACAAGCTTCCACGGAGTTTCACAGCAATGAGTGCAAGCAGCGCAGAACGTATCGGTGCCGGAGAATCCACCGCACCCGCGCAGATGTACGTGATCAACCTGGCCGCATCGACATCGCCCATGGCGCTGTCGCATCCGAGCTCCCCCGCGCTCAAGCGATTCACCTTCTTTGTCAGCCGACAGCGCGAGGAAGGGCGCGAGCGCTTCCGCCTGCACATGGGCTATTTCCAGACGCAGGAACAGGCAGAGGAACTGCTGCCTTCGGTGCGCGAGGTGTATCCGGGCGCGTGGGCTGGTCCGGCGCCGAGCACGGGCACGGGGCGTCGTGGACGCATCGCGCCGGGCAGCGTGGTGCCGGCGGCTGCGCCGGCACCGGTTGCCGCGCCTCCGGCGGCTGTCATGCCTGCGGCGGCGCCGACGATCGAAGCCATGTCCAACGTGCGCGACGTGCTCGCACAGTTGTCGGAAGGCGCAGCGGAAGCAAGCGCTCCAACCATCATCGCGCCCTCTCCGCTGCGTACCGCGCCAGCGGTGGCGCCCGTGGCGAAGGCTGTTCCCGCGAGCGCGACCGCGAGCCCGACCGCGAGCCCGTCCGCGCCAGTGGCTGCGCCTGTGGCTGTGCCAGTAGCTGCGCCAGTGGCCGCACCTGTGGCCGCAGCCGCGCCCACGCCTGCGCAGTCCGCGCCGGCGCGCGAGCTCAGCAACCTCGAGGCGCTGAGCCTGCTTGAAGAGCCGTCGGACAAGGCAGCACCGGTGATCCCCGCGATGCCGCCGCTGAAGAATCCGTTCGATGGTCTCGACAAGGAACCGCAGGTGCGCCTGGTGACCCCCGAGGACACCCAGACGCTCACCGACATCAAGGTGGATCGCGAGAACAACGCGCCGCCATGCTTTGCCGTGCAGCTGGTCTGGTCCACCACGCCGGTGGACGTGGCCGCGCTGCCGCACCTGGCCATCTTCGAGGCGTACACGCTGTACAACGTCGAAGGCAATCGCCAGGGACGCAAGTGGTACGGCCTCAGGCTGGGCTTCTTCAGCGATCCCAACTCCGCCTCGCAGGTGGCCAACTACGTGCGCTCGGACTACACGACCGTGGCCGTGGTGCCGGTAGCCGTGAAGGAACGGGATCGCGCACGTGGCACCACTTCGCCGCCTCCGGGCGGGCCGGAGAAGACCACCGACGCCGACCTGCGCCGCGAAGGCATGGAAGGCTTCGAGCTGCTGGCCGACGACCGCCCGCCGCCGCCGCGTCGTGACATCGACGACGCCGTGCGTGCCAGGGTGGCCGGCAAGCCGGTGGCGGCCGCCGTGCCGCCGCGCCTGGCGCCCAAGGCTGCGCCCAAGGCGCCCGCGGCGCCAGCAGCGGCCCCGGTCCCGGGCAAGGCCACCGGCCATCCGGTGGGCAAACGCGTGGTGGCCCGTCGCCGCGCGCCGGATGTACCGCTGGACCGCAAGATCAGCGCCGGTGTCGGTGGCGCCGAGGTGCTCGAGTCGACGCTGGAGATCCTGGGCGCTTCGACGCTGTCACTGGATGATGGCGGCCGCACCATCATCAACGACGCCGCCGCGCGCAAGCCGGAGAAGAAGTCCGGCGGCCGGTTCTCGCGCCTGCTGGGCCGCCTCGGCGGCAATTGATCCGGTGGGGCGCGGGAATCCTCCCGCGCCTATTTTCCGAACAGCTTATCGAGCTCCGCGCGGGCTGCATCGGCCGTGGTGTTGGCACCCTTGAACGCGCCGGCCACCGGCTTGTAGTGATCGCAGAAGTTGGCGCGTTCCTTGTCGCGCACTTCTTCCACGGTGGGCTCACGGCATTGCTGCCAGG
This sequence comes from Steroidobacteraceae bacterium, assembly GCA_035556135.1. Lineage (GTDB taxonomy): Bacteria > Pseudomonadota > Gammaproteobacteria > Steroidobacterales > Steroidobacteraceae > ZC4RG30. The sequence goes on along the minus strand of DATMFO010000004.1, from coordinate 170,860 downwards.
CGCGCGGGTCGTACAGCGAGCACAGCCGGCAAGCATGCAGGTCCGCGCCGCACTGGCGGCAGCGCTCGGTGCGCCCGAAGGGCAGCGGCAACGCTGACAGCGAAGCACCGCATTTCCAGCAGCCGATGTCATGCGGCACGGCGCTGCTCCAGGAATAGGCGCAGTTCCGCGCCGGTGCGCGAGGTGCGGTGACCGGCCACGACGGAGGGAGGACCGGCCACGACACAGCGGCCGCCCGCAGGTCCTGCCTCAGGCCCGAGATCGATCACCCAGTCTGCCTGTGCCACCACGTCGAGATTATGCTCCACCACCAGCACGGTGTTGCCGGCGTCGGCCAGGCGGTGCAGCACGGCGATCAGGCGCTCAACGTCGGCCATGTGCAGTCCCACGGTCGGCTCATCGAGGATGTAGAACGCGCCGCGCGCGGAGGGCACCGCGTCGGGCCTGAGGCGGGCCAGTTCGGTGACCAGCTTGATGCGCTGTGCTTCGCCACCGGAGAGCGTGGGGCTCTGCTGGCCCAGCGTGAGATAGCCCAGCCCCACTTCCTGCAGCAGCGCCAGCGCATGGCGGATGCTCTTGTGGCTGGCGAAGAACTCCACCGCCTCGTCCACGCTCATGGCCAGCACGTCGCCGATGCTCCTGCCACGCCAGAGCACGCCGAGGGTGTCAGGGTCGAAGCGCTTGCCCTTGCACGCATCGCAGGGCACCTTCACGTCGGGGAGGAAGTTCATCTCCACCGTGCGCATGCCCTGGCCCTCGCAGGCGGGACAGCGGCCGCCGGCGGTATTGAAGGAGAAACGGCTGGGTCCGTAGCCGCGGATCGAAGCCTCGGTGGTGCCGGCAAACACACGGCGGATCGCATCCCAGAAACCCACGTAGGTGGCAGGGCAGGATCGCGGCGTCTTGCCGATGGGCGTCTGGTCCACCTCGAGCACGCGCTCGATCAGCTGCACGCCGTGGATCGCCTTGCAGTACTGGGGCCGGGCAGACTTCGCCTTCGTGCCGCGCACCAGTGCCCGGGCCAGTTCCGGGCGCAGCACATCAAGGGCCAGCGTGGATTTGCCCGACCCGGAGACCCCGGTGAGCGCGATGAGCCGGCCCAGTGGCAGGTCGACGTCCAGTCCGCGCAGGTTGTGCAGCGAGATGCCTTCCAGCCGCAGCATGGGCGTGGCGCTGGCGCCGCGCTTCACCACGGGGCGACGCGGCTCAACCGGATGGCGCATGGGTTCGCGCAGGCAGCGGCCGGTGATGGAGTCTGGATGGGCGAGGATTTCGGCCATGGTGCCGGCCACGACCACGTGCCCGCCGCGCGAGCCGGCGCCCGGTCCCAAGTCGAGCACATGGTCGGCACGGCGGATGGTTTCCTCGTCGTGCTCCACCACCACCAGCGTGTTGCGCCCCTGGCCAAGTTCGCCGAGCGCATCGAGCAGCAGGCGGTTGTCGCGCGGATGCAGGCCGATGGTGGGTTCGTCGAGCACGTAACACACGCCGCGCAGGTTCGAGCCCAGCTGCGCGGCCAGGCGCAGGCGCTGCGTCTCGCCGCCCGACAGTGTTGGCGCGGCGCGATCCAGCGTGAGGTAGCCCAGGCCCACGCGCGCGAGGAAGCCGAGGCGGCCGCTGATCTCCGGTACCAGGTCCTTTGCGATGGCTCCTTCACGCGCACCGAGTTTCAGCTGCTGCAGGAAGGTGGCGAGCGAATCGATGGACAGGGCGGCCAGGTCGGCAATCGACCGGTCGCGGAACTTCACCGCCAGCGCCACCGTGTTCATGCGCGCGCCATCGCAGGTCTCACAGACATGCGCGTCGGCACCGGCCTCCAGCCAGTAGTCTTCCTCTCCCGTCTGCTCCTCGTCGAACTCAGGCAGTTCGAGGCCGGTGCCGTGGCAGTCCGGGCACCAGCCGCGCGCGCTGCTCCAGGCGAAGAGGCGGGGATCCGGCTCGGGGAAACCGCGTCCGCAGTCCGGGCAGGCGCGGCGGGAAGAGAAGGAATGCAACGTGCTGCTGCCCGCAGCCTGCACCATCACTACGCCCTTGCCCGCCTCCAGGCCTGCATCGATCAGTTCGCGCAGCTGCGTCTCGTTGCGCGGCGTGGCCTGCAGCGTGCCCAGGGGCAGCTCGATGTCGTGCACCTTGTTGCGCGCCAGTTTCGGCCAGCGCGCGGTGGAAACCAGCTTGCCGTCCACGCGCAGCTGCTCGTGGCCCTTCTTCGCCGCCCAGCGCGCCAGCTCGTTGTAGATGCCCTTGCGTCCGCTCACCAGCGGCGCCAGCAGCGTGATCTCCTTCTGCCGGTGGCCTTTGAGGATGCGCGCGGTGATGGCGTCGGCGCTGAGCGGCTCGATGGGGATCTGGCAGTCCGGGCAATGCTGCACGCCCAGCTTCACGAACAGCAGGCGCAGGAAGGGATGGATCTCGGTGAGCGTGGCCACCGTGCTCTTGCGGCCGCCGCGGCTGGTGCGCTGCTCGATGGCCACCGCGGGCGGAATGCCGGTGACCGAATCGGCATCGGCGCGCGAGGCAGGCTGCACGAACTGGCGTGCATAGGCGTTCAGCGACTCCAGGTAGCGGCGCTGGCCCTCACCGAAGATGATGTCGAAGGCCAGCGTGGACTTGCCCGAGCCGGAGACACCGGTGACCACCGTCATCGCCCCATGCGGCAGCTGGGCATCGATGTTCTTCAGGTTGTGCTCGCGCGCGCCGCGCACCTCGATGGCACGGGGCGGCTCCGGCGGCGCCAGGTGCTGGCGGGCAGCATCGCGCACGGCTTCGGCCGAAAGCGTGTAGCTGGCCAGCGCCACGCCGGTGTGGCCGATGCGACCGGCGCGGAACTCGGCGGGCGTGCCCGAGCCCACGATGCGGCCGCCGCCATCGCCGCCTTCGGGGCCGAGTTCGATCAGCCAGTCCGCCGCGCCGATCACATCGAGGTTGTGCTCGATCACCAGCAGCGAGGCGCCGCGCCTGGTGAGCGCCCGGAAGGCGCGCATCAGCCTGGCGATGTCCTCGAAGTGCAGGCCCGTGGTGGGTTCGTCGAAGATCAGCAGCTGTCCGGTGGTGCCGGCCACATCGGCCAGGTGGCCCGCCAGCTTCAGTCGCTGCGCCTCGCCGCCGGAAAGCGTGGGCACGGGCTGGCCCAGCTTCAGGTAGGAGAGTCCCACATCCGCCAGCGGCTGCAGGCGCGCGAGCACCTCGTCCTCACCGGCAAAGAACGCCAGCGCCTCGGTGACCGTCATTTCGAGCACGGTGGCGATGTCGGCGCGGCCACCCTGCGCGCCTTCGACGGTGAGCTCCAGCACCTCGTCGCGGTAGCGGCGGCCATTGCAGGTGGGGCAGCGCAGGTACACATCGGCCAGCAGCTGCATTTCCACGTGCTCGAAACCATTGCCGCCGCAGTCCGGACAGCGGCCGTTGCCGGAGTTGAAGCTGAAGGTGCCGGGTGTGTAGCCCCGTGCCATCGCCTCGGGCAGCTTCGCGAACAGCTGGCGGATGGGATCGAAGGCACCGATGAAGCTGACGGGACAAGATCGCGCGTTGCGGCCAATGGGCGACTGGTCCACCAGCGTCACGCCCTGCAGGTGGCCGTGGCCGCTGAGCTTCTCGAAGCTGCCCTGCATCTCGGCGGGTTTGCCGAAGGTGCGCTGCAGGGCCGGGTAGAGCAGCTCGGTCACCAGCGTGCTCTTGCCGGAGCCGGAGACGCCGGTGACGCACACCAGCTGTCCCAGCGGCACGCGCAGCGTGGCATCGTGCACGTTGTGCAGGCTGGCGCCCTCCAGCACCAGCGTGCGGGCGGCGTGTGCCATGGGTTCGGTGGAGACGGCGGGGCTTTCGTCGACGGGCACGATGCGCCTGCGGCCTGCAAGGTAGTCGCCGGTGAGCGATTCCTTTTCGCGCAGCACGCCGGCGGGCGGGCCGTTGAACAGGATGCGACCACCGTGCTCACCCGCGCCGGGTCCCATGTCGATCAGCCGGTCGGCTTCGAACATGATCTGCGGGTCGTGCTCCACCACCACCAGCGTGTTGCCCGCGTCGCGCAGCTTCTGCATCACGCCGATCACGCGGCCCATGTCGCGCGGATGCAGGCCGATCGAAGGTTCATCGAGCACGAACAGCGTGTGCACCAGCGAGGTGCCCAGCGCGGTGGTGAGGTTGATGCGCTGGACCTCGCCCCCGGACAGCGTGCGTGACTGGCGGTCGAGTGTGAGGTAGCCCAGGCCCACCTCGCACAGGTAGCCGAGGCGCGCGCGGATTTCATCCAGCACCAGCGAGTCGGCATCCTGCAGCGGTGGCGGCAATTGCAGGTCGGCGAAGAACTCGCGGCAGCGCGCCACCGGCAGCATGGACAGCGCCTGCATGTTGTGCGGCCCCAGCCGCCACAGCAGCGACTCCGGCTTCAGCCGCGCGCCCTTGCAGGCCGGGCATTCGGTGTAGCTGCGGTAGCGCGAGAGCAGCACGCGCACGTGCATCTTGTAGGCCTTGCTCTCCAGCCAGTCGAAGTAGCCCTTGATGCCGTACCAGTGCTTGCGACCCTTGCGGCCGTCACCGTTGATCACCCAGTTGCGCTGGTCGTCGGTGAGGTCGTGGTATGGCACGTCGAGGGGAATGCCGGCCGCCGGCGCATGCTTCTCCATGTCGTCCTGGCATTCCTTGCCGGTGGCCGTCTGCCAGGGCTTCACCGCGCCGCCGGACAGCGTCTTGTTCTGGTCCGGCACCACCAGGTCGTAGTCCACGCCGATCACGCGGCCGAAGCCGCGGCAGGTGTCGCAGGCACCCAAAGGCGAATTGAAGGAGAAGTGGCTGGGCAGGGGATCCTGGTAGCTGATGTCGCAGTCCGCGCAGTGCAGGCCGGCGGAGTAGCGCCAGCTGGCGCTGGTGGCGCCATCGGCATCGAGCGCGTGCACGACGATGTGCCCGCGACCACCCTTCAGTGCTGCCTCGAGCGCCTCACCCACGCGCGCGGGCTCGGCATTGCCCAGTCGCAGCCGGTCCTGGATCACGGTGAGCCTGTGGTGCGGCCCTTTGCCATCCTCTTCCAGGAAGCGCACGTAGCCTTGTGATTCCAGCAGCGCGCGCAGGTCTTTTTCCGACAGGTTCTCCGGCCGCGTCACCTCGAAGCACACCAGCAGGCGCGGATCATCGATCGCCGCCGCGCGCTCGCGCAGCGAGGCGAGGATTGAAGAAGGTGTGTCGCGCCGCACCGGCTGGCCACAGCTGCGGCAATGCAGTTTCGCCGCGCGCGCGAACAGCAGCTTCAGGTGGTCGTTGATCTCGGTCATCGTGCCGACCGTGGAACGCGAGGTGCGCACCGGGTTGGTCTGGTCGATGGCGATGGCCGGGGGAATGCCGTCGATGCGGTCGACCTGCGGCCGGTCCATGCGGTCGAGGAACTGCCGCGCGTAGGGACTGAAGGTCTCCACGTACCGCCGCTGTCCCTCGGCGTACAGCGTGTCGAAGGCAAGGGAGGACTTGCCCGAGCCGGAGACGCCGGTGATGACGGTCAGTTCGCCGAGCGGCAGGTCAATCGAGAGGTTGCGCAGGTTGTTCTGGCGCGCGCCCTGGATGCGGATGGCTTGGTGCAGAGGCGGGGACTTCGACATGTCAGGATTCTACCGCGCGACTGTATATTCATACAGTCGGGTCATTTTCGCATGCGGGAGGGCGATGGCTGACGTGAAGGGCGGGGGCTGACCGGACTACCATCCCCGAACGGCCTGCTTCAGGAGATCCCATGGAAGAGTCGATCAGGGCGCGGCTGGAAGGGCTGAAACAGAAGTTCGACCGCTGCGACCCCAACGGCGACGGCCGCATCGACGTAGCTGAGTTCCACCAGCTGCTGATGGACATCGACGGCGATGTTTCACGCGAGGAATGCGAGCTGGACTTCCTTGCCGTCGACGTGGACGAGGACGGCTACATCAGCTTCGAGGAGTTCAGCACCTGGTGGCTGGGCTGAGGCGCGGCCTCAGCCATCCCATCCGCACTGCTTGCCGGCGTTCCTTTCCTTCAGCCAGCCCATCAGTGGCTGGAAGTAGTCAATGATGGCGCTGGCATCCATCTCGCGCGTGCCGGTGAGCTTCTCCAGCGTCTCCGGCCACGGCCGGCTGGCGCCGGCCTGCAGCATGGCCCGGAAACGATCTCCCGCTTCCTTGCTCCCGGCCACCGAGCACTCATGCAGCGGCCCCTTGAAGCCAGCCGCATCGCACAGCGCCTTGTGGAACTGGAACTGCAGGATGAAAGCCAGGAAGTAGCGCGTGTAGGGCGTGTTGCCCGGGATGTGGTACTTGGCGCCCGGATCGAAGTCTTCCTCGCTGCGCTCGTTGGGCGGCGCCACGCCCTGGTATTTCCGGCGCAGCTCCCACCAGGCCTTGTTGTAGTCGGCGGGGGCCACTTCGCCCGAGAACACCTTCCACCGCCACTGGTCCACCAGCAGGCCGAAGGGCAGGAAGGCGATCTTGTCGGCGGCCATCTTCATCTGCTCGTTGATGGTGGCCTCGCGCGAGGGCTTCACGGGACTGCCGAGGCCGATGCTGGCGAGGTACCCCGGCGTCACCGACAGCAGCACGGTGTCGCCGATGGCCTCGTGGAAGCCGTCATGCGCGCCGCCCTGGAAGAAATAGGGCTGGTCCTTGTAGGCCAGGTCGTAAAAGAGGTGCCCGAGTTCGTGGTACACGGTGCCCAGCTCTTCCTCGGTGGGCAGCATGCACTGCTTGATGCGCACATCCTCCCCGCCATCCATCTGCCAGGCGCTGGCATGGCAGACCACCTCGCGATCGCGCGGGCGGGTGAGCATGGAGCGCTCCCAGAAGGTATCCGGCAGCTTCGGCATGCCCAGCGAGGTGTAGAAGGACTCGGCCTGCCGGGTCATCTTCACCGCGTCATATTTCTGCCGTACCAGCTCCTTGTCGAGCGGCTCCCGCGAGATGGCCGGGTAGGGCTTGAGGATGTCCTCGTAGATGTTGTTCCATTGCTGCGCCCAGATGTTGCCGAACAGGTGCGCGGGCACGGGCTTGCCGGCCGGCACCTTCGAAGCGCCGTATTTTTCCGCCAGCTGGTCGCGCGCATAGCACTGCAGCTCGTCATACAGCGGCTTCACCTGGCCCCACAGGTGCTCCACCGTCTGCACGAACTGGTCAGGCGGCATGTCATACCCCGAGCGCCACATGGTGCCCAGGTCCGCATAGCCCATCTCCTTCGCGCCCTCGTTGGCCAGTTCCACGAAACGCACGTAGTCGGGCCGCATGGGACGGCTGATGGTGTGCCAGCCGTTCCAGGCGGCAAGCAGTTCGTCGAAGTCGCGGCTTTCCGCCATGACCTTGGTGACATCGTCGATGTTGTGGCATTCCTCCTTGCCACCCACCGTCCCGCAGTACTTGCCCTCGCCGTAGGTGGCCTCCAGTTTCGCGCCCAGCGCCGCCAGCTCCTCGCGACGCTGCGGGTCATCCGGCGCCGGTGCGGACACGCCCTGTCGCAGCAGCTGCAGGGTGCGGGCGGTGGCCTCGTCCATCTTCACGCCGTCAAAGCGGCGTGATTCCTTCACTGCGCGGCTCACCAGTTCCAGGTAGCGCTCGGTGGCGCGGGCATTGAGCAGCTGGGTGTCTTCGGTGATGTAGGTGGCCTGCACCCACCCGGCGGCTGCCGCCTCGTCTCCCATGCGACGGAAATCCTTGTTGAGCTGCTCCACGAAGGCGGCAGCTTCTTCCGGCGTGGCCTGCTTCGGGCCTCCGCAGGCGGCGGCCAGCGACGCGAGCAGCAGTGCGGTCAGGTGGGGAAGGCGGACGGTGGTCATGCTGGGCTCCCGGCCGGGGAAATGCCGGCCTGGCGGGGGGAAGGGGTAGAATTCATGAAAAACCCGTAAAGGGCGGCAAGGCTGTGCAGCCCTTAGGATACGCCCGCATGCGCCTGCTGCTGATCGAAGATGATGCCGAAGCCGCCAAGTACCTCGCCCGGGGCCTGGGCGAGAGCGGCCATGAGGTGGAGGTGGCCGCCGATGGCCGTGCGGGCCTGGCGCGCGCAATGGCCGGCGACCACGAGCTGATCATCGCCGACCGCAACCTGCCGCACATGGATGGATTGAGCATCGTGCAGGCGCTGCGCGCCGAAGGTCGCAGTGTGCCGGTGCTGGTGCTGTCGGCGCTGGGCTCGGTGGATGACCGCATCGAGGGATTGCGCGCCGGCGGCGACGACTACCTCACCAAGCCCTTCGCGTTCGAGGAACTGCTGGCGCGCATCGAGGCGCTGCTGCGGCGGGGCCAGGGAGCCGCGGTGGTCACGCGCCTGAAAGTCGCCGATCTCGAACTTGACCTGCTTTCCCGCACGGTTGCACGGGCCGGCAAGCGCATCGACCTCACGGCCAAGGAGTTCCAGCTGCTGGAATACCTGATGCGGCGGCAGGGCCAGGTGGTCACGCGCAGCATGCTGCTGGAGGGCGTGTGGGACCTGCACTTCGACCCGCAGACCAACATCATCGACGTCCACATGAGCCGGCTGCGCGCGGCGGTGGATCGCGACTTCCCGCGCCCGCTCATCCACACGGTGCGCGGCGCGGGATACGTGCTGCGCGATGGCAACTGAGGCGGGCGCCGGCCCCGCAACGCACAGGGCCTCCGGGCTGAACGCACGCTCGTGGCTGCGCTCCGCCGCGGCCCGGCTCACCCTTACCTATGGCGTGGTCGTGCTGCTGCTGGTGGTGGGGCTGCAGGGCACGGTGTGGTGGCTGACGCGCAATGCGCTGGAGCGCGAAGTGCAGCGCGTGATGACCGCCGAGCTGGACAAGCTGGCGCAGGTCTATGTGAAGAACGGCAGCATCAGTGACGTGGCCTGGGCACTGCGCGAGCGCGCGGACAGCTGGGGCCGTACCGGCGCGGTGTACCTGCTGGTGAATCCCGCCATGGCGCGCGTGGAGGGCAACCTGATCGCCTGGCCGCTGGATGTCGAGCCGCGGCATGACACCGATGTGCACTTCCGCATCGCTGCCGAGGGCGAGCTGGGCAGCCACCCCGTGCGCGCCCACCTGGTGATGCTGGCCGGCGGCTACTGGCTGCTGGTGGGCACGGATACCAGCGAGATGGAACGTGCACTGCGCCGCTTCGGCTGGGCCAGCGTGTGGGGTGTGCTGGCCATCACGCTGCTCATCGTGGCGCTGGCGCGCTGGTATGCCGCGCAGGCCGCGCGCCGCGTGCGCGAGTTTTCCAACACCTGCGATGCCATCGTGCACAGCGACCTGTCGCGGCGACTTGAACTGCGCGGCAAGGGCGATGAGTTCGACCAGCTCGGCCGCACGGTGAACGACATGCTCGAGCGCCTGGAGCAGCAGGCCACGCTGCTGCGCACGACGTACGGCAGCATCGCGCACGACCTGCGCACACCACTCTATCGCCTGCGCGTGCGCATGGAAGAGGCGCTGCGCCGGAGCGATGTGCCTGCCGCGAGCCTCGAGATGGCGCAGCCGGCGCTGGAGGAGCTGGACCGGGTGCAGCGCACGCTGGGCACCCTGCTGGAAATTGCGCGTGCCGAGAGCAGCGGGCCCATGGCCGACGTCGAGCGCATCGACCTGGCGCAGCTGGCGCGCGAGATGCACGAGCTCTACCAGCCCGGCATGCAGGACAGCGGCCTGGACCTGCAGACGGATTCGCAGGGCGAGGCCGTGATCCATGGCAAGCGCCAGTTGCTGGCACAGCTGATCGCCAACCTGCTGGAGAACGCCATCAAGTACGTTCCCGCCGGTGGCACGGTGCACCTGGGGGTGAGCAGTGATCCTCACTGGCTGACCCTGGTGGTCAGCGATAACGGGCCGGGAATGAGCGGCGAGAAGCCCGCCGGCGGTGGCCTGGGGCTGAATCTGGTGAAGGCCATTGCGCGCCTGCATCGCGGCGAGGTATTCCTGAGGAACAATCAACCGGGCCTGGCCGTGGAGTGCCGTTTCGAGCGGCGCCCCAACGGAACCTGAGGTCCGGCGCTCAAGGAGGGGATCAGATGTCGAAAGCGTTCTTCACGCGCCTTGCCTGGCTGCTGCTGGCTGTGCCCGGCGCGGCATGCCTGGCGCTGGATTATTCCGGCCGCCAGAACAACGAAGCCACATTCGAATCGCTGGCGCAGGCGCGCATCAATGGACCGCTGGCCGTGGCGAAGCTGGAAGGCAACACGGGCCGCTTCGTATCCCATCCCGCGCTCGACGGCTATCCGGACGGCACCACCTGGATCTACCGCTCGCCGAACCTGTATGGCGGGCGCGCGGCCGCGCGCCTCAACACCAACATCCTGGTGTTCGTGGAGCGTGCATTCGCGGACCCGCGCGCCGCGCGGCAATACCTGGAAGAACTCGGCCTGATCCGCATCATCGACGAGGCCATCGGCAGCGTGATCCTCGTGACGCCGGCCGATGGCAAGGCCTTCGGCGCCGGCGACCAGAAGTACTACTACGCGCTGCAGACCGCGCTGCTGGCGCAGAAGGCCGGTGCGGGCGGGCGCGACGGCGCACGCTACTCCGATGCCGAATATTTCGGCGGTTTCGGCTATACCTATGTGATCGGCATCGATGGCGGGGCCACCTACCTGAACGACTACGTGGCCGGCACGCTGGACTATGTCAGCCGCATCGCCGGCATGCTGCTGGTCAACGGCACCATGCAGGACGTGCGCGAAGTCGCAGGGCTGGTCCCCGTCTACCTTGTCAACGCGCCGCCGCAGGTGGTCGCCAGGTACCGGGCAGCCAACGGCACCAATGCCTACGCCTGGACTCCCGACACCGAGACGTACTTCAACCAGCAGCTGCCGCTCAGGCGCGTGGTGGTGGCGCGCCAGTCCGGCCGCACCCTCCCGGCCATTATCTCCGACGCCTACTACAACCTGTTCACCCATGCGATGCGAGTGCCGGTGGGACGTCCCGGGCTGCACAGCGCCTCCACGCCCTGGCAGGGCTACAGCATGGACCAGGCACCGCTGTCGCTGAGTGAGCGCAATGCCGTGTTCAACTCGGCCACGCGCGATGGCATCCAGGTGTTCGAGCGCAAGGATGAACGCTTCCGCAAGCTCGCGGCGCCCAACGGCGAGTACCTGCAGACCTGGTTCGACTACCTGCCGAAGGAAGTGGTGGATGGCAGTGCGCCCAGGGCGTCGGTGCCCCTGGTGCTGGCATTGCATGGTGGCGGCGATGATCCCCGGCAGTTCGTCGAGGAGATCGGCCTGCTGCCGCTGGCCGGCACGGAACGCTTTGCCATCGTGGCACCCGAGCACCAGAGTTCCCTGCCCACTGCCAGTGCCTCGTTGCCCGCGCTGGTCGAATACACGCTGCGCCGCTGGCCGGCGCTGGATCCCTCCCGCGTCTATGTCACCGGCTACTCGCTGGGTGGCGCGGCGACGCTGCGTGCCATCAATGGCAAGCCCTCGCTGTTTGCCGCGGCGGTACCGATGGCGGCCGCGCCCTACACCGGCACGCCCGAAGAGGTGAAGCAGTTCGACAAGGCAGACCTGCCGGTGATGTTCACCACCTCCGAGTTCGACCTGGCCGGCGCCTTCGACCAGGCCGGCGGGCATATTGCGGCGAACTACCAGCAGCAGCTCAACCTGTTCCTCGGCTACAACGGCATGCAGCCGGTCAGGTTCGATTTCGAGCGCTTCCCGCTGGTGGGATTCCGCGCCGACTACATGGACCGGATGCGGCGCAACGGGGAGTACGAGAGCTCCCGCTGGTACATCAACAACGGGACCGGCGTGCCGATGGTGGCGGTGTCATATACCAGGGGGCTGATGCATGCCCTGTACCCGGAGTATGGAAAGATCGCCTGGGAATTCTTCAGCCGCTACTCCCGCAATCCGCGCACGGGGGCAATCGAGTACCGGCGCTGACGGCGGTCGCTGCTGGAGGGACTAGAGGGACCCGGCGGCGAAAGTGTCGCAGGCCACCACCTCGCCACTGCCGAAGCCGCGCGCGAACCAGCGCCGGCGCTGCTCGGCCGATCCATGCGTGAAGCTCTCCGGCACCACGTAGCCCTGCATCTTCTTCTGGATCATGTCATCGCCCACTGCGGCCGCGGCGGTGAGCGCATCGTCGATGTCCTGCTCGGTGAGGCGGTCGCGCGCAAAGCGGGCCCAGATGCCGGCATAACAGTCCGCCTGCAGCTCCATCCGCACCTGCATCGCGTTCTGCTCCTGCTGCGAGGCGCGGGACTGCACCCCGCGCACCTTGTCGGAGATGCCGGTGATGGTCTGCACGTGGTGGCCGACCTCGTGGGCGAGCACATAGGCCTTGGCGAAGCTGTCGTCGCGCGTCGCATCGGTGGGGCCGCCCAGTCGGCCGGCCAGTTCCTGGAAGAAATCCAGGTCCACGTACACGGCCTGGTTGGCCGGACAGTAGAACGGGCCCACTGCTGCACTGCCCGTGCCGCAGGCCGTGGGTACCTGGCCGGTGAACAACACCAGCTGCGGAGCAGGATAGGTCGACCCGGATTCGCGGAAGATCGCTCCCCAGATATCCTCGGTGGAGCCGAGGATGGCAGCGGCGAAATCGCCGGCGTCATCGCCGGGCGGGGCGGTCTGCATCTGCGTGGGGTCGGGTCCGGCGGCTCCGCCCGTATCGAGCAGGCCCATCACCAGGCGGGGATCCACGCCGGCGAAGTAGGCGATGGCGGCGATCACCAGCCCGCCGATGCCCAGCTTGAAGCCGCCGCCGAAGCTGCGGCCGCGTACATCCTTCACGTTCTGGCTTCGGCGCAGATCCTGCCAGCGCATGGGCTCTCCCGGTTGGTGTCGCCGGGCAGATTATCATGGCCGATCCATGCCTGATGCGACCTCACTGCCTGTAGGCGAAATCCTGCCGCAATTGCGCCATTGCCTGGCCAATGGCGCCAATGCAGTACTTGTTGCACCGCCGGGTGCGGGCAAGAGCACGGTGGTGCCGCTGGCTTTGCTGCGTGAGCCCTGGGCTGCGGGCCGGCGGATCCTGTTGCTGGAGCCGCGTCGCCTGGCGGCGCGCGCGGTGGCCGCGCGGATGGCGGCCACGCTTGGCGAGCGGGTGGGCGAGACCGTCGGTTACCGGATGCGGCTCGACACGAAGGTGGGTCCGCGCACGCGGCTGGAGGTGGTCACCGAAGGCATCCTCACCCGCATGCTGCAATCCGACCCGGCGCTGGAAGGCGTGGCGGTGGTGATCTTCGATGAATTCCACGAACGCAGCCTGCACGCCGACCTGGGGCTGGTGCTGTGCCGTGAGGCGCAGCAGTCACTGGACCTGCCGCTGAAGCTGCTGGTGATGTCGGCCACCATCGACGGTGCGGCGGTGGCTGCGCGGCTGGGGGATGCACCGGTCATCGAGGCGCGCGGCCGCACCTGGCCCGTTGACGTGCACTACCTGGGCAAGGGATTACCCGCGCTGCCCGAACAGCGCACGCTGGCGCCCTGGGACATCGACCGGCTGGCCGTGCAGGTGCGACAAGTGCTCGACGCCACCGACGGCGATGCACTGGTGTTCCTGCCGGGCGCTTCTGAGATCCATCGCCTGCGCGCGCAGGTGGAAATGGCGCGCATCCCGGGACTGGTGGTCCATGCACTGCATGGGGAGATGCGCATCGAGGCACAGCAGGAGGTGCTGGAGCCGGCACCGCGCGGCCAGCGCAAGCTCATCCTCGCCACCAACATCGCCGAGACCAGCCTCACCATCGAGGGCGTGCGGGTGGTGATTGATACCGGCCTTGCACGCCGCTCGCTGTTCGATCCCGGCACGGGGATGGAGCGGCTGGCCACCGTGCGCATCTCGCAGGCATCGGCCGTGCAGCGTGCGGGACGGGCGGGCCGCACCGCTCCGGGCAGCGCGTGGCGGCTGTGGGGCGAGGGCGTGCAGGCCACGCTGGCGCCACAGACTCCGCCGGAAATCCTCACTTCCGACCTGGCGCCGCTGGCGCTGGAACTGGCGCGCTGGGGCGCGCGCGACGTGCAGGACATGCCGTGGATGGATCCGCCGCCGGCGGCCACGCTGGCGCAGGCCCGCGAGCTGCTGCGGCGTCTCGAGGCCGTCGATGGTGGCAATGCCATCACCGCGGTGGGCACGGCCATGCTCGAAACCGGTTTGCATCCGCGGCTGGCGCACATGCTGGTGCGTGCGCGTGGCACCGCGCTGGCACCACTGGCGGGGAACCTTGCCGCACTGCTGTCGGAACGCGACCTGCTGCGCACGGCGCGCGATCCGGATGTGCGCACGCGCCTGGAAATGCTGCGCGGGGAAGTGCGTGGCGCGGACCAGGCTGCGCTGTCCCGGCTGCGTGAACTGGCGCGGCGCCTGGGCGGTGGGCGGGCCGGGGCGGCCAACGATCGCGACGCGGGTGCGGTGCTGGCGTGGGCCTATCCGGACCGCGTGGCACAGCTGCGGGCAGGATCAGGCGGATCGGCAGGACAGCGCTACCTGCTGGCTAACGGCCGGGGCGCCGTGCTGGAAGGCGCCTCCACGCTTGCAGGTTCGGCGTATCTCGTCGCGCTGGACCTGGATGACGCCGAAGGGGCGCAGGCCACCATCCGCCTGGCGGCGCCGCTCACCAGGGAGCAGCTGGAGACAGCGCTGGGGGCGCAGATCCGGGAAGGAGTGGAGACCGATACCGACCCGCGCAGCGGCGCACCGCGGGCACGGCACGTGCGACGGCTGGATGCGCTGGTGCTGGAAGAGCGCCGCGCCGAGCTGGATCCGCAGGCCGTGACCGATGCGCTGCTGGCGCAGGTGCGGCAGGCCGGGCTGGATGAGCTGCCCTGGGGCGAGGCGGGCAGGCGGCTGCTGTCGCGGCTGCGCTTTGCCAGCGCGCATCGCGTTGCGGCACTGGGCCTGCCGCCCTGCGATGAGTCCACGCTGCTGGCGGAACTGCCGCAATGGCTGGCGCCTTGCCTCCATGGCATCAACCGCCTCGAGCAGCTCTCCCCGGGCCAGCTGGCCGAGGCACTGCTGGCGCGGTTCACGTATGCACAGCGGCAGAAGCTTGATGAGTTCGCGCCCAGCCATGTCACCGTGCCCACCGGTTCGCGCATCGCGGTGGATTACGAGGACGACAACGCACCCTGCATCGAAGTGCGCATGCAGGAAGTGTTCGGCCTGGCCGACACGCCGCGCATTGCAGGCGGGCGTGTGCCGGTGACGTTGAAGCTGCTTTCGCCTGCGCGAAGGCCCATGCAGATCACGCGTGACCTGGCCGGGTTCTGGCGCGGCAGTTACGCGGAGGTGCGCAAGGACATGCGCGGGAGATACCCGCGGCATTACTGGCCGGAGAATCCGCTGGAGGCCGAACCCACGCGGGGCGTGCGGCCCCGCAAGTCGTAGGCATCGGCAGGATCGATCGAGCATGCTGGCCGGCCGCATGGCCGTGCGCTGCCGTGGCTCCAATCCGCTACACTTGCGTAATGCTGCCGTTTTACGTGAAAGCCATCCACATCCTCTTCATCATCTCGTGGATGGCCGGCATCTTCTACCTGCCGCGCATCTTCGTGCACTACGTCGAGGGCAAGGCTGCCGGCGAAGACGTGCGCCGCCTGAAGGTGATGGCGCGCAAGCTCTACCACTTCACCAGCGCCATGGGCGTGCTGGCGCTGGCCTCGGGCGTGTGGATGACGGTGCTGTTGCGCGCCGGCTCTGCCGGCTGGCTGCATGCCAAGGTCACGCTGGTGGTGCTGCTGATCGGCTTCCACGTCTCGATGCGCGTCTTCATGAAGCGCATGCTGCGCGATGCGCCACTGCCGGCGGCGACCACCCTGCGCTGGTACAACGAGCTGCCGCTGCTGCTGCTGGTGGGTATCCTCTGGCTGGTGGTGCTGAAGCCGTTCTGACGGCGGGGCCGTCGAATGACCGGCGCTCCCAAGGAATTCCTCACGGCAGACGAGCTGCTGCGCGATTCGCTGGCGCTGGGCATGCAGATCCTGCGCAGCGGGTTCCGTCCCACCATCCTGGTGGGCGTGTGGCGGGGTGGCGCACCCATCGGCATCGCCGTGCAGGAGGTGCTCGAGTTCCACGGCGTGGACTGCGACCACCTGGCGGTGCGCACTTCTTCATACACCGGCATCGACCAGCAGGCCGGGGTGCGTGTGCACGGCATCGACTACCTGGTGTCGCGCCTCACTGCCGATGACCATCTGCTGCTGATCGATGACATCTTCGATTCCGGCCGCAGCCTGGAAGCGCTGCTCGGCGAACTGCAGCGCCGCTGCAAGCTCAACATGCCGCGCGAAGTGCGCATCGCCACGGTGTTCCACAAGCCGGCGCGCAACCGCGCCGCGCTACGCCCGGACTTCTGCGTGCGCACCACCGATGCGTGGCTGGTGTTCCCGCATGAGCTGCAGGGTCTCACGCGCGAGGAGATCCTCGCGCACAAGCCGGTGGACGAGAGTTTCTTCGAACCCTGAGCTTCAGGGTGGCGGGCGTCGCCACCTCCACAGCACCAGGCAGCACAGGCCGGTGAGCAATGCGATCCACAGGCCGAGCAGTCCGTCGAATTTCCCCACCAGAAAGCTCCAGTCGTTGCCTGCCGCCGGCGCTGACACCTTGCGGAACAGCGAGATGATGGCCACGAAGCCGGCGTGCAGTCCGATGCAGCCGGCGATATCGCCCCAGTACCGGCGCACCAGAGCCAGCAGCAGCCCCACGAACCACAATGCGATGAAGGCATCGGCGATGCGCAGGGGATGGGTAAAGCCTGAGAAAAATCCCGCCAGCGCAGTGAAGCCGCTGAAAGCGTTCACCTCCTCGTAGGGCACGCTGGCCGCGCGGCCCAGGAAGTGCACGGCGGCGTAATACGCCGGCACGGCAAACAGCGCCAGACGCCAGGCGCCGAGCTTCTGCAGGGAGCCTTGCAGGGCGCCACGGAAGAAGGTCTCTTCAATGAGCGCCACAGCCAGCCCGCTGCCAAGCCCCTTCATCACCAGCGGCAGCCAGTCCATCAGGGCGTCTGGCGCGCGCGTGCTCCAGGTCCGCACGTCGAGCAGGAACAATGGCACCAGCGCCAGGGCCATCAGGGCAATGCCGGCGAGCAGTCCGGCGAGCCCGCGCCGCAGGAAGCGCGTCCACGGGCCGGTGTAACCCAGCGTGCCATCGCCACAGAGGCGATAGCGCCACAGCAGCCAGGCCGTGGCGAGCACCACGCCCAGCATGGTGAGGCGCGAGAACACGCGGTGCAGGGGAAAGATGTCGATGGGCGCCAGCGCGGCCTGCACGGCGGGGGCTGCAACGGCTGCCACGAGCATGGCGGCCGGCAGCGCCAGCACAAAGGCCAGCAGCAGGCGCCGCGGTGTCATGTGCCGGCGATCGCCGCAGCCACCTGGCGCAGGAAGGCGCGACCGGTCGCGGTGACGCGGATGGCATCGGGCGTCACCTGCACCAGCCCATCCTCCTGCAACAGGGCCAGTCGCTGCTGCGCGGCGGGCCACCACGGGGATGCAAGGTCATCGGCCAGCAGTGCTGCCTCGCTGCCTGCGAATATTTCCCACAGCAGCTGGCGGATGCGCCTCTGGCTGGAATTGAGCACATGGCCGCGTTGCAGCGGCAGTTCGTTCGCCGCCAGCCGGGCCTCGTACTGCTGCAGGTTCTTCTCGTTCTGCGCATAGGCCTTGCGCGCATCGCCCATGGCCGACACGCCGAGGCCGATCAGCGCGTCGATGGCCGTGGCCGAGAATCCCATGAAGCTGCGGCTGAGCGTTCCGGCGGTCAGCGCCTGCGCGATGGGATCCGACGGCAGCGCATACTGGTCGATGCCGATCTCCACGTAGCCCGCCGCGCCCAGCCGATTGCGACCCAGCAGGAACAATTCGCGCCGCAGGGCTGCCTCGGGCAGGTCTGCATCCGTGTACTGCCTCTGGCTGGACCTGATCCATGGTACGTGGGCGTAGGGCAGGAAATTCACGCGGTCGGGGCGAAGCCTGAGCACGGAGTCGAAGGTGCTGCGCAGGCTCTCCACGGTCTGCAGCGGCAGGCCGTAGATGAGGTCGAAGCCCACACTGGTGAAGGCGAGGTCGCGTGCGTCATCCACCACGCGGCGCACCTCCTCCTCGGCCTGCACGCGATTGACGATCTCCAGCACCCGCGTGTCGAAATCCTGCACGCCGATCTCGATGCGCCGGAAGCCATGCCGGCGCAGCACGCCGAGCTTCTCGCGCGTGGTATTGCGGGGATCCGCCTCGATGGCGAAGTCGGCGTTGTCGGCGATGGGGATGTCGGTGAGCAGTCCTTCGAGCAGACGATCCAGGGATTCCGCCGGCAGCCAGCTGGGTGAACCACCGCCCAGGTGCAGCGCGGCCAGTGCAGGTCGTGCACGCAACCCCGTTCGATAGAGCGAATGCTCCTTCAGCACTGTCGCGACATAGGGCGCGGCCAGTGAGTGGCTGCGCGCCACGCGCATGTTGCAGCCGCAGAAGGTGCACAGCGCGCCGCAGAAGGGTGTGTGCACATAGAGGCCGGCGCGCGCTCCCTCGGGCGACAAGGCCTCATCGAGCGCGGCCAGCCATGCGGCCCCGGACGGCGCCGCACCCCAGTGCATGGCCGTCGGGTAGCTCGTGTAGCGCGGGACTGGCGCCCCGTGCCGCTCGAGCAGCTCCGGCGGCAGTGGTGTCACCCGAAGATCTCGCGCTGCAGGGAAACGAAGCGGCGCACATTGGCCTCGGGCGTGCGCTGCAGGATGCCGTGGCCCAGGCCGCAGATCCAGCCGCGACGCAGCTGCGCGGGCAGCGCGCGCACGCGCTCGAAATACCCGCGCAGGCGCGATTCCAGTTCGGCCGCCGGCAGGTGCAGCCACTCGGGATCCACATTGCCCTGGATGGCCCAGCGGTCACCGTACCGCTGCAGTACCTCGCCGATGTCGTGCCGCCAGTCGACGCCCAGGCACTGGAAGGGCAGCCCGTGGAGATGATCCCACCAGGCCGGCCCGGTGCCGCGCGAGTAGTAGATCACCGGGGTATCCGCATGGAGCCGCCGGAAGCGCGCGAGCAGGTCAGCCAGCACGGGCACCACACGCCGGCCGTAGAGCTCCGCGTCGATCTCGCCGGCGGCCGTGTCGAACAAGGCCACCACCTCGGCACCCGCGCGCGACTGCAGCGCCATGTTCTGTGCCAGCAGGTCGAGCAGCTTGCCGTTGAAGGCGTCGTACACGCCGTTCTCGAGGCCTGCCAGGGCCTCCTGTGCCTTCTCGTGCGAACCGGCGGCGGCATAGACGTACAGCGTGAATGGCCCACCCACGAACCCGATGAGCCCCTTGTCGCGCCGCAGCCGTGCGCGCGTGAGTCTCACGGCCTCGGCCTGGAACTGCATGAACTCGGCGCGGTGCGCGCCGCCGGTGATCTTCTCCACGTCGAGCAGGGTGCGCAGGTGGAAAGCCAGTTTCGGACCCGGATCGTAGGTCAGCCCCATGCCCATCGCTTCCAGCGGGAACAGCAGGTCCGAAAACAGGATGGCGGCGTCGAAGTTGAAGTCGTGCACCGGGCCCATCGCCACTTCGGCGGCCAGCTGCGGGTTCTTGCACAACGACAGGAAATCGTTCTGCCGCTTCAGCGACTGGTAGTGCGAGTGGTAGCGGCCGGCCTGGCGCATCATCCATACCGGCGGGCGTCCGGTGTTGCGGCGGTGGAGGGCGGCGGTGAGAAGTGTTTCGGTCATCATGCGTTTCCCAGTTGGTAGCCCACGCCGCGGATGCTGAGGATGGTCGCCGGGTTCCCCGGGTCCCGTTCCACCAGCTTGCGCAGGCGCAGGATGAAATTGTCCACGGTGCGTTCGGTCGGAAATTCGTCCGGCGCCCAGGCATGGTTGAGGATCTCGTCGCGCGTCACCGCGCGGCCGGCGCGCTCCAGCAGCAGTTTCAGCACCGCGCACTCCTTGTGGGTGAGGCGGTGCAGCTCGCCGCCGCTCTCGGCGGTGAAGCGGTCGAAGTCCACCGTGGCGATGCCGATGCGCACCGGGCCGGAAAGCGCCGTGCCACGCTCGGCGATGTCGCCGGCGCGCTTGAGCATGTTGTGGATGCGCAGCACCAGCTCGCGGAACACGAAGGGCTTGGTCATGTAGTCGTCGGCACCCAGTTCCAGGCCGCGGATGCGGTCCTCCGGCGTGCCGTAGGCGGTTAGGAACAGCATTGCAGTGGAGGGGCTCGCCTCGCGCAGGTGCTGCGCCACTTCGAAGCCGTCGCCGTCCGGCAGGCCCACGTCCAGCACTGCCGCGGCGAAGCGCTGCGTCCTCACCGCTTCGCGCGCGGCACGCACGCTGGCCGCATGTGTCACTGCGAAACCTTCGCCGCCCAGCCGGCTGGAAAGTGTGCCGGCGACGTTCGGGTCATCCTCGACCAGCAGCAGAGGAATGGCGCTCATGAGTCAGCCTTGCGCTCAGCTGTCCGTGGGAAAGAACAGCGTGACGATGAAGCCGCCGCCCTCGGCATTGGCGAACTCCACGCTGCCGCCCATGCGCTCCATCAGCACGCGCACCAGGTACAGCCCCACGCCCGTGCCGCGCGAGGAATCACTGCGCTGGAACAGCTGCCCGAGGCGCGCCGGGTCGCCGCTGTAGCCGCCGCCGTGGTCACGCACGCGCACCTCCACACCATGCCGGCCGCGCAGCGCCTGCACGTCGACACGGATGGGCTCGCGGTCGCCATGACGCTGCGCGTTCTCGACCAGGTTGCGCAGGATCAGCTGCAGGGCGGAGGTGTCGCCGCGCACTGGTGGCAGCTCGCCCTCGACCGATACCTCCAGCAGTACGTCGTCACCGCTGGTGGCGACGATGCCGCGCAGCACGCGCTCCAGCCACTGGTCGAGGCGGATGGCCTGCTCGGCGAGCTGGCCGCCGCCCTCGATGCGCGCCAGCTCCAGCGTCTTGTCGATCTGCGATTCCAGGCGGTGCGTATCCACCAGCAGGCGGTCGATCAGCTCCTGCGTGGGCTCGCCGGCAGCGATGGCCTCGGTCTGCAGGCGCACGCTGGTCAGCGGCGTGCGCAGCTCATGCGTGAGCGCGGCGAAGAAGGCCTGCGTGCCGCGGGCGCGCTGCATGTCGCGCCGGTAGTAGCGGAACAGCATGGCCGACAGGGTCAGCAGCAGCACCAGGAAGGTGCCGGATTCCCAGTACAGCATGCGCTCGGTGCGCCGCAGTTCGGCCATGGCCTCCGCCTGCGAGGCCACGCCGGCCTCCATGCTGAGGCCTGCGATCTGCTCGGACTGGGTGTAGACGATGGTGGCCCACCAGAAGCCCAGCACCAGGATCACCGTGAGCCACAGCGCGGACAGGATGGCCACGCGGCGCGACTGGCGCGCGGGCCGGACGCTCAATGCCCCTTTGCTGTCCATTGGCACCATGCTTCGGGAGAGGGAAATGCGTTGCAGTTTCGCACGCCGCTGCGGCGGATATGCGCCGCGGTCTTGCCCGCGCCGCTGGCATGGTGTGCATCCGGGCCGGCGAGGTGCCGCCAGCGCTCGAACTGCGCGGTGCTGCTCCAGTAGATGTGCGTGGCGGCACCCAGTCGCGCGGCATCGGCCTCGGCGCCGCTCCCCACCGTGTAGGTGGCGATCACATTCGCGCCGGCCCACTGGCCTTCCTGCCAGGGCCCCGTGGCCGCCGCATGGGTGAGCACGTCCCAGGCAGCCGGCGGTGGCAGGCGCAGCAGTGGTTCGGCGATCAGCCGCGCGGCGCCCTCGGCGCCCAGCGTCTCGCCGCAGCCCTGCACCCACACACCCGCCGCCGCCAGCGCGAACCAGGTCTTCGCGCCCGCGGTCCACACGGTGCGGCCGGCGAGGGTGGCGGCTGCACCTTCAGGCAGCGCTCGATGGTGCGCGACGAACACCGCGCGGCCGCGCAATTGCGCTGCAAGCTGCGTGGCATCGAGCAGCGATGTGCTGGCTGACTGCGGGACGGCGCTGCCGTCCCACGCGTGCACGATGGCGGGCAGCGCCGGCAACGGCGGATCCGCGATGAAACGCTGCGCGCCGATGTCCACATCCTGCGCGTTGCGTCCGGCAACCTGCAGCACGCTGCCCATTCCCGGCAGCCATTGCAGGGAGGCGCCGAAGCGCTGGTGGCAGCCACCGCCATGCTCGCCCAGCAGTTGCCGCTCCCGGGTCACCGCGGCGCGTGTTTCCGGATGCTCGAGCACCGACAGCAACCGGCGGGTGTCGCCATCGGCGGCCCGGCACTCCACCGCCAGTGCGCCCTGGCCCGGCGCGCCCGGCACTTCGGTGAGCGGCAGCATCATCAGGTGCAGCCCATCGAGCAGGTCCTCGAGCAGCTTGCGGCCCTGTCGATCGGTGGTGGCGTCCGCGAAAAGGCGGGAGAGGCCCGCCGCGGCCAGCACGATGCCATCCAGGTGACGCTCGGCGCCGCGCGGCTCATGCAGGCGGCGCAGCCGCGTATCCACATTGCCGCGCAGGTTCACCAGCTCGATGGTGTTGCGCGCGCCGTGGGGCAGTGCCCTGGCCAGGAATGGCGGCAGCAGCGTGGCGCGACGCGGCGAGGAGGTGCCGATGCGAAGGCCCGCGCCCTGCGCCAGCCGCTGCGGCACATCCGGGGCGAACAGGGCGATGTCGCGCGGATTGGCCCGCATGGGCACGGCGGCGAGCACGAAATCCGCCGGCCGTTCCAGGCTCAGGTCCTTCAGTGAATGCACGGAGAAATCCACGCGGCCTTCGCGCAGCGCCTCATCGAGCTCGGCGGTGAAGAACTCCTTGCCCTCCATCGCCGACAGCGGCTTGTCGAGCACGCGGTCGCCGCGGGTGTCGATGCCCACCAGTTCCACCTGCAGACCGGGATGCGCGGCGCGCAATGCCGCGGCCACCTGGCTGCTCTGCACCCAGGCCAGCGCCGAGCGGCGCGTTCCCAGACGCAGCGTCCTTGCAGTATTCATCAACGGGATTCTAGTGGCTGAAGGCCTGGAACACGGCCAGATCCTCCCAGCCGTGGTTGGATGAGCCGGCGCGCGAGCCGTCGGCATCATCCAGGCGCGCCAGCTGCGCCTTGTCGCGGCAGGCGCGCCGCGCCCGCGCCAGCTGGGCTTCGCGCTGCAGGGCGTGCGAATCGCGCAGGCTGAACAGGTCGCGCAGGGTGAACACGCCGGGCAGGGCCGCCCAGGGCGTGCCCTCCACCCCGTCGATGCCCAGGTGCAGCACGCGGCCATCGGCCGCGCCATGCTGCTGCCACAGCCGCACGCGGGCGGCATCGCGCGTCTCGTCGGCGGGAATGCAGAGGATCACATCGTGCGCACGGCACCAGGCGGCGTTCTCCGCCTCCAGCGTGGACCCGAGCAGGTGCACGCGTCCGCCAGCGCCGGCGCGCTGCCGGGCCAGCAGCGCCGCGCCGCGTTCCGGGCTCCGGTTCCACACCATCACTTCGCCGCTGTCGAGGAAGGGCAGGATGGCCTCGGCGAGCTGGCCGGCTCCGACCAGCAGGGTGGGGCCAGGCAGTTCATTGCCAAGCAGCCGCCGCACCAGCGATCCATAGGTGGCGCTGCCCAGGCTGGTCACATGCTCGCTGCGGATCTCCTTTGTATCCTGCAGCAGGCGCTGCATCCAGGGACGCAGCGCCCGGGCGGCCTCCGTGGCCTCGTGGTCGCGCCAGGCCTGCTTGATCTGGCCGAGGATCTCCGTCTCGCCGGCAATCTCGCTCTCCAGGCCGCAGGCCAGCTGCAGCAGGAAACGGTATGCCTCGGCGCCCACATGGCGCTCGTAACCGGCGGCCTCGGCCGCCGCGCGGGTGGGGTGCTCACGCGCCGGCGCCATGCCGATGCGCACCTCGCGCAGGCAGGTGGCCAGCACGCAGGCGCCGGGCAGCAGCGCGGCGGATGGCGTCGCGGACACCTTGCGGTTCAGGACGATGAGGTCGGCCAGGGCCATGCAGCCAGCGTAGACAGCCGCCCTGGCGGCCGTGTCACAGGGAGGTCATCGCAAGACGCAGTTGAGAAACGTTCTCAACAACAGCGTTTCATGGTGACGAGCCCTCTTCCTTGCGGGCCCGCTGCACCGAAGGCCGCGCGTGGCAGCGCTCGTAGAAGGCGCTGAGCTTCGGCAGGCCGGAGATGTCGACGCCGAGACGGTTGCGCCAGCTCAGCGTCACGTAGAGGTAGGCATCGGCCACGGTGAAATCGTTGCCGGTGAGGAAGGGCTTGTCACCCAGCGTCTGCTCCACGTAGCCATAGCGCAGCAGTGCGGCCTCGCGGGCCAGCCGCTTCATGTCCTCGGTGCTGGTGGGGCGGAACAGCGTGCTGAGGTTCTTGTGGATCTCGGAGTTGATGAACGCCAGCCATTCCAGGATGCGGAAGCATTCCATTGAACCGAGCTTCGGTCCCAGCTTGCCGGAGGCATCGAGGGTGGAGATGTAGGTGAGGACGGCCACGTTCTCGGTGAGCCGCGTGCCGTCATCGAGTTCCAGCACCGGCACGTAGCCCTTGGGGCTGATGGAGTTGAAATCCTTGCCGTCGGCCGTGCGCCTGGTGCCGCGATCCACTGCGTAGGCCTCGAACTTCTGCCCGGCCTCGATCAGCGAGATGTAGGAGGCGAGCGAGCAGGCGCCAGTGAGGTAGTAGAGCTTCATGCGATCACCATGGTGGGTCGGAGGATGGGGATTCTAAGCCAGGCGAGTGGACGTGAAGTGACCCGCGCTGCTGCGCCGGTGTCGGCTGCCTCCTACAGGCACACGCCTGCGCCGCTGGATGCCGCGCATCCCCATACACGCGAAGAATCGGGAACCCGCACGCCGCCTGCGAGAAGGAACAGAAGGAACAGTGTCCCTGCGCCGAAAGCCCCACCTGCTCTCGCTGCTGCTGGTCGGCGGATTGCTGCTGGCCGGCGCCGCAGGTGGCGCCGTGGTGCTTTTCTCGGGAGCGGTGACCACGGCGGCCACGGCGCAGCACTTCCGCATCACGCATCACCTGCTGGAGATCGGGCTGCACAGTTCGATCTTCGCCCACACGCGGCACATCGAGGCGCCGGCGCTGGATGATCCGCGGATGATCGCCACCGGCATGGCCTGCTACCGCCAGCACTGCGCGCAATGTCATGGCGCGCCAGGGGTGGCGCCGGGGCCTGCAGCGCTGGGGCTGCTGCCCGTCCCCGCCAGCCTGGCGCAGACCGCGCGCGAGTGGCCGGCCGAGTGGATCTACTACGTCACCAGCAAGGGCGTGCGCATGACCGGCATGCCGGCGTGGGAAGTGAGGCTGTCCCCGCAGAGCCTGTGGGCGACGGTGGCGTTCGTGAAGACCCTGCCGCAGCTGGATGCGGCCGGCTATGCGCAGGGCATCGAGGATGCCGCCGCCGATTGCGAGCGACGGCGCGACCTGCCGGACATGCCGTCGCGCAAACTCGGGGATGTACTGCTGCGCCAGTATGCCTGCCACACCTGCCACGTCATCGACGGCGTGGTCGGGCCGCCCAGCCACACCGGCCCGGCGCTGCGCGCCTGGCAACAGCGGGGCTACATCGCCGGCGTGCTGCCCAACACACCCGAAAATCTCGCCCGCTGGATCAGCGATCCGCGGCAGGTCAGCCCGCAGACGCTGATGCCGGATCTGAACGTGCCGCCCAGCCATGCACGGGCGATGGCCGCCTTCCTGTTTGCGCAGTGATGCAGGGCGCCGTCACTTTCCTGCTCGCGGCGCTGCTGATGGCAGGATGTGGCTCGCGCAAGGAAACCACGCCCGATGTGGCGACTCGCGGCGACGCGGGGCGCGGCCGCGTCGCGCTGCAATGGCATGACTGCGGCGTGTGCCATGTGATCCCGGGCGTGCGGGGCGCGCCGGGGCAGGTGGGTCCATCGCTGGAAGACTTCGCGCATCGGCCCCATCTGGCGGGCAAGTTTGCCAATGATGAGCAGACCCTCATCCGCTGGATCATGGACCCTCCCGCCATGGCGCCGCGCACGGCGATGCCGGCGGTGGGCGTGTCCGAAACCGAGGCGCGCGACATGGCGGCCTACCTGTTCACGCTGCAATGAACGATGCGGGCATGCAGTCCACCGCGCACCCTGCCGCCGGCAGCGGTGCAGCCCTGATCCATGAATTCAGCCTGGCGCTGTATGTCGGCGCGGCGCTGATCTTCCTGCTGGTAATGGGCCTGGTGCTGGTGGCGGTGTTCGGGCGCGCCCGGCCGGTGGACAGGCGACGCTGGATACTGGGCGGTGGCATTGCCTTTCCCGCCGTCACGCTCACGGTGTTGCTCACCTGTTCATTGGCTGTGGGCACCGCGCTTTCCCCGGAGGGCGGCGAGGGTCCAGTGCGCTTCGTGCTCAACTGCATCAGCAGCAGTGCCCGCGCCCTGGGCAGTGCGGTGGGGCTCGGCTCGCCGCAGCCGTTGCGCATCGACATCGTCGGTCGACGGTGGTGGTGGGAAGTGCGCTACCAGGACCCGGACGCCGGCTTGCGCTGGGTGACGCTGGCCAATGAGCTGTACCTGCCCACCGGACGGCCGGCACAGGTCACGCTGCAGGCAGAGGATGTGATCCACAGCTTCTGGGTGCCTTCGCTGGCCGGCAAGGTGGACATGATCCCGGGCCGCACCAACCGCCTCGTGCTGCAGGCCGACGAGCCGGGCGTACATCGCGGCCAGTGCGCGGAGTTCTGCGGGGCGCAGCATGCGCTGATGGCGCTGTACGTGATGGTGGTGCCGCCGGCCGAGTTCGACGCCTGGCTTCGCCGGCAGGCAGAGCCGGTGACCTTGCCGGAGGATGCCATGCTGCGCGCCGGCCACGATGCCTTCATCAAGGCAGGCTGCGCCGAATGCCATGCCGTGCGCGGCACCGTGGCCGCCGGCGACTCCGCACCCGACCTCACCCATGTGGGCGGCCGCCGCGCACTGGGCGCCGGCCTGCTGCGCAATCACATCGGAACCATGGCCGGCTGGATCGCCGATCCGCAAATGCTGAAGCCGGGCAACCTGATGCCGCAGACGCGGACGCTGGATGGCCAGGAGCTGCGCGCACTGGCGCAGTGGCTGGGAAGCCTGCAGTGACCGCCGACCAGCGACCACTGCCCAACGAGCTGCCGCGCCCGCCAGATGAGCTGGCGCAGATGCAGGAGGTGTGGCGCACGCCGCGTGGCTGGCGCCTGCTCAGCGCCGTCAACAACACCTACATCGGCCTGTTCTACATCGGCGCGGCGCTGCTGTTCCTCGTGCTGGGCGGCATCCTCGCGCTGCTGATGCGCCTGCAGCTGGCGGTGCCGGAGAACGATTTGCTGGGCTACGACACCTACAACCAGTTCTTCACCATGCATGGCTCGGTGATGATGTTCCTGTTCGCCGTGCCCGTGGTGGAGGCCATCGGCATCCTGCTGCTGCCGGCCATGCTCGGTGCGCGCGACCTGCCATTCCCGCGCCTGTCGGCGTATGCGTTCTGGGCCTATCTCATCGGCGGCCTGGTGTTCTTCGGCACGCTGTTCCTGGACCTTGCGCCGGATGGCGGCTGGTTCATGTATCCACCGCTGACCGGCAGCGAGTTCTCTCCCGGGCTGCGTACGGACTTCTGGCTGCTGGGCATCGGCTTCATCGAGATCTCGGCGATTGCCGGCGCCATCGAGATCGTGGTCGGCATCCTGCGCACCCGGCCGCCTGGCATGACGCTGTCGCGGATGCCCGTGTATGCCTGGGCCATGCTGGTGGTGGGCGCGATGATCATCTTCGCCTTCCCACCCGTGATCGCGGCCACCGCGCTGCTGGAGCTGGAACGCGCCTTCGACTGGCCCTTCTTCATCGCGGATCGCGGCGGCGACCCGGTGTTGTGGCAGCACCTGTTCTGGCTGTTCGGCCACCCGGACGTGTACATCATCTTCCTGCCAGCCGCCGGCCTGGTTTCGATGATGGTGCCCACCATGGCCCAGCGCCCGCTGGTGGGCTACAAGTGGATCGTGATGGCGCTGCTAGGCACCGGGCTGGTGTCGTTCGCGCTGTGGGTGCACCACATGTTCGCCGTGGGCATGCCGCATCTCTCCGCGGGACTGTTCTCGGCCGCCAGCATGACAGTGGCGATTCCCGCCGGCATCCAGGTGTTCGCATGGATCGCAACCTTGCGCAGCGGCACGGTGCGCCTGGCCACGCCGACCTGGTTCCTGCTCGGCTTCTTCGCCGTGTTCGTGCTCGGTGGCCTCACCGGCGTGATGCTGGCCGCGGTGCCTTTCGACTGGCAGGCGCATGACTCCTATTTCGTCGTGGCGCACCTGCACTACGTGCTGATCGGCGGCATGCTGTTCCCGGTGATGGCGGCCATCTACTACTGGGCGCCCATGGTGAGCGGCCGGCCGCTGTCCGAGCGCATGGGCAAGTGGGCCTGCGCGCTGATGTTCGGCGGCGTGAACCTGGCGTTCTTCCCAATGCATATCGCCGGGTTGCTCGGCATGCCGCGGCGCGTGTGGACCTATTCCGATGGACTCGGCTGGGATGTATGGAACCTGCTGTCCACCTGCGGGGCGTTCGTGCTGGCGGCCGGCATCGCGCTGGTGCTCATCGACCTGCTGCTGCGCCTGCGGCCCGGCGGCAAGGTGGACGTGAACCCCTGGAACGCCGCCACGCTGGAATGGCTGCCGCTGGACAACTACGCGGTGCGCAGCATTCCCCGCATCGAGAGCCGCGATCCCCTGTGGCACGACCCGCAGCTGCGCGAGCAGGTGGATGCGGGACAGCACTACTTGCCCGGCCTTGCCACCGGCACGCGCGAGACCATCGTCACCTCGCCGGTGGACGCGCGGCCGGAATACCTGCTGCGCCTGCCCGGGCCCAGCTGGCTGCCGCTGATCGCGGGCGCCGGCACGGCCGGGTTCTTCTTTGCGCTCACCGTGAAGCAGATGGTGGTGGCCGCGCTGTTTGCCGCTGCCGCGCTGGCCTCGATCCTGCGCTGGCTGTGGCAGGGGGATCCGCCG
Organism: Steroidobacteraceae bacterium; assembly: GCA_035556135.1. GTDB lineage: Bacteria > Pseudomonadota > Gammaproteobacteria > Steroidobacterales > Steroidobacteraceae > ZC4RG30. The sequence goes on along the minus strand of DATMFO010000004.1, from coordinate 142,049 downwards.
CCGGGCAACCAGGACCATGAGATAGGCGATGGCGTGCGGCTGCCGGATTACATGACCGGCAGCCGCTCGCATTCCTGGTGGGCCATGGTCGTGCTGATGCTGGTCAATGGTTCGGTGTTCGCCAGCCTCACCTTCGGCTTCTTCTACCTGTGGACCGTGAATGCCGGCGGATGGCCGCCGGACGGCATGACAGCGCCCGCGGGAAGCTGGTCGATGGCCGGCGTGGTGGCCTGCGCTGCCAGCGCGGCGATGGCGCTGCTTGCCACCCGGGCGTTGCAGCGGCGCCAGGGAGCGCTGACCGACCTGCTGCAGGCCGGCGGTGTGCTGGCGCTGTGGGGCGCGTTCGCTGCAACGGCGGCAGCGCTGCGTGGCGCGGGCATCTCGCCCGAAGCGCACGGCTATGGCGCCAGCATGCACGCGCTGCTCGGCTGGCTGGGCCTGCATGTGTTGCTGGTGACACTGATGTGCGGCTACACAGTCCTGCGTCGCCGCTGCGGCCTGCTGGATCACCGCCGGCGCATCATCTTCGACAACACCTGGCTGATGTGGCTGTTCACGGCGGGGCAGGGGCTGCTGCTGCTGGCCATCAGCAACAGCCCGCGGCTGGGAGGCTGAGATGCGGGGCCGGTTCTCGCACATCACGCTGCTCATCATGGGGCCGCTGCTGGCGTGGCTGGCGTGTTTTGCGGCGGCTTATGCGCTGGGCGCGCTGGCCTGCGCGCGCGGATTTGCGGAGGTGCGGGTGGCAGGCCTTGGCATCACGACGGTGCTGACGGTGCTGCTCGTGCTGGCGACGGCGGCAGCCACGGTGCGGAAGATCCTTGCCGCGCGGCGCAGAATGCAGGATGTGGGGCAGCAGGAGCGGTTCGGCGCGTTCCTGGCATTCAGCCTCGGAGCGCTGGTGCTGATGGGATTGCTGCTCCTGTGGCTGCCGGCGCTGGTGGTGCGGCCCGTGTGCACCGGGCAGCCGGAACTGGAAGTGGGCGCCTCAGGGCGCGCAGCGGCAGGTACAATGCCGGCCTTCCCGGCGGGCCTGTAGCACAGCGGTTAGTGCAGGGGACTCATAATCCCTTGGTCCTTGGTTCGAATCCAAGCAGGCCCAGCACAACAAGAAGTCATCCAGTGGATGTCGAAAACCCTGCATGCCGATCGTCGCAAGGGAAACGACCTCGTCGGTTACCTGCAAGGAGTTCCCTGTGAAGAAGACAGGCTGGATCCTGACCGTCCTGCTGCTGGCCTTCCTGTTGCCCGCATCCGTCGCACCCAAGCTGCTGGCCCTGCCGGTCGCCGTCGAAACCATGGTGCAGATCGGGTGGTCACCAGACTTTCTCGTGCCGCTGGGCATCCTCGAACTGACATTGCTCGCCCTCTACACCTGGCCGCGCACCGCCCCGCTCGGGGCGCTGTTGTTCACGGCCCTGCTCGGCGGCGCCACGGCCGCGCACCTGCGCGTCGGAAGCCCGCTCGCCAGCCATACGCTGTTCGGCCTCTACCTGGGCGTGATCCTGTGGGTGTCCCTGTACCTGCGTGATCCTGCACTGCGGGAGTTCCTGCGGAACTGCCTGCGAAGGTGATCACGCGGCCCGGGTCTTGTCCCGCAGCGTGCGGAAGGTGATCGAATACCGCAGCTCCTTCGTCGGCGAGATGGAGTGCTGCCACTGCCATCGCGCAGCATCGCGGATGATGTAGGCCGAGCGCGGCGCCAGATCGATGTAGAGGATGGCCCTGGTCCATCCTTCCGCAGGCGGGTAGGGCCGGAAGCGCATGCGCGCCATGCCCTGCAGCGACACGCCGGCGACGACCTCGAAATCCGGCACGTCGCGATGCCATCCCAATGGCGTGCCCGGCGGATACTCCGCAATCGTGGCGTGCGTGAACTGTGCGCCTTCGATGCAAACCCAGGCAGCCATGCGATCACGCAAGGCATGGAGAAACTGCGGCAGCGCTGCCGCCGGATGCAGGCGGTTATGCGTGAAGTCGTAGCTGCCACCGAAGCTCACGATGCGCCGTCGCGCTGTCCACTGCCGATAGCTGGCCTGCTGGAAATCCAGCGTGGCGATCGACTGCAGCAGGGCAGCTTCCTCCTCCACTGCCAAGAAATCGGCCCGATGCTCGAAGCCAGCCGGCAGCCTGGGCGGTGCGCCGAACAGGTCGTCCTGGCGCATCATTGACGCACCGCCTTCCTGCCGGCACGCGCCCGCGTACGCTTCAGTTCGATCCACGCCGGCGCGTGGTCGCTGGCCTTCGGCTCCGCGCGCACCCAGGCATCCACGCCTGCAGCCTTCAGCCGCGGCGCCAGCTGCGCATTCAGCAGCAGATGGTCGATGCGCAACCCGGCATTGCGCGGCCAGTGGTTGCGGAAGTAATCCCAGAAGGTGAACACCTGCGCATCCGGATGCAGGTGCCTGAGGCTGTCGATCCAGCCCTGCTTCAGCAGCCTTGCATAGGCCTCGCGGGTTTCCGGCTGCAGCAGCGCATCCTTGCGCCAGGACTTCGGGTTGTAGATGTCGAAGTCCGTGGGCACCACATTGAAGTCGCCTGCCAGCACCACCGGATGGCCCGACTTGTACAGCCCGCGCGCATGCCGGATCAGGCGTTCGAACCAGGCCAGCTTGTAGTCGAATTTGGGGCCCGGCTGTGGGTTGCCATTGGGCAGGTACAGGCAGGCGACAAGCACACCCTCCACCGCGGCTTCCAGGTAGCGGCTGTGGCGGTCCGTTGCGTCACCGGGCAGACCTCGCCGCACCTCCACCGGCGGTGCGCCCCGCGACAGTATGGCCACGCCATTCCATGCGCTCTGGCCATGCCAGATGGCGTGATAGCCGGCCTCGAGCAATGCGCTGGCAGGAAAGCGGTTGTCCGCTGCCTTCAGCTCCTGCAGGCAGGCCACGTCGGGCTGCTCGCGTTCCAGCCAGCGCAACAGCAGCGGAAGCCGCGACGTGATGCCATTGATGTTGAACGTGGCGATCTTCACAACAGCGGGGATTGCCGGGCCGCCAGCTCGCGCTCGAAGTTCAGCAGCTCGTGCTGGTCCGCCAGGTGCTGCATGATCAGCTCGCGCTCCGCGAGCCTGGCCTCGGCGCTGGAGCTCGTCCACGCAGTAACCAGCATCGCGGGCAGCCGGTACTCATCCCGGTGCAAGGCGCGGATCCACTCGTACAGTGGACGCAGTTCGGGGCTGCCGAACCACCAGGGCACCTCGTCCGGTAGCCAAAGACGCGCGCAGTTGAGGTGCTGAAGCAGCCGGCGGCGCGGCAAGCGCGTCTGGCCCACATAGCGCACCTGCCTCAGGTCGCGCGGATCCGAGAGCGTGTAGATGGCGAACCCGGCCGGCGGCATGCCGGAGACATCCAGCATCAGGCTGGGCAGGCGGGCGCGGATCAGGTACGCCAGTTCGGTCCGGGACAGGGGTGGCATCGCGCTCTCGCGGCGGTGGGGGTCTCCAGTCTTGTCGGCGTGCCCGGTTGCGTACATCGGATGACGGTACGCCCGACGCTGCGGGATTTCCTACATGTCCCCGGGGTACGCCTTGAGGCGGGCCGCGCCCCCTGCGAAGCTTGCCGGATGTGCTACAGCAGCCAGATCGAATCGGCCTACCACCGCTACCTGCGGGAGACCGGGGCCGAGATGGACCTGGACCAGTTCACCGAGATCTATGGTTTTTCGGCGACCGACAGCACCGTGCGCATCGCCCGCGCGGTGGACCGCTGGTTCGATGCGCCCGACAGCGAGGCTGGGCGGCGCATCCAGGCGCTGATCGCGCGGCGCAACGCAGCCATGGTGGACAAGCTCACCGCAGAGATTTTCCGCCAGCGCCGGCGCCTGGCCGACGCCGAACGCGTCCTGGCCAGCCGCCCGACGAAGAAAGCGGCCGAGGACCAGCGCATCGCCACGGCGAAGATCGAGCAGTCGCTGCGCCGCCTGCCGCTGTACCAGGGCACGGCGCGCACGGCTCTGGACGATCGCATCTTCCCCTTCCACTACGCGCCCATCGTGATCGAGGAAGATGGCCGCCGGGTGCTGCGCCTGGCGCGCTACCACTGCCGGCAGGCACACCAGCCGGCCAGCATCGACCGGCAACGCGACGGTCTTTACAACGCGCGCCGCGACAACCTCGAGCGTTTCTGGCGGCGCGAGTTCGGCAGCACGCATGCACTGCTGCTGGCCTGGTCCTTCTTCGAGAACGTGCAGCGCGAGGGGCGCAATGTGGTGCTGCAGTTCCGGCCGCGGCCGCCACAGCTGATGCGCATCGCCTGCGTGTATTCCACCTGGACTGATCCCGCCGACGGCAGGAAGCTGCTGTCGTTCGCGGTGGTGACCGATGCGCCACCGGCCGAGATCGCGGCCGCCGGCCATGACCGCTGTCCGGTGAATCTCTCCGCCGCCGCGGCCGACCGCTGGCTTGCGCCAAAGGGGCAGGACGCCGCCGCGCTGCAGGCGCTGCTCGATGATCGCGAGCGTCCCTACTACGAGCACGAAGAGCTGGCGGCCTAGGCCCGAAGGAAAACAATGCGTTTCAACGGCCTGGACCTGAACCTGCTGCTGGCCCTGCAAGTGCTGCTCGAGGAGCGCAATGTCACGCGTGCCGCGCGGCGGCTGAACATCAGCCAGCCGGCGATGAGCGCGGCGCTGAGCCGCCTGCGCGAGTATTTCCAGGACGACATCCTGGTGGTGCAGGGCAAGGTGATGCATCCCACGGCGCAGGCGCAGGCCATGGCCGGGCCGGTGCGCCAGTTCCTCGCCGACCTCAACGCGCTGCTCACGCGCGCGGCAACCTTTGATGCGGCCAGCACGCAGCGCACCTTCCGCGTGGTGGCCTCCGATTACATCACCGCCTCGGTGATCGCCCCGCTGTGCCGTCGACTGGCCGGGACGGCGCCGCGCATCCGGCTGGAGATCATGCTGCCCAGCGAGGAAGCTGCGCAGCTGGTGATGGAAGGTCAGGCGGACCTCATCATCACGCCCGAGGATTTCATGGATCCGGACCAGCCGGCCGAGTTCCTCTGCGAGGAACCGCAGCTGGTGTTGGGATGGAGGGATAACCCAGCACTGGCCGGCGGCCTCAGCGAGGCGGATTTCAACTCACTCGGCCACGTCGCCGTGCACGTGGGCAGCAACCGCACACCCTCTTTTGCGGACCGACAACTGGAACGCATGGGCAGCCCCCGCCGCATCGAGTTGACCTGCGGCGCATTCACGCTCGTGCCCTGGCTGATCTGCGGCACCCCGCGCATCGCGGTGATGCACGCGCAGCTGGCGCGGCTGCTGGCCATGCAGTTCCCGCTGGCGCTGGCCCCGGTTCCATTCGATTTCCCGGTGATGCGGGAGATGATCCAGTACCACCGGACGCGCGAGGCCGACGAGGGCCTGCTCTGGCTGCGCCGGGAGTTGCGTGCGGCAGCTGCCGAAGTGCCGTCATAACTCCCGTGGATGGCTGCCAATCCGTTTAATTGCTTGTACTCCGGACAGGCTCTGCGCCTATGCTGCGCGGTTCCAGCAGGCTTTGGAAGACGCAATGCGTGACTTGTCCATCCTCGTCATCGGCGGGGGGATCGGCGGACTGACGGCAGCCATCGCGCTGCGCCAGCGCGGCTTTGCCGTACACATCATAGAAAAGGATCCGGCCTGGTCCGTCTACGGGGTGGGCATCATCCAGCAGGGCAATGTGCTGCGCGCGGCCGGCCAGCTGGGCGTGCTCGACCAGTACATCGGCGGCGGTTTCGGTTTTGATGCGGTGGAGGTGTTCGCCCCCAACGGGATGAAGGTGGCACGTGTGCCATCGCACCGGCTGCTGCCCGACCGTCCAGCCAACCTCGGCATCAGCCGCCGTACCTTGCAGAAGGTGCTGGGAGACAACGCGATTGCGGCCGGCGCAACGGTGCGCCTGGGCGTCACTGCCACCAGCATCGACAATGGCGGCGGCCGTGCCGAGGTGGGTTTTTCCGACGGGTCGCGCGCCACCTACGACCTGGTGGTGGGTGCCGACGGTGCCTATTCGGCCACGCGTGCCTGGCTGTTTCCCGAGGTGGCGCCGCCGGCATTCACCGGGCAGGCGGTGTGGCGCTACAACCTGCCGCGGCCGGATGATGTGACCACACTGCAGGCCTACAACGGTCCCATCGGTGCGGGACTGGTGCCCATCAGCCAGCAGCTGATGTACCTGTACCTGACGACACCGGAACCTGACCGGCCGCATTACCCGACCGCAGGCCTGGCCGCCCAGATGCGTGCGCGCACCGAACGCTGCGCGCCGGCCATCCGCGCACTGGCCGACGGCATCGCCGACGATGCGGAAGTCGTGTACCGGCCGCTGGACTGGCTGCTGCTGGAAGGCCCCTGGCATCGGGGGCGCGTGGTGCTGCTGGGCGACGCCGCGCACACCACCACTCCGCACCTGGGACAGGGCGCCGGCATGGCCATCGAGGACAGCCTGGTGCTGGCCGACGAGCTGGCAAAACACGGCGACATGGAGTCCGCGCTGAGCGCCTATCGTGCACGGCGCTTCGAGCGCTGCGCCTGGATCGTGCGCGCCAGCCTTGCCATCTGCCTCGGGCAGCTGGGCAAGGGTCCGCCGGTGGACAACGCGCGTGCCACCTCCGAGATGTTCAACCAGACGGCACAGCCGATCTGAGCAGGAGAGCAACATGAGCCGTGTGACCGAGATCCGCCACGTGGGCTACGGCGTGACGGAGTTCGATGCCGAGAGTGAGTTCTACGGCACCAAGTGGGGACTTGAGCAGGTGGCCGCCCAGGGCGAGATGGCGTGGTTCCGTGCGCAGGGGCACGATGAGCCCTTCGTGGTGCGGCTGCGGCGCTCCGATGCAAATCACCTGGACGTGATCGCGCTGGCTGCTGGCAGTCGCGCGGACGTCGACGCGCTGCAGGCCCGTGTGGTGGCCGCCAACTGCCGCCTCATCCATGAGGCCCGTGCGCTCACCGGCCCGGGCGGTGGTTATGGATTCCGTTTCTTCAGTCCCGACGGACTGCCCTTCGAAATCTCCAGCGACGTGGCGCGCGTGCCGGCCCGCGCCGTGGAGCGCAACGAGGGCATTCCCGTGCGCATCAGCCACATCGTGCTGCATTCACCGAAGCAGGCACAGGCAGTGGAATTCTTCACCAGCGTGCTCGGCTTCCGCGTGAGCGACTGGCTGGGGGAGTTCATGTGCTTCCTGCGCTGCAATAGCGCGCACCATCGCGTGGCCATCCTGCCCGGACCGGCCTGCCTCAACCATGTCGCCTACGACATGCACGGCGTGGACGGCATGATGTGTGGCGTCGGGCGGCTGAAGAAGGTGGGCGTCGACCTGCGCTGGGGACCCGGCCGTCACCTGGCCGGCGACAACACCTTCAGCTACTTCGTGACGCCCGGCGGCTTTGCCGTGGAATACACGGCCGAGCTCGAAGAGGTGGACTTCGAGAACCACAAGGACCGCGTGTACCAGCCGGGTCCTGGCGTGATGGACCAGTGGGGCAGTGGCGTGGGCGGGCCGCAGACCATGCCGCATCCCTCGCCGGATCCGCGGCTGTTCCAGCCATCTTCGGTCTGACGCCATGGCCCTGTTCGAGTACTTCCCGAACTACATCTGGAACCTCTCGGTGGCGATGGCCATCGAGAGCGGCGGCCAGATCGGCGAGATCATCGACATGTGCCAGCCGATCCGCGACGCGTCGGCCAGCGGCGCCGATGCAGGCACGCCGCAGTTCATGGCGCAGTGGGTTGCGGTGGCCGATCGGCTGATCGGCCTGGCGCAGGAAGACGAGGAGCGCGGCCGCGGATTCTCCGCCTCCGCCAAGCTGGAGCGCGCCGCGCTGTACCTGCTGGTGGCCGAACGCATGCAGGCGCAGGGATCGCCCGGTCGCGAAGCCACCTATGCGCGCGCGCGGGCACAGTTCGACAAGTCCACCACTCTGGGCCAGCTGAACCGCGTGCGGGTGGAGATTCCGCTCGACAAGGGCACGATGCCCGCGCTGTACACGCGTGCGCCAGGTGCCGGCCGCAAGCCGGTGGTGGTCTATTGCAATGGCCTCGACAGCTGCAAGGAGCTGCTCTACTGGTCGCGCCTGCCCGAAGCGCTGGCGCGTCGCGGCGTCTCCACGCTGTGCGTGGACCAGCCCGGCACCGGCGAGGCGCTGCGCCTGCAGAACCTGCCGGTGGATCCGCATGCGGAGAGCTGGGCCTCCAGGGCCGTGGACTGGCTGCAGCCGCGCGATGACGTCGATGCCGCGCGCATCGGCATGACGGGCATTTCCCTCGGCGGCCACTTCGCGCCGCGTGCGGTGGCCTACGAGCCGCGTTTCGCGGCTGGCGCCGTCTGGGGCGCGAACCACAACTGGGCCGAGGTGCAGCAGCGGCGCCTGCAGCGCGAGGGTGAGAACCCCGTGCCGCACTACTGGGCGCATGTGCGCTGGACCTTCGGTGCCGCCGACATGGCGCAGTTCCTCGAGCGTGCGAAGGAGATGACCCTCGAGGGCCACCTGCACCGCATCCGCGTGCCCTTCCTGGTCACGCATGGCGAGAAGGACCGGCAGATTCCCCTGGATTACGCCCACCAGACCTATGCGCAGCTGGTGAACAGCCCGCAGCGCGAGCTGAAGATCTTCACTGCGCGAGAGGGTGGGGTGGAGCATGTCGGCGCGGACAACATGGCCTTCGCGCGCGACTACATCGCCGACTGGTTTGCTGACCAGCTCGGCGGCCACACTGGCTGAGGAGCAGCGATGAAGGAAGCACCTGTGCGGCGTGTGGTTACCGGGCATGACCGGGAAGGGCGCGCCATCATCCAGGAAGACCGCGCCGTGCCACGCGTGCAGCGCATTGGTGGCGAGCATGGACCGCTGTTCTTCGAAGTATGGAACACGCGCGCGACACCCGCACCCATCGACCGCGATTCGGGCGAGCCGCCGGAGGAAGGCATCCAGCTGGCGCCACCCAGGCGCGGTACGCGCATCCGCGTGCTCGACATCCCGCCCGACGACGCCAGCTTCGAGTCCCTGACGCCCGAACAGATCAAGGCGCATTTCGCTGAAGTGGCCGCGGCGGATGCGCCGGCGCAGGCACAGGCCAGTGGCAGCGCGCGTCATGCCTTCATGCATCGCACCGAAACCGTCGACTACGGCATCGTGCTCGAGGGCGAGATCACGCTGATCATGGACGTCGGCGAGACTGTGGTGCGCGCGGGTGACATTGTCGTCCAGCGCGGCACCAGCCATGGCTGGGCAAACCGCTCCGGCCGGCATTGCCGCATCGCCTTCGTGCTCATCGACGGGGAGTACCACCTGGAATGAAACTGGCAACCCGCGCCCAGGGCACTCCTGACGGCGAACTGCTGGTGGTGTCGCGCGACGGCACACGCTGCCTGCCTGCCGGGCCACGCTGGCCCAACCTGCTGGCCGCCATCGAACGCTGGGAGATCGCCGAGCCGGCCCTGCGGGCACTGGCTGCGCGCCTCGCGGCGGGCGAAGGGCTCGCGCTTGATCCGCATGACCTGCGCGCCCCGCTGCCGCGCAGCTGGCAGTGGCTGGATGGCTCGGCTTTTCCGGTGCATGGCGAGCTGATGGAGGTGGCCTTCAACGCGCCTCCCATCGAGACCGACAAGCCGCTGATGTACCAGGGCATGTCCGACTGTTTCTACGGCCCGGAAGACCCGGTGCCCTTTCCCGACGCGGCCCTGGGCATCGACTTCGAAGGCGAATTCGGTGTGGTGGTCGATGCCGTGCCCATGGGCACCAGCGCAGCCGATGCCATGGCCCACATCCGCCTGGTGGTGCAGATCAACGACTGGTCGCTGCGGGCGCTGGCGCTGGCGGAGAAGAAGACCGGCTTCGGCTTCGTGCAGGCCAAGCCGGCCTGTGCGATGGCGCCCTTCGCGGTGACGCCGGACGCACTGGGCGACGCCTGGCAGGACGGCCGCGTATGCCTTGACCTCGCCATCGACTGGAACGGCCAGCGCTTCGGCAGCGCCAATGGACGCGAGATGGCGGTGGGTTTCCACGAACTCGTGGCGCATGCGGCAGCCACCCGCAACCTCGTGGCCGGAACCATCATCGGCTCGGGCACTGTGTCCAACCGCGAATATGCGCGGGTGGGTTCCAGCTGCATTGCCGAGCGTCGCGCCATCGAGATCATCGCCAGCGGCAAGCCGCAGACACCGTTCATGTCCTTCGGCGATCGCGTGCGCATGGAGGCCCGGCTGCCGGACGGCAGCTCCCCCTTCGGCGCCATCGACCAGGCCGTGGTCGCGAGGAGCTGAACCGGCGCTATCATGCGGCGGCATAACGCAAAATCCGGGGGGCGGAAAATGAGCAGGATTCCGGCACGCGTCGCGCTTGGCGGCGCCATGGTGGCAACACTTCTGGCCGCAGGTCCTGCTGTGACCGCCGATCCCGGCCGCGCAGCGGCGGGGCCGCCCTCTGATCCCGCGCGGGCGCAGGCCTGCGCGGCCCTGGCCAGCCTGCAGTCCCCGGCGTTCCGCGTGGATACTTCCGAATGGGTGAACGCGAACACCAACCAGCCCGGCCACTGCCTGTTCCGCGTGACCCTCGATCCCCGCACCTCGGGCATCGAGGGACTCACCTATGGCACCGGCATCGAGCTGCGCATGCCACTCAACTGGAATGGCCGGCTGCTGGTGCAGGGAGGCGGCGGGCTCAACGGTACGCTCAATGCCGCCGTGGGCAACGTGCCCGGCAGCCAGTCCGCCCTGCAGCGCGGTTTCGCCGTGGTATCCAATGACGGCGGCCACCGCGGCCGCGGCATGCTGGATGCGCGCTGGGCACTGGACCAGCAGGCGCGCCTGGATTTCGGGTACCAGTCCGTCGAGCGCGCCACGCGCGAGGCCAGGACGCTGGTGAACCGCTACTACGGACGCTCCCCCGACTACACCTACTTCATGGGTTGCTCCACCGGCGGACGCGAGGCCATGCTCGCCGCACAGCGCCTGCCGCTGCTGTTCGACGGCGTGGTCTCGGGAGACGCGGCCTTCAACTTCACGCGGCTGGTGATGAACCAGGCATGGAGCCTGCAAGTCATCACCCGGATGGCCCCGAAGGACGCGAACGGCAAGCCCGACCTGTCGAAGGCATTCACCGACGAGCAGCTGAAGGGGCTGTCGGATGCGGTGCTGAAGAAATGCGATGCGCTGGACGGCCTGGCCGACGGCATGATCAATGACTACCAGGCCTGCAAATTCGATCCGCAGGAGCAGGTGTGCGATGCCGCGCGCGACCCGCGCGGGGCGCAGTGCCTCACCAGCACGCAGGCAGCCGCACTGCGCGATGTGTTTGGTGGCGCGCGCAACTCCCGCGGCGAATCGCTCTACGGCAGCACGCCCATCGATACCGGCATCGCGTCCCCCGCCTGGCGCAGCATGCACCTGGGTTCCAATGGCAGCACGCCGGGCAATGGCACGCTGGGCAGCGAGACGCTGCGCATGTATGCGATGACGCCGGGCGACCCGGATTTCGACACGCTCAAGTTCGACTTCGACCGTGACGTGGCGCGCCTCACCGAAACCGCGGCCATCAACGATGCCGTGGGCACGCAGCACGACACCTTCGCAGGCAAGGGCGGGCGGCTGATCGTGTACAGCGGACTCTCCGACCAGGGCATGTACGTCGGGCCGCTGACCTCATGGTATGACCGCATCACCCCGCGTGATGCCGCTGGCCCGCAGTCCTGGGCACGGCTGTTCCTGGTGCCGGGCATGCTCCACTGCTCCGGCGGCCAGGCCACGGACCGATTCGACATGCTCGATGCCATCCAGAAGTGGGTGGAGCAGGGCCAGGCGCCCGATCGCATCATCGCTACGGGCAATGCCTTCCCTGGTCGCACGCGGCCGCTGTGTCCGTATCCCAAGGTGGCGCGCTACCAGGGCGGCAACACCGAGGATGCGGCCAGTTTTGCCTGCCGCTGACGCGCCAGAGAGACCGTCAATCGCAGACGTTGGGATCGGGCACCGATGAGCGCGGCGTTTTGCCCGCCATCATGTCGTCGAACAGATGCTTGTTCGGTTCCGGCTTCGAGCGGCCGAGCGGGATGCCTGCTCCCACGACACCGACACGCGTGCCTCCCATCATCACGCTGCCCGGCGGAGGCCTGGCGGCGTCCTGCCAGGTAGGCGGTGCATCTTCCACTTCCTTCTTCTTCGGGAACATGCTGGATTGATGCGGCTTGCAGGGCTCGCGCAAGGCCTGCAGCGGACCGCTGAAGCCTTCCGGTTCATCTTGCCACTGGCGCCGCGCTGCCAGCTTTTCCGCCTCCAGGTCCCAGTCGGTCCACGGGCGGGAGTCGATGCCTGGCTGGGTGCTGCCTTGCGCGCCATCGTCTGAAGCGGGAGGCGCTTCCGGCGCGGGCGCCAGCGAGATGGCCGTGGGTGGCCGCACCGCGGTCGCGCGTGCGGGAGCCACGGGAACGGCCGGCTGCACCACATCCTGTTCGGGAAATTCCGGTTCCGTCAGTGGCAGCAGGTGGATCCAGGTGCCTTGCAGGGTGCGCTCGGTCCGTGCGCGCGGCTGTTTGTCGTCGCGTTCGCCAAGCAACAGCATCGCAAACAGGCCATGCACGGCCAGAGTCACGAAACCCGCGACGGTACGGACGCTGCGCCTGGTTCGCGGCGGGTGGAGCATGCGTCCAGTCTATGCCTCAGCCACGCAGCGCTCCCCACGAGCATGTAGGGCACCTGTGCAACAGGCCGCCTGCCGCTGTCCGCGCGCCGATCGCAGGTGGCGGCCGGTGGTCCATTGCCGAGTGTAGGCCGCAAATTCCGGCGGACGGCCGGCCATTACGCTGAATTAAGCCGGTTCCCGCAATCGTCCGATCTGCCTATGCCCGCATGCGAAAGGCCGGGCATTGTCACGTCTATACATGACCGTGACTTTCCCCCTTCCAAGGATGGCTGCCATGGCCATTAGGCGTATCGCGTCCGGCATGTTGCTCGCCCTGCTGGCACTGGGCTGCGTGGACGATGAGTTCGCCCCGCGCGACGAGGAATCGCTCACCAGCTGCCAGATGCTGCCGGGAGACCTTGATTCCGATGGCGACGGGCTGCCCAACCGTTGTGATCCGCGCGCGGAGTCTGACGCGGATGGCGACTCCATCGGCGATCGCGCCGACAACTGCCCGGGCGTCGCCAACCGCAACCAGCTCAACAGCGACCGCGACCGCCAGGGCAACGCCTGCGACACCGACGACGATGATGATCGTGTGCTGGACGAGGACGACAACTGCCCGCTGGTCTCCAACCGCAACCAGGCGGACACCAATCGGGATGGCACAGGCAATGCCTGCCAGAACGACTTCGATGGCGACCGCGTGGCCGACACCGCCGACAACTGCCCGCAGGTTCCCAACGCCGACCAGGCCGATGCCGATGGCAATGGCATCGGCGATGCCTGTGATGATTCCGACGGTGATTCCGTCACGGATGGCCTGGACAACTGCCCGCTGGTGGCGAACCCCGCGCAGACGGACATGGACGCGGATGCGCAAGGCGACGCCTGCGACGCGGATCCGGATGGCGATGGCATCGCCAGTACAGCAGACAACTGCGCCCTCACGCCCAACGCCGACCAGGTGGACGCAGACCGCAACGGCATCGGTGATGTCTGCCAGAACGACAGCGACGGGGACGGCGTCGGCAATGCCATCGACAACTGTCCGCTGGTGCCCAATCCCGGGCAGTTCGACCGTGACAACAACGGCCGGGGAGACGCCTGCGACTAGCGCTCGCGGTAGTACAGCACGCGCGCGCTGCCGGCGTCTGGCTTGATCAGCGTGGTGAGCATGCGGATGGTGGTGGTCTTGCCGAACTGCTTGCGCAGCCCGGAGGTTTCGATGGCGGGGTTCACCCCGCCATCTTACTTGCTGTCGTTCTGGTCGGGGTTGCGGCGCCGGCCATTCTGCGGCGGATCGCTGGCCGTGAAGCTCTCGATGGCGCAGCGCATGTTCTCTTCAGGAACGATGACGTAGCTGAACCGGTCGAGCTTGTCGCTGGTGCCGGTGTCGAAGCCCAGCCGGATCGAACGGTCGACCCCGTGGCAGGGGCCGAGGAACTTCGCGTAATACCAGTCACGGTGCTGGCCTTCGATCCACATGCCGTCAATGCCATCGGTCTCCCAGCTGTGCACTGCCGTGCGCAGGTTGGCGAAGGGGATGAAGGTTTCTTCGCCCTTGAGAGCGACAGCCTCTGAAGTGGATGGCTCGGTGGTGCCAACGTTGGCGCAGGCCTGCAGGAGAGCCAGCGTGGCGGTGGCAGCAAGCAGATGGCTTTTCATGCGTCCTCCTTACTCGCCGCGCGGCAGGATCTGCAGTTCCCGGCGCCGGTAATCGATCACCAGAGTGTCGAGCAGGCCGAGGATGTCCATGCCCACCAGTATGGCAGGCCTGTCGGTCAGCTCCCATAGCCTGAATACGTACAGGTCGCCAAAGGTGATGCGGGCATCGCGGATTTCAAGGCCGCCCAGCCGGATGGAGCGTATCGGGGCGCTGATGCCGCTCTGCGTGTCGCCCGTGGCGCCGTGGATCTGGTCTTCGCCCACCGTATCGCCTGACAACTCCCGGCGCAGCAGCTGGCGCAGGGCCTCGTTGCCCACGGTGGTCTGCGCTCCCGTGTCGATCACGGCCAGCACCTGCTGCCGGCCGACACGCGCCGTCACCGTGAGCAGTGGCTGTTCGGACTCCAGGAAGGGCAGGGTGATGAAACCTTCCGCTGCGCGGCGGTTGCGCGACAACGCGATGTCCACGTAGTCGGCGCGGAAATTGATGTAGATGCGCCGGTCCTGCAGGCCCTCCACGCCCAGCATGCCGTCGGCGCCGCCGAAGGCGTCCACCACGACGGGCAGGCGTCCGGCCGGCAGCCACACGTCCCCCACCTCGAGGACACCGGCCTCGATGCCCGGCACCACGCGCGTGCCGGTGGCGCCATGCAGGCGCATCGGGGCGGCGTTCTGCAGCGAAACGCCCAGCTGCGTCGCGACGTCGGGCACCACCGCCGAGCGCTGTGCGCCGGTGTCGAGCACCAGGCGGAAGGGCCCCCTGCCGTCGATCAGCACCGGCACCCACACGCGCCCGATGCGATCGCGCGTGGTGGGTGCGACGTAGCGTGGCTCGGGCGCCGTGACGGTGACTTCGGCGAGTTCTTCTTCGACCGCGGGGGGTGCGGTGGGCGCGGTTGTACCGGTGGCCGAAGTCGCCGCCACGGCCATCAGCGTGCACAGTGGAATCGCCCTGGACATCGTTCCCCCGGGCGGGAACCCGGTCACCACATCAGGTCGTCGGGTACCGCGAAATCCTTGTAGGGATCATCTTCTGCCGGCTTCGCATCCGGCTTGTTGAGGTGCAGCAGCGCCTTCTCCACGCGCGCACCGATCTGCTCGCCAATGGCCGCGGGCACGAAGGCAAAGCGACCCTCGCAGCGCACGATGGCCAGCTGGCCGGAAACCAGCTGCCGTCGCAGGTCGGGATTGACCTCGATGCGGCGGATCTGGCCATGGTCCTGGAAGTTGTAGAAATCCTCGCTTTCCACCCGCGGCACCTGGTGCACTGCGACGAGCTGCTTGATCTCGGCGTACTTCGCGCGCCGCTCCAGCTTCTCCTGCTTGCGGCGGTTGGCCTCGGCATCTTTCGCGGCTTTCCCGGCGGCGGCCTTTTGCGCTGCCAGCTGTGCCGGCGTGGGGCCCGGCGGCGGGAGCTTCTTGCCGCGCGGGGCCTTGTAGGCCTGCTGGCGCTGCTCGCGTTCCGCGCGCTGCACCTGCTGCTCGGATACCAGGCCGGCCTTCAGTAGCTGATCGCGCAGGGAAAGACTCATGCCGCGCATTCTACCGTCCGGCTGGCATCGGGTACGATAGCGATCTTCCCGGAGAACTGACCATGCAGCGATTCACTCCTTCCGCCGCCGTGCTCCTGCTGGCATTTGCTTCCGCGGCAATGGCGGTGCCCGACGAGAACGGCAACCTGGTGGCGCCCGGCGAGGCCGAGGCGGGCGTGTCCAGCGATGGCGAGATGGCCTCGCGCCTGCACTACAACGTGGGTTTCGAGCGCTTCGAGCAGGCCAGGCGCCTGGAGATGGAGGGTGCCAGCCTCAAGGGTGCCGCGGCGAAGCAGAACGACACCGAGGTGCTGCAGGGCATGCGCGAGGCGCGCGACAAGTTCCGCGCTGCCACGGCTGCCAATCCTTCGATGAAGGAAGCCTGGAACATGGTGGGCTACACCAGCCGTCGCCTGGGTGACTACCAGGAATCGCTGTCTGCCTACGACAAGGCGCTGGCCCTGGCGCCGGATTACCCCGAGGCCATCGAATACCGCGCCGAGCTGTTCGTGCTCACCGGCAAATTCGAGGAGGCCAGGGCTGCGTATGCGCAGCTGCAGAAATCCTCACCGTCCTACGCCGACACGCTGAAACAGTCGATGCGCGACTGGGCCAAGCGCAAGGATGCACCCGGCAGCAACGCGCCGGGGCGCGATGCCTTCGTGGCATGGATGGGCAAGCTATAGCAGTCGCCTGGCTGCGGCGACGCCTGACAGCCAGGCGCCATGCAGCGTGCCGTAGTGGTTCACGGCGCAGGCCTCCCCGGCGAAGTGCAGTTGTGGTGATACCGGCGCCGCCAGCAGGGTGCGGGCGCTGGCATGGCCGGGTCGTGCCGCCGAGTACGAACCCAGTGACAGCGGGTCCGAGCCCCACGCAGAGGCGAGCGCCGGCCCCAGCTCGCTGAGTGCGTCGGTGCCGAAGAGACGCGTGAACTCATCGCGCGCAAAGGCTTCCAGTCCGCCCTCCTGTTCGAGCTCCCATGACAGGTCGCCGCCGAAATAGGCCATCAGCAGTGGGTGGTCACTGCTGTTGACGGACCAGCTGCAGGTGCGCGAGGTGGAGGTCGAGCCCAGGAAGTGCCGCGGCAGTTCCGTGGCGATTCCCGCTTCGCGCAGGCGGAAGAACACCTTGTTGCACACGCCCAGCGGCAGGTTGGCAATGGCCTCGGCGTGCGCTGCCGGCAGGTGCGGATGGAAGAGGATGGCATCGCGCGCCAGCAATGCCGTGGGAACCGTGACGATGGCTGCGCGGGCCCCGATACGGCCTGCACTGCTGTCGATCTGCAACGTGGCACCGGACCAGTCGATGCGGGTAACCCGGGCATGCTGCACGGGGAGTTCGCGCGCAGCTGCCGCCACCACTTCGCCCAGGCCTTCGCGCACCGTCCAGTTGGCGCGGGATTCGGCATAGTTGTCCAGGTCGATGGTGGAGACCGATGGGGTTTCAACGCCGACCGTCCAGGTCATCACGGCATCGAAGCGCGGCCGCCAGGCGTCCTGCGGCAGCACCTGCGACAAGGGCACATCGCGACCGGCCTGCGCTGCGGCGGCAACCAGGGCGTTGTAGTGCCGGTCGTGCGCGATGGCAGCGGCTTGTTCGGCGGCCGTGGGCACATGCGGGCCGATGCAGGCCCCGGGACCCCAGCCAGGATCCCGTTTCACGAGGGTGAATCCGCCGGCTTCGGCCAGGCTGGTCCAGGCGTTTTCCTCGGCGAAATGCAGCCAGCCGGCGCCCAGGTCTGCAGGCACGCCGTGCAGCTGGCCGGTGAACGCGCGACCACCCACGCGATGGCGGGCTTCGAGCAGGATGATGCGTCGGCCGGCCGCCTGCAGCTGCCTGCCGGCGGCAATGCCGGCCGCACCTGCGCCGATGATGGCCACGTCAAAGGCTGCCATGAGGGGGCAGTGTACTTGC
This sequence comes from Steroidobacteraceae bacterium, assembly GCA_035556135.1. GTDB lineage: Bacteria > Pseudomonadota > Gammaproteobacteria > Steroidobacterales > Steroidobacteraceae > ZC4RG30. The sequence continues at coordinate 124,332 of DATMFO010000004.1, read as the reverse complement.
TACCATTGCCGCCGCATGAAGGACCTCGAACATCTGCTCGCGAACAACCGGCGCTGGGCGGCAGAGCGCGTCCGGCAGGATCCCGAATTCTTCTCGCGCCTCGTGGCGCAGCAGTCACCACGCTACCTGTGGATAGGCTGCGCCGACAGCCGCGTGCCCGCCAACGAGATCGTCGATCTGGCGCCGGGCGAGCTGTTCGTCCATCGCAATGTGGCCAATGTGGTGGTGCACAGCGACCTGAACTGCCTGTCGGTGATCCAGTTCGCCGTGGACATGCTCAGGGTCGAGCACATCATCGTCACCGGCCATTACGGCTGCGGCGGCGTGGCCGCGGCCCTGCGTTCGGTGTCGGTGGGGCTGGCCGACAACTGGCTGCGGCATGTGCAGGACATCCGTGACCGGCACACCGGCGACCTGGTCGCCGCCGGCACCGACGCGGTCAACCGCCTGTGCGAGCTCAACGTGCTCGAGCAGGCGCTGAACGTCTGCCGCACCACCGTCGTGAAGGATGCCTGGGCGCGCGGCCAGGACCTGACCGTGCACGGGCTGATCTATTCCGTGGCCGACGGGCTGGTGCGCGACCTGAACTTCCGCGCCAGTGCACAGAACGATCCGACGGAAGTGTTCGCGCAGGCGCTGCGCCTGCCCAGGCCGGACTAGGCGCGCGAGGCCGGGAGCTGCCACCGGACGGTGAGGCCCGGCGCGGCATCCTCGAAACGCAGCGTCGAATGGTGCCGGTGGGCGACGGCTGAAACCAGGCTCAGTCCCAGCCCCGCGCCGGGCGCGGCTGCGGTGGCCGGGGCACGGAAGAAGCGCTCGGCGATGTGCAGGCGATGTTCCTCCGCCACGCCGGGGCCATTGTCGGTGACGGCGATCTCCACCTGTGTGCCACTGCGCCGCGCGGAAAGATGTATGCGCCCGTCCTCGGGCGTGTACTTGATCGCATTGTCGAGCAGGTTGCAGCTGGCCTGGAACAGCAGTTCACGATCGCCCTCCACGGCAAGGCCATCGTCGATGGCCACCAGCAACGACTGGCGACGCTCCTCGGCCAGTGGCGCATAGAGTTCCACGGCGTCGCGCAGCAGGATGGACAGGTCAATCCGCGCGACGGCGCCGCCATGCCGGCCGCTCTCGATGCGCGCGATCCGCAGCACGGCGTCGAAAGTCTTTTCCAGGCCTTCTGTTTCCGTCATCAAACCGTCGAGGGCTTCAGTGCCCGGCGGGGCGCCGGAGTCACGCAGGCCTTCGAGGCGGGCGCGCAGGCGGGCCAGCGGGGTGCGCAGCTCGTGGGCCACGTTGTCGGACACGCGCCGCACCGATTCGAACAGCTGCTCGATGCGGGCGAGCATGTTGTTCAGTGTGGCGTTGAGCTGCTCGAACTCATCATCGCTGCCGCTGGCCGGGATGCGCCCGGAAAGGTCGCCTTCCATCACGCGCCGCGCTGCGCCCGTCACGGCGGCGAGGCGGCGTCCGATCACGCGGCTCATCAGCAGGCCCCCCGCGAGGCCAAGCAGCAGGGTGCTGCCCACCACGCCAACCACGGCGGTGAGCAGCTTCTCTTCCACTTCATCGATATCCTCGATGTCGCGTCCCACCAGCAGGTGCATGCCGCCATCGAGCGCCACATTCAGCAGCAGCGCCTCGTGGTCGAGTTGCTCTCCCTGATCGAAGGTGTCCGCATCCAGGCGCTGCCAGCGCCGCTGGCGGGCGGCGGGCAGGCTGGCGAGGTTCGTGGCAACCACGGCGCCGTTGGTAGAAAGCAGGGCGTGGTAGGGCAGCCGCGGTCCGGCGCTGGCTTGCCGTTGTGCCAGCGCTTCGACCAGGGCATCTCTGCCGCTGCGCTGGAAGGTGGACACCAGCGCAGCGGCCTCGCTGCCGATGCGCTGCTTCACGGCGTTCAGCGGTGCATGCACGGTGACCCAGTACTGCACTGTGCCCAGCAGCAGCACCGAGGTGCAGAACAGCGCCATGTACAGCAGGGCCAGCCGCAGCGACAGGCTCAGCCGCGGGCTCACGCCGGCGCCCCCACCATGTAGCCGGCCCCGCGCACGGTGCGGATAAGTGGTTCGGCCGCGTCGCGATCCACCTTCTGCCGCAGCCGGCTCACATGCTGGTCGATGACATTGGTCTGCGGATCAAAGTGGTAGTTCCACACATGCTCCAGCAGCATGGATCGCGTGACCACACGACCTGAATTGCGCACCAGGTATTCCAGGATGCGGAACTCCCGGTCGGTGAGGGCGATGCGCATGCCGCCGCGCTGCACTGTGCGGGCCGGCAGGTCGATCTCCAGGTCGCCGGCCAGCAGCCGGGTGGCTTCGGCAATGGCAGGGGTACGGCGTCCCAGCGCCGTGACGCGTGCCAGCAGCTCCGCCATGGCAAAGGGCTTGGCGAGGTAATCATCTCCGCCGGCCTCGAGGCCGGCCACCCGCTCGTCCACATCGCCCAGCGCGCTCAGCAGCAGCACCGGCGTGGCAGTGCCGGTGGCGCGCAGGGTCTTCAGTACGGTGAGGCCATCCATGCGCGGCAGCATGCGGTCGAGCACGATGACATCGAACTCCCCGGTAGCCGCCAGCAGCAGGCCCTCGCGCCCGTCCGGCGAGTGCTGCAGCGTGTGCCCGCTGTTGCGCAGGCTGCTTGCCACATGCCCGGTGACCCGCGCGTCGTCTTCGATGAGGAGTATCCGCATCCGGCAAGATTTAACAGGAATCCCCGGTGCCTTCATGACGGAAAACAAATGCTGGCGCCATCTGCCTGCCAGGCTGCCCATTCATGCTCGCTGCATGGCTACTTCTGGAACCGGTGCGGCAGGTCGGCCGCTGGCGATATGAACACCCGGCCTGTCAGTGCGGCGCGTCCGTGGTGGCGGGCAGTGCGTGGTGGGCCGGGCGGCCGAACAGCCGCCTGACCCACTGCTCGAAGCCATCCATCAGCGTGTAGATCACCGGCACCACGAACAGCGACAACGCCGTGGAGGCCAGCAGGCCGCCGATCACCGCTGCGCCCATGGGGGCGCGGAAGCTGTTCTCGCCATGCAGGCCGATGGTGATCGGGATCATGCCCGCGGTCATCGCGATGGTGGTCATGATGATGGGGCGGGCGCGCTTGCTGCAGGCGTCGAGGATGGCGTCATGCCGCGACAGGCCATGCTCGCGCCGCGCCATCACGATGTATTCCACCAGCAGGATGGAGTTCTTGGTGACGATGCCCATCAGGGTGAGCAGGCCGATCAGCGCCGACAGCGAGAGGTCCATGTCCATCACCCACAGCATCACGATGGCCCCGCCCGCCGACGGCGGCAGCGCCGACAGGATGGTGACGGGTTGCACGGGGTCGTGGAACAGCAGCACCAGCAGCGCGTAGATGCACAGCACGCCGATGACCATCGCCAGCACGAAGCCCACCATGATGTCGTTGAGGATTTCGGCCTCGCCGGTCTCGACGGTGCGCACGCCCTCCGGCAGCTTCTTCATCGACGGCAGTTCGTTGACCTTCTCCAGCGCCACGCCGAGCGCCATCGCGCCGCGGTCCGCAGTGATGGTGATGGTGCGGCTGCGGTCGTAACGGTCGATCTGCGAGGGTCCGGCGCCGAGGCTCACATCCGCCACGTTGGTCAATGGCACGGGCCCGAAGCGCGAGGGAACCTGCAGCAGCTGGATCTGGTCGATGTTGGCGCGCGCCTTGTCAGTCAGGCGCACGCGGATCGGGATCTGCCGGTCCGGCAGGTTCAGCTTGGCCAGGTTCATGGTGATGTCGCCGCTAGTGGCGATGCGCGTGGCCTGGCTGATCGCCGTGGTGGTGACACCCAGTTCCGCGGCCCGCTCCGGGCGCGGCCGGATCACCAGCTCGGGTTGCAACAGGCTGGCGCTGGTGGTCACGTTGCTGAAGCCGGGAACCTGGCGCAGCTCGCGTTCGATGTTGGCGGCCGTGACCGCCAGCACGGCGGAGTCATCGCCGGTGAGCTGGATCTGCAGCGGTCCGCCGCCCGGGCCGCCGCTGAATCCGCCTTGCACGCGGACGCCCGGAATGTTGCGGAACTCCTGGATCAGCGCCTGCTGCACCTCGGACTGCGAGCTCGCGCGTTCCTTGCGGTCGACCAGGGTGATGAAGGAATTGGCGCTGCGGGGCGACAGCGACACGGTGGCGTGTTCCACCTCTTCGTGGGCTTCCAGGCGCGCGAAGATGTCGCGCGCCACGGCGCGTGCGTCCTCCATCGTGGAGCCGGGCGGCAGGCTGGTATTGATGCTCACGAAGCCGTAGTCGCCGGCAGGAATGAACTCCTTGGGAAGGAACCAGCCAAGGCTGAGCGTGGCGGCCATCACTACCGATGAGGCAATGACCGTGATGAGGCGGTGTGACAGCACCCACCGCACCTTGTCCAGGTACCATTCCTTGTAACGGCCCTCGCGCTCCAGTTCGTGCTCCGGCCGCATCAGCTTGGAGGCCATCATCGGCGTGAGCGTGCGCGCCACCAGCAGCGAGAACAGCACGGCCACGGCGGCGGTGAAACCGAAGGGCTTGAAGAACTCGCCGGGGATGCCGCCCATGAAAGCCACGGGGATGAACACCGCGCACAGCGTGAGCGAGGTGGCCACCACGGCGAGGCCGATCTCGATGGCCGCGTCGGTGGCCGCCTGCATGGGCGACTTGCCCATGCGCAGGTGGCGCACGTTGTTCTCGACCTCCACGATGGCGTCGTCCACCAGCATGCCCACCACCAGCGACAGCGCCAGCAGGGTGAGGGTGTTCATCGAGAAGCCGAACAGGTACAGCGCCCAGAAAGTCGGCAGGACAGACAGTGGCAGCGCTGCGGCAGAGATCAGCGTGGCGCGCATGTTGCGCAGGAACAGCCACACCACGATCACGGCCAGGATGGCGCCTTCCACCAGCATGATCATCGAGCCCCTGAAGCTCTCGCGGATCTCCTTGTCCTGGACGGAGTTGATCTCGGTGATCTGGATGTGCGGGTACTTCTTGCGGATCTGTTCGACCGCGACGCGCGCGCCGTCGGCCACTTCCAGCGCGCCTTCGCCCCAGGCGCGCAGCACGCGGAATCCGATCACCGGGCGGCCGTCCAGCAGCATCTCCTGGCGTGTCTCGGCCGCCTGGTCGCGCACGTCGGCGATGGCATCAAGGCGGATGTTGCGGCCATCGCCCAGGGTGATGGGCAGCGCCGCCAGTTCCTGCACGGAGCCGATCGTGCCCAGCGCGCGCACGCTCTGCTCCTGCGCGCCGATGCGCGTCTCTCCGCCGGGCAGTTCCACCTGTGTGCGTACCAGCTGGTTCGACACATCCGCGGCTGTCACGCCGAGGGCGGCCATGCGGTCAGGGTCGAGGTCGACGCGCACCTCGCGGTCGACGCCGCCGACACGGCTCACCTGTCCGACGCCGTCGACGCCGCTCATTTCGCGCATCACGCTCAGGTCGACGAACCAGGAAAGCTCGGTGTCGCTGAGCTTGTCGGAGGCCACCGCGAAAGTGAGCACCGCATCGCCTACCGTGGTCTGGCGCGAGATGTAGGGCTCGGTGGCGTCCATCGGCAGGTCGGGGCGGATGCGCGTCACGGCGTCGCGCACATCATCCAGTGCCTGTGACATGTCGGTGCCGAACTGGAACTCGATGGCGGTGCTGGAGTTGCCCGTGGTAACAGTCGAGGTGATGTTCTCGATGCCCACGATGTTGGAGACCGCATCCTCGACCTTGCGCGTGATCTCGGTTTCCATCTGCGAGGGAGGTACCCCCGCATAGCTGATGCTGACGTTGACGAACGGGAAGGTGATGTCCGGCTGGTCCTGCACGTTCAGCTTCGGAAAGCTGATGATGCCGCCGATCACCAGGGCGATGAACATCATCAGCACCGGGACGGGATTGCGGATCGACCACGTTACAAAGTTCACGGGACCATCCACCAGGCGTATTGCATCGCCGAAGAGATTGCGAAGTTCATGGTTCAGTCCGCCGCGACGGCGGCCGTCTCGCCCGGTACCGCGGTGGCAATGGCCACCTTGTCGCCATCCTTCAGGAAGCCCGCGCCGCGCACCGCGATGACGTCGCCGGGCGCAAGGCCGCTGCCGACTTCCAGCTGGTCGCCGTACACGCCGGCCTGCTCGATGCGGCGGCGTTCCACGACATTGCCTTCCTTCACCACGAATACATAGCTGTAGCCGTCCTGCATCACCACGCTGGAGATCGGCACCAGCACGCCGGAGCCGCTGCCGGCGGCGATCTGGCCGCGCGCGAACATGCCGGGCTTCGCCTCGCCGCTGGTGATGTCGACGTAGGCCAGGCCGGTGCGTGAATTGGTCTGCACCGTGGGCGCCACCGTGCGCACGCGGCCCTTCAGCACGCTGCCGTCGGCGGCGAAGATCTCTGCCTGCTGCCCGACCTTGATGCGCGAGAGCTGTGCCTCGGGAATCTCGGCGCGCCACTCCACGCGGTCCTGCCGCAGCATGCGCAGCATCTCCTGGCCCGCCTGCGCGATCTGTCCCGTCGTGACCGTGCGTACAGTGATGGTGCCCGCATCCGGGGCGCGTACCGTGCCATAGCGCAGGCGCAGTTCGGCGGTGGTGAGGTCGGCGCGCGCCGTCTCCACCCGCGCCTGTGCGGCCACATGCTCCGCGCGCAGCTGGTCGAGGTCGGCCGCCGACAGCGCGCCGGAGGTGGAGATCGATTCACCGCGGCGCAGTGCGGCGGCGGCATTGGTCAGTGACGCCTCGGCGCTGCGCAGCGCGGCGCGGCGCGAATTGAGGTCGGCGTCGAGCATGTCGGTGGACAGGCGCACCAGCTCCTGTCCCTTCTGCACGCGCGAACCCACGTCCACCAGCACGGCATCGACGCGATAGCCGCCGACTTCCGGGCTGATGATCACTTCCTGCCAGGGGAAGATCGAGCCGGTGGCCGGCACGGCGCGCACCAGGTCACGGCTCTCGACCTTGGCAGTGGTGACCGTCAAGGCGGCCTGGGTGTCGGCAGCGGCATCTGCTTCCTCTGCGACCGGCGTGTCACTGCGGTCGCAGGCGACCAGCAGCGCGGCGCAAGCCAGGCAGGCGGAGAGAACAACTTGCTTGGCCGCGCGCGCGCGCGCGGCAGGGAGGGGAGGCTGGGGCATTGCGGGAAGCTTGTCCGATATCAGGTGACTGATAGAATATCAGCCACCTTATTTTACGGCAGCCGATTGCCATCGTCCAACCCATGCCCGCGTCAAGACACCCCAGCCGCACGCCCGAAGAGCAGGTTGGCTACCTGTTGAAGCGGTTGATGCATCAATTCCGCCACCAGGTCGAGGAGCGGTTGCGCCGGGGGTGCGACATGTCGCTGGCGCACCTGGTCACCCTGGACCAGCTGCAGCAGGAGCCTGGCATCGCCGGGGCGCGCCTGGCGCGGCGCCTGCTGGTGACGGCGCAGACCATGACCGGACTGCTGCGCCGGCTGGAGCAGGAGGGCGCCATCGAGCGCCGGCCCGATCCGCACAACCGCCGCGCTGATCGCTGGTACCTGCTGCCCGCCGGGGAGGCGCGCCTGGCCGCGGCCCGCAGCGCAGGGGCCCCCGTGATGACCAACATGCTGGGGCTGCTGGATGCGCGGGAGATCACCGAACTGCGCGGCTACCTGGAGCGTTGCGTGGAGGGCCTCGAGGCCGGTGCCGCGGGGCCGCGCGAAGGCGCCGTGCGCGAGCGGCGCGCCCGGGGTGAGCCGCGCACGCAGCCATGACGGCGATCCTTTCGCGGCTCACCATCCATCCCGTCAAGTCCGCTGCAGGCATTGCCTGCGAACGGGCGGTGCTGGGCCCGCGCGGGCTGGAACATGACCGCGAGTGGATGATCGTCGACGCGGCGGGACGTTTCGTCACGCAACGCGAGGAAGCGCGGCTGGCGCTGCTGCATGTGGCCATTGATGGTGACCGGCTGCACCTTTCGAATCCGCAGGGTGCGGGGCCGTCGCTGGCGCTGGATCATGAAGGAGAGCCGTGCGAGGTCACCGTGTGGCGTTCGCAGTGCGCGGCCTTCGACGCCGGCGGGGAGTCGGCGCAGTTCCTCTCGGATTGGCTGGGCCGCCCGCTGCGCCTGGTGCGTTTCGACGCGCGGCGGCAGCGGCTGTCCAACCATGACTGGACCGGCGGTCGCGACGTGCCGAACCAGTTCTCCGACGGCTATCCCCTGCTGGTGCTGTCGCAGGCATCGGTGGATGACCTGGCCGCCCGCGTCGGACGGCCGCTGCCGGTGGAGCGCTTCCGCGCCAACCTGGTGATCGACGGCGTGGCGCCCTATGCAGAGGACGAGGCCGCATCCCTGGTGGCCGGCGCGGCGCGTTTCACGCTCACCAAGGCCTGCACGCGCTGCGTGATCACCACCATCGACCCCCGGCGCGGGGAGCGGGATGGCGAGGAGCCATTGCGCACCCTGCGCACCTACCGCCAGGACAAGGCGCTGCGCGGGGTGGTGTTCGGCCGCAATGCCTTTGCTGTCGAGGGCGTGGGCACCGCGCTGTGGCGCGGCATGCCGGTGAGCTTGCTGGCGGGCTGAACACCGCTAGAATCCGCCGCCATGGAAAAGACCGTCGAACGCCTGTTCTTCGCCAGCCGCTGGCTGCTGGCGCCCATCTACCTGGGCCTGTCCGTGGCGCTGATCGTGCTGGGCATCCAGTTCTTCGAGGAGCTGTACCACTCCTTCGAGATGGTGCTGGGGCTCGCGCCCGCCGGTTACGACGAAAGCGGTGCTCCCATCGCCGCGGTCGAAGCGGACATCGTGCTTACCCTGCTGGCACTGGTCGATCTGGCAATGGTCGCCGGCCTGATCGTGATGGTGATGTTCTCCGGCTACGAGAACTTCGTCTCCAAGCTGGATGTGGAAACCGCCGGCAGCGAGAAGCTCGACTGGCTGGGCAAGCTGGACGCCGGGACCCTGAAGCTGAAGGTTGCGGCGTCGATTGTCGCGATCTCCTCCATCCACCTGCTGCGCAAGTTCATGGAGGTGGAGGAGACCGACAGCAAGCAGCTGATGTGGTACGTGATCATCCACATGACCTTCGTGCTGTCGGCGCTGCTGATGGGCGTGCTCGACCGCATCACCGGCAAGGCGCCGGCGCACAAGTAGGTCAGCCCGGCGCGCGTGCTCCCAGCAGCACGCGCAGCGCGCTCACCAGCGCCACCGGCTGGCTCACCGGCAGATGGTGGTGGCTGGCGGGAATCGAGGTTACCGAGCGCACATCGGGCAGGCAGGTGGGCAGGCGTGCAGCGCGCGCGGGCGTGACGACGCGGCTGTCTTCGCCGTAAACGAAATCCACTGGTGTCGGCAGGCCTGCCAGGCGTGCCACGTCATTCACGCCATCGGGACGGTGGCCGGGCGCCTGGAACAGGCGCGTCACCTGCTCGTCGAACTTCCAGGTCCAGCCATCCTCTTCCTTGCGGATGGAATGGCTGGCCATGTGGGCCAGTGCGAGCGCTGGCGCGGGCTCTGCGGGGCGCAGCAGGAAACGCTGGCGGATAGTGGCCTCATCCGGGTAACGCTTCTTGGGCCGCCAGTCCTCATCGAAGCCGCGCACCGGATCTTCCGGCGAGCCGAGGCGTGAATCCACGACGATGGCGCGTGAGAAAAGATCCGGCCTTGCGTGGCAGGCATAGAGCAGCGCGCGCCCGCCGAAGCTGTGGCCGATGCCCACGCAGCCCTGAATGCCGAGGGTTTCGACCAGCTCCGTGACTTCCTGGTGGAAGCTGTCGTAGCTGTATTGCGCCCGGTAGCCGGAGTCACCCATGCCGCCGAAGTCCGGTGCGATGACGCGGTACTGTTCCGCCAGCCAGGGAGCGACAAAATCCCACCAGTGCGCATGCGCCAGGTAGCCGTGCAGCAGCAGCAGGGCGGGCGCGCCGGCCGGACCGGGCCACTCAAGATAGTGCAGGCGGATGCCGGCGACCGACGCGTGGTGGGGCGTGCCCGGCCGGTTGATGGAGCGCGTGGCGAAGTCTTCGAAACTGGTCAGCAGGGGATCGGTCAACGGGAGCTCCGGTGCGGCAAGCCCCGCAGTTTGCCATCGAATGATGCGGCGGGCAGCCGGGCCCTTCCTCGCCTCTGACGGAGACGCCCACCGCTCTCCTACAGCTGCCTCTGGCGGCCAGGGACACACTGTCCCAGATCATGTCTCTGCTCCAGCCCTACCGCGAACTGCGCGGCGGATCCGCTGCATGGGAAGAGGGGCGCGTGGCCTTGCCCCCGCGCTCCACCCTGGGTCGTGACCGCGAGTGCGATGTGCTGGTTGTGGGTGCCGGCGTCACCGGCGCCATGGTGGCCGAGGCACTCAGTGACAGCGGACTGCACGTGATCTCCTGCGACCGGCGGGTGCCGGCCACCGGCGCCACCGCCGCTTCGATGGCGATGGTGCTGCACGAGACCGACACGCCCCTGGCAAGCCTCGCGCGCCGCATGCACCGCGAGGATGCGGAGCGCCTCTGGCGCCGCTCCTTCGTGGCCGTGCATGCGTTGCGCGACCGCGTGCGTGCGCTGGGAATCGAGGCGGAACTGCAGGAGCGCAGCTCCGTGTACCTGCAGGGCGACCTGCTGGACGCGGCGGGGCTGCGCGCGGAGGCGCAGGCGAGGGCACGGGCGGGATTCGAGGTGAGCTACCTGCCGCCGGCGCAGGTGCAGCGCGAATACGGCATCCGCGGACGTGCCGCCCTGCGCTCGGGTGGTGCGCTGGCGGTGAACCCACGCGCACTGGCGGCAGGGTTCCTGCGCGCGGCGGCCGCGCGCGGCGCGGAACTGCTGGCGCCGGAAGACATCACCACGGTGGAGGTGGGCCGCTCCGGCGTGCGCGCCGCAACCCGTACGGGCCATCGCATCATCTCGCGGAATGTGGTGCTCGCCACGGGGCACGAACTGTTCCGCTGGATTCCCTCCCGCGGCCACCGCGTCGTGTCGTCGTGGGCGATTGCCACACGCCGGCAGCCGCGGCAGTTGTGGCCGGGACCGGACCTCATCCGGGAAGCCGGTTCCACAGGACTGCACCTCAGGGCCACTGCCGATGGACGTGTGCTCTGTGCCGGCGGCAACGAGGAGCTCTCCCTTGCCGCGGAACGTGAAGCGCTGCTGCCGGCGAAGGTGCTGTGGCTGCAGAAGCGCCTGGCGGCGTTGCTGCCGCGGGTGGACGCACAGGCAGCGCAGGCCTGGTCCGGCTCATTCGGCACCATGGCTCCGGGCCTGCCCGCCATCGGCGAGATCCCCGGCATGCCGCATTGTTTTGCCATCGTCGGCTGCGGCGGCAATGGCCTCATCTTCTCGATGGTGGCCGCGCAGATGCTGCGCAACCGCCTTGCGGGCGCCGGGGATGCGGAGCTGGACCTGCTGGGATTCCGGCGCCGCAGGTAGGAAGTCGCCGCCATGCACCGGCGAAGGTTTCCGGCAGCCGGTGGCCGGGTGCCGGCGAATACTGCCCGGGGACACCTGAAGGAGACTGACATGGCCACTGCAACCGGACATACCAAGGCGATCCTGGCCACCCGCGTCGCGGGCACCAGGGTGCGCGACATCAATGGCAATGCCATCGGCGAGATCAAGGACGTGGTGCTGGACAAGACCTCCAACAACATCATGTTCGCCGTGGTGGGCTTCGGCGGCGTGCTGGGCCTGGGCGAGAAGTACCATCCGCTGCCCTGGGCAGAGCTCGACTACGATCCCGAGCAGCACTGCTATGTGATCTCCCGGACCAAAGAGCAGCTGGAGGCTGCACCGGCCGATTCAATCGATGCGCTGACAGCCTACGATGGCATGGTCTACAGGGATCGCGCGTACGACTATTACAAGACGCCGCGGTACTGGTGACAGCACATTGACAGGGCGGGGCACAGATAGTTAAGTGCCCCGCGATGCTGCATCGAATCGCCCGCGGGCTGCTGCCCGCCCTGTTGTTCGGGTTGTCCCCGCTGCCAGCCGCGGAACCGCAGGGACAACAACTGGTCCCCACCCCGCGCGCGCGGCTGATGCCGGCCAGCGCCACCAACCGGCCCTTCCTGGCGGCGGCACGCGTGCAGCAGCCCGTGGATCTGCGGGCTGCCGGCTATGCCGAGTCCGAATACCTGGTCAACGGCGTGGCGAACATCTACGAGTGGACCGGTGCCCCTGGACAGGCAGCGGTCAGCGTGCGCGATGCCGCTGTTCCCTACGCCACGCGCATGCTGGTGCGCCGGCCGGTCGATGTGCGCAAGGCCAGCGGCCTGGTGGTAGTGGAGCTGCTCAATCCCACCGGGCTCTACGACTTCGCACCGCTGTGGGGATTCTCCTGGCAGCAATTCACCCGCCGCGGCGATGTGTGGGTGGGCGTCACGGTGAAGCCGGTGGCGGCTGCCACCCTGAAGCGTTTTGATGAGCTGCGTTATGCGCCGCTCACGTTCGCCTTCCAGCAGAGTCCTGAATGCCGGCCCACGCCGCCCCGTGCCGGCATGCCGGGCGCAAACGACCCGCGCGTGAATCCGATGGATGCGGAGAACGGCCTGGCCTGGGACCTGATCGGCCAGGTCGGCACGCTGCTGCGCAGTTCCAGCAAGGAAAATCCGCTGCTGGACATCGCGCCCCGCCAGATCGTGGCAGCGGGCTATTCGCAGACCGGCGGCTATCTCATCACCTATGCGAATGCCCTGCACCGCGTGCACCGGCTGGGCAATGGTGCGCCGGTGTTCGATGGATTCCTCAACGCGGCGGGCTTCAACGCCGCGCCCATCAACCAGTGCGCGGCGCCGCTGCCTGACGAGGATCCGCGCCGCACCGTGCTGCCGCGCGATGTGCCCTTCGTGATGGCGATGACGGAATCCGACTTCAATCGCTCGCCGTTGCTGCGGCGTGCGGACAGCGATGAGCCGCGCGATTTCTTCCGGCTCTACGAGATCACCGGCAGCGGCCACGCCGGACCCTTTGCCGCCGGTGTGCCCACCGCGGCCGACCTCCGGATAGCAGGCCTCGGTGCACCGCCCGAGGACCCCTGCCTTGAAACCACCGGCGACTACCCCGTGGGCCTGGCCTTCAACGCCATCTGGAACCAGTACGCGGAGTGGCTCACGGCAGGCGTGCCCATGTCCAGCATGCAGCGCATCCAGACCGATGCCGCGCACCAGCCGGTGCGCGATGCCAACGGCAATGCGCTGGGAGGCTGGCGCCTGCCGCACCTGGACCTGCCGCTGGCCGCATATGCGGGCACCGGCACCGCACGCGACGACACTGACCGCGGACGCGCCGCCTGCTCGCTCACCGGTGTGAAGCGGCCCTTCGACGCGCAGTTGCTCAAGTCGCTTTACGGTTCGCGCGCGCAGTACCTGCAGCTGTTCGGCGCGTCCGTTGACCAGGCCGTGGCCGAGCGGCGCCTGACGGGGCCAGATGGCGAGGCGCTGAAGGCCCCGGCCGCGCGCGTGGTGCCGGCCTTCTGAGCCACCAGTAGCCGGTCATGGCGCCGCCGCCGTGCCTTGGGGCAGAATCGGCGACAACGAACCGGGGGGACTCATGAACAAGAGCGCATTGTTTTCCATTGCCGCAGCCGGCCTGCTCATCACTACCGCAGGCCATGTCGCGCAGCCGGCGGCGCCTTCCTGCGATCGCGCCTGCCTCGAGGGCATGGTGGAGCGTTATTTCGACGCCGTGGTTGCCAACAATCCTTCCGCCGTCCCGCTGTCGCCCAATGTGCGCTTCACCGAGGATGGCCAGCGGCTGCTGATCGGCGATGGCCTGTGGAACACGGCGAAGGGCAAGGGCAAGTACCGCCTGTTCGTCACCGACGTGCCGGCTGGTTCGGTGGCCGTGCTGGCCACCATCCAGGAAGACCATCGCGAGGCGAACAACTTCAATGGTTCGCTGATCTCGCTGCGCCTGCGGGTGAAAAACAGGCAGATCACCGAGATCGAGCAGATCGTGTTCCGTTTCCCCAACGAGACTGGCGATGCGCACAACCGCACCTACGGCCGGGTCGACGGCATGGCGACGCATCCGCTGTACCTGCAGGCGATCCCGGCCAGCGAGCGCATGTCACGCAGCGAGCTGGTGATCCAGGGCAACAAGTACTTCAGTGGCCTGCAGAAGAACGACGGCAAGGGCGACTATCCCTTCACGGCGGACTGCCTGCGGCACGAGAACGGCGGCCAGGCCACGCTGGCGCCGACGCCGCCGGGCCAGACGCGCCCTGATCCGCGCACGGCCACGGGCTATTCGGGGCAGTGGACCTGCACCGAGCAGTTCAAGTCGGGCCTGATGGCCTTCGTGAACCGCATCCGTGACCGCCGCTTCGTGGCCGTCGACCAGGAGCGGGGCATCGTCTTTGCCTTTGCCTTCTTCGACCACTCCGGCGGCGAGACCCGCAAGTTCAAGTCGGCGGATGGCCGCGACATCGTGGCCGGCCCGGTGCAGCCGCACACCTGGCAGATCGCCGAGGTGTTCAAGATCGAGAAGGGCAACATCCGCAAGATCGATGCCTTCCTGCAGCGCGCGCCCTACGGCATGAACGCGGGCTGGAGCACCTGGGAGCAGGGCATGAGCGACCAGGTGCGCGACGAGACCTTCCTCGCGCCCGCCGGCATCTAGGCCGGCCTGGCTAGCCGTCGCCTGCGGGCTGCGCGCAGGCGACGATGGCCTCCACCTCGATCTGCATGTCCGGCAGCGCGAGGCAGGGCACCGGGATCAGCGTGGCCGCCGGATGGTGGCTGCCAAACAGGCCACGCTGCGCCGCCTGCATCAGGCGCAGTTTCTCCATGTCATGGTCCACGATCAGCACGGTGATCTTCGCCACCTCGCCCGGGCGTGCGCCGGCGGCCTCGATGGCCAGTCCCAGGTTGCGGAAGGCAGCCACGGCCTGGGTGTGGAAATCCGCGGCAAAACTGCCATCGGGGTTATCGCCTCCCTGGCCGGAAATGAACACCAGCCGGCAGCCGGCCGGAACCATTGCCAGCTGTGAATAGGCATTGGGTGAGGGGTCATAGAGCGCGGGGGGATTGAGCAGCTTCATGGTCCTGGCGTCCGGTGAGGTAGGCTCTGCATGGCGACATGGACAGCATAGAACGCCAGCCCCACCTGATCACGCCCACCCTGCACCTGCGGCCATTGCGGCCGGAGGACTGGGATGCGCTGTATGCGGCGGCCAGTGATCCGGCGATCTGGGCCCTGCACCCGGCGCATGACCGCTGGCGCGAGCCGGTATTCCGCGCCTTCTTCCAGCAGGCGCTGGACAGTGGCGGGGCGCTGGCGGCCCTCGATCCGGCACACGGGGGGATCATCGGATCCTCGCGTTTCGACCTGCGCCGGGCCGGCCCGGGCGAGATGGAAATCGGCTGGACCTTCCTGGCGCGCCGCTACTGGGGCGGTGCGATGAATGCCGGAATGAAGCGCGCCATGATCGGCCATGCACTGCGCTTCGTGGACCGGGTGATCTTCCTGGTCGGCGAGGACAATCTCAGGTCGCGTCGCGCCATGGAGAAGATCGGCGCCGTGTTGACGGAGCGCATTGCCGAGCCGACCGGTTCGCCCGGCCGGCATGTGGTCTATGCCATTGACCGCGCGAATTTCCTTGCCGGCCCGCTGATGGCCGGCGCGGCGGCGCCTGGCGTGGCGCCAGAATAGTACGATCCACCGGCCCCCTCCAGCGGGGCGAAGGGGCAGTGATGCGGATTCAGATGCGGTTGCCGTTCCTTGGTTTGATGCTCCTGCTCGTGGTGGCCTGCCAGCAGAAGCCGCCTGCGCTCGACAGCGCCAGCGCCGATGCCTGGGCGAAGGTCATCGTTGGCCACACCAGCGGACTGGTGCCAAGGCGCAGCGAGATCCGCGTGCTGTTCGCCAACGACGTCAGCGGCGACACGCCACTGGATGCCTCGGTACTGAAGGTGGAACCGGCCGTGAAGGGCGAGCTGGCGTTGCGCGGACCGCGCGAGCTGGTGCTGGTGCCCGAGGACGAACTGAAGGCCGGCCAGGAATACCAGGTGACCCTCACGGGGAAAGGGCTCGGCGGGCTGCCGCAGGGCCTGACGCCCTACCGCTTCGACTTCCGGGTGCAGGTGCCGCAGTTCGACGTGCGCCTGCTCGACCTGGAGTCCGATCCCGCCGATGACCAGCGCATGATCCAGCGCGGCGTGCTCACCACTTCCGATGCGGAGGCGCCGGAGGCCGTGGAGAAGATGCTGCGCGCCACCTATGGCGGCAGTGCGCTGCAGGCGCAATGGATGCATTCAGGGGATGGCCGCGAACACCAGTTCACCCTGGCAGGCCTCCAGCGGCAGGCAGAGCCGCAGGACATCGACGTGCGGCTGGCCGGAGAGGCCATCGGCGCGCGCGGCGAGGAGCAGCGCACCGCCACCGTGCCGGCAGTGGGCGAATTCTCGGTGCTCAATGCGCAGGCGATCGAGGAAGACGGCCGCAAGCAGATCCTGCTCGCCTTCACCGATGCCCTGGACGACGGTCAGGACCTGAAGGGCCTGGTGAGGATTTCCGTGGGCACGTTCACCACGCGCATCGAGGGCAACAGGCTGGTGCTGTATCCCACCGACGAGGTGACCGGCGATGTCACGGTGACGCTGGAGCCGGGCATCCGCAACCGGCGCGGCGAGCGCATGGCCACGCAGTCGGTGCATGCGCTGTCGCTGGCCAGCGCAAAACCGCAGGTGCGCTTCGTTGGCAACGGCACCATCCTGCCTGATGCGAAGCAGATGACGGTGGCCTTCGAGGCGGTGAGCGCGCGCTCGGTGATGGTCACTGCCACGCGCATCTTCCCCGACAACATCCCGCAATACCTGCAGACCAGCACGCTGCGGCAGGCCAGCTACGAGATCGGTCGCGTGGGCCGCTACCTGTGGCGACGCAATGTCGCACTCAATGGCCCGCGCACCGGGCGCTGGCAGCGCTACGAACTGGATGTCACCGAGCTGATGCAGGGCTATCCCGGCTCCATGATCCAGCTCACGCTGCAGCTCACGCCGGCCAACGCGGCATATCTGTGCGGCGAGGCAGACAGTGCGCAGGCCACCCTGCCCGCGGAGCTGCCGACGCCGCGCAGCCAGGAAAGCCAGCGCTCTGGGATGGAGACGCCCTGGCAGTACGAGGAGGAATTCCTCGGCGTGGCCGGAGACGATGACCCGGAGGATGTCGACTACGACGCACGCTGGCGCGATCGTGACAATCCCTGTCGCAGCGCTTACTACCTCTACGGCTACAACAACAAGGTGCGCGCGCAGCGCAACCTGCTGGCCTCCGACTTCGGCCTGCTGGCCAAGTCCGATTCACGCGGCCGGCTGCTGGTGACCGTGACCAGTCTCGCCACTGCCGAGCCACAGGGCGGGGTGGCGCTGGAAGTGCGCAATTTCCAGAACCAGCCGGTGGGAACGGCCACCAGCGACAGCCGCGGCATGGCCACCATCGAGCCTGCCGGGACGCCCTTCCTGCTGGTGGCGGGATCGGGGGCGGGACGCGGCTACCTGCGACTGGGCGAAGGCAATGCGCTGCCTGTGAGCCATTTCGAGGTCGGCGGCGAGACCGTGCAGAAAGGACTCAAGGGCGCAATCTACGGCGAGCGCGGTGTATGGCGGCCGGGAGATGCCATGCCGCTCACTTTCGTGGTGTATGACCGCGACGGCACGCTGCCGCAGAACCATCCGGCCACGCTGGAACTGCTGGATCCCCGCGGCAAGGTGACGCAGTCGCTGGTCAATGCCCGCCCGGTGGACGGCTTCTATCGTTTCGACGCGCAGACTGCCAGTGACGCGCCAACGGGCAACTGGACTGCCCGCGTCTCCCTCGGCGGCGCCACCTTCACCCGACGGGTGAAGGTGGAGACAGTGATGCCGAACCGCCTGCGCGTGGGCCTGGACCTGGGGCAGGGCCCCCTTGGCGCGGGTTCGCCGCTGCGCGGCCGCCTGGAGTCGGAGTGGCTGTCGGGCGCCAGCGCCGCGGGCCTGCGCGCGGATGTGAAGCTTCGGCTCACGCCCATGGGCACGCAGTTCGCGAACTACACGGGCTTCGTGTTCGATGACCCGGCGCGCAACTTTGCGCCGGCGGAACAGGATGTGTTCGAGGGCACGCTGGGCGCGGATGGCAGTGTGCGGTTCGAGAAGACGGTGCAGGCGCCGCAGGCGCCGGGCATGCTCAGTGCCGGCTTCACCACGCGCGTGTTCGAGCGTGGCGGCGCCTTCAGCATCAACTACGTGGCGCGCGACTTCGCACCCTACAGCCGTTTTGTCGGCCTGAAGGTGCCGCAGGTGAACAAGCGCAACACCCTGCCGCTGGACCAGGAACACACCGTGGAGTTCGCCAGCGTGAGCGCGCAGGGCGCGGCTGTCGGCGGGCGTTCCATCAGCGTGAAGCTCTACAAGGTGGAGTGGCGCTGGTGGTGGGATCGCGAAGACGGCTCGCTGGCCTCGTTCGTCGCGCGCGAGAGCAGCACGCGCGTGCGTGACGCCGTGCTCACCACCGATGCGCAGGGGCGGGCGCAATGGAAGTTCCGCCTTGCCGAGGCGGAGTGGGGGCGCTACCTGCTGCGGGTGTGCGATACGCAGGGCGGCCACTGCGCAGGTGAAGTGTTCTACGTGGATTCGCCCTACTGGACCGAGGGCCGCGACCAGACCGGCCCGGCCGCCACCATGCTGGAGCTCACCGCCGACAAGGAGAGCTACCGCGTCGGCGACACCGCGACCATCCAGCTGCCGCAGAGCGCGCAGGGTCGTGCGCTGCTCACCGTGGAGAATGGCAGCGGCATCATCGAGGCGCGCTGGATCACGCCCACTGCGCAGGATGCGCGCGTCACCATCCCCGTGACCGCCGCGATGGCGCCGAATGTGTACGTGGCCGTGACACTGCTGCAGCCGCATGCCGGCAAGCGCAATGACCGGCCAATCCGCCTCTATGGCGTGATTCCCCTGCCGGTAACCGACCCGGATACACAATTGAAGCCGGTGCTGGAGACTGCCACGGAGTGGCGTCCGGAGTCGGAGGTGACGGTGAAGGTCAGCGAGGCCGCCGGCAAGGCGATGACCTACACGCTGGCGGTGGTGGATGAGGGCCTGCTGTCGCTGACCAGCTTCCGCACGCCGGACCTGCATGGCGAGTTCTTCCGCCGCGAGGCGCTGGGCGTGAAGACCTGGGACCTGTTCGATGACGTGAGCGGCGCCTATGGCGCCGAGCTGGAGCGGCTGCTGGCGCTGGGTGGCTCCGATGCCGCTGATCCCAACGCCGCCAACCGCGAGCAGTCGCGCTTCGTGCCCGTCGCACAGGTGCTGGGGCCGTTCCAGCTGCCAGCGGGTCGTGCGCAGGAGCAGAAGGTGAAGCTGCCGCGTTATGTGGGTGCCGTGCGGGTGATGGTAGTGGCCGGCAGCGGCGCGAAGCCAGCCGCCTTTGGTTCGGCGGAGAAGTCGGTGCCGGTGCGCCAGCCGCTGATGATCCTGCCCACGATGCCCCGGGTGGTCGGCCCGGGCGAGGAAATCGCCGTGCCGGTGTCGGTGTTTGCCATGCATGACAGCGTGCGCGACGTGCGGCTGACCATCGAACCGGATGCCATGTTCCAGGTGGTGGGCAGCGCCGAGGCGAGGGTGGCCTTCCAGGGCACCGGCGAGAAGATCGCGATGCTGAGGCTGCGCGTCGCCGACCGCGTCGGGCGCTCCACGGTGAAGTTCAGCGCCACCAGTGGCCGCGAGCGCGCCGGGGACCAGATCAACATCGAGGTGCGCGCGCCCAATCCGGCTTCCACGCGCGTGATCACGCAGATGCTGCAGCCGGGCGCGTCCTGGCAGCATCGCATCGAACCCCACGGCATTCCGGGCACGAACGAAGTGGCGCTGGAGGTGTCGCGCCTGCCGCCACTGAACCTGGAGCGCCGGCTCGCCAACCTGATCCACTATCCCTATGGCTGCCTGGAGCAGACCACCTCGGCGGTGTTCCCGCAGCTGTTCCTGCCCGCGCTGGCGCAGATGAGCGATGCCGACCAGCGGCGCACCGAGGCCAATGTGCGTGCCGGCATCGAGCGCCTGCGGGGCTTCCAGCTGTCCAGCGGTGCCTTCACCTACTGGCCGGGTGGCCAGTTTGCCGTGACGGATGGCTACCACCAGTGGGCCAGCATCTATGCCAGCCACTTCCTGGTCGAGGCGGAGCGGCTGGGATACACGGTGCCCGCTGCGATGCGCAGCGCCATGCTGCGCAACCTGCGCGCGCAGGCACGTGACTGGCGTGCGGACAACACACCGCCCCTGCACCAGGCCTACCGCCTGCTGGTGCTGGCGCGGGCGGGCGAGGCTGAAGTGGGCGCGATGAACCGGCTGCGCGAGCAGCAGCTGGATCCGGTGGAGCGCTGGGTGCTCGCGGGTGCCTACCAGCTGGCTGGCCTCGCCGATGCGGCGCGCGCGCTGGCGACGGCGGATCCGATGGGCGCGCGTGACTATCGGCGCGGCGACTGGTCCTGGGGCAGCACACTGCGTGACAACGGGCTGGTGCTGCAGTCGCTGGTGATCGTGGGCCAGCTGGAGAAGTCCGAGCCGCTGGTGCGCGCCATCTCGGCGCGACTCAGCGAGGACGCCTGGCTGTCGACGCAGGAAACGGCCTATGCACTGCTGGCGATGTCGCAGCTGGCGGGTGCCCGCTCCGAGGGCGCGTTCTCGTTCACCCGTTCGCTGGCCGGCCGCGACGCGAACTTCACTTCCACCGCCGCCGTGCAGCGCGAAGCATTGACGGTGCCTGACGCTGGCGCCCCGCTCGCGGTGCGCAACACTTCGCAGGGCCTGGTCTTCGCCACGCTGACAGTGCGCGGCGTGCCCGCCGCCGGCAACGAGGACCAGGTGAATTCCGGGCTGACGATCTCGGCGCGCTACTCGGATGGTTCGGGCGGGCCGGTGGATCCGGCCAGCCTGAAGCAGGGCGAGGACGTGGCAGTGGACATCACCGTCTACAACAGCACGCGCGAGGACCTGCGCCACATCGCAATGACGCAGATCGTGCCCTCGGGATGGGAGATTGCCAACGAGCGGCTGCATGACGTCGACGAGGGCACGGGTGACCGCGATGTGCGCAACCGCGGCGATGAGTTCCGCAACCAGCGCGCGGCGCGTGCAGACTACGTGGACATCCGCGACGACCGCGTGATGCAGTTCTTCGACCTGCCTGCCGGCGGCACCATCCGCTTCCAGACCCGCGTCACCGCGGCCTACCAGGGCCGCTTCTACCTGCCCGGCATCGCCGTGGAGGCCATGTACGATGCCACCAAGTACGCCCGCACCGGCGGCCGCTGGACGCAAGTGGTGGCGCGCTAGGCGGGTCCGCTTCGCCGCCATCCTGCTGGCGGCGGGCGGCATCGCTTTCTGGTGGATGCTGCCGCGTCCGCTGTTCAGCGAGCCGCTGTCGGCAGTGCTGCTGGCGCGCGACGGTTCGCTGCTGGGCGCACGCATCGCAACCGACGGCCAGTGGCGGTTCCCGGAAAGCAGGGCGGTGCCCGGGCGGTTCGCCACTGCGCTGCTGGCTTACGAGGACCGGCGTTTCTTCGATCACCCCGGCATCGACATCCGCGCCGTGGCGCGCGCCGCACGCAGCAACTGGCGCGCGGGCCGCGTGGTCAGTGGCGCCTCCACGATCACCATGCAGCTGGCGCGCCTGGTGCGGCAGCAGCATGACCTGCGGCGCGGCCGGGGTTACCTGGAGAAGGCGTGGCAGTCGCTGCTGGCCCTGCGGCTGGAATGCAGCTACACGAAGCCGGAACTGCTGGCGCTGTATGCCAGCCATGCGCCTTTCGGCGGCAATGTGGTGGGCCTGGAGGCGGCGGCGTGGCGTTATTTCGGACGTGATCCGGCGCAGCTTTCCTGGGCCGAGGCAGCCACCCTGGCGGTGCTGCCCAATGCGCCCGGGCTGGTAACTCCGGGCCGCGCACGCGCGCGCCTGCAGCAGCGGCGCGACGATCTGCTGCGTGCGCTGGCGGCGCGCGGCGAGCTCGACCCCCTGGACCTGGAGCTGGCGCTGGCCGAGCCACTGGTGGAGGCCCCGCAGGCGCTGCCCAATCTCGCGCCGCACCTGCTCGACACGCTGCGCGCCCGCCATCCTGCACGCTACCGCTTCGAAACCACGCTGGACGCCGGCCTGCAGCGCCAGGCCACCGCCCTGGTGGCGGAGCATGCGGCGCAGATGCAGCGCTCCGGAGTCGGCAATGTGGCCGCAGTGATCGCCGACAACCGCAGCTTCGAGGTGCTGGCCTATGTGGGCAACGCGGGCTGGGGACTGGATGCGGGCCGCGCCCTGGCGGTGGACATCGTGCAGCGGCCGCGCAGCACCGGCAGCATCCTGAAGCCCTTCCTGTATGCCGCCATGCTCGACAGCAGCCAGCTGCTGCCGCGCATGCTGGTGGCGGATGTGCCCACGCAGTTGCGCGGCTTCAGGCCGGAGAACTTCGACCGCACCTTCCGCGGCGCCGTACCCGCGGATGAAGCGCTGGCGCAATCACTCAACGTGCCGGCTGTGCGCATGCTGCGCGAGTACGGCTACCCGCGCTTCCACGAGCTGCTGCAGCGGATGGGATTCTCCACTCTCACGCAACCGCCAGACCATTACGGACTGGCGCTGATCCTGGGCGGCGCGGAGGCCACGCTGTGGGACGTGATGGGCGCATACGCCAACCTGGCCGATGGCGCGCGACCTGCGCCGTCCGGCAACGCATCCATGCGGCGCCTGCGCTGGCTGCTCGATGACGGGCAGCCAGCCGCAAGCGCACGTCCCATTTCCACTGGCGCCGCGTGGCTTGCGCAGGAAGCGCTGCTGGGTGTGGCGCGGCCACCTGATGAAGCCGGCTGGGAACGTTTCGCGGGCAGCCGGCAGATTGCCTGGAAGACCGGAACCAGCTGGGGTTTGCGCGATGCCTGGGCCATCGGCAGCACCACCGCGCACACGGTGGGTGTGTGGGTGGGCAATGCGGATGGCCGCGGCGTGCCCGGGCTCACCGGCGGCGCCGCCGCGGCGCCGCTGCTGTTCGCGTTGCACGAAACACTGCCGCGCAGCGCGTGGTACACCACGCCGCTGGGCGCGCTGAAGACGGTGCGCACCTGTGCCGATGATGGCTACCTGGCCAGCGACCTGTGCGAAGTGCGCGATGCACTGGTGCCGGCACGCAGCCACTTCGACCGGCAGAGCCCGTACCACCAGCTGGTGCACCTGGATCCGGCCGGCGGCCGGCGCGTGAATGCCGCCTGCGAGGCACCCGGGCGCATGCGCCACCAATCCTGGTTCGTGCTGCCGCCGGCGCTGGCGCACTACTACGTGGCGCGGCACGGGGATTACCGGCCGCTGCCGCCCTGGCGCGCGGACTGCGGCCCGGGCGGTGCAGATGCAGCGCAGTCGATGATGGAGTTCATCTATCCGGATGCCGGTGGGCGGCTCTATGTGCCGGTGGAGCTGGACGGGCAGCGCGGCCGCGCCGTGCTGGAGGTGGTGCACCGTGATCCGGACGCCGTGCTCTACTGGCACCTCGATGAGGACTATGCGGCACGCACGGAACTGCGCCACCAGCTGGCCATCGACCTGCCGCAGGGCGAACACCGCGTCACCGTGGTCGACCAGGACGGACGGCGCCTCGAACGCCAGTTCACCGTGCTGGCGCGCGGGAAGGCAGAGTGAGGCGGATCAGCCGCGACGCCCGAACAGCCGCGCCAGGAAGCCTGGCTTCTTCGCGGGACGCACCGGCTGCGTGATGCGCGGCTTCGGTGGTGCCGGAGGTTTCGGCTTGCTGGCGCCGCGTCCCGTCGGGGTGCGGGTGTCGTAGGGATTGAAGCCGCGGCCGGCAGCGGGGTCTTTTTCCGGTGGACTGCCGAAGGTCCGCGGTGGGTCGTTGCTGCCGGGTGATGCCTCATCGGGCGGCAGTTCAAGGCCCTTCTTCTCCCAGGCCTTCTCGTCATCGCCGACCAGCCGCAGGCTGCTGAGGTCCAGCTTCTTCAGCAGGCGCGAGGTGGAATCGAGCGCATGGCGACCGGACTCGATGGCCCACTCCCAGACGGCCTTGCCACCCGGTTCGTGGCGGACACGCCCCGAGCGCTGCGGCTTGCTGTCTGAATCCTGCCCCGACACGATTCGACCTCCCGGGCCTGGTACCCGCTCCGATCTTACCGTTGCGCGCGCAAAGGCACATGGGCGGGTTGTTGGATCTGTCGGACGGAGCCTACATTTGCGCATGAAGATCATCCGGATACTTGCCCTGCTGGGGCTGGCTGCCGCTGGCGCATGGGCGGCGGAGCAGCGCTGGCTGGCTGCGGACGACAAGGCGCTGGTGACCGACGGACATGTGAACTCGTTCACATTGCCAGAGCCCGGCAGCGGCCCGACAACGGTGGCCATCGCGCCGGATGGCAGCGTGTGGTTCACCGAAGGCCAGGGCAACCGCATCGGCCGCATCCGCGCCGACGGGCGCGGCTACCAGGGTTTTGCATTGCCTCACCCGGACAGCTCCCCGCGCATCATCGCGCTGGGCAGTGATGGCAACATGTGGTTTTCCGAGCATTCCGGCAACCGCATTGGCCGCATCACGCCGCAGGGTGTGATCACCAGCTTTCCCATTCCCACGCCCGCTTCGCAGCCGCGGGCCATTGCGCTCGGGAGGGACGGCAACATCTGGTTCGGCGAGTTCGCAGGCAACCGCATCGGCCGCATCACTCCCCAGGGCGTGATCACGGAGTTTCCGCTGCCCACTCCGGACAGTGGTCCGCGCGCGCTGGCGGCAGGGCCCGACGGCAACATCTGGTACTCGGCCTTCCGCGCCAGCCGCATCGGCCGCATCACGCCTGCAGGCGTGGTTACCGAGTTTGCACTGCCACGACCTGGATCCGGTCCCGGTGACATTACTGCCGGCGCGGATGGCGCCATGTGGTTCCTGCAACTGTCCGGCAACATGGATGGCTTGCAGGTGGACGGCGGCCGCATCGGCCGTATCACCGTGGACGGCATCATCACCGAATATCCGCTGCCCGCGCGCACGCCTTCGCCCATCAACATCACCGTCGGGCCGGACCGCAACATCTGGTACACGCGCGGCGGCGCCGTGGGGCGCGTCACACCGGATGGAAGGATCAGCGAATATCCTCTGCAGGAGGGCGCGCGAGGCGCAGGCCTCAGTGCCGGCAGCGACCGCCAGCCTCCGGGCCGGCTGGTGAACCGCCTGTACGTGGCGGACTCCGGCGGCAACCGCATTTCATGGCTCCAGTTCGCGCCGCAGCGCCCGTAAGGATCTGGCGCCCACCGCGACTGTCCATCCGACCTTGTTCCAGGAGACTGTCTTGAACGCCATTCTGCGAAGGATCTGTGTGTGGCTGGTCTGCAGTGTGCCGCTGGCGGGGCTGGCGGCCGCACCGGCCATGCCGGGCGTGGAGCGCCTGCCGGCCGATACCTGGGTGCTGCTGCAATGGCATGGCGTAGCCGCCGCAGACAAAGTGCGCGGCAGCAACCCGGTGATGCGCCTGTGGGACGACCCGCAGTTCAAGGTGGTGCGCGCGCGTCTGTTCGAGGACCTGGCGCGCGCGAACAGCTCGTTCAACCGCGCGCGTGCCGATGACGTGCTCTCGGTGCTGGAGAACCCCGCGCTCATCGGCGTGGCCGGCGATCCGCTTGCCGTGGCTTCCACGGGCGGAAAGGTGCATGGATTCGCCGTGGTCAACCGGAAGGGCAAGGAAGATGCCTGGGCCCGCCTGCGACAGGAAAGCACCACCAGGCCCGGCGTGGTGGAGACCAGCTACGCATTCAGCGGCGTGCAGGTGAGGAAGACGGTCACCACCACGCAATCACCCCCGATGCCTGACGGTGCGCCACAGCCGCCACCGCGCGTGCGCGAGAGCTACAGCGCGCTGCTGGGGGATTACGAACTGTTTGCTGATGACCAGCAGCTGATGGAAACGCTGCTCACGCGCCTGCAGGCCAGGGCGGCTCCTGCCGGCGCAACGCTGGCTGGCGATGCCACCTTCCAGCAGGCACAGCGCTTCCGCGCGGCCGGGCCCTTGTTCGAAGCCTTCGTGAAGATCCCGGACCTCGGCAAACTGCCGCTTCCGCAGCAGCCGCAGGTGGACGTCGGCGCCGGGGTGCGTGAGCTGCACCTGGAACGCGCACGTGGACTGTGGATGTCCGCCGGCATGGGCAGCGACCGCATGGTAATGCGCGCGGCGTTGCTGGGTGATACCTCTCCGGGCAGCGTGCTCGACCTGATCGGCGGCAACGTGAAGGACTTCCAGACTGCGGCGGTGGCTTCACCGGCCGGTTCCTACGGCGCGCTGCGCCTCGACCTGCCGGCGCTGTACAACACACTGCTGCGCGCGGTGCGCGCCGGACTTCCGCCTGACCAGGGTGCGGCGGCCGGGATCCTGATCGATTCGGTGGTGGCGGCCCAGACGGGCATGCGTGCCGCCGAACTGCTGTCACTGCTGGGCGGGGAAATCGGGGTTTCCAGCGTTGGCGAGGGGCTGGTGGACGGCGCCCTGCCGGGAATGCTGCTGTTCCAGGTCGCGCGCAGCGAGCCGCTGCTCGGTCTGTTGCAGATGGTCACCTCTTCGATCAGCCGGGGCGAGGAGCGCATGGGGGCGGCCACGGTGCTGAATCTGCTCGTCCCGGCCACCGGAGCGGGCGCCGGCGGCGAATCGCCGCTGCTGGTCGCCGTCGCTCCCAGGGTGATGGCGCTGACGCAGGATCGGGCGCAGCTGGAAGCCGCCCTGGCGCGCGAGGCCACCGGCGCGGCAGCCCCGGCAGGATCGGTCGCTGCCGATCCCGTCTACCAGGCCATGCGGCGTTCCTTCCCGGCTGAACTCAACGGCGTGAACTTTGCCGACATCAGCCGCGGGCATTGGGAAAAGGATTTCGAAGGCGCGCGCAAGGCGCTTGCCGAACAGAAGGAAAAGTTGCGCCAGCGCATTGCCGAGGCTGGCGCGGCCGACGGCGACGCGGCCAGCGCACAGCGGGCCGAACAGCTGCGCGGCGAACTGCGCACGCTGGAGCGGGTGGAGGAAGCTGCGGAAGTCGTGATCCCGTTGTTCACGAAGTACCTGAAGCTTTCCGCCGGCGGCAGCTGGAAGGCTGCGGATGGCTTCTTCTACGACTCGTACGTGAACTGAACCGGTCAGCTGCGCGGCGCGTTCTCGCGCGCCGCCCACTCGCGGTTGATGGCCAGGGCGACCAGGGTGCAGATGGCGCCCGACAGCAGGTAGAGTCCCACGGCCCACAGGCCGAGCCGGCTGGCCAGCAGCAAGGCCACCAGTGGCGCGAATCCGGCGCCGATGAACCAGGCGGAATTGGCGACGATGGCCGCACCGGTGTAACGATGGACGGGTGGCAGGCTCCTGTTCACCGCGCCGGATGACTGCCCGAATGACAGCCCCAGCAGCACGAAGCCGCCGAGCATGAAGATCGCCTCTCCCAGCTGGCCGGCGCCCAGCAGCTGCGGCGCGAAACCGCTGTAGGCTCCGATGAGCGCGGCGGAAATGCCCAGCACCACGCGTCGCCCGACCAGGTCGGCCAGGAAACCCGAGGTCATGATGGCGCCCACGCACACCGCAGCGCCGGCCGCCTCGAGCAGCAGGAAACGTACCGGATGGCTTTCGGTGTAGAGCTGCACCCAGGACAGCGGGAACACCGTGACCAGGTGGAACAGCGCGAAGCTCGCCAGGGGGGCGAAGGCGCCGAGCAGGATGATGCGCCATTCGCTGGCCAGGGTGCGGAATGGAGGCGAGGGCTGCAGTTCCCGTGATTCGAAGGCGCGCTGGAACTCGGGGGTCGCCACCAGTCGCAGGCGCGCAAACAGCGCCACCGTATTGATGGCGAGCACCACGAAGAAGGGATAGCGCCAGCCCCAGGCGAGGAAATCGTCAATGCTGAGCAGCGCGAGGAAGTAGGCGAAAAGTGCGCTGGCGAGCAGCAGTCCGAGCGGGGCGCCCAACTGCGGCACCATGGCATACCAGCCGCGCCGGCCGCGCGGCGCATTCAGCGACAGCAGCGAGGGCAGGCCATCCCATGCGCCGCCGAGGGCGATGCCCTGGCAGAAACGGAAGAAGCCCAGCAGCCAGGCGCTGAGTGCGCCCACCTGCGCATGGCCTGGCAACAGCGAGATGGCCATCGTGGAGCCGCCGAGCAGGAACAGGGCGATGGTGAGCTTGGTGCCGCGGCCATGGCGTCGGTCGATGGCGGTGAACAGCAACGTGCCCACCGGGCGGCCGACGAAGGCCAGCGAGAACAGCGCGAAGGAATACAGTGTTCCCGTCAGCGGATCGGCATAAGGAAATACCACCGCCGGAAAAACCAGCACCGAAGCGATGGCATAGACGAAGAAGTCGAAGAACTCGCTGGTGCGGCCGATGATCACGCCGATGACGATGTCGCCGGGCGACACGGTGTCGTGGCGCGCGTTGACGAGTCGGGCGTCGCGCTCGAGATCGGCGGAATTCGCAGGGGACGCAGGAATTGTCATGCTTGGTCCTGAGGTCGTGGCCCTTATCTCATGACGTCGGCGTGTTTTGCAATACGGAAAATCCTACTTGCGCAACGGACGCCATCAGGAGCAATGTCTCGCCTTATCCGCGACAGCACGCTTCGTTGCAGAGAGCTGACTTGCTGCAGCAGATCACAAACGAATTGAAACGCCGCAAGGCCCTGGCATTGCTCCCCCTGACCTGCCTCCTGGCGGCATGTAGCGGCGCTGTGCTCGATCCTGCCGGAGATGTGGCCCGCCAGCAGCGCGACATCATCTACATTTCCACCGGCCTGATGCTGCTGATCATCGTTCCGGTGCTGATCCTGGTGGTGGTGTTCGCCTGGCGCTACCGCAAGGGCGGCGAGGGCACCTATGACCCGAAGTTCGACCACTCCGCTTCGCTGGAGCTGGCAATCTGGTCCGCGCCGCTGCTGATCATCATCGCCCTGGGCGCCCTCACCTGGTCGAGCACGCACTTGCTTGATCCCTTCCGGCCCATCAAGACCGAAGACGGGCGCGAGCCGCTGGTGGTGCAGGTGGTGTCGCTCGACTGGAAGTGGCTGTTCATCTACCCGGAGCAGGGTGTGGCGACGGTCAACGAGCTCGCCCTGCCGGTGGGGCGTCCGGTGCGTTTCGACATCACCTCGACGAACATGATGAACACGTTCTATGCGCCCACCCTGGCGGGAATGATCTACGCCATGCCCGGCATGCAGAGCCAGTTGCACGCCGTGCTCGATCGTCCCGTGGAATCCGAGGGTTTCTCGGCCAACTACAGCGGCGCGGGCTTCTCGCACATGCGTTTCGCCCTGAAGGGCATGGATGATGCGGCATTCGCGCAGTGGGTGGCCGGCGCGCGTGGCGGCGACAGGGGTGAACTCGGGCTCGAGGCCTACCGCGAGCTCGTGGCCCCGTCGGAGCGTGTGCCCGCAAGGTATTACTCCAGCGTGGATCCCGACCTGTACCGGCGGATACTGGAACGCTGCGTGGAGCCCGGAACGCCCTGCATCAGCGAGACCATGCACGCGACCGGCCATGCGAATCCGACCCGGGGAGAGCCGCAGCCGTGACGGGAGCCGCCGAGACCAGCGTGTTGTTCGGGCGTCTCACATGGGAGTCGCTCGCCTTCCTGCACGAGCCCATCCTGCTGTGGACCTTCGTCGTGGTGGTGCTGCTCGGCGCGGGCATGGTGGCGGCCGTGAGCCGCTACCGCCTGTGGGGCTGGCTGTGGCGCGAGTGGCTCACCTCGGTGGACCACAAGAAGATCGGCATCATGTACATCATCCTCGGCATCGTGATGCTGCTCCGGGGCTTTGCCGACGCACTGATGATGCGCCTGCAGCAGGCGATGGCGTTCGATGGCAGCGAGGGTTACCTCAATGCCCACCACTACGACCAGATCTTCACGGCGCATGGCACGATCATGATCTTCTTCGTGGCCATCCCGCTGATCGTCGGCATCGTGAACTACGTGATGCCGCTGCAGATCGGTGCGCGCGACGTGGCCTTTCCCTTCCTCAACAGCCTGAGCCTGTGGCTCACCGTGGCCGGTGCACTGCTGGTGATGGTGTCGCTGTTCGTCGGGGAATTCAGCCGCGCCGGCTGGCTCAACTACGTGCCGGTGGCCAATATCCAGAACAGTCCTGATACAGGGCCGGATTATTATTTATGGGCCCTGCAGATAGCCGGGGTGGGAACCACGCTGTCGGCCATCAACATGGTCACCACCATCATCCGCATGCGCGCGCCGGGCATGACGCTGATGAAGATGCCGGTGTTCACCTGGACTGCGCTGTGCAGCAACGTGCTGGCCATCGCCATCTTCCCCGTGCTTACCGGCGCCTTCGCGCTGCTGATGCTCGACCGCTACATCGGCACCAACTTCTTCACCAACGACCTCGGCGGCAACCCGATGATGTACTGGAACCTCGTGTGGGTGTGGGGGCACCCGGAGGTCTATGTGCTGGTGCTGCCGGTGTTCGGCATCTACTCGGAGGTGACTTCCACCTTCTGCGGCAAGCGGCTGTTCGGCTATTCCTCGATGGTCTATGCCACGGTGGTGATCACCATCCTGTCGTACCTGGTGTGGCTGCACCATTTCTTCACCATGGGCTCCGGCGCCAGCGTGAACAGCTTCTTCGGCATCGCCACCATGGTGATCGCCATTCCCACCGGGGCGAAGATCTTCAACTGGCTGTTCACCATGTACCGCGGGCAGATCCGCTTCGAGGTGCCGATGATGTGGGTGATCGCCTTCATGATCACCTTCGTGGTGGGCGGCATGACCGGCGTGCTGCTGGCCGTTCCGCCGGCGGACTTCGTGCTGCACAACTCGCTGTTTCTGGTGGCGCACTTCCACAACGTGATCATCGGCGGCGTGGTGTTCGGGCTGTTCGCCGGCATGTACTACTGGTTCCCGAAGGCCTTCGGTTTCCGCATGGATCCCTTCTGGGGCAAGGTGACCTTCTGGGGCTGGGTGATCGGCTACTGGGTGGCGTGGACGCCCATCTACATCGTGGGCCTGATGGGTACCACGCGGCGGGTGCGGCTGTTCGACGATCCGGAGCTGAGGATCTGGTTCGTGATCGCCGGCATCGGTGCGCTGATCATCCTGGTCGGAATCCTCGGCTTCGTGATGCAGATCCTGGTGAGCATCCGCAACCGGCATGCCCTGCGCGATACCACCGGCGATCCCTGGGATGGGCGCACGCTGGAATGGTCCACGTCGTCGCCGCCGCCGTTCTACAACTTCGCCTTCACGCCCGTGGTGCATGACAACGACGCCTGGTATGACATGAAGGCGCGGGGTGCGCAGCGGCCGGTGGCCGGCTATCGGCCCATCCACATGCCGCGCAATACCGGTGCGGGCGTGGTCATCTCGGCCCTGGCGATGGTGCTGGGCTTTGCGATGATCTGGTACGTGTGGTGGCTGGCGGCGCTGTCGTTCGTGGCACTGCTGGTGTACTCGATCGCCCATACCTTCAACTACCGCCGCGACTACTACGTCACTGCGGAAGAGGTGGCGCGCGTCGAGCGCGCGGCGGCGAGCCCATGAGTACATCGGTGCACGCTGGAGCCGGTTCGGTCACGCCGGTGTTCTACCAGCTGGAGGGCGAGGAGCACGTGCACGCCGGTGGCGGTACGCTGCTGGGGTTCTGGATCTACCTGATGAGCGATGCGCTGATCTTCGCGACGCTGTTCGCGACCTTCGGCGTGCTCAGTTCCAGCTTTGCCGGTGGGCCGGGGCCGCGCGAGCTTTTCGACCTGGGGCTGGTGGCGGTGAACACGGGCATCCTGCTGCTGTCGGCGCTTACCTGCGGGCTGGCGATGATCAGCCTGCAGGCGGGGCAGCTCGGTGCCGTGCGCCTGTGGCTGGTGGTGACGGCGCTGCTGGGCGCGGCGTTCGTCGGGATCGAGTTGTATGAGTTCGGCGAGCTGATTGCCGAGGGCGCCACGCCCCAGCGCAGCGGATACCTGTCGGGCTTCTTCACGCTGGTGGGTACGCACGGCCTGCACGTGACCTTTGGCATCCTGTGGATCATCGTGATGCTGGTGCAGCTCGGGCAGCGCGGGCTCCACCCGGAGAACCGCCGGCGCATGCTGTGCCTCAGCATGTTCTGGCATTTCCTGGACGTGATCTGGATCGGCGTGTTCACCTTCGTCTACCTGCTGGGAGTGCTGTGATGGACAGCGCACAGGTCTCGCATGCGCACGGTCACGACGACACTGGCGAGGCCGCGCACTTCACGTTGCGCACCTACCTCATCGGCTTCGGCCTGGCGGCCGTGCTTACGGCCATCCCGTTCTGGATCGCGATGACGGGCGCCATTCCGGGCCGCACAGTGGCCATCGCCGTGGTCGTGGTGCTGGCGGTTGCGCAGATCGGCGTGCAGACCTGGGCCTTCCTGCACCTGAACGCGCGCGCGCAGGAAGGCTGGAAGCTCATCGCCTATGTGTTCACGGCGGTGATCCTGCTGATCCTCATCGCCGGTTCGCTGTGGATCATGATGCACCTCAATGCCAACATGATGCCGGGCATGATGCAGGACGCAGCGAGCCTGAATCCCTTGCCGTGACGGGTGGGAGAGGCAAGCGGGTTGTCCTGCTTGCGCTGTGCATCGGTGGAATGCTGCTGTTTGGCGCACTGGGTGTGTGGCAGGTGCAGCGGCTGGCATGGAAGCGCGACCTGATTGCGCGGGTGGAGGCGCGGATCCACCGGCCGCCGGTGCCGGTTCCGCCTTCAGCTGACTGGGCCTCGCTCGACCGGCGCGATGCGGAATACCGGCACGTCGAGGCCCATGGGGTGTTTCTTCATCAGCAGGAAACCCTGGTGGATGCGCTCACGGCGCTGGGCGCGGGCTCATGGGTGGTGACGCCCCTGCGCACCAGCGATGGCGTGATCCTCATCAATCGTGGCTTCGTGCCTCCGGACCTGCGTACGGCGGAAGCCCGCGCCGCCAGCCAGACCCCCGGGGAGCTCACGGTGACCGGACTGCTGCGGATGACAGAACCCGGCGGGCGGATCCTGCGCCCCAATCAACCTGCAGCGGGACGCTGGTTCTCCCGCGACGTCGCAGCGATAGCGGCTGCGCAGGGACTGGGTGAAGTGGCGCCTTTCTTCATAGACGCCGAGGGTGGGCCGCAGGTGGCCGCAGCGCCGGTGGGAGGACTGACTGTCGTGCAGTTCCGCAATGCTCACCTGGCCTACGCGGCAACGTGGTTCTCGCTTGCCGCGCTGTGCGCCGCCGGGCTGGCGCTGGTGTGGCGCCGCCCCCGTTCGTCGGGAAGCCCTTATTCCTCGAGCGCGGCGCCGTAACGCCCTGGGTTGGTGACCGGATTGATGAAGGGGAAGGTCTCGCGTCCCTTGGTCTGCTCGTTCACCGTGCGGCGCGAGGTGTAGTACCACTGGCCCTTGATCTTCACCAGGCGGTCCACGTAGTGGCCGTAGGCGGCGATGCGCGGCTCGGCGCCGCGT
This sequence comes from Steroidobacteraceae bacterium, assembly GCA_035556135.1. Classification (GTDB taxonomy): domain Bacteria; phylum Pseudomonadota; class Gammaproteobacteria; order Steroidobacterales; family Steroidobacteraceae; genus ZC4RG30. Next base: position 90,953 of record DATMFO010000004.1, on the reverse strand, counting down.
ACCATCATCCAGTAGGCCTGGGACACGGCAGTGCGACCGTTCTTCGACACCTCGATCACCATCGCAGTGACGAAATGCTGCGCATGTGCGCTGCCCTGTCCGGTTTCGCCGGGCTTGAGGTTCGCCATCTCGCGGTCGCGCATGCCCTGGACGACCTTGGCGATGGCCTCGCGGCCCTTCGCTTCTCCGCCGCCGTAGACAAGCACGCCGTCCGGCGCAAAGGTGCCGGCGTAGGTCTCCGGATCGCGCCAGTCCAGCGCGAAGATGTAGCGGTAGGCGAGGTTCTCGATGTCCGCGCGTTCCTGCGCGGTGGGATTGCGCGCGAGTGCGGGGGCGGAAAGGGCCAGGGCCAGCAGCGTGGTGGCCGCGGCCAGGCGGGTGATTCGCATGGGGTCGCTCCTTTGCGGATGGAAATGTGAAAAGGGGCCGGTTTTCGCCGGCCCCTTCGCTTCTCAGTCCTCGACGAGGAAGCTGCGCAGCTGCTCGCTGCGACTTGGATGCCTGAGCTTCCTGAGCGCCTTCGCCTCGATCTGGCGGATGCGCTCGCGCGTGACGTCGAACTGCTTGCCGACCTCTTCCAGGGTGTGGTCGGTGTTCATGTCGATGCCGAAGCGCATGCGCAGCACCTTGGCCTCGCGCGGAGTGAGCTGCGAGAGCACCGAGTGGGTGGTTTCGCGCAGCGATTCCATGGTCGCCTGGTCGATGGGCGAAGTCACCGAAGTGTCTTCGATGAAATCGCCAAGGTGCGAATCCTCGTCGTCGCCGATCGGAGTCTCCATCGAGATGGGCTCCTTGGCGATCTTCAGCACCTTGCGCACCTTGTCCTCGGGCATCTCCATGCGCACGGCCAGTTCATCGGGCGTCGGCTCGCGGCCCATCTCCTGCAGCATCTGCCGCGAGATCCGGTTGAGCTTGTTGATGGTCTCGATCATGTGCACCGGGATGCGGATGGTGCGCGCCTGGTCGGCGATCGAGCGCGTGATGGCCTGGCGGATCCACCAAGTGGCATACGTGGAGAACTTGTAGCCGCGGCGGTACTCGAACTTGTCGACCGCCTTCATCAGGCCGATGTTGCCCTCCTGGATGAGGTCCAGGAACTGCAGGCCGCGGTTGGTGTACTTCTTGGCGATGGAGATCACCAGGCGCAGGTTGGCCTCGACCATCTCCTTCTTCGCGCGGCGTGCCTTGGCCTCGCCGATCGACACCTCGCGGTTGATTTCCTTGATGTCGTTGATCGGCAGATGCTGCGCGACCTCGATGTCAGCCAGCTTCTTCTGCCGCTTCTCGATTTCCTCGGTGAAGCGGGCGAGGCCTGCGGAGTACTTCTTGCCACCCTTGATGTGCTTGCCGAGCCACTTGAGGTTGGTTTCGTTGCGCGGGAAGGTGGTGACGAATTCCTTGCGCGGCATGCCGGCGTCGCGCACGCACATCGTCATGATTTCCTTCTCGAGCTGGCGCACCTCGCCAATGTGCATGCGCAACTGCAGGATCAGCAGGTCGAACATGCGCGGGGACAGCTTCAGTTCCATGAACTCGGCAGCGGTCTTCGCGCGCGCCTTCTGCGTCTTGGGATCGAGCGGACCGAGTTTCTCGAGGCAGGCCAGCGAGGTCGCGTGCAGTTTGGCCAGCTGCGCGAAGCGGCGCGCGGCTTCCTCGGGATCCGGGCCCGTGTCCACGGCCTCCTCGGTCTCCTCCTCGCTCTCTTCCTCTTCCTCGTTCTTCTCGGTCGCGACCGCTTCCATCTTGGTCGGGTTCTGCGGCTGGGCGATCACGTCCGGTGCATTCGGGTCGATGAAGCCGACGATCACGTCGACGAGGCGGCCCTGGCCGGCCTTCACCTGCTCGTAGGTGGAGATGATCTGCCCGATCGTGGCCGGGTAGTTGGCCAGCGAGCGGCGCACGGTGTCGAGGCCTTCCTCGATGCGCTTGGCAATGCTGATCTCGCCCTCGCGGGTGAGCAGTTCCACCGTGCCCATCTCGCGCATGTACATGCGCACCGGGTCGGTGGTGCGGCCGAGCTCGGCATCGAGCGCGGCCAGCGCGGCGGCAGCCTCCTCGATGGCCTCTTCGTCGGCCGGCTGGGAATTCTCGGTGGCGAGAAGCGGCTCGGAGTCCGGCGCCTTCTCGTACACGGGAATGCCCATGTCGTTGATCATGTTGACGATGTCTTCGATCTGCTCCGGATCGACGATCTCGCTGGGCAGGTGGTCGTTCACCTGCGAATAGGTGAGGAAGCTCTGTTCCTTGCCGAGTGCGATCAGCAGCTTCAGCTGCGACTGGCGCTCCTCGGGCATCACCGGCGCGCGGCGCTCGATGTTGGTGAGCAGTTCGGCCTCGCCAGCGCTCTCGCGGCTCTTCTTGCGGCCGGGCTTGCCGGGGGCGGGCGCGGGAGCTGCGGCGACCTCAGGCTTCCCGGGCGGGGCCGGCTTGGTGGCCGGCCTGGCAGCGGCGGCGGCAGCCTTGCCCTTCACCGGGGCGTGTTTGTCCTTCGCAGCGGAAGGCTTTTCTTTCGCGGCGGGCGCGGCCTTGGCCGCAGGCCTGGCCTTGGCAACTGGCTTCGCAGGAGCGGCCTTGGAGTTCCTGGCAGCGGCCGGCTTCGCAGCCTTGGCCTTGGCGGATTTGGCGGGCACGGCGGTCTTCGGTTTGGCAGCAGGTTTCTGGGGCTTGCGAGTGGGCGCCATGAGCTCTCCAGCAGTCGGGGGTGGGGGTCGTCGAGGGGACCGCGAATTCTAGCGGCGCGCGGCAGTCTTCGCCACGAAAATGCCTAGAAATACGATCCCGGAAGGGTAGTCGCGCCATTGGCACGATCCTTTCCGCGGGGTGGGAATTTCCGTCTGCAGCGCCCCGACTTCCGGGTTAGACAAGCCGCAGGGCGGGCAGTTCACCCCCGGCGGGTAGTCTTCAGCAGATGCACCAGTCGCGCGCGCTCCTCGGGCGTCAGGGAACGCTCGCGTTCGGCGGCGATCAGCTGGTCCAGTTCCGTGGTGGCGGCGGCGCGGGCCATTCCGTGCAGGGCATTCACCAGTTCCTGGGTGGCGGCAGTCTCGTTTCCCAGCACCGAGGCTTCGGCTGCCAGCTGCGCCAGGCGTGGCGCCAGCGGGTGGTCGCGCCAGCGCTCCAGCACCTGGGCCGTGTGCTGTGCCGGCTGGGCTGCCAGCCCGTCGAGCAGGTCGCGCAGCAGGTCGGCGCCGGGTTCGTTGACCTCATCCACCGCCGCGCGGTCTTCGGCCTTCACCTGCGTCGCGATGGCAGGGAAATCCAGCAGGTTCTTCACTGCCTGGCGGATCAGGCCGCCACGGCCGGCGGTACGGGCGGCGGTCCGCGGCGGTGTGCGGCGCGGGGGCGGTGCAGCCTCGGCCGCCTGACCCCCGACAGGGCCCAGGATGCTCATGAACCGTTCGGCGCTGACGCCGATGGCCTGTGCCAGCCGGTCCAGCAGCAGCTCGCGGTAGGCGCCTGCGGGCAGGCGGGCCAGCAGTGGTTTGGCCTCGGCCACGAAACGCGCCTTGCCGTCGGTGTGGGTGACGTCGATGGACTCGGAGAGGTGCGCAACGAGGTATTCGGACAGGGGCAGTGCCGAGCCGAGGCGCGCCTCGAATGCCGCCTTGCCCTCGCGGCCCACCAGCGAGTCCGGGTCTTCCCCGTCAGGCAGGAAAAGGAACTTCAGCTCGCGGCCGGCCTGTGCCTCCGGCAGCGCATTCTGCAGGGCGCGCCAGGCCGCGCCGCGACCGGCGCGGTCGCCGTCGAAACAGAAGATCACCTCGCGCACGAGGCGGAACACACGCTTCAGGTGCTCCGGCGTGGTGGAGGTGCCCAGCGTGGCCACGGCGTAGCTGATGCCGCTCTGGTGCAGGCGGACAACGTCCATGTAGCCCTCCACCACCAGCAGGCGGGTGAGCGGTGCGCGATCCTGCCGCGTTTCGTACAGGCCGTAGAGCTCACGGCCCTTGTGGAACAGTGCTGTCTCCGGCGAGTTGAGGTACTTGGGTTCGCCCTTGTCGAGCACCCGCCCGCCGAAGGCAATGGTGCGGCCGCGCGCGTCGCGGATGGGAAACATCAAGCGGTCGCGGAAGCGGTCGTAGTGCCCGTCTCCCTGCTCGCGCGCGATGATCAGGCCGGTCTCCAGCAGCTTCTGCCGCGAGGATTCGCTGGCGCCGAAGCGCTTGAGCACTTCGCTCCAGGCATCGGGCGCATAGCCGATGCCGAACTTTGCGATGGTGGCGGCATCCAGTCCGCGCCGGGTGGCGTAGGCGCGCGCGTGCTCATGCGCGGCGAGCTGCTCGGCGAAGAAAGTCGCCACGCGGCCCATCAGCGTGTACAGGTCTTCGCTCACCACGGGCCCGGCGGGCGCGGTGCCGGCCTCGCGCGGCACCTCGACTCCCACGCGCTGCGCCAGGTCTTCCACCGCCTCGACAAACGAGAGGCGGTCGTAATTCATCAGGAAATCCAGCGCCGTGCCGTGCGCGCTGCAGCCGAAGCAGTGGTAGAACTGCTTCACCGGGTTGACCCAGAACGAGGGCGTCTTCTCGTTGTGGAAGGGGCAATTGGCCTTGTATTCGCGGCCCGAGCGCTTCAGCGGCACGCGTGCGCCGATGAGCTCGACCAGATCGGCGCGGGCGATCAGGTCATCGATGAAGGCTCTGGGGATGCGACCGGCCATGCGCCAAGCCTACCTTGGCGGTGCCCGCGGGTGATGCTACTTGCGGTTGCGCATGCGGTGGATGAGCCACAGCACGGCGCCGAAGATGATGATGAACAGCAGCAGGCGGTTCATCAGTTCAGCCGGACAGTCTGGCCTTGACCCGTGCGCTCACTGCCGCCATGTCGGCACGACCCGCGGCAAGGGCTTTTACCTGCGCGACCACCTTGCCCATGTCCTTGATGGAAGCGGCGCCCGTGGCGGCGATGGCCTGGGCGATGAGCCCATCCACCTCGCCATCGGAAAGCTGTGCGGGCAGGTAGGCCGTGAGGATGGCCAGCTCGGCGTTTTCCTTTGCCACCAGGTCGGCGCGGCCGCCGGCCTCGAACTGGGCCACGGATTCCTTGCGCTGCTTGACCATCTTCTCGATGGTCGACAGCACCTGGCCGTCGTCGAGCGTGATGCGCTCGTCGACTTCCTTCTGCTTGATGGCCGCGAGGATCAGGCGGATCGTCGCGAGGCGCTCCTTGTCACCAGAGCGCATCGCGGACTTCATGTCCTCGGTGACGCGCTCCTTCAGGGACATGGGCTGTTCTTAGAAGGCGCGGGCGGGGCGGGCGTCGCCGCGCGGACCGCTGCGCTTGGCATGGCGCTTCACCGCGGCGGCCTTCTTGCGCTTACGTTCCTGCGTGGGCTTCTCGTAGAATTCGCGGCGACGCAGCTCTGCCAGGACGCCCGCCTTCTCACAGGCACGCTTGAAGCGCCGCAGGGCGACGTCGAAATACTCATTCTCGCGAACACGCACACTAGGCATAAGCCTTCGTCTACCTTGTTAGGTGGCCGGTAAAAGGGTGCGGGATTCTAAAGCCCGGAAGGTCAGGTGTCCATTGCGGATCCTCGGTATCGAATCATCCTGTGACGAGAGCGCGGCGGCGGTGCTGGACGAGCACGGCGGCCTGCTGGCGCATGAGCTCTTCAGCCAGGTGGACCTGCACCGGCTGTACGGCGGGGTGGTCCCCGAGCTGGCCTCCCGGGACCATGTCCAGCGGCTTCTTCCCCTTGTACGTCAGGCACTTGCGCGCGCCGGTACCAGCGCGACGGAGCTTGATGGGGTAGCCTATACGGCCGGCCCGGGGTTGGTCGGCGCATTGCTCACGGGGGCTGCCCTGGGGCGCAGCCTGGCCTATGCGCTGGGGGTGCCGGCGGTGCCGGTGCACCACCTGGAGGGCCACCTGCTGGCCCCGCTGCTCGAGGATCGTCCGCCCCCTTTCCCCCACCTGGCGCTGCTGGTGTCGGGCGGGCACACCATGCTGATACGGGTGAGCGGCCTGGGCGAATACGAGCTGCTGGGGGAAACCCGGGACGATGCGGCGGGGGAGGCCTTCGACAAGTCGGCAAAGCTGCTGGGATTGCCTTACCCCGGCGGTCCGCAGCTGGCACGCCTGGCGGAAGAGGGGCGGCCCGGCGTGTTCGACTTCCCCCGTCCCATGCTCGACCGGCCCGGTTACGAATTCAGTTTTTCGGGATTGAAGACCGCAGTAATGCTGGAGGTGCGCGCAGCGCCGGCGGCCGGCACGGCGGAGGATGCGCAGCGGCGCGCCGACATCGCGCGTGGCGTGCAGGACGCCATCGTTGCCACGCTGGTGGGCAAGACCGTGCGCGCCCTGGACGACACCGGCCTGCAGCACCTGGTGGTGGCCGGGGGAGTCAGCGCCAACCGCGCGCTGCGCACCGCGCTGGAGGCCGCCGCGCGGAAGCGCGGCGTGGAGATTTATTTCCCGCGCCTCGAATTCTGCACCGATAATGCCGCGATGATCGCGATGGCTGGCCTCGCGCGCCTCAAGCAGGGCGACGTGGCCGGCGACCTCGCCATCATGGCGCGTGCGCAGTGGCCGCTGGGCTCGCTGCGTGCACCGGGCAGTCCTGCATGATGGAATTTATGGCTGAGCAGTCTGTGGATACGGTTTTCCTGCGGGGTCTCGCGATCGAGACCACCATCGGGTTCTTCGAATGGGAGCGGCACGTCAAGCAGACAGTGGTGCTCGACCTGGAGATTCCCGTTGACTGCGCGCGCGCCGCGTCCACCGATACCGTCGACAACACGGTGGACTACAAGGCCATCGCCAAGCGCTGCATCGCCTTCGTGGAGGCCGCGCAGTACCACCTGGTCGAGACGCTGGCGCACCAACTGGCCACCACGCTGCTGGCCGAGTTCGACATCGCCTGGATCCGCCTCAGCGTGAACAAGCCCGGTGCCATCCGCGGCTCGCGCGATGTGGGCGTGAAGATCGAGCGCCGCAGGGGCTGAGTCCCGGCATGACGCTGGCCTACGTTTCCGGCGGCAGCAACCTCGAGCCGGAAAAGAACCTGGTGATTGCCGCGCTGGCGCTGAAGGTCCGGCATCCCGGGGCGCGTTTCTCCCGCTGCTACCGCAATCGCGCGGTGGGGTTCGAAGGACCTGACTTCATCAACTTCGTGGTCGAGCTGCCGGTGGCGGGCAATCCCGCGCTGCTGAAGTGCGAGCTGGAATGCGTGGAAACCCAGTGCGGCCGGCACCGCGATGCGCCGAAGTGGGCGCCGCGGGCCATGGACCTGGACATCCTGCTGTTCGGCGAGGTGGTGCAGCACACGCCCGGGCTGGTGCTGCCGCGCCCGGACCTGCTGCGCTGGGGCTTCATGCTGGGGCCGCTGGCGGAGCTGGCGCCACAGCTCCTGCATCCGGTGGCGCGCAAGACCATCGGCGAACTCTGGAATGAGTTTGACCGCGCAGCCAATCCGCTGCAGCCGGTGGAGCTCGACCTGGACGCCGCCTGAGGCGCAGCCCTTCGGCCTGTCAGGCGTTGGCGCTGCGGCCGCCGTCCACCGCCAGCACCTGCCCGGTGACGTAGGGCGCCTCGCTGGCAAAGAAAAGCGCCGCACGCGCGATGTCATCCGGCGAACCGCGCCGTTTCAGCAGCGTGCGGTCGATGATGGACTGCTTCATCTCTTCGCTGAGCCCCTGCTCCGGAAACTCCACTGGCCCCGGCGCGATGGCGTTCACGCGCACTTCGGGCGCCAGCTCGCGCGCCAGCGACTGGGTGAGCATGATGAGTCCGGCCTTGGCCGGGCTGTAGACAGTGTGGTGGCGCAGTGGCCGCAGGCCGTGGATGTCGGCAATGTTGATGATGAGCCCCTGCCGCATCTTCAGGTGCGGCGCCGCCGCCTGCGAGAGGAACAACGGCGCGCGCAGGTTGGTGCCCATCAGGTCGTCCCATTGCGCCGGTGTTATCGTTCCCACCGGCGTGGGATAGAAGGTGGAGGCGTTGTTGATCAGGATGTCCAGGTGGCCGTGGCGTGCGATGGTGGCCTCGACCAGCGAGTCGAGCACCTTCAGATCCAGCAGGTTGCCGCCGAGCGGCGTCACCGAGGCGGGACGCCCGGCGTTCAGCTCTGCAGCCAGGGCCTGTGCCTCGGCGGCCGAGCGATGGTAGTGGATCACCAGCTGCGCGCCCGCGGCATGCAGTTTGCGCGCAACCACCGCGCCCACACGACGCGCCGCGCCGGTGATCAGCACTACCTTGTCCCGCAGTGGAAGCTCCATCCCTGCAGCTTATGACGCCATTCGATGCGATGCACGAATCCGCTCATGCGGCGCGTGTGCTGGAAGCGCTGCGCGCACGCATTGCCGAGGGCGGCGGCTGGCTGCCGTTCGACCAGTACATGCAGCTGGCGCTGTATGCACCGGGCATGGGCTACTACAGTGCTGGCGCCCGCAAGCTGGGCGAAGGCGGGGACTTCACCACCGCGCCGGAAATCTCGCCGCTGTTCGGGCAATGCCTGGCGCGGCATTGCGCTGAGGTGCTGGCGGCCTGCGGCGGCGGCGACGTGCTGGAGATCGGCGCTGGCACGGGGCGGCTGGCTTTCGACGTGCTCACCACGTTGCACACGATGGGCGCGTCGCCGGCGCGCTACCGCATCCTCGAAGTCAGCGCCGACCTGCGCGCGCGCCAGCGCGAGCTGTTGCAACGCCTGCCCGCGGACCTGTCGGCACGCGTGGAATGGCTGGACGCGCCGCCCGCAGAACCCTGGCAGGGGGCGTTGCTGGCCAACGAGGTGCTGGATGCACTGCCGGTGGAGTGTTTCACCTGGCGCGATGGGCGGGTGTTTGAGCGCGGCGTAACGGCGCAGCATGGCAACCTGGCCTGGAGCGAGCGGCCCGCACCGGATGCGCTGCGGCTGGAAGTGGAGCGCCTGCGGGCCGACGCCCAGGTGTCGTGGCCGGATGGATTCCGCTCGGAGCTGTGCTCACGCGCCGGTGCGTGGGTGGGGGAAGTGACGCGCTCGCTGTCGCAGGGAGTGGCCCTGTTCATCGACTACGGGCTGCCGCGTCGTGAGTATTACGCCGCCGCCCGCGACGCCGGTACCCTGCGCTGCCACTACCGCCAGCGCGCGCACGATGATCCCTTCGCGCATCCCGGCCTGGAGGACATCACCGCCTGGGTGGATTTCACGCGCGTGGCAGAGGCGGCCGACGCGGCGGATCTCGAGGTACTCGGCTTTGCCACGCAGGCGGCGCTGCTGCTCGGACTGGGCATCGAGCGCGAAGTGGCCGCTGCGGCAGACGAGGTCACGCGCATCCGTCTTGCCAGCGAGGCGCGCCGCCTGCTGATGCCCGGGGAGATGGGTGAATCCTTCAAGGCCATCGCGCTGGGACGGGGAGTGGACGCCCCGCTGGCCGGGTTCGCCTTGCAGGACCTGCGCAACCGCCTCTGAACACGGGGCACGCGCCGTCTGGCGCATCCGCCGCGCAACTGCCCCGGCCGCTGCGTACCATCTGCACATGCCCCTGAAACTTTCCATCCTCGACCTCGCCCACGTGCCCGTGGGCAGCGACATCGCCACATCGCTGCGCAATTCGCTGGAGTACGCCCGGCTGGCGGACCGGCTGGGGTACACGCGCCTGTGGTACGCCGAGCACCACAACATGCCTGGCATCGCCAGCGCAGCCACCTCCGTGGTGATCGGGCAGGCGGCGGCGGTCACTTCGCGCATCCGCGTGGGCGCCGGCGGCATCATGCTCCCCAATCATTCGCCGCTGGTGATCGCCGAACAGTTCGGCACGCTGGAGGCGTTCTACCCGGGCCGCATCGACCTGGGCCTCGGGCGGGCACCCGGCACCGACGGCCTCACCTGGCGCGCGCTGCGCCGTGATCCGGGGGCGTCAGACCGCTTCCCTGACGACGTACTCGAACTGCAGGCGCTGCTGGGCCCGGTGCAGCCGGGACAGCGCATCCGCGCCGTGCCGGGAGCGGACAGCCACGTTCCGCTGTGGATCCTCGGATCCAGCCTTTTCGGCGCACAGCTGGCGGCGCGGCTGGGACTGCCCTACGCGTTCGCCTCCCACTTCGCACCGGCGGCATTGCACGACGCGCTGCGTGTCTACCGCGAGCAGTTCCAGCCTTCGCCGCAACTGCAGGCGTCCTATGCAATGGCCGGCGTCAACGTCATCTGCGCGGACTCCGACGATGAGGCGCAGCGGTTGTTCACCTCGCTGCAGAACGTGGTGGTGGGCATCGTCACCGGCAATCGCGGGCGACTGGCGCCTCCGGCGCCGGTGGATGACCTGCCGCCGCATGTCCAGGCACACGTCGATGCCTTCCTCGGCTGCTCCTTCGTGGGCTCGCCCGCGACGGTGCGCGCGGAGCTCGAGGCGTTCAGTGAACGCACCGGCGCTGACGAGCTGATGGTGGCCAGCGCCATCTACGATCCGGCAGCGCGCCTGCGATCCTGCGAGCTGCTGGCCAGGGCCTGCCTGTAAGGTCACAGGCAGGCCCGACCGGGCCGTTTACTTCAGGTCAAAGCGGTCCAGTTCCATCACCCGTGTCCAGGCCGCCACGAAGTCGGCCACGAACTTCTTCTGCGCATCCGCCGTCGCATGGACCTCGGCCAGTGCGCGCAGCACCGAGTGGGAGCCGAACACCAGGTCCACGCGCGACGCGGCCCACTTCACGGCGCCGGTCTTGCGGTCGCGCGCCTCGAAGGCGTCACCCACCGGCTTCCACTCGTTGCGCATGTCCAGCAGGTTCACGAAAAAGTCATTGCTCAGCGTGCCGGGCCGCTTCGTGAGCACCCCCTGGCGGCTGCCGCCATGGCTGACACCCAATGCGCGCAGGCCACCGACCAGTACCGTCATCTCCGGCGGGGTGAGCGTGAGCTGCTGTGCCTTGTCCACCAGCAGGTGCTCGGCGCCTGCAGGAAATGAGCCACCGAGGTAATTGCGGAAGCCGTCTGCTGCCGGCTCCATCGCTTCAAAGCCCGCCACGTCAGTCTGCGCCTGCGAAGCATCGGTGCGACCGGGACGGAAGGGCACGGCCACCCTCACGCCGGCCTGCTTCGCGGCCTTCTCGATGGCTGCATTGCCGGCCAGCACGATCAGGTCGGCCATGCTCACCTTCGCGCCACGCCCCGCCTTGCGATTGAACTCGGCCTGGATGCCTTCCAGCGTGCGCAGCACCCCGGCCAGCTTCGCCGGCTCATTCACCGCCCAGTCCTTCATCGGGGCCAGGCGGATGCGCGCACCATTGGCGCCGCCGCGCTTGTCGCCGCCGCGGAAGGATGAGGCCGACGCCCAGGCCGTGGTCACCAGTTCGGTGACGCTCAACCCCGAGGCCAGCACCTTCGCCTTCAGCTTCGCGACGTCCCACCGGCCGATCTGCTTGCGCTCGGGCCTCGGAACCGGGTCCTGCCAGATGTGCTCTTCCTTCGGCACTTCCGGGCCCAGGTAGCGCGCACGCGGACCCATGTCACGGTGCGTGAGCTTGAACCAGGCACGCGCAAAGGCATTGGCGAAGGCGGCCGGATCCTTGTGGAAGCGGCGGGAGATCTTCTCGAACTCCGGGTCCATGCGCAGCGTGATGTCGGTGGTGAGCATGCCCGGGGCGATGCGCCTGGACTTGTCATGCGCATGCGGCACGGTGCCGTTGGCCTCGGGATTCTTCGGTCGCCACTGGTGCGCGCCGGCGGGGCTCTTCGTGAGTTCCCACTCGAAGCCGAACAGGTGGTCGAAGAAATCATTGCTCCACTTCGTGGGCGTCTTCGTCCAGGTCACCTCCAGTCCGCTGGTGATGGTGTCGCCGCCTTTGCCGCTGCCGAAACTGTTGCGCCAGCCCAGGCCCTGTTCCTCCAGTCCCGCGGCCTCCGGTTCCTTGCCCACGTGCGAGGAGGGGCCGGCACCATGCGTCTTGCCCAGCGTGTGTCCGCCGGCAATCAGCGCCACGGTTTCCTCCTCGTCCATGCCCATGCGGCCAAAGGTGTCACGGATGTCCTTGGCCGCTGCGACGGGATCGGGGTTGCCGTCCGGGCCCTCCGGATTCACATAGATCAGGCCCATCTGCACGGCGGCGAGCGGGTTCTCCAGGTTGCGCGAGTGCATGGGCCCCGGGTTGTCATCCGAAGAGACCACACCGCTGCCTTCCACTCCGGGCGAGCCATGCCGGTAGCGCTCGTCCCCGCCCAGCCAGGTGCGTTCCGCGCCCCAGTACACATCCATGTCCGGCTCCCACACATCCTTGCGCCCGCCACCGAAGCCCACGGTTTTCAGTCCCATCGACTCCAGCGCCACATTGCCGGCGAGGATCATCAGGTCGGCCCATGAAATGGCCTGGCCATACTTCTGCTTGATGGGCCAGAGCAGGCGGCGCGCCTTGTCGAGGCTGACGTTGTCGGGCCAGCTGTTGAGCGGCGCGAAGCGCTGCTGCCCGCGCCCGCCGCCGCCGCGTCCATCGCCGATGCGGTAGGTGCCGGCCGAGTGCCATGCCATGCGGATGAAGAGGCCCCCGTAGTGGCCGAAGTCCGCCGGCCACCAGTCCTGCGAATCGGTCATCAGCCGGCGCAGGTCCTTCTTCAATCCTTTGTAATCGAGCTTCCTGAATGCCTGGGCATAGTTGAATTCCGGGCCCAGCGGATCGGATCTTTCCGAGTGCTGGCTGAGCAGATCAAGGCGCAGTTGCTGCGGCCACCAGTCCCGATTGGTGGTCCCGCCACCCGCGCTGTGCTTCACAGGGCATGCGGACTCGCTGGACATTGTTCTTCTCCCACGAATGGTTTGCCTGCGGACACAAGCTACGCCTCGGGAGTGCCGGCCACAAATCGCTGGTGGCCATGCAACCGATAGCTGGCGTCTATCCGGCCCCGGGCTTGGGGAGAGAGCGGATGGATTCCAGCCGCCGCGCGCGCAGGGCGCTGGCAATGGCGGGGCCCGCAAGATCCTGCATTTCCTGCTGCGACAGCTGTATGCGGCTGGCCGTCGCGCGCGCCGCCTCGAGGTAGCCGCGCTGCGGATAGGGCCTGTCTTCCAGTCCGGTGCGTCCCTGCGCGTCGCACTGGCAGGCCAGCAGCATCTCCGTGAACCGCTCCGGGCGGCGGAACGCATCGCATTCCTCCAGCAGCTTCAGCACGGTCTCCGGCCGCAGCTGCAGTGCGCGATGCACGTTGGTGTGTTCCTTCGCGGTGAGCCGGGCCAGCTCGCGGTGCGCGGTGGGGACCTTCAGCCTGGAACACAGGGCATCGATCAGCGGCAGGCTGCGCGATTCATGCATGATGTGCTTCGGCCACTGCTCGCGAGGCGTGGTGCCCTTCCCCAGGTCATGGGCGAGCACGGCGAAACGCACGGTGACCGGTGCATCCAGCTCCGCCGCGCGCCGCAGGCACAACATCACGTGCACGCCGGTGTCGACCTCCGGGTGCCACTGTGGTGGCTGTGGCACGCCGAACAGCTTGTCCACTTCCGGAAACACCACGGCCAGCGCGCCGCAGTCGCGCAGCACCTGGAAGAACACATCCGGCCGTGCCTCACCCAGCGCACGGTCGGTCTCCTGCCACACGCGTTCGGCAACCAGCGCGTCCGCCTCACCCGCGGCGACCATCTGCCGTGCGAGTTCCAGCGTGCTCTCATGCACGGTGAAGCCCAGCGGCGCAAAGCGGGCCGCAAACCGCGCCAGGCGCAGGATGCGCACCGGGTCCTCGCTGAAGGCGGCGGAGACATGCCGCAGCACGCGGGCCTTGATGTCGGCCTGGCCGTTGAAGGGATCCACCAGCCGCCCTTGCGCATCCTGCGCGATGGCATTGATGGTGAGATCCCGCCGCAGCAGGTCTTCCTCCAGCGTGATGTCGGGCGAGAACTCGGTGACGAAGCCGCGATAGCCGGGGCCGGTCTTGCGCTCGCGCCTTGCGAGCGCGTGCTCCTCATTCGTGTCGGGATGCAGGAAGACGGGAAAGTCGCGCCCCACCGGACGGTAGCCGGCCGCGAGCAATTCCCCGGCGCTGCCGCCGACGACCACCCAGTCCCGCTCCTTCACCGCGCGGCCCAGCAGTTGGTCACGGACGGCGCCGCCGACCAGATAGACTTGCATGCAGCGATGGTACCGAAGATCGATGCTCTGCGGCGGCGTCCCTGGCGCGCGGCAATCATGCTGGCCGCGACGCTGCTGCTCGGCGGCTGCGGCATCGGCTACTACGCCCAGGCCGCACGCGGCCAGCTGGCGGTGATGCGCGCCCGGCAACCCATCGACAAGCTTGTGGCCGCGCCGGGAACGGGCGAGGAACTCAAGTCACAGCTGCTGCGCGCGCGCCGCATCCGCGACTTCGCCTCCGCCCGGCTGGGACTGCCGGACAACGGCGCCTACCGCAGCTACGCGGACATCGGCCGGCGCTATGTGGTGTGGAACGTGGTGGCCGCGCCGGAATTCGCGATCGAACCGCGCCAGTGGTGCTTCCCGGTGGTGGGATGCGTGGCCTATCGCGGCTATTTCCGCGAGCAGGCCGCGCGCGACTTCGCCGCGCAACTGAAGGCCGCGGGTGATGATGTGGTCGTTGGCGGGGTGCCCGCGTACTCCACCCTCGGCCGCGTGGCCGACCCTTTGCTCAACACGGTGACCGGGTACGACGAGCTGGACCTTGCCGGCCTCATCTTCCACGAACTGGCCCACCAGATGGTGTGGAAGCCCGGCGATTCCTCCTTCAATGAAGCCTTCGCCACGGCGGTGGAAGAGGAGGGCGTGGCACGCTATGCCGCCGCTTACGCCGACACAGCCATGCTCGAAGAATGGCGCAACCGCCGACGGTTGCGGGAAGAGGTGACGGCGCTGTTCATCGCGGCCCGCAACGACCTGGCGAACCTCTATCGCCAGCGCATCGCGCCGGAGCTGATGCGCACCCGCAAGGCCGGGCGCATCGAGCGACTGCGCGAAGAGGTGCGCGCCGTGGAGCAACGCCATGGCCGCCGTTCAGGTTATGGCAGCTGGTTCGAGGCCGGCCTCAACAATGCACACCTGGCTTCAGTGGCCACCTACTACGACCAGGTGCCGCGCTTCGAGGCGCTGCTGCGCGAAGGCTGTGGCGGCTATCTGCCCTGTCTTTATGTGCGCGCACGTGATGAGGCGCGGAACGAAAGGCCGGCCGCGGTCAAACCAGCCGGCTGAAAAAAAGCCCCGCCCGGAGACGGGGCTTTTCTGGGGGGATGTCAGCGACGGCTCACGCCGCCTCGACCGTCACGCGCTTCGGCGCCACTTCCGGCTTCTTCGGGATCGAAACCGAGAGCACGCCATGCGTGAACTTCGCCTTGATGGCATCTCCCTGCACATTGTCGGGCAGGGTGAAGCGACGCATGAAGCTGCCGGTCACGCGTTCGAGCCGCTCGTAACCGACCGCGTCTTCACGCCGTTCGGCCTTGCGCTCGCCGCGCAGCGTCAGCACGCCCTTCTCGGCGGTGACCTCGATGTCTTCCGGCTTCACGCCCGGCAGATCGGCCGTCAGCACGAATGCGTCCTTCTCCTCGTGCACGTCCACGGCGGGAATGTAGGACACGCTGTTGCCTGCCGGCGCGGCCAGGAATCCATCCAGGTCGCGGCTCAGGCGGTTCAGCAGACCCCAGGGCTCACGAATTGCAATATTCATAGTCTGTTGCCTCCTGCAGGCACGTAAATTTCATTCACGGACCCTATCTAGGGGGCAGGAAAAATGTTTCAAGGGCCCGCGGGCTGCAGCCTGACGGGAACCGGGACATTGCACAGGTCGATGTGGCCCGCGGGACGCCGGTAGAACTCATCCACCCGGTTGCGCCGGGCTTCTGTTGCATCGCGAAAACTGCTGCTGTCGCTGCGCAGCACCTCGATGCGCGGCCGCACCCCGGCCGGGATCTCGCTGCCCAGCACCAGCGCCCGAATGGGCATGCGTTCTTCCGGCCGCGCATACATGCCCATCTCCTCACTGCCGCGCTTCAGCGCACTGAGGTACTCCATGCCCATCAGCACCCGGCCCACAACAGTGATGTTGTCGTCCAGCTGCCGCGGTGCCTGGCCGATCACCACATACAGCTCGGCACCCGTGCTGCTGTCCGGCTCGTTGCTGCGCCCGGCACCGACGGCGCCATAGCAATGCGCCAGCCAGGCCTTGCCGGAGCGCGGATCGCGCGCAGCAGGAAAGCTGTCGACAAAGCCGGATTCCGGCGCCCAGCCATCGCGGTCGGGCAGGGGATCGAAAGGCAGGTCCTTCACATCGCGATGGAACTCCGCCGGCAGCTTGCGTTTCGCACCGCCCAGCGACTTCGCCTTCGCCGGATCATCGGCGTCCGCGTCGCCGAACTGCGCCACGAAGTTGTCCTGCACGCGGTACACGCTGGTGCCGTCCCAGAAGCGCTCGCGCGCCAGTGTGCGGATGTTGGCCACATGCTCCGGGGCGAAGCGCGGCGCGAGCTCGATGATCACGATGCCGCCGTTGACCTGCATGAACAGCAGGTTGGCCGGATCCGGCTGGCGCCAGTGCGCGGCCGGCGCCGCATCGATGATCTCGCCCGCGCTGCGCCAGGCCTGGCGCGGCGGTTCCGCGCCACCGGATGTCAGCGAGGCCATGAGGCCAAGTGCGGCTGCTGGCAGGCAGCGAACCGCAACGCGGCGTGCCGGAAAACGGCTCTGTTTCATTTGTCCTCCATCCCGCGCGCCACCTGCTGCGCAGCGCCAAGCACGCGCAGCAGGTTGCCGCTCCACATGTTGGCCACCTGCGCTTCGGTGTAGCCCTCCTGCAGCAGCCGCGCCGTGAGCTTCGGCAGCAGCGACACATCCTCGAAGCCGGCCACGCCGCCACCGCCATCCCAGTCAGCGCCGAAACCCACGTGTTCCGGCCCCGCCACGCGCAGGACGTGCAGCACATGGCGCATGTAGTCCTCGAAGTCCGGCGGTCCCTCGCGCGGATCCTTCAGGTACGTGCCATAGGAATTCACCTGGACTACGCCGCCTGCCTCGGCCAGCCGCCTGATGCGCGCGTCATCGATGTTGCGCGGATGTTCATACACCGCATCGGCACCCGTGTGCGTGAGGATGATGGGCGCGCGCGAGATCTCCAGCAGCTGGTCCAGCACCGCATCGGAGGCATGCGAATGATCGATCAGCAGGCCCAGCCGGTTGGCTTCGGCCACCAGCGCGCGGCCCGCGGGCGACAGGCCATGCCACTCCGGCGGCGAGGTGGCGGAGTCGGCGAATTCATTGGCGGCACCATGCACCAGCCCCAGCACCCGCAATCCCTGCGCGTAATAGAACTTCAGCAGCGAGGGATCGAGCGTCAGCGGCGAGGCATTCTCCATGCTGATGTACACCACGCGCCGGCCCGCGGCGGCAATGCGCGGCGCGTCCTCCGGCGTCAATGCCAGCTCGAAGTGTTCCGGATGTGCCGCCAGCAGGCCGTGGATCTGCAGCAGCCGCAGCAGCCCGTGGTCGCGCGCCTCGCGATTGTCGGCCAGCGTGCGGCCCGACTGCGGCGTATAGATCACCCACATGCCGCCATCCAGCCCGCCCTCGACCATGCGCGGCAGATCGACCTGGGTGCCCTGGGGGCCAGGGCCGGGGCCCCCGTGGCGTTGCAGGATGTCCCAGCCCGCATCGTCGAACAGCCGCGGCGTATCCAGGTGACTGTCGAGCACCAGCAAACGCTCATGCAGCGCGCGGACCGGCGCCGGCACGCCCTCTGCGGCCGCCAGCGGCAGCGGGGCGATCGCGCACAGTCCCGCCGCGAACCACCACCGGACCCACCGGACAGCGAAATTCAGGCTCACTTCAGGGTATCCCTTGCAGCATCCACATCGCGGCCACGCCACCGCGCGCCGGCCCGTGCGCTGGCGCACGGTTCACATAATGCTGTTTGCCATATAGTCTGGTCCATCCCCGCCGGAGCCAGGTCATCGTCGAAACAGCCATGATCAGACGACCAGCCTTTTCCATCCGTCATTGCCTGAGCGGCGCCATCGCGCTCCTCTGGTTGCTCGCCCTGCCTGCGGCGGCCGGCGAACAGCTGCCGTTCCCTGCCGAGCTGAAGAAGGACGTGGATTTCTGGATCCGTGTCTACAGCGAGGTCAGCACCAGCGAGGGTTTCCTGCACGATGAGCGGGACCTCTCCATCGTCTACCGCAAGCTGGAGTTTGCGCCCGACATCGTCCCGTCGGCGCGGCGCGACGCGGTGGATGCCGAGCGCGAGAAGATCGTGCTGATGCTCAAGCGCCTGGCCGCGGGTGCGGACAAGCTCAGTGCCGACGAAAGGCGCATCCGCGAAGCCTTCGGTGACGATGCCACGCCCGCGCGTTTCCGCGAAGCGGCGCAGGGCGTGCGCTTCCAGATGGGCCAGTCCGACCGCTTCCGTGCGGGGCTTGAGCGCTCGGGCGTGTGGGAAGGGCACATCGCCCGCACCTTCGCCGCCCATGGGCTGCCGCCGGAGCTGGCGGCCCTGCCGCATGTGGAATCCTCCTTCGATCCCACCGTCTATTCCAAGGTGGGCGCGGCCGGCATGTGGCAGTTCATGCCGGGCACCGGCAAGCTCTACCTGCGCATCGACGATGCGGTGGATGAGCGCATGGATCCCTTCCGCGCCACCGAGGCCGCCGCAAAACTGCTGCAGGCCAATTACGAGATCCTCGGCAGCTGGCCGCTGGCGCTAACCGCCTACAACCATGGCGCCGCCGGCATGGCACGTGCGCGCGACACCATGGGCACCACCGACATCGCCACCATCCTGCGCAAGTACAAGAGCCGCAGCTTCGGCTTTGCCTCGCGCAACTTCTACGTGTCTTTCCTCGCGGCCCTCACCATCGACCGCGATCCCGCGAAGTACTTCCCGGGCATCCAGCGCAAACCGGAGATGAGCGCGGTCGAAGTGGAAATACCCGCCTTCATTCCGGTCGCTGCCCTGACAAGACAGCTGGGCATCGGGCGCGACGAACTGCAGGGCCTGAACCCCGCGTTGCTGCCTGCGGTGTGGAGCGGGCAGCAGTATGTGCCCCGGGGCTACCGGCTGCGACTGCCGCCTGATGCTGCCTCGTGGACCGCGCAGCACATGGCCCTGAACATCGCTCCGGAACACCAGTTCAGCGGCCAGCCGCGCCCGCCGGTGTACCAGGTGCGCGCCGGCGACACCCTGAGTGGCGTGGCCGCGCGCAATGGCCTGTCCACAGCGGAACTGGCGAGGCTCAATGGCCTGTCTGCGCAGGCAAGGCTGCGTGTCGGCCAGAGCCTGAAGCTGCCCCTGCCACCGGGTGCAGCACGCACCGACCAGCTGGCTGGCACGCTGGAGCCCGGGCCGGGCGCCGGCGCCGGGGACTCCGCGGCCCTGTGACGGGGGTTGGAGGCAATGCCTTGCGGTGCATCTATAATGCATTGCATGAAGTGGCTGGCAGGTCAGGCAAGTTGAAGCCGCGCTCCGTCCTCCTGGCATTGCTGGGGGCGGTGCTGCTCCCGGGCGCCACCCTGCGCGCTGACAACGCCGTGGCGCCGGTGGTCCATGCCGTGTCGCTGGCCAGCATGCCCGTGGTCACGCGTGTGGTGGTGCACAAGTCCGCCCGCCGCATGGAATTGAGGAATGGCGAGCAGGTGCTGCGCAGCTACCGCGTATCGCTGGGCCTGCAGCCGCAAGGCCCCAAGGAGCGCGAAGGGGATTTCCGCACACCCGAGGGCCGTTACCAGCTCACACGGCGCAATCCCCGCAGCGATTTTTTCCTCTCCATCCAGGTGTCCTATCCCAGCGAGCGTGACCTGCAGCGCGCCAAAGCCAATGGCTGGGAGCCGGGCGGGGCCATCATGATCCACGGCATGCCCAACAGGCTGAAGCAGGATCCGGACTACTACAAGCGCGACTGGACCGACGGCTGCATCGCGGTCAGCAACTCGGACATGCTCGAGATCTGGCTGTTCACCGACCAAAACACGCCCATCGACATCCTGCCCTGAGGGCGGGAACGCATGGCGGGGGAACCCCTCTGGAAGCTTCGATAGAACTGCCCGAGCTGGTGGATGCCAGCGTCGGCCCGCGCGGCAGCCTGGAGATGCTGTCGCAGTCCGAGATCGACGCGCTGCTCAACTCCGATGCCGGCGGCATCCACCCGCTGTTCCGCAAGTGCGCGCTGGCGGTGCTGAACTCCGGCAGCGACAACGACAACGCCAAGGAGCTGTTCGAGCAGTACCGCGACTTCCAGGTGCGCGTGGTGCGCCATCCCTGGGGCATCCGCCTGGAGATCACCAACGCGCCGGCGCGGGCCTTCGTCGACGGGCAGATGATCAACGGCATCAAGGAGCACCTTTTCGCGGTGCTGCGCGATGTGGTCTACATCGCCCACGAGATCGAGCAGGGCGGGCGTTTCGACCTGGCCACCGGTGCGGGCCTCACCAACGCCGTCTTCCACGTGCTGCGCAACGCGCAGGTGCTCAACCGGCGCATCCGGCCCAACCTGGTGGTGTGCTGGGGCGGCCATTCCATCAACGAGACCGAATACCAGTACACCAAGCGCGTGGGCTACGAGATGGGCCTCAGGGGCCTGGATGTGTGCACGGGCTGCGGACCGGGCGCCATGAAGGGCCCGATGAAGGGGGCCACCATCGGCCACGCCAAGCAGCGCATCTCCGCCGGGCGCTACATCGGGCTCACCGAGCCCGGCATCATCGCCGCCGAGCCGCCCAACGCCATCGTGAACCAGCTGGTCATCATGCCGGACATCGAGAAGCGGCTGGAGGCCTTCGTGCGCCTGGCGCATGCCGTGGTGGTGTTCCCCGGCGGCGTGGGTACGGCCGAGGAGATCCTCTACCTGCTGGGCATCCTGCTTGATCCGGCCAATGCGGAGCAGCAGCTGCCGGTGATCCTCACCGGCCCGCCATCGAGCGCGGGCTATTTCGAGCAGATCCGCCGCTTCCTGCAGGCTGCCGTGGGGCCCGAGGCACTGGCCCGGCTCAACATCATCATCGGCGATCCGGCCGCGGTGGCACGGCAGCTGGTCGCCGACGTGGCGCGCGTGCGCAGCCAGCGCCGCGCGAACAGCGACTCCTACGCCTTCAACTGGCTGCTGCGCATTCCCGAGGACTTCCAGCTTCCCTTCGTGGTGACGCACGAGAGCATGCGGGCGCTGGAGCTGCACCGTGGCCTGCCACCGCATGTGCTGGTGGCAAACCTGCGGCGCGCGTTCTCCGGAATCGTCGCCGGCAATGTGAAGGAACATGGCATCGCCGCGATCGAGCGGCACGGGCCCTTCGAGATCAGCGGCGATCCGCAGCTCACGCAGCTGCTCGATGAGCTGCTGGCGGCATTCGTGTCGCAGGGCCGCATGAAGCTGCCGGGGACAGCCTACAAACCCTGCTATCGGATCGTCACGTGACGTAGTTCCTGTCGATTTAACCGGCACCTTTCCTACCCTGCATGCAGGTACTGGAGAAAGGCGGTGGCGGTTATGTCGAATGAAGCGCAGGGCGATGATCTGGCCGCCACGGGTGAACATCCGGCTCCCGGTTCCGCCGAGCATTTCGCCGAGTGGTCCGCGCGCATGCAGCGCGGCCGCGGGCGCCATGCGGCCATCAGCCGCAACCTGAACACCTGGTCGAACTACAAGAACTGGTCGGAGAAGGTCCGCCAGTCCTGGGAATCGGACGTCGCACCGCGCCCGACCCGCAAGTAGCCCATGGAGAGGCTGCTCTTGATCTGGGATGAGGTGGAAGACTGGCTGCGCCTGGGCCTTTACGCGGTGCCGGGACTGCGCAACCGCCTGAGGTAGCCCGCCCGGGCCACCAATCGCCATCCGGCCCCTTGAATTGGCGGGCCGCGGCCCTATCCTCACGGCGGTTTCCGCTGACGAGAGAGTCCGGCCGCATGTCCACGACTGCAGAAGCCAGCCCCGACGGGGCAGGCACCCCCCCTGGCGCCTCCGCCGCATCCGAAACGCTTGGTTTCAAGGCCGAGGTGCGTGAGCTGCTGAAGCTCATGATCCATTCGCTCTACAGCCATCGCGAGATCTTCCTCCGCGAGCTGATTTCCAACGCCTCCGACGCCAACGACAAGCTGCGTTTCCTCGCCATCGCGAATCCGCAGCTGCTGGGCGAGGAGCGTGAGCTGGGCGTGTGGATCACCCCCGACGAGAAGGCCGGCACCGTGTCCATCCGCGACAACGGCATCGGCATGACCCGCGAGGAGGCCGTGGCCCACCTCGGCACCATCGCCAAGTCCGGCACGGCCGAGTTTGTCAGCCGCCTCAGCGGCGACGCGGCGAAGGACTCGCAGCTCATCGGCCAGTTCGGCGTGGGCTTCTATTCGGCCTTCATCGTGGCCAGCAAGGTCGAGGTGCTCAGCCGCAAGGCCGGCGAGCCCGCCAGCGCCGGTGTGCGCTGGACTTCCTCCGCCGACGGCGAATACACCGTGGAGAGCATCGAGCACGCCCAGCGCGGCACCACGGTGATCCTGCACCTGAAGGATGACGCAAAGGAGTTCGCCGATACCTGGCGCCTGCGTTCGCTGGTGCGCCGCTACTCCGATCACCTCGCCTTCCCCGTGCACATGCCGAAGACCGGCGAGGCCAGCCTCGACTACGAGGCCGTGAACCAGGGCAAGGCGCTGTGGACCCGCGCGCGCACGGAGGTCAAGGACGAGGAATACCGCGAGTTCTACAGCCACATCTCGCATGACTCCGAGCCGCCCCTGGCCTGGAGCCACAACAAGGTGGAAGGCAAGCGCGAATACACCAGCCTGCTCTACCTGCCGGCCCGCGCGCCCTTCGACCTCTACCACCGCGATGCCGCCCGCGGCCTGAAGCTGCATGTGAAGCGCGTGTTCATCATGGACGACGCGGAACAGTTCCTGCCGCTGTACCTGCGCTTCTTCAAGGGCGTGCTCGATTCCTCCGACCTGCCGCTGAACGTGTCGCGCGAACTGCTGCAGAACGACCCGGAAGTGGAGGCGATGAAGGGTGCGCTCACCAGGCGGGCGCTCGACCTCATCACCCGCCTGGCGAAGGATGAGCCGGAAAAATACGCCACCTTCTGGAAGGAATTCGGCCAGGTGCTCAAGGAGGGTGTGGGCGAGGACTACGCCAACCGCGACAAGCTGCTGCCGCTGCTGCGTTTCGCCAGCACGCATGAGGCCAGCGACGAAGACAAGGTTTCGCTGCCCGACTACGTGGCGCGCATGCGCCCGGGCCAGGAGAAGATCTACTACGTGCTGGCCGAGAGCCGTGCCGCTGCACGCAGCAGCCCCTTCATCGAGCAGCTGCGCGCCCGCCAGGTGGAGGTGCTGCTGCTGGGCGACCGCGTGGATCCCTGGATCATGGGCCAGCTGCACGAATATGAAGGCAAGTCCTTCCAGGACGCGGCCCGTGGCGACCTGGACCTCACGAAGATCGAGGGCGGCGAGAAGCCGGCCGAGGCCGCCAGCGAGGACGATCCGGCCACGAAGGAGCTGTTCGAGCGGGTGAAGAAGGAGCTGGGCGACGCCGTGGCCGGCGTGAAGGCCAGCCGCCGGCTTGCCGAATCCCCCGCCTGCCTCACGCGCGGCCCCGATGACATGAACGAGGCCATGCGCCGCATGCTGGCCGCCGCGGGCCGCGAAATGCCCGCCTCGAAGCCCGAGCTGGAACTGAACCTGGCCCATCCGCTGGTGAGGCGCCTCACCGGCCTCACGGGCGAGGACTTCAGCGAATTGGCGCGCCTGCTCTTCGACCAGGCCCAGCTCACCGAGCATGGCCAGGTGGCCAACCCGGGTGAATACCTGAGGCGCCTCAACAGTCTGCTGGTCAAACTGCTGCAATGAGCAAACCGGATCCAGAAGAGCTGCGCCGGCGGCTGACCCCGCTGCAATACCAGGTCACGCAGGAGAAGGCCACGGAACGCGCCTTCACCGGCGAGTACGCCGCGCACTGGGTTGCCGGCACTTACTACTGCATCTGCTGCGGCACCGACCTGTTCGAATCAGACAACAAGTTCGACGCAGGCTGCGGGTGGCCGAGCTTCTGGATACCGCTGGCTGGTGATCGCATCCACCAGCATCGCGACACCTCCTACGGAATGATCCGCACCGAGGTGACCTGCGCTGCCTGCGAGGCACACCTGGGCCATGTGTTCGACGATGGTCCGGAGCCCACGGGCCTGCGCTACTGCATCAACTCCGCGTCGCTGGGCTTCCGGCCGCGCGACGCAGCGCCTTGAAAGCACCCGACGCCGGGCGGCTGGCATTGGCCGGACCTGCCGGGGCGCTGGAGGCGGTGATCGAAGTTCCCGCAGGCACAACTTCGCCCGCAGCCTTCATGGTCGTCTGCCATCCGCATCCCCAGCACGGCGGCACCATGAACAACAAGGTCGTCACCACCCTGGCACGCACGGCACATGGCCTGGGTGTACCCACCATCCGTTTCAATTTCCGTGGTGTCGGCGCCAGTGAAGGCAGTTTCGATGCTGGGCGGGGCGAGGTCGAGGATGCACTGGCCGCCGTCGCCGCCGGGCGGCTACGTTGGCCCGCGGCGGCACTCTGGCTGGCGGGATTTTCCTTCGGCGGCATCATCGCGCTGCGTGTGGCAATGCACGCCGGGGCTGGCCAGGTGGCGAAGCTGGTGACGGTTGCGCCAGCGCTGGGCCGCGACTTCAGCAATCCGCAGGACATCAGCGTTCCATCCTGCCCCTGGCTGATCGTGCAGGGCGATGCGGATGAAGTGATCGATGGCGCGCTGGTCATCGAGTGGGCGGGCCGCATCGAACCCGCGCCACGCCTTTCAGTGCTGCCCGGCGTGGGGCACTTCTTCCACGGCCGGCTCACGGAACTGCAGGAGCAGGTGCAGGCTTTCCTGCAGGGCGCCTGACCGGCGCCGCAAACTAAAAGGCCCGGAAAACCTGCGTTTTCCGGGCCCTTGAAGCCGATATGGCGTGGGAGGTCTTAGTTGACCATCGCCTTGAGGCTCTTGAGCGGCAGCGCGCGAACCTTCTTGCTGGCCGGCTTGGCCTTGAACATCATTTCTTCGCCGGTGAACGGGTTGACACCCTTGCGCGCCTTGGTGGCGGGCTTCTTCACGACCTTAAGCTTGAGCAGGCCGGGCACCGTGACGACGCCGTTGCTGCGCAGGCTCTTGCGGATGACGCCGTTCAGTGCTTCAAAAACCCCACTGACCTGCTTGCGCGACAAGTCCGTGTCCTTGGAAATCGCAGCCAGAATCTCGGACTTGGTCGGTGCGCCGCCCTTCTTCGCCATGTTGGGATACTCCCACGTGTTGTGTTTCTGTGTGACGGGAAAATTCCCGCCGATCGATCAATCCGCGCGAAACATAGCACATGCGCGAAGTCACGCAAGGGCTTTTTTTCAAGTGTTTTCGCGTCAGGCGACGTATTGGGAGAGGATGATGCGCAGTGCCTGTATGGCGATGCAGGCCCACAGTGGCGAGAGATCCAGTCCACCAAGAGGTGGAATCACGCGACGGATGGGATTGAGTACCGGATCGCAGATCGAGGCGAGTAATGCCTGCGCCGGCGAGTAATTACCCGGTGCAACAAAAGACAGTATCGCGTTGAGAACAATGGAAAACAGGTAGGTGCCAAGCACCAGGTCGAGCACGTCCAGCACAGTGGCGGCGAGCAGCCTGCCAGGCGGAGGAGCGACCACGCCGGCCAGGGCGAGCAGCAGCCACAGCTTCAGCAGCGTGCACAGCACCACCGCCACCAGGCTTGCGGTATCCACCTTGCCGATGGGCGGCAGCACCTTGCGCAGCGGCAGGACCACCGGATTGGTGAGCTGCACGATGGCCCGCGCCAGCGGATTGCGGAAATCAGCCCGTACCAGCTGCAACAACAGCCGCAGCAGCAGCACAGCCGAGTAGAGCGTGAACAGGATGTCGAGCACGTAGCGCAGGGCGGCTGCCATGCTTCAGCCCCGGGCTGCGCCGAACTGGCTGGCCAGCTCGCGACTGCGTTCCGCCGCAGCGCGCATCGCCGCCACCACTGTGGCGGGCAGGCCGGATGCATCAAACTGCGCCAGCGCAGCGGCCGTGGTGCCACCGCGGGAGGTGACGGCAGCCCGCATCGCCGCGAGATCGGGACTGGCCTCGGCGGCCACCATCTGGCCCGCGCCGGCAAGCGTGCGCGCAGCCAGCTGCCGCGCAACCGCCGGATCAAGCCCCTCTGCCGCAGCTGCCTCGGCCATCAGCTCGGCAAGGCGGAAGAAATAGGCGGGGCCGCTGCCGGACAGCGCAGTGACCAGGTCGAGGTCCGCTTCCTTCCCGACCCACAGTGCAAGACCGGTGGCGCCGAGCAGTTCGAGAGCCAGCGCGCGGCCGACTTCACTGACGCTGGCGTCGGCAAACATGCCGGTGGCGCCGGCGCCGATCACGGCCGGGCGATTGGGCATGGCCCGCACCAGGGGCACCCCCGGTCCGATCCATTGCCGCAACTGGCCAGTGGTGATGCCGGCGGCCACGGAGATGACCAGCGGTCGTGCGGTGCGCAGTCCCGGCGCGATGCTGCGGGTGACTTCACCCATCACCTGGGGCTTCACGGCAAGCACCACCACGCGCGCGCCGGCGATGGCGGCCTGGTTGTCGGCGCTGACCTGCACGCCAAGGTCGGCGGCCAGTGCGGCCCGCGTGGCTGCCGTGCTCGCAGTGACCGTGATGCGTTCGGGGTCGATGCTGCGGGCAAGCAGCCCGCCCAGCAGACCCCGTGCGATGTTGCCGCCACCAATGATGGTGACCTTGAAGGAATCGGTTGTGGTCATGCGGGGGATTCTACGTGAGGCCGCGGGCCGAACAGGGCTGTGCCGATGCGCACGATCGTAGCCCCTTCGGCAATGGCCGCATCCATGTCGGCGCTCATCCCCATCGAGAGCGTATCCAGCGGCAACCCCGCTGCGCGCAGCGTGTCGGCCAGTGCGCGCAGGCGCGCGAATCCGGCATGCTGCTCTCCTGGCGCTGCCTCGAAGGGCAACATGCACATCAGGCCGCGCAGCCGCAGGCGTGGCAGCGCCGCCACTTCCCGGGCCAGCGCCAGGCATTGCGCCGGCTCCACGCCCGCCTTGCCAGGGTCCTCCGCGACCCGTACCTGCAGGCAGACATCCAGCGGTGGCGCGAAGTGTGGTCGCTGCGCCGACAGCCGCTCGGCGATGCGCGCACGATCGATGCCGTGCACCCAGTGGAAGTGCGTGGCAACGGGGCGGGTCTTGTTGGCCTGGAGCCGCCCGATGAAGTGCCAGGTCGCCGGCGTGCCGGCCAGCGCCTCGATCTTGGGCAGGGCCTCATCCAGGTAGTTCTCGCCGAACGCGGTGAGGCCCAGCTCCAGTGCCTCCCGGATGCGCGCCGCGGACTGCCCTTTTGACACCGCAAGGAGCGTGACGGAGTGCACATCGCGGCCGGCGCGCGTGGCGGCCGCGTCGATGCGTTGCCGCAGCCCCGCAAGGTTCGTCGCCAGCGAAGCGCTGGATGTCGCGTCAGGGGCCGAATTCTGAGGAGTGCGTATCATGGGGAGGGGCAAGGCGGTGGACTATACTGCCGGTGTAACGTAATCGGAGCTTCCATGGCCCTGGATATTGCCCAGCTGCTCGCCTTTGCGGTCAAGAACAAGGCCTCTGACCTGCACCTCTCGGCCGGCGTTCCGCCGATGATCCGCGTGGATGGCGACATGAAACGCGTCAACATGCCCGCGCTCTCCCACAAGGAGGTGCACAGCATGGTGTACGACATCATGAACGACAAGCAGCGCAAGAACTACGAGGAGTTCTTCGAGACCGACTTCTCGTTCGAGATTCCCAAGCTGGCGCGCTTCCGGGTCAACGCCTTCAACCAGAACCGCGGCGCGGGTGCCGTGTTCCGCAGCATTCCCTCCACCATCGTGGGGCTCGATGACCTCGGTGCGCCGAAGATCTTCCGCGACCTGTGCATGCTGCCGCGTGGCATCGTGCTGGTCACCGGTCCCACCGGCTCGGGCAAGTCGACCACCCTGGCCGGCATGATCGACTACATCAACGACAACCGGCCGGACCATATCCTCACCATCGAGGATCCGATCGAGTTCGTGCACGAGTCCAAGCGCTCGCTGATCAACCAGCGCGAGGTGCACCGCGACACCCTGGGCTTTGCCGAGGCGCTGCGCTCCGCGCTGCGCGAGGATCCGGACATCGTCCTGGTCGGCGAAATGCGCGACCTGGAGACCATCCGCCTGGCGCTCAGCGCCGCCGAGACCGGCCACCTTGTATTCGGCACGCTGCACACCAGTTCCGCCGCCAAGACCATCGACCGCGTGGTCGACGTGTTTCCCGCGGCCGAAAAGGAGATGGTGCGGTCCATGCTGTCGGAGTCGCTGCGCGCGGTGATCTCCCAGACCCTGCTGAAGAAGACCGGCGGCGGCCGTGTTGCCGCGCACGAGATCATGATCGGCACTCCGGCGATCAGGAACCTGATCCGCGAGGGCAAGATCGCGCAGATGTATTCGGCCATCCAGACCGGCCAGGCGCAGGGCATGCAGACACTCGACCAGTGCCTCAACGAGCTGGTGGCCAAGGGCATCGTGAGCAAGGAAGAGGCCCGCTACAAGGCGCAGAACAAGGACGCGATGTAGTGCCCGTTCCGCACTCTCCGGCAAGAACCAGAATGAACCAGGCAGGGTAAGGCAGTGGAGCGCGAACAAGCCATCAAGCTGATCCAGGATCTCCTGCGCCGCCTCGTCGAGCGCAAGGGTTCCGACCTGTTCCTGACCGCCGGCTTCCCGCCCGCCGTGAAGATCGACGGCGAGATCCGCCCGCAGACCGAGCGCGCGCTCACCGCCGAGCAGGCTGCGACGCTGGTGCGGGCCATCATGAACGACCGGCAGACGCGCGAATTCGACGCCAGCAAGGAGTGCAATTTCGCGATCGCACCGCCAGGCATCGGCCGCTTCCGCGTCAGTGCCTTCGTGCAGCAGGGCGCCGTGGGCTGCGTGATCCGCACCATCAACGCCACCATTCCCACCTTCGAGGAGCTCGACCTCCCGCCGGTGCTGAAGGACGTGGTGATGTCCAAGCGCGGCCTGGTGCTGCTGGTGGGCGGCACCGGCTCGGGCAAGTCGACCACGCTGGCGGCCATGGTGGGCTACCGCAATTCCAACACCCGCGGCCACATCATCACCATC
This sequence comes from Steroidobacteraceae bacterium, assembly GCA_035556135.1. Lineage (GTDB taxonomy): Bacteria > Pseudomonadota > Gammaproteobacteria > Steroidobacterales > Steroidobacteraceae > ZC4RG30. The sequence goes on along the minus strand of DATMFO010000004.1, from coordinate 61,913 downwards.
GAAGACCCGGTGGAGTACATCCACCCGCACAAGGGCTGCGTGGTCACGCATCGCGAGGTGGGCGTGGATACCGAGAACTGGCATGCCGCGCTGAAGAACACGCTGCGCCAGGCGCCGGACGTGATCCTCATCGGCGAGATCCGCGACCGCGAGACCATGGAATACGGCATCCAGTTCGCCGAGACCGGCCACCTGGTGCTGGCCACGCTGCACGCCAACAGCGCCAACCAGGCGCTCGACCGCATCATCAACTTCTTCCCCGAGGAGAAGCGCGAGCAGCTGCTGATGGACCTCTCGCTGAACATCAAGGGCATGATCTCCCAGCGCCTGGTGCCGCGCGAGGGTGGTGGCCGCATCGCCGCCACAGAGATCCTGCTGCACTCGCCGCTGGTGCAAGACCTGATTTTCAAGGGTGAGGTGCACAAGATCAAGGAAGTGATGTCGCGCTCCAACCGGCAGGGCATGAAGACCTTCGACCAGAACCTGTTCGAGCTCTACGAGGCCGGCTACATCTCCTACGACGAGGCGATCCGCAACGCCGACTCGAAGAACGAGCTCAGGCTGCGCGTGAAGCTGGAGAGCAAGCGCGACGCCCGCCCGGCCGATGATGCCGCCGGCCTGTCGCTGATGGACGAGAACGAGGGGCACTCCCTGTGAGCGAGGATCCAAAGATTGCCGAGGCGGAGGAATACCGCGTCGGGGCTACTTCCTCCGGTGGCGGATTCAAGACCCGCCCGCTGTTCAAGCTCATGGTGGAGAAGCGGGCGTCCGACCTCTTTTTCACCTCCAACTCGCCCATCAAGATCAAGATCGAGGGCCAGATCCACGCCATCAACAAGCAGGTGCTGGCGCCGGAGGCCGTGCGGGCGGCGGCCTTCAGCCTGATGACGCCGGAGCAGATCGAATATTTCCAGCGCGAGCTGGAGATCGACTTCGCGATCTCCGAGCCGGGCCTGGGCCGCTTCCGCTGTGCCATCTTCTACCAGCGCGGCTTCCCCGCCATGGTGATGCGCTACATCACCGCCGACATGCCGCGCCTGGAGCAGCTGGGGTTGCCCGATTCGCTCATCGACCTGGCCAAGCTCAAGCGCGGCCTGATCCTGATGGTGGGAGCCACCGGCTCGGGCAAGTCCACCACGCTCGCGGCGATGATCAACTACCGCAACGAGCATTTCTCCGACCACATCATCACGATCGAGGATCCGATCGAGTTCCTGCACACCAACAAGCGCTCCATCATCAACCAGCGCGAGGTGGGCCTCGATACCAGGACCTACTCGCGGGCGCTGAAGGGTGCGATGCGCGCGGCGCCCGATGTGATCCTCATCGGCGAGATCCGCGACCGGGAGAGCATGGAAGCGGCGATCAGCCTGTCCGGCACCGGCCACCTGGTGCTGGCCACCCTGCATGCCAACAACTGCGCCGAGACGCTGGACCGCATCATCAACATGTTCCCGCACCAGCAGCATCCCCAGATCCTGCTCGACTTGTCGCAGTACCTGAAGGCCATCCTGGCCCAGCGCCTCGTGCCGGGTGCCGACGGTCGCCGTGCCGCGGCGCTGGAGATCATGATCAATACGCCGCACATCAGCGACCTGATCAGGAAGGGCGATGTGAGCAGCATCAAGGAGGCCATCCAGGCCAGCGGCGAAAAAGGCATCCAGAGCTTCGACCAGTCGCTGGTGGAGCTGTTCAAGGCCGGGCGGGTGTCGCTGGACGACGCACTGGCGAATGCGGATTCGCGGACCAACCTCGAAGCGAAGATCAACTTCGGCTGACCCGGGCCCGCCGGCCGGGGGCGTTAACAGGCCCTCAACCGTTCCTTAACTCCAGCTACCTGTCCCGGCCACCTTGCGCTCCTGACAATCGGGGTTTGCAGGACACAAACCCGGGGGCTGACATGCGGTTCATCACTGGCCAACGGCTGCGGTTCTCCACCGTGGCGCTGGCCTGCCTTTTTTCGGTTACCGCCGCCGGGGCGCAGCCAGCTGAAGAGCAGGAGCTGGACTCGGTCTACGTCTACGGTCGCAGCCTCGAGGCCACGCTGCCCCAGGAGCTGGCGGAATACGGCTCGGACCTGGTGAGCCTGGGCCGCTCCTCCATTGAGCAGAACGTCTACGCCGACCCGCAGCAGGCGCTGCAGATGGACGTGCCTGGCCTCTACATCACCCCGGCCGGACCCTTTTCCTATTCCTATGTCTCCATCCAGGGCTCGCGCCTGGCCCGCTATGGTCCCAGCGACGTGCTCTGGCTGGTGGACGGCGTGCGGCTGAACAACCGCCTGTACTCCAGCACGCTGAGCGACACCCTGCCGGCCAACATGGTGGAGCGCATCGAGGTGCTCAAGGGCGGCGAGTCGCTGTTCTATGGCACGAACGCAGCCGGTGGCGTCATCAACATCGTCTCGCGGGATTTTTCGGACAGCTTCGGTGGTGATGCCTCCTTCGGTGGTGACAGCAACGGGGGCTACGCCGCCGCCGGCATGGTGCGCGGTTCTGCCGGTCCGGGCCGCTTTGTGCTGTTCGGCTCGAAGGACGAATCCGACGGCTACAAGCTCTGGAACGTCACCGAGCCCAGCGCCACCGACCGCCGGCAGAGTTATGACGTCTTCAACGTGGGTGCCAAGTATGGCCTGGACATCACACAGGACCTGGCCCTGGTCGCCCAGTACCAGCACACCGAGGGTGACATCGACAACATCCGCCCCGTGCTCACCAGCAGTTCGGTGAACAGCCGCAATGAGGAGATCGCCAGCATCCGCCTGGACTACGCGCCCGCGCAGGGCACGCAGTTCTTCCTCAAGGGCTACTACCACGACTGGGACACGCGCTACACCACCATCGAGAACGTGCCTGGATCCCCAGGCGCCACCGACGTGGTCGATGACAACCTCTACTGGGGCTACGAGGACTACGGCATCAACGCCCTGGCCAAGTTCCGTCCTTCGCGCGGCGGCATGGAGTACCTGCTCGGCTACGACTTCCAGCGCTACAACGCCGAAGACCAGGTGTGGCAGATCGATCCTGAAACCGAAAGCGTGCATGCTGTGTTTGCCCAGGTGCGAACGGCGCGCGAGCTGATCCGCAACGGCGCCATCTCCGCCGGCGTGCGCTACAACGACACCGGTGGGACATCCGCCACGGTGTGGAATCTCTCCGGCAAGTACGATCTCGCCGGGGGCTACTACTTGCAGGGCTCGGTGAGCACCAATTTCATCCTGCCCAATGCCGAGCAACTGTTCCTCAACGACTGCTGCGAGGTGGGCAACCCCGACCTCGCGCCGGAAGAGACCACCAATTTCAATGCCTCGGTGGGTGCCGTGCAGGGCCGCCACTACTGGCAGGCCACGGGCTTCTGGCGCAAGGTCGATGACATCATCGGCATCGACTTCGAGCAGCCAGCGTATCCGGACGGCATCTTCGAGAACATGGGCGAGGCGAGGATCCGCGGCTTCGAACTGCTCGGCGGCCTTTCCCTCACGGACAGCCTGCGTGCCGAGGCCAGCTACACCCATGTCCGCGCCCGCATCGACGGCCAGGACCGGCAGATGGATTACAACCCGCGCGACCAGGCCAAGGCGTCCCTCACCCTGGACCGCGGCCAGTTCGGCGGCAGCCTCGCGGCGCGCTGGACCGGCGATGTGGCGGCGCGGGTCAACGACAGCTTCGGCGTGGTGCCGTTCGGCGACGTGGTGGTCACCGACCTCTCCGCATACTTTTATTTCGACAGGGATCGCAGGCACCAGATCGCAGCGCGCGTGGAAAACCTCTTCGACGAGGACTACGTCACCCTGGTCGGATACCGCTCATTCACTCCGGATGGTGGCGGTCCAGCCTTCCTCGCCGGCCCGCGGGGCGTGCCGAGGACGTTGCACGCCACCTACCGGTTCCGCTTCTGAGGCCCCGCACCCCGTAGTAGAACCCCAGGCAGCTGGTGGCCAGCCCACCCAGGAGCAGTGTGATCATCGCCAGGTCCCACAGCGGTCGCTTCGAGTACCAGAAGCGGAAGTCGAGGCTGTGCAGCCCGTTGTACAGCCAGCGTTCCACCCGGCTGTAGCGGTGCACGCTGGCCAGCACCTGGCTGGTGCGTGGATCGATGTACAGCCAGCTCTGCAGCGGATCGCCGAGTTTCACGCGCAGCACCGGCAATGGCAGCTGGCCACTGCGGGAATAGTAGTAGTCATCGAAGTCCTGCAGCATCTCATGCGAGGCGACTGGCGCCCCGGGCGGCAATGCTGTCGCCAGGCGCTGCAGGATGGCCCCGGTGCTGAATGGCACATCCAGTGTCGCGAGCGAGGCAGCATCCACCATCACTTCGCTCCCTGATGCACGCCCGTCCAATCCATAGGGTGCATGCCGGCGTTCGCGGGCAAACGTGCCTGCATCGGCCTGTTCCGAGGTCCGCAAGACGAGAAAGTGCCGGTCATGGATGCGGCGGAAGCCAACTTCCTTCAAGTAGCGCGGCGCGACCAGCGCGGCCAGGTCGGCAAGATCGACATTTGCGTATGCCGCCATGTCCGGCGGTCCGCCTGTCATGGCGTCCTGGCGCACGCGCACACCGGGAGCGCTGGTCCACTCGAAGGGTTCCATGGACAGCAGTCCGCTGAACGCCCAGGTCAACGCAAAGAGGCCGAAGACCGCGCCGGTGATGTAATGCCAGCGCATGCCGCCGCGGTAGGGAATGGAGCGCCTGAGATCCAGCGGCCGGGACTTGCGCCACTGCGTGAATGCCAGCGCGAGGCCCATCACGGCCAGCAGGCAGGCCAGCGCGGACAGCCACACGACCATCCTGTACCACAGCGACTGGTTCTGCCGCAGCGAAGAGAAGTACAGCCAGTGCGGAATCGTGGCGATCCACGCCCTGGCGCGATCCGCACGGGTGGTTGCCAGCAGCACCTCGGCGCTTTCCGGGGAGACGTAGAGCTCAGTGCCCCGTGCGTCGCCGGCGGAAAATTTCAGCAGCGGCAAGCTGCGGCGCAGGGACAGGGTCCACTGGTCCGGCTCAACGACCTGCCGCAGCAGCTTGAGGTCCGGCGCCTCTTCGCCGAGAAAGCCACGCGCCACTCCGGCTGCGGCTGCTGCGTCCAGTTGCCCGGGGATCGAGCCATCGTCCGCGAACACCGTGGCATTGCCGTCACCGGGAAAGCGCCATGCCGGCCGGTCCTGCAGCATCATCAGCACCGGTGCGCCACGGCGCGCTCCCTCGCCACCAAGCCGTTCGGCCGCATCGGCAGCCGTGAGCTGCACGCGGGCCAGGTCCAGGGCCGGGGCACGGTCGAGCCGCTCCTGGGGAGTCAGCGCGGGCATTGCGCCCACATACATCATGGCGATTCCCGACGCGAACCAGAGAATCAGGACCAGGCTCATGGGGATGCCCAGCCAGCGATGTGACTGGATCAGCAGGCGAACCAGCAGACTGCGGATGCTTGCCAAGGCGCGCCGGCCGATCAGGCAAATACTGCCGGGCGCCCGGGGGCCGGCCGGTCACTGGATTGAGGCATGTCCATGATTGCCGGTCTCCGGTTGCTGTGGAACCTGTGCCCTTCGGGGACGGTCCCATTCCTGGGTGCCCGTGGATCCTAGACCCTGGCATGCGCTGTCCCCAGTGGAGAACCGTTTCTTAACCGTTGGGAACGCGAAAAACTGGGAGTATTCTGGCTATATCCCTGCCTGTCGGTACGGGAGGAACGATGCATAGACACATCATCCGGCTTCTTCTGGCCCCCGCCCTGCTGGCGGGCGCGGCGGTGGCGCAGGCCCACAACGCCATCTGCAGCTGCTTCGACAACGGTGACGAATCGGTCACCTGCGAAGGTGGTTTCAGCGATGGCGCGTCGGCGGCCGGCGTGCCGCTGAAGGTGTTCGACCAGGCCGGCAAGGTGCTGGTGGAGGGCGCGCTCGACAAGTCGGGCGAGTTCCGGTTCGCAAGGCCCAAGGTGCCGTTCCGCGTGGAACTGAACGCCGGTGAAGGCCATGTGGTGAAGATCGACGGACGCGACATTGAAAAGTGACGCCTGGCTGCCGCGACATTGCGGCAAGGCTCTCGCTGCAGCGCTGGCGACCCTGGGTTGCGCAGCGGCGCAGGCGCACTTCCAGCTTCTCTACACCCCGCAGGCCGCGCTGCGCGAGGCGGCGCCCATTCCCCTGGCCCTGGTGTTCTCGCACCCCTTCGACAACGGCTTCACCATGGACATGGGCAAGCCGGAGGAGTTCTACGTGGTGCACCAGCGCGGCGAAAGCGAGCCGCGCACCACCGACCTGAGGCAGTACCTTACGCCCATCCAGTGGTCAGGTGTGCAGAGCAAGGCGGCTGCCTTCCTTGCCAATCCGCCGCGCAGCCTGACCCGCTCGCTGGGCGACTACACCTACGTGCTGCGCCCGGCGCCTTACTACGAGGCCAGCGAAGACAAATACATCCAGCAGGTCACCAAGACCGTGGTGAACATCGGTGGCCTGCCAGGGGAGTGGGACAAGGCGCTGGGTCTGCCGGTGGAGATCGTGCCCCTCAACAAACCCTATGCCAACTGGGTGGGCGGGGTGTTCCGGGCCGTGGTGATGGCCGGCGGCAAGCCCGTGCCACATGCGGAGGTGGAGATCGAATACCTGAACCATGAGCCGCAGATCGAAGCGCGTCGCTTTGATCCGGCGGCCAAGGTGACGGCGCCGCAGGACTCCTACGTCACCATGAGCATTCGTGCGGACGGGAACGGGCAGGTGATCATCGGCCTGCCCAGGGCTGGCTGGTGGGGCATCTGCGCACTCAACCTCGATGATGACCTCAAGTACCAGGGCAAGGAGCTTTCACTCGACGCGGTGCTCTGGGTCCACGCCGCGGACATGGTGAAGTAGAGACAGATGACCGCGCTCGCCCTCCAGCAGGTCAGGCCGGCCGGCGCGCGCGGTGAGGCCCTGGCACTGGTTGCCGCCACGGTGCTGGTCGCGCTGGGTCTTGCGCTGTGGATACAGGCCCATGGCACCACCGGAGGCAAGCAGCAGATCTATGAGTGGCAGGTCAGTGCCTTCGAGACGCTCACAGGTCCCGACCAGGCCATCTACAACGCGCTGGACGCGGCCAAGTACGACATCCTCTATCTCTACGACGACCTGAACATGATGAACCAGCCCGGCCAGCCCTTCCGCTGGCCCTCCATCACCGAGCTGGAGGAATCTCTGGTGCCGCCCTTCGTGCGCGATGGGAGCTGGCGGCAGAACGGTTCGCTGCAATGGTCGCTGCATGAGCCGCTGGACAAGGGCGAGATGCAGGGCTCGGTGATGTATCTGGGCACCGGGGGCGACGTGGAGGGGCAGGGCTCCTTCCTGCTGGTGATCGGCCACGTGCATGCCGGCTTCTCCAACAACAATTCCCTGCTGATCTGGTGGAACCGCGACCCACAGGTGTCGATGCCGCAAAGCGGCTTCAATGACAGCCTGATCCTGCAGGGCTGGCGCCAGGTAGTGCCCTACAGTGGCGCCACCGAGATCCGCCGCCTGTTCGGCAAACAGCCGGAGGACGATGCCGCCGGGCAGTCGCAGGACATCGCCGATGAGCTGTTCGGGGGTGGGCAATGAAGAGCACGCGAAGGACGCTGGTCACGCTGCTGGGAATGGCTGCAATGGCCGTGCTTGGGCCAGGCGCACATGCCGCCGCCGCCGCGCCACGGTTGAAGGTCGGCGTCACCCTGCATCCCTACTACAGCTTCGTGGCGAACATCGTGGGAAACCGCGCCGACGTGATTCCCCTGATCGACGCCGATGCCAATCCGCATGGCTACACGCCGCAACCCGGCGACATGGTGCGCATCGCCTCGATGGACGTGCTGGTGGTGAACGGCATCGGCCATGACAGCTGGGCCTTCGAGATCCTCGATGCCGCGGGCAAGCGCGGCAAGCTGAAGCTGATCCACGCCAACGACGGTGTGTCGCTGATTCCCGTCGCCGGCGCGCCGGCGGGCGAGAAGGTGGTGAATCCCCACACCTTCATCTCGACCACTGCGGCCATCCAGCAGGTCTACACCATCGCCTCCCGGCTCGGTGAGCTGGATCCTGCCAATGCCGCGTACTTCCGGGACAACGCCCGCCGCTACGCGCTGGAGATCCGCAAGCTGCGCGCTGAATTCGACGCCAGGGTTGCCGGTGCGGATCTCTCGAAGTTCCGCTGCGCCACCATGCACAGCGGCTACGACTACATCCTGCAGGAGCTGGGCCTGCAGGTCACTGCGGTGATCGAGCCCCGCCACGGCGTGGAGCCCACCGCGCGGCAGCTGGCCGAGACCATCGAGCGCATCAAGTCGGCAAAGGTGAACGTGCTGTTCGCGGAGAAGTACTTCGCCAGCAAGCTGTCGGAGACCATCCGCGAGGCCACCGGCGTGCGCATGTACTCCATCTCGCACATCAGCAGCGGCCCCTACACACGCGAACGCTTCGTCGAGGAGATGCGCGAGAACCTGGCCACCCTGGCTGCCGCCATCAACGACTCGGCCCGGGGCGGCAACTGAAGGAAGGACATGCACGGCCCATCGATTGAATTCACCGGCGTGGGCCTCACCCTGGGCAACACGCGCGTGCTGGAAGACGTGAGCTTCAGCGTGCGCGCCGGCAGCATCCATTGCATCGTCGGCGCCAACGGTGGTGGCAAGACCTCCCTGGTCCGCTCGCTGCTGGGCCAGATGCCACACACGGGCAGCATCGAGGTGCGCTGGCAGGAGGGTCGCGTCACAGGCTACGTGCCGCAGGTGCTCGACTTCGACCGCAGCCTGCCAGTGACGGTCACGGACTTCATGGCGATGACGGGCCAGCGCCGTCCGGCTTTCCTCGGGTTGTCGAAGGCCCGCCGCGGCAAGGTCGACGAGGTGCTCGATCGCATGGGCCTGAAGGATCGCCGGCGCACCATGCTCGGCAACCTTTCCGGCGGCGAGCGCCAGCGCCTGCTGTTCGCGCAGGCCATGATCCCCGAGCCGGCACTGCTGGTGCTGGATGAGCCCACGGCCGGCGTCGATCTTTCCGGTGAAGACATCATCGAAGGCGCGATCCGCGACTTCGCCCGCGGCGGTGGCACGGTGGTGTGGATCAACCACGACCTGGCCCAGGTGCGCGAGAATGCCGACGCGATGACCTGCATCAATCGCAGGGTGCTGCTCGACGGCCCGCCGCGCGAGGTGCTGGCAGGCGGGCAGGCGGAGCGCCTTTTCCCCGGTTTCGCGGCATCCGCCAGCGAGGCCAGGCCATGAGCGCGCTGTACGACATTCCGCGCCAGTTCATCATCGGCCTCGCCGAGGCCGGCCACATCCACTTCACCTTCACCTACGCCTTCGTCGTCAACGGCTTCCTGTGTGCGCTGGTGGTCGGGCCGCTGCTGGGCGGCATGGGCACCATGGTGGTGGCCAAGCGCATGGCCTTCTTCTCGCAGGCCGTGGGCAATGCCGCGCTCACCGGCGTGGCCATCGGCGTGATCATCGGTGAGTCCTACACCGCGCCCTATGTGTCGATGTTCAGCTTCTGCCTGCTGTTCGGGCTGTTCCTGAACTTCGCCCGCAACCGCACGAAGATGTCCTCTGACACGCTGATCGGCGTGTTCCTGTCGATCTCGCTGGCTATCGGTGCCACGGTGCTGCTGTGGGTGTCGGCCAAGGTGAATACCCACATCCTCGATACGGTGATGTTCGGGTCCATCCTCACCGTGGGCGACACCGACATCAGCGTGCTGCTGGCCACCACGCTGATCTGCGCGCTGGTGGCCCTGCCGCTGTACAACCAGATGCTGCTGGCCACGCTCAACCCCAGCCTGGCGCATGTGCGGGGCGTGCGCGTGAAGCTGCTGGAGTATGCGTTCGTGGTGCTGATCACCATCCTCACCGTGGCCTGCGTGAAGATCGTCGGGGCCGTGCTCGTCGAGGCGTTGTTGCTGATCCCCGCGGCGGCGTCGCGCAACGTGAACCGCACGCTGCGCGGCTTCGTCGGCTGGGCCATGGTCTTCTCCACCGTGAGTTGCCTGGTGGGCATCTACGCACCCATGCGCTGGGACCTGCCGCTGCCCTCGGGCGGCGCCATCATCCTGGCCAGCGCGCTGATCTTCCTCGCCACGATGGCGCTGCGAATGGCGCTGCCGCGGTTCCGCGAGGCGGCTTTCTGAAGACGGCCACCCGGGAGGCAGGAATGCACAAGCGGATCCGTGTTCACTGCCGGCTTGCCGCCGCACTGCTGGCGATGCTGGCCCTGTCAGTCGGCGCGCCCTCCCGCGCCTCGCAGCCTTCCGCCCTGACGGTGCTCACCGGCAACCAGGCGACGTATTCCATCACCGCGGCCCTGCTGGAAGGCACTCCCGTGCAGGTGCAGAACGTGCCGGAAGATGGCCGCGAGATGGCCGTGCTGCCTGACTACATCGCAAGGCGCAAGGACTCCCTCGTGCCGGCGTTCGCCGCCGCCACTGCCGTGGTCACGCTGACCAACGCCCTGCCGGAAGATCCCCTGTACCGCTTCGCCCGCCAGGCCAACATCCGCATCGTGAACATCGACGCGGCCGTGCCCTGGTCACCGGACATGCCCGGCGTCGCGCTGGTGCAGACCCCCGTCTCCAATGTGCGCTGGGGCAGCGATCCGGATCCGGCCGGCGGTGCCACCGCTCCCTACCTGTGGCTCAGTCTTTCCAATGCCATCCGCATGGCAGACATCGTGGCCCATGATCTTGCGGCGCTGTTCCCCCAGTCGGCGCCGGTGATCGCCGCCAACCTCGATCGCCTGAAGCGCTCCCTGCTGCGCCAGCGCGGTGACTTCCAGTCGCGGCTGATCGAGTCGGAAAGCGACCTGGTGTTCGCGCTCACCGGCGACTTCATTTACCTCACCAATGACATGGGCCTGCTGGTTGACGGCTATTTCATCAAGCAGGATGTGCGCTGGACGGCCGCAGACCTCGCGGCGCTCACCCGCCATCTGGAGGACCATGGCATCAAGGTGGTGTTGCACAAGTGGCAGCCCAGCGAGGCCATCCAGAAGGCGGTGCGTGACGGCGGCGCACGCCTGGTGGTGCTGGATGCCGGCGACACCGGCGTGGTGGTCGACGGCAAGCTGGCGAGGGATGGCCTGCAGCAGGTCCTGCGGAAGGACCTGGAGGCCATCCTGGCGGCGCTGAAGGCGCCCTAGCCAGCGTCAGCCGGGGCGCGGCAGGCTCAGAAGTCGACCGCGCCGTCCCAGCCGCCGCCAAGCGCCACGTACAGGTTCACTGCAGTGTTGAGCCGCGTGAGTCGCGCGCGGGCCAGGTTGTCCTGCGCCGAGAACAGCGAGCGCTGCGCGTCGAGTACTTCCTGCAGGTTGGCCGCGCCCTCCCGGTATTCCACTTCCGCCAGTTGCAGCGAACGCTGCGCGTTGGCCAGTGTCTGCCGGGTGGTCTCTTCGGAGCGCTGGTTGGCGAATGCCGTGGCCAGCGTGTTGTCCACGTCGGCCAGTGCCTGGCGGAGCGTCTGTGCGTAGTTGACCAGCGCGATGAACTCGTTCGACTCGGCGTTCAGCACGTTGGTGCGCCGCTGCTTGAAGTTGAAGATGCCCTCGGCAATCGACAGCGCGGCGCCTATGGAGAACGTGCGTGCGTCGGTGAGCTGGAACAGCTCCTGCGAGCCCTGGTTGCCGCTGGCGTTGAGCGTCAGCGTCACGGGAATCAGGGCGGCGCGGACGGCTGCCGTATTGGCCTGCTGGGAGATCAGGTCCAGCTCCGCACCGGCCATGTCCGGGCGGCGCGACAGCAATTCGGAGGGCACCCAGGGGGCGATCTCCGGCACCACCAGCTGGTCGATGGGTTCGCCCTCGATCTGGAACTCCTGCGGGGTGACCCCCAGGAGCAGTCCGAGCGTGGTCTCCGCCTGGCGCATCTGGTTCTCGAGCGGAATCAGCTGCGTGCGCTGCTGCAGCACCTGCGTGGTCTGCTGCGTGAAATCGAATTCCCGCGCCACGCCCTCGCGCCAGCGCACCTCGAAGATGCGCAGCAGGTCCTCGGCGATGCGCAGGTTCTCGCGCGCCACGTTCACCTGCGAGCGGATCGACAGCAGGTTGAAGTAGGCACGCGAGATGTTGGCGGCCATCGTGATGCGCGCCAGGTCCGTGTCGTACTTCGTGCCGATGAAGCTGGCGATCTGCTGCCGGTAACGCGCGGCTTGCGCACCGAACAGGTCCACGGTGTAGCTGGTCGAAAGGCCGATCGAAGTCGAATCGGACGTGCGCTCAGGCTGCTGGTTCCCGCCCGTGCGGGTGCGCCCGGTGCGGGCACTCAGGCTCAGGTCCGGGAACAGGTCCTCGCGGCTGCGGGCGAAGTTGCGCTCCGCCTGCTTCATGCGCTCCTCGGCCACGATCAGCGTCGGGTTGTCCTGCAGGCCGCGCTCGATCAGCGCGTTCAGGACGGGTGAATTGAAGTTCTTCCACCATTGCGCCGACACCGAATCGGTGGCGGCGGGAGCGATGCTCGCGTCCCACGCCGAGGGCATGCGCACCGGGTTGTCGACGGGCTTGATGTTGTAGGAACACCCGGCGAGCACGGCCGCGGCAACCGCCGCGGCCACCATTTTCACAGCGGCACGCGGCCGCGACTGGATCAGGGAAGTCACTCGATTACTCCGATTGCAGCGCAACTACCGGGTCAAGGTAGGCGGCCTTGCGGGCTGGCAGCCAGCCGAAGATCAGGCCGATGCTGAACGCCGAGAAGAAGGCGAGCATCACCGGGAAGATGGTGTAGTGGATGGCGCGTTCGGTGAATACCTCCACCAGCCACGCGGCACCCAGGCCGACAAGCACACCCAGGACGCCACCTATGAGGGACACCACCAGCGCCTCGATGAGGAACTGCTGCATGATGTTGCGGGTGCGCGCGCCCGTGGCCATGCGGATGCCGATCTCGCGCGTACGCTCGGTGACGCTCACCAGCATGATGTTCATCACGCCGATGCCGCCCACCAGCAGCGAGATGGCCGCGATGGAGCCCAGCAGGATGGTCATGGTCTTTTCCTGCTCGACACGCTGGTCGAGCATCGCGCCCATGTTGAACACGCGGAAGTCGACCTGGCCGTGGCGCTCGGCGAGGAGGTTCTCGATATCCACCTGCGTCGCCAGGATCTTCTTCACATCGTCCGCGGCTACCTGGATGCGGCTGACATACCGCTGTCCTGTCACCCGCAGCGCTGCGGCCTTGTAGGGGACGACAACCACCTCATCCTGGTCCTGGCCATTGGAGCTCGCGCCCTTGCGCGACAGCACCCCGATGACCTGGAAACTCAGGGTGTTCATCAGGATGTACTTGCCGATCGGATTCTCGCCGTCAGGGAAGAGCGTATCCGCTACGGTGCGGCCGATCACCGCGACCGGGGCGTAGGCGTCGTCATCCTCCTTTTCGAAGAAGGCTCCCTGCGCGACGGGCCAGTTGCGCACCTGCACGAACTTCGGCGAAGTACCGATCACCTGGGCGCGCATGTCCCGGTCCTGGTACCGGAAGGTGGCGTTGTTCTCCTGGTACGGGATGGCGCCGAGGATGTTGGGCACCGTTTCCAGCGCCGCTGCATCTTCGAGCGTCAGGCTTCCCGTGCCGCGGTCGCTGCCCCGGTTGTTGCCTCCCGACCCCGCATTCACGTTCAGCAGGTTGGCTCCGAAGGAACTGATGGCGTCAACCACCTGCTTCTTGGCGCCGTCGCCAATGGCCAGCATGGTGATCACCGAGCCCACGCCGATCACGATGCCAAGCAGCGTGAGGAAGGAGCGCAGCATGTTGGTGCGCAGCGCACGCACCGCGCCCTTGGCCGACTCGTAGCCTTCGGCAAAGGCGCCCATGCGACCGCGGCGTGCCGTCCAGCTGTGGACTGCGGGCGGATTCACCGGCGGCTTGGGGCCGGGATCGGCCACGATGTTGCCGTCACGGATCTCGATCACGCGGCGTGCGTGCTCGGCCACTTCCAGTGCGTGGGTGATGAGAATGACGGTGTGGCCCTGGGCCGACAGCTCGTCCAGCAGTTTCATCACCTCGACGCCGCTCTTGCTGTCGAGTGCGCCCGTGGGCTCGTCGGCCAGGATGATCTCGCCGCCGTTCATCAGGGCGCGCGAGATCGAGACGCGCTGCTGCTGTCCGCCGGACAGCTGTTTGGGCCGGAAGTGGACACGGTCGGCAAGGCCCAGCCGCGTGAGCAGCTCCTTGGAGCGCACATGCCGGTCGTGCAGCTGCACGCCGGCATACATGGCGGGAATCTCGACGTTCTCGGCCGCGGTATTGGCCGAGATCAGGTTGTAGCTCTGGAACACGAACCCGAAGGATTCGCGCCGCAGGTCCGACAGTTCGTCGCGGTCGAAGTCCGAGACGTCGCGGCCCTTGAAGAGATACTGGCCGGTGGTGGGCCGGTCCAGGCAGCCGAGGATGTTCATCATCGTCGACTTGCCAGAACCGGACGCGCCCATGATGGCCACGAACTCGCCCGGATAGATCTTGAGGTCTACGCCATGCAGCACCTGGGTGGCCAGGTCGCCGTTGAAGTAGGTCTTGGTAACACCCCGCAGTTCGATGATGGGAACTGCGGGGTCATGCGTGAATTGCTGGCTCATCAGAAGGGCCGGAAGTTGCCGCCGCCGCCACCGCCCGGGAAGCCACCCTGGTTGCCGCGGAACTGGTTGTTCATGTTGTTGTTCTGCTGGGCGCCAGCGGCGGTGGGGCCGGTCTGTGGCTCGGTCTCGCGCTTGCCCACGACCACTTCTTCACCCTCGGTCAGGCCTTCGATGACCTGGCCACGCACGCGATCGTTCACGCCCACGACGACCTGGCGCGCCTCGAGCTCGCCGTCGGCCTTCTTGACCATTACGGTGCCGCGGCGCTGCTGGACGACGCCAGGGGCTGCGGCCGCTCCGCCGCCCATGCCACGGAAACCGCCGAATCCACCGCCACCGCCACCGCGACGGGCCTGGAATTCCGCAATCTGCTCCGGTGTGAACTGTTGTCCATTGAAGCCGCCCCCGCCATTGCGATTGCCGCCACGCGGCGGGCCGCCATTGCCGGCCATCCGGTTGCCGCCAGGTGCAGCCGCGCCTGCGCCGCCTTCACCGCCCGCTCTCGCGCCGGGGGCGCCCGATGCGGCGTCCGGCGGAGCAGAACCGGCCATGCCGGGAGGACCGCCGGCACCCGGAGGACCCCCTGGTGTCGCAGCAGCACCAGCCTGGGCCTGCTCACGCTCCTTCATCGCCAATTCGCGCGCAATCTGCTGGCCCTGCTGCAGGGCTGCCATGGGAACCGTCAGCACGTCGCGCGCCTCGGCGGCGACGAAGAATACCTGCGCTGTCGCATTCGGCATCAGCTCCGGTCTCCCATTGACGATGGGGTTCTCCACATCAAACAGCGCGGGATAAAGGATCACGCCCTGCTGAGTCTTCGGCGTGGGCTCGATGCGCTTGAGTTCGCCGAAATAGCGGCGGCTCTGGCCCGCACTGAGAGGGGTGAAGTACACCGGCATTCCCTTGTACACCTTGGACACGTCTGCTTCCGAGACGTCGGCACGCACGGTCATCGTCCTGAGATCGGCCAGCCGCATCACGTTCGGCACGCTCTGCGAGGCGTTCACCGACTGACCTTCCTTCACGGCGATGCTCATCACCGTGCCGTCAATGGGGGCGGTGATCTTGGTGTACTGGAGGTTGCGCTCCTCGATTCGCATGTTCGCCTTCTGCTGCGCAATGCTCGCCTCGGACTGGATGATCTGGTTTTCCGCGTTGTCGAGCGTGGTCTTGGCGTTGATCACCGCCTCTTCGGTGGTCGCGTCTTCCTTCTTGAGGTTCAGCTGACGCTGGTAGTCGCGCTTGGCCTTCTCCAGGTTGTTCCGCTGCGTCAGCAGGCTGGTCTCGGAGGATCTCAATTGCGCCTTGTTCGCCTCAACGCGTGCGGAAGCCTGCTCGGCATCGATTTCGGCCAGCACCTGTCCGACCTTCACCTCATCGCCCACTTCCACGTAGATCTTCTCGATCTGCCCCGACACCTGCGCGCCCACGTCGACGTAGTCGCGCGGCTCCAGCGTGCCGGTGGCGGTGACCAGATCCTCGATGCTGCCCATCTCCACCTTGGCGAAGAGGTAGCCACCTTCTTCTTCCTTGGGTCCCAGCAGCTTCCAGGCACCGTAGCCGGCGAGTGCCACGGCCACCGCGGCAATGACGGCAAGCTTTGCGCGGCCCTTGCGCGGGCGGCGGTGAGTATCCGAGATCGAGTCGTTCATAACGTATTCCGTATTGGTGGATGTCCGTTCAGTGCGCGTGGCAAACAGGGCTGCCAACCCGCCGGACGCTGGAAAGGATGGGGGGTGAGTGAGGAAGAATTTTGGACGTCGCCGTGCACAAAGCTTGCTTGTTCTCCGTTTAGTCTTGCCTGTACGTGAACAGTCTTACGAACAATTCATCTTCGGCCCGCCCTGCTGGCGGACCCGGCCCCCTGCGCCGCGGTTTGGACACGCTGCGGGTCAAATTGTTCCTTGCCATTGCCGGGGCGAATTTCGTGCTCGTGGCAGCGGTCTACCTCATCTATAGCTGGAGCTTCGACAAGGGATTGGTTGACTATGTGAACCAGTCCGAGCAGGCCCGCCTGGTGCCGGTGATTTCGCAACTTGCCGAGGGTTACCGCCTCAACCGCGACTGGACGTGGATGACCGCTGACCGGGAGCGCTGGGACAACCTGCTGCGGGAGGTGTTCGGCTGGCGTGCCGGCCGTCGCGACGCCATGCGTACCGAATGGTCGCGCCACCAGGCGCCGAACCTGGAGGAGCGCATCCCGCGGCCCGCCGCCGGCGATACCGGGCCTCTGCCGCCCCTGACCATCGACTGGCGCCTCATGCTGTTCGACGCCGACGGCAGGGTGCTCATCCTGCCGCCCTGGAGCGAGCCCTCGGACCCGGAGCTGGCCACACGCCTTCCCATACGTGTGGATGGCAGGGTGGTGGGTTACCTGGGTTACGTGCCGCGGCTGGGTGTGCTGCAGTCGCTCGAATCCATCACCGCACGACAGCAGTCGCTGCGCTTCGGCGTGATCGCCATGGGCATGCTGTTTGCCGTGCTGCTGACCGCGGCGCTGATTTCCAGCTGGCTGGCCCGGCGGCTGCGGCTGCTGGGCGCCGGGGCAGGGTCCCTGGCCCGTGGCGACTACGGCACGCGCCTGGCCGTGCAGGGGCACGACGAGGTGGCCCAGCTGGCTGATGACTTCAACCACCTGGCCGAGGCGCTGGAGGCCGCGCAGCGCGGACGCCAGCAATGGATCGCCGACATCGCGCATGAGCTGCGCACGCCACTGACCACGCTGCGCGCAGAAATCGAGGCGGTGCAGGATGGCGTGCGCCCGCTCACGCAGGGCAGCATCGCCTCGGTGGGGCAGGAAGTGCACCGCCTCACGCGCCTGGTGGATGATCTCAGGCTGCTGTCCCTCTCCGACCTTGGCGCGCTCACCTATCGCAAGACGCGGCTCGAGCTCGGCGAGACCATCACCGAGACCCTGGCTTCCAGCAGCGCCGCGATGGAAGAAGCCGGGCTCGATGTGCAGCTGCAGCTTGATCCGGACGTGACAGTCGAAGCCGATCCCGACCGCCTCGCGCAGGTGTTCGGCAACCTGCTGCAGAACACGCTGCGCTACACCGACGCGCCCGCGCGACTGCTGGTCAGGCTGGGCATCGAAGGCCGCGAGGCCCGCATCGACTGGGAAGACTCCGGGCCAGGCGTCACCGATGCAGACCTGGGTCGCCTCACCGAGCGCCTCTACCGCGTGGATGCCTCCCGTTCCAGCGCCAGCGGTGGCACAGGCCTGGGCCTGGCTATCGTGCAGGCCATCATCAGCGGCCATGGTGGACGCATGCAGGCGGATCACAGCACGCTGGGCGGTCTGCACTGGCGCATCTGGCTGCCGCTGGCGGATCATCGCCAGGTATGACAACCGGCCAGAGTGATTCTTCCGCCCGCATCCTGATCGTCGAGGACGAAGACAAGATCGCCGAGGTGCTGCGCGACTACCTGCTGCAGCAGGGCTACCAGGTGCACCGCCTGGCGCGCGGCGACGAGGCGGAACCCTGGGTCCGCGCCAATCCCGTGGACCTGGTGCTGCTCGACGTGATGCTGCCCGGCCAGAGCGGCATGGAGGTGTGCCGCGCGCTGCGCTCCTTCTCCGAGGCGGCCATCATCATGGTGACGGCGCGGGTGGATGAGATCGACCGCCTGCTGGGGCTCTCGCTGGGTGCCGACGACTACATCTGCAAGCCGTTCAGCCCGCGCGAGGTGGTGGCCCGGGTGGCCACCGTGCTGCGCCGCACGCGCCGTCCGGCCAATGCCCCGGCTGCCAACGGCAACGCGGCGACCGGCGGGCTGTTGCTGGATGAATCCGCCTGGCGCGCCACGCTCGACGGGCACGCCCTCGACCTGACCGCGGTGGAGTTCAAGCTGCTGTCGGTGCTGGCGGCACACCCCGGCCGCATCTATTCCCGCGACCAGCTGATGGACCAGATGTACCGCGACGAGCGCATCGTGGCCGACCGCACCGTGGACAGCCATGTGAAGAAGCTGCGCCGCAAGATCGCCGACGTGGTGCCGGGCGAGGAATTCGTGCACTCCGTCTATGGGGTGGGCTACTGCTACGAGGACCGCCGCTGAAGGCGGGCCGGACCGGTCCGGTGCAAACAAGAATCATTCGCGCCCACAGCTGATTCGCCAGCCAGCGCAACGAGCCCTGCCCCGCTTATCCTTCCGCCTTGCGGACGGAAGCCGCGCACAAGGAGAAGGGCATGGGGAATCGGGCAAGGGGAGTGCTGGCTGTTGCGGCACTGGCCATGGTTTCTGGCGCAGCGGCAGCGGCGACGCCGCCAGCGGCGGCCGCGGGCTGCAATCCGGACGGCGAGCTGCGTTACCTGTGCGGTCCGGCCAATGCCGAGGACATGGTGCGCCTGGGCGAGACGCGCTGGCTGGTCACCTCCGGCATGGATGGCCCGCTGATGGGTGGCGGCCCCGCGCGCGGCCACCTTTACCTGGTCGACCACCAGGCAAAGACCTTCGTTGACTGGTTTCCGGGACAGGCCGGGCCGGCGAAGCATGACAAGACGCTGTTCGGCAGCTGCCCGGGCCCGGTGGAGCCCAACAGCTTCTCCGCCCATGGTCTGTCACTGAAGGAGCAGTCTGCCGGACGCTACCGGCTGTACGTCACCGCCCATGGTGCGCGCGAGGCCGTCGAGGTGTTCGACATCGACGCCAGCGGCGCCCGGCCGACCGTGGCCTGGGTGGGCTGCGTAGTGCTGCCCGACGACGTGATGGCCAATGGCGTGACCATGCTGCCGGACGGCGGCTTCGTGGTCACCAAGTTCCTCGACCGTCGCCAGCCCGAAGGCCAGGCCTTCGCGGCCGTGCAGCGCCGGCAGCTCAACGGCGCGCTGTACGAGTGGCGTCCGGGCGGCAAGGTGCAGGTGATTCCCGGCACGGAAATGTCCGGCCCCAACGGCATCCTCGCCTCGGCGGACGGCCGCACCCTGTATGTGGCTGCCTTCGGTACCAGCGAGGTGATCAAGTTCCAGCGCGACGGCGCCGGCGTGAAGAAGCAGGTGAAGAAGGTGGATATCGCCGCCGACAACCTGCGCTGGACCCCTGACGGCAAGATGCTGGCCGCCGGCAACAATTCCTGCGGCACGCCGCCGTGCCCGCCGGGCTGGAAGGTGCTGGAGATCGATCCCGCCACGCTGGCCGCGCGCATCGTGGCCAGCTCGGAGCGCACCACCGGCATGGATGGCGCCACCGTGGGCATCCGTGTGGGCAACGAGGTCTGGGTGGGCACGTACAAGGGCGATCGCATCGGCTTTCTGCCCTACAAGCCGCGGTGAACTTTGGCGGCCGGAGGCGGCCCAAGTGACGATGGGGCGGGGGCAAAAAGGGCAACGGGGAAGGGCAATGCTGGCCGGGCTGGCATTGGCGATGGCAGCCGGCCCGACGGCGTGGGGCGCCGAGCCGGCCTCGCACGCCTCCCTGCTGGAGAAAAGCTGCGCCGCCTGCCACAACAGCACCGACTGGGCCGGCGGGCTGGCCTTCGACACGCTCTCCCTCGACAACCTCGCCGCAGATGCCGAAGTGTGGGAAGAGACCCTGCGCAAGCTGCGTGGCCGGCTGATGCCGCCGCCCGGCGAGCCGCAGCCTGCGCAGCGCGAGATCGATGCCTTCAGCGGCTGGCTCGAGACCCGCCTCGATGCCGCCGCCGCGGCCGCGCCGGATCCCGGCTACGTGGGCCTGCACCGCCTCAACCGCAACGAATATGCGCGGGAAATCCGGCGCATCCTCGACCTTGACGTGGACGTGTCCACGCTGCTGCCGAAGGATGTGTTCAGCGATGGCTTCGACAACCAGGCAGCCACGCTGCGCATGTCGCCGTCCTTCCTCGAGCAGTACATCACCGCCGCGCGCAGCGTGGCGCGCCAGGCCATCGGCCGGACGGACGCAATGTCCAGCAGCCATGAATACCGCGCGCCTTCCTCGCTCGACCAGTCGCGGCACATCGACGGGCTGCCGCTGGGCACGCGCGGCGGATTCTGGGTGGATCACCATTTCCCCGCCGACGGCGAGTATGTGTTCAGCATCCGCGAGTTCTTCGCCATGGGCGCCGGCTATGTGACCAAGGTCGATCACCCGCACACGGTGATCCTCACCATCGACGGCCGGCGCGTGTTCCAGCAGACCTACGGCGGGCCGGAAGACCTGAAGGCGGTGGACCAGAACCAGGCCATCGCCGCCGATGACATCCAGAACCGCTTCAACCAGATCCGTGTGCCGGTGAAGGCTGGCGTGCGGCGCATCGGCGTGAGTTTCATCCAGCGCTCCTTCGCGCAGTCGGATTCGCCGCTGCAGCCCATCGCCATGCTGCCGGAGATGGAACGCGTGCCGCGCATCCCGGGATTCACCGTGGCCGGGCCTTTCAATGTCACCGGGGTGGGTGATACGCCGAGCCGGCAACGCATCTTCAGTTGCCATCCGGCGAGCGGAGCGGAGGAGGCTGGCTGCGCGCGGCGCATCCTGCGTGAGCTGGCTGCCGCCGCCTTCCGGCGCCCAGTGGCGGAGGAAGAGCTGGCGGCGCCGATGGAATTCTTCGCCCGCGGCCGCGACAACCGCGATTTCGAGGCGGGCATCGAGGCCGGGCTCACGGCCATCCTGTCGAGCACGAAATTCCTGCTGCGCTCTGCACCGGCTGTGGCGGGCGATGAGGCGCAGCCGCTCACGCAGCTGGAGCTGGCGACGCGGCTGGCGTTCTTCCTGTGGAGTTCGGGTCCCGATGCGTCGCTGGTGGCGCTGGCCACCGATGGCAGGCTGGGCGACGCGAAGGTGCTGCAGCGTGAAGTGCAACGCATGCTGGAGGATCCGCGCGCCAGCGCCCTGGTCGACAACTTTGCCTTCCAGTGGCTCAACGTGGCACGCATGGGCAACTTCCAGGTCGATCCGACGCTGTACCCGGACTTTGACCACAACCTGTACGCCGCGCTGCGCGAGGAGATCCAGCTGTTCCTCGCCGATACGCTGCGCGGCGAGCGCAGCGTGCTGGACCTGCTGCGTTCCGACACCACCTTCCTGAACGAAAGGCTTGCCCGTCACTACGGCGTGCCCGATGTCCGCGGTGACCAGTTCCGCAAGGTGCGCCTCGCTGACCGCAACCGGCATGGCCTGCTGGGCAAGGGTGCGTTGCTGCTGGCCACCTCCTATGGCAACCGCACCTCCCCGGTGCTGCGCGGCGCCTGGGTGATGGAAACACTTTTCGGCACGCCCCCCACCGCGCCGCCGCCGGGCGTGGAGCAGTTCCCGGAGAGCGAGCCGGGCAAGGCGATGGACACGGTGCGCGAACGGCTCGAACAGCATCGCGCGCAGAAGTCCTGCAATTCATGCCATGGCGTGATCGATCCGCTGGGCTTCGCGCTGGAGAATTTCGACGTGGCCGGCGCCTGGCGGGAGCGTGACCTGGATGCCGGCGAAGCCATCGATGCGCACGGCCAGCTCGCCAGTGGCGTGCAGGTGGATGGTCCCGCAGCGCTGGCGGATGCCATCCTGGCGCGACCGCAGCTGTTTGCGCAGGCCTTCACCGAGAAGCTGATGACCTATGCACTGGGGCGCCCGCTGCGCGCCCAGGACATGCCCGCGGTGCGCCGCATCGTGCGTGAAGCGGCGGCACGGGAGTATCGTCTGGAGGCGCTGGTGCAGGGCATCGTGGCCAGCGATGCATTCCGCATGCGCCGCGCACCGCAGGAGGAGCCGGGCGCCGCGCATCCCGTTGCGCAGGCCGGTACCGGGAGGTAGGGCATGTACATCACGAAGAAGCATCTTCCGCGCCGCACCGTGCTGCGTGGCCTCGGGGCGAGCATCGCGCTGCCGCTGCTGGATGCGATGGTTCCAGCTGGCGTGGCGCTGGCGCAGACCGCTGCCGCGCGCAGGCCGAGGCTGGGGTTCTTCTACTTCCCGCATGGCGCGGTGATGGAGAAGTGGACGCCCGCGGCAACCGGCCGCGACTTCCGGCTCAACGAGATCAATGAGGCGCTCACGCCTTTCAGGGACCAGCTCACCGTGCTGAGCAACCTGGGCAACCGGCCTGGCGAAAGCCGCGCGGTGCATGCGCTGGTGCCGGCGACGTGGCTTTCCTGCGTGCATCCGCGCGAGACGCTCGAGCCCTACATGGCGCCCACCGTCGACCAGCTCGCCGCGCAGCACATCGGGCAGGACACGCCCTGGCCCTCGCTCGAAACCGCTACGGCGCAGGGGCAGGGCACGGGCAGTGCCTGCGAGCGCGGCTATGGCTGCACCTACACGGGCACGCTTTCGTTCGCCAGTCCCACCACGCCGCTGCCGGTGGAGAGCAATCCCCGCCAGCTGTTCCTGCGCCTGTTCGGCCAGGGCGATACGGCGGCGGAACGGCGCTACCTCACCGAGCAGACCGGCAGCATCCTCGACATGATCCAGGGGGAGATGGCGGCGCTGAACCGCAAGCTCGGTCCGCGCGACCGCACCACGCTGGATGACTACCTGGCCAGCGTGCGCGAAATCGAGCGCCGCCTGCAGAATGGCGCGCGCGGCGACCTGGCCGGCCTGCCGCTGCCGGAAGTGCCGGGCGCCACGTCGGAGAATTTCGACGAGCACCTCAGGCTGATGTTCGATCTCATCCTGCTCGCATACCAGGGCAACCTCACGCGCGTGCAGAGCTTCATGCTGGCGCCGGAGGTCAGCGAGATGACCTACAACCACATCGGCATTCCCGATGCCTTCCATGCCATCTCGCACCATGCGAATGACCCGGCGAAGAAGGAACGGCTGGCGAAGATCCAGAAATACCACGTCGACGTGTTCGCCGACTTCCTGGCGAAGATGAAGGCACTGCCGGACGGCGACGGCAACATGCTGGAAAACTCGATGCTGCTGTTCGGCAGCAACATGAGCAACAGCAATGCGCACAACCAGTATCCGCTGCCCACCACCATCCTCGGGCGCGGCGGCGGTGTGCTGAAGGGCGGCCAGCACATCGACTTCGGGAAACGCACGCCGCTGGCGAACGTGCACCTCACGCTGCTGCAGCGGGCGGGCATTCCGGTGGAACAGTTCGGCGACAGCACTGGCGCCGTGGCGGAGATGTGAGCCAATGAATCCTGGCAACCGGTCCTGGCTTCCTGCGCTGCCGCTCCTCGCCCTGCTGGCCCTGCTGGCGATCGGCATGGAGGCGACAGCCGGCGGCAAGGCAGATGCCGCGACCGCGCGCGAGATCGATGGCACCACGGCCCTGCACTGGGCTGTCTACCGCGACAACCTCGCCGAGGTGAAGCGCCTCATCGCCGCCGGCGCGGATGTCAATGCCAGCAACGACTATGGCGCAACGCCGCTGTCCGAAGCAGCCGTCACCGGCAACGTGGAGGTGATCCGCGCCTTGCTGAAGGCCGGCGCTGACGTGAAGGCCACCAATGCCGACGGGCAGAGCGCCCTGATGATCCTCGCCCGCAGCAGCAACGTGGCGGCGGCAAGGCTGCTCATCCAGCGCGGTGCGGACGTGAACCAGCGCGAGGCCTGGCGCGGCCAGACCGCGTTGATGTGGGCCGCGGCCGAGGGCCAGCCGGAGATGGTGCGGCTGCTGGTGAAGCAGGGCGCCGAGGTGAATGCGCGCTCGGCCGTGAACGACTGGGAACGCCAGGTTACCGCCGAGCCCCGCATGCAGGCGCGGCCTTCCGGCGGATTCACCCCGCTGCTCTACGCCGCGCGGCGCGGCTGCACCGGGTGCGCGGCCATCCTGCTGGATGCGGGCGCCGAGGTGAACCTCACCGATCCCGACCGCGTGACGCCGCTGCTCCTGGCCACGCTGAACCTGAACTTCGATACCGCGGCACTGCTGGTGAAGCGCGGCGCCGACGTGAACAAGTGGGATACCTGGGGCCGCGCGCCACTGTATGCGGCAGTGGACGTGAACACCGTTCCCACCGGTGGCCGGGCGGACCGGCCCTCCGCGGACCGCACTACCGGCATCGAACTGATCGCCATGCTGCTGAAGGCCGGCGCCAATCCGGACATGCAGCTGAAGCTCTTCCCGCCCTACCGCTCGCTGCGCGATGACCGTGGCGCGGACACCATGCTCACCGTGGGTACCACCCCGCTGCTGCGCGCCGCCAAGGCGGTGGACCTGCCGGCCGTGCGCCTGCTGCTGCAGCATGGCGCGCGGCCGGACCTTCCGACCTCGCGTGGCATGACGCCGCTGCTGGCTGCAGCGGGCGTGGGACATTCCGGCCTCGACACGCGCGGCCGCTACCGCGACGAGGCACAGGGCCGCGAGGTGGTGCAATTGCTGCTGGATGCCGGCGCCGACATCAACGCGCGCGATGGCACCGGCGCGACGGCATTGCACGGGGCCGCAGGCCAGGGCTGGAACAGCGTGCTCGGCCTGCTTGCCACGCGCGGCGCTGATCTCTTCGCGAAGGATGGACGCGGGCGCATGGCCATCGAGCTGACGCGCGGCGAGGCGGCCACTTCGGGACGCGCTGCCGGAAGCCCGGCGCGGCCGGAAACCGAGGCGCTGCTGCGGCAATTGATGGCAGCGGCCACGCCGCCGGCTCCCTAGCATGGATCGTCGTCGATTCCTGCTTGCCGCCGGCTCTGCCGCGGCCTGTGTCTCCCGCGCAGTGCAAGGCGCATCCAGTGCGGTGACGGCCACACCGCTGGCGGAGCGCCTGTGGCTGATCGCCGGCTGCGGCGGCAATGTCACGCTGTTCGACTCGCCCGAAGGCGCGCTGCTGGTGGACGGCGGCGCGGCGGAGCACACGGCGGGCCTGCTGCAGCAGGTGCGCGCGCTCACCGGCAAGGAGCGTGTGCACACCCTGTTCAACACGCACTGGCACCATGACCAGACGGGTTCGAACCTCACGCTCGGGCGTTCCGGCACGCGCATCATCGCGCACGAATACACGAAGCTCTGGCTGACCACCGACGTGCACAGCCGCTGGGAGAACCGCACCTACCAGCCGCTGCCGAAGGCGGCGTTGCCCACCGAGACCTTCTACACCACCGGCTCGCTGGCCTTTGGCGGCGAGCAGATCGACTACGGGCACCTGGGCCAGGCGCACACCGATGGCGACATCTACGTGTTCTTCCGGCGCGCGAATGTGCTGGTGGCGGCCGATGTGGTCTCGGTGGGGCGCTTCCCCCTTGTCGATCCGGACAGCAACGGCTGGGTCGGGGGCATCACCACGGCGGTGGAGAAGCTGGTGGGCCTGGCCAATGAAGGCACGAAGGTCGTGCCCGGGGCCGGGGCGCCGCAGGGACTGGCGCACCTGAAGGCAGAGCACGCCATGCTCGACACGCTGCGACAGCGCCTGGCGCGGCTGCTCGCGCAGGGCATGAGTGCCAGCGAGATGATCGCCGCGCGGCCAGCCGCCGAATACGAGGCGGAGTGGGGTGATCCGGGGCAATTCATCCGCAACGCCTACCCGGGCCTGGCGCACCGCGCACGCGAGCTGGGCGTTTCCATCGTCTAGCAAGGCGTTGACGGCCCTCACTATGTGTATTACTGTCGTAATACACATAGTGAGGGCCACGGCTTGTTTTCCCTGCATCCCGAATCCGGCGTTCCCATTTACCGGCAGCTGATGGACCAGGTGCGCCGGCTCGTCGCCGGCGGCCAGCTGCCGCCGGGCGCGGAGCTGCCCTCGGTGCGCGAGCTGGCCGCCGCGCACGCCGTCAACCCGATGACCATCTCCAAGGCTTATGCGCTGCTGGAAGCCGAGGGGCTGCTGGAACGCAACCGCGGCAAGCCGATGACGGTGACGGGCGGCCGCAAGGGCGCGGCGCCACTGGCCCAGCGCATGCAGCAGCTGCAGCCGCTGGCGCGCGAGCTGGCGGCCGCGGCGCGGCAGCTGGAGGTTTCCCCGAAAGACACGATGGCGCTGGTGCGGCGCCAATGGGAGTCAGTCGATGAGTGAGGCAGTGGTGCTGGCCGCACAGGGCCTGGGCAAGCGCATCGGCGGGCGCGCCGTGCTCAAGGATGTCTCCTTCGCAGTGCCGCGCGGCTGCGTCGTGGGCCTGGTGGGCAAGAACGGCGCGGGCAAGTCCACGCTGTTCGACCTGCTGCTGGGATTTGCCCGGCCCACGGTTGGCAGCTGCAGCGTATTCGGCGAATCCAGCAGCGCGCTGACGGCCGCGGCCCGTGCGCGCATCGGCTTCGTGCCGCAGCAGGATGAACTCCCGGGACTGCTCACCGGCGCACAGCAGCTGGCGCTGGTGGCGGCCTTGCATGAACGCTGGAACGCGCAGCTGGTGGCGCGACTGGCGCATGAATGGGAAGTGCCGCTGGAGCGGCGCATCGGCCGGCTCTCCGGCGGCGAGCGCCAGAAGCTGGCCACGCTGTGCGCGCTGGGGCACGAACCTGAGTTGCTGGTGCTCGACGAGCCGGCATCCAGTCTCGATCCGGTGGCGCGGCGCCAGTTCATGCGCGAGATCCTCGCCATCGCGGGCGAGGGCACGCGCACGCTGGTCTATGCCTCGCACCTCATCGGCGACCTGGAGCGCGTGGCAAGCCATATCTGGCTGCTGCGCGAAGGCAGCCTGCTATGGCAGGGTGAGCTCGACGCGCTGAAGGAGTCGGTGGTGCGCGTGCACCTGCGCGCCACGGCGGAATTCGATCCGGGCCTGTCGTTGCCCGGCCAGCTCACCCGCAGTGTCACCGGGCGCACGGCCGTCTTCACCGTGGATGGCTGGAATGACATGGCGCTGCAGGGGCTGCGCGAGCGCGTGGCGGCGGAGATCGAAATCGAGCCGATGGGGCTGGAAGACATCTTCCTGGCGATGCACGCATGAAGCTGTTGCTTCATGTCCTGAAGCTTTGTTTCTGGGCGCTGCCGGCGCAGCGCCTGTGCACCATCGCAGGCCTGTCGCTGATGGCCCTGGCCGCGCTGTGGCTACCGCAGAAGGGGCTGTCGACGAGCGTGCTCCTCTGGGCCATCAATGGCCTCTTCATTGCCTTCCTGCCCGCGATGGTGGCAGGTGGTCCGCTCTGGCGGGCCATGGCGTCGCAACGCCAGACGGCGCTGGCTCCGCACGGACGCCTGCGCCTGCTGCTGCTTGCCTTTGCCATTGCCCTGCTGTGCGCCCTGGTGATGAGCACGTACATCTGGACGCTCTACCTGTGGCTGCCTGTACCCTGGCGGTCATTTGCCGGCTGGCTGCGGGATGTGGGCGGCTACTTCGCCTTTGCCAGCCTCTGGGCCATGGCCAGCTTCCTCGCAGCACGCTCGCTGCTGGCCACCTTCACGGTGCTGCTGGTATTGCTGGGCGGTGGCCTGCTGCTTGACCGGCTCGACCTGCCGATGCCCGACGAGTGGCTGCCGGGCGGGGGGCTCCCCTTCATCCTGCTGTGCTGGATTGTCTTCGGGGCGTGGTATCTGCGCGCGTGGCGCATCGCCCCTTCGGCCTGGACATCGCGCCGCGCGGAGGACGAGGCCAGGGTGACGCCGGCAGATACTGGCGGCATAAGCGCGCGTATCACGCGCACCGAAGCGCTGCGGCGGCTGTTGCTGGGTGGTCGCAGCGTCGGGCTCCTCATCATGCAGTGCGTGCTGGCGCTGGGCCTGTTGCAGGTGATCCTGGTGCTCATCCGCGTAGTCGCCGACGTTCCTCCGGCGCAGGTTGCGCCGCTCCACTACTTCGCCCTGGCGCTGGTGCTGCCGACGATGGCGGCAATTTCCTGGTTGGTGGCGGCGCGGCTGCGGTCGCTGTGGCTGACCTGCCGCGGTTCGCGGGCGGAGCTGTTTGCCCTGGGCGAGGGCACGCTGCTCATGCTGGCGGCAGGCGTCGCCGGTTTCGGCAGCGTCATCTTCGTGGCGCTGTGGACCCTGCTGCCGCCCCCGGGTTCTGCTTCGTCCGCCGAATGGCTCCGCCTGGGGCTGGGGGCGGTGACCGGCGCCGTGCTGCTGCCTGTCTATGCAGCCCTGATGCGCAACGGGGTGGCCGCCGTGGCGGCGCTGGTGGTGGCGCTAGTGACGCTCGAACCCACCTACATGCATGCCTTCGTCTATGGAGAGCCGGCAGGATCCCCCTGGTGGCTGGCCTTGCTGGCCATGGCGATCGTCGCGCTGCGCGAGCGGGCGCGACGTCGCTGGCTTCACGCGGACATGCCGCGTGCGGCGGCTACCGCGCCGGCTTCCTGAACTTCAGCACCACCTGGTCGGTCGTGCCGCGCTTGCCCGGGGCGAACGGCATCCAGCTGTGGTCATCCTCCGGATTGGCCAGCAGCTTGCTCTCTTCCACCAGCTCGAAGCCCGCGGCCTTTACTTCCTTCTTGATCACTTCCGGGTCGATGCGGTGCAGCTTCTCGGTGTCGCGCGTGCCGGAGCCCGGCGCCGCATTGTGGTCCACGATGAAGAAGATGCCGCCCGGCTTCAGTGCCTTGAAGATCTTGCCGTTGAGCGTCGCGACGTCGATCTTGTTCAGCATCAGGTCGTGGTAGTAGAGCACGTTGAGCACCACGTCCACGTTTTCGGGCAGCTGCAGCGCGTTGTAATCGATGAACTCGAACTTGGTGTTCGGGTGCTTGGCGGCGAACTCGCGGCTGGCTGCGCCGCTGTTGCGCTCCAGGTAGGGCAGGTCATACATGTAGATCATGCCCTTGTCGCCCACGAGGCTGGTGAGCATGGTGGTGAAGTACTGGCCGAAGGAGGCGAACTCCACCACCTTGTCGCCGGGCTTCACGCCCGAGAACACCAGCAGTTCGGCCGGCTTGCGGTCGGCATCACGGGCCGTCATCGCGGGAGTGCGCTCCGGCGACTGCACGGCCTTGCGGACGTAGTCCGGCACGCCGGCGGGAATGTTGTAGGGCTTCGGCGGACCGGCCGGCTGGGGCGCCTGGCCCGCCAGCAGTGGCGCCGACATCGTGGCCGCGGCCACCAGCATGAGAGCGGCAACTCGCCGCGACGCAAACCTGATCATCGCAATACCCCCTTGGTAGATCCCATAAAGCCCCGCGGGCTGTCTGGCGGCAAGCATACCGACGGGGCGACCGGCTGGCACGCCGGCGGCCTGATCTTGCCGGATCAGGCCCGCGGCAACGCTATCAGGCAGCGAACACCGTTCGCGCGTCGAATACCGGACCGTCCACGCACACCCGCTTCATCGCCGGCCCGGCTGGCGTCTGGACTTCAACCGCGCAGCCGGCGCAGCCGCCCACGGCGCAGGCCATGTACTCCTCCAGCGACACCTGGCAGGGCAGATCGAACTCGCGGGCCAGCGCCGCCACCGCCTTCAGCATGGGCGTGGGGCCGCAGGAGAAGATCTCCACTTCAGCGCGTGCCGCGGAATCCAGCTGCGCCAGCCACAGGCGTGCCAGGTCGGTGACAAAGCCATCGTGGCAGCCGGGAAACCCCGCCCTGGAGGTGAGACGGCTGGGCACGCCCCAGTCATCCAGCAGGGGCATGCAGGCGATCACGCCCTCCGGCATGCCGGGCACGATGATGGTGGAGGGCCGCGCGCGGAACGGGAAGGGCAGCTCCGATCCCAGGATGGCGAAGGGGCGGAATCCTTGCGCCGCGCGATCGCGCAGCGTCTCGGCGAGGAACACCATCGGCGGAATGCCCACGCCGCCGCCGAGCAGCAATGCCCGCGGGCGCTCCACGCGCGGCATGAATCCCTGGCCGATCGGTCCCAGCAGGTTCACCACATCGCCCGCGCGGCGCGCGGCCAGGTGCGCCAGCCCGTGGCCGTGGATCTTGTACAGCAGCTCGATCCAGCCGGCCTCCGCATCCACGCGCATGATGGAAAGCGGCCGGCGCATGGGCACGGCGGGATCCACCGCCACATGCACGAAGCTGCCCGCGGTGGCGCGCGCGGCGGTTTCCGGCGCCGCCAGCCGCAGCACGTACTGCCGGCCGGGGAAGGTGTCCTGCGCGAGTACCTTCGCGTCCTCGACGAAGATGGTGCCGCGGTGCTCGCGCGAGGCGGAAGCGTAAGCCATTCAGGACCTCCTGCCGGTGCGTGCCGCGGCGAGGATTTCCAGCGCCGCCATGCGCACGGCAACGCCGTTGGCCACCTGCCGGCGGATCACCGACTGCGGGCCATCGGCTACCGCAGACTCGATCTCCACGCCACGGTTCATCGGCTGCGGATGCATCACGATGGCATCGGGCTTCGCACCGCGCAGGCGCTCGCGCGTGAGCCCGAATTCGCGGTAGTAATCCTCGCCCGCGGGAATCGCGGTGTCGGCAAACCTTTCCTTCTGGATGCGCAGCATCATCACCACATCGCAGCCCGCGATGCCCTCGGCGATGCTGGTGCTGCGCGTGGCGGCGGCGAATTCCTCCGACGAGGGCATCAGCGCCGGCGGCGCCACGATGCGCAGGTCGGTCACGCCCAGCTTGCCGAAGGCCTGCGCCGCCGAGCGCGCCACGCGCGAATGGCGGATGTCGCCGACGATGGCGATGGACAGCCCGTCGCAGTGTCCCTTCTCCTGCAGCACGGTCAGTGCATCGAGCAGGCCCTGCGTGGGATGCGACACATGCGCCTCGCCGGCCGACAGCACGCTCACATGCGGGGCCACGTTGGCCGCGACCATGGCCGGCACGCCTACCTCCGCATCACGCAGCACGAACACGTCCACGTGCAGGGATTCGAGCGTGAACACGGTATCGAGCATGCTCTCGCCCTTCACGCGCGAGGACAGCTGCACCTCCAGGTTCACCACGTCGGCGCCCAGCCGCTTGGCTGCCAGCTCGAACGACACGCGCGTGCGGGTGGAAGGTTCGGTGAAGAGATTCGCCACGGTCACGCCGGCCAGCACATCCGAGCGCGGTGCATCCTCGCCCGGGCGGCGCGCGTAGTGCTGCGCGCGCTCGAGCAGGGTCTCCAGTTCGTCGCGGCTGAGGTCTTCGAGGGAAAGCAGATGCCGGAGTGATCCGTCGGGGCGGCGATGCGGGCTGCGGCTCTGTGCGTCGTTCAAGTCTGCTGCTCCAGCCAGCTCGCGAGCATCACGGCTGCGGCGGCGCTGTCGATATCCCCCTTGCCCAGCTGGCGCCGTCGCTGGCCCGAGGCGCGCTGCTCGCGCAGCAGGCTGTGGGCTGCCGTCGAGGAATAGCGTTCATCGATGCGGGCGACTTCCAGGCCGTAGCGCTCCCCGAGCGCCTGTGCAAAGGCGTCAGCGCGGGGGGCGAGGGTGCCGGGGGAACCATCCTCATTATACGGGACGCCGACCACCACGAGGTCGGGTCCGAGCAGCTTCACCTGCCGGTCGATGGCCGGCCAGTCCGGTCCGCTGTCATGGTGGGCGACGGTGGCCAGGGGGGTGGCGGTGCGGGTGAGGGTGTCACCGCTGGCCAGGCCAATGCGGCGCAGCCCGAAGTCGAAGCAGATCACCAGCCGCGCCTTCAAGGGAAGGCCTTCTCAAGCGTGGCCGGCGCGCGGCGTCACCTGGTTCACGTCCACGCCCAGTGAACGCCAGGCGGCCAGCCAGCGATCCTCGTAGGGCAGGTCGAACAGCACTGCGTCGCTCACCGGCAGGGTGAGCCAGCTGTTGTCGCGCAGTTCGCGCTCCAGCTGTCCTTCCTCCCATTGGGCATAGCCCAGCGCGATGAAGGCGTCTTCCGGTCCTTCGCCGCGGGCCATGGCCGCAAGCACGTCGCGGCTGGTGGTCACCTGGATCTGGTCGGAAATGCGATGGGTGGATTCCCAGCTGCCGCCGGGCCGGTGCAGCACGAAGCCGCGGTCCTGGTGCACGGGTCCGCCGCGCAGCACGATCTGCTCGCCCACGCCGGGATCCTGCGGCGCCAGCTTCATCTGTTCCAGCACTTCGGACAGGCGCATCGACAGGGGCTTGTTGAGCACGATTCCCAGCGCACCGCGGGTGCCGTGCTCGCAGACCAGCGTCACGGTGCGGGAGAAGTGTGGATCTTCCAGTCCCGGCATGGCCACCAGAAGCTGGTTGGTCAGGGAGCCTTCTTTGGACATGGACTCAGTATGGGGGCGCAGGTCATGCGTCTCAAGGAAGTCCGTCATGGATTCCCGTCACCTGATTCCTACGGCAGGCGCGCGGATCCGGAGGCTGCGCCGCGCTCGAACCGCCATTCGTACGCAAAGCGCAGGCTGCGGTAGTCACGCGCCAGTTCCGGCGGGAACGGATCGAAGGGACTGGCCAGCCGCAGGATCTCGCGCGCGGCCTCATCCAGCTGCCCGTTGCCGCTGCTGCGCAGGATGCTGGCGCGGCGCAGCTGCCCATCGCTGTTCACCACCACCTCCAGCAGCAGGCTGCCGGATTCGCGCTGCCGCGCCAGCGCCTGGAAGCGCGCCGTGCCGATGCGCTCCACCCGCTGCACCCAGTCGTGCAGCCAGGGCGCGGCGCGCGAGGCGCGCGTGTCCGGGGAATCGTACAGCTCCGGGCGCTCCTCGCCGCGCAGGATGAGGTCCGGATCGCCGGCCAGGATCCGCTCCAGCTGCTGCTGGGACAGGAGCAGCTCCGCCTCCGG
Source organism: Steroidobacteraceae bacterium (assembly GCA_035556135.1). GTDB lineage: Bacteria > Pseudomonadota > Gammaproteobacteria > Steroidobacterales > Steroidobacteraceae > ZC4RG30. The sequence goes on along the minus strand of DATMFO010000004.1, from coordinate 28,960 downwards.
CGCCGCATCGATGCGGATGGCGGAAAGGCTCATCCCCGAAGTGGTGAGGATGCGTTCCGAGGGGTCGAGTCCCTGCGCGGTGCTGGCCTCGGACTGGGGCTGGGGCTCCGCGCCCGGCAGGCGCGCGGTGAGACGCTCGCGGGTGTTGCCGGCACCGTCCTGGGTGCGCTGCGCCAGGTAGGCGGCATCCTCGTTTTCGCGCGCCTCGGGCAGCTCGCTGGATACCAGCAGCACCTCCAGCCCGCGGGGGGCCTTGCTGCCGCTGATCGGGGCGGTGAAGGTGACGCCCAGCAGCAGCAGACCGTTCAGCAGTGCGGCCAGCACCAGCATGCTGGCCAGGCGGTCGCGCGTGACCCGGCCCTCGAAGCCATCGACCTGCCGCCGCCGCGGGCGTTCCGGAGCCTGGAGTGACCCTGCGCCGGCGCTCATCGATTCAGTTCCGTGCCGCGGATTCGCGCCGGGTGGCGAGGCGCCGGTCCACGGCATCGATGAACAGCCCGGCGATGTCGGTGCCGAAGGCCTTGTCGATTTCCCGCACGCCGGTGGGACTGGTGACGTTGATCTCGGTGACGCAACCCCCGATCACGTCGAGGCCGACGAACAGCATGCCGCGCCGCGCCAGCTCCGGCCCGATGCCGGCCACGATCTGGCGGTCGCGGTCGGTGAGCGGCCGTGCCACGCCCGTGGCGCCGGCTGCCAGGTTGCCGCGGTTGTCGGTGGCCGAGGGCATGCGCGCCAGCGCATAGGGCGCGGGTTGGCCGTCGATCACCAGCACGCGCGAATCGCCGGTGCTCACGATCTCCGGCAGGTACTTCTGCACGATGGCGAAGCGGCTGCCGTATTCGGTGAGCGTCTCGAACACCACGCGCAGGTTCTTGTCGTTGGTATCCACAACGAATATGGAGCGGCCACCCATCCCGTGGAGGGGCTTCACCACCACGCGGCCATGCTCGCGCGCGAAGGCATCCATGGCCGCCATGTCGCGCGTCACCAGCGTGGGCGCGCAGAACTCGGGGAACCAGGCGGTGTAGACCTTCTCGTTCATGTCACGCAGCCCCGCGGGCCGGTTCACCACCAGCGCCCCGGCGACCTCGGCACGCTCGAGAATGTAGGTGGTGTAAATGAATTCCATGTCGAAGGGCGGGTCCTTGCGCATCAGGATGGCGTCGAAGCCGCCTAGTGGCTGGTCAGCCACGTCCCCCAGCGTGTACCAGCCGGCGGGATCGGCCTTCACCGTGAGCGGCCGGGCCCGGCCGCGCGCCTGGCCATCGCGCAGGTAAAGATCGGACTGCTCCAGGTACCAGAGCTCATGCCCGCGGGCCTGTGCCGCAAGCAGCATCGCCAGGGAGGTGTCCTTGGCGTATTTGAGCTCCCGGATGGGGTCCATCACCACGGCAAGACGCGTGCGCTGCGGCATGTATTAAGTCCAGTTCCCGAAACGTGTGCCAGTTCAACGCCCGATGTTAGCCCACGGGCTTAAATCGGTTCCGGTATGCCGGCGGCTTTGCATATAGCCCCCGTTATTACGATATGTTAAAAGCATCGGGGATTTGCAGGCCGCTATGAACTCTGCCGGGAGTGCGATGACGGTGAGCGACGACAACGGGACCTTGAAGGGTCTTAAGGTGCTGGTCATCGATGACAGCAAGACCATCCGTCGCACTGCTGAAACGCTGCTGCAGAAGGAAGGCTGCGAGGTCTTCACTGCCATCGACGGCTTCGACGCGCTGGCCAAGATCGCCGACCACCAGCCGGACATTGTCTTCGTCGACATCATGATGCCGCGCCTGGACGGGTACCAGACCTGCGCGCTGATCAAGCACAACAAGGTGTTCAAGGACATCCCGGTGATCATGCTGTCCTCCAAGGACGGCCTGTTCGACCGCGCCCGCGGCCGCATCGTCGGCTCCGAGCATTACCTGACCAAGCCCTTCACGAAGGAAGAACTGCTGGGTGCGATCGATGCGCACGTTGCCGGGAGGTAGTCTGGCCATGGCCCTGATCCTCATCGTTGATGACTCGCCCACCGAAGTGCACGTGATGAAGAAGGCGCTGGAGCAGGGCGGCTTCAAGACCGCCATTGCCGGCGACGGCAAGGAAGGCGTGCGGCTGGCGAAGGACCTGAAGCCCGACCTCATCTTCATGGACATCGTGATGCCGGGCATGAACGGCTACCAGGCCACCCGCGCCATCGCGTCGGATCCGGGCACGCGCTCCATCCCCATCGTGATGGTGACCTCGAAGGGACTGGAGACCGACAAGGTATGGGGACTGCGCCAGGGCGCCGTGGATTACGTGGTCAAGCCGGTCTCGCCCGAGTTGCTGGTGCAGAAAGCCCAGGCGACGCTGGCCGCCTGAAGACGGATACGCAGGTGGATATCGTCAGTTCCATCCGCAGCCTGCGCGAGACGCCCTACGACCTGCTTGTGGCGCTGGACCGCAGGGGCCAGGACGCCAGCGGCGTGCGCGGCGAGAGCCCCGACCTGGCGCGCGAATGGGTGGGCGTCGCCTGGCGCATGGCCGGCGAGGGCTACCTGGTGGCGCGCGAAGAGACACGCGAAGTGCTGCCTTATCCCGCGCAGCTCACCCGCGTCCCGGGTGCGAAGAGCTGGATCCGCGGCCTCGCCAACCTGCGCGGCGCGCTGCTGCCGGTGATCGACCTCAGGCAGTTCCTCGGCAGCGGTGTCACGCCGATGACGCGCAACACGCGCCTGCTGGTGGTGAACCACCGCGACGTGCCGGCTGGTCTTGTGGTCGATGAGGTGCTGGGCTTCCGCCGCTTCGTCGACGGGGAGTTCAGCGGCGAAGCGCCGCCCACCATCGTGCGCTGCGAGCGTTTTGTTGCAGGCGCCTTCCGCCGCGGCTCCGAAGCCTGGCCGGTGCTGAGCCTGCGCTTGCTGGTTGAGAATCCGGGGTTCCTCGATGCCGCAGCCTGACGCTTCCGCCACTTCCTCGCGCGGCCTCAAGCTGGTCGTTTTCGCCGGCATCCTGGCCATCGCCGGTGCGGCGGTGGGGGCGATCTCGGGCAGCCTGCTCGGTTTCGGCGCCGCGGTGCTGTGCCTGGCCACGCTGATTCCGCTGGGCCTGTTGCTGAAGTCCATCCGCAGCGCGCAGGAGGAAACGCGCGCGGCGCGGCTGGCCGTGCAGTCGCAGCGCGAGGAAAGTGAACGCAACCAGGCGGCCATCCTGCGCCTGCTCGACGAGATCGCCGGCCTCGGGCAGGGCGACCTCACTGCCACCGCCACGGTGACCGAGGACATCACCGGCGCCATCGCCGACTCGGTGAACATCGCCGTGGAATCCCTGCGCGGCCTGGTGATCGCCATCAACCAGTCCTCGGTGCAGATGGACAGCGCCGCGCGCCAGACGCAGGCGCTGGCGCAGCACCTGGCCAAGTCCTCCGGCTCGCAGTCCAAGCAGATTGCGGCCGCCACCGAATCCATCGCCGCGATGGCTTCTTCCATCGAGGAGGTTTCCGGCAACGCCGAGCGTGCCTCCGACGTGGCGCGGCACTCGGTGGACGTGGCGCACAAGGGTGGCAAGGCCGTGCGGCGCACCATCGAGGGCATGAACGGCATCCGCGAGGCCATCCAGGAGACTTCCAAGCGCATCAAGCGCCTGGGCGAGAGCTCGCAGGAGATCGGCGGCATCGTGGAACTGATCAACGACCTGGCTGAGCAGACCAACATCCTGGCCCTGAACGCTTCCATCCAGGCGTCGATGGCCGGCGAGGCCGGTCGCGGCTTCGCGGTCGTGGCCGATGAGGTGCAGCGCCTCGCCGAACGCGCAGCCGCGGCCACCAAGCAGATCGATGCCATCGTCCGCACCATCCAGACCGACACCAACGGCGCGGTGGTATCGATGGAACGCTCTACCGCCGACGTGGTGAGCGGCGCCCAGCTGGCCGAGAACGCCGGCGCCGCGCTCGAGGAGATCGAGCAGGTGTCCAACCAGATCGCAAGCCTCGTGCAGAACATCTCCGCCAGCGCGCGCAACCAGTCGCAGACCTCGCAGAGCGTGGCGCGCAACATGCAGGTGCTGCGCGAGATCAGCTCGCAGACGGCCGACTCCACCAGCCACACCTCCGAGGCGGTGGCCAAGCTGGCGCTGCTGTCGGCCTCGCTGCGCAAGTCGGTGGCGGGCTTCCGCCTGCCCGATGCTCCTGCGGGCAACACCATGCGCGTGCCGACGCTGAATGCGGGCCAGCAGATCTTCGATCCCACCGGCACCATCAACCTGCGCCGTGTGGCGGGCGCCAATCCGAATGGCTGAGGCAGGCGTGGCGGCACCGCAGATCGCCAGCCAGACCCTCGACGCAGTACTGCGCGAGATCCTGGCCTCGCTCAATGAGGCGCGGATCGCGCTGGAAACCTTCGTCGAGCAGTCGGACAACTTGCAGCTGCTGCAGCGTTGCCGCGGCGAGCTGGCGCAGGTCCAGGGTGTGCTGCGGGTGCTGGAGATCCACGGCGCGGCGCTGCTGGCCGAGGAAATGCACCAGGTGTGCACCTACCTCGAAAATACCTCGCAGAGCCCGAAGAACCAGGCCGAGACACTCGATGCGCTGATGCGCGCCATCGTGCAGCTGCCCGGCTACCTCGACCGCGTGCAGGCCGGCGGGCGCGACATGGCGCTGGTGCTGCTGCCGCTGCTGAACGACCTGCGTGCCGTGCGCGGCAGTCCGCTGCTGTCCGAAGGCACGCTGCTGTCGCTGAACCTGAAGTCCGATCGCCAGGCTGCCCCGTCGCGACCCGGGCCCGGCGAGGAGCCGCTGCCGGTACAGCAGTGGGCACGCAAGCTGCGCACTGCCTTCCAGGCCGGCCTCATAGGCTGGATCCGCGGTGACCGCGGCGATGCGCACTGGGCTACGCTCACGGACGTGGTCTCGCGCTTCGAGGCCATCGCCACCACGCAGCCGGTGTTCCAGCTGTGGTGGGTCGTGGGCGCGGTGGTCGAGGCACTGCGCGAGGGCGGACTGGAAGGCGGTGTTTCGGTGAAGCGCCTGCTGGGCCTCGCCGACCGCGAGATCCGCCGCCTCTACGAGGAAGGCGAGGCGAAGTACGCGCAGCATCCCCCGGTGGAGCTGCTGAACAACCTGCTCTACTACGTGGCGCGCGCCACCAGCAACGGCCCGCGCGTGGCCGCGGTGCGCAGCTCCTTCCGCCTTGGCGAGCTGCTGCCGGTGGACGACAGCGTCGAGAAGGAACGCGAGAACCTCTCCGCGCCCTCCATCAAGCTGATGCAGACCGTGGCCGCGGCCATCCGCGAGGACCTGGCCAAGGTCAAGGATGTGCTGGACATCTACGTGCGGCGCGGTGGCGCGGCCCCGGACGAGCTCGGCTCGCAGGTGGAGCTGCTGCGCAAGATCGGCGACACGCTGGGCGTGCTCGGCCTGGGCGAGCAGCGCGCCCGCGTGCAGGCGCAGATCACGCGCATCGAGAACCTGGTGAAGTCAAGCGAGCGGCCTGCCGAGTCGGCGCTGATCGACATCGCCGCGGCGCTGATCCAGGTGGAAGACCGCCTCGACGACGAGCTGGTGCGCATGGTGCTGCCGAAGGAGAAATCCGCTGCGGTGCCCGGCGAGCCCGAGCCGGACGTGGACTTCGTGCAGGTGCAGGGTGCGGTGCTGCGCGAATGCGTGGTGAACCTCGCCCGCGTGAAGGAATACATCGCGCAGAGCGTGGGCGGCACGCTGGATGCGGCTGGTTTCGACAACTGGCACGATCTGATGCGCGGCATCCAGGCCGGCCTGTCGATGCTGGGCAAGACCCGCGCCGTGGAATGCGTGCGCCGCGTCACCCAGCACCTGCGCAAGGTGATCCAGCAGGAGGGCTCCGGCCTTTCCATGCACGCCATGGAACGCCTCGCCGACGCCATCGTCAGCGTCGAGTACTACATGGAGACGCTGCAGGCCGGGCGCTCCGATCCCTGGTACATGCTCGACAACGCCGAGACCGCGCTGAAGGCGGTGGACGCCGAGCCCGGGCGTGACATCCCGGTGGTCGCTCCGGCGGGCGACAGGCAGTTCACCGGCACGGTGGTGCTGGGCCAGCCGGCTGGTGCGGCCGCTCCTGCGCCACCTTCGCTCTCTCCCGCGGCCACCGATGTGCTGCCAGTGCGCGGCAAGCCCGCGGTGGCAGATGCCGGCGATCCGGAATTGCTGGCGCTGTTCCTGGAAGAAGCGGGAGAGGAGGAGGCAAAGATCTCCCGCCACCTGCCGCAATGGGACCAGGATCCCACGCAGGAAGAGTCGCTGGTCGCCTCACGCCGCGCCTTCCATACGCTGAAGGGCAGTGGCCGGGTGGTGGGTGCCACCGCGCTGGCCGAATTCGCCTGGTCCATCGAGAACCTGCTGAACCGCCTGCTCGACAAGACGCTGACGCGCTCGCCGCCCATCCTTGGCACGCTGCGTGAAGCGGTGGCGGCGCTGCCGCAGCTCATTGCGCAGCTGGAAGGCGGGCCCGCGCCGACGGCCGACACCGTGGCGATTGCCACGCGTGCGCATGCGCTGGCGGCCGGCAAGCCGCTCACTGCTGCCGCGGCGCAGGCTGCACCGGCGCCGCTGGTGGTGCCACCGCCGCCGGTGGTGCCCGCGCCTGAACCTGCGGCGTCGCCGGCGCCCGTTGAGCCTGCGGCGCCAGTCGCCTCTCCTGACATGGATCCCACGCTGCGCGAGATCTATGCGCGCGAGACCGCCAGCCATGTCGCCGTCATCCGCGCCTGGCTGGCGCGTGAGGGCAGCCTGCCTGGCCCGCACCTGTTGCCGGAACCTGTGTACCGCGCCTGCCACACGCTGGCCGGCAGTTCGAAAGCCGCGGCCGCGCGGCATGGCATCCGGCTGGCCGAACCGCTCGATCACTGGATGCGCAAGGCTTTCGACGGCAACGTCGGCCTGACTGCCGCCGACATGACCCTGGTCAGCGAGTGCATGGATGCCATCGAGATGGTGAGCACCCATCTCGACGAGAACACCGGCTTCTTCACAACGCACGACGCGCTGCTGGCCCGCATTGCCGGCAGCGGGAGCGAACTCGACGCGCGCCTTGCCGCGGCGTCGGATGGCGTGGCCCAGGCGACGGTACCGCCGAAGGCGCCCGCGCCTGCCGTGGCCGCTCCGGTCGAATCCGCGCCCGAACCACCCGCACCACCGCCGGCTGCATCGGTCGCGGACGCCGGGGAGGACATGCCTGCCTCCACCGGCTATGACGCCGAAGTTGCGGCCATCTTCAGCGACGAGGCCAACGAGCTGCTGGAAGAGTGCCAGTCCTCCTTCCAGGGCATCGGCCAGACGGCACCCAGCCGCGAGGAATTCGCCGCGCTGAAGCGGCCGTTGCACACCCTGAAGGGTGGCGCGCGCATGGCCGGCGTGATGACCATGGGCGACCTGGCGCATGAGCTGGAGTCGCTGATCATCGGCATCGAGATGGGCATGGTGCCGCCCAGCAGGGAAGCCCGCGACGCGCTGCAGAGCTCGCTGGACGAGCTGGCGCAGATGCGCGACCTGATGGCGGCCAATGCGCCCGTGCCTGCGGCGCGCGCACTGCTGCGCCGTGTACGCGTGCTCAATGGTGCGACACCGGCGGCACCGGCGACACCGGCGGCACCGGAACCGGCACCGGCTGCTCCCGAGGCTGCCGCGCCGTCGCCGCCGGAATCCCTGGCGGTCGATGCATCCACAGGCGACACCGCCATCGAGGCCTCACCTCTGGCGGACCAGCAGCAGGAGCCGGGCGATACGGTTCCCGCGATCGATTTCCCCACGCCACCGCCGGAACTGGATGCAGCAGCGCCGGCGGCGATGCCGCCGCGCGAAGAACCTCCAGCGCCGGCCTCCAATGTCGTGGAGCTGCACCGGCCGGAGCCTGCAGCGCCCGAGCCCCCGGCAGCAGCACCGGCGCCGGCCCCGTTCAACCCGCCCTCGATGGCGGCAACGCCACCGGAGTTCCAGCGCCTGATGGCGCGTGCCGCCGTGCCGCCCGGCCGCGAGCCGCAGGCACCGGTGGAGCGCGTGGAGATGGCGCGCGTGGACGCCGAGCTGCTCAACCAGCTGCTCAACCAGGCCGGCGAGGTGAGCATCGCCCGCTCGCGCGTGGAACAGCAGCTGGGTTCGGTGGAGTTCAACCTCGCCGAGCTCACGCGCACCGTCACGCGCCTGAAGGAACAGCTGTCGAAGCTGGAGATCGAGACCGAGGCGCAGATCCTGCACCGCCACGAGACCGAGATGAGCTCGCGCGCCGACCGCGGCGATTTCGATCCGCTGGAGCTGGACCGTTATTCCTCCATCCAGCAGTTCTCGCGCGCGCTGGCCGAGACCGCCAACGACGTGGCCAGCATCCAGGCCATGCTCGAGACGCTCACGCAGGAAGCGCAGACCCAGCTCATCCACCAGGGTCGCACCATCACCGAGCTGCAGAACGGACTGATGCGCACGCGCATGGTGTCCTTCCAGCGCCACGTGCAGCGCATGTCGCGCATCGTGCGCCAGGCCGCCAGTGACACCGGCAAGCAGGCCGAGCTGGTGGTGGAGGGCGCCGCCGGCGAGATGGACCGGCAGGTGCTGGAGCGCATGCTGCCGCCCTTCGAGCACCTGCTGCGCAACGCGGTGGCGCACGGCATCGAATCCCCTGAAAAACGCCGGGCCGCCGGCAAGCCGGAGACCGGGCGCATCCAGCTGGCACTGCGGCGCGAAGGCGCCGAAGTGCTGGTGGAAATCAGCGACGATGGCGCCGGCATGAACCTGGCGGCCATCCGCAACAAGGCCATTGCGCTGGGCATGATCCGCGAGGACCAGGCGCTTACCGACCAGGAGGCGATGGCGCTGATCCTGGAGCCCGGTTTCTCCACTGCCGAGAATCTCACCCAGGCCGCCGGCCGCGGTGTGGGCATGGACGTGGTGGCCGTCGAGGTGAAGAAGCTCGGCGGTTCGCTCCACATGGAGACGGAACCCGGCTGCGGCTCGCGTTTCCTGATCCGCCTGCCGCTCACGCTGGCCGTGAGCCATGCATTGATCGTCGGCGTGGGCGAGGAACAGTTCGCGCTGCCCATGCCCACCATCGAGGGAGTGGTGCGCGTGCCGCGCGAGGAAGCGCTCCAGCACCTGCGCAGCGACACGCCCTCATACACGTATGGCGGCCACAAATACCGCTTCCAGCACCTGGCGAGCTTCGTCGGGCTGGAGGCCGGCCTGCTGCCCGATGACGAGCCGACGGTGCCGGTGGCCATGGTGCGTGCCGGCGAGCTTTCCACGGGCGTAGTCGCCGAGGAACTGATCGGGACGCGCGAGATCGTGGTGAAGCCGGTGGGGCCGCAGATCGCCTCCATCCGGGGCGTGGCCGGCGCCACCATCATGGGCGATGGTCGCATCGTGGTGATCCTCGACATCGGGTCGCTGGTGCGCGGCGGCTGGCGTGGACGGGAGAAGCCCGGCCTGCCCGTGCGCGAGCGCGCCGAGCGGCGCATCACCGCGCTGGTGGTGGATGACTCGATCACCGTGCGCCGTGTCACCCAGCGACTGCTGGAACGCAATGGCATGCGTGTGCTCACCGCGCGCGATGGCGAGGACGCCGTGGCGGTGATGGAAGAGCACGTGCCCGACGTGGTGCTGCTCGACATCGAGATGCCGCGCATGGACGGCTACGAGGTGGCCCAGCACATGCGCACTTCACCGCGCCTGAAGAACGTTCCCATCATCATGATCACCTCGCGCGTGGGCGAGAAGCACCGCGCACGCGCGATGGAGATCGGCGTGGATGAATACCTGGGCAAGCCCTACCAGGAAAGCCAGCTGCTGGAAGTCATCGCTCCGCTGGTGGCGCGTGGCGGCGCCCGCGTGGCCGGAACCTGAAGCGGAGCAGCAATGGTCAGCGAACGTCCCGCCGAACTGTATGGCCTGATGGTGCCGCTGGAGAAGGAGCGGCTGCTGGTGCCGCGCGGTTGCGTGGCCGAAGTGGTGGGCTACCAGCCCCCGCAGGAGATGACCGGCGCGCCGCCCTGGCACCTGGGCATGATCAAGTGGAATGGCCGCAGCGTGCCGCTGGTGTCCTTCGAGGGCTGCGCGGGCGGCGACGTGCCGCCGCCGAATTCGCGCGCACGCGTGGTGGTGCTCAATGCACTCAACGAGACACTGGGCGGTGGCGCGATGGCCATCCTCGCGCAGGGATTCCCGCAGCTGGTGCGCATCTCGCCGGAGTTCGTGAAGCTCGACGGCACGCGGGACTTTCCCGATGGCAGCCCCGTGGCCTGCCAGATCCAGCTGCTCGACGAGACGCCGCTGGTGCCTGATCTCGACCGTCTCGAGGCGATGATCGCGCAGGAGACCGAGCCGCTGCCGGGAGACGGCGAGTCGGGCTAGGAGAGGTCCCCGTCGACCGCCTGCAAGGCGGCCAGTGCGGCGAGTGCGGCAGTTTCGGTGCGCAGTATCCGCGGCCCGAGCCGGCACCCGGCAAAGCCCGCGGACCCGGCGATCCGGATCTCGTCGGCATCAAACCCGCCTTCGGGGCCTACCAGCAGCGTGATGGCCGCGCGCGGGGAATCCCCGGCAAGCAGTGACGAAGGAGTCCGGGCAGACTCATCCGGAGACAGCATCAGCTTCAATCCCGCCGGTGCTGCCTGCACCGCCGCGGCGAATGCCACAGGGGCCGCAACCCCGGGCACGCGATTGCGCCCGCACTGTTCGCAGGCGCTGGTGACCACTGCCTGCCAGTGCTCCTGCTTGCGCAGGGCATTGTCGGCGGTGAGTCGCACGCTGCTGCGCGTCATGCTCACCGGCACGATGTGCGCCACGCCCAGTTCGGTGGCTTTCTGCAGGATGAAGTCCATCTTCTCGCCGCGTGCTATTCCCTGCAGCAGCGTGATCTGCAGGGGGGATTCGCGTTCAATGGCGTGGTGGGCGCCCACGCGCACGGTGACGGTGTCGCGCCGGATGGCCTCGATGACGGCGTCGAATTCGCCGCCCTCACCATTGAACAGCGTCACTGGTGCACCCTCCGCCAGGCGCAGCACCTTCGCCAGGTGCCGGCCCTGCTGTGCCGGCAGTTCCAGCAGCCCGCCCGCCGCAAGACTTGCAGGCGCGTGGATGCGCGTCACACGCATGTTGCTGCCTCGATGCCGGTGCGCGCCACATCGGCCAGGAAATCGATGTCTTCCGGGGTGACCACATATGGCGGCATGAAATAGATGACATTGCCGATGGGCCGCAGCAGGGCGCCACGTTCGAGTGCATGGCGATACACCGCCAGGCCCCTGCGTTCGCGGAAGTCATAGGGCTCCCGGGTGGCCTTGTCCTTCACCATCTCGATGGCGAGGATCATGCCCGTCTGCCGCACCTCCGCCACGTGTGGGTGCTCCGCCAGCGCGGCGGTGGCACGCCGCATGTGCGCGGCCAGCTCCCGGTTGCGCTCCAGCACGGGCCCGGTGGCAAAGATCTCCAGCGTGGCGCGCGCTGCGGCGCAGGCCAGCGGATTGCCGGTATAGCTGTGCGAGTGCAGGAAGGCATTGAGTTTCGTGTACTCGTCGTAGAAAGCCTCGTACACCTTGCCGGTGGTGAGTACTGCCGACAGCGGCAGGTAGCCGCCGGTGAGCCCCTTCGACAGGCAGAGGAAATCCGGCGTGATGCCGGCCTGCTCGCAGGCGAACAGCGTGCCGGTGCGCCCGAAGCCCACCGCGATCTCGTCGGCGATCAGGTGCACATTGAACTCGTCGCAGGCCTCGCGCAGCAGGGTGAGATACACCGGGTGGTACATGCGCATGCCGCCGGCGCACTGCACCAGTGGCTCCACGATCACGGCTGCAGTTTCATCGGCATGCCGCTCCAGCAGCGCCCGCATGGCCGTGGCCGCCCGGCGCGCCACGTCTTGCGCTGATTCGCCTGCCTCGCGCGCCCAGGCATCAGGCGAGGGGGCGGTGATCACATCCATCAGCAGCGGCGCGTAGATGTCCTTGTAGAGGGCGACATTGCCCACGGCCAGCGCGCCCAGGGTCTCGCCGTGGTAGCTGTTGGCCAGCGTGATGAAGCGTGTCTTGCGCGGCTGGCCGGCATTGCGCCAGTAGTGGAAGCTCATCTTCACTGCCACTTCCACGGCGGCGGAACCATTGTCGGCGAAGAAGCAGCGCGCGAGGCCCGGCGGTGCGACGCGCAGCAGCTTCTCGGCCACTTCGACCGCCGGCTCATGCGTGAAACCGGCGAAAATCACATGCTCCAGCTCCGTGAGCTGTCGGGCCACCGCCGCGCCGATGACCGGGTTGGCGTGCCCGAACAGGTTCACCCACCAGGAGCTGATGGCATCCAGGTAACGCTTGCCGTCCACGCCTTCCAGCCACGCGCCGCGCCCGCGGCGCACCGCCAGCAGCGGCAGCTCGCGTTCGTGGTCCTTCATCTGCGTGCAGGGATGCCACAGGCAGGCGAGATCGCGCTCCGCCAGCGTGGCGTGCTTGTCCGAAACCGGGTTCATGCGCGCATAATGATCCTACACTTGAGGGGGTCTGCGGGGGGTTCGAGGATGATTTCAACGCGCCAACTGGCGGGCACAGCGCTCGCCTTCATTGCGGCTGCACTGGTGTCGGGTTGCAACCGGCCATCCGCCGTCACCAGGCCTGAACCTGGCGGCCGCATCGATGCGGCGCGCCTGCAGGGCATTTCCACCGAACCCGGACAGTGGCTCACCACCGGGCGCGATGCGGGCAAGACCCACTACTCGCCGCTGGAAACCATCAACCGCGACACCGTGGGGCGGTTGGGTTTTGCCTGGGAATACCGCACCGGCACCAATCGCGGCATGCAGGCCACGCCCATTGTCGTCGACGGCGTGATGTACACGTCCGGTGTGGCAGGCCGCGTCTATGCACTCAATGCCGCCACCGGCGAGGAGATCTGGACCTTCGAGCCGCCGCTCGACCTGCGCAATGCGCGCGGCTCCTGCTGCGACATCGTGAACCGCGGCGTGGCCGTGTGGAACGGCAAGGTCTACGTGGGTTCCTTCGAGGGCATCCTGTTCGCGCTCGACGCACGCGACGGCAAGGTGCTCTGGCAGGCCGACACATTCCTCAAGGATGGTCGCGCCTACTCCATCACCGGCGCACCGCAGGTGGCCGGCAAGGTGGTGGTGATCGGCAATGGCGGCGCGGAGTTCGACTCCCGCGGCTACGTGACCGCGTACGACCTGGAGACTGGCGCCATGGCGTGGCGCTTCTTCACCACGCCCACCGATCCCTCGAAGCCCCAGGACAATCCCGCGCTGGAAATGGCCGTGAAGACCTGGGATCCGCAGCGCGAGTGGCAGTGGGGCGGCGGCGGCAACGCCTGGGACGGTTTCGCCTACGACGCGAAGACCAACCTGGTGTACTTCGGCACTGCCAATGGCGCGCCGTGGAATCCGGAACTGCGCAGCCCGGCCGGCGGCGACAACCTCTTCCTGGCCTCCATCGTGGCGCTCAAGGCCGACACTGGCGAATACGCCTGGCATTACCAGCAGACGCCGGGCGAGCGCTGGGACTATGACGCCACCCCGCAGCTGATGCTGGCCACGCTCGAACTGGATGGCGTCGCGCGCGACGTGCTGATGCAGGCCTCCAAGAACGGCTTCTTCTACGTCCACGACCGGGCCTCGGGCGAGCTCCTGGCGGCGGACAAATTCGTGGATGCCAGCTGGGCGTCGGCCGTGGACCTGGCGACGGGCCGCCCGGTGATCAACCCGGCCAGCGACTACACCCGCGGCAGGCCGGTGATCGTGTTTCCCTCCGGCGCCGGTGGCCACAATTTCAATCCCATGTCGCTGTCCGCCAGCACCGGCCTGGTGTACATCCCCGCCATCCACAGCGGCATGATGCTGGCCTCCACCGAGGCGCGGCCGCGTGCGCCAGGGCAGATGGCCGGTGGATTCCAGGCAAGCTTCATCACCGGTCCCATCGCGGCCGAGGCACTGCCGCCCATCTTCAAGTCGCTGGCCGATCCGGCGTATCTCAGGACCGTGCCCAGCCTCGAAGTACACGCATCCCTGAAGGCCTGGGATCCAGTCGCGCGCAAGGTGGTGTGGGAGCACAGGTATCCCTCCTTCAACGACCATGGCGGTGTGCTGTCCACGGCCGGTGGACTGGTCGTCCAGGGAAGCATCGACGGCTACCTGCGTTTCTTCGACGACACCACGGGCCGGATACTGAAGGAGATCGACACCGGCACTTCGCTGGTGGCCGCGCCGATGAGCTACACCGTCGACGGTGTGCAATACATTGCCGTGCTCGCCGGAACGGGCGGCGGCGGCTGGAACATGTGGACGCCCGACAAGGTGGCGTCACGGCGCGGCAATGACAACCGCATCCTGGTCTTCCGCCTCGACGGTGGCACCACGCCCATTCCGCCGGAGCTGCCGCCTGTAGGGCCGCTGCCGGAACCGCCGCCACAGACGGCCAGGGCCGCCGAGATTGCGGCCGGCGCGGCACTCTACGGTGCCTACTGCGGCAGCTGCCACGCCAATGTGGATCGCGCCCCCGTGCCCGACCTGCGCCGCTCGCCGCTGGTTCGCGAGGCCACGGCCTTTGCCGGGGTGGTGAGGGGCGGCGCGCTGCGCAAGCGCGGCATGCCTGCCTTCGACGACCTGCTCAGCGAGGCCGAGGCCGAACAGATCCGCGCCCACATCATCAACGTGGCGCGCCAGGCCTGGGAGGCGCAGCAGCGCGATGCACTTCCGCAGGCATCCGCGCCTGCGACTTCGGGCGGGCATCTCTAGTCGGCCAGTGGGCCCCGCAACCGGCTACATCGGTTCCTCGACCGTGTAGCCCTTCGCGCGCAGCTGCGCCAGCACGCCATCCTCCGCGAACAGCTTGCTGACCGGGAAGGTGGTGAAGCTGGTCTCGTGGGTGAGCAGCATCCAGTCCACGATGCCGGCCCAGTCCTTGGCGAAGAGCGCTTCTTCGGCCTTGTCGAGCTGGTCGATGCGCGTGCCCTCGCCCAGGCCGACGCACTGCGGTTCCAGGGCGGCGGGTGGCAGCGCACGCAGGGCGGCCAGGTCGCCCAGTGCCCAGGCCTCGGCGCGCCGCTTCATCTGCGGCACTTCCCGGTCGATGAAGTCCATCACCTCCACCAGGCAGGCCACTTCCTGGTCCCGTGGCAGGTTGGCGAGCTCCGCGAACATGCCTTTCGGGTCCTCGACCTTCACCCTGAAGCGGCGCTGGCGGATCTTCACCTTGTGCTGCTTTGCCAGTTTCTCGGCGCGTTCCCAGACCAGCGGCTCCTCGGTGAGGCCGGATTTCTTCAGCGAGCGGCTGTACAGCAGAAGCGCCGCATACAGCGGCCGCGCGCGCTCCTTCGGACTGGGCTTCTCGCCGAACCAGCGGCGATGCGCGGCATGCCAGCGCTCGTACACGTCATCCGGCAGCACCTCACGCAGCGTGGAGCCATCGGCGTTGTGGCGCAGCTTCAGCAGCGTGCGGATCATGCCGACGGCCTCGCGGAAGCCGAGGTCCATGTCCCAGTCACTGGTCGAGGCGGCGAGGATCTCGCCTGAAGCCTGGATGACATCTTCGGCGCGCTTCTGCCGCCAGCTCATCTTTGCCGGCATGGGCGAAAGCGTGCCCATGATCCACAGTGTGTGGTCGCCCTTTGTGACCTTCCACATCGCCGGCCCCGGACGCTCGCCCGTGATCAGCACCTCGTCCAGTTCGACGTCTTCGCGCGAGGACTCGGCGCTGCTGGCGGGTGGCGGGCCCACCGCCAGCAGTGACAGCGTTGCCAGCACAACGGAAAGGGCGCGCAGGCGATCCATGGCTCAAATGCCTCGGTGTACAGGACAGCCCTGCAGTCGGCGGAGCCGGCGTTCCCTTACAACGCCGGCCCGCTGCGCTCAGGCAGTTGCGTCGCGGCCCAGCCAGCGATGCACCACCCCACCCAGCGCAGCGCCAGCCAGCGGGGCTACCCAGAACAGCCAGAGCTGTGCCAGTGCCCAGTCGCCCACCAGCAATGCGGGGCCGGTGCTGCGCGCCGGGTTCACCGAGGTGTTGGTGACGGGAATGCTGATGAGATGGATCAGCGTGAGGGTGAGGCCGATGGCCAGCGGTGCGAATCCCGCCGGAGCGCGCGCCGAGGTGGAGCCGAGGATGACCAGCAGGAAAAAGGCCGTGAGGACCACCTCGGTCACCATTGCCGACTGCAGGGAATAGCCGCCCGGCGAGTGATCGCCGTAGCCATTGGAGGCCAGGCCATCTGCGAGGCTGAAGCCAGGCGCACCGCTGGCCACGTACTGCAGCAGCAGGGCGGCAGCGATGCCGCCCAGCACCTGCGCCACCACGTAGGGCGCGAGGTCCTTCCACGCGAAGCGCCCGGCAACCGCCAGTCCCAGCGATACCGCCGGATTGAAATGCGCGCCGGAGATGTGCGCGAAGGCATAGGCGGCGGTGAGCACGGTGAGGCCGAAGGCCAGCGCCACGCCCGCAAAGCCGATGCCCAGTCCCGGCCACGCCGCAGCGATCACGGCACTGCCGCAGCCACCCAGTACCAGCCAGAAGGTGCCGAGAAACTCGGCGCCCAGACGTTTCGTGATAGGCATAATCCTCTCCCGTTCGAATTAGTTGTTGGTATGTCCGATCTGCCCGGCGCAGGTGTAGCACCGCCGGATGGCGGGCGGCAAGTTCAGGAGGCGCGGTGGACCTGCGGGTACATGTGGCAACGGGACTGCTGGAGGGCGTGCGCCAGGTGCTTTGCCCGCATCGTGATGCCCGGCCGGCCGGCGTCGTGCCCGAGCTGCTGGTGATTCATGGCATCAGCCTGCCCCCGGGGGAGTTCGGCGGCCCATGGATCGAGAAGCTGTTCACCGGCAGCCTGCCGCCTGGGGCACATCCCTACTTCGCCACCCTCGCTGGCATGCGCGTGTCGGCGCACCTGCTGGTGAGGCGCGATGGCGAGCTGGTGCAGTTTGTGCCGTTCCACCAGCGTGCCTGGCACGCCGGAGCCTCCTCTTACCAGGGGCGGGAAACCTGCAATGATTTCTCCATCGGCATCGAGCTGGAGGGCGACGACAACACACCCTACGCCACTGCCCAGTACAGCAGCGCCGCTGCCGCCATCCGCGCGCTGCTCGCGGCTTATCCCGGGCTCGACCGCTCCCGCATCGCTGGCCACAGCGACATCGCACCGGGCCGCAAGACCGATCCGGGTGAGGCCTTCGACTGGGCCGCGTTGCGCGCCCGGCTGTCCTGAGCACACACGGAACACTCACAGGAATGAGCATGCAGTCACGCGAACTGAGGGCCGCGCTGGAGGCGGCGCGCGCCGCCGACGCCGTCATCGCGCCGCTGTACCGCGCCAACGTGGCGGTGGAGCTGAAGTCCGACCGCTCCCCGGTCACCGAGGCCGACCGCCGCGCCGAGCAGGTGATCCACGAAGTGCTGCTGAAACACTTCCCGGATTACGGCTTCTACGGGGAGGAGGGCGGACGCACCCGCCCCGACGCCGAAAACATCTGGCTGGTGGATCCGCTCGACGGCACCAAGTCATTCGTGCGCGATACGCCTTTCTTCTCCACGCAGATCGCATTGCTGCGCCGGGGCGAGCTGGTGCTGGGCGTGTCTTCGGCCTGCGTGTACGGCGAGCTGGCCTGGGCTGAACGCGGCCGCGGCGCCTTCCTCAATGGCGAGCGCATCCGCGTCAGCGGCACCAGCCGCCTGGATGAAGGCATCATCTCCGGCGGCAACCTGAAGACGCTGGCGGCGGGTCCGCAGTGGGGCAACTACGGCGCGCTGCTGCAGAAGGTGAACCGCAGCCGCGGCTATGGGGATTTCGTGCACTACCACCTGCTGGCGCGCGGCGCGCTGGACATCGTGGTCGAATCCGACGTGAACGTGCTCGACGTGGCAGCGCTGTCGGTGATCGTCATCGAGGCCGGTGGCCGGTTCACCGACTTCGCGGGCCGCCCCGTGGGGCTGGACACCACCACCGTGCTGGCCAGCAACGGCCTGCTGCACGAGACACTGCGCGCCGAACTCTGGCGCTGATCAACCGCCTGCGGCGGCGCGCATGGCCGAGGGATCGCCGGTGGGCGGGGGCGCCTGGTCCACTGCGGCGGGCGGGCCCAGCCATTCGAGCAGGATGGGGCGCAGCGCAGCGGCCCAGGCTTCATACGCCGGCAGGGCCAGGTGCAGCTGGTCCGGATCGGTCATGCCCGGCAGCAGCTTGCCGGATGGATCGGTCATGCGGCCCTTGAGGTCCACGAAGCGCACGCGCTGTCCATCCGCGATGCGCGCGAGGCGCGCATTCACGCGGTCAATCACCGGCTGGTATTCGGGCACGTCACCGCGCGGCGTGATGCCCATCAGCACGATGCGCGCCTGCGGCGCCAGCGCCTGGCAGCGGTGCAGGATGGCCTCGATGCCGCGCGCGATGTCGGCGGCCAGCGCTTCGCCATCCACCACCGGGCGCGCCAGGTTGTTGGTGCCCGCCATCACCACGATCACGCGCGGATTCACGCCATCCAGCTCGCCGTTGTCGAGGCGCCAGAGGATGTTGCCGGTGGTGTCGCCACCCCAGGCGAAGTCGGCCGCGTTCCAGCCGTGGAAACTCTTCTGCCAGTGTTCGAGCAGCGGGCGATAGCGCGGCTCGGCCGCGCCCCAGCGCCGCGTGATGGAATCGCCCACGAAATAAAGGTCGATGCGCCCCTTGCCGCGCTTGGCCAGCAGGTCCTGGTGGGCCTGCCGCGAGTTCTCGTCCGTTCGCGGCAAGGGCACGTCTGCTGCCGGGCGGACGGGTGCCTCTGCAGCGCAGCCCGCCGCCGGGAAGGCCAGCAGCGCGGCCAGCAGGGGCGCGAGACGGTACAGGCGCTTCGGTTTCATGACGCCCCCTTCGGCAGCACTGGCCGCGATGAGCTTCAGTTGTTCAGCAGGTTGGCCGGCGAATACTGGTCCGTGAGCACGCGGGCGCTGCGGTCCCAGTCCGGTTCGGTGCTGAACATGGTGAGCACCTTCTTCACGTCCACGCCATAACCACGCAGCGCCAGCTCGAAGTCCTGCGCGCGCGCGGCCATCTGCTGCGGCGTGGGCAGGCCGGCGGGACGCGCCACGATCACGCGGTTGGCCGCCTTCAGGTTGTAGAAGGTGTTGAACACCGCCGCATAGGTGGTTGACTCGTGGTTGTAGAGGCGGCTGGACGAGAAGGTGTTGCCCACCAGCACACCCCCCGGCGACAGCAGCGACTTCACTTCCTCGAGGAACTCGCGCGTGAGCAGGTGCTCGGGAATGTATTCATGGTCGAAGGCATCGAGCAGGATGGCGTCGTACTTGCGGCCCTCGCGGATGGCGCGCTTCACGTACACGCGGCCGTCCATCTCGTGCACCTTCAGCTTGTTGTCATCCTTGAAGCCGAAATAGCGCCGCGCCACCTTCGTCACGGCCGGGTCGATCTCCACGGCGTCGATGGTGGCTTCGGGCAGCACTTCGCGCAGCGCGGTGGGAATCGTGCCACCGCCCAGGCCCACGACCAGGACGCTCTTCGGCGCGGTATTGGTGGTGAACAGCAGCCCACCCATCACCATGTGGGTGTAGTTGAGCGCGAATTCACGCGGCCGCTTCAGGTTGAGGCAGGACTGCCGCCCGATGCGGCACATGCGCGTGAAGCACATGCAGCGCTCGTCCGAATCCTCGTACACCAGCACCTCGCGGTACAGCGAGCGTTCGGAATGCACCAGCTTCTGGGCCAGTGCATGGGGTGCCACCAGCAGCAGCGCCAGGGGCAGCAGTCGCGCGAGCATTCTCATTTGCGTTCACTCCTGGACAGGGCCGCGAGCACGGACAGCACCGCGGAAATCGAGATCAGACCGATGAGGATGGTGTTCACCTCGAACCACTTCACGAGGTAGAACGAGGTCATGATGGTGCCGCCGGCGCTGCCGAAGGTCGAGACGAAATAAAGCTGCCCGGCGCGGCGCCCGGAGGTCTCGCTCTGGTCCACCAGCAGGCGCACGCAATACGGCGAGACCATGCCCGAGAAGAAGGTGGGGATGAAGAACAATGCCGCCGCACCGGCCATGGATCCGAAACGCACATCCGGCACCGCGAAGGCCAGCTCTTCCATCACCGCGCCGGACAGCGCCAGCACCGGCAGCGCGGTCACTGCCGCCGCGCCCAGCAGCAGGCCGAGCCTTGCAAGGCTGGGGTTGTGCTGCGACCAGCGTCCGCCAGCCAGGTAACCCAGCGACAGCGCCAGCATGAACACCGTGATGATGGCGCCCCACACATAGATGCTGCTGCCGAAGTTCGGCGCCAGGATGCGCCCGCCCAGCAGCTCCACGCCCATCACGAAAAAGCCGGACCAGAAGGCGATCAGGTAGCACACGGCCACCCGCGGGCCGGTGATCAGAAGGCGGTCTTTCAAGGTTGCAACCTCGTCACAGTCCAGGGTCCAGCCAGGGGTAGGGTGCCGCGGGCGGAGGATAGTTCCCTGCTCCAGCGAGCCCGCTCGTGCAGCCGCGAGTCCCCGGCCACCCAGAGCTCGACGGATTCGGCGCGGAAGATGAAGCTGCCCCAGTTCTCCGGGCGCGGCACGGTCGCCCCCTGGTACCGCTGGCGCACGACCTCGGCGCGCTCGCGCAGCGAAGCCATCGAATCGATGGGCGCACTCTGCTGGCTGGCATGCGCGCCGATCTGGCTGTCACGCGCCCGCGTCGCGAAGTAGCTGTCGCTGTCGGCGGCGGAGGCCCGGATGACGGTGCCTTCGAGGCGCACCTGCCGGCGCAGGTGGTCCCAGAAGAACACCAGCGCGGCATGGGGATTGGCGGCCAGTTCGCGCCCCTTGCGCGAGTCGTAGTTGGTGACAAAACGCAGCGAGCCGGTGTCCGCGTCGATCTGCTTGCAGAGGACCACGCGGGCGGAAGGCCGGCTGCCCTCGACCGTGGCCAGCACCATCGCATCGGGGTTGGGCTGGTCCCTGCGCTGCATGGCATCCCTGAACCATTCCGACAGCAGCGCCATCGGCTCGGCCGGCAGCGGATCGGGCAGCGTCTGATCGGGTAACATTGAGCGAGTTTAGCCGCATAACGGTTTGCGATGGCCACCACTTCCCTGGAGCAACTGCGTCAACAGCTTGACCAGCTCGACGGCGAGATCGTCGCGCTGGTCGGCCGGCGGCAGGCCATTGCCCGCGAAGTTGCCGCTGCCAAGCGCGCCACGGGTTACCCCACCCGCGACTACGAGCGCGAGCGCGAGGTGATCATGGGTGCGCGCCGCCGCGCCGTGGAGCATGGCCTCTCGCCCGACGTGGCCGAGAAGTTGCTGCGCCTGCTGATCCATTCCTCGCTCACCACCCAGGAGCAGGTCAGCGTTGCCACCCGCGGTGCCGGCGGCGGTCGCCACGCGCTGGTGATCGGCGGCGCCGGCCAGATGGGCGGCTGGTTCGTGGGCTTCCTGGCTTCGCAGGGTTTCTCCGTGCTGGTGGCCGATCCGGCCGGCGCACCCGAGGGCATCGGGCATGTGGCCGACTGGCGCGAGCTGCCCGACCTCAATGTGTTCGACTACATCGTGGTGGCCACGCCCCTGGGAGCCAGTGGCGCCGTGCTCGAAGAGCTGGCGGCGCGTGCGCCGGGGGGCGTGGTGTTTGACCTCGGCTCGCTGAAGTCGCCTCTCAGGCAGGGTCTGTCGGCGCTGCAGCACGCGGGCGTGAAGGTCACCTCGCTGCACCCCATGTTCGGCCCCGGCGTCGACACGCTCTGCGGGCGCCATGTGGTCTTCATCGACCTTGGCAACAGCGAGGCGCTGGCCGCCGCCCGCGCGCTGTTCCAGCCCACGATGGCCGAACAGGTGGTGATGGAACTCGAAGAGCACGACCGGCTCGTGGCTTATGTGCTCGGCCTCTCGCATGCACTGAACATCGCCTTCTTCACGGCACTGGCCGGCAGCGGCGAAGCCGCACCGAAGCTCGAGCGCATGTCCAGCACCACCTTCGATGCACAGATCGAGGTGGCCGGCGGTGTCGCGGACGAAAATCCGGAGCTCTACTACGACATCCAGGCGCTCAACGATTACGGCGGTGAATCACTGCAGGCGCTGGCCGCCGCGGTGGACCAGCTGCGCCAGACCGTGCAGCAGCGCGACCGCGCGGCGTTCCGCCGCCTGATGGAGCAGGGGCAGGCCTATCTGAAGGGCCGCCGCATGCAGGCCCGCCAGCGGGCCTGAGGCTGTCGCGCCGCGGGGTCGCCTTGCCACGAACCCCGCAACCCGGTTACAAGTTGACGATCATGACGGACCTGATCGATCGCGACGGTTTCCGTGCCAATGTGGGCATCGTGCTGATGGGCGAGGACGGCAACCTGTTCCTCGGCCGGCGCACCGGCGGCAAGGGATGGCAGTTCCCGCAGGGGGGCATGCGCAAGGGCGAGTCCGCCGAAGAGTCCCTGTTCCGCGAATTGCATGAGGAGATCGGCCTGGTGCCGGCGCAGGTGGAGCTGCTGGGCGCCACCACTCGCTGGCTGCGCTACCGCCTGCCCACGCGTTACCAGCGTCGCGGGCAGAAGCCGTTGTGCATCGGCCAGAAGCAGCGCTGGTTCCTGCTGCGATTGTCCGCCGCCGAATCCGCCATCCGCCTCGATGCCACTACCGAACCGGAATTCGACCGCTGGCGCTGGGTGGATTACTGGCAGCCAGTGAAGGAAGTCATCTACTTCAAGCGCCCGGTCTATGTGCGGGCGTTGCATGAACTGGCCCCGCTGGCCCGGCCGGACGGCCTGCCGCCTTATCCCTCCTGGTGGGCCCGGCAGGCGCGCC
Source organism: Steroidobacteraceae bacterium (assembly GCA_035556135.1). Taxonomy (GTDB): domain Bacteria; phylum Pseudomonadota; class Gammaproteobacteria; order Steroidobacterales; family Steroidobacteraceae; genus ZC4RG30. The sequence goes on along the minus strand of DATMFO010000004.1, from coordinate 6,229 downwards.
AGCCTGCGGCATCTTCCGCGCGCAAGGAGAACGGCGCCGCCCGCGGGGGCAGTGGCGCAGCAGCGGAATGAACAATCCGACGGTGAAGATCCCGCGCGTGGTGGTGCGCCACGAGACCAACCTGCGTCGCTGGCTGCTGCTGGGCCTGATACCCGTGGTGTTGCTGGTATGGGGCGCATTCGAATGGGGCCGTGGCAATCTCGGGCTGCCAGGTGGCATCACGCCCGACCGCGTGACCCTGCGCGAGCGGGTCAGCTACCTGGAGGACGAGCTGCGCACGGTGCGCGTCGCCCTGGCCCAGCGCGAGAGTGATCGCGTGGGGCAGATCAGCGAGCGCAACGAGCTGGCTCGCACCATCAGCGCGCTGCGCGCGGACGTGCAGCGGCTGGAAAGCGAGCTGGGTTTCTATCGCGGCGTGGTGGGCGACAGCCCCCAGGTCGATGCGGTGAAGGTGCAGCAGTTCCGCGTCACCCGCACGGCCGAGGCGGGCGTGTATCGCATGCGGCTGGTGCTGGGGCGCCCCATCAACCGTGACGGCAACATCAGCGGCAAGCTGCGCATCACCATTGAGGGTGCGCCCGGTTCGTCCCCTGCCAGCCTCGACCTGGCACAGGCAGCAGATGTTGCCGCCGGCGAGCTCACCTTCGACTTCCGCTACCTGGAGGAGGTGGAGCAGAACGTGCGGCTGCCGCCGCGATTCACCCCGGCCCGCACCGTGGTGGAGCTCATCCCGTCGCGCAAAGGCGTGAACCCGGTGCGTGAAACCTTCCCCTGGGCCGAGGAGAATTGAGCGCAATGTTTGGCAAGGGCAAGGCGGCCGCACCCGCCATCGATTCGCTGCTCGGGGCCACCACGCGCATCCAGGGCGACCTGCAGTTCGCGGGCGGCCTGCACCTGGACGGCTCCGTCACCGGCAATGTGCGCCCCGGCGAGGGCGCCTCGCGCCTGGTCATTGGCGAGAGCGGGGTAGTGGAGGGCTCCTGCGAGGCCCAGCTGGTGGAGCTCTACGGCACCGTGAAGGGCGATATCCGGGCTCCCCGCAAGGTGGTGCTGGGCCCCCGGGCCACGGTGGAGGGCAACCTGCACTACGGCACGCTTGAAATGGCCGCCGGGGCCACCATCAAGGGTAAACTGCTGAAGTTATGAGCGAAGAAGTCATCCAGTTCACCGATGCGGCGGCCGGCAAGGTCGCCGAGCTGATCCGCGACGAGGGCAACCCGGCGCTGATGCTGCGCGTCTACGTGCAGGGCGGCGGCTGTTCTGGCATGCAATATGGCTTCGAGTTCGACGAGGCCGTGCAGGAAGGCGACACCCTGGTCGAGAAGCTGGGCGTGAAGCTGCTCGTCGACCCCATGAGCTTCCAGTACCTGAGCGGCGCCGAGATCGATTACCGCGAGGGGCTCGAGGGCGCGCAGTTCGTGATCCGCAATCCCAACGCCCATACCACCTGCGGCTGCGGTTCTTCTTTCGCCGCCTGATCCGCGGCGCCGTCCCCGGTACGAAGTTCGTTCAGCGCGCGACGTAGGCGGCGGGTGCCTCGGTCGGCGCGCCATCCAGGCGCGCCAGCAGCGGCGCGATCTGCGCGGCGAACTGCTCGCGCTCCGCAGCGGGCACCGGCGGCCCGGGCTCACCGCGGCGGATCTCCTTCTGCGGATCCACGTGCTGGCCACCCTTGATGAATTCGAAGTGCAGGTGCGGGCCGGTGGCAAGGCCGGTGCTGCCCACGTAGCCGATCAGCTGCCCCTGTTCCACTTTCTGGCCGTTGGCGAGGCCCGCGGCGAACTTGGAGAGGTGGCCGTAGCGCGTCACCACCTTGCCGGTGTGCGCGATCTCCACCACGTTGCCGAAGCCGCCCTTCACCCCGCGGAACTGCACGCGGCCAGCGCCGGCGGCATATACCTTCGTGCCCGTGGGCGCCGCATAGTCCACGCCCTTGTGCGCGCGGATGGTGTTCAGCACCGGGTGCCGGCGCCGCGGATTGAACACCGAGCTGATGCGCGAGAACTGCACCGGCGTCTTCAGGAACGCCTTGCGCAGGCTCACGCCCTCGGGCGTGTAGTAGTCGGAGGTGCCATCCGGCCGCGCATAGCGCACGGCGCGGTAGCGCTGGCCGTCATTGACGAATTCCGCAGCCAGGATGCCGCCGTCCTTCAGCACCTTGCCGTCGCGTGAAAGCTGCTCGTAGACCACCTTGAAGGCATCGCCCTCGCGCAGGTCGAGCGCGAAGTCCACGTCGAAGCGGAAGATGTCGGCCATCTCCATGATGGTGGCATCGCTCACCCCGGCGGCCCCGCCTGCCAGGAACAGCGAGGAGGTCTTGCCTTCGATCACTCCGCCGGCGGCGCGCTGCTGCCGGTCCACCGGCAGCTCCTCGACGCTGGCGACAAATCCCGCATCCGCGTCGCGCTGCACCCGCAGCGTCTGGCTGATCGACAGCGGCCGCATCAGGGCGACCAGCTGGCCGTCCCGCGTGGCCAGGGTGAGTTCATCGCCGGGCCGCAGGCGGTCCAGCTGTGCGCGCGCGCCATCCAGGCTGCGGATGAGGGCCAGGTCGGTCAGCGAGAATTCCAGGCGGCGGAAGATCGCATCCAGCGTGTCTTTGGGCTTCACCACTACCGTGATCTCGGACAGCCCCGCCAGCGCGGCCTCGGCCGCGGACTGGGTCGTGGCCATCTCCAGCGCCGCCCGCTCGAACGCGCCCACGGCGGCCTGCGTGGCCGATTTCTCGTGGTGGAAGAGGCTGGCGGTGATGTGCACGCCCAGGCCTGCCACGGCGGCCACACAGAGCAGCTGCAGCCCCTTGAGGGGCACCATGCTGCCGGATGGTTTGGAACGGTCGGGTTTCTGGTTCACCAAAGGGCCACCGGATCAGTGAATTACATAATATTTGTGCGGGCGAAACTAACTGATGCGGCGCGCGGGTGGCAACCCGGAAAACCCTGTGCCGTGCGCAAACTGGGAGCCACGGCACGCCCGCCCGGGCTTCCGCTATCCTCTTGCCGCACATGACAGACCACAGCCAGTCGCCGGAACTCTCCGGCCCACACGCCGCCCAGCTCGCCGAAATCGCCCGCGGAACCCAGGAGGTGCTCACCCAGGCCGATCTGGTGCGCAAGCTGTCCCGGGGCAAGCCAATGGTGATCAAGGCCGGCTTCGATCCCACCGCGCCGGACCTGCATCTGGGCCACACTGTGCTGCTGAACAAGATGCGGCAGTTCCAGCAGTTCGGCCACGAGGTCGTGTTCCTCATCGGTGACTTCACCGGGATGATCGGCGACCCCACCGGCCGCAACGCCACGCGCCCGCCACTGACCACCGAACAGATCAAGGCCAATGCCCACACCTACGAGAAGCAGGTGTTCAAGATCCTCGATGCGCAGCACACGCGCGTGGATTTCAATTCCCGCTGGTTCGGGGCGATGGGCGCGGCCGGCTTGATCGAAATTGCCGCAAAACATACGGTCGCGCGCATGATCGAGCGCGACGACTTCAGCAAGCGCTTCAAGGCCAACCAGCCCATCGCACTGCATGAATTCCTCTATCCGCTGGTGCAGGGCTACGACTCGGTCGCGCTGAAGGCCGACGTGGAGCTTGGCGGCACCGACCAGAAGTTCAACCTGCTGGTGGGCCGCGCGCTGCAGGAGCACTACGGCCAGGAGCCGCAGGTCGTGATCACCATGCCGCTGCTCGAGGGCCTCGATGGCGTGAACAAGATGTCCAAGTCATTGGGCAACTACGTCGGCATCGCCGAGGACCCTGACACGCAGTTCGGCAAGCTGATGTCCATCTCCGATGAGCTGATGTGGCGTTATTTCGAGCTGCTTTCCTTCCGTCCCCTGGCCGACATCGCGGCGCTGCGGCAGGCCGTGGCCGAGGGGCGCAATCCGCGTGACGTGAAGTTCGAGCTGGCCGCCGAGATCGTCGCGCGTTTCCACGATGCCGAAGCCGCCAGCCGTGCACAGGCGAATTTCATCGCACGTTTCTCGCAGAAATCGCTCCCCACGGACCTGCCGCTGCAATTCCTCTCCTGCCCCGAGCAGGCCGGCCTTCGCCTGGCTGCCGCGCTGCGGGAATCCGGGCTTGCGGCGAGCAATTCCGAGGCCAGCCGCAAGATCCAGGAGGGCGCGGTCAAGGTGGACGGCAATCGCACCACCGACCGTGAGCTGCGGCTCGTTCCCGGCACCGAATACGTGCTGCAGCTGGGCCCGCGGCGTTTTGCCAGGGTGCAGGTGTCGCCTCCTGCCTGAACGGCCCTTGAGAGGGCGCGCAGGAGGCTCCACATCCCCTCACGGGGCCCGCTGACCGCGTGCCTGGGGTCCCGGAATCGGGCCTCAGGAAATCTTTTTCAGGGTGGCCTGAAAGGTCGTTGACACGGCAGTTGCCTTGTCTATACTGCGCGCCCTCGCGAAGCTCACTGCGGCGCAAAAGCGCCACGGAAAGCCCCGCGAAAAGGATTGGAAAACAAGGGTTGACGAGTGGCGGAACGCCGCTATACTTGCCGCCCCTTCGCCTCCGACCAGATTCGGAAAGAGGCAAATCCCCGGTGTCCTGGCGACCCCGGTGCTGTTTAAAAGTTCGGCAAGTAATTTGTGTGGGGACTCGTGTCATGCACTTTGGTGTTGGATGACCGAGTGACCAAAAGTCCAGCAATGGGCCTTTGATTGCTCTTTTTGTTTGAAAGCTCAAAAACTTCAAGTGAAGAGTTTGATCCTGGCTCAGATTGAACGCTGGCGGCGTGCTTAACACATGCAAGTCGAGCGGTAACGCGGGGGCAACCCTGGCGACGAGCGGCGAACGGGTGAGTAATGCTTCGGAATCTTCCTCGTAGTGGGGAATAACTTGGGGAAACTCAAGCTAATACCGCATACGAACTATGGTTGAAAGCAGGGGATCGCAAGACCTTGCGCTATGAGATGAGCCGAAGTCGGATTAGCTAGTTGGTGGGGTAACGGCCTACCAAGGCGACGATCCGTAGCTGGTCTGAGAGGACGACCAGCCACACTGGGACTGAGACACGGCCCAGACTCCTACGGGAGGCAGCAGTGGGGAATATTGGACAATGGGCGCAAGCCTGATCCAGCGACGCCGCGTGTGTGAAGAAGGCCTGCGGGTTGTAAAGCACTTTTAGTGGGGATGAAAAGCCAGGGGCTAATACCTTCTGGTCTTGACCTAACCCAAAGAAAAAGCACCGGCTAACTCTGTGCCAGCAGCCGCGGTAATACAGAGGGTGCAAGCGTTAATCGGAATTACTGGGCGTAAAGCGTGCGTAGTCGGCTTTTCAAGTCGGGTGTGAAAGCCCCGGGCTCAACCTGGGAATTGCATTCGATACTGGATGGCTAGAGTTCGGCAGAGGGAAGTGGAATTTCGGGTGTAGCGGTGAAATGCGTAGATATCCGAAGGAACATCAGTGGCGAAAGCGACTTCCTGGACCAGAACTGACGATCAGGCACGAAAGCGTGGGGAGCAAACAGGATTAGATACCCTGGTAGTCCACGCCATAAACGATGACAACTAGACGTTGGGGGCAATTGGCTCTCAGTGTCGCAGCTAACGCGTTAAGTTGTCCGCCTGGGGAGTACGGCCGCAAGGTTGAAACTCAAAGGAATTGACGGGGACCCGCACAAGCGGTGGAGCATGTGGTTTAATTCGATGCAACGCGAAGAACCTTACCTGGCCTTGACATGTCTGGAATCCCGAAGAGATTTGGGAGTGCCGCAAGGAACCAGAACACAGGTGCTGCATGGCTGTCGTCAGCTCGTGTCGTGAGATGTTGGGTTAAGTCCCGCAACGAGCGCAACCCTTGTCCTTAGTTGCCATCATTAAGTTGGGAACTCTAAGGAGACCGCCGGTGACAAACCGGAGGAAGGTGGGGATGACGTCAAGTCATCATGGCCTTTATGGCCAGGGCTACACACGTGCTACAATGGCAAGTACAGAGGGAAGCCAACCGGCGACGGGGAGCTAATCCCAGAAAACTTGTCTTAGTCCGGATTGGAGTCTGCAACTCGACTCCATGAAGTTGGAATCGCTAGTAATCGCAGATCAGCATTGCTGCGGTGAATACGTTCCCGGGTCTTGTACACACCGCCCGTCACACCATGGGAGTTGATTGCACCAGAAGCAGGTAGCCTGACCGCAAGGAGGGCGCTTACCACGGTGTGGTCAATGACTGGGGTGAAGTCGTAACAAGGTAGCCGTACGGGAACGTGCGGCTGGATCACCTCCTTTA
>DATMFO010000003.1:0-1800113 GCA_035556135.1 Steroidobacteraceae bacterium | reverse complement strand
TTCCTTGGGCATGTACGAGGGGCCGGCCAACCCGAAGACGTTTTCCACATTGATGTTCCGGTCGAACATGAACCCGTCGTAGGTCGAGTGTGCGACGTTGCTCTTGAACTCGCGCAGCGGTGTGCGTCGCGGCCAGATGTTCTTGGCGATTTCCGTGTCCAGGAACTGGCCGTTCGGGTGCTCCGGCAACGACAACCAGAAACCATTCGCGTCGGAACCGGCGGCCACATTGTCGATGAAGGTGTTGTCCGGATTGGTGATCCAGTAAGCCGCCACCGTGTTGTCCGAAGGTAGCAGGGTGTCCTTGCCGGACATGCTGGCTTGCCTGATGGCCTGGCGATTCTCGTACGCAGGGTCGAGCTCTCCATTTGGAGCGAGATTGGTGGGGACGCAGGCCTTCGAGGGATGGCACTTGATCTGGATGGCCAGGTTGCGGACGAACTCGTTGCCGTGCTCGATGCCGTCCTCGAGGAAGAAGCAGTGACCTACGTTGTTGTAAGTCACGTTGTTCTCGATCCGCAGGTCGTTCGTGCCGTGAACGGTCACGCAGCGGTTGTACGTGTCGTGGATGGCCGCGTTCTTCACGTACTGGCCCTTGGCGTCGCCCACCAGGTGCCAGTGGATCGGATAGCGCGCCAGGGTCAGGTTCTGGCCCATGCGGTTCAGCTCGATGCTGGAAACCTTCATCGTGCTGGAAGGCATGGCCATGATGTGGCCACCGAAGAAGGACTGGGCCGCATCCTCGGAAGCCTGGATCTTCACGTTGCGGGTCAGCAGGCCCACTTCGCCGCGCTGGTCGACGTCGAAGGTGATCTTGCCGAAGTGCATGTAATCAAGCTTCTTGTCGAGCGTGAGCGTGTTGCCATTCACCGCGGTGATGGTGCGACGCTCGGCCTGGCGCGGATCGTAGTCCGTGGAGGCCAGCACGATCTCGTCGCCCACCTTCCAGCCCTGGGCGTTCAGCACTTCGATGGAAGTGGCGCCCGCGTTGGCGGTCTTCGCCAGCTTGCTCCAGGTGTTGGTGGTGTTGCCGTGCAGGTTCAGCGTGCCGCCGGAGATCATGATGCCGCGGTCGCCCATGCCAGCCATCACGTCTTCATTCTTCACGTTGTCGGTGAAGGTGATGGTGGCCTTGCGGGTGTGCGGCTTCGCCTCGGTGCCGATTTCCAGCTCGCCGTGGAGCATGATCCACTCGGTGGTCAGTTCGAGGTCGGCATCGTTGGAGAAGGTCAGCTTGCCGTCGATCGACAGGCCACCCAGGGCGGGCGGGCTGACGTCGAGGACGACTTCCTTGTCCTTGCCAATGACGACCTTGTCGCCTGCGGCCGGAACCTTGCGGTTGGGCCAGGAGGCGGGATCGGACCACTTGGTGGCGGCCTCGACTGCAGCGGATACGCTGAAGAGCGAGACGGCTGGCACCAGCATGGTCAAAAGAAGTTTTCTGGATCGATGTTTTTTCATGGCAATTAAAGCCCCCGGTTAAACCCGCGAAAAGTCGCAAAAAAATGCTGGCGCAGGATAGCGCGAGAGCCACTCGTCAAGCTATCGCCCGCACCTTTTGCAGCGACAGATACGGGAAAGTGGACCGGATACCGAACCGTCCATATTTCTTGCTTGATGTTGGCGCATAGAGGGCTGCCCAGGCAGCTTTTGTGCCTGGGCCTTGAGCTGCGCTCAGCCTGACAGCAGCGCGTCGAGCTGCTCGAACTGCTCCGGATAGCCGCCCGAGCTGCCGGAGGCGATGGCGGCGTCGAGCACTTCCTTCGATGGATAAAGGTCCACCACGGCGACGTGGGTCCTGCCGTCCTTCTCTTCGAAAGTGACCGTGGTGATGGCGCCTTCCGGGCTCTCGTCATTGCTCCAGGAGAGGCGCGAATTCGGCGTGACCTCCAGGTATTTGCCGAAGAACGCAATGGGCTCGGGATCGGCGGCGAATACGAGACGGTAGCCGCCGCCCGCACGCACATCCATCTCGCAGGAAAGCAGGTTCAGGCCGAAGGAGGCCGGCACCCACCAGCGCTTGAAGAGCTCGGGGCGGACCCAGGCCTCGAATACCAGGCGCGCGGGAGCATCGAAGGTGCGCGTCACCACCAGTTCACTCTCGCTCCTCCGCTCTGCCGTCGTGGGGTTCTTCATCTGTGTCAGCTCCTCTTTGTCTTGTTGCGGTGTGAATCGGTTCTTTCCTGGCGCATCAGTTCCTCGACCACCCCGTCTAGCGCGTCGAAGCGCGCAGACCAGAGCTGGCGGTAGTGCTCGATCCATGCCGCTTCTTCTTCGAGCTGCCGCGGACCGAGCCGGCAGGTGCGCACGCGGCCAACCTTTTGCGTGGTGACCAGGCCGGCCTGCTCCAGCACGCTGACGTGCTTCTTCATGCCGGTGAGGGTCATGCGGAATTTCGCCGCAAGGTCGGTAATCGAAGCGTCGGAGCGGCCCAGCTGCTCGAGGACGCCACGCCGGGTGGCATCAGAGAGGGCGGCGAACGAGGTATCGAAGCGGGCAGGATTATACTGAACCATTCAGTTCAGTATAGCAGCTGCTCCGCCTGGCGCCATGACAACAATGGACGGTTGGGCGCATCATTCCGGCTATTCAGTGGGTCGGTATGCGATCGGCCCGTTTTACCGGGGGGTATATGTCCAAGAGTCGTAACGTCAGGGTCACCCTGCTGACCTGTTCCATCGCCCTTGCGGGCGCCATCTTCGCCACAGGGGCCGCGGCAGCCAGTGCGCCGGCGGAATGCAGCCGCGCAACACTGCAGAAGCTGACCGACACCTACGTCAGTGCGCAGAAGGCCGGGCGGCCGGCCATGCTGCCCCTTGCAGCCAACGCCACCTACGCAGAGAACGACAAGGCCGCGGATCCCGCCAAGGGTGTGCTGTCCCAGGCGATCACCGTGGACTTCACGCGCAGCTTCCATGACACGAAGCAATGCTCCACATTCACCGAGGTGATCGCGGCAACGCACTCGCATCCCTATGTGATCCACACCCGCATCGAAGCCACCCGCGACGGCAAGGTGCAGAAGATGGAATCGGTGGTGACGGACCAAGGCGACTGGGTGTTCGGCGCGAAGGAACACCTGGCTGTCTCGCAGGCCGAGAAGTGGGACCCCATCCCTGCCAACAAGCGCGATACGCGCGAAGTGATCCAGGCGGCCGCCGATGCGTACCTGAACAACTGGGGCGATCCGGCCCTGCCGGTGCCGCATGGCACGCCATGCGCGCGGCTCGAGGGTCGCATTGACACCGGCAAGAGCAAGCCCGAGGCCAATACCTGCGACATGGGCGCCTTCCCCGAGAAGCTGAAGGTGACCAACCGCCGCTATGTGATTGACGAGACCGTCGGCGCGGTCTCCATCTTCCACAACTTCCCATGGATCGACGCGGGATTGCCGAAGGATCCGGGAACGCCGGCCAGCCAGACGTTCCGCGTTGAAGGCGGAAAGAACCGCTACATCCATGAGGTGACGGTCTGCACCACCGAGGGTTGCGGCAGGGCACGCCCGCCGGGACCGGGTGGTCCGGGACCTGGACCTGGCGGTCCGCCTCCGGGAGCGCCCGCGGCACCGGGCGGCGCCAAGTAAGTCTTCTGCATGTCACCGGGGCCGGGCGGCCCCGGTGACCAAGCTCACCCTGTACCTATAGTCGAGGCCCTCGGCGCCCGCGCGCACCGTACAGCAGGTACGCGACCACCAGTACCACCACGAGCAGGCCGATGGGCCCGATGCCCCATCCATAGCCGAGGCCCCAGTACAGGCCGCCTCCACCGCCGAACAGCAGCACCAGCAAGAGCAGGATCAATAGCAGGTCCATTGCGTTCTCCCGTATGAAACGACTGGAAGGTCGTTGCTTCAGGTTTGTTGGTTCGCAATGAGTATCGCGGCCGGAAAACCGTCCGGCGATTGGTGACGGGCTGTTTCAGGCGTCGGTGTGCGCCGACAAGCGCGAGAAAAGAAAAAGGCCGAAGCGGATGCTCCGGCCTTCTGCTCGTGACGGCCCGCGGGCCGCTACATTTACTGTACAGCAGGTCCGCGATAGGCCTCGTGGCACTGGCTGCAGGCAGTGTTCACGTCACGGGCGGCAGCCTTGGTGGCGTCGACGTTGCCGCTCTTCGCAGCAGCAAGGACCGCACCAGCGGCCTTCTGCAGGGCCTCTGCCTTGGTCTTGAAGTCGGCCTGTCCCGTCCAGATGCCGGGGAGGGCGCGGGTCTTCACCGAAGCCGGGGCAGTGGGGTTCTGCGCAAAGAGGTCGGGGATCATCCCCGCCAGTACCTGGATGCGCTCTGCACTGCGGGCCACGGCGGCCAGATCGGGAGCAGGTGCATTCGGGCGGTTCAGGCCACCGATGGCGCCGCTCTGGGAGCCAATCAGCTTGAAGACGGCCTGCCGGGTCTCGATGGTCGAACGGGCGGCGGCCTCAGGGTTCGGAGCGCCGCCCGGAGGGGCCTGGGAAAAAGCGATCGCAGAGCCGGTCAGTACGGCCGCGATCACGCCAATGCGAGTCAGACGGTTCATGGAGAATCCCCCGAAGTAAGTGGAAAAACGCGCAAAGTCTAGCAGAAGGGCGTGCATCGCAAGGTCTCCCCGCGGTCGGGCAGGGTGCACCGCCTGACAGGCGACCACTCCTTATACCTACACCGGTCAGGGGGCTGCCGGCGTTGGTTGCAGTCGGTGATGGCGGTAACCATCGCCCATGGACCTCAGTCTCGACTTTCGCAAACCGGCTCGCCCTCCAGGCGGACAGGGGCCGGATGCAGTCCGTGCGAACCGGTGTCGCCGGAAGTTCCTGCAGTTCTTTCCTGATGGATTCAATGACGCGACCTACCTGGAATGGGAGCGTGACTACAAGTGGCAGACGCACGAGCGATGGCAGCAGGCGCTGGGGAAGCGCGACTTCCTGGCACTGCTGCGCAGGAACGAATTCCGGGAGATCGCCTCCCGCGCCGTGAGGGTTGAGCAGCAGTCACGCCATAGCATGATCTTCTCGTTCGAGAAGATGGCGCTGCGTGATGCAATCAAGGGGGCGGCCGGCGCAAGGGCCTTCGCCGAGGGGTTGTACGACTTCCTCCATGGGAGCCGGTCGCTGGAGAGCCGGTTTACGGAATGGGTGGGGCTTGTCGCCGGACTGCCGCGCAAGCAGACGCGCGTGCTGACCTGGCCGCTGGTCACCGTGTTCGGGTTCATTGCACAACCCGGGACACATATTTTCCTCAAGCCTCTGGTGACTCGCGCGGCGGCGCGAGCGTATGGATTCGACTTCCAGTATGCCTCGCGGCCCCACTGGAACACCTACGCCAGCTTGCTGGAGTTCGGTGCGCGCGTTTGGCGCGATCAGCAGAACCTCAAGCCGCGCGACATGATCGACGTTCAGTCGTTCATCTGGGTGCAGGGGTCTGACGAATACAGCTGAGCCCTGCTACGCCGTCACATCAATTGCACCACTGGCGTTCGCAAGGCACCCCATCGCCATCTCCGTCCATCTCCGTACCCGGGCAGTTGCGGATGAAATACTTCGCTTCTTCGCATGACCCCATCTGCGAGCACATCGTGCGCCCGTCGCAGCTGTAACGCGCAGAGGGTTCTTCCATGAGTTCAAGTTCAGGCGCCTCGGCAGGAGACCGGTTCTCGAGTCGGGACCACGCGTACAGGGCCAAGGTGACAACCAGCACCGTGGTCACCGATATCACGAACCTGCGTGTCGCCGAGGGATGTTGTCGCCTCCGGCTCGGGCTCGGTCTTTGCACCGTGCGCTGCCCCGGGCGCATCACGCCTGCGGCACGCTGCCGGCCATCCGGGCCAGCTTCGATCGTGAACGAGATCAGTTCACCAACCTGCGGGCGCACTCCGTCCTTTGGAAACGCCGAGATGTGGACGAAGACGTCGCCCTTTCCCCCGGCGGGCAAAATGAAGCCAAAGCCGCGGTCGTCGTTCCAGCGGGTGATCGTGCCGTGGGTGCGCATGTGCAGAGCATGCTATCCCTGCCAGTCCCCCTGCTGACCAGCGTCAGCTTCCATGACGCGGTTCGCACGTTGTCTGCACAACGCAGTGGATTTCTTCACGCCGCTCGGCTCACGCGCACACGCTACGGATCAGACCGCGACATCATCCGGAACCGCGCGCAGGGCTACGCGCTCGATCCAAATGGTGTGCGTCTCAATGACAGCCCGATCAGCATGAACTTACCCGGCGCGGCTGGTGCACTCAGCGCCAGTGCCGGCGACATGGTCCGGTGGCAGATCGCGCTGACGCGGCGGTGGGCGAGCAGACGCGGTGGTGCAGCCGGTTCCCTGAGACGCAGTACCAAGGGGGCCCGGGCCGGCATTGGCGGTCGGCGATTGCAGCCCGCCGGCACGACTTTGCCGCAACGCCAGAGATTCGCTTAGGATTGGGCACAATTCCGGGGGGTTCCGTCATGAGCAGAAAGAGTCGCTCGTTCCTTGTTTTCTCACTGGTTCCGGCAGTCCTGCTCGGCGGCGTGTTCGCTGTCGTCCAGGCCCAGAACGCGGCGCCAGGTGCCAGCCGCTGGTCCGACCCGGCCACCTGGCCCAACCGCAAGGTTCCGGCCGCAGGTGACAAGGTCATCATCGGCAAGGACAAGAACGTCGTGCTCGACGTGAGCCCGCCTGCCCTGGGTGGCCTGTCGGTCGACGGCAAGCTGACCTTCTCCAACGACAGGGACCTGGAGTTGACCACCGAGTGGATCATGCTGCACGGCGAGCTGGAGATCGGCACCGCAGCTCGGCCCCACACCCGCAACGCCACCATCACCTTCACCGACAACGTGAAGGGCGAAGACATGATGGCCGGCATGGGCGACCGCGGCATCATGATCTCCGGCGGCACGCTGAACCTGCACGGCGACCGCACCCACACCTGGACCAAGCTGTCGCAGACTGCCGCGGCGGGCGCCACGTCGATCCAGGTGCTGGACGCTTCCGGCTGGCGGGTGGGCGACGAGATCATCCTCGCCTCCACCGATTACGATCCGAAGCAGGCCGAGCGCCGCACCATCACCGGCATCAACGGCAAGACGATCACGCTCGACAAGAAGCTCGACTACATGCACTTCGGCAAGATCACCTTCGACGTGGATGAGCGTGGCGAGGTCGGCCTGCTGACGCGCAACATCAAGATCCAGGCCTCGGAAGACGCGGCCCAGTCGTATTTCGGTGGCCACATCATGGCGATGCCATCGAGCAAGATGTACGTCTCGGGCGTCGAGCTCAATCGCATGGGCCAGCACCTGACCCTGGCGCGCTATCCGATCCACTGGCACCTGGTGGGTGACGCCAGGGGCCAGTACATCAAGAATGCAGCCATCCACGACACCTTCAATCGCTGCGTGACCATCCACGGCACGCACAACCTCAGGATCGAGAACAACGTGACCTACAACACCGTGGGCCACTGCTTCTTCCTCGAGGATGGCATCGAGACGGGCAACGAGTTCGTGAAGAACCTGGCGATGCGCACCAAGTGCCATCCCACCAAGAAGTGCATGCCGGTGAATCTCGGCGCCAATGGGGAAATCGACCATTCGTACGAGAACCGCCAGGCCTATCGGCAGGCGGCCTGGTCCGGCAAGGATGCGCTGCTGCCCTCGGACAACACGGTGGCCTCCTTCTGGATCACCAACCCGGCCAACGATTTCATCGACAACGTGGCTGCGGGCTCCGACGAGAACGGCTTCTGGATGTCCCTGCCGGAGCACCCGAACGGGCAGTTCCTGGACACGGAGATCAGCAAGGCCACGTGGCCGCGCCGCACGAAGCAGGGGATTTTCCGCGGCAACGTGGCCCACTCCAACTTCGACGGCTTCATGTTCGACCGCAACATCAACGCGGACAACACCTTCGGCCTGACCGGCAACTCGCACATGCCGAAGGAAAATCCTGCTGACCCGGACAGCAAGACCGTGGAATCGGTCTATGAGAACCTGACCTCCTACAAGAACCGCAACGGCGGCATCTGGGGTCGTGGCGAGATGCACACCTTCCGCAACTACAAGGCGGCTGACAACGCCATCGGCTTCACGCATGCGGCAGGCAATGCCGGTCGCGACCCGTTCAGCTCTTTGGTCATCGATTCCCTGTTCGTGGGTGAAACCGAGAACACCGGCAATCCCGAGACGCCGGAAGAGAAGGCGTATGGCCGCAGCGTGCCGAAGCGCACGATTCCGGACTTCCCGATCCGCGGCTATGAGTATTACGACTATCGCGACGACGTGGTGAACACCACGTTCGTGAACTACCAGGACAACAAGCAGCGCAAGACCGGCGCGCTTTCCTGGCTGCTGTTCACCAGCTCCGGCGTCACGACCGACAACACCATCAAGGGTGCCAGGTTCGTCAATGCCAAGCCGGTGTACTTCCCCAACATCGACAAGCGGTTCGACAACGACAACCGGGGTGGCGTGGCTTTCCGGACGGCGGTGATCCAAGACCTCGACGGATCGGTGGGTGGTATTCCAAAGGGCTCTGTCCTGATCCACGATGGCGAGAACGACAGTGTCGCCACGGATCGCGACTGCAAGATCCAGCCGTCGTGGAACGCCGCCGTGTGCCCTGGGGATGTCGGCCGCCTGTTCCTGAACAAGCCGGGCGGAACGCTGGCCGAACTGAGTGCGGGCTCTCCGGTCGTGCTTCACCGCAATGGCAAGGACCACAAGATCACGGGGAACCAGAGCAATGTGCGCTCGGGCAACGAGATCAAGGTGAAGTCGGACCGGCAGGAGCTGAACCTCAGCCTGCGCGAGATGGAGCAGGGTTCCTGGGTCGTTTTCCAGCTGCCGGGATTCACCAAGGCGGCATCCGGCAAGCAGCAAGGCAGCCTGGACGCGCTGCGAAAGGCGAGCGAGACCTCCTGGTTCAAGGACAAGGACTCCATGTGGGTGAAGCTGGTCATCACCGACAAGAATTTCCAGGGGCCGGTTGTCGAGCCGGTGGGACGACTGGTGGCGCAGACCACCATAGCTGTCAGCCGGTAAGTATCTTCTCCTGGAACCTGAAAAAAAGCCCCCGGCGTGCGCCGCGGGCTTTTTCATTTACGCGGGGGATTACTTCGCGGCCGGCGGATTCACCAGCACGCTCTGGGTGATGATCTTGCCATCGCGGATTATCCAGACATCCGTGCCCGAGAGTTCCTGGGGCGTGCCCTTGAACTGCACCCAGTGCATCAGGGCAACGTCGCTGCCCTTGAATTCGTAATTCGTTTCCATGCTGGCCATGCCCGCGGCGTTGTCCTTGTTGGTCAGCACGGCAAACAGCTTGGAGATGTTGTCCTTGCCTTCGAGGACGTTGAAACCGCCCACATTGGTCTCGCCCGGGGTAATGCCGTGGGGCGCGATCACCAGTGCGTCGTCTGCATAGTCGGCCATTACTGCCGCGAGGTCGCCGGCCTTCATCGCAGCAACATGGCGGTCGAGGATGACCTGGGCGCTGTCGGCAGTGCTGACGGCTGCGCTTTCGGCAGTGTCGGTGGTGGTGGCGACTTCGGTCTTGCTGTCGGTGGAGCAGGCGCTGATGGCGCCCATGGACAGGATGGCCGTGGCAAGCAATAGACGCATGATTTCCTCCCCTGAATTATTGGACGCAGATAATGCGTCTGTTCTCCACCCGATCACAAGGGCTGGCGCCCCTGCCGAAAGCTACGGCACCCTTCTTGCCCTGGTGATTGCCACTGGTTCCGCCAGGATGGAGCCCTCCAGCATCGCGTTCCGGGCGTCCTTCGTCTTCGGCATCTTCAGGATCCTGTGCACGACATCCATGCCCTTCGTGACCTTGCCGAAAACGGCGTACCCCGGCTTGCCGCCGGGCACGCCGTCGTAGCTGGGGATCGGGCTGCCGACGACGATGAAGAATTCAGTGCGCGCCGAGCCCGGATTGCTGGTGTAGGCCATCGATACTGCGCCGTCCACGTGGCTGAGGCCGGTGGTGTAGGTCGGTTCGTGGGGCACGGGCGGCATCGTGCCGCGCAGGTTGTTGCCCATGCCTCCCTGCACCATGCCCTCGCTGCCGTCGCTGAGGGAGGCGCTGGCCCGGTAGAAGGTCATCCTGCTGAACAGGCCGGAGTCCACATAGGCCAGGAAGTTCTGTGAGGTTTTCGGTGCGCGCGCGTGGTCGAGGGCGATGTGGATGTCCCCGATGGCCGTCTGGATGACAACAGTGGAGGTATTGCCCGAGGGTGGTGAAGCTGCGGACTGGGCGCCCAGCAATGCTGGAGCGGTCAGCAGAAGGGCCAGGGCGACAAGCGGACGCGACAGGATGCTCACGTCGGCCTTTCTAGCACATTGTGGCCGGGCCCCGAAGGAGGGCTCAAGGCCAGGATGCGGCGCGGCAACTTCGCACGTCGGGAATGCCGCAGGCCCGTTCGCGGGCTTTTCCTACATTTACGCCATGCCGCATCACCTACCGTCACAGGCCCAGCGTGCTGGTCGCGTACCAGCCATTGCAACACGGAGATCCGATATGGACATCAAGAGCAAGGCGGTTTTCGGCATCTTTTCGACCCGCGGCGAAGCCGAGCGTGCCGTGGATGTGCTGATCGATGCGGGCTTCCCGAGTGCATGGATATCGGTGCTCCTGCCTGACACCCGCAGCACCCAGGAACTGGCGCATGAAAAGCACACCAAGGCGCCGGAAGGAACAACCGCCGGTGTAACCGTGGGCGGCGTGATTGGCGGCACCCTTGGCCTTCTTGTTGGCGCGGGCGCATTGGCCATCCCGGGCATTGGGCCCTTGCTCGCGGCGGGACCCATCGTCGCGGGACTTGCCGGCCTCGGTGCGGGCGGCGCAGTCGGTGGACTCGTCGGGGCGCTCGCGGGCATGGGTGTCCCCGAGTACGAAGCGAAGAGCTACGAGGGACGCGTCAAGGGCGGCGGCACACTGCTGTCGGTGCACTGCGAGACCTCTGAACAGGTGGATCGCGCCAGGCATTTGCTGGCAGGCGCGGGAGCTACGGATATTTCCTCGACACGCGCAAGCCAGGGCGAGGAAGTTGCAGATGACGACTCCCTGCGGGCTCGCCATCTGGATGAAACCAGCATCCCCGCATCGACCATCCGGCGTCACCCGGACGCCGGGCTCCACGATCGGCGGTAGCCGGGTGTGACCCATGAGGGTCGTCGTGCGTCCTGGTGATTGAAGGGGCCACCGGCGGAGCGTTCCGCCGGTGGCCATTCCTCATGCGCTGCGGGGTGAGGCGCAGTTGCAGGCGGAACCGCAATTGCACTGTGGGCCGCAGGCGCAATCCCTGCTGGTGGTGGGCGCCTGGCAGCCGCAGGCGCAGCCCGCTCCCTGGCAGTTGCGGCAGGTGCAGGTGGATTCGTTGCGTTCGTTCATGATCGTTCTCCTGGTACGGTGGTTGTGATGTGACGGCGACCACTCTAATGTCGGCCGCCTGGGGCGGAATTGAACGAAAGGGCTCACATGAGTCGGGCGGCGGCTGGGCAGTACTACGGGGACTTCGTGGCCTGGAGCGGTGGCTGCCTGCTGATCGGAGAAGGCGAAGGCAGCATTGCCCCTCATGCGCACTATTCCATCCAGATTGCGTTCGGCTTTCCGTCGGGCCTGCGCGTGCAGATGGGGCAAGGGCCATGGACTTCCTGCGGGGCGGCCATCATTCCCTCGCGCGCTGTCCACAGCATCGATACCAATGAGGCTGAATGGGGCGGAGTACTCTTCGTGGAGCCGGAGACGCCGGAGGGCAGGGCGCTTACGACGAGACTCAGCGGAGAGATGGAGCTGCTCTCCGTGACCGACGCCACAGAACTGACGGGCAACCTCGAACGCGCGTGGCGCGTCGAACAGGACCGGCACCTGGTGGAGTGGGTATGTAGGGAGTTCGTCGGCAAACTGTCTGATACCGCTGCGAGGAATCCATCGGATCCACGCGTGCTGGCGGCCATCGACTACATCCGCAAGCGGATCGACACCCCGATTTCCCTGCCCGCCGTCGCCAAGGTCGCACACCTGTCGCCAGGCAGGTTCCGGCACCTGTTCGTGGAAGAAACCGGCATGCCACTGCGCACCTATGTGCTGTGGCGCCGGCTGTTGCAGGTGTGGACCCTGCTGATGCAGGGCAAGAGTCTTTCGGAAGCCGCGCATGCCGTTGGCTTTGCCGACTCCGCACATCTGTCCAGGACCTCGCGGACGATGTTCGGGACCACCCCATCGGCATTGCAGATGAGTGGTCCGCTGAGCCGGCTGGAGCGCAAGCTGCCTTATTGACCGGAAACAGGTCCGCTCAGCGACGAGAGGAAGGCCACGATGTCCCCCACATCGGATTCGCTCAGGCGGATCCCGATGCGGTCGGGATTGCGGGAGGCGCGCGAGGTGATTTCGCTGCGTCCCACCGCAGCCGCCGGTGCGCGCTGGTAGTGCCGCACTACCTGCTCCAGGGTCGCAAACTGTCCCGCATCCATGAATGGTGGACGCAGGGCCACATTGCGCAAGGAAGGTGTCCTGAAGCTGCCCGCCAGGCTGCTGTCCTCCGCTTCGAGATACAGCAGTTCGGTGCACTGCGCGGGTCGGGCATCGCTGTGCGGACCCAGGCAGTTGAACTCGTCACGCAGCAGCCTCCGGACTCCTTCTGCGCGCCCGCGGCTTGCAACGCCGCCGGCCGCCGGCACGCCCGTATTGTGGAAAGCGTGATCCGTCAGCTGCGGACCGTTGTGGCAGGTGGCGCATCGACCCTTGCCGATGAAGGTGCGCAATCCGCGGACTTCCTGCGGGGAGAGCAGGTGCTGGCCTGTGGGGTCTCCGGAAGCCAGCGCTTCGGCATAGCGGTCGAATCGCGATTCCCCAAAGGTGATCGTGCGTTCGTAGGCCGCGATGGCCTTGCCCAGATTGGCGAAGACCCGGTTGATCCTGTTCCGCTGCGCTTCGGACATGCCCGTCCATGCGTTGCGTTCAGGCTCCGAACCCAGCGGTCCCGCGCTTTCCGGCAGGGTTCGAAGGTCCGGCAGGGCGCCAAATGCTGCTTCGTATCGCTCCCTGTAGTGCGACGCCAGCAGCCTCACAACCGCGACCCGGTTGCTGCCATGCTCGCGCGCGTCTTCCAGTGGACCCAGGGCCTGCGACCAGAGGCTGTCCTTGCGCCCATCCCAGAACAGGAAGGGCGATCCCATCGCCCCCATGATGGGCATGGTCCGACGCTCTCCGGTGCCGATGCCCCGGGCGCGCGGCAGGGTGTCCGTGAACTGGCTGCCAGCCACGTGGCAGCTTGCGCAGGACACCTGGCCATTGGCGCTGAACCGGGGATCCTGGAACACCGCGCGACCCAGCTCCCGCGAATCGGCAGATCCCTCATAGGCATTCGAGGGATCTGCCGGCACAGGGCCGGCCTGGGACCATCGCATCGAGATTATGGTGTCCAGCTCTTGGGGTGACCAGCCGTCTGACCCATGTGCAAACGCCGGGGGCGCCAGCAACGCAGCGCACAGCACCACCTGCGCAGCCATGGCAATCAGCGCCGCAACCAGTTGACGCGGATTCATGGTGTTCACCTGTGCGATCCCCGCGTGACGACGGTGTTGAAGGTCACCTTGTCATCACCCGCGACGCCCTGGATGTCGAACTTGATGTTCCACCAGCCCGGCATGCTGAACTTCATGCCTTCCACCAGGTAGGTTCCTTCCTCGACTTCGCGGGTCACCCGCGGCCTGGTCGGAAATCCGTGGCCGTGCTGCGGCATGCCGCCGCCGACCGTGACCATGGCGCCGGTGACTGGCGCGCCTGATGCATCCCTCAGTTTCACCGTCCAGCTGTGCACCTGGTTGATCGCCGGAGCGACGGGCGGTGGTACCAGCGCTACGGCGTAGTGACCCGAAGCCGATGGCTTTTCCAGCGTCAGGTCCAGGCTGGCAGGTGGGGTTGCGCATCCGGACAGCGCGACGGCGACAGTGGCGGATGCAAATAGCGTGTTGAAGTGACGTGCGAACATGTTTCCTCCTCAGTGTTGGTGAGGAGGAGTTTGCGAAGAATGGTGGCTGCCAGACTTGAAGGAATGGGCTGAAGTCGACCCTTCATGCGGCCTGCCCCGGCAGGCGCGACATTCCGGGCGCCCGCTTCAACGCACGGGCCACCCCGTCGGCTGCCGATACGGCAGCATCACCATCTGCGCGACGATGTGGGTGATCTTTCCGCCACGAATGCGAAACGCCTCCGTCATCGCCATCGAATTGGGAAAGTTGATGATGCTGGTGGGATCCTTGTACTGCTTGTCCCACATCGGCAGGCCCATCACATTGCCCGGGTGGTGGAACATCACCATGGTGTAAACCAAACCCCGCTCTTCGTCGACCAGAAGGAAGCGGCGCGGCTTGATCTCGCGGATGTACCGGTACCTGCCGCTGCTGAACGACGCCTGGATGCTCTCCGCCGGTGTGCCATCGGCGGCCGGCGCACGCGGGGCGGTACGAAAGCCGTTCTCCACCCGGCTGGTTTCCGGTACCAGAGGAACGATGTCTCCGCTGGATTTCTCGATGCCCTCGAAATACAGATTGGCGATGCGAACCAGCTCCGCGCGCGGCAGGCGTTCAGGGGTTGGCAGCACCTCGGTCCACGCCGCCTCGAAAGCTGGGGGGTTGTCGAACTCGCCAATCTGCGCCGGCCCGCGCCGGATCACGAACTGCTCGATCTCGCTGATGCGCTGCGCCTTGTGCTTTAGCCGTACGCCGAACAGCACGCCATGGCCGTTCTCCTTCGCGGCGCCATAAAACGCCACCTGCGATGTGGCGGGGTCGGCGATGATGAGGCGGGAGGAAGACGACTGGCTGCCCTTGTCGATGGTTTGCCAGAAGCCATCACCCAGGGTCAGTGCAACGGTGTTTTCGGTGAACTTCGCGCCGCGGGCGAGCGGCAGCAATCCTGGGTTGTGCGCATCGAGCGCGACGAGATAGCGTTCCATCAGCGACGCAAGGCAGGCGCGATCACAATCCGCGGCGCGCGCGGGGGTGCCCTGGGCGAACGCCGCGGCAGTCAACGCAATGATGGTCAACACCTTCATGAATCCCCCTGGCACAACCGGGAAGTAGCATCTTGGCGATGTTTCGGCCAGTCAAGCGCCGCGCTATGCTCAGGCGTCAGGTTTCCAGGTTCGCTTACAACTGTTTGCCGGGGGGCGAAGCCGTGAGCAGGAAGAATCGCTCAATCATTCTCTATTCGCTGGTTCCAGCGCTTCTGCTGGGCGGCGTGTTCGCTGCCGTGCAGGCACAGGACGCCGGGGCGCCGGCCAAAGCCACGAAGTGGTCCGACCCCGCCACCTGGCCCAACAACAAGGTGCCCGCCGCAGGCGAGAAGGTCACCCTGCCAAAGGACAAGAACGTCATCCTCGACGTCAGCCCGCCAGCACTGGCCGGCCTGACCATCGAAGGCAGGCTCACCTTCTCCAACGACGCCGACCTCGAGCTGACCACCGAGTGGATCATGCTGCACGGCGAGCTGGCCATCGGCAGCGAAGCCCGCCCCCACACCCGCAAGGCGACGATCACCTTCACCGACAATGTGAGGGGTGAGGACGTGATGGCCGGCATGGGTGACCGCGGCCTCCTGATCTCCGGCGGCACGCTGCACCTGCATGGTGACCGCACCAATACCTGGACCAAGCTGGCCGCGACGGCCAGCGCCGGTGCGACCGCGATCCAGGTGCTGGATGCCAAAGGCTGGCGTGTGGGTGACGAGATTGTCCTCGCCTCCACGGACTACGATCCCCGCCAGGCCGAGAAGCGCACGATCACCGCCATCAACGGCAACCGGATCACGCTCGATAGGCCGCTGGCCTGGATGCACTTCGGCAAGATCACCCTCGACGTGGACGAACGCGGCGAAGTGGGCCTGCTGACGCGCAACATCAAGGTGCAGGCCTCGGCCGATGCGGAGCAGTCATTCTTCGGTGGCCACATCATGGCTATGCCGTCGAGCAGGATGTATGTATCGGGCGTCGAGCTGACCCGCATGGGGCAGAACATGACGCTGGCCCGCTATCCGATCCACTGGCACCTGGTGGGCGATGCCAAGGGGCAGTACATCAGGAATGCGGCGATCCACGATACGTACAACCGCTGCGTGACCGTGCATGGCACGAATGACCTGCGCATCGAGAACAATGTGACCTACAACACCGTCGGTCACTGCTTCTTCCTGGAAGACGGCATCGAGCAGCGCAACGCGTTCGTGCGCAACCTGGCCATCCAGGTCAAGTGCCATGTCACCAAGCCCTGCGTGCCGACCAACCTCGCTCCGAACGGGGAGATCGATGCCGCCAATCGCGCGGCCATCCGGCAGGCCAGCATGTATGGCAAGGACACCCTGCTGCCATCGGACAACACGGTCTCGGCTTACTGGATCACCAATCCCGACAACACCTTCGTTGGCAATGTGGCAGCCGGTTCCGAGGCGAATGGCTTCTGGCTGTCGTTGCCAGAGCACCCGAACGGGGCGTTCCTGGGCACGGAGATTTCCAGCAACACCTGGCCACGCCGCACCAGGTTCCGCGAATTCAGGAACAACACGGCCCACTCCAACTTCGACGGGTTCATGTTCGACCGGAACATCAACGTGGAAAACGCCTTCGGCCTGGCCGGCCCCTCGTACATGCCCAAGGAAAATCCTGCTGATCCCAACAGCAAGAGCGTGGAGACCCACTTCGAGAATCTCACCACCTACAAGAACCGCAATGGCGGTGTCTGGGGCAGGGGCGAGATGCACGTCTTCAGGAACCTGAAGTCGGCGGACAATGCCATTGGGTTCACGCATTCCACCGGCTCCTTCGGCGACGACCGGTTTACGTCTCTGGTGATTGATTCGCTGTTCGTGGGCGAAACCGAAAACACCGGCAACCCCGTGACGTCGGAGGAGAAGGCCTATGGCCGCAGCCTGCCGAAGCGCGCCATTCCCGACTTCCCGATCCGCGCCTACGAGTACTACGACTACCGTCATGACGTGGTCAACACGACTTTCGTGAATTTCCAGGACAACAAGCAGCGCGGGTCGGGGGCGCTTTCATGGCTGTTGTTCACGGGTGCCGGGGTTACGACCGAAAACACGGTCAAGGGCGCGAAGTACGTCAACGCCAAGCCCGTGTACTTTCCGAAGATCGATCCCAGGTTTGATAGTGACAACCGCGGTGCGGTGGCCTATCGGACCGCGGCGATCCACGATCTGGACGGATCGACGACCGGCATCCGTGATTCTTATGTGCTGATCCATGACGGCGAGAACGACAGTGTCGCTACGGACGACACGTGCGAGATCCACCCCACCTGGAATGCCTCCGTATGCAAGGGTGATATCGGACGCATTCAGTTCACCCCGAGGAGGGCCGGACCCACGAGGGGTGCTGGCCTTGCGCTGAAGGATGTCGCTCTTCGGTCACCCACGGCTGCGGCTACCGCTGCGGGTGCGTCCGCGGCGGCCCCTCGCGCCGCGGGGGCTGGTCCGGGCGCGCGAGCCGGCGGTCCCGGCGGCGCCGGAGCTGCCGCCCAACAGCCAATCACCCTGAGCCGCAACGGGAAGGACTTCAACATCACGGCCAACCAGAGCACTGTGCGCTCCGGTACCGAGATCCGCGTGAAGACCGAGAGACCGGAAGTGGCCATCAGCCTGAGCGAGATGGCCAAAGGCTCATGGGTCGTGTTCGAGCTGCCGGGTTTCGCCAAGGCGGGCTCCGGGAAGCAGCAGGACAGCCTCGATGCCCTGCGCAAGGCGGCCGAGACTTCGTATTTCAAGGGACCGGATGCCGTCTGGGTGAAGCTGGTCATTCCGGCTGCCCCCAAGGGCATTGGCGTCGATCAGTTTGGCCCGCTGGATACTCAGGCCAACATCACGGTAAGCCGGTAACCAGTTTTTTGCAGATGAGCACGAACAGTCCGCCCCCTCTCGGGGTATCTGCTCTGCGCCTGGCGCCGCACCCCGCCACGCCGTGTTCCTGGGTGGACAGCGTGACGGCAATGATCGCGCGCGATGGATCGGGACCCGTCACAGGGCGCTTCCTCCTCAGCGGTGACGTTTCCCGCCTGCGTGTGCCATCCGCTGCAGCAGACCCCGTCCGCAGCGACGGTCTCTGGCGAACCACCTGCTTCGAGCTCTTTGCCAGGGCACCATCCAGCGCGTGCTACGTCGAGTTCAATTTTTCCCCTTCGGGGAACTGGGCCGCCTACCAGTTCGATGGCTACCGCCAGGGCATGCAGCAGCTGGACACGCCCGCACCGGCGATTGCCCTGGAGCAGCAGGCCGGTAGCCTGATACTCCACTTCAACATCCCGGCGCCTGTCCTGGGCGCCGGCCCACAGCAGATCGCCGCATCGGCCGTGCTCGAGGATCGCGAGGGCAGGCTCTACTACTGGGCCCTGCGGCATCCCGAGGGCAAACCGGACTTTCATCACGAGTCAGCATTCGCAGCACACCTCTGAGTCGGTGCGGCACCCGCTCGGCATGCGGCGCTGATACGCTTGCATGTCCTGTCAGCACCACTGGTTCCCCATGCTCTTCGGAATTGATCGACTGCTCGACGAAGCTTCGCTGCGCGCCCCGCTCCAGGGAAAGCGCATCGCCTTGCTGGCCCATCCGGCATCAGTCACACGCGATCTGACGCATTCGCTGGATGCCCTCGCCAGCCTTGGCGACCTGCGCATCACCGCGGCCTTCGGTCCCCAGCACGGCCTTCGCGGCGACAAGCAGGACAACATGATGGAGTCGCCGGATTACACCGATCCGGCGCTCGGGATACCCGTCCTCAGTCTTTACGGTGAGGTGCGCAAGCCGACCCCGGCAATGATGGACACCTTCGACGTCCTGCTCGTCGACCTGCAGGACCTCGGCTGCCGCATCTACACCTTCATCACCACGCTGCGCTATGTGCTCGAAGCCGCGGCGGAGCACGGCAAGACCGTGTGGATACTGGACCGGCCCAATCCCGTCGGGCGGCCAGTGGAAGGACTGACCCTGCGGGCGGGCTGGGAAAGCTTCGTCGGCGCCGGCCCGATGCCGATGCGCCACGGCCTGACGCTTGGCGAGCTCGCGCAATGGTTCGTCGCGCACTGCAAACTCGATGTCGACTATCGTGTGATCACCATGCAGGACTGGCAGCCGGCGCGCGGGCCGGGCTTCGGATGGCCCACTGGCGAGCGCACCTGGGTGAATCCCAGCCCCAACGCGCCCAACCTGTGGATGGCGCGTTGCTATGCCGGCACCGTGATGCTGGAAGGCACCACCTTGTCAGAAGGCCGCGGCACCACCCGGCCGCTGGAGATCTTCGGCGCGCCAGACCTCAACACCAATGACCTGCTGCGCGAGATGGAACGCCTCGCCCCACAATGGATGCGCGGCTGCAGGCTGCGTGCCTGCTGGTTCGAACCCACATTCCACAAGCATGTGGGCAAGCTGTGCGCCGGCATCCAGATCCATGTGGAGGATGCCAGCTACGATCACGAAGCCTTCCGTCCCTGGCGACTGCAGGCGCTGGCGTTCAAGGCGCTGCGCAAGTTGCGGCCGGACTATCCGCTGTGGCGCGACTTTCCGTATGAGTACGAAACGCGGCTGGCCATCGATGTCATCAACGGCGGCCCGCTGCTGCGGGAGTGGGTGGATGATCCGGGTGCCACGGCGGGGGATCTGGATGCGCTGACCGGGCGGGATGAGCAGCAGTGGTGCGAGGAGCGGGGCGGGTATCTGCTCTATCGCTGAGTGACGCGGGCCAGGATGGGAGGCGCAATTATGGTGCTTAGCTGCCTGCGGCCGCCGCCTCCGACTCCCGCTTCCACAGCAGCACGGTCAGCCACGTCACGAACATCCTGACCGGCAGTGGCAGCGTCTCCGGCAGGTCGACGTTCATCCGGCGGCTGAAGAAGCCTCTGGCCGACAATGAGCCGACCACCGTGGATCCTTCACGCAGATCGAACGTACGCGTAAACATGCTGCGCGGCTTCAATTCGTACCGCCTGCCGGCATGTTCGATCAGCAGCCGCCGCTTCAGGGAGCTGGGCTTCTCTGCGCTGGCCACGATGGCGCCGTCGGATTCCAGGATGAACTTCCCCGACATCGGGCGCTCGCGATAGACGGCGTAGCGGCGGCCGTCGACAGCGAGCGAGCCCTTTTCGCGCCACCACGAGATGTCCAGATCGGCCAGGCGATCGTCATCGCGGGAAACTGTGTAGTTCCAGGAGAACCAGCGCTTTGGCGTAGCGGTGAGCATGGCGGTTGAGCGATCTTCACCCTGTCTGCGGTCGAAGGGGGCAGTCCGCAGAGGGCTCCCAGGCTTACATCATTTGGCTCCGGCTCGACTCCGAATCAAAGGTGTCTGGCCCAGAAGCAAGCATAGGAGCAAAAGGAGCTCAATCCCAGTGCTTCCTCCGCCTCCACCGCTGGCGCTGCCACCAGTTCCGCCACCGCCGGTTCCGCCGCTACCCGTGCCGCCACCACCGGTTCCACCACCGGTTCCGCCGCCGCCGGTTCCCCCACCACCGGTTCCGCCGCCACCGGTTCCCCCACCACCCGTGCCGCCACCACCGGTTCCCCCACCACTCCCGGGCGGCGCCGTAACGGTTACAGCCACTCCCACTGTGGCGCCTAACTGAATCCCTATGCAATTCAGATCAAGCATCGGAGAACCGACGGTGGTCATGGTGAGAACCTGCGAGCCGGCCGTGGGCACTGCGCCAGTGAACGAGGGATGTCCGAATGCCGTGCACGAAGTGGCATTTTCGGTGGTCCAGTTCACGGTCACATCCTGGCCGACCTCCACCGTCATCGGCGAGACCGTCATGTTGATCCGGGGTCTCACGGGTTCCGGAGGCGTAATGATTTCCAGGGTCACAGGCTCGGAACTGGCGCTGGCTCCTTCGCTCGCGCAAGTGGCGTAAATGGTGTGGGTGCCCAGCGGATGCCCCGTCAGGGTCAGCGTGCTTTCGGCCGAAACTTCCAGCGAAGACATGGCAAGCCCGGGAATCCCGAAGACCCGGCACCCATCGATGTTCGAGCGCAACTGCAGCGTATAGAACGTGCCGCGATGCACGATGGTGCTGGGCGCGGTCAGCGTGACGAAAGCTGGTTCGTCCCGCACGCTCACGTTGATCGAGCGGGTGAGGCTCTCTGCTCCCGCAGAGCAGGTGAGCGTGTAAACAAAGTCGCCCACTTGCTGCGTGGTGGCGTTGCGGTTGCCGATGCCCTCTGCCTGTCCGCCGTTCCAGCCATCGAACGGCGCGCCCCCTGAAGTGGTGCACTTCTCGGCGATCGAATTCCAACGGAAACGCAGGGGTTGGCCCGGGCGCCGGATCGTGGAATTCGCCACGAATTCGACACTCGGTTGCACCACGTCGACGGTTCCGTGCACGTTGGCAGGTGTAGCGGCCTGACCGCACTCCAGTCCGAAATGCATGCTGCGGATCTGATTGAAGATCAGGGTGGCGGTGCCGCTGGAGGGCAGTTCCGTCAGGCGGTCTACCACGTTGAGCTGCATGAAGTCCGTCGAGGTCGTCAGTGAGCAAGGACTCTGGTTCGACTGCCAGGTGAGGCGGAACGGTGCTCCCAGCCACACGGAATTCCCCCGTACGCCCACAAAGTGCGCGTACGGGTCGGGTCCCCGGAACGAGACAGAAGTACTCACCGTCATCTCGCGGCCACCTGCATATTCGCATCGCAGCGTGTAACCGACGACACCGATGTTGGCCGAGGTCACATACGCGGTGCCCTGTGATGGTTTGATGCCGGCCCAGCCGTCCCCCGATACGCCGCCGCTTGCAATGCAGCTGGTTGCCGGGCCGCCATTCCAGTTCAGCTGCGCCGGCGAATTGATCACCCTGTCAGGGGTGACCGCCTGAAAGTGCAGCGAAGGCAGGCCGTCGGAACCGTTTATGGCCAACGCGCCTGTCGCATCCGGGTCCAGCACGCCCGCGAGAGTCGTCGTGCCGGTGGAACTGGTGGTATCGGCCGTGGACTGCCACAGTCGAGCCAGAGATACGAAATAGGCCTTCGCCGTGCCGGCGGTAGGCTCCGCGGGAACGTCCGCCGGACACGCGCCTATCCGACCCACGTCATCGCGTCCCAGCGAGGCCACGCCAGCCAGCAGGTTCGCCTGGTCGAAAAGGGCGGAGCCTGAGGCGCCCGGACCGAAGTAGCCGCGCTGCGGCGTCACGCCCCACAGGTTCCAGGCATAGTCGACACCCAGAGCGCCACGGGGGAAGCTCACCTCCACGGCCGTGCCGTGCCAGGCAGTGAACTGCAGGCGCGTGGAGAGCGCGTGGTGAGTGCTGAACCCACCGAGGATTGCGCTGCCGCTCGCGTTGATGCCGGCGAAGTAAGGATTGGCAATACGGGGGCTGGCATTGAGCCGCAGGAGCCATGCGTCCTGCTGTTCCACGACTGTAGTCGCTCCCGTCTGCGTAACCAGGTAAGGGTTGAACAGGTCGCCGAGCTCCGCATTGCAAGAACTCATCGCTTCCCAGTACACCGTGACTGCGGCTGCGATCTGTGGCGTGCCACCTGCGATGGATCCCTGACAATGCCGCGCAGTGAGGATGTACGGGATGCCGTCGAGACGGGCGTTATTCACCAGAGTGCCGCTGCACTGATACTGATTGGCAATCACCAGGGCGACGCTGGCCCTGGCGGGCCCTGCATTCTCTGGAGTCTCTTCGCAGCGATAGTTGATGCGGCACGCATCATGTGTGCCGGTGGACAGTGGGGATAGCGAGAGCGTACGCAGATCCTGGCGGCTGCGCTGCATGCGCTCGAACGCCGGATGATTCCGCTGCCCCCGGCCGATGGCGCGATAACCTGCCTGAAGCTCTGAAATGCCCAGCCTCACGGAGCTGCGCAAATTAGTCGGAACCACCAGTTCGAGGTCGATCGTGTCTCCGCGCACGACGCGGCTCCAGAGTCTTCCCTGGGCGATGTCCCTGGCGGTGTACTGGAAGCTCGCCTCGCCATTTGACACGGTCAGCATGGCGCCTGGGGGCAGGCTGATGCGATCGGCCAGGAAGGACATCGATACGGCCGACGGTACACGAATGCTGTGACGCCAGCGCGACTGCCCGCCGGATTCCGTCCAGCGTCCGGCGCTGGTGACTTCGGCTGTCGCGCGTATGGGCACCGCAAATCGGGTAGGGCTGTCGCCCAGGCGCTCGACCAAGGGCGTGAGGTCGACGTTGAGGGTCTGCAGCGACAACGATTCCTGAGCAGAAACCCCCGGACTGAACATGCATGCAGCAAGGCTTGCGAGCCAGGCAAGCCGAAACTTCCTGCGGCCGATCATTTGCAGGGCAGTTCTTGCAGACATCATCTCCCCCGGGCAGCGGTGTTATGTCATCAAACGTTTCTTGCTGCCGAGGGATTGTGGCCTGATCGCAGGGTATTGGAAAGGGAATGGCCAGCTCTCGAGTTGTCGACGCAACCCTGGGTCTGTTCCGAGAACTGCTTCGGGGAGGGCGGGAGGAGATCTGTCAGGCTCCTGACTCAAGAGCTGAACAGGGAGTCATGCATGTTCCAATCCATGATCGTGCGGCTTGCCTGGATGCTGATTGGAGTGCTGGGAGCCAGCGGTGCCCACACCATGGAAAAGCAACCGCTCAGCGATGCAAAGATCCGCGATCTGATCGTCGGCGAATCCATTGCTTCCTATCCGGGCAACTGTCCCTGCCCATACAACACGGATCGCGCAGGGCGGAAATGCGGTGCAAGGTCGGCCTGGAGCAAGCCAGGAGGTCGGTCGCCGACCTGCTATGCGAATGAAGTGTCGGCAGCGCAGGTGCGGCAGTTTCGCTCAAGGCAGGAAGGCGACTGAGCCACGCAGGCAAAACGGATGTACAAATGCCGTCTACCCGCTACGCTGATGCCACGCCGGCGCCACGCCGGCGATAAAATGAAAATCCTTCCATGACCATCGCCAACCGACTCCTTGCGCTCTTGGCCATGCTCCTCGCGGCGACAGGCGGTTCCACCGCGGCGCAGCTTACAGAGGAGAAGCCGGAAGACCCCTCCGGAGAATTGCGTCCGCTCACGGTGGCGCGCATCAATTTCCTGTTGGCCAATATGCAGGCCATGCCAGAAGACCTGCTGGGCTGGTCGAAGGCTGGTCTCGTAGATATCTCAGGCCGAAGCCCCGTCAATGATCACGCGGAGTACTTCCTCCCTGAGCCTGCGAAGGCTGAAGTACGCGCGATCTATGCGGAACTCGACCGCCGTGGCCTCAGCAGCGGGCCCGGGCTTCCCCAAGACCTTGCCGAGCGCCTGGAGAATGTGGTGCGGCCGGAGTCGTGCAAACTCATGCGGATCAGGAGCTATTGGTACGCGCAGGAGGACCTGATCTTCCATCGGGACCTGGTTGTCACCCTGATGGCCCGCGCTGCTGAAAATGAACGAACCTGGGCAGAGCCGAAATTGAAGGCCCTGGACGACCGGTTGATTGCGATACGCAGGAATCTCGAGGCGGAATTCTCCACATGCGACACGGCCAACCCGACCGCCATCCCCGAGAGGCTCAGGGGCAGGGACATCTGGGTTGATCTGCAGGGATTGCGGACTGAACTGGCATTGCGGATGGATGATGCGGACCGCGCCGCGGGCCGGTTGCGTTACAGCAAGTCGCGGGGAAGTTCATGCCCGACCACCGCCGTCGAAGCCAGCGGACCGTCGGCTCGCATTCTCCAGGGGCCGGACGCGAGTGCGTACTATCCCCAGAAGGCTCTTGATCGCAGCGTCACGGGGACTGTGCGCGTGCGGATTGTCTACGATGAGGGCGGTTGCGTGGTTACAGCCAGCGTCGATCGGTCATCGGGATCCGATCTGCTGGACGAGGCTGCGGTCGCTGCTGCATTCGACACCGCCATCGCCCCGGCGTTGAAGGATGGTGCGGCCGTGGCGGGGGTTGGCGTCATACCGCTCAAATTCGACATCGAGATTGAATAGCCTCCCAAGCGCACATTGCTCTGCATAGCGGCGAAGGGGGGCTGCGATCTCAGCCGGCCGGCATTTCCACCAGCTCCAGCGTTGCTCCGGGCTCGCCGTAGAACTCCACCGTGCATTCCTCGAATCCTGCCGGAAGGCTCCATGTCTCGCCCGGCACGTAACCAAATTCCTTGAACCCGCCGCGACAGTGCAGGTGCACCTTGTCGAGGTTGCCTGTCACGTTCTGGGTGGTGAACTGCGGGTGAAAAAGAACATGAGACCAGAACTCACCTTTTACCTCTCCATTGAACACCAACGCGGTACCGCTCTGCAGCAGCGCGACGAGCTGGTCGACGAGTGCCTTGCGTGGATCGCCGTCCTTGATCGCGTCGAGGCCTGCAAGCTCATTGTAGGTGTTCAAGGCTTCCAGCAAGTCGCCATGCTGGGCATGTAGCCGCATTCGCAGCTCCAGCAGGTAGACCATCAGCTCCTTTGGAAGCAGATAGTTGTCTGGATTGTTGCGCGGTGGCGGTTCTCCAATCCTGAACCGCGCCGGCTCGGAGCCAGTCCGGCTGGTTGCGCCCCGCGCCGCGTGCAAGGCCTCTTCGATCCTGCCATCCGCGGCCAGCGTTTGCGCCAGCTGCGCCTGCAGCACCGCATATTCATAACCCAGCACGACCTTCTCACGCAGCATCCATTCAGCGTGGAAGTGCGCGCCAGCGTAGTCACGCTTCTTCATCAGGGCCGCAACCTTGTCGAGTTCGCGCCGGAACTCGATGGTGACTCCCTGTTCTTTCTTTGTGAGGCCCAATCCGAAGTTGAGGGGTTGCGTAATCGGGCCGTACAAGATGGGAACCCCATCCGCCGTGGCGGGACTGAAGCGCATGGCTTTCACGTACTTGAGCGCCTCCTTGCGATAGCTCTCGTTGTGGAACCCGCGTTCCTCCTGCACTGCGATCTCAACGGGGTGTCCCTCCGGTGAGACCATGAAGCGCACGTATACGAGGGCCTCGCGAGGCTCCCCTTCGGGATGGTCTGCCACGGGGCGGCTGAGCACAGTGACTGGCTTGAAGACTGGTTGGGAGGCGGCCGGGGGTGAATCGGCGCCCGTCACGACATCGTCGTCAGCACTGAGGGCGGGCAATGAAAGCAGAGAGATCGCGCATGTCATGGCGATGCGGAAAATGAGGCAATCCCTGACCATGGTGGTCCTCGCTCTTAGTGGCGCTAATTGATCCGGCGTCAATTGTTGCGCAAAGATTGTGGCTTGAAGATGCCGAAGAGGGAAGGTTGTTCCGCTAGGATCAAGCCCGGCAGTCACTTCGACATAATCGACAAGGGAACGGAGCGCAACGTGTCCAGGACAATGTCAGTTGTCTGCATCGGGGGCTATCTGGCCCTGACATGCATATCCTCAGGGGCAATGGACTGGGATGGAGCCGAGATCGTCTCCGGGGGAACCCATGTAGTTGTCGGTGGATCCCACTGGGTGCGCAGATCGAATGTGCCAGAGGACTCCCGGACGCTCTATCTCGTCTCAACTACCGGCGACGGGCGGCGCGTGATCCATCGATCCACCGGCAACGTGAACACCTTCAAGGCGGCGCCACAGGGCAACCTGCTCGCCATCAGTGAGTACGTAGGAGGGCCGAGGATGGTCATCCTCGGGACAGACGGATCAGTTCGCGATTCGATACCAGGGGTCCACAAATACGCCTGGAACCCTGAAGGCGCACGCATCGCGTACGTGACCGGGACGGACTCAGAGGAGGGCCTTCGGTCAACAGGGACATGGATCTACGATGTGGCGACAAGACAGTCGCAAAAGATTCTCGACGTCGGCGACGACGTCGCCTGGGCCGAATGGGACGGAAACATCTACATCCTGGCGCCGACCGGTGCGGCCCGGAACAATGGTGTTCTCAGGTTCGATCCGAAGTCCGGGCAGGCATCAGAGACCAGTCACAAGGGCATCCATTTCTCGCCGGACGGTCAGTATTACTACCGGGGGTCAGGCGAGGGCGATCCCGGAGGTGAAGTCTTCCGTACCGCCGGAGACGGGCCTGTGGGCATTGACTTCTCGATCGAAGAACTGGGCAGGAAGTCCTCAGCCATCGCGCATGAATGGCTTGGTCCCGGCCAGCTCATCGCCTACTCGCCGATTCCCGGCGCAAGGGTCGACTACGTGGTCGACGTGCCAAGCGGGAACAAGCGCCGAGTCGAAGGGCTGCTGATGCACGTCAGGGGACGCAGTGACCGGACCTGGGTCCTGAAGGAGACATCAGTCACCGAACAACGTCCTGAAGATCTCCTGGACCGATAGCCCCGCCGGGCGGTTGCACGGTGGACAAATCAGGCAGCAACTTCCTCATACGAGAAATGCGGCGCGTTGGCCCGCCGTGACGCATGCTCGATCGTGATTGCGCAGATGTTGCCTGCCGCGTCGAGGTCAAGGAGCGTGTCTTCGTTCAGGTCCCGAGTCTCCGAAACCTGGCCGTCGGACAGCTGAATCAGCATCGTGTCAGTGTCAGCGAAGTAGCGAACTTTCATGGTGCAGTCCGCGATCGAAGAACCCGTTGTGGGTCGACTCGCCAATTCACCCGTTCTTGCCTACGCAGCCACTTCCACATAATCGACGCGGCTCGACGGCAATGGAACAGGTGTACCGTCAGCCCTCATGCCTTCCAGATGGAATTCGATGGCCTGGCGGATTGCCGTCTCGACGGCATCTGCTGTCGCGCCACTCGCCACGCAGCCCGGAAGATCCGGAACATATGCGGAGAAGCTTGCTCCAGCGCGCTCGATGACGACAGCGTATCGCACGGCAGTTAACCTACTCACTTAAGACCAGCCTGCTTGAGGATACTGTTCAGGGTTCCGGGCGCCAAGTCATCCCCCGGCCGTCCAGCAACCGTGACGCGCCCCGCCTTGGAAGGGTGCTTGTACTGGCGGTGACTGCCCCTGATTGCCACCAGATAGCCAAGTTACATAAGCGTAGATTTCTGCGGCGTTGCCAAATCAAGGATACAGAGGATCGCCAGAGGGGCGCTTACAGTGCGGTCCAAAGGACTGACGTTGACCAACGTGGTCAAAAATGACAACATGAATTATGGCTGCCCTGACCCGCTCCTCATTGCACGCAGGCGTCGACTCCGTCGAGGCCCTCAAACGCGATCTGGCATCCAGGATTCTGGCCGTCCTGGACCGGCAGGGGCTCACGGTTCGCGAAGCACAGGAGCGAACAGGTCAGGCCGCGGCCGACTTCTCCCGCCTGCGTGGTGGCCAGCTGGACCGGTTCACCATTGAGCGACTTGTGAGCATTGCCGAAGAGCTCGGTGAGCGCATATCGCTTTCCCTCAATGTCGAAAGCAACGCGCAGGACCCGGTTCTGCCTGGTCCGCTGGCGGCTAACCTGAGAGAGCTACGTATTCTCTGCCGTCGCTACGCGGTGCGCCGCCTCGGAGCCTTCGGTTCGGTGCTCCGCCAGGACTTCGACCCGGCCCGCAGCGATATCGACCTCGCCGTTGAATTCGGTCACTCCCGGCAACACGGACCTGCAGATCAGTATTTTCGCTTCAAGCAGTCGCTTGAACGGCTGTTGGGCCGGAAAGTCGACCTTGTGGAACTTCCTGCCATGCCAGCTTCCCGGCTCAAGCGGTCCATCGAGCGCAGCCAAGTGCCGGTCTATGAGCAAGCAGCCTGACGTCTATCTCGAGCTGGCGCTCAGGGCTCTAGAGCGCGTGCCCCGATTCCTCGCCGACAGAACACTGCCGGACTACCTCGATGATGATCTCTGCCAGTCTGCTGTAGAGCGGCAGCTGGAAATTGCGGGGGACGCCCTTGGTCAGGTCCGCAAGCTCGACCCGGACCTCTTTGCCCGCATTCCAGACGGCCCCCTGATCGTCGCCTTCCGGAACGTGCTAGCGCACGGCTATGCCACGCTGGATCACAGGCGGGTACACGACGCAGCCACGACCAAGGTGGACAAACTCTCTACGACCATCCGCAGGTTGCTGGAAGAGTATCCGCCGGAGTGAGAACCTTCCGTTGCCAAATCAACGCTTCGCCAGCTCACTCAACCTCTGAAGCACTTCACATATTGAAGTCCTGCAAAGCGCGATAGTCTCCCTGCATCAGCAGCCCCCAGAAGCTGTTACAGGGAGTAACGCCATGGCAACCCCAGCTCGAGTCGCCGAAAGGATCCGGGACGCCCTCAAGAGATTCCAGCCGATCCTGACCTCCGCAAAGGCGCGCGACGTCAATGAATCCGACACGGTGGTGATCGTCACCGATCTGCTGCAGTACGTCTTCGGGTATGACAAGTACGCGGAGATCACGTCCGAGCACATGATCCGCAGCACCTTCTGCGACCTGGCCATCAAGCTCGACGGCAAGCTGGCGTTCCTGATCGAAGTGAAGGCCATTGGCCTTGATCTCAAGGACAATCACATCAAGCAGGCGGTGGACTACGCCGCGAACCAGGGATGCGACTGGGTCTGTCTCACCAACGGAAACACCTGGCGCGTCTACAAGGTCATCTTCGGGAAGCCGATAGCCCACGAATGCATCGTGGAGTTCGACCTCCTCAATCTGTCGCACCGGAATGCCGACCACATCGACCTGCTGGCCGTGCTGTCGAAGGAGGGCTGGATCAAGGCGAAGCTGGTTGCGTATGAGGAGCAGCGGCAGGCGCTGAGCCGGTTCACGATTGGGGCGCTGTTGCTGTCAGATCCGGTGCTGCAGGTGGTGAGGCGCGAGCTTCGGCGGGTCGTGGAGGTCAAGGTCGAGGCGGAGGAAATCAAGGAAGTCCTACTTCACGAGGTGCTTAAGCGCGACGTGCTTGAGGGGGAGAAGGCCGTGGCGGCTTCTCGGCAGGTGCAGCGTGCGACGAATCGGGCGCTTAGGAAGGAAAAGGGAGCCGAAGAGGCGGCGGCGGAGCCAGCCCCTGCAGTAGCCACTGCACTGGCAGGGACTTAGATTGCGGGGGCCCTTGCGCCGCTCCGTTCTCGGAGCCAGCGTTCCTGATCCAGTACCTGAACCACCACCCGGATTGAGCGGCCATTGTTTGTCTTGTTGGCGGCGGGCAGGAGATCGAATCCGCCGAGGCCGGCATCGGCGCCTGGGTCGACGCCTGCCTGAGCCGCTTCCCACGCTGGCACCCGTGCATTTCCGAGCGGCTGATGGAGGCGGAATACGGCGCGGGCGAACCCGTGCGGCGGGCGGTGGCCCATCCGCGGACGCAGGTGTTCGACGACCCGCACCTGACCGTATCGACCCGCTCCTTCCGCGCCGAGAAGGTGTCGGCGTTCGTGAAGGCGCTGCTCGACTGCGAGGAAGCCGAGGCCCGGCGGTTGCTGGCGACCTTCGCCAGTCGCTACCCCATCGTGATCACGCGCAACCTGGACGCCGCCAAGCGCTGGGTGCGGGAGCAGATGCGCGGTACCGAGCGATGCGGTCTGCTGGCTTCGTCCAAGGCCATGCGCCTCAAGCCCCACGCGATCGATGTGCGGGTGGAGGCCGACCCGATCCACTACTTCCTGGGTAATCCGGAGGACGTGCGGTCGAGCTTCTATCTGGAGGACTGCGCCACGGAGTTTCAGGTGCAGGGGCTGGAGCTGGACTGGACGTGTGTTACGTGGGATGCGGACCTGAGGCGCGATCGGGAGGAGTGGTCATTCCATGACTTCCGGGGCAGCAGGTGGCAGAGCATTCATAGCGAGGAGAATCGGCAGAATCTGAAGAATGCGTATCGGGTGCTGCTGACGAGGGCGAGGCAGGGGATGGTTGTTTTCATACCTCCTGGGTCGAAGGAAGATACGACCCGTTCGCCGTCACACTATGACCAGACGTTCGCACATCTTCGAAGTATAGGGCTGCGCGATGTAAGCTGAGGAATCACCTCAAGACGGACTAAGGAACCATCTCATCTACTAGGCTCTCATCGTTAAGAACGTGTGGATTCGCTGTTGCCGGGGAAAACCTGCCACATTCACCGAATCCGATCTACATTAAGAGAATGCAGGCGAGAAAAGTCGACACCCGATGTCTAGGTGGATGGCCGCGCGAAGTCCTCACCTGGCCACTATGACCAGCCGCAAGAGAAGAAAGAGCATTCGTGGATAAATACTGCATCGGTAGGTCAGGTCCAAAACAGTACAGATGGTTTCGACCACTCACCCCCAAAAACGTAAGCTCGGCCAAAGCTCGGTCCAGGCCGTCGCAAAAGTCTAAGAGCGGCGAGGTTATGGAGCGGAATCGAATTTACCGTCTCCTGGGCTATCTACCGGAGCTACCGAGACAGATTCCCTCGAGCGGAACGAAATGACGGAAGTGCGACCGTATGTGCCTGATCAACTGATCAAAGACGCAGCAAAGCATGGCGAACTTGTTGTCTTTGTTGGTGCGGGCACATCCATGCTTTGCGGAAGCCCTGATTGGCGTGGATTCGCCAACCAAGTCGTCGACGCTATAGAGAAGGACGGAATTCTCAGCGTTCTTGAGGCGGAACAGCTGAGAGGCTTGGGTGACGCGCGTCGTACGCTGTCCATCGCAATGGCTCTGGCGAAAGAAAAGAAGATCTCAATAGACGTTGATTCGATTTTACATCCGGAGCGTCCCTCAGCGGCTGGAGCGGAGTTATACCAAGTACTCTCGCGCCTGCGTCCGGTATTTGTAACAACAAACTACGATAAGTGGCTCGATGAAGCTGGCCCGGAAGAACTTTCGCCTGCTCCGAGAGTCGGTGGCGAGTCGTTGCCTGCGCTTGGAATAGGCAAGAGACCAAAATACTATCTGCGAGAACACCTTTCCTCTGCCCTCTTGGCTGAAAGAGGAGCGGTAATACATCTTCATGGGTCCTATCTGGATCCAAGCAAAATGGTCGTATCGCTCAAGGACTACATTGAGCACTATGCCGACGAACGGGTTAAGACCTTCCTGTCCGCGATGTTTAAGAACTACACGGTTCTTTTCATTGGATACAGTCTCGCTGAGTTGGAGGTGTTGGATTACATCATTCGGTTCAACGAGTCATTGGAGACTGAGAAATCGGAGCCGCGCCACTTCTTGCTCTACCCATGCCGATCAACAGAGGCCGTGCAGACGCGATTTATTCAGCAGTTCTTTCGAGATCAGTGTGGAGTCGGCGTGCTTCCATACTGTATCGACTCAAAGGGATATGCCGAGGTTCTAGAGGTTTTCAAGGATTGGAGTTCGGCGCTAGATGTGAGGGATCCAACGATCCTAGACCTGCAATCTCACCTCGATAGGTGCATATCGTCCCCTTCCGCAGCAAATAGGGCGGCTGGAATTAGGCTCGTAAGAGATCGTCCTGAGCTTACAAGTTACCTTCTGAATTCTCTTAAGGACCCGGTGTGGTTTGATGATCTTGACTGTGCGGGTGTTTTTAGTGTCGAGCACAGTCCGCAAGTTCGAAGAGTTGAGACTGAGAGTGGGACGATGTATCAAGCCGATGGGTGGCCTGCGCTGAGATACCTCGAGCAGATTGCGCCATTGGCCCAGGGAGATTGTGCGGCTCGCATCGTAGACATCATTAGAGCCATCGGCTCAGACACAAGAAACCGAGCAACTGACAATTGGCGAACTGTGTGGTCCCTGGCGACAATCATGTCGCGGCTGCCTCTGAGCGTCTTGTCGGACCGCGATATCGATGAGGCGCGCAGGTGGCTCTCTGGTCCCGTCGACTCAAGTATGGTGGGGTATGAGCTCGGTGAAAAGCTCCTTCCTCGCTTCTTGGATAGCTCAGACCCAGAGCATTGGCGTATGGGTTTGCGCCTGGTCGACGTCCTGTCGACCGTAAGGACTGCAGGAGCGGCTCCATGAATGACAGGGCCGGTGTCATGGATAGCTACCGCCTAGGCGAGGTCATGAAGGCGTCAGCGAGAAAGCTCGGCGAGCGCTGTGGCTATGACGCTGTTGACATGTTGTCGCGTCGACTGACGGAGTACATAGGATCCGCGGACGACGACAAATTCTCCTACATCTGGAGATCAGCGATAGAGGATCACGAGCAAGACGACCATAAAGATGGAACACGTGCGGTTCTTGTTGATGCTGTTCGAGATTCTGCTCTTGGTGCGACTAGTTCCAACGATGCGTCGTCTGCCAACATCGCGCGATTACTACTTCAGTCTCCATATCCAACGCTGACGCGTATCGGGATTTACGTTTGTAGCGAACATTACGGAGCGGTCGGTCTGGCGTTCTGGGAGTGCGCGCTGTCGAAATGGTTCGTAGACATTTCATATTGGCACGAACTCTATTGGCTCATAAAGAAGAACTTCTCTCGGTTCTCCGTGGTCCATCGGGCCCAATATTTGCAGTTTATAGATCGGATGGAAGGGGAATGGCCGGATGGGCCGAATCGCGAAGAGTGGATGGATACTCAGAGGCGCGATCTTCTACATCCCGCGTTTGCGCAGGGTGACTCTGAGGTTGATGAGAAGTATCTAGCGCTGGTGCAGCGATATGGTCCGGTTCGAGAGCACCCCGAATTTCACTCCTATTCCACGGGTGGCTGGGCCGGAGATCGGAGTCCAATTGCATCGGATGCCATCATGCGTATGTCTGATCAGGAGTTAGTAAGATTCCTCAAGGAATTTGTACCAGATGGCGGTGGCATAGACGGACCTACATATCGAGGCCTCGCGTCGGCTATAGCGACGGCCGTCAGGTCCAGCGATGACGGTTTTGCCCCAAGAATCCGCTTATTTGCGGAACTTCCGCGGCCGTGCCAGCACGGCCTACTAAGGGGTCTAAAGGAGCGATGGGCTGATGACAAGAGGGATATAGACTGGTCTGCGACGCTTGCTGTCTTGCATGCAATAGTGTCCGCGCATGATTTCCGGTCAGATCTATTGGCGGAGCGTCGCGATGGGTGGGAGCCCACGGTGCAGTGGGTTGTAAGCGACATTGCAGATCTGATGAAGGCCGCAGCGGCGTCCGAAAGGCCCGTTGCGCCGAGCCTATACCGAGACTGTTTCGATGTCCTAAGAACAACCCTGGAAGCAGTGCCACGCGACCTTGATCAGCCGGACGATGCTGTTTCTCACACAATAAATGCACCGCGTGGTCGCTTGCTCGAGTCCTTGATTCACCTTGGATTGGCAATGAGGCGCCATGAAGGTGCAGATGCTGCAAAGGTAGGCGAGAGTTGGAAGGTCTTAGGTCCGGTGTTCAATGAAGAGCTTGCATCCAGCGATTCAGGCGCAAACCCGGAGTTCGCAGCGCTGGCTGGAATGTATTGCGCTAACCTGCATTTCCTAAACGCGGAATGGACGGAGACCAATTTCAACCGATTGTTCTCCTCTACCAACGAATCGGCGTGGAGGTGTGCAGCTCAGGGCTTTGCATACCAGCGCTACTTGTATGGGTGGCTATTTGAGCGGCTGGTCTCTGGGGGGCACCTTAGGAAGATGGTGAATTCAGAGGATCTCCCTGATGCCGTGACGCAGAAGGCGTTGCAGTTTCTTGCGCTTGCCTACTTGGAGGGGGCCGAATCGCTTGGTGGTGGCGGCTTGCTTGATGAGGTGATCGGGGATCTGAGAGTCGATGATCTGTCTCAGATCTCATGGTTCTTTTGGACGCTACGCGCGAACAGTGAGCCAAATGAGCGGGCGTCCAAGATACTTGCGTTCTGGCTTAGGGTTGCGCAGCAAATTCGTGACCAGCGTGCGCAATTGCCAGAGCTGCAGTCGGCGCTGAGCCAGTTGGCGGTTTTCGTTACCGACCTAACACGCCCCATTACTGAGGCGCTGATTGACGCGGCGCCCCACGCTCAAGCTAAACACCATGGGTACCAGTTGATCGAGAATCTCGCTCGTCTTGTGCAATCACATCCAAAAGAGGTTGCTTCGATATTTCGAGCGGCTATGACTGGCTTCCTGCCCGACTATAGAACGGAGGATGTGATCGAGTGCGTTATGGGATTGGCCGGTGCAGGGGAATTTGATGAGGCGGAGTGGATCTGT
Source organism: Steroidobacteraceae bacterium (assembly GCA_035556135.1). GTDB lineage: Bacteria > Pseudomonadota > Gammaproteobacteria > Steroidobacterales > Steroidobacteraceae > ZC4RG30. The sequence goes on along the minus strand of DATMFO010000003.1, from coordinate 1,765,248 downwards.
AACCGATATGCGGAGCTTGGTTCTACGCTACTGAAGGAGTCATATGAAAAGATCCGCGCCATGCAACGTTCAGGATCCGCTGTTGCGCACTCTGCTGTCGTGCCCACTGTTCCTACGAATTGAACGGGACCATGTGAAGCCTAGTAGTTCCATACTTTGGGTTCCACGCGTCCACTAGTCCTTGTCGATGTTCACCATCAAGAGCGAAAATGATTTGAACCCAAACCCGTCCAACATGGTGAATCCAAGTAGCAAATGCGCACCGTCCGTCGGGTAGAACAGCAGTATGTAGGTCGCTGCCGCTCGCAATGACTCTGTCTTCAGAAGAACTTCGAGGTGCTGGTCCGAATGCTGCGTAAACGTTCGGATGAATGCGATCGCTCATGATCGCCTGCGCGAAGGATGAAAGGTCTATTCCGGCGACTTTGCCTTCTACGATTTGACATCCAAATACCTTGACGAGGTATAGATGGGCGTGGCGCATCGCTCTGCGTGTGTCGTAAGGGAAAATCCTATTGGTACGAACGTGCTGCATCGTTCCAAGTGGCAAGTTATTGCTGCACAGTGATTCTGCTAGGCGCTGCCAAGCAAAGTCATGTGGCTGTGTCCTCGTGCTGTTGCAGTAGGTGCAAAGGCTTGGTGCATATTTCAGCGCTTTCGCATTGAGGCTCGCTACTGGCTGGTTTTTCCGAAGAGCAGTGTGGATGTAAATCGGGCTATTCTGAGTTGGTGACTTTTCTAGTAGGTTCTTTAGGTCGGATTTCTTTATCTTGTGCTCACGGCTATCTGCGCTTGAGCCGCAAATCCAGCATGTCATTTGCCCGTCCTCTTGTTCAGAATGGGGCTCTGATATCAGGGTAGCTTGAGTGAGGCAGAGATGCGTCTGTATGCATCGCGGAAGGGAATCCCTTCCTTCAGCGCCAACTCATACGCCTGATCCGCCGCATGAATGCTCGGATTCACCTTCCCCTTGATCGCCGCCTCATCAAACACCACTTTCGCCAACGCAGCAGCCATGATGTCCAGCGTCTGCCCGCAGATATCGATGCCCCGGAACAGCGGAAACTTCAGCAACTGCAGATCCCGCTGATACCCCGAAGGCAGCTTCGCGAAGATCCCCAGCGCTTCCGTCAGGCACCCATGGGCCGTTGCCGTCCGGCCGCGCACCAGCTCGAACACGTCCGGATTCCGCTTTTGCGGCATGATCGATGAGCCAGTGGTAAACGCATCCGGCAGCTTCACGAACCCGAACTCGGCCGTATAGAACAGCATCAGGTCGCTGGCCACGCGGCCCAGGTCCTGCATGGTCATCACGATCTCGAACAGCAGTTGGCTCTCGGCCTTGCCGCGCGAGAGCTGCACCGAGGTCACGGGCACCTGCACGCTGGCGAAGCCCATCTCCTTGGCGGTGACGTCGCGGTCCAGCTTCAGCGCGGGCGCGCCGTAGCCGGCGGCGGAGCCCAGCGGACTCTTGTCGATGCGGCGCAGTGTGGCGCGCAGGCCGGCGGCATCGTCGCGCAGTTCATTGGCGAATCCGCCCGCCCACAGCTTCACGGAGCTGGGCATGGCCTGCTGCATGTGCGTGTAGCCGGGCAGGGCGATGTGACCCTGCTTGTCCACCAGCACGTCGAGCGCCGCCACCACCTTGTCCACGCCTTCGGCGAGCTGGTTGGCGGCATCCTTCATGTACAGCCGCAGCGCGGTCAACACCTGGTCGTTGCGCGAGCGGCCCAGGTGCACGCGGCCGCCAGCGGCGCCGATCTTCGCGGTGAGGTGTTTCTCGAGGGCGGTCTGGCCATCCTCATCCTGCAGCGTGATCTTCCACTTGCCGTCGGCATGCTCGGCGCCGACTTCCGTCAGCCCCTTCTCGATGGCTGCAAAATCATCCTTCGTGATCAGCCCACGCCCGGCCAGCATCCGTGCATGCGCGATGGACGCACGCACGTCGTACTGCACCAGCCGTTCATCCAGCGCATGATCCTCGCCAGCCGTAAACGCCAGCACCCGGTCATCCAGCGGCGTGCCCTTGTCCCACAACCGGCTCATGGTTCAGCCCTTGCCGCTCTGCTGCTCGGCGGCGCTCAGTGCATTGATGTCATTCACGATCAGCGTGCCCATGCCCTCATTGGTGAACACCTCGGTGAGGATGCTGTCGGGCGCGTCGTAGCTGATCACATGCACCCGCCGCACGCCGCCGCGGATGGCTTCCTCGATGGCCTTGGCCTTGGGCAGCATTCCGTCCTTGATGGCACCGGTCTGCCGCAGCTTGTCCAGGCCCTTCAGGTCCGTGTACGAGATCACCGAGCCGGGATCGGCCACGTTCTCGAGGATGCCGGGCGCGCCGGTGCAGAGGATGAGTTTCTCGGCATCCAGCGCGGCCCCGATGGCGGCGGCCACGGTGTCCGCGTTGATGTTCAGGAGCTGGCCCTTCTCATCGGCAGAGAGCGGGCTGACCACGGGCATGAGTCCTGAGTCGAGCAGCTTCTTCAGCACGGAGTCATCGACCAGGTCGATGTCGCCGACAAAGCCATAGTCCACCATCTCGCCCTCGACCTTCACCGGGCCGCGCTTGTGGGCCTTGATGAGGCCGGCGTCCACGCCCGATACACCCACGGCGTCGATGGCATGCTCGCGGCAGATGGTGAGCAGCTTGGTGTTGATGAGGCCGTTGAGCACCATCGAGGTGGCATCGAGCGACTTCTCGTCGGTGACGCGCCGGCCCTGCACCATCTTCGTGGGCACGCCCATGGCCTCGGTCACCTGCGTGAGCTGCGGGCCGCCGCCATGCACCATCACCACGCGGATGCCCAGCGTGTGCAAGATGGCGATCTGCTCGATCAGCGCGCTGGTGGCCGCGACGTCGCCGAACACGGCGCCGCCGGCCTTCACCACGAAGGTCTTGCCCTTGTAGAGGCGGATGTAGGGTGCGGCGCCGCGCAGGGCGCGGATCACGGTGGACTTGTCGGAGCTCTGCAGGATCATCTTCGTCTTCCCTTCAGTGGGCGAGCAGGCGGTGCAGCACGGCCATCTGGGCCGGCATGCGGTTGTAGGCTTCGCGCAGCACGGCGCTGCGCGGGCCGTCGATCAGCGAGTCGGCGACGGCGACATTGCGCCGCACCGGCAGGCAGTGCATGAAGCGGGCCTTGGCGTCGGCGCCGGCGAACCAGCTTTCATCCACCTGCCAGTCCTTGAGCCGCTTGCGCAGCTCGCCGTCGGCCTTGGCATCGCCGTAGTGCCTGGTGGAGCCCCACTCCTTGGCATAGAGCACGTGCGCGCCTTTCATCGCAGCAGTGCGGTCGGTGGTCTCGGTGAACGAGCCGCCGGAGGCCTGGGCGAGGCGGCGGGCCTTGTCGGCCAGCGGCTGCGGGATCTCATAGCCCTCGGGGCGCAGCACCACCACTTCCATGCCGCGCTGCGCGGCCATGGTCATGGCGGCGGCGGGCACGGCGAGCGGCAGCGCGCGCGGGTGGTTCACCCAGGAGAGCACGAACTTGCCCTGGTTGGGCACGTTGAGCTCGTCCAGGGTCTTCCAGTCGGCCAGCGCCTGGCAGGGGTGGTTCATCGCCGATTCCATGTTGATCAGCGGCTTGTCCACCAGGTCCGCGATCTGCCGGAACACCACCTCGTTGAGGTCATTCTCGAGGTTCACGCCTTCGGCGAAGGCGCGGATGCCGAGTACGTCGGCATAGGAGGCGAGCACGGGAATGCCTTCCTTGATGTGCTCGGCGCGGTCGCCATCCATCACGGCGCCGGTGCGGGTCTCCAGCTGCCAGGTGCCGGCGCCGGGGGTGATGACGAACGAGCTGCCGCCCATGCGCGCCATGCCGGCCTGGAACGAGGCCAGGGTGCGCAGTGACGGGTTCATGAACAGCAGGCCCAGCACCTTGCCGGCGAGGGCCTGCGGGCGCGAGGACTTCTCCAGCCGGTGGGCGAGACCGATGAGGTCGCGCACGGCCACTGGCTCGAGTTCCGCGAGGTCGATGAAGCGTTTCATGTTGTTGTAAGAGGGCGTCTATCCCAGCCGCTTCAGCGCGGCGGACAGCAGATCGACCTCGGTCTCCCTGAGTGTGAAAGGCGGCAAGAGGCGCAGCACGTTCGGATCGCCGCTGGTGCCGGTGAGGATGTTGTGGTCCTTCAGCAGCGCCTGCTGGATGCCCTTGGCGGGCACCTTGCAGATGAGGCCGGTGAGGAAGCCCGCGCCCTGGTGGCCGGTCACGGGACCGACGATGCAGGTGTCGCGGATGTACTTGGCGACGCGGCGCACATTGTCGAGCAGGTGCTCGCTCTCGATGGCATCGACGCAGGCTTCCACCGCCGCGCTGGCTACGGGGCCGCTGCCGAAGGTGGTGCCGAGGGCATCGAGCTTCACCGCCTTCGCCGCCTTCTCCATCATCAGCAGCGCGCTGACGGGGAAGCCGTTGCCCAGTGCCTTGGCGCTGGTGATCATGTCGGGCAGCACGCCATAGAGATTGGCGGCGAAGGGCTCGCCGCAGCGGCCGAAGCCGCACTGGATCTCGTCGAAGATCAGCACGGCGCCGGTCTCATCGCAGCGCTCGCGCAGGGCGGTGAGGTATTCCCTGCCCAGGTCGAAGGCACCGGCGTAGCCCTGGATGGGTTCCACGATCACGGCGGCGGTTTTCTCCGTGATGCGGCTGAGCGCGCTGGCGTCGCGCCGCGGCAGGAAGGTCACGTCGAAGGGCGTGCGCGGGAAGCCATACCACTTCTGCTGCGCGCCCCAGGTGAGCGCGCCGGCGCCGGCGGTGCGGCCGTGGAAGCTCTGCTCCAGCGCCACCACCTCGGTGCGGCTGGGGTTCAGCGTGAAGGCCATCTTCAGCGCGTTCTCGTTGGCCTCGGCGCCGCTGTTCACGAAGAACACGCTGGCGATGGGGAGCCTCGAGAAGGCGATGAGCTTGCGGGCGGCGCGCAGGCGCACGTCCAGCGGCACGGCATTGCTCTGGAAGTTCAGGTGGCGCGTCTGGTCGTTGACGGCCTTGGTCCAGGCGGGGTGGCCGTAGCCCAGTGCGGCCACGGCATGACCGCCGTAGAGGTCGAGCACGCGGCGGCCATCGGGCGCGATCAGCCACACGCCCTCACCGCGCAGCACCTCGAGCGGGTACTGGGCGAAGACGGGCGCCAGCGGATCGCGCTGGGCTTCGTGGAGAGGGCTGCTGGCCTGGGCGGTTGCGGTGCTCATGGTGACTTCCTTGCGGTCAAGGCTCCTTGTGGGTGGCTGCGATCAAATGTTGTGGACGCTTGGCAAATTTGGCCCGGTGCGGATTTGCCTTACGTCCAGCCTGCGGCCGGCGCGGTCAAACCTGCGGTCTCGGGCAGTCCGTGCAGGCGGTTCATCCACTGCACGGCGCCGCCGGCGGCGCCCTTGTTGAGGTTGTCCACCACGCTCATGACGGCCACGGTCTTGCCGTCGGTGGTCACGGAGAGGCGCGCGTAGTTGCTGCCGGCCACATCCTTCACCCGCGGCGGCGAGGCGCCGACGGTGACGAAGGGCGAATGGGCGTAGAACTTCTGGAAGGCTTCCAGCAGCTCGGCCTGCGAGGCGGGCCTGGCAAGCTGCGCCTGCACGGTGGCGTGGATGCCGCGCGCGTAGGGACCCGAGTGCGGCACGAACGCGAAGTGCGCATCCACGCCGCTGGCAGCCTTCGCCACGGCCGCCACTTCAGGCGCATGCCGGTGGGCCAGCGCGTTGTAGGCGTACAGGTCGCTGTGCCGCTGCGGGTGATGCGTGCCCTCGATGGGCTTGCGGCCCGCGCCCGTGCTGCCGGTGACGCCGCTGACAAACAGCGTGGGCGTGGTGATGCCCAGCTTCAAGAGCGGCACCGAGGCCAGCAGGATGGCGGTGGAAAAGCAGCCCGGATGGCCGATGTGCGGCGTGGGCGAGGTGGCCAGGTGCTCGGGCACCGCGCAGGTGAACTGCGACAGCCGCGCGGGAGCACCGTGGTCGTGCTTGTACACGGCTGCATAGGCGGCATTGCTCGAAAAGCGGTAGTCGGCGGAGATGTCCACCACGCTGGGCCTGGTGCCCGCGGCTTCCGCCCTGGTGAGCAGCTTGTCGATCAGCGCAGCGGAGGCGCCATGCGGCGCGGCGGAGAACACGGCGCTGCGCGGCAGCGTCGCGATCAGCTTCTCGATCTCCTCCATGGAGGAGAATTTCGTGTCCGGATACACCGGCGCCAGGTGGCCGAAGGACTTCGCCACGGATTCGCCGGGCTGGCTGTCGGAAAGGATGCCGGCCAGCTCGAAGTTCGGATGGCCGGCGATCAGCCGCAGCAGCTCGCCGGCCACATAGCCGGTGCCGCCGAGCACGATGGTGGGGATGCGCGCGGTCATGATCAGTTCGGTACCTTCGGGAACTTGGCCGACAGGCCGAGCTTTTCGATCAGGTGATCGCCCAGCGCTGCCCCATTGGTGATGGCGTTGAACGCCTTCACCTTCATCTGCTCCTCGATGATCTCCACGCCCACGCTGTTGTCGGTGGCGGGGCCGGTGACCACGGCCGGTTCCACCTTGAACCGCTCGCGCAGCAGCTTCACGCCACCCCAGGCCGCGACCGGGTCGTTGGCGGAGAGCACCACGCAGGTGAGGGCCTTCACGATGTCCTCGCACTCCAGGATGGCATCCACGCCATAGGTGCCGATGAGGCCGTCGCCCAGCTCGAACACGATCACGTCCGGCTTCTTGGCCGACAGCTCCGTGAGCATGGAGCGCGTGAGCGCGGGGCCGGACTTGCCGGTGGTGGTCACCACGCCCAGGTCGGTGAAGATCAGGCCATTGCGGGCGCCGGAGTCGGCCATCGCCAGGATGTCACGCCGCAGCGAGACGCCCGTGGCCTTGAACACATCCACCGTGAGGCCCCGGTGCCGCATGCGCGACACGATGGAGCAGGCGGCGGCGGTCTTGCCGGCTTCCATGCAGGTGCCGGCCAGCGCGACCACGGGCACGCCCTGCGTGTCGAGCTTCGCGTCATAGTCGAGCTTGCGCGAACCGACGCGCGCCGGCACGCCGATGCGCTCGCCGAGATACGGGAACTGCAGCACCACGCCCAGCACCTTGCAGTCAAAGGGCGTGCCCTTGTCCGGGTTCACCGAATCGCACTTGCCCAGCACTCCCCCGATGTTGAGCATCTGGATGACATCGCCGGCCTTCACGCTCTTGGGTACATGGCCCGAGTAGCCGAACAGCGCGCGGCGCGGGCCCAGCGCGCCGACGACGATATCCCCCTTCACCACCTTGGCCATGCGGCCGCTGGTGAGCTCCAGTGTGTTGTAGGTGGACTTGTTGGTGAGGATCTCCACGACCAGCGCCACGCCTTCCTCGGCCGGAATGCTGTCATCGGAAATGCGCAGCTCGTGCTTCAGGTTCAGCGCCTGCGTCACCGAACCGATCTTGTCCACTACAACGGATCTCATCGTCACTTGTCCTTCTTCGCTTGCTTTGCCTGCTCACCAGCGCGGGCGTGGAACACGCCCGTGAGGGCGACGATCTTCGAGAAGCCGAGCGCATCCTGCGGGGTCCATTCGCCCACGGCCTCGCCGTAAACGCCCTTGGAAGCCTTCATCAGCGAGTACGGCGACTGCACGCCCTCGATGAACAGCGAGCCCGGCCGCAGCAGCACATGCACGTCGCCGGTGACGCGTTCCTGCGAAGACAGCAGCAGCGCCTCGATGTCGCGGCACACCGGATCGAGCAGCTGGCCCTCGTGCACCAGGTCGCCATAGGGCGCGGCCACGAGATCCTTGATGCGCTGCTGGCGCGGCGTCATCACCAGCTTTTCCAGCTCGCGGTGCGCGGTGAGCAGGATGTCGGCGGCCGGCGCCTCGAAGGCCACGCGGCCCTTGGTGCCGATGATGGTGTCGCCCAGGTGGATGCCGCGGCCAATGCCGAATCTGGCGCCGATGGTTTCGAGCGACTCGATCACCTCGACCGGCGACATCTTCTTGCCGTTGAGGCCCGACGGGCGGCCCTGCTCGAAGTTCACCGTTAGCTTCTCGGGGGCAGCCGGCTTGCTGAAGGCATCCTTCGACAGCACCCAGGCGCTGTCGGGGATGCTGCCGTCGGAGGTCAGCGTCTCGGTGCCACCAATCGTCACGCCCCACAGGCCGCGGTTGATGGAATACGCGGTGCCATGCGGCGGGATCGGCATGTTGCGCGCGGTGAGGTATTCCAGCTCTTCCTTGCGGCTGAAGGCCTTGTCGCGCACGGGGGCGTAGACCTCGAGGTCCGCTGCCATCGTGCGCAGCGCCACTTCGAAGCGCACCTGGTCGTTGCCGGCGGCGGTGCAGCCATGCGCGATGGTGTCGGTGCCCAGCTCGCGGGCCACCTTCGCCATGGTCTGCGCCTGCATCACGCGCTCGGCGCCCACGCACAGCGGATAGAGGTTGCCGCGCCGCACGTTGCCCATGATGAGGAAGCGCAGCACCTGCTCGAAGTAGTCGGCGCGTGCGTCGATCTGGTGGTGCGCGATGGCGCCGAGCGCCTTGGAGCGCTCACCCAGCACCTTGGCGGCGCCGGCGTCGATGCCACCAGTGTCGACGGTGACGGTGATGACGGGCCGGCCGGTGTTCTCAGCCACCCACGGCACCAGGAAGGAGGTGTCGAGGCCGCCGGAATAGGCCAGAACGATGGGCTTCGCGCCCTTGCTTGCAGTCTGCGTCATGAGTTGTGTTCTTTAGATGCGGAAGACGGAGCGAAGACGGTCGAGCAGTGCCTGCTGCGCGGCGCCGTCTTCGGTGGCGATGAAGATGGTGTCATCGCCCTGGATGCTGCCGACGATCTCCGGCCAGCCGGCGCGGTCGATGGCCACGGCGACACTGCCGGCGGCGCCGGTGGAGGTCTTGATGACGGTGATGGAAGGGCCGGCCGTCTTCACCTCGCGCACGAAGCGGGAGATGGCGTCGAAGTTGCCCTGGGTCGGCGTGACTTCTGCGCCCGGCGGCAGGTAGCGGCCCTGGGCCTTGAGCACGCCGAGCTCGCGCATGTCGCGGGAGACAGAGGATTGGGTGACCTCGAAGCCCTCTTCTTTAAGGAGGCCCACCAGGTCGGACTGGCGGCGCACGGCACCCGCGCGCAGATGGCGCAGGATGCTGTTGCGGCGGTCGGCCTGGTGGCGGTCCGTGTGCATAATTATTCATATGTTATGCATATTATTTACGATGTCAACGGCATTCCTGGATAAAGATGAGATTGGCGCGACGTGGCCCGCTGCTCCCCCGGTTTCAGAGGAACAACACCACCAGGGGCAAGAGCATCGGGACGGCCAAGGCCATCCATGGACTCGCGAACATCACCTCAGGTAGCCAGCGTCGGGTGCGACGGTCTGCCCCGGAAACCGGCAGTGCAGACTCCACCTCAGCTCCTCCGCAGGGTGAGCCGGGGTGGCTGGATGAGCCGCCAGTCCAGTCCCGTCCATCGCCGGAGCGTGTACCACCGCAGCGGCAGCATCAGGATCGCCGATGCTCCCAGCACGACCAGTGGCAGTTGTTCCGTGGCGGGATTCATGGGATGGGCGAAGATCATCTGCGCGAGCATCAGCCCCAGCGCGCCCAGGCCGAGAACCACGTCGCTTGTGCCCCAGTTCCGCACCAGCGCCATGCCCACATAAAAAAGACAGACGGCAAACAGGGCCTGTGATGCGATGAAGAGCAGCACCATCGGCGCGTTGTGCGGTGCCCAGGCGATCATGCAGGCAGCGGCGGAGCCCGCGACGATGCCCCACGTGGTCAGGGAAGCACGCAGGCCCAGCTTCTCGGCAAGCAGGAACAGACCCTTGCGGTCCATTCCGTTTCGCAGCCAGAGCAGGCGGGCCCGACGCGCGACGTTGAATCCCATCACGGCGGTGTTGATGCTGAGGAAGGGCAACATGAACAGCAGCAGGTCGCCCTGGCCCAGTCTCCCCTTTGACGTCACGAAGCTCACGGCAAGGAAGATCAGCGCCGTCCAGCCGCCCGTAACCACGAATACGCGGTGGGAGCCGGTGCCGAGCAGATAGCAGGCCATGGCCTTCGCGGGAGAGTCCGGCGTGGCTTCATCCTTGTTGCCCATCAGCCACTGGTACTGCATGGCCGCGCCAGGGTTCGCGAGACGACGGTGCTGTGGTGGCTGCATCCGGGCAGCGCCCAGGTACCACAGGCCAAATGCCGTCCATGCCAGCGCGCCAAGGCCAAGCAGGTGATAAGGAGTGAACGCGGGATAGCGCTGCAGCAGGAAGGGCAGCTGCATCGCGGACAGTGGTATCAGCGGGAACGTCACCGCCAGCCACATGGTGCGGCTCGTGGCAAAAAGGATGATCCATGCCACAGCGGCCACCGGCCAGAAAAACCCCAGCAGTTCCAGCGGCTCGCCGAAGCGGCTTGCGTCGCCGAGCCGGTGAAGCGCCATGTAGGCATGGGCTGCAACGGAGGGGATGCAGGCGATCAGCGCGAGCAGCGTCATCGCCAGTGTCGAGCCGAACAGGATCCTGAGGCGGCCATGGGGTCGCAGGTGCGCAATGGTGGGGCGCGAAGCCAGGCGCATGGCCATGCCGCCACCGAATCCAGGCACCAGCAGGATCAAGGTGACACCAAAGGTGCACAGCGTGAATACGGTCCTGGCGTTGCCGATGCTGTCTCCCCAGATCGTCACCGCACCGGCGGCCGCGAACAGCAGCAGGCCGGCCAGGTTGAGCAAGCGCTGCAACGGCAGCAGGCGGAAACAGGTGAGCGCGATGTGCAGCACCGGGTTCACGCGTGGATCTCCAGGAAGATGTCCTCCAGGCCCAGGCCCTCGCCCTCCACATGGGCGTCCAGGCGTGCAGCGAGGTCATTGGCCAGGTCCGCTGCCGCATCGCGCACGGTGACCGTGGCGCTGGTGCCGTTGGAGGCACGCCGCTCGCTGAGTGTGTTGGGCACGCCAAGGTTGGCCGGAAGCGGCCGGTTTGCGTTGATATGCAGGCGCTTGACCGACTGCTTGAGCTTCTCCGTTTCGCCATCCCACAGGAGCACCCCTTCGCGCAGGATCCAGATGCGGTTGGCCACCCGCTCCAGGTCCGAGACGATGTGGGAAGAGAAGATCACTGCGCGGGTGGGGTCGGCGGCGATTTCCAGCAGCTGCTGCAGGAAGCGGCGGCGCGCGAGGGGGTCGAGGCTGGCGACGGGCTCGTCGAGTACGAGCAGGTCAGGCTGATTGCCCAGCGCCATCAGCGTGGAGAGCTTCTGCTTCTCGCCGCCTGAAAGCTCGCCGCTGCGCCGGTCGAGCGGCACTTCCCACTCGCGGGCCAGGCGCTCGAGCAGGGCGGTGTCCCACTGTGGATAGAAGCTGCCGTTGAGGGCGAGCTGGCGGCGACCGGTGAGCGTGGGCAGCAGTTCATCCTGCTGCGGCACGAAGCCGATGCGCGCCTTGGTGGCGGCGGACATCGACAGGGGATCCTCGCCATAAACCTGCACGCCGCCACTGCTGGGAGGCGAGAAACCCAGCATGGTCTCGAGCAGCGTGGTCTTGCCGGCGCCGTTCTTGCCAATGACGCCGACGACATCCCCTGGCTGGACGTCGGTGCTGATGTCGCGCAGCACGGCATTCTTGCCAAAGGACTTGGACAGGTGGCGGGTGCTGACTGCAGCGGTCATGGTCTGGCTCCTGGTATCCCTGTGATCAGGTCCGTGGAATGGATTCGCGTTCATGTTCATGTCCGGCCACCCATGGCCAGTCCCTTGTTCATCTGCGGGCGCTTCACGCGCCAGTCGAGATTGCGCCAGCGCCGTCCCGCGTGCGCCCGCAGGAGCAGGGCCAGGATGGCCAGCACGGCGGCGGCACCAAGCAGGAAGTCGGGAGAGCGGCTGGCGCCGAGGGCGATGTTGCCCACCGCGCCCAGCATGAAGGCGCCGAAGGATTCGATCGCCATCCCGCCGGACCAGCTGTGCGTGAACGAGAGTCCCCAGTAGCCCAGGCAGGCGCACAGCGTCAGCTGCGCGACGGCATTGAGGAGGATGGTCGGCAGCAGGTCTGGCCTCAGCCAGGTCTGCGCAACGATGATGACCAGTGCGGCGGAGAGCGAGGTGATCAGCGCCGGCAGCAGGCCATTGGTCTCTGCGTGTCGCAGCAGTCCGGCGCGATCGAGGCCACCGCGCAGCCACAGCACGCGACTGCGCCCGACCAGCCAGTAGGCGCCCATGAAGCAGGCGATCTGCACGCCCATGTACGGGAGATTGCCCAGCAGCGCCTTGTCCCTGCCCATCGGCTGGTCGACCAGCCAGAGCAGCAGGACCAACACCAGCAGTGCCTGCCCGACGCCCGTCATCACGCTGGGCCGCAACGAGACGCCGCCAGACAGCCATTGCTGCCGGGCCCGGGGCATTGATCGGGGCAGCGGGAATTCTGCCGGTTCGAGGAAGTGCGGCAATGAGGGAGGCGCCTCTGTGGTCGAAGTGCCAGGTCCCGCGAAGGCCAGCGGAGCATGCGTTCGCTGGCGCAGGTACCAGATGCCGAAGCCAACCCACAGGAGCAGGCCTGCGGGCAGGGCCGCCACCGGCTCCAGCAAATCCTGCGGCGGCACGAAGCGCAGCAGATTCGCTCCGACCAACGGGATGATCCACAGGAAAACGAGGCCGAACTGGTACCTGGATACCGCGAATACAGACACCCAGTTCAGCGCCATGAAGCCCCAGGCGATGGCGAACACATCCGCTGCCGACGGTGGCAAATTCGCGCGCGCGCCCACCGGTGCGTCGAGCAGGAAGGGGAGGGTGACAAGCAGGACCACGAGGTTCAAAGCCAGCGTCGTGCCCAGGAATATGCGTAGTCGGCCATGCGGTCGCAGCGAGAGGGCGGCAAGCGACGACGCCTGCCGCAATACCACGCCGCCGCCGAACGCTGGTGCCAGCACGAGCAGGATTGCGCCGGAAATCGATAGCCCGAGTGCAACGCCGCCCGCGCCCGCGAACACGCGCACCGCCAGGCTGGTGGCCACCAGCAACAGGCCGCCTGAGCTGAGCCAGCGTTGCAGGGGCAGGAAGTTGAAATACGCCAGTGCGACGGTGAGTACAGCCTTCATGCGCACATTCCTTGTACGGGTTCGTTCATGACTTGCCTCCCAGCTTCTTCTTCAGCTGCGCCAGCACCTCATCCGGCGACAGTTCCAGCTGCCGCGCCGACAGCGCCAGCGCATCCAGCTGCGGTTCGATCTGCCTCAGCCGCGCCGACAGCGTGAGCTGGTCGCGCCGCAGCGGCGCCACGCGCATCGGCTTGCCGCGGTGCCGCTCCAGCACTCCTTCAGCTTCGAGCTGGCTGTAGGCCTTCGAGATGGTCATGGGGTGCACGGTGTGCTCCAGGGCCAGTTCGCGCACCGAGGGCAGCTCGGTGCCCGGCGCCAGCTGCCCGCCCGCCACCATGCGCCGCACCTGCTCGACGAGCTGCTGGTAGATGGGGACGCTGGAATGGGGATTGAGGATGAACATCGCTGACCTAGTGTACGCGTACAATAGTACACTTGGTCAAGAAGTGGTCATCGCTGCCTGCCCGCGGACGTTATGACCGCAGTTGGTGCAGCGCGGTGCAGCCCTATCTCTTGAGGGTGAACACCACGTCCGCGCTGCGCTCCTGGCCCGCCTCCGTGCGGATGGTCCAGCGGTCCGTGATGGTCCAGCGCAGCTTCAGTGTGTTGATGGCCTCGGCCAGCGAGATGCCATAAGAGAGGTAGAGGCGGTCGGAGAGGTACTTGCCCAGCACGAGGCTGGCCTGGTTGGAAGTGTCCGACTCGATGCCCACGTCATCGAGCCCCACCTGGCCACCCAGCCGCTGCGCTAGGATGGCTGTGCCCTGCGCCAGCAGGTCGTTGCGCGCCGCGCCGGAGGTCTGGTTCTCGCCGAGCGCAGTGATGGAGCCACCCGCGAGGATCAGCGATGCAATCTGCGACTGCGGCATCGCAGGCTCGGAATAGAAGATGGGCGCTGCCGGCCGCCGCAGCGTGCCGCGCACGATCACGCCCACCGTGGCCTCGGGCAATTCCTTCTGCGCGCGCAGGTCGATGCCCGGGTCTCCCAGCGGCACGTTGTTGAAGATCAGGGCGCCGCGCTCGATGTCCAGCTGCCGGCCGAAGCCGGCGTACTTGCCCTCGGTGATGTTCAGCTCGCCTTCGCCACGCGTGAGCTGTGTGCCGTCGGATCGCAACTGCAGTGCGCCACCCAGCTGCGCGGTGAGGCCGAGGGATTCCAGGTGCACGTCATTGCCCAGCTCCAGCCGGATGTTGCTCGACACGGTCCAGCGCTGCGAAGGATCCACCACCGGCGCGCCGATGAGGCGCTCATCGCTGGAGGGCAGCACGGCGGTGGTGAGGTCGGCCGGCTCGATGAGTGCATGGGGAATGCGCACAGTGCCGCGTGCGTCGATGTGCCGTCCCTCGATCTTGAAGTCCAGGTCCGGTGATGCCTGTATGCGTGCTTCCGGCACATTCACCACCAGCAGGCTTTCACCCTTCACACTCAGGTCACCGTAGGGCTCGCGGTCACGCCACGTGAGCCGGCCTTCGAACTGCGCCATGCCCTGCTCGCCCGTGCCCTGTCCGAGGCGCGAACGGCCGGAGAGCTGCAGCGCGTTGGCATCGAAGTTTGCGTCCAGCGACAGCTCGCGCAGCGAGGTGCCGGTCTGGAAGATGTCGATGCTGGCATCCCTCAGCTGCAGCAGGCCCTGCACGGTGGGCATGCCCAGGGTGCCATTGACCTCCACGCGCGTGATCAGCCTGCCGGTGGCGCGGTCGATCTCGCCGATGAACACGTCGAGCAGCGACAGGCCGTCGGTCTGTGCATCGAGTGAGCCGCGGATCGGGTAGTCACGCCATTCGGCGCGGGAGCGCTGGCCCTCGAGGTGGCCACGGATGCTGCCGGCCGCTTTGGCATCCAGCTCCACCTGTACGGCGAATGCATCGGTACCGGCGCTGGCCTTCACCGTGCCGGTGCCCAGCGACATCACCTCCTCACGGTCGGCGCCCACGCGATGGCGCAGCCGCGCCTCCATCAGCTGGCCTTCGATGGAACCGGTGGGCAGGTCGCCCGGCTTGCCCGCCAGCTCACCGCGCACGTCGATGGTGCCGTCGAAGCTGTACTCCTGGCTGAGGCCGGCGGTGAAGGAGGTGAGGGGCAGTGCGTCGGCGGAGAACGCAGCCGACCAGGTACCGTCCGCCGCACGGCGCGCGCTGGCACACAGCCGCTCGGCCTCGCCCATCATGCACAGCTGTCCCAGTTCGGCCTGTTGCAGGTTGAAGGCCAGCGGCGCCACCGTCTCATTGCGCAGCGCCAGGCGATCGGCGTTGTCGATGGTGAAACCGGTGATCTCGCCTTGCCACAGGCCATCGCGCAGCCCGCCTTCGGCGGTGAGTGCGGTCTTCAGTGGCGTGGCGTCCAGGGTGAAGGCCAGGCGCTGTGCCTGGCCGCTGCCAGTGAGCTTCAGGCTGGCCGCGTCGATGGTGCGCTCACCAAGCTTCAGCGTCGTGAGTTCCACCACGCCCTGCGCGCGGCCGGGCTCGCCGCTGAAGTCCACGTCCACATCGGCTTCCAGCGCGGCCAGGCGATAGTCGCCCCATTCAAAATCCTCCCCCTGCGCGCTGAACTTGAGCAGGGGCGCGTCGCGCGTGCCGGCATAGCGGCCGGAGGCGACCAGCTTGCCTCGGGCTTCGGGATCGAAGAGGCTGAGGTCGCTGGCGTCGACGGAGAAACGCAGGTCGGACCGTGCGCCAAGGCCGCCATCCAGTTTCAGGTGTGTCGTGCCCAGCGTGAAATCCACGCCGTCGAACTGCCAGTCGGTGCTGCCGCCGGCGCGGAAGAAATGTCCCTTGCCGGCAGCCTTGCGTTCGCGCAGCTCGCCGCCGAGGTCCGTGATGTCCAGCTCCAGGCTGCCCGCCTCGCCGAAGGGAGCGCCGCCGGCGCGGAAGTCGAAGCCCAGTTCTCCGGGCAGGTCTTCGCGCAGGCGCGCGGTATCAAGGCCCGTCATGTGTCCCTGCACCTGCCAGCTCTCGGCCGGCTGCCAGCGCGCCTCGCCGGTGAACCGTGCCCGGCCGCCGAGTGCCTCCACCGTGCCTTCTTCGATGAGGAAGGATTGACCACCAAGCTGCCCGCGTGCACGCGCCGGCATGGCGGGCTGCCCGGCGGCAATCACTTCGCCCTCGGCTTCCACCTGCCAGGGCTTCACGCCCTGCATCACGTAGTGGCCGAAAGGGCTGGTGAAGGCGGGCTCGGCGCCGACGAGCGGCCAGCGCAACGCTGTCCATTCGCCATTGAGCGCCAGGCGTGGACCACCGGGTTCGATGGTCACGGCGCCGCGCACGGTGGCGCGGGTGCGGGCAACGGGATGGATAATGACGGTGTCGAGGATGTCCAGCCGCTTCTGCTGGTAGCGGCCGCGGAAATCCACATTGAATTCGCCGGCCTTCAGGCCAGGCGGCGTGAGTACGCCGCTGGCGGTGATGCCATCGCGATTGGTGCTGACGTCCAGCTCGCCGGAAATGAGGCCAAGGGCCGCGCTGCCGCCGAAATCCACCAGGTCGAAATCACTCACCACCGCGTGGCCGCCCACCTGCCAGTTGCTGTTGAGCACGGCCTTGCCGGCCAGCGTGGCATTGAAGGGCTCGCTCACTGCGCCGGTGAAGGGCAGGTCGTCGAGGTCGCCGTCAAAGCGGCCGGCCATGCGCCACCCGGGCTGGTTTGCCGGCCGCCACAGCGCATCGATTTCGCCATCCAGGCCATAAGGACGGCGGGCATGCAGGCGCGCATTGCCGGTCAGGTGCCAGTCTTCCCAGTCGACAGTGATGTCCCGCGCGCGAATCTGCTGCGGCAGCACTGAGCCACGACCGTGGATGCCGATGAACTGCAGCTCGCGGCCATTCTTCAGGGTGAGATCCAGCGTATCGACGCTCAGGTCTTCTGCATCCACGCGCAGCAGTGCCGGCAGGAAGCGTGGCGGCCGCGGCGGACGCTCCACGGGATCATCAATCAGTGTGATGGCAATGCGTCGCGCGGTGAATTCCGGCACCTCGATCTCACGGCGCAGCAGCAGCGGCATCAGGCTGACCCTGCCGGTCACTTCTTCCACGTGGATGTCGGCCAGCCGGTGCTGCACCCGCAGCGTGCTGATCGTGATGCCCCTCACCAGCGTGCCGGTGGTTTCGCCGGCAGTGATCGTTACCGGCCCGACCTTCTGCAGGCGCTTCACGAGGAAGTTCAGTCCGGCCTCGGTGGTCACCACCCAGTACACCGTGGCGCTGGGCAACAGCAGCAGCACCCCAAGCAGCACCAGCAGGATTTTGCGCCGGCGCGTCATAGGATGGGCGAGATGTTCAGGTGCAGGCGGTACTTGCCGTTGGTGGACAGCGGTTTGGCGATGTCGAAACCCAGCGAAAGCACGGAGACGCGATAGCGGAAACCGACGCCGGCGGAATATTCCACCCGGTCGCCGAAGTGGTTGAAGGCATTGCCGGCATCGACGAAGGTGGCGACGCCGAAGTTGCGCGGCAGGTCGCGCACCAGTTCCACCGAGCCGGTGAGCAGGTGCCGGCCGCCCGTGGCCTCATCGGACACCGGATCGCGCGGCGACAGGCTGTTGAAGGCAAAGCCACGCACGCTGCGGTCGCCACCGGCAAGGAAACGGTAGATACCGTCGAGGCGGTCGAAATCCTCCACCAGCGTGGTGCCCACTTCGCCCCTGAGCAGCAGGTGGAGCCGGGAGGCGACGTTGAAGCTTTTCTCAAGCTGCACGCGGGCGCGCAGGAAGTTGGTGCCCGAGCCCAGCGAAGTGTGCGAACCGATGATCTCGGAGTAGAAGCCGCGGGTGAACAGGGCCTGGCCGAGGAAGTTCTCCGGCACTGAAGCGATCACGAGGCCGGGCACCAGCAGGTTGTTGGCGATGTCGACGTCCTCTCCCTCGGTGGTGGTGCGCGTGAGCGACAGCGAGGTCACGGTCTGCCAGCGTCCGTTCACACGCGTGACTGCAGGCCGCAGCGTGGTTTCGTTGGTGTCATACCCGGGCTTTTCGGCGAACTCGTTGAGCAGTTCGAAGGAGAGCTTCTCCAGCGCCGGGTCGCCGATGGGAATGTCATAGCGGGAGTTGATGTTGCGGGTGCTGGCCGAGGCCTTAATCTCGAAGCGCAGGCGGTGGCCGCGGTCGTTGACGCGCGAATCGGTCCAGGTGGCCGTGCCGCGCACCTTGGTATCGGTGCCGTAGCCGGCACCCAGTGATAGTACCGGGCGGCTCTTGGTCGCAGTGATGCTGACGGGCACGGTGAGGGATTCCGGATCAGGCTCGCCCGGCGTAACGTCGATGCGCGAGAAGTACAGGCTGTCATCCAGCGCGAACTGCGTGCTGAGCAGGGCATTGGCGTTGTAGGGCTCGCCCTCCTGGAAGCGCACGAACCGCTCCATCAGGCCGGGCCGGATCACCGCCTGGTCAATGTTCACCTCGCCAAAGTGGTAGCGCAGGCCGGTGTCGAGCACCAGCTTGATGCCGGCCGTGTGCGATTGCGGATCCACCACCAGGCGCGCGTCGCCATCGAGCAGGCGCGCGGTGAGGTAGCCGTTCTCGTCCGCGGCGCGGGTCATCTCGCCCTTCACCCGTTCGTAGGCGCCATGGTGCAGGCGCGTGCCCTCGCGGAGCAGCGTCTGGTTGCGGATGCCGTCGAAAGCCGGGTCATCCGCCCCGGGTCCCTCGATGGCGATCTTCAGCTCGCGCACGCGCACGGGCTCACCGGGGGTGACATCGATGCGCACCTGCCCACCGTTGCGGCGTGGGGTGCAGGTGGCGCGCACCTGTGGCTCATAGTAGCCCAGCGGCCTGAGGGCACTCTTCACCTCGCCCTCGGCGCGGTCGCACAGGCGCTGCAGGGTATCGGCGTCGATGTCGTCGCGCTTGCTGTAGCGCTGCAGGCTCAGGTAGACGAGCACATTGCTCTGCAGCTCGCCGTCGACGCCCGTGACTTCCACGTCGATGGCGGCCGCCGCCGGCTCCGCCGCCAGGGCGAGCAGCGCGGCCAGCAGGCAGCACGCGGCTCCCCGGCGGGGGTTTGGGCGGAAGTAGGGCATTTTGCAGGCGATCATAGCAATCAGCGCCTCAATGGCGGCTGAACACGACCTCCCGGCCCACTCCGTCACGGCAGGTCCGCATGGCGAATAGTGCGGCCCCGGGAACTGCCCCGGACCCCTCACTGGTTTATAGTGTCCACCCGGCCACCGGTCGGCTTTCCAAGATCCACAGAGGGGACTCCCGATGATCAGAGTCACGATGCGGCAAGTGGCCGCCACCATGATTCTCGCCGCCTCGGCGTCGCTCGCGCCGTCGTTCGCCGGCGAGGCTGCCGCGCCGGCCAAGCCATATGTGTCGAAGCCATACACCATGCCCACCAAGGGCATCAACGACGCCATCAAGAAGGCGGTGCAGTCCCCCGACCGTCCCGCTGATCAGGTGGAGCGCGATGGCTGGCGCCGGCCGGCCGAGATCCTCGCCCTGGCCAACATCAAGGCCGGCCAGCGCGTGGTCGAGCTGTCGCCCTACGGTCTCTACTATTCCAATCTGCTGTCGGCGGCTGTGGGCCCGAAGGGCACCGTGCACATGTACGAGTTCCCGCACGTGGCCGAGCACTATGGCGAGACCAACAAGGCCTGGGCCGCGCAGCACCCGAACGTGAAGTACGAGGTGGTGGACTACGGCAAGATCGAGTTCCCGCGCAATGTCGACGTGGTGTTCAGCTCGCTGGTGTTCCACGACATGCTGCTGCTGAACGTCGACCTCGACGTGTTCCACGACAAGCTGTTCAAGGCGATGAAGCCCGGCGCCATCTACCTGGTGATCGACCATGCCGCCACGCATGGCACGGGCACCAACGACACGGGCAAGTACCACCGCATCGACCCGGCGGTGATCCGCGCGCAGGTGCAGGCCTTTGGCTTCGAGCTCATCGAAGACAGCCGCCTGCTCGAGAACCCGCAGGACAAGCATGACTGGCCGGTGTTCGAGGAAGGCAAGCGCGACCAGACGGACCAGATCGTCTTCAAGTTCCGCAAGCCGGTTGTTTATTGATCCGGCCGCCTGTTGATTGATGACTGAAGGGGCGGGTGGCGTAATGCCGCCCGCCCCTTTCTTGTTTCAGGGCGTTCAGCCCAGCGCCAGCCTTCCCTGGCTGGAGTCCTCGCAGGCCATGCAGCGCCGCGCCGAGGGTGAATAACGATCGATCACGATGAGCCCGGTGCAATCCGTGCACGGGGCCGCGCGCAGTTCATCGCCGCGAGCCAGCGCCATCACCAGGAACACCGCGTGCTCGAAGCTGATGCGTGCGGTGGGAAGCAGCTGCAGGTAGGTCTCGAACGCCGCGCACAGTGCCTCGCCGCGCTGCATGCCGGGAACAGTGCGCGTTGCATCGGCCACCTGGTTGAGCGGCATGACGCCAAGCAGGTAGCACACGCTGGCCAGCAGGGCACTCTCCTGGCGCATCTCGGGCGTGCGCACGAAGTATCCGGTCTGCTGCGGTGACTTGCCACGATGGCGGACGGGCGCCGGTTCGCTGTCGGTGATGCACGCGCGATAGAGCTTGCGGATGCGATCGTCGGTGAGGCCGGTCCACGTGCGGATCGTGCGCGTGCGTGCCTCGTGCTGGATGAAACGCAACGCGAGGTCGTAACGCTGGCGGTCGCGGTTGTAGCGGCTTTCCTGGGTCTTCATCTGTTGTTCCTTGTTGTTGGTGACCAGGCTGAAAAAACGGGAAAATTGAAATTGGGAAAATTTTCCCAATTTTGAAACTTCCAAAATATACGCCGAAGAGCGAATATTTGTCGGGAACAGGGAGTTTTGGCGACGGAGTGGAGATGGAAACGCAGGCAATGAGGTCGACGGCGCGCCAGTGGCAGGCGGGAAAATGGCTGTCGGATGGTTCTCTCGATGCAGTGTCCGACATCAATGCGCAGTGCATCGACTTCCTCGCCGATATGTCGGCGAGTGATGCGCGGCATTGCCCGGCGCTGTTTGCCGGCCAGTCCGCGTTCTGGTCCAACCTGCCGGCGCGTGCCAGGCAGCGGCTGGCGGCGGCGCCCTGGCTGCTGGTCGATGGGGGCTTCAACGACCTGCCGCGCTGGCGCCACCTGGAGTCGCGCATGGTGCACGACCTGCCGGCGCAGTTCGCCGAGCCGGTGTTTGCCGGCAACGGTGTGGCCGACTTCGTGCGGCGGGTGCTGATCCTTGGCTGGCACCTGGCGCGTGCCGACCGGCAGGTGGCCCGCATGGTGCTGGGCATGTCCGCGCCCTGTGCCGACCGCATCGCCCAACTGCGCCTGCAGGATCTCGACTGGCTCGCGCTGCACCGGCCGGGCTGGGTGCGTCCGCGCTGGGAACGCCAGCCACAGGTGTGGCGCCACCTGCTGCTGGCCGCCCGTGATCCGGGTTCCGCCCAGCTCACCCAGGTGAGCCTGCGCGGCCTCCAGCTGATGGCCACCGCGGTATTGCAGAAGAATATTACCTGACCTATCCTTTCTACGGAAAGGAGCAACCATGCGTCCACAGCCGCAACCCGAAGACGAGGCCGGCGCCTCCGCCACGCTGACCAAGGCGGTAGTGCGCGCCGCGGGATTCCTCGGTCTCAGCCAGGCCGCGCTGGCAGAAGTGCTGGGTGTGAGCGGCGCCACGGTGTCCCGCCTCGTGGGTGGCACCTACCAGCTGCAGCCGGCACGCCGCCGCGAGTGGGAGTTCGCGCTCCTCTTTGTGCGTCTTTATCGCTCGCTCGGCGCGCTGGTGGGCAACGACGCTGACGCGCGCACCTGGCTGCGCAGCGACAACCTGGCGCTCGGCGCGAAACCCCTGGATCTCATCCGCGGTGCAGAAGGACTGGTGCGTGTCCTCCACTACCTGGACGCCAGCCGCGGTCGGGGCTGAAGGCCGGCGCTGGCGGGGCAGGCTGTGGCGCGCCGTCGAGGCGCAGCACCGCGCCACCACCATGCGCCTGGTCGACACGCTGGAAGAGCAGGCCCAGCTGGAGCAGCTGCTCGAGACCAGCAAGCCGCCCGTGCCAGCCATGGCGCAGGGGCTGCACTACCTGCTGGTCACGCCGTTCCGTTATCCACCGCGCTTTCCCACCGGTTCGCGCTTCCGCGCCGCCACCGATCCCGGTGTCTTCTATGGCGCAGCCGAACAGCGCACCGCCTGCGCCGAACTGGGCTACTGGCGCTGGCGTTTCCTGATGGACAGCCCCGCGCTGCAGAAGCTGGAGCCGCTGGCGCACACCTTGTTCCAGTGCGGGGTGGGCGGGACCGCCATCGACCTGCGCGCGCCACCGTTCACGCGCAGCAAGTCGCAGTGGACCTCGCGCACCGACTACAGGCACTGCCAGCAGCTGGCAGCCGCCGCGCGCGAGGCCGGCATCGCAGTGATCCGCTATGCCTCCGTGCGTGATCCCAAAGCCGGCGCCTGCGCGGCGGTGCTGACGCCTTCCGCATTCACATCCCCACCGGCCGAAGAGCAGTCCTGGCTGCTCACCGTGACGCGCACGCGTGTGTCCTGGCAGCGCGACTCGGTGCTGCACAGCCAGGGCTTCGAGTTCGCCGCGGACTGGGGCTAGACTGGCCGGATGACATTACAACCTTTTCATCTGGCGGTGCCGGTGGCCGACCTGGCCGAGGCGCGCCAGTTCTATGGTGGATTGCTTGGCTGCCCTGAAGGCCGCAGTTCGGCCGAGTGGGTGGACTTCGACTTCTTCGGCCACCAGCTGGTGGTGCACCTGGACCACTCCGGCACAGCGCGCCGCCCCCTGTACAACGCGGTGGATGGCAAGGACGTGCCCGTGCCGCACTTCGGCGTGGTGCTGGAATGGACCAGCTGGCACGCGCTGGCCGAGCGGCTGCGCGCGGCCGGCGTGGCCTTCGGCATCGAGCCGGGCATCCGCTTCCAGGGCCAGGTGGGCGAGCAGGCCACCCTGTTCTTCCAGGATCCCAGCGGCAATGCGCTGGAGTTCAAGAGCTTCCGCGATCCCGCCCAGCTGTTCGCGAAATAGTCATGCCGCCCGGCCCGCGGCCCCTTGAACCCTGCCGCACGGGCCTCCATTCCCGGCACATGCAGCAGCCGGTGGTGGTCTTCCGTGCCGCAAGCCGGCGGGCCTGCGAAGAGCGTGCCTTCGTGCTCACCGCCGTGGGCATCGACAGCCAGGTGGATGTCGAAGCCGAGGGTTACTGCCTGCTGGTGGAGCAGCCGCTGATGGCGCATGCCCAGCACCATCTCTGGCAATACGAGGAGGAGCGGCGCCGGCGGCCAGCGCCCGCAGTGCCGGTCAGGCCAAGGCCCGGCGCGTGGAAGGGCTCCGTCTTCTACTGCATCCTGCTGCTGTTGCCGCCCATCCTGCTGGCGCAGGGCTGGTTCCGCATCGATCCCTATGAGTCCGCGACGCTGAACCCGGCGCTGGTGCGGAACGGGGAATGGTGGCGCGCCCTTACGGCCCTGACGCTGCACTGGGACTTCCAGCATCTGCTGGGCAACCTTGGCAGTGGCGCGCTGCTGGGCTATTCCGCGGCGCAGGTGTGGGGCAGCGCGCGCGCCTGGCTGCTGGTGCTGCTGGCAGCCACCGCGGCCAATTTCATCGAGGCCTCGCTGGGAGTCTCGAGCGGCTATGTGTCTGCAGGGGCATCGACGGCCGTGTTCGCCGCACTGGGACTGGTTGCCGCAGCCGCCTGGCGCGCGCGCGGAAGGCAATTCGGTTCACCACTGACGCGCTGGGCACCGCTGGTGGCCGGTGTTGCGATGCTGGGTTTCTTCGGCGCCGGGTCCAGCGTGCCGGTGGCCGGGTTGCCCCAGCCACAGCTGCTGCCTTTCGAGGAACCGGTATCCACCAATGTGCTCTCGCACCTGCTGGGCTTTCTCGGCGGTGTCGGGGTGGGCGCAGTGGCGGCGGGCGTACGGGGTTCCCGCATGCTTGCGGCGCTGCCCACGTGGGCGGCGGTCATGCTCACGATGGTCCCTTTACTACTGGCGTGGTTGTTCGCGCAATCCGCATAGACGTCGAAAAGCGAACCGCTCCGGGTGGGCTGGCGCGGAAGCGCTTTCAAGGTTAGTTTGGGTCCATGGGGTCACGAGTCAGGCGGTTGGGCCGGCACCTCGGCCTGACAGCTGTCGTCGGCCTGAGTGTCTTCCTGTCCGGCGCAGTTGTCGGCAATGCCAATGGGGACGCGAGTGTCGCGCTGCCAGACCGTGAGCTGCGTTTCGCCCGCCTGGCCTACAACGGCAACATGTTCGGCGGCGGCCGCGGTCGCGGCGGTGCCGGTGCCTGGCAGACCGACGCGCCCGACGCCGAATACCACCTGCTGATGGGCATCCGCCGGCTCACGCGCATCGACGCCACCGAGCCCGAACACGCCATCGAAGAGATCTTCCGCACCCGCAGTTGCGGCAGCAAGCGCCGCGACGAGTTCGTCTGCGTGCAGACCCTCGATCCCGAGCTCTACGAATATCCCTTCATCTATGCCGTGGAAGTGGGCCGCTGGTACCTCGATGAAGAGGAGGCGACCGCCATGCGCGAATACCTGGAGCGCGGCGGCTTCCTGATGGTGGATGACTTCCACGGCTCGGAAGAGTGGGAAGGCTTCATGGAGTCGATGCAGCGGGTGTTCCCCGGCCGCGAGGTGGTCGACATCCCCGACGACCACGAGGTGTTCCATGTGCTCTACGACCTGGACCAGAAGGTGCAGATCCCGGGCATCTATGCGCTGCGCAGCGGTGTGACCTACGAGCGCGACGGCTACACGCCACACTGGCGCGGTGTCTTCGACGACAAGGGCCGCCTGATGGTGGCCATCAATTTCAACATGGACCTGGGTGATGCCTGGGAGCACGCGGACGACGCGGATTATCCGCAGCCGCTGACGGCGCTGGCCTATCGCTTCGCGATCAGCTACGCGCTCTACGCGATGACGCACTAGGCAGGGAGCGACGCCGCCGCGATGCTGGAGTTTCTGCTGGGTCACTCGGTATGGGCTTTCCGCAGCGGCGAGCTGGCTTTCGCGCGCGGCTGGCCGCTCTGGCTGCTGTTCGCCCTGGGCGCCATTGGCCTGGCGGCCATCATCGCCACGCTGCTGCGCCGGCAGCTCTCGTGGCCGCGTGCACTGACGCTCGGGGCGTTGCAGTTCGCCTTCCTGGCGCTGGCGCTGTTCCTGCTGTGGCGGCCCGTGCTCAACGTCGAGGAGATCAAGGACCGCGAGAACGTGGTGGCGGTGCTGGTGGACAGCTCCGGCAGCATGAACAGCTCCGACGAGCAGAACGCACCCACGCGCCGCGCGCAGGCGATGGCCGCCCTGGAAGCTGGCGTGCTGGAGGAAATCGGCAAGCGCTCGGACCTGCGCCTGTTCGCCTTCTCCGACCGCGCGCAGCCGGTGGACCGGCTGCAGGACATCAATGGCGGCGCGGCCAGCACCCGCATCGGCGAGGCACTCGATACCGTCACGCAGATGGCCGCCAGTGTCCCGGTGGCCGCGGTGGTGCTGGTCAGTGACGGCGCCGATACCGGTGACACGCTGAGCGAGTCGGCGCTGGCGCAGCTGGCGGCCAAGGGCATTCCCATCCACACGGTGGGTGTGGGTCGCGAGCAGGCCGTGAATGACCTGGAGCTGGAGCAGCTGGCAGTGCCGGGCACGGCCATGGCCGGTACGACGGTGCGTGCTTCGGTTTCCATCCGTCACCAGGACCAGAAGACCGCCCGCGTGCGTGTGCACGATGGCGGAGTGCTGATCGCCGCCCAGGACGTGAAGCTGGCGGAACAGCCGGGCCTCACCACGGTGCTGGTGGAATTTCCTGCGGGCAGCTCCGGCGTGCGTGACCTGAAGGTCAGCGTTGATGGCGCGCGTGGCGAGACGCAGCTGGCCAACAACGAGCGCCACGCGGTGATGGAAGTGGATGGACGCCGTCGTGCCGTGCTCTACATCGAGGGCGAGCCGCGCTGGGAATACAAGTTCATCCGCCGCGCGCTCGAGGGCGACAGCGCGGTGCGCGTGGCCAGCGCCGTGCGCGCCACGCCGAACCGCTACTACCGCCAGGGCCTGAGCTCCGGCTCCGAGCTGGAAAACGGCTTTCCCTCCACGCAGGAGGAACTGTTCAGCTACGACGCAGTGATCATCGGCAGCCTGGAGGCCGCGGAGCTTTCACAGGAGCAGCACGGCTGGCTGAAGGAATACGTGGATCGCCGCGGCGGCACGCTGCTGATGCTCGGCGGGCGCGACGGGCTGGGTGATGGTGGCTGGAGCCGCGTGCAGATCGCGCCGCTGCTGCCCTCGAAGCTGCCGGGTGGCGCGGAGCGCACGTATGGCCGCGTCGCTGGCCAGGCGAAGCTCACGGATTACGGGCGCGAGTCCATCGTCGGGCGACTCGATGCCGACCCCGCGGCCAACGAGAAGGCCTGGGCGGAATTGCCGCCGCTGGCCGACTACCAGATCATCGGCGACCTCAGGCCCGGTGCGGTGGTGCTGCTTGAGGCAGCGTCCGGCGCCGGCGTGGGCGCCACCACGGCGCCGCTGCTGGTCACGCAGCGCTACGGGCGCGGATCCACCTGGGTGATGGCCACCGCCACGACCTGGCGCTGGCAGATGCTGCTGCCGCTGGAAGACCAGAAGCACGAGACTTTCTGGCGCCAGCTCGTGTACGCACTGGCTGCGCCGGCGCCCATGCCGGTGTCACTCACTGCAGCGCGGCCGGTCTATGAAGATGACGCGGCCGTGACCCTGGAGGCCGAGGTGCTGGGCAAGGATTTCCTGCCGGTGCAGGATGCCGTGCTCAAGGTGGAGGCCAGCTCGGAGGCTGGCGCGGATGTCCCGGCCCGCATCGAGTCCTCCGGGCGTGGCGATGGCCGCCACACGGTTGCGGTGGATGCTCGCCTGCCGGGCATGTACCGCCTGGAGCTCACGGCCACGCGCAACGGCGAAACCGTGGGCAGTGCCGTAGCCCATCTGCGCCGCGCCGACGGCGTGCGGGAGCAGTTCTCTTCGTGGCAGCATCGACCCATGCTGGAACGCATTGCCAGGGATTCGGGCGCGCGCTACTGGGCGCTGGATGACCTGTCCGGCCTGCCGGAGGCCATCCGCTACTCGCGTGCCGGCGTGGTGGAGCGCCAGACGCTCGACCTGTGGAACATGCCGCTGGCCTTCTTCCTGCTGGCGCTGCTGAAGGGCGGCGAGTGGCTGCTGCGCCGCCACTGGAGAAGGCTGTGAGCCGCCGCGCCGGATGGATGGTCGCGCTCGCGGGCCTCACGCTGTGTGGCGCGGCCAGTGCCGCCACGCATGTGCTGGTGCTCTCCGGCAAGGGCGGCGAGGCGGAATACGAGGAGCGCTTCCAGAAGTGGAGCGCCGCGGTGGAGAAGGCCTCGGCCACGGCCACCGGCGACGCGCAGCGCGTGCAGCGCCTGTCGGGCAAGGGCGCGACGCGCACGCAGATCCGCGCAGCATTGCAGCAGGCCGCGCAGCAGCTGGGCGCCGGCGACCAGTTCGTGCTGGTGATGCTGGGCCACGGCAGCTACGACGGCCGCGAATACCGCTACATGATCGAGGGTGACGACATCACCGCCACCGAACTCAGGCAGCTGCTCGACCGCATTCCCGCACAGCAGCTGATCGTCAATGCCACCAGCACCAGCGGTGCGCTGGCAGAAGGCTGGTCTGGTCCGCGGCGCGTGGTGATCACCGCCACGCGATCGGGCGGCGAGCGCAACGCCACGCGTTTCGGCGGCTACTGGGCCGAGGCGCTGGTGAGCGAGGCCGCGGACCTGGACAAGGACGGCAATGTCACGGCGCAGGAGGCCTACGACTACACGGTGCGCAAGGTGGCCGACTCCTTCAAGTCGGACACGGCCATCCTCACCGAGCGCGCGCGCATCTCGGGCAATGAACCTTCGCGCTTCGTGGTGGCGCGGCTGGGCAGTGCGGCGCTGTTCGCCAGCGATGAGCAGCTCACCGCGCTGCGCGCCGAGCAGGATCGCATCGGCGAGCAGCTGGCGACGCTGAAGGCGCGCAAGGCCGAACTGGCCGAAGACGACTACTACACCCGCCTGGAGCCGGTGCTGGTGGAGATGGCCCGCCTGGGGGCGCGCATTGATGCGCGCTTCGCGGCGCTGGGCGTGAAAGTGGAGGGCACGGGCAATGCGAATCCCTGAGAGCCTGCGCGGCCCGGTCACCGCACTGCTGCTCGCCGGCCTGTTCGGTGGTGCTGCTGCCACCGCCGCCGAGATCGACTATGACCCGCGTCGCCCCGAGGCGCTGAAGAAGTGCGACGAGCACGCCTGGCAGGGTCGCACGCCGCAGGCGCGCGAGTGTTATGCCGGGCTGCTGCGCAACAGCGATGCGCATGTGCGTGCCGAGGCCCAGCTGGGCATGGGCGACCTGCGGGCCGCCAACGAGGCATTCCGCGAGGCATTGGCCGCGAAACCGGATTCGGTGCTGATCCGCCTGCGCTGGGGGCGCATGTTCCTCGAGGCCGGCCAGGCCTCGCAGGCACAGGAGCTGTTCCGCGAGGCGCTGGACAAGAACCCGGACGACAGGAGCGCGCGGCTGGCGATGACGCGCTTTGCGGTGGCCGAGTTCGAAGGGGATGTGTCCGAGGCCATCAGCGAGCTGATCAAGGAAGATCCCAACCTCATCGAGGCGCACCTGGCTGCGGCGTCGATCGCCATCGAGCGCGGCCGCTACGAGGATGCCACGCGCGAGGCCACGCGGGCGCGGGAGCTGGCCGTGCAGCAGAAGATGCCGCCGCTGGATGCCCTCACGCTGCTGGCCGCCGTCGAGGTGATGCGCAACCGCGATCCGGCAGAGCTGGTGAAGGCGACGCTGGACTACAACCCGCGCTTCGGCACGCTGTTCGAGACGCTGGGGCACTTCGAGGTGATGCGGCGGCGCTACCGCGAGGCCGATGTGTGGCTGCAGCGGGCGGCGCAGGTGCAGCCGGAGCTGTGGTCGGCGCGGCGCGAGCTGGGGCTGAACCTGATGCGGCTGGGCCGCATCGAGGAAGCGCGCGGCCACCTGGTGGCTGCCTTCGAAGGACATCCCTTCGGCGCCGTGACCCCCAACACGCTGAAGCTGATCGACTCGCTCGACCAGTACGACTTCATCCGCATCGAGCAGCCGCAGCTGGTGCTGCAGCTCCACAAGAGCGAGTCGGCGGCGCTGCGTCCCTATGTGGAGCAGATCGCGCGCGACAGCATCCAGTCTTTCTCGAGCCGCTACGGCTACACGCCGCAGAGCCCGATCACCATCGAGCTGTACCGCGACCATGCGGACTTCGAGGTGCGCACGGCGGGCCTCACGGGCATCGGGCTGCTGGGCGTGACCTTCGGCCACCTGCTGGCGATGGACAGCCCCTCCGGCCAGCGACGCGGCAATTTCCACTGGGGCAGCGTGCTGTGGCACGAGATGGCGCATGTGTTCACGCTGTCGGCCACCGAGCATCGCGTGCCACGCTGGCTGAGCGAGGGACTGTCGGTATACGAGGAGTGGACCAGCGGCCCGACGCCGGGCGTGGTGGTGGGCACGATGGAGCTGGATGCCTTCAAGGATGGCAAGTTCCTGCCCATCACCTCCATCGATGATGGGTTCATGCGGCCCACCTACGAAGGACAGGTGCAGGTGTCGTACCAGCAGGCGGGGCTGATGTGCCTGTATGCCGCCGAGCGTTTCGGATTCGCGAAGTTGGCGCAGTTCCTGCGCACCTTCCGCGAGCCGGATGCCACCACCGCGGCGGCCATCCGCAGCGCCTTCCAGGTTTCCCCGGAGCAGTTCGATGCCGGCTTCAAGACCTTCATGGACGAGCGTTTTGCAGCCTACCTGAAGGACCCGAAACGCTGGGCCGAGCTGATGCGCCGCGCGCACACCATGCTCGAGTCGCGCAACTGGAACGAGGCGCGTGATGCCGCGCAGGCCGCCATCACCATGCTGCCGGAATTCGTCGGCGGCAATAACCCTTACCAGGTACTGGCTGCGGCTGAAGAGAACGCCGGCAACGTGGCCGGTGCGATCTCTGCACTGCAGGCCTGGCGCAAGGCCGGCGGCTGGGATCCGCAGGGCATGCGCAAGCTGGGCGACCTGCTGCTGGCGCAGAAGCGCGATACCGACGCTGCCGAGGTGCTCTCTGCGCTCAACTGGTCCGATCCGCTGGTGCCCGAAAGCCATGACCTGCTCGGCCGCCTGCTGGTGGAGCAGCGGCGCGGCGCCGACGCGCTGCGCGAGTACCAGGTACTGCTGGCACTGCGCCCGCTTGATACCGCCGCGGCCAATTTCGGCCTGGCGCGCGCGCTGCGGCTCACCGGCGACCTGGTGCAGGCGCGCCGCCGCCTGCTGCAGTCACTGGAAACCGCCCCGAACTACCGACCCGCCCAACGCATGCTGCTGGAACTGACTGGAGAGCGTCCACAATGAATGCAATCGCCAATCCCACGCCCGATACACGCGATCTGGTCGATCGCTTCGGCACCACGTTCGGCGCGATCCGCCGCGAGGTGCGCAAGCTGATCGTCGGCCAGGACGTGGTGGTCGAGCAGCTCTTGATCACGCTGCTGGTCGGCGGACACTGCCTGATCACGGGCCTGCCCGGCACGGCCAAGACGCTGCTGGTGCGCACGCTGGCGCAGGCGCTGGGGCTCACCTTCAAGCGCATCCAGTTCACCCCCGACCTGATGCCCACAGACATCACCGGCACCGACATCCTCGAAGAGGACCAGAGCACCGGCAAGCGCACCTGGACCTTCGTGCCCGGCCCGTTGTTCTCCAACGTGCTGCTGGCCGACGAAATCAACCGCACGCCGCCGAAGACGCAGTCGGCGCTGCTGGAGGCCATGCAGGAGCTGTCGGTGACCGTGCGCGGCAACACCCGGCGCATCGAGCCGCCGTTCTTCGTGCTGGCCACGCAGAACCCGATCGAGCTGGAGGGCACCTATCCGCTGCCCGAGGCACAGCTGGACCGCTTCCTCTTCAATGTGGTGCTCGACTACCTCGGCGCGGAGGACGAGCTGAAGGTGGTGGCCGACAACACCTCGCGCGTGGAGCCGCCGGCCATCGAGGCCTGCACCAACGCAGCGGAGATCCTGCGCTTCCAGTGGCTGGTGCGCCAGGTGCCGATGTCCGACGACATCGCGCGCCGCGCGGTGGCGCTGGTGCGCGCCACGCGTCCCAGCGACGTGAATGCCAGTGACGACGTGCGCAAGTACGCCCGCTACGGCGCCAGCATCCGCGCCACGCAGTTCCTCGCGCTGGCGGCGAAGGCGCGTGCGCTGTCCGAGGGCCGCTACCACGTGGCGATCGAAGACCTCGAAGCACTCGCGCTGCCGGTGCTGCGCCACCGCGTGCTGGCCAACTACCAGGCCGAGTCCGATGGCGTCAGCGTGGACGAGCTGCTGCGCCGGGTGATCGACAAGGAGCTGCGTGGATGAGCACCTCGCCCGCCTCGGCACTGCTGCGTCCGGAAGTGCTGGCGTCGCTGTCGACGCTGGAACTGGTGGCGCGCTCTGCCGTGGAGGGCTACTTCCAGGG
This sequence comes from Steroidobacteraceae bacterium, assembly GCA_035556135.1. Classification (GTDB taxonomy): domain Bacteria; phylum Pseudomonadota; class Gammaproteobacteria; order Steroidobacterales; family Steroidobacteraceae; genus ZC4RG30. Next base: position 1,733,755 of record DATMFO010000003.1, on the reverse strand, counting down.
GATGCATCGCAGCCCGCGCTTCGGCTTCAGCCAGGAGTTCGCCGAATACAAGGCCTATGCCGAGGGCGATGACCCGCGGTTCGTCGACTGGAACGTGTTCGCGCGCACCGATCGCGCCTACATCAAGCGCTACCTGGGTGAGACCAACACGCGCTTCATGATCGCGCTCGACGTGAGTGCGTCGATGGGCTACGGCGGCGCGGGCAGCATCACCAAGCTGCGCTACGCCAAGTTCGTGGCTGCCTCGCTGGCCTACATGGCCCTGCAGCAGCACGATCCCACCGGGCTGATCGCCTTCGACTCGAAGATCAGGAGCTACCGGCCGGCCTCCAGTCGCACCGGCACGCTCACGGCACTGCTGCACGAGCTGGACAAGCTCGACGCCGGCAGCGAGACCGATCTCACCGCCTCGTTCAGGCAGATGCACGAGCACATGCAGCGCCGCGGCATGGTGGCGGTGATCTCCGACCTCTACTGCGACCCGGAGGCGCTGACGCGTGCCGTGCAGCCCTTCGCCTGGGGCGGGCACGACATCATGATCTTCCAGATCCTCGACCGCACCGAGCTGGACCCGAAGTGGGAGGAGTCGGTGATGCTGGAGGACGTGGAATCCGGTCGCCAGATCGAGGTGTCGCCCGATTACATGCGCACCACCTATCGCGAACGCATCAACGCGCACCTGGAGAAGATGCGCAAGGTGGCGGCAAAGAGCCGCGCCGACCACGTGCTGCTGGTCACCGATGAGCCGCTGGACAAGGCGTTGCGCGGCTACATGATGTTCCGGCAGAGGGGCTGAGCGTATGTGGCTGGCTCCATGGTTTCTGCTCGGACTGGCCGGCCTCGCACTGCCGGTGTGGCTGCACCGCTTTGCGCGCAAGACCGACCAGAAGCTGCCCTTCGCCTCGGCGATGTTCCTCGAGCCCGCGGAGATCCGTCGCAGCCGGCGGCACGAACTGCGCTACTGGCTGCTGCTGGCGTTGCGCCTGCTGCTGCTGGCCTTGCTGGTGCTGGCCTTTGCCGGCCCGATGTGGCGCAGCGTGGTGGCGCGCGGCGCTGGTGGTGCCACGCTGCATGTGATCGTGCTCGACACTTCGCTGTCGATGCAGCGTGAGGGCGTGTGGGATCGCGCGCAGGAGCGCGCGCTGGAACTGGTGAATGGCGTGCGCGGCGGCAGCCGCGCCATGCTGGTGGCGGCCGATCATCGCCAGCGCATCCTGGTGGAACCGGTGTTCGCCAGCGATGCCGGCAAGCTGCGCGCCGCCGTGCAGGGCCTCAAGCCCGGTGCATCGCGGCTCGATTTCGGCGCGCTGGTGGCCGGTTCCATCGCCTGGGGCGGCGGGCCGGGTGAAACCGTGCAGGTACACCTGATCTCCGACCTGCAGCAGTCGGCCAGTCCGCTGCGCTTTGCGGATCTTTCCCCGCCTGCGGGTGTGCAACTCGTGCTCGAGGATGTGGGCGATGCGGCCGGGGCGGCCAACGCGCGCGTAGCCGGCGTGCAGGAGGATGCACGCACGCCGGGCACCGTGGATGTGCGCCTGGAAGGCAGCGCCGATGCATTGAAGGACCGCTCGCTGGTGGTCGAGGTCAACGGCCAGGAGCGCGAGCGGCGCAAGCTGGCAGCGGGCCCGCCGCAGCGCACCGAGCGCGTGGTGCTCGGGGAGCTGCCGCTGGGTGAGCATCGCCTCACCGCCCGGCTGGAGCCGGCCGATACGCTGCCCACGGATGATGCCTGGTACAACCTGCTGCGCCGTGTGGAGCCACGCGTACTGGTGGTGGCCGCCGACGTTGAAGGCGATGACGCCCGCTATTTCGGCGCCGCATTGCAGGCGCTGGCCCGCCCCCGTTTCGCGGTGGAAATCGTGCAGCCCGGCGCGCTGGCCACACGGCAGCTTGGCGACTTCGCGGCCATCGTGGTGTCGGATGCCGGGCTGCTCAACAGCGCGGCCAGCCAGGCGCTGGAAAAATACGTGCAGGCAGGTGGTGCGGCGCTGATGACGCTGGGCCCGCGTGCCGCGCAGCAGCGCACCGTGCCGGTGAGCGGCGCGAAGCTCGCCGGCGGCGCGGCCCGCCGCGCGGCTGATTCGCCCGCGCGCATCGCCGGCCTGGAGCAGAGCCATGCGGTGCTGCGCGAGCCGGGTGCCTGGCTGCGCATCCGCTTCTTCCGCCATGTGGCGGTCGAGACGCCGGAGAATGCGCGCGTGCTGCTGTCCTTCGACAATGGCACGCCGCTGATGCTGGAACAGAACCTGGGCACGGGCCGGCTGTTGCTGTTCGCCTCGCCGCTGGACCGGCAGTGGAATGACCTGGCCATCCACCCGCTGTTCGTGCGTTTCGTGGCGGAAGCCACCGCGTGGCTGGCCAACGCGCGTTTTGATGCCGCCTCGGCGACCGTTGGATCGCCGCTGGACGCCACCAGCCTGCGCCGCGGCGGCGGGCAGGTGTTCGACCCCCGTGGCGAGCGCAGCACCATGCTGGGGGGCGGGGAGGAATCCCTGCGCTTCATTCCTGAACTTGCCGGCTTCTATGAAGTCCGTGGAGGAGGGCGCAGCGACTTCATCGCGGTGAATACCGACCCGCGCGAATCGATGCTGGTCCCCCTCGATGAGGCAGCCCGCGAGCGCTGGCTGGCCCTGCAGCGCCCGGCCGGCGCGGATGCAGGCCCCACGGGCAGCGCTTCGGCCACCGAAAGGCTGGTGCCCATCTGGTTCTGGTTGCTGCTGGCCGCCACCCTGCTTGCCTTTATGGAGCCGTTGGTGGCGAACTACCACCTGGGCGTCCGTCGGGAAGCCTGAACTCCATCACGCGGGAAATCCAACCCATGAACGCACGGCCGCAGCTCGATGAGTACATCTCGCAGGCACGGCGGCGACTGCGCCTGATCCTCTCCGCATGGGGATCGGCGCTGCTGGTAGCCGGACTGCTGGTGGTGACGCTGGTGGCGGCGTGGATGCTGCCGCGTTATGGATTCACCGACCGTGCCGCGCTCATCGGCCGCATCACACTGGCCGCCGCTGCCGCGGGAGCCGGTGTGTGGTGGTGGCTGCGCTGGCGCACGCAGGAAAGATCGCGCGGTGCCGCGGCGCTGGAACGTGCGCTGCCGGCGCAGTCCGGCCGCATCGCCACTTACCTGCAGGAGAGCGCCAAGGAGCCGGAGAAGGCCTCGGTGCTGCTCGACCTGCTCGCCGCCGATGCGCTGGCCGTGGCCGAACGGGAACCGCTGCGCCAGACCATCGAAACCCGTCGCCTGCTGCTGCCAGTCGCCGGTGCTGTGGCCGGCGTGGCCGTGCTGGGCCTGCTGCTGTTCTCGGGCAGTGGGCTCGGCCAGGGCGCCCGCCAGCTGTGGATGGGCAAGCTGCCACCAGCCGCCAGCATCGCTGCGGCCGCCGGTGGCATCGCGCTGCAGCCCGGTGACGCCACCATCCGCCGCAACCAGGACCTTCCAGTGTCGGCGCTGGTGGCGGGTGACTCCGGCGACGTGCAGCTGCACCTGCGCTTCGAGAATGGCGGCGAATGGGAAGTCACGCCGATGCAGCGCCGCGACGATGGCGGCTACGACTTCACCATCTACGCGGTGCGCGAGGGCGCAACCTATTACGTGACCGCCGGGCGCCTGAAGAGCGCCGAGCACCAGATCACCGTGGTGGACCTGCCCACCATCGACAGCTTCAAGCTCACCTACGAGTACCCCGACTGGACGGGCCTGCCCGACCGCGAAGAAGAGAGTGGCGGTGACGTGCGCGCCGTGGAAGGCACGCGCGTGAACCTCTCGGTCACCACCAGCGCGCCGCTGGAAAGCCCGCTGCTGGTCGTGGATGGCGATGGCAACGAACTCCGGCAGAGCGGTACCACCAGCCGCGGCGGCTTCTCGATCAGCAAGGACGGCCACTATCGCATCGCCACGCGCTTCCTCGGCGAGGTCGTGCCGCTGACGCCGGATTACCTGATCGAAGTGGTCGAGGACATGAAGCCGGAGATCCGCATCGAGCGCCCGGGCCGCGATTACCGCGCCACGGCGATCGAGGAGGTGCCGGTCAATGTGAAGGCGCAGGATGACTTCCGCCTCGAGGCGCTCGAACTGCATTACTCCGTCAATGGTGGCGAGTGGAAGCGCGAGGCGCTGCCGGCAGGCAGCCCCGACGTGCAGGCCGCGGCGCTGCTGAAGCTGGAGGAGATGGCTCAGCCCGGTGCGGGTGGCGAGGCGCCGTCACTGGTGCCCGGCGACCTGGTGAGCTATTACGCGCAGGCGCGCGATCGCAAGCACAGCGTGCAGACCGAGCTGTTCCTGATCCAGGTGCAGCCTTTCGAGCAGCGTTTCACGCAGTCGCAGGCCGGCGGTGGTGGCGGAGCCGGCGGTGGTGGCGGCGGTGGCGAGGATGAAGGCAACATCTCGCGCCGCCAGCGCGAGATCCTGCTGGCCACCTTCAACCTGCAGCGCAGCGCCGATGAAGACGGCGCGCGCGACAAGGAGCGCGTGGCCGACAACGCGCGCATGCTGGCCGAGGTGCAGCAGACCCTGGCCGGGCAGGCCCAGACACTGATCGACCGCACGCGCGCCCGCCAGCTCACCGGACAGGACCAGAACGTCGACCAGTTCGTGAAGGCGGTGGAGGCGGCCGCAAAGGCCATGGCTCCGGCGGCGAAGAAGCTCGAAGAGATGGAGCTGGCCACGGCCGTGACGCATGAGCAGCAGGCGCTGCGGCATCTGCTCACCGCCGAGGCCGCGTTCCGCGAGATCTCGGTGGCCATGCAGCAGAACGGCGGCGGTGGTGGCGGCGGTGGCGCCCAGGCCGGGCGCGACGTGTCGGAAATCACCGAACTCGAGATGGACCTGGCCAAGAACCAGTACGAGACCGAACAGCAGACCGCCTCGCAGCAGCAGCAGAGCGAGGCCGAGGACGAGACCCTGCGTCGCCTGCGCGAGCTGGCCCGTCGCCAGGAGCAGCTGGCGCGCCAGGCGCAGGGGCAGCAGATCCCGCCGGAGCAGCTGCGCTGGCAGCAGGAACAGCTGCGCCGCGAGGCCGAGGAGCTGCGGCGCCAGCTGGAGCAGCTGGCCCAGCAGAACAGCCAGCAGGGCGGCCAGCAGCAGGGCGGCCAGCAGCAGAGCGGGCAGCAGGGCCAGCAAGGGCAGCAGGGACAGCGCAGCGCGCAGCAGCAGAGCGGGCAGCAGCGTGGCCAGCAGAGCGCTTCCTCCGGCCAGCAGTCGCAGTCAGAGCGCCAGTCGGCGCGTGCGGCGTCGGCTGCGGAAGCTGCACGCCAGCTGGCCGAGGCCACGCGCCAGATGCAGAACGGCGACCAGCAGGCGCAGGCGCGTGCCACCGAACAGCTCAATCGCGCCCGCGAGCAGCTGGAGCGCGGCCAGCAGCAGGCCACCGGCGAACAGTTCGAGAGCCTGGCCGAGCGCGCCCGTCAGCTGGCGAACCAGCAGCGGCAATCCGAGCGCGAGCTGCGGGCCGCCGCTGGTGGCAACCAGCAGCAGCAGCAGGGCAATGCCAGCCGCCAGCCCGCGCAGGGACTGTCGTTTGCCGAGGCCCAGCGCCTGGCGCAGCAGAAGCGCGAAGTGCAGGCGGGACTGGATGAGCTGTCACGCCAGATGGAAAGCACCCGCCGCAATGCCGGCGAGGATGCGCCGCGCGCCGCGCGGCAGCTGGCCGAGGCGCGTCGTGAATTGCAGGACCTGGGCACCGTGCAGAGCCTTGGCCTGAGCGTGCGGCAGATCGAGAGCGGCCAGGGCCGCCAGGCCGCCAACCGGGAGCCCTTCCTCACCGACTCCATCGACAACCTCGCCCAGCGGCTGGAATCCGCCGCGCAGGTCGCCGCGAACGAGACCAACCGGCGCGAGCGGCAGGCAAACCAGGATGTGCTCGAAGACCTGCGCGCCGAGCTGGCGGACGTGCGGCGCATGGTCGAACGCGCACGCGAGCAGGGGCAGGCGCAGAACCGCACTGCCGGCGACCAGTCCACGGCTGCGCCCAATGCCCAGGAAGGCCAGCGCGGCCAGCAGGGAGGCGGCCAGCAGGGCGAGCAGGGCCAGGGTGGTGAAGGCCAGCGGGGCCAGGGCGGCAACTCGCCAGGCCAGCAGGGCGGGGCACAGGCTGGCGCCGAGGGTGGTGCCGGTGATTTCGGCCGCCAGGGTGCCGGCGGCAACGACCGCCAGGCGGGCAACGGGCGCTTCATCGGTGGCGGCACGCGCAATGACACGCTGGGCATCGGCCCCGGCCTGCGCGATCAGGGCGTGGTTTCGGCCGATCGCCTCGCGCGCCTGCGCGAGCAGCTGCGTGCTTCCGGCGCGCTCAGCGAATCCGAGGTCACCCAGCTGCAGGACCTGGAGCGTGGCCTGCGCCGCGGCAACGGCGATCCCATGAACGCCGAGTACCAGCGCATGGCCGCGCTGGTGAACCAGATCGAGCTGGCCGCCCTGCAGAAGCAGCAGGCCATCAAGGGCACCGACAACACCCGGACCACGGAAGTCATCGACGACTCGCGCCAGTACCGCGACAATGTCGCCGAGTATTACCGCAGGCTGGGTGGGGGAAATGACTGACGAGACGGTTCTGGCCTCATTGCAGGCCATGGTCGGCGCTGATGTAGCCCTGGCGCCGACCGCATCACTGCTCGGGAAACACACCCGCGATTTCTGCGTCACCGGCGCGGCCGGTGTGCCGGTGCATGCGCTGGTGTTCCCGCGCAGCACGGAGCATGTGTCCAGGGTGCTGGCGTACTGCAATGCGCAGGGCATCGCCGTGCAGCCGCAGGGCGGTCTCACCGGCCTTGCCGGCGGCGCGGTGCCCATCGGTCCCTGCGTCATCCTCTGCATGGAGCGCATGCGTGCGATCCGCGAGCTCGACACGGCCGCGGGTACCATCACCGTGGATGCCGGCGTCACCTTGGAGGCCGTGCAGAAGGCGGCCGATGCGGCCGAGCTGTTCTTCCCGCTCGACCTCGGCGGTCGGGGCAGCTGCCAGATCGGCGGCAACATCTCCACCAATGCCGGCGGCAACCGCGTGCTGCGCTATGGCATGGCGCGCGACCTGGTGCTGGGCGTGGAGGCCGTGCTGGCCGATGGCACCGTGATCGACGCGCTGCGCAAGGTGATCAAGAACAACTCCGGCTACGACATCCGGCAGCTGTTCATCGGCGCCGAGGGCACGCTGGGCATCGTCACCGGCGTGGTGCTGCGGCTGTTCCCGAAGCCCAGGAGCGCCTGCACCGGCATCTGCGCGGTGGACGACTACGCCGGCGTGCTCGATCTGCTGCGCCGGGCGCGCGGCGGATTCGGTGCACTGCTGTCGGCCTTCGAGGTGATGTGGCCGGCCTTCTACGAACTGGGCACGGTGGCCGCGGGACGCAAGCCGCCGCTGGAACTGGGCCATGGCGTGTACGTGCTGATCGAGATCCTGGGCACCGATCCGGAGGCCGACCAGGCCCGTTACGAGGCCGTGATTGGCGAGGCCATCGAGGCCGGCGTGGTGAAGGACGCCATCATCGCCCAGTCGCAGCGCGAGGCCACCGGGCTCTGGTCGGTGCGCGATTCACCGGGTGAATGGAGCAAGACGCCGCACTGGCCGCAGCTGGGTTTCGACGTGAGCGTGCCCACCGGCGAGATCGGGCCGCTGGCCGACGAGATCGATGCGGAGCTGAAGCGTCGCTGGCCCGGGCTGTTCGCACTGTTCTTCGGCCATGTGGCCGACGGCAACCTGCACGTGTCGGTGCGCATGTCAGGGCATGACATCCCCGAGCTCGACATTGAAAATGCCGTGTACGGCATCGTCGCTAAGCGGCGCGGATCGGTCTCGGCGGAACATGGCATTGGCTCGCTGAAGATCCCCTTCCTGCACTTCTCGCGCAGCGAGGCAGAGATTGCCCTGATGCGCGCGATCAAGACGGCGATGGATCCGAAAGGGATTCTCAATCCCGGCAAGGTGCTGCCGGCGGCCTGAACAAGGCCCGGCTAGAAGGCTGGCAGCTTCTCGCGTGCACGGCCGTGCACACCACAGGGTGCACCTAGGGTGCCCGCAAACTGCGGCTGGCGCCACTGACCAGGCAGGTTACCTTCCACTCCCCCGTTCCCGGCATCTGCTGTCAGGAACGTCTGACGTGCAGTGTCCTGGCCAAACGGATTGAGGTGGTCCCGGATACCTCCGAATCTGCAATCCCCCCTCGTCGGAATGGAGTCCGCATGCCGCACGGTCAGGTTTCCGGCGCGTGGTGACCGCAAGCCCCGTCCTGCCCCCGGCCCTGGAGCGGCACCTGTCGTCGCTGGTCGCGCGACAGGAACCCCCGCTGGAGGGCGAGCTGTGGGACGCGGAGCGTCTCTACTGCCACGGCCGCCTGCTTGCGCAACGCGGGGGCGGTGCCCCCACTGCCGTGGCGCGGGTGGACCTCAAGCGCCTGCTGCGCCAGCACTCCCGTACGCTGCATTCCGCGTACCAGGCGACCATCGCCGCGCTCGCTGCCGGACGTTCCATCTCCCCGGCGGCGCAGTGGCTGGTCGACAACTTCCATGTGGTGTCTGACCAGTTGCTGGATGCGCCACTGCGCCTGACCCCGGACCTGTGGCGCCGCCTGCCACCCAGCGCCCATCCCGATGCGGCCGGCTGGCCGCGCATCTACCACATCGCCGCCGAATACCTGCGGCACACCCTGTGGGAATTCCGCCCCGAGCTGCTGTTGCGGATGCTGGCCGGATACCAGGAGGTGTCGCCGCTGACCATGCGCGAGTTGTGGGCGCTCTATCCCATCCTGCAGATCGCCCTGATAGCAGAATTGCGCGGCGTGGCGCTGCGCGTGCACGACGCCCTGGCAGCGCGCGTCGCGGCCGACGAGCTGGCCGATCTGCTGGTGCACGAAGAGTGGAGCGCCATCGACCTTCGCAGCCAGCCGGAGCGCTGGTCCGCGCCCCGCTTTGCCGCGCCCTACATCGTGCAGCTCACCCAGCGCCTGCAGGGCATGGGGCCACGTGGCGTGGCCATGCTGGAGACGCTGTCGCGCCAGCTCGCCGGGCGCGGCACGACCATCGACGATTACATCCAGAAGCAGCATGCGCGACGCAGCGCGAACAATGGCGCCGCGCGCAACATCATCACCAGCCTGCGGGCGCTGGGGCCCTTCGACTGGCGCAGCCTGTTCGAGCAGGCATCGCACGTGGAAGCACTGCTGCGCCGACAACCTGACTACGGCGCCAGCGATCGCCGCACCCGCGACCGCTATCGCGCCGCCATCGAGGAGCTGGCGCGCGCCGCCGGACACGATGAGCCCAGGGTCGCGCAGCAGGTGCTGTCGCTGGTGGAGCAGGGCCGGGGGAGCGGGGAGACAGCAGCGCTGGGCAGCTGGCTGATCGGACCACGGCGGCTGCAGCTGGAGGCCGCGCTGCGCTACCACGTGCCGCTGCACTGTCGCCTGCGGCGGCAGGCGATTGCCCATGCGCGCGGTCTTTACCAGGGCAGCATCGCGCTCTTCACGCTGCTGCTGGTTGCGCTCGTGCTGGCGGTAGCAACTGACTGGCGTGCGTCTGCACCGGTGGTGCTGGTCCTGCTCTCGCTGTTCGCCGCCGTTCCGGCGTCGGAACTGGCCATCGGGCTGGTCAACCGGTTCTGGCTGCGGGCCTTCCCTCCACGTCACCTGCCGGCCCTGGCGCTGGAGTCCGGGCTGGCCCCCGACATGAAGACGCTGGTGGTGGTGCCCGTGGTGCTGCGCAGTGCCGAGGATGCCGCTGTCGCCTGCCGGCGCCTGCAGGTGCATGCGCTGGCCAATGCCGATCCGTTCATCCACTTCGCGCTGCTCTCGGACTGGACGGACAGCCCCACCGAGACCAGGCCGGATGACACGGCGGTGCTGCAGGCCGCCCGGCAGCAGATCGCGGCGCTCAACCGCGAGGCCGGTGGCGACGGGGCGGAGCCGCGCTTCTACCTGCTGCACCGGCGGCGGCAGTGGCACGAATCAGAGGGCTGCTTCACCGGTTGGGAGCGCAAGCGCGGCAAGCTGGCTGAGCTGAACCGCTTGCTGCTGGGCCTGGGCGAAACCAGTTTCATCCCCGATGCCGATGGCCTGCTGCGCGCGCCGCGCGGCGTACGTTATGTGCTGACAGTCGATGCGGATACGCGCCTGCCGCTGGGCTGCGTGCGTGACCTGGTGGGAACTGCCGCCCACCCGCTCAACGCACCGGTGATCTCGCCCGCCGGGCAGCGTGTGGTGCGCGGGTACGGGGTGCTCCAGCCGCGCATCACGCCGCTCTTGCCGGAGATCGGGGAGCGATCGCTGTACCGGGAGATCATTACCAGCGGCAGCGGCATCGATCCCTATGCCGCAGCCATCTCCGACTTGTACCAGGATGTGTTCGACGAGGGGCTGTTCACCGGCAAGGGCCTCTACGACCTGCGGGCCTGGGAGACGGCGCTGCACGGACGCGTGCCGCCCGCATCGTTGCTGAGCCATGACCTCTTTGAAGGAATCTTTGCCCGCTGCGGCCTGGTGTCGGGCGTGGAGCTGTTCGAGGACTTCCCTTCGCACTCGGAGGTGGCTGCGGCCCGCGCACACCGCTGGATGCGCGGCGACTGGCAGTTGCTGCCGTGGATTGCAGGGCGCCACGGGCCGCTGCCGCCGCTGGCCCGCTGGAAGATGCTCGACAACCTGCGCCGCTCGCTGCTCGCGCCCAGTTGCATCGCGCTGCTGGTCGCGGCGTTTGCCGATCCGGCCTCCCGCCCACTGGCCTGGCTGCTGTTCGTGGCCGCACCGTTTGCATGGCCGGCGCTGGCCGGTGCACTGGAGCGCCTGGCGCGTACGCCGGTGTCACGCTCCCGGCGTGTCCACCTGGCGCGCCTGGCCGCCGACCTGTGGGCCGACCTGGGGCGAACGGCTGTCTCCATTGCGCTGCTCGCGCAGAATGCCTGGCTGGCGATCGATGCCATCTGCCGCGCGCTTTACCGGCTCGCAACCCGGCGGCGGCTGCTGGAATGGACCACCGCCGCGCAGCTGAAGGCGGGCAGGAGCGATTCACTGGCCAGCTTCGTGTGGCCGCTGAAGAGCGCGAGCATCGTGGTGGTGGGAGCCGTGGCCGTGCTGATGGTGGTGAATCCGCCTGCCGCGATGCGCTTCGCGCCGCTGCTGCTGCTTTGGTGGCTGTCGCCGCTGCTGGCGCAATTCCTGAGCCGGCCGCTGGATGCACCCCGCCCCGACGACGACCTGCCCGAAGAGGTGGCGCTGGAACTGCGCGGCATCGCACGCCAGACCTGGACCTTCTTCGAGGATCACGTCACTGCCGGGGAGAACTTCCTCCCGCCGGACAATTTCCAGGAAACCCCCGTACCGGTGGTGGCGCATCGCAGCTCACCGACCAATATCGGCATGTACCTGCTGTCGACCTTCGCTGCCCGCGACTTCGGCTGGCTGGGCCTGCACGACACCTGCGCACGGCTCAGTGCAACCCTCGAGACGCTGCAGCGGCTGGAGCGCTTCGATGGCCACCTGCTGAACTGGTATGACACGCGCACGCTGCACGCACTGGCGCCGCACTATGTGTCCACGGTCGACAGCGGCAACCTCGCCGGACATCTTCTGACCCTGCGCCAGGCCTGCCTCGGCGCCATGGATGCACCATTGCTCTCACCGGCTGCACTCACGGGGCCGCGGGATGCACTGCGGCTCTGCGAGCGCGAAGTCGCGGCCTGGTCGGCGGCCGACACCACTGTGCAGGAACGCGCGGCCGCGCTGCGGCGCAGCCTGCAGCAGGTGATGCGTCGGCTGGAGAGCCCGGCCACCACGCTGGCGCAGGCGCGCTTCATGCTCGACTCCGCGGCGCAGGGAATCGCCTTGCTGCGCGAGGACTCGCTGCCTGCGCCGGTGAGTCGCTGGCTGGCCCTGGCGGCAGGTGATGTGGCCTCGCACCTGCGTGACTTGCAGGTGGCGCTGCCCGGGGCGGCGGCGAGCGTGGTTGGCGCCGCGAACATCGCCCGGGACGCAACGCTGTCGCAACTCGCGGCCGGCTCGCCCGCCTGTGCCGCGCTTTGCCGCACGCTCGCCGCGATTGCGGCGCAGTGTCGTGCGGAAGTGCAGGGCATGTCGTTCGGGTTCCTGTTCGATCGCGCGCGGGGACTGTTCTCGATCGGCTACCGCGTGGTCGATGGCACGCTCGATGAAGGCTATTACGACCTGCTGGCCTCGGAGGCCAGGCTCGCCAGCCTGGTCGCCATCGCCAAGGGTGATGTGCCGCGCTCGCACTGGTTCCGGCTCGGCCGCCGGCTCACCGGCGGCATGCGCCACCCGGTGCTGGCCTCCTGGTCCGGCTCGATGTTCGAGTACCTGATGCCGACGCTGGTGATGCAGGAGCCGCGCCAGAGCCTGCTGGAGCAGACCAACCGGCGCGTGGTGCAGCAGCAGATGCGCTACGGAGAACAGCATGGCCTGCCATGGGGCATCTCCGAATCCGCCTACAACGTGCGCGATCGCGAATACACCTACCAGTATTCCGGGTTCGGTGTGCCGGCGCTGGGCCTGAAGCGCGGGCTGGCTTCCGACTATGTGCTTGCGCCCTATGCCACGGCGCTGGCAGCGATGTATGCGCCGCTGGCGGCCAGCCGGAACCTCGCCGCCCTGGCGGGGCTGTCGGGACGGGGTGACTACGGATTCTATGAAGCGCTGGACTTCACGCCGGCGCGGGTGCCGGAAGGCAGCCGCGTCGCGGTAGTGCGCGCCTACATGGCCCACCACCAGGGCATGAGCATCGTGGCCCTCGACAATGTGCTGCAGGAACGGGTGATGCAGGCCCGCTTCCACGCGGAGCCGGCGATTGCCGCAGCCGAACTGCTGCTGCAGGAGAGATCGCTGCGGTTCGTGGATGCCCCGCAGCTGGCGGTGGCGGATGTGCCGGCAGCCACCACCCTCGAGGAAACCCCCGACCTCTCGCGCACCATCGAGGGCCACGCCGCGCCACAGCCTGTCACGCACCTGCTCTCGAACCGGCATTACACGGTGATGCTCACCGACTCGGGGGCCGGATCCAGCAGCTGGCGGGGACGCGCCGTGACGCGCTGGCGGGAGGATGCCACGCGGGATTGCTGGGGCAGCTTCATCTACGTGCGCGACGTGGAGCAGGGCAGCTTCTGGTCGGCGGGCTTCCAGCCCACCGCCGCGCCGCCGGACGAATACCGGGTGCAGTTCAACGAGGAATGCGCCACCTTCTCCCGGCTCGACGGCAGCCTGCGCACCACGATGGCCGTGATGGTGCCGCCGGATGATGACGGTGAGCTGCGGCAGGTCACCCTGTACAACGAGGGCACGCGTCCGCGCCGTATCGAGCTGACTTCCTATGCGGAAGTCGTACTGGCGCCGCAGCGTGCCGACGTGGCCCATCCCGGGTTCTCCAACCTGTTCGTGCAGACCGAGTTCGCGGCCGAAAGTGGCGCGCTGCTGGCGACCCGGCGGCCGCGCAGCAGTCGCGAGGCAGCGGTGTGGGCCATGCATGTCATCAGCGGCGCCGGCGCCGCGCCAGCGCACCTGCAATATGAGACCGACCGCGGCCGCTTCATCGGCCGTGGTCGCGATACCCGGCACCCGCTGGCCCTGGAGGGATCGGCAGCACTTTCGAACACGGTGGGCAATGTGCTGGATCCGGTGTTCAGCCTGCGCACCCGGATCACCGTGCCGCCGCGCGCCCGTGTCAGCCTCACCTTTGCCACCTTCGTCGGCACCTCGCGCGAGGAAGTCACCAGCCTGGTGGCGAAGTACCGTACCCCGGGACTGTTCGAACACCTCAGCGGATCGGCCTGGACTTTCGCGCGCGCCGAGATCTACTACCTGCGCAGCACGCTGGCTGAGGCCAGGCTGTTCCAGGGGCTCGCCAGCCACCTGTTGTATGCATCGCCCCAGCTGCGTGCGGCGCGCGATCCCGCGGCGCCCAACGTGCTCGACGTTACGCACCTGTGGCGCTTCTCCATCTCGGGTGACCGGCCCATCCTGCTGGTGCGTTGCCACGGAATGGACGACCTGCCCTTCATCCACCAGTGCCTGCGCGCCCAGGAATACCTGCGCATCAAGAACCTGGTGATCGATGTGGTGATCCTGAACGAGCAGCGCCACTCCTATGTGCAGGACCTGCAACACGCCATCGAGGGCACAGCGCGGGCCTTCGCAGCCCGTGGGGTGGAGGGAGGGGAAAGCGGCGGCATCTACGCGCTGGTGAGCGACATGATCGGCACAGCGGAGCTGCGCCTGCTGCTGGCGCTGGCACGCGTGGTGCTGGATCCGGCGCAGGGCGGGCTGATGGAACAGCTCTCGCGGCCCTCGGTACTTGCACCGCGCGCACCACTGCCGCGACGCCTGGCATTGCCCCTGCCAGGGGACGCGGCAGAACCCGCCCCGGCGCTGGAATTCTTCAACGGCTGGGGTGGCTTCACCGCGGATGGCCGCGAGTATGTGATCTCGTTGCCGGAAGGCGTGAACACACCCGCGCCCTGGAGCAATGTGCTGGCCAGCGAGCAGTTCGGGGCGCTGGTCACCGAACGCGGGTCCATGTGCACCTGGTCGCTGAACAGCCGGGAAAACCAGCTCACTGCGTGGTCGAACGATGCGGTGAGTGATCCTTCCGGGGAGAATTTCTACCTGCTCGCCGATGACGGGGAGTTATGGAGCCCGCTGCCCCAGCCGGTGCGGCGTGCCGGTGCGCGCCATGAGGTGCGGCATGGCCAGGGTTACAGCCACTTCGACCTGGAGTTCCAGGGCTTTGCATCGCGCCTGACAGTGCTGGTCGCGGCCGACGACCCGGTGAAGATCTGCCGCCTGCGCCTCACCAACCGCAATGCCGTCGTCCGCAAGGTGACCTTTGTCGCCTGTGTGGACTGGTCTCTGGGCGCAACTCGCGGTGCCGCCAATCATGACGTGCACACGCGGCTGGACCCGGCTACCGGCGCGCAGTTCGCCAGCAATCCGGCGCTGATTGATTTCGGCTCGCGCGTCGCCTTCTGCGACCTGGGCGGCCGGCAGCAACGCTGCACCGACAGCCGGCAGCAGTTCCTTGGCCGCAATGGCAGTCCGGATGCGCCGGCGGGACTGCATCCCGCGGCGCGCTGGTCGGTGGAGAATGCGCCCGGCCGTGATCCCTGCTGCGCCTTCTCGGTGACCCTGGAGCTGGCCCCCGGCGCCTCGGACGAAGTGCTGTTCCTCCTCGGCCAGGGCGCGGATGCCGATGCGGCCCGCCAGCTGGTGATGCGGTATCGCGCGACCGGGGCCGACGCGGCCTTGCAGAAGGTCCGGCAGCAGTGGGATCGCCTGCTGGGAACGGTGGAGGTGCGCACGCCGGATCGCGCGCTGGACCTGCTGTTCAATCGCTGGCTGCTGTACCAGACCGTGAGCTGCCGCCTGTGGGGACGCACCGGCTTCTACCAGTCCGGTGGTGCCTTCGGCTTCCGCGACCAGCTACAGGATGGCATGGCGCTCACGCTGGGCGCCCCGGGACAGGTGCGCGTCCACCTGCTGCGCGCCGCCGCGCGCCAGTTCGTGGAGGGTGACGTGCAGCACTGGTGGCATCCCCCCAGCGGCCGCGGCGTGCGTACCCACTTTTCCGACGATCGTGTGTGGCTGCCCTTCGCCGTGCACCAGTACATCGAGTCCACCGGCGATGCCGGAGTACTCGACGAGCCCGTGCCCTTCATCGACGGGCCGCCGCTGCCGTTGCACCAGGAGGATTCACACTACGTGCCCGGCGATTCCGGCCAGCGGGAAAGCCTCTATGAGCATTGCGCGCGCGCCATCGACATCAGCCTTGCCACCGGCGCGCATGGCCTGCCGCTGATCGGCGGCGGTGACTGGAACGACGGCATGAACCGGGTGGGCCACGAGGGGCGGGGCGAGAGCGTATGGGTGGCGTGGTTCCTCATCCTCACGCTGCAGCGCTTCCTGCCCGTGGCCGCGGCCCGCAACGACCAGCCCCGGGTGCAGCGCTGGCAGGCGCACCTGCAAGACCTGCAGCAGGCCTGCGAGCGTGAGGCCTGGGACGGCCAGTGGTATTGCCGGGCGTTCTTCGACGACGGCACTCCGCTGGGCTCCCAGCGCAACAGCGAATGCCGCATCGATTCCCTGTCGCAGAGCTGGGCGGTGATTTCCGGCGCTGCGCCTCCCGATCGTGCGTTGGCCGGCATGGAGGCCGTGGAAGAGCGGCTGGTCCGCCAGTCCGAGGGCCTGGTGCTGCTGTTCGCGCCGCCCTTCGATGCCGCGCCGATGGATCCGGGCTACATCAAGGGCTACCTGCCCGGACTGCGGGAGAACGGCGGGCAATACACCCATGCGGCCATCTGGGTGCTGATGGCCGAGGCAATGCTGGGTCGCAGTGCCGAGGTCGGCCAGCTGCTGCGCATTCTCAATCCCGTCCATCGCAGCAGCTCACGGGAGGCTGCCGCGCTGTACCGCGTGGAGCCCTATGTGCTGGCGGCCGACATCTACTCGGGCAGCGGCATCGCCGGGCGCGGCGGGTGGACCTGGTATACCGGCGCGGCGGGCTGGATGTACCGCGTGGTGCTCGAGCAGGTGCTCGGCATCCAGCTCAAGGCCGGCACGCTGCGCATTGCACCCTGCATTCCGCCGGAATGGCCAGGATTCGAGGTGGTGCTGCAGCTGGGCGGGGCGCGGTATGAAGTGCGGGCAGAACGCGGGGCCGTGCCGGCGGTCGCGCTAGCGCTGGACGGTACTGCGCTCGCAGGTGGTTCGGTGCCGGTTCCCGACGACGGGGCTGCCCACCTGATCGAGGTCACGCTCCCGCACGCAGGGTGAGGAGGCGGCAGCCGCCACCACGCGTGCGCGCGGTTCAAGTCCCTGGGGAGTCATTGCCCTCGCCACCACTATCGCGAGGACCAGCAGGGGCACGCCCAGCAGCCACGTGAGAAAGAGCTTCATCGGGAATCCTGCGGAAAAACCAGCCGGACAGGCATGGTGGGACTGCAGGATGACGCGCGCCATCGGATGGGCAACCCGCGCCCGGCAGGCAACCGGACCAATCGGGTGTAGGGGACGTCCTACGTCAGAGGAAATTGTTCGGCCAGATCATCGTGCGCCACATGTGCGCCACGGGCGAGTTGTCGAAGCCCAGGCCTTCTTCCGGCTCGCGGAAGTGACGCCCGATGATGTCGGTGAAGATGTCCGGATCAACCTCCACGCCATCCTGGAAGGAATAGATGTCGTAGATGGTGATCAGCCGCGAGGTCATGTACCAGCGGTGGTTGCGCGCTTCCTTGTGCGCCTTGTGCAGGTATTCGGGCGGACTGAAATCCGGCCCGAAGAACTGGTTGTAGGCGTCGGGATACTTGAAGCCCGCAGCTTCATCGGCGAAGTAACGCAGGGCCTGGTGGAATTTCACGGCCCATGCCACTTCCTCGCTCACATAGGGGGCGATCATCTGTGCGCCCCAGTAGCCGTGGTCGGTGCGGATCAGCGCGCCGTTGGAGATGTCGTGCAGCAGGCAGGCGATGACCACGGTCTCGCTCTGGCCCGCATCGAGGGCCGTCTTCGCGCTCTGCAGCAGGTGGCGGAAGGCGATGTCGTTGAAGCGGTAGTGGAAGAAGTCGAGCAGCCGCGGACGCTCGGGCATCACCGGCAGGTTCGGGTTCTGGCCCATCATGAACACGGCGCCGGCTTCGTTCATGTGCCGCAGCATGGCGGCTTCGGGCTCGGCGACGCCGTCGGCGCGGAAATTGGAGATGGGCTGCGGCAGCACCATGCGCTCGTGGGCGGCCTGCGGACACTCGGCGGCGGTGACGAACTTCGGCTTCTTGCGGTAGGGAATCATTGCTCTTTACGGGCCTGGCGCGGCGCCACCGTGGCGCTCACCATCAGCTGCAACTGGTGGTAGATCATGATCGGCAGGATCATCGCGCCAATTTCCGTCGAAGGGAACAGCACGCTGGCGATGGGCACGCCGCTGACCAGGCTCTTGAAGGAGCCGCAGTACTGCACGGAGCGCCGATCCGCCGTCGGGAGCCCCAGAATGCGGGATCCCCCGATTGTCAGCAGCATCACGCAGGCGAGCAGCGTGGCGCAGACGAGCGCCAGCGTCAGCAGCGTCGCCAGCGGCAGGGTGGACCAGATGCCGTCGATCACCGCCGCCGAGAAGGCGCTGTAGACCGCCAGCAGGATGGTGAGGCGGTCGGTCCAGGTGATCAGGCGCTTGTTGCGCGCGGCCCATCCGGCCAGCAGCGGCCGCAGCAGGTGGCCGGCGGCGAAGGGCAGCAGCAGCTGCATCACCACCTTCCAGATGCTGTCGAGCGACGTGGCGCCGTCTCCCTGGGCATGCAGCAGCGCCCCGGCGATGAGCGGCGTGAGGAAGACCCCGAGCAGGTTTGAAAGCGCCGCGGAGGTGACGCTGGCTGCGACATTGCCCCGCGCCATGGCGGTGAAGGCGATGGACATCTGCACCGTCGAGGGCAGGGCGCAGAGGAACAGCACGCCGGCCCACAGGTTGGCCGGCAGCAGCGAGGGGAACAGGCTGGACAGCGCCAGTCCCAGCACCGGGAACAGCAGGTAGGTGCTGCCGAGGATCAGCAGGTGCAGGCGCCAGTGCGTGACCGCGGCCACCAGGTTCTCGCGCGGCAGCTTGGCGCCGTGCAGGAAGAACAGCAGCATCACCGCCGCCTTGGCCAGCACGCCAACGACGTCGGCCACCTCGCCGGATGCCGGCCAGAGGGTGGCCAGCAGCAGGGTGATGAGGACCGCCGGAATGAAAGGATCCGGCAGGAAACGATTCATCAGTCAGCCACCTGCCCGCCCCCGGTGGTGGCGGCGCGGCGCCGCTGGGCCCGCCGTGCGCGCATGTTGAGCAGCTCCACGCCCACGGAGAAGATCATCGCGCTGTAGATGTAGCCCTTGGGCACGTGGGCGCCAAAGCCCTCGGCCACCAGCGTGGTGCCGATCATCAGCAGGAAGCCCAGCGCCAGCATCACCAGCGTGGGGTTGTTGTGGATGAAGTTGGCCAGCGGAGTGGCCGCCACCATCATCACGCCCACGGTGACGACCACGGCGATCACCATGATGGGGATGTGCGGCGTCATGCCCACCGCCGTGATGATGCTGTCCACCGAGAACACCAGGTCGAGCACGATGATCTGGCCGATTGCCGCCCCGAAGCCGATCCTGGCCTTGGGCTCGAACACGTCCGGGTGCGGCTCCGGGTCGGTGTTGTGGTGGATTTCCTTGGTGGCCTTCCAGATGAGGAACAGGCCGCCGGCGATGAGGATGAGGTCGCGCCAGGAGAACTCCTGTCCCCACACGGCGAACAGTGGCGTGGTGGCCTTCACGATCAGCGCCACCATGCCCAGCAGGGCCAGGCGCATCACCAGCGCCAGCGAGATGCCGATGCGGCGGGCCCGGGCCCGGTTCTCCTCCGGCAGCTTGTTGGTCAGGATGGAGATGAAGATCAGGTTGTCAATGCCGAGCACGACTTCCATCGCGATCAGCGTGACCAGTGCCAGCCAGGCGGCGGGGTCGGCGGCGAGCACAAGCAGCTGGTTCATGCGGGATATCTCTTCATGCTTTTGCGGGATTATCGCATGTGCTGCAAAATGGCGTAATGCATGCCCTGTCCGTGAAAGGCCTCACCAAGACCTACCGCAACGGTGTCCAGGCCCTCAAGGGCATCGACCTGGACGTGGAGGAAGGCGATTTCTTCGCCCTGCTGGGCCCCAACGGGGCCGGCAAGACCACCCTGATCGGCATCGTCACTTCGCTGGTGAACAAGACCGCGGGACAGGCGAGCGTGTTCGGCTTCGACCTCGACCGTGACCTGGAGCGGGCCAAGTCCTGCATCGGCATCGTGCCCCAGGAAATCAACTTCAACATGTTCGAGTCGCCGGAGACCATCGTGGTCAACCAGGCCGGCTTCTATGGCGTGGAGCGGAGCATCGCGCGCCAGCGCGCCGAGAAGTACCTGAAGCAGCTGCAGCTGTGGGACAAGCGCAAGGGCATCGCGCGGGCGCTGTCCGGCGGCATGAAGCGCCGGCTGATGATTGCCCGCGCCCTGATGCACGAGCCGAGGCTCCTGATCCTCGATGAGCCCACCGCGGGCGTCGACATCGAGATCCGCCGCTCGATGTGGGATTTCCTGCGCGAGATCAACCGCCAGGGCACCACCATCATCCTCACCACGCACTACCTGGAAGAGGCCGAGAGCCTCTGCCGCAACATCGCCATCATCGACAAGGGGCAGATCGTCGAGCGCGACCGCATGAGCAACCTGCTCAGGCGCCTGCAGACCGAGAGTTTCCTGTTCACGCTGCGCAACCCGGTGGCCGCGGCGCCACAGTTGCCGGGCCATGCGGTGAAGCTGGTCGATGACCACACGCTCGAGGTGGAGATTTCGAAGGAGCAGAACCTCAACGACATCTTCGCGCGGCTGTCCGCCTCGGGGGTCGAGGTGATCTCGATGCGCAACAAGGTCAACCGGCTGGAAGAGATGTTCATGCGGCTGGTGGAGAACCGCTCATGAGCGCCGCCGCGCAGTCCATGTCGGCCATCCGGTCGATCGGCTTCCGCACCATCGTCATCCGCGAATACGGCCGCATCGTGCGCATCTGGGGCCAGACCCTGGTGCCCTCGGCGGTCACCACCACGCTGTATTTCGTGATCTTCGGCAGCCTGGTGGGCCGGCGCATCGGCGCCATGGGCGGTTTCGACTACATCGCCTACATCGCGCCCGGCCTCATCATGATGGCGGTGATCACCAACTCCTACGGCAACGTGGTGTCCTCGTTCTTCGGCGCCAAGTTCGGCAAGCACATCGAGGAGCTGCTGGTGTCGCCGCTGCCCACCTGGGTGATCATCACCGGCTATGTGTGCGGCGGGCTGCTGCGCGGGCTGATGGTGGGGCTGGTGGTCACCGCGGTGGCGCTGGTGTTCACCTGGCTGCATTCCCACCACCTGCAGCTGCACAACGTGTTCGTGGTGTTCGGCGCGGCCATCCTCACCTCGACGGTGTTCTCGCTGGCCGGCATGGTCAATGCCGTGTTCGCGAAGAACTTCGACCACGTGAACTGGATTCCCACCTTCGTGCTCACGCCGCTCACCTACTTCGGCGGCGTGTTCTACTCGGTGGACATGCTGCCGGCCTGGGCGCAGAAGATCTCGATGGTCAATCCCATCCTGCACATGGTGAATGCCTTTCGTTACGGCTTCCTCGGCACCAGCGACGTGAGCGTGCCGGGCGCATTCGCCATCATGTTCGCCTGTGCGGCGGGCCTGTACAGCTGGGTCTATGTGCTGCTCAGTCGCGGGACCGGCATCCGTGACTGACCGGCAGGGATTCATCGGCCGGCTGTACGCGGCGGCGGAGCGCAACCGCTCGCTGCTGTGCGTGGGGCTGGATCCGGAGCCGGAGAAGATCCCCGAGCACCTGCGGGGCCTGGCGCAGCCGGTGTTCGAGTTCAACCGGCGCATCATCGACGTCACCGCCGAATACGCCTGCTGCTTCAAGCCGCAGTTCGCGCACTACGCCGCGCTGGGCGCCGAGGACCAGCTGCTGGCCACCATCCGCTACATCCACGAGCGGCATCCGGGCCTGCCGGTGATCCTGGACTCCAAGCGCGGTGACATCGGCAGCACCGCGGCGAAATACGCGCAGGAATCCTTCGGGCGTTATGGTGCCGATGCCGTCACCGTGAATCCCTACCTGGGGCGCGATTCAGTAGAGCCGTACCTCAAGTGGCAGGACCGCGGCGTGATCATCCTCTGCCGCACCTCCAACCCCGGCGCGCGTGACTTCCAGGACATCGAATCCGGCGGCAAGCGGCTGTACCGGCACGTGGCCGAGCGGGTGGCGCGCGACTGGAATGGCGGCGGGCAGTGCATGCTCGTGATCGGCGCCACCTATCCCGAAGAGCTGGCGGAGATCCGCGCTGCCGTGGGCAGCTTGCCCTTCCTGGTGCCCGGCGTGGGCGCGCAGGGCGGTGATGTGGCCGCCGCGGTGCGGGCCGGCCGCACGGCGGATGGTTTGGGGCTGGTGCTCAATTCCTCGCGCGGCATCCTCTACGCGGGCAGCGGCGAGGGCTTCGCCGACGCGGCGCGCGAGGCGGCCCGGCAGCTGCGGGACGAGATCAACCTGCACCGCTGACCGGCGGTGAGGCGGCCCTGGCCAGGGCCCCCTGTAACAATTCCTTCACGCCAGTGTCATGGGAGCGACGCGTGCTGCGCGCAGCATGGCGCGCATGACATCCACGACGCGCATATCGATGCTGCTCGCCTGGCTCGACCAGGTGGAACTGGAAGCCTGCCGCCGGCTCAACCGGGTTACCGGAGGCGCCGCCGGGCGGCGGATGTTCCAGCTCGCCAGCCGGCTGGGCGACGGCATCCTCTGGTACCTGCTGATCGCGGTGCTGGCGCTGGGATTCGGGCAGGCGGGGCGTGAGGCGGCGCTGCAATGTGCAATGGCCGGCGTCGCCGGGCTGCTCGTCTACCGGTACCTGAAGAACCGTCTGGTGCGCGAGCGGCCCTACATGACGCACGCCGCCATCGTCTGTGCAGGCCGGCCGCTGGACCGCTTCAGCTTTCCATCCGGCCACACGCTGCATGCGGTGAGCTTCACGCTGATCGCCATCAACGCGGTGCCCCTGCTGGCGCTGGTGCTGGTGCCGGCCGCGGTGCTGATCGCGCTGTCACGGGTGGTGCTGGGATTGCACTATCCCTCCGACGTGCTGGCCGGCGCGCTGCTGGGTGCCGGCATCGCACGCGCAACCATCGCCCTCACCACCGGCTGATCCTGCGCTTCCGGCGCTGGCGCGACCCGGGATGAACGGCTAGGCTCTGCCGCCGCCTGCACCTGCCGCAGGGTCTTCCGGTCCCGGCATGACCACGTTCCAGCCGCGCTGGCCCTGGGGCCACCGCCACTTCCAGTCCATCCTGCCCGGCCTGCTGCCGCGCTCCGGCCTGCGCCGGCGCGCAGCGAAGATGCTTGCCGCCAGCCGCGAGCGCATCCTCGACTGCGGCGATGGCGTGCGCCTGCAGGCCCTGCACGCCCGCCCGCCGGGCCCGCTGCGCGGCGCGGCCATCCTGCTGCATGGCTGGGAAGGCAGCGCCGATTCCTACTACGTGGTCTCGCTGGCCACGCGACTGTTCGCGGCCGGCGTGGAGGTGGTGCGGCTGAACCTGCGCGACCATGGCAACACGCATCACCTGAACGAGGGCATCTTCCATTCCTGCCGCCTGCCCGAAGCGGTGGGCGCGGTGGCGGCGCTGGCTCCGTTGCTGGAGGCGCCCCCCTGGCTGGTGGGCTTCTCGCTGGGCGGCAATTTCATGCTGCGCGTGGCGGCCAGTGACGATGTCCGCGTGCCGCCGCTGGCGGGCGTGGTGGCCATTTCACCCGTGCTGCATCCGGACAGCGCGATGGTGGCGATGGAGCAGGGCCTGCCCTTGTACCAGGGCTATTTCGTGCGCAAATGGAGCCGCTCATTGCGGCGCAAGCATTCGCTGTGGCCCGGCACCGGCGTGGATGAACCCTTCTTCAGGCTGCGCGACCTGCGCCGCATGACCGCCGCCATGGTGGCGCGCCACACGGAGTTCCCCGACATCGGTGCATACCTGGATGGTTACGCCGTCACCGGCGAGCGCCTGGCGACGCTCAGGGTGCCGGCCACGCTGCTGGCCGCGCTGGATGATCCCATCATTCCCTCGCACGACCTGCAGCGCCTGGCGGCATCGCCCCACCTGAAGCTGGTGGTGACACCGCGCGGCGGGCACATGGGATTCATGGAGACCCCCTGGCGGGAATCCTGGGTGAACGACTTCGTGCTGCGCGAGCTGGGGCTGGCCACCCCGGCCTGATTCAGGAGCGCTTGCGCTTCTCTTCGAACTTCACGACCTGCGCGCCGCTGGTGACGTGGATCTCCCCTTCGATCACCCCGCCATTGGCCACGGCCAGGGACTTGGCGGTGACGCTGCCGCGGATCACTGCGGCCGCGCCCACTTCCAGCTGGCCGCTGCACTCGATGCTGCCGGTGAGCTGGCCGGCGATCACCGCGGAGCCGGCCCGGACCTGGCCTTCCCAGTGGGCGTCACGGGCAATCTGCAGCGAACCGCCGATGTCGCCATCGCCGCGCACCGCGCCGCTGAGCATCACCGAGCCCGGCGCGATCACGTCGCCGCGGAAGATCACACCCACGCCGATGATGGTGGGCGCACTGGTGCCGCGGTCGGAAAGCCGGCGATGGGGAGCTGTGTCGTCAGTCATGCCGGCGAGTTTGCGTTCGCGCGGGCAGGCGGTGCCGTGAAGCAGGCCCGCCTTTTGGACATAGTCTGCCAGCCGGCAGGCTCTGGGCCGCGCGGAAAAGGGGCTCAACTGCCCCTGGGTAGTGCACGAACCGGGGAAGACCGTGGCGAAGCCGTCGCCAGGGGGCTCCAGCGCCCTTCCGGGGCTGGCACGGGGCTTGCTTCGTATAGCTCGGGCGGAGACAAGCCGCCTGCTGCGAAGCGCCATACCCCCCCCATTGGTCTTCGCTTACCTCAGGCGCCGCACCGGGTTCCCCGTTGCGGCGCTTTTTTTCGGGCGGAGCCAGCGGGCGAGGCCCCGCTTACTCGCAGAGGCTTTCGAGCATTCCCTGGGCGACGGGCGAGAGGCGCTTGCGGGCCAGTTCCCGTGCCTTCGGCGCATCCATGATGTGCTCCAGCGGACCGGAGACCATCATGCCGCGCACGGCGGGGTGCCGCGAGGACAGCCGTGCCATCTTGTTGAGCACGGTGAAGCCGCGGTTGATCTTCTGGCGGGGGGCGCGGTTGTGCTCGATGGAGCGGGCCAGGTACTGGCCGAACCGGCTGTAGAGGTAGTAATCGTCGTTACCCACCTGGAAGCGGGCTTCGGCGAAAAAATCGGGGAAATTCTTCTCAAGATACTGAGTGACACTCAGCAAGCGGGGACCAGGATCAGGGGAAACGGTCGGCGGTTTGCGAGTCTTCATCGTAGTGGTTCGAGCACCTCCAAGGGTCCTGACAACCATTTCTGGGCGTCACGGGCGGTACCACACCCCGCAACGCGCGCGAAATGTATGTCCAATGGTCCGGGAATGCAATAGCTTGTATCCCCTTTCTATTTGAGGTGCGGCGGCTGGTGGGTATGATTACCTGCCAAGGTCCCCAGAAGGGCGATCGCTCGCCCTTGCCGCCGTCGCGGCCAGGTCTTCCTTGGCACAAGTGATCATTCCGGAGGTTGGCTGTGGCCCCCAGGCACAGCGTGGGTGAGGTGTCGCCCGCAACCGCCGGGGACAAGCAGCGAGTGTTTGAGGAAGTGCGATGAGCAGTGAACAGCAGGGCCTGTACCGCGAAGCCTACGAGAAGGACAGCTGCGGCTTTGGCCTGATCGCCAACCTGGACGATCAGGCCAGCCACTGGCTGGTGAAAACGGCCATCGCCTCCCTGGGCCGCCTCACCCACCGTGGCGCGGTGGCGGCGGATGGCAAGACCGGCGACGGCTGCGGACTGCTGCTGAAGAAGCCGGAGAAGTTCCTGCGCGCGGTGGCCAGGGAGTCGGGCATCAAGCTCGCGCCGCTGTTCGCCGCGGGCAATGTGTTCCTTTCCACCGATGCCGCCGTGGCTGCGGCCAGTCGTGCGGAGCTGGAAGCCCAGCTCAGGCACGAGGAACTTCTGGTGGCCGGCTGGCGCGAGTTGCCGGTGGATCCGGGCGCCTGCGGCGAGGAGGCGCTGCGCACGCTGCCGTCGATCTGGCAGGTGTTCGTGAATGCCCCGGCCGACATGGAAGAGGCCACCTTCAACCGCAAGCTGTTCATGGCGCGGCGGCGTACCGAGAAGCTGCGCGACGAGGCCGACAAGTACTTCTACCTGCCCAGCCTCTCGGCCGGCACCATCGTCTACAAGGGCATGGTGATGCCCGCGCATCTCACCGAGTTCTACAAGGACCTGGCGGACGAACGCGTCGAAGCCTCCGTGGTGGTGTTCCACCAGCGCTTCTCCACCAACACGCTGCCGCAGTGGCGGCTGGCGCATCCCTTCCGCTACCTGGCGCACAACGGCGAGATCAACACCATCGAGGCCAACCGCAGCTGGGCGCTGGCCCGCGGGCCGGTGCTCAAGTCGCCGCTGCTGCCGGAGCTGGGCGACATCCTGCCGCTGGTGTCCATGCACGGGTCTGACTCCCAGAGCATCGACAACATGCTCGAGGTCTACCTGATGGGCGGCATGGACCCGATGCAGGCCATGCGCCTGCTGATGCCGCCGGCGTGGCAGAGCGTGGATGGCATCGATCCGGACCTGAAGGCCTTCTACGAGTTCTATGCGCCGCACCTGGAACCCTGGGATGGCCCGGCCGGCGTGGTGCTCACCGACGGCCGCTACGTGTGCTGCGCGCTCGACCGCAACGGCCTGCGCCCGGCGCGCTATGTGATCACGCGCGACCGGCACCTGACCATCGCCTCCGAGATCGGCGTGTGGGACTACAAGCCCGAGGATGTGGTGCGCAAGGGCCGCATGGGCCCGGGGCAGATGATCTCGCTCGATCTCTCCACCGGCACGCTGCTGGAGAGCGCGGACATCGACAACCTGCTGAAGGCGCGCCATCCGTACAAGGCCTGGCTGAAGAAGGGGCTGAAGTACCTGGAGTCCGACCTCATCGATCCGTCGCTGGCGGCGGAGCCGATGGACCGGCGCACGCTGTCGGTGTACCGCAAGATGTTCAACATCACCGCCGAGGAGCGCGAGGAGATCATCCGCGTGCTGGCGCGTGACGAGAGCGAGGCCGTGGGCTCGATGGGCGATGACACGCCCATGCCGGTGCTCTCGCAGCACACGCGCAGCCTCTACGACTATTTCCGCCAGCAGTTCGCGCAGGTGACCAACCCGCCGATCGATCCGCTGCGCGAGACCATCGTGATGTCGCTGCAGACCGAGATCGGGCCGGAATGCAATGTGTTCCAGCCGCAGGCCTCGCACGCCAACCAGATCGTGCTGAACTCGCCTGTGCTCTCGCAGCGCAAGCTCCGGCAGATCATCGCGATGGCCGAGCAGGGCGTGCCCAATGCCTTCATCGACCTGCAGTACGACCCGGCCGAGGGGCTGCAGGCGGCGCTGCAGCGCCTGTGCCG
Organism: Steroidobacteraceae bacterium; assembly: GCA_035556135.1. Taxonomy (GTDB): domain Bacteria; phylum Pseudomonadota; class Gammaproteobacteria; order Steroidobacterales; family Steroidobacteraceae; genus ZC4RG30. The sequence continues at coordinate 1,706,705 of DATMFO010000003.1, read as the reverse complement.
CGAGGCCGAGGCCGCAGTGCGCGACGGCTGCGTGGTGCTGCTCATCTCCGACCGCTACCTGGTGCGCGAGAAGATCCCCGTGCATGCGCTGCTGGCCACGGGCGCCATCCACCACCACCTGGTGCAGCTGGGCCTGCGCTGCCGCTGCAACCTGCTGGTGGAGACCGGCACGGCGCGCGATCCGCATCATTTCGCCTGCCTGATCGGCTATGGCGCCACGGCCGTCTATCCCTACATGGCGTACCAGTCGCTGTACGACATGATGAAGAAGGGGCCGGTGGCCATGGAAACCGGCGAGCGCATCGAGTTGGGCCGGCGCTACCGCAAGGCCATCTGCAAGGGCCTCCTGAAGATCATCTCGAAGATGGGCATCTCGACCATCGCCAGCTATCGCAGCGGGCAGCTGTTCGAGATCATCGGCCTGGGGCCGGATGTGGTGGAGCTGTGCTTCAGGGGCACGCAGAGCCGCATCAAGGGCGCGAACTTCGAGGACCTGCAGTCCGACCAGCAGCGGCTGGCCAGGCGCGCCTGGAACGACGTGCTCACGGTGGAACATGGCGGCCTGCTCAAGTACGTGCACGGCGGCGAGTACCACATGTACAACCCGGACGTGATCGCCACGCTGCAGGCGGCGGTGAACACGGGTGATTACGGGCAGTACCAGGCCTATGCGAAACTGGTGAACGAGCGGCCGGCCTCGACGCTGCGCGACCTGCTGCAGCTGAAGCCGGCGGGCGAGCCCATTTCCATCGACGAGGTGGAGTCCGAGGAGGCCATCCTGTCGCGCTTCGACTCGGCGGGCATGTCGCTGGGCGCGCTGTCGCCCGAGGCGCACGAGGCGCTGGCCATCGCGATGAACCGGCTGGGCGCGCGCTCGAACTCCGGCGAGGGCGGCGAGGACATCGCCCGCTACGGCACGGAGAAGAACTCCAAGATCAAGCAGATCGCCTCCGGGCGCTTTGGCGTGACGCCGCACTACCTGGTGAATGCCGAGGTGCTTCAGATCAAGGTGGCGCAGGGCGCCAAGCCCGGCGAGGGCGGCCAGCTGCCCGGCGACAAGGTGAACGAGACCATTGCCAAGCTGCGCTTCGCGCGGCCGGGCGTGGGCCTGATTTCCCCGCCGCCGCACCATGACATCTATTCCATCGAAGACCTCGCGCAGCTGATCTTCGACCTGAAGCAGGTGAATCCGCAGGCGCTGGTGTCGGTGAAGCTGGTGGCCGAGCCGGGCGTGGGCACGATTGCGGCCGGCGTGGCCAAGGCTTATGCCGACCTCATCACCATCTCCGGCTATGACGGTGGCACGGGCGCGAGCCCCATCACCTCGATCAAGTACGCCGGCTCGCCCTTCGAGCTGGGGCTGGCCGAGACGCACCAGACCCTGCGCCGCAACGACATGCGCCACAAGGTGCGCGTGCAGGCGGACGGCGGCCTGAAGACGGGCCTCGACGTGGTGAAGGCTGCGGTGCTGGGTGCGGAGAGCTTCGGCTTCGGCACGGCGCCCATGGTGGCGCTGGGCTGCAAGTACCTGCGCATCTGCCACCTGAACAACTGCGCCACCGGCGTGGCCACGCAGCATGAGGTGCTGCGCGAGAAGTACTTCCTCGGCATGCCGGAGATGGTGATCAACTATTTCCGCTTCGTGGCGCGCGAGGTGCGCGGGATCCTGGCCTCGCTGGGCGTGCGCAGCGTGGCCGAGCTGATCGGCCAGACGCAGTTCCTGGAGCCGGCGAAGGGCCAGACCGAGCGGCAGCGCCGCCTCGACCTCACGCCGCTGCTGTCGGTGGACGGGCTGGCGCAGGACGGGCCGCAGTTCTGTACGCAGGGCTGCAACCCGCCCTTCGACAAGGGCCAGCTGGCCGAGCAGATGGTGGTCGACATGCAGGACGCCATCGCCAGCCGCAAGGGCGGCGAGTGGCATTACGAGGTGAAGAACTACAACCGTTCGATCGGTGCGCGCGTGTCGGGCGAGATTGCCCGCCGCTGGGGCAACTACGGCATGCAGGATGCACCGGTCACCGTGCGGCTCACCGGCTCGGCCGGCCAGAGCTTCGGCGTGTGGAATGCCGGCGGGCTCAACATGATCCTCGAGGGCGATGCCAACGACTACGTCGGCAAGGGCATGGCCTCGGGCAAGCTGGTGCTGAAGCCTCACCGCGACGCCGGGTTCGTGGCGCGCGATACCGTGATCATGGGCAACACCTGCCTGTATGGTGCAACGGGCGGCGAGCTGTTCGCGGCCGGCCAGGTGGGCGAGCGCTTCGCGGTGCGCAACTCCGGCGCCGTTGCCGTGGTGGAGGGCGCGGGCGACCACTGCTGCGAGTACATGACAGGCGGCGTGGTGTGCGTGCTGGGACCCACGGGCTACAACTTCGGCGCGGGCTTCACGGGCGGCTTCGCCTATGTGCTCGACCTCGACCGCAGCTTCGTGGATCGTTACAACCACGAGCTGATCGACATCCATCGCCTCAACGTCGAGGTGATGCAGACCCAGGCGCTGCACCTGCAGCACCTGATCGAGCGGCACGTGGCCGAGACCGGCAGCGTGTGGGGCGCGGAGATCCTCAAGGACTTCCGCACCTACCTGAGCCGCTTCTGGCTGGTGAAGCCCAAGGCGGCTTCGCTGGATTCGCTGATCGAGAATTTGAGCAGGGCGGCTTAAGACATGGCTGGCGCGAAGACCGACAAGAATCTGCAGTTCCTCGACATTCCCCGGCACGATCCGGAGAAGCTGCCCATCGAGGTGCGCAAGAGCGAGTTCCGCGAGATCTACACGCAGTTCGACGCGAATGGCTCGGCGCAGCAGGCCGGGCGCTGCCTCGCCTGCGGCAACCCGTTCTGCGAGTGGAAGTGCCCGGTGCACAACTACATCCCGAACTGGCTGAAGCTGATCAACGAGGGCAAGCTGTTCGAGGCCGCCGAGCTTTCGCACCAGACCAACTCGCTGCCGGAGATGTGCGGGCGCATCTGCCCGCAGGACCGGCTCTGCGAGGGCGCCTGCACGCTCAATGACGGGCTGGGCGCCGTGACTATCGGCGCCATCGAGAAATACATCAGCGACGAGGCCTTCAAGGCCGGCTGGCGGCCGGACCTTTCGAATGTCACCGACACCGGCAAGCGCGTGGCCGTGGTGGGCGCGGGGCCTGCGGGCCTGGGCTGCGCCGACATCCTGGTGCGCAATGGCGTGAAGGCGGTGGTGTTCGACAAGTATCCGCGCATCGGCGGCCTGCTCACCTTCGGCATCCCGCCCTTCAAGCTCGAGAAGGAAGTGGTGGAGAACCGCCGCGAGGTGATGGAGGGCATGGGCGTGGAGTTCCGCCTCGGCGTCGAGGTGGGCAAGGACATCTCGTTCGAGCAGCTGCTGGCCGAATACGATGCCGTGTTCCTCGGCATGGGCACCTACAGCTACGTGAAGGGCAATTTCCCGGGCGAGAACCTGCCGGGCGTGCATGAGGCGCTGCCCTACCTGGTGTCGAACATCAACCATGAGCTGGGCCTGCCGGGCGGCGAGGATTTCGTCGACCTGAAGGGCAAGCGCGTGGTGGTGCTGGGCGGTGGCGACACCGGCATGGACTGCAACCGCACCGCCATCCGCCAGGGCGCGGCTTCGGTGACCTGCACCTATCGTCGTGATGCCGACAACATGCCGGGCTCGCGCCGTGACTACAAGAACAGCGTCGAGGAGGGCGTGACCTTCCTGTTCAATCGCCAGCCTGTCGAGATCATCGGCAACGGCAAGGTCGAGGGCGTGAAGGTGGTGGAGACGCGGCTGGGCAAGCCCGATGCGCGTGGCCGCCGCGTGGCCGAGAACGTGCCGGGCACCGAGCAGGTGATTCCCGCCGATGCGGTGGTGATTGCCTTCGGCTTCCAGCCCAGCCCGGCGCAGTGGTTCGATGCGCATGAGATCAAGCTGCACGGCAATGGCCGGGTGCGCGTGACCGCGGACCGGGTGACGCCGTTCCAGACCACCAATCCCAAGGTGTTTGCCGGCGGTGACATGGTGCGCGGGTCGGATCTGGTGGTGACGGCGGTGTTCGAGGGTCGCGAGGCGGCCAAGGGCATCCTGGGGTATCTGGGACTGAGCTGACGCTGCGGCGGCGGTTCAGCGACGATCTCCCTGCCGGCAAGTGGCTGAATCAGCCGGCGCGAGCCGGCGTACCTCATTCGCCTGGCCGAATCGACTCCAGCCTCTCCGCGTCGGCCAGGTCCTGCGTGCGACCCGTGGCGCGTTTGTTGGTGATCAAGTCCTCGAGCGAGATGACCGGCACTTCGACCCCTTCCAGCACGATGACTCGCCGTCGTTCATACGCGTGCTGGAACTCCACTCCGCTGATGCGAGTGAGAATATCGATGCGCCTGGGGCTGTTGCCAATCTGGAAAACGACGCCCTCGGTTGAGAAGTCCTCCGTCGAAACACCATCAAGCGGTGCACCGAAGCGCGCCAGCGCCCTCATGAGGCTGGAAGCATTATCACGGGTGGGGCGAACCAGGATGTCGATGTCCTTGGTCGCGCGGGGAAAACCGTACGCCGCAACGGCGTAAGCACCGACCAGGAGGAACTTAACGTTCTCCCCGGACAAGCACTGCAACATCTCTTTGTAATCGTCGTTCAGCATCGCCCGCCCGGAAGAACGCCCACGATTCCCTGGTCAGCTCCCAGACCTGCAGGATGCGGTCTTCGGGGGTGCCTGGCATATAGCCCCCGTCATCGGCCTTGGCAGGGGAGCGATGAAGGATGACCTGGGTCCTGTCGACAGATGGCATCTAGGAGATTTTGTCCTGGCAACTATTCCATTATAGCGCGGGGGGTGAGGCTCCCGAGGAGGATCGGCATATGCATGTGGTGGTCACGGGCACATCGCGCGGCATCGGGCTGGAGCTGGTGCGCCTTGCGCTGGAGGCCGGGCATCAGGTGGTGGCCGTGGCGCGACGGCCGCAGGATTCTGCCGGTCTCGCTGCGCTGCAGGCAGCAGGCGGCGACCGGTTGAAGACACTCGCTGCCGACCTGCTGGATCCGGGCGCCCCTGCGCTCATCGCCGGGGCAGTGCGCGAATCCGCCGCCGTGGATGTACTGGTCAACAATGCCGGCATCCTGCGCGAGACCGCCCGGCGCGAGGATTTCATGGACTCCTTCGCGGTCAACACCGTGGCGCCGTTCGCGATCACCCAGGCGTTGCTGCCGTCGCTGCGCAAGTCCAGCCAGCCACGGGTGATCCATGTGACGAGCAAGATGGGCTCGATCGCGGACAACACTTCCGGCAGCTACTACGCGTACCGCTCATCCAAGGCGGCGCTCAACATGATCAGCCGCAGCCTGGCGCGCGATCATGACTGGCTGACCAGCGTGGTGGTTCATCCGGGCTGGGCGCAGACGGACATGGGTGGGCCGCAGGCCACCGTGCCGGTTGCCGAGTCGGCGCGCGGAATCTGGCGGCTCGCCAGTGGCGCGAAGCGGCAGGACAGTGGGCGTTTCTTCGACTACTTGGGCAAGGAGCTGCCCTGGTGAAAGGGGAACGCGCTGCCATCGATGTAGTCAGGAACTACCTTGCCGCCCTGCAGGCTGGGGCGGTCGGAGAGGATCTGGCGCGTTTCTTCACGCCGGACGCCGTCCAGACCGAATTTCCCAACCGGCTCAATCCGGCCGGCCAGACCAGCGACCTGGCGACCCTGCTGGCGCGATCGATTCAGGGCAGGAAAGTCCTGTCTTCCCAGCACTTCGAGATCGTGAGTGAGGTGGTGCAGGGGAACACGGTCGCCATCGAAGCCCGATGGACGGGTGTGCTGGCCATTGCGCTCGCGACCCTGCCCGCGGGCAGTGAGATGCGCGCGCATTTCGCCATGTTCTTCGAATGCCGTGACGGGTGCATCCACAGGCAGCGCAACTATGACTGCTTCGAGTCGTGGTAGCGCCGCCGCACGCTGGCTTTCAGCGAAAGCTCCCAGCCTTCAGCATCGCTTCCTGGGCCTCTCTGGTCTTTCCCCTGGCACGCAGGGAATCGGCGATCAGCTTCCATCCAGTTGAACTGGCCTGCGGCGCCTTCGACAGCGAGACTGCCTTGCGGCCCATGTTTTCGGCCTGCACATGGTTGCCCTCCGCGTACCGCACCTTGCCCAGCTCGATCCAGAGCAGCGGATTGGCCGGCTCGATGCGCAGCGCCCGCTCGATGGAAGCAGCCGCGGCGGAGTAATTCTTCGCCTTCAGCTGTGTCTGCGCTGCCGTCACCAGGGAGCTTGATGCAGCGCTGAGCACCGGCTCCGGGATTACTGGAGCGGGCGTCGGTACGGGCGTCGGCTCCACGGGGACGTCTGGCGACGGAGGTGGGCGGGTGTCACCGGGAGGCGCCGGTGTACCAGAGGGCGGCACGCGCTGGGGAGGCTGGACCACGCACGCTGAAACAGCCAGGACGGCGGCCAACGCCGGGAGTACGCGAAACCGCCTGGTTACGTGAATGCTCATTGCACCTGGCCGATGCTGCGCCACCAGTTCCTGACCTTCTCGCCGATGCCTTCCAGCGTACCGGTATCACAGTCCGGCTGCATCGGCAGCTCGGTACCCCTGGGCAGCGCGACCATGATGGGCGTTTCGCCACAGTCCTCGCGCGCCCCCAGGCCTGTGGGGAGCTCGATCCATCGTTCTTCGAGACTCTCGGGCAGTGCTGCGCTCCAGGAAGTCGTTCCGAGCCTGGCCATCACCCGCGACCATACCGGCAGTGCGCCGGAGGAACCGGTGAGCCCGGTGGGCGAGTTGTCATCGTGTCCGACCCAGACCACGGCCAGATGGCTGCCGGAGAAGCCCGCGAACCAGCTGTCGCGGTTGTCGGAGGATGTACCGGATTTGCCCGCCACCACCAGCTCCGGTGGAATCACTGCGCGCGCGCGACGCCCGGTGCCTTGCTCGATCACGCTCACCATCATGCGATTGAGCTGGTAGACGGCATCCGGATCGGCCACCGGGGTCACTTCGAGCGCAAAGGCCTTCAGCGGCTGGCCCGCGGCATCCACCACGGCCCGCACTGCGCGCAGCGGCGTGTTGAATCCGCCGTTGGCGAATGCGTTGTACAGCTGCGCCACCTCGAGCGGAGACAGGTCGACGGAACCCAGCAACAGGGAGTCAAGTTCCGCCGGCCTTTTCCCGAGGCCGAGCTTGACGAACTCATCCGCCACCTTCGACAGCCCGATCGCCTGCCCCAGGTTTATGGTTGCCAGGTTCAGCGACTGGGCCAGTGCGCGCACCATGGGCACCGGACCATGCGCCTCGCCGTCGAAGTTCTTCGGCTCCCACATCTTGCCGTTGGCCAGTTTCACTGACACCGGGACATCCTGGAGGATCGAGGCGGCGTGGTACTGCCCGGTCTCGATGGCGGCCAGGTAGCTCACCGGCTTGACCAGCGAGCCGATCGGACGCTTTGCATCCAGCGCGCGATTGAATCCGGCGAAACCCGGCTGGCGTCCGCCGACCATGGCGATGACCTCGCCGTTCTGCGGCGCGGTGACGACCACCACGCCTTCCAGCGGCGTCTTCGCACGGGTCTTGCGGTCCTTGTCGATCTGGTCGAGCTCCTGCTGCAGGGCGCTTTCCGCCCCGGATTGCACCAGCGGATCAAGCGTGGAGAAGATCCGCAGGCCTTCCTCGGTGAGATCCTCCTCCCGATAGTCACGACGCAGGGTGCGCCGGACCAGATCGAGAAAAGCCGGATAGTAGGAGCTGCGGGCCTGCCTGCCTGAATCCACCAGGCCAAGCGGCAGGCTGGCCGCTGCCCTGGCGGCCTCAGGCTTGATCACCTTGTGTTCCGCCATCAGCTTCAGCACCAGGTCGCGCCGCTCGCGTGCGCGCTCGGGGCGCCGGCGCGGCTCGTACCAGGAGGGACCGCGCACGATGGCAACCAGCAGCGCCACTTCGTGCAGCTGCAGCTCGGCCAGCGGCTTGCCGAAATAGAACTGGCTGGCGAGACCGAAACCATGGATGGCCCTGCGGCCATCCTGGCCCAGGTAGATCTCGTTGATGTAGGCGTTCATCAGGTCCTGCTTGCTGAAACGCATCTCCAGCAGCACGGCCATGATGGCTTCCTCGATCTTGCGTCCCATCGTCTGGCGACTGTCGAGGAAGTAACTCTTCACCAGCTGCTGGGTGAGCGTGGAGCCGCCCTGTTCTATCTGGCCCGCGCGCAGGTTCACGAATGCGGCGCGCAGGATGGCCGTGGGATTCACGCCGTGGTGCGTGTCGAACTTGCGGTCCTCCACCACCTTCAGCGCCGCGGGCAGCAGTGGCGGCACATCCTCCGGTGCCACCACAACGCGATCTTCGCCGTGGATGGGAAAGATGCTGCCGATCAGCAGCGGATCAAGCCGGAACACCGGCACTTCCTGCTGCCTCGCATCGCGCATGTCCTCGATGCCATTGTCACTGGCGCGCACAGTGAGCAGAGTGGATTCCTGCACCGCATCCGGAAACTGGAAGCGGCGGCTGACCAGGTCGATGCGGTTGCCCTGGCGGCTGTAATTGCCGGGCTTCTGCGCCTTGTCGACGCGCTGGTAGCCCAGCCTCTGGAGCACCTGTTCCAGCGCCTGCGCGCTGAATGTCTGGCCCACATAAAGCTCGGTGGGCTGTGCATACACCTGCGCAGGCAGGGTCCAGCGACGGCCCTCGAACTGGGTTGAAACCCGGCGGTCGAGCGTGAAAACCCAGATGCCGAATGCCAGCGCGGCCACGCCGAGCACAATTCCTGTGCCGGCAAGAATCCGCCTGCGGAGTTTTTTCGAAAGTCTCATGGCGCCCGGGACATCTTACGCGCGCATGGCCTGGAGTGCGTCAAACCGGGACGCGGCAGCGCCGTTTCAGCGACAATCTTCCCTGCCAATTCGAAGCAGGGAGGTTACATGGCTGTCACGCTCTACCATCATCCGTTCTCGCGCGCGTCCAAGGTCGTGTGGATGCTCGAGGAGGTGGGAGTCGATTACGAACTGCGCTGGGTCGACATCATGGCCGGGGCGCAGAAAGCCCCGGAGTTCCTGAAGCTCAACCCCATGGGCAAGCTGCCCGTGCTGGTGGATGGCGCGGCCGTGGTCACCGAAAGCGCCGCGATCGCGGTGTACCTGGGCGACCGCTATGCCTCAGGCCGGCTGGCGCCGGCGCTGGATGATCCCGCGCGCGGCACGTTCCTGCGCTGGGCGTTTTTCTCGCCCTCGGTGCTGGAGCCCGCTGCGGCAGCAAAGGCTTCGGGCGGGGAGTTCAATGCGGGCGCGGTGGGCTGGGGCTCGTATGACGCCATGCTCAACGCGGCCGAGGTTGCGGTGGGCAACGGGCCCTTCCTGCTGGGTGAGCGGTTCACGATGGCAGACATCATCCTCGGCGGCACGCTGAGCTTCATGCTGCAGTTCAAGATGATCGATGCGAGGCCGGCGTTCCCGGCGTACGTGAAGCGGCTGGAGGAAAGGCCGGCTTACCAGCGCAGCGTGGCGAAGAATGCTGCCGTGATGGCGGAGCATGGGCTGAAGCACTAGCGGGGTCAGGCGCCGCGGCCGGCCGTATACGCCCTGAGGACAGCCGGGCTGATCGGCCGGCCCGCGACGCGTAGAATCCGCTCCGGTTCAAAGAAGCGGAACGTCATGACCCAGCAAACCTTCACCAAGACCCCCGGATGGCTCGACTGGTACCAGGGGCCCTCGAAGCCGCAGTTTGTGCTGCCCGCCGGTGCGGTCGATGCCCACTGCCACGTGTTCGGCCCGGGCGCGGAATTTCCCTTTGCACCTGAGCGCAAGTACACGCCCTGCGACGCCTCCAAGGCGCAGCTGTTCGCGCTGCGCGACCACCTCGGCTTCGCGCGCAACGTGATCGTGCAGGCCACCTGCCATGGCGCCGACAACCGCGCCATGGTCGATGCCTGCATTGCCTCCGGGGGCAAGGCCCGCGGCATCGCCACGGTGCGTCGTTCGGTCACCGATGCCGAGCTGCAGGAGCTGCACGCCGCCGGCGTGCGCGGCGTGCGCTTCAACTTCGTGAAGCGGCTGGTCGATTTCACGCCCAAGGACGAATTGATGGAGATTGCCGGCCGCATCTCCAGGCTCGGCTGGCACGTGGTGATCTACTTCGAGGCGGTGGACCTGCCGGAGTTGTGGGATTTCTTCACGGCGCTGCCAACCACCGTGGTAGTGGACCACATGGGCCGCCCCAACGTGGACAAGCCCATCGACGGCCCGGAGTTCTCGCTGTTCCTGAAGTTCATGCGCCAGCACCAGAACGTGTGGAGCAAGGTGAGCTGCCCGGAGCGGCTGTCGAAGAGCGGGCCGCCGGCGCTGAATGGCGAGCGCAATGCCTACCGCGATGTGGTTCCTTTCGCGCGCCGTGTGGTGGAGGAATTCCCCGACCGCGTGCTCTGGGGCACGGACTGGCCGCATCCGAACCTGAAGGACCACATGCCTGATGACGGGCTGCTGGTGGATTTCATCCCCCATATCGCAGTGACGGCAGAGCTGCAGAAGAAGCTGCTGGTCACCAACCCCATGAGGCTGTACTGGCCGGACGAAGCGCGCTGAGGAAGAGTGCGCCGGCCTGGCAGGATTGTTCGTGGCCCGCTTCAGCCGAAGCGGACCACGAACTCCCGGTGCACCTGCAGCGGGTCGGCATTTCCTGTGGAAGGCTGCGCCAGTTGTGACGCCCGGTAGCCCGTGCGCACGCCCTGCACGCGTGCCACCTCATCCTCCACCTCGAAATCCACGCGCCATTCCTGCACGGCCAGCTGCAATGCGCCGCCACTGGTGCGGCGGATGCGGCGATAAGGATGCGGTTGCGGCCCCAGCTTCAGCGTGGCCTCGATGCGTTCACGCAGTGGCAGTGGCGAGCGTGTCGCGATCCACTCCATCTGCTCCTCTGCCAGCGCGCTGAACTCCACCACCCAGTCACGGCGCGGATCCGCCGCCAGCCAGCCCTGGCCGGATTCCGGGAAGGCATCGGTGTAGGGAACGTAGGGCTTGATGTCGAGGATGGGTGTGCCGTCGAGCAGATCCACGTCGCGCACGAAGAGGCGCAGGCCCTCGATGCGTTCCAGCCGCAGCACGGACATCCCCAGCGGGTTCGGACGATGTGGCGAGCGCGTGGCGAGCACGCCCTTGCGACCGGAGCTGGATCGCGGTGGCAGCACCTTCGGCCGCCAGCCCTGGTTGCGGTCGAACCAGAAGATTACCCAGATGCGCTCCCAGCCGGCGAGATCCTCGATGGCGTGCCCGAGGTTCATGCCGGGCAGCAGCTCGATGACGCCCGGCACATCCGTTGCCGCCGCCGGCTGGCGGGGCGCTTCCACCTTGGTGGCCCATGAAGCGCGCAGGTAGCCAATGGGCGCGACGGTGAGGGTCTGCTGCATGGAGTGCACCGTGCCGTGGCACGGCCGGCAGATCAGCGGGTGGCCAGCCGGCGCGTGGCCTGGCGGAACAGGTCCACCGCCGGCTGCGCGGCGGGGCGCTGCGCCCGTGGACCCACCAGCAGGATCAGCGAGGTGCTCGGCAGTGGCGGCCCGAGTTTCACGATGCGTCCATCGGTGAGTCCCGTGGCGGCGTGATGATCGAACAGCACCGCAAAGCCATGTCCTTCCAGGCACATGTTGGCGATCACATCAGGGAATTGCGAGCGCGCGATGATGTTCCTCGGCTCGATGCCCGCTTCCTTCAGGATGCGCCACATGAAGCGCGTGGGCTTGAACTCGTCCGGCGGCATGATCCAGGGCAGGTCCGACAGGCGCACGCCGCGTGCCGCGCGTTTGGCGAGCTGCGGCGAGCAGTAGATCGATACGCCCACCGTGTTCACCACTTCGGACTGCAGGCGGTCATCGACCTGGAAATCACCGGTGAATACAGCGAGGTCCACCTCACCGGAGAGCACCATCGGCGCTGCGCCGCGCGTGGGATGCAGCGGCACGAAGTCCAGCTGGATGTTCGGGTTCTGCTCGCAGAAGGTGGGCAGCCTCGGGCGGATGTAGGCGTCGAGCAGCAGTGGCGTGGCGGTGACGGCAAGACGAATGGCGCGCGGTCCGCGCGTCTGGCGCGTCTGCTGCTCCATTTCCTGTCGCCCGACCACCAGCTCCTTGGCCTTCTCGAGGAACACACGTCCTTCATCGGAGAGTTCAGGTGGCGAGCCGCGGCGACGCTCGAACAGGTTGTGGCCGAGGTGTCCCTCGAGTGCGCGGATCTGGTTGCTGATGGAAGGCTGGCTCACGCCGAGGCGTTCGGCGGTGCGACGGAAATTGCAGTCGCCGGCCGCGGCTACGAAGATCTCAAGCTGCCGGAATGTGATCGACATGTGTATCGCTCGCCAGGCACTCGCAGCGAGTATAAGCGAGTCGTGATATGTGACCAGACGGTGATAACGGCGCCGTTATTCACCTGATATTGCCGCGAATGTCGCGAAGGTGTGCCCGGACATCGCCGCAGCGCGCTCCGGCTGCATCCGCGGCGCATAAAAAAACCCCGCCTTTCGGCGGGGTCATGAGTGCGCGAGCGTCCCAAGTTCAATCAACAATGCATGGACGAAAATTTCACCCGGGTGGTGTGACTGGACCTTCCGGTCCGGCCGATCGACGGTCGGCCAAGGCGTTCCCGCCTTCTGTCGCACCGCAGCGAACCCGCAAATGGAGCCGTTGCCTGCCGTGCCCAACATCATCGCCTGGGTTTCTTTTGTGCCTTCGATCCAACAACAGATCGAAACTTCAAGAATTCCAGACAGTTAGTCGCTGGGAAATCCGCTACGACTAACTGTTGGGGGCGAGTGTAGCGCGATTGTTGTTGCAAACAAACTGTCGCCACGAAAAAACAGCGTCTTTTCGTCGCATTGATCCAACAGGCAGGGGTCGTGAGGGGCTCAGGCGCCCCTCACGCGGGAAGATCAGGCAGCCAGCGCGGCCCGGAGGCGTTTCATCGCCGCCACTTCGATCTGGCGGATGCGCTCCGCGGATACGCCGTACTCACCAGCCAGCTCGTGGAGGGTGGCCTTCTCGTCGGCCAGCCAGCGCCGGCGCAGGATGTCCTTGCTGCGGGCATCCAGGCCCTCCAGCGCCACGCCGAGGCGGTCACGCTGGTCTGCATCCCATTCCTCGTTCTCGGCTTCCTGTGCCGGATCGGAACCCGGAGCGGGCAGGAAGTAGGCGGGACCGTGCGGACGGTCCTCATCCCCGGCATCGGGCGTGGGGTCGAAGGACATGTCGCGCGCGGCCAGCCGCTGCTCCATCTCGGTGACTTCGGCAGGTTCCACTCCCAGGTCGCGGGCCACGGCCTGCGTCTCGTCATGCGTCAGCCAGCCGAGGTTCTTCTTCATCTTGCGCAGGTTGAAGAACAGCTTGCGTTGCGCCTTGGTGGTGGCGACCTTCACCAGGCGCCAGTTGCGCAGCACGTAATCGTGGATTTCCGCGCGGATCCAGTGCACGGCGAAGGACACCAGGCGCACGCCCTGGTCCGGGTCGTAGCGCTTCACGGCCTTCATCAGGCCGACATTGCCTTCCTGCACCAGGTCGCCCAGCGGCAGGCCGTAGCCGGAGTAACCGCGTGCGATGTGCAGCACGAAGCGCAGGTGCGACATGACCAGCTCGCGCGCGGCCCCGAGATCGTTCTCGTCGCGGAAGCGGGTGGCCAGCTCATGCTCCTCTTCGCGGGTGAGCACGGGGATGCGTGCCACGCGATCGGCGTAGGCCTCGAAACTGCCCAGCGGACCGGCAAGCAGGGTGTCCGGGCGGGCGACCAGCATTCGGGTTGCACTCACGACAGGGATACCTCCTTCCTGGAACCTGATGTTAGCACTCAGGGACTTGGAGTGCTAAGAGGGGTGGAGGTTCCCCAAAAAGGGGATTAGATTCCCTTTTAAAACAAGAGCTTGTAAATCAGGCTCGGGGTTCGATCCGGACCAGGTGCCGGGCGGCCGCGAGGCCTGCGCCGAGCAGCCCCAGCAGGGCCCCGGCGCCCAGCAGCATGCCGGCATCCCGCAGCGTGGGAGTCAGCAGCCGGAAGCCGCTGCCATAGCTTTGCGCGAGTCTTGCCACAGGCGCATTCAGCAGGCTGAGCCCCAGCAGGACCAGCAGGGCGGCAAGCAGCGCGCCGCACAGGCCGTAGAAAAGGCCGGTGTAGAGGAAGGGGCGCCGCACGAAGGCGTTGCTGCCGCCCACGAGTTTGGTCACCTCGATCTCGGCGCGGCGGTTGTAGATCTCCAGGCGCACGGTGTTGCCGACGATGGCCAGCACTCCCACGCCCAGCAGCACGGAGGCGCCGGTGACCAGCCCGCGCAGCAGCTGCAGGATGGCGTCCAGGCGCACGATCCAGTCGCGGTCCATCTGCACCGAATCCACCTCGGGCCAGGCGGCGAGGAATTCGCGCAGCGAGGCCATGCGGGCGGGATCGGCGGCGCCGGCCTCGGGGCGCACTTCCAGGGCATGGGGCAGGGGATTCGAACCCAGCGCCTTCAGCACCTCGCCGAATCCGCCCTGCGCGGAGAAGGATTCGAGCCCTTCCTCGGCGCTGACCAGTTTCACGCTGGCGATGCCACTGCGCTGGCGCAGGCTGGCAGCCAGTTGCTGCGCTTTCTCCAGCGGCACGTCCTGCTTGAAGTAAACGTTCACATCCACCGAGGTGGCGAAATCCCCCGTGGCCTGCCGCACGCTGACGATGGCCAGGCCCAGTGCGGTGGGCAGGGTGAGGGCGATGGCGATCACCAGCACGGTGAAGGCGGTGTTCAGCGGCGAGCGCGCCAGGCGCCCGGCGGCGAACAGCGCAGACTGCAGGTGGCGCGTGAGCCAGCCGCTCATCGCTGCGCCTCCATGTGCGGCAGGTCGAAGGCAGGCGGCGGGGCTGTGGTCTGCACACGGCCTGCCTCCACGATGATCTCGCGCAACCCCCAGGCCTTCACGATGTCCAGGTCGTGCGTGGCGATGACCACGGTCACACCGACGTCGTTGAAGCGGCGGAACAGCTCCATGATCTCCAGCGACAGGGCCGGATCGAGGTTGCCGGTGGGCTCGTCGGCAATGATGAGCTTCGGCTTGCTCACCACGGCGCGCGCAATGCCCACGCGCTGCTGCTCGCCCACGGAAAGCTCCAGCGGCAGCGCGGCCGCGCGGTCGAGCAGACCCACCTGGTCGAGCGCGGCGCGCACGCGGCGGTCGATGTCCTTCAGGGAAAGTCCCGTCTCGGCAGCGTGCAGGGGCAGCGCCACGTTGTCGAAGATGCTGCGTTCGGTGAGCAGGCGATGGTCCTGGAACACCACGCCCAGCTCGCGGCGGAAAGCCGGGATGCGGCGTACCGACAGCGCGGCGGTGTTGTGGCCATTCACCAGCACCAGCCCGCGCGTTGGCCGTTCCAGCAGGGCGACCAGCTTGAGGATGGTGCTCTTGCCGGCACCGGAACGGCCGGTGAGGAACACCATCTCGCCGGTGCCGATCTCGAAGCTCGCGGCGCTCAGGGCCTCGCGGCCGTTCGGATAACGCTTGCTGGCCCGATCGAAGCGGATCATGCGCTGGACTTTACACCGCCGGCGCCGCCGAGCAGTCCATCGACGAAGGCCTCGGGCTGGAATTCGCCGAAGTCCTCCGGCTGCTCGCCGATGCCGATGAAGCGGATGGGCAGGCCCAGCTCGCGGGCAATGGCCACCACGATGCCGCCGCGCGCGGTGCCGTCGAGCTTGGTGAGCACCAGGCCTGTCACGCCCACCGCGGCGTGGAATTCGCGCGCCTGCGCCAGTGCGTTCTGCCCCTGGTTCGCATCGAGCACCAGCAGCACCTCGTCCGGTGCCGCGGGATCAACCCGCGTGAGCACGCGGCGGATCTTCTTCAGCTCTTCCATCAGGTGGCCCTGGCTGTGCAGGCGCCCGGCGGTGTCGGCAATGAAGACGTCGAAGCCCCTCGCCTGCGCGGCGCGCAGGGCATCGAACACCACCGCGGCCGGGTCGGCGCCGCCGGCCTGCTGCACGATCTCGGCGCCGCTGCGCCCGGCCCAGATGTCCAGCTGCTCGGCGGCAGCGGCGCGGAAGGTGTCGCCAGCGGCCAGCAGCACCTTGTGGCCGTCCTGCCGCAGGCGCAGCGCCAGCTTGCCGATGGAGGTGGTCTTGCCCGACCCGTTCACGCCCACCACCATCACGGTGTAGGGCCTGCGGCTGCGGTCAATCGTGAGCGGCCTGGCGCAGGGTCTCAGGATGGCCAGCAGTTCAGCGCGCAGCACGGCCAGCAATGCTTCGGCATCGGCCAACTCGTGCCGGGCCACGCTGGCGCGCAGCTTCTCGAGGATGGACTGCGTTGCAGCCACCCCCAGGTCGGCGCCGATGAGCCGTGCCTCCAGGTCATCGAGCAGTTCCGCATCGATCTTCCGGCCACGGAAAAGGCCGGCGAAATCCCCTGCGAGACGCGTCGCGCTGCGCGAGAGCTTCTCGCGCAGGCGGCCAAAAAATCCTGGAGACTCGGCCATGTCCTGCTTGCTGGCGCCCTGAAGGAAAAAGCGGCGGGAAGGAGTCGCGCATTGTAATAGGCTTCGCGCATGAAACGCTCCTTTGGTGAACTGCGCATCATTGGCGGTGCCCTGCGTGGCCGCAAATGGCGCATTCCCGACGCACCAGGGTTGCGACCCACGCCGGATCGCGTGCGCGAGACGCTGTTCAACTGGCTGGCGCCGCACATCGCAGGCATGCGCGTGCTCGACCTGTTCGCCGGCAGCGGCGCGCTGGCTTTCGAGTCCCTGTCACGCGGTGCGGCCTCGGCAGTGCTGGCGGAACAGAACGCGGCAGCGCTGGCCGTGCTGCGCGAGACGGTCACGCGTTTCGGGCTGGCAGCCCGCGTCGAAAGGTCGGAGGCACTGGCCTTCCTGCGCTCCCAGGCGGCGCACAGTTTCGACCTCGTGTTCCTCGATCCGCCCTTTGATGCGGACCTGCTGGCGCCGGCACTGCGCCTGCTTGGCGAACGCAGGGTGCTGGCGCCCGGTGGCTTCTGTTACGTGGAATGTGCCGCCGGCAGCGATCTGCCCGGCTTGCCGGCAGGCTGGACATTGCATCGTTCCGGGAAGGCTGGCGAGGTCGGGTATCATCTGCTGCATGCCGCGCCGAGCGATCTACCCCGGGACCTTTGACCCGGTCACCAATGGCCACAAGGACCTGGTACGCCGGGCCGCGGGCATCTTCGACCATGTGCTGGTGGCAGTGGCCGCCAATCCCGGCAAGACGCCGATGTTCTCGCATGAGGAGCGCGTGGCACTCACGCGCGGCGTGCTGGCCGACATCCCCAATGTGGAGGTGGTGGGCTATTCGGGCCTCACCGCCGAGTTCATGCGCCAGCAGCAGATCCGCATCGTGGTGCGCGGCCTGCGCGCGGTGTCCGACTTCGAGTTCGAGTTCCAGCTTGCCAACATGCAGCGGCACCTGCTGGCCGGCATCGAGACGGTGTTCCTCACCCCGCAGGAGCAGTTCACCTTCATCTCTTCCACGCTGGTGCGCGAGATCGCCGTCTATGGCGGGGATGTGAGCCAGTTCGTCGACCCGCTGGTGTCCGCGGAGCTGCGCCGCAAGCGCAAGCAGTAGCCATGGCCCGCGGGCTGCTTTCACTGGTGTTGTGGTTCGGCGCGACGGCGGCGCTGGCCGCAGACAGCACGCCACTGCTCGACGCCGCCTACCGCGGTGATGCTGCGCGCGTGGCGCAGCTGCTGCGGGACGGTGCCGATCCCGGCGAGGCGAACGACTTCGGCGCCACGCCGCTGTCTGAAGCCGCCCGACGCGGCGACACCGGGGTACTCAAGCTGCTGCTCGACGCCGGTGCCGATCCGCGCCAGGCCAATGCCGAGGGTGAGACGGCGCTGATGATCGTGGCCCGCACCGGCAATGTGGATGCAGCAAGGCTGCTGGTGAAGGCCGGTGCGCAGGTGGACGCGCGCGAGAGCTGGGGCGGGCAGACCGCGCTGATCTGGGCGGCGGCGCAGGGCCAGCCAGAGATGATCCGCTACCTGGCCTCCAGGGGTGCCGACGTGAACGCACGCTCCACCGTGCGCGACTGGCCCCGCCGCATGACGGCCGAAGAGCGACCCAAGGACCTCAACCGCGGCGGCCTTTCCGCGCTGCTGTTCGCGGCGCGCAATGGGCACCTCGAAAGCGTGCGCGCGCTGCTGAAGGCCGGTGCCGACATCAACTTCGCCGATCCGGATGGCAGCACTGCGCTGATCCTCGCGCTCATGAATGGCCACTGGGACACGGCACGCTTCCTCATCGAATCCGGCGCCGACGTGCACACCTGGGACTGGTGGGGCCAGACCCCGCTGTACATGGCGGTGGACATGAACACCCTGCCCACCGGCGCCCGCGTCGAACTGCCCACCATGGACCAGGCCACCGGCCTCGACATCATCCGCCTGCTGCTGGCGCGCGGCGCGAATCCCAATGCACAGCTGAAGCTGCGTCCGCCCTACCGCATGGTGTCGCAGGACCGCCTGGCCGATCCCGCCATCGACTATGGCGCCACGCCACTGCTGCGCGCCGCGAAGGCGGCAGACCTGCCAGCCATGCAGGTGCTGCTGGATGCCGGCGCCCTGGTCGACCTGCCCAATGCCTACGGCCATACGCCGCTGATCGTCGCGGCCGGCGCCACGCGCGGCCGTGCCCTGCCCACGCGAGGCGGCAATTACACCGAAGAGCGCGCCATCGAGGCAGTGAAGCTGCTGCTGGCAGCCGGCGCCAACGTGAATGCCTCCGGCTACAAGCCACCCGGCGGCAGGCAGGGCGAAATCCGCTGCACGGGCTACGTGGTGATCCCCGACTGCTATGTCGGCGAGACTGCCATGCACGGCGCGGCGCTGCAGGGCTGGCCGAAACTGGCGCAGGTGCTGAAAGACGCGGGCGCCAACGTCGATGCCGAGGACGCCGACGGCAAGACACCGCTGGACTACGCGATGGGCCGCTATCGCCTGGGTTTCCTCGAGAATGCGCCGGCGCCGAAGAACGAGATGGCGGCGGCCCTGCGCAAGCTGGGCGCCACGAAGGAATCCCCGGCTGCACCGCCACTGCCGCCCGGTGCGCGGCCTGTCGTGGTCGCCGAAGTACCCGCGCTGCCTTACTGAGCGCGCCTGGCCTTGCCAGGCTTCTTCACTTTCTTCACCGGCGCGGCAACGGGCAGCACGATCTCGATGCGCGGCGCACGGCCGGCGCGCCTCGGCAGCAGGCCCTGCTGGTGCAGTTCCACCGCGCGCCACAGGTACCAGGCCCCGGCCGAGCGATACGGCTTCCAGCGTTCGGCGTAGGCCAGCAGCGCCTTGGGCTTCGGCAGTCCCTTCAGTCCGTAGGCCAGGCGGAAGCCGTTGCGCACCCCGTAGTCATCGGCGGGCATCACATCGAGCCGGCCGAGGTGGAACATCAGCAGCATCTGCGCCGTCCAGGGGCCGACGCCGCGCACCGCCACGCAGCGCGCGATTACCGCATCATCCTCCATCTTGGCCAGCACCTCATCCGCCGGCAGCCTGCCGTCGAGCACATGCGCAGCCAGGTCCTTCAGTGCCGCGATCTTGGCGAAGGAGAAGCCCACCGCCCGCAATGACTCCGGTGTGGCCGCCACCAGTTGCTGCGGCGTGGGGAAGCGGCCGCCATGCAGATCGACCAGGCGCCCGATGATCTTGCCGGCCACCACGCCGGAGAGCTGCTGGCTGGCGATGGAGCGCGCCAGCGTCTCGAACACCGTGCGCTCCGGCTTCCGGTGAAGGTCATATGCCGTCGATATTGAAACAATCGACGCCACCACGGGGTCTTTTGTGGCGAAATGCCTTAGTAATCGCGCCTTCATCCCCTTGCCTTCGCCAGCCCTACTGCTGGCAGGTCGGGCACCAGTAGGTTGCCCGCTGGCCCTGCACGCGCTGCTTCACCAGCGCCCCGCAGCGCAGGCATTGCGCCCCGGCACGGCCGTAGACGAACAGCTTCTGCTTGAAGTAACCCGGCTCCCCGCCCGCGCCCACGTAGTCGCGCAAGGTCGTGCCGCCGGCGAGGATGGCCTCGCCCAGCACCGTCCTGATCGAATCCACCAGCGTGGTGCACTCGGCACGCGTCAACGAACGCGCCGCGCGTCCCGGGCGGATGCCCGCGCGGAACAGCGCCTCGCTCGCATAGATGTTGCCCACCCCCACCACCAGCTGGCTGTTCATGATGGCCAGCTTCACCGCCACCCGCCGCCGGCGCAGCACGCTGTGCAGGTAGTCCGCATCGAAGGCGTCATCCAGCGGTTCGGGCGCCAGGTCGCGCAGCAGGGGATGGCCGGCCGGATCGCCAGTGAGGTGATGCAGGCTGCCGAAGCGCCGCGGATCGTTGAAGCGCAGCGTCCAGCCCGAATCCAGTTCCACGTCGAAATGATCGTGCGTCTCGCGGGCGGTACTTACCGGCAGCACGCGCAGGCTGCCCGACATTCCCAGGTGCACCATCAGGTGCCCCTCATCCAGCCGCAGCAGCAGGTACTTGGCGCGCCTCTGCACCGCATGGATGCGCTGTCCCTGCGCCCACGCCGGCAGGCGCGCATGCACCCGCCAGCGCAGGCTCGGCTGGTGCACGGGCAGGCGGACGATGGTGCGGTCGGTGACATGCGGCGCGATGCCGCGCGCGGTGGTCTCGACTTCCGGCAGTTCAGGCATGTTCCCCCGGAGTATCGCACCCGCGTGAAGGCTGTCCAGAAGTCGCCAGCTGCCTGCACCTGGCGGTTTGTGGAACCCACAAAACGCAAAACCCGCCGAGGCGGGTTCTGCGCGGACTAGCAAGAGCCTGGAGAGGGCCGCTTACTTGATCTTGGTTTCCTTGTACGTCACGTGCTTGCGCACCACCGGATCGTACTTCTTGGTCTCGAGCTTCTCCGGATGCAGGCGCTTGTTCTTCATCGCCACGTAGAAGTGTCCGGTGTTGGCCGTGGACAGCAGCTTCACTTTCTCGCGCATGGCAGCTCCTTCAGACCGACGCGCCAGAGGCGCGCATCTTGGCGATCACCGCGTCGATGCCGTTCTTTTCGATGGTGCGCAGGCCGCGGCTCGAAACGCGCAGCTTGATCCAGCGCTTCTCGTCTTCCAGCCAGAAACGCTGCTCATGCAGGTTGGGCAGGAAGCGGCGCTTCTTCTTGTTGTTGGCATGCGAGACGGTGTTGCCGACCGTCGGGCGCTTGCCGGTCACTTCGCAGACGCGGGACATGGCGAAATCCTTGGGTTCCAGTTGCGGCGACCGGCCGGGGGCAGGGCGCCAAAAAGGGCGTGCTTTATACCAGTCGGGGCGCCACCCGGGCAAGGGGCCGGTTCGGGCTTGCCTAGAGCACCCCGCGCTCCGCCAGGGAAACGCAGCGGCTGTCCCCGACGATGAGATGGTCCAGCACCCGGATGTCGACCAGCCCAAGGGCGTCCCGGAGCCGCAGGGTGATGAGTTCGTCCGCCTGGCTGGGCTCAGCCACCCCGGAAGGGTGGTTGTGGGCCAGGATCACCGCTGCTGCATTGCGGCAAAGCGCCTGCCGCACCACCTCCCGGGGATGCACGCTGGCCCCGTCGATGGTGCCCCGGAACAGCTCATCGAAGGCGATCAGCCGGTGCCGGTTGTCCAGGAACAGGGCGCAGAACACCTCGTAGGGCAGGTCGCGCAGCCGGGCGACGAGGAACACCCGGGTGGCGGCCGGGGAGCCGAGCAAGGGGCCGGCCGCCGCCTCCTGCTGGAAATGCCGTCGCGACAGTTCCAGCGCGGCCTGCATCAGCCCGTAACGGCGGTGCCCGAGCCCCGGGGTGTCGCTGCACCGGCCACGGTCTGCGGACATCAGGCCGCGCAGCGATCCGAACTGCCGGATCAGCTCCCCGCCCAGCTCCACCGCGCTTTTGCCGCGGCAGCCGGTGCCAAACAACACTGCCAGCAGCTCTGCATCGGTGAGCCGGTCGGGCCCATGCGCCAGCAGCTTTTCCCGGGGCCGCTCTGCGGCCGGCCAGTCACGAATCGACATGTTCGGTCCCTCCAGCCCCGAGTCTGAACGGCTCATCGCCCTGCCAAGGGGCCCATTCCTTGCCACAAACACAAGAAAGTTAGCTTGGCGCCATGCCAACCAGTGGAACCGCCATCCGGCACATCCGGACCCTGCTCGCCCTGGCGCTCGCCGGCGTGCTGCTGTGGCAGTTCGGCAGCTTCCTGCTGGTGCTGTTCGTGGCCGTGCTGCTGGCAGTGGGCCTGAATGCGCCCGCTGCCCGGCTCGCGCGACATACCCCGCTCAGCTATGGCTGGTGGCTGCTCATCGTCATCGTCGTGCTGCTGGCGGTAGCCGTGGCCACTTCCTGGGCCGTGGCCCCTGCCGTGGCCACCCAGGCCGACGAGGTGCGGGAGCGGGTGCCGGAACTGCTCGAACTCGCGCGAAGCCGGCTGGGGCAGTACCAATGGGGGAGGGACCTGCTGGAGTCCAACCCGGGCGTGGACGATGTCGCCTCCAGCCGCGGCCTGTGGACCGGCCTCGCCGGCGCCTTCTCCACCACCTTCGGCGCCCTGGCCAACCTGGTGCTGATCCTTTTCGTCGGCCTCTACCTGGCGGTGGAGCCGGGCCTGTACCAGCGCGGCCTGCTGTTCCTGGTGCCGGAAGGCTCGCGCGCCCGCACCCGCGCGCTGCTCGCCGAATGCGGCTCGGTGCTGCGCTACTGGCTGTTCGGCACGCTGCTGTCGATGTCCATCATCGGTGTGCTCACCTTCATCGGCCTGACCCTGCTGGGTGTGCCGCTGGCGCTGATCCTGGCGCTGATCGCGGCCCTGTTCGCCTTCGTGCCCAACATCGGTCCCGTGCTGGCCGCGGTACCGGCGGTGCTGCTGAGCCTGCTCGACGGACCCCGCCCCGCCCTGTATGTCGCGCTGCTCTACATCGGCGTGCAGGCGGTGGAGAGCTACCTGATCACCCCGTTCATCCAGCGCAGGACCGTGAGCCTGCCCCCGGCGCTGACCATCACCGCGCAGTTCCTGCTGGGGATCATGGCGGGCGGGCTGGGGCTTTTCGTGGCCACCCCGCTGGCCGCCATCGGCCTCACGGTGGTGCGACGCGTGAAATCCCGGCAGAAGTGAGGAATCGCGCACACTGGCCGGCCCCAGGGTGGCTGCATCGGCAGGTTGCCGGGCCCGATGCGCCATTGTGGATAAGCAAATCCGCCCCGGTACATGGATAACCGGCAGCCGCGATTCCACACTTTCACCCATGAGCGGCAAACGCATCCTGCTTGGCGTCACCGGCGGCATCGCGGCCTACAAGAGCCCCGACGTCGTGCGGCGCCTCATCGAGCGCGGCGCGCAAGTGCAGGTGGTGATGACCACCGGCGCGCGCGAGTTCGTGCAGCCGCTGACCTTCCAGGCCGTCTCCGGCCGCGAGGTGCGCAGCGACCTTTGGGATGAGACCGCCGAGCGGGCGATGAGCCACATCGAACTCGCGCGCTGGGCCGACTTCGTGCTGATCGCGCCGGCCACTGCCGACTTCATCGCGCAGCTCGCGCATGGCATGGCCGACAACCTGCTGAACACCGTGTGTCTGGCCACCAGCGCACCGCTGGCGGTCGCGCCGGCGATGAACCGCGTGATGTGGGCCAATGCCGCCACCCAGGCCAACATCGCCACGCTGCGCGCGCGCGGCGTGCATGTGTTCGGTCCCGACAGCGGCAGCCAGGCCTGCGGCGAGGTGGGCGAGGGCCGCATGCTCGAGCCCGTGGAGATCGCAACCAGTGTCTTCTCGGTGCTGCCGGCGGAAGGCCCGCTGAAGGGCCGCAAGGTGCTGATCACTGCGGGCCCCACGCGTGAGGCCATCGATCCGGTGCGTTTCATCAGCAACCGCAGTTCCGGAAAGATGGGCTACGCCGTGGCGCAGGCCGCGCGCGAGCGTGGCGCTGAAGTGGTGATGGTCAGCGGGCCGGTGAACCTCCCCGTGCCGGCCGGTGTGCGCCGTGTGTGCGTGGAGAGTGCGCAGCAGATGTATGAGGCGGTGCAGGCCGAGCTTTCCGGCACCGACATCTTCATCGGCGCCGCGGCCGTGGCCGACTACCGACCCGCCGAACCGGCCTGCACCAAGATCAAGAAGGTGAGCGACACACTGGAAGTGCGCATGGAGCGCACGGTGGACATCCTCGCCACCGTGGCCGCGCGTGCCGACCGGCCCTACATGGTGGGATTTGCCGCCGAGACCAACGACGTCGAGAAGCACGCGCTCTCGAAGCTGGAACGCAAGCGGCTGGACCTGATCGCGGCCAACGAGGTGGGCGAGACCAAGTGCTTCGAGCGCGATGACAACGCCCTCACGCTGTACTGGCCGGGTGGTGGAAAGCTCGAGCTGGGGTCGGGCGCGAAGACGGAGCTGGCGCGCAAGCTTGTGGAAGTCATCTCAGCGCGCTACCTGCAGCACCTGGCGCGAAGCCGGCGATAGTGGCGTAGCGTCTCTCAGGCGCCGGCGCCGCCCGGATTCGGCATCTCGTAGTACGCCACGTCGAAGTCCCGCCAGGGCGTGCGATGCACCCGGTCATCCACGTAGCGCATGCCGAGCTTGCGCATCACCGCCGTGGAGCCGATGTTCGCAGGGTCGGCAATGGCACAGAACACCCGAATGCCTGGCCGCTGGCGCAGCACGCTGATGATGGCGGCCGCCGCCTCCGTGGCAATGCCCTGTCCCCAGCAGTGGCGCTTCAGTCGCCAGCCCAGCTCCACGTTGTCCGGTTCGTGATACGACGTGCCGATGCCGTACTGCCGCGCCAGTATCCAGCCGAGGTAGGCGCCATCCTCTCGCCTGCGCACCTCCCACAACCCGAATCCCGCGGCCGGGTCGGTGAAGCCGATCATCCGCGGCAAGAACTGCTGCTCGATTTCTTCCCATGTGGAAGGCTTGCTGTCGTTGAGGTAACGCATCACCTCGGGATCCTGGTCCAGCTCGAACAACAGTGGCGCATCGGCGCTATCCATCAGGCGGAAGGCGAGGCGGCGAGTGGGGGGAATCTGGACGGCAGTACTCATTCGCCGATGCTATCCCGCCATCCGGCTGGCGGCGCCAGCGTCATTTAGGTGTAGGCTTTGAAGGACCAATCCACCGAGGTGCCGCCATGCAGGCCTTCCTGATCCGCCTCCTGATCTGCGCGCTGGGGCTATGGCTGGCCTCTGCGGCTGTGCCCGGCATCATCATCCAGGGCACCGGCACGCTCCTCCTCGCGGCGCTGCTGATGGGCATCGTCAACGCCCTGGTGAAGCCTGTGGCTTTCGTCCTTACTCTGCCGATCACCATCGTCACGCTGGGCATCTTCCTGCTGGTGCTGAACGCGGCAATGTTCGCGCTGGTCGCCTGGATGCTGCCGGGTTTCTCCGTGAGCGGCTTCTGGGCGGCGTTGTTCGGCTGGCTGATAGTCTCCATCGTGAGCTGGTTCGCGTCATCGTTTATCGGGCGTGGGGGAAGCTGATTGCCGGCGCGGCCTGGTTACCCGGGTTCCATCAACGTGGCCGGAATGTCGCCGGTCATGCCGCTACTATCACCCGCATGCACCAACTGAAAGTCCGCGTCCTCGACGCGCGCATCGGCAGCACCTGGCCGCTGCCCACCTACGCCACCACCGGCTCCGCCGGCCTCGACCTGCGCGCCGTGATCGACGCCCCCATCGAGCTCGCCGCCGGCGCCACCACGCTGCTGCCCACGGGCCTTGCCATCCACATCGACGACCCCGGCTACGCCGCCATGATCCTGCCGCGCTCCGGGCTCGGCCACAAACATGGCATCGTGCTGGGCAACCTCGTCGGCCTCATCGACTCCGACTACCAGGGCCAGCTGATGGTCTCCTGCTGGAACCGCGGCAGCAGCGCCTTCACCATCCAGCCCGGCGAGCGCATTGCGCAGCTGGTCATCGTGCCGGTGCTGCAGGTGGAGCTGAAGGTGGTGGAGGATTTCGCAGCCAGCGCACGCGGCGCCGGCGGCTTCGGGCATTCCGGGAGAAGCTAGATGATCATCACCGGACCGCAGTGCCGCGCGGCGCGCGCCTTGATCGAGCTCTCGGCAGAGCAGGTGGCCGGTGAAGCTGGCGTGAGCGCGCAGGTTGTCCGTGACTTCGAATCAAAAATCGCCGATCCGGGAGAAGCGGTGAAGCGCCGGCTGTTCGCGGCGCTCGAGGCGGCCGGCGCCGTGTTCATTCCCGAGAACGGCGGTGGCGTTGGCGTGCGCCTGAAGTATTCGCGCCGCGACGTGCGCGGCGTGAACAAGTGGGAGAGCGAGGGCGGTCCGGTCGGCGAAGACGACGTGTGAAGCCGGTGCGAGCCGGGTCGCCTGAATACCCGCGCCAGCGCAAAAAACCCCCTCCAGGAGGCATTCAGGGCCAGTTCAGCGCCCCGGCGTAGGCTCACTGCCATGAACAGAAAAATGGCTGCCGGTCTCCTGCTCTCCGCATCGCTGGGCCTTGGCGCCTGCGCCTACAACCCGCCGCCGCCCCCGGCCCCGCCTGCGCCGCCGCCCAACCTGACCAAGGTCTATTTCTATCCCTCCCAGGGCCAGTCGGCGGCCCAGCAGGACCGCGACCGCTACGACTGCTACGTCTGGGCCGTGGACCAGACCGGCTTCGACCCCTCGCGCCAGATCGGCCCCCGCGAAGCCCGCGCCGCCGTGGTGCCGGCGCGCCCGGCAGGTGAGACCATCGGCACTGCCGCCGCAGTAGGTGCGGTGATCGGCGCCGTCGCTGCCGGCCCCGGCGATGCCGCCAAAGGTGCCGTGGTCGGCGCCCTGGCAGGATCGGTGGTGGGTTCAGCCGCTGCCAGCGCGGACCAGCAGCAGGCCCAGGCCGCGCAGGTGCGCCACGACCGCCGCGGCAATGGACGCTACGAACGTGAGGCGACCGAATACCGGCGCGCCATGTCCGCGTGCCTCGAAGGCCGCGGCTATTCGGTGAGGTGAGCAAGATGAACAGCACGCTCCGCAAGACTTTCCAGGTGATGCTGGCCGCCACGGCGCTGGCCGCCGGCTCCCTGGCATCGCCCGCCGGCATCACCGGCAAGATCGCCCGCGAGTCGCGCGGGGAGTCACAGGAACAGCGCTCCGAGCCGCGCCCGTCGCGCAATGAACAGCCCGCGCGCAGCGAGCAGCCGCGTCGCAGCGAGCCGGCCCCTCGCGCCGAGCGCCGCTCCGAGCCCGCGCAGCCGCAGGCGCGCACCGAATCCCAGCGCGCAGGCGTGCTCCGCCAGTCGGTGCAGGGCACCAGGAGTAACGAGAGCGAAGGTCGCGCCCGTCCGGCGCCGCGCCCGGCAACGCCCGCAACTCCCGCATCGCCTGCCACCCCCGCGACACCCGCCAGGCCTCCGGTGGCCCAGGGCAGCAGTCCGCGTGGCAACAACCCGCCGGCCACCTCGGGCAATCGCGGCGGCAACCGCGATGGCGATGACCGCTCGCGCGGCGGCTCGCGCGGCAACGACCGCGACGCGGACCGCAACAACGATCGCGGCGTGCTTGGCAACATCGTGCGCGAGCAGCGCGACAACGACCGCGGCCGCGACTGGGATCGCGATACAAACACCGACCGCGACCGTGGCGATCGCCGCGACGCCTGGCGTGAACGCAGCCGCGACTACGATCGCGACCGCCGCCATCGCCATGTGCACGTGGTCCATCAGTTGCCGGCCGGCTACCGCGACTACTGGTGGAACGGCAGCCGCTACTACTACTACGACGGTTTCTGGTACCGCCCGCAGGGCACCAGCTTCATCACCGTCGGCATTCCATATGGCCTGTTCGTGACCACGTTGCCGGGTTCCTACACCAGCTTCTGGTACGACAGCACCCGCTACTACTACTCCGACTACCACTACTACACGTATGAGCCCGCGCGCCGGGGCTACGTGGTCGTTCGCTCACCTTATGGAGACGACTATGACTACGCAGCCGGTGATGCGGAGGAGCCCGCGCAGGACCTGTACGTCTACCCTGCCCAGGGCCAGAGCGAGCAGCAGCAGGCGGATGACCGTTATGAGTGCCACCGCTGGGCCGTGTCCGAGACGGATTACGATCCGATTGATGACGAGTACGACGCCGCCCTGCGCGAGGACTACCTCCGCGCGATCACGGCCTGTCTGACTGGCCGCGGCTACACGGTGCGTTGAGCGCTGACCGCCCCTAGCGGATCGAGGGGCGGTTGATCAGCTCGAGATAACGGCTGATGTACCCGTCGTACTTCGCGGTCATCTCCTCGCGGCGCTTCTGGTGCCCTGCCAGCACTTCCTGTGTCGAGCGCCGCTCGGCCAGTGCATACACCGCCTCGTTGGCCAGTGCATCCGGCACGCGTCGCGCATTCGCTGAGCGGGAATAGGGCTTGAAGTTGCTCATGCGCTGCCGCAGTGAAACCAGCCGCTCCTCCACCGAGGCCACCGATCCCTTCGCCAGTTCGATGTGGCTGTCGATCAGCGCCAGCTGCTCGTCTCGCGCGCGCTCGATGTCGCTGACCTTGGTATAGGTGGTGAGCAGGAAGCTGTCCTGCGCCTTGCGGCGGGATTCCTCTTCAAGCTGCTGGCGCGCCGCGGCGGCTTCTTCGGGCGTCATCTGGCGCGGGATCTCGCGCACAGGAACACCCTGGCGGTTCAGCACCGTGCTGCCGGACTTGGCCGCTTCCGGTGGCGGCGCGTCGCCGTAGTGGACGACGCCGTTCTCATCCACCCAGCGACGGATGGTGCGTTCCGCGGCATGCAACGAGGCCGCGAGCAGCACCACGCTGGTTGCCAAGGCAACGACGAGAGGCTTGTTCATGCTGCGATCCTCCCTCCATCGGCGGGCGAATGCAAAGCCCGCGCCAGCCCGGTCCGTGCGTTGTGTCACATCCCGGCCGCGCCGTAGCGCGAGCGATAGGCTTCCATTGCGGCCAGGGCGCCCTGGGGCAGCAGGCCCCCGCCCGTGCGCATGGTGTCGATCAGGCCACCCAGGCTCAGGATGCTCACCGCGGGAATTCCGTAGAGCCGCTGCACTTCCTGCACGGCGGATTCGGGCAGATCGTTGCCCTGCGCATCGCGTCCGCGTTCCTGGCGATCCAGCGCCAGCGCCACGCCCACCGGCTGGCCGCCTGCGGCACGGATGATCTCGATGGATTCGCGGATCGCAGTGCCGGCGGTGATCACATCATCAACGATCAGCACGCGGCCGGCCAGCGGCCTGCCGACGATGCTGCCACCTTCGCCATGCGTCTTGGCCTCCTTGCGGTTGAACGCATAGGGCATGTTGCGCGCATGGTCGTTGTAGAGCGCCGCGGCGGTGGCCGCCACCAGCGGAATGCCCTTGTACGCGGGGCCAAAAAGCATGTCGAAGGCCAGGCCCGACTGCACGATGGCGGCCGCATAACAGCGACCCAGCACCGCCAGGGATGCGCCGTCGTCGAAGGATCCGGCATTGAAGAAATACGGGCTGACCCGTCCGGACTTGAGGGTGAATTCGCCGAAGCGCAGTGCGTTGCGCGCCAGGGCGAGGCGGATGAATTCGCTGGCGTAGTCTTGCATCTTGCCTTGTCCAAAGCCGCTATGATGCCGGCGGTGCGCATGATAACCCTGTACTGAACGATGGATTGCAAGCCGTGAGCCGCGGAGCGGATGCGCAGCCGTTCTGGCGGTCGCTGAAACCCTACCTGGAGAAGGAAGTCCTCGGGGCATTCTTCGTCACCGTTTCCTCCGGGTTCCCCTACGCCATGATCGCCGCCACGCTCACCACGCGGCTGGCCCAGGACGGCATCAAGAAGAGCACGGTCACCGCGTTCTCGCTGGCCTTCCTCGCCTACAACATGAAGTTCCTGTGGGCCTGGATCATCGATGCGGTGAAGTTGCCCGTGATCGGCCGCCTCGGGCATCGCGTCTCCTGGATGCTGGTCTCCGGCGTGCTGGTGATGGCCGCCGTCACCAACCTCGCGCTGGTTGATCCTGCAGCCAGTGTGCAGGCCACGGCCATTGCGGCCATCCTGGTGGCGGCCGCCGGCGCCACCTACGACATCGTGATCGATGCCTACCGCATCGAGACCCTGAAGCCTAATCAGCTCGGCACGGGATCCGGCATGAGCCAGTATGGCTGGCGCATCGGCTCGGCCGGCGCTGCTGCACTGGCCCTGGTGGTGGCGGGGCGTGCGGGATGGAGCGTGGGTTATCTTGCGACGCTGCTGTTTGCGCTGCCTGCGATGGCCACCGCGCTGATCCTTGGCGAGCCGGCGCGGCATGTGGTGCATCAGGCGCGCCACGGCATCGCGGAGCTATGGGATTCCATCGCGGGTCCCTTCGTGGAGTTCTTCCGCCGCCACGGCGCGTGGCTGGTGCTGGTGTTCATCCTGGTCCACAAGATCGGCGATACCCTCTCGCAGCTCACCGTGCGGCTGCTGTTCGATGACCTGCAGTTCACCAACGACGAGATCGCCCTTTACGACGTGGGCGTGGGGTTCTGGGCCTATCTCATCGGCATCTTCATCGGCGGCATCGCCTACACGCGCATGGGGCTGAAGCGCTCGGTGCTGCTGGCGCTGGTACTGATGGGACTCACCAACATCAGCTTCGCGCTGCTGGCAGCGGCCGGCCACAGCAACATGGGACTGGCGGTGGCCATCGGCTTCGAGAACGCGGCCAGCGGATTTGGTGGCGTGGTGGTGGTCGCGTACTTCTCCGCGCTGTGCAACCTGCAGTTCACCGCTTCGCAATATGCACTCATCTCCGCCGCCAGCAGTGTGTTCGGGCGCATCGTCACCGGCACCACGGCCGGCGCGTTGATCGAGAAACTCGGCTACGTGAATTTCTACGTACTCACCGCGCTGACAGCGCTGCCGGGCATCCTGCTGTTCTGGTACATGATGCGCAGGGGCCTGGTGGACCAGGCGCTGGGTGATGCCGGCAGGTCCGGTGCAGGCGACAGTCGATGACGCTGCTCGCAGCCGGCACAGTGTTGGCGCGGCTCACGGATCTTGCGGACGGAGCCGCGCGCGTAGTTGATCTGGCAGAGGATGTGTTTCCTCCGGTCACGGCCCTGCTGGTGCGCGAAGGCGATCTCGTGCACGCCTATCTCAATCGCTGCCCCCACGCCGGACGGCCACTGAATTTCGGACCCGGCAGTTGCACGACGCCCGATGGCGAGCTGCTGCAGTGCCATGCGCATGGCGCCCTGTTCGAGAAGGCCACCGGGCTGTGCATCGCCGGACCCTGCGTCGATGATTCATTGCGCAGGCTGCCGGTCGCCGTGGTCGAAGGCGAGGTCCGCCTGACCGCGGAACTGGACATCAACCAGCTGTCACGGTCGCCCTGGTAGGGCCAGCCGCGGGCTGGGCGCGTTGATGGACTTTGGCGGGAGCCGGGCCCGATACTGTGGCGGTCCGGCCTGAAAGCAGGGATGGTATGCATCTGAAATTCGCACGTTCGATCCTGGCCGGCCTGGCCGCATTGATGCTGCTCAGCGCATGCGGCAAGAACAGCGGTGGGCCGCAGTCACCGGTCAATGTCTTCCCGAAGGCCCATGCCGGTTCTGCGCAGGCGGTGATTTCCGGCGCCACCGTCACGCTTAACGGCAGTGCCAGCAATGATCCGGATGGCAGCATTGTGTCCTATAGCTGGACGCAGACTGCCGGCCCCACGGTCACGCTTTCGGATGCCGCCGCGGTGCAGCCCACCTTTGTTGCGCCGACCGTGACGTCCGCCGTGACGCTGCGCTTCTCGCTGCTGGTGACGGACAACAGCGGTGCGAAGAGCTCGGCCGCGACGGTGGCAATCACCGTGAGCTCTAGCACCGCTGGAACGGTAACGCTGACGGGGCAGGTGAGGTTCGAGCGGGTCAATTTCGTACCCGGCCCACCCTATGGGCTCAATTTCGCCGCTCCCACGCTGCAGCCTGCGCGCGGCGTGACAGTGAAAGTGCTGAATTCCGGTTCGCTGGCTCTCTATCAAGAGGGCGCGACGGATGCCAGCGGAAACTTCAGCATTAACGTGCCAGGGGACACCGACGTGGTCTTGCAGGTGGTGGCCAGTATGCAGCGCACAAGTGGACCCGGGCCACGCTGGAACGTGCGCGTGCAGAACGGGACTGGCAACCTCGCGCCCTACAGCTACAACAGCGCGGCATTCAACACCAGTGTGGGCTCCCAGAACGTCAACATTCCCACTGGACTGCTGCCCACGGGAGTACCCATCTCCGGGCAGCACAGTATCTCTGGGCCGTTCGCTATCCTGGATACCATTTATACCGCCATGCAGGCGGTGATCTCGGCAGAGCCAGAGATTGAACTTCCGGCCTTGTACGTGGACTGGGGTACGCAGAACCGGGGCGTCGGGTCAGGCACCTTTTTTTCCGGCACGAATGGACAGCATATCGCTCTCCTTTCTGACCCCACCGAAGACACCGACGAGTTCGATCAGCACGTGGTGGCGCATGAGTTCGGGCACTACATCGAGAACAACTTCTCGCGCTCCGACAGCATTGGAGGGCCGCATGGGCTTGGTGACCGGCTCGACATGCGCGTGGCATTCGGCGAGGGCTTCGGCTATGCATTCGCCGCAATTGTGCTGAACGACCCGGATGCGCGCGACAGCTTCGTCAGCGGTGGAACGCAAGCGGCAGGTCGGTTCGTAGTCGAGACGGACCCTCCGGCTGGTGGGTCAGGTGCCGGCTGCTGGTGCAGCGAGACCTCAGTGTGGTCGATCCTGTGGGACCTCTACGATCCCGTTGGGGAATCGAATGACAACGTTGCGATGGGCTTTACCCCCATCTGGCAGGTGATGACCGGCGCCCAGCGCACGACCCCCGCAATGACGAGCATCTTCTCGTTTGCGGCGGCGCTGAAGGCTGTAATGCCCGGGGATGCTGCTGGCATCGATGCGCTGCTTACCGCGCAGAACATCACCGCTGCCGGCATCGAGCCTTTTGCCGGCACCCAGGCAAGCGCGCCTTTCACGGACATGCTGCCGCTGTACCGAACGATCACGTCCGGGCTGGCAGTCAATGTGACCAATACAGGGACCCGGACTCCGGAGCGCCTGTACAACAAGGCGGGCAACAGGACTTTTCTGCGTTATGTGCCCACCACGTCAGGTATCGTGAATATTTCGGTGGTCACATCGAACACCAACGTCTCACCAGCCGCAGCTGATCCGGACTTCTGGGTATTCCGGAGTGGAGTTCCAGTTGCCGCAGCACAGGATTCGCCGCTCGACGAACCGGCGGCGCGGACCGAAACTGGTTCCCTCACTGTGACGGCAGGCCAGACCTACATCATCGATGCATACGACTGCGCGAATGGCTGCGCCGCGGATCCCGTGCAGGGCGTTGCAGGTGACTACATCCTCACCGTAACCGTTACCCCACAGTAAACATCATCTCAGGCATCGAACCATGCAAATCAATTCATTCCGCGGCAGGTTCAACACAGCAGTGGGTGTTATTTCGCTGGCACTTGTAGTCGGCGCCTGCCGCCCCAAGCCGCCGGAATCTCCGCCTGCTCCTGTTCCGCCCGCGCCGGAGGTTTCCGTGCCCGCAACGCCCGACTCGGCTGCGTTGTCTCTGCCCGAGGCTGAGCGGGCGGATTCAACTCTCGTGGCATCGGCGCCCTCACCGGATGTGAGCGCGCCCCGGGCCCCGTCGCGCGAGCCGGAACTCTCTGCGATGAAACTTGCGCTCCCGGCCTCCTCAAAGCTCGGCGTTCCCGTCGACCTCCACTACCAGCTCGACGGCGCCGCCGAGCCCGGCCGCCCCGTCACGCTGCATCTCGCGGCCGTTCCGCGCATGGCCGGCAACCTCTCGGTGAGCATCAAGGAAGCCGAAGGCCTGCAGGCCACCGTCGCGCCGATGACGCAGCAGAAGGCCGCCGCAGGCACCGCCTACCGCCAGCAGATGGCAGTAACGCGCACCGCGAATGGTCCGCAGGAAGTCCGCGTACTCGTGACAATGGAAACGCCCGAAGGCTCAGCCTTCAGCTGGTTCGGAATCCCGCTGACGCCCTGATCACTCGAAAAGATCGAGGTCAGACAACGCATCGGCGCGCAGCCCGCGCGCCTCTTCGACGGTCTGCTGCGGCGTCATGCCGAACTGGTCGTGATAAAGGTCTTCATCACGATCCACTGCCAGCCGTGCATCTTCCGGCGCGTCGGCCGCTGCCAGTGACCCTGCGCGGCAGCGCGTGGCCCAGTCGTCGAGATCGATTTCTTCGAGCGCGCCGTCCGCATGCTGCACCTCCACCACGCGTTCGTATTCGTCGATCGCGACGACCTCGAACAGCTGCCCGTGGCTGGTGTACCAGTCTCCCACGATGGGATCGATGCACTGCATGTTGCGCATTCGCTGCTCCCGGGCGGTCGATGCCGCGGAATCTGATGGCACTGTTATCCTGCTCCCGATGAAGCGAGGTCACAAGCGCTGAATTTTGCGCAAAGCATCATGATTGATCAGCTGCTGAAGTTCTTCGTCACCTTCCTTGTGGTGGTGGAGCCGATTGGTGTGATCCCCATCTTCATTGCCATGACAGAAGGTGTGGCGGAGAAAGAGCGCCGACGCATGGCACGCAAGGCCGTGCTGATTGCTGGTGCGATCTTCCTGCTGTTTGCAATCGGGGGCGGGCAGTTCCTGCGCCTGCTGGGCATCAGCCTCGACGCCTTCCGCATCTTCGGCGGCCTGCTGCTGCTGCTGATCGCGCTGGAGATGGTGTTCGCCCGCGAATCCGGTTCGCGCAGCTCGACCCCGGAAGTGGAGGAGGGCAAGGCACGCAGCGACATCTCCGTCTTCCCGCTGGCTTTCCCCTTCATCGCCGGCCCCGGCTCGCTCACTACCATACTGCTCAACTTCGGTCCCGCGTCGCATGATCCGCTGCTGTTCGGCGGGCTGCTGGCCTGCGTGGCGCTGGCGCTGCTCTGTGCACTGGGCACGCTTTACCTCGTGACGCCGATCAACCGCGCGATGGGTGTCACCGGCGCGAATGTGCTGAACCGCCTGTTCGGCGTGGTACTGGGCGCGCTGGCAGCGCAGTACGTGCTGGATGGACTGCGCGGCAGCCTGCTGGCGCCGGCCGGCTCAGGCTGAGGACTTCGGCACCACGCCCAGCGTCGCGCACAACGAAGCCAGGCGGGGACCTGGCGGGCCCGCACCCGCCGGCGAACTGAGGAAGTCCTCCAGCATTCCCTGCGCGGCCCGGCGCCGTCCTGTCTGCAATGCGTAGTCGGCCAGCGTGACGGCGGTGGTTTCTTCGGCGGGAACGAAACGACCACCGGAAGCCCGCAAAGTATCAGCGGCCGCGAGGGCCAGCGAGGGCTGCCCGCGCGCCAGCAGCAGTGGCAACAGGCCCAGCAGCAGGCGCGCGAACTGCTGCGGTTCATTCCACTGCCGGCCCGCGGCGAGCAGCGCCTGCGTATCGATGGCGAACTGGTAGCCGTCCGCTTCGCGCAGCCATAGCGTGGCGGCGTCGATGGCGCGCGGCGCATCCCTGGCCCGCAGGCTTTCGTAGAGGTGGTCGAACAGCTGCTGGCGACGCCTTTCGCGCTCGTGTGCCGCAGTTTCCGCCCGCCTCTCCGGGCTGATGCGCGCGGCGAAACCCAGCTCGATGCGGCGCTGGTACACCACGCCGCCGATGGAGGCGTAGGCCAGCAGCAGCAACAGCTGCAGCACGGCGTAATACAGCCAGCCGGGACCGATCAGCTGCACGGCCAGCGCTCCCAGCCCGGCCCAGAACACGGTGCTGAGCACGGCGAGGGGGTACCAGGGTCCCATGCCCCGGATCACCTCGAAGATCGCGCGGGGATTGAGGGCATCCGCCGCCCGTCCCGACATGGCGCACGCGGCAATCGATGGGGGGAACAGCAGCACCGCGGCCACCACGGTGGGCACCACGGACAGGCCGGGCTGCGTGGCATGGAGGGCGACCAGCGCCACGGCGACCAGCGGATGGACCCAGCTGCGGGAGTCCGCCACCGGGTTCATCATCTCCACCTCCGCCGTGGAAGCCTCGCGCACGCCATTGGCGATGTCGCTGATCATCCGGAATGCGTAATTGGTCAGGGCGACCAGGATGATCCACAGGGCCGCGAGGCCCATGATCATCGGGAAGTACCCGCCGCCCAGGATCACCCCGAGCAGCAGCGAAGACGCCGCCACGAACAGCAGGCTGCCCAGCTGGAACGGCATCCGCAGGATCTTGAGAGCTTCCATCCCGCCCGCATTAAAGCAGCAAGCCCACCCCGTCAGGAAAACCCTTATTCAGCGCTCCAGGAGCGGATTGCGAAGCAATCGGCGGAGATTTTCAGCTGGATGCGGGAACATTTTGACCTTGGTGCTTGTCTATGCAATAGTAGCTGAGGCAATTGCAGGCTAGGCAATTTACTTGGCAGGACAAACTTTTCGAGGAGGCCCTATGTCCGAGATTCTGATGACCGTTACGGTTTTCCACACTGTCGCCGCCGTGGCCGTGTTTGGCTTCATGGTGTACAGCGCCGTGCGTCTGGTTCAGGACCAGCGCTCGAAGGACTGATCCGTGCGTAGCACAGGTCGCGAACCTCATGACCCAGCCGCTCCCCACGCGCCTCGAAACGCGTGCGGACGCGGCCCGGGTTGCGGGGAACGTAACCTGAGCCACCGGCACGGTTGCTGAGCAGCGGCGAGGCGTCCAGCACCTCGCGCATCCACTCGGCGTACGGCACCCAGTCCGTCGCCAGCTGCAGGGTTCCCCCCTGCACCAGTCTTGAAGCGGCCAGCGCCGCGAATTCCCCATTGATCAGGCGTCGTTTGTGGTGCCGCTTCTTGTGCCAGGGATCCGGGAACAGCACCAGGATCGACTGCAGGGCTGCCGGGGCGATGCGCTCGCGCAGCACTTCCACCGCGTCATGCTGGATCACCCGCAGGTTGGTGAGGCCCGCCGCGGCAGCGGCATGCAGCAGGCGTCCCACGCCGGGCGCGTGCACTTCCACGCCGATGAAATCCCATTCCGGATGGGCGATGGCCAGGGCCAGCAGGTTGTCGCCATTGCCAAAGCCGATCTCCAGCGTCACTGGCGCAGAGCGCCCGAAGAGCATCGGCAGGTCGATCGGCCCGCCGACAGGCTCGATGCCATAGCGCGGCCACAGCTCCTCGAGGGCGCGCGCCTGGCCGTCGGTCATGCGGCCACTGCGCAGCACGAAGCTGCGGATGGCGCGGCGCTTGCCCGGTTCCTCCTTCACCTCGCTCATGCGTTCTCCAGCTCGGCCCAGCGGGAGAAGGCGGCATCGATGGCTGCATCCAGTTCCGCCAGCTTCTCCAGGCTGGCTGCCACCTCGGCATGCGGACGGGTGTAGAAGCCCGGATCATGGGTGGCAGCCGTGAGTTCTGCCTTCTGCTTCTCGAGTGCCTCCAGCCGGGCGGGCAGTTCCGCCAGCTCGCGCTGTTCCTTGTATGAGAGCTTGCGGCGCGCCGGGGCGGCGGGTTTGCGTTCCGCCGCAGCGCGTGGCGCCGTTTCGGCGCGCTGCTGCGGGGCTTGCGCCTTTGCCGCATCGCGCGCCTTGCGCCAGCGTTCCCAGTCGGCGTAGCCGCCCACGAAATCCTGCACGCGGCCATTGCCCTCCAGCACCAGCAGGCTGGTCACGACGTTGTCCAGGAAGGCGCGGTCGTGGCTCACCAGCAGCAGCGTGCCCTGGAACTCGGCCACCAGTTCCTGCAGCAGCTCCAGGGTGTCGATGTCCAGGTCATTGGTGGGTTCGTCCATCACCAGCAGGTTCGCCGGCTGCGCGAACAGGCGTGCCAGCAGCAGGCGGTTGCGTTCGCCGCCGGAGAGCGCGCGCGCCGGCGTGAGCAGCTGCTCCGGGCGGAACAGGAAGTCGCGCAGGTAGCTGGAGATGTGCCGGTTCTCGCCATTCACCAGCACGAAGTCGGAGCGCGCGTTGATGTTGTGGGCGACCGGCGCATCGAGATCCAGCTGCGCGCGCTGCTGGTCGTAATACGCCACCTGCTGGCGACCGCCGCGGCGCACGCGGCCCGTGGTGGGCTCGATTTCGCCCAGCAGCAGTTTCAGCAGCGTGCTCTTGCCGGCGCCATTGGGGCCGACGATGCCGATGCGCTCGCCGCGCACGATGCGTGTGGTGAGGCCGGAAAAAATGGTGCGATCGCCAAAGCTCACGCCGGCGTCTTCGGCCTCGAACACCAGCTGGCTGGATTCCGCCGCCTCCTGCACCACCATGCTGGCCTGGCCGGTGCGGTCGATCCGCGCGCGATGCGCCTCGCGCATGTCCATCAACGCGCGCACGCGTCCCTCGTTGCGCGTGCGACGCGCCTCCACGCCCTTGCGGATCCACACCTCTTCCTGCGCCAGCCGCTTGTCGAACAGCGCGTTGGCGCGGGCTTCATCGGCCAGCTGCGCAGCCTTCTTCGCCGCATAGTCGCTGAAGTTGCCGGGCCAGCTGGAGAGCCTGCCGCGGTCCAGGTCCACGATGCGCGTGGCCACGCGGTCGACGAAACGCCGGTCATGGCTCACGAACAGCAGCGCGCCCCGGTAGGCATTGAGCAGTTCTTCCAGCCATTCGATGGCGGGGATGTCCAGATGATTGGTGGGTTCATCCAGCAGCAGCAGTTCAGGTTCCACCACCAGCGCACGCGCCAGCAGCGCACGCCGGCGCCAGCCGCCGGAGAGCTGCTCGTAGCGGGCGTCACCATCCAGCTGCAGCCGCGAGAGCACCGTGGCCACGCGGGTGGGAATTTCCCAGCTTTCCAGCCCTTCCACGCCCGCCAGGCCAGCGGTGACCACCGCTTCGACAGTGGCATCGGGCACCGTGACGATGTCCTGTTCCAGCACCGCCAGGCGGGTGCCCGGCCGCACCCAGACTTCCCCGGCATCCGGCAGCAGCACCCGGCTGGCCAGCTTCATCAGGGAGCTCTTGCCCTCGCCGTTGCGGCCCACGATGCAGACGCGCTCGCCCGGCTCCACCTGCAGCGAGGCGTGCTCCAGCAGGGGGCGTGAGCCGAAGGCCAGTGATACGTCGTCGAGGCGCAGGATGGGCGCCATGCGGAGGTCCTGGGGAAAAATCGGGGGCGTGAGATTACCTCAATGGACCGGCCCGGACCTGCGACCTCGCGGACCCGCGGACCCGCGGACCTGCGGACCTGCTAACCGGCTAACCGGCTAACCGAGGGCGCGTGTTTTGGATTTTTCATGCCGTGGACGATCTGCACATCTGGACGGGCGGAAATTCACCGATCGTCCACGACCGCGCACGCTCGGCGCGCATGCGTCCTGGTTCCAAGGGTTACCCCGTGCGGGCCTGTTCGGGGCAGCAGTTTCCCTTAACCCCTGCCCCGGCGCAGCCTACACTTGGCGGCATCATGCTCCAGAACATCGGACCGGCGGCGCTGCTCATCCTCGCCGTGAATCTCGTCATCGGCGTCGCCAGCCTGTGGATCAATCCGCGGATCATCGAGCGCTGCGTTTTCCGTCCCTACGAGTTCGTGCGTGGCCGGCGCCGCGGCACGCTGATCGCCAGCGGCTTCGCGCATGCGGACGGCACGCACCTGCTGTTCAACATGATCACGTTCTACTTCTTCGGCATCCCCATGGAAAGGGTGCTGGGAACCACACAGTTCGTGGTGCTGTATGCGCTGGGGCTTGCGCTCAGTCCCGTGATCTCGCTGATCCGCCACCGCGACAACCCGCAGTACGCCACGCTGGGCGCGTCGGGCGCCATCTCCGCGGTGCTGTTCGCCTTCGTGGCCTATTTCCCCACAGAGAAGCTCTACCTCTACTTCGCGCTGCCCATCCCTGCCTGGCTGTTCGCTGCGGGCTATCTCGGCTATTGCATCTGGGCGTCGCGGCAGAACACCGGCCGCATCAACCATGATGCACACCTCGCTGGCGCTCTGACGGGCCTGGCCTTCGTCGCGTTGACCGAGCCGCGCGTGATCGGCAGACTGTTGCAGCAGTTCGGACTCTGACCGTCACCCGCCGCATCTCGCCATGAGCCACACCCACCACTGGTCAAGCCGCCGCATCGCGCATCTGGCGATCCTGCTGCTGGCAGTGGCTGCGTTTGGCGTACAGCAATGGGCGGTGGCGTCGCACTGGCACGCGCCTGCGGCCGCGGCCACCGATGCCGCCGCTGTCCAGCCGGCCAGCGACGAAGCGCCTTACGGCGGCCGCGGCCAGCCGCATCCGGACTGCCAGTGGTGCCAGGCCGCATCGCATGCCGCAGCGGCGGCCCCGCCGACACATTGGGTGGGCCTGCCCGCGCTCATCACTCTTTCCTCGATCCGGCCCTCGGCCGGAACCTCCGTGGCGGTCGCGCCGCCTTTGTCCTGGGCCTGGCACAGCCGCGGCCCTCCTGCAGCCCGATCGAAGTCAGCCTGAATTTTCCCTGCGGTCGCGAGCGACCGCTGGTTCAGTCATTCGATCCGGAGTTTCCAACATGCAGGACTGCAGTTCTGCCCGCGCCACTGTGGCGCTGGCACTCATCATTTGCTCTTCCTCCTCCCTTGCGCAGGACGTGGAACATGCCGTAGAGCTGGAGGAGGTCGTGGTCACGGCTTCTCCCATCGGCAATCCCGACCGTCTTGCCACCATTGCCGGCAGCATCGGGCGCGACGAGCTGCAACGCGGCGGCGCCAATACGCTGGCTGAAGCGCTGGCGCGCCTGCCAGGTGTCACCAGCAGCGGATTTGCCGCCGGCGCGGGCCGTCCCGTGATCCGCGGCATGGACGCCAACCGCGTGCGCACGCTGGAGGACGGCATCGGCACCTTCGACGTCTCCGACGTCGGCCCGGATCACGGCGTGCCGCTGGAGCCCTTCGCGGCCGAACGCGTCGAAGTGGTCCGCGGCGCGGCCACCTTGCGCTATGGCGGCCAGGCCATCGGTGGCGTGGTCAACGCCATCACCACGCGCGTGCCGCTGCACCTGGAAGACGGCGCGCTCGACGCCGACGCCGTTGCGGGTTTCGGCAGCGTCGCAGACAGCCGCGACTTCGGCGGGCAGGTCAACCTGCGGCGCGACGCGCTCGCACTGCATGCCGATGCCTTCAGCCGCCACTCCGGCGACTACGACACACCCGATGGCGCAATGGTGAATTCCTGGCTGCGCGGCAAGGGTGGCGCTGTCGGTGGCGCGTGGATCGGAGAGGCGAATCGACTTGGCCTGGGCGTGGTGCGGCACGAGAGCCGCTACGGCATCCCCGGCGAAGCGGCCTACATCGACATGGAGCAGACCAAGCTCCTGCTGCGCTCGGAATGGGCGCTGCCCCTCGGCGCCTTGCAGCGCCTCACCGTGAACGCCGGCTGGGCCGACTACGAGCACAGCGAGCGCGAGGAGCAGGAGACCCACGCCACCTTCACGGACGAGGAATGGGATGTGCGCGCCGAAGCCCTGGCCGGCACCATCGGCATCTTCCGCGAGTCCGCGCTGGGCGCGCAGGCGCAGCGCAAGGACTTCGCGGCCCTCGGCGAGGGCGCGGAGTACCTTGCGCCCACGCGCACGGACAGCCGCGCGCTGTTTGCCTTCACCGAGAGCCGGCCCACCGAACGCCTGCGCCTGCAGCTGGGTGCGCGGGTGGAGCAGGTCCAGGTGGATGGCACTCCGGCCGACGATGTGCCGACCTCGCGCAGTTTCACGCCGGTCAGCGCTTCAGCTGGCATGGTGTTCGACCCTGCCCCGACGTGGCGGGCCGGATTCTCGCTGTCTACCGCCGCACGCGCGCCCGCACAGACCGAGCTGTATGCCCGCGGCGTGCACGAAGCCACGGGAACCTGGGAAATCGGCGCGCCGCAGCTGCGCGTTGAACGCGCCCGCTCGGCCGAGCTGTCCCTGCGCTGGCGCGGTGGTGGTCGCGTGCACGCCGATGGTTCGCTCTGGATCAGCGATTTCCGCAACTACATCTACGGCGAGCTCACCGGCCGCACCTGCAGCGAAGAAGGCCTGTGCGTGGCGGGTGAGGGCGAAGAGCTGGCGGAGTTGCTCTACGCGCAACGCGACGCGCGTTTCCACGGGGCAGAGGGCCATGCGGAGATCGAGCTGCTGCATGCGGGCCGCGGTGACCTGCACCTGGAAGTCACAGCCGACATGGTGCGCGCGGAATTCAGCGGCGGCGCAGGACACGTGCCGCGCATTCCGCCCTGGCGCCTCGGCGGCGGATTGTCCTGGCAGGGCGAACGCATCGACGCGCGCGTGTTCCTTCGCTATTCGGGCCGGCAGTCGCGCACAGGTGCCGGTGAATCGCCCACGGCATCCTTCACCAGCCTCGATGCTGAGTTCGCATTCCGGCCATGGGGTGAGCGCGCGGGCGTCGAAATCGCCCTGACGGGTCGCAACCTCACCGACAGCCGCCAGCGCAATGCTGTCGCACTCAACAAGGACGAGATCCTGCTGCCGGGCCGCGACCTGCGGCTGGCAGTTCGCGCCCGTCTCAACTGATAACCACTCTGGCAAAACCTTCGCCGGCAGCGCTTTTCTGCCGGCGATTTTTTTGTACCCTCGCCCCGACGAGGGGAAACAACCATTCATGAATAGCTTCAAACGCTACGTCGCGCTGTGCGCGGCACTGGTGCTGGCTGCCTGCGCGCGCCAGGCGCAGGATCCGCAGGCAGGGGCAGGCACGGCAGCCAAACGTCCCAACATCATCTACATCCTCGCCGACGACCTGGGCTATGCCGACGTAGGGGTATTCGGCAGCGA
Organism: Steroidobacteraceae bacterium; assembly: GCA_035556135.1. GTDB lineage: Bacteria > Pseudomonadota > Gammaproteobacteria > Steroidobacterales > Steroidobacteraceae > ZC4RG30. The sequence goes on along the minus strand of DATMFO010000003.1, from coordinate 1,664,140 downwards.
GATCCCCACGCCGAACCTCGACCAGCTGGCGCGCGACGGCATGATGCTCACCGGCTTCCACACCGCCATGACCTGCTCACCCACGCGCGCCATGTTGATGTCGGGCACCGACAACCATCTCACGGGCCTCGGCGTGATGGGCGTGCCCACCCGCGAGGACCAGAAGGGCCAGCCGGGCTACGAAGGCCACCTGAACTTCCGCATCGCGCCGCTGCCAGCGCTGCTCAGCGAGGCGGGCTACAACACCTACATGGTCGGCAAGTGGCACCTGGGCAATACGGCCGAGACCGGTCCGCACGCCCGCGGCTTCAAGCGGGTGTTCGCCTCTGTCGACGGCGCCGCGCACCTGGGTGGCTGGGACTGGCGCGGCCCGCAACCCGCGCAGTACTTCGACGGCGACGAGCTGGTGACCGTGGGCGACGACTGGTACACCACGCGCGACTACACGAAGAAAATGATCGAGTACATCGGCCAGGACCGCGCCGAAGGCAAGCCCTTCTTCGCCTACATGGCCTACACCGCCCCGCACTGGCCGCTGCAGGCGCCGAAGGAATCCATCGCGAAGTTCAAGGGCTGGTACGACGACGGCTACGAGGCCCTCTATGCGAAGCGCCTCGCGCGGCAGAAGGAGCTGGGTCTGGCGCCGAAAGACGCGGCGCCCATCGACAATGCCCGCTTCAAGCCACGCTGGAACGCACTCAGCACCGAAGAGAAGCGCCTGGAGTCACGCCGCATGGAAATCTACGCGGCGATGGTGAGCGACCTCGACACCTATGTGGGCGAGCTCGTCGCCTACCTGAAGGAGATCGGCGAGTACGACAACACCTTCATCATCTTCAGCTCCGATAACGGCGCGGAGCCCGACCGGCGTGACCTGCGGGCGCCCATCGCCGCCCATGTCGGCAAGGAATACGACCACAGCCTCGAGAACCTCGGCAGCGCCACCAGCTATGTGATGTACGGCGAGAACTGGGCCAGTGCCGGCTCCACTCCCCACAACCGCCACAAGTTCACCGCCTTCGAGGGCGGCACCAATGTGCCGGCATTCGTGCACTTCCCGGGCCGGGTGCCGGCGGGCACCCGCAGCGATGCAGTGGGCACGGTGATGGACTTGCTGCCCACCTTCCTCGACCTGGCCGGCACGCAGCATCCCGGCGCCACCTGGCACGACCAGCCCGTGCTGCCGCCGCAGGGCATCTCGCTGCTGCCGCTGTTCGAAGGCAAGGCGAAGGCTGCGCATGCTGCCGATGCCACCTTCGGCTGGGAGCTGTTCGGCCACCGCGCCGTGCGCCAGGGCAACTGGAAGCTGGTGTGGGACCACGCCGCCCCGGAAAAGGAACGTCGCTGGCAGCTGTTCGACCTCGCCACCGATCCCTTCGAACAGCACGACATGGCTGCCGCGAATCCGGACCTGTACCGCCAGATGCTCGCACTATGGGACGAATACGATGAAAAGAATGGCGTCGTCTATTGAGGCCACGCGCGCCGGCCTGAAGCTGGCGCTGGTGATTGCCGCCTGCACGCTGGTCGCCTGCTCATCGGGGCAGAAGGATGCCGACAAGGCGGCCAGCGCGAAGCGCCCGAACATCGTCTACATCCTGGCCGACGACATGGGCTATTCGGACATCGGCGCCTTCGGCGGGGAAATTCCCACGCCCAATCTCGACGCGCTGGCGAAGAACGGCATGCTGCTCACCAACTTCTATGCCGCGATGAGCTGCGCGCCCACGCGCGCCATGGTGATGTCGGGCATGGACAACCACCAGGCCGGCATGGGCGTGCAGGGCGCGCCGCGGCGCGAGGAACAGAAGGGCCAGCCCGGCTATGAGGGCCACCTGAACTTCCGCGTCGCTGCACTCCCCGAACTGCTCACCGACGCCGGCTACAACACCTACATGGTGGGCAAGTGGCACCTGGGCGCCACGCCGGAAACCGGTCCTCACGCCCGCGGGTTCAAGAACGTGTTCGCCTCGCTCGATGGCGCCGCGCACCTGGGCTCCTGGGACTGGCGCGGCCCGCAGGACGCGCGCTTCTTCGACAACGACGAGATCGTCACCGTCGGCCCGGACTGGTATTCGGTGCGCGACTACACGAAGAAGGTGATCGGCTTCATCGAGCAGGATCGCGCCGAAGGCAAACCCTTCTTCGCCTGGCTGGCCTACACCACGCCGCACTGGCCGCTGCAGGCACGCAAGGAAACCATCGCGAAGTTCAAGGGCAAGTATGACGCCGGCTACGAGGCCCTCTATGCCCAGCGCTTCGCGCGCCAGAAGGAGTTCGGGCTGCTGCCCAAGGACGCCGAGCCCATCGACAATGCCCGCTTCCGTCCGCGCTGGGATGAGCTCTCCGACCAGGAGAAGCGCGAGAACGCCCGCCGCATGGAGATCTACGCTGCCATGGTGAGCGACCTCGACACCTATGTGGGCGAGTTCGTGGCCTACCTGAAGCAGATCGGCGAGTTCGACAACACCCTCATCGTGTTCTCCTCAGATAACGGCGCCGAGTCCAGCCGGCTCGATCTCAATGCCCCCTACAAGGACCACATCGGCAAGGAATACGACCACAGCCTCGACAACCTGGGCGCCGGCAATACCTACGTGATGTATGGCGCCAACTGGGCCAGTGCCAGCATGACGCCGTTCAACCGCCACAAGGGCACCGGCTGGGAGGGCGGCATCCACGTGCCGGCATTTGCCCACTTCCCCGGCAAGGTGGAGGCAGGTTCGAAATCCGATGCGCTGGGGACAGTGATGGACATCCTGCCCACCTTCCTCGAGGCCGCCGGGACCACGCATCCAGGCACGCAGTTCCGCGACCGTGAAGTGATGCCGGCGCGCGGCAGGTCGCTGATGCCAGTGCTGCTCGGAAAGGCAAAGACGGTCTACACCGATGTCGACGTCCTGGGCTGGGAGCAGGGCGGTCCTCGCAGCGTGCGACAGGGTGACTGGAAGCTGGTGTGGGACCAGCGCCTGCCACCTGCCCAGCGTCGCTGGCAGCTGTTCAATCTCGCCACCGACCCCGCGGAACAGCACGATCTCTCTGCCACGCAGCCGCAGAAGCTGGCCGAGCTGCAAGCTGCGTGGGACCGCTACGACGCGGAGGTCGGCGTCATCTACTGAGAGGACAGTCCGGCTGCATCCCGGGGATATGGTCCGGACCGTTTCATATCTGCTGGCGCGGTGACCGTCGCTTGGCTCAAACTAGGCGGTCATGTGGGAGCAAAACTACCAGCCTTTGCTGGACAGCCTGGGCTGGTCCGCCGCCGCAGCGGCGCTGCCAATCATCGTACCGTTGCTGCTGATCGGCGTGCTGCGAAAACCGGCCTGGATAGCCGGGCTCGCCGGACTGGCCACGGCGCTCATCATTGCCATCACCGTGTACGACATGCCCGTGCAGCTGGCAGCCAGCTCCGCCGGCATGGGCGCCGCCTTCGCGCTGCTGCCCATCGGCTGGATCGTCTACTGGGCGGTCGTGCTCTATCGCATCACTGAAGAGACCGGCAAGTTCGCCATCATCAAGGACTCGATCGGCGGACTCACCACCGACCGGCGCCTGCAGGCCATCCTGATCGCCTTTGCCTTCGGCGCCTTCATCGAAGGCGCGGCCGGTTTCGGCACCCCGGTGGCCGTGGCCGCGGCCATGCTGGCGGGCCTGGGCTTCTCGCCCTACTTCGCGGCCGGCATCTGCCTGCTGGCCAACACCGCACCGGTGGCGTTCGGATCCATCGGTGTGCCCGTGGTCACGCTCGCCGGCACCACGGGACTGTCGGAGCTGGAGCTCAGCTCCTGGGTAGGCCGCCTGTGCGCGCCGGTCTCGCTGTTGATTCCCGGCTACCTGGTGTACGTGATGGGCGGCATGAAGGCCCTGCGCGGCGTTTGGCCCGCTGCCCTGGTCTGCGGCATCTGCTTCGCCAGCGTGCAGTTCCTGGTGTCGAATTTCGTCGGCCCGCAGCTGGTGGACATTCTGGCCGCCCTCACGGCCATCGTGGGCCTGGTGGTGCTGTTCAAGGTGTGGCAGCCGGCAGATGCCTTCGTGCTGCCCGGCGAGCACGGGGCCGCGGTGCTGCCAGAGAAGCATGGCTTTGGCCCGACGATCCTGGCCTGGTCTCCCTACCTGTTCCTGGTGCTGTTCGTGCTGGTGTGGGGCAATCCGGTCACCAAGGCGATGCTGGAGACCACCAATCTGGTGTTCGAGTGGCCCGGCCTGCATGACCAGATCGTTCGTTCCGCGCCGATGGTTGCGGAGCCCACCCCCTACGCCGCCCGCTTCACCTTCAACTGGCTGGCCGCGGCGGGCACGGCCTGCGCGCTGGCCACAGTGGCCGCCGCCCTCGTGCTGCGCGTTTCCGTGGGCAGGTATTTCAGCATCCTCGGGCGCGTGGGCCGCCAGCTGACCTTCTCGCTGCTGACCATGATGTGCGTGCTGGCCCTGGCCTACGTGATGAACTACAGCGGCGCCACGGTCACGCTGGGCAAGGCGTTTGCACTCACCGGTGCGCTGTTCCCCTTCTTCAGCGCCCTGCTCGGATGGCTCGGCGTGTTCCTCACCGGCAGTGACACCTCGGCCAATGCCCTGTTCGGCAACCTGCAGGTGGTCACCGCGAACAGCCTGGGCCTCGATCCGGCCCTGATGGCCGCGTCGAATTCGGCCGGCGGCGTGATGGGCAAGATGATCAGCCTCACCAGCATCGCGGTCGCGGTGGCCGCCACCGGCATGAAGCGCACGGAAGAGGCCCGCCTGTTCCGCTTCACCATCAAGCACAGCGTGTTGCTGGCCAGCGTGCTCGGCGGGCTTGCCACGGTGTACGCGTACGCGTCCTGAGGCCTGCCTGCCATGCGCCTGACCGACTGCCACAATTTCCAGGATTTCCGCCGCCTCGCGCGCCAGCGCCTGCCGGGCCCGCTGTTCAACTACATCGACGGCGCCGCGGATGACGAGCTGACGTACCGGCGCAATACTTCGGCCTTCGACCGCTGCGACCTGGTGCCCAATGTGCTGCGCGGCGTGCAGAACATCGACCTGTCGGTGACGGTGATGGGCCAGAAACTGGCGTTGCCCGTCTACTGCTCTCCCACTGCGCTGCAGCGCCTGTTCCACCACACCGGCGAGCGTGCGGTGGCCGCGGCCGCATCCCGCTTCGGCACCATGTTCGGCGTGTCTTCCCTGGGCACGACCAGCATCACCGAACTGCGCAAGGCCTACACCACGCCGCAGTGCTACCAGTTCTACGTGCACAAGGACCATGGCCTCAACCGCGCCATGCTCCAGCGCGCGAAGGAAGCCGGCATCGACGTGATGATGCTCACCGTCGACACCATCACCGGCGGCAACCGCGAGCGCGACCTGCGCACCGGCTTCGCCATCCCCATGAAGCTGGGCCTCGGCAGCCTGCTGCAGTTCGCGCTGAAGCCTTCCTGGGGCATCAACTACTACGGCCGCGAGCGCTTCCGCCTGCCGCAGCTCGAGGAACACATCGACATGAAGGGCACGCCGGTCTCCATCGGCCGCTACTTCAGCGAGATGCTCGACCAGTCGATGGACTGGAACTACGTGGCGGGCATGGTGAAGGAGTGGGGCGGCCAGTTCTGCCTGAAGGGCGTGATGTCGGTGGAAGATGCCAGGCGTGCGGTGGACATCGGCTGCACCGGCATCATCCTGTCGAACCATGGCGGGCGGCAGCTGGACGGCTCGCGCAGTCCCTTCGACCAGCTCGCCGAGATCGTCGATGCCGTGGGCGACCGGATCGACGTGATGATGGATAGCGGCGTGCAGCGTGGCACGCATGTGCTGAAAGCGCTGTCACTGGGCGCAAAGGCCGTGGGGCTGGGCCGCTACTACCTGTTCCCGCTGGCGGCGGCCGGCGAAGCCGGGGTGCACAGGGCGCTGGGCCTGATGCGCAATGAGCTGGAGCGCGGCATGAAGCTGATGGGCTGCAGCACCGTCGGGCAGCTGACGCGGGAGAACCTGCGCTTCAGGGATTATTGAAGCACCAGCCGGGCAGGCTGGAGCGGGTGATGGGAATCGAACCCACGTTAGTAGCTTGGGAAGCTACAGTTCTACCATTGAACTACACCCGCGGCCTGCACCGATTCTAGAACGGCCGGCGCGCTGATTCCACGGCGCCGGCAAATCCGCAATCAGCCCGAGAACGCCGCCACCAGGTTATACACGCTGATGCTGCTGATCAGCGTGCCCACCAGTACCAGCAGGTAGCGCGTCTTCACATGCCGCGTCACATAGGCTGCAAACGGCGCGGCGAACATGCCCCCCAGCACCAGCCCCGTGACCGTGAGCCAGATGCTGGATTCCAGGATCGAGAAGAACGCCGCCGACACCGTCACTGTCAGGAAGAACTCGGCGAAGTTCACCGATCCGATCGTGGTGCGCGGATCATGCCCCGCACCCACCAGCGAGGTGGTCACGATAGGCCCCCAGCCACCGCCGCCGGTGGTGTCCATGAAGCTGCCGAACAGGGCCAGCGGCACCACCCGCGAGGGCCGCACGTCGGTCTTCACCAGGATGATCCGCCGGAAGGCGCGCACCAGCACGTAAAGCCCCATCAGCAGCAGGTACAGGCTGATCCAGGGCTTCAGCAGCTTGCCGTCGATGTTTCCCAGCACATAGGTGCCGATGAGTCCGCCGATCACGCCGGGAATCACCAGGCTCAGGAACAGTTTCCTGTTCACATTGCCCATGCGCAGGTGCGAGACGCCTGAAATGCCGGTGGTGAACACCTCGGCCAGGTGCGCAGCGCCGCTGGCCGAAAGCGGCGACGCTCCGGTCGCGAGCAGGAAGCTGCTGGCCGTGAGTCCATAGGCCATCCCCAGCGCCCCATCCACCATCTGCGCCAGCAGGCCCACAGCCGCGGCCAACCAGAACTGCCGGTCGTGCAGGGCGTCGCTGACGATCTGGGTAGGCGTGCGCTCATGCTCCACGCCGAACAGCAGGAACAGCAGGTAGGCCGCCAGCCCCACCAGCACCGCCATGATCAGGTAAGTGGTCACCTGCATCAGCGGCGACTTGCCCGGACGGGCGACCTCCTCCTCCATGGGCGGCAGGCCGAGTTCGGCATGCTCCCGCTCGATCTCGTCGTCCGGGATTTCCGTGGAGGGTGGGGGGGCTTGCATAAGGATCGCGCAGGATCGGCTATATGCCCCGCCCCGCCAACCTATTTCTTATTGCCGCTGGCGCATAAGGTTGCGCCGGATCGATAACCGGTGCGGTGCTCCCGGCGTCCTGCTCAGGTCTCGGACAGCTGCCGCTTGAGTTCCACCAGCACCTTCAGGCGCGCGCGCTGGCGACGGGCATTCCAGACCATGCCGGCGGCATACAGGGGCGCGCCGATCCAGCCCGCGATGATCATCGACGGGGTGCCGAGCACGCCGGGCCAGTCCACGCCGAACAGCCGGTCCTTCCACGCCAGCGAGCCCACCAGCCCCACGACATAAAGTGCGACGCCCACCGGCGCGGCGAGGATCATCGAGCGGCAGCGGCGGATGGAAAGATCGAGCGCGGCGGAAATGGTGTCATCGCGTGGCCGCCAGGTGCCGCGCGAGAGCCACAGCGCCACCGACCACACCAGCGTGGCGAACAGCACCGAGAAGCCGAAGCTCAGCCAAGCAGGCGGCTCGCCGCTGCGCACGGCGAAGCCCAGCGAGCTGGCGAGGATGGCCACCGTCATCACCATCACCAGGCCCAGCGCCCGCCAGTGCGAGCGGGTGTCGGCGGTGACGCGCTCGCGCAGCGCGGCGATGTCGGGCAGCGGCTGCGCGCTGGACTGCCATTGCTGCTTCAGCGCGCCGAAATCGGAAGGGGGGTTCATGGGGATTCTCCCATCAGTTTACGCAAGGTGACGCGCGCCCGGTTCAGGCGCACGCCCACGTTGTTCTCGGTGATGCCGAGGACTGCGCCGATTTCGGCGTAGTCCATGTCTTCCAGTGCCAGCACCACGACCTGGCGCTGGATCAGTGGCAGCTGCCGTACGGCAGCCATCAGGCGCAGTGAATCCTGTTGCTGGCTCAATGAGGATTCGATGGACCGGGCCCCATCCACGGGGTCGAGCTCCAGGTCCTGCAGCGAGGCCATGGGCCGGCGCCGTGTGATGTGGTCGATGCAGTGGTTGTGGGCGATGCGGAACAGGAAGGTGCGCTCGGAGCTCTCGCCGCGGAAACGTGGCAGCGCCTGCCACAGGGCAAGTGCGATGTCCTGCACCAGGTCCTCGCGCTCGGCGGTGCCGCTGGCATAGCTGCCCGCCAGGCGACCCAGGGCGGGCAGGTTGGCGTTGAGCAGGGCCAGAAAGCGCCGTTCGCGGTCCGGGTCATCCATCGGCACAGGATAGTCGGGCGGGCCGGCGGGTCCTTACAATGGTGTAAGGACTGCTCCACCCGCCGGACTGTACGGCGGGAACCAGAAAATCCACCGCAACGGACAGGCCCGGGGATCATGAACAATCTTGGCATTTTCCAGGCGCTCATCTTCGAGCCGCGCAGGGGATTCGGCGAGCTGGATGCGCGTCCGCGCTTCTGGTGGCCGCTGCTGCTGCTGGTGCTCCTGCAGGGCGGCATCGCGCTCTGGTATGTGCTGTTTGTCGACATCGAGTGGCTGGTCGACCAGCAGGTGCGGGCCAGTTCGCTCGGGGCCAACATGACCGATGCGGAAATCGCCACCATGGGGCGCAATGCCGCGGGTCAGGTCGGCGTGCGGGCAGCGCTTGGGGCCGTGATTGCCGGCATCGCCCTGCCGCTGATGCTGCTGATCAGCGCCCTCTACCTGCTGCTGGCCACCAAGGTCACGGGCGTGGAGCGCAGCTTCCGCCACTGGTTCGCGCTGTCGGCGTGGTCCACGCTGCCGGTGATGCTGGTGGGTACGCTGCTGGCCGCATTGGCGCTGCTCACTGCCAGCAACAATCAGGTATCACAGGCGGCCCTGCAGCCGCTGTCGCTCAACGAGCTGGTGTTCCACCGCGAGGCCGGCGAGCCGGGCTATTCGCTGTTCAGCAGCGTGAACCTGTTCCAGCTGTTCACCGTGTACCTGACTGCCATGGGCCTGAAGGTCTGGACCGTGCGCAGCTGGACCTACTGCATCATCGTGGCCGCCCTGCCGTTCGTGCTGGTCTACGGCATCTGGGCCTTCTTCGCATTGAGGTAAGCATGACCCGAGGCGGCAAGATCCTGCTGGCGGCAGGCGTGGTGGCATTGCTGGCGCTGCCGGTGGTGCTGAAGAACATGGGCGGCGGCGAGGCCAAGGAAGTGGAGATGGTCGCCGTGGAATCACGCGTGATCACTCCCACCATCCTCGCTTCCGGCAGCCTCACCTACCAGACCGAGATCCGCCTGGGCTCGGAGGTGATGGGGCGCGTCAAGGCGCTCTACGTAAAGGAAGGCGACCCGGTGAAGGCAGGCCAGACGGTGCTGCGGCTTGATCCGGCCACGCTGCAGACCCAGGTCGACGCGCTGGAGGCCGCGCTGCGCCAGTCGCGGCTGTCCATCCAGCGTGCGCAGGTCGCGATGGACACCATCGAGACCAAGTGGAAGCGCTACGAGCAGCTGCGCACCAGCGGCGTGATCGATGCCAACACTTACGACGAGGTGCGCTCGCAACGCGACCAGGCGCGCGTGGAGCTGAACGTCTCCAACGAGAACGCCACCCAGACCGAGGCGCGCCTCAACGAGGCACGCGAGCAGCTGGCCAAGACCGAGCTGCGCGCGCCCATCGACGGCCGCGTCACGCAGCTCATCATCAAGGAAGGCGAGACTGCCGTGCCCAGCGCCACCAGCATCGCCGGCTCCGACCTGATGACGATCTCCGACATCTCCAACATGTACGCCGAGGTCAATGTCAACGAGACCGACGTGGCGCGCGTGGTGCCGGGGCAGACCGCCCGCATCGTGCCGGCCGCGTTCCCCGACCAGTCATGGGAGGGTGTGGTGGAGACCGTGGCCGTGTCGCCCCGCACCGTGCAGGGGCAGGGCAAGAGCTATCCGGTGAAGATCCGGCTCAACGCCACCGAGAACATGAAGTTCCACACCGGCATGAGCTGCCGCGCGGAGATCGCCACCCGCGCCGCCGACACGCCGCCGGTGCCCGCGGTGCCAGTGCAGGCCGTGCAATACGAAGACTCCCAGGACCGCAACGAGCCGGCAAAGGCCAGCGTGTTCGTGGTCGACAACGGCGTGGCGCGCAAGGTGCCCGTCGAGGTGGACATCGCCGACGACACCTGGATTGCAGTGAAGAAGGGCCTGGCTCCCGGTGGCCGCATTGCCGCAGGTCCGCCGCGCGTGCTGCGTTTCCTGCGCGATGGTGACCGGGTGAAGGAGAAGGCGGCTGCCACGGAGGGGGCTGGCACTTCCGCTGCCGGCGAAGCTGTGGCGGCACCGGCGAGCCCGTGATCGAGCTCACCGGCATCACCAAGATCTACCAGCTGGGTGGAGAGGCCTACCCGGCGCTCTCCGACGTCGACCTGACGATCGGCAACAACGAGTTCGTCGCGCTCACCGGCGCGTCCGGGTCGGGCAAATCCACGATGATGAACATCCTCGGCTGCCTCGATACGCCCACGCGTGGCCGCTACCGCCTCGATGATGAAGAAGTGGCGGGTCTCGACGAGGAACAGCTGGCCTCGGTGCGCAACCGCAAGATCGGCTTCGTGTTCCAGAATTTCTACTTGATGCCGCGCATGACCGCACTCGACAATGTGGCGCAGCCGTTGATCTACCGCGGCATCGGTCCGAAGGCGCGCCGCGAGCACGCCCGCCACGCGCTCGAGCGCGTGGGGCTGGCGGACCGCACCGGCCACCGTCCCAACGAGCTCTCCGGTGGCCAGCGCCAGCGCGTGGCCGTGGCGCGCGCGCTGGTGGGCCACCCGGAGCTGCTGCTGGCGGATGAGCCCACCGGCAACCTCGACAGCCGCACCGCGCGCGAGATCATGGACCTCTTCGCCCAGCTGCACGCCGATGGCCAGACCGTGGTGATCGTCACGCACGATCCGGGCATCGCCTCCATCTGCCGCCGCCAGGTGCGCCTGCACGACGGCCGCATCGCCGAGGACCGCCTCAATGGCTGACTCGCTGCTGGTGGAAGACGCCGGCGCATCGCGGCGCCTGATCTATGCCGTGCAGGAGTGCCTGCGCTCGGCCCTCGGCGCGATCCAGGCGCACCGCCTGCGCAGCTTCCTCACCATGCTGGGCGTGATCATCGGTGTGGCCTCGGTGATCTGCGTGATCGCGCTGGTACAGGGCATGTCGGCCTCCATCTCGCAGCAGTTCGAGGGCCTGGGCTCCACCGCGCTGCAGCTGCGTGCCGACACGCCGCCGGAGCACCAGATGCGCGGCCAGATGAACCGGCTGCGGCTCACCGACCTCGACGAGCTGCGCTACCGCATCGACGGCATCTCCAGCATCACGCCGGTGCTGCAGGTGCCAGTGGGGCAGATCACCTACGGCTCGCGCTCGGCGGCGGGCCAGATCTTCGGCACCAGCGAGAGCATGCAGGATGTGCGGCGCATGTTCCCGCGGCTGGGTCGCTTCATCACCCGCAGCGATGACGACAGCCGGCGCCGCGTGGTGGTGCTGGGCGCCGACATGGTGCGCGAGCTCGACCTGCCGGACAACCCGGTCGGGGAATTCGTGCAGATTGGCCGGGAGTGGTTCAAGGTGATCGGCGTGGCCGAGTCGCTGGGCGAGGTGTTCGGCTTCAGCCAGGACGCCTTCGCGGTGATGCCCTTCCAGACGGCCCTGACGTTCAACACCCAGGTGGCACGCCCGGATATTTCCATCACCTTCACCGTCGATGACCCCGACATGGTGGAGAACGTGAAGCAGCAGGTCAGCGCGCTGATGCGGCGCGCGCACGGCATCGGGGCCGACGACCTGGATGATTTCCGCGTCGAGTCCTCCCAGTCGTTCATCGAGACCTTCAACCGCATCACCGGCACCATCACGGCGGTGGTGGCCGGCGTGGTGGGCATCTCGCTGCTGGTGGGCGGCATCGGGATCATGAACATCATGCTGGTGTCAGTCACTGAACGCACCCGTGAAATCGGCATCGCCAAGGCGCTGGGCGCGCCGCGCCGGTTCATCATGCTGCAGTTCCTGATCGAGGCAATGGTCCTGGCGCTGATCGGCGGCCTCATCGGCATGGCGATAGGCTTTGCACTGGCCTACGGCGTCGCGGGGCTGATTCCCAACTTCCCTGCACCTGCCGTGCCCTGGTGGGCGGTGGGCGGCGCATGCCTGTTTTCCATGCTGATCGGCATGGTTTTCGGCATCCTGCCAGCCAGCAAGGCCGCGAACCTGGCGCCCATCGACGCCCTGCGGTACGAGTAGCGGCGGCCCCGCGCCGCGGGGCCGCGCGGAGGCCGCGTTACGATTCCGCCACCCTGCTTCCCGGCGCGGCGAGGGCTGTGCTGTAATGCCCCGCTACCCGGGGTGTGGGAATTCCATGCATTTCATCCGTCATCCGCGGCGTCTCGCCGCGCTCATTCCGCTTGTGCTGGCTGGCCTCATGGCGCAGCCCGGCCTGACGGCCGAGCGCACGGAACATGCCAATCTTCTGCCCACGGCGGTGCTGTCCTCGCCGGGCACTGAATACAAGAACGCCCCGCGCCAGGTGCGCGGCGGGCTGCTGCTGGGGCGCGACGGCAATATCTATTTCGGGGCGTCCGCGGGCGGCGAGGGCACTGGCGCCATTGCCCGGCTCACGCCCTCCAACCAGCTGAGCACCCTCTACTCGCTCAAGGGCGACGGCACCGAGGGCGTCAGCATCTTCGGCGCGCTGATACAGGGACCGGATCCGGACGACAGCCTCTATGGCACCGCTTATTTCGGTGGCGGCGAAGGCCTCGGCACATTGTTCCGCGTCACCCTCGATGGCACGTTCACCATCCTGCACAACTTCGGCGGCGGCAAGAACAACGCGGCACTGCCCTACACAGGGGTGGTCTTCGGTCCCGACGGATACATCTACGGCACCACCCTCAATGGCGGCGCGCGCAACAAGGGCACCGTGTGGCGCATCGCCGCCGACGGCACCGGATATTCGGTGATCCACGAGTTCAACGGGCCCGATGGAGAGAATCCCGAGGGTGCCCTGGTCGTCGGCCCCGACGGCCTGCTCTATGGCACCACGCTGGTTGGCGGCTCGAGCAATCGCGGCACCATCTACCGCATTGCCACCACCGGCAACCAGGAAGTGCTGTACTCCTTCCCGAAGCTGGGCTCGTTCAGCGACGAGGGTCTGGCGGTGAACTCCACGGGCGCCAATCCGCGCGCCGCGCTGATGCTCTCTGCCGACGGCAATTTCTACGGCACCGCCGCCCAGGGCGGCCAGTACGGCCATGGCACCGTGTTCCGCATGACTCCGGACGGCGAGGTCTCGGTGGTGCATGCTTTCAGGGGTCCGTACTTCGGAGGCAGCGGGCCGCTGGCGCCGGTGGTGCAGGATGGGCTCGGCAATTTCTATGGCACCACGCGCGCGGGCGGGCCATACCACGCCGGCACCGCGTGGAAGATCGCCGCCGACGGCACCTTCACGCTGCTCCACGGCTTCATGGGCACCCCCCTCGACGGTCATTCCCCCTTCGCGGGCGTGCTGCTGGCCAATGGCACCATCTATGCTGTCACTTACTCCGACGGCAACAGCGACTCCGGTTATGGCGCCATCGTGCGCCTGGAAGAAAGCACGGGCGGCCCACTGCCGGTGGAGCTCACTGTCTCCGCCCGCGAGGTCACCGCGGGGGCGCCGGTCACGCTCAACTGGAACGCGCCCGCTGGCGCAACCTGCAAGAAGGGCGGCGGCACTGCCGACTGGAAGGATCCCACCGAACCCTCCGGCAGCCAGACCTTCACCCTCATTCCCGGTGCAATGGTGTTCTCGCTCAGCTGCACCGATGCAGACGATGGCGACGAAAACACCCCGGCAATCGTGCGCAATGCCTACACCGCCGTGGTCGTCAATGCGCCGCTGCTGCAGCCGGTCGATGGCGGTGGCGGCGCCGGCTCGCTGTCATTGGGGTGGCTGCTGCTCGCCGCGGCGCTGCTCTGCTTCAAGGTGAAAAAGGAGATCCGTCCCTCATGTCCGTAACGACTGCAACCAGTGCGCAGATCCGCGCGCTGCTCGCCAATGCCTCGATCGAGATGACCTGCAAGGACACCGAGTTCCTTGCCGAGGCTGCAACGCTGGTGCCGAAGAATACGGACATCTTCATCGCCCTGTTCCCCAACCAGACCTGGGATGATCTCACCGCCGCGGCCAAGGCCGTGGGCGAGGCCGGCTTCAACGCCGTGCCGCATGTGCCCTGCCGCCGCATCAAGGACGCCGCCGAAGTGGCCGAGATCGCGCGCAAGCTCACCGAGGTGGCCGGCGCGAAGAAGATGCTGCTGATCGCCGGTGACATGCCCAAGCCCGAGGGCGCCTTCGATTCCACCATCGGCGTGCTGGAGACCGGCCACTTTGCCCGCGCCGGCATCAAGACCAAGTACATGGCCGGCCATCCGGAAGGCCATGCCCACATGACCGTGGAGCAGCAGCGCCAGTTCGAGGCCCGCAAGGTGGCCATCTCGAAGGAGCAGGGTTTCGAGCTGAAGTTCACCACGCAGGTGTGCTTCGAGGCCGAGCCCATCATCGAGTGGGAAAAGATCATGCGCGCCAATGGCATCACCAACACCATCCGTCCGGGCCTCGGCGGTCCGGCCAGCATCAAGACGCTGCTCCGCTATGCCAAGATCTGCGGCGCGGGCGCCTCGATCCGCGCGCTCACCAGCGGCAAGGCCAGCCTGATCGCCGGCCTGCTGAAGGACAGCGGTCCGGAAGAGGTGGTCACGAAGCTGGCTGCGGCCAATGCCGCCGGCTCCGGCTTCGAGAGCGTGCACCTGTTCGCCTTCGGCGGCTTCCTGAAGACCACCAAGTGGGTCTCGGCCGTGCAGAATGGCCGCTTCGAGATCAATCCGAAGGACGGGGACTTCACCGTCCAGCTCTAGCGCCGGAATCCTCCCGCATCGTCCGGGCGTCCGCTGTCCATGCAGCGGACCCCGCATGACGCAGTCCGTGATCGGGAATTCTGTGAACTGGCCAACACCGTGCACGCGGTATAAGGTCAATGTTCCGATAGAATCAATGCGGGAGACGGCACGCAACCTGCGTGTCCGTTGCCCCGCCAGAACGGACCAGGGCCAATGACACAGAACGTGACGCAGAAGGATGTGCGGCGTGTGCTGGTGGTTGATGACCACCCGGTGGTGCGCCAGGGCATCAAGCTGATGATCAACGCCCAGCCAGACCTCACCGTGTGCGGCGAGGCGCACAGCGAGCAGGAGGCCCGCAAGCTGGTGCGCGAGCTCAAGCCCGATGCGCTGGTGGTCGACCTCTCGCTCGACCAGGGCGATGGCTTCAACGTGGTGCGCGACGTGCATGCGCATTTTCCCGACATCCGCGTGCTGGTGCTGTCCATGCACGATGAGGCCGTGTATGCGGAGCGGCTGATCTCGCACGGCGCTTCCGGCTACATCATGAAGCAGGCGGCCACCGAGCAGCTGATCACCGCGCTGCGCGCCGTGCTGCGCGGCGAGCGCTTCATCAGCGAGACGCTGAAGCAGACCCTGGCCACGCGCGACGCCGACGAGGGCGATTCGACCTCCAGGCTCTCGGCCCGCGAACTGCAGGTGATCAGCCTCATCGGCCAGGGGCTGGGCACGCGGGAGATCGCCGAGAACCTGTCGCTGTCGGTGAAGACGGTGGAGACCCACCGGCTCACCATCAAGCGCAAGCTCGCGCTCGACACCAACGCCCAGCTGGTGCAATACGCCATCAAGTGGCATGGCGCGCGCGGCTGACACAGCCCGGCGGTGAGCGAGCCCGCGCCCATCGCGCCGGCGCTGCTCGACTGGCACGACCGCCACGGCCGCCACGACCTGCCCTGGCAGGGTGACCGCTCGCCCTACCGGGTGTGGGTTTCCGAGGTGATGCTGCAGCAGACGCAGGTCGCCGCGGTGATTCCCTACTTCCAGCGCTTCATGGCGCGTTTTCCCGACGTGGGAACGCTCGCGGACGCGCCGCAGGATGAGGTGCTGCATCACTGGTCGGGGCTGGGCTACTACGCGCGCGCCCGCAACCTGCAGCGCGCCGCCGTGCAGGTGCGCGACCTGCATGGCGGCATCTTTCCCGCCGATTTCGCCAGCGTCGCCGCGCTGCCGGGCGTGGGCCGCTCCACAGCAGGGGCCATCCTTGCACTCTCGCTCGACCAGCCGCACCCCATCATGGACGGCAACGTGCGGCGGGTGCTGTCGCGCGTATTTGCCGTGCCCGGTCGCACGGGTGAGCGTGCACTCGAGGAGGAACTCTGGCGCCTCGCCACGCTGCTGACGCCGCAAGCGCGCGTGGCCCAGTACACGCAGGCCATCATGGACCTGGGCGCCACCGTCTGCACCCGGCGCAATCCGCGCTGCGCCGGTTGTCCCCTGGCGATGCGCTGCGCGGCGCACCTGTCTGGCAGCGAGCATGACTTTCCCGCGCCCCGCAAACCGCTGCGGCGCCGCCAGCGCGAGGCCTGGATGCTCTTCGAGCAGGATGCAGCAGGCGGCGTGCGCCTGCTGCGGCGCGCCGCCACTGGTGTGTGGGGTGGGCTCTGGTCGCCCCCGGAGTTCAGCACGCTGGAGGAGGCCCTGTCCGTCGCGGGGAGCCACGCCCCGCCCCGCCATGGCGAGCCGCTGCTGCATGTGTTCACCCATTTCGACCTGCTGATCCACCCGCTGTGGGTGCGGGCCGACCGGGAGGGCGTGGCCGAGGCCGCCGGCAGCCTGTGGTATAACGCGGCCCGTCCCGCCGCCATCGGCCTGCCGGCCCCCGTGGCCCAACTCCTGAAGAATCCTCCGCCATGACCCGTACCGTGCATTGCATCCTGCTGAAGAAGGAGGCTCCCGGCCTGGACCGGCCGCCGTACCCCGGTCCGCTGGGCCAGCGCGTCTTCGAGCAGGTGTCGAAGGAGGCCTGGGGGGGCTGGGTGCGCCACCAGACCATGCTGATCAACGAATACCGCCTCACCCCAGTCGATCCCAAGGCGCGCAAGTTCCTGGAGGGGGAGATGGAGAAGTACTTTTTCGGCACCGGGTCGGAAAAACCGCAGGAATTCCAGGCGCCGGGCGGCTGAATGCGCCGCGACCTTGACGCCCCGAAGCCTGCACCGGTCTAATACGCGCCCCCTGTCGCCTCCTGCGTCAGGGGCCTGATGCCCAGGTAGCTCAGTTGGTAGAGCAGCGGATTGAAAATCCGCGTGTCGTTGGTTCGATTCCGACCCTGGGCACCATCTCCTTCCTGTAGGAATCCGCCTCTGGGGATGGCCATGCCGGCGGTCCTATACTGGTCCCATGGGTTCAGCTGACATGTACGGCCAGATCGATGTGGCGCGCCAGCGCTGGAAAGATGCGGCCGGTTACATCGAACCTGTGCCGAGCGACGCCAGCGGTCGCCTGATGTGTCCGATGTGTCGCGCCGATGCGCGGCAGCAGGAGCTGCACCAGGTTTCCGGTCGCCAGATCTGGGAGTGCCCGCGCCATCACAGTTTCCAGGGCACCGTTCTTCCCGAATAAACCGGCAATGCACGACGCGTAGGAAACTTCCCGCACCGCCCGGCGGCGCCCGGTGATAACGCAACGCCGCCGCCGCGCGCACCATCTGAGCCGTGGTGGTTTTCACCCGCCGCATGCCGGGCCCGGCAGGTTATTCGCACCACCGGGCCCGGCTTTCATCAGCGCAGGAAGTGTTCATGCGACCCACGTCACAGTTCAGTCAACTTAAGGCAGACGGGGCGGAGCCGGCCCTGCATTTTGCGTGACAGAACGTGGCACATGGCGCGTCGGCGCTGATCGCAGCTGGTGGCAGTGGATGGGATCCGTGAAATTGTCAAAAACAAGGGAGAGGACCCGGCCCGCGCCGGTGGCTCCCGTCGCGTTTGACGGCACGCTGCTCGAAGCCTTGCCCATGCCCGCCTGCTGTGTTGCTGCCGATGGCAGCATCATCGCCTTCAACAATGCCTGGCAGGAGCTGGCCTCGGCGAACCCGCTGCTGCATGACCTGGCGCGGCCCGAGGCCGGCTTTCTCGCAGCATGCAGCCCGTCGTCCGCGGATGGCCTGCGCACCCTGGGCAAGCACCTGGAATCGGCACTGCACGCCGCGGTCGATACCACGCCAGTTACCTGTGAGTTCTCTGCCGGCGGGCAGTACTTCGCCGCGCGCATCACGCAGCTCACCGCAGGCGCCCAGGGCTGTCTGGTGGTTTGCGAGGACGTCACCGGCCAGCGCCAGGCGGAGCGCGACCTGGCGAGCCTGCAGGTCACCGGAAAGATCCAGCGCCGCAGCGCCGCGCAGAATGCGGTGCTCGCGCATTTCGGCCAGTTCGTGCTCTCCCAGCCCGATCCGCACCTGCTCGCCGAGCGTGTGGTGGGCACCGTGCGCGAGGGCCTGCAGGCGCAGCGCTGCCGCCTGCTGATGAAGGCCGGTGACACCCGTGACCTCACCCAGGCGGCTGGCTTCGGCTGGGAGCAGGGCGCCGGGGATCTGCCACGCGCGCCGGACCTCGAAGTGCAGATCAACGACAGCGAGGGCATCCATGGCACGTTGAGCGTGTGGCTGGGTGCGGACGAGGAGGTGAACGACGACGATCGCGCCTTCCTGCAGACCCTGGCCGGGACGGTGTCGGCCTACCTGCAGCGCAAGTCGGCGGAAGATCGCCTCGCCTACATGGCGCAGTTCGATGCACTCACGGCACTGCCGAACCGCACGCTGTACCTGGACCGCCTCGCGCACGCCATCGATGCCGCCGCACGCGAGCACTCCCCCGTGGGAGTGCTGTTCGTCGACGTCGACCGCTTCAAGTCCGTGAACGACACCCTGGGCCATGCGGTGGGCGATGAGCTGCTGGTGCAGATCGCGGGCCGCCTGAAGGCCGCCGTTCGCCTGGGCGACACCATCGGCCGCCTTTCCGGAGATGAATTCGCACTGGTGCTGCCGCAGCTGGCGCATGCCGAGGATGCAGCCGTGGTGGGCAAGAAGATCACCACGGCGCTGGCTACACCTTTTTCCATCCACGGGCACACCGTCTATGTTTCCGGCAGCGTGGGCATCAGCCTGTATCCGGCCGATGGCACGGAGCCGGAAGCGCTACTGAAGAATGCCGACATGGCCATGTACCGGGCCAAGCAGTCCGGCCGCAATGGCTACCAGTTCTACCTGCCGCAGCTGCAGGAGCGAGCCCTCGCCCGGCTGCAGCTGGAGAACCAGCTGCGCGAGGCACTGGAGCGCGATGAGTTCCAGCTCGAATACCAGCCCAAGGTCGACCTGCGCAGCGGGGAAATCTGCGGGCTGGAGGCGCTGCTGCGCTGGCGCGGCCCCGATGGCCGGCAGATGCCGCCGCGCGAATTCATCCCCGTGCTCGAGGACACCGGCCTGATCGTGCCGGTGGGCGAGCGGGTGATCTCGATGGCCTGCACGCAGCTGCGACGCTGGCTGGCGGCGGGCCATTCACCGCCACCGGTGGCCGTGAACATCTCGCCGCGGCAGTTCCGCCAGGACCAGCTGGACATCGCGCTCACGCGCCCCATCGTGTCCAGCGGCGTGGATCCCCGCCTGCTGGAGTTCGAGCTCACCGAAGCCATGCTGATGGGCGATGCCGAAGGTTCGGCGCGCATGCTCCGCTGCATCAAGGCGCAGGGCATCCGCCTGGTGCTGGATGACTTCGGCACCGGCTATTCCAGCATGCACTACCTGAAGAAATTCCCGCTGGATGCGCTGAAGATCGACCACGAGTTCATCCGCGACATGCTCGATGACGCCAACAACTCGCGCATCGTGGCCGCCATCATCGGGCTGGCGCGCAACCTCGACCTGCGCGTGGTGGCCGAGGGCGTGGAGAATGCCCGGCAGCTGGCGTTCCTGCGCCGGCACGGCTGCAACGAGGCGCAGGGGTTTGTCATTGCCCGGCCGCTATCCGTGGCAGACACCACCCGCCTGTTCACCGAGCGGCGGCGTTTCAGTTTCATTGGCGCGCCGATGCCGCGCCGCCAGGCCACCTGACGCGCGGTTGCCGGGGCTCCCGCGCGGGGCCAGAATGCGCCGGTGTGGCCCTCCACTGACACCAGAAGGCACCTCGCCGGCAGTCTGCTGGCACTGATGCTGTGCGGCCCTGCTGCCGCCCAGGCCGCGGCGCCGCTGCCGGCACCGAATCCGGCCATCCGCAGCCAGCTCGACATCCCCTTTGCACGCGTGGGCACGCACACCCTGCTGCTCGACCTGCACATGCCCGCCGGGGTGCCAAACCCGCCGCTGGTGGTGTACCTGCATGGCGGCGCCTGGCGGCTGGGCGACAAGGAAGAGGCGCCCCCCATCCTGGTGGAGCGCGGTTATGCCGTGGCCAGCCTCAACTTCCGTTCCAGCGATGACGCGCGTTTTCCGGCCAATGTGCACGACATCAAGGCCGGCATCCGCTTCCTGCGCGCGAATGCCGCGAAGTATGGCTACCGGGCCGATCGCATCGCCGTGTCCGGGTCCTCATCCGGAGGTCACCTTGCCGCGCTGGTGGGCGTGACCAACGGGAACAAGGAGCTGGAGGGCACCGTGGGCAATGACCTGCGGGAATCCTCCGATGTGCAGGCCATCGTTGCCTGGGTGGGCGCATACAACCTGGAAACCATCATTCCGCAAACCACGCCCGAGGGGTTGAAGCTGCGCGTGCCGGCGCTGCAATCGCTGCTGGGTGGATCGCCGGAACAGGTGCCGGACCTCGCGCGCCTCGCCAGCCCGGTGGCGCATGTGGACCGCAGCGATCCCCCGCTGATCATCCTGCATGGCGACCAGGACACCAACATTCCGGTGAACCAGGCGCTGGAACTCGACGGCGCCTACCGGAAGGCGGGCCTGGTTGCTGAACTGGTTATCGTGCCCGGCGTGGGGCATGTGGCGCGGCCCTTCTTCGGGCCCGGTGAGGCCGCCGACCGCGTGATCGGATTCCTGCAGCGCACGCTCGGCCGCTGAGGCCATCTGGAGTAGGCTCTCGCGCATGACTGGTTCCCGCCTGCAATCCGTTGTCCGGGCCCTCGAGCCGCCGCAGGGCGATCCTGCGCTGGTGGCGGTGGATCGCGCGCTGGCGGAGCTGCGCCGCGGCCGCGCCATCGCCGTGCGCGAGCCAGCCGGCCGCGCCTGGCGCCTGGTGGTGGCGCTGGAGACCGCGGAGACCGCGCTGGTCGAACACGCGCTGGCGCAGGCCGGCGCCATGCTGGTGGTCACCGGCGCGCGAGCCGCCGCCCTGGGCGTGCCCTGCGAATCCGATGAGGTGCTGCTGCTGTCGCCGGCGGAGCGCAATGCCGCGCAGCTGCAGGAGCTCGGCCGGCACTGGGAAACTGATGGCTGGCGCCGGGCGCTGGGCGAGGGCGTGCCACATGTCACCTGCGCAGATGCGCTGAGCATTGCAGCCGTGCGGCTGGCCAAGAGTGCGCAGCTGTTGCCGGCACTGCTGGTTTCCGATGTGGTGGCAGGCCCCGTGCCTGCCACAGTGCTCGCCGTCAGTGTCGATCAGGTCGAACGGCACTCCCTGCCTGCGGCCGAAGACCTGCTGCGCGTGAGCGAGGCGCGCGTGCCGCTGCGCGAGGATGAGAACAGCAGGCTGGTGCTGTTCCGCGACCGGCGCGATGCCAGCGAGCATGTGGCGGTGGTGGTGGGCAATCCCGATCCCGCATCCGTGGTGCCGGTGCGTGCGCATTCCTCCTGTTTCACCGGCGATCTGCTGGGCAGCCTGCGCTGCGACTGCGGCGAGCAGCTGCAGACCGCGGTGAAGCGCCTGCATGACGAGGGCGGCGGCGTGCTGCTGTACCTGGCGCAGGAAGGCCGCGGCATTGGCCTGGCCAACAAGCTGCGCGCCTACCAGCTGCAGGATTCCGGCCTCGACACCGTCGATGCCGACCGCCACCTGGGATTCAGTGCCGATGAGCGCAGCTATGCCATCGCCGCGGCGATGCTGCGGCAGCTGGGCTTCACGCGCATCCGCCTGCTGACCAACAGCCCGCACAAGGTGCGCGAGCTGCGCGCACGCGGCATCGACGTCGAAGAGATGGAATCACTGCTGGCGGCGCCCAACGCGCACAACGAACGCTACCTGCGCACCAAGCGCGAGCGGGCGGGGCACCTGATTCCCGAGCAGGACTCAGGCTGAGGCGCGCTCCAGCTCCTCGGTGAGCTCCAGCCATTCGGCTTCGACTTCCCCGGTTTCCTGTGCGATGCGCGCGCGGCGGGCGGCCACGTCCAGCTGGCGTGCGCGGGCAGCCGGTTCGTAGATCGAGGGATCGGCCAGCTCACGGTCCAGCTCTGCAGCGGCGACGCTGAGTTCCTGCATCTTCTTTTCCACCCGCGCCAGGCGCGAGCGCAGCGAGGAGACGGACTTCTGCTGCGCTTTCGGCAGCGGCTTCGGCGGCGGCTTCTGCGCCTGCTTTGCCTGCGCAGGTGCCGCCTGCGCAGGTGCTGCCGGCGGCGACGCTGCCCCGCCCTTGGACAGCCAGCGCGCGTAATCGTCGAGGTCGCCGTCGAAATCCTGCACCGCGCCGCCGGCCACCAGCAGGAAGCGGTCGGTCACGGTGGAGAGCAGATGCCGATCGTGCGACACCATGATCACCGCGCCGCCGTATTCCTGCAGCGCCATGGCCAGCGCCTGGCGCATCTCCAGGTCCAGGTGGTTGGTGGGCTCGTCGAGCAGCAGCAGGTTGGGCTTTGGATAAGCCACCATGGCCAGGGCCAGGCGCGCCTTCTCGCCGCCCGAGAAAGGTCCCACCGGCTCGAACACACGATCGCCGCGGAAGCCGAAAGTGGCCAGGTAATTGCGCTGCTCCTGCTCGCTGGGCCGCTGGCCCAGTTTCTGCGCGAGGCGCTGCAGGTGCAGCAGCGCAGATGCAGCCGGGTCCAGCTGCTCCAGCTGGTGCTGCGCGAAGTAACCCACCGACAGGTCGCGCGCATCATCGCGGGTGCCGCCACGCGGGGCCAGTTCACCGGCCAGCAGCTTGATCAAGGTGGACTTGCCAGCGCCATTGCGTCCCAGCAGCGAGATGCGATCGCCCGGATACACGGTGAGGCTCACGCCACTGAGCAGCACTTTGTCGCCATACCCTGCGGATTGCTGCTGAATGGCCAGCAATGGGCGCGGCAGCTTCAGCGGCTCGGCAAAGCTGAACTGGAAGGGCGAGTCCACATGTGCCGGCGCGATGCGCTGCATGCGCTCCAGTGCCTTGATGCGGCTCTGTGCCTGGCGCGCCTTGCTGGCCTTGGCGCGGAAGCGGCGCACGAAATCTTCCATGTGCGCGATCTCGCGCTGCTGTCTCACATACAGCGCGGACTGCTGGGCCAGCATGGCGGCGCGGGTGTCCTCGAAGTCGGTGTAGTTGCCCGAATAGACGGTGGCCTTCTGCTGTTCGATGTTCACGATGCGGTTGACCACGCGGTCGAGGAACTCGCGGTCGTGCGCGATCAGCAGCAGCGTGCCCTGGTAATCCTTCAGCCAGCCTTCCAGCCAGACGATGGCGTCGAGGTCCAGGTGGTTGGTGGGCTCGTCCAGCAGCAGCAGGTCGGAGCGGCACATCAGTGCCCGCGCCACGTTGAGGCGCACGCGCCAGCCACCGGAGAATTCGCGCACTCCGCGCGTTTCATCCACCGTGGCGAATCCCAGGCCGTGCATCAGCTGCGCGGCGCGCGCGCGGGCGTCGTAGCCGCCGATGCCGGCATAACGCGTGTAGAGATTGGCCAGGCGCGTGCCGTCGGCATGCGAGGCCTCGGCTGTGGCGATCTCGGCCTCCAGCTGGCGCAGCTCCTCGTCGCCGTCGAGCACGAATTCGATGGCGTGGCGTTCGCTGGCCTCCAGTTCCTGCGCCACATGGGCCATGGCCAGGTTCGAGGGCATCTCGAAATGCCCCTCGTCCGGCTGCAGTTCGCCGCGCACCAGCGCCAGCAGGCTCGACTTGCCGCTGCCGTTCTCGCCGGTGATGCCGACCTTTTCGCCCCGGAACAGGCTGAAACTGGCCTCCGCGAAGAGTACGCGCGGGCCGCGGCGCAGGGTGACGGCGTCGAATTTCAGCATGCGGAACGTAGCTGCCGGTGGGACATTGGGGCGCGAAGCTTAGAGGTAGAATGCCGGCATGAAAACCGCATTCCGCGTCCGGGCCCTGGCGGCGCTGGCGCTGGGCCTGGCGCTCTCCGCGACGGCTGCTGCCGAGGTCAAGGCCAGCGGCGGCTGGGCTCGCGCCACAACGCCCGGCGCGAAGACCGCCGCCGGCTACCTCACCTTCACCAATTCAGGTGAGGAGGAGCGCAGCCTGCTGAAGATCACTTCGCCCGTGAGCGATGAGGTGACCCTGCATCGCACCAGCATCGACGAGAAGGGCATGACCCGCATGTGGCCCATGGCCAAGCTGGTGCTGGAGCCGGGCGAGACCCTGCGGCTGGAGCCTTCCGGAATCCACGTGATGTTCGGGAAGCTGAAGACGGCGCTGGCGGCGGGCCAGAAAGTGCCGCTCACCATCAAGTTCGATGGCGGGGAGCCGGAATTCACCGTGATGCTCGAGGTGATGCCGCTGACCACCGTCGAGGGTCCCGCCCGCCACTGACCGGCGGCGGCACCGGGTGACGAATCAGCCGCCGGCGCGTTTTGCGTCGTATCCCAGCCGGATGAGCTCGGCGACCAGCCGGTCCCGGTGTTCGCCCTGGATTTCGATGCGATCCTCGCGGGCCGCACCCCCCGCCCCGCAGGAGCGCTTCAGCTGTGCCGCCAGCGCCTCGAGGGCCTCGCCCCTCAGCGGCAGGCCGGTGATCACAGTGACCCCCTTGCCGCCGCGTCCGGCCGTTTCGCGGGCGACCCGTATCTTGGGCGGCCCGGCGCTGGCCGGCCTGGCCGCCGGCTGCCTGACGGGCTTCTCCATCACCACGCCGCGGTAGGTGTGCACGGTTTTCATGTCGGACGCTGCGCTGCAGAAATATGGGCCGGAAAGCGCGCTATGATGCCAGCTCGCATGGAAATTCCGCACCCCTAGATGCGCGCAGCCGCGGTCATCTTCGGCCTCATTGTCCTGAATGGATTGTTCGCCTCAGCCGAGCTGGCGCTGGTCTCCGCGCGCCGCTCGCGGCTGAAGGCGCTGGCCGAGGGTGGCCACCGTGGCGCGCGGGCAGCGCTGAACCTGCTTTCCGATCCCACGCGGCTGCTGTCCTCCGTGCAGGTGGGCATCACGCTGGTGGGCATCCTCACCGGCCTGTACAGCGGCGCCGCCTACTCGGCCAGGCTCGCCGCCTGGCTCATCGGGCTGGAACCACGCCTCGCGCCTTACGCGGAGGGGCTGGCCTCCGGCCTCATCGTGGTGGTGATGACCTACTTCTCCATTGTGCTTGGCGAGCTCGTGCCCAAGCGCCTGGCGCTCACCTATGCCGACCGCTGGGCCGTGGTGGTGGCTCTTCCCATGCAGTTCATCGCGCGTTTCGGCGCGCCGGTGGTGTGGATGCTGCAACGGTCCACTGATGCGCTGGTGAAACTGCTGCCCACGGAGACACGCCAATCCGAAGTGACCGACGATGACGTGCGCGCGCTTGCCGCAGAGGGCATGCAGACCGGCGCGCTGCATCGTCATGAAGCGGAGATGATCGATTCCGTGCTGCGCCTGGCCGACCGCAGCATCGAATCCATCATGGTGCCGCGTGGCGATATCCTCTGGCTGGATGCCAACGAGCCGGTGGCGACGTTGTGGGATGAGGCGCGGCGCAGTGGCCATGCGCGCTTCCTCCTGTGCCGCGGGGAGCTTGAGCAGTTGCTGGGCGTGGTGTCGCTGGCGAACCTGGGCGAGGCGCTGCGCCGTGGGCAGCTGGACCTCGATGCCGATGTGCAGGCGCCGCTGCACGTGCCTGAGAGCATCTCGGTGTTCAAGCTGCTGGAAACCTTCCGCCGTTCCAGCGTGCACCTGGGCGTGGTGACGAACGAGTACGGCGGCATCGAGGGCCTGGTGACGCCGGCCGACATCCTGAAAGCCATCGCCGGCGACCTGCCCGACATGGGCAGCCGCGACGCCGCCGGTGCGCAGCCGCGCGAGGATGGCAGCTGGCTGATCGACGGGCACCTGTCCATCCACGAGGCCGAGCGCGCGCTGAACCGCAAGGACCTCGCGCGCGGCGACAACTACAACACCATGGCGGGCTTTGTGCTCTGGCACCTGGGGCGGCTGCCCGTGCCGGGAGAGAAGCTGGCCTGGCGCGACCTGTCTATCGAGGTGATCGACATGGATGGCCTGGTGATCGACAAGCTGCTGGTGCAGCCGCGCAGCGCGCAGGGGCTGCGTGCGGGGGAAGTCGGGCGGGGAGCGGCGGAAGTCGAGTAGGGGATATCAAATCGAAACGGCTCCACAGCGATGGGCGGGTGGCCGCCGCAGACTGTGATGGCGGGTGGTCTGGTCTTCTCTTCTGTTCCGTCGATAAGAAGCCCTGTTAAGTTTGCGTCGACGTGGATGGGTTCACTCCTGACCCTTCAGATAGTCCGGTTTAAGGTGGTCGAAGAGATCGTCGCGTACTGGTCCGGAACCTATGAGACAGCTAACTGGGTTCAGGTCTGGCCGAGTACCCGCCACTTGGTCACGTTTCCTCCCGAATTCCCGGTAGCAGCGTGAATTGATCCAACGGCGCTCTACGCCTGGTTCAATCATCTCCACGATGCCCGCCCGACGCGGTGAGTTTCCTTCAAAGATGTTGCGGGGAGGGTCATCACTTGGCTCCTCGTCTTCATCAGTAGAGCCGAACTTCATGGGTCCGGAGTCTGGCTCTGACCATGCCCGTGTCGACTGCTCTGCTTGCGATGCCCAATCGATTCGCTTCCAGGGCTCGGGCTCATCGTCCAGAGTGGGAAGAGATACTGCGGTGCTCACTTGATCTTCTTCAGGCAGGACTATGGCCAACTCTGCTGGTTGAGACGATTCTCGAAGTTCTGACTCGAGGTCACTGCCTTCTGGCTGCACCTTGATCTCCGGGATGAGCATGGGTGTGAGCCGAATCGAATAAGACAAAAACTCCGGGCGTGGATTGTCCCGCTGTGCCACGACGCCAGTCATTAGCAGGTATATGGCTGAGGCATGGCCACCCAGGATTGCCGTGAGAATGAGCACACGCGGCCGGTCGCGCATGGCAACGCTCACCTCCTGGAATGACGTGGCGAGGGTCCATAGTTGACTGCGTATAGCCGCGGCACAACTAAAAATTGCGTCATCTTCTTGCGGCTGAAAGCGGAGGAAGCGTCTTTCATGCCGCCTAACTACCCGGCTCAGCGACGGCGCGATGAACTTTCAGCACGCGGGCGCGCCAGCTATCTCCGATAGAAGGCTTCCACCTTCCGAGTCACTCTTTGCACCTCGCGAGAGAGGGACGTTGAGTCTAGACCGTCCTGCATTGCGGCAATGAATATAGCCTGCCCGAGGTCTGCCAACCATCTGGGAGGGTGGTCACTGATCGGGCTCAACGTCATCGCGTACAGTCTCTCTTCGGCCGCATACCTCCTTACGGTGAATGTGACTACTGTGGCGTCGGTTACAGTGCTCGGCGCTGGCGAGTATCGCGCCTGTAGTACCGACCGCAACCATAGTTGTCGTATACGCTGTGCCAGCTCGGAGGCGATCGGCTTTGAGGTTTTCGGTACAGGTACGTCGCTCTGCCCCAGTTGTGAACGCTCTGTCCATACTTGAACTTCGTAGGCGTCTCCTACTTCAATGAGGCACCAGTGCTGCTCCGGCGAGAAGGTATGCTCTTCGTGAAATGACGCCACGCAATCGTACGGCCTGATATCAACGAAGATCTCGGGGGTAAATGGCTGAAGATGCTCGTCACGTGTGCTTAGCTTGTTGGCTAGTTTGACCTCGCTTTCGATGCCCACTGGAACAGCCGAAAACGCGATGCACGCAACCGAAAGTGCGATTGGGATGGTGGCGAAAGCGTGTCTCATGCCGCCTAACTACTAGGCTGGGCGACGGCGCGCCGGCCTTTTGGCACGCGGGCGCGGCAGCGCTCGTGCGCGCTTGCGGCTCGGCAGCCCGCGGCCGGGCACTTTATGCTGAACGCCGCTCGCTGCAGCGCAGAGTTAGACGTCATGGCGGAGATCTTCTCCTGGTGTCAATCCCTGCAGTACCCTTCACCGGATCGTATGGTCAGACAGTTGGTCTTGTCACCGAGCCACTTCATTCCCGTTTCTGCTCCAGAAGTAGCGCGAATGGACTCCTGCACGCCGTCCCTTTCAAAGAGAATTTCTTTCCCGGTGGAGCGACCTTGGTAGGTCTTCGGCCCATCAAGATCTTGGATGGTGACTTTGTAGTCACCATCGCCGCCTTCCAGGCGGAGATATGTCCCCTCAGGGCCGGTCCATTGGCCTAACCATTTGTCGGTCGCCTCGTGGAAGGCGGTACCGACACTTCCCGAACTTGTCCCGGAGTCGGCACAACCGCTCGCGAAGATGGAGAGAATGCACGAGGAG
Source organism: Steroidobacteraceae bacterium (assembly GCA_035556135.1). Taxonomy (GTDB): domain Bacteria; phylum Pseudomonadota; class Gammaproteobacteria; order Steroidobacterales; family Steroidobacteraceae; genus ZC4RG30. The sequence continues at coordinate 1,635,630 of DATMFO010000003.1, read as the reverse complement.
AGGATGAGCTTCTTATACATCGTTCGAAGCCAACGGAAGGGAAAGATGCCTAACGTTTGAGTTCAGCGGCGGCACGCCGCGATTGCTGCGCATAGCCGCTGAACTGAATGCCTACCCTCTGAATATCGGTACCCCGACAACTTCATATACGACATTCCCCCGAAGAAAGTGCAGCCGACTCGAACATCGATGCCTGTCCCGGATTTGTTGATTGAGCAACGCTCACCGCCCGACACCCGATCGCTTGGCCACCTCATCTCCGCCGCAGCGAGAAGAAGCCCGGGCTTCTACGGCCTGCTGCCCACCGGATGCGCGCTGAACGAAACAGCCTTCACCAACGCCCACACCTCAGCCCCAGGCGCGATCCCCAGCTCCCGCGTCGCCGCCGCGCTGATGCGCGCCAGCAGCACGGCGCCGCCGATATCCACTGCAATCAGGTTCGCACCACTGTCCTCGGTCACCGAGACCACCCGACCACGCAACTGATTACGCACCGAAAGTCCACGCGGTTCGGACACAGCCACAATCATGTCCCGCGCCAGCAGTTGCAGGCGCACCTTCTGCCCGGGCACCAGCGTCGTCGACGTCACCATCAGGTGGCTCCCCGAGCCAATGGCAACGGCCGACAGGCCATCCGCAGGATCGACACGCTCCACCCTGCCATCCACCACCGCGCCAACGGCATCCACGCCGACGATGGAACGCAGCGCCGGCGCCAGGCTCACCTCTCCAATGCTGCCGTCTGCGACCACGCGTCCCTCATCCAGCACCACCAGATGGGTCGCCAGGCGCAACACCTCATCGAACTGGTGACTGACGAACACCATGGGAATGGCAAAAGCATCGCGCAGCCGCTCCAGGTAAGGCAGCACCTCCTCGCGGCGCGACACATCCAGCGAGGCCAGCGGCTCATCCAGCAGCAGCAGCCGCGGCTGCGACAGCAGCGCGCGCCCCAGCGCCACGCGCTGGCGCTCGCCACCGGACAGCGATGCCGGGCGGCGCGGCAGCAGGCTCTCCAGCCCCAGCAACTGCACCACGTCATCAAAGACGCGGGCCAGCGATTCCTTCTTCGCCGCGCCGTAAAGCAGATTGCCGCGCACCGTGTAATGCGGGAACAGCCGCGCGTCCTGGAACACATAGCCGATGCGGCGCCGTTCGGCTGGCACGCGGACACCACGCGCGCTGTCCAGCCACGTCTCATCATCCAGCTGCACCTGGCCGCGGACGTCCGGCAACAAGCCCGCCAGTGCATTCACCAACGTGGTCTTGCCGCAGCCGGAGCGGCCGAACAGCGCGGTGACGCCGGGCGTCGGGGCCGAGAAGCGCGCGTCCAGGTTGAAGCGCTCGCGCGTCAGCTGCAGCGCCACGTTCAGCATGTCACTTGCCCAGCCAGCGGCGCAGCTGGCGTGCCAGCAGCTCCGACGCCAGAAGGCCCGCGAGCCCCAGTGACAGCGACAGCGCCGCAAGTCTTGCCGCAGTGGCATTGCCGTCGGGCGACTGCAGGGCGGTGTACAGCGCCAGCGGCAGCGTGCGGGTCTCGCCGGGAATGTTAGACACGAAGGTGATCACGGCGCCAAATTCGCCCAGGCCGGCGGCAAAGGCGGTGACCGCGCCGGCCAGTACGCCGGGCAGCATCAGCGGCAGCGTGATGGTGCGGAAGCGGCGCCAGGGCGAAGCGCCCAGGGTGCGGGCGGCTTCTTCCAGTCCCTTGTCCACGTTCTCCAGCGAGATGCGCATGGCGCGCACCATCAGCGGGAACGACATCACCGCCGTGGCCACCGCGGCGCCCAGGGTGGAGAAGGTGAGCTGGAAGTCGAAGTGCCGGTCGAGCCAGCCGCCCACCGGCCCGCGCGTGCCCAGCAGCAGCAGCAGCAGGTAACCCACCACCACGGGCGGCAGCACCAGGGGCAGGTGCACGAAGGCATCCAGCAGCATGCGCCCGGGGAAACGGCGCCGGGTGAGCAGCCAGGCGATGATTACTGCCGGCAGCAGGTTTATCGCTACGGCCCGCAGCGCCACGGCCAGGCTCAGGCCCAGCGCCTCGCGTTCCATCTCGCCGAACTCCCACATGGGCGGCAAGGATAAACGCAAGGGGCGATAATCGGCGCATGAACGCCAATCCCTCACCGGCCGGCGCAGCCGGCGTCCGCCCCATCGTCACCATCCAGTCGCACATCCTGCAGCAGCAGGCGCGCTTTCCTGAAGCCACCGGTGCGCTGTCCTGGGTGCTCTCGGCCATTTCCATCTCCGCCAAGATGATCTCCGCGCAGGTGCGGCGGGCGCGGCTGGAAGATGTGCTGGGCAGCGCGGGCGAGCAGAACGTGCAGGGCGAGACGCAGCAGAAGCTGGACGTGATCGCCAACGAGATCCTGATGCGCAACCTGGGCGGCCGGCAGGGAGTTGCGGTGGTGGCCTCCGAGGAGAACGAGCAGGCCGTGATCATGCGCGATGCCAACGACGGCGAGACGCGCTACTGCGTGATGTTCGACCCGCTGGACGGCTCCTCGAACCTGGACATCGCCGGTGGGGTGGGGACCATCTTCAGCATCCTGCGCAAGGACCGCCGTTCATCGCGCATCGAGGATTCCCTGCTGCAGCCGGGCTCGCGGCAGGTGGCGGCCGGCTACGTGCTCTACGGCTCCTCCACGGTGATGCTGCTGACCATCGGCAGCGGCGTGGACATGTTCGTGCTCGATCCTTCCATCGGAGCCTTCGTGCGCGTGGCCGAGGGGCTGAAGATCGCTCCGCGCAACAAGTGCTATTCGCTCAACGAGGGCAACCGGCTCACGCTGCCCGAGGGCTACCAGCGCTACCTGAACTGGGCGCAGGAGAACGGCTATTCCAGCCGCTACGTGGGCGCGATGGTGGCCGACGTACACCGCATCATGATCCAGGGCGGGGTGTTCATGTATCCGCCGACGAAGAAGGCGCCGGCCGGCAAGCTCAGGCTGATGTACGAGGCCAATCCCATGGCCTTCCTGGTGGAGCAGGCCGGTGGCAAAGCGCTGGCCGGCCCGGGCCAGCGCATCCTCGACCTGCAGCCGCGCGAGATCCACCAGCGCAGCTGCGTGATCCTCGGCAGCGCGGACGAGGTGGACCTCGTCGTCGCGCAGCTCGGCCAGTAACCTCGACCTGGCCTAGAAGCTCTTGCTGAGCGTCACGAAGCCGCGGCGGCCGAAGTAGTCGTAGCCGCTGTACAGCGGCGCATTGCCCACGCGGTTTGGGTAGTCGCCCGGCGAGATGGTGCGCGGCGTCACGTCGGTGAGGTTGCGGATGCCGAGCACCACGCTCCAGTCATCCGCGGCCGTGTAGCGCACCGATGCGTTGTGCATCAGGTAGGCGCTGGTGCGGAAGTCGTAAGGGTCCACTGACGGGTCCACGTCGAGGTAGGCGTTGCTGTCCTGCACGCCCACGTAGACCAGGCCGTAGTAGGCGGTCCAGTTGCCCCAGGCGTACCGCAGGTCCAGGTCGCCCACCAGCTTGGGCATGGTCACCGTGCCGTTGAATTCATCCACCTGATCTTCCGGCACCAGCTGGCTGGTCTGGTGCAGGAAACGCGTGGCGCGCAGGTCGGCACCGAAACGGCCGGGGCCGATGGCGTGTTCGGCCCGCAGGTTGAAGTCCAGGCCTTCGGCCTTCTGGCGCGCGATGTTGCGGAACAGGTCATCCACCACCAGCTCGTCGTTGTTGTCGCGCGTGCTGAAGGTGCAGTAGCCGCCGCCGGCGCGGAAGTCCGGGTCCGCGTAGCAGTAGTCCAGCAGGTAGTCGCCACCGATCTGCATCACCTGGTTCTTCACCTTGATGCGCCACCAGTCGACGGCGAAGGACAGCTGCGGGGCACCGGCAGCCAGGTGCGGCTGCAGGCTGATGCCTGCGGTGCTGGCGGTGGAGGCCTCGCTCTTGAGTCCCAGCGCCGCGCCACCGCCGGAATTCACCTGCACGCTGTTCTGCTGGATGAAGTCCGGGTCCAGGCCCTCGGCGGCGCAGTTGATGTACGTCGTGGACGTGGCGGGCAGGTCGCCGTACTGGTTGCAGGGATCGGTCTGTGACGGCAGGAAGCCCGAGGTTGGTGCCAGGAACTGCTCGTAGATGGCCGGGGCCCTGAAGGAAGTGCCGCGCGTGGCGCGCAGGCGCAGCCAGCTGGTGGGCAGGTATTCGGCGCCGACTTTATAAGTTGTGTCCGATCCATAGGAGTCATAGTCGGTGTAGCGCGCCGAGAGGTTCAGCGTGAGCGACTCGGCCGCCGGCAGGCCGGCCAGCAGCGGGATGTCCAGCTCGCCGAAGACCTCCGCCACGTTGTCCTTGCCGCGGGTGATGCCGGCGCTGCTCTGCTGGTAGATGTTCTGGTTCTGCATCTCCACCGAGGGCACGTCGTTGAGCTTCATCCAGCGCGCCTCGGCGCCGATGGCGCCGCGCAGGCGGCCGTAGGGCAGCGTCGCCAGCGGGCCGTCGAAGATGGCCGACACTGTCGACTCCCGGTATGTGGTGTGTCCGATGATGTCTTGCCAGATGTAGTCGCGGTAATCCTGCGGGATGTTGCTGGCGAGGAAGTCCGCATCGAGCAGCGGCGCGGGCACGCAGCCGCTGCCAGGCACATCCACATTCACCTGGCAGGTGTAGGTGAGGCCGTCAAAGCCCACGCGCGTGGGGCCGTCGAAGCCAGGCGCCACCTCAGTGACGTAGGTGGAGTTGTACACGCGGTCATTCAGCGCCGACTCGGCGGCATAGCGGCCACGCGAGCGGTTCAGTGCCAGGTTCACGTCGTAGCGCCAGCCGGCGGCGAAATCCAGGTTGCCGCGCAGGCCGGTGACCAGGCGGCCGAAGTTCGATTCCTGCGTCGGGCGGTCGTTGCCCAGGATGGTGAACGAGCGCGCGATGATGTAGTCGCCGAAGGGGTTGAAGCCCACGCCGCCCCAGTCGAGCCCCGGGCCCGGCGCAGTGAGCGTCTCCGGCACAAAGGGATGCGGGTTGAAGTCCGCGTCGGACTGGTAATCCAGCTGCAGCTGGGTCGTGCCGGTCTGGCTGGACTCGCGGCGATGGAAGAGGCCCTCGAAATACAGCTCGGCATCGCCCATCACGCTGGTATCGAGCGCACCGGAGAGGAATCCGGTGTAGTTGCGGGTGGGCGAGATCAGCGAGGTGCGCAGCTGCCGCGGATCGAATGCAGGACGGTCGGCCACGTCATCCACGCCGCGCCAGCCCGGGATGTCGGCGGTGCCGGTGTTGTCCGGCACGGCGCGCGCGAACACACAATCCTCGTAGGTCACGTTGTCGCACACGGGCGCGACCACGTAGCCATGCGCAATGCCGGGAAACACGCCGCTGAGCGTGGAGATGGGGAAGCAGCGTGGCGTGCCATCCTGGTTGAGGATGGAGCCGTCAGGCACGTATTCGCCCGTAGCGGGATCGATGAGCACCTGCGTGGGGCAGCGCGACCAGTCCCGGTCACCGATGGTCAGATGCGTGCGATCGTAGATCTCGAAGCTGCCCAGCAGGTGGCCGCGCCTGCCGCTCATGCCGCCCGAGAACGTAAAGCCGGTTTCGTTGCCGCCGCCATCGAAGGTGGACGAGCGGTGCGCTTCGACATTCATTCCGTTGAAGCCATCGCGGGTGATGATGTTCACCACGCCGGCCACGGCATCGGATCCGTAGGTGGAGGAGGCGCCATCCTTCAGCACCTCGATGCGCTCGATCAGCGCCGAGGACGGCAGCACATTCAGGTCCGGCGCGCCCACCGATCCGCGCGTGCCCGAAGGCGCGAGGCGACGGCCATTGAGCAGCACCAGCGTGCGTGCGGCGCCGAGGCCGCGCAGGCTCAGCGTGTTCACGCCGGGGCCGCCGTCGATCACGTAGTCGCCGAAGTAGTTGTTGATCTGCTGTCCGCCGCCGGTGACGGTGGATCCCTGCAGCACGTCGGTGGTGGTGGCCACACCCGCCAGCACCGCAGCCTCGCGCTCGATCACCTGGATAGGTGAGGGCGAAGTGAATGCATCCCGGCGCACATGCGAGCCGGTGACGACGACATCCTCCAGCTCCTCCAGCTGCTCCCCGTCTGCGAAGGGACCGCTGGTTTCAGCGGCCAGGTTCGCGCCACTGGCCAGCAGCAGCAGGGCAGCCCACGACAGCACGCCGGCCGGACGCGGGTATACAACTCGGGCGAAAGTCACCATTCAAATGCTCCTGGAATCCAGTTCCCGCCAGACGGAACCAGGGAGGCAGGAGCCTCCGGGACCGGCCGGCGGTTGACTTAACACCATGTAATTTGCCGTCAAGTCGCCAGCGGATCAGGAACTTGCGCACAGAACCGCCAAATCCAGCACTGCCCTTCGGGCTGGGCGGGTCACGGGCCCCGCTCCAGAGCCCTGCGGGATTCGCGTCTGCGAAAAAAAAGGCCCGGAACCGCGAGGTCCCGGGCCTGCATCACACCTTACGGTGAGGTCAGTTCGTCCTGCGCAGCACCACGCGGCGGTTCTGCGCGCGGCCGTCGGCCGTCGCGTTGTCTGCCACCGGCTGCGACTCGCCCAGGCCCTGGGCAGTCAGCCGCGAGGCCGGCACACCTTTGTCTACCAGGTACTTCAGCACGGCGTTCGCACGCCGCTGCGAGAGGTCCAGGTTGTAGGCATCGGCGCCCTGGCTGTCGGTGTGGCCTTCGATCACGCCCGTGGCCGACGGTGAGGTCTCCCGCAGGAAGGTCACCGCCCGGTCCAGCTCCGGATAGGAGGATGGGTTGATCGTCGCCGAATTGGTGGCGAACAACACCTCCAGCCGGATGGTCAGGCTGCAACCCACTGTGTCGACCCTGTCACCGGCCGGTGTGGCCGGGCAGCGGTCGCTGGCGTCGACCACGCCGTCACGATCCGAGTCAGGCGGCGGGGGCGGCGGCGGCGGGGGAGGCGGCGGCGGAGGCGGGGGCGGTGGGGGAGGCGGCGGGGCTGCTGCCTGTGGTGGCGGCGGCGGAGGCGGCGGGGGTGGTGGCGCGGCCACCGAGCCCAGCGCCAGCTGCAGTCCCAGCGTGGCCACGGTGTCGACGATGCCGCGACCGATCGAAGCGCGGGCCGAAACGTCTCCCTTCAGCTGCAGCTTGCCGCTGTCACCGAAGCGCATCAGGTCGGCGGTGGCACCCACGCCCAGCTTGGCTGCCACTTCCTTGTCCGCGCTGGTGAGCCGGCGCTGGTCGAGCACACCCACGCCCATCAGCAGGTAGGGGCTGACGCGCTGGTCGCGGTCGAACACGCGCGCAAAGTCGAGGGTCAGGCCCTTGATCTCCCGGTCCCAGGTGGCGCCCGGGGCGAGGTCGTCATGGTTGCCGGAGAAGGCGTTGACGCTGAAATCCCACTTCTCGCTAAGCACCAGGCCCAGCGAGTAGTAGATGCCGAAATCGTCATCGACCAGGCGGTCGGAGTCGGTCTCCGTCCACATGCCACCGGCACCGATGGTCCATTGGCCCACTTCGGCGCCGGCGTGTACGGCCGGGATGCCTCCCATGAGGATCGCCGCGATGGCCGTTTTGACCAGAGGCTTGTTCATCTTGTTACTCCAGTATTCCAGAAGCCCAGTGTTCCAGAAGTTGCGCCCGCCAGCCGGCGGGATGTGAGGATGCTACCCGGCCCGTGGCAGGATGCCTACAGGCAACTGGATTGCCATGACAACGGATTCAGCGCTGCTTCGGCAGCAGGATGCGGTCGCCGGTCCGGATGCCACGGCGCGCAGCTTCGCCGGCAAGCAGTTCGAGCACGCCGGCCACGGTGCCACCGGAACTGATGATGTCCTCGGACAATGGCGTGGCGTTGCGGTGGATGTGCGAGATGCGCCCCGCTGCGTCGAAGAACACCATGTCGAGCGATACGTAGGTGTTCTTCATCCACATGTCCATGGGACGTGGCGCATCAAGCATGAAGAGCATGCCCTGGTCGCGCGGCAACTCGCGGATCCACATCAGGCCCTGCTGCTGTTCGGAGGGCGTGAGTGCGAGCCAGACGCGGAATGTGTCGCGGCCGTCGCGCCGTTCGATGGTGAGGGTGTCGCGCGCGAACCCGCGCAGCTGGGTGGGCTGGAAGTCGGTCGCAGGCTGCGCGCCGCAGGCAGCCACCGCCAGCAGCAGCGACCACCAGGCAAGGACAACGCTGATACGCATGGTCACAGTCTATGTCTAAACTACCCTCATGCGCCTCGTTGAAATCTCCCCTGTCATCCCACCTGCCCTCGAGAGACTCAACGAGCTGGCCGGCAACCTGTCCTACAGCTGGCATCGCCCCACGCGTGCGCTGTTCGAGGACCTGGACCAGAATCTCTGGCGCGAGACCCACGCCAATCCGCGGCTGATGCTCCGCTGCGTGAGCCAGGCCGCGCTCGATGCCGCCGCGGGTGATCCAGCCTACCTCGCCCGCTACCACGAGGCGCTGGCCAACTACGACCGCTACCAGTCGCAGCACACCGATGGCACGCGTGCGCTGGTGGCCTACTTCTGCGCCGAATACGGATTCCACGAAAGCTTTCCCATCTACTCAGGCGGCCTTGGCATCCTCGCCGGCGACCACTGCAAGGCGGCCAGCGACGAGCAGCTGGCCTTCGTCGCGGTGGGACTGGCCTATCGCCAGGGCTACTTCTCGCAGACCGTAGACAGTGATGGCACGCAGCACGCGGGCTTCAGCGATGTGGATCCGCGCGACCTGCCGCTGGAGGCGGTGCGCGATGGCGAGGGCAGGTGGCTGGTGGTGCATGTCCCCATCGCCGACCGCCAGGTGCTGGCACGCGTGTGGCGCGCCGAGGTCGGGCACGTGTCGGTGTTCCTCCTCGACACCAATGTCGAGGCCAACAGCAGCGCCGACCGTGACATCACCTTCCGCCTCTACGGCGGCGACGAGGCCCATCGCATCAAGCAGGAGATGGTGCTGGGCATCGGCGGCCTGCGCGCCCTGCGCGCGCTGGGCCTGAACCCGGCCGTCTGGCACATGAATGAGGGTCATGCCGCCTTCCTGGCGCTGGAACTGCTGCGCGAACGGCTGGCCGCGGGAATGGAGTTCGATGCCGCGCTGGAGGCGGTGGCCGCGCAATGCGTGTTCACCACGCACACGCCGGTGGCGGCCGGTCACGATGCGTTTTCCGACCACCTGTTCGTGGAGCACTTCTCCGGCCTGATCCCCGAGCTGGGCGGCGACGTGCAGCGGCTGCTGGCGCTGGGCCGCGCGCCGGGCGCCGGCGGTTTCTTCAACATGACCCGGCTTGCGCTCAATGGCGCGCGCCGCATCAACGGCGTCAGCCGCATCCACGGCGCCGTGTCATCACGGCTGTGTGCCGACCATTGGCGCGACATCCCGCCCGCGGAGAACCCGGTGGGATACGTGACCAACGGCGTGCACGTGCCGACCTTCCTTTCCTCGGTGTGGGCCACGTTCCTTGACGAGCGCCTGCCGGGCTGGCGCGACCGGCTCTGCGATGTTCCCTTCTGGCAGGCTGTCGACGGGTTGTCCGACGCGCCATTCTGGAACGTGGCGCAGGATGTGAAGTCGAGGATGCTGGCCGGTGTGCGCTCCCGCCTGGAGCGTGAATACCGGCGCAAGGGCATGGGACGGTTGCAGCTGCAGCAGGTCACGCGCCTGCTCGATCCCGCCAACCCCGACGTGCTCACCATCGGCTTTGCGCGCCGCTTCGCGACCTACAAGCGCGCCGCGCTGCTGCTGCGCGACCGCGAGCGGCTGCTGAAGCTGGTGACGAACGAGGAGCGCCCGGTGCTGTTCCTGTTCGCCGGCAAGGCGCATCCCGCCGACCATCCCGGCCAGCAGGTGCTGCGCGAGATCAAGCGCGCCATGCTGCAGCCGGAGCTCGCAGGGCGCGTGGTGTTCCTCGAGGATTACGACATCCAGCTGGCGCGCTGGCTGGTGACCGGCGTCGACGTGTGGCTCAACAATCCCATCGCGCCACTGGAGGCCAGCGGTACCTCGGGCATCAAGGCCGCGGTCAACGGCCGGCTGAACCTGTCCATCCTCGACGGCTGGTGGGCAGAGGCCTTCGATGGTGGCAACGGCTGGGGCCTGCCCGGTGCCGATGCGATGGACGATGCCCGGCGCGACGACCTGGATGCCGCCAGCATCCTCGATGCGCTGGAAGCCGAGGTGGTGCCGCTCTACTACGCGCGCAACAGCGAAGGCCTTTCGCCGGAGTGGGTGCGGCGCTGCCGGCACGCCATGGCCAGCGTGATCCCGCGCTTCAACATGCGGCGCGTGGTGAGCGACTACGCGAAGGGCCTGTACCGGCCTGCCGCGGAAATGGGGCAGCGCCTGCTGGCTGATGGCGGACGGCCCGCCGCTGAACTTGCAGCCTGGAAGCGCCGCGTGCGCGAGCGCTGGGAAGGCGTGCAGATCCTCGCCGTGCAGGAGGAGCGCCGCGCCGCAGGTGCCGAAGCGCCGCTGGCCATGCGCGCGCGCGTGCAGCTGGCCGGGCTTGATCCGGCCGACCTGTGCGTGGAGTTCAAGGCGCGCCGCCTACTGCCCGATGGGGGCTTCGAGATGGCCCCGCTGTGCTCATTCGGCCATGGCACGCCGCCCGGCCACTGGCTGGCCCGTTTCGACGCCGCCGGCGACGTCGCCGGCGATGGCACTGTCGACTACACCGTGTCGGCCAGTCCGCCGGGCATGGGCCAGTACCAGCTGGAGGTGCGTGTGTATCCCTGGCACCCGTTGCTTGCCCATCCACTCGAGATGGGACTCATGAAGGCTCTCTGACCAGCACCAGGCCTGCCAGTGGTGGCAGGTCCAGGGTGAGTGATGCCGGCATGCCATGCATCGGCATGGCATCGGCGGTGAAGGTGGCGCGGCCCAGGTTGGCGCCGCCATAGTGGGCCGAATCCGAATTCAGCAGCACACGATAGCTGCCCGCTTCGGGCACGCCGATGCGATAGCCATGCCGCGGTTCCGGCGTGAAGTTGAGCACCACCACCAGCTTGCGCCAGCCGGCCATGCGCAGGTAGGCCAGCACTGAATGCTGCCGGTCACTGCAGTCGATCCAATGGAAGCCCTGCGGCTCGAACTCATGCCGGTGCAGTGCCGGCTCATCCACGTAGAGGTGGTTGAGGTCGGCCACCAGCTGCTGCACGCCACGGTGCTCGGCATGCTCGAGCAGCGACCAGGGCAGGGCAACGCGGAAATCCCATTCCCAGGGATGCGCGATCTCCCCGCCCATGAACAACAGCTTCTTGCCCGGCAGCGTCCACATGTAGGTGTAGAGCAGGCGCAGGTTGGCCAGCTGCTGCCAGCGGTCGCCGGGCATGCGGCCCAGCAGCGAGCGCTTCAGGTGCACCACCTCGTCATGCGACAGCGGCAGGATGAAGTTCTCGCTCCACGCATACATCATCGCGAAGGTGAGCTGGTCCTGGTGGTGCTTGCGGTAGAGGGGATCCTGCGCGAAGTAGTTGAGCGTGTCGTGCATCCAGCCCATGTTCCACTTCATCGAGAAGCCCAGGCCGCCGGCATCCACCGGCCGGCTCACCATGGGCCATGAGGTGGATTCCTCCGCCATGATCACGGTGCCGGGCGCGCGAGCATGGGTGATGGCATTGAGTGTGCGCAGGAACTCCACCGCCTCGAGGTTCTCGCGCCCGCCATGGCGGTTGGGCACGAACTGCCCGTGGCGCCCGTAGTCCAGGTAGAGCATCGAAGCCACCGCGTCCACGCGCAGGCCGTCGAGGTGCAAATGCTCCAGCCAGTAGCAGGCACTGGCCAGCAGGAAACTCCTGACCTCGTTGCGCTCATAGTTGAACACCAGCGTGCCCCAGTCCGCGTGTTCGCCCTTCAGCGGATCCGGGTATTCATACAGGGCGGTGCCATCAAAACGCGCCAGGCCATGGGCGTCGCGCGGGAAGTGTGCAGGCACCCAGTCGAGCACCACGCCAATGCCTTCGGCATGGCAGCGGTCGATGAAGAACTTGAACTCATCCGGGGCGCCGAAGCGGCTGCTGGGCGCGAAATAGCCCATGGTCTGGTAGCCCCAGGAATCATCCAGCGGATGTTCGGTGATGGGCAGCAGCTCGATGTGGGTGAACCCCATGCGCTTCACGTAGGGCAGCAGCTCCGCCGCCAGTTCGCGGTAGCTGAAGAAGCGGCCATCCGGATGCCGGTTCCAGGAGCCTGCATGCACCTCATAGATGGACATGGGGGCATGCAGCCAGTCGCGTTGCGCGCGGGCGTCAAGCCAGGCGGCGTCGTTCCAGGTGTAGGCATGCAGGTCGGTGACGATGGCAGCGGTTGCCGGACGCAGCTCCATCGCCAGCGCATGCGGATCGGTCTTCAGCAGCACTTCGCCGGAGGCGCGGTTGCGCAACTCGAACTTGTACAGCGTGCCGGGGGTGAGTCCGGGCACGAACAGTTCCCATACGCCGCTGCTGCCCAGCACGCGCATGGGCAGGCGGCGGCCGTCCCAGTCGCAGAACGGCCCCACCAGGCTCACGCGTTCGGCGTCGGGCGCCCACACGGCAAAACGCACGCCGTCGATGCCGTCGAAGCTCGCCGGATGGGCGCCGAGCATCTTCCACGCCTCCACGTGCGTGCCCGAGGCGAACAGGGCGAGGTCCGATGGCTTCAGGGTGGGCGCAAAGCCGTACGGATCGATGCGCTCGTGTTGCGTGCCTTGCGCGTCGGTCCAGCACAGGCGGGGATGCGGTGCGGCATCGCTGGCCAGCGAGGCTTCGAAGAAGTCCGTGTCGCCCAGGCGCCGCAGTGCCGGGCCGCCGGCAATGCGCACATCCCGTACGGCCGGGAGGTAGGCGCGCACAACCTTGCCATCCCCTGCGGCATGCATGCCCAGCACCGCATGGGGATCATGGTGGCGGCCGGCGGCAATCCGCTGCACTTCCGTCGCGATGGCGTGAACGGTGAGGTCACCCTTCACCGTGTAGGTGGAATCCGGCATGAACCATCACTTATATGTAGGCGGCCTGTGGTAAATATAGCTGCAATGCCACCCGCCTCGCGTACTTCATCCGGACGCTACGTCAGCCGCCTCACCGGTGGCACGATGGCGATGATCATGGCTGGCGGGCGCGGTGAGCGCCTGCGCGGCCTCACCGAGCACCGCTGCAAGCCGGCCACGCCCTTCGGCGGCAAGTTCCGCATCATCGACTTCGTGCTGTCCAACTGCGTGAACTCCGGCATCCGCAAGATCTGCCTGCTCACGCAATACAAGGGCCAGTCGCTCATCCAGCACGTGCAGCGTGGCTGGAGCTACCTGCGCGGAGAATTCGGCGAGTTCGTCGACGTGATCCCGGCGCAGCAGCAGGTGGGCAAGCACTGGTACCGCGGCACCGCCGACAGCGTGTACCAGAACCTCGACTACCTGCGTGCGCATGGGCCGCGCCATGTGCTGGTGCTGGCGGGCGACCACATCTACAAGATGGACTACGGTCCGATGATCGCCTACCACGTGGAGAAGGGCGCCGACATCACCGTGGGCGTGGTGGAGGTGCCGCTGGCCGATGCGCGCGAATTCGGCGTGCTGTCGGTCACTGGCTGGAACCGCGTCACCAGGTTCGCCGAGAAGCCCCGCGAGCCGGAGTCCATGCCGGGCAATCCCGAGGTGGCGCTGGCCTCGATGGGCATCTACATCTTCAATGCCGACCTGCTCGAGCGCCTGCTGCACGAGGACGCGGCCGACGAAAATTCCGCGCACGACTTCGGCAAGAACATCATCCCCAAGGCCATCGATTCGCTGCAGGTGTTCGCCTACCCGTTCCGCAACGTGCGCACCAAGGCCCAGAACTACTGGCGTGACGTGGGAACAGTCGATGCCTTCTACGAGGCCAACATCGAGCTGGTGCATGTCTCGCCCGAGCTCAACGTGTACGACGAGGAGTGGCCCATCTGGACCTACCAGGTGCAGCAGCCGCCGGCGAAGTTCGTGCTCTCGGACGAAGGCCGCACTGGCACCGCCATCAATTCGCTGGTGGCCGGCGGGTCGATCATCTCCGGCGCGGTGGTACGCGAGTCGCTGCTGTTCTCTGCCGTGAGGGTGGATGAGCGCACCCTGGTGGAGCGCTCGGTGATCATGCCCGGCGTGCGCATCGGCAGGAACTGCGTGGTGCGCAACGCCATCATCGACGAGCATTGCGACATCGTCGACAACATGCAGATCGGCGTGAACCCGGAGCACGACCGCCAGCGCTTCGACGTCACGCCGCGCGGCATCGTGCTGGTCACGCCCGAGACCCTGCTGGCGGCCACACGCAGCGGATGAACGACACGCGGCTGCCAGTGGTGCTGCTCTGGCACATGCACCAGCCGCCGTACCGCGACGCGCTTTCCGGCCGCTACGTGCTGCCCTGGACCTGGCTGCACGTCATCAAGGACTACGTCGACATGGCCGCGCACCTGGAGCAGGTGCCGGGCGCGAAGGCGGTGGTCAATTTCACGCCGGTGCTGGTGGAACAGATCGAGGACCTTGCCGCCGCCGTGCAAGCCAGCCTCGATGGCGGCACACCGCCGCCCGACGCGCTGCTGGCCACGCTGGGCGATACGCCACTACCCGGCGATGCCGAAGCGCGGCAATTGCTGTTGCAGGCCTGCCTGCGGGCCGACCGCACCAACCTCATCGAACGCCACGCGCCTTTCGCCGCGCTGGCGCAGATCGCGCAATCGGTGGACCACCCCGCGCGCATCCGTTACGTGTCCGACCAGTTCCTGCACGACCTGGCGGTCTGGTACCACCTGGCCTGGCTAGGGGAGTCCGTGCGCCGCGGTGACCAGCGTGTGGCACGGCTGGAACAGAAGGCCGGCGGTTTCAACGCTGCCGACCGCCGCGAGCTGCTGGCATTGATCGGCGAGCTGCTGTCCGGCGTGCTGCCGCGCTACCGCGCGCTGGCAGAGGCCGGGCGCTGCGAATTGGCCACCTCCCCCTTCAGCCATCCCATCCTGCCGCTGCTGATCGACTTCGGCGCCGCGGGCGAGGGCGAGCCCCATGCGCCCCAACCGCATGCGGCCGGCTATCCCGGTGGCGCGGAGCGCGCAGCCTGGCACCTGCAGCGTGCGGTGGAATCGCACCAGCGCGTGTTCGGCCAGCGGCCGCGCAGCTGCTGGCCCTCCGAGGGAGCGGTGAGCGAGGCTGCCGTGGCCGCCATCGAGGCTGCGGGCTTCGACTGCCTTGCGACCAGCGAGGCCGTGCTGCATCCCTCGCTGCAGCTCTCGGGCGTCGAGGTGCCGGCCGCACAGGATGCAGCCGAGAAGCTGCTGAACCAGGCCTGGTCGCTGCCCGGCTCTGGCCTGCGCTGCTTTTTCCGCCATGACGGGCTTTCCGACCTCATCGGCTTCACCTACTCGCGCTGGCATGGGGATGACGCCGCGGCGAACTTCGTGCACGAGCTGGCCGCCATCGCCGGGCGCACGGCGGATGCACCGGGCCGCGTGCTGCTGGTGGCGCTCGATGGCGAGAATGCCTGGGAACACTATCCCTGCAATGGCTGGTACTTCCTCAGCGCCATGTACACCCTGCTCGCCACGCATCCGCGGCTGCGGCTGGCCACACTGGCGGAGTGTGTCGATGCACAGCGCGCGCAGGGCATTGCGCCGGCCGTGCTGCCGCAGCTGCGTGCGGGCTCCTGGGTGTATGGCACCCTGTCCACGTGGATGGGGGATCCCGACAAGAACCGCGGCTGGGACCTGCTCTGCGAGGCCAAGCGCGCCTACGATGAAGTCATTGCGCAGGGTCGCCTCGGGCCCGCGGAACTGGCGCGGGCCGAGCGGCAGCTGGCTGCCTGCGAGGCCTCCGACTGGTTCTGGTGGTTCGGCGACTACAACCCGGCCGCGGCCGTGCGCGACTTCGACGAGCTCTACCGCCACCAGCTCACCAGCCTCTACCGCGCGCTGGGACTTGCGCCTCCCGAACACCTGCAGCAGCCCATCAGCGTCGGCCATGGCGACCCTGAACTGGGTGGCGTGATGCGACGCTCATGAGCGGGATGCGCGTGCTGGCGCGCCGGCGCGCCGGCGCCCTGCTGCCGGCCTCCGCGTTGTGCACAGATGGGCAAGGCGCCCTGGGTGATCGCGGTCGCCGCTTCATCGACTGGCTGGCCGAAGCGGGCTTCACCGTGTGGCAGCTCCTGCCGCTGGTACCCGTGGACCGTTCCGGTTCACCCTACTGGGCACGCTCGGATCGCGCGGGCAACCCGGCGCTGCTCGACACCCGGGCTCGCGATCCTGGCAATGCCGATGATTTCGCAGCGTGGCAGGCGGAGCAGGCCGCGTGGCTGGCCGACTACCTGCTGTTCGAGGCCATCAGCGCCGAACAGGGTGCGCTGCCCTGGTGGCGCTGGCCCGTTGACCTGCGCGACCGCAAGCCGGTGGCCCTGGACGCAGCGGCAAGACGCCTGGCCGCACCGATGCAGGTGCTGGCGCATGCGCAATGGCGCTTCGACGCGCAGTGGCGCGCGCTGCGTGCACATGCCGTCGCGCGCGGCATCCGCCTGTTCGGCGACCTGCCCATCTACGTGGCGCCTGATTCGGTGGCCACCTGGGTGAACCGCGACCAGTTCCAGCTCGATGCCAACGGTGAAGCACAGGCCGTGGCCGGCGTGCCGCCGGACTATTTCTCCGAGGATGGCCAGCTGTGGGGCAATCCGCTCTACGACTGGACCTGGCAGCAGCGCGATGGCTTCCGCTTCTGGCTCTCGCGCCTGGGCATGCAGTCCGAGCGCTTCGACCTGCTGCGCATCGATCATTTCCGCGCCCTGCAGGCCTACTGGGCTGTGCCGGCCGGCGCGCCCAATGCGCGCGGCGGCCAGTGGCGCGAGGCCCCGGGGCACCGGCTGCTCTCCACGGTGCGCACGCGGCTTCCGCAGCTTGAGCTTGTGGCCGAGGACCTGGGCGTGATCACGCCGGAGGTCACGGCCCTGCGCAAGGCCTTCGCGCTGCCCGGCATGCGGGTGCTGCAGTTCGGCTTCGACGGTGATCCGGCCAATCCGCACCTCACGCACATGCACGAATCCGACAGCGTCGCGTACACCGGCACGCACGACAACGACACTACCGTGGGCTGGTATGCCTCGCTGCCGCCGCATGCCCGCGACCTGGTGCGCCGTTTCCTCGGCCGCGCCGACCACGAAGTGCCCGATGCGCTGATGCGCAGCGCCCTCTCCTCGGTGGCGGTACTCACCGTGCTGCCCGTGCAGGACCTCCTGCACCTGGGCAGCGAGGCTCGGCTGAACCGCCCCGGCACCAGCACCGGCAACTGGAGCTGGCGTCTCAACCTGGAGTCACTGACAGCGCCGCTGGCGCTGCGCTATCGTGACCTCATCCACGTGTACAACCGGGGGGCAGGATGATGTGGATCCGCGTACTCGCCGCCACGGCCATCGTGGCAGTGCTTTCCGGCTGCGCGATCGCGCGGCTCGAGCCGCCTCGCCTGCAGGTGGTCGAGGTGGGGGTGCTGGGGGGCGACCTGCTCCGGCAGCAGCTGCGCGTGAAGATGCGCGTGCACAACCCCAATGATGTGGAGCTGCCGGTGAGCGGCATCACCTACGAGGTGCAGCTGGCAGGCCAGACCTTCGCCAATGGCGAATCCAGCCGCGATTTCGTGGTGCCCGCCCTGGGCGCCGCCGAGTTCGACCTCGACGTCACGGCCAATGCCGCCGCGGCGGTGCTGCGCATGCTCGGTGACCGCGAACGCGGTGATCCAACCTATCGGATACTGGGCAAGGTGCGGCTGGCGAAGGGCATGATCAAGACCATTCCCTTCGACCATTCCGGCACGCTGAAGCTGCGCTGAGCCTCAGGCGGCCAGCATCCTGGTGTACAGGGCGGCGTATTCGCCCACGCGCCGGTCCCATGAAAAATCCTGCGCCATGGCGTTTCGCACGATGCGTTCCCACAACGGCTTTTTCGCGTACCAGGAAAGGGCAGTGGTGAGGCCCCAGGTCACGGCACCGGTGTCATAGTCGTTGAAGACCACGCCCGTGCCCTCGCCGGTGGCCGGATCGAAATGCCGCACCGAGTCCGCGAGTCCGCCGGTGCGCCGCACGATGGGCACAGTGCCGTAGCGCTGGCTGTACATCTGGTTCAGTCCGCAGGGCTCGTACATCGAGGGCATCAGGAACATGTCGCTGGCGGCCTCGATC
Organism: Steroidobacteraceae bacterium; assembly: GCA_035556135.1. Classification (GTDB taxonomy): domain Bacteria; phylum Pseudomonadota; class Gammaproteobacteria; order Steroidobacterales; family Steroidobacteraceae; genus ZC4RG30. The sequence continues at coordinate 1,617,536 of DATMFO010000003.1, read as the reverse complement.
CAGTGCGCCACCTCCTCGCTGTAGCCAGCGTGGAAGGTGACGCGGTCCGGATGACTTGCGGCCAGGTCGCTGAAGAACTCCTCATACACCGCATCCCCGCTGCCCAGCACGGCGCAGCGGAATTCGTGCTGCGCCAGCAGGCCCGGCAACACCTGCATCACCAGGTCGAAACCCTTCTGCGGGGTGAGGCGGCTGATCATGCCCACCAGCGGCACGCGCTTGCGCGTCGGCAGGCGCAGGCCGCGCGCGGCGGCGAACTCGCGCTTCAGTGCCGCTTTCACCTGCAATCGCGTGGCATCGAAGTGTCTTGGCAGGAAGGCATCGGTGGATGGGTTCCACTCGCTGGTGTCCACGCCGTTGAGGATGCCGGAGAGCGCCCCGGCACGTGCGCGCAGCAGGCCGTCGAGGCCATAGCCATATTCGGACGTCTGGATCTCCCGCGCATAGGTGGGGCTCACAGTGCTCACCGCGTCGGCGTGCGCAATGCCCTCGCGCAGCGGGTTGATGCGGCCGGCCGCGCGCTCGGCGCCATCCAGCAGGTGCGCGGCATCACCCAGGCCGGTGTCGGCGGCCAGGTGCGCGCCAAACACACCCTGGTAGGCGATGTTGTGGATGGACATCAGGCTGCGCGTGCCGTGGAACAGCCGGTCCCAGGCATAGGTGGTCTTCACCAGCAGCGGGCCAAGCCCCGTGTGCCAGTCATTGCAGTGGAGGATCTGCGGCGCGAAGGCCATGCGCTGGCAGCACAGCAGCGCCGCATGGGTCAGCAGCAGGAAGCGCAGGTGCTCGTCGGCGTCGCTGGTGTACAGCCGCGCGCGCGCGTAGAGCTGCGGAGCATCCACGAGATGGATCAGCGCATCCGAACCCGGCATTCGCGCCACATGCACGTCGAAGGTGAAGGCATGTCCGCCCAGCTGCACGGGGATGCCGCGCAGGGAATCCACAGGTGAGATATCGAGCTGCCTGCGGTCGATCTGGCGGTACAGCGGCATGAACGCGCGCAGGTCGTGCCCGCCGGCGTGCAGGTGGCGGATCAGCGCGCCCGCAACGTCCGCCAGCCCCCCGGTCTTGGCCAGCGGCGCCGCCTCGGAGGCGATGAAGCAGATGCGAAGGGGCATCCTGCGAGTGTAGCGGTATCATGCCGCCATGCAGCGTGGGGTGGTGATCGTCGCTGTCATCCTGCTGGTGACAGCTTCCCTGGCGGTGGGTGCTCTGGCCGCACACTGGCCGTTCTGGCGGCGTGCCTGGGCCTGGCACGAGGCGCAAGCCGGCTGGCCGGCCGACCTTGCCGGTCCGCGCGCGCTGCTGCGCGGTGGCGCCGCGCCACGCACGCTGGCGCCGCCAACTGAAGAAATCGCCGCCGTGGCGGCCACGGCGCGCACCCAGCACCTGCTGCGCCACCGGGACGGAATCACGGAAGGCTGGAGCAGCCCCGGAACCGGCGCCGGATCGCTCCTCGATGGTCGCGGCCTGTCGGTACTGGTGCTGCCATTGCTGTTCGATGCGCTGGAGAGGCGCCATCCGGGCCTGCTCGACAAGCCGGTGGGTGCATGGCTCGGGGCCTGGAAGCAGGATCAGCGCGGCGCCATCACGCCGCGTGAACTGCTGGCGCGAATTGCCGGCGGCATCGGCGAGCGGCCGCAGTTCCCGGCGCTGAATCCCTTCGCCTCCACCGCGCAGCTGGCATCGGGACCTGACTTCGCGCTGGCCGCGCTGGCCGTGTTCAGGCCGGCCGCCCCCGATGTGCCCGGGATGCTGCCAGCGGCTGCCGCGCAGTTGCTCGCGTCCGTGGTGGAGGCGGTCGAGGGCGAGAAATTTGCCACCGTGCTGGAGCGGGAGCTCTGGTCGCCATACGCCGCCGGCGATGCGACGCTGCTGCTGGATCACCGCCGTGGCGCGGCAGCGGCCCATTGCTGCCTCGAGGCCAGCGCGCCGGACTGGCTGCAGCTGGGGCTGCTTCTTGCCAGTGCCGGTGACAGCGGTGGGTCATCCCGCACCTGGTCGACGGCCGGCCGCACGCTGGTGATCTCCGCAGATGGCACCGCGGCCGCATTCTGGGCGGGCGAGGGCGCTCCACCTTCGGGACTCGAAATACTTGTCGCAGCGCCCTGAGCTGCGCCCGACAAGGGAAATGGCATCCAGGCAATGCCAATTGCGGCCCGCGTCCCGCGCCACCGATGCGATAATCGCCGGCCTATGTCAGAGCCGCGCACCTTGATTGCAATAGTCAGCGTCGGATTGGCCGTGGTGTGCGCGGGTTGGGCGATCTACGAGTCCAAGCACGACACGCCGGCGGACAACAACGCGATGTCCACAGGCGGGGTCGGGGCCGCACAGGCCGCCATCCGTGTCGTCACCGCACCCGTGCGCGAGCGCAGCCTCGATGTGGGGCTGGAGGCCATCGGCACCGCCGGTGCCAACGAGGCCGTGGACATCACTGCCAAGACCAGCAACATCATCACGGCCATCCACTTCACGGATGGGCAGCGCGTGCAGCAGGGCCAGGTGATGGTCGAGCTGGACCGCGGCACTGCCGAGGCCGATCTCGCCGCGGCCACCGCCGCCTTCGAAGAAAGCCGCAGCCAGTTCGGCCGCAGCCGCGAGCTGCTGGCCACGCAGGCGCTGTCCAAGGCGCAGCACGAGCAGCTCGAGGCGACCATGAAGTCCAACGAGGCGCGGGTGGCCGCCGCGCGCTCGCGGCTTTCCGACACCTACATCCGCGCGCCCTTCACCGGGCATGTGGGCTTGCGGCGCGTGAGCGTCGGGGCGCTGATCAGCCCCGGCACGCTGATCACCACGCTGGACGACACCAGCACCATCAAGGTCGACTTTTCCGTGCCCGAAGCGCAGGTGGGTGCGCTGAAGGCGGGCCAGACCGTCGGGGCCCGCACCAATGCCTATCCCGGCCGCCAGTTCAACGGCCGCGTGCTCAGCGTCGATTCGCGCGTGGATCCGGCCACCCGTTCGGTGATCGTGCGTGCCGCCGTGCCCAATGCCGACCTGGCGCTGAAGCCCGGCATGTACCTCACCGTCGCGTTGTCCCAGGACCAGCGGCCGGCGCTGGTGATTCCCGAGGAGGCCCTGGTGCCCGAGCAGGCGCGGCAGTTCGTCTACCTCGTGCGCGGCGACACCGTCGAGAAGCGTGAGGTCACGCTGGGACGCCGCCAGCCCGGCTTCGTGGAGATCACCGATGGCGTGCGCGCCGGAGACCGCGTGGTGATCGAGGGCACGATGAAGCTGCGCGATGGCTCGCTGGTCCGCGACGCGGATGCACCCAGTGCCGCCGAAGGTGCGGCGGAGGCGTCCGCCCTCGCTCCCGGCCGCCAGCCCTCATGACCATTTCGGAGATCTCGATCCGGCGGCCGGTCTTCGCCACCGTGCTGTCGCTGCTGCTGCTGATCGTCGGCATCATGGCGGCGCTGCGGCTGCCCATCCGCGAATACCCCGACATCCAGCAGCCGGCCGTCAGCGTCAGCGTCACATACCGCGGCGCCAACGCCGGCGTGATCGAGACGCGCATCACGCAGATCATCGAGAACGAGGTGGCGGGGCTCGAGGGCGTCGACAAGGTCACCTCGCGCAGCCGCGACGAGCGCGCCAGCATCGACGTGCTGTTCAATGCCAGCCGCAACATCGACTCCGCCGCCAACGACGTGCGTGACCGCGTCACCCGCGTGATGGGGCGGCTGCCCGACGAGGCCGATCCCCCGCAGGTGGAGAAGGTGGAGAGCGGCGCCGATGCGGTGCTGATCGTGATCCTCTCCAGCAACACGCGCAACGGCCTGGAGCTCACCGACTACGCCGAGCGTTACCTGGTCGACCGGCTCGGCGCGGTGCCGGGCGTGGCCAGCGTGTTCATCAACGGCGCGCGCCGCTACGCCATGCGCGTCTGGCTGGATCGTGCCGCCATGGCCGCGCGCAAGGTCACGGTGAATGACATCGAGAGCGCCCTGCGCAGCGAGAACATCGAGCTGCCGGCCGGGCGCATCGAGTCGCAGCAACGTGAATTCACGCTGCGCACCGATACCGCGATGCGCAGCGAGGAGGAGTTCCGCAACCTGGTGGTCGGACGCGGCGTCGAGGGGTACCTGGTGCGGCTGGGCGAGGTGGCGCAGGTGCAGCTCGCCGCGGAAACCCATCGCGGCGGATCGGCCACCGAGATGGGCCCCGCGCTGCTGCTGCCCGTCACGCCGCTGTCCACCGCCAACGTGCTGGAAGTGGCGGACGCGGTGAAGAAGGAAATGCTGCTGATCCGCGAGGGCCTGCCGGAGGACATCAGCTTCGAGGTGAACATCGACAACTCGGTGTTCATCCGCGAGTCCATGCAGAAGGTGATGCTGGTGCTGGCGGAGACCGGCGTGATCGTGCTGGTGGTGATCTTCCTGTTCCTCGGCACCCTGCGCGCCACGCTGATCCCGGCGGCGACCATTCCCGTGTCCATCCTGGCAGCCGCAGTGGTGATGTCGGCGCTGGGCTATTCCATCAACACGCTGACGCTGCTGGGCGCCGTGCTGGCCATTGGCCTGGTGGTCGACGACGCCATCGTGGTGCTCGAGAACATCGTGCGCCGCATCGAGCTGAAGGAGCCACCGCTGCTGGCGGCCATCAACGGCAGCCGCGAGATCGGCTTCGCGGTGATCGCCACCACGCTGGTGCTGGTGTCCGTGTTCCTCCCAATCTCCTACCTGCAGGGCAATGTGGGGCGCCTGTTCTCCGAGTTCGGCGTGTCCATCGCGGCGGCGGTGCTGTTCTCCGCGCTGGTGGCGCTCACGCTCACACCGATGATGACCTCGAAGCTGTTCGCCAACGGCATCCATCGCGGGCGGCTCGCGGCGGCGGTGGACCGGCTGTTCCAGGCCTCCGCACGCTCCTACGGCAACATGCTGCGCTGGACACTGGGTGGCGCGCGGCCGGCCTGGCTGCTTTCGGCGGCCGGGGTTTCGGCGGTGCTGATGATCTCGCTGCTGGTGGTGGGCTGGCCCTGGAAGGGCATGCAGCTGGCCACCGAGCTGGCCCCGCGTGAGGATCGCGGCCGCGTGCAGATCATGGTGCAGGCGCCGGAAGGCTCGAGCATGGACTACACGCAGCGCCAGCTCGAGCTGGTCGCCGCCATCGCCTACGATGAAGTCGAGCGCGGCAATGCCACGCGCGTCATCCGCCGCACGGGCAACTGGAACAACCAGGCCTCGGTGAGCAACGGCATGGTGTTCCTGCCGCTGAAGTCCTGGGGCGAGCGCCCCGACACCGCCGAGCAGATCGTGGCGCGGCTGCAGCGGCGCATGCAGGACGTTTCCGGCGCGCGCGTGGTGCCGCGCACGCCAGGCGGACTGGGCGGGTCGGGCAAGCCGGTGCAGGTGGTGCTGCAGGGACCGGAGTTCCAGCAGGTGGCCGACGTGGCCAACAAGGTGATCGCCGTGGCGTCCGCGGAGAACCCGCGCCTCACCAACCTCGAGATGGACTACGAGGAACGCCAGCCGCAGCTGCGCGTGGCGGTGGACCGCAACAAGGCCGCCGACCTCGGTGTGTCGGTGACCGACGTGTCGCGCGCGCTGGAAACCATGCTGGGCTCGCGTGTGGTGGGCACCTTCCCCATGGGCGGCGATGAATACAACGTGGTGCTGCAGGCCCGCGACGAGCAGCGCGCCTCCGTGGGCGACCTCGACAACATCTACGTGCGCTCCGCACGCAGCGGCCAGCTGGTGCCGCTGGCCAGCGTGGTGAGCATCCAGGAGGGTGGCGCCGCCTCGGAACTGCGCCGCTTCAACCGCCTGCGGTCGGTGATGGTGAGCGCGAACCTCGGACCGGGCTACGCACTGGGCGATGCGCTGGAATACCTGGAAGGGGTGGTGCGCCAGCAGCAGGGTGACGTGCCCATCCAGATCGAATACGACGGCGAGTCGCGGGAACTGAAGCGCTCCTCCGGCGGCCTGATGCTCACCTTTGCCTTCGCGATGCTCATCGTGTACCTGGTGCTGGCGGCGCAGTTCGAGAGTTTCGTGCACCCGCTGGTGATCCTCGCCGCCGTGCCAATGGCGCTCACCGGCGCGCTGATCGGGCTGTGGCTGTACGGCTCCTCCATCAACATCTTCAGCCAGATCGGCGCGGTGATGCTGATCGGCATCGCCAGCAAGAACGGCATCCTCATCGTCGAGTTCGCCAACCAGCTGCGCGACCGGGGCGTGGAGTTCGCCGAAGCCATCATCGAGGCCTCGGTCACGCGCCTGCGGCCGGTGGCGATGACCACCCTGGCCACGGCCGCTGGCGCGGTGCCGCTGGCCATTGCCACGGGCGCCGGTGCCGAAAGCCGCCAGTCCATCGGTGCCACGGTGTTCTTCGGTTCGGTGTTCGCGGTGGCCCTCACCATGTTCGTGGTGCCGGCGCTTTACCTGAAGATCGCGCGAAATACCCGCTCGCCGCAGTACCTTTCGCGGCTGATCGACCGCCTGAAGGGCAGCGAGGCTGGCGCACCGGCCCTGCCGGCTTCCGAAGCCCCGCATTGACCTGACTGCTGCCGGGGCAGTGGTTCGGGCACCCCCCGGCCGCTCCCGGTAGAATGGCCGCTGCCCCGCGGCCCCTTGCCCGGGGCCACCCCGATGGCCGCCACCCCCTACAAACAGCTCGAACAGGAGTGGCAGCGTCTGCACGCTTTCATTGGCGCGCTGTCGCTGCTGCGCTGGGATGCCGCAGTGATGATGCCGCGCGGCAGCGCCGACGTGCGCGGTGAACAACTGGCCGCCATCGAGATCGAGCAGCACGCCATCCTCACTTCGCCGCGCGTGAGCCGGCTGATCGAGCGCGCGCAGGCCGGCATCGGCACGCTGGATGAATGGCAGCGCGCCAACCTGCGCGAGATGGCCCGCCAGCGCGACCATGCCATCGCCACGCCGGTATCGCTGATCGGGCGCCTGGCGCGCGCCACCTCGCTGGCCGAGGTGCGCTGGGCGGAGGCGCGGGAGAAGAAGGATTTCAGCCTGTTCGCGCCCGTGCTCACCGAGGTGCTGCAGCTGGTGCGCGACAAGGCTGCGCTGCTGGGACAGGCGCTGGACCTGCCTCCCTACGATGCGCTGATGGATGGTTATACGCCCGGCATGCGCAGCGCCATGGTCGACAGCATCTTCCGTGCGCTGGCGCGGCGCCTGCCGTCGCTGATACGCGAGGCCATCGAACGCCAGCATGAGACCCCCGCGCTGCCGCTGGCGGGAAAATTCACGCCCGGGCGCCAGCGTGCGCTGGCGGTGGAATTGATGAAGGCCTTCGGGTTCAGCTTCGAGCGCGGGCGGCTGGATGAAAGCGACCATCCCTTCACCGAGGGCGTGGCGGGCGACATACGCGTCACCACGCGCTTCGACCAGGCTGATCCCTTCAAGGGCCTGCTGGCTGCGATGCACGAGACCGGCCATGCGCTGTATGAACAGGGCATGCCGCAGGGCTGGCACACGCAGCCGGTGGGCAGGGCCCGCGGCATGGCGCTGGAAGAAAGCCAGGCACTGTTCATCGAGATGATCATCTGCCGCAGCCGCCCCTTCATGGAATGGCTGCGGCCGCTGCTGGAAAAGCATTTCGGCGCCACAGGGCCGGAGTGGGCGCCGGGCAATCTCTACCGCCTGGTCACGCAAGTGCGGCGCGATGCGATCCGCGTGGACGCCGACGAGCTCACCTATCCCATGCATGTGCTGCTGCGCTATTCCATCGAAAAGGACCTGCTGGAAGGCAAGCTGTCCGTGCGCGACCTGCCCGATGCCTGGAACAAGGGCATGCGTGACCGCCTGGAGGTGAAGCCCGCGGATGACGCCGAGGGCTGCCTGCAGGACGTGCACTGGGCGCATGGCGCCTTCGGCTATTTCCCTTCCTATGCCATCGGCGCGGTGGTCGCCGCGCAGCTTTACGAGAGCCTGCGCGCGCAGACGCCTGAGCTGGACGCCCGCATCGCGCGCGGTGAGCTGGGTGTCGTGACCAACTGGCTGAAGGCGAACGTGCATGCCGCCGGCGCACGGCTGGGGCCGGTGGAGCTGGTGCAGGAAGTCACCGGCAGGCCGCTGTCTGCCACCGCCTCGCTGCGCTACCTGGAAGCCCGCTACCTGGAGGAGGCGCGATGAGCGTCGAAGCTGTCGTCGCCGCACCGCCACCCCTGTCTTCGACCAAGCGTCGCCTGGCAGCGCAGATCCGCGGCCTGGTGGGCAAGGCCATCGAGGATTACGCCATGATCGGCGCGGGCGACCGCGTGATGGTGTGCCTCTCGGGCGGCAAGGATTCCTGGACCCTGCTCGACATGCTGCTGTCCCTGCAGCGCAGCGCGCCGGTGGAGTTCTCGCTGGTGGCGGTGAACCTGGACCAGAAGCAGCCGGGTTTTCCCGCGCATGTGCTGCCGGAATACCTGGCCACGCTGGGCGTGGACTACCACATCATCGAGCAGGACACCTACAGCGTGGTGAAGCGGGTGATCCCCGAAGGCCGCACCATGTGCAGCCTGTGCTCGCGCCTGCGCCGCGGCGCGCTGTACCGCTATGCAGCGGAAAACGGCGTGACGAAGATCGCCCTGGGCCACCATCGCGACGACATCGTCGAGACACTGTTCCTGAACCTCTTCCATGGCGGCAAGCTGAAGGCCATGGCGCCGAAGTTGCGCTCGGATGACGGCCGCAACATCGTGATCCGTCCACTGGCGTATGTGCCCGAGCGCGACATCGCACGCTTTGCCAGTGCACGCGGCTTCCCCATCATTCCCTGCGACCTGTGCGGCTCGCAGGAGAACCTGCAGCGCGCGCAGGTGAAGAAGATGCTGGCCGCCTGGGAAGCAGAGCATCCGGGACGCATCGAGACCCTGTTCAGCGCGCTGCGCAATGTGGAGCCTTCCACGCTGGCTGATACGCGCCTGTTTGACTTCAGGGGGCTGGCACCCGGCGAACCGGCAACCGGGGAAGCAACATGAGGATGCCGCCGCCCCCGCTGGCCAACAGCTACTGGGTGGAGCGCGGCCGGCTGCTGGCTGGCGAGCACCCCTGCGCCGGCAGCGAGGCCGGGCGCAGCCGTCGCGTGCAGCTGCTGCTGGCTGCCGGCGTGCGCACGTTCATCGACCTCACGCACGCAGGAGAGATGCCCGACTACGCGGGCTTCCTGCCCCCCGAGGCCAGGGTGCATCGGCTGTCCATTCCAGACCACTCGGTGCCGGCCAGGCCCGCGGACATGCGGCGCATCCAGCGGGTGCTGGTGCGGGAGCTGTCGGGAGAGGGCGCGGTGTACGTGCACTGTCGCGCCGGCTTCGGCCGCACCGGCATGACCATCGGCTGCTACCTGCGCGAATGCGGACAGACGCCGGAGCAGGCACTCACCGAGCTGAACCGCCTCTGGCAGCACAACGCGCGCTCGGGCGTCTGGCCGCATGTGCCGGAGACCGAGGCACAGGAGCGCTACATCCTCGACTGGATCGTGGAACCGGTGCATGCCCAGGACGCGTGAGCTGCGCGGCGGGGCGCACTGGTCGCGCCTGTCCGACACCGAACTGCTGCAGGTGCGATTCAGCGACCTGGGCCTGAAGCTGCGTGGCACATCGCTGGAGCGGCGCCTGAACCGCGTGCACGACGAGCTGGCGCGGCGGGGCCTGGGCTTCCGGCCGCACATGTGGCTGGCGGAGGAATGGTTCTCGCCTGACGGTGTGCCCGGCGTTGCCGTGCCGTTCTACCTGGCGCACCCGCGGCTGATGCGGCTGGAGCGGCGCATGATGCGGCAGGTGGAGGGCGGCAACCAGAAGTGGATGATGCGCATCCTGCGCCACGAGGTGGGCCATGCCATCGACACTGCCTACAGGCTCAGGCGCCGTGCCCGCTGGCGTGCGCTGTTCGGACCCGCCTCGCTGCGGTATCCCGACTCCTACCGCGCGCGCCCCGGCAGCCGGCGCTTCGTGCAGCACCTTGGCGACTGGTACGCGCAGGCGCATCCCACCGAGGATTTCGCCGAGACCTTCGCCGTGTGGCTGAAACCGAACTCCGACTGGCGGCGCAGCTATGCCAGCTGGCCGGCGTGGGAGAAGCTGCGCTACGTGGACGAGCTCATGCGCCAGCTCGCCACCGAACCGCCGCGGGTCACCAGCCGCGCCCACATCGAACCCCTGGGCAGGAACCCCCGCACGCTGGCCGAGCACTACCGCGAGAAGCTCGCGCGCCAGACCGACTGGTGCAGCGAAGCCTCCGACACGCTGCTGCTGCGTGTGTTCACGCGGCGCCCGCCGCGCGCCGGCCTGACGCGGGCGGCTACCTTCCTGCGCGCGCACAAGCGCGAGCTGCTCGCCGGCAGTTGCGGCGCGGACGAAGCCTACAATCTGCAGCAGGTTCTGCGCATCGCCATCGAACGTGCGGATAATATGGACCTTTACCTCAGGGGATCGCAGCGGGACGCGATGCCGCATGCGCGCTGGCTGCTCGGCAGCATGGCGCGGCTGTTCGGCGAAAGGGAGCGTCCACAACTGAACCTATGAAGCGATCGCGCGTACTGGTGGTGCTCCACCCGAGCCTGATGCCGCCTGATTCCCTCGACGGTCAGGATCCCAAGGCCGTCGGCGAGTGGCGCACCGAGTTCGACGTCATCCAGACGCTGAAGGCCTCCGGCCACGAGGTGCGCGCGCTGGGCGTGCTCGACACCATCACCGAGCTGCGCGCCACCATCGCCGAATGGCAGCCTGATGTGGTCTTCAACCTGCTGGAGGAGTTCGACGGCATCGTCAGCTACGACCAGCACGTGGTGGCATTCCTCGAGATGCTGCGCCAGCCCTACACCGGCTGCAATCCGCGCGGCCTGCTGCTCTCGCGCGACAAGGCCCTTTGCAAGCAGGTGTTCGCCTGGCACCGCATCCCCACGCCCCTGTTCCAGGTGTTCCGCCGCGAGCTCAGGGTGAAGATCCCGCGGCGCATGCGTTATCCGCTGTTCGTGAAGTCCAGCACCGATGATGCCTCCCAGGGCATTGCCCAGGCCTCGGTGGTGACCAATGCCGAGCAGCTGAAAGAGCGCGTGGAGTTCGTGATCGACCAGCACAAGTCCGACGCGCTGGTGGAGGAATACATCGAGGGCCGCGAACTGTACGTCGGGGTGATGGGCAACCAGCGCATCACCACCTTCCCGGTGTGGGAGCTGAACTTCGGCAGCATGGGCGACAAGGGCAGCGCCATCGCCACGCGCAAGGTGAAGTGGGACGCCAAGTACCGTGCCCGCTACGGCATCGACAGCGCCCCGGCACGCGACCTGCCGGCCGGCGTGCAGGCCAAGCTCGACCAGCTGTCGCGGCGCATCTATCGCGCGCTCGGCCTCACCGGATATGCGCGCATGGACTTCCGCATGCGCGCGGATGGCAGCCTGTATGCGCTGGAGGCCAATGCGAATCCGCACCTGGCCCGCGAGGAGGATTTCGCCTGCGCCGCGGCCGCCGCGGGGCGCGACTATCCCGCGCTGCTCGATTCAATCGTCAAGCTCGGTCTCACTTATCCGGCACAGTGGCGGGTGGTCTATGGTGGTTAAAAAGTGGTGTTGGGCGGGATTGCTGTTGGTGGCGGCCTGCGCCTCGCAACCAGAGCGCCAGGAGGTATTCGCCACGCAACTGGCGGCGATGCTGCCGGGCAGCTACGACAACCTGGCGCAGTCGCGCAGCGTTGGCGGCCATCCGGCCCTGCACCTGGTGATCGCGCCCGTGCAGGCCGCGCAGGTGGGCAAATACGTGTTCTACGTGCAGGAGATGGCCGCGGACGACCCGCGCCGCGTGTTCGCGCAATACCTGCTGGTGCTGCGGCCGTCCGGGGACGGTGAGCGGGCCCTGCTGTCCACCGCCGACCTGGTGGAGGCGTCGCGCTGGCGTGACGGCCACCTGAACCGCGACCTGTTCAAGAGCATGCTGGCGCAGGACGTGCGGCCGCGCCTGGGCTGCGACGTGCTGGTCACGCGCAGCGGCAGCGGATTCACCGGCGCGGGCAGCACGGGTTGCCGCATCTCCGCGCCGGGCACGGGCGAGACGCTGCGTGTGGAGCAGCGCCTGGAACTGGATGCCGATGGCATCGCCCTGTACGAACTGCAGCGCGATGCCGCGGGCGTGGCGGTACCGGGGCGGGCCGACCCCTGGTTGCGCTACGCGCGTCGCGCCGACGCGCCCTGGTAGGGCATGCGCGCGGCGGCGCGGGGCATCTTCTTCCGCCATGTGCTGCGCGCGGTCGCAGCCCAGGTGCTGCTCGTGGCCGCGATCCTGCTCGCCGTGCTGCTGATCTACCAGTTCTCCTTCGTGATGGGGCGGGCCGCCGACGGCCAGATTCCCGGCGCCACCGTGCCGCGCCTGGTGCTGCTTTCACTGCGCAGTAACCTCGGCGTGATCCTGCCCTTTGCCGTGCTGCTGGGCGCGGTGCTGGCGCTGGGGCGCCTCTATTACGACAGTGAGATCACCGCGGCACAGGCCTCAGGCGTGCCGCGCACCGTGCTCTACCTGGCAGCCGGCGCAGTAGTGCTGCCGGTGGCGGTGCTCGCCGGCTGGATCGCCTTTATCGATGCCCCCGCAGCAGCACGGGAGGCTGCAGCGCTGCGCCTGGCGGCATTGCGCACGGCCGCGACTCGCGGTCTGGAGCCGGGGAGCTTCCGGGCGGTGGGCGAGGGCATCACGCTGCACTTCCGCGCCAGCGACGCAGACGGCACGCTGCGCGATGTCTTCATCCAGCGTGAACTGCCCGCTGCTGCCGGCGGCACCCCGCGCCTGCAGGTGGTGCTGGCCGAACGTGCCCGCTATAGCGTCGATCCGGAAGGCGAAGCCATCCTGGTGAATCTCTTCGATGGCCAGGGTTATGAAGGATCACCCGGCGCGCTGGACTGGCGCCTCACCAGCTTCCGCGAGCAAGTGGTCCGCCTGCCGGTGCCCCGCGCACGGCTGCCAGGCCGGCCACGCGTGGATGGACTGGCAAACCACACCTTGCTGGCTTCAGCCGACCCGCGTTACACGGCTGAACTGCACTGGCGCATCGGCTGGGTGGCCAGCGTGCTGCTGCTGGGACTGCTTGCCGTACCGCTGGCGCGACTGCGGCCGCGACAGGGGCGCCACGCGCGTGTGCCGCTGGCGGTGCTGCTGTTTGCGGTGCAAGCGGGACTCCTCACCAGCGGCCGCACGCTGCTGGAGCGTGGCGAGACCAACCCGTTGCTGGGATTGTGGTGGGCCCACGCGCTGGTGATAGCGCTGGCCCTGGCCATCCTGGGCCTGCCGCGCCTGGGCGCAGCGGTGTCGCGCTGGCGCGTTTCCGGCGCCGGCAGCTGAGCTATTTGCTGGGCTTGTCTGCCTTGGGTGCGCCACGCGCCGCTTCGAGCAGGTCTTCCTCGCGCAGGGCCTTTACCTGCTGCGTGGTCTTGATCCACTCGGAGAGCTTGCGCAGGTCGACGCGCGGCCGGCGGATGCGGGCGGTATCACCGGGGCTGCCCGGGTCCTGCTTCTGGTATGGATCGTAGGCGCCGCCCTGCAGGCGTTTCTTCGGCTTGCCGCCGGGACCCGTCTCGACGATCTCCAGGTGATCCGGCATCTGCCTTTCGGATTCATCCTCCGGCACATGTATCGAGAAGTTGTCGTCTTTCCTGCCCATCATCGCCAGAAGATACTAGTCCTCACCAACTTCAGGTCATTGTGACATGTGGTTCAGGGCGCGCAGGAGGCCGATCACAGTTTTGGCATCCCGCAGCTCGCCGCTGGCGGCCTGCCGCGCCGCGTCAACCAGCGGCAGCCAGTGTACCTCGATGACTTCGTGCTGCTCATGGCTTGGGGCGCCGTGCTCAAGGCCCCGCGCCAGGTACAGGTGGATGGTCTCCGCCAGCACGCCGGGTGACGAAAGGACGCTTCCCAGCGACTCCCACTGCGTCGCCGCGCAGCCCGCTTCTTCCTGGAGTTCGCGTTGCGCAGTTGATTGCGGCGGTTCCCCGGGCTCCAGGCGCCCTGCGGGCAGTTCCCACACCCAGCCGCCGCCCGCCGGGCGGAACTGGCGCAGCAGGCAGACCCGCTGCTGCCCGTCCACCGCCACCACTGCCGCGCCGCCCGGGTGGTGCACGATCTCGTAGCGCGCGGTGGTGCCATTGGGCAGCGCCACCTGCTCGACATTGACGCGGATCACGGTGCCATCGAACACCGTCTGCTTTTCACTCATGGATTAACCTGTGTTGTTGCGACGAGGTGCGCAATATGCACGGCGCTGCAAAGCGCGGGGAAACCGCATTGGCTATAGTTGCGGCTGATTATGTCTGCAGTTCCCGCCCATCTGGAATCCCTCAACACCGCACAGCGCAAGGCCGCCAGTTTCGGCGAGCCGGTTGCGGATGGCCCGCTGCGCGCCGGGCCCCTGCTGGTGGTGGCCGGCGCGGGCACGGGCAAGACCAGCACGCTGGCGCACCGCGTGGCGCACCTGGTGGTCAATGGTGTCGATCCCCATCGCATCATGCTGCTCACCTTCACCCGCCGCGCGGCGATGGAGATGCGGCGGCGCGCGCTGGAAGTGCTGCGCCAGTCGCTGGACGACACACTGGGCGGCCGGTCGCGCGTCATCGCGCAGCGCCTCACCTGGACCGGCACCTTCCATTCGCTGGGCAACCGCCTGCTGCGCCACTATGCCCCGCAGCTGAAACTTGATCCGGCTTTCTCCGTGATCGACCGTGCCGATGCCGCGGACCTGCTCGATGCCATCCGCACCGAGCAGGGCCTGGCGGAATCCGCGCAGCGCTTTCCCCGCAAGGACACCTGCCTTGCCATCTACTCGCACCGCGTGAACACCGGCCGCCCGCTCGCCGATACCCTGCGCGAACAATATCCCTGGTGTGCGCAGTGGGAGCCGCAGCTGGTGAAGCTGTACCGCGGCTATGTCGAGCGCAAGCAGAAGCTGGGCCTGCTCGACTACGACGACCTGCTGCTCTACTGGAGCATCCTGATGTCCGAGCCGAAGCTGGCGCGCCATGTGGGCAGCCAGTTCGACCACGTGCTGGTCGATGAGTACCAGGACACCAACAAGCTGCAGGCCGATATCGTGCTGGCCATGAAGCCCGATGGCGCCGGCCTCACCGTGGTGGGCGACGACGCGCAGGCCATCTACGCCTTCCGTGCCGCCACCGTGGAGAACATCCTGGGCTTCCCGGAGCGCTTCACGCCGGCGGCCGAGGTGATCCCGCTGGGACAGAACTACCGCTCCACGCAGACCGTGCTCGATGCCGCCAACGCGCTGATGGCGGATGCACCGCGGCAGTTCCGCAAGCACCTGCTGGCCACGCGGCCCGGCGGCACCTCGCCGCTGTTCGTCACCGTGGACGACCTGGAGTCGCAGGCCGAGTACGTCGCGCAGCAGGTGCTGCAGCGGCGCGAGGGCGGAGTGGGCCTCAGGCGCCAGGCGGTGCTGTTCAGGAGTGGCAGCCACAGCGACCTGCTCGAGGTGGAACTCGCGCGTCGCCGCATTCCGTTCGTGAAGTACGGCGGACTGCAGTTCCTCGAAGGCGCGCATGTGAAAGACATGCTTTCCGTGCTGCGCTGGGCGGACAACCCGCGCAATGACCTGGCCGCCTTCCGCGCGCTGCAGCTGCTGCCGGGCATGGGCCCGGTGAACGCGCGCTGGACGCTGGATGCCCTGGCCGAGGCCGGTGGCTCGCTGAAATCGCTGGGCGGCATCAAGGTGCCGGCCGCGGTGGAGCGCGACTTCCGCCGCATGGCGGAGCTGATGGAAAAGCTCACCGAACCCGGACGCCCGTGGCCTGGCCAGGTGCGGCAGGTGCGCGAGTGGTACCAGCCGCACCTCGAACGCATCTACGAGCATTTCCACACCCGCATCGGCGACCTGGACCAGCTCGACCAGCTCTCGCAGCAGTTCCCCAGCCGCGAACGGTTCCTCACCGAGCTCACGCTCGATCCTCCCCAGTCCACCAGCGACCTGTCGGGCAAGGGCAGCCTCGACGAGGAATACCTGGTGCTTTCGACCGTGCACTCCGCCAAGGGCATGGAGTGGGACACGGTGTACGTGCTCAACGTGGTCGACGGCAGCTTCCCGAACGAGTTCGCCAGCAAGCCGGAGCAGATCGACGAGGAGCGGCGGCTGCTTTACGTCGCCATGACAAGGGCGCGCAACGAGCTGCAGCTGCTGCAGCCGCTGAAATTCCCGCTCACGCAGCAGTCACCGCGCGGCGATGCGCATGTCTATGGCGGGCGCAGCCGCTTTGCCACCGAGAAGGTGCTCAAGTGCTTCGAGCAGACGTCCTTTGTCAGCGCGCGGGCCTCTGATTCGCGCCTGGCCTCCGCCGAGGAGCCGGTGACCATCGACGCCACGGGGCGCCTGCGCGACATGTGGTGAGCCTCAGGGCTCCAGGTACGCGTAGCCGTCGAGCTCGGTCTCGTAGAAGCGCTTGAGCGCCTGGCTCTCGGCCACCGTCATCCGTCCCTCGCGCACCGCACGTTCGCAGTCGCGCGCCAGCGCCGGGTACAGCTCCGCCACGTCGTACTCCATGTATTCGAGCACCTTGTTGGCGGTGTCGCCCTTGACGATCTCCTCGATCCACCAGCCGCCCTCGTCGTGCACGCGGATGTGCACCACGTGCGTGTCGCCGAAGAGGTTGTGCAGGTCGCCGAGGGTTTCCTGGTAGGCGCCGACCAGGAACGCGGCGAGGTGGTAGTCCTCGCCCTCGCGCAGCGGATGCAGCTCCAGCGTGCGTTTCACGTCGCGCAGGCTCACGAAGTGGTCGATCTTGCCGTCCGAGTCGCAGGTGATGTCGGCCAGCACGGCCTTGCGCACCGGCTGCTCGCCCAGGCGCTGCACCGGCACGATGGGGAACAGCTGGTCGATGGCCCAGCTGTCAGGCAGCGACTGGAACACGGAGAAATTGCAGAAGTAGGTGTCTGACAGGATGCCTTCCAGCTCCGCGAGTTCCTCGGGGATCTCCTCCAGGCGGCGCGCGCCATCGCGCACCTTGGTGCAGGTGGCCCAGTACAGGCGCTCGGCCAGGCCGCGGTATTCCAGCGACAGCAGGCCGAGCTTGAACATCTGGAGCACTTCCTCGCGGGCCGTCACGGCGTCGTGGTAGCACTCCACCAGCCGCCGCGGACTGACGCTGCGCCAGGCCTCCACGAGGTCCTGCACGGGCCGCGGTGCATCCTGTGGCAGCTGCAGGTCTTCCTTGCCGATGGCGAAGCGGTCCAGTGCAGAGCGGCCCACCACGTTGAAGACGAGCACGCTGTGATGCGCGGCGATGGCGCGGCCGGATTCGCTGACGATCATCGGATGCGGGAGTCCGTGCGCGTTGCATACGCTGGCGATGCGGTACACCACGTCGTTGGCGTACTCCACCAGCGTGTAGTTCATCGACGAGGAGAAGTTCGTGCCGCTGCCGTCGTAATCCACGCCCAGGCCGCCGCCAACGTCGATGTACATCAGGCCCGCGCCCAGGCGCACCAGTTCGGCATACACCTGTGCCAGCTCGTTGATGGCGTCCTTCACGCGCCGGATGTCCTGCAGCTGGCTGCCCGGATGGCAGTGCACCAGCTGCAGGCAGTCGAGCATGTCCCGCTCGCGCAGCACCTTCAGCAGGTCGAGGATTTCGGTGACGAACAGCCCGAACTTCGAGCGGTCGCCCGCCGAGTCGCGCCAGCGTCCCGAACCTTCGCTGGCCAGCTTCACGCGCACGCCGATGCGCGGCCGCACGTTGTGGGCGGCGGCGTGCCTGAGGATGAGGTCGAGTTCGGAATAATTCTCGACCACGGGGATGATGGTGCGGCCCAGCCTGGTGGCGAGGATCACCGCCTCGATGTAGCTGGAGTCCTTGAAGCCATTGCAGACGATGAGCCGCTCGGGGGAGTCCTCCGTCATGGCCATCACGGCCAGCAGCTCCGGCTTGGAGCCCACCTCAAGCCCGAAGCCATGCGGCTTGCCGTAGCGGTAGACCTCCTCCACCACCAGGCGCTGCTGGTTCACCTTGATGGGAAACACCGCCGCGTAGCGGTTGCGGTAGTCGTTCTCCGCGATGGCCTGCGCGAAGGCGTCGTGCAGGCGTTGCAGGCGATGCTTGAGGATGCCGGAGAAGCGCAGCACCAGCGGCGCGCGCAGGTCGCGCTCCTGCAGCCCCTTCACCACGTCGTTGAGGTCGATTTCGTGCTCTGCGGTGGTGTCCGGTCGCACCACCAGGTTGCCCGCGGCGTTGATGGAGAAGTAGCCCTTGCCCCAGGCTGGAATCTGGTAGAGCTCGAGCGAGTCCTCGATGCTCCAGCCATTGGGTGCCGGCGATGGTCCGCGCATGTCCGCGTTCAAGGGTCCTCTCCCGTGGCGACCGGCCTGGCCGGATCAGTGATCCACTCGCTCCAGCTGCCGGCATACAGCTGCCCGCCGCAATGGCCGGCCAGCTCGAGCGCGAGCAGATTGTGGCATGCGGTGACGCCTGATCCGCACATCATCACCATGGGCCGGTTGGCTGCCTGTTCCAGCAGGGGCGCCCACTGCTGCCGCAGTTCTCCCGGGGTGAGCCAGTGCTGTCCGTCGCGGAGGTTCCGTGTGTAGGGATGGTTGCGGGCGCCGGGCACGTGGCCGGCCACCGGGTCGATGGTCTCGCTTTGTCCGCTGAACCTCTCGGGAGCCCGTGCGTCCACCAGCACGATGCGCCGCGCGGCCACCGCATCGGCTGCCTCGCTGGCACTGAAGACACCGGAGAATTCGCGCTCCTGCACCTGCGTGGGCGTGATGTCCGGCACGCGCGCCGACACTGGTCCGCCGTGGGCCAGCCAGGCGGCCCATCCGCCGTCGAGTACCTGTACTGCGGAATGACCGCGCGCCCGCAGCATCCACCACAGCCTTGCAGCGCCGGCGCCGCTGCCCTGGTCATACACGATGACCCGTGATGCCGGCGTGAATCCCCAGCTGCCCAGCAGCCTTGCGAAGGCGGCGGGTGAGGGCAGGGGATGCCGGCCCGTGCGGGCAGTGCGCGGTGCAGCCAGGTCATGGTCCATTGACGCGAATACTGCGCCGGGCACATGTCCCTGCGCGTAAGCCTTCGGGCCCAGCTGCGCATCGGCGAGGTCGAAGCGGCAATCAACGACGAGGATCCCCGGTGAGTCCAGCAGCGCGGCAAGTCCTGCGGCCTGGACCAGGGGCGGAACGGGCGTTGTGCTCATCCGCGCATCATGGCGTCACGCGGCGTCCGGCACAATTCGCCGCTACAATCCCGCGGTGATCGACATCTACTGGGGCAGCGGCAGCCCCTTCTGCTGGCGTGTGCTGCTCGCCCTGCAGCTGAAGGGCCTGGAGTGGCGCAGCCACCTGCTGCAGACCGATTTCCAGGAACACAAATCGCCGCAGCTGATGGCGATGAACCCGCGCGGGCGCCTGCCTGTGCTGCGCGACGGCGACTACGTGGTGTTCGAGTCGCTGGCGGTGCTCTACTACCTCGACCTCAAATATCCCTCCCCGCCGCTTTTCGGGCAGAGCCCCGAGGAGGCCGGCGTGATCATGCGCGTGATCAACGAGTTCCAGGCCTACACCGAAGCCGACCTGATGCGGCTGGTGGGCGAGCTGGTGAAGCCGTCGCCGCGCTTCAGCGAGGCGGCGCTGGTGCGCGCCATGCATACCGTCGCCAGCGAGGCCCGCACCATCGAGGCGCGGCTGTCGAAGGGCGACTGGATCGTGGGCGATGCACCATCGGCGGCGGATATCGCGATCTACCCTTGCATCCGCGTGCTGCATCGGGCCTTATTGCAACCCGGTGCGCAGGAACTGGCCAGCCGCTTCCTGCCCGCCGAAGTGCACTACCCGCAGCTGGCCCGCTGGCTGCGGCGCGTGGAAGCCCTGCCGGGCTTCGAGAAAACCCTTGCGCCTGGCTGGCGCAAGCTTGAAACACAATGAGGTACAGACAACGAAATGACTGACAAGGTTCACGTGGAATTTCCCGGCCGCATCGTGATGGTGGGCTTCGGCAGCATTGGCCAGGGCGTACTGCCGCTCATCCTGCGTCACATCGGCATTCCCGCCTCGCGCATCGTCATCGTCACGGCAGATGAATCCGGCAAGGCCGAGGCCGCACAGCTGGGCGTGCGTTTCATCATCGAGCCGCTGGTGCGCGAGAACTACCGGCGCGTGCTCGACGGCGTGCTCGGGCGCGGCGATTTCCTCGTCAATCTTTCCGTCGACGTTTCCAGCGTGGCGCTGATCAAGCACTGCTGGGAACGCGGGGCCATGTACATCGATACCTGCATCGAGCCCTGGGCCGGCGGGTACACCGATCCCACCGTGCCGCCGGGCCGCCGCACCAACTACGCGCTGCGCGAGGATGCGCTGACGCTGCGCAGCGAGCTCACCGCGAAGCACCCCACCGCCGTCATCACGCACGGCGCGAACCCGGGGCTGGTCTCGCACTTCGTGAAGGAAGCGCTGCTGAACCTGAAGCGCGACATCGGCGTCGAGGCAGACAAGCCCGACCCCGCCAGCCGCGGGGAGTGGGCCGCGCTGGCGCGTGCGCTGGGCGTCAAGGTGATCCACATCGCCGAGCGCGACACGCAGGTCACCGACCGGCCGAAGGAAGTGGGCGAGTTCGTCAACACCTGGTCGGTGGACGGCTTCGTGTCCGAGGGTTGCCAGCCGGCGGAGCTGGGCTGGGGCTCGCATGAGCGCAATTTCCCGCGCGACGCCAAGCGCCACGATTTCGGCAGCGGCGCGGCGATCTACCTCAACCAGCCGGGCGCAGCCACCCGCGTGCGCACCTGGACGCCCAAGGCAGGGCCCATCCACGGCTTCCTGATCACGCACAGCGAGGCCATTTCCTTCGCCGACTACTACACGGTGAAGGAGCACGGCGATGTGGTCTACCGGCCGACCTCGCACTACGCCTACCACCCCAGCGACTCCGCCGTGATCTCCGTGCACGAGCTGGCGGGCCGCAACTGGAACATCCAGGAGCGCAAGCGCATCCTGATGAACGAGATCACCTCGGGCATGGACGAGCTGGGCGTGCTGCTGGCGGGCCACAAGAAGAACGCCTACTGGTATGGCTCGCAGCTCTCCATCGAAGAGGCGCGCAAGCTGGTGCCCTACAACAACGCCACCAGCCTGCAGGTCACCGTGGCCGTGCTGGCCGGCATCGTCTGGGCCATCGAGAACCCGCACCGAGGCCTGATGGAGCCGGATGAGCTCGACCACAAGCGCATGCTGGAACTGTGCCGTCCCTACCTCGGCACGGTCACCGGGGCATACACCGACTGGTCGCCGCTGGCCGAGCGTGAGCGGCTGTTCGCCGAAGACCTCGATCTGTCTGATCCCTGGCAGTTCAAGAATGTGCGCGTGGTCTGATCAGGCCACGTAGTCCACGGCGGTGATCACGTAGCGGGTCTCGCGACCCGCTACCTGCACCGCGATTTCAGCATCCAGCGGCTTGCCCAGCAGCGCCCGCGCCAGCGGGGCGTCCATGCTGATGTAACCCTCTTCCATGTCGAACTCGTCGGGGCCGACGATGCGGTAGCGCAGCTCCGCGCCATCCTCCTCGCGCTCCAGCGTCACCCAGGCGCCGAAGAACACGCGGCGCGGATCCGATGGCGGCTGGTCCACCACCACCATGCCGTCCAGCCGCCTGCGCAGGTGGCGCACCCGCGCATCGATCTCGCGCAGGCGCTTCTTGCCGTAGATGTACTCGGCGTTTTCCGAGCGGTCGCCGAGCGCGGCCGCCGCGCTGACCGCTGCCGTGACCTGCGGTCTTTCCACCCGCCAGAGCTGCTCCAGCTCGGCCTTCAGGCGTGCATGGCCAGCCGCCGTGATGTAGCGGGAGCCCGGCCGGGAGGGCGCGCGGTAGCGGCTCATCGCGGCGCACCCCCGCACACTGCACCGCCGTGCGGAATGTCGCGGGCAATCAGGGAAAAACGCATATCAGCAAAGGATGATGATCTGTGCGGCCGCGCACAGCGGTGCGCACGGCGGGGGAATAGCCTGTCCATGGAGGCTATTTTCCATGTCCCGCAAGTACTACGCGCATTTCATGACCGAGGCACCCGAGATGCCTGCCGCGCCCGACGAATACCGGGGCGTGGTGGAGCTGCGTGGTGTGCTGCGTCCGCAACGGGAAGCGGCCGACCTGCGGGCGCTGCTGGCCCGCAACCTGGACATGCCTGCCGAGGACATCCGCATCCTCAACTGGGCCACGCTGCACTGAGCTCCGGCGCGCCACATGGCGCGCTACAGGCGGATCAGCCCGCGCTTGTGCGCCACCGCCACCGCCTCGGTGCGGCTGATGGCGTCCAGCTTGGTCAGGATGGCTTTCACATGCGTCTTGGCCGTGCCTTCGGTGATGGCGAGCCGGCGCCCGATCTCCTTGTTGCTGCGTCCCTGCGCTCCTTCGCGGAAGGCCACCGATTCGATGTAGCCGGACACCCTTGGCCGCAGCTCCACGCGCTCCACCGCCTCGATGCGCCCGGTGAGTTCCTGGAAGTTGGTGATCTGTCGTTCCAGGACTTCGGCAACGCTGACCTGCGGAGCCGACGGCGCCTGCGCTGCAGCAGCGTGTGCGGCGTCGGGACTGCAGGCACTCAGCAGGAAAGGTGCGCCAGCCGTGAGGCCCAGCAGGGTCAGCACGGCGGCGCGGGGGGGAAAGATCGGGTTCGGACGGATGGTGGCCATGTTCACTCCCTTGAAAGCCGGGGTCGTCGATGAGTTGTCAGCTCGTGGGACAGATGTTGGCCCCGTGGCGGTGTGCTGCCCATTTCCCGGACGGTGGGTACGCGGCGCTTCCGGCGAGGGGGGATTGCCTACCTCTTACGGGATAGGGTGGGCCTGCAAGGCGCAGGCGTCCGTGCAACAATTCCCTTGCCGGATGCGGAGCGCGTCCGCACATCGCGGTGTCCCTACAAGGAGGAGACCTTCCATGCGTGTCCTGAAGTTCGCCCTGCTGGGCATTGCCGTGCTGCTGTCCGGTTGCGGTTACAACACCCTGCAGACCCAGGATGAAGCGGTGAAGGCCGCCTGGTCGGAGGTGGTCAGCCAGTACCAGCGGCGCGCAGACCTCATCCCCAACCTGGTAGAGACGGTGAAGGGTTTTGCGGCGCAGGAGCAGGCCGTGCTCATCGGCGTCACCGAGGCGCGCGCCAGGACCAGTTCCCTCCAGCTCACGCCCGAGCTGCTCGACGATCCGGCGGCCATGCAGCAGTTCCAGCAGGCGCAGGGGCAGCTCACCCAGGCGCTCAAGAGCCTGTTCGCCGTCACCGAAAACTACCCGGACCTGAAGTCCAACCAGAACTTCCTCGACCTGCAGGCGCAGCTTGAGGGCACGGAGAACCGCATCACCGTGGCGCGCCAGCGGTACATCGAGGCGGTGCAGGCCTACAACGGCACCGTGCGCTCCTTCCCGTCCAACCTCACCGCGAAGATGTTCGGCCATGACGTGAAGCCCAACTTCACCGTGGAGAACGAGGCGGCGATAAGCGCCCCGCCGCGGGTGGACTTCGGCAACTGATGCTGCGCGCACTGCTGGCCTGCCTGGCGCTGTTCGGTGCCATCGCACCCGCCGGCGCCCAGACGCTGCAACCGGTGCCGCCGCTGGCCGCGCGCGTCACCGATCTCACCGGCACGCTCACCGCGGGACAGCAGGCCGAGCTGGAGCAGAAGCTCGCTGCCTTCGAGCAGCGCAAGGGCGCGCAGCTGGCAGTGCTGCTGGTGGGCACCACCGCGCCCGAATCCATCGAGGCCTATGCCATCCGCGTTGCCGAAGCCTGGCAGCTCGGCCGCGAAGGCATAGACGATGGCGCGCTGCTGCTGGTGGCCCTGCAGGACCGCACGCTGCGCATCGAGGTGGGCTACGGCCTGGAGGGCGTGCTGCCTGATGCCATCGCCCGCCGCATCATCGACGAGACCATCAAGCCGATGTTCCGCCAGCGCGACATCCACGGCGGCATCAATGCCGGCATCGATCGCATGATCCAGGTGGTGGATGGCGAGCCCCTGCCGCCACCGGACAAACAGTGGAAGCGACCCGCCGATCGCATCGGCGGCCTGTTGCCGCTGCTGTTCTTCGGCGTACTGGCGGGCGGCGCGGCGCTGCGCGCGCTGCTGGGCCGGCCGCTGGGTTCACTGGCCACCGGCGCCGCCGCGGGCGGCGTGGTGTGGCTGGTGTCGAAGATCATTGCCGCAGCCGTCGGTGTGGGCGTGGTGGCCTTCCTGCTGAGCCTGTTCATGGGCATGGGCAGGGGGCTGCGCGGCGGCGGAGGCGGTGGCTGGGGAGGCTGGCCGGGCGGTTTCGGTGGCGGCCTGGGCGGCGGTCGCGGCGGCGGCTTCGGTGGCATGGGCGGCCTGGGTGGCTTCCGTGGCGGCGGTGGCGGTTTCGGTGGCGGCGGCGCTTCGGGACGCTGGTGATGCTGCGCCTGTTGCGCCACCTCTTCACGCCGTCCTGGGTGCTGAAGCTCAAGTACCCGCAGCCGGTGCTGGAGAAGATCGCCGCGCGCATCGGCCACGTGGAGATGCATCATCCCGGCGAGCTGCGCTTCGTGGCCGAACATGCACTCGACCTCGGGGATCTCATCGCGCGCGTCACGCCGCGGGAACGCGCCATCGAGGTATTCGCGCAGCTGCGCGTGTGGGACACCGAGCGCAACAACGGCGTGCTCATCTACGTCCTGCATGCCGAACACGCCATGGAGATCGTGGTCGATCGTGCGCTCGCGCGGGTGGTACCGCAGGCCGACTGGGACGCGCTCTGTCGCAATGCAGAGACAGAATTCCGCGCGGGCCGCCATGCGGAAGGCGCCCTCGTCGCGGTGGATGGTGCTGCAAGACTGCTGGAAAAGCACTTTCCCGGCGCGCCCGGCGACGGCAACGAGCTGCCCGACCAGCCGCTGCTGCTGTAGGAGCCTGCCGGGCTGCATCCTGCGCAGCTCATGCCATAATCCGGCCATGAGCCGAAAGCCGATTCTCCTTGCGGCCGCGCTGGCCGTGTCCCTCGCAGCGTGCTCGCTGCTCGATCCTCCCGTCGAGGCAACAGCCGAGCCAGAGGCCATCGAACCTGCCCCGCCGCCCGCGCCGGTGCTGCTGCCCTCGGTGGCCACGCATCGCTTCGAGATCGGCCCCGACGACGACGTGGTGGGCCATGTGCAGGTGGTCACCATCGGCGAGCACGACACGCTGCCCGACGTGGCCCGCCGCTTCAACGTGGGCTACCAGGAAATCGTGCGCGCCAATCCGGGCGTTGATCCCTGGCTGCCGGGCGTCGGCCGCGAGGTGGTCGTGCCCACGCAGTTCGTGCTGCCCGCGGCGGAACGCAAGGGCATCGTGATCAACCTGGCCGCGATGCGCATCTACTACTTCCCGCCGGCGAAGAAGGACGAACCGCAGGTCGTCTACACGCATCCCATCGGCATCGGCAAGGTGGGCTGGTCCACACCCGAGGGCAAGACCAAAGTCGTGTCCAAGGAGAAGGATCCGGTGTGGCGCCCCACGGCCTCCATCCGCGAGGAACATCGCAAGAACGGGGATCCGCTGCCCGCAGTGGTTCCCGCCGGCCCCGACAATCCCCTGGGCCGCCACAAGTTCACGCTTGGCTGGGCCACCTATCTGATCCACGGCACCAACAAGCCCTATGGCGTGGGACTGCGCAGCAGCCACGGCTGCATACGCATGTATCCGGAAGACGTGGCCGTGTTCTACGACATGATCGCCCCCGGCACGCAGGTCCAGGTGGTCAACCAGCCCTATGTGTTCGGCTGGCATGAAGGGCAGCTCTACCTCCAGGCCTTCGACGTGCTGGAGGATGACAAGCGCGACTGGGGCAAGTCCCGGCCGAAGATACTCTCCAAGACCCTCAACAAGCGCATCGAGAAGCTGCTGGCCGATCGCCAGGAAAGCATCGACTGGGACCGCGTGGCGCACATCGCCAGCGATCCGCGCGGCCTCACGCTGTCGGTGAGCAATGCCTCGCAGACGGATGAGGCGCTGATCGCCGCCGCGCCGCGCGTGTACAACCGCGTGCCCGAGGGTGCCAACTGGGATGGCCTGGATGATCCCGCCCTGAAGGCGCAGCGCGATGTGGAGGCTGCAGTCGTCGAACAGCGACAGGCGCCGCGCACTTGAGCTAGACTTTGCCGCATGGCAAAGCTTTCCGAATGGCTGCGCATCATGCTCGGGGAGATCGCCCGCAAGCAGGACGAGGCCGCGCGCGCCGCTGCCGAACAGAAGCAGCGTCAGGCACAGAACCCTGCTGATCCGCCGGTCAGGTCCGTGACCCGGTGACCGCATCCAGGGGGCCAGGTCTCGACGGCGGCTTCGCCGCCCCTGCTCCCTTTGCCAATGCAGAAACCAGCGGCGCCATCGAACCCGCTGACACCGGTACCGTCGCCTTCGTCGGCCGCACCCTGAAGGGGCCGGTCAACGAACCGGTGGTCATCACCGACTTCGCGCGCTTCCAGCGCATCTTCGGCGGCCTGTGGAGCGATTCGCTGCTGCCCCATTCCGTCGAGCAGTTCTTCGAGCATGGCGGCACCCGGGCCGTGATCGTGCGCGTGGCCAGCGGCGCGCGCGCGCCCACCATCGACCTGCCCGCGGGCCGTGGGAGGCTCACGCTGGTGGGCATCATCCCCGGCTGCCAGGAGGCGCTGCGTGCCTCGGTAGACCACGACGGCATCGCGCGGCAGGACCAGGACCTCTTCAACCTCGTGGTGCAGCGCGTGCGCCGCCGTGGATCCGAGCTCGTTGAAGAGCAGGAGATCTTCCGCCGTGTCTCCATCCTGCCGGGCTCCGCGCGCGAGCTCACCCGCAAGCTGGCCGCCTCGCAGCTGGTGCGCGTGGCCGGGCCACTGCCCGCCGTGCGGCCGGACATCACGCGTGGCCCCGACCCGCGCGCGCTGATCGGCTACGTCGAGTGCAATGGCGATGGCGACGACGGCGAGCTGCTGTCCGACTACGACCTCATCGGTTCCGGGGCCGACCGCACCGGCATCTGCGCCCTGCAGGGCGGGCCCGCATTCAACTTCCTCTACCTGCCGCCCCCGTCGCGCGAGCGTGACGTGGGCATGAGCGCGCTGGTGGTGGGCGCGCGCCTGTGCCGCGCACGCCAGGCGCTGCTGCTGGTGGATCCGCCGCGGCAGTGGCGCAGCGTGCAGGAAGCACTGGATGGACTGGCCGACTGGCCCTTCCACAGCGCCGATGCACTGATGTTCTTCCCGCGCGTGTCGGCACCCGACCGCCTCACCGGAACCACCGCGGAGTTCCCGCCTTCGGCCGCTGCCATCGGCACACTGCTGCGTGATGCCCCGGCGGATTCCTGGGCGGAGCCGGCGGAACCGGCGCTGCTGCGGCCAGGCACCACCCCTTTGGTGTGGGTCGACCACCAGCAGCGCGCGCGCCTGGCCCAGCGCGGCGGGAATGCGCTGCGCACCACGCGCGCCGCACGCCGCGATGCCGTCCCGCCCTGCACGCTGGCGGGGGAACTGGGCAATGGTGCGGATGCACGCCTGCTGTCCGCGCGCCGCCTGGCGCTGTACCTGGCAGCCAGCATCGAGCGCGGCACCCACTGGGTGAGCCTGGAGGGCAATACTCCGCGCAGCCGCGAGCGGGTGTGCCGCCAGGTGGAGCAGTTCCTCGCCCATCACGCGCGCCAGGGCGCCTTCGGCGATGCGGCACGCGAGCGCCACTGGTTCGTGCTCTGCGATGAACGGCTGAATGGTCCGCTGGAAGTGGCTTCGGGCGTCTTCAGGCTGGTGTGGGGGTTCCACTCGCCGCACGCGGCCACGCGACTGAGCTGGTTGGTGGAGCATCGTCCCGCCGGCAGCAGCACACGCGCCGTGAGCCTCAATCAGTTCGCCGCGCTCGGGTAGGATTGCGCCATGACCGCAACCGGACATGTCGTGTTCTCCCACGGGCGCGACGGGACCCCATTTGGCACCAAGATCCGTGCCCTCTACGAAATTGCCGAGGCCGAAGGCTATGAAGTCGCGGCCGTGGACTACCGCGGCGTCGACGACGTGGGCGAGCGCGTGCAGATGCTGCAGGAGTTCTGCCGCGGCTTTTCCGGCCATCTGCTGCTGGTGGGCGCGGGCCTGGGCGGCTACGTGTCGCTGGCCGCGGCGCCAACCCTGCATGCGGGGGGCGTGTTCCTGATGGCGCCGGCCCTGCACATGCCCGGCATCCCGCCACTCAAGCGTGGCCTGCCCGATTGCCCCGTGGCGCTGGTGCATGGCTGGCGCGACACGGTGATTCCCTGCGAGCAGAGCATGCGCTTCGCGAAGGACAACGGGCTGGCGCTGCACATGGTGGAAGCCGACCACCGCCTGCTGGAGGCGATTCCGTTCCTGCGCTACCTGTTCCAGTACTTCCTGGTCGAGTCGCGCCGCGCACGTTTCGTGCCCTGACGCCCATGGACAGGACCATGGACCGGTTCACCGGGACCCTGCTGCCCTGGCTGCGCTTCTCGGTGCGTCCCGCAGACGCCGCCGAGCGCGTGGCGCAGGCCGATGTGCCGGTGTGCTACGTGCTGGCCGCGCATCGGGCGCTCGACGTGCGCGTGCTGCAGCGGGCCTGCGCCCAGGCAGGCCTGCCAAGGCCACGCAAGCTGCTGCTGCCTGGCACAGGCTCGCGGCTGCAGTCATTGCTGGTGCTCACGCGCAAGCTGGGATTCTGGCGCCGGCGCATCGACCGCCGCCCACCACCCGAGCTGCGGCAGATGCTGCACGCCGTGGCCGGGGATCCCGCACGCGATGTGCTGCTGGTGCCGGTGGCGGTGTACTGGGGCCGCGCGCCACGGCGCGAATACGTTTCCTGGTTCCGCCTGCTGTTCTCGGAAGACTGGGCGGTTTCCGGCGGCATTGGCCGCGCGCTGGCGGTGCTGCTGAATGGCCGCAACATCGTGGTGGAATTCGGCCCCGGCGTGTCGCTGCGCTCGCTCGCCAATGCAGGCCGTTCCGACAACCAGGCGGCCCGGCGCGTGGCGCGCCATCTCACCGGCCAGCTGGATGCCTCCCGCACCGCCTACGTCGGGCCGGACCTCTCGCACCGTCGCACGCTGATGACCGAGGTGCTGCGTGGACGCGCGGTGCGCGCCATCGCCGCGCAGGAGGCCCGCGATCGCAAGATACCCCGCCGCCAGGCCCTGCTCGAGGCGAAAGGGATGTTCGAGGAGATCGCCGCCGACTACTCGCATGTATTCGTGCGGATGATGGAACGGGTGCTCAAGCGGCTGTGGACGCGCATCTACGACGGCGTGCATGTGTCGCACATCGACTCGCTTTCCGGCATCGCCGCCGGCAGCGAGCTGGTCTACGTGCCCTGCCATCGCAGCACGATGGATGACCTGCTGATGCCCTATGCCATCTACACGCATGGCTTCGCTGTGCCGCATATCGCCGCGGGCATCAACCTCGACCTGCCGGTGATCGGGCGGGCGATGCGCAAGGGCGGCACGTTCTTCCTGCGGCGCAGCTTCCGCGGCAGTCCGCTGTACTCGGCGGTGTTCACCCGCTACCTGGGCGCCATCATGGCCCGTGGCCATCCCGTGCAGTATTTCATCGAGGGCGGGCGCAGCCGGAGCGGCCGTTCCCTGGCGCCCAAGACCGGCATGCTGTCGATGACGCTGCGCAGTTTCCTGCGCCAGCCGGTGCGCCCCGTGGTGTTCGTGCCGGTGTACATCGGCTACGAGCGCATCATGGAGATCGACAGCTACCTCGGGGAGCTGTCGGGCAAGCCGAAGGAAAAGGAAAACATCTGGGGCTTCCTGCGCAGCCTCGGGCGCCTGCGCGAGAACTTCGGCCAGGTGCACGTGAACATCGGTGAGCCGGTGCCGCTGCAGCCCCTGCTGGATGCGCACGTGCCGGACTGGCGCGACAGGCTGGGCCAGGAAGGGCGCGCGGCGGCGGTGGGCAGCGCGGTGGACGTGCTGGCCGGCCGCATCATGCGCCACATCCACGCCGCCGCCGCGGTGACGCCGGTCAACCTGCTGGCCCTCACCATGCTGGCTGCGCCCCGGCAGGCCATGCTGGAGGCGGATCTGGCACGCCAGCTCGACCTGTACCTGCGGCTGCTGCGGTCCGCACCGTACTCATCGCGCGTGACGGTTACGGAACTCGATGCGCAGCAGGTCATCGCCATGGGCTTCGAACGGCAGCTGCTCGTCCGCCTGCCGGCCGATGCAGTTGGCCTGGCGCCGGACCATGCGCCGGCCATGGCCTACTACCGCAACAACGTGCTGCACCTGGCGGCGCTGCCATCGCTGCTGGCCTGCTGTTTCCTCTCCAACACCAGCCTGCGCAGCAGCGACGTGCTGCGCCTGGCCGGCCGCATCTATCCCTATGTCTCGGAGGAGCTGTTCCTGCGCTGGGAGGAGGGCGACATCGCCCCCGTGGTGCAGGAACAGCTGGGCGCATTGCGGGACGCGGGACTGCTGCACCAGGACCCCGCGGATCCGCAGGGCTGGCATGCCCCGAACGCTGCAGCGGCCGAGGCCGTGCAGCTGTCGATGCTGGCGCAGCCCATGCTGCAGACCCTGCAGCGCTACTACCTGGCCATCGCGCTGCTGCTGCACGCCGGCAGCGGCCGGATCGCACAGTCGGAGCTTGGCGCGCGCTGCCAGCAGATGGCGCAGCGCATCGTCACCCTGTACGGCTTCTATTCACCCGAGTTCTTCGATCGCACGCTGTTCGACGGCTTCCTGGCGCAGCTGCGCCGCCGCGGAGTGATCCGTGGCGATGCGGAAGGGCGACTGGTGTTCGATGATGTGCTGGAGCGCGTGGCCGAGGACGCGCAGCTGGTGCTCTCAGAGCAGCTGCGCCACAGCATCCTGCAGGTAGTGCACGGCTGAGGCGGGCAGGGTGTATCCCAGGCGCGTGCGGCGCCAGAGGATGTCACCCGCATCGCGCGCCCATTCCTGTTCCACCAGGTAGCGCACCTCGGCCATGGTGAGCGTGCCGCCGAAATGCTGTCCCAGCTGATCCAGGCCCTGCGCGCCGCCGAGGATGCGCGCCATGCGCGTGCCGTAGAGGCGGGCGAGGCGTTCCACCAGCGCCGCCGGCATGCCGGGCCAGCGCTCCTTCGAGCGTGCGGTGAACGCGACCAGGTCCGCATCGGCGATGTCGCCGCCGGGCAGGGGCTCGGCATCGGTCCACGTACCTGTATCTTCCCGTCCGAACAGCGGCAGCAGCTGCTGCATCACGGCCTCGGCCAGGCGTCGGTAGGTGGTGATCTTGCCGCCATAGACAGTGAGCACGGGCGCCGCGCCCTGCGATTGACCAGCCGCAACGCCGTGCTGCAGCTCCAGGTGGTAATCGCGCGAGACGCGCTGCGCGGCGGCCACGCTGCCATCGTCGTAAAGCGGCCGCACGCCGGCGTAGGTGGCGACGACATCCCCGGCCGCCGCGGGCTTGCGCAGGAAGCGGTTGAGGCCGGAAAGCAGGTATTCCTGTTCGGCGGCTTCGATGCGCACGTCGGCCGGATCGCCGCTGAAGGGCACGTCGGTGGTGCCCACCAGCGTCCACTGCTGCTCGAAGGGTATGGCGAACAGCACGCGCCGGTCCGGAGTCTGCAGCAGGTAGGCATGCGAGCCCTCGAACTGCCGCCGCAGCACCAGGTGGCTGCCCTTCACCAGCCGCAGCCTCTGCTTCGGCTGCACGCCCACGCGCGACAGCACCTCGTTCACCCAGCAGCCGGAGGCATTCACCAGCGCGCGGCAAAGCACGGTGCGCTGCGCCCCTGCGCGGTCTTCGAGCGTCACGGCCCAGCCGGCCGCCTCCGGCACGGCGGAAACCATGCGCGTGCGGGTGAGGATGACGGCGCCACGCTCGGCCGCGTCCATGGCATTGAGCACCACCAGGCGGCTGTCTTCCACCCAGCAGTCGGAGTATTCGAAGCCATCATCGATGCCTTCGCGCAGGGGTGCGCCCAGCAGCGTGCCCGCCAGCTTCGTTCCGTGCGAGGCCGCCAGCTTCTCGCGCCCGCCGACGTTGTCGTACACGAACAGGCCCAGTCGCAGCAGCCAGCGCGGACGCAGGCCGTCGACATAGGGCAGCACGAATCGCAATGGCCGCACGATGTGCGGCGCGATGGCCAGCAGCCGTTCGCGCTCTGCAAGCGACTCGCGCACCAGCCGCAGCTCGCCATGCTCCAGGTAGCGCAGTCCACCGTGGATCAGCTTGGTGCTGGCAGAGGAGGTGTGCGCGGCGAGGTCATCCTGCTCCACCAGCCACACCGACAGGCCGCGCCCGGCCGCATCGCGCGCAATCCCCGCGCCATTGATGCCGCCGCCAACGACCAGCAGGTCGAGGATTTCCGGTGTTGCGCCCGCCTCGGTGAGACCGGCACGGGGCGTCACGCGCCGCCGCCCCGTACCGTCACCATGCGCAGGTCGTGTTGCGCCACCGGGATGGTGATGCCGTTTTCCTTGAATGCCTTCCAGATGGCGCGGTTCACGTCGGAGCGCACGTTGTTCACGCCCTCCTGCGGGTCGGTGATCCAGAAGCGCAGTTCCAGCTCGATGCCCGAGTCCCCGAAGGCCATCAGCCGCGACACCGGCCGGGGCTCGGCCAGCACGCGCGGATTGCAGAACGCCACGCTTTCCAGCAGCTGCAGTGCCTTCTCCGGGTCATCCGCGTAGCTGACGCGCACCGGCAGCTTCAGTCGTACCTTCGGATCGGTATAGCTCCAGTTGATCACCGGGTTGGTGATCACGTTCTGGTTGGGCACCAGCGTGGCCACGCCGTCGCGATCCCGCACCACCACGTAGCGCCCGCGCAGTTCCTCGACCCAGCCGAAGTTCTCGGTGCTGGTGCCGGTCATGCCGGTGAAGCTGATGACGTCGCCGGGCTTGATGGAACGGTCCATCAGCAGCACGAAGCCGCTGACAAAATTCGCGGCGATGGCCTGCAGGCCGAATCCCAGGCCCAGGCCCACCGCGCCAGTGAGCACCGTAAGCGTGGTCAGGTCGATGCCGGCGGCATTGATGCCCAGCAGGATGCCGAGGCCGAGCAGGAAGAAATAGGTGAACTTGCTGATGCCGATGCGGGTCGGCAGCGCCAGGCCCTCCACCTTCATCACGCGGCTTTCCACCGTGCGCGAGATCAGGCTCGCCGCGGCCAGGAACACCGTCACCACCACCAGCGCCTTGATCAGCGCCCAGATCGAGAACTTCGCCTCGCCGGGCGCCAGGTCGATGGCGTCGAGCTTGCCCTCCACGAACTGCAACCAGCCGACCAGGCCCGCGGCCACCAGCGCCGGGGTGATGATGAGCACGAATTCGGCCAGTCGCGCGGACCAGTGGCGCCGGCTGGCCATGCGCGTGCCGGCGAACCAGGTGCGCAGCAGCCGCGACAGGGCCAGGCCCACGCCCAGGGCGATCAATATGACCAGTGCCTGGCCGAGGATGGCCGGCACGGGCAGTCGTTCGATCCAGGCCTGTACCGACTCAGGCATTGAGGTCGGGGATCGACTGGCTTTCGAGGCGGGCGATCTGGTCCTTCAGCAGCAGCTTGCGTTTCTTCAGCCTTCGCATCTGCACCTCGTCAACGTGGATGTCGAGTTGCAGCCGCGCGATCACCTGGTCAAGGTCACGGTGCTCGATGCGCAGCTGGCGCAACTTCTCGATATTGCGGAACAGCTCGCGATTGACGTTGTCTTCGCTGTCTTCCGACATGCTGCTCCGCCCTACGCCAGGAGCCGCGGCAACAGCGGCTCAATGCCTTCGGGTAGCTTAGCGAAGCGGCCCAGCGGGCGCCACGGCAGGCCCGGCTCGTGGAAATCAGACGCGGCGGTGCCCGCCAGGCCGTGCTGCCGTGCAAGCCTTGCAAGGCGGCTGGCGTCATTGGGCGACATGGCGGGCAGGCTCACTTCCATCGCTGCGCCACCGGCCTCCCTGAAACCCGAGCACAAGGCGCCCAGTGCACCCGAGGAGAGTTTGTAGCGATGCGGATGCGCCAGCACGGCGTGGCCGCCGGCGGCGCGGATCACGCCGATGGCCGCCTCCACCCCGGGCCACTCCTGTGGCACGTGGCCGGGACGGCCGCGACCCAGCCAGCGGTCGAAAGCGTCCTGGGTGGTCTTCGCGTCGGCCGCCTCGACCAGTGCGCGCGCGAGGTGGGTGCGCGTGGGCACCGGCGCGGACTGCAGCACACCCTGCGCGGGATCCCGGCCGCCGAAGTGGCGCTGGCGGGCCAGCCTCGCGCCGATGCTGGCGATGCGCGAGCGTCGCGTGGCCACCAGCGCACGCAGGTGCTGCTGCAGCTCCTCCGAAGCCGTGTCGATGCCCAGTCCCACCACGTGGATCTCCTGCCCGCGCCAGCCCGCCGTGATCTCCACGCCGGGCACGAAACGCATGCCCGCTTCGCGGGCGGCGGCCCCGGCCTCGGGCACGCCGGCGGTGGTGTCATGGTCGGTCAGCGCCAGTACCGCCACGCCGCGCGCCGCGGCCAGTGCCACCAGCGCGGCCGGCGGCAGGGTGCCGTCGGAATGATGGCTGTGCGTGTGCAGGTCGATGAGCGCATGCATGTGCCCGGTATCATACGGCCCGATGACATACGCCGTTCACATCCCCGACGGGATCGACACGCTGCTGCTGGACCTCGACGGCACACTGCTCGACCTGGCCTTCGACACCCATTTCTGGCTGGAGGTGGTGCCGGAGTACTACGGCCGCCGGCGCGGCATGTCGGGGCGGCAGGCGCTGGAGCAGGAGATCATGCCCCGCCTGCGCGACGCCGAGGGCACGCTCAACTGGTATTGCCTCGACTACTGGTCGCGCATGCTCGAGCTCGACCTCTCGGCCATCAAGAGCGCGCACGACGAGCGCATCGCCTGGCTGCCGGGCGCGCAGGACTTCCTGCGGCGCCAGCGCGCCGCCGGCCGCAGGCTGGTGCTGGCTACCAATTCACACCCTGAAACGCTGCGCATCAAGGACGTGAAGGTGGGAATCCGGCCCTTCCTCGATGCCATGTACAGCTCGCACCAGTTCGGCGCGCCGAAGGAATACGCGGAATTCTGGCTGCGGCTGCGCAAGGCCGTGAACTACGATCCGGCGCGCACCGCGTTCATTGACGACAACCCGAAAGTGCTGGCCGCGGCGCGCGCGGCGGGCATCGCACTCACCATCGCGGTGACGGATCCGGATTCCAGCAGGCCGGCGCGTGAACCGCCGGCCGGCCATGTGCATGTGGGAGCGGTGGGACAGATCGCCTGAGCCACCGCGGGTGCGCTGCTAGCGCCTGCCGCCGCGCGGAGGACCGCGATGCGGACCGCCGCCGGGCCGGCCGCCACCGGGACCACCACGTCCGCCACCACCACGCCGCTGCGGGGCATCCTCGCGCGGCTTGTGCTTCGGGAACACCACGTCCTTTGCCATCAGTTCCTGCGTTACATTGCCGCGCGGGATCTGGTGGCCGATGTATTCCTCGATCTCCGGCAGGCAGATCGCGTAGTCCTCGCAGGCGAAGCTGATGGCATCGCCCTCGGCGCCGGCGCGCGCCGTGCGGCCGATGCGGTGCACGTAGTCGGCCCGATCCTGCGGCAGGTCGTAGTTGAACACGTGGCTGACGTCGGGGATGTGCAGTCCGCGCGAGGCCACGTCGGTGGCGATCAGCACCTGCAGCGCGCCGCTGTGGAACTCCTTCATGTACTTCAGGCGCTTGGCCTGCGGCACGTCGCCCGACAGCGCCTGGGCGTTGATGTTGTTGGCCCGCAGCACTTCTTCCAGGCGGTCGGCCTGGCGGCGCGTGTTCACGAACACCATGGTGCGCTCGGCATTGAACGAGCGCAGCAGCCCGATGAGCAGCGGGATCTTCTCCTCCATCGCGGGGAAGTAGATCAGCTGGCGCACCTTGTCGGCGGTGATGCGGTCGGGCTCGATGGCCACCTGCTCGGGGTTGTTCATGTGCTCGTAGGCGAGCTCGAGCACGCGCTGCGACAGCGTGGCCGAGAACAGCATCGACTGGCGCTGGTCCGGCGGCGGCATCTTGCGCAGCATGTAGCGGATGTCGGCGATGAAGCCGAGGTCGAACATGCGGTCGGCCTCGTCGAGCACGCACACCTGCACGTACTTCAAGTCGAACACACCCTGCTTGAAGTAGTCGATGATGCGGCCGGGCGTGCCGATGAGCACGTCGACGCCGTTCTCGAACTGCCGGCGCTGCTTGTCGTAGTCCACGCCGCCGAACACGCAGGCCAGGCGCAGGCCGGTGTAACGGCCCAGTTCCACGGCGTCGTTGTGGATCTGCACCGCCAGCTCGCGCGTGGGCGCGATCACGATGCCGCGGATGGCGGTGTTGGGCCGTTCATCCTTCGGCAGCCGCGTAAGCAGCGACTGGAACATCGACACCAGGAAGGCGGCCGTCTTGCCGGTGCCGGTCTGTGCCTGGCCGGCTATGTCGCGGCCCGCCAGCGAGAACGGCAGCGTCTGCGCCTGGATGGGCGTGCAGCGCTCGAACCCCGTCTCGCTGATGCTGCGCGCGAGTTCGGGAGTGAGGTCGAAGCTGGCGAAGGTGGGGCCATCCGGGGCCACATTGCCCCGCCGCACCGGTTTCGGCGCGGGTACAGGTTCGTCCTGGTCGGGGACGGCTTCGGGCACCGGGCGCGGTGCGCGGGGTGGACGTGCATTCTCGTGACGTGGCGCGGCCTCGTTGCCGCCGGCGGCTTCCGGTCGGGCGCCGCGACCGCGTCCCCGGCCACCGCGCCTGCGACGCCTGCCTTCGCGGGGCGCGGAGCCTGCCTCGTCGCTGACAGGAGCAACGGGTGCTTCACCTGCCGGCGTGGCGGTAGATGTGGACGCGGCATGCACCGCGGGACGGCCGAACAACTTGTTCCAGAGCTTTCTGATCATGTACTCGAATAACCGGTCTTCATGGCGGGGCGCGACAGGCGCAAATGCTTGCAAAACGGATCAGGACCGGCTACAAAAGCATCCCATACATGGGCGCACTTCCGGCGCCATGGAACCAATCCTCAAACATCTAGTCTAAACCGTTTGACACGTTCATGGCGCGGGAATTCCCGATCCCACCGCCAGCGCTGCGGCGCCATACCAGACATCGCATCCGAAAAAACCGCCATACCGGCACTTAACACCCAAGGTCCATTCTCCCCTGGAGGCACCTTTCCGTGAGCAATCCGCTGATCGTCCATACTTCGGACGCCACTTTCGAGACCGACGTGCTGCAGTCTGCAGAGCCGGTGCTCCTGGACTTCTGGGCCGAATGGTGCGGCCCCTGCAAGATGATCGCCCCGATCCTCGATGAAGTCGCCAACGACTACAACGGGCGGTTGAAGATCGCCAAGCTCAACGTCGATGAAAACCCGCAGACGCCCCCGCGTTTCGGCATCCGCGGCATTCCCACGCTGATCCTGTTCAGGAACGGCGCGGTCGCGGCACAGAAGGTCGGCGCGCTGTCGCGTTCGCAGCTCACCGCCTTCCTCGACCAGAACCTCTCGCAGGGCCAGAACCCGTGAGGGGCTATCTCGGGGGGCCGGGCGGCGGCGGCAACCGCCAGCGCAACAAGCGTCATCGCGACGGCAACCGCGGCGGTGGCGGGGGCGGTGGTGGCGGCAATGTGAACGGCAACGTCGGCCGTCACGACGAGATCTACGATCCGGAGCCGTTTGACCCATCCGCAGACGGCGAGATCGTCAGCAAGGCCGAGCTGGAGCTGGCCAAACGCTCGATGAGCCTCAACGACCTGAAGGCCAAGCCGATCAACCAGATCGTGAAGGTGGCCGAGTCGATGGGGCTCGAGAGCCTCGCCCGCTCGCGCAAGCAGGACATCATCTTCTCGATCCTCAAGCACTACGCCAAGAACGGCGAGCCGATCTACGGCGAGGGTGTGATCGAGATCCTGCAGGATGGCTTCGGCTTCCTGCGTTCGGCCGACTCCTCGTACCTGGCCGGGCCCGACGATATCTACATCTCCCCGCAGCAGGTGCGCCGCTTCAACATGCGCACCGGCGACTCGATCTCCGGCCTGATCCGCCCGCCGAAGGACGGCGAGCGCTACTTCGCGCTGATGAAGATCGGCGAGATCAACTTCGACTCTCCGGAGAGCGCCCGCAACAAGGTGCTGTTCGAGAACCTCACGCCGCTGCATCCCACGCAGCGCCTGAAGCTGCAGCGTGGCAACGGCAGCACCGAAGACCTGACGGCGCGCACCATTGACCTCGTGGCGCCCATCGGCAAGGGCCAGCGTGGCCTCATCGTCTCGCCGCCCAAGGCCGGCAAGACCATGCTGCTGCAGAACATCGCCACTTCGATCACCGCCAACCATCCCGAGGTCTACCTCATCGTGCTGCTCATCGACGAGCGGCCTGAAGAGGTGACCGAGATGCAGCGCACCGTGAAGGGCGAGGTGGTCTCCTCCACGTTCGATGAACCGGCCGCCCGCCACGTGCAGGTGGCCGAGATGGTGATCGAGAAGGCCAAGCGCCTGGTCGAGCACAAGAAGGACGTGGTGATCCTGCTCGACTCCATCACGCGCCTGGCGCGTGCCTACAACACCGTGGTGCCCAGCTCCGGCAAGGTGCTCACCGGTGGTGTGGATGCCAACGCCCTGCAGCGCCCGAAGCGCTTCTTCGGCGCCGCGCGCAACATCGAGGAGGGCGGATCGCTCACCATCCTCGCCACCGCGCTGGTCGACACCGGCTCGAAGATGGACGATGTGATCTTCGAGGAGTTCAAGGGCACCGGCAACAGCGAAATCCACCTGGACCGCCGCATCGCCGAGAAGCGCACCTTCCCGGCCGTGAACATCAACCGTTCCGGCACGCGCAAGGAAGAGCTGATCACCGACCAGGGCGAGCTGGCGAAGATGTGGATCCTGCGCAAGCTGCTGCATCCCATGGACGAGCTCGCCGCAATCGAGTTCCTGCTCGACAAGATGAAGGACACGAAGACCAATACGGAGTTCTTCGAGGCGATGAAGCGCTGACGTCGCGCAAGGCATGCGCGCGAAGAAGCCCAGCAAGCCCGCCGGGCCGCCGAATGCGGCCCGCTCATCCTCACGTGCCGGTCTCCTGACGCCCAACCAGGTGGCCGACCGCCTGCTGGTGGCGCCGGTCACCGTGCGGCTGTGGGCCAGCCGCGGCCTGCTGCGTTCTGAAGCCACCCCTGGCGGGCACCGCCGCTTCCGCGAACAGGACGTTGAGGAATTTATTGCCCGCCGGCGCGAGATGCAGGATCCGGATCGCGGTCCTTCGCGCATGCTGATCATCGATGATGACGCCGAATACGCGCAGTCGCTGGCGCGGATGCTCGCCCTGCACGCACCCGGCCTGCATATCGAGACCGCACAGGATGGCTTTGCCGCCGGCATCAAGTGCGAGGCGCTGCGCCCCGACATCGTCACGCTCGACCTGCATATGCCCGACATGAACGGCATCGAGGTATGCCGCCTGCTGCGCAGCATGTTCGGGCGCGAACGGCCGCGCATCGTGGTGCTGTCGGGCCTGCTCTCCGAGGAGAGCCAGCGGCGGGCGCTGGAAGCTGGTGCGGACGCCTGCGTGTCGAAATCTGCGCCGGCAGCCACGCTGCTGCAGCAACTGGGCATCGCGCCGCAACGCAGGGGATAAAGGCCGGACCGAGCGCCGAACTGCGGATCGCGTCACAATCGATATATTCGCTTAAATCGCTAAATACGCTATGTTTGCGCCATGAACGCAAACATCTCCGCGCCCATCGCCTCTGACCTGATGCTGATCTGCGAGCCGGACCCGGACTCGGCGGCCGCGTTGCGCCGGATCGCCGAAGCGCTGGGTTGCGACTGGATCGAGGCTGCCGATCCCCAGGAGCTGAGCACCCTGCTCAACATCCGTCGCCCCTCCATCGTCGCGCTGGCGGTGGACAGCCCGAACATCGATGGCCTGCTGCCCATGTCGATCCTCGCGCAGGTGAGTGCCCGGCCGGCCACGCTGCTTGTCGGCGGCCAGGACGAACGTGTGCTGGCTGGCGTGAAGCGCATGGCCACCGCCCGCGGCCTGTCGGTGATTGGCGCGCGGCGCCGGCCGCTGGTCGAGGCCGACGTGGAGCAATTGCTGCTGGATCACGTGATCGGGCCGCTGCGCATCGAGCGCGCGGAGCTGGATCGGGCGCTCTCCGACCATGAGTTCCTGCTGCTCTACCAGCCGAAGATTTCCCTGGCCGACAACCTCATGCAGGTGATCGGAGTGGAGGCGCTGGTGCGCTGGCGGCATCCGCGCCGCGGCACGCTGTTGCCCCGCCACTTCCTGCCATCCGTGGAACAGCATGGCATGCGCATGCCGCTGGCTGACATGGTCATCACCGAAGCGATCCGCCAGGCCGGCGTGTGGAATGCCCGTGGCTTGCACCTGCAGGTGGCTATCAATCTCAGTCCCGGCCTGGTGCAGGACCGCGCCTTCCCCGACCGTCTCGCCGCGCTGCTGCGTGAGCAGGACGTGCCCCCGTCGCAGATCACGCTGGATGTCACCGACACCATCAATGCACAGGATCGCGAGCTGATCCAGGACGTGTTCACGCGGCTGCGGGTGATGGGCGTGGGCATCGCGCTGGACAACTTCGGCAATGGACTCTCGCCGCTGAGCGAGATCTATCGCATGCCGTTCTCGGAGATCAAGATCGACCGGCGCATGCTGGAGGATGCGGCGCACGACCGCGACGCGGAACTTGTGGTGCGCGCGCTGGTGGACATGGCGCACGAGCTGCGTCTCACCGTGTGCGCCAAGGCAGTGGAGACCGCGCAGCTGCTGGAGTTCATCCGCTCTGCGGAATTCGATTCGGCCCAGGGCAGGCTGGTAAGCGAACCTGTGGTGGCGGGGCGCATCGAAGACCTCGTGGGTGAGCTGAACCGCTCACGGGCCCCCGGCAGCGGCGTCTGGCGTGGGCTGGACCGCCGCTCCATCCACGCCCTGCGCGAGCGTGCGGCACTGGAGGCCTGATGCAGACCATGCCCAAGCCGCGTGAGCAATCCAGGCTGGATACGGTACTGGACCAGCTGCTGGCCGGCCGCTGGCCCCCGACAGCCTGGGCGCGCATCCAGCACCAGGAGGAGCTGCCCTGGCGTTTCGAAGCACTGGCGTGCGGCGCGCGCAAGGGCACCTGGCGCGCCTACACCGACGGTGCGCGGCTGGCCTTCGCAGTGGGGGAATTCGTCCAGTCCAGCCGGAGGCAAGCTGCACCCGGGGTGATGGTCCGCTTCTTCGACGCGGGAGCTTGCTGCTGCGCTGCCGGGATATGGGTCCTCGGGCAGTCGGGCCAGTGGACCCTGCGCGAGGTGCTCGACTAGCCCGCGTCGCCTGTGGCCGCGATGCGCAAGTCGATGATCAGCTCGTCGAGCCGGAATTCCCCGGCGAGCTTGCGGATACGGGCGGCCGCGACGGGGGAGTGCGGTGCGACCCGCTCGGCAATCTGTGCCACCTGTGCGGTCCGTGCCTGCACCGCTGCAAGCAGCAATTGATCCAGCACTTCCCGCGGCACTCCCCCGAGCAGGCCGGGGAGGGCGGGCACGACGCCGGTCTGGGCCGCTGGATCGGGCATCGGGGCCGGCGCTGGTTCCTCGTACACATAGTCCACGCCCAGCAGGCGCTGCAGCAGTTCCAGCAGTTCTGATTCCTTGCACGGCTTGTAGAGCACGGCATCGGCGCCTGCGGCGCGCGCTTCGGTCGCCATACGGTCCAGCCCACTGGCCGTGAACGCCACGATGGGCCCACCGAACCCACCAGCGCGCAGCCGGCTGATGGCCTCGATGCCGTTGATCCCGGGCATGCGCACGTCCATCAGGATGAGGTCGGGCTGCCACTCCGGTACTGCCTGCAGCAACTCACCGCCGCTTGCGGCCAGTTGCGTGGTGAAACCCACGCCGCGCAGCATCTCGTCGGTGATGGCCAGGTTGTCGGGCTGGTCGTCGACCACCAGCACGCGTGGTGCGGGCTGCGGCAGCCGGATGCCAGCCACACGGCGCGCCGACGCGGGAAGCGGCTGGTCGGCCACGCCCGCCAGGAAGGAGAACGTGAAGGTGCTGCCCACGCCCTCTTCGCTGTTTACCACCACATCGCCACCCATCAATCGTGCGAGTTCGCGTGAAATGGCAAGGCCAAGGCCGGCGCCGCCGGCGCTCGCGCCAAGTGCCGACTGCTCGAACGCACCGAACACACGCGATTGCACTTCCGGGCTCATGCCACTGCCCGTGTCGGCGATGGCGATGCTGACCAGGTGCTGCGCGCCCCAGGAAGTGCAGGCGGCCTGCACATGGATGCCGCCGCGCTGGGTGAACTTCAGGGCATTGCTCAGCAGGTTGATCAGAACCTGGCGCATGCGACCTGCATCCCCCGTGACGAAGCGCGGCAGGCTGCCGACGCCTTCGAAGGTCAGCTCCAGGTTGCGGGCCGCCAGCAGCGCGGCAAACATGGCGCGCAGCTCTCCCAGTGCCGCACGCAGGTCGAAGGGAGCAGGCACCAGCGTGGTGCGGCCCGCCTCGATCCTGGACATGTCCAGCACGTTGTTGATCAGCGTGAGGAGATGATCGCCACTGGAGAGAATGGCGTCCAGCCGCTCATGGTGCCGTTGCGCCAGCGCCGGGTCACGGCGCAGCAGCTGCGCATAGCCCAGGATCGCGTTCATCGGCGTGCGGATCTCGTGCGACATGGTGGCCAGGAAGTCACCCTTGGCGCGGCTGGCGCGCTCCGCCTCGTCGCGCGCCTCTCGCATCTGCCTGGTGCGGGTGTCTACCAGGCCTTCCAGGTCCTGCTGGTATTTGCGCAGGTCCGCGTAGTTGTGCAGCAGTTCGGCCATAGAGCTGACCAGCGCGCGCTCCTCGGCCATGAAGGGCTCGCCCGCATCGTTCTCGGGGCAGGGCTGCAGGTAGGCGATGTCGATGCGCCCGTCGCCGTCGGTGGACTGGAACTGTGCCGTGAGCATCCACGGGGTCTCGCGCCA
Source organism: Steroidobacteraceae bacterium (assembly GCA_035556135.1). Classification (GTDB taxonomy): domain Bacteria; phylum Pseudomonadota; class Gammaproteobacteria; order Steroidobacterales; family Steroidobacteraceae; genus ZC4RG30. The sequence continues at coordinate 1,574,699 of DATMFO010000003.1, read as the reverse complement.
GTCCGGAGAAGCTACCAGCGTATCGCGGAAGGAAAGCCGGGCCACGCAGCAGTGCGGATATTGCATGCTGGCGGGAATCATCTTCACCAGCTGCTCGAACAGCTCGCGGTCGGAAGCGGGGCGTTGCTGCAGCAGGCGGGCGGTGGAGTGCAGCAGTTGCAGCTCCTTCACGCGCTCACCCAGGTCATGCACCAGCTTCTCCCGCTCCATCTCCGCCTGCCTGCGCTCGGTGATGTCGCGGTTCATGCCGACCACGCAGCCTGGCGCGCCACGCGCGTCGTGTTCCACCGCGCCGGTGACCTCGATCACCCGCATCGATCCGTCTGCCCTGTAAAGGCGCAGTTCCACCCGCAGGGTTGGCTTGCCGTCTATGACGTCCTGCAAGGCAGTGAGCGCGGCCGGCCGGTCTTCCGGGTGCATCCTCTCCATCCAGGTCCCGAAGGGCACTGGCTGGCTGTGAGCGCGGGAAAATGGCTGCGGATCCTGCAGGCTGGGATCGGCCTGGAAGCAGCGGGTGCGCAGATCCAGGATCCACACATTCAGGTTGCCGGCTTCGATTGCCATGCGCAGCCGGTCCTGCGTCTGGCGGCGTACGGCGATCTCGGCCCGTGCACGGCGCAGCGATGACTGCAGGGTGCCGGCCACCTCCCGGTGCACCAGAGCCGCCATGGCCATGCACATCATCACGAACAGCCAGGTGGTGAATGGGGTCAGGTAGCTTCCGCTGCCGGCGGTGATGCCATAGTGGCCCGCGGCGACGATGGCCAGGCCCAGCAGGCCCAGCAGGACAGTCCAGAGCAATACTCCCCGGGACCTGAACAACAACCCGCCCAGGGAGACGAAAAACACCATGAAGTAGCCGATGGGCGTGACAAAGCCGCCGGAGAACATCGCATTGACCGATGTGACAGCCACCAGTCCGCCCATCAACATCATGCTTGCCACGCCCGTGTGGCCGCGGCGGTTGATGATGATCAGCGTGACGATGAAGGCGGTCGTGGCCGTGATGGACACCAGCCTGCGCGGCCATCTTTCCGGGTCGATGACCGAGACCACCACCAGGAGCAGCGTGGTGATGAGCAGCGAACCCACGGCCACACGATGCAGCGTGCGCGCCCTGAGGTTGTCCTCCTCATCAGGCAGCGCTGGATACGCGAACAGCTGTCGCAGCGCCTTCATGACGCCGGCTCCACCGGCAACTCCAGCCAGAACACGCTGCCCACCGGCTCGACACCTTCCACGCCGATCCTTCCGCCATGGGCCTCGACCACCAGCCTGCAGAAGGTGAGGCCGAGGCCGGCGGAGTGGTAGCGGCTGTCCTTGCGTGCCACCAGCGAGGTGTACCGGTCGAAGATCAGGCCGCGGGCCTCGGGAGGCACGCCGCGGCCGTTGTCGCGCACCTCGATGCGCGCCGTGGTTCCGTTGCGGTCCACCTTCACCAGGATGCTGCCGGAGGAGGGTGTGTGCTTGATGGCATTGCCGACCAGGTTTTCCACCACGCGCCGCACCAGGGTGCGATCGCACCGGACTTCCACCGGGCCGTCCGCGGCCATCTGCAGCTGGCGCGTCCTGTCCCAGGCACGCAGCATCTCCATGGCTTCGCGGCAGGGTTCCACCAGGTCGGTGGGTTGCAGGTCCAGCGGCAAGCGGCCTTCTTCCATGCGCGCAACGTCGAGTATGTCGTTGACCAGCCGGTTGGCGCTGGTGGCCGCCTGCAGCGCCGACTGCACGCAGGCGTTGCCCGGCTCGCCGATCCTGCCATGCAGCTCGCTGTGCATGAATTCCAGCGTCATCATCAGCGCGCCCAGGGGGGAGCGCAGGTCGTGCACGACCATGTTGGTCAGGTCGTCACGCATTTGCTCCAGCGCCCGCAGGCGCTCGAAGCTGGCCTGCAGCCGTGCCCGCGAGCGGCGCAGCTGCAGGTGTGCACCAACCCGGGCCAGTACTTCCTCGACCTGGAAGGGCTTGGTGATGTAGTCGGCGCCGCCAGCTTCAAAGGCGCGCACCTTGTCCGCTGTATCGGCGAGCGCGGTGAGGAAGATCACCGGGATGTCGCGCAGCGGCTCGACCTGCTTCAGGTGCCGGCAGACCTGCAGGCCGTCCATCGTCGGCATGTTGATGTCGAGGAGCACCAGTTCGGGTGGTGAAGCGGCTGCTGCCTGCAGCGCCAGAGGGCCGCTCGTGACCGGCCTGACTTCATGTCCACGGGCTTCCAGGATGGACGACAGCAAACGCAGGTTCTCGATCGTGTCGTCCACGACAAGAATGCTCGCGCCGTCAGGAAGCTGTTCCAACCTGCGCCTCCTGGCACTTGCCGCGGGGATGCCGGTCCTTCGTTCCGGACAGGTTAGGCGAAGGCTGTCACCGCCACAAGGGAGGTAACAGCACAACAGGCGTCGTGGCAGAACGCGTTATTCGACCGCGGCCGGCACGGGACAAGATGAAGGACACCAAGAACAATACGGAGTTGTTCGAGGCGATGAAGTGCCAAGGCCGCGCTTCGGTCACGAGCGGCAGAGAAGGGCGGTCATCGCCGCTTGGGATGACCGCGATCCGTACCTTCAGAACGAAAACCTGAGCCCCAGCGACAGCGAGTTCGCGTCGCCTTCGCCGGCCATGGCCTTGTCGAGGCGGGTATAGCCCAGTCGCAGGCCGAGCCTGTCGGTGAACGACCAGAGGGCGCCGACGCCCAGCAGCAGCGAAGTCTCCTCTTCCGATCCCAGTGAATAGGAAGAAGATACGCCCGTCAGGAATGTAGACACTTTGGTCTTGGCGAAGAAGGCGCCAGCGCGCGCCTCCAGTGAGAGTCTTTCTCCCACGGGCCAGATACCCACCAGCGAAACCGCCGGGCCGCTGATCTTGAAGTTCAGGCCAGTGGTGGCATCCATCGGCGGGCCGCCGGTGGTCACCGTCACGTCGGCCTCGTACCTTGCCTTCCCTAATTGCAGGTAGTCGGCCTCGACAGCAACGTTGGGCGTGAACTTGTAGCCCAGCGCCAGCGAGAAGCCGGTGTCCGACTTGTCCACGCTGGAGTCGTTGATCGTGAAGGTGTCGACGGCATCTTCGAACATCAACGTCATCACTTCGTCCAGCTCCTGCCGGTCCAGTCCGCCGATGCTCGAGCTGCCTGCTCCCGCCTCGACGTAGAAGCCGGCACTGTGCGCGCAAAGTGGCGCGAGAGCCGCCAGCGTCAGGCCAGCGATACGAAGACGATATGCCTTTGAGGCCATGAGCCCACCTTGTGCGTTATCGTTGTTGGAGGATGCGCCAGGCAGCTTCAAGGCCTGTGTCCTCGCGGACGACAGGCCCTGATGTTGGTGGCGTTCACGACGATAGCAGCAATTGCTGCACGGGGAAGGCAGAGCCGCGCGATGTTGCCATCGCAACAGCGTATGGAGTTCACGAATCCCCTTATTCGACGGGGTCCGGCACCTTGGTGCTGTCGAAGAACAGCGGTTTGCCATCCGCGAACTGCAGCGTGCGGCCCACGGCGCGGTTGCGTCCGTCACGGGCCTGGTAGCCCACCACCGACAGCTCCGCCCCGACGGGAATGCTCTGCTTGGTGATGCCCTTGCGGATCAGCGCGTTCGGGCTGCCGCCTTCCACCATCCAGATTTCCCTCGTGCCGTTCCTCTCCACTTCCAGGTGGATCCAGGAATGCGGATTGATGAACTCGACCTTCACGACCTTGCCCGTGAACTCCACAGGGCGCTTCACGTCGAACTCCGCCGCGAAGCTGTGGTGGGCGCCGGCGTGCTGGCTGGCTATGGCTGAACCAACAACCGCGACGGTCATGAGAAGCGCGCGTCTTGCTTGCATGTACATGTGTTGTTCCTGCCTTGCGTTACTGTCCGGCGCGCGCCTTCTCTTCCTCGCGCGCCCCGCTCAGTGTGTTGGCCATGCCGTAGTTCCCTTCGTGGCAGGCATATTCGATCATCGGGTCGTCGGTGTATTCCATCGGGTATTCTCCGCCCCAGGCCATGTCCCACAGGCTCGGATCGCTGACCGTGAATTCATAGCGGATGGTCTTCGGTCCGGTGCGGGAGATCTTCTCGATGACCTTGCCCTCCGGTCCCATCGGCACGTTGGATCCGCGCGGGTTGACGCGGTCGGTGATGCCGGTGGTTTCGATCACCAGGGTATCTCCTTCCCAGCGTCCCCAGGAGTTTCCCTGCCAGCGGGTGAGGCCGGCGAAATCGGGCCTGCTCTTGAGGATGGGGATCACGCGCGCGTCGTGGATCATCTCGGACATGATCACCACCTGGTCCTTCGACTGCATGATCTGCACGCCGGTGTTGTAGGCCACCGGGCGCAGCGGCGGGCCCACATGCGTCCACATGATGCAGCGCTCCAGCAGCGGCCGGCTCTTGTAGCTGTCATAAGCGCCGCCGCGCGGTGCGGAGGCGCGCGCCGCGTTGCTGCGCGCCAGTGCATCGGGACGCAGCGGCGGCAGCCGGCCGTCCGCGGGCCTGGTGATGAGCGAGGTGCGGTGGTTCTCCACCATGTAGCTCTGCTCCGGCAGCAGCGCGAACTGGTCGTTGGCGTAGTGCACGTCGCCAGGAGTGCCAGGTGCCGTGGTTTCATAGACGGCCTTGCGACCAGCCTTGCGCTCCGCATATTCGGCGTCGGTCCAGAATTCCTTGTCTCCCAGCTCCTTGGGACGCTCCACCGGCACGTCGGTGTTGTTGGTGAAGATGCCCTGGATGACCGGATCGCCCCATGAAGTGCGGGGCGGCTTGAATGCCTGTGCACCGGCGCTGGTGGCCGCCGCGGCCAGCAGGACCAGCGATGCACAGCGCAGCAGGACGGGGGTGGCTGGTTTCATGCTCAGTCCTCCTTGGTGGCTTCGCCGGTGCCCGGCTTGCTCAGGTGGCCGTACATCATCTCTTCAGCGAACTCGACGCAGCGGAAGTCCATCAGGCGCATCCCCGGCTCAAGGCGCCGGTACAGCGGCATGCGGATGGTCCAGGGCCGCGAGAACACGGCCGGATCCTCAATGGTCGCCTCGTACTGGATAAGGTTGGCGTCCTTCAGCGTGTAGCGCTCGGTGACGCGCCGCCCTTCGGTGGCGTAATTGCCGCTGCGGTCGAGCCAGTTGGCGTTCAGGCCGGTGACCTCGACCACCAGGGTGCTGCCTTCCCAGCGGCCGTTCGACGTGCCCATCCAGGTATCCACCAGCGCCTCGGCTGGTTTTCCCATGTGGACAGTGCGCACGGAACCTGCGAACTGGTACACGAACATGATGTCGTTGTCCGACTGGACGATCTGGAAGGGATGCGGCAGGTAGGTGGCGCGCGGCAGGCCGGGCATGAAGCACCTGGCTTCCGGATCCTCGGTGCGGCGTTGGGCGAAGTTCTGCTGGCGCTGCTCCAGGGCCTCGGGCAGGTAGGGAATGCGTCCGCCATCCACCACGCCGATGCCGGGCGCCACGGCGCCGATGGCACCGAGGGTATCGACCGCACCCTGCGTGGCAATGTGCGGCTCGAGGTTCCAGTTGGCCTCGCTGAGCACCTGCCAGATGCCGTTCAGGTCGGGCTTGCCGCGGTTGGTGCGCGCGTTGCCCGTGCTCTGCGCGAGGGCGCAGTCCGCCGTGACAAACAGCGCCAGAACGCACAGGGCGGCGCTTCGCATCGTCTGGAATCTGGTCACGGATGTCCCCCTCATGACTTCAGCGCCCGATGTTGCTGCGCAGGAACTCGATCACCCTGGACCCGGGCTCCGCTGCATAAAAGGCGTCGCCGCCATGGCCCGCGCCGTGCACGATCACGGTCTCCACCGGCAGTCCGGCCTTGCGATAGACGCCTTCGAGTTCCAGCGTCTGGTTCACCGGCATCTGACGGTCCTGGTCTCCGTGCAGCAGGATGGCCGGCGGGTCACCGGCACCGACATGGGCGACGGGACTGGCCATCGTGGCGAGCTCGGGCACTTCGTCCGGCAGGCCACCCAGCAACAGCTTCAACGCGGGCTCGCGCACGCCGCGGCCGAATTCCGTGGACTGCGCGAGGATGGTGGAGAAGTTCGAGGCGCCGTACCAGCTGACGATGGCCTGCACGTCGGAGGATTCACGCAGGTGTTCTCCCACCTTTCCTTCAAGCCCGGCCACGCCGTTGCTGGTGCCAACCAGTGCAGCCAGGTGTGCGCCCGATGAAACGCCGGACACTGCGATGCGCGATGCGCGGTAGCCATGTTCGGACTGCTTCGCGCGCAGGAAGCGGATCGCCGCCTTGATGTCGTGCACGTTGGCGGGAAAGCGCGCGTCACGGCTGGAACGGAACTCCACGCTGGCTACGGCGAAGCCCTGGGCCAGCAGGAATTCCGGATACGACTTCTTGTCGCCGCTGCTCCATGCACCCCCATGCAGGAAGACCACCAGCGGTGGCCGGGCAACCCCGCCGGGCAGGTGCAGGTCGAGTGCAAGCGTGCGGCCGTCGACGGTGGCATAGGGGATGTCGGTGAGGTGCCGTGCAGGTTCGGCGGCAACGGCTGGCAGGGCCCACGCAAGCAGCAGCAACACTGCCATGCGCGAAGTGGACTGGATCAATGGCACGAAACGATTCCCCCCGGATCCTGACGATGCCCAGTCTACCCGTCTGTCGCCGAATGCAGTCATGTCCGCCGCCTGCAGCGGTACTTGGTCACACTGGCCGGGCGACAGCTTGCGGCAGGCTCCGCCAGCTTCCATCATGGCTGGCATGCGGGCAATACACGGCATGATTCTGATCGCGCTTGCGGCGGGAAGTTCCGCCACCGCACCGGCGGGTGAGGCAGAGGGCGGGTCCGGCCGCGTGCTGCTGCAGCCCCCGCGGCAGGTCATCCCCAGTCCCATCAACGACCGTTTCGCAGTGCGGGTGCTTTATTACCGTCCCGAGGTGAACAACCGGCTGCGGTATGACAGCAGCACCGGCGTGACCGGCACCACCATCGATGTGGAAGACCTGCTAGGCCACCGCGACAGCGCCCACCAGGGGACCATCGACATGATGTTCCGCATTGGCGAGCGCAACCGCATCCAGGCGGACTTCTACCAGCTGCGGCGCACGGGTGACGTGGTGCTCGACCAGCAGGTGCGTTTCGGCAATGACACCTATGCGGGCGGACAGCGCCTGCTGTCCGAAACCGAATTGCGAAAGCTGGGCGTGACCTGGACTTTCTCGCCGCTGCGCCGCGAGCGCATCGAGCTGGGACTGGGACTGGGTTTGCACCTGCTGCAGCTGGATGGCCGCACGCGGGTGCCGGCCACCTTCGCCAGCGAACAGCTGGACACGGCCGGCCCCTTCGCGGCGCTGGCCGGAACCCTGTCCTGGCGTGTCACGCGGCGCTTCTCCGTGAACCTGTCGGGCCAGTACTTCGACCTGAATCCGGATGAGGTGCGCGGCGCGTTCCGCTATTTCCACGGCGACCTGCAATACCGCGGCTGGCGCAATCTTTCCTTCGGCGTGGGCTATTCCTATTCGGGCTACCTGGTCGACAGCACCGATGAGGAGTTCACCGGTTTCTACCGGCTGGTCTACAAGGGACCGGAGGCGTTCTTGCGCGTCAGTTTCTGACGCGATGACCTACAGCATGCCGCTGCGCTTGGCGCTGTGGTAGCGATTGACCAGCTCGATGCCCAGGCGGCGGGGTTCCGCATCCACCAGCAGTTCATCACGGCCGCCCAGGCGGGCGAATGCGTCGTCGCGCGCCTGCGCGTGCAGCTGCGCGCTGGCGATGTCGGCAGCGGTGGCAGTCGACAGTGGCTGCGCCACCATTTCTGAAATCACCCGCTCCCGCAGCGAGGCCACCATCACCAGGTGGCGCTGGCGCAGCAGGCGCAGCGCATCGGCCAGCTCGGCGCAATCCTCGTCGCGGAAGTTGGTGATGATGATCACCAGCGAATGGCGCGGCTGGCGCGACAGGAAGGTCTGCGCCGCGCGCAGGTAGTCCGAGTGCGTCATGGCCGGTTCCAGGTCATACAGCGCGCCCATCATCGTGCCCAGCTGTGCGCGACCCTTGCGCGGCGCCAGCCACTTGTGTGCATCGGCCGCCATGCCGAAGGTGAATGCACCCACTGCATCGCCCTCGCGCAGCGCCACGTAGGAAAGCAGCATCACGGCATTGAGCACCTGGTCGAAATGGCCGCTGCCTGGCGCGCCATCGGGATCATCGGCGCGCATGCGCCGCCCGCAGTCGATCAGCAGCCAGACATTCTGGTCGCGCTCGTCCTGGAACTGCCGCACGATGGGGGTGTCATGCCGCAGAGTGGCCTTCCAGTCGATGTCGCGCACCGGATCACCCGGTGTGTATTCGGCGAGCTGCTGGAAGCTGGTGCCGGCGCCGCGGCGGCGCCAGGTCTTGATGCCGATCTCCTGCAGCCGCCGGTCACCGGCCAGCCACGCATAGCGCGCAACCTGCGCGAAGTCCGGATAGGCGCGCAGCACCTCGCGCGCGCCGATGCGCGGGCACAGCTCCAGCAGGCCCAGGCGCGAGTGCAGGCGCAGCGCGGCGCTGTCGAAGGTGAGGTCACCCCGCCGCAGCGGCGTGGCACCGTATTCCAGCTCCAGCCGCTGGCCACCCTGCACGTGCAGGCGGGCCGGCAACCCATCGGTGAGCAGCGCGGGATCAGTGTGGTCGTGGATGGCGCCGCTCCAGGAGCCATCTCCCTCCAGCTCCAGCCACAGCGGTATGCGACTGCGCACGCCGATGGCCATGGCTGCAGGCAGCCTGCGGACCAGTCGCAGGGGTGAAGCACGCCATTGCCGCAGCGACTGCCAGGCATCGATGCCGGCCAGCGCGGCCAGCAGCAGCAACGCGATGGCCATGGCCCAGGCTACTGCCGCCAGCGGCAGCCGCGCGACCAGCGCCACGGCCGCGGCCACGGCGATGCCGGTGAGCGTCCACAGCAGCGGCTTGCCTGGAAGGATGCGCATCGGCGGCTACAGCCTCGGCGCCGCCACGCTTTCGACCGCCGCCAGCAGCACGCTGTCCAGGTCGCGCCCTTCCAGCACCGCATCAGGGGCCAGCGCCACGCGATGGCGCAGGCCGGGCAGGGCCACGCGCTTCACGTCATCGGGTGTGACGAAGCTGCGGCCTTCGAGCAGCGCCACCGCGCGTGCGCCGCGCACCAGCGCCAGGGCGCCACGGGTGCCGGCGCCCATCGACAGCCCCGGCCAGTCGCGCGTGGCGCGCACGATACGCGTGGCGAAGTCGATCACCTGGTCATCCACGCGCTGTTGTGCAGTGAGGGCCTGCAGCTGCAGTACCAGCCTTGCGTCGAACACCCGCCGCACTTCATCCAGCGGCAAGGCATTGCCCGGCTGGTTGAGCGTGGCCAGTCGCACCACGCGCGCCTCGTCGGCGGCATCGGGGTAATCGATGCGGATCTTGAACAGGAAGCGGTCCAGCTGCGCCTCCGGCAGCGGATAGGTTCCCTCGGTCTCCACCGGGTTCTGCGTGGCCAGCACCATGAAGGGCCGCTCCACCGGCTGCGAACGACCCTCGACGGTCACCTGGTATTCCTGCATCACTTCCAGCAGCGCGCTCTGGGTCTTTGCCGGTGCGCGATTGATCTCGTCGGCCAGCAGCAGCTGCGTGAACACCGGCCCGCGCGTGAAGCGCAGTTCCCGCGTGCCCATGTCCATCGAGGTGAAGCCGAGGATGTCCGAGGGCATGAGGTCTGGCGTGAACTGCACGCGGGCATGCGCCAGCCCCATCGCCTGCGCAAGGGCGCGCACCAGTAGCGTCTTGCCAAGGCCTGGCACACCCTCGAGCAGCACGTGGCCCGAGGCGGCCAGTGCGACCAGCACCTGGCCGAGCACCTGCTCCTGGCCAACCAGGGCCCGCGTCAGCATCGCGCGCAGGTTCTGCATCACTTCGGCGGCGCGTGCCGCCCGGTCGTTCTCAGCTTCCATGGGTCCGCCTTGTCGTAGGTGAGAGGATGCGGCGCCGCGCGCCTTCCAGCAGCAGCAGCGCAGCGATGAGTGAACGGGGGCCAGTGGGCGCCTGCAGGCCGGGGGCCAGGCTTTCGGCTGTGACGCCGGCGGCGCGGGCGATGGCGCTGGTGCGCGCCTGGCCCTCGAGGAGGTCGAATCCGGGGATGGCGCGGCGGGCTGCTGCTTCAAGTGCGCGCAGGCTGGCGGCATGCAGTGCGTCCGCGCCGCCCCGCCGCATCAGGAATCGGCCGGTGCCGCGGATCTGTTCCACCAGCGAACGGCGCACGGGTGCGGCCGCCTCCAGCTGCGGGCCGAAGCGTGTGCCGCTGCGCCACAACAGCAGCGCCAGCGCCAGCAGTGCCGGCACCAGGGCCGGCCATCCCACCTGCCAGGTCAGGCCCAGCAGCGAGGGATGCTGCGCTTCGGAGAGGAAGTGGACGCGGTCACCGCGGCGCAGCTGCGTCATGGCGACGAAGAGTTGCGCGTGGTCGGCTTCCAGCATGTCACGCCAGCTGAAGGGCGAGGCCACCGCGAGGGTGAGGCTGCCCTTGCCGATTGGCACGCGCATCACTTTTGCGTCGTCCCCATCGCGCAGCAGCCAAAGCGGGCGCTGCTTCGAGGTCAGCACCGAGTCCCACAGGTCGCACACCACATAGCCCTGTGATTCACCCTCGTCCGCCAGCACCGGCGGCCCCTGGCGCTGCAGCAGCGGGCAGCGTTCCTTCCTTGCGGTCCCGGAGGCAGGTGTGTCTTCGTCGTCCTGATCCGGCCACCAGAAGTCCACGCCACTCCATTGCGTGAACACTTCGCCCTGCAGCCAGATCGAGTTGTCCATCACCAGGCGGCCGCCGGCTTCCACCCATTCCTCCAGCTCGCGCCGGCGGTCCGGGCCGAGGTTCCAGCTCCAGTTGGCCAGGAAGACCACATCGTCCGGCGATGGCCGGGCAAGGCTGTGCGACTCCGTCACTTCACCGCCCAGCTCGCGCACCAGCGCCTTGGCGGCATAGAAGGGATCCTCCCTCGCCGGGCCCTGCAGCGCCGTGGGGATCGAAACCTCTTCCCAGTAGGTGTTGTTGAGGAACCATGCGCCCAGCCCGACCAGCGCGATGGCGACCAGCCCGCCGATGATGAGCCGGCGGTGTTTCATGCGGACTCCGCTGGCGCCGGAGGCGTGCGCATCGCGCTGGCAAAGCCATCGCACAGAGCATGTACTTCGGCGGATGCGGGCATCAGGCTGCCATAGACGGCCTGCGACCAGGTCTGCACCAGGCGCGCGGCGAACGCACTGCCATCTTCCGGCAGGAAGCGGCGCGCGAGGTTCACGCAGTCACCTTCGGTGGTGGATTCACGCACCGGTGCGCGATGGTCATGCGCCAGCTTCGACAGCAACCCGCGGTAGAGCAGCGCCAGCGCGCGTCGCGCCTCGCCTGCATCCCACAACTGGCGTGCGGCAGCGCCGATGTCTTCCGGCAGGCTCTCCGGGCGGATGTCCAGGTCACGCACATGCGTGGGCGCGGCCTGGCCAGCTGCGGCATGGTCGCGGCCGCGCTCCCGGAGCATGCGCACCACCAGCACCACGACCAGGGCCGCGAGCAGCCCGCAGGCAACCCACACCAGCAGCCGCGCCGAACTGGCCAGCCAGCCGAACATCTCTGCCAGCCACTTCGCCCAGCCGGGCCGCTGCTGGCGTTGCGGCTCCTCGTCGTTGATCCAGCGCAGCGTGCGGATCCTGCGCTCGATGCCCAGGTTCGGATCCGCCTCCAGCGCGTCGACCGCACGCTCGATATCCTCGATGCGCAGGGAATTGCCGGGCGCAGCGGCTGGCTCTGCTCCCGCCGCCGGCTCTGCAGCCGTCGACGGCTCTTCAGCCGTCGACACCGTCGCCAACAGCAACAGCGCCAGCAAGGGCAGGGCGCGTTCAGGACGCAAACGCATGGCGCAGCTCCTGTTCCACGTCCCAGGCTTCCAGCTCGGTGCGGCGGTTCAGGTACATCGCGAATCCGGCCGCGACGTAGAAAGGTTCCAGCAGCAGCATCACGCCGCCGTACAGCGCCGGCAGGGACACTTCGGCAAAGGACTTGAAGTCCGCAACCAGCTCCATCACGTCGCCGCTGCCGCGCTCGGTGGGCATGAACCAGGCCAGCCCTGCCACCAGCGCGATCACCAGGAAAGTCTCCACCAGGGAGAACATCGAGGTCATGGCCAGCGCGACGCCCCGATGGCGGCTGGCGAGCTGCCGCCGGCGCAGCGCCACGCGCGAGCCTTCCAGCTGGTAGATGGGCTGCGTGAAGGACCGCCAGGGTGACAGTCGCCGCCAGGTGATGCTGGGGATGAACGCCCGCCACAGCACGCGCCACTGGTTGCGCCACAGGTCACCCAGGCTGGTGCGCTGGCCGAATGCCGCGCGTGACAGCACGAACAGGCTGGCCCTATCGATCCATGGCTTGGCCAGGAACAACAGCGCCAGCGGCAGCCAGCTGGCGAGCTCGTGGCTGGCGATGCACAGGGCGATCACCGGCACGGACACCACCACGTGGCACAGATGCACCTCGCGCCAGTGCCGCTGGGCAAAACGGATGCCCAGGTCCACCGCCTCCCAGGGCGACCGTGGACGCATGCGCAGTTCCAGGGCGTCAGCGCGCACGGCGTCCCTGCAGCACCAGGTAGGCCAGCAGGCCGGTCCAGCAGGCCGCGGCTACCGGGTATTTCACCAGTGGCGGGATCCACGGCGCCGAAGACCAGAACGCCTCGACCGCGGCCGCGATGACGAAAAGGAACACGAAGCCGTAGATGAGGGGCGTGACCTCGCGCGTGGCCTGCACCAGGCTCGCCCGGCGCGTGAGCCTTCCCGGCGCGACCAGTGCCTGCCCCAGTCGCAGTCCTGCCGCACCCGACAGCACGGCGGCAGTCAGTTCGAAGGAGGAATGGGTGGCGACGAAGGAATAGAACGTGGCGCCGAGACCTCGCTCGGTGAGGAAGCCGCCCACTGCGCCGATCAGCGCGCCATTGAACACGATGAAGATGATGCTTCCCAGGCCGACGAACAATCCGCCGGCGAAGCAGCGGAAGCCCACGCCGATGTTGTTGCGGATGTAGTGGCCGAACATTGCCCAGTCGCTGGATGCATCACGCCGCCGGCCGATGGACTCCGCATCCATGGAATACATCGATTCCATGCCCTGCGCCGATGCTGCATCCATCATCGTGAGGATCAGCTCCGGACGCTGGTACATCAGCCAGCCGACCACCAGCATCGGGACAAGAAGCAGTACCGCCGACAATGTGACGTGGCGCCGGTGCTGGTACACCGCGGCGGGAAAGCCGTGCAGCAGGAATTCGCGCAGGGCCTGCAGGCTGGTGCTGCCTCCCTGCTGGTACACCAGCTGGTGGGCGTCGGAGGCCACCGCCTGCAGGCGGTCCACCAGATAGCCCGGATAGGCACGCTCACGTGCCAGTGACAGCTGTTCGCACACCCGGCGGTACAGTGCTGCGAACTGCGCCGCGGGCAGCAGTTCGTCTTCCTTCTGCTTGCGCCGGCGCAGCTGGCGCAGCTTCACCTGCTGCTCCAGTGCTGCCCAGTCTGCCGCGTGGCGTGTCTCGAACAGCAGCGGTGTCATGCGCGCCGCCCCAGCAGCCATTGCGCCACGCCGAGCACCTGGTCGGTGAGCGCTTCGCCAGGACCGGGAGCTTCTTCGCCCACCACCGGCGCCGCCAGCGCGGCCAGCTCATGCAGGCGTTCGCCGGTGAGCGTGGGAGCCCGGGCGGCCAGCATGATGAGCACGCGCTGCTCGCCCGGACCCAGCGGGATGGCCGGCGGGCGTGGCTCTACCTGCGGCAGGTCGCCGCGCGGTGGTCGTGGCGCGCGATGCACCACCAGTGTGCCGGCCGCGACATCGCCCAAACGGCGGAAATCGGTGCGCATCAACATGCACACCAGGCCGAGGCCGTACATCACCGGCATGAAATCGGCCACGCGCAGCAGGTTGCGCGCCAGCGATGCGCCGGGAGTGACCGGCAAACCGGTATCCATCACCACCTTCAGTCCCATTGCGGCCTTGCCCGGAGTCGCGCCGGCGCGCCCCAGCTCGAAGGCCACCGGATACAGCCATTCAAGCAGGAACAGGGTCAGCAGGAAAAAGCCTGCTCCCATATCGCCCAGCAGCTGGAGGAGCATCGCCGCGACCATCAGCAGCACGCCGCGGATGCCCAGGTCGATGAGGAAGGCCGCGACGCGCACCGGCATGCCCGCCGGTCGCAGCTCCAGCGCTATGCCTTCGGGCGTCTCGCGCTCCAGCGCGGTGTCCAGCCTGCCCTGGAACGATTCCATGTGCTCCCCGGGTGCCTGTGCGGCCGCTGCGCGGCGCAGTCAGGATTCTTGTTCGACGAACTGCACGATGCGCTCGATGGTCGCCGCATCACGCGTGAGCGCACTATGCCCCAGTTGCGAGGTGGTGACGACTTCCGCCTGCGGCAATTGCTCCAGCAACTGGCTGGCATGAACATGAGGCACCACGTCGTCGCCGCTGTCATGCACCAGCAGCAGGCGGGCGGGGATGCGGGCCGCCCCCGGCAGTGCCCCGAAACCCGCCACGTCTGCGTCGAAACGCCGGCGGAACAGTGTCTCCAGGCGGGTGCGGGTGGCCGCACGGATGCCCAGGGCGTTGAGGAATACCTCGACCAGGAAGGGCGCGCCCGACGGCATGCTCACCAGTACCACCGACGAGAGCGCGCCCGCCCAGTCAGGCGCTCCGTCGGCATGGCGATGCGCGATGCCCAGCGCCCCCAGCGAATGGCCGATCAGGGCGCGGGGCGGACCGAAGCGCGCCACGACGGCATCCAGTGCCGCGACGAACTGCGGCAGGCTCGAGCTCCTGCCGGGCGAAGCGCCATGCCCCGGCGCGTCCGGCACCAGCACATGCCAGCCGCGTGCCTGCAGCGCCTCGGCCAGCCCCACGAAGCGCGCGGCGTTGGAGCCCCAGCCGTGCAGGATGATCACGGTGCGATCGCCGCTGCCCCACTCGTATACCTCGAAGGGATCCGGCCCGGCCATCAGCCGGTGCCGGCGTGCGCGCGCCAGCGCTGCGGCATCCTCGGGGCGCACGGGATGGCGGAAGGTACGCAGGAAGAGATAAAAGGCCGCGCGGGCCGCCAGCGCGGGGCTCACGGCCTGCAGCAGCGCGAACACCTTGCGCAGCCAGGCCAGGTGGCCCGGCGAGACATGCGGCAGCCGCAGCGACTGCGGAGCATTGCGGGCGCCTGCCTCCTCCGGCGGCTGCCCGGCCATCTCAGGCCTTCTGTTCCCGCGCGATGGCGCGATAACCGATGTCGCGCCGGGCCTGCGCGCCGGGGAAGCGCACCGCGTCCACCAGGGCATAGGCTTCGCGCTGCGCGGCCTGCACGGTGCCACCCAGTCCCACCGCGCACAGCACGCGGCCGCCGGCGGTGACCACCTTGCCGTCCCGCGTTGCGGTGCCGGCGTGGAACAACTTGCCCGGCAGGGCACCGATGCGGTCGAGCCCCTCGATGACATCGCCCTTGCGCGGTTCTTCGGGATAACCCTCTGCGGCGATCACCACGCCGAGCGCGGCGCGCGGATCCCACTCGGCCTTCACCGTGTCGAGCTTGCCGGCCAGCGCGGCCTCGCACAGCACGGTGAGATCGGACTTCAGGCGCGCCATCACCGGCTGTGTCTCCGGATCGCCGAAGCGCACATTGAATTCGATCACCCGCGGTGCGCCGGTGGCGTCGATCATCAATCCGGCGTAGAGGAATCCGGTGAACGGCATGCCGTCGGCAGCCAGTCCCTTCACCGTGGGCTCGATCACTTCACGCATGATGCGCTCATGCACCGCGGGCGTGACCACCGGTGCGGGCGAATAGGCGCCCATGCCGCCGGTGTTCGGACCAGCGTCGCCATCGCCCAGGCGCTTGTGGTCCTGGCTGCTGGCCATGGGCAGCACATGCGTGCCGTCGCACATCACGATGAAGCTGGCTTCCTCGCCGGTGAGGAACTCCTCGATCACCACTTCATCACCGGCCGCACCGAAGCGGCCGGCCAGCATGGCCTCGGTGGCCTCGACGGCCTCCGCGCCGGTGTCGACGATCACCACGCCCTTGCCGGCGGCCAGTCCGCTGGCCTTCACCACCACGGGGCCGGGCTGCGCCGCCAGCCAGTCGCGGTCGAAGTCCGCGCGCGTGAACTTGCGGTAGCCGGCGGTGGGAATGCGATGCCGCTGCAGGAAATCCTTGGTGAAGGCCTTGGAGCCTTCCAGCTGTGCCGGCGCCTTGCGCGGGCCGAAGCAGGGCAGCCCGCGCGTGGCGAACACGTCGACGATGCCGGCCACCAGCGGCACCTCGGGGCCGACGATGGTGAGCTGCACGTCCTCGCGCGCGGCAAGGTCAGCCAGTGCGTCCAGCTGGGAGACGTCGATGGGCACATTGCGCACTTTGGGTTCGCGCGCCGTGCCGGCATTGCCCGGTGCGACCAGCACCTCGGTGACGCGCGGGGACTGCGCGCATTTCCAGGCCAGCGCATGTTCGCGTCCGCCGCCGCCGATGATCAGGACCTTGTATGTGCCCACGCGTGCCTCAGTGACGGAAATGACGCATGCCGGTGAAGAGCATCGCGAGCCCGGCTTCGTCGGCCGCGGCGATCACCTCGGCGTCGCGCATCGAGCCACCCGGCTGGATCACCGCGGTGACTCCCTGCGCGGCGGCGATTTCCACGCCGTCGCGGAACGGAAAGAAGGCGTCCGACGCCATCACCGCACCGCGCACGGAAAGACCGGCGTCCCCGGCCTTGATGGCGCCGATGCGGCTGGAATACACGCGGCTCATCTGGCCGGCGCCCACGCCCACCGTGGCCTCATCGCGCACGAACACGATGGCATTGGACTTCACGAACTTGCAGACGCGCCAGGCGAAGGCGAGATCGCGCAGCTCATCGGCGGTGGGCTGGCGCTTCGTCACGCACTTGAGCCCGGCCACATCCACGCGGCCGGCGTCGCGGTCCTGCACCAGCACGCCGCCGCCCACGCTGCGCAGTTCGCGCTCGGCCACGGCCTGCCCGCGCAGCGGGCCGGTGACGAGCACGCGCACATTGGGCTTGCCTGCCAGTGCTTCGGCGGCACCTGAAAGCAATTCGGGCACCACCAGCACCTCGACGAACTGCCGGTCCAGGATCAGCTTCGCCGTAGCGGCATCCAGCGGCCGGTTGAAGGCGATGATGCCGCCGAAGGCGGAGGTGGGATCAGTGCGGTACGCCAGTTCATAGGCCTCGCGCACGCTGCCCGCAACGGCCACGCCGCAGGGATTGGCGTGCTTCACGATCACGCAGGCCTCGCGCTCGAACTGCCGCACGCACTCCAGCGCGCAGTCCGCATCGGCGATGTTGTTGAAGGACAGCTCCTTGCCCTGTGCGAAGCGCGCACCGGCGATGCTGTCGGCCGGCGCCGCGCCGCTGCGGTAGAAGGCTGCGCGCTGGTGCGGATTCTCGCCATAGCGCAGCGGTGCGATGCGCGTGAGTCCCACACCGAGTTCGGCCGGGAAGGGCTCCACGCCATGCTGCGCGCCCAGCCACTGGGAAACCAGCGAGTCGTACACCGCAGTGTGCGCGAAGGCCTTGGCTGCAAGCCGCGAGCGGAAGGGCAGGCGGGTGCCGCCACCGGCTTCTTCAAGTTCGGCCAACAGCGCCGCATAGTCACCCGGATCGACCACCACGGTCACATCCGCATGATTCTTGGCCGCGCCGCGCAGCATGGCGGGACCACCGATGTCGATGTTCTCCACCGCATCGTCATAGGCCACGTTGGGCCTGGCGATGGTGGCGGCGAAGGGATAGAGGTTCACCACCAGCAGGTCGATGGGCGCGATGCCCTCACGCTGCATCACCGCGTCGTCGGTGCCACGGCGTCCCAGCAGCCCGCCATGGATCTTCGGGTGCAGCGTCTTCACCCGCCCGTCCATGATCTCCGGGAAGCCGGTGTGGCTTGCGACCTCGGTGACTTTCAGGCCGGCCCCGGCCAGCAGCCTGGCCGTGCCGCCGGTGGAAAGCAGTTCCACGCCACGCGCGGCCAGCGCGTGGGCAAGTTCGACCAGCCCGGTCTTGTCAGAGACCGACAGCAGCGCACGGCGGACCGGTAGATCCAATGGCGCCTCAGGCCGACAGGCCGAACTGCCGCAGCTTCTTGCGCAGAGTGCCGCGGGTGATGCCGAGGATCACCGCTGCCTGGCTCTGGTTGCCGCTGGCGTAATCGAGCACGGTGCGGAACAGCGGCTCTTCGACCTCGCGCAGCACCAGGTCGTAGAGGCGCGCGGGGCGATGGCCGTTGAGGTTGGCCAGGTAGTCGGAGAGTGCACGCTCGGCGTGGTCGCGCAGCGGCAGGTCACGTGGTCGGGGAGTCGGGGCGGCGGGCTTATGCGCAGTCAGCGGTCTGGCAACCTTCTTCGTTGTCCTGCTCACAGCGCTCATTCCCACACTCCCGATCAGACTTCTTGTTGTTGTCGAACCGTTCCGCTGCCGCGGCCCATTCGCCAAAACATCGCGCCACCACCGAATGCTGGACCGACGAGTTTTCCGCGGCCATCAGTTCTGGCCGGAAGGATTCCGTGTCGGTGTGCTGCTGGCAGTACCAGCCGAGGTGTTTGCGCGCGATCCGTACGCCGGCCGCTTCACCATGGAATGCGTACAGCGCCGTGATGTGTTGAAGGATGATATCTCTGACTTCACTGCGCAAGAGCCGCGTTGGCAACGTGCCGTTTTCCAGAAAAGAATTGACATCGCGGAAGATCCATGGCGAGCCGTGCGCGCCGCGACCGATCATCACGCCACTTGCGCGCGTGAAATCAAGCACACGTCCCGCTTTTTCCGCGCTGTCAATATCTCCGTTGGCAATTACGGGAATGCGCGCGCGAGCCGCGATTTCGCGGATCGTCGCGTACTCGGCCTCGCCTTCGTAGAAATCCGCGCGCGTGCGGCCGTGCACGGCGATGGCCTGCACGCCCGATTCTGTTGCGATGCGTGATATCTCCACGCCATTGACATGCTGCCGATCGATGCCCGTGCGGATCTTCACGGTCACCGGGACGTTGACGGCGCCAACCACGGCGCCAAGCAGTCGACCCACCAGCGCCGGATCACCCAGCAGCGCCGAGCCGCACAACTTGCCGTACACCTTCTTCGCCGGGCAACCCATGTTGATGTCGATGATCTGCGCACCCAGGTCGACGTTGGCGCGCGCGGCATCGGCGAGCTGCGCCGGATCATTGCCGGCCAGCTGCACCACGCGCGGCTCGGGCTCGCCCTCGTGGTTCATGCGCTGGCGCGACTTGGCCGTGTGCCACAGGCGCTGGTCCGAGGTGATCATCTCCGACGCCGCCAGCCCGGCGCCGAAGCGCCGGCACAGGATGCGGAAGGGACGGTCGGTGACGCCGGCCATCGGCGCCAGCACAGCCAGTGCCGGAATCCGCCAGGGGCCGATCTGGAAGCTCACGGCCGTGCGTCGTCGGTGCAGTGCAGGCTGCCGGTGCTGTCCGGCAGGCAGGGATGTACGGTGAAGCCGGCCACACCGGCCGGGGCGGGCATCGACAGCTGCGCATCCAGCCGCTGTCCCGGGGCGATCAGCGCGGGCGCATCGCCCAGCAGCCAGTCCCCGGGCGCGAGTTCATGGCGGGCGAGCACATTGCCCCAGCGGTCGCTGAGCACAGCGCGCAGCAATGGCGGCGGCTGGCCGCGCGGAGCCTCCTTGCGCACCGCCACCGCGGCGCGCAGCACCAGCGTGCGCGCGTCCCCGCTGGATTCCATGCCGCCGAGCTGGCCCATCTCGTAATTGTCCAGGTTCCAGGCTGGTTCGACAGTCATGCCGATCAGCGCATAGACCTGCTGCAGCGGCCGTTCCAGCCACGGCACAGCCACCAGCGCATGGCGGTTGTGGTGCGCGTACTGGCCGGCCAGCAGCAGCAACAGCAGCGCCGCGGCCACATGCCAGAGGCGGCTGATGCGCGGCGGATTGCCCAGCGCCTCATCAGCGTCGAATTCGCCCTCCACCGGCACGTCATCGGGCGGACTGGAAATGACGGGCATCGGGGCAGGAGGCTCGCGGGCTGCATCGTCGAGCAGGATGTCGATGGGCTGGCTGGTGGCCTGGCGGATGATGTCGCGCGCCACCTCGTCATCCGGTGTGTCGGCTGCGGCACCGTCGGCCGCATCATTGGCCGCCGGCGCGGGAGGCTCCTGCAGCGCCAGCTGGTCCGGCCGGATCTGCTCGCCTTCCAGCACGAGGCTCCGGTACTGCCCGGTCACATGCGTCCCGACCACCTCGACTTCCTCGAAGGGATCGAACGCCGGGTCATCTTCAGCCTCGCGCCCCGGCAGCGGCGGCAACGGCTCCTGCTCGTCGAGCGCGGGGATGGACATGGTGCCGTGCGCGGCATCTTCCGGCCGGTTGTCGGCCGGTCCCTCGGACAGTGTGAGCAGGGCGTTGAACACCTTGTCGCAGCGGCCGCAGCGAACGAAGCCCTGGCCGATGCGCAGGTCTGTCGCGGTCACCGCCAGCTGCTGCCGGCAGTTCGCGCAGGTGGTCACCATCAGGCTCATGGCCTGCGCCCTGACAGCGCGCTCCAGCCATCGCGCTCGGCGAACACGGCAAGCTCCAGCCAGGGAGCAAAGCCCACGCGCACTTCATGCACCTGCTGCTTCAGGATGCCGGCGAGGATGAGCTGCCCGCCCGGCGCCAGATGCGCGCACAGGCGCGGCGCGAGTTCCACCAGCGTGCCGGCGAGGATATTGGCGACCACCACATCCACCTCCGCGGGCAGGGTATCAGCCTGCTCATGCACGCGCACCAGCGCGCCCACGGAGTTGGCGGCGGCGTTGTCGCGCGTGGCGATCAGCGCCTGCGGGTCGATGTCGAAAGCATCCACCTCTGCCGCGCCCAGCCGCGCTGCGGCCACGGCCAGCACGCCCGAGCCGCAGCCATAGTCGATCACGCGCGCGCCAGCAGCCAGCCGCGAATCCAGCCAGGTGAGGCACAGCGCGGTGGAAGGATGTGTGCCGGTGCCGAAAGCCAGGCCCGGGTCCAGGCGCACCACCACGGCCTCCGGATCCTCCGGCGGTGATTCATGGTGGGGCACGATCCACAGCCGTCGCCCGAAGCGCATGGAGTGGAAGTCCTTCAGCCACTCCCGCTCCCAGGCGCGGTCGGCCACGTGGCCGGCCTGGATCCGCTCCGCGGGAACGCCCAGCGCAGACGCCAGCGCGATGATGGCCTCGGGCCCGGCGGCTTCCGGCGGAAACAGGGCCTGCAGCACCGTGCGCGGCCACAGCCGCACCTCGCCCGGCGCGGGCTCGAGGATGGCGTCATCCGCCGCATCGGTGAGTGTCACCGACACGGCGCCGGCTTCGAACACCGCTGCCTCGGCGGCCTCCGGATCGACGCCGTCCAGCGTGACGGTAAGGGCCAGGTAGCCGGACATGCCGACTATTTCAGGCCCAGCCTGCGTTCCAGGTAGTGGATGTCGAGGCCACCTTCGCGGAAAGCCGCGTGGCTGAGGATCTCCTGGTGCAGGGCCGTGTTGGTCTTGATGCCCTCGACCACCAGCTCCGCCAGCGCATTGCGCATGCGCGCGATGGCCGTGGCGCGCGTGTCGCCGTGGGCGATCAGCTTGCCGATCATCGAGTCGTAGTTCGGCGGCACCGAATAGCCCGAA
This sequence comes from Steroidobacteraceae bacterium, assembly GCA_035556135.1. GTDB lineage: Bacteria > Pseudomonadota > Gammaproteobacteria > Steroidobacterales > Steroidobacteraceae > ZC4RG30. The sequence continues at coordinate 1,553,085 of DATMFO010000003.1, read as the reverse complement.
TACACATGCGTGTCGACACGGATGCCCGGGCCGCCCGGCGAGTGCCAGCGGGTGATCAGGCCCGGCGAGGGCATGAAGGTCTTGGCATCTTCCGCGTTGATGCGGCATTCAATGGCATGGCCGGTGAAGCGTATGTCGTCCTGCGTGAACGGCAGCTTCTCGCCGGAGGCGACCAGCAGCTGCGTCTTCACCAGGTCGATGCCGGTGATCAGTTCCGTCACCGGATGCTCCACCTGGATGCGCGTGTTCATCTCGATGAAGTAGAACTCGTTGTCCTGGTAGAGGAACTCCAGCGTGCCGGCGCTGCGGTAGCCCACCTTGCGGCAGGCCTCAACCACGCGCTCGCCCATCTTCTCGCGCACCTTCGGATCGAGCCCCGGTGCGGGCGCCTCCTCGATCACCTTCTGGTGGCGGCGCTGCATCGAGCAGTCGCGCTCGCCCAGGTGCACCACGTTGCCGTAATTGTCGGCGATCACCTGGAACTCGATGTGGCGCGGCTTCTCGAGGAACTTCTCCATGTAGACCTGCGGATTGCCGAAGGCCGCCTGCGCTTCCTGCTGCGTGACATTGATGGCGTTCAGCAGCGCGGCTTCCGCATGCACCACGCGCATGCCGCGGCCACCGCCGCCGCCCGAGGCCTTGATGATCACCGGGTAACCGATCTGCCGCGCGATGCGCAGGTTCTCGTCCGGATCCTGGCCCAGGGGGCCACCGGAACCCGGCACGCAGGGCACGCCAGCTTCCTTCATCACCTTGATGGCCGAAACCTTGTCGCCCATCAGGCGGATGGTCTCGGCCCTGGGGCCGATGAAGGTGAAGCCGCTGCGCTCCACGCGCTCGGCAAAGTCCGCGTTTTCCGACAGGAACCCGTAACCGGGATGGATGGCCACCGAATCGGTGACCTCTGCCGCGCTGATGATGGCGGGCATGTTCAGGTAGCTCTGCGGCGAGGGCGGCGGTCCGATGCACACCGTCTCGTCAGCCAGCAGCACGTGCTTCAGGTTCTTGTCGGCTGTCGAATAGACGGCGACGGTCTTGATGTCCAGCTCGCGGCACGCGCGCAGGATGCGCAACGCGATCTCGCCGCGGTTGGCAATGACGACTTTGTCGAGCATGAGCGCGCGCTTACTCGACAACGAACAGGGGCTGGCCGAATTCCACCGGGTCGCCGTTCTGGCACATGATGGCCGTGACCTTGCCGGCCCGATCGCTCTCGATCTGGTTCATCATCTTCATGGCTTCGATGATGCACAGCACCTGGCCTTCCTTCACTTCATCGCCGATGGCGACAAAGGGCTTGGCGGTGGGCGAGGCGGCCGCGTAGTAGGTGCCCACCATGGGCGCGCTGATGACGTTCTCGTCGTCCTTGCGACGTGCCAGCGGCGCCGTCGCTGAATCCGCGGCGGCCGATGCGGCCGGTGCCGGCGCAGCGGCGGCGGCAGGAGCCGGCGCGGGCAGGCTGAAATACTGCGGCGCGGGCGTTCCCGTGGCGCCGCGGCTGATCCGTACCGACTCCTCGCCCTCCTTGATCTCGATTTCCGCGATGCCGGATTCCTCCAGCAGCTCGATCAGTTTCTTGACTTTGCGAATGTCCATGCAGGCTCCAGAAAAAAGGATTCAGCGGGAAGCGCCGGCCAGCCGCGCGGCGGCGGCGCGCACGGCCAGCTCGTAGCCCAGTGCGCCGAGGCCCACGACCTGGCCCACGGCGATGTCGGAGAAATACGAATGGCGACGGAAGGGCTCGCGTGCGTGCACGTTCGACAGGTGCACTTCGATGAACGGCAGGCCCACGCCGAGGATGGCATCGCGCAGCGCGACGCTGGTGTGCGTGAACGCGCCGGGATTCAGGATCAGGAATGACACCCCTTCGGTGGGGGCCTTCTGCACGATCTCCACCAGCTCATGCTCGGCATTGCTCTGGCGGGCCACCAGCTCGTGACCCAGCTCGCGGGCCAGGGCGGCGGCGCGCTGGACGATGGTTTCCAGTGTGTCCGCGCCGTAAAGTCCCGGCTCCCGGGTGCCCAGCAGATTCAGATTCGGGCCGTTCAGCAGCAGCAGCCGCGCCATCGTTGGTTTCAACCTGGTAACAGAAGGGCGGCATTTAACCCCAAATGGGGAAATCCTGCCGCTATTTTCGGCGAAAGTAGCCGATCAGCCCTTGGCGGGGCTTCCTGCCGGGGTCCCGGCGGCCTTGGCGGCGGCTTCGTCTGTGGCCCGGCGGGCCGCCAGCTCCTTCAATGCCTCGTCGATCTGCCCGCGGGCCTGCTCCAGGGGCAGGGTGCCGGCGTCGATGTCACCCAGCTTCGCCAGGATCAGCTCGGCCTCGTCGCGGTGCAGTTCGCCCACTTTCACGGTGACGATGCGCTGCTTGCTGTCCGCGAACACCGTGAAGGGGAAGGCCGGCTGCATGCCCATGGATTCCACGGCCTTCAGGCCGTCGTCCTCGCCGATGAGCAGGGGATAGGAAATCGGTGTCTCGTCCGCGTAAGCCAGCACATCGTCGCGAAAATCGACGGCGATGCCGATGATTTCCAGGTTCTTCGGCTGGCCGCGGGCGCGCAGTTCATTCAGCAGCGGGATCTCGCGACGGCAGGGGCCGCACCAGGTGGCCCAGTAATTGACCATCAGCGGGCGACCGGCCCAGTCCTGCAACGTGCGCTGCCGGCCATCGGCGTCGGCCAGAGAGAAAGTGGGCAGTGAGGCGGGGATCACCAGCGGCGGTATTGCGGCTTCGCTGGCAATGCCATCCTGGGCATCTGGCGCTGCTGCAGCGGCGGGCGCGGTGCCTGCGAAGGGCGCATCACTCGCGGCGGATCCCATCCACCGCTGCGCGAAAAATCCCAGCACCGCGGCAACAGCCACCGCGGGCACGATCCACACTGCTTTCATGCCGCTACTTTAGCGCTGCGGTGACCAGCGGCGCGAATTCTTCGGACTTCATGAAGCCCACGACGCGGTAGTTCTTCCGCTCCGCGCCATCGGTGCCATAGAAGGCAATGGTGGGCGGGCCGAAGATGCCGAATTGTTTCAGCAGCGCCTGGTCGGTGGGGTCATTGGCCGTCACGTCGGCCTGCAGCCACAGCGTGTTGGCCAGCGCGGCCTGCACGGCGGGATCGGTGAAGGTGTAGTGCTCCATCTCCTTGCAGGAGACGCACCAGTCCGCATAGAAATCGAGCATCACGGACTTGCCGGCGGCCTGCGCTGCGGCCACGCGGGCGGTCAGGTCATCCACCGACTTGATCCGCTCGAAGGGCAGGTCCACCTTGATGTCAGCCGTGAGCGGCTGCAGCGGATTGGTGGCGCCACGCACCGCACCGATGCCGATCAGCACGCCATAGACCGCCACCACCACCGCCAGGGAACGCGCCAGCACGCGGCCCCCCTGGGAGCGCCATGTGGCCCGCAGCAGGATGATGGCCAGCGCGGCCAGCGGCACGATCCACAGCCACATGGTCACCGCAGGCGGCAGCAGGCGCGAGAGCATCCAGACGGCCACCCCCAGCATCAGCGCGCCCATGGCCTGCTTCACTGTCTCCATCCAGGCGCCCGCGCGGGGCAGCAGCTGCCCGGCGGAGGCGCCCACCACCAGCAGCGGCACGCCCATGCCGATGGCCATGGTGAACAGGGCGAGTCCACCACGGAACACCTCGCCGGACTGCCCGATCACCGACAGCGCCGCCACCAGTGCCGGACCCACGCAGGTGGTGACGATCAGCGCCGAAAGCGCGCCCATCACCACCACGCCCGCGTAGCTGCCGGCCTTCTGCTGGTTGCTCATCGCGGTGAGCCGGGTCTGGATGAAGGAGGGCATCTGCACGGTGAACAGGCCGAACATTGATAGCGCCATTGCAACAAACAGCGCCGAGAAGAGGGCGATGATCCACCACTGCTGGAACAATGTCTGGGCCTGCTGGCCGGCGGCGGCAAAGGCGACGCCGGCGGTGGTGTAGGTGATGGCCATGCCCAGCACATAGGCCACCGACAGGCTGAAGGCGCGGCCGCGGGTCACGCCGGCGCCCTCGCCGGCGATGATGCCGGCCACGATCGGCACCATGGGCAGCACGCAGGGCGTGAAGGCCAGCAGCAGTCCGGCGAGGAAGAAGGCACCGGCCATCAGGAGGACATTGCCCTCGCTGATCATGCTGGCAAGGCGGTCCTGTTCGGAGACGTAGCCGCCGCCCACCGCAGTGCTGCCGCCGGACAGCTTCACGACATTGCTGGCCGCGGGCAGCTTCACCTGGAAGGTCTTCTTCGAGGGCGGATAGCACAGCCCCGCTTCGGCACAGCCCTGGTAGGCGACCTCCAGCGGCACGGTGAAGGCTTCCCGCGACCCGCGCGAGACCGGCAGCTTCACGGACAGGTCCTCGTGGTAGACCTCCTGGTCGCCCAGGCCCAGGCCTTCCTCATCCTTCTTGATGTCGCCGGCGGGGATATCCGGATTGCCCAGCGCCAGGGGCTGCCCCTCCGGCACCTTGAAACCCAGGCGCGCCCGGTACAGGTAGTAGCCCGGGTGCACCTGCAAGACGACCTCGATCCGGTCCGGCGCCGTGGCGAAGGCGCTGATCCGGAAGGCCTCTTCCATGGGCAGGAAATCATCTGCCGCGACAGCGATTCCGGCGGTCAACGTCGCCAGAAGTGTGAATAGCAGTTTGCGCATCCGGTTCATCTTACCCCCGACCCTGCAGCCAGAACTTCAGGCCATGTCCTGATCCTGCAAGTTCCCCGCATGGCGAAGCCTTGTAGGCCGCCGCCCCGCGGCCTTGTCCTTGCATGGCTGAAAACGCTGCCGGTGCTGTTGCATGGAAGGCACTTGCGGCGTAGCAATAGAGCCGTACGGACGGGCAATCGGAGGTACTGCATGCGGGCAGGCGATAGCGCGGACCACAGGGTGACCCCTGTCAACAACCTGACCGAGTTCTTCCGCGATGCGCTGGGCAAGGCCCTCGCATCCCAGCACGTGACGCTCGACGAGCACACGGCGCATTACGTGGTGAGCCTGCTCACCCTTTATTCCCGCACCGAGGTATCCCACGGCGACACGCGACCCGGCCAGCGCTGGGTGAGCCTGGCGGAGCTGCTGTCGCAGGCGAACTCGGCCGCTTCGCCCATCGAGCGCGAGGCACTGCTGCAGCGCCTCGGGGATGTGTCGCTGTTCGTGGCCGGTTTCTTCGCCCACGGCTTCGAGCGGCGGCTCGTGGACGTGGACTACCACATCGCCATGGGCGGCCGCGCCTACGGCACGCTGGCGGCCACGCCGATGAGCGGGCCGCGGCGCGCGCTCACGGGTGTGTTCGGCGAGCTGGCGCGCAACTTCCAGCGCGTGGTCGATGCCATCGGCGAGATCAGCGATACGGCGCGGGTGTGGAGCCAGAAGGATGTGCTGCGGCTGTACGAGATCTGGCTGAAGACCGGCAGTCCGCGCGCGAGGAGCCTGCTGCAGCAGCTGGGCGTGTCGCCCTCGCCAGTTTCACTCCAGGTGAGCTGAGCCGATGCTGCGGCCCCTGCAGAGGTTGCTCGAAACCATCTACGACGCCTCGAGCGGGCACGACGTGCGCGATTTCCTCGTCACGCGCCGCGAAGAGCTGCCGCAGGAACGACGCAAAGGTGGTCCTGATGAAGAACTGGTGCTGGTGGAGAATCCACGCCGCACCAGCTACCTGGCGTTGTACATCGACGAGGCCCTGCTGAAGCGCCTGGAGCAGCATGATCCGCTGCGGCAGCTCGATGCCACCAACATCGCCGACTTCTGGACTGCGCTGGAAGGCGTGAGCCACTTCTCCTACCTGATGTGGAACGCCGGCCACGACCGTGGCGTCTCGCAGCTGGACCTGGAACTGCAGGCCGAGGTGGACAAGTACATTGCCTCCTGGTGGCTGCTGCGCGCGCAGCATCCGGGGCATGTGCCGCGCGAGCTGCATCCGCTGCTGTTCGCGCGTATGCGCGTGAATCCGCAGCTGCCGCCCGCGCGCCAGCAGCTGTATGGGGCGGCGTCACGGTATGCGGCGAGGTTCTGTGCCGGGCTGCAGTCCGCGCTGGGATCGAACCGGCCGGCGCTGCGCGGAGGCGCGGTGGCGGCGCTGCGGCGGTTCTACCGCATGGGCGCGGTGCGCAAGCTCAGGCACATCGAAGGTCAGGGCTTCGGCGCCGTGCCCTCCACGCGCTTCATCTGCTGACCGCAGCAGATCTCGGAGTGTGGCTTGCCTTCGGGACACGGGCAGGGCTTTTCATAAACGAGCACCGCTCCGCATTTCTCGCAGACGTAACGATCTCCGGTGTTGCGTGGCATGGCGTTGTTCTCCTGGCTCCTGAAAATTCGGATGAAGTCGGCGTCACATCTTGGGCTTGGCGACTACCGGGCAAGTGCGGATGCCGAGCACCCTGTAGAGCGGACACCATCCCAGCGCTGCCGTGGCCAGCGGGATCAGGCCGAGCCATCCCCACGGCGTCTTCGGGCCGATGAATACCATCGCGAGCAGTGCAACTCCCACCACGACGCGAATGAGCTTGTCGAGGTTTCCGACGTTCTTTTCCATGGCAGTAACCCTCGCTGTGTTTCCCGTACAGTGTGATCGGCAGCGCGAGGAACACGAATAGGGACATGTACGGATCAGGTCCGGTCTGCCGGGACTGACCTGGTTGCTGGCCGGCAGCATCGGGATCAGGCGCGAGAGTGCCACAGGCTCATTCCTTTTTCGGCGCGGGCTCACGGCGGTAGAGAAACACGTCGTCAATGCGCGAGGCGAACACCTCCGCGATCCGGAACGCCACTTCCAGCGATGGCGAATATTTCCCGGCCTCGATGGCGTTCACGGTCTGGCGCGTCACGCCGATGCGCTCCGCCAGTTGCTGCTGCGTCATCTCGCCGTGCTCGAAGCGCAGGCGGCGGATGCAGTTGGTGACCAGCGTGGGGGCCATGGTTCAGAACCCGCGGCGGTAGAGGACGATACGGGCGAAGTGCTTGCAGGCCTGCGACAGCACGAAGGCCGAGAAGACCGCCATGCCTGCGGCCATCGCGCCGCCGCCCGCAAGGTGCAGCGTCGCGAAGACGCCGAACATCGCGGCGGAGAGGAACACGTAGTAGGCGACTCGCAAGGCGCGCAGGTCGATGAGCCGTTCGCGCTCGTCCCTGGGTTCACGCGCATCGCGCGGATGGCGCCAGCGCAGCACCAGCCAGCCGATGAGTTCGATCAGCAGGTAGGCAAGCAGGCTCAGGCCCATGGCATGCAGCACATGCGGGGCGGAATGGGGGACGAAGGGATTGCGGACGTGGAACCAGTACAGCAGCGACACGGCCACGACGGCCAGCAACGTGATCCAGGCGGTCTTTTCCCTGAACGACATGGGTGCCCCCTCTTGGATTTGGTGCCAGAGAAGGTAAAGAATCTTTTACATGTCGTCAAAGATTCGTTTCACGGCGCACGTCCTGACCGGGCTCGCCGGCGGCGAAGGTGGATGGTCTGCCTTCCGCCCAGCGCGATGCTGTGCGAGCTCTGAACGCCATGCGTGAATTCAAGCCGGGGCAGGGTAGATGCACGATTTTGGTGCAATACGGCGGGTCAAAAAGACCCTTGAAACGGGGAATCCCGTCGCTAAGATAGCCCCCCGTTAGCAGCCACCAGGCGAGAGTGCTAACAGGCACCGCCGGGGCGCTACCCGGTTTCGACATCCCAACTGGAACAACTCAAGGAGAGGCCAGCATGAAAATCCGCCCCCTCCACGACCGCATCATCGTGAAGCGGCTCGAGGAAGAACGCACGTCTGCCGGTGGAATCATCATCCCCGACACCGCCACCGAGAAGCCCATCCAGGGCAAGGTCGTTGCCGTCGGCAACGGCAAGATCCTGGACGACGGGTCGGTGCGCAAGCTCGACGTGAAGGTCGGCGACAAGGTCCTGTTCGGCAAGTACGGCGGAACGGAAGTGAAGGTCGACGGCGAAGAACTCCTGGTCATGCGTGAAGAAGACGTCATGGCCGTCATCGAGGGCAAGTAATCATGGCAGCTAAAGACGTACGTTTCGGTGACGACGCCCGCGTGAAGATGTTCCGCGGCGTGAACATCCTGGCCAATGCCGTGAAGGCGACGCTGGGTCCCAAGGGCCGCAATGCCGTGCTCGAGAAGAGCTTCGGCGCCCCGACGATCACCAAGGACGGCGTGTCCGTCGCCAAGGAGATCGAGCTCAAGGACAAGTTCGAGAACATGGGCGCGCAGCTGGTGAAGGAAGTCGCTTCCAACACCTCCGACGAGGCTGGCGACGGCACCACCACCGCCACCGTGCTGGCGCAGGCCATCATCCGCGAGGGCCTGAAGGCTGTTTCCTCGGGCCGCAACCCGATGGACGTGAAGCGCGGCATCGACAAGGCCGTGATCGCGGCCACCGAAGAGCTGAAGAAGATCAGCAAGCCCTGCAAGGATTCCAAGGCCATCGCGCAGGTCGGCACGATCTCCGCGAACTCCGATGAGTCCATCGGCAAGCGCATTGCCGAGGCCATGGACAAGGTCGGCAAGGAAGGCGTGATCACGGTTGAAGAAGGCTCGGCGCTGACCGACGAGCTGGAAGTGGTCGAGGGCATGCAGTTCGACCGCGGCTACCTCTCGCCGTACTTCATCAACAACCAGAACACGCAGGTTGCCGAGCTCGAGAAGCCCCTGATTCTCCTCACCGAGAAGAAGATCTCGAACATCCGCGAGATGCTGCCGCTGCTGGAAGGCGTGGCCAAGGCCGGCCGTCCGCTGCTGATCGTGGCCGAGGACGTCGAGGGCGAGGCCCTGGCGACCCTGGTCGTGAACAACATCCGTGGCATCCTGAAGGTCGCCGCCGTGAAGGCGCCGGGCTTCGGTGACCGCCGCAAGGCCATGCTGCAGGACATCGCCGTGCTGACCGGTGGCACCGTGATCTCCGAGGAAGTGGGCCTGTCGCTCGAGAAGGCCACCGTGAACGATCTGGGCACTGCCAAGAAGATCGTGATCGAGAAGGAAAACACCACGATCATCGACGGCGCCGGCAAGCCTGCGGACATCAAGGGCCGCATCGAGTCGATCCGCCAGCAGGTGGAAGAAGCCACCAGCGATTACGACAAGGAAAAGCTGCAGGAGCGCGTTGCCAAGCTCTCCGGTGGCGTGGCCGTGATCAAGGTCGGCGCTGCGACGGAAGTCGAGATGAAGGAAAAGAAGGCCCGCGTCGAAGACGCGCTGCACGCCACGCGTGCCGCCGTTGAAGAAGGCGTGGTGCCGGGCGGCGGCGTCGCGCTGATCCGCACGCTGAAGGCGCTGAAGGACCTGGAAGGCGCCAACGAGGACCAGACCGTGGGCATCCGCCTGCTGGCCCGGGCCATCGAGGAGCCGCTGCGCCAGATCGTCGAGAACGCCGGTGAAGATGCCGCTGTCGTCCTGAACGCCGTGCGGGCGGGCAAGGGCGCCTATGGCTACAACGCCGCCAGCGGCGAGTATGGCGACATGCTCGAGGCCGGCATCCTGGATCCGACCAAGGTCACGCGTCTGGCGCTGCAGAATGCCGCTTCGGTGGCGGGTCTGCTGCTGACGACGGAAGTGATGATTGCGGATGCGCCGAAGGATGAGTCGGAGCATGCGCACATGCCGCCGGGCGGTGGCATGGGTGACATGGGCATGTAAGCTGCAGGCTTACCTGACCATTGGTTGATCAAGAGGCCCCGGCGGGAAACTGCCGGGGCTTCTCGCTGTGCGGGTCGTTTGCGCTCGAAAAACCCCGTTCAGTATTCTGCTGAAACCCCTACTTCAGGGCGAAGGTGCCACGCGCTACAGCGGAAACGGCATTTTGGTCTCTATGCGCAGCGGCCCCCCGGGCACCACGAGCTGGATGGTCTGCCCGTTGCGCCGCACGTCGACGAGGACTGAATCCCCGGGGTTACGTCGCGATGCGAGCGCATTCAACTCCGCCAGGTTGAATACGCGTGTGCCACCGTAATTGACGATATCGTCACCGGGCAAGAGGCCGGCACGACTGGCCGGCGAGCCTTGCGTCAGCGCTGCAACAGCAACTCCAGCTGGCCGGCCCAGCGCCAGGCGATATCGCGTGTACTCGTCATCGCCAATTTCGCTTCGGAGCCCCACGTCCCGGTCGTAGTAGTACGCGGCCTCCTGTGCGGCATCCAGTGGCAAACCCTGCCGGCGGCGCTCTGCCTGGTCCCTTCTCCATTGCGCCTGCAGTTCGTCCGAACGCTGTCTGATCCACTCAATGCGATCCGGCGCGAATCCGGCCGCCATGAGATTTTCGACTTCCCGCTGTCGTTGAAGGGAAAGGAATCTCTCCCGATTCGCATCCGCGATCTTCAATTGCTCCTCGAGCGCCTTGATGTCCTGCTCCAGGAGCGCCTTCATATGCTCCTGTGGCAACTGCGGCAAATCTTCTGCGGCGACGTCTGCGGGTCGAAGAGCGCTTTGACGCAAGGCCGCCATTTCGACCTGCATGGGCTGAATGGTTTGGCTTTGCGTCGGAAGCTGGTTTCCCTTTGCAAGCGGCTCGGTGGCTGGTGGTGTTTCGGAGACAACCTGTGTCGTAAGGAGGCCCAATGTGAAAGCAACAACCGCGACGGCCACAAACGAGAGAGCAAGCCGCTTTCTTGCATCCATTTGAATCTCCATTTCTTCAAGGTCTCCCTGGCCCACTACCCACTTCACTGAAAAAAGAAGCAGGAATCAGCGGTCTGTGCGGGGTTCACCCCGCCGCTGCTGTTGCGTTCAGACTAGACCACAGCACCGCATGACCGGGAATTTTTGACTATCGAATTTGAGGAGGTTGGTGGCAGTGGTGTTTCACGCACGTCCATCCTAAACCAACTGCCGGGGCTTCCTGCTGTCTCAGTTTGCCGCTGATCCCATGGCCTTCTTCACGTAATCCCGGTCCAGGACCTGCCGCAGATATTCGCGCACGGAGGCATCCGGATCGCTGCTTGCCGCCGTGAGCAGGGCGGCGCGTACCCGCGCCTTGTCGGCATGCGTTTGCGCCAGGACCTGGCCGGCGACCGAGCGGTTAAGGGAGCGGGTGTCATGTTCGAGCACGGTCAGTAGCATTTCGGTGACGGCCGGGTTCTGGTGGTGCTTGGCTGCGAAATTCCCGACCAGGTTGTTCCCGGGCCACTTGCGCAGCTGCTCCGCCTCAGGGAAGACCTCGGCCAGCGCGCGAACCGACGCCGCGTCGAGCCCTTCGAGGATCTGCCAGTAGTCGCCTGGCGAAGGCTCGGAAACGCCATCGATGGTGTCGGGCGGATACAACTCATGCAGCAGCGCCTCGACTCGCTGTGAGGCGGGCAGGGTGGCATCCTTGAGGGAAGAGATTACGTAGTTTCGCCATTCCGCTTCACCGCTCAGGCCGCGCCGGGCCAGGGCGCGCACCAGAGGGAGCGGATCCGAATTCGCTGCCGCTTCCAGCGCCAGACGCGCGCGCTCATCGCCGCTGAAATCCGCGGCCAGCGTCTCGACCGCGGCAATACGGGTGTCGGCGGGATCCAGTTGCATCGAGGCTACCAGGGGCTCGACCAGCAACGCGTCGCCAACGCCACGCATGGCGCGCCAGAGCTGCCGTCGATGCGACGCGTCGGTGAGTTGTGACAACTCGACCGCAGCGCGCACCACACCCGCATCGCCGAGCAGGTCCTTGCCACCGACCTTGGCCTGCTGCCTGAACAATTCGACGAAGGCATTGAAGCGCTCCTCGGGCGCTACCGAGAAATCCCGGAACCTCACCTGCAATGGCCGTGTCGTCCACGCATCTGCAGGAAAGGCCTGCTCGCGCAAATGGCGCGCCAGGTAGATCGCGGTGGTGGGTACGTCGCAGGGCATGCGTTCAGCCGCGTCCGGGCTGGTGCAGGTCGCGTGCGGTTCCACTGAAAACAGCTTCGTGGCCAGCACGCGTTCGATGACCTTGCCGCCGGGTTGCACTTCCTGCACGTCGAGGGCCATGTCGTATTGGTTATCCTTGCGCAAGGGACGCCCGTCGACCCCGGACATCAGGAGCGGGCTCAGTTTCAATCTATAGTGCCGGGATGGCGCAGTGACCTGGGCTGGATCCTCATCCACCATCGCAAGGCCCGGAACCTTGCGTAGCTCGCCAGTCAGCGCCGCACGCAGCGATTGCAAAGCGTCGCGTGCGCCGGGCGCAGTTGCATTGGCATGTAGCTCCTTCTGCTCGACGGGTGGCGGCTCCGGTACGACCAGCTGAACCGTGAATCGCGGCGGCGCCACCTTCTCCGGGGCGGCCGCGTCCACCAGTCCTGGCTGCGTCGACGGTTCTGTCCAGGTTGGCCGCGCAGCGGCTGCGCCATCGGCAACGGGAGCGGCCGCTGTGATCCCAAGGGCCCGCGCATCATCAGCTGGCACTGTTGCAGTTTCGGGCCAGGGCAGCAGCGCCAGCGTGGCGGCAGCTGCCGCCAGTGTTGCGAGCGAGCCCCACATCAGGACACGCCGGCGGGCGGACCTGTCAGCAGCTTTGGCTGGCGACACGCGTGCTGCAACAGCCGCCAGGCACTGCGCCTGCAAGCCGGAGGGCATCGGCTCGTCGGGCAATGCCGCGAGGGTGAAGTGCGCATTCCAGGCGCGCGCGCAGTCTGCACAAGTGGCCACGTGGCCCTCGGCCTGCTGGCGCTGCCAGGGATCGATGCAGTCCAGGCGCAGGTTATCCAGGATCTCGTTGACGACTTGGCAGTTCATGAGTGGCTCCCGATCAGGAGCGCCGCGGAGGTCGCTCCGGTCTGTTGTTCCAGGTGGCGCGCCAGGCTGTTGCGTGCCCGATGCAGGCGGGCCCCAAGCACGGCGCGATGGATGCCGGTGATGGCTTCGATCTCGCCCAGGCCATAGCCCTCGAGACGAAGGACCAGCAGCGTGCGCTGCACGGGATCCAGTTCCAGGAATGCCCTTGCGACCGCTCGCTGAGCGTCCGTGTACTGCATGGACTCCTCAGGGCCCGGCAGCGTGCTGACCAGCTGGTCCATCGCATCGGCTTCATCAAGCGACACCAGATTCGAGCGCTTCAGGCGCCTTGCACGGTCGATGAAGCAGTTGTGGAGCACGCGCAGCAGCCAGCGCACGGGATGGTCTGCATCGCCGACGGCACCCGGGTTCTCGCACGCGGCGATGCAGGTGTCCTGTACCAGGTCCTGGGCGTCCGAGCGATTGCGGACCAGCCGATAGGCCACTCGAAACAGCACCGGCAGGTGTGGCGCCACCCGCACATTGAAGAGGTCCGCTACGCCGTCTGGCATCCGCTCTTTCCTGCCCATGTGTGGAAGACGCCGGGAGCTTGAGAAATTAACGGCCCCACCCTGCCAGAAACCCGATTCCGCGGTGAGTCACTGCCGAGGCAAGAAATCCGTGCCTTCCTCGATTTCCAGGCTCGAATCGATCCACCAGCAGGTGGAAGAAGCCACCAGCGTCGAAATGAAGGAAAAGAAGGCCCGAGTCGAGGACGCGCTGCACGCCACCCCGAGCCGCCGTTGAAGAAGGCGTGGTGTGCCGGGCGGCGGTACCGCCCCGATCCGCGCGGAGAGGGCGCCAAAGGATCTGGAAGGTGCCAACGGGGACCAGACCGTGGGCATCCGCCCTGCTGGCGCGGGCCATCGAGGAGCCGCTGCGTCAATCGTCGAGAACGCCGGTGAAGATGCCGCTGTCGTCCTGAGCGCCGTGAAGTAGGGGGAACGTCGAGGCGGTGCCGGATTTCAATCTGTGAAACGTTTCATCCAAGGGAGGTGATGAGCGATGGGACGATCCCAAAGTGACATTCGGCCGAACCTGCATCGAAACATGATGCAGAGTTGCTAATGACGCCTTGGCGCGGCCGACGTTTGGCAAGGTTGCGCAAGGTGAGTCCCCGGCGTGTTGTTGGAACACAACGGAGGGATCATGGCATCGGAATCCGATGACGTCATCATTGGCGTGGATGTGTGCGAAGACCGGCTGGATGTGTTTGAGCGTCACAGCGAGCTGGCGTACTCGATCAGCAACGATGCTGCGGTGATCAAGAGTCGGCTGGACGGCTTGCCCGGGCGGGTGAAGCTGGCACTGGAGCCGACCAATCGATATTCAGCGCCTGCTCATCCAGTGCCGCGCTTGCCACATAGCGCACCTTGCCGCGCGCCTGTCGGCGAGGACCTGCGCGTCGGTCATGAATGTGCGTCAGGCGGCGCGACGGATCTGCAGGTATTCCTCGTATCCGCCGCGGAAATCATTGATGCGTCCGCCTGGCTTCAGCTCGATGACCCTGGTCGCAAGGCCCGACACGAATTCGCGATCGTGTGACACGAACACCAGTGTGCCCGGGTACTTCTCGAGCGCGATCTGCAACGACTCGATCGTTTCCATGTCCATGTGGTTGGTCGGCTCGTCCATCAGCAGCACGTTGGGGCGCGTGAGGATCAGCTTCCCGTAGATCATGCGGTTCTTCTCGCCGCCCGACAGCACCTTCACGGACTTGCGACCTTCGTCGCCAGAGAAAAGCAGACGGCCCAGCGTGCCGCGCACGAGCTGGTCGTCATCACCCTTGCCGGTCCACTGCGACATCCAGGTGAAGAGATCCGCGTCGTCCGCAAACTCGGCCTGCGGATCCTGCGGCAGGTACCCCGGTTCGGCGTTCTCCACCCACTCCAGTTTTCCCTGGTCCGGCTGCAGTCGGCCAGCCAGCACCTGCATCAACGTGCTCTTGCCGATGCCGTTGGGGCCGATGATTGCCACGCGCTCGCCCGCATCGACCTTGAAGGTGATGTTGTGCAGCACGTCGGCATCGGTGCCGGGGTAACGCAGCGACAGCTCCTCTACAGTGAACACGCCACGATGCAGCTTCTTCGCATAGTCGAAGCGAATGAAGGGGTTCTGCCGCGAGGAAGGGCGGATCTCCTCGATCTTGATCTTGTCGAGCAGCTTCTTGCGCGAGGTGGCCTGGCGCGCCTTCGAGGCATTGGCAGAGAAGCGGCGCACGAACTCCTGCAGGTCGGCGATGCGGTCCTTGGCCTTGGCGTTGGCGGCTTCGACGCGCTGGCGCGCCTGCAGCGAGGCCAGCATGAACTCGTCGTAGTTGCCGGGGTAGATCTTCAGCTGCTGATAGTCGAGGTCGGCGATATGCGTGCAGACCTGGTTCAGGAAATGCCGGTCGTGGCTGATGATGATCATCGTGGCCTGGTAGTCGTTCAGCACGCCTTCGAGCCAGCGGATGGAGTCGATGTCAAGGTTATTGGTCGGCTCGTCGAGCAGCAGCACATCCGGGCGCGAGAACAGGGCCTGTGCGAGCAGCACGCGCAGCTTCAGGCCCGGGGCGACCTCGCGCATGGGCAGCTCGTGTAGTTCCTTCGCGATGCCGGCATCGATCAGCACGTCGCCGGCACGCGCTTCGGCCTCGTAGCCCCCGTACTCGGCGAAGCGTCCTTCCAGCTCCGCGGCGCGCATGAACGCGGTGTCGTCGGCATCGGGGTCGGCATAGATGCGATCGCGCTCGGTCATCGCCGCCCACATTTCGGCATGGCCCTGCATCACCACGTCCAGCACGCGCTCGTCCTCGTAGCCGAACTGGTTCTGGCGCAGCTTGCCCAGACGGAGGCCCGGCTGCAGCACCACTTCGCCGGTGGAGGGCTCGAGCTCGCCGCCTAGTACCTTGATCAGCGTTGATTTGCCGCAGCCGTTGGCACCGATCAGGCCGTAGCGGTTGCCGTCGGAGAACTTGACGGTGACCTGTTCGAATAGGGGCTTGGCGCCGAACTGGACGGAGACGTTCTGGGTGGAAAGCATGGAGATACTTGGCGCTGCAGGCAGCGCGTGGCGGGAAAGGGGGATACGCCCAGTCTAGCAGGAAGATTGCTGCGGCAGGAAATTCGCCTGCATGCGGCAGTCTCCCGGCGCTCAGGGCGCCCGCAACAGATACTCGATCTGCCCGTTCACGGAGCGCAGCTCTGCCTGCGCCAGTCGCTCCACCTTGCCCCACAGTACGCCGCTCGTCATCAAGCTCCACGACATTCTTCGGCGCGCCCGGCGGGGTGGGATTTGTGGAAGGGCTCACACAGGCACCCGGGCCCAGGAATTACCCTTCGCCACTACCACCCCCACGGAGCCGCCCATGACACGCCTTTCCTTCGCGGTTGCACTGCTCGCCGCATCCCCTCTCACGTTCGCCGAAGTGGTCCAGCTCGAATGCAAGGGGACCAGCCCAACCGGCAAGCAGCAGACGTTTGCCGTGAGCTATGACGAGAAAGAAGGCTGGGTGGACGACAACGGTTCGATCAAGATGCGCGATGGCGTCAGCGCCTATTACCTGAAAGGCATCAAGGTGATGGTCGACAAGGAGACCATGGAGTACTCCACCCGCGAGACCACTGCCGGAGAGAAGTTCAAGGGCAAATGCCTGAAGGTTGAACCCAAGGCCTGACCTGCCGCACGGCTTCCAGCTGCTGCAGGTGCTCTCCCGGCTGGACGCCCGTCTGGTCGATCCCGCCGGGCCGGAGCTTGCGCCGGAACGTGCGACATTGTCTGGTACCGGGCAATCACTGATCCGGACGCGATTGGGGCGCATCGATGCATTGGGCGCGCTCCATGATGGTCGCGGTTACGGGCAGCTGCTGGCCCGCCAACGCGCGAAGAGCGAGTAAAGCCCGCGGCGCCGTTCGATAGGGTTTGGGGTGTGGCATCCTTGGCCGCCAGGTTTCCGGGGACGTTTCAAATATTCGGGGGTCAAGTCATGAGCAGGAAGAGTCGCTCGCTCCTTCTCTATTCGCTGGTTCCAGCGTTCGCTCTAGGCAGCGTAGTCGCAGTCGTGCAGGCACAGAATGCCGGCCCAACGACCAAGTCGACGAACTGGTCCGATCCGGCCACCTGGCCCAGCAAGAAGGTCCCGGCCGCCGGCGACAAAGTCGTCATCGGCAAGGACCAGCACGTGGTGCTGGACGTCAGCCCTCCCGCCCTCGGCGGCCTTTCCATCGACGGCAAGCTCACTTTTGCCAAAAACGCAGACCTGGAGCTGACCACCGAGTGGATCATGCTGCACGGCGAGCTGGCCATTGGCAGCGAAGCTCGTCCCCACACCCGCAAGGCGACCATCACATTCACCGACACCGTCAAGGGTGAGGAAGTGATGGCCGGAATGGGCGACCGCGGCATCATGATCTCCGGCGGCACCCTGAACCTGCACGGCAACCGCACGAACTCCTGGACCAAACTTGCGAAGACCGCCGAAGCCGGCGCCAACTCGATCGAGGTGCTGAATGCGGCTCAATGGAAAGTCGGCGACGAAATCGTCCTCGCCTCGACGGATTACGATGCGCGCCAGGCCGAGCGCCGCACCATTGCCGCTATTCGCGGCAACAGGATCACGCTGGACCGGAAGCTCGAGTTCATGCATTTCGGAGAGATCACGTTCGGCGTAGACGAGCGGGGTGAGGTGGGCTTGCTCACACGCAACATCAAGATCCAGGCATCGGCCGATGCCGAGCAGAGCTACTTCGGCGGCCACATCATGGCGATGCCGTCGAGCACCATGAAGATCTCGGGCGTCGAGCTGAGCCGCATGGGCCAGAACCTGACGCTGGCACGCTACCCGATCCACTGGCACCTGGTCGGCGACGCCAAGGGCCAGTACATCAGGAACGCGGCCATCCACGACACCTACAACCGCTGCGTGACCGTGCACGGCACCAACTACCTGCAGGTTGAAAACAACGTCACGTACAACAATGTCGGCCACTGCTTCTTCATGGAAGACGGCATCGAGATCGGCAACCAGTTCGTGAAGAACCTGGCCATCCAGACCAAGTGCCACACGTCCAAGCCCTGCGATCCCACCGACCTTACGCCGTTCGGATCGACCCCGGACCTGCTGAATTTCAAGACCACCGGCCAGGATTCCAGGGAAGTCCTCATCCCTTCCGACAACACGGTGTCGTCGTACTGGATCACCAATCCGGACAACACCTATGTGGGTAACGTGGCTGCGGGATCGGATGCGACAGGGTTCTGGTTTGCATTTCCGGATCATCCGACCGGCGCGTTCGAAGGTACGGATGTCAGCAAGAACACCTGGCCGGCTCAAACGAAAATCCGCGAGTTCAAGGGCAACGTCGCTCATTCGAACGTCGACAGCCTCATGCAGGACCGCGGCCCCCTGCCCAATGGCCGGACGCGAGCCTACGGGTACATTGCCTTTGCCACTCCGGGCCAGCGTACCGACCCCGTAGAGTCTGTCATCGAGGACTTCACCGCCTACAAGAACCGCAACAGCGGCATCTGGGGTCGGGGTGAAATGCACATCTACAAGGGCCTGAAGTTTGCCGACAACGGCATTGGCTTTACGCATGCCGGCGGCAACTTCGATCGCTCGTTCTACACATTCACGTCACGGGTGGTTGATTCGGTGTTTGTTGGCGAATCCGAAAATATCGGCACCCCGCGAGCGCCGTCGGAAATTTCCTATGGCCGCAGCCTGCCGCAGCCGAAGGTTCCGGATTTCCCGATCCGTGCCTACGAGTTCTACGACTACCACCATGAGCTGGACAACAACACCTTCGTGAACTACGAAGACAATGCCACCCGCAAGACCGGAGCGGTTTCCCAGTTGCTGTTCAGCAGCTTTGCCATGAGCACCGACAACACCATGGCCCGTTCGAAGTTCATCAAGGCCAAACCCGTGTACTTCCCGCCCATGGAAGGCAACAACCGGTGGAGCAATGACGACTGGGGAAATACTTCCTATGGGAACACGGTGTTCAACGACAAGGATGGCACCATCACCGGCGTCCCCGATTCCTACATCATCAACACCCTCTCCGGGATCGACCTCATCGACAATTGCGAGGTCAGGCCCACCTGGAACGCCGCGGTGTGCACGGGTGATATTGGCCGCATGAATCTTGGCGGTGGAGGCATTACGGGTGGTGGCCGGCAAGCTACGTTTGAAATTGCTCCGGGTGGTGGACGCATCAGAGGTCCGCTGGCACCTCCAGGGCCCACTCTCATCACCCGCAATGGCAAAGAGGTTGTCAGCAACGGGGAAACCAACGTTCGCGCAGGCAGCGAATTCACAGTCAAGACAGAAAGTGATTCGGTGAACATCAGGGTCAGGGAGCTCGATGCTGGCTCGTGGGTGATGTTCAGGCTGCCTGGCTTTGCGAAGGCGGCGGCAGGTGCTGAGCAGGGCAGTCTGGATGCGCTGCGAAACGCCAGCAAGACTTCGTGGTTCAAGTCCGATGATGCACTGTGGGTCAAGGTGGTCTCCACGGGATACAAGCGTGGCAGCAACCCTGGTGCCGCGGACAGCCTCCAGGTCAGCCGATAGTCATCCACCGAGGTCGCGATGACTGCCGCCCGTAGTCCCATCCATGACGAAGACGTATACCGCTACCTGCTCGAGGTCTCTTCACGCGAGACCGAGGTGATGGCCCGCCTGCGCGCGGCGACAGCGCCGCGCCCGGAAGCCGAGATGCAGATCGGACCCGACCAAGGCCAGTTGTTGGCGCTGCTGGTGCGGCTGATCGGTGCCCGGCGCTGCATCGAGATCGGGACTTACACCGGCTATTCCGCGCTGGCGGTCGCACAGGCGCTGCCGGAGGGTGGCGAGCTGATCGCCTGCGACGTCTCCCGCATGTTCACTGACGTGGGTGAACCATTCTGGCGGGAAGCGGGCGTCGCGCAGAGGATCAAGTTGAAGATCCAGCCTGCCTTGCAGACTCTCGACGAACTGGCTGCCGCCGAGAACGGACGGCGCGGCTTTGACTTTGCCTTTGTCGACGCAGACAAGCCGAACTATTTCGCCTACTTCGAGAAGCTGCTGACCCTGATCCGTCCGGGCGGCCTTATCGCGGTCGACAACACGCTGGGCCTGTCGCGTACGCCGGTCATACACATGACTTCGGAGAACGCGCAGGCGATCAAGGAATTCAACCGCCGCGTTCACCATGACCCGCGCGTCGAGATCGCGATGCTGCCGGTCGGCGAAGGGCTGACCTTGCTCCGTGTGGTGCAATAGAAGTCCGCTCTTCGTCACGGGCTCTCGGTGCCCGGAACGAGACATGCGCTCTGCTCTATCCGTGCGTCGCCGCCGATTCCATGGCGCGCTCATTCCCTATTGGCTATGAAGCCGATGGACTGAATTCATCGACGAGAACTGCGTAGCCCTCGATCGCGGCCAGGCGCAGCGATCGGATGGCCCGGTATTCCGGCGAGTTATACCAGGCTTCGGCATCGGCCCTGGATTTGAAACGCACGACGATCGTCCGTGGATACTCGGTATTGCCTTCGATGACCTGCGAGTTTTCCTCGAGTACCAGCACTTCGGGCTCGTACGGAGCCCAGGATTCGAGCGCTTTCGGGATGTACTCATCCAGCGAATGCCCGTCGCGAATGCGGTTGTGCAGGATGAAGTAGGCGGCCATTGACTTATCTCCCAGTCGAGCATTGAGGTGCGGAGTCTAAGGGATTCTCATCGATGCGTGCCCTGTTGGATATCGACGTCAGAATTCGAGCAGCGTGCTGAGCCTGCCGCAGACGAGGTGATGACAGCTGCGCGACACAACAGGTGGGTGAGCATTTCCATCACGGCTTCGCGTTGGCTGTGTCGAGGTTGCCGGTAGGCTCGTCGTACACGGACCTGCTTCGGCCGGACAAAAACACGAGTGGTTTTCGCGCTTGCGCCCGCCTACGACATACTGCCGATGCTCTACGCGCCGGCGCGCGGGGCATTCGAGGGGCGGGAGCGCGGGCAGCGCATCGGCTAGACTGGCTCCCCAGCTATCCGGGGGTTCCATGCGCAAGCCCGCTGTGTTGTTCGCGGCCATGGCTCTGATGGCCGACGTCGTGGCGACATTCCTCTGGATCGAATTGCGAGCCGAACGTGAGCTATCGGCGCAGCTGCGCGAGCATGTCGTGGGCTTGGAGGCGCGACTTCAGTCCGGCCCGATTCCGGAAGTCCAGCCTGAGGGTCGGGTGGCCCCGCCTGTCTCGCAGGCTGAACCAGCTACCGTCCGGGTTCCAGATCCGGCGGTCCGGCCTGTCCAGTTGTCGGCAGTCGCTGGGCTGGATTGCGACAGGCAATGGGAATCGCAGCGCCAGGTTGCAGTTCGGTCTCCACCTGAGCTGAACCTGACAGCCGAAGAACAACAGCAGTATGGCAGGCTCTACCTGCGCCAGCTGCCGCTGGCCAGGGTGTGCCAGGTGGAGTCGGGCCCTGCAGAATACGCGCAACAACATACAGACTTTTCGGCAGCAGCTGGCCGTCACCGCGAATCCTCGACGAGATGCTGGCCGTGCAGCGTGCCGAGATCGCCAGGATGAGGGACTGGCTTGCCGACTGGCGCTGACGCCGGATTGATGCTGAAGGAGTGAGTGCCAGGGGTTCACTGACTTTTACTGGGGGAGATGACCATGTATTCCAGACACTTCCTGAATGTGCTGTGCCTGATGCTGCTGGCAGTCGGAGATGCGGGCGCTGCAGCCCGCGGACCGGATTCGCGTGCGGGTGGGAAAACGGCGAAGTCAGCGTCCTCGCAATCCGGTGACTGGCGGCAGGACCTCGAAACCTGGCTTGCGTACCTGCAGGGGAATTTCGCGATCAAGCTCGACATCGGGGAAAAGACGGTTTGCAGCGCCCTCGGGCCCGCGCGGCCCGGCGCTCAGCAAACCTGCAGCACGCGAAAAGCCCAGAGCTATGCCAGCGCAGCAGACTGCCGCGGCGTCGATGCAGGTCCCGGCCTGCACTGCACGTTCGATGGCTTGCGGCAGGACGGTGGCGGTGTCGACGGGGACGGCGCTTCAATCAGGCTGTTGTCGAATGGCCTCCCAGCTCACGTGGAGTTCGGCATTGACGCCGAAGCACGCAAACTCACCGTGCTGATCACGGATCCCAATGGTGTCCGTTACAGCGCGAAAGGTACGAAGGTGGGCGATGAAGTGACGTTCAAGGAGCGCTGCGAACTGGACCGGAGCAGGGTTGCCGGCCCCTGTACGTGGACGCTGTGGATCCATGCGAAGCCGGATGGGCGCCGGATCGTGATGACTCGCTCCAGCAAGCGGGGGTCCACGGAGCTGAATACGCTTTCCGGGCTGGAGGAGCCGCACACCTTTGAGCTGAGGCGCGTGGAGCAGCCGGCGCCACCCGCGCAGTGACGGCGGCGGCAGGTTTTCACTATGCCGAACCAGGTCGAAAGTGGCATCTTGCGGTGCATTGCATGGTGCGATCGGCGTAAGCCCTTCTGGCGCTCCTGAAGGCACGGCCGGGCCCCGCAGGGTTTCTTGCGCGGCATTCACTGGCTACACTCGGGCGCGATGAAAATACTTGATGTCTTCGTTGTTGTGCCGCGCTGCGGTAGTCCGACATGAGCAGGCCGGTAGTCCACCTGGTTCCCGAGGTGACCCGCACGGATGCTCTGGCCATGATGGACTGGCTGAAGGACGAGGAGGTCACGCGCTACCTGAGCGATTCGCGCCACGTTTCACGCGAGATCGAGCAGGTCGTCTACCGTGTGCAACTTCCCACGCTGACTCATCTGTTCAGCCGGGGTGGGCGATTCCTGATGGCATGCGACGAGCGCAAGGTTCCAATCGGTTTCGTCCGTCTGGTCAGCCGCGGCGAGGACTACGAGCTGGTCATCGTCATCGGTGAGCGGCATAAATGGGGCCGGAAGCTCGGCACCAGCGCCCTCCACGAGGCCTTGCGGCTGGCCTTCCGTGAATTGAGGGCGGGGAAACTCATCGCCCGGATCCATCCGGATAACCTGCGGTCGATACGGGCCTTCCGCAACTGCGGTTTCCAGTTGGAGAGCGAATCCCCGGCGCTGATGACTTTCACTCTGGCACGTGATCGGTACTTCGCG
Organism: Steroidobacteraceae bacterium; assembly: GCA_035556135.1. Classification (GTDB taxonomy): domain Bacteria; phylum Pseudomonadota; class Gammaproteobacteria; order Steroidobacterales; family Steroidobacteraceae; genus ZC4RG30. The sequence continues at coordinate 1,530,273 of DATMFO010000003.1, read as the reverse complement.
TTGTCGGCCAATCTGGCCGCAGCAGTCTCGGATATCCACATCACCGTGGCTGACAGGAGGCGGTTGCAGCGATTGATCACCGCTGCACGTGGGCGTGACGACTCGGATGAGCGGGAGCTGGAAAGCCTGGCATTCGAGATCGAGCGCGCCATCGTCCTGCCCTCGCGACAGGTGTCGCGCGACGTGGTTACGATGAACTCGCGGGCGAGGCTGCGTCTCAACGAGGAGACGACGGAGATTTCACTGGTGTATCCAAAGCATGCCGATGGCAGCCCGGGTAAGGTGTCCGTCTTCTCGCCACTGGGGACAGCGATCCTGGGCTTCAGGGAAGGAGACCTGATCGACTGGGGTGATCCAGACGACAGCGTGAGGATCCGCATCGAGAAGGTGCTGTACCAGCCGGAGGCTGCCGGCGACTTCCATCTCTAGCTGTGTAACACGGCGGCACCTGTCTGTAGTTTGTGTGCCACAAGCGCTATGGTCAGGACAGAAGGACCGCAGGGAGCAGGCCATGAAGCCAGCTGCAGGACGTCCGTTCACCGCAGCACGCAGGCTGTCGCGGCTGCCATCAGGATCGACAACGAATTCTACATTGAGAAACTGCAGCCGCTGGAAGCCGGACCATCCGGCGAGTAGAGGCCTCTTCACACATCCGTCAGCGGTCGCCAGGCGTCGCCTTGCGGAACAGCACCAGGTGTTGCCACGGCAATCGCCTGCTGGTGCGCTCCCAGGTGAGCGCGTGCCTCACCGCTTCTAGGCGGATCTGCTTTTCGGTCATCTTGTGCAATTCCTTGATCGGCACGTCCGGGTCCTCACCGCGGTATTCCACGAAGGCCACCAGTCCCCCGGGCTTCAGCGCCTGCACGATGCTTTCCAGCACCTCGTAGGGATATTCAAGTTCGTGGTAGACATCAACCATGATCGCGAGGTCCACGCTGCCCGGCGGCAGGCGCGTGTTGTCGACTGCGCCGAGTAGCGGTTCGATGTTGGCATAACGCGGATCGGCGGCGGTCTTTGCCAGCAGCGCCAGCATCTCGGGCTGGATATCCACGGCGATGACGCGGCCTTCCGGCGCAACCAGCAGTGCCATACGACGGCTCAGGTAGCCGCTTCCCGCGCCCACATCCGCGATGACCATGCCGGGCTTCAGGCGCAGCTCGTCGATCAACAGGGAGGTGCGCTCCTCCTTCTCACGCTCCTCGCGTTCCAGCCATGATGCCGCCTGCCAGCCCATCACCTGGGCTATCTCGCGGCCCTCGTACTGTCTGCCGGTGCCGTCGGCGGACGGCGGGACCTGGCGGTATCTCTCCGCGGGCGCGCCGGCATTGCCTGCCACAGCGAGCAGCAGGCCACTGCAGATGACCACGCGCAGGACGACACCCGAAGCGGAGCTGATGAATTTCATGTTCATGAGCACGCGGCCTATCGAGTACGCGCTGCTTCGAGCTTCTGGCTCATGTTGTGCACGGCTGTGAGGTTGGACGTAAACGTCAGTTTCAGTGCCTCGTCGTCCAGGGCACCGAAGTCCCGCAGCGCCTGCGGGCAGGCGGACGCGACGTCGAGTCTCCCGACGTTGTGCTCCACATCATGGAAGCTGTGCTTGAGGGCGTCGATGACTTCGACAGGAACCAGCTTGTCCTTCATGCCGTGGTACTCGTCAGACGCGAGCACACTTGTCGAAATCCTCCGGATGCGATCTCTCAGGCTCTTCATGAGGCTGTCGAACTTCGCCCCCAGCGCAGGTAACCCCGCGGAACAGTGGTCCGCGTAGATCTGGAATCTCAGTACCGTCGCAAATGTGGCCACTTCGCTGGCAGGGTTCTCTGGCCATTCCGCCTCGGCAGCAGAGGCGACGGAAATCGCAAGGGCCACGGCGAGAGCGCCTGCAAGTCGATACTTCACTTCGCCTCCCGTAGTGTTCTCATGCGCCGATGCCGCGCTTGGCTACCAGCTGCCCATCCGCGAGCGCAGCGCCGCGACCCGCTCCGGCGAACCCTTGAACAACCCTTCCGGATACGTCCACGTGGCCGACATCTGCTGGTGGATCAAGTCCGTCTGCGAGCGGTTGTGGTTCATGCCGGCGAGGTACTGCAGGCGCAGGTTCCGGTCCCGGTTCACCTGTGCATCCGCGAGCCACGGCGCCAGCGATGTTCCGTCGCCGATGTGGGTCACGAAAAGGTCGGTGGAGGAGTACATCCCGATCTGCCCAAGAGAGGCGACCACTGGCGCGTACTCCGGCAGGGCGAGCCGTGCGTCGATGACGTCAAGGTCGATGATCGTCGGCTCCACCTGGCCCATCAGCACCAGGTCGTAGCCGGAGCCCTGGTAGGTGTTGGCCCACACGGTGGCGTTGGGGAAAACCTCCATGAAGGTGGCGATCTCGCTCTTCGTGGCATCGAGCCCCGCCTGGTAGAGCTGGACGAAAATCGTCACCACTCCGCCGGGGTTCAGCCGCTCGCGCATCACTTCGAAGAACTCGCGCGTGTACAGCGTGGCCGCGCCCTTTACCCAGGGATCGAAAGGGTCCGAGGTGATGGCGTCGAATTTCTGGTCCGTCGTGAGCAGGAAATGCCGGGCATCGTCAATGCGGATGTCCGTCTTCGGGTTGCGCGCGACGTTGAAGTTGTGGTCGCCGAAGTGGGTGGAGACGACCTTCGGCACAAGACGTTCGATCTCGGCGATGGTGACCTTCTCGACGCGCGGGTCGATGCTTACGGCGCCAGCGGTGACGCCGGCGCCGAAACCGATCACCAGCACGGAGCGCGGGTTCTCCGGAAGGAGCGTTGTCATGTGCCCCAGCATGCGCTGCAGCCGCATGTCCGCGGGATCGCTGGAGGCCTGCACCTTGCCGGCATTGTGGTAGTTGAGCACTCCGTCCGGGCTGCGGGTGACGGCGAGCGAGGCGTGCGTGCCCTCGCCAACGAACACCAGCTCCCTGCCGCTGTCCAGCCACGTTGGCATGTAGCGGCCATGCGCCACCAGCAGCCAGGGTGGCGGATTCACGCCCGCGGCCAGCACGGCCACCAGGCCCACCGTGAGTACCGCCCAAAGCACGTTGCTCCGCCGTACCTGCAGCTTCGGTGGGTTGGTGCCGGTCGTGTTGAGCCCCAGCACGAACAGCGCGGAGAGACCGGCAACCACGATCAGCATGCGTTGTGCCTGCTGTGTGCCCAGGGTGCCGATGATGAGGAGCGATGTGAGCAGCGCACCCAATATCGCGCCGATCGTATTCGCCGCGTACACGCCGCCGACCAGGTGCCCCGGGTCGCGGTCCTGCCTGGATGCGACCGCGGCCAGCGCGAGGGGAAAGCTCGCTCCCCACAGCAGCGCAGCCGGAAGCACCGCGGTCAGCGCGCGCACGAAGTCGATCTGGAACGTCACCCAGGGCGAGATGGAGAGGTCGGGGTTCACGGGCCAGTAGGGGAGCGCATCGGTGAGCGCATACGCGGCCCAGCCGAGCGTGAGCACGAGCAGCAGCTGGCACAGGCCGAGACCCAGGCGGGGGTCGCGCATGTTGCGGGCCATGAACGAGCCCACGCTGCTGCCGATGCCGAGCCCGAGCAGGAACGCCGCCAGGATGAGCGAAAAGGTGTAGACGGTGGCGCCCAGCAGCAGCGAGAGCAGGCGTGTCCAGATGACCTCGGCCCCCAGTGCCGTCAGGCCGGAAAGGCCGATGGCCACATAGACCGGCCACATTCCAGGCTCGATGCGGCCACCTGCGGCCACGGTTGCCCCAGCCGGCGGTTGATAGGTGCTGACCCGGGAGAGCAGGAGGCCCATCGTTCCCACAGCCACATTGATCAGCGCCGCGACCACGGTCGCAACCGTCACGTCATGCACGCGCAGCAGGTAGAACCCCGCGAGCAGGCACCCGAGCACCGCGCCGGCGATGTTGCCCGCATAGAAGAACCCGAGCCAGGCAACACCCCGGGGAGTCGACTCCACCCAGCGCGCGATTGCAGGCAGCGTCGCGCCCATCAGGATGGCCGGGGGCAGCAGCATGATCAAGGCCAGCACCGCCCGCAGAACGAGCCCGCCCAGCCCACTGCCGCCAATCGCCGCGTAAAGGGGGCCGATCAGTGGCAGGGCCAGCAGTACGAGCACGCCGAACGCCGCGATGCCGAACTCGATGTACGCATAAACGCGCAGCGGATGCCGGGACGCCCGGACCACATAGGGAAGCCCGATGCTGCCGATGCACATCCCTCCCATGAAGACCGCCAGCAGAAGGCCAAGTGAAATCGCGGAGGAGCCGATGATCAGCGAGAGCATCTGGAACCAGACGACCTGGTAGATCAGCGCCGCGCAGCCGCTGCCGATGAACAGAATCAGCAGTGCGGGGAGATATGGGGAGGCCGTGGAAAGTGGGAAGGCCTTCTGCCCTGCGTCCATCCCCTGCGCGTGTCCTCGTGCGTCCGTCATGACTCCGGCACCCCGTAATCTTGTTTATCGTTATTCAGTCACCGAGCCCTGCAATGAAACCACATCGCACAATGCCGGGTCATTTTTTGTCGTTGCGCTGTCGGTTCGGGATTCCCTTACCGAAGAGTGATAGGGCACCCGACAACTCACCATTGCAGTGCCTGGCTCCGCGGTTACTCTCGTGCGGTACCCACATCCGGTTCCGGGAGGGAGGCACATGAACCATCCACGCAGATTTCTTTTGCAGGCAGTCGCCGCGGGCGCAGCCAGCGCTGCGTTTTCGGCGGCGCGGGCTGCGGAACACAGAGGTCCTGCCTTCCGTGCGCTGGCTTTCGATGCCTTTCCGCTCTTCGATCCACGGCCCATCCAGGCGCTGGCCGAGTCGCTGCTGCCCGGCAACGGCTCTGCCCTGATGAATGTCTGGAGGGCGCGCCAGTTCGAATATCAGTGGTTGCGCGCGCTGGGCGGGCAATACGTGGACTTCCTGCAGGCGACACGCGACAGCCTCAGGTTCGCGGCACGGCAGCTGAAGCTGGACATTCCTGCCGCGCGCCAGGAGGAGCTGATGGCGGCCTGGAACGAACTGAAGGTGTGGCCGGATGCAGTCGATGCCGTCCGCGCCCTTCGTGCGCGGGGCCTGCGGCTGATATTCCTGTCGAACATGACGGCGCCCATGCTTGAACGCGGGCTGCGCCGCGCCGGTCTCGACGGGCAGTTCGAGGCCGTGGTCAGCACCGACCGCATCCGCAGCTACAAGCCCGATCCGCGTGCCTATCGTCTCGGCGTGGAAGTGCTGGGGCTGCGCATGCAGGAGATCCTCTTTGTCGCCTTCGCCGGCTGGGACGTCGCGGGCGCGAAATGGTTCGGCTACCCGACGTACTGGGTGAATCGGCAGGACGCGCCTGGCGAAGAGCTCGGCGTTGCGCCCGATGGCGCAGGTCGCGACCTGGCCGGCCTGGTCGAGTTCGTTTCCGCGGCTGCGAACGGATGAATTCCCCCGCCGACTGACGTGTATCCCTGGTCTGCGCTAGCATGATCCGCTGGTCGACAGGATGCAGAGCCCTTGGGGGAGGTCGCCGTGGCTACGAATATCGTTCGCCGTCTGCAGCATGCCTCGCCGTTCATCGTTCTGTCCTGGGGGCTGCAGTTGACCGCCCCCGTGCTCGCCCACCACAGCCAGGCGGCATTCGATGCGTCGCGCGAAATCACCATCGAAGGCACCGTCAGCCGCCTCGACTGGACGAACCCGCACATCTACCTGATCGTCGAGACCGCGGATGGCAAGGGCGGCAAGCGCCTGCAACAGGTCGAAGGTCTGGCGGTCACGCAGGCGCTGGTCGATGGCCTCGACCGCAAGGCGCTGACGCCGGGCACGCATGTACTGGTGCGCGCCAACCCGAACCGCCATGGTGCCGACCGCACCGTGCGCGGACTCGATGTGGTCACCACCGCCGACGGCAAGGTCCATCCCATGTACCAGCGCCGTGCCGCGGCCCTGCAGCTGAAACCAGCCACCGGCATCGCGGGCAAGTGGGCACCCTCGCTGGCAGAGGCCGGCAAGGTGTTCGGCGCCGTGCGCAATGAGTGGAAGCTCACCCCCGCCGCCAGCGGCGCGCAGCTGGTGGGCGCCTGCGACATCGAACCCATCCCCTTCATCGCGACCATCAATGAGCTGCGCAGCATCGAAGTCGGCGCCAGCAGCGTGAAGTTCCGCTTCGACAATTCCGGTGACCTGGCGGTGCGCGAAGTGCTGCTTGACCAGAAACAGCACCCGGCCAAGGTCACGCCCTCGCTGTTCGGGCATTCGATCGGCTGGTGGGAAGGTGGGACGCTGGTGATCGATACCGTGGGCTACAAACCGCATGTGTCTGGACTGTTCTCGGGGATTCCCTCCGGTGCGCGCAAGCATACGGTGGAACGTCTGGCGCTGACCGCGGATCGCCAGCATCTGCGCTATCAGGTCACCATCGAAGACCCGCAATACCTGGCAGTGCCGGCAACTCTGGACATGCTCTGGGACCATCGCCCCGACCTGGATTTTGCACGGGTGCCCTGCGACCAGAAGGTGTCCGACCGCTACCTGGCTGACTGATGTTCAGAAACCGCGCGAGAAAGCCGCCGCGTCACCATAGTTGTGACGCCTGGGCCTGTATTGGGGGCGAAGTGAAGAGACTCTTATCGATACTGGGTGCCTGCGTGTTGATGGCCTGCGCTCCGCTGGCATTGGCGCAGCGTGCCGCTGGTCCGGGGCCGGCCGGCCCAGCCGGTCCGGGCGGCGGCCCTGGTCGCGGTGCGCCGCCACCAGCACCGGCACCATTCCAGCCAACCAATGTGAAGCACGGCACCGTGTCGGCCCACTGGTACCACTCGCCGGTCACCAATGCCGAGCGCCGCATGCTGGTCTACACACCGCCCGGCTACGAATCCTCGAAGAAGAAATATCCGGTGCTCTACCTGTTCCACGGCGGCGGTGGCAATGAGGACAACTGGGTCGAATCAGGCCTGGCCCATATCGGGCTCGACAATCTGATCGGCGAGGGCAAGTTCGTGCCCATGATCGTGGTGATGCCCAATGCCAACTGGGACATGCCAGCGGCGCCGAAACATTCCCCGCCCGCGGTGGCGGGCACCAACCCGAACACGGGAGGTCCTGGTGGCCAGGCGCCCATGGGCCTGGACATGGGCAAGGCCGTGGACGACATCGTGAATGGCGAGATACCGTACATCGAGAAGCACTTCCGCGTGCTGAAGGGCCGCGAGAACCGCGCCATCGCCGGGCTGTCGATGGGCGGTGGCATCGCGATCAGCGTGGGCCTCGCGCGGCTGGACCTGTTCGCGTGGATCGGCGAATTCAGCACTGGCCTGTTCGGTGGCGTGAATGGTGCGGCCTACGAGCCCTTCGACGCCGAAGCGCTCGCCCCGGGGTTCTTCAGCAATGCAGCCGCCACGAACAAGAAGATCAGGCTGCTGTATTTCTCCTGCGGCACCGAAGATCCCCGCATCAAGTTCACGGAAGACACAGCCAATGACATGAACCGGCGGGGCGTGAAGGCCACCTTCGCCAGTTTCCCGGGCGGGCATGAGTGGAGCGTGTGGCGGGATTCACTGGTGGATTTCTGTTCGAAGCTGTTCCGGTGAGGAGTCCATGAAGCTCATCCTCCCTCCCGGGGTCTCGCAGCGCCGCTTCACGCAGGCGTTGGCCGGCTTTGCAGCCGTGGTCGGCGAGCCCTGGGTGCTGGCTACCGACGCGGACCGTCAGACCTATCTGGATGCTTACGCGCCCGGCGACGAAGCATCGCATGCGCCCGCTGCAGCCGTCGCACCCGCGGACGTGGCGCAGCTGCAGGCGATCCTGCGCGTGGCCAACCAGTTCCGGGTGCCGCTGTGGCCGGTGTCGCGCGGCAAGAACTTCGGCTATGGCGGCGCCTCGCCGCGCATGCCGGGCACAGTAATCCTCGACCTGGGCCGCATGAACCGCATCATCGAGGTCAACGAGCGGCTGGGCTATTGCATCGTGGAGCCGGGCGTGGGGTTCTACGACCTCTATGACCATGTGCGCGGGCGCGGCATCAAGCTGCAGCTGGGCATTCCCGGCAATGGCTGGGGCAGCGTCATGGGCAATGCGCTGGAGCGCGGCTTCAGCGCGGCGGGCGACCACAGCAACAACATCTGCGGCCTGGAGCTGGTGCTGGCCGATGGCCAGCTGGTGCGCACCGGGATGGGCGCGATGGAAGATGCCAGGGCCTGGCCGCTGTTCAAGCATGGCTTTGGTCCGTCCTGGGACCAGTTCATCGTGCAGTCGAACTTCGCCATCGTCACGAAGATGTGCCTGTGGATGAAGCCTGAGGACGAACTTGCCATCAATATCGATGTGAAGCTCGACCGGCCTGAAGACCTGGAGTGGTATGTCGAGGCCATCACCCCGCTGCGCCAGCGCGGCGTGATCGATGGCCAGCTGCGCCTCACCAGCTACATGGGTGCGGCGACAGTGGGGTCGACGCGCCGCGAGTGGTACAGCGGCCGCGACGCATTGCCCGATACCGTCATCGCGCGCATCCGCGAGCGTTTCAACGTGGGCTGGTGGAATGGCGGCATCCGCCTTGCGGGCTTTCCGGAGGTGTGCGAGGCGAACCTGCGCATCGTCCAGCAGCGCCTGGCGCAATTCACGCGGCAGGAGTTCCTCGTGAGCCGCGCCTCTGGTGAACAGCGTTCCGGTCCCACCACGCTGCCGCTGCAGATCGTGAACTGGCACGGCGGGCGCGGCGGGCACATCGGCTTCTCGCCGGCCATGCCCTGCGACGGGCGGCTGATGCAGCAGCAGTTCGAGCGCACGCGGGCGCGCTACCAGCAATTCGGCCTCGACTATTCCGGCACGTTCTACTTCGACGGCCGCAGCGCCACCAACGTGAACCTCATCCTCTACAACCTGGACGATGCGGACATGAAGCGTCGCACGCGCGAGCTGTTCCTGGCGCTGATCCGCGATGCGCACGAGCAGGGGTATGGCGAATATCGCACGCACCTTTCGTACATGGACGACGTCGCAGACACCTTCGACTTCAACGGGCATGCGCTGCGCCAGCTCAACGAGCGCGTGAAGGATGCGCTCGATCCCAACGGCGTCATCGCGCCGGGGCGCAATGGCATCTGGCCCGCGCCATACCGGTCGCAGCGGGGGAAGCTGTGAAACGCCTCCGGCTGGTCACATTGATCGCCGCCGTGGTGGGCAGCACCGCAGCAGGCGCGGCCGGAGCGGCGGGCGTGGAGGCGGATGCCCTGGCGCGCGGACAGGCGCTGTACGAGCGCCACTGCGGCGTGTGCCATCGCGAAGGACAAACGGGCACGGTGGTGCTCGGGCGCCGGCTCGGCGCCGACCGCGCACTGCTGGCGGCGCGCACCGACCTGACGGTGCCCTATGTGCGGCAGGTGGTGCGCGCGGGGCTCATCAACATGCCTCGCCTCACCCGCGTGGAGTTGCCCGACGCGGACCTGGATGCGCTGGCCGCGTGGCTGGCGCGACCGCGCGGCCGGTGAGGCGCTATCTCGATGTCACGCTCGACGCTGACGCGGAAGCTTCCGCGCGGCTGACCGTGATGCTGGCCTGCAGGTCCGTCGGTCGAATGATCTGCATCACAGGAGGCGCGGCTACCAGCTTGACCCAGACAGTATTCCCGTCCCGGAACCAGGAAGTCTCCCTGGCCTGACGCAAGGCGTCGAGGCTTCTCTGCTCCGTTCCGGACGATGCCCGGGCGAAGCCCGGCAACTCGAAAATCACCCATGAGCCCGCATCCAGTTCAGTAACGCTGAGGGTCACTTCCGGCCTTTCGGTCTTCACCTGGATCTCGGTGCCGGCCTTCACGGTGCTCTGGTCGCCCGGCGCCTTGAATTCCTTGCCGTTGCGGACCAGCGAGACGGGCGCCTGCGCCGCACGACGGGAAAACAGGGCAGTACGTTGGGCCTGGACAAGGGGATCGTTTGAAGCGGCGCCACCGCCGACCGAAGCCAGCAAGGCGAAACGCGCGGTACGCGATTCGAGATTGACCGCTTTTGGAAGCTCTCCCCTTGCGTCGGAGAGATTCAGGCGACCGATGTCGCCCGTGCACACGGAGGCGTTCCAGGTCGGCTCGATCCTGCAGGAGTTGTCCGTGGCAACGCTGTCGTTCTCGCCATCGTGCAGCAGGACCTGGGAATTGCGGATGCCAGTCACCGAACCGTCCAGGTCGCGGAACGACAGCGTCCGGTAGGCATTGCCGCCGCGGTTGTCATTGTCGAACCTGCGATCGTATTTCGGGAAATAGACCGGCTTGGCATTGACGAATTTCGCACCGCTGATCGTGCTTCCGGTACTGAGCCCCGCGCTGGTGAACAGCAGGAAGGAAAGCGCGCCGGTCTTTCTGAGCTCATTGTCCTGGAAATTCACGAATGTCGTGTTCACCACATCGTCGCGGTAATCGTAGTATTCGTAGCCGCGGATGGGGAAATCCGGAATCCGCTTCTTTGGCAGGCTGCGGCCATAGGCGATTTCCTCGGGCGTCCGCGGATTGCCGATGTTTTCAGTCTCGCCCACCACCAGCGAATCCACCAGCCGGGAGCTGAAGCGCGAGGTGCCGATATCACCTGCAGCCTGCGTCATGCCGATGGCATTGTCGGCAAACTTCGCGTTCTTGTAGACGTAGAGGTCGCCGCGGCCCCAGAGGCCGCCATTGCGGTTCTTGTAGGCGGTCAGGTTCTCGAAGTGCGACTCCAGCACCTCGCTCTCCAGGTCGTTGGGATCTTTCAGCGGCAGCAACGGAATGGAGGCCGTACCGAAGGTATTGTCCTCGTTGATGTGCCGGTCAATCATGAATCCGTCGAAGTTGGAATGTGACACGTTGCCCCTGAACGCGCGCAGCGGCGTCCGGCGCGGCCAGGTGTGCTTGGCGACTTCGGTGCCCACGAACTGGCCCTGCGGGTGAATGGGAATGGAAAACCAGAAGCCGATCTGGTCGGAACCCGCAGCCACGTTGTCGATGAAGGAGTTGTCCGGATTGGTGATCCAGTAGGAAGCCACCGTGTTGTCCGAGGGCAGCAGGGTGTCCTTGAGCGAAAAGCTGATCTGCCTGATCGAACGGGCATCTTCAGCAACGACCTCGCCGTTCGCGGCAAGGTTGATCGGCACGCACTCCTTGGTGGGATGGCACTTGGTCTGCATCGCGAGGTTCTTGATGAACTCGTTGCCGGTCTCGATGCCGTCCTCGAGGAAGAAGCAGTGGCCCACGGTGTTGTAGGTCACGTTCTTCTCGATGCGCAGGTTGTTGGTGCCGTGCACCGTCACGCAGCGGCTGTACGTGTCATGGATGGCCGCGTTCTTGATGTACTGGCCCCTGGCATCGCCGACCAGGTGCCAGTGGATCGGGTAGCGCGCCAGCGTCAGGTGCTGGCCCATGCGGTTCAGCTCGACGCCGGAGACATACATCTTGCTCGACGGCATCGCCATGATGTGACCGCCGAAGTACGACTGCGCGGCGTCCTCAGACGCCTGGATCTTGATGTTGCGCGTCAGCAGCCCCACCTCGCCGCGCTCGTCCACGCCGAACGTGACCTTGCCGAAGTGCATGTACTCCAGGGGCTTGTCCAGCGTGATGGAGTTGCCGCGGATGGCCGTGATCGTGCGACGCTCAGCCTGGCGCGGGTCATAGTCGGTGGATGCCAGCACGATCTCGTCGCCCACCTTCCAGCCCCGGGCATCGAGCACCTGGATCGCGGAAGCGCCGGCGTTGGCCGTTGCGGAAAGCTTGCTCCAGGTGTTGGTGGTGTTGCCGTGCAGGTTCAGCGTGCCGCCGGAGATCATGATGCCGCGGTCACCCATGCCGGCCATGACGTCCTCACCCTTGACGTTGTCGGTGAAGGTGATGGTTGCCTTGCGGGTGTGGGGGCGCGCTTCGGTTCCGATGGCCAGCTCACCGTGCAGCATGATCCACTCGGTGGTCAGGGCCAGGTCGGCGTTGTTGGAGAAGCGGAGCTTGCCGTCGATCGTCAGGCCGTTCAGGGCGGGAGTAGTGATGTCGAGCACGACGTCTACACCACGGCTGATCGTGACCTTGCTGCCTGCCTTTGGCACTGCGCCACCGGACCAGGTGGATGAATCTGACCACGCACCGCTCTTCACAGCTTCCTGGGCCTGGGCAGCAAAGGAGAAGACCGCAGTAGCCAGCAGCGAAAGATGCAAAAAACGATTGTCAATTCGCATGGAACCAGACCCCCTCAAATGGAGATGTCGTTTCTCCAGCTTACTTACGTGCCTGGACAGGACGTGCCGGGCGATTATTCAGCACTTGGCCTCCCCCAGGCAAACGCGCACAGACCACGCATCATTGGGCGTCCTCTGGCGGGCACAAGGGCCCTGGCGACCCCTGCAGCAAGTGCACACCGCCCGTCGAGGCGCGCAGATACTCCTCGATGAACACCCGCAACTCCAGGCTTGCCAGGGCCGCGCCAGGACAGGCGTGAATGCCTGCGCCGTAGAGCAGATTCCGTGACTGGTCGCGATCCGGCACGAACTGTGCTGCCGCCCCGAAGGCGGCGGGGTCCAGGTTCGCCTCCGGCCAGCAAAGCAGCACCGGGTCTCCCGCAACGAGGCGCTCGCCGGCGATCTCAACCGGCTTGCTGGCAATACGCCGGTTGGAGGCCAGCGGGCCGCGCAGCCTGAGCACCTCCTCGATTACAAGGCGGATGCTTTCAGGCGCTGCCCGCAGGTCTGCTGCCACTTGCGCATGCTCGCGCAGGAACGTGACCAGGGTGGTGATCGCCGTGGCGATCGTGCCGATTTCACCCACCGTCCAGTTGCGCAGGATGCTGGCCAGGTCTTCGGGCAGGAATTCCGCCACCAGCTCCTGCGTCAGGCCTGATGCGTCCTCAATGCGGGCGGCAACGAACTCGTTGAAGGCCGCGGCATTGGCTACCAGCGCGGATTTCTCGCGCGCAGACTGCGCGCGTTCCTTCTCCTCCAGCCACGCGATCAGCTCGTCCGCGGCTGCACCTGACCAGCACAGATAGGCGCATTGCGCGCGCGCCGCATAGCGTCGGGCAGCCCGGGAGGCATCAGTGATCGCCTGCGGCGCAAGTTCCGCTGCGATCTCCCGGCATCGGTCCTCGAATGCCGCGACCCGCTCCGCGCCCAGGAAGGGCTCGATGCGCTTGCGCAAGCCGGTGTGCTCCGGCGGATCCATGCCATTGGGCACCGCGCGGTGCAGGGAGACGACGCTGCTGAAAGTCTGATGATCGAGGGCCGCGCGCATCACGTCGGCATGGCGGGTCAGGACCAGCGGCCGGGGATGTTCCATCGGTGCAGTGTACTGTCGGGAGGCGTCACGTCATGGTGCTGGTGGGAGCAGGACTGTCCTGCCTGTCCCTGCGAGGGCAGGGACCTGGAAGTTTCGACCGTCCGTGCCTGGCGTGCCGGGGACTGATTTTTCGGTTGCCGACCGGAACCGGGAGCCCCGGGGGCCCGGGACCTTACCAATTGGCCTACCGGTCGGAAGTCGCGCTATCCTCCCGGGACTAACCATCAAGGTTATTGGTCGCGTTTCATAATTTCGGGGGTTATCGCCATGAGTGGACGATCTCGTTCGTTCTTTCTCGCAACGCTAGTGCCGGCAGTGCTGCTCGGCGGCGTGTTCGCTGTCGTCCAGGCCCAGAACGCCGCGCCGGGCGCCAGCCGCTGGTCCGATCCGGCCACCTGGCCGAACCGCAAGGTCCCCGCCGCAGGTGACAAGGTCATCATCGGCAAGGACAAGAATGTCGTGCTCGACGTGAGCCCGCCCGCCCTGGGTGGCCTGTCGATCGACGGCAAACTCTCCTTCTCCAACGACGCCGACCTGGAACTGCAGACCGAGTGGATCATGCTCCACGGCGAACTGCAGATCGGCACCGAGGCCCGTCCGCACACCCGCAAGGCCACCATCACCTTCACCGACAACGTGAAGAATGAAGACGTGATGGCTGGCATGGGCGACCGCGGCATCATGATCTCCGGCGGCACGCTGAACCTGCACGGCAACACCACCAACACCTGGACCAAGCTGGCGAAGACCGCCACTGCCGGCGCCACTTCCATCGAAGTGCTGAACGCCCAGGGCTGGAAGGTGGGCGACGAGATCGTGCTGGCCTCCACGGACTACGACCCGCGCCAGGCCGAGCGTCGCACCGTCACCGCGGTGAACGGCAACACGCTCACGCTCGACAAGAAGCTTGATTACATGCACTTCGGCAAGATCACCTTCGACGTCGACCAGCGCGGCGAAGTGGGCCTGCTGTCCCGCAACATCAAGATCCAGGCCTCGGAAGATGCGGCCCAGACCTTCTTCGGCGGCCACATCATGGCCATGCCCTCCAGCAAGGTTTATGTCTCGGGCATCGAGCTCAACCGCATGGGCCAGCACATGGTGCTCGCGCGTTACCCGATCCACTGGCACCTCGTTGGCGACGCCAAGGGCCAGTACATCAAGAACGCGGCCATCCATGACACCTTCAGCCGCTGCGTGACCATCCACGGCACGCACAACCTGCGCGTCGAGAACAACGTGACCTACAACACCGTGGGCCACTGCTTCTTCCTCGAGGACGGCATCGAGACCGGCAACGAGTTCATCAAGAACCTCGCGATGCAGACCAAGTGCCATCCCACCAAGAAGTGCATGCCGACCAACCTGCAGGCGAACGGCGAGGCGGATCACGAGTACGAGAGCCGCAACGAATACCGGCGGGTCAGCTGGTCCGGCAAGGAAACCCTGCTGCCCTCGGACAACACGGTGGCTTCCTACTGGATCACCAATCCGGACAACGTGTTCATCGGCAACGTGGCCGCCGGCTCTGACGAGAACGGCTTCTGGCTGTCGCTGCCGGAGCACCCGAACGGCCAGTTCCTCGACACCGAGATCAGCAAGAACACCTGGCCGCGTCGCACCAAGCTGCGCGAGTTCCGTGACAACGTGGCCCACTCGAACTTCGACGGCTTCATGTTCGACCGCAACATCAACGTGGACAACACCTTCGGCCTGGCGGGCAACGCCTACAACCCGAAGGAAAACCCCGCTGATGCGAACAGCAAGACCCTCGAGACGCACTTCGAGAACCTCACGACCTACAAGAACCGCAATGGCGGCTTCTGGGGCCGTGGCGAGCTGTTCATCGTGAACAACCTGAAGACGGCGGACAACGCCATCGGCTTCACGATGTCCTCCGGCAACTTCGGCCGCGAGGCGTTCACCTCCGTCGTGCGCAACTCGCTGTTCGTGGGCGAGACCGAGAACATCGGCAATCCGCAGACTCCGGAGGAGAAGGCCGCTGGCCGCAGCCTGCCGAAGCGCAAGATTCCCGACTTCCCGGTCCGTGGCTACGAGTACTACGACTATCGCGTGGACGTGGAAAACACGACCTTCGTGAACTACCAGGACAGCAAGACCCGCAAGGCGGGCGCCCTGTCCTGGCTGCTGTTCACGAGCTCGGGCGTGAGCACCGAGAACACCATCAAGGGCGCGAAGTACGTCAACGCCAAGCCGGTGTACTTCCCGAACATCGACACCCGGTTCGACAACGACAACCGTGGTGGCGGTGCCTGGCAGCGTCTGGCCATCCACGACCTGGACGGCACGACGACCGGCCTGGGTGGTGACTCCTTCGTCCTGCTGTACGACGGCGAGAACAACAGCGTCGCCGCGGACTCCACCTGCAAGGTCCAGAAGACCTGGAATGCCGTGCTGTGCAAGGGCGACGTCGGTGCCGTGAACTTCGGCGGCGCCGGCGGTGGTGGCGGCTTCGGCGGTGGTCGTGGTGCTGGCGGCGCACCGGGCGCTGGTGGCCCTGGCGCCCCGCGCGCCGGCGGTGCCGGTCCGGGCGCTCCTGCCGCCGCTGGCGCTGCGCGCGCTCCGGGGTCCGATCCCACTTCCGGTCCGAGCATTGGTGGCCCTGTGGCGGGCGCCGCGGGTGCTGCCGCCGGTGCTGCTGCCCCTGCGCGCGGCGGTGCCTTTGGTGGTGCCTTCGGCGGTGGCGGAACTCCCCAGCCGCCCATCGTCCTCACGCGCGGCAAGGAAGAGATCAAGCTCCGCGGCAACGGCGCCACGATCAAGTCCGGCACCGAGGTCACGGTGAAGACCGAGCGTCCCGAGTTCTCCATCAGCCTGAGCGAGATGGAACTGGGCTCGTGGGTGGTCTTCCAGCTGCCGGGCTACACCAAGGCCGAGGCGAAGCAGGCGGACAGCCTGGCTGCGCTGCGCAAGGCGGCCGAGACCTCGTTCTTCAAGGACAAGGACTCGCTGTGGGTGAAGGTGGTGGTTGCCACTCCGCCCTCCGTGCCGGCCATGCCGCTGCAGCAGCAGGCTTCGGTGCGGATCACCAAGTAAGGATCCGTCTGGCGAGCTGAACGAAGCCCTCGGCGCGAGCCGGGGGCTTTTTCTTTTCCGGCACCGCAGGCTTCGGGAATCAGGGAGAACAGGAATGAAGCAAGCAAGAATCGCAATACTCGCAATCGGACTGGCCTGGTCTGTACCAGCCATCACCGCGCAGCCCGCCGCGGCGTCCAACCCTGCGGCGACCTGCGATCGCGAGTGCCTCCGGGGCGCCATTACGACTTACCTTGATGCACTCGTGAGGCACGATGTCAGCCGGCTGCCGTTGGCCGACAAGGTGCGCATCACCGAGGACTGCGTCGAAAAGACCCTCGACAAGGTGGGGCTGGTGAGGTCGGTCACGAAGCTGCGCGGCTACCGCCAGGATTTCGTCGACGAACGCCAGGGCATCGCGGGAACCCACGTGGTGGTCGAGGAGGGCGGCGCCCCGGTGCTGCTGGTGGTCCGCCTGAAGGTCGAGGGTGAAAAGATCAGCGAGATGGAAACTCTCGCCACCCGCAGCAAGGCCGAAGGGTCGCTGTTCCGGATCGATGGGGTGGAGAACACATCCTTTGCCATGAACTACGCGCCGAAGAAGTCACAGCTCAACACGCGCGAAGAGATGATCCGCATCGCGTTGCTGTACCCGGCCGGCCTCGAAACCGAGAGCTTCGTGACAGTGAATGCCCCTTTCACGCCAGACGCCTACCGGCTGGAGAACGGCGAGATGATGGCGGGGCCGGACTGCACACGTAACGAAGGGTGCAAGAACATCAAGACGCAGCCGCTGGGCGGCGGTTCACGCGGCAAGGTGGAGGCTCGCGTTGCGGCGGTGGATGAGCGCATGGGCATCGTCTGGCTGCGCATGGCCTGGGGCGGCAACCGCCCGCCGCGTGACGGCGGCCAGCGCACGGAACTGACGGTCTGGGAAGCCTTCAAGATCTACGACGGACAGATCCACGCCGTCGAGGCATTCATGAAGAACATGCCGGTGGGCCTGGGATCGGGGTGGCCGGACCTGAACATCAAACGATGAAGCCTCCTGCCGCCTGCCGACATGGCGGCCACACGACGATCCGTCCGGATTTAATATCTGGCCCCTCAAGGTGCCACCAGCCAGGCTGACGACTCAATGTTCCAGTACTACCGCTTCTCCTGCTACTTCACTGCCGTGTGCCTGGCGCTCGCGGTCTGGTACGGCTGGTGGAGCACCGGCACGGTTTCCGGTACGGCCCAGATGGTCTGGATCATCGTCGTGCTCTCGGTGCTCGAGATTTCGCTCAGCTTCGACAACGCCGTGGTCAACGCCTCGGTGCTGAAGGAGATGGACGAAGTCTGGCAGAAGCGCTTCCTGCTATGGGGCATCGCCTTCGCGGTGTTTGGAATGCGGATCGTGTTCCCGCTGGCCATCGTGGCCATTGCAGCCGGCATCGGGCCGATCGACGCGGTCACCCTGTCGCTCACCAATCCGGCCGAGTACGAACGGATTGTGTCCTCCGCCCAGGTCGGGATCGCCGGATTCGGCGGGGCTTTCCTGGCAATGGTCGGACTCAAGTTCTTCTTCGACGCGGACAAGGAAGTGCACTGGATCGGCGTGATCGAGCGCAAGCTGGCGGCGGTCTCGGCGGTCAAGGCCATCGAGATCGGCCTGCTGCTGCTGGTGCTGTGGGGCATCTCCAGCCTGCTGGAAGCCGCAGATGCGCTCACCTTCCTCATTGCGGGCATCCTGGGCATCGTCACCTTCATCGCCGTCGAATCGATCAGCACGGCACTCGAAATCCACGAGGGGAAGCGGCGCCTGGCGGGGGCCGTCGTGCGCTCGGGCCTGGGCGGATTCCTCTACCTGAACGTGCTCGATGCCTCGTTCAGCTTCGATGGGGTCATCGGCGCCTTTGCGCTGTCGAACAACATGATCGTGATCGCGCTCGGCCTGTCGATCGGCGCGATCTTCGTGCGTTCAATGACGGTGCACCTGGTGCAGAAGGGCACGCTGGCGGAATATGCCTTCCTGGAGCACGGCGCGTTCTGGGCGATCATCGTCCTGGGCGGAATCATGCTGTTCGGGGCCGTCGCCCACATCCCCGAGGTCATCACCGGATTGATTGGAGCAGTGCTGATCGGCCTGTCGCTGTGGTGGTCGATCCGCCACAAGCGACAGAACCCCGAACCCCACTGATCGCCGCCGGCGGGGTTTCGACCGCTATTTGCCCTTCAGCGTCAGCTTGGCCACATTGCCGCCGGGCTGGCCCGCCTCGATGATGAAGGAGCCGTCGGCACCGCGGCTGTAGCCCAGCGAGGTCATGGCGCCCTCGGTGACGGCCTTGAACTTCACGCGCTTGTCGCCGATCTCGACCAGCTCCATCTTCTGCGCCTCTGGCGAGCGCGGTTTGAAGCCAGCGTCCCATTGCTGGATGCTCATCGCCAGCGAGCCGTCCTTCTCCTCGATGGTGATCACCTCCCACATGCTCACGCCAGTCGGGCCGCTCATGCGGACCATCGAGGCAATGTTGCCGTTGGCGGGGGTGGTCCAGTTTTCCTCCAGCGTGTTGGCGCCGAACGCGGTGGACCAGGTGCCGGTCATCCAGGCCAGGTCGATGATTTTCGCCGGCGGTCCGGCGGCAAAGCCCGTGCTGGCAACGAGAGCAAAAGCGAGAGTGGCGAGGGGACGGTGGAAACGCACAGGATGTCCTTTCTTGGTGTATTGAAGCGCAGATGAGGGCGAGACTGCCCCGGCAAGGCGGGGTTGTCCAGCGGGCCCGGCCATTCGCTTTCAAGACGGTCGGTTCCGGATTTAGTATCCGGCGATGGCCAAGCGCAAGAAGCATCCCACGTCGAAATCGAAGGCCAGGGGCAAGGCGCGCAGTTCACGTTCCCGGCTGACGCCGGCTGCGGTAGCGCGCGGTCTGGGCGCCGCGGATGTAGGGTTGCCGCTGGATCACGAGGACCTTGCCGCAGTGGTGGCGCTGGTTCGCAAGGCCGGTGGCGCACCGCTGGGAGCCTATCGGGAGCCACTGGGCGGCAGTCCGCTGTTGCTCGCCTCCCTGCCATTCGCAGCGGTGCAGCCAACTCCATTCCAGCGGGACCTGTCTCCCACCCACGCCAAACGGCTGGCTGCCGCCATCGAGGCTACTTCCGCGTTCCTCGATCCCCTGATCGTGGTGCAGGGAGAGGACGGGCGCTTCTGGACGCCGAACGGCCGCCACCGCCTTGCCGCCGCCAAAGTGCTGGGTCTCAAGCAGGTCACGGTGCTGATTTCCCCGGATGAATCCCTGTCATACCGGATCCTGGCGCTGAACACGGAGAAGGCGCACAACCTGAAGGACAAGGCACTCGAGGTGGTGCGCATGGCGCGCAATCTCGCAAAGCGCGAACCCGCGAAGAGCGAAGCCTCGTTCGCCGCGCAGTTCGAAGCCGCCGAGTTGCTGACGCTCGGGCTGGTCTACGAGGACGACCTGCGCTTCGGCGGCGGCGCCTACAGTCCCATGCTGAAGAAGGTGGACCGCTTTACCTCGAAGTCGCTGCCGGCGGCGCTGCGCGAGCGTGAGGGCTATGCCACGCGATTGCGCGCCATCGACGTCGAGGTCAAACGCATCGTCGCCAGGCTGCAGGCACGCGGCATGAAGTCCCCCTATCTGCGCACGTATGTCGTTGCACGCATCAATCCCGTGCGGTTCCACAAGGCAAAGTCGGGCGACAAGAAGCCCGCGATGCCTATCGGGCAGGCCCTGGTGCGCATGATGGCGTCCGCGAAGAAGTTCGACCTGGACAAGGTGAATCCCGGCGATCTCGCATTCGTGGCGGCCGGCGCGGAAGGTGGCGAATGAGCTAGAATTCGCGGCCCGTTTTACCGTGCCGCAGGTCCGCCATTGAAAATTTCACAGGATTCGGTCGTCTCGCTCCACTACACCCTGAAGGATGACGCCGGGGCCACCATCGACCAGTCAGACGGCGAACCGCTGGCCTATCTCCACGGCCACGGCCAGATCGTGCCCGGCCTGGAGCGGGAGCTGACAGGCAGGTCCACCGGCGAAAAGCTGCACGTGCACGTCTCGCCGGCTGAGGGGTATGGCGAATACGACGCGGCACGCGTGCAGAAGGTGCCGCGCGAAGCCTTCAATGCCATCCCCGAACTGCACGAAGGCATGTCCCTGGCGACGCGGACGCGAAGCGGCGCACATGTGGAAGTGGTGGTCAGGGAGATTGGCCCCGACGTTGTCACGGTGGACGGCAATCATCCCCTGGCTGGCAAGGATCTCTTCTTCGATATCGAGATCGTGGAAGTGCGGGCCGCCAGCGAAGAAGAGCTGGCGCACGAGCATGTGCACGGGCCGGGCGGGCACCACCACTGACAGTGTAGGCAACGACCTACCCGAACACCCTGCGAGCTCCCGCTCACCGCAGGGCGTTGGCACTGACAGCTTGCCCCGGCTCTGCCACCGGAAAATCCGGGATTCCAGCAGTAGTCCGGGGCATTCACGATGGCGCAGAACGCCGGGTCACGTCATTGAGCGCGGCACCCGCCGAAGTGGGCTGGGACGTGATCATTGTCGGTGGCGGCCCGGCGGGCCTCAGTGCGGCACTCATCCTGGGCCGCTGCGGGCGACGAGTGCTGGTTTGCGACAGGGGAACGCCGCGTAGCTGGGCGTCAAAGGCCATGCATGGCTTCATCACCCGCGATGGCATCTCCCCGGCAGACTTCGCGGCGCTCGCACGCGCCGAGCTGGCGGCCTATCCGACGGTGAACTACAGGTCTGCGCAGGTAACGCGGGCTGCGCCCGTGGGCACGGTCTTCCGCGTGGAGGTCGGAAGCGAGGTGGTTCATGCGCGCAAGCTGCTCATCGCAACCGGCGTGGAGGACCACCTGCCCCCGATTGACGGGTTCGCCGAGTTGTTCGGCACCAGCGTTTTCCAATGCCCGTATTGCGACGGCTGGGAATTCCGCGGCCGCCGGCTCGGGGTATATGGCAAGCGAAGCCGCGGCATCGAGATGGCGCGGGCGTTGACGGCGTGGTCGGACAACATCGTGCTCTGCACTGATGGCCCGTGCCGGTTCAGCATGGAACAGCGCCAGCACCTGGACTCCAACGGCATACTCCTGGTCGAGCAGAAGGTCCGTCGGCTCGATGCAGAAGAGGGTCGTCTCAGTGCCATCGTCTTGGCGGACGGATCCCGTATCGAATGCGAGGCGCTGTTCTTCGACACGCCTTCGACGGGTCAGTCCGACCTCACCGGGCAGCTGGGTTGCCGGTTCAATCGTGCTGGTGGCGTGCTATGCGGCAAGTACGAGGCCACCAGCGTGCCCGGCGTCTATGTAGCGGGAAACATCATCCGCAATGTGCAGCTGTCGATCGTGGCTGCCGCCGAGGGAGCCAGTGCCGCGTTCGGCATAAACCGTGCGCTCACGCGGGAGGACTTCGAGCGTCGCGCGACGGGCAGGACGCAGGTGGAGCACACAGCCCCGCACCGGGACGCGGCCAACTGACGTCCGGCCGCGCCCGCTGACGCGGGTGCGCTCTTTGATCAGGGGTTCTTCGGCGGGGGCGTGCTGCAGCGCGAGGTGTCGTTGCTGCCGTGCAGGTTCGTCTTGCGATACGGAACGGCGCTGTCGCCTGGATCCGGGCGTTCCTGCTTTGCCTTCTCGTCGTCCACGTGGGTCGCAGTCGCCCGTTCCTGTTCCTTCGGAGTTTGTGGAAACTCCCTGGAATAGGCGGGATTCGGCTGGTCCCCCTGCTTTCCAGCTGGTTCGCTCATCAGTGGCTCCTCGACTGGCATGGGAAGACCATACACCTGAGTTTCCGCGGAGTTCGTCGGACTTTGGCTGCTGTCCTGTGTCGGATAACCGGCAACAGGTGGCGGGGGTGGCGGCAATGGCCCTACGCGATCAAGTCGCGATACGCATGCCAGCTCGCATGCCCGAGCAGCGGGGCTATCACGATCATGCCCACCAGCAGGGTCACAAAGCCGATTGCCGTCAGGACAACGATCAAGGCACTCCAGAGGAGCATGGCTGGCAGGTTCCTGGCTGTCGCCTTCACGCTGAGCCACATCGCCTCGGTTGCACTGGCATTCCGGTCGATGATGAGCGGAATGGCCACGGCTGAAAGGCAGAACACGATGGCGGCCAGCAGCGCGCCGGAAGCCACGTAGGGCAGCAGTTGCCCGCGCGTGCCCAGCTCGAAGAAACTGCCCCACAACAGCTTCGCGAAGTCCGGTCCCGGGTGCTGCCACACGGACCGGAGCATGACCTCCGAGGCCGCGAACCAGAGCAGGACAAAACCCGCCAGCAGCATGCTGAACAGGAACAGGCTGCGCGGGTTGCGGGACAGGGCATCGAGTGATTCGTCGAATCCCGGCGCCTCCCCGCGCTCGCGCCGGCGCGAAAGCTCATGGAGGCCGGTCGCCATCACCGGCCCGACGAGCAGGTACGCCGACACGGCGGCGACCAACAGGTAAAGATGACTGCTGCCGAGCATCAGCAGGACCGCTCCCGTGGTCGCGATGAGGCCTCCGTACGTCAGGCTGGCGCCATTGACGTGCCACAGGTCATCCCAGCCTCGCCGCAGCCATTTCAATGACTGCAGGGCGGGCACGTGGCGGACCTCAGCGAGAAGGAATGGCGCCGCATGCGAACCGACGGTCGTGGCCATGGCAGACTCCTCTCCCGGAGGGTCGACCGACTATAGTCCCGTCAGTTCCCCAATGCCCGGCGCGGTTGGTGCCACGGCAGTATGTGACAGGGCGAATCTGTTGATGCCCCCGCAGAGGGGAGGCTGCGGCTAGAGTACCGCCGCGAAAAAACAGGATTGCGGAGGGGGTTTCATGCAGCTGGCGAAAAGACAGGAACTATTGGGAACCGAGACGGCTTTTGCCGTTTCCCTGGCAGCCGCCGAGTGGGCGGCCAGGGGCAACCGGGTGTTCCCCTTCCACCTCGGCGACATCAACCTCCCCACGCCAGTCAACATCGTGGAGGCCATGAACCGCGCCATTGCCGATGGCAAGACGGGCTATTGCGCCGCTGCGGGTATCGCCCCGCTCCGTGAGGCGCTGGCCGAAAACATCGGTGCGGATCGCGGCCTGAAGTTTGGCCCGAACAACATCGTTGTGCAGCCAGGCGGCAAGCCGGTGATCACCAAGTTCATCCAGGCGCTGATGAATCCCGGTGATGGTGTGCTCTACCCGAACCCTGGCTATCCGATCTACGAAAGCCAGATCAACTACTTCGGCGGCAAGGCGCTGCCGTACCGCTATCACGAGACTGCCACAGGCTTCGGCATCGACCTGGAGCAGCTGCGCGCGCTGGCCCCGAAGGCGCGCATCCTGATCTACAACAACCTGCAGAACCCGCTGGGTTGCGAGAGTTCGGCGGAGGAAATGGCCGAGATCGCGCGCATCGCCGTCGAGCACAACCTGCAAGTGCTGTCGGACGAGGCGTATTTCGAGATGCGCTATGCCGGCAAGTCCACATCCATCGCCTCGTTCCCCGGCATGGCCGGGCGCACGGTGATCCTCTACACCTTCTCGAAGAAGTTCGCGATGACGGGTTGGCGACTGGGCTGCGCTGCAGGCCCGGAGCCGGTGATCGCGCAGATCGCCAAGCTCAACACGAACGATGAAAGCTGCACCACGCATTTCATACAGGTCGCGGGCGTGGAGGCGCTGCGCAATCCTCAGGGCGCGACACCCATCCTGGTGGAGCTGCAGAGGCGGCGCGACGCAGCCATCGCAGCGCTGCAGCAGGTTCCCGGACTCAAGGTGGCGAGGCCGGATGCGACCTTCTACCTCTTCCCCAATGTGACCGGGCTGGTGCGGAGCAAGGGCTACAAGGATGTGGCAGAACTCGCCGCGGCTGCGCTGCATGAGACCGGCGTTTCCTTCTGCACGCGCCATCACTTCGGCACGCGCCAGGGCGATGAGACCGAGCACTACATCCGGCTGGCCTACTCGGGCATCTCGGTGGAGATGATCACCGAAGGCATCGGCCGGCTGGCGGAGTGGGCCAGGAGGGGCTGACGCGCCCGCGCCGCTAGGTACTTCTGCGGATCGTCCCGGCTGCGTGTTGGCGGCAGCATCGCCGCAATGGTCGAGTCAGGACGAGGGGAGCAGGGAATGGCCACGGCGCGGACCATCGGCTTCTGGTCCGCGCTTGCCGCATTGGCAACAGCCGCGGGCTACAGCGTGGTCCAGCTGCTGCAGCTTGCCGGCTGGCTCGCCTTTCCGTGGGACGAGATCCTGATATTCGGCTTCTCGATGGGTATCCCAGTGCCGTTCGTGCTGACCATGGTTGCCTTGCACCACTGCGTCGAGCCTGGGCGGCGCATCTGGACGCAATGCGCGGCGGCCCTCGCCATCATGTACGCGGTGCTCGTGCTTGTGGTCTATCCGGTGCAGCTTGCCGTGGTGGTTCCGGCCAAGCTGGCAGGAGATGTGGCCTCATTGCAGTGGCTCACAGTCTCGCCAGGCACCTTCATATGGGTGATCGATGGCGTCGGGTACATCCTGATGGGTCTCTCGACACTGCTCGCTGCCGGGGCCTTTGCGGGCGATACGTCCCGCCGGTGGTTGCGGCGCTTCCTGATCGCCAATGGACTCATCGACCCGATCATCATCGCGATCTACATGTTCCCCTGGCTGCTGCCCTTCGGCGCGCTGTGGATCGTCACGGCCACGGGTTCCCTGTGGCTGCTCATGCGGTTCTTCAGGCAGGCCGAAGCCACCTGACGGCCCGGCAGGAGGCCCAGAGGGCCAAACGGGCAGCGGCGAGTGAGCGCACGGTCGCGACCTGTGGCCGCCGTATCCGGGGCGCCGTAGGACTCAGGTTGTCTGCGGCTTTTGCGATCGCGCTGCCGACGGCCAGGCAACGTTCCATCGCAGGGACATGCAGCTCAGTCCGGCATCCACCTTGCTGATCTCCGTTGTCTGCAGCGCCAGCACGTTGAATCCCTGCTGGTCCAGCAAGTCGAGTGTGCGGGGGCAGGCTGCGCTGGCGAGGACAGAGTCGTTCAATCGCAGGCTGTTGGCGGCGTACTCCTCGCCTTCTGGCACAGTGATGACATGGAACCCATCGAATATCCCGGAATCGGCGAGCGCCGGCGTGGCGAGGATGGTTTCTGCGTCGAGCAGCGAGCAGGCCGATTTGAGGTGAAGCGCTTCTGACGAGGCATGGACCACTCGCCCGCGGCAGCCGAGTCTTGCCAGCAGGTCGACCAGCGCCCCAGCGCCGGCGGAATTCGTGCGCGCTGACAGGCCGATGAACGTCATCTCCGGCGTTATCAGCACGTCTCCGCCGTCGACGTGTCCCTCCGCCAGTACGAACAGTGGGTCGAAACGCCCGCGAAGTTGCGGTTCGAGTGCAGCCCCTTCACCTCGCCGGGCAGGCGCGCCCGGGCACAACAGGATGGCGCCCCTCGATAAGACCAGGGCCGGATCCTCGACGAAGAGAGAATCCGGAAACTCTTCGAGCGGAGGCAGGACAGTCACAGCCAGCCCGGCAGTCTCAAGCGCTGCCACGTAGTCCGCATGCTCGCGCCTGATGCCTCCCAGGGAAGGGTCGGGGCCGCCCCCCACCCGCAAACCATGTACCACGCTCGCGGATGGCGTGCGGACCAGTGCGCGATTGAACTCGAAAGGCTTCAATGCGTAAGTGCGTACACCGCCACGTTCGAACCGATCCGCAGCGCGCGGTTCGCCTCGTCGCCCGGGTAGCGGGGATCATCCGCCCACTGCCACCCGTCGCCCACGTCGTTGTTGTGCGCGATCAGCACCATCAGGCGGCCGGAGTCGTCGAATACGCCCCGCCAATGCGGCGGTCCGCCCATCTTGAATCCGCTGAGCGCCTCCCTGATATGGGGAATGGCTACCTTGGTCATGCCCGGGAGTTCAAAGGCGACGTGGAAGATGATTTCCTCGTCGGTGAGGTCGCGGATTTCGCGGTCGGGAAAAACGCGCCGCATGCTTTCCTCATAGTAATACCAGCTGTCCTCATTGAAGAAGCTGTCGCAGAAGAGGAAGCCGCCGCGATCCAGGTATTCGCGCAACGTGGCAGCCTGCGCATCCGTCAGCGTCCATGACTGGGCCATGCCGGCGATGAGGAAAGGCCAGTAGAAGATGTCATCGCCGTCGTCCAGGCTTACCGGCTGCTCGACAGCGCGCACGTTGATGCGGGTATTGCGACGGAGCATCTGGACCAGCTTGCGATCACCGCGCGGGTAGTCGTCGGTCCAGCCAGTGTTGCCGTGGTGCCAGTCGTTGAATCCGCGGCGGCCGCCGGCACTCGGGTACATCAGCCGGCCCACCACCACCTCGGCAGGTTCTTCCCAATCGTCAGGGAGCGGTGCCGCGGCGTCGTCGCCTTCGAAGCTCGGATATTCGCGGAAGGGCAGAGGTTCCTGGAATCTGGGAGCGGGGGTCAGGGATGCACCCAGCACTGCCGCCGCACAGAAGGCGAATAGCCAAGCGGGCAGCCAGCGGGTGGGCAGACGCATGGCGCCACGATAAATCCTGCGCCCGCATGACGCCAGTGGGAGAATGAACCCGGCTCGCGCGTCGACGCAGGATGCCTCTCAGGCCTGAACCGGCCCCCGCCGCCTCATGCAGCCGATTTCGGCCATGCGAACTCCGGGCGCAGGCCGGCATGCACCGGTCGTCCGTCGTCGGGCTTCGGGTATCCCTTCGACTCATCCCAGAATGCATGGTACGTCGCCTTCGGGAACCCGGGCCCATATCCCATGATGTTCGGCACTCCCACCCGGATCCGCTTCTGCTTGTCATCGAGCATCAGCACTGCGTTGCACTCGGTGCAAAGGCAGATCTCCAGCGGTCCGTTCGGGTTGTCCTTGTTGAACGGCACCCGCTTGATCTTCTCGGGGTGGTCGACTTTCACGTCGGCATAGTTGAAGAACGCGACATGCGTGGTGTGCTGTCCCGTCACGGTCTTGCACACGTTGCAATGGCATTCATGGTTGTCGATCGGTTCAGCGTTGATGGTGACGTGTACGTGCTCGCAGCCTGCATTGTATTTTGCCATTTCCGTCCCCTTTGTTTCTGTTGATGAGACTCGATCACGAACATTCGGGCTACTGGACCGCGAAGCAGTAGAAGAGTCCTGCCCCGCCCGTGGCCACCAGATCCGGCTGGCTGCAGCTGCGCGTGCTGTGGACGGAATTCCACGAAGCGCTTGCGCCGCCCAGACGGTCGTGGTGCCCGACCACGGCGTTGCCGGTGGAGTTGCTCGTCCAGTTGTTGCACGTGGTGAGCGCGGCATTGCCAGGTACCAGGCGGCCAGCGGAGTCCGAACCGGTGAGCATGTCATGCTGGTTGGGCGTATCGCCGGATCCCTTGACCTCCTCGCCCTTCTCGTTGAGCGCTGCCGGCTTGCGGATGTTGTTGCGGTCCTCGTGGAGATCTTCGACGCTGGAAGCGATCAGCGCCCCCCGCGCGTTGAACCATGGGCCACGACCGATGCGATCGCGGGCGTTCACGACGGGATTCGGGCCCTGGGCGGCGGCACTGAGGTAAGCCCGCCAGGTCACATTGCCCCGGCCGACCGCGGCGGCGAGGGTCTGGCAATGCGCATCAGCACCTGCGAGGCCGCCCAGGTTGCCACCGTCACCCTTGCCGACGCTGGTCACGAAGAAACTCATCGGCGCCTGTGGGCCTTGAGGCTGTGGTGGCTGTTGCGGCTGTGCCGCCTGCTGTGCACTTGAAGCGAACAGCGTGATGAGGGCGAGTGGCAGAAGAACAGGCTTTGCGGATTTCATCGGACCTCCATTCTCATTCAATGACCTTCACTGGCTGGCTGGCTGGCTGGCTGGCCGGCCGGCCGGACGACAAGGATCGCTCCATCCTCCTGATCCGTGAGAATGTAAAGCGATCCATCCGGCGCCTGCTTCACGTCGCGCATCCGCTGATGCAGGTCGACGAGCAGTGACTCGCGGCGCAGTTCTTCCATCTTCTCATTCAGCAGCACGCGGTCAACGCGCCCCGTGCCCGGGACTTCGCCCGTGCGGAGGCCACCGACGAACAGGTCTCCTTTCCATTTCCGAAGAGCATCTCCGGTGTAGAAGGTCAGTCCGCTCACCGAAATCGATGGCGTCCAGTAGACGATCGGCGGCTCGAATCCCTCGTGCGTCGGAATGTTGGCTTTGTTCTGCCATGGGCCGGGGTAGGTGCGCCCCAGGCTGACGAGTGGCCAGCCGTAGTTGCGGCCGGCGACGATGTGGTTGATTTCGTCGCCGCCGTTGGGCCCCATCTCCGCCAGGTACACCTCATGGGTGACGGGATGCACCGTGAGTCCCAGCGCGGCGCGATGGCCCATCGAATAGATTTCCGGGCGGTAACCTTCCTTGCCGATAAAGGGATTGCCGGGTGCCGGTTTGCCGTCGTCCGTGAGGCGCAGCACCTTGCCCGCCAGCACCTTCGGGTCCTGCGCGGCGAGGTCGCCGCCAGAGGCAACCCAGAGCAAGCCGTCCGGGGTCATGGCCAGCGCGCTGGCGCCGCGGATGCCTTCGCCAGCCAGCAACTCCGTGACATCGACGAGCTGCATGCCGTCGAGACGCGCGCGCACGATCACGCCAGCGTAGGCATCACCGTCCGGCTTGTTCGCGGCGAAATAGACCAGGCCGTTGCGTGCAAATTCCGGGTGCACGGTGAGACTGGTATAACCGTGCACGGCGCCCAGCGTGCCGCTGTTGCCGCGGAACAGGGCAGCGGGTCCGCCCGTGATGGGCTGGGGCAGAAGCTTGCCCTCGCGCACCATGCGCAGCTCGCCCTTGCGGGTGGTCACGAGCAGATCGCCACTGGGGAGGAAGGCCATTGCGTAGGGCCATTCAAGCCTGGCAAGGACGCTGACTGCCACGTCCATGCCTTCGGCAGTCCGGTAGATCCAGGGGCCGGCGCCCAGTGGTTTCCCTTCAAGCCCGGTTGGCGCGACTGGCACGCCCCGTGCGAATGCGACGGTCTGCTGCGCCTTGGCGGGATAGGCAGACAGGGCTGCCAGTCCGACGGCCAAGAAGCAGGTAATGGCGCGCATCGGCCGAGTCTACTCTGGCTTTCCTGCACCGGCATTGGCAACGCATGAGTTGCCGCGGCATCTATTCCTCTGCGGACGCCAGTCCGCACGTCAAAGGCAAGACAGCAAGTGGCCGCCGTCAATACAACGCGGCTCATCGAAGTGATGCTGCCCGAACTTCATTCCCCGGGGAGATGACAGTGAATCGACTGCAATATTGGGGCAGTAGCGGGGCCGACCCATAGGCGTTAGCCTGTGGCCCTCACAAAGCCGGTCCGAGACCCGGTATGGAAACCTTGGGGAGCAGCAAGATGATCGCGAGAGTCCTGGGTGTGGCGGCGTTGGTATTTGCGGCAAATGCACTGGCGCAGGACGCCGGCAGTGTCATCAGTCGCACGACCACGGCAATGGGTGCTGGCAACCTGAGGGGCATCGTCCTTTCCGGAACTGCCGCGGATGTGAACTTCCTGCAGACCCGCAGC
The DNA here is from genome assembly GCA_035556135.1 of Steroidobacteraceae bacterium. Classification (GTDB taxonomy): domain Bacteria; phylum Pseudomonadota; class Gammaproteobacteria; order Steroidobacterales; family Steroidobacteraceae; genus ZC4RG30. The sequence continues at coordinate 1,500,499 of DATMFO010000003.1, read as the reverse complement.
ATCGCCGGCCCCTGGCCGTTCCGCGCGGTGGCCAATTTCACGCAGGCCATTGACCTGGGTGCCGTGTCCACACGTGCCACGGGCGACACGAACAACCAGGGCCTGTTCGGCGGTGCGCCGGTGGCTGGTCGCTTCAATCGTGCCGTCACTCCGCAGAGCACGGGCTGGTCGCAGCAGCTGGATTACTGGCTCACCCCGTGGGGCTTTCTCAAGGGTGCGGCAGCCAACAGCGCCACAACGCATGTGGAGCGAGTGCATGGTCGCAACATGACCGTCGTGAGCTGGTCGCCGGCAACACCGAAGTCGCCGTCCGGCGTGTCGTATGTCGTCAACGGCTACATCAATGCCGAGGGGCTGATCGAGCGTGTGGAGACCTGGGTCGAGCACGACATGCTCGGCGACATGAAGGTTGAGTCGGTGTACAGCGGCTATCGGGATTTCGGTGGCCTGAAGGTTCCGACCAACATGGTGCAGGAGCGGGGCGGGTGGCCCTACTTCAAGGTCCTGGTGACGAACGTCCGGGCGAATCCGAATGATCTCGCCCAGCTGCTGGCGGCGCCGGCGGCTGCGGGTGGACCGGCTCGCGCGGGCGGTCCTCCGGGCGGAGCGCCGCCCGCCGGTGGCCCTCCCGGTGGCGCGCCCGGCGCTGCTGCGGCACCCGCACCCGCCTCGACTCGACTGGCCGACGGCGTCTACCAGATCAACGGTGCCTACAATTCGCTGGCGGTTGAGTTCAACGACTACATCGTCGTCGTCGAGGCTGGCCAGAATCTGGCACGCGGCGAGGCCATCCTGGCGGAAGTCCGGCGGCTGTTCCCGACCAAGCCCATCGCCTATGTCGTGAATTCGCATCCCCACTCCGATCACTCCAGCGGCATCGCGCCGCTCGCCGCCGTGGGCGCGACGATCGTGACCCATGACAACAACGTGGCGTACTTCGAGGAGATCTTCAATGCGCCGCGCACCCTGCTGGGAGATCGCCTGGCGCGCTCGAACCGGACCGTGAAGGTCGAGGGCACCGGGCCGATGCGCGTGTTCTCGGATGGCAAGCAGCGCCTGGAGCTCTATCACATTCAGGATACGGACATTGAGTCTGTGCACTCCGATGGCATCGTCGTGGCGCTCCTGCCCAGCGCGCGAGTGCTGTTCCAGGCCGACTTCACGCTGCCGGCGTCAGGGCAGCAGGCGAATCCGTTCACGAAGTCGCTGGCCCAGCATGTCGATCGGCTGGGGCTGGATTTCGATACCTATGTGTCGATTCATAATTCCACGACACGGCAGACCAGGGCCGACTTGATGCGGACCATAGGGAAGTAGCGCCAACCAGTTCAGCCGGGTTCCACGTGAAAAGCACTCAGCGCGGATTCGACACCGGAAGCTGCGGCACAAGTACCCGTTCCTGCGCCGCTGCCCGATCGAGCATTTCACGGTAGCTCTCAAGCTGTTGCGGGGACAAATGCGGCGCCGCTGCATCCAGCCGGCGCTGCCGGCGCTCGGGTGAATTTGCCGAAACAGGCTGAGTGGCTCCCTCGCGGGACTGGTTGAAGCTGCGCTGCTCGGCGGCGAGTGCGCTGATCACCGCGCGTTCCTGCGTGGGAGTGAAGGGTGTGCCGGCGGCATCCAGGACGGCGCGAAGGTCTCTTCCCTGTGACCAGGCGGCACGGGTTCGCTCGTAATCCTGCCATTGCGGGTACTTGGCTCCCAGCAGTTCCTGCAACTCTGCCTCGCTCGCACGTCTGTGCTCATCAAGGCCAGCCGACACGACGGCCTGGGAGGAGGCCTGGTTGCCTTGCTCCCTCGCCCGGTCGAAGACTTCGCTGCTTCTCTCTTGTTGCGCAGCGAGGAGGTTCAGCAGTTTCTCCAGCTCAGCAGCCGAAAGGCCCAGTGCCTCTTCGACTCCGGGATTGGAGGAGCGCATCAGAAGGTAGCCGGTTTCCTTGCGCCGCGCCTTCGCCTCGGGACTGGACATCTGCGCACGCATCGTCGCAATGTCGGGCAGCAGCACCGGTGGTGGCGTCGGTGCCGAGTGCGGCTGCCCGGAAGCAACCGGGGGCGGGGCTGTCGCGGCTGGAAGGGGTGCAGCCTGACCAGGCGGCCTGGGCGTGATGGGGGAGACTGCCTGCTGTTCCAGAAGACGGCTTTCAAGAGCGGCGATCTTCTGCTGTCCCGCGTCGACCTCGCGCGACAGGTGGATTGCCAGGCCACCCTCCGCCACCAGGGCGACGCCCAGTATTGCCGACAAGATCTTCATGCCACGGTCCCTCCCGGCAGATGAAGTCAGCTGTGCTATTTGTTGCCTTCAATTGGCACACTGCCGGATCGCCCGCTGCTTCAGGTCACTCACACCAGTCGGGGCGCGGTCTCCAGCCACCAGGCGGAGTTCCACAACAAGTTCACCACGGTGGCCACTGCCACGTTGACCGCCAGCCACACCCTGGTGGTGAAGTGCAGTCCGCGACCAACAGTCTGCTTGAGGCGTTGCTGCTGGGCGTCGGCATTTGCCAGGTTCCGGATTACCTGGTGGCGGGTCCGATCGCCGCCGGTCAGCTGGTGGAACTGCTGCCCTCATACAAGCCGCCGCCGCTGCCGATCAACATCGTCTATCCGTCGGGAAGGTTATTGCCCTCCCGGGTGCGGGCCGCCATAGAGGCGCTTGAGACCTTGCGGAGCACAAGGTAGCTGCGTTGCCTGCGGAGCCATCCCTGATGGCTCCTTCGATCCACCCCAATGGCTCTCCGGAGTACACCCCCTGCACCCTCAGAGCGATGAGCCGACCGGTTGCAATCCAGACAATGCCTTCCATCGGGCCACGGCATTCCCGGGGCCTTCAAGGAAGTACTGGAGAACAATCATGATGAATCGCACCACCTTCGGGCTGGCTGCCACCGTGGCCACCCTTTCCCTGCAACTGGTCGTCCTGGCGGTTTTCCTGCCGCGGCCGGCGGTCGCGAATGACCTGGCGTCACCCCCCGCCAAGGTCACGCCCGCCGGCCGCGCGGATCCGCTCATCGAGCGCGGCCGCTACGTGGCCATGCTGGGCGGCTGCCACGACTGCCATACCGATGGTTATGCGGAGGCCGCCGGCGAAGTGCCACAGGACCGCTGGCTCACCGGCAAGACCACGGGTTTCAAGGGTCCATGGGGCGTGTCCTATCCCACCAACCTGCGCCTGAGCGTGCAGGAAATGAGCGAGCAGCAGTGGATGGCCAACGCGCGCGCACCGCGCCTGCCTCCCATGCCCTGGTTCAACCTGCGCGACATGGCCGACGAGGATGTGCGTGCGCTGTACCGCTTCCTGCGTTCCATCGGACCTTCGGGTGAACGCGCCCCGAGACCGGTGGGTCCGGATGCGGTGGTGTCCACACCCTTCATCAACTTCGTGCCGCAGACGCAGCCCGCAACTGCCGCCCGCTGACGCGGGCACCGTGGACGGGATGTACAACCAGCTGGCGGTGATACCAACGCCTCGCCGCCGCGATGACAGCCTCGCGGGGGCTCCGGCATACTTGGGTCGGTGGACAGCGCGATTCCGCTCACCAAGTTCCGTGTACCGAAACTGCGCTGGGATACCGTGCCGCGTGCGGCCTTGCTGGCCCGCCTGGTGCAATCGGTTGAAGCCAATCCACTGACCATAGTCCGTGCGCCTGGTGGTTCGGGCAAGACGGTGCTGTTGTCGCAACTGGCGGCGGGCATCGGCGCCACCCGCCGGGTACTCTGGGTGGCTCTCGACGCGGATGACAACGACGCGAACCGCTTTTTCGCCGCGCTGTGCCGGGCAGTAGCGCCACTGGGTCTGACCTGGGAGGTCGATCCGGTGGCGCTGGCCGCCACGGCGGGCGCCAGCAAGGCACAGCTGCGCGCGGCGCTTGCCGCCTTCGTGAATGCCCTGTGCACCACGGAGGCGGAGCGTGTGGTGCTGGTTCTCGATGACCTGCACCGCCTCGACCACCCGGAAGTCTTCGCGCTGATCGAGGCGCTGCTTGAGCGTCTTCCTGAACACGTGGCCGTGGTCGTCGGCACGCGTGTCGAACCGCCTCTGGCACTGGCCCGTTGGCGGGCTCATGGCGAGCTCCTCGAGCTCGGTCCGAACGACCTGCGTTTCGGGGAGGAGGACGCCCGTGCACTGGCCGGCCGCAAGTTGAGTGCGGACGCCGCTCCGGCGGTTGTCCACAAGGCGCTTGAGCGCAGTGACGGCTGGGCCGTGGGCCTGTCGATGCTGCTGCAGGCCGCGAAGGGCGAGGGCAGTCATGCGGCGGCGCTGGAGCGCAGCGGCAGCCATGCGCTGCTCTTTGATTACCTGGCAGAAGAAGTGCTTGAGGAACTGCCCGCCAGGCTGCGCGAGTTCCTGCTGGCCTGTTCCATCCTCGACGAACTGGACCCTGCTCTCTGTAGTGCGGTCAGCGCACAGGACGATGCAGAGGCCCAGCTGCGGGAGCTGTACCGGCGCAACCTGTTCGTCACGCCGATCGATGAGCTGGTGCCGGTGCTGCGCTTCCATGACCTGTTTCGCGACTTCCTGCAGGCGTCTGCGCGGCGGCGCTTCACCTCTGAAGAGCTCGCGGCACTGCATGTGCGCGCTGCCAATGCCGAGACGGCGCCAGCGCGCGCTGTGGCGCACCTCATCGAGGCGCGCGCCTGGAAGGAGGCGCTGATCCGCATCGCGACCATCGGCGAGGGCCTGCTTGCCGAAGGCGCGATCGGCGCAGTGGAGCGCTGGTTCGAGCAGATCCCCGAGACGCTGCGCAAGGAAGATCCGCATGTTGCCTACCTCAATGGCACCTGCGGCTGGCTGCGCTGGGACTGGGTGCGCGCCAAGCTGCACCTGCCGCCAGCGATCATCGGACTAGCCCAGCCGCAGGAGTTGCCGCGCCGCGTGCGTGCGCTGTTCCAGCTTGTTGATGCGCTCAACTCCGCGGGTGAACTGGATGAAGCCCAGCGCTGGCTGGATGAAGTCTCGCGCCTGCCACTGGATGACCTGGGTCATGCCCAGCTTGCCCTGCAGCGCGCCTGGTGCCTGGCGCCGCGCGGCGAGAATGCACGGCTGGTTGCGCACATGCAGGAGTTCGTGGACTACACCGCACGCGATCCGGAGCGCATCTGCCCCGTCACCGCCGGGTTGATCCACTGCCTGCTGGTGGGCAACCCCGGCGTGGCCGAAACCTTCGAACGGTTTGTGGCGCTCGCCGAGCAGGTGCGCAAGCCCGTGGCCCGTCCCTGGCACCTTCCCTTGCACGCGGTGGATGGCTGGGCCAGGGTGTGGCGCGGCGATCGCGCCGGCGCCGAGGCGGCCATGGCGCGTGCCTCGGCGATCTATCGCCAGTTCCGCGGCATCAGGCTGATGAGCGAGCGTTTCGCGCAGTTCCGCACCTTGCTGGGAGGCGTTTCTGGCGACCTCGCGGCCACGGACAGCGTCGGGCGCGAAATGATAGCCGGCCTGCAATCCCCGGAACTCTCCGCGCACCGTCCGGTATGGGAACGCGCCTATCGCCACGCCCATGCCCGCATGCACTGGATCCACGGCAGCATCGCCACATGGCAGGCGCTGAGCCAGCCGCTGCTTGCGCCGCGATCACGCGTGGAATGGCCATTCATCGACGTGGCCGCGCAGGTGGTGCGCGGCCAGCACCTGCTGGTGGCCCGCGACTGGCGGGGCGCGGCCGCAGTGCTGGAGGCCTGCCTCGACGAATACGCCGAGCTGCGCCTGCCAATGATCTACTCAGATCCACGCATCTCGCTGGCCTTCGCCCTGTTGCGCGGTGGGGATGCTGCGGCCGCATGGCGCATCTTCGAACCCGTATTCATCGAAGCCACCGATCACCAGGGCATCGGATTGCTGCTGATGGATTCGCGCAGCAATGTGGCCGAGCTGCTCGATGCCGCGCCGGCGCCCACGCGCAGTTCGGCCGCAATGCAGGCCTTGAAGGGCGTGATGCAGCAGTGGAGTCCGCGCGAGAAAGTTGCCCCTGCCAGCGATCCGGCCGAGGCGGCCCAGCTCAGCGACCGGGAACGCGAGGTGCTGGAACTGGTGGCCTCGGGTGCCAGCAACAAACATATTGCGCGTGCGCTCGACCTGAGCCTGCACACGGTCAAGCGCCATGTCTGCAACATCCTGGACAAGCTCGACTGCGATTCCCGCGGGCAGGCAGCCGACTGGTTCCGCAAGGCCATGCGCGCCTGAGCGATGGCTCTTCAGGCGCATGACCGGGTTGCCGGCGCGCCCCGATACTGCCGGCATGCAGGACTCCCATGGCAAGCCGCTTGCCTTGAACCTCGATTTTCCGCTCGCGCTGGTCGCGGGATTCCGCGCCGGCTATGCGCCGGACATCGTCTGGACCGCGCCGCGCCGGGGCGTGAGCTGGAGCGGCAGGGACCAGGTGGTGGCCAACCTGCTGCGCGAGGCGGCGGCCATGCAGGCGCTGGCCTTTACGCGTGTGCGGCGCAGCGCCAGTGACGACAAGGTCATAGATGAATTTGTCGCGCGCTTCCGCTATGCCGGGCAGGGCATAGAGAACGTGCAGCTGCCTGCTGGCGCGATGGTGGAGCTGGAACGCGTGCGCATCCTGACGCTGACGGGGAACCAGGTGGCCAGGGAGTCGGCGATCGAGACCTGGACTGTGCTGGGCGGGGACTGATCACTTCCCGTCCGCACCGCATTTGCGTCCTCGTTGACCCTCGCGGGGGCGACCATTACGCTGGCTTCGTCGGCGTCCGGTACTTCCTTCGAACAAGAATGGAGCGGGGGTTGCCATGCGGAAACTCACTCTGGTCTGTGCGGGCCTGGCACTGGTGGGTGGCGTCGTTTCAGTGCATTTGTGGCGGGAGTTGCGCGCTGAGCGGGAGCTGACCGCGCAGCTGCGCTCGGAAGTCGGCGATCTGCGGGCAGGCGCCCTGGCCTTGCCCGCAGCCGAAGGAGTTGCAGCGCAGCGGTCGACTGCCGAGATCGGTCGGGCGCCCGCTCCGGCATCCCAGCCAGCAGCGGCGGCTCCTGCGAGCAACCTGGCCCCGGCGGCCGTAGACGTGCAGCGCCTGCTCGTGAACCGCAGCGTATTGTTGAAGGACCCGGAATATCGCAAGGCAGCCCTGGCGCAGGCACGGCTCACCCTGCCACAGAGATATCCAGGCCTCGCGGAGGAACTTGGACTCACGGCCGAGGAGACCGACCGCCTGTTTGATCTCCTGGCAGACAACCAGCTGGAACAGAGCAGCATGGCGATGTCCGTACAGTTGGGCGCCAACGGGATGGCGGATACCGCTGCAATAGAGGAGGCCAACCGCAATCGCCAGGAATTGCTCCGCCAGCAAGAGCAGAAGTTGCAGACAGAGCTCGGCAGCAGTCGCTACGCCCAGTGGCAGGAATACCAGCAGACCCTGGGTCCTCGCCAGCAAGTGGTCCAGTTGGGGCGGACTCTGGAGGGTGCGGGCGTTCCACTCAACGCCGAACAGTCCCGGCCTCTGATCGCCGCATACGCGGCCGAACAGAAGCGGCAAACCGAGGACATGCGCCGCTTGCTGGGCTCAGGACCGATCAGCCCCGCGGACCAGCAGCGCCTGCAGGAGGAGCGGTTGCGGGTGCAGGCCGATAGCAACCGGCGTCTTGTCGAGGCGGCAAAATCACATCTGAGTGCGCGGCAGGTGGAAGCTCTTCAAGCTTCGCTGGATCAACAACTGGCCATGAATCGGGCGAGCAACCGCATGATGGAAATCCAGCGGCAGGCGCAGGGGGTGAATGCCGCGCCTGCCGCGGCCATCCAGGGGACTGTGGTCTTCTGACTTCCCGCCTTATCTGCGGACGCTGCGCTGCCGCGCCTTGCCCAACGCGGTAGCGACGAGGGCGAGCGCAGCCACCGCGAAGACGGTCTTCAAGATCAGCGGCCCACGGTTGTGCTGCCACGCAGCCTTGACTCCCCATTCGGCGGCAATGTTCGGCACCTTGCCGTGGCTCAGGTCCTGCGCCACACCCTCCGCCATGTTGATGCGGTCGGCGCCCAGGAGCAGCATCCAGTGGAGCAGGTTGGACTCGCTTTTCCTGAAGGCCAGGCGGCGCAGCATGCCACTGATGCCCGAAGGGGGTGTGGATGTTCCCACCACGGCAGGCCGCTGCTTGTGTTCGATCGATTGCAGGATTTCCACCGTCGCTTGCTGTGGCGTGGGCCGCTGCCAGCTTCCCGAGTGGTCGTCCCGTGCGCGATCCCGGTACGGGTAAGTGGGGTTGTTCGAAGGGTCCGCATCGACGCCCCATCCTGTCACGGTCGCGGGGTCGATCGCCTGGGATGATTTCACGGTCACCTGGTTCATACGCTTACCTGCCATTCAGACGCCCGCCGGAATCAGCACGGGCTTGATGCATCCATCCAGTTTGCGCGAGAAGATGTGATAGGCGTCTGCCACCTCTTCCAGTTGCACGCGGTGCGTGATCAGCCGCTTCGGCTCGATGTGTCCCGCCCGCACATGCTCGATCAGTCGCGGCAGCAGGCGTTTCACCGAGGCCTGGTTGGCCCGCAACGTCAGCCCCTTGTTCAGCACATTACCCATGGGAACGAGGTTGCCTGTTGGTCCGTACACGCCCACCACTGAAACGATGCCGCCTTTCTTCACCGAATTGATCGCCCAGTGCAGCGCGATAGCCGATCCGGACTGCACCTTCAGTTTGCGACCGAGCAGTGTCTGCCAGAAGTTGCCGGAGGCTTCACAGCCCACGGCGTCGATGGCCACGTCAGCGCCAAGTCCATCAGTGGTCTTCTTCATGAACATGACCACGTCCAGGTCTCGGAAGTTGTACACCTCCGCCGGCCCGTACTGGCGGACGAAGTCCAGTCGGTACTCCAGGTGGTCGAAGACGATCACCCGGGCGGCACCAAACAGCCACGCACAGCGCGCGGCCATGGTGCCAATGGGTCCGGCACCGAATATCACCACAGTATCGCCGCGCTGGATGCCCGCCATCTCCGCAGCCTGGTAGCCCGTGGGTACAACGTCGGTGAGCAGCACGGCGTCGTCGAGGTCCATCCAGTCCGGGATGAGGGTGGGTCCGACGTCCGCATAAGGGACGCGCACATACTCTGCCTGGCCGCCGTCGAATCCACCGGCCGTGTGGGAATAGCCGAAAATGCCGCCGACCGCGGTGGCCCCGGCATTGGATTCATGGCAGTTGCCAAACAGCCCCTGCTTGCAGAAGTGGCACTGGCCGCAGGCAATGTTGAACGGCACCAGCACGCGATCGCCGACCTTCAGGTTCTGCACCCCGGAGCCGACCTGTTCGACCACACCGGTGAACTCGTGTCCAAAGGTCATGCCGATGCGCGTGTCAGGCACCAGGCCGTGGTAGAGGTGCAGGTCGGAACCGCAGATGCACGAGCGCGTCACGCGTACCACTGCATCCCGCGGGTGCTCGATCCGCGGCATGGGCTTCTCTTCGATCCGCACCCGGTAGGGGCCCCGGAAATCCATGGCCTTCATCGCACGCTCCTTCTGACGACTGCGCCGCGGGGGAGCGTCACAAGCTACGCCGTCAGTGAAGGCCCGTCAGTCGGTGGCCGCCTACAGCGGCCAGGACATGGGCAGGACGGATCAGTTCGTGAGCCGGGCCTGCCGCGCCCGCCAGTTGCTCGTCATCGCGATGATTGCCAGGGTCCCCCCAGCCAGGATGGCGGGGACGGCGAAGAGGGACATCACCCGGGTTTCCGGGGCACCGGCCGCCAGGGCAAAGCCGATCAATATCGGGGCAATCACCGTGCCGATTCTGCCGACACTCTTTGCCCAGCCGATTCCGGTCGCGCGCAGGCTGTCGGGATAGAACCCGGCGAGCACCACGTTGACACCGCCATACGCACCGAGGCTGAAAAATCCTGCCGCAGCCAGCAGGATGGTGAGCGTTGTCCGGGATGCGACCTCAAGCGCCTGACCGGTGACGAACAACGCCACGGCGGCGGCGGCCAGGAACGCGATCAGCACGGGCATGGCGCCGAAGCGGTCGATCAGCCACCCCACGCCGAGGGCCGCGAACGCACCACCGAAGCCGAAGCTGGTCACCGAGAGCGCAGCAAAGGATTCATCGAAGCCGACCTGTACCAGCATCACGGGCAGCCAGGAGTTGAGGCAGTAGCTCACGGTAAGCATCAGTACGAACAGCAGCCAGAGCATAAGCGTACCCAGCCAGTAGGGCGGACGGAGGATCTGCAGTACGGCAACCGGTGCTGAATCTCCGCCTGTCGCCGGCTCCTTCGTCGGCGTGTCGCGCAGCCGGAGCCACGCCGCAATGGCAGCTGCGAGAGACAGACCACCGACGGCGACCATCGCCGCACGCCAGCCGCCGTGCTGCGTGAAGCCGGCGGCCACTGCGCCAGCCAGTGCCGCGCCAAGGCCGTAGCCGGTGAACAGCGTGAGGATGGAAATGCCACGCCGCGCGCTGGCGGACTGCGCGGTGACCAGCGCGAGACAGCTGGGCAGACAGCCGCCGAGGAAGACGCCGGTAACCAGGCGCAGCGCAAACAGGCTGCTGCCGCTGTCCGCGAGCGCGCTGCAGGCCTGGCCTGCAGCAAAGCCAAGCACCGCCAGCGTCACGGCAATCCGGTGCCCGAAGCGGCTGGCGATGGGTGGGAACAGCACCAGGCCGATGCACTGGCCGATCAGGTTCGACGACATGATCGGCCCGAGCTCGGCGTTGCCCAGCGACAGCGTGCGGGCGATGTCCGGTGCCAGTGGACCCAGGATGGTGTGGATCATGCCATCGAGGAAGTAGACTGCCGTGCATACGGCCAGGACGGCGTTCATATGCCGAACCTGGCGCGGGCTTCCTGTACTGTGGCCGGCTTCAGCCCGTAGATCGCAGCGATGCGTGCTGCCGCGCTCACCATTTCCGCATTGCTGCGCGCCACGCTGCCATCGGGCAGGTGCACGCCATCCTCGAAGCCCACGCGCACCAGGTCACAGCCCATCGCAAGGCCAAGGGTGACGATGCGGAACATGTGGTGCCCGGTGGCGGTGACGCCCCAGATGGCCTGCGGAAACATCCGCTGTCCCTCATCGATGTTGAAGATCACATTGCGCGCAATCGGTGGCGTGGCGCCGAACCCGCCACCATGCAGCAGCCAGATGTTCTTGCGATGCTGGTCGAACAAGCCTTCCTCTGCATACCGCATCAGCCGGTGCAGCGAACTGGCCTCGACGATCTCGTATTCCAGCGCCGAGCCCTTCGAGTACACCGCCTGGATGGTCCGCCGCAGCAGCTGCGGGGAATTCACATAAGGTGTTTCTTCCGGATAGCCGCCCTCGGGGTTGTGGAAGTCCGCCGAGCCGCCGGCGATGCCGAACAGGTCCTGCCGCGGCTCGATTTCAAGCAGCCCCAGCCGCTCGCTGTCGCTGGGCCAGATGAACTGGCCCGTGGCCGGATCCCGTCGCACGCCGATGCCATTGGTGGTCTGGATCAGGATGGGGCAGCGCGCGCGGATCTGACGGATGATCTCGGCATAGATGGCCTTGTCGCCGCTGTTCCGGCCGTCCGGTCCGCGCGCGTGCACATGGACCATTGCGGCGCCGGCTTCCCAGCAACGGGCGGCGGCTTCTCCGATCTCTTCGGGCTGCTTCGGGATCACCGCGCCGTCGCGGTCCTGCTGCATGCCGCCGTTGAGCGCAACCGAGATGATGACCTTGTTGCCGTCGAGCATGGCTTTCCCCCGTGTTGCCCCGAAGGCTGGACGAGTCACCGGACAAAGTCTGTCCTGCGGCCACAGGACCGGGCAGAATGCACAGGAAATCAGGGGGATCCATGGATATCCGGCGTGTGACCGACTGGCGGCTGCCTCCCACCATGGGGCGCGTGTACGAGCGGCTGCTGGGGGGGCTGGGAGGCGATGACTTCGGTGCCAGCGTGCGCGAGGGCATCGACGCCGTCACGGCAGGCACGCGGCGCATCTACCTGTTCGAGGCCGGCGCGAGCGGGGGCGACATGCTGCGCTACCACCATTGCGAGCCGCGCATCGCCGCGCTGCTGCCGGTGTACCGGGAGCGCTACCGGTCGCTTGATCCCATCGAAGCGCTTCTGCGTGCACCCGCACAGGAGGGCGACATCGTGATGCAGCGTGTGCGGCCCGCCGACATCGCCTGCAGCGCGTTCCGCAGGACATTTTTCGAAGAGACCGGGATCATCGAACGCATTTCGGTGATACAGCGTGGTGCCGATGGCTGGCGCGGGATGAACGTGGCCCGGCATGCCCGTCAGGGTCTGTGTTCCGATGGCGAACTCGAAGCCATTGCCGGACTGGCGCGACTGGCCCTGCCCATGCTGCCACTGGTACGCGGAGAGCCTGCGCCCGCGGGCGGCCTCACTGTGGCGATGCTCGAGGAACGTTTCGCCGCCTGTCATCCCGGGCTCACCTTGCGGGAACGCCAGGTGTGCGCGCGTGCCGCAGCGGGAGTGAGCGTGGCCGCTTCCGCGCAGGACCTCGGCATTGCGGGCACGTCGGTGGTGACCTACCGCCAGCGCGCGTATCGCCGGCTTGGCGTCGCCAGTCCACTGGAACTGTGCAGGCTGGTTGCGAACTGAGGCGGCATCGGATCGACCGCGATCGGGCAGGGAGGCCACATGTCACGTCGGACGTCCATCACGTTCATCTGCGGGGCACAGGTGCTGCCGGGCGCATTGCTGATTGCGGGCCTCGCAGTGGCCGCGCAGAGCACTTCCAGCGAGACGGCAAAGCCGCCGCTGGTACCCCTCCCGGCGGCCTGGAGTTTCATGGGCAATGGCGGTCCGCTGGCGTTGCCCGGTCGCTGCGAGGCGGGCACCGACCCCGGTGATCCCGGCGCAGCCACGCCGGTTTATTCGGTGCGCTGCGATAACTCGGTGCTGCCATCCTTCGGCGGTGCGCGCACGACCCTGAATCTGGCCGCCTGGCGCGGCAAGCGCATCCGCGTCTCGGCCGAGCTGATGGCCGCCGGCGTCGCCGCCGTGCCGAACGCCCAGTATCCGGACGTGACCGGCGAAGCCGGGCTTTGGATCGGCGTGATCACGCCGGGCGAAGGCCAGCGTGCTGACCGCATGCAGGACCGCACCATCAAGGGCACCACAGGATGGGTGACGCGTGACTTCGTGGTCGATATCCCAGAGCGCGCCAGGCAGGTGCAGGCAGGCTACTGGATGCAGGGCATGGGCCAGGTCTGGATGCGCAACCTCAAGGTCGAGGAGGTTCCCGACACGGTTCCGGTGAATTTCGTGCGCACAGCCGTGCGACAGGATGTATTGCCCAACCTCAGCCTCGATCCGGCAACCGCGCCCCGTCCGGATGACCGCTTCCTGCCGCCGCCGCGCAAATGGCTGGTCCTTGGAGAGCCGAATTTCGCGCTCTGCGATGCCGGTATCGATGCGACGATGCTGGCGTCGGGCCACAACAACCTGTCCATCGCCTGCGGCCTTCCGATCCGGGTGAACCTCAGGCAAGCCTTCGAGTCCTACCCCTGGCAGAACAAGCGGGTGCGTCTTTCGGCGTGGATCAAGACGGTCGACGTCGTGCCACGGATCGAAGGCACAGGGGCGACGCTTTACCTCAGCGCGACCGATACCAACGGTCCGCTCTACGAAGCCGTGCTCATCGGCACCAACGACTGGACATACAAGGAGCTGGTTGCCGACATCCCCCTGGGGGGCGCCTTCATTCCCATCGGCATTTCATTGGTGGGCTCGGGCCAGGTCTGGGCACGTGACATGAAGTTCGAGGAGGTTGCGTCTGGCACGCCGGTCAGCGTGCCCTCGGGGTCAAACCGCTGAACCTGCAACGTACTGTCAGCCGGTGCTGAAGCGCAGCATGATCCGGTTCAGGTAGCGCTCACCGGGCATCAGCGCCGCGGAAGGGAATGCCGGCTGGTTGGGCGCGTCGGGATAGGCTTGTGGTTCCAGGCAGAGGCCATCGCCCTGGCGGTACGCCAGTCCACCCTTGCCCCGCGTGCTGCCATCCAGGAAGTTGCCCGAATAGAACTGCACGCCATGGGCCGTGCTGTGCAGTTCGAGCACGCGCTGCGACGCGGGGTCCTCCAGCCACGCCACCGGACGCAGGGTTCCCGGCGTTCCATCCACGATGAAGTGGTGGTCGTAGCCACGGCCGCGTTGGAGCTGGGGATGATCAAGGCGGATGCGTTCGCCCACAGCGGTGGCGGTGCGGAAGTCAAACGGCGTGCCGGCGACGTCGGACAGCCCGCCAGTGGGGATCAGCTGCGCGTTCACAGGCGTGAAGCGTGTGGCGAACAGCCTGAGGCGATGGCCCATGGCATCGCCCTGGCCGCGCAGGTTGAAGTAGCTGTGGTTGGTCAGGTTCACGATGGTCGGCGCATCGGTGACGGCGCCGTATTCAATGGACAGGCCGCCGTCCTCCTGCAACGCATAGCGGGCGGTGACATCCAGGCGGCCCGGATATCCGCCTTCTCCATCCTCGCTGCGCAATGCGAGCACGACACTGCCATTGTTCGCCTCAACCAACTGCCACAGTCGGCGATGGAACGCCGTCGCGCCGCCCCCGTGGAGGTGGTTGCCGCCGTCATTGCGCTCCAGCTGGTAGTGCCTGCCTTGCAGTTCGAAGCGACCTTCGGCGATGCGGTTTGCGTAGCGGCCAACACTGCAGCCGAAATAGTGCCGGTGTGACAGATACGCGGCAGGATCGTCGTGACCGAGGACGATATCCGCGCGTTCGCCACGCGAATCCGGAATCCACAGCGACTGCAGGGTGGCGCCAAGGGTCAATACGGTGGCCTTGTGGCCGCGCGAATCCTGCAACGTGACGGCTTGGACCTCAGTGCCATCGTCAAGCCTGCCAAAAGCCCGGATACTTGTGTCTGCCATGCCTGGCATGGTTGCACCAGTAAAGACGGCGGACAACAATGTTTTCCATGAAGATCCTGCGGGGGTTCGGACAAGGTGTTGCCGCCGTTGCGCTGGCTGCCTTCCTTGCCGGGCCGCCGCTGACGCTGGCCGGTGCAAGACAGGACGTGAATGCACGACGGCCCGATGGCAGCACGCCTTTGCAGTGGGCTGCCTTCGAGGGCAACGTGGCGGAGGCAAAACGCCTGATCGCCGCCGGTGCCGACGTCAACGCCGGGAACAACTACGGCATCAATGCCATGCTGCTGGCCGCCGACATCGCCAGCACGGAACTGATCCAGCTGCTGCTGAAGGCTGGCGCCGACCCGAATTCCGCCAATCCGGAGGGCGAGACCGCGCTGCACCTGGTTGCGCGCGCCGGCAATGTCGAAGCCGCCAGGCTGCTGCTGAAGGCCGGCGCAAAGGCGGATCCGCGCGAGAAGTTCGGAGAGCAGACGCCCCTGATGTGGGCGGTGGTACGCCGTCATCCCGCCATGGTGGAGTTCCTGCTTGCGCATGGCGCGGACGTGAACGCCCGCAGCGCCGTGCGCGATTACCAGCGGGTCGCAACAGCCGAAAGCCGTGCCAAGTCGCTGGACCGCGGCGGTTTCACGCCGCTGATCTACGCGGCACGCGAGAACTGCGGTGAATGCGTGGAACTGCTGATCCGCCACGGAGTGGATCTCAACCTCGCTGATCCCACCGGCGTGGTGCCGCTGGTCATCGCCATCATCAATGGCAATACCGACATCGCCAAACGCCTCATCGAGGCTGGCGCCGACGTCAATCAATGGGACATCTTCGGCCAGGCACCGCTGCATGTGGCCATCTCCAGCATGAACAGCGGCGGGCGCAGCGCAAATCCCCGGGATGCCGACCAGGTCCAGGCAGCCACGGGTGCCGAGTTGGTGCAGATGCTGATCGAGCGAGGCGCGAATCCAGACCAGCAGGTGGCATATCCGTCGGTGGTGCGCGGAGGTTTCCGCGGCACGACGCCACTGCTGGCGGCGGTGAGTGCGGGAAACCTGGAGCTGGTGAAGCAGCTCGTCGCGGTGGGCGGCAACATCCGGATGGCCACGTCGGAAGGCCAGGGCGCAGTCCATGCCGCCGTGCAGGCGCGCGGGGGCGGAGGCGGTGGTCGCGGTGCCGGCCCGCCAGGCGGCGCGCCGGCAGGGGCCCCGGCGCGCGGTGGCGCGGGGCCGGGCGGTGCCGCGCGCGCGAGCCCGCAAGTCGAACTCCTGAAGTACGTGGTCGCACAGGGCGCCGACGTGAACATCATTGCCGAACGCAACTGGCGCTACCGGACGCGCGGCGGATCGGCACTGCATTTTGTGGTGCGCGGTGGCGGCGACCGCCAGGTGATCAAGGCGCTGGTGGATCTCGGCCTCGACATCAATGCCAAGGACGACGATGGCCTCACCGCGCTGGATTACGCGATGAGCCGCGGCATGCTGGGATTCCAGGAGCAGCGGCAGCCGCCCAATACCGCGCTGGCGGACTACCTGCGCAGCCTGGGTGCCAATGTCGAGCTGGAGTGGGCGCCGGTGTGGCCCCGCCTCGGCGCGCCCCTCTCAACCAACGCTTACGATTCCATACCCTGGCCCGTGGATCCGAAAGGTCCCTGACGCCACGGGCGATATCGGCTGGTTCCGCCAAGGAGGGCACATGTCGCAGAGGATCACTACAGTTTCCCTGGCCATGCTGCTGGCTGTGCCGGTGCTGGCGCAGCAGCCGGCCGCACCCGGGTGTGATCGGGCCTGCCTGCAGAAGTGGGTGGATGACTACCTGGTCACCATGCGTGACCAGAAGGTCGATCCGGCACTCTTCACCCCGCAGGTCCGCTTCACCGAGAACGGCGTGCAGCTGCCTTTCGGAAAAGAAGGCCTGTGGTGGGGCATGAGCGGCATCGGCACCTACAAGTTCTATGTGCCGGACGTCGACACCCAGCAGGTGGCCTTCCTGGGCACGGTGCGCGAGAACGGCAGCACGCAGACCGACGGGGACGTGGTGGCCATTGCCCTGCGACTGAAGATCCGCGACCAGCGCATCACAGAAATCGAGCAGCTTGTCAGCCGTCCCTCGAATGCGAACAGCAGTCGCGGCGACTTTCCCCCCACAGGGCAGGGCGTCGAAGCCATGGGTGCGCCGCATACCATCTTCACCACGCCCATTCCTCCCGCCGAGCGCATGTCCCGCGCCGAACTGATTGAAACCGCCAATTACTACTTCACCGGGCTGGCGAACAACGACGGCAAGGGTTACTACCCGTTCACCGACGATTGCGTGCGTTTCGAGAACGGCGTCGACGTGCTGGCGCGCGGCGGCACGCGCACCACCTGCAAGAAGCAGTTCGAGGAAGGCCTCAAGGGCATCGTCGATCGCGTGCGCGACCGCCGTTTCGCCGCTGTGGACCGCGAGCGTGGCATCGTCTTCGCGTTCACCTTCTTCGATCACCACCGCATCAACTGGACCTGGCAAATCGCCGAACTTTTCCGGGTGGAGAAGGGGCAGATCCGCCGCATCGAGGCCATCTTCCACCGCGCACCCTTCGGCATGGGCTCCGGCTGGAGCACCTGGGAGCAGGCCATGTCCAGCGGGATCCAGGACGTGCGATAAGGCACCACGCGACAGCCGGCGCACCGGTGATCTGCCTATAATCTGCCGCACGAGCTGCACACGGTTCCGGGGGAGAAATGAATGACGATAAGCCGCAGGACGTTCGCACGATCCCTTGCTCTTGCCGCCGGTTCGGTGGCGTTGCCAACCTGGGTCATGCGCGCTGACGCCGCGGGCCTCGGCGTGAACAAGGTCACGCGGATCCGCACCTTCTATCCGCCCAACTACGACCGCAACGGGCCGCAGGCTTTCCCCCAGAGCAACATGGTGGTGCTGGTCGATACCGAGGCGGGTATCACCGGCATCGGGCAGGGCGGATCACCCGACACCGTGCGCAACATGGCGCGCAGCGTGATCGGCAAGAACGCCTTCGATACCGAATTCATCTGGCAGCACGCCTTCATGGACGGCTTCTATTCGCCGGGCAAGGAACGCCTGCATGCGCTGGGCGCCATCGACCTTGCGCTGTGGGACATCAAGGGCAAGGCGCTGAACGTGCCGCTTTACCAGCTCTTCGGCGGCCGCGTCCGGCAGCATCTCGAGCTCTACGCCACCAATGGCGTGCCGCCCGGCTTGATTCCCTTCGCCGACGTGCAGCGCATGAGCCTGAAGGAACGCGCCGCCGCCACCATGGCTGCCGGTTACCGCGTGTTCCGCGTGGACAGCGCCATACGTCCCACCCCGCCGGGCGGCGCGCGCTCCGGTGGTCCACCCGGGGGCCCGCCGGGTGCCCGCGGCCAAGGTGCCGGGGCCGCCGCCACGAACGGCCCCATTGGCGTCGGCGGCAGCCGCGGCACCTTCAATTCACGCACGCGCATCCGCGAGATAGCCGAGGCGGTGGCGCAGATCCGCGAGGGCGTGGGCCCCGATGGCGACTGGATGATCGACCTGCACCAGAGCTTCGATTTCCACGAGGCAGTGGAGGTGTGCAGGCTGATGGAGCCGGCGCGGCCATTCTGCGTCGAGGATCCGCTGCGCGAAGAGCAGTTCCGCACGCAGCTGCCGAAGCTCAGGCTGATGACGTCGGTGCCCCTGGCGCCTGGCGAGGAATGGGGCACACGTGCCGATTTCAGTCCGCTCATCGAGCAGCGCGACATCGACTTCGCCCGCGTGTCGCTGCCCAATGTGGGCGGCATTACCGAAATGCTGAAGATCATGGCGCTGTGCGACACGCACAAGGTCGGCATCGTGCCGCATTTCACCGGGCCCATCGCCACCGCGGCCCATGTGCAGACGATGACCGCGTTCCCCGGCCAGGTGCTGATGGAATACAACCAGCACGACCGTCCGGTGCCCTACATGCCGGACTTCGTGGACTTCCGCAACGGCAAGGTCTGGCCGAACGACCGTCCCGGCCTGGGCGTGACAGTGGACGAGAGCCAGCTCACCTTCATCGAGGAGATGACGCAGGGCGCCCCGGGGCCGACCTACCTGCGCCCCGACGGGTCACCCACGCACTGGTGAGTGGAGGGGCGTCGAGGGAACCTCAGACGCCCTGCACGATGCGCAGGTCACGCTCGGCGCCGCCGTCCAGTGCCGCCAGGGCGCGCTGGTAGGCGGGGCTGTCGTGCACGGCGATGGCCTGCTCCACTGAATCGAACTCAATGATCACGGTGCGCTCCAGCCTGCCGTCCTCGTAGGCTTTCACGGCTGAAGAACGGGCGAGGAACCGGCCACCGCCGCCCTCGATGGCCGGGCCTGCCAGCTGGGCATAGGCGGTGAGCCTGGCCGGGTCGGAAACCTGGCGATAGCATGAAATCCAGTAGGCCTTGGGCATGTGTGTGCTCTATGCGGAAGACTGGCGCAATTATTCACTCTTCACAGCGCTGCCGCATCACCGGCGCGCGTGAGCCCAGCACCGACTCACTGCTGTACAGCACTGATCGCCCATCCTGGTCATAGGCAATGGCCTCGGCCTGGATCAGCGCCTCGATGGGGGCGGCACGGTGCAGGGCCGCCTTGCTCCAGTCCCCGGGCAGCTGGGCGGTGAGATCGACTGCGAACTCGAGCATGTAGTCATAGGTGAGCAGCAGGAAACGGCTGCCGTCGGGTGCGATATCCATCGCTGTGACCACCTGCCGCGCAGTGACGCCCGTGCCGATGAGTTCCGGTACCGGGATATCGCCTCGCAACTCGAAGGTCTGTACACCACCGGCTGCCAGCTGCGCGGCGGTGAGCCGGTAGACTTTAGCGGGCCCCGAACGCCCCGCGCCGCTGCCGGCCTTGGTGACCAGGAACAGGTCGCCCGAAGGATGCAGCGCGATGGCTTCGGAGTTGTGGGGGCCATCGGGATAGTGGGCGGTGATGATGGTGCGGGGTCGCACGGTGGGGCCGAAGTCCCGCTGTTCCTCGATGATGGCAATCTGCACCGATTGCCGGCGTGAGCCATTGTCTCCCACGTCGGCGAGGAACAGGCAGGTCCGCTCGCCGCAGGGACCGACGGCCAGATCCTCCACGTCCACTGCATCGAAGCCTTCCACCGTGACGCGGCGGGGGTTCCCGCCACCGCGGCCGGTGACCAGGAAGTTCGGCTCCGTGCCATCGTTGTTGTGATAGAGGCGATCGCCGCTGGTGGCGATGTCGATGCCGCTGGCTTCGGGCAGCAGGCTGGTGTCCAGCTGGCCCTGGACTTCGGGCGTGGCCCAGCGGGAACACAAGCCGGGGGGTGCGGCAGCGGCACTGGCAGTGGTGGCAATCCAGATTGAAAGCAGCGCGACCTGGCCGGATCGTTGCATCATCCGATGGTAGCAGCCCCTCAGGCGTCCGTCCTGCACTGCCGGAGCAGCGCCGCGAAGCCTTCCGCACCCAGCGTTTCCATCGTGCGGATGTTCCTTCTGTAGATCATCTGCGCTTCCGGAAACGCGGCGACCGCGCGGTCGACGCTGTCTTCGCGCAGCAGGTGCAGGATGGGATAGGGCGAGCGGTTGGTGGCATTGCCCGGACCATCCGGCGCGGTACCCTCGAACTGGAAGCGGGGATGGAAGCTGGCAATCTGCAGGATGCCGGCATGGCCCAGCTCCTCCAGCAGCTCATCTGCAATGCCGAGGAAGTCATTGAACTCCAGGAAATCCCCCAGCATCCGCGGATGTATGACCAGCGTGGTGTCCACTTCGCCGGCATCGGTGGCCACGAGCCGGTCCATTTCCTCACCCAGCGTGGTGAGCAGTGCCTCGGGGTCCTCAGCGGCGCTGACCACATAGCGGATCTGGTTCCTGGCCTGCACGGCCTTCGCAAACGGGCACAGGTTCAGTCCGATCACCACGCGATCCACCCAGGCGCGGGTCTCGGCCTCCACCTTCGCGGGATCGGGAAACATCACCATGGTGCCGGCCTGTAGTCCTTCAGGAACTGGCCCCACTTATGCGAGCCGGTGTTGAGGCCGGAGAACAGCGGATCCACGATGCGGGCCGCGCCATCGATGATGTCCAGCGGCGGCGCAAACCCGGCCTCGGCCTTGCGCGCGGCATGCACGGCGGGATCCTCGTCGGTGACCCAGCCGGTGTCCACTGCGTTCATGTGTATGCCATCACGCACATAGTCCGGCGCACTGGTGCGCGTCATCATGTTCAGCGCCGCCTTGGCCATGTTGGTGTGCGGATGCTTGTCCGTCTTCATGGTGCGATAGAACTGGCCCTCCATCGCGCTCACGTTCACGATGTGCAGGTCGCGCGCGCCGCTGCGCATCATCAGTGGTTTCAGGCGTGCATTGAGGATGTAGGGCGCGACGGCGTTGACCAGCTGCACCTCCAGCAGTTCGGGTGTCTGCACCTCGTGCAACCGCAGGCGCCAGCTGTTCGTCTCGCGCAGGTCCACCTGCTGGCAATCCTCGTCGTAGCGCCCGCTGGGGAACAATGCCTCGCCTTCCAGGTAGTCTTCATCAAGGTAACGACGCTGCGAGAGCGCGGCGCTGTTCACCAGGCCGTCGGGAAAGCCCTGTGAAGCCTGCGCCAGTTGCTGCCCGGGCCCCGTGCCGGAACCGGACGAGGCGAGCAGTTCACGGCAAAGGGCGGAGTGCGCAGCCAGCGGGGCGCGCTGCGGCGGAGGAAGTGTGGCTGCACCCGCGGCCTCGCGTTCCAGCAGATGCCTGAAGAAGCCGGCGGGCCGCCGCACCGTCTGGCAGGCATTGTTGAGAATGAAGTCCAGCCGGGGCAGCTGCTCCGCCAGCCAGCGCGCGAAGATCTCCACGCTGGGTGTATGGCGCAGGTCCAGGCCGTGGATCTGCAGCCGGTCACGGAAGCTGGCGTAATCCGGCTCCTGCGCATAGCGCGCGGCCGCGTCCACGGGAAAACGCGTGAGCACCACTACCTGGGCGCCGGCACGCAGCAGCATCAGGGCCGCCTGGTAGCCGATCTTCACGCGCGCTCCGGTGACGAGGGCCACCCGACCCGCGAGGTCTGCAGTCTGCGAGCGCTTCGCGTAGTTGAAATCGCCACAGGTCCTGCACATCGAATCGTAGAAGCGGTGGACTTCGGTATACGGTTGCTTGCAGACGTAGCAGGTGCGGGCCGAGCCCAGGGCGGGTCCGGTGGCCTCGTCTTCCAGTCCGGGTGGCGGCAGCCACAGGGGCGACCAGGTTTCGCTGCGGCGCTGGATGCGCAGTCCGGCGGACTCCAGGTTCTGGCGGTCCTGCCGCTGGCGGGCCTCGCGCTCGGCGCGGCGGAAGGCTTTCGAGAGCGCCCGCATTTCCCCCCGATCCGGCCTGGATACCAGGCCGGCCAACATCAGGAGTTCTCGCCGCTGTTGCGGGGTCAGGCCGGCAAGCGTGCCGCGGTCGGCGTGGATGGCGCGCAACACCTGCAGGCAGGCCCCAAGGTCATCGGCCGAAAAAGTTGAATGCGCGTTCTGCACGGGCAGCGCAGTCTAACCGGAACATCTTCTAGAATCAGGCATGGGAAGCAACGGCAGGTTCCGCGGGAAGCGTGCTGCACTGGCCGCAATCGCCAGGGCGGGAGCGATGGCAGCCTTGCCCGACCGGTCCAGGCGCGGCACTGCCGGGGGGCAGCGCTAGCTTGCGCGGCCGGATCGGAGCCCTGCTGCGCGTGCTCGGCGCCGTCTCGCTGGAGCGCCGCATATTCCTCGTTGCAGGCGCCAGCCTGCTGCCGCTGGCCGTGCTGTTCAGCATCACCCTGCTCGACGCCGCGAAGGAGCAGAAGGCGCGCCTGCTCGAGGCCCACCTGCAGAACGCGCGCACGCTGGCTGCGGCGGTGGATTCCCAGTTCGAGAACGTCATTGCAGCCCTGGATGCATTTGCATCGAGTCCGCGGGTGGCGCTGGGGGATTTTGCCGGCCTGCGGCAGACGGCCCTGCAACTGATGGCACGCCGGCCAACGTGGCTGAATGTGGTGGTCGCGACGCCGCAAGGCCAGCAGGTGATGAACGCCCGTCTCGGCACGGCTGAAATGCATGATGTGCAGCCGGCGCCGGATTCTGTGCAGGACGCCTGGAGCAGGGGGCGCCCCGCGATTTCCGACCTGGCGAGGAGCGAGGTGCTGCAACGGGAGGTTTTCGCGGTGCACGTGCCCGTGGAAGTCAGTGGAGAGTTGCGCTTCGTGGTGACTGCGGTCATTGCGCCGGAATCCATGTCGAACCTGGTGATGCTGCGTCCGGTTGCCGAGGGTGGCGTGGTCTCGATCGCCGATCGCAATCATCGCGTCGTTGCCCGCTCGCGCGACATCGACCAATGGCTGGGTCGTTCGGCCACGGGGCCGCTGCTGGAGCGCCTGCAGTCCGGCGACCCGGACGGCATGATTGCATCGACCACGCTGGAAGGTGCGCCGGTGTACTCGGCGTACCACCGGTCCGGATATTCCGGCTGGACCGTGATCGTCGGCATGCCCCGCCATGTGATCGACGCACCGCTGCGGTGGACCTCTCTGGCGTTCGGCACATCCATCGTGATCTCAGTGCTGCTGGGCCTGCTGGTGGCCACGTGGGCGGGCCGCACCATTGTCAGCCCGATGCGGGAGCTGGAATCCTCTGCGGCAAGCGTGGGGCGGGGCGAGGCCCCCCTGATGCCGCAGACTGGCCTGCTGGAAGTGCGGCGCGTGGGTCAGGCGCTCGTATCTGCCCACGTGGAAAGGCAGCACGCGCTCGAGCGGGAGCGCGACGCAAGGCAGGCGGCCGAGAGTGCCAGCCGCGCGAAGGACGAGTTCCTCGCCATGCTCGGCCATGAGCTGCGCAATCCGCTGGCAGCCATCACCACGGCGGCGCGCCTGCTCGAGCAGGGAAGGGATGGATTGCCGCCTTCACAGGCCAATGCAGCTGCAATAGTGGCGCGCCAGGCGCGCCACCTGGCACGCATGACTGACGACCTGCTGGATGCCGGGCGCGTCGCACTTGGCAAGGTGGTGCTCTCGCGCGGCAGGATGAACCTGGCGCATTCGGTGGAGGCGGCCATGGCCGCACTGCGCAACAGCCGGCAGCTGGTGCATCACGATGTGTCCGTGCGTGCCGAGGAGGCGTGGATCGACGGCGACGCCACGCGCATCGACCAGATCATCCTCAACCTGGTGACCAACGCCATCAAGTACACGCCGCATGGCGGTTCCATCCTGGTTGAGGCATTTCGCGAAGGGGCCGATGCCGTGCTTCGCGTCAGTGACACGGGGATCGGTCTGGAGCCGCAGCTGCTGCCACGCGTGTTTGACCTGTTCGTGCAAGGCGAGCGCACGATGGACAGGTCGCAGGGCGGGCTGGGCATAGGCCTCACGCTTGTTCGCAGGCTCGCGGAACTGCATGGCGGATCGGCCGAAGTGGAAAGCGCCGGTCCCGGCCATGGCGCGACATTCACTGTCAGGTTGCCTGCCGTGGACCCGGGAGCCGCGACACGCGCGCAGGAAAGCACGCATGCAGTGGCACCACTGCGCATTGCGCTCATCGAGGACAATGAAGATGTCCGCACCGGCCTGCGTCATCTCCTGGAGCTGGATGGCCACACCGTGCTCGAAGCAGCCGATGGTCAATCGGGGCTGCGGATGGTCCTCGCCGAGGATGGACTGGAGGCGGCGCTCGTCGATATCGGATTGCCGGGCATGGATGGACTGGAACTCGCGCGGGGGATTCGCCAGTCCGGCAGGCGTGGGCTGCTGCTCGTCGCGATGACCGGCTACGGCGCTGAACGTGACAGGGCGCGCGGCATGGAGGCGGGATTCGACGCCTACCTGGTCAAGCCCGTTGATCCGGACGCTCTGCGGAGCCTGCTGGAAGAGAAGCGTCGAGCCTTCGATTGACGGTCTAGGGCTGCTCCGGGATGACGGGCAGCTCCAGCCGGGACAGACCGGCGCCGCGGCGCACTGTCCACACCGGCCTGGTGTCGCCGTCCGGATGCAATGCGAAGCTGGGCGCATCCGCACCGGCAAGCGACAGCCTGATGCGGTGGCCCGCGCGGAACACCCAGGCAGTGGGCAGCAGGTCGAAGCGGTAGGTGCGCACCCGCCCATCGGCCAGGGGATCATCCACGTATTCGGCGCGCGTGAAGCCGTGCCAGGGCAGTTCAGGCCGGACGCGTACTGTGCCCGCGGGCCCCGCGATGATCTCCTGCACCGGCTTTTCGGCCGGATAATTCAGCCGCAGCTGTCCCTCGGTCACCAGCAGCGAGCGACCATCTGGACCCACATCTTCGAGGTAGGCGAACAGATCGCCATTGGCTGCAGTCGACGACAGCGCCACGGTGAGCAGCGGATGGCCGGTCACCTCCATGTCTGCGGTCAGGGGCGCCGTGGTGTACTGCAGGCGCCGTGCCGCATCCCCATCCAGCGACAGGGGTTCGCGTGCACCGGAAACACCGAAGTTCCAGCGGCTCGCGCCCCCCGAGCGTGCGTCCGCAGTGAGGTCCACCTCGTGGCGGTCTGATCCCGCCGCGCCCGGTACGGTGGTGAGCTGTCCGCCAGCGGCGAAGTGGTACGCCAGGAGGCGTTGCCGTGCCAGCGGCCATTCCGCCTCGTCCCGCCAGCCCTCGTTCATCACGTACAGGCGCACAGGCGGGCGCTCGTCGAAACCATTGTCGATGCCGCGCACGTAGCGGTCGAAGAAGGCCAGCTTCTCGCGGTTGAGCATCTCATGCGTGGACGTGCTGTCCGCGAAGAGGCGGAAATAGGGGCCTGCGCGGTAGAGTTCCTCGGAGTTGCTGGCGGGAAAACCGCCGTGCCCGGTCGGCGCCATCATCAGGAAGGTGGGCGTGTGGCCCGCCAGCGTGGCATGCCACATCACCGTGTCGCGGGCGTGGTAGTCATACCAGCCACCGCGGTTGTAGACCGCAATGCCGGAGGCGGCGATGCGCTGCGCACGTTCGCCCGGATCCATGTCGCGGTAGTCCCAGGTCGTGCCCGCCAGTTTCGAATCCCGCCAGGGCGCCGCGGCGAGGATCTCCACGGTGAGGTTGGAGTTGGCCACATGTTCCCGCGTGGCTTCGAAATAGATGTGCTGGCGTGGCGAGCCGTCGCGGTAGGTGGGATCGCCATCATCGAGGAAGCTGCCGCTGCCATCCCTGTCCAGGGGAATCTCGTCGGCCAGTTCGCCGTCGCCGTCCTCGTCGATCACCGGCGCGGAGGGCAGCCGGGGGCGCGGCGTGCCCGGTTCGTGGAAGTTCTGGTCATCGCGCACGATGGAGGCCGTGGCGAATGAAGACAGTGCGACTACCTGGATGCCACCGGGATGGAACATCGAGGTGTAGTCATCGAAGCCGGCGATCTCGGGGAAGATGGCGCGCAGCGCTGCTGGCCGCTCGGCGGCCGTCGCGTACTGCGAGAAGCCCTGGTAGGAGGAACCGACCATGCCCACGCGGCCGTCGCTCCAGGACTGGGCTGCAACCCAGTCGACCAGGGCCTTGCCATCGCGGCCGATCTGCGGCCCACGGTCCAGCACGCGGGTACCGTAGGAGGCGCCGGATCCGCGCATCTCCGCCGCGGCCAGCGCGTAACCCTGTGCAGTGAAGAACTCGAGGTCCTCTTCGGACCAGGCGGGCGTCAGGCGCCCGGTGGCCGGGTCGATGTTTTCACGATGTCCCGGCATGTACCACAGCAGCACGGGGAAACGGCTGTCCGCGGCCGCGCCGGCCGGCGTGTAGACGGTGATGGCCAGTCGCACGCCATCTTCCATCGGCACGTACCAGGCGGTGCGTTTGTAGGTCGCGCTGTCTGCAGTGGATGCAGCGTCGGCGTCGCGCGCGGCATCAGGTGCCCGGCCGCAGCCAGCCAGCAGGGCTCCCAGCACCAGGAGGAATGTGGTGCGCCAGGCGGATTTCATCTTGATGTCCATGCTCACAGGGTAAGTAGCAGCTTGCGCATGTCCCGCTCGGACTCGATGGCCAGCAGGCGCGCGGCCAGTGTGCGCAGCGATCGCGCCGGCCGGGGGCGCCGCGCCACGCTGCCGCAGTCGACGAACTTCCCGACCAGCACGTCGTCGGGAAGCGGATTCTCCGGACTGCCGTACAGAGTGCCAGGCTGCCATTGCAGGGAGCGTCCGTCCTTCAGCTGCAGCAGCAGCCGCGGCGGTCCATTGGTCACCCTGTACTGCACGCGCTCCGCCAGCCCCAGAGTTGCAGCGTCGCGCAGTGCCGCCGGCTTGTAGGTGCCGAAGGTCACGGCACGCTGGCGCAGGGTGGCCGCGACGGTGAAATAGAGGCTGAACTTGGCGTCGATCGCGGCGCGTGGCCGGCGCTTCTCGGCCATCGGCTCAGTGACGATGAGGCTGCGCTGCGGAACCTCGGCCATGATGGATTCGATGCTGGACGGATCGATGTTGTCCCGTGCCTGGCCTTCGAGCACGGCCTGGATGTAGGGATGGTTGTCACGGCATGCCGGCCAGGCCTTGAAGCCCACGAATTCACCTTCGAAGCGCCGGCCCAGTTCGCGCGTGAGCAGGCCGGGCACGTGCCGGCCATCGGAGACCATGGCGTACAGGCCGCGCTCGCCTTCGAATGGCGCGCTGAAGCCGCGCACTCCGCGTGCGGCCAGCTGCGCGGCTTGCACGCCCACCTGCGTGCAGAAGCCATCACGTACGGCCCGCAGGTCGGAGTACGCATCGGAGAGGATCTCCGCGCTGCAGGAGTTCTGGCACAGCGCGATGGAGAACGCGGACAAGGTCTGCGTGGCGTCGAGCCCCAGCATCCTCGCGGCCGTCGCCGTGGCGCCAAACGTCCCGGCAATGGCCGGCGGGTAGAACGCACGCGGCAACTCATCCACATTGCCCTGCGCCATCGACACGCGGCAGGCCACGTCCGCCCCCAACGCCACCGCAAGCAGGAAATCGCTGCCGCTGATCCCGCCCCGCATCGTGGCGATCGACACTGCGGCCGCCACGGCGGCGGCATTCGGATGCGTGCGGGAGGGATCGTGCGCGTCCTCGTAGTCCAGCGCGTGGGCCAGGGCACCGTTTGCCAGTGCCGCCATCGCCAGCGGTGCGCGGCGGCCGGTGCCCAGCACCAGCGACTCCTGTTTGCCGCCGGCTTCCAGTGCCTGCGCCAGGAAGGGCGCGCAAGCGGGCTCCTCGCCGCTGGCGGCCATCGATACGCCTATGGCATCGAGGATGGAGCGGGCGCTCATGTGGCGTGCCGCTGCGGACATGGCACCGATGCTGGCGCCAGCGACATGCTGTGCCAGCGCCAGTGATTCACCCGAATTGCGGTCGGCTGGCCGGCGTGGATCCGCCGGTGATGCCTGCCGGGCCGCAGCGGGTCCGGCTGCCTGCGCCGCGGCGGCGAGTGGAGCCAGCAGCCCCACCGCGCCGCTGATCAGTCTGCGGCGATCAATCGGACCCGGCAACTTCAGAACCTGTAGCCGACCTTCACGCCTACCTGCCGCGGATTGCCGAGCAGGTACTGGCCGTTGGCATCGTTGCCGCCCTGGGCGCGGTTGATGTAGGTCTTGTCGGTCAGGTTGCGGGCATAGATCTCTGCGCGCCACTCACTGTCGGATTCGTAGGCAATGCTGGCATCCAGCAGCGTCTTGCCGGGGGTGAGGTTGTAGTCGTAGTGGTAGAAGCTCGAATAGAACTTGTCCTGGTGCGACACGCGCAGTGACGGCACCAGCTGGCCTGAGCCCAGCGTGAGTCCCGTGTACGAGACGCCGAGGTTCCATACCGAACGCGGCAGGTAGTCCAGCGCCTGGCCATCCAGGTCGAAGCTGCCGGCCACCGCCGGGTTCACGCCGTCGATGATGCCCGGCGGCAGCGCCACCACCAGGCTGCCGTAGGTGCCCTTGTTGTAGGCATAGGAAGCATCCCAGCGGAGCTGGCCCAGCCGGCCGGAAAGCTGCGCTTCGATACCCTTGATGATGGTGCCATCGACGTTGTTGGTCACCGAGGCCGCAGGATTGTTGGGGTCCGGCGAATACGTGCGCTGGAAATCCTTGTAGTCCATGTAGAACACGGCCACCGAACCGGTGATGCCGGTCTGGCCCACGTCGCCCTTCCAGCCCAGCTCGTAGTTTGTCACCAGCTCGGAGTCGTAGGTGTCGGCCAGTGGCGTGGTGCCGCCCGGCTTGTAGCCGCGGCTCACCGTGCCGTAGATCATCTGGTCTTCCACGGGCTTCCAGTTCAGCAGCACGCGGCCGGTGGTCTCGTAGAAGTTCAGCATCGACGCCGGGGTCGGGGCGCCCGACGGGGCGAAGTAATGCGACAGGCGGCCGGCCGGATACGTCGGGCCGCCGGACGAATAGGAGTCCGGCGAGAAGCCCACGCGGTCCTCGTTGTAGCGCAGGCCAGCCTTCACCTGCAGCGTCGGGGTGAGCTGGTAGCCGACCTCGCCGAAGATGGCGTCGTTCTTGCGGATGTTGTTCAGGAAGAAGTACAGGCGGGTGTGGCGCTGCACGTCCACGGCCGTGCCGGGGAACTGCGCATTGTTGTAGCGCAGGAAGTTCAGGTAGTTGTTCTGCTCGTAGTCCAGGTGGCTGGCGCCCAGTGTCCACTCGAAGGGACCCTCCAGCGTCGACACCAGGTTCACCTCTCCGGACCAGTAGTGGTCGTTGATGGTGTAGTCAGCACCGTTCTGCACGGTGGTGGGCGTGACGAAGGTGTTGCGGTCGAGGTCCTGGAAGAAGTGCTGGTGGCTGGCCAGGTAAGAGGCCGTGGCCAGCACCTTCACCGAGGGCAGCATCTGCCAGTCGGCCTTGCCGGTGGTGCGCTCGTAGCTGACATTGCGATGGCCGTCGAGGTCAAAGTAGAGCTCGCGGCGGTCGTCGGCGGGCAGGGTGTTGGTGCCGCGCACCGGGAACACCTGGTAGGGAACCCCGTCCGAGCGCACGTCGCTGAGCTCATGGATCAGCCGCAGCTCCAGCTCCTCGGTGGGCTGGTACAGCAGCTGCAGGCGCGCCAGCGAACGGTTGAGGTTGCCGGGCTGGTCCTCGATGCGACTGGCGGGGATGGTGGGATCCACGCCGTGGTTCTTGAAGAAGCTGCCGCGCTCCTCGATGTCGCCGGCGATGCGCAGCGCCAGTTTGTCCGTGAGCGTCAGCGTCGCACCGGCGCCAAGGCGGCGGCCGTCGTAGCTGCCCAGTTCCGCATTGAGGAAGCCATCGGTGCGGCCGATCACCGGCTTCTTCGAGTTGATGAAGATGGAGCCGCCGGCGGCGTTCTGGCCGGAGTAGGTGCCCTGCGGTCCGCGCAATACTTCCACGCTGTCCAGGTCGAACAGCGCATCGCCATACACGAACTCGCGGGCGACGTAGGCGCCGTCCAGGTGTACGGCCACGCCGACGGTCTGGTTGGGCGCGGATTCGGACACGCCCACGCCGCGGATGTTCACGTATTTGGAGTTGCCGTTGTCAGTGAAGGTGAGCGATGGCACCTGGTACTGCAGTTCGTCGAAGGTTTTCACGCCGCGCTGCTCGAGCGCGTCGCCGGAAAGGGCGACGGCGGACAGCGGCACGTCCTGCACGCTCACGGAGCGCAGCTCCGCGGTGATGACCACCTCTTCAAGTTCTGTTTCGGAATCTGCGGCGACTGCCGGGCCGGCGCCCAGTGCAGCTGCGGAGGCCAGCACGCCAAGCGGAGCCAGGACGGATCTGTTCAATGTTCTTGTCGTCATGCTTCCCCCAAAAGTTGCGCAGCAGTCGGGCGCCCGAGGCCCCCGGTTTTCTTCTATGCGCTTGCACGGATGAAAGCGCTTACATAGGTTAACGGCTCCGCCGGTGTCGCGCCAGTCGTATCGCAGGTCGCGTGCTAACCTCAAGGTGGAATGCGGAACAGGACCGGAGAACGAGGGGGATTGACGATGCGCCGCCCGAACCTTGCGATTCACCGTCATGGTGGCTTGCTGCTGACCTGTCTGCTGACCTGTCTGCTGGCCCCGGCTGCGGCTTTCGCGGCAGCGCCCGCAGGCGGCGTGCCCACCGGTTCCGGTCCGGAGCCGGCGGTGATCGTGGGTGAAGGATCACTGCCCACCCATACCATCTACCGGCCGGCGCAACTGAAGGGCCGTTATCCCGTGGTGCTGTGGGGCAATGGTTCCTGCGTGAACAGCAACTTCGGTTACCGGGAGTTCCTCGCCGAAATCGCCTCGCATGGCTTCATCGTGGTGGCCCTCGGGCCGCATCGGGATTCGCCGGCACCGCGGCAGCAGCGTCCGGACAATCCCGCCGAGTGGCCACCTTTCGAGACCCGCCATTCGCAGATGCTCGACGGGCTGGACTGGATCACCGCCGAGAGCCGCAAGGCAGGCAGCCTCTACCGCGATCATGTCGCCACCGACAAGGTGGCTGCGATGGGTCACTCCTGCGGTGGCCTGCAGACGGTGAAGGTGTCCACCGATCCGCGCATCACCACCGCCGTGGTGCTCAACAGCGGCATGATCACCGACGAGGACCAGTACATGGTCCGGCATGAGCTCAAGCGCTCGGTGCTGCAGCAGATGCATGCGCCCATCGCGTACTTCATCGGTGGCGAGACCGACATCGCCTACGCGAATGCCGAGCTGGACTGGAAGGAACTGCAAGGCATGCGCATCCCTGCGATCAACGCCAACATGGATGTGGGGCACGGCGCCACCTACAACCAGCCCAATGGCGGGCCGTTTGCCAGCGGACCGGTGGCCTGGCTCAAGTGGCAGCTGAAAGGCGATGCCGCCGCGCGCGCGATGTTCGCTGGCGAGCGCTGCGGATTCTGCGACGGCGCGACCTGGAAGCTGCGCCGTCACCGGATCGAGTAGCCCCGCCCCGGCCTCAGTGCCGGGGATAGGTCTTGCTGAAGCCGTTGCGCGTGTTGGTCACAGTGAAGCTGCCGTCATCACGCGCAGTCACCTGGATGATGTAGGCGGGGGTGTGCGCGGCGGCACCACCGCCGGGCCCGCCAGGCCCGCCAGGCCCACGACCTGCACCGGGGCCGCCGGGGCCACCTGGCCCCCCGGGACCGCCAGCGCCCGGGCCCCCTGGTCCAGCAGGTCCCGCGCCCGGAGGCGGTCCACCTGCGCGCGCCCCCGGCGGCGGGCCAAAGCCCCCTGGCGCAGGCGGCGGCGCCGTGATCTGTGTGGCGATGGTCGCCGCGTCATCGATGTTGGCGATGAAGCGCGCCGCACCGTTCTCAAGCCGCGCGTTGTACGACCAGTGCAGCTGCCACAGGTCCTGCAGGCCCACTGTGTCCTGCAGGATGGTGAACGTCTCTGCCGCGCCGCCCTTGCGCGTGCCGTTGTTCATCACTGCCACGCGGGGCTGCAGGGCATGCACCAGCGCGGGAGAGCCGGACTTTTCCAGTCCATGGTGCGAGGTGAGGTAGAGGTCGACGGTGCCCAGCCGGTTCGTCGGGCACATCAGGTCGATCTCCCCGTTCCAGGTGAGGTCGCCCAGGTTCACGGTGCGGAAGCGGCCGTAAGTGAGCATGAAGCCGGCGGAGTCGCCATTGTCGGGATCGAAATAGGCGCTCTCGTCCATCGGCTTCACACTGGCGCAGGCACCATTCGCCGCGCCGCCGCCCGGCAGGTTGCTGCGGATGTACTGGCCGGCCGAGGCTACCGTGGTGATGTCCAGTCCGGTCATCTTCACCTTGTCGCCCGGCTTCACGATGGTGCGCTTGCCGCTGCTCAGCGCCTCGTAAGAGGCCATGAACTGGGGCGGGATGATGCGGTCTTTGGGGTTCGGGGAGCCGTGGTCGTAGAAATGCCCCACCGGGAACTGCCTGGCCACCTCCAGCAGCGAGCCCACGTGGTCGCTGTGGAAATGCGTGGTCCACAGGTGGTCGATCTTCGTGACGCCCGCGCCGCGCAGCGTCTCGACGATGCGCGAGAGGTCGCGTTCGCCGGCATTGCCGGTATCCACCAGCAGTGTTTCCCCGCCAGGGCCGACGTAGAGCGTGGATTGCCCGCCCTCCGTATCGATGAAGTAGATCGAAAGTGCCCTGTTCCGGTCCTGCGCGGCCAGTGCGGTGCCGGCGGCCAGCATGCAGAGCGTGGAGACGATGACAGCGCGCATGGCGGATCCCCCTGGATGAATCAGCTGATTATGCAACAGCTGAGGGTGTGCGGCGCGGACGCCGCGCATTCAGCCCGCAGCGCGCTGCTGCGCGAACACGCCGGTCTCCAGCTTGCGATATTCGGACGCCTCGGCCATGTGCACCCGGTCCCGCCCCAGGGTCTTGGCCGTGTACAGGGCTTCGTCGGCCAGCTGCACGGCACCGCGCGGATCGCGCGCGGATGAGGGCTCTATGGCGGCCACGCCGACGCTCACGGTCACCACGCGCACGCCATGCGCGCCGCGATGCTCGATGTTCATTGCGCTGACCGCCACGCGGATGCGCTCGGCGATGTCGCGGGTGCTGTCCGCGTCGCTGTCGTACAGGATCACGGCGAATTCCTCGCCGCCGTAGCGGGCGAGCATGTCCAGCGGCCGGCAGATCTGTGCCTGCACGGCCTGCGCCACGCGCCGCAGGGCGGCATCTCCGGCCTGGTGCCCGTAGCGGTCGTTGAAGGCCTTGAAGTGGTCCACGTCGATCATCAGGATCGAGAGTCCCCGCCCGTCGCGGATCGCCTGCTGCCACAGGCGGGCCAGGTGCTCGTCGAACACGCGGCGGTTCTTCGCGCCGGTCAGCGCGTCAAGTTCGGCAAGCTGGGCGATCAGGCGCCCTTCAAGGAAGCTGCGCCGCGACTGTTTCTCCAGCTGCCATGCGGCCACCGCGCAGGTCGCGGCGGTCACCAGCAGCAGGGAACAGGAGCGCAGCACCACGGCTGGCGGCATCGCGAAAAAAAGCGCCGAGGTGATGAAGGCGACGCAGGTGAGCGCCACGCAGGCCAGTGCCGGACGGAAGTGCAGTCCCAGGAAAAAGAACGGACTGAGCACCATCACCGGCAGCAGCATCAGCAGTTCGAGCTGGCCGATCGAGGCCATGCCTGCGATGCCAACCGCCGCGAACGCATTGCGCACCGGTACAGCTACATTGGCCATGGGCAGGTAGCGCCGTGCGAAGGCGCGACTCCAGGAAACCCACGCCAGCAACACGGAGGTTCCCACCACCACGCCGGCGAAGAGGATCGGGGCGCCGGGAAAAGGGGCTGGCCGGGGCGGGCCCGTCATCGACAGCTCGCCCAGGCGCAGCGCGATCACGAACAGCCCCAGCAGGCAGGCCATGCGGATCAGGGTGCGGGAGTCCAGCAGGCGGTTGCGGACGTATTCGGCTTCCAGCTCCGGGGCGAAGCTGCTGGCCGGATCCAGGCCCGGGGACATCAAGGTCATGTACGCAAGATAGTGCCATTACAGGGGTGCCGGTGTGAACCGGCGCAAGGATCAGGATCAGTCCGGCGCTGGCCCCGACTTTCCGGCGCCTGCTGGCGGAGGTCAGGCCGCCAGCAGGCGCCAGGCAAGCACTGCGGCCAGCACTGCCACCGCGGCGATGAGCCAGCGCTGTCGGCGATGCAGCGTCACCACTGCCAGTGACAGTTCGGCCTGCTGCGTGGCCATGCGCTCGACGAGTTCCGCCTGGCGCCGCTCGTTCTCCTCCAGTGCGGCCAGGCGCTGCGCGACATCCCCTTCGTCGCTGGCACGCACCAGCGCCGCTCCTGCCGGCTTGCCGCGGGCGCGGCGCAGCAGTTCACGCGACAGATCGATGATCTGTGGCGTGAACATGATCAGCTGCTTCCAGGGCACCGGCATCAGGCCAGATTAGCCTGATCGCGCCAGTGGGTCAGGTCCTGTGCGCTGCAGGCCTTCCGGTCCCGGTCATCGGCCCGGTGACCCCGTACGCTGCCCCGGCATGTATCGGACGGGAAAAACGCCCAACTTGCGCCCATTGCGCACACAACGTGCAGCGCGGCGATGCAGGAAGCGTAGTATTGGCCGCGAACAAGAAAACGAGGGGTTCAAGATGAAGCCCGCAGGACTCGTCGCCGGTCTCACCGCAATGCTCGCCCTCGCCGTGCTGGCACGTGAGCCAGCCAATCCCTTTGACGTGAAGCTCGCCCATGACAGGCAGGCAATGCATGTCCTGAATCGCGCGGCATTCGGGCCCCGCCCGGGCGACCTGGAAGCGGTGCGTCGCCTGGGTGTGAAAGCCTGGCTGAAGCAGCAGCTGGATCCGGCGGCGGTGCCGGAGAACCCGGAACTGCAAACCAGCCTGTCGCGGCTGGTCACCCTCGACATGCCCACCTGGCAGCTGTACGAGACCACCCAGCCCCAGCAGCAGTCGATGATGAGCATGGTCACGGCCGCGGTTGTGCCCGGGGACGTGATGACCCGCGTGATGAACGCGCCCCTGGAGGATCGCCGGAAGGTTCTCGACGCGCTCACCCCGGAAGTACGGGCACAGGCCCTCGCCTCGATCCCGCAGCAGTACATCGAGGCCATACCCGAACTGCGCGCGGAAGCAGACCGCGCGCGCCAGCAGCGGCAGGAAATGCTTAGCCGCCAGCAGACCGAACAGCAGCGCCGCCTGCGTCCACCACTGAACGAGCTGTTCTCGCCCGATGAGCTGAACATGCTGCGACATGGCACCGACCAGGAGAAGACGGCGCTGATCGCATCGCTTGGCGAGGAGAAGCGGGCGCAGGTATTCCGTTCACTGGGACCGCAGGGAGCGCAGCTGCTGCCCGCGGCCTACCGCCGGCAGGCCGTGCTGGTCGCCAATCCGCAGCAGGGGGTGATCGACGAGCTGGTCGAGGCGAAGCTGCAGCGTGCGCTCCATTCCAACCGCCAGCTCGAGGAAGTGCTGGTGGATTTCTGGTTCAACCACTTCAATGTCTCCATTACCAAGCCGCAGCTGCGCACCATGGTGACCAGCTATGAGCGCGATGCCATCCGCCCGCATGTGCTCGGGCGCTTCCGTGACCTGTTGCTGGCAACAGCCCGCCACCCGGCCATGCTGTTCTACCTGGACAACTACCAGTCGCAGGCCCCGCGCCCGGAACTGCTGCAGGCGATATCGGCGGCGGGTTCCGCCCTGCGCCTGCCGGGCATCAACGAGAATTACGCGCGCGAGCTGATGGAGCTGCACACCCTGGGTGTGGACGGCGGATATACCCAGGAAGACGTGGTGAACGTGGCGCGCGCCTTCAGCGGCTGGTCCATCTACGATTTCTCCCGCATCGCAGAATTCCAGTTCAACCCCGCCAACCATGACCGCAACGAGAAGGTGATACTGGGCCAGGTGTTCCCCCGGGGCGTCGGCGAGGCCGAGGGCGTGCGGGTCATCGACCTGCTCGCGCGCCATCCCTCAACCGCCCGGTTCATCTCGCGCAAGCTGGCCCAGCGTTTCGTGGCAGATGAGCCGCCCGCAGCGCTGGTGGAACGCATGGCCGCCACCTTCACCAGGACCGACGGCGACCTGCGCGCCGTGATGGAAACGCTGCTGCTCTCGAAGGAGTTCCTGTCCGAAGGCGCGTGGCGGGCCAAGGTGAAATCGCCCCTTGAGATGGTGGTGGGATCACTGCGGGCGGTGAACGCTGACGTGAGCGATGCCACGGCGGTGGCGCAGCGGATTGCCGACCTCGGCCAGCCGCTCTATGCCAAGGCCGAGCCCACCGGCTATCCCAACACGGGCGAGTCGTGGACCAACTCTGTGGCGCTGCTGGGGCGCATGAATTTCGCCGCCGCGTTGTTCGAGGACAAGATCGCCGGCGTCAAGGCAGACCCGCGGGCCATCGCAGGTGGCGACATGCGCCGCGCCATGCTGGCCCTGACCGGCGTCGCTGCATCGCCGGAGGCCATCGCGGCGGTGGAAAAGGGCTCTGCGGGGCAGGCGGCCACGCCGGCCCTGATGGCCACCGTGATGATCGGATCTCCCGACTTCCAGCGGAGGTAGCCATGGTCGACAGACGCCAGTTCCTGCGTGCGGCCGGAATTTCCGCAGGCCTGCTGGGCACCGCCCCCGCATGGCTGGCGCGCGCGGCGGCGCAGGAGAGGCCACGCCGCAAGGTGCTGGTCTCGGTGTTCCTGCGCGGCGCGGCGGATGGGCTGAACATGGTCGTGCCGTTCTTCGAGCAGCGGTACTACCAGTTGCGGCCGGCCATAGCCATTGCACCACCCCCGGGAGTCGTCGCGCCCCCGGCGGCGGCCAGTACGTCTTCCGGCCTCCTGGCCCTGGGCCTGCCGGTGAACGCCACGGCGAATACCGCCATCGACCTCGACGGCCGCTTCGCGCTGCATCCGCAGCTGCAGGCACTGAAGCCGCTGTGGGGCGAGAAGCAACTGGCCATTGTGCAGGCCACCGGATCAGCTGATTCCTCGCGCTCGCACTTCGACGCGCAGGACTTCATGGAGTCCGGCATGGAGAGCACGAAGATGCTCGACGGCTGGCTGAACCGCGCCGTGCCGGGGGGCGCCGGCACCGATGCCGCCCTGCGCGCGGTAGCACTGGGCAAGCAGGTGCCGTTGAGCCTGCGCGGCAGGCACGCCGCGGTGGCTGTGGATGACCTGACGAAATTCCAGGTGGCCAACCAGGAAGCGGCCGCCATCTTCGAAAGCCTGTATGCGTCCAGCAGCGACACCGGCCTCAAGGCCCAGGGCAACAGCACCTTCGAGGCGGCGCGCATGATCGAGGCGGTGCTGAAGCAGCCTTACCAGCCTGCAGGCGGGGCGCAGTATGTCGGCAACTTCGGCCGCAAGCTGCGCCAGCTGGCGCAGCTGATCAAGGCGGATGTCGGCGTGGAGGTGGCCTTTGCCGACATGGACGGCTGGGACCACCATGCCAACGAGAACGGCCAGCTGCCGCAGGTGCTCAACGAGTTGGGCAGCTCGCTGGCAGCCTTCTCGCGCGACATGGGCTCGGCCATGGCCGACGTGGTGGTGGTGACGATGTCGGAGTTCGGCCGCACCGTGAAGGAAAGCAGCCAGGGCACGGACCACGGCCACGGCGGAATGATGATGGTGCTGGGCGGCCCGGTCAGCGGCGGCAAGGTGTACGGGGAATGGCCGGGGCTTGCGCCCGAGCAGCTGTTCGAGGGCCGCGATCTGGCCGTGACCACCGACTACCGCACGGTGCTGGGCGAGTTGGTCCGCGATCACCTCGGTACGCCGCCGGAGACGGTATTTCCCGGTTTCGCGCTGGCCTCGCCCCTCGGATTGCTTCAGGCCTGAAGGCTCAGTAGCCGCGCGCCACATCGAATACCGAGAACATCTTTTCGCCAGAGGCGAAGCGGCGCATGTTCTCGCGCACCACCAGCCAGCGCAGTTCGGTTTCGCGCGCCACCTCGGTGGATGCGCTCTGCGCAGGCGCCACCATGGCGCCGGTCCAGGAGGCCAGGATCAGGTTCGGCGCATCCCACAGCGGGTGGTCTTTCGTGAGCGGAGTCTGCGTGGCCCAGTTCAGCGCCGCGCTGCCGATGGTGCCTGCCTTCAGCGCCGCAGCCAGGTCCTCTGGCACGACGATGTCGGCACGCGCCCAGTTCACGAAGATGGCATCGGACTTCATGCGCTTGAACATCTCCGCGTTGAACAGCCCGCGGGTCTGTGGCGTGAGCGGCGCAGCGATCATCACCACGTCGGCCTGGCCAACCAGCGACGGCAGCTCGTCAGGCATGCCGACATGGCTCACGAAGTCGGGCGGATTCCGGTTGACCGGGTCGGTGGCAATGATCTTCATGCCCATGGCATGCGCCATGCGGGCGATCTCGGTGCCGGCGCCGCCCAGGCCGACGATGAGCATGGTCGAGCCTTCCAGCCGCTTGCCGATGCGGCCACCGCGGCGGTTCAGGTCACGCGCGTGCTGGTTCGCCAGGGTCACGTCGATGGAGCGGGCCAGGGCGAACACGTAGCCCATGCCCATCTCGGCCAGTGCGGTGTTCTTCACCTTCTGGGAGTTGGTGAGCACCACCTCGCCGCGGCCCACCCCGGGGATGTGCTGCAGGCAGGTGTCGCCGCCGCCACTGTTGGCATGCACCCACCTCAATTTCGGCGCCTGGGCCATCGCCGCAGTGCAATTGACCTCGACCAGCGCGTCGGCATCGGCCAGTTGTGCAGGGAGTTCACCGGCGCCACGCACCGCAACCACGGTGACGCCCGCGGGCATGGCCTCCTGCAGCCAGGCGGCGCGCTCCGGCTTGTCCACCTGCACCACCAGCTTGTGCGGCCTGCTCCAGCCCGGAATCAGTTCCTTCACGGTGCGGCTGGATTCGGGGAGCTGGTACTCGTCCAGGGCTGTCTTCAGGTCCGGCTGGTCGGCCGGCGCACCCGCACAGGCAAGGGCGCTGGCAGATGCCGCCAGCGCGAAGAGCGTGGTGCGAATGGACCTGGTCATTGTTTCTCCTTGCGCGGCCCGTAGACGGGCAGGGGACGGCCTCTCTCGTAGGCACCAAGGTCCGGGGCCTTGCCGGTGAAGCCATCGTTGACATTGGGTAGTACCACACCGGCGTCCACGGCCTTCGAACCCTGGCGCAGCGTGAAGTCGTACTCGTCCGGGCGGTGGAAACGCTGCGGATCCTTCGGATCCGGTGGCGCGGCGCGCACGAAGTCGCCGTAGTCGACCAGGATGCTGTTGCGGTCCTGGCCGGTTGCCGCGGCATAGGCCTTCAGCGTGGGGAAGCGGCGCACCTCGCGGTTGCTGCTGAAATCCGCCACCACGCCAGCCGGTGGGGAGTTCCAGGCGAAAGACACCTCGGCGCCGGGATTGGGCCTGAAGCCGTTGTAGTCCGAGCTGGAGTAGCTGGTGAAGGTGTCGCTGGTGAAGATCTCCGGATATGCGCCCTGTCCGAGGATCAGGTTGTTGCGGTAGTGCACGTTGGAGACCGGGCCCATGTCATGCACTTCGCTGAAAAAGGTGTTGTGGTACACCACCAGGCCCGCGGGATTGGCCTGGAACTTCAGGGAGCCGCCCTCCGGCGCGTGGTACACCACGTTGCCGATGAAATACGCGGGCCCGCCGAACAGCGGCTGCGCGCTCAGCGCGCGATGCGCATGGTTGAAGCAGCGGTTGCGCAGGATGCGGATGTTGTGCATCGCGCCGTCGGCCTCGATGCAGTTGTCATCCACGTTGTGGATCTCGTTGCCGATGATGTCGATCGATACCGGCATGCGCTCGCGGATGATCCTGCCTTCCTGGTCGCGGTCGGGCGTGCCGTAGGTGGCGTGGTCGATGCCATCGTGGAAGTGCGAGATGTCGTTGTGCACGACCACGTGGCCCGATCCATAGACCTTCACGCCCACGTTCGAGAGGATCTGCACCGGAAAACCCGGCAGGTTCTGCCAGGTGCGGCCGATCCATCCCAGCAGCCTGTCGGGAATCTGGCGGCCGATGAACACGTTGTCGGCGATGTAGAAATCCTTCGACCCGGACCAGTCGGAGGTGATGCCGATGCCGACGTCCTCGAAGCGGGAGTTCTTCACCGTGAGCCCCGAGGACCCGACGATGCGCTTGCGGCCGGCGAGGATGGCGATCTCGGTGTTGCGGAAGGTGATGCCCTCGAAATAGATGTAGTTGCCCGCCGTCACGTCGAACAGCACGCCGTTGCCGTCGCCGTCGAAGACCACCGGACCGTCGCCGGCGGCGCGGATCACGATGGGCCGCTCGGCCGTGCCGCTGCCCGTCAGGTAGTGCGTGCCATCGATGAGCGCGCCCATGCCGCCGCCGCCATAGCTGTGGCGCGCATCCTTGTACACGCCGGCATGCACGAGGATGACGTCGCCCGGCTGCACGCGGGGCAGGTAGGAGTTGAACCAGTCGGAGTGGGAGGCGCCCAGGTTGAAGGCCGCCAGCAGGCCGTTGAAGGCCGGCTGCTGCCGCTGTCCCTGGTAACCCGGCGGATAGACATGGAAGGTGCGTCCGCCCGTGGCGGGCATGGGTTCGGCGCGGGTGCGCGCTTCCATGCGGCGCTCGGCCGTGCCATCGACGCCATCCGGATCGCTGATCCGCAGCGACAGCTCGTAGGTCGTGGCCGGTTCAAGGTCGAAGACGCTGCCCGCGAACATGGGCGGCGCGACGTAGTCCACCGACAGGTATTTGACCTCCTCACCGCCGAGGCGCAACGGTGGCAGGCCTTCCCGCCAGGCTTCAGTGCCCTTGGCGCGATAGCGAAGGCTCACCGTGGCATTGCGGTTTGCGTCGCCTTCCAGCTGCCATTCGAAGCCCAGTGCGTTCAGCGTGGGAGGTTCGATGATGAGTTCGCCCGGTGACACCCGGTTGCCCGCTGCCGGCGCGGCAGCCCATGCCGCGACCACCGGCAGGGCCGCCACGGCAACCACCCCCGACGCCGCGACCAGCGCTCCCTGGAATCTGTTCTTTTCCACGCTCATCCCCCGAATGCGAGGGCACAACGATACCGTCGGGACGTGGCCGGGAACAGGCTAGGGGATGTACCGCAAGCGGGACTTCGAACTGCGTAGCGGGGCTGCCGCCGGCCCGCGGTGACGGCATAATCCGCGCCACCGCATCCGGAGAGTGCCCAGTGACCGATACTTTTCCCGACCGACTCTGCGTCGATCCATCCAGCCGTTTTTATGACGAGAAGCTCCTCCAGCGGAACATCGGCATCCGCTTCAACGGGGTGGAGCGCACCAATGTCGAGGAATACTGCATTTCCGAAGGCTGGATCCGCTCCGCCATGGGCAAGACGCTGGACCGGCGCGGCAAGCCGCTGACCGTCACGCTCAAGGGCAAGGTCGAACCCTTCTTCAAGGACTGAGCGCCTTGCCGCAGGCAGGACCAGGCTAGTGCAGCTGGCACCCGGGCTGGGAGAGTGGCCCGCACTGGGGCTGGTGGCCCTCAGCTTCATCACCTCGCTGGTGACCGCCACGTTCTCGCTGGGCGGGGGCTCGCTGATGATTGCGGCGATGACGCTGCTGCTGCCTCCCATCGTGGTGGTGCCGGTGCACGGCTGCGTGCAGCTGGGCAGCAACGCGGGGCGGGCCTGGCTGATGCGCCGGCACATCCAGTGGACGTTCATCCTCTGGGTGGCACTGGGCGCTGCCATCGGCTCGGTGGTGGGGGGCAGCTTTGCCAGCGCCCTGCCGGAGCGCTGGTTCGCGGCGGCCATCGGCCTGTTCGTGCTGGTGACCACCTGGCTGCCGCAGCCGCAACTGATCGCCACCAGCCGCATCGTGCAGTTCGTGGGCGGCATCGTGGTGTCGGCAATGGGCATGGTGGTGGGCGCTGCGGGCCCGCTGGTGGCGGCGTTCGTGCGCGGCATTTCCGACCGACAGCAGTTGGTGGCCACCCACGCCATGCTCAACACGCTGGTGCACGTGCTCAAGGTAGCGGTGTTTGTCAGTCTGGGCTTTGCATTCGGGCGCTATCTGCCCCTGATTGCCGTGATGATCGGCGCGGGATTTGCCGGCACCGCTGTCGGCAGCCGGCTGCTCACACGGGTGCCGGAGCCCGTCTTCCGGGTCGGGTTCCGCATCCTGCTGAGCGCGGTTGCGCTGGAACTGCTGCGCCGCGCTCTCTAGCAGCAGCGGTGCCCGGGGGTGGCTACAGCGATCCTGGCAGCCACGGCCCTTCCAGCCAGAGGGCGCGGGCGATCCACGCTGATACCAGGCACAGCAACACTGTCAGCGGCACGCCGATGCGCAGGAAGTCGCCGAAGGTATAGCGACCCGGGTGCAGGATCAGCAGGTTGCCGTGGTGGCCGATCGGAGTGAGGAACGAGGCCACAGCTCCGAGCGCCACGCAGACCACGAAGGGCGCCGGAGGGCGGCCGATGGCGGTGGCCATGGCGATGGCGATCGGGCCGATGAGCACGGTGGTTGCGGCATCGGAGAGGATCTGCGTGAGCAGGGCTCCCGCGACGAACATCGCGATCAGCAGCGACAGCTCGTCCCAACCCTGCGTGAGCGCCGTCAGCTGCGTGGCGAACAGCGTCGCCATGCCCGTGGACTCCATCGCCGAACCCAGCGGAATCACCCCTGCGATCATCACGAAGATGCGCACGTCGATTTCGCGATAACCCTGCTCCACGCTCACGCAGCCTGCCAGCACCATGGCAACCGCTCCCGCGAGGAAGATGATGTGGGCAGGTGCCACATCCAGCGCGGCCAGCGCCACGACTCCGAGCAGGATGCCAACAGCCATGCGGGAGCGATGGCGCCATTTCTGCTTTGCGTCGAAGGGCACCATCATCAGGAAGCCGGTATGTCGGGCGAGCATTTCCAGCCGCTCCGGCGTCCCGGAGATGACCAGCACGTCGCCTTCCTCCAGGCGCACGG
The DNA here is from genome assembly GCA_035556135.1 of Steroidobacteraceae bacterium. Classification (GTDB taxonomy): domain Bacteria; phylum Pseudomonadota; class Gammaproteobacteria; order Steroidobacterales; family Steroidobacteraceae; genus ZC4RG30. The sequence continues at coordinate 1,457,497 of DATMFO010000003.1, read as the reverse complement.
CGGAGAGTTCCTTCACGATGAAGGACTGCCGCCGCCACAACCCCACCACCACCACACCCAGCGTGCGGAAGAAGTCCACGTCACCGATACTGCGTGCGGCGAACTCTGATCGCGGTCCCACCACCACCTGCACCAGTTCCCCGCTCCGCCCGCCGCCGCCCTCCTCGCCGTACTTGGCGATGGCGTTGAGCGCCAGGCCCGGCTGTTCCTTGAAGGACTTCAGGTCTTCCGGCGAGGCGCGCACCAGCAGCACGTCACCGGCGGCCAGCGGGGAATCGCGGGGAGTGACGCGCACGCCGTTGCGAAGGCGGTCCACCACCAGCAGGTCGGAAGGATTGGCGGCGCAGAAATCCGCCAGCGACTTGCCGATCCAGGGGGAGTTCGGCTTCACCAGCAATTCCGTGAAGTACTGCTCCAGGCGCAGGTAATACTGCTCCGAGGTCCCGGTGCGCCGCGGGATCACCCAGCGCATCAGCAAGATACACAGCACGCCGGTGACAACCAGCGCGGCGCCGATCGGGGTGATGTCGAAGATATCCAGGCCCTCGCCGGTCTGCCGGCGCAGCATGTCGCCGGCCAGCAGGAAGGCTGGCGCGCTGAACAGGGTGAGCGTCGTGCCAAGCGAGGCGGCCAGCGACATCGGCATCAGCAGTCGCGACGCCGGGATCTGGTAGTCACGCGCGAAACGCATCACGATGGGCAGCATCATCGCGGTGACCATCAGGTGATGCGAGAAGGCCGCCAGGAGCGCCACCGCGGGCATCAGCACCAGGATGGCGCGGGTTTCGCTGCGGCCGGCGGCGGTGCTGATCAGGTGGCCGATGCGGTCCGTCACGCCAGTGGCCGAAAGCGCCGCCGCCATCACGAACACCGAGGCCACGATGATGGCCGGCTCGCTGATGAACCCGGAAAGTGCTTCCTGTGGCTCCAGCAGCCCGGTGAAGGTCAGCGACAGCAGGACCAGCATGGCGGTCACATCGATCCGGGGCCGGCCGCGTACGAACAGCACCAGTGCCGTGACCAGAATGATCAGGAACGTGGCCTGGCTCCCATCGAGCCCGCCCGGCAGTATCAGTTCCCCCAAGTTCCCTCTCCCCGCGGCTTCCAGCGCCCGCAGTCTAGAGGAGGCGCAGGGGTGGCAGGGCAGGGATCGTGGCGATTTCGCACGTAGGAGGTATCCTCGCCTGCGGTCTGCAATCAGGGAGCGTCACAATGGCCTGGGTCGGCATCGTCATCATCATCGCCGTGCTTGAATTCGTCGGATTCGGCTTCGCTGTGGCGAGAGCCCGCGGCCGGTATGGCTGCCCGGCGCCGGCGACCTCGGGCAACGAGATGTTCGAGCGCTACTACCGGGTGCAGATGAACACGCTGGAACAGCTGGCGGTCTTCATTCCCGCCGTCGTCCTTTTCGCCTGGGTGTTCGATCCCCGCTGGGCGGCGGCCATCGGCGTGTTGTGGATCATCGGGCGGCTGGTGTACTTCCGCAGCTACGTGCGTGACCCGCGCTCGCGCGGGCTGGGGTTCGCGCTGACTGCGCTGCCTTCCCTGGGCATGCTGGGGGCGGCCCTTGTGGGGCTGGTCGCCGGGTTGATACGGTCCGCCAGTTGAACGGGAGAACCGCATGTCCCAACTTCCCAGTGCCTGCCTGGTAGCCGGACTCATGCTGGCTGCCTGCACACCTTCCGGATCGCCGCCTTCCGGAGACCCGCATGCATGGCTGGAGGATATCGAGGGCAAGGAGGCGCTCGACTGGGTGCGGGAGCGCAACGCAAAGGCCGAAGCGGAACTCGCTGCGTCCGGGGATTTCCGCCGCATGGAGTCCGACATCCTCGCCATCCTCGACTCCGACGCGAAGATTCCCGCGGTGGAGAAGATCGGCGGGCACTACTACAACTTCTGGAAGGACAAGAACCACGAACGGGGGATCTGGCGCCGCACTTCGCTGCAGGAATACCGCAAGGCCAGTCCGCAGTGGGAAACCGTCCTCGACCTCGATGCGCTGAACGAGCTGGAAGGCACGAAATGGGTGTGGCATGGCGCCGAATGCCTGAAGCCGGACTATCGCCGCTGCCTCATCGCACTCTCGCCTGGCGGATCCGACGCCGACGTCACGCGCGAATTCGACCTGGTCACCAAGGCCTGGGTGAAGGATGGTTTCTTCCGTCCCGAAGCCAAGGGCGCGCTCGGGTGGATCGACGAAGACACGGTGTATGTGTACACCGATTTCGGGCCCGGCACGCTGACCAGCTCCGGCTATCCGAATATCGTGAAGGAATGGAAGCGCGGCACGCCGCTGGCGGGGGCCAGGACGGTGTATGAAGGCAGGCCCGGTGACATGTACATCGCCGCCATGCGCGACCACACCCCGGGATACGTGCGCGATTTCGTCAGCCGCACCATCGCCTTCTACGAGGACGAGCTCTACCTGCGCCGCAAGGATGGCAGCCTGGTGCGCATCGACGCGCCCGATTCGGCCCAGAAGTCCGTGCACAAGGACTGGCTGGTGCTGCAGCTGCGCGATCCCTGGGAAACAGGCGGGCGCACCTGGCCGGCAGGCGCGCTGATCGCGGCCGGCTTCGATGACTTCATGGCCGGGGGACGCCAGTTCGTGGCGCTGTTCGAGCCCACCGACAAGTCCTCTCTTGCCGCCTTCACCTGGACGCGTGACCACCTCGTGCTCAATGTGATGGAGGACGTGAAGAGCCGCCTCTTCGTGCTCACGCCAGGCAAGGACGGGTGGCAGCGCAGCGCCTTCACCGGCGCGCCGGATTTCGGCACCATCGACGTGCAGGCCGTGGACCCGGACGAAAGCAATGCGGTGTGGCTGGTCTCCGCGGACTTCCTCACGCCCACAACGCTGGCGCTGGCAGAAGTGGGGCGCAAGCCCGAGGTGCTGAAATCCAATCCCGCGTTCTTCGATGGCTCGCGTCATGTGATCGAGCAGCACTTCGCCACTTCGAAGGACGGTACCCGCGTGCCGTATTTCCTCGTGCGGCCGAGGGACCTCAAGCTGGATGGCAAGGCTCCGACGCTGCTCTACGGCTACGGTGGCTTCGAGGTGGCGATGACGCCGACCTACTCCGGCGGCATGGGCAAGAGCTGGCTGGAGAAGGGCGGCGTCTACGTGATGGCCAATATCCGCGGCGGCGGCGAATACGGTCCCCGCTGGCACCAGGCGGCCTTGCGCGAGAACCGGCACCGCGCGTATGAGGATTTCGCGGCCGTGGCCGATGACCTGATCGCCCGCGGCATCACATCTTCGCAGCACCTTGGCACCATGGGCGGCAGCAATGGCGGCCTGCTGATGGGCAACATGCTGGTGCGTTATCCGGAGAAGTTCGGCGCCATCGTGATCCAGGTGCCGCTGCTGGACATGCAGCGCTACAGCAAGCTGCTGGCCGGCGCCTCATGGATGGCCGAATACGGCGATCCGGACACGGCGGACTGGGAGTTCATCCGCACCTTCTCGCCGTACCACCTGTTTGATCCCGCGCGCGACTACCCGCCGACGCTGTTCACCACGTCCACGCGCGATGACCGCGTGCATCCCGGCCATGCACGCAAGATGATGGCCAAGATGGAAGCGGCCGGGAAAGACGTGCGCTACTACGAGAACATCGAGGGCGGCCATGGCGGTTCGGCCAACAATGCGCAGGCCGCGCACATGAATGCCCTGGCCTACACCTTTCTCTGGAAGCAACTGAGCCGGTAGTGCCGGAAGGAGCCCAGCCATGAACATGCGCCGCACCTGTCTCGCCCTCGTGATGTCTGCCGCCACTTCCGGCTGGGCCGCGGAACAGGCAGCACCCGCGCCCTTCCAGCAGCGTGTACTGGCCGCCATGCAGGCAGAGATACGCACGCCGGAGGAAAAGGCCCGCGACGTGAATCGCCTGCCGGTGGAGATCCTGTCGTTCTTCCGGATGCGCGAGGACATGCGCGTCATCGAGATACTGCCGGCGGGTGGCTGGTTCACGAAGATCCTGGGCCCGGTGCTGAAGGACAGGGGCAAGCTGTACGTGACGCATCCGCCGGGGCGTTATGCGGACCAGTTCCGCGCCATCGCGAACCTGCCGGGACTCGAGAAGGTGGAGGAAGTGGGCTGGGGTGGAACCGGTGCCGGCAGCGGCGGCCCGTTCGGGCCGTCGGGCAGGTGGAATGTGGCACCGGTGGATCTCGCGGTGACCTTCCGCAATTACCACAATTTTTCCGTGGCTGATCGCGCCACGGTCAACAAGTCCGTGTTCGATGCGCTGAAGCCCGGCGGTTACTACGGCATCGTGGACCACACCCGTCGCCACAACGAACCGACCACGCGGGAAAACAGCCGCCGCGTCGATCCGGTGCAGGTGATCAGGGAAGTGCAGGAAGCCGGCTTCGTGCTGGTGGATTCCAGCGACCTGTACTACCGCCCCGATGACGCGCTCACGCTCGAGGTCGGCAACCAGGCGGTCAACGACCGGACCGACCGCATCGCATTGCTGTTCAGGAAGCCGGAGCGGGGGCGCTAGTCCCAGCCGGCATCACCGCAGCATTCCCGGCGCTTCAGCAAGCGGGCTTCAGCGCAAAAACGTTCCACGACAGCGGCTTGAGCATCGCCTTCAGGCCACTGTCGGTGATCTCGACGGCCAGATGTGGCTTCGGCGAAACCTCATCGGGTGATTCGCGGGAATTGACGGCCTTCAGGTCGTGGTGCTTGAGTTCGAAGCTCTCGGCCACCGCAAGACAACCCAAGCCACGCAGGTCAGCGGTGAATTCCATTTCCTCCTGCGCGCGGTTGAGGGCGAACACCGCCACTGCGCCAGTGCCAGGGTCATGCGTGGCGGTGCACAGCAGCAGCGGGGCCTTCTGGTGGTCGCCGGCGGCAAAGGTGTTGCATTCCCTGACCAGCCGCAGCACATTGCCGCGTGCCAGGCGCGCCGACAGTGCGAAAGGATGGAAGATGGCCTGGCGCCACACCGGGCCGCCGGTGTCAGTCATCATCGCGCCGATGGCGTTCACCAGCTGCGCCAGGCAGGCGGTCTTCACGCGGTCGGCGTGGTTGATCAAGGTGATCAGCGCCCCGCCCACCACCAGGGCATCCTCGAAATTCGAGATCTCTTCCAGCAGCCTCGGGGCCGCGGGCCAGCCGGGCTTGGCCAGGTCCTCCGGATTGCGCGCCTTGTACCAGACGTTCCACTCGTCCATCGACAGCATGATGCGTTTGTCGCTGCGCCGGCGGGCTGCCACCGCGTCGGCAATCGCGGTGACCTCGCTGATGAAGCTGTCGAGTTTGTCGATGTGGGTGAAGAAGCGCGCGATGTCGCCTTCGCGGTTGTGGAAGTACTGGTGCAGCGAGATGAAATCCACCGAATCGAAGCAGTGCTCCAGCACCTCGTATTCCCAGGCGCCGTAGGTGGGCATCTCGCGATAGGAGGATCCGCAGGCGGCCAGCGTGAGACCCTCTGACGTCCAGCGCATTACCTTGGCCGACTCCTGCGCCGCACGACCGTATTCCTGCGAGGTCTTGTGGCAGATCTGCCAGGGGCCGTCCATCTCGTTGCCCAGGCACCAGAAGCGGATGTTGTGCGGCTCCGGATAACCGTGGGCGATGCGCAGGTCCGAATACTCGGTGCCACCGGGGTGGTTGCAGTATTCCACCAGCTGGCGCGCCTCCTCAGGGCCAGCCGTGCCGAGGTTGATCGCCATCATCGGCTCCGCGCCCACCTTGCGGCACCACTGGATGAACTCGTTGGTGCCGAACTGGTTCGGCTCGGTGGAAAACCAGGCCAGGTCCAGGCGCTTCGGCCGCTTCCCGCGCGGGCCAACGCCATCGCGCCAGTTGTAGCCGGAAACGAAGTTGCCGCCGGGCCAGCGCACGATGGTGACGCCCAGCTCGCGCGTGAGCGCCAGCACGTCGCCGCGGAAGCCATCCTCGTCCGCCGTGGGATGGCCCGGCTCGTAGACGCCACCATAGATGCAGCGGCCCAGGTGTTCGATGAAGGCGCCAAACACGCGCCGGTCGAGCCTGTCGATGACGAAATCCCGATCCGCGATCACACGGGCCTGCTGCACTGAATGCTCCCTCAGAAACTCTGCAGTATCTCGTCGGCGCGCCGCTGCATGTCGGCCAGGGCGCGGTCCAGGGGCTTTACCCCCGTGTAGGCGGCGGCGGCTTCCTCGCCAACGATGAATTCGATGGGCGACTGGCGCCGCACGTACTTGGGCAGCGGTTCGCCGATGGCGGTGATCTGCGCGATGTCGCCGCGGTGGGGCAGCTGCTGCCACTCCGCGCTGTCGATGATGGCCTGGTAGGCGGGAAAGTGCCCGGTGCGTGCCCACTGGAAGTCATTCGCCGCGAAGTAGGCCAGGAAGCGGCGGGCGGCCTCGCGCTCGGCGGGCGTGCGGCGCGCATCGAGCGGCATCACCCAGTTGTGCCCGTCGACCAGCGAGACCTGCCGGCCGTGGAACAGGAAAGGGAAGGGGCGCACGGCATAGCCCTCATGCAGCGGGCTGGCTGCCTCGTGGGCAGCCGCGTCGAACTGTCCCACCATCCAGGTGCCATCCACCAGGATGCCGCCTTCACCCTTGAGGAATGCCGACACGGCACCGGCATAGTCGAGGTTCTTCGCGCTGTGGCCGCGCTGGTAGAGCTCCTTCATGAACTCCAGCGCACGCCGGCCCTCCGGGCTGTTGAAGGCGGCATGACGCTCGTCGGTGAACAGCGGAGCGCCCTGCTGCATCACCCAGGCGTAGAACAGGCGCATGGGGCCTGCGAAGTCCTTGTTGGTCACCTGGATGAAGTAGGGCTTGCCGGTGCGTTCCCGGAACTGCTCGGCGTGGGCGAAGAACTCCTCGGCGCTGGATGGCATCACCGGCTTGCCGTCGGCCACCAGGCCGGCCTGCCGGAACAGGTTCATGTTGATGTGCCACAGCGGTGCCCACACGTCGATGGGCAGGCCCATGGTGCGGCCGTCCACTGTCACGCCTGCGCGCGCGGCGGCGGTGAACTGCTGTGCATCGATGCCCACCGCCGCCAGCTCGTCGTCCAGCGGCTCGAGCAGGCCGCGGGCGTCGTAGTCGGGGATGGCGGAGCTGTGCATGGTCACCAGGTCCGGCGGGCCATTGGCGGCCAGCTGGGCGGTGAGCTGGTCGTAGCCGGGCCAGAATACGGTGTTCTCCACCACGCGGATGTCAGGGTTGGCGGCCTCGAACTGGTTGATCATCGCAGTGATGATCCCGCATTCCCCGGCTGCCCTGGACGGATCGGTGAGCGCACCGAACTCGGCCTGGCAGGCACCGAAGAAACGCTGGATCACCAGCTCGGTGCGATCGTCGTGGCGACCGCAGGCGGCCAGCAACGCGAGTGGAAAAAGCGCCAGCAGCCGCTTCATTGTCCCGCTGCTCCGGCCACCGCCCGCACGATGTACTTCTGGAACACCAGGTACACCAGCAGGGTGGGCACGCCGGCAAACACCGCCTGCGCCATCAGGAAGCCCAGCGATTCGGACTGCGCGAAATTCATCTGCGTGGCTGCGATGCCCACCGTGAGGGTGAGCATGTCCTTGTCGGTGGCGCTGATCAGCGGCCACCAGTAGTCGTTCCAGGCGTGGAAGAAGGTGAAGATGCCCAGCGTTGCCTGGGCCGGGATGCTCAGCGGCAGCAGGATGCGCCAGAAGATTGTCAGGCGCGAAGCTCCGTCGAGCAGCGCAGCCTCGTCAATCTCCTTTGGCACCGCGCGGAAATACTGCGTCATCAGGAATACGCCCAGCGGCATCGACAGGCCGGGCAGTACAAGCGCCGTGTAGGTGTTGTGCAGTTCTGCGGCGCTGAACATCTGGTGACGGCCGATGATCACCGCCTGCTCGGGAATCGCCAGGCCCAGCAGCACGACCACGAACAGCACCTTGCGGCCGGGAAAGTCCAGCCGCGCGAACCCGTAGCCGGCCAGTGAAGAGAGCAGCAGCACGCCGGCCGTCATGGTGAGCGAGACCACCAGGCTGTTGAGGAGCCAGGTGAAGACCTGCCCCTCGCCGATGATGTTGCGGTAGTTGGCCAGCGTCCAGGGCGGCACGAAGGCCGAACTGGTATCGGCCATCAGTGCCGTGTTGTCCTTCAGGCTCAGGATGAGTACCCACAGCATTGGCGTGAGCATCACGATGGCCGCGATGGCCACCAGGGCGACGGCGATGCGGGGCGCGCGCTGTGCGGCGACGGCGGTCACATCGCATCCTTGCGCGAGGAGAAGTAATACTGCGCCATCGCGGCGATCGCTATCATGGCGAACAGCACCTGCGAGGCGGCCGAGGCGTAGCCGAGCTGCCACTGCTTCCAGCCGGTCTCATAGATGAACAGCACGATGGGCCTGGTGGAGTTGTTCGGTCCGCCGCCGGTCATCAGGTGCGGCTGGCCAAACAGCTGGAACTGCAGGATGATCCCCACGATCACCACCAGTGCGATGGTGCGGCGGATCGAGGGCAGGGTGATTGAGAGCAGCATCCGCGTGCGCGACGCGCGGTCGAGTGCCGCCGCTTCGTAGATCTCCCTGGGTACCTGCTGCAAGGCCGCCAGGAAGAGCACCATCGGCAGGCCGATGCCCCACCAGATCGTCGTTACGGCGACGGCCGGCATGGCCAGCGCCTGCTCGCTGAGGAAGGCCACCGGCTCCTGGCCAAAGGCGCGGGCGATCACCGCCGCCAGGCCTCCTTCGGGAATCAGCACCAGGCGCCAGATCAGCGTCACCACCGTGACCGACAGCACCGTGGAGGCGAAGAAGATGGCACGCAGGATGGCCGCCCAGCGCGTCTGGCGATTGAGCACCAGGGCCAGCCCCAGGCCGATCACCGTCATGGCCGGCACGGTGAGCAGCACGAAGTACACGGTATTCCACACCGTCTGGCGGAACACCGGATCGCGCGCGAGCCGGATGAAATTGTCGAGGCCGACGAACTCCTTCACCCCGAACAGGTCACCGCGCGTCAGCGACAGGCGGATGCCCACCACCAGTGGTACCAGCAGCATCAGCACGAACACCAGCAGGTAGGGTGCGACGAAGAGCCCGCCGGTCCAGCGGCCGCGCATCGTCGCAGGCGAATTGCTGCCGACGCCGGACATCAGCCCGCCGCGTGCCAGGCCGTGCCGTCGGCGGCGAAGAGGTGAGCTGCGGCGCCATCCAGCTCAAGGCCGACCTGCTGGCCGGTCTGGACGGCAGAATCCCCGCGCTCCTCGGCAGTGAGCAGCGTGCCATCGGCCAGCGCCACGTGAACCAGCGTGCGGTCACCCAGGCGCTCCACCACACGCACGGTGCCGCGGGCCCCACCGCCGGCAGGATCGACGATGTGCACACACTCGGCACGGATGCCCAGCGTCATCCCGCCGCCGGGCATGCCCGCAATGGGCACGTCGGTCCACACCGATGCGCCATCGGCAAGGCGGGCTAGCGCACGGCCCTGCTCCTCGGCCACCTGCACCGGCACCAGGTTGATGCGTGGCGTGCCGACAAAGGTGGCCACGAAACGCGTCGCGGGCCTGCGGTAGATCTGCATCGGCGTGCCGATCTGCTCGATGCGGCCGTTGTTGAGCACCACGATGCGGTCGGCCAGCGTCATGGCCTCGATCTGGTCATGCGTGACGAAGATCATCGTGGCACCCAGCTGCTGGTGCAGCTGGGCCAGCTCGATGCGCGTGCGTGCGCGCAGGGCGGCGTCGAGGTTGGAGAGGGGTTCGTCGAACAGGAACAGCTCCGGTTCCTTCACGATGGCGCGGGCGATGGCCACGCGCTGGCGCTGTCCGCCGGAGAGCTGGCCGGGCCGGCGCTCCAGAAGCGCCTCGATCTCCAGGCGCTGCACGGCCTTGCCGATGCGCTGCTGGATGTCTCCGGCCGGCACGCGTGCATTGCGCAGTCCGAAGGCGAGGTTCTCGCGCACCGTCATGTGCGGGTACAGCGCGTATTGCTGGAACACCATGGCGACGTTGCGGGCGCCGGGCGGCAGTGGGTCGATGCGCCGGCCTTCGAGGTGGACTTCGCCGGCATCGACGGTCTCGAGGCCGGCAATCATGCGCAGGAGGGTCGACTTGCCGCAGCCGGACGGACCCAGGAAGACCACGAACTCGCCGGAATTGATCTCGAGCGACAGGTCATCGATCACAAGAACGTCGCCGAAGTGCTTGCGCACCCCGGACAGTCTGACCCCCGACACGGGCTTCCCCTTTATTCTGGTTGTGCGGCTATTCTCCGGGGCAATGGGGGGGTGTCAATGGCACACACCCGGCGGGCCGGGGCAGGCGGGATCCCGGCAGATGGCAAATGGGGGATGAACATGACGAACAAGAAATCGATTCCGGGCTGGCCGGGATACATGCTGCTGGCCGCAGCGATGGCACTGCTGGCCCATCCGGCGGGCGCCGCGGGCAAGCGTGTGAAACCGGGCGAGCGCATCAAGGAATGCCGCAGCTGCCCGGAACTGGTGGTGCTGCCTGCCGGGGAATTCATGATGGGCTCGCCGGAAAGCGAGCCGGAGCGCGATCCGGACGAACCGCAGCATCGCGTGGCCATCAAGCGCGCCTTCGCCATCGCCACCACGCAGGTGACGTGGAACCAGTGGGAAGCCTGCGTGCGCGACAACTGGTGCGAAGGCGCGGAGATCGACCGCGCCCTGCGTTCCAACGCCGACGGCTCGCGCAACCCGAATTACAAGGACTACGGCCGTGGTACGCGGCCGGCCGTGGGCATGAGCTGGTACGACGCGCAGCGCTTCGTGGGCTGGCTCAACTGGAAGACCGGCCACGATGATCTCTATCGCCTGCCTTCGGAGGCCGAATGGGAATACGCTGCACGCGCCGGCACGACCACCCCTTATCCCTGGGGCGCGACCATCGACTACAACCGCGGCAATTTCGGCAAGCCGGGGCACGGCGAGCGCGGTCCGCATGCCGAGGGCGCCGATCGCTGGGGCAACGAGACTGCCCCGGTGGGCTCCTTCCCGCCGAATGCCTGGGGTCTGCACGACATGCACGGCAATGTCTTCGAATGGACCCAGGACTGCTACGAGGCGGACATGAAGAACGCACCGGTGGACGGCAGCGCGAGCACTGAAGGGGACTGCTCAGTGCGTGTGTTCCGCAACGGCACCTTCACCAGCAATCCCTATATGCACCGCTCGGCGCGGCGCGGTGCCCCTTACGCGGCCAACACGCGTGGGCGCGACTACCTGGGTTTCCGGGTCGCCCGGTCGCTGGAGTGAGCACCATGAACCGTCGCGGGTTCGCATCGCTCGCCGCGCTGGTCGGCGCAGGTTTCGCGCTGTCCGCATTGCCGGCATGGGGCGCGGCGCCTTCACCGCCAGACCTGAACGGCATCTGGAGCCCCGTCGGTACCGGCACTGGCGGCGGTCGGGGCCAGGGGGCGGGCCAGTCACTGCCTCTGCGCCCGGAGGCGAAGCAGCGCCACGATGCCTTCAATGCCATCGTATCCCCCACGGGAGACACGCCAGGCGGCGTCTGCCTGGGTGCCGGCATGCCCGGCGTGCTGATGGGCGGCGGCGGCTACCCGATGGAAATCATCCAGCAGCCCCGCCAGATCACGATGATCTTCGAGCTGCACGGTGAGGTGCGACGTGTGTACTTCGGCGACCGCAACGCGCCGCTGAAGGATCGCGTGCCCGGCCGCAGTGGCTATTCCAGCGGCCGCTGGGAGGGCAATGAGCTGGTGATCGAGACCACCAGCCTCGTGGAGCAGCTCGACCAGCGCACCACGCCCCACTCGGAGGAGGCGGTGATCGTCGAGCGCTACCGCGTGGAAGGGCCTGACAGCCAGGGCCGGCGAACGCTGGTCGCCGACGTCACGATGACTGATCCGGAGTTCTACACCCAGCCCCTGGTGTTCACGCGGCGCTGGACCGAGGTGCCCGGCGGGCACCTGCTGCCCTATGAATGCAACGAGGAGTTCTGGTTCAACCGGGTGGAAGAGCTGGCGAAGAAGGCGGGCCGCAAGCTGCCGTGAGGGCGATGTGGCTCCGCCGATGGTTCAGGGTGCCACGCGCCGTTCCTTGATCAGCCAGCTGCTGCCGCGCCGCGTCAGGTAATCCTCGGAACTGCCCATCAGGTCCACCGTCATCGGCTTGCCGGCGCCATGGGCCACCAGGTACATCCAGTACGCGCGCACCACGACATTGTCGGCATCGAGGAACTCGATGGACTGGTTCGTCACCACATGGTGCGTGGCCGTGGCGGCAGCGCCCTCGCGGGCGCGCCGCTCGGCGCGGGATTTCATCACTGGCTCGACGTAGCGACGGATCGCGTCCTTGCCCTCATAGCTGCCTTCCTCGGCGACAAAGCGGGCATCGTCGGTGAGGGTGGCCAGATAGCCGTCGAGGTCCGCATCATCCAGTCCGCGCACGTAGCGGCGCAGGGTTTCCTCGATGGCCATGCGGTCTTCGGCCACGGTGGAAACTGGCGCCGGGGCAGCCAGGTTCGCGCCGCCCGGGGCGTCGGGCGCGCCACAGGCGCCCAGCAGCACCCCAGTGGCCGCCAGCGCGAGCGCATTCACATGCAGGTATTTCATGCCATCGCTCCTGAATGCCATCAATCCACGATGGCCTGGTAGACCAGGGTTTCGAACTGTGCCGCCATGCCCGGGCCGTCGGCGCCGCCCATCCGCTGCACCATGAACACGGCCACCAGGTCCTCGGCGCGATCGACGAAGAAATGCGTGCCGGCAGCGCCCGACCAGCCGAAGGTGCCAGCGGAAGTCAGATTGCCGGCCTGCGCGGGATCGAGCACCACACGCACGCCCAGGCCGTAGCCTTCGCCGCCGGCACTGCCACCGCCGGCCGCCCCGCGCATCACTCCCGCGGGCAGGTGGTTGGAATCCATCAGGTCGATCGTCTTGCGCGAGAGCAGGCGTACGCCGTCCAGTTCGCCCGAGTTCACCAGCATCTGCGCGAAGCGCCCGTAGTCTGCGGCCGTGGTGGAAATGCTGAAGCCGCCCAGCACACGCGTGGCTGCACCCGGCGCATCGAGTGCGCCATTGGGTGCGAGCTTGCCGTCCTGCCCCACCGTGTAGATCGCCGCGAACCTGTCCTTCAGGGCATCGGGCCGCCCGAACACGGAGTTCTTCATGCCCAGCGGTTCGAAGATGCGGGTGCGCACGAACTCGTCGAAGGGAATGCCGGACAGCACTTCCACCAGCCTGGCCTGCACGTCGTGCGAAACCGAATATACCCAGCGGGTGCCCGGTTCGTAGGCCAGCGGCAGGGTGCCCAGGCGCTTCGTGAGGTCGGCCAGTGTCCCGCCCATCACATCCGCCTTGCGGTAGGCCTCATCGATACCGCGGTTGCCCGCCGGACCATACTGGAAGCCGGCGGTGTGCCGGAATACATCCTGGATGGTCGGCTGGCGGGCGGGATCCTTCAGGATCATCTTGCCTCCCGGTCCTTCCCCCGCATACAGCTTCAGGTTCGCCAGCTCCGGCAGGTAGCGGGCCACCGGGTCACTGAGCTGGAAGCGCCCCTCCTCGTACAGCATCAGCAGGGCGACGCTGGTGATGGGCTTGGTCATCGAGTACACATAGAAGTATGCGTCGGGCGTCATCGCGCGCCCCGCCTCGATGTCCGCCGCGCCGTAGGCATCCTCGTGCACCACCTCGCCGTGCCGCGCAACCCAGCTGACCACGCCGGCGATCTTTCCTTCGTCCACCAGGCGGTGGAAGTGGCTGTCCAGGTGTGCCAGGCGCTCCTTCGACATGCCGGCCACCACGCCGGAGGAGGCGGGTGCCTTCGATTCGCCGCCGCCCTGGCAGGCTGCCAGTGCCGTAGCGAGAAAAAGCCCTGCCGCAAGCCGCCAGCGGGCCGCCGCGATGGTCTTCTTGTTGCCCGTCATGATTTCCCCCCTTCATTGATCCGCAGTCCATAGCCATGGCAGGTCAATGCGATGAGCGCGCCTGCGCTGGCCATGAACCCACCCAGCACGCCCACCCCCGCGGTGCGGCTGCCCAGCCATTCGGTGAGCAGTCCCAGCAGGTAGGGTCCGACGAACCCGCCCAGGTTGCCGAAAGAGTTGATGGCGGCCAGGCCAGCCGCCACACCCACGCCCGTGAGCATGGATCCGGGAAAACTCCAGAACAGTGCCGTGGCCACCAGCGCGCCGGTGGTGGCCAGCGACAGCAGCACCGCCGTGACGAGGGTGCTGTCGGTCCAGGTGGCGCTCAGTGCCAGGCACACGCCGCCACCCACCGCCGCCACGGTGGCATGCCAGCGCTTCTCGTTCACCCGTTCCGCGTGGCGGGTGATGAGTACCGACATCACCGCGCTGCTGAAGTAGCAGGCGGCGGTGATGAGCCCGATCACCAGCACGGACTGGATGCCGGTCTCGCCGATGATGGTGGGCAGCCAGAAGTTGATGCCGTAAACGCCGGTGACGATGCAGAAGAGGATCACGATGAACAGCCACATCACGGGCCTGGCCAGCAGCGCCAGGATGTGGGAGTCGCTCTTGCGGCTGGCCTCGCCGGCCAGGCGGTCCTTCAGCAGCTGCTTTTCCCCGGGCGACAGCCATGAGGCCTCGTCGATGCCGTTGTCCAGGTAGAGCAGCACCACGATGCCCAGCAGCACGGCAGGAATGGCCTCGATGATGAACATCCACTGCCAGTCATACAGGCCACCTGCGCCATCGAAGCTTTCCATGATGCCGCCCGACAGCGGCCCGCCGAACACGAATGCGAAAGGCTGCGCCATCAGCAGCAGCGCGATGGCGCGGCTCTGGCGGTGTGCGGGATACCAGTAGTTCAGGTACAGCAGCACGCCCGGGAAGAAGCCCGCCTCGGCGGCGCCCAGCAGGAAGCGCAGGCCGTAGAAAGCCGTCTCGGCCTGCAGTCCCGTGGCGCGCGCGATGGGCTCCACGAAGGCCATGGCGCCGGAGATGATTCCCCAGGTGACCATGATGCGCGCGATCCACATGCGCGCGCCCACCCGGTGCAGTACCAGGTTGCTCGGCACCTCGAACAGGAAGTAGCCAATGAAGAAGATGCCCGCACCGAAGCCGTAGGCGGCTTCGGACATGCCCACGTCCGCGAGCATGTACAGCTTCGCGAAGCCGACATTGACGCGGTCGAGGTAGGCGATGAGATAGCAGAGGCCGAGGAAGGGCAGCAGCCGCAGCGTCACGCGCGCGTAGGCGCGCTCCTCGTTCACGGGGATGGTGGTGCTCACTTGAGCAGGGCCCCGCGATCAAACGGCAACGGCATCTGCATCACTTTCGCTCCTTGCGTCCTTTTCTTCTTCACTTGAATCCCAGGCGGCTCTGCACCGCCGTGTTGTCCAGCGCATGCACGCCCGTGGCATCGAGCCGCCAGCTGTCCATGTACTGCCGGGGAACGATGAGGTTCACGCCACGCTCACGCAGCAGCGCCGCGAGCCTGGGGTCGAAAAAAGGACGTGGCGGACCCGCCTTGAAGGGGTCGAACAGGCCATCCCAGTGTACGGGCAGGTAGTTCTTCGGATTGATCACCGGCAGCACCAGTTCCGCCACTTCGCTTCCGCCCGTGGCAATCCAGAGGTCCACGGATTCAAGCCCCGCCGCCCGCATGGCTGCCCGCAGGTTGTCCAGCGGTGCGCCATAGTCGCGGCCATCCACCTTCACCGGATCGCGCAGGTCCACGGCGCTGGCTGAATCCTGGTACAGCCAGCTGAATCGCTGGCCCCGCGCACCGTGCACGGAGAACAGGTAGGCGCGGTTGCCGCCGCCGTTGGGGAAATCCTCGGCCACGCCGGCCCGCAATCCCCCGGCCGCGTCAGGTGTCGGCACGTCATGCAACTCGACCGGATCATGCTGTTCGGGGTTCTGCGCGGAGTTGCCGCTGTGGTTCCAGCGGATGACATGCATGTCCACGCCCGGCACGATGGTGATCTTCTCGCCGCCATACACCGCCGTGCAGCGCTCGCCGGGAATCCCCCCGGCGCGTACCTGCAGGCAGGTGGTCGATGAACCGATCACCGGCGCACCGGAAAGCTTCGCCCAGCTGGCGGTATCGAAGGTGTGGTCCCAGTGACTGTGGCCGGTGATCAGCAGCTTTACTGCGGCGGCGCCACCCAAGGCATCGAGTACCTCGCGCACGGCATTGATGTCGGAAACCATGGGCCGGCGGGTGGAAGCGTAACCGCCGCCGCCGCCGTAGAAATTCTCCGCTGGCAACCGGGTGATGTAGCCATCGGCCAGCACGTGCTGGTCACCCAGCGCGAAATGCATGTTGGCAATCGACAGCCAGGTCATGTCCACATGATCCACGGCCGGAGGACCTGCCGCAGGTTGATCCACCACCCGCGGAGCGCAGCCAGTGGCGAGCGCGGCAAGCAGCAGGGCCGGAAATCGGAATCGGCGCATCGCTGGCTCCGGGAGAGTTCGGATTTCGGGAGGGGCGGGGCGGTCCGCTGCGGCGGCGGACCTTGCCCTCAGCCCACCAGTTCCAGCTCGATGCCGTCGACGTCCCGCAGCCGCAGGGCGCCGGGTGCATCGTTCACCACCGTGCCACCAAGCTTCGCGATGCCCGCAGTGACCGCGGCACGGTCGAAGGGAGCCACCCGGATGCCGAAGCGCGCAATGCGCGTCTGCGCCGAGCCATAGACATAAGTGGTGCCTTCCAGCACCAGCCGCGAGCCGTTGGTGAAGGAGAAAGTGGCGCGGTTTCCTTCACGGCTGCTCTCGCGGCCGTAGAGGATCCGGTAGTAGTCCACCGCGCGCTGCAGGTTGCTCACGTGCAGCACCACATGGTCCACCCGCTGCGGCGTGACGAGGCCCTGGCCGGAGGGCACCAGGTCATTGGGTACGGCCGCGGTCACCAGCGTGTCGGGCGAGGGCAGGAACTGGATCTCGATGCCGTCAGGATCCTTGAACACGCCGGCGGCGCCGGCACCAGGGCCCGGGAACTGGCCGAAGCCCGCGCTGGCGAACTGGTCCTTCATCGCCGCGAAGATGGCTGCGCTGTCGCGCCGCCACTCGCGCACCGACGTGCAGAAGTGCCCGATGTACGTGCCGCGACCGCGGGCATCACCAACCGCGATGTAGCCAACGGTGCGGTTCTCCGGCAGCGGGCCGAGCAGCACGAAATAGCGGAATGCACCCTGGAAGGGCTGGGCATGCAGCGCGGTGCGGAACAGTCCCATGTAGAAGCGCGTGGTCTTCTCCACGTCCGGGACCATCACGTCCAGGTGGTCCAGGCCGGGGGTATCCAGGGGCAGCACACGTGCCTGGGCGAATGCGGACTGCCACGCCGGCAATCCTGCCGCGGCCACGAGGCCAATCATCGTGCGTCGGCTCAGCGACATGCTTGCTCTCCCCCGTTGATGCTTGTTGGAATGGACCGGGCACTCGAAGGTCCCGAATCTATGCTTCGGGCCGGGCGGATGGCAACTTTCCCGGGATGGGATGGGATGGGAGGGCTGAGGGCCGGCCCTGGCGGTTACAGGAGCCGCCAGGCGCCGCGGCCCGGTCCGCTGAAGCCTTCAGGACTAGCCGCGCTTGCGGCGCAGTTCCTCCAGGTAGTCCTCCCACAGCGGCTCGACGCAGTTGTAGTCGAGCATGCGGCCCTCGCGCATCCCGGTGTACTCGCGCTCCAGCACCGGCGGCTGGGTGTAGAACTCCGGATCGTCGATGGTCACCTCGACGCGCATGCGGCGCACGCCATTGTCCAGCCGCGGCGTGTAACGCTCGATGATGCGTGCGTTGGCGCTGTGCGCGGTGGCCTGGTCGATGCTCTCGGTCAGGGCGCTGGTCTCCACCACCAGCGTGTCGCCTTCCCAATGGCCCCAGGACATGCCGTCGCGGCTGGGCAGTACGTCAGCCGGGTCGATCTTGCGCCCGTCGAGGAAGATGCGGCGCACCTCGTTGTGGGTTTCGTAGATCAGGGTCAGCTGTTCGGGACGCTGGATGAACTCCACGGGATAGCCGCCCCCGAGAAACACGGTCAGCGGCATGCCATGGGGCACGCAATGCGCGCCCGGCGTGTCGCCGGTGGGATCGACCAGGGCGTGGTACTCCGCGAGCTTCGCCCGCGCGGCGGGGGTGAAGGGGGCTGTCTTCTCGAAGTCACCCACCCCATTGAGCGCTGCGCCGGCGCGGCCGTTGGCGTCCAGCACCCAGATGCCCGACAGGTCCGGCACCGCCGGCTCCTCTGGCGCATTGCTGCCGCAGCCTGCCAGCAGTACGAAGACCGCCGCGGTCCCCACCATCATGTTGCGATTCAATGCTCCCCCTCGAAGGTCCTTGCCCGAAGCGGGCCACCTTGCAGCGCGATGGTGGATACTACGCTGCAGAGGAGAACCAGGGGAGGCCGTCATGCAGCGCAAGCTGGTCCTGTTGCTGGGTGCCATCGTGCTGGTTGCGGGCACGTGGATGCTGTCGCGCGCCACTGGCGACCAGGGGTACGCGCGCGACCGCGCACAGATCGACGAGCTGATGGCGCGTTACCTGTTCGCGCTGGACTGGCAGGACCCGGAGATGTACGGCAGCGTGTTCACCACCGACGGCGTGCTGGTGTGGGCGGGAGGCACGGTGAACGGCCGCGAGGCCATCGTGAAGGAACTGCACAACGCACGCGCAGCGGATGAGCGCGCGAATGCAGCCACGCCCGGGCTGCGCCCGTTCCGGCGTCGCCACTTCATCAGCAACTTCGTGCTGCGCATCGATGGTGACCGGGCCACCCTGCGCTCGCTGTGGTTCGAGTTCAACAACGACGGCGCGGAGCGGCGTCCCTACGTGGGCGCCTACGGCCACCTGGAGGACGAACTGCGTCGCGTGGACGGGCAGTGGCTGATCGCCCGCCACCAGGTGTTCAATGAACAGCGCGAGGCCATGGCGGCCGGGCCCGAAAACCCGGCCTGGTAATTAGCCCCGCTCAGCTGGCGGGCACTTCTTCGGCGTGCGGCACGCGCAGCACCTTGTGTGCCTGCAGCCGCGGCAGCACCTCCTCGCCGATGCGCCTGATCTGGTTCAGGAACAGCTCCTGCGGCAGGTGCGCGCGGTTGCAGATGAGCAGCACCGAATCCGCTCCCGCATCATTGCACTCGGCGATGATGCGCTCGACGATCTCGTCAGCGGTGCCGAGTGGCATGTGCTCGGCGGCGGCACGCACGGTTTCCATCGTCCATTCGTTGAAAATGGTGGCATCTTCGGCAAGCGTCCCTTTTGTGCCCTGGCGCAGGTGTTCGAAAGCGGTGGTGCTGTAGTAGCCCTTGGAATCCTTCTGGTACACCTGCCCGTAGGGCAGCAGGGTGTTGAACAGGTACATCAGGTAGGGGCCGTATTCCTCCACGGCCTGCTGTTTGGAGTCGGCCACATAGCAGTCGACCATGATGCTGATGTGGCGCGGCGTCACCTTGCGGCCGTGGCCGGCCATGCATTTGGCGAAGTAGCGGATGCTGTCCTCACGCATCGGGCCCGGGAACACGCCTGGCGTGATGGTGAGGTTGTTCGCGGCCGCCCACTCCACGGTTTCCTTCGAGCCGGTCACCGGTACCCACACATCCGGGTGGGGGTTCTGTACCGGACGCGGCCAGATGGAGACGTCCTCGTAACGGTAGTGCTTGCCGGCGAAGCTGAAGCTCTCCTCCGTCCAGGCACGCTTCATGATCTCGAAGGCCTCCTCGAACCGGCTGCGGCTTTCGCTCATGGGCACGCCGAAAATCTTGTACTCGCGCGGCGCGCCACGGGCCACGCCGGCAATCAGGCGGCCATTGGAGAGGCAGTCGAGCATGGCCAGCTCCTCGGCCAGGCGCAGCGGCTCGTGCAGCGGCAGCAGGTTGGCGTACACCAGGATCTTCATGCGCTCGGTGAGCTGCGAGACGGCCGCCGCGATCAGGTTGGGTGAGTTGTTGAGCCCGAAGGGCGTGGCGTGGTGCTCATTGATGGCGATGCCGTCGAAGCCGCGCCGTTCCATCTCGGTCCAGGCGGCCAGGTGGTTGCGGTAGGTGTCGACGGCGACCTGCGGCTTGAAATGCGAGCGGCCGAGCTTCGGCATCTTGCCATCGACGCGGAAGCGGTCCACGTCCTCGCCATAGGCCATCCAGTCGAATATGAATACCTGCATCGGTGACTCCTGCTCAGTCGTTCTGCTTCGGCGCGCCGATGCGGATGTGGATTTCCTCCACGCGCGCCAGGCGCACGCGGCCGTCCTGCTGCCACGGGTCCCGGCCCATGCGCGTGCGCACCTCTTCCTCGCTGTCGGCAAGGAAGATGAACAGCACCTCGGCGCTGGGCGCCATCAGGCCGGCGAGGGCGACGAAGCCGTCGGCCTCCAGTTCCGCGACGAAGGCCGCATGTCCGGCAAAGCCCTCCTGGTCCATCGGCTGCCGGGTGGTATCCCAGCGTTCCGTGCGCTGGACGAATGCGGCAAAGGTGCGCTTGGGCATCGGTACGTGGCTCCTCGGGGTCAGTCCATGATGGCCAGGGTGCGGATCTCGAAACTCATGCGCTTGGGCGCAGCCGGGTCGGCAGTCGGATCGATGAAGGCGGAGTGCGCCGTGACGTGCCAGTGCGGATCGGCGGTGTCGAAGAGCCGGAAGGCCAGCACCTCGTCGGGCTGCATGTCCGGGTAGTAGTACCAGCGGTGGCGCGGGCTCCAGGCGAGGTTCAGTCCGCCGGGCTGCTCGCCCATGGCGGCGGTGGCGCTGCCCTCGCCAAATCGCACCGTCATGCAGTCCCCGCGCTCCACCGTGCGCGCATCGCATACGGCCAGGGGCATGTTGCGCACGGGATTCACGCCACGCCACACGTTCACGTTCACCAGCCGCCGTGACTGCAGTTCGGCGGCCCGCTCCGGGGCGAACTTCGCCGCCCAGCCGCGCAGCGCCGCGGCATTGAAGTCCACATGCGCGCTGAGCGCCGGGCCGCCGCCCAGGTCCTGCTCGCCGCCGCGCAGGATGCCCATGAAGGCAAACACCTCCCTGGCACCCGTGAGCTGCTGCACGATGCGACAGACCTCCGGGTGGTAGCGCCGCTGCACCTCATCGGCGCTGGTGAAGTCCACGTCGGTGGCGTGTTTTACCAGCGTGAAACCGTGGGTATTGAAGTCGATGGATTCCAGCCGCGCGTTGTGGATGCGCATGGGGTGGTCTTCCATGCCGAAGGAATAGTCGTTGTTGCCGCGGATGAAACCGCCCTCCGCCGTGCGGTCCGAATAGCGGATGAAGGAGTCCACGTATTCACGCACCATCCCGGCCAGCCCCCCTGAAGGTATGATCGAGTCTGCAGCGGCGCTGCGACCGAAAATAGTGGGGTTGTTTCTCGTCCCGGGGGGCTGGGGTGAATCCGTCCGAGCGCATCTATCTGGCCTCCACCAGCGATGGGGAGCAGACCCGTCTCGCAGCTGAAAGGCTGGCACGGCTGATGGAAGATGACATCGCCGCGCTCGCGCTGCAGCCTGGCGCGGCGCTGGGGTCATTGCGGGAGCTCAGCGAGCGCTACCGGCAGGGGCGCTCGGTAATACGCGAGGCAATCAGCCTGCTGGAGCGTCGCGGCCTGGGGCGCATGCGTCCCGGTCCCTGCGGTGGCTTCATCATCGCCAGGCCCACTGCCGGGATGATCGGGGCGGAGCTGGCGGGCCACCTGCGCGCGGCCGAGTGCAGTGTGCGGGCCGTGCAGGACGCGCAAGAGGCGCTCGAGCTGATGCGTGGCTGCGAGACGGAGGAGACCATGCCCGTCGTGCGGCTGCTCGCCGCCTGCCTGCTGGGACTGCATTCCGGTGAGCGCGCTGCCGAAGCTGGGCCAGGCAGTGCAACCGCCCGCGCATCCACTTCATTGCCCGCTGCAATCGCCCGCAGGCTCGCCGCAGAAATCGCACGCACTGGCAGTGCCGGCGCAAGGCTGGGCTCGGAATGGGACCTTTGCGAGCGCTTCCAGGTGAGCCGGCTGACGCTGCGGCAGGCCATCCGCCTGCTGCAGGATGACGGCTTGGTGGAGTGCCGCCGCGGTCGGGGCAACGGACTGGTGATCCGCGACCGGCGTGGTCCCGCCAGCATCCGCCTTGCGCTGGCGTACCTCATCGGTGAGCGGCTCGATCCGAAGTCCGCTGGCACCAGCCTGTTCCAGCTGAATGCCTTCATTCCCGCGCTGGCGGTGAGCCGCGCCGATGTCGCGCAGCGCGCCGCCCTCGAGGCCGCGCTCTCGCGGCTGGAGGGGCGTGAATCCATCGAGCGCTACGACCTGCTGGGGCTGGTGCACTGCGTGGCAAGGCTGGCCGACAGTCCCATCATCGACCTGTTCTCGCGCTGCCTGGCCGCCTATGAGGCGCGATTCCACCCGCTGCTGGCCGAGCGTCTGCCGGCCAGTGCGCAGAGCAGCTACTTCCGGCTGGTGCGACAGCTGCTGGAAAGCATGCCGGTGGGTTCGGAGGTTGGCCTTTCCCGGGCCAAGGGCGACTCTGCGGCGCTGATGCTGGACATGAGCCGGCGCCGGCCGCTGTGAATCATTGTGCCGTGGCCGGCACGTAGAGATCCCTGCGCACCGTGCGCGCGGCCAGCAGGTAGTGCACCGCCGCCCATACGAAGAAAACGAGCACGGAGACCAGTGCCAGCCGCAGGCCCTCGCTCGACGCGGACCGGCAGGCGAGGTCGAACGCAGCTTCTGCGCCGACGGGGGCGCGGCCACCCGGACAGCTGGTGATGAATTCGCTGCTTCCGAACTGACGCGCGGCGAAGAAGTCGCTGGCCATGCCCAGCAGCGTCGGCCCCAGGCCCGCGCCCAGCAGGCCGGCCACCAGCGCTGCGATGGCTGCAGTCATGGCGCGCATGCGCGGGCCGATGAGGTTCTGCATGGTTGCCGAGCTGGGGGCAAGGTAGGTGGCCAGCATCAGGTTTGCGAACCAGATGAAGGCCAGTGACACCTCGATGCCACCGGCGGCGAAAGCGCCGAAATAGAGCGGTGCAGCCACCAGCATTCCGATGGCCGGGCCCCACAGCGGCCAGCGCGCATCCCGCCGCGACAACCGGTCGATGCCGAACCCGCCCAGCAGCATGCCCAGCCCGTTGGAGGTGAAGGCAATGGCGCCGAAGAGGGCCCCGGCCGTGGCCAGCGGCAGGCCGAAACCGCGCAGGTAGAAAGGCAGTACGAACTGCGCCACGGCATTCATTGCAAAACCGGCGATAGTGAATCCGGCCAGCAGGTGGCGGAACGCCGGCTTGGCCCACAGCGTGGCAAATACGGCGCGCATCGATGGCGCCGGCTCGCCCGCGGTCACCTTTTCGGTGAGGCCGCGTGGCGGCTCGCGCAATGTGACCCACGTGATGAGCGCGGCCAGCAGGCCGGGCAAGCCAAGTACAAAGAAGGCCGCGCGCCAGTTCCAGGTCGCTGCCACGAACCCGCCCACCGACTGGCCAAGCAGGAAGCCGAGCGGGGATCCGAGCAGGATGATGGCGATGATGGAAGCGCGGCGATTGGCGCGGAAGTGGTCGCTCACAAGGGAATACGCCAGCGGCTGGAAACCCGCCTCGCCCACGCCCACACCGACGCGGCCGAGCAGCATGGTCACGAAGTTGCTGGCCAGGCCGCAGGAGGCCGTCATCAGCGACCAGGCGCCCACACACAGCGCCAGCATGCGTGTGCGGTTGACACGCTCGGCCAGCCAGCCCAGCGGCAGTCCCAGCACGGAATAGAGAATGGCGAACCCCAGTCCCTGCAACATGCCGAGGTCCGCATCAGTGAGCAGCAGGTCTTCCTTGATGGGCTGTGCCAGTACCGCGAGGATGGCGCGGTCGGCGAAGTTCAGCGTGCCCAGGGCCAGCAGCACACCCACCAGCCAGGTCCGGTAGCCACGGGAGAGCAGTGGATGTGAGCCGGGAGTGGTCATTGCCGGATCCAAAGGACGGTCTGGTTCACGTTGTTATGGCCGTGCCTGGCTTGCCTGGGCGAGCGTTATTTGCCGGGTTCACGCCGGAGAAAAATAGTGCGCATGATTAGGCAAGGCCGTGCGTTGCGCTGCCGGTTGCGGGCGGGCATGCTCTTGCGCCGGTAGCGGCAGGAAAGGGCAGGATGGCCATTACAGGTGAAACATACCAGCGCATCGGTCGTGCCGCGGCCGGCGCAGTGACCATCGTGGCCACCCGCGACCGCAACGACGCATTGGTGGGCCTTACGGTCTCCTCATTCGTGACGCTGTCCTTCGATCCGCCACTGGTGATGTTCGCCATCCAGCATGATGCCAGCAGCTATCCCTCCGTCGTCGCCAGCCGGCAGTTCGGGGTCAGTGTGCTCGATGCGCACCAGGCTGACGTCGCGCGCCGTTTCGCGGTGAAGGGCGCAGACAAGGGGCTTGGCGTGGAGACGGTCACCGGGGAGGTTCTGCCAGTACCGCTGATAGCCGGCGCACTGGCGCACGTGGAATGCCGCACCAGCCAGATCTTCATCAGCGGCGACCATGCCATCGTGGTCGGGCTGGTCGAGGCTGCGCGGGCGCGCGATGGCGACCCGCTGCTGTATTACGCCCGTCGTTACGGCACGTTCGTGCCGCTGCCGGAAGCCTGAGCGCCCTGCGAGCGGTTCGGCGAGCCGCCCATGACGGTGGAGACTTCCGGCCCGTACTCGTTGATGGTGGTGCGGCGCATGTCGCGCTTGTAGCGGAAGCGCTCGAAGGCCGTGGCGCTGTGCATGGTGCAGCGATTGTCCCAGATCACCATGTCGCCGGCCCGCCAGCGGTGTGAATAGATGTACTTTGGCTGCGTGGCGATGGCGAACAACTGGTCGAGCAGCTCGTGAGCCTCCCGCTCCGGCATGCCGACGATGCCCACCGCGTGCCAGCCCAGGTACAGCGCCTTGCGGCCGCTCGCCGAAACCCTGACCAGCGGGTGGGCCATGGAGGGGAAGGCGCGCCGCATCTGCTCGTCGCCGAACTTCACGCCGGTGCGTTCCAGCGCACGGAACATGTCGTGCTCGGCCGAGAGATCGGCAATCCTGTCCTTCATTTCCTGCGGCAGGTCGTCGTAGACCGCACGGGTGTCGACGAACTCGGTGTTGGCGCCTTCGGGCGGGACGATGTGCCCCAGCAGGAAGGACCACTTGGTGGGCAGGTCGTTGAAGGGACTGTCGGTGTGGAAACGCTCGAAATCGATGGGTTGCGGGCCACCGGGGTTGGGGGGGCGGATCTCGCCGTCGGCAGTCAGGTTGCCCACATCGTAGATTTCCGGGGAGATGCGCTTGCCGCCTGGTGGCGGCAGCTCCAGCGGGCCGAAGGCGCGGCTGAAGCGGATATGGGCCTCGTCACTGAGGGTGAAGCCGCGGATCACGCAGACGGCAAATCTGGCCATGGCCGCCTCGACGGCGGCCACCGTCGCAGCGGTCGGCGGCCCGGCGGTGTCGAGGCCGGTGATCTCGCCGACAAACCGTTCGTGGAGCTGGCTGATCTGCATCGTCGGGCACCCGTGTCCAATTCGCGGCACTTATTTTTATCCCTCCGGCACCTTAGAAGGGGCGCAGGCACGAAAACAGTGCTGCCAATTCGCTTCGGAGGGGTCGCGTGAGCGAAATCAGCGCCGGACACAGCCAGGCTCCCGCCGCGCTGGCCGAAACGTATCCGGTGGACAGCACCCCCTGGCCATCCCTGCGCCAGGCCTACTACGCTGCGTGGGTGCTGGCGGGCGTGCAGATGTGCGCGCAGCTGAACAATGGCGTGACTTCGCTGCTGGTCGAGCCCGTGAAGCGCGACCTGGGGCTCACTGACCTGCAGCTCAGCTACGCGCTGGGTTTCGCCACCGTGCTGTTCTATGTGGTGATCGGCATTCCGGCAGCGCGCCTGGTGGACCAGTACAGCCGCAAATGGCTGATGACCGGCGCCGTACTGGTGTGGAGCGCGGCCACCGCCGCCTGCGGCCTCGCGCAGAACTTCTGGCAGTTCTTCGCCGCGCGCTTCGGCATCGGGGCCGGCGAATCCATCAATGGCCCGCTGTGCTACTCCATGATGGCCGACTACTTCGAACCGGCGAAGCTGCCCCGTGCCATTGCCATCTACAACGTGGGATTCACCGGCGGCAACGCGCTGTCGCTGCTGCTTGGCGCGCTGATGATCCACATCCTGGCCGGACTGCCCAACATCGAGCTGCCGCTGCTGGGGGTGGTGCGCGACTGGCAGCTGGTGTTCATCCTCACCGGTCTGGTTGGCCTGCCCATTGCACTGCTCACCGCCAGCCTTGCAGAGCCCCGCCGGCGCAACTTCGGGGCGCCAGTGCACGCCGGCGGCAGGCCCCGCGCCGCGACGCTGCGCGAGGTGCTGGCCTATCTCCTGAAGCATTGGCGGGTCTACGGACCGATCTTCATCGGCCTGTGCTTCACCTCCCTCTACATGTTCGGCATGGCCGCGTGGAGCGCGGCGCTCTACGTGCGCACCTTCGGCTGGAGCCCGGCACAGGTGGGCCTGTATTCCGGGTTGCTGAACCTGGGGCTGGCGCTGCCGTCGCTGGCAGGGGCGATCTGGGTCAACGACTGGTTCCGCAAGCGCGGACACGCCGATACCAACATGCGCGTGCTGGCCATCGGCTTCTCGCTGGCCGCGCCCTTCATGATCCTGTGGCCACTGATGCCATCACCGTGGCTGGCGCTGGCGCTGGGGGGTGTCGGTTCGGCCCTGATGCTGTTCGCAGCACCATCGTTGAATTCGGCCATGCAGATCATCACGCCCAACCAGATGCGCGGCCAGATCACCGCGCTTTACCTGTTCACGATGACGGCAGTGGGTGGAGGATTCGGCCCCACCTTCTTCGCGCTGCTCACCAAGTACGTGTGGGGCGACGAGATGCTGCTGCGCTACACCTTCGTGCTGTCGGCGGCGGTGCTGTTCCCCGCGGCGGCGCTTGTCTACTGGCTGGGCGTGCGGCCGTACCGGGAGCGAATCCTCGCCATGCGGGTGGCCGGTGCGCCGGTCTAGCACAGGTTTCGGGCGCAGCAGATGCTGCGGAGTTGGTTCAGCTTGCGGGAGACGATGATGGCAGTACGGCGCGCGACGATAGTGATTGTGCATGGAGCCTGGGTGGGAGGCTGGCGCTGGCGCGCCGTGGCCGACCTGCTGCGCGAGCGTGGGCACCATGTGTTCACGCCGACCCTGACCGGACTGGGCGAGCGTGTCCACCTCACCAGCCCCGCGGTCAACGTCAGCCTGCACGCCCGTGACGTGGCCAATGTGATCCAGTTCGAGCGGCTCGAGGATGTGGTGCTGGTCGCCCACTCCTATGGCGGAATGCCTGCCTCGATGGTGCCGGAACTGCTGCCGGAAGGCACCATCCGGTCGATCATGTTCCTGGATGCCTTCCTGCCGGAGGACGGCCAGTCACTCAACGACCTTGTGCCCGGTCCTCCACATTTGCCTCCCGAAGGCGAGGCCTACCTGGTGCCGCCGCCCCGCGTTACTGCCGTGGGGTTCAACGCGCATATGGACGCTGCCTCACGCGCGTCTTACGAGGAGCGGCGCGTGCCCCAGTCGGCGCACTGCTTCAGCGAGAAGGTACGGCTGCAGGGCGCGCGCGAACGGATTGCATGCAAGGCCTATGTGCTCGCCACGGGCTACAAGAACGACACCTTCGCGCCTGTAGCTGCGCGGCTGCGACAGAAGCCCGACTGGCGTGTGGAGGAAATGCCCTACACGCACGACCTGCAGCATGTGGCCGTGGTGGAGACAGCCGACATGATCGAGTCGTCGATTCCCGACGCATAGCTGCACTGCAGCCAGGAGTGGGAGTGTTCCGACGCCGGTTTGCGGTGCCCGGCGCCTGAACTCGCCCGCTTCCCGCAGCAACATTGGCCACAAGTCCTGTGAAAAAGGAGTGGTCGAATGAACACATCGAAGATGGCTTCTCTTCTCCTGGGTGGCGTCTGCATGGCCATGCTTGCCGGGTGCTATGAATCGGAGGCCGCTGGTACACAGGCAAACGCCGATCCTGGCGCCGGCAAGACACCGCGCGAGGTATGCACCGAGCAGGTGGTCACCCGGAGCAAGGAGCCGAAGGACAAGAACCGGGTAGTCGGCACGGTGGCCGGCGCGCTGGTGGGTGGTGTCGTCGGCAATGAAGTGGGTGGCAAGGGCACCAGCCAGGACATCGCCACTGTCGCGGGCGCCGCCGCAGGTGGCTATGCCGGCAACCGGGTGCAGAAGGGGCTGCAGGACGGCCAGACCGAGCAGACCGTCGAGCGTACCTGCCGCACCGTCTACGAGTGAGCACCGTCCCCGGTTAACATCCTCCGTGGCCAGTTGGTCGCGGAGGACACCGGATGATCTTCGTTTCTGGAGCGAACGGAAAGTTCGCAAATGCCGTCATCTCCAGCCTTCTGGAGGCGACTGATGCGAAAGACCTCGCGGTAGGCACGCGGGATGTGGAATCCGCCTTCGCACGGGAACTCGCTGCGCGCGGTGTCAGCGTGCGGCACGCCGACTACAACAACCCGGCGCTGATGCAGCAGGCGCTGCAAGGTGTGGACAAGGCGCTCTTCATCCCGACCTACGACCCGGACGAGCTTCGACTGCGACAAAACCTCAATGCACTTGAGGCCGCGCAGGCCGCCGGGTTGCGGCATGTGGTGTACGCCAGCTTCCTCAATGCCGCATCCCCCCTGGTCGAACACAGCAGGCTGGTGCACTACCCCACGGAGCGGGCGCTGGCAGCCTCCGGCCTGGGCCACACCATCCTGCGCCATGCTCTGTATGCCGACCTGCTCGTGGCGGATCTGCAGGAGACGCTGCAGGGAGGCGTGTTCCGTCGTCCGGGTGGCAAGGCGCGTTGCGCCTATGTGGCTCGCGCAGACCTCGGGTATTCCGCCGCACAGGTGCTGCTGCGGGAAGAGCCCCGCGGTCGCGTGTATTCGGAGACGATGGAGCAGGCCTGGTCAGGGGAAGAGGTCGCTGCCCTGATGTCCGCGGTGTTTGGCAGGCCGGTGCGCTACGACGCCGTTGCCGCGACCGACTGGCCGCAGTACATGACCAGCAAATGGGGTGTCCCGCCGGAGATCTCGCGCAGCACGGTGGGCACCATGCAGGCGGTGGAGGCGGGCGAATTCGACGTGGTGACCCAGGACTATCGCAGCATTGCGGGCCGGCCGGCGCGCACGCTGCGACAGTTCCTGGAATCCGTCCGCGATGCGGCCTCGTAATGTCCCCGGCCCGGCCAAGGCCTGGTCCACGCCAGCCGCTGCCCGCAGACCTTCGCGTATGCTGTGCGCATGTCGCAAGCACAACCGGACGCGCCTGAATTCCTGATCCTCGGGGCCGGCGCCATGGGCACCATCTTCGGCGCATACCTGGCTCGCGCCGGGCACTCCGTGGCCATGCTGGTGAGGGAGCGCCGCGCCGGCCAGATCCGCGCGGATGGCCTGCGCATCACCGGCCTGGAAGACTTCAGCGTGCAGGTGCCGGTACTGACAGAAACGTCGCGGCTGCGTCGGGCCGGCGTGCTCATCGTCGCGATGAAGACCCTGGGAACCGCCGCGGCCCTGGAGCCGTTGCGTCATGTGCGCTTCGATGGCGTGCTGTCGCTGCAGAACGGTGCCTTCAAGAATGACCGGCTCATGGAGGCATTCGGCCGCGCGGCCGTGATCGGGGCGCTGAGCGATGCCAGCGGCGAGCTGCGCCCGGATGGCTCGGTGCTGTTCACGCGCAACGTGATGACGCTCGTGGGAGACATCGAAGGCGACGGCGCGCGCGCCGCGGCGCTCGCAGGGCAGCTGGAGCGCGCCGGCATCCGCACGCGCGCCGTGCCGGACATCGTCGGGCGCGAGTGGTCCAAGTTCTGCGGCTGGGCGGGCTACATGACCATGGCGGTGGCCACGCGAGCGGTGAGCTGGAAGGTGGTGCTCGATCCCGATGGCGCGCGGCTCATTGCCCGCGTGGCGCGGGAAATGGCGGCCCTGGCCGCAGCCCGGGGCATTGCGCTCAGCGATGATTCCATGCTCCCCATTGTCTCGATGGCGCGGGGCACGGAGGATGAAGCTGCGGCAGCGGTGATGAAGAAGAACGAGAACATGCAGTCCACAGCGCCGCTGCACCGCATGTCATCGCTGCAGGATTTCCAGTCCGGCCGTCCGCTGGAACTGGAGGAAACGGTGACCGTGGCCCTGCAGGAGGGCCGCGAGCGCGGTGTGCCGATGCCGACGCTGGACGCGCTCTACCACCTCTGCCGCACGCTGGAACGCATCAGGTAGGACTGCACCTACACACTTTCGAAGTCCCCGTCCGGAAAGGTCCCCGGCAGGCCCTGTGCCACAATTCTTCCCAATATAAGGCTGTGCCAATAAAGGGAGAGAGTCCGGATGGCCGAGGTCTTCGATGAGGTCGTGTCCACGGGAATCTCGGGTCTCGACGACATCCTCAAGGGTGGATTTCCACAGAACTGCCTGTCACTTATTTCCGGAGCGCCCGGGACCGGCAAGACCACTCTGGCAATGCAGTTCCTCCTGCAAGGCCTGGCGCAGGGGGAGCGATGCCTGTACGTGACCCTGTCGGAAAGTGATCCGGAGATCCAGAAGATTGCACGCAGCCATGGCTGGGACCTGCGGCAGTTGCGCATCAAGGAACTGGTGTCATCCGAACGCAGCCTCTCGGCCAGCGCGCAGCTGACGGTATTCAACCCCTCGGAACTGGAGCTGGGCGAAACCACCGAGGCGATGATCGCGGCGGTGAAGGAGATACGGCCGCAGCGGGTGGTGCTCGATTCGCTCTCCGAGTTGCGCCTGGTTGCGCAGAACATGCTGCGCTACCGGCGCCAGGTGCTGGCACTGAAACACTACTTCGCGGGCCATGACTGCACGGTGCTGCTGCTGGATGACCAGACTGGCGGGCGCGAGGACGACCACCTGCAGAGCATTGCCCATGGTGTGGTAGTGCTCGAGCAGCTCGCCAATGTCTATGGCGCCGAACGGCGCCGGTTGCGCGTGGCAAAGATGCGCGGCGTTGCGTACCGGGGTGGCTATCATGATTTCGTGATCCGGCACGGCGGCCTCGACGTCTTCCCGCGACTGGTGGCCTCCGAACATACACATCCCTTCCCGGAATCCGACGTGGCCAGCGGTCATTCGCAGCTGGACGCACTGCTGGGTGGCGGCCTTCCGGCGGGGACGAGCACCTTGCTGCTGGGCCCCGCGGGCACGGGCAAGTCGACGCTGGGCACCTTGTTTGCCACGCAAGTGGCGTCCAGCGGGCAGCGGGTGGCCATGTTCATTTTCGATGAGAACATCCCGACCTATCTTTCCCGCTCGCGCAGGCTCGGCATGGGCCTGGAAGAGGCCATCTCACAGGGAATGATCACCCTGCAGCAGATCGACCCGGCTGAAATGTCCTCCGGAGAATTCGCCACGTCGGTGCGACGTGCCGCGGAATCGGCCGGTCCCGGCGGGCCTGCACGCCTGATCATCATCGACAGCCTCAATGGCTACCTCAACGCCATGCCGGAGGAAAAGTACCTCACGGCGCAGCTGCACGAGCTGCTGTCCTATCTCGGGCAACTCGGCGTGGTGACCATCCTCACCGTGACCCAGAGTGGACTCGTGGGCACCATGGCCTCGCCCGTGGATACCACCTACCTGGCGGACAACGTGATCCTGTTCCGCTACTTCGAGGCGGGGGGCTCCGTGCGTCGCGCCATCTCGGTGGTGAAGAAGCGCAATGGCCGGCACGAGCGCACCATCCGCGAGATCGACATGGATGAGGGGGGCGTGCAGATCGGAGAGCCCCTGGTGCAATTCCATGGCATCCTCACTGGCATCCCTGTATACGTGGGCAAGGACGCAACCCTGCTCAGGAAGCCCTCCGGTGCAGGCTGAGCAGCTGGCTTCCCTGCCGCGGCTGCCGGGCGAATTGCGGATCCTGGTGCTGCCGCCCACGCATGCCGACGGATTGGCGATCGGCAAGGTGCTGGCGGAGGCCGCCATCAGTTGCACCGCCGTGACGGATGTGGAAATGCTCTGCGCGGCCCTGGAAGGCGGCGCCGGGGCCGTGATCCTTTCCGAAGAGGCGCTGCTTGCCGATGCGCCGCGCCTGCTCGCCTGGCAGGCCAGCGAGCCCATGTGGTCGGAGACCCCCGTCATCGTGCTGTCGAAGTTCGGGCGTGAGTCGCCGGTGTTCACCGGCATCGTGTCTCGCCTGGGCAATGTGAGTGTGGTCGAGAGACCCATGCGCATGTCAACGCTGCTTTCGCTCGTGCGCTCGGTACTTCGTGCGCGCGAGAGGCAGTACCAGGTGCGCGATTTCCTGCGCGAGCGGGAACAGCTGCTGGAGTCCGAGCGCACGGCGCGCACCGACGCGGAGCGCGCCGGGCGCAGCAAGGATGAATTCCTCGCCACCCTCAGCCATGAGCTGCGTACGCCGCTGAACGCAGTGCTCGGCTGGGCCAGGGTGCTGCGCCGCAGCCCGGGACTTACCGAGGACGTGGTCAATGGCCTGGCCGTGATCGAACGCAATGCCCGCTCGCAGGCGCAGATCATCGGCGACCTGCTCGACATGAGCGGCATCATCTCCGGCAAGGTGCGGCTGGAGCTGAAACCGGTAGATGTAGCCTCGGTCATCCAGGCCACCATCGAGACCGTCAGGCCCACCGCCGAAGCCAAGGGCGTGGCCCTGTCAGTCGAACTGGGCGCGGAGCCGGCGCCCGTGCATGGCGACCCCAACCGGCTGCAGCAGGTGTTGTGGAATCTGCTTTCCAATGCACTGAAGTTCACCCAGAAGGGGGGCCTGGTGTCAGTGCGGTTGCTGCGCACGGGCCAGCACGTGCAGGTGGAGGTGGCCGACGATGGTGAGGGCATTGCGCCGGAGGTGCTGCAGTTCATCTTCGAGCGCTTCCGCCAGGGGGATGCATCCAGCACCCGCCGGCACGGGGGGCTGGGGCTTGGGCTTTCCATCGTGCGGCAGCTGGTCGAACTGCATGGTGGCACCGTATCTGCCCACAGCGACGGACGCGCGAAGGGAGCGGCGTTCAGCGTCACGCTGCCGGTGGCCACGCGGCCGGCGCAGCCTCTCACCCTGGCCCAGGTGCGACCCACCCAGTCCGGGTCCGCATCAAGCGAGGAGGAGATTCCGCCGGTCGACCTGCAAGGCCTGAGCGTGCTGGTCGTCGATGACGAGCCCGATGCGCGCGCCCTGGTGCAGCGGCTGCTGCAGGACTGCCAGGCAACCGTGGCGACCGCCGGTTCCGCCGACGAGGCGCTGCACTTCCTCAACACCACGATGCCGGATGTGATCGTCAGCGACGTGGGCATGCCCGGCACCGACGGTTATTCGCTGATGCGCCGCATCCGGGCGCGAAGTGATGCCGGCGCGGCTGTGCCCGCGATAGCCCTCACTGCCTATGCGCGCGCCGAAGACCAGAGCCGGGCCATCGCGGCCGGCTTCCAGTGCCACCTGCGCAAGCCGGTGGAGGCCGCCGCGCTGCTCAGCAGCGTCGAGCGGCTGGGCCGCGGGGCCCGCAGCGCTCCGCGTCACTAGCCTTAATTGCGCGGTGGCTCCGCGATGGGCTGCGTGCCGTTGGCCATCCGTCCGATCTTCAGCGCCTCCGCCTGCGCGCGCGTGCCGGGTGGCGCGGCGTAGGCGCCCACCTCATCGCTGTCGGCAAGGAACGGCTTGCCTGTGACCGGATTGGGGTAGTGGAACGGCACGATGTAATACGCGGGATAAGTGAGATAGATGGTGGACGGGGGCAGGTCCGGCGGCGGATCAAACTTGTCCGGCCAGGTGTTGTTCAGCGCATCCTTGCCCCAGCCGTCCCAGTTCGAATACATGGTGAACGGGCCGGTGAGGCGGCTGATCTTCCACACGCCGTTTTCCTTGCGGTATTCGTTCTCGTACAGCGGCAACCCCCAGCCGCCGCTGCTCATCACGTAGGCGCGCGAGCGGATCCAGCCAGTGCGACCATCGGGGGATATGTCGGGGATCGACTGGAACTGCATGTGGTTGGCCAGCGAGTTCTCCTTCGCGCCATCGCGGCCGAAGGCGGTCTGCATATACTCGAGTACGCGCTTGCGGCCGAGGAACAGTCCCTTGCCGCCGATCTCCAGCGTCGCATCGTCGGTGAAAAGTTCCGACAGCGGCGTCCACTGGCTCTTGTCCACGAAGTAGCCATAGGTGCGCTGCAGGCGCTCGATGGCGTTCATGTCTTCCAGTCGGGTGATGCGCTGTTCCAGCGCGGCGAGCCGCTGGTCTGCCGACTGGGCGGCAAGCGGTGCGGAAAGCGTGGCGGCCAGAAGTAGAGCTGCGCAAAGAATGTGGCGGTTCATCGTACGACTCCAGTCACGCTGTCCGCAGCCTGCGGAAGGCGATCCAGTGGGGCACCTGTTACCGGGTGCGGATAGCTGAAGGGCGGCAGGTACTGGCCGGGCAGGGTGCGGTAGACCACGCTGGGCGGGCGATCAGGCGGAAACAGCGCGCTGGGCCCCTTCATGGGCAGCAGCGAACGCGCCCAGCCGCGGTCGTAATCGGTGAAGGCGGTGGGCATGAAGTGCAGTTTCGCGAGCTTCCAGATGCCGCCTTCCTTCACGTAATCATTCTCGTAGATGCCTACGCCCCAGATGCCGTTCTGGCCGGGCTCGGAGAGCTGCACCGGACCCTGGAAGCGGCCCTTTGCAGTGCGCCCGTCGGCGGCCACCGTAATGACGGGTTGCAGCATCATGTGGTTATTCAGGCGGCCACTGCCCAGGCCCTCGGGACCGAACAGCAGCATGGCTTTGCGGATGCGGTCCTGTCCGACGTACACACCGCTCTGCCCATACTCGAAGGCACCGTTGCGGGCGAAGAGGCTGGCAGCTTCGCCCCACAGGCCCTTGTCGAAATAAAAGCCGAACATGGCCTGCAGGTTTTCCACCGCATCATGGTCTTCAAGTCGGGCGATGCGCTCGGCCCAGGGTGCAAGGCGGCCGCCGACCTGAGGTGCAGTGGTTCGCGTCGTCTGCCCCCTCACGGGATTTGCCGCCTGGAAGGGCGCAACGTGGACCTCGGGAAACGCCGCGTACGTGGAGGTGGGCGGGCGGTCCGGCGGGAATTCCACCGACACCTGGCTGCGCACCAGCCCGTCGCCAGGCTTCAGTCGTGCCCATCCCTTTTCATAGGGCGCCACGAAATTCACGTAGAGGCGCAGGGATTTGAGCTTCCACACGCCCTGCTCCTTCACGTAGGTATTCTCGTAGATTCCGTCGCGCCACTCGGCGTGTTTCTTGTACTGGCCCAGCATGCCGTGGTCACGCCAGCGCGCCGTGGCGCTGCGACCATCGGCGGAGACGAAGATGGCCGGCTGCAGGGTGATCCATTCATTCAATTGCCCGTAGATCAGGCCCTCCTGGTTGCCATGCAGGCGCTTCAGGTATTCGCGGATGCGGGCCTTGCCTGCATAGGTTCCGTCGAGGCCCATCTCGAAGGTGCCGTCGTCCGTGAACAGGTCCGCCGCATCGCCCCACAGGCCGCGATCCATGTAGTAGCCGAAGGCGCGCTGCAGCTTGCGGATGGCGCGCGTCGCCTCAAGCTTCTCCACGCGCGCGGTGAGCGCATCGAGTTCCTTGTCGACGTTCTGGGCATGGGCAGCGCCTGAAAGCAGGAGCACTGCAGCCAGGGTGAGGGTCAATGTTCGCATCATCAGGTCGCTCCTTCGGCTGTGACGGGGAACCCGGCGCTGACGGAACGCCGGCAACAGGATTCCCTGCCTGCATCAGCCTAGTCTCGATGCCGCGCGTGCTGTTGGCAACGGAATAGCGCATTTGCTGCGGGGCGAGGCGAAGCTGCCTGTTATGCTCGCCGACCCATGACACATTCACCTGCTCTCGAACACTGGCGCCTGCGCCTTGATTCCACGGCGGAGGCGGCATGACGAAGCAGACCCCGGACCACGCTGTCGGCTTCGCCGACCTCGGCCTCTCCGACCCCATCCTGCGTGCCGTGAAGGCCGTTGGCTATGAGGCCGCATCTCCCATCCAGGCGGCGACCATTCCGGCATTGCTGGAAGGCGCCGACGTGCTTGGCCAGGCGCAGACCGGCACCGGCAAGACGGCGGCTTTTGCGCTGCCCATCCTCTCGCGGCTCGAGCTGAAGCGACGCGAGCCGCAGGCGCTGGTGCTGGTGCCCACGCGCGAGCTGGCAATCCAGGTCGCCGAGGCCTTCCAGAAGTATGCGTCCGGCCTCAATGGCTTCCACGTGCTGCCGATCTACGGCGGGCAAAGCTACGTACCGCAGCTCAACGCATTGAAGCGTGGTCCGCAGGTGATCGTGGGCACGCCGGGACGGCTCATTGACCACCTGGAGCGGGGCACACTGAAGCTCGATGCCGTGCGCTGTGTGGTGCTCGACGAAGCCGACGAGATGCTCGACATGGGATTCGCCGATGCCATGGAGGCCATCCTCTCGCAGACACCCGCCGACAAGCAGGTGGCGCTGTTCTCGGCCACCATGGCCCCGAACATCCGCCGCATTGCCCAGCGCCACCTGCGTGAGCCGCGCGAGATCGTCATCAAGGGCAAGACCGGCACGGCCGCCAACATCCGCCAGAGCTATTGGCTGGTCAGCGGCCTGCACAAGCTTGATGCCCTGACGCGCATCGTCGAGGTGGCGGGCTTCGACGCCATGCTCGTGTTTGTGCGCACCAAGCAGTCCACCGTCGACCTGGCCGAGCGGCTGCAGGCGCGCGGCTTTGCCGCCGTGGCGCTGAACGGTGATGTGCCGCAGGCCCTGCGCGAGCGCACCGTGGCTCAGCTGAAGGCAGGCAAGATCGACATCCTCGTGGCCACCGACGTGGCGGCACGCGGCCTGGACGTGGAGCGGGTGACGCACGTGGTCAATTACGACGTGCCCTACGACACTGAATCCTACGTGCACCGCATCGGCCGTACCGGGCGTGCGGGACGCAACGGAGAGGCCATCCTCTTCATCGCGCCGCGCGAGCGCAACCTGCTGCGGCTGATCGAGCGCGCCACGCGCCAGACCATCGAACCGCTGTCACTGCCGACCGTGGAAGATGTGAACACGCGCCGGCTGGCGAAGTTCAAGGCGCGCATCGGCGAGGCGCTGGCGGCGGCACCGGCGGATTTCTACCGCACGGCCGTGCAGGAGATCGCGCTGGAGACCGGCGCCGACCTGTTGAGCATTGCGGCAGCTGCAGCCTCGCTTGTGGAAGGTGGAGCGCCAGTGCAGATGCGTGCGTCAGAGACGTCGCACCCGGCGTCGGATGAAGTCCCGGGCGGTCAGGGCGAGCGCCGCGGGCGCAATGACGCGCGCTTCGAGGAACGCCCGCACGGCACTTCGCAGCTGCCGCCGCTGCCTGCCGCCGCGTATGGCTTCGAGGATGATGGCAACCAGACCACCTGGCAGCTTGCGGTGGGACGGAGGCATGGCGCGGAACCAGGTGACATCGTCGGGGCGATCGCCAACGAGGCAAGGCTGAAGGGTCCACAGATCAATGGCGTGGACATCCGGGCGGACTACACGCTCGTCCGGCTTCCGGCCCAGCTGCCCGCAGATGTGATCCAGCGCCTGTCCAGGGTAAAGGTGCGCGGGCAGGCGCTGGCGCTGCGCGAAGGAACGGCGCCGACGCGGCCGAAGTCGCATCGCAAGGGGCCCAAGCGCTAGACGGGCAGCTTCGGGCCACATCCCCGGGCTGTAACCGTTCTTCATTGCGGCATTGCGCCGTCGCAGGCTAGCCTTGTGGCAACGCAGGGGAGCATTACATGCCTTCACGACGCGACTTCCACCGGCTATCCGCTGCGGCTGCCCTAGCGGCATTTCCTGGCGGAGCCTTTGCGCAGCTCGCGTCCCCCAGTTCGAATGCCGCCCCGGCAGGCAGGCGCGTCGAACAGGTGCCGTCGCTGAAGCCGGAGCTGTACGGCAGCCATGGTCTTGTCGCGGCGGGCAGCCAGTTCGCGGTGCAGGCCGGCCTGCGCATCCTCGCCGCTGGCGGCAATGCCTTCGACGCGGGAGTCGCCGCGGTCTTTGCAGCTGCTGTCACCGAGATTTCGCACTTCGGCCTCGGTGGCGAGGCTCCTGCCATCGTGTTCCAGGCAGCGACGGGCAAGGTCACGGTTGTCTGCGGCCAGGGCACGGCTCCGAAGACTGCCACACCTGCCTACTTCGAGTCGGCCGGCATCATTCCCGGCAATGGTCCCAATGCCGGCACTGTGCCTGCGGTGGTCGATGCCATGGCGCTGGCGTTGCAGAACTTCGGCACCCGCACGCTGGCGCAGGTGCTGGCACCTGCGATCGAGCTCGCCGATGGTTTTCCCATGTACGAAACAGTGCGCAACGCGCTGCAGGTGTACCGCCCCCACACCGAGCGGTGGGAATGGTCGCGTCGCACCTACTACCCGCAGGGGCGGGTGCCCGAGCATGGCGAGATCTTCCGCCAGCCCAATCTCGCCGCAACACTGCGCGATATCACTGCCGCCGAAGGCGCCGCGGGCAGGAAGGGTGCCGATCGCCAGAAAGCCATCCAGGCCGGCCGCGACGCGTTCTACAAGGGCGATGTGGCACGGCGCATCGCTGCGGCCGTGAAGGCTGATGGCGGATTGCTGGGCTACGAGGACCTCGCCGGCTACCGGGGCAGCCTGGAGGCACCCGTCACCACGCGGTTCGGTGACCATGACATCCACAAGGCCGGATTCTGGAGCCAGGGGCCGGCGCTGCTGATGACGCTGAACATCCTGGAGGCCGCGGGCATCGAGCGCATGCGTCCCGGTACCGAGCAGTACCTGCACACGCTCGTCGAGGCCATCAAGCTGGCATTCGATGATCGCAATGCCTGGTTCGGTGATCCCCTGTTCGCGGACGTGCCGGCCGAGGGGCTGCTGTCGAAGAGCTATGCGGCCGAGCGAGCGTTCCTCATCGGAGCGCAGGCCTCGCGGGAGCATCGCTATGGCAATCCTCATGCACATCAGCGTGGCCCACGCCGTGCCGGCACGGCGTTCGTGCCGCGGCGGCTTTCGGCCCGGGGCGATCCAGCCAATGACACCACGGCAATCGAGGTGGTGGATGCCGCCGGCAACCTGTTCAGCTGCACGCCGAGTTCAGGCTGGCTGATCGGCGGTGCGTACCTGGCGGGAGACACGGGCGTGCCGCTGAGCAACCGTCTTACGGTGTTCGACCTGGATCCGGCCAGTCCCAATGTGCTGGCTGGCGGCAAGCGGCCACGCACCACGCTGACGCCAACCATCGTCACGCGGGCAGGCAAGCCATTCCTTGCCGTTGGCACGCCCGGTGGCGACTCGCAGGACCAGCACATCACCCAGACGCTGCTCAACCTGCTGCTGGGACAACAGAACATCCAGCAGGCGCTGGAGGCGCCGCGGGTGGAATCCATGCATTTCCACCAGTCCTTCGAGGACAAGCGCGACCTGCCGGGCGTGCTGCTGGTGGAGAGCCGGGTTCCCTCCGCGACGATCGCCGCGCTGATGAACCGCGGCCACCGCGTGAGCGTGGTGGGGGATTACGACATCGGCACCGCGGGCGTGGCGGTGGGCGTGGATCCGCGTTCTGGAACACTGCGTGGTGGAGCCGACATCCGCGGCGAGCGGCAGATATTCGGCTGGTGATCGCGGCCGGGTAGGAAAATTCCGACTTCCGGACACCCGGCCGGTGAAGGCGAAGCACTGTGCATTGGCCGCATGCTGTGTCCCTTCCTGGAGGTGAACCATGGCGCGCGTACTCGTCCTCTATCACTCCACGCGTGGCCACGTGGAAGCAATGGCAAAGGCGGTGCACGAAGGTGCCTCCCAAGTCGACGGGATCGAGTCGGTACTGCGGCGGGTTCCTGAGCTGGTTCCCGAAGACGCCGCACGCGAAGCCGGCTTCAAGATGGACCAGGCGGCGCCCGTCGCGACGGTGGACGAACTGGTCGACTTCGACGCCATCATCATTGGTTGTGGCACGCGCTATGGGCGCATGGCGTCGCAGATGGCGAACTTCCTGGACCAGACAGGCGGGCTGTGGGCCCGTGGTGCGCTCAATGGCAAGGTCGGCGCGGCATTCACTTCCACAGCGACGCAGCATGGCGGCCAGGAGACTACGCTGTTCTCGATCATCACCAACCTGCTGCACTTCGGCATGATCGTGGTCGGGCTGCCGTATTCCTATGCAGGGCAGATGACGCTGGATGAGATCACCGGTGGAAGCCCCTATGGCGCTTCGACCATCACGGGTGGCCAGGGGCAGCGCATGCCCAGCGGCAATGAACTGGATGCCGCACGCTTCCAGGGGCGGCTGGTGGCTGCGACAGCTTTGCGCCTGGCGGTGCCTTCCAGGAATCACTCCTGAGCAGCGGGCCATTATCAGTACTTGCAGTCCGTCCACGCAGCCGGGCGGCAATGGCGATGTAGCATGGCGGCATGGAATCGAAGCCCGGACTTGAGGCCTTCCGCGGGCGCGGCCTGGTCAAGCTGCTGGCCATACTGCTGGTCGCACTGAACCTGCGCGGAGCCATCACCAGCGTCGGTCCGCTGCTGAAGGAGATCCAGGCCCAGTTCGGACTGGGTGGCACGGCCGCCGGACTGCTGACTTCCCTGCCATTGTTTGCCTTCGGCTTCCTTTCGCCTTACGCAGCGCCGCTCGCCCGGCGCCTCGGCATGGAGATGGCGGTGTTCGTCTCGATGCTGCTGCTGGTGGCGGGCCTGGGACTGCGTTACGTGGAGGGCGCTGCCTGGCTGTACCTGGGAACGGTCTTCCTGGGTTGCGGCATCGCCTTCAACAATGTGCTGCTGCCCGGACTGATCCGGCGCGACTTCGCCGGCCAGCTCACCATCGTCACCGCGCTGTTCACCATGGTGCTGGTGAGTTGCGGCGGAGCCGGCTCCGGCATTGCCATTCCCATGGCTGAACTCGGCGGCTGGCGGTTCTCGCTGGGGTGGTGGATCTTCCCCGCGCTGCTTGCAACACTGGCCTGGCTGCCGCAGCTGCGCATGCACTCCCGTCCGCCCGCCAGCCCGGAAGCCCCGGTGCGCCTCTGGAGCCAGCCACTGGCCTGGC
Source organism: Steroidobacteraceae bacterium (assembly GCA_035556135.1). GTDB lineage: Bacteria > Pseudomonadota > Gammaproteobacteria > Steroidobacterales > Steroidobacteraceae > ZC4RG30. Next base: position 1,416,585 of record DATMFO010000003.1, on the reverse strand, counting down.
AGGTGAGCCTGTTCATGGCCTGCCAGTCCACCGCATTCTTCGTGATGGTGGCCTGGTTCCCGAGCATGATGTACGACCTTGCCGGGATCAGTGCGGCGCGCTCTGGCGTGATCCTCTTCATCTACCAGGTGTTCGTGCTGGGCTCGGTGATGCTCACGCCGCTGTTCATCCACCGCCTGGCCGACCAGCGCCATCTCGCCGCGGTGCTGAGCGCGCTGATCCTGACCGGCTTCATCGGCCTGTTCGTGGATCCCGTCCATGCACTGGGCTGGACTATCGTCATGGGCGCGGGGGCTGGCGGTTCGCTGGTGCTGGCGATCACGCTGTTCAGCCTGCGTGTATCCACGGCGGCGCAGAGTGTGGCGCTGTCGGGCATGGCACAGTCCATCGGCTACCTTATGGCCGCGCTGCTGCCCATTGCCATCGGCTTCCTCCATGACCTGCTGCAGAGCTGGACGCTGCCGCTGCTGATCATGATTGCCTTGTCGGTACTGCAACTGGTGGTGGGGTTTCTAGCAGGCAGGTCCCTCAAGGTGAGTGCCGTGGCAACTGATTCCCCGGTGCCCCGTCACACTTCCTGATCGCACGCAGTGTGTTCAGTCTTTGCCTGATGTGATGGCGGCAGGTCGCGCGGGAGAGTGGCTTTCAGGATACCAGGAGCTGCCCATGGCCAAACACCATCTGACCCTGCCGGACTTCAACGAACCGCCACTGCGGATTCCGGTCGTCGCGCGCTACAGCGGTCCCGTGCTGGCCGCCATGCGGCGGCACACCGGCTACCAGTTCATGGAGCCGGTTCGCAACAGCGGCGAACGTCATCCCTGGTCCGACCGGCCTGCGCTGCGACGCATCCAGGGGGACTAAAGGGGGATTGCGGGGCCGACCAGGGCCCCGATGCCGGCCGTGATGGCCATGGCCAGTGCACCCCAGAACGTCACGCGAAATGCCGCGCGGCCCACCTGCGCGCCGCCCATCTTCGCGCCGATGGCGCCGAGCGCGGCGAGGAAGCCCAGCGATGCGAGTGACACGCCTGCAAGCAGCCAGGAAGCCGGCAGCATGACCGCCATGGCCAGCGGCAGCGCTGCGCCAGTGGCGAAGGTCGCGGCGGAGGTGAGGGCGGCCTGCACCGGACGGGCGGCAGTGGTTTCGATGATTCCCAGCTCATCGCGCGCGTGCGCGCCCAGTGCGTCCTTCGCCATCATCTGCTCGGCCACCTGGCGCGCGAGTGCGGGATCCAGGCCACGCTTGATGTAGATGCGCGTCAGTTCCTCGCGCTCCATCTCCGGCTGGTCGGCCAGTTCCTTGCGCTCGCGGGCAAGGTCGGCCTGTTCTGCATCCGACTGCGAGCTCACGGAGACATATTCGCCGGCCGCCATCGACATCGCGCCTGCCACCAGGCCGGAAAGACCGGCCACGAGGATGGTGGAGGTGGTGGCCGATGCGGAGGCCACCCCCACGATCAGGCTGGCTGTCGACACGATGCCGTCATTGGCTCCCAGCACGCCCGCGCGCAAGGGTCCGATGCGGTCGGTGCGATGATGTTCCGCATGCGTGCGGCCGCGTAGCTTGCTGGGAATTGGCAACTTTGTCTCGCGCTGGGTGGTGTGGTTTCCGCCAGGCCGAGGATAGCTCAACGCAGCCGCGCCATTGCAAACACGTCGGCGTACTCCCCGTCGCGGAAGGCATAGCGTTGCAGCCGGCCCTCCCGCCGGAAGCCGCACTTCTCGTACAGGGCGATGGCGCCGACGTTGTCCGTGTACACGGTGAGCTCGATGCGCGAAAGGTTGAACCAGCGATCCGCAAGGCCCAGCAGCTCGCGCATCAAGGCGCTGCCCACCCCCCGGCGCTGCCACGCGTCGTGGACGCTGAGCCCGATTTCCCCTGCGTGGCGGCGGCGCGGACTGCCGGCTCCGACGACCAGCAGCGCACTACCGATGATCTGCTGCTCTTCGCAGGCCACAAGCACGCGCCAGTTGTCCTTCCACTCCAGGCACCTCTGCCGCCAGAGCTCCTGCGACGGGAAGGGGACCTGCAGGGTGCCGTGGATCACGCCGGGTTGCGCATGCAACACCTGCAACCCCGCGTAGTCGGAAGGTTCAGCGCTCCTGATGTGGAATCCCTGGATGTCCATAATGAAAAACCCCGGTTGGCCACTGCCTTCCGGGGTCTTGCATCGGTCGGCAGTCGCGTCGGTGACGGACTGCCTGACTGTCGCGCACGGTCAGGCGGCCCACCTCGTGGTGGTCAGCTGCATTACCGTGATCAGCGCGACGGAATTCATGCACTGATACTAGTACCGGTCGAATCAAACCTGCAAGCGCTGCTCATCGGAGCTTCAGTGCTTCCTCGACCACGCTGCGGTCGATGAACTTCTCCAGCTCGGCGCGGCTGCGCGCGGGCCGGTTGGCGCTCTTCGCCAGCCACTGTTCCTCCACCTCCAGCACGTCCAGCATGTCGGGGATGATGTGCACCGGGAACTCGGTCTCGGGCCAGCCCCAGCGGATCTGCTCCTCGGTGAAGCCCAGCACGCTGGAGATGTGCGGCAGGTAAGGGTCCGGATTCTTCTTCAGCAGCTTGCTGGCATCGGCCACGGCGCGCACGAATCGCACGATGGCGCGGCGCTTTTCCGGGTCGGCCAGGTCCTGCGCGCGGGCATTGAGGTTGAAGGCCTCGCGGTATACCTTCCGGTCCTGCAGCACGATGCCGTCGCTGCCCAGCAGCTGCATGGCCACCTCGGGCTCGGGCTCGAAGGTGGCGATCACGTCGGCCTCGCCGCGGGCCAGGGCCTCGGCGGTGCCGAAGCGGCTGCGAGGGGCGCCAGCGGCTGCCTGGCCGCGGGGGGCTGCCTGACCACCCGGCGCTGGCGCTCGCGGCGGCTGGCTCACGAATGTGACGTCGCTCTCGTCCAGCCCCGCGCTGCGCAGCATTGCGACGAAGTAGTAGTGCGCGGAAGTCTGGCGTGGCAGCAGCACACGCTTGCCCTTCAGGTCCGACAGCTTGCTGATGCCGGCGGAGCGTCTTGCCACCAGGCGATAGAAGCTTTCCGACACCGTCATGATGATGCGCAGGTCGGGGTTGGTGACCGATTCGCGCAGCAGCTGCGTCTCGGCGTTGGTCGCCAGGTCCGCCGCACCGGAAGTGATGCTGACCACGCCACCCGAGGGCACTTCAAGCTTCTGCGGATACAGGCTGTTGGCCGCCACGAGAACCGGGGAAAGCTCGATCCAGCGGGCACCGGCGACCTTGATGGGAGGCAGCGGCGCGCCATCACTCTTCAGCGTGGCGGGAATGGAGGTGCAGCCCTGCATCAGAAGGCCCGTGGCGACGAGCAGCATCGACTGCAGCATTGTCTTGTGTCCGGAAATCCGCATGGTCGCCCCCAGAAAGCATTTGTTATGACCGAGACTAGCCGCTGGCCGGGGAATGTTAAATGCACATCAAGCGTTGCTTCCTCAAGGGTCAAGTGCAGGGCTATGCTGCCGCAGCACCGTCCCGGACTTGCCGGTTCATTGAAGAACTACAACCAGAAGGGAGAGACATGGCTACCAACCCATACGCGGCACCGCAGGCTGAAGTGCGTGATATCGCGGCTGCACAGGAATTCCAGGAGATTCGATTCTGGTCGGCCACCGGACGCATCGGCAGGTTGCGCTACCTGGCGTATGTATTCGGCTTCCAGATGTTGCTGGGCGTGGTAGCGGGAATCGCGGGCGCGCTACTTCCCCAGTTCGTTCCCCTCATTGCCATTCCTGCCTACCTGGTGCTGTTGGTGTTCTCGATCATCCAGGCCATCAAGCGCAGTCATGACATGGACTGGAGCGGATGGATGGTGCTGCTGATGCTGATTCCGCTTGTCGGACTGATCTGGTTGTTCAAGCGGGGCACGGAGGGTGAGAACCGCTTCGGGCATCCGCCGCCACCGAACACCACCCTCGTCAAGGTGCTGGGGATACTGATGCCGCTGCTGTTTGTCGTCGGGATCGTGGCGGCGATCGTGATTCCCGCCTACAGCGACTACGTGCAGAGGGCGCAGGGGCTCCAGTAGGCGCATTTGTAGGCGCATTTGGCCGCGCGGGCTGGCTGCCCGCGCGGCCAGGACCTCACTCCCAGCCGGTGGGTGAGTTGTATGGCGCGGTGAAACCCATCGCCTCGATCTCGTGCATCAGGCCGTCGGCGCCGATCTTGAAGATATGCGCCGCTGGCAGGTCGAAGGGCGCAAACGAGAGGTTGTCCTTGTTGCGCTCGATGGTGGAGCCGTCGATGGCCTTTACCTTGTAGGGCAGGTTGTCCATCGGGTGGCGGAAGTGCGAGAGCCCCATCACCAGGCCCGTCTGCGGATCGGCCGCGAACACCCGCCGGTTCTCGATGCGGTCTATGTACTGGAAGGTATTGCTGTTGAGCTGCTCGCGGCAGTCCCTGGACACCTGCGGCGTGGCGGTCGTGCCGGGAATGACAGGTGCATTCGAGGGCTGCCCGCCAGCCGTGATCATGCCGTTCTCATGCCGCTCGCAGTCCGGCGCGAAAGGTGTCAGCTCACCATTGTTGTCGTCGAGCGCGTCGTAATAGGACTTGCCGATCCGGACCAGCTCGTCATGCGACATGCGGCTGGCTTCGGGAATTTCCGTGAAGATGCCCGGCCGGGGGGTCTGCAGGTTGGCCAGCATTGCTTCGCGCACGCCGGAGATCAGGTGTTCGGCTTCCTCGATCTTCCCCGCCGAATTGAACTTCAGGCGGACAGCGATGATCGCGGGCTGCTCCACCGGTGGGCCCTTGGCAAGTTCCGCCCGTTGTTCGGGAGAGGCGTTCTGTGGCGCTGCCGGCGGAGCCAATTGCGTCACCATGGCCAGCAAGCCTGCCGTCTGGTTGATCTCGTCGGGCACGTGGATGGCGAAAGTGTCGGGTCCCTTCACGATGTTCTTCCACAGGCCTTCGCCGGGCTGCATCTTCGTGACGTTCTCCACGATCACGATGTTTTCTGCCAGCGGTGCGCGGGAAGGGTCATGCGCCACGAGCGCGGCAACGTACTGGTCGGTTGCAGCGACCAGGCACTGGCGATTGCAGGCCGCCTTGGTGACAGCGTCAGCGGCGGGCTGCGGAGACTTGCTGCAGGCTCCCAGCGCCAGGGTGGCGGCAACGGCGGCAATGGCGGTGCCAACTCTCGCGGGCTTCTCGACAGACATGGCGGCTCCTTGGTTTTGGTCCGGGCGATCGCATTTCTGGCTGGCATCCAGCCCCCGGGACCGATTCTATGCCCGTTGCCGCGTGGCCGGATCGGCAGCCTGGACTTCCGCCGCGGGAGGAAACCCGCCTACCAGCTCCCCACGTTCTGCATCTGCGCCCAGGGTTCCCTGGGCGCCAGGGACTCACCCTTCTGCAGCAGCTCGATCGAGATCTGGTCCGGCGAACGCACGAAGGCCATCCTGCCATCGCGCGGCGGACGCAGGATCTGCACACCGTGCTTCTGCAGGCGCTCGCAGGTGGCGTAGATGTCATCCACTTCGTACGCCAGGTGTCCGAAATTGCGGCCGCCGGTGTAGGTTTCCGGATCCCAGTTGTACGTGAGTTCGACCTGCGCCTCGTGCTGCCCGGAAGCGGCCAGGAACACCAGCGTGAACCGGCCCTGCTGGTTCTCGTGCTTGCGCAGTACCTCCAGACCAAGGGCGTCGCGGTAGAAGCGGAGCGAATCGTCGAGATTGGTCACTCGGACCATCGTATGCAGGTATTTCATGCGGCAGCTCCCGGGATGGCGTGGAGATGCGGATTGTATTGCGGCGCGTCCGCCCGGTCGCCCGTCAGGCTTCTTCCGCAAGCGCGCGCCGGAGCCCCTCCCGAAACGCCGTGGCGCCCCCCATCGAGGGATGGCGCAGCGGGGTGGCCCGCACGCCTACTTCCGCGAGGGAGGCTTCGGCGTTGCGTCCCACCGCGAAGCAGCGCACCGCTGGAAACGCAGCCAGAAGGGCCTCCAGCACAGGCACCCCCGACCGACGCTCGAGCGGCGTGGGAGTGCGATTGGACTGGGGCATGCCAGGCCGATGCGGGTGCCAGGGATAGGCATTCCACAGCAGGGTGTCGGCAGCCCGGCCCAGCGTGTGCAAGGTGCCCCAGACGGTAGTGGCGGAAGGTTCGCTCCAGGGACGCGCCCGCGTCGAGAGGCGCCGGCCGCCGATGTCCACGCGCGGAATCGCGCCGGCCAGCAGCAGACGCTCGCTGGTGAAGGCAATGCCGCTGACATGCGCTCCCTGGTAGCCCGCAGCTTCGCCCAGCAGCAGCCAGCGCGGCCGCACGGCAAAGAATGCGCGCAGTCGCAGCAGGCGCGCAGCGGCGGCATCGGGCAGTGCGTCCGTGCCCGGATCAACGTCGAGCCAGGGATTGAAGACTGTGCCGCTGGTCGGGATGAGCAGGCGTTCGTAGAACACTTCGAGGCGGGCAGGGTTGCGCACGGGGCGGCAATCTACAGCGTCGGCGGCGCGCCGTCATGCCGCTTGGTATGCTCGCGGCGCCGTGAGCACCGAACGTCCAGCCCCGCTGCCTTTCCAGGCGCATGTCGAACTGCTGCAGCATTTCATCACCCACCGGGCCGCGATCGTGGAATGCCTGCAGGGACTGCTGAACGCACAGCAGGCGCCACCCCGGCTGCTGCAGGACCGCCCGCTCATGCATCGGGAGTTCGAGGATTGCTTCTTCTCTACCGCCCGGCCCACGCGCCAGCAGTCGGCGCTGCGCGGCAAACTGCAGGAGGCCCACTGGGCCGAAGGGTTCAGGCCGCGCGAGATGCCTGGCATTCCGAACGAGATGTTCGACCCGGCGGACATGATGGTCCGCGCCTTCACCCTCTGGCGCAGCACACGCTGGCCGGGGCGCAGTGGGCGCGTGCGCTTTGCGCAGACGCTGTTCAACCTGTACCTGGTCCGCTGCGTAACCTTGCTGGGCATGCGGGCTTTTGATGAAGGCGGAGATGTAGCATCCGCGCGGCTCGGTGGATTGCAGGCCCTGCTCGACCAGCTGTGGCGCAGCTCGCCGGCGGACCAGCCGGTGCTGGTGCGCGATACGCGCTGGCTCATTCCCGTGGCGCAGAGTCCAACGACTGACGACCTGGGCGCGTACTTCCGCGTGGCGCAGAAACTGGCTCGTTCGCTTGATGAAGATGAAAGAATCGAGATCCACCGCGCCACGGTGGTGATGGCTGGCGGTCACCTGCGCTCCCAGTTGCGGTACTTCAACATGCAGGGCAGGGCGCTCGATGACGCGGCGCTGCTGCTCGACACGCGTCGTTCCAATGCGCTGGACTGCGCGATGACCATCCAGGCGCTGGCGCCGCTGCTTGCCGCCTATGGGCGCGCCATCGAGGGCGGAGAGGATGCACGGCGATTGCAGCTTGCAGGCGCCATCTGCCAGGCCATTTCACCCGATCCCGAGCTGTTCCTGAACCATCCGGATCTGCTGCGCGCGTACAGCATGATCGAGCACCTGTTCGTGACGACGGATCCGGAAGGCAACGCGACATACACGCCGATGGGGCAACGCCATGCCAGACTGGTGGACAGGTACGTGTCGGAACTGCACCGCGTGGTGCGGCCGCTGGCTGAAGACCTCCCCCGGTTCAGGCCCGTTCCCGGCACCTACTCGCCCTACGGGGTGATGTTCGGCTTCTCCTCGAACCTGCTCGAACACATGACCATGAAGGCACTGCAGCCTGAAGCCGAGCGACGCTACTCGCTGGAGGATGTGTTCACCGATGGCGAGGCGAGCGCGGAAAAGCTGGCCTGGGTGAGCGGCTGGCGGCGCCTGCCGCATATCAGCGCCGAGGTGCTGAGGCAGTACGAATATCCGCAGGCATTCGCCGAAGGGATTTTTACGCGCATGACGCGCGCCTTCGATGTTCGCGTGCATTCCTCCGGTCCGGCGGCCGTGCCAACAGGGCGCCTCCACGTGAGTGCGGATGAAGGCCGGCCCGCACCGGGCACGCCCGGCGTGCCGGAGGTGGATGCGAGGTTCCTGCTGTCCTCCGATCCGCAGTGGGTGGCAGAGGGCAGGGCGCGGCCCGGCGAAGAGTCCAGGTTGCTCGCGGATCGCAACGAGGGGGAGTTCATTGTGAGTTTCAGCACGCAGGGCGGCTGGGTCGCACTGTCGAAGGATGTCCTCACTGAGGTGCTCGGTGCTGGTAGCGACGCGCGCATCACGGGCCTGCCGAAAGCCGTGGCCGGCGTGCCGGCCCTGATGTGCCCCGGGCTGGTGGTCGACTGATGAAATCAATCGTGATGACGGAATTCGCGCGTGCGCGGCTGTTCCCGCGCGAGTCGCGGCGCAACACCATCCAGGACATCACCGCCTCGGAGTTCGAGCGCCACCTGAATGAAAATGCACCCCTGAAGGTGCTGCCGGGCTACGCACCGTTCTGCGTATTGCACGTACATCGCAACTGGACTTCCACCCGCTGTCTCACCGTGCCGATCACCGACGCCAATCGACACCTGCTGCGCTCCGACTACGAGGCGCGCTCCCGCAACGAGCTGCCGGTGCTGGTGCGCTGGTTCGAGGGCGTGGAGCCGCCGGTGGCTGACTACCTGATCCCCATCCTCTACAGCCGGGAGCAGCTGGCGAAGGAAGGCTCTGCCATCGATGCCGACTGGGGCATCGTCGGCTGCATGTACACCGATTCACCCGAGGAGCTCCCCATGGCGCCCATCACCATGATGCGCAATGCACTGGGTGTCGCGGAAGGCGGCTCCGGTGTGCCGCTGGACGCCGCTGCCTACCGGCGCAGCGTGGAGTACTGGAGCAGCCACGCGAACTGGCGCGCATCAGCCGTCGCCCCCCTCTGATCCGTCAGTCCGCCACGATGGCCTCCAGCTTGTCGAAGCTGCCTGTCCAGCCACCCGTCATGCTGCCTTTCTGCCTGGCGAACTCCGCGATGTCCGCAGCGGTGGCCTCCGCGCCCGGCTCCCAACGCACCGTGACGCGCGTGCGCACCGGACCTTCCTCGGCGAGCTCCACGAACGTATGCATGGTGAGGGGCCAGTCAGGGAAGAACGGTGGCCGGATTGCATTCCCCTCGCCATCACAGAACTGCTGGGTGTAGACGACCAGCCGCGGCCTCTCCAGTTGCTGGAATTTCAGCTTGCCGTGGACAGTCTCGCCCCCGGGCAGCTGCATGGCGTAGAACGAAGTGCCGCCTGTGCGCGGTTCAGCGTGGATGAACTGCATGGTCGCACCAGTGGGCGGCAGCCATTGCGAGAGCTGCGCCGGATCGGTCCACATGTCGTACAGGCGATCGATTCCGGCATCGAATGAACGGGCGATGAAGAACTGCTCCTTGCCGGAGCGCTTGCCCAGGTGCTCGGCCAGACGGTCCCACGCGGCTTCTCCGCCAGCCTTGCGGATGAAGGCGCGGGTCTGCTCTGCCACCTCCGGGGTGGCGAGGCCCATGCTGAGGTCGAGCCGTGTGCGACCGTCGCGTTCAGTGAACAGAACTGTCATGCGGAACAGCGGCGGACGGTCACGATGGCCGCCATGGTCATACACCAGGCGCTGTCGTGGCACGACCTCCAGGTATTGCGTCGTGTTCTCGTAGTCGGTGCCGTCGGGCCCGTGCATGGTGTAGTGCCAGTGACCGCCGGTGCGCAGGTCGCGGCTGTGGGTGGTGAGCGTGAAGCCCCGCGGTCCCCACCACTGGGCGATTTCCTCCGGCACCGTCCACGCTTCCCATACCGCGGAAAGTGGGGCGTCGTAGACGCGGGTGAGGTTGATTTCGCTGGATCTATTTCTTGCGGCCATCACGGTCTCCACGGGTTTTTGCCTTCAGGTAGGCGCCGAGCCGGTCGAGCTGCTCCTCCCAGGCCAGGCGGTACTGCTCCATCCAGTCCACCGCCTCGCGCAGTGGCGCTCCATTGAGCCGGCAGGGGCGCCATTGCGCATTGCGGCCCTTGGTCACCAGCCCGGCCTGCTCCAGCACTTTCAGGTGCTTGGTCACCGCAGGCAGGCTCATGTCTTTCAGGAAGGGCTGTGCGATGTCCGACACATTCGCTTCGCCGCGGGAGAGACGCGCGAGCATGGCCCTGCGTGTCGGGTCGGCGAGGGCCGAGAAGGTGCGGCTGAGGGGGTCCTGCATCGAATTTCACTAACCAGTTAATTAACCAATAGGTTTAATTTAATCGCTGCCGGGTCTCGCGTCCAGTTGGACAACATACCAACTGGTCGGTTATGGTCCGATCCATGGCGCAAGCGACTACAGGCAGCCGGCAGGCAGCAGCTCGCGGCAGCGCGCGCAACGCGCTGCTGGGTGCGGCACACAAGCTCGTGCGCCGGCAGGGCTGGAACGCCACCACAGTCGATCAGCTTTGCGCCGAGGCGGGGGTCACCAAGGGCGCGTTCTTCCACCACTTTGCATCCAAGGACGAACTTGGCGTGGAGGCCGCACGGCACTGGTCGGCGGTTACGGGCGCTCTTTTCGCCAACGCCCCATATCATCGCCAGCGCGATCCGCTGCAGCGGATCTTCGGCTACCTGGAATTCCGCGCCACGCTCGCCGAAGGGCCGCTGGAATCCATCACCTGTTTCGCAGGTACCGCGGTACAGGAGGTTTACGCCACCTCCGAGCCCATGCGCTCGGCGCTCGGCGCGACCATCACCAGCCATGCCGGGCTGCTGGCCGTGGACTTCGAAGCGGTGATCAAACGCTATCCGCCGCGCTTGAAGGTGAGCGCCATGGGCCTTGCCCTCTACACGCAGACAGTGCTGCAGGGTGGCTTCGTGCTGGCCAAGTCCACAGGCGATCGCGCTCCGCTGCTGGATGCGATCAACCACCTGAAGAATTACCTGCAGATGCTGTTCAAGGAGAAGGGCTGATGGGCACGGGAAGTTTCATCTGGTATGAGTTGATGGCGCCGGATCCGGATGCCGCCGCCCGGTTCTACGGTGCGGTGGTGGGCTGGCGCGTGTCTCCTCAGGGTGCGCCGCTGCCCGATGGGAAGGACTACCGCATGATCCTGCGCAGCGACGGCGGTTCCGCCGGCGGCATGCTGCGGCTTTCCACGCACATGCAACAGCATGGTGCCAGACCCTGCTGGCTGCCGTACATCGAAGTGGATGACGTGGCTGCCACAACGCGCGCCATCGAATCCGACGGCGGAACCACCTGGATGCGCGCGGAGCTGCCGGTCGGACAGATCGCAATGGTTGGTGACCCGGGGGGCGCACCCTTCTACGTGATGAAGCCCGTGCCCCCGCCGGACCAGCCGGATGCAAGAAGTGATGTGTTCGATTCAAAGGCGCCGCAGCGCGTGCGCTGGAATGAACTGGCCAGTGCCGACCCGGGACGCGCGAAGCAGTTCTATGCCCGGCACTTCGGCTACCGCTTCGACGAGGTGATGCCGATGGGGCCGCTCGGCGACTACTGCTTCATGGACCACGATGGTGTGCGTGTGGGCGCCATCATGCAGAAGATGCAGGGCGCGCCGGCCGCAGGCTGGGTGCCATATTTCGGCGTGGCTTCCGCCACCGCATCACATCATGCCATCCAGGCCCACGGCGGCCGCGTACTGCAGGACCTGCACCGGGTTCCCGGCGGAGACTGGGTGGCTGTCGCAACCGACCCCGCAGGAGCGGTCTTTGGCATCGCCGGCCCGAAGGATCAATAAGGAGACCATGATGAACGGTTCCGCAAGCAAGGTCCGCGTATCGCTCTGGTATGACCACGACGCAGCGGAAGCTGCGGCCTTCTATGCCCGCACGTTTCCGGACAGCGCGGTGGGTGCCGTCCAGACGGCGCCCACCGACTATCCCAACGGCCGCAAGGGTGACGAACTGGTGGTGGAGTTCACCGTGATGGGCATCCCCTGCATCGGCATCAACGGCGGCCCCGCCTTCCATCACAGCGAGGCGTTCTCGTTCCAGGTCAGCACCGGCGACCAGGCCGAGACGGATCGCTACTGGAATGCCATCGTGGCCAATGGCGGCCAGGAGAGCCAGTGCGGCTGGTGCAAGGACAAGTGGGGCATCTCCTGGCAGATCACGCCGCGCGTGCTGACGGACAGCCTCGCGCATCCGGACGCTGCGCTCCGCCAGCGCGTGTTCGCAGCCATGATGAAGATGCGCAGGATCGATATTGCAGAGATCGAGGCAGCGCGCCGGGGTTGAGGCGGTTCCGCCAGCACGCGCGCGCTATATAATTCGCCGCCCGGGCGCTGACCGACCCGGGTCCCCCCTTGTTTCTTCCAGGATACTGTCACCATGTCCATACGCATCGGCTTTGCGCCGGCCGTCCTGTCGCTGTTCGTGCTGGTGGGCTGCGGATCGGGCGCGGGTGAACCGGCGGGCGCGCCTCCCCCAATGGAAGTCAGCGTCGCGACTGTTCCGGAGCGCGAGATCACCGAGTGGGACGAATACACCGGCCGCCTCGAGGCGGTGGAATCGGTGGAAATCCGTCCGCAGGTATCCGGCTACCTGCAGCAGGTGAATTTCCACGAAGGCCGCGACGTGAAGAAGGGGGATGTGCTCTTCATCATCGATCCGCGTCCGTTCCAGGCAGAGCTGGATCGCGTGCAGGCCGAGGTGGAACGTGCGCGCACGGCAGCCGCGCTCGCCGGGACTGACCTCGCGCGTGCCGAAAAGCTGCTGGCGACGAGGGCGATGTCGCAGGAAGAATACGAACAGCGCAAGGCGGCACATGTCAGCGCCATGGCAGCAGTGAAGGCTGCCGAAGCGGGCGTGGAGGTGGCGCGGCTGAACCTGGCGTATACGCGCGTTACCTCACCGATCACCGGCCGCGTGGGACGCGCCGAAGTGACGGCGGGCAACCTGGTCTCGGGCGGACAGGGCGGCGCAGCCACCCGGCTGACCACCGTGGTATCGCTGGCGCCCATGTACGTGTACTTCGAGGCCGCGGAGCGCGACTACCTGAAGTACATCGACCTGGCACGCAGCGGCCAGCGACCGCTTTCCCGGGAGCACGCCAACCCGGTGGTGATGGCGCTCGGCAACGAGACCGAGTACAGGCACCAGGGCTACATGGATTTCGTGGACAACCGCGTCAACGCGGGCACGGGAACCCTGCTCGGCCGCGCCGTGTTCCCCAACCCCGACCGCTTCCTCGTACCGGGCATGTTCGTGCGCGTGCGGCTGGCAGGCACGAGTACCTACAAAGGTGCGCTGATCAACGATCGCGCCATCCTCACCGACCAGGACCGCCGCTACGTGCTGGTGGTGGGCGAGGGCGACAAGCTCGAGTACCGCGCCATCACCACCGGCCCCATGGTCGATGGCCTGCGCGCAGTGCGGGAGGGCCTCAAGCCGGGCGAGCGCATCATCGTCAATGGCCTGCAGCGGGTGCGGCCTGGCATGGTGGTGACGCCACGCATGGTGCCGATGGAGGGAGCGGAAGCCCCGGCGGCCGCACCGGCCGCTGCGGGCTGACGGCGGCAGACGCATGAAGTTCGCCCATTTCTTCATCGACCGCCCGATCTTCGCGGCGGTTCTGTCCATCATCATCTTCCTGGCCGGTCTGCTGTCCCTGCAGGTGCTGCCGGTCAGTGAGTACCCCGAAGTGGCGCCGCCGTCAGTGGTTGTGTCCACCGCCTATCCGGGCGCGAGCCCGGCAGTGGTGGCCGAGACAGTCGCGGCGCCGCTGGAGCAGGCCATCAACGGCGTCGAGAACATGCTCTACATGTCCTCGCAGGCCTCCTCCTCCGGCGCGCTATCCATCACCGTCACCTTCAACATCGGCACCAACATCGACTTGGCGCAGGTGCAGGTGCAGAACCGCGTGGCACAGGCGCTCACCAAGCTGCCCGAAGACGTGCGCCGCATCGGCGTCAACACGGTCAAGAGCAATCCGAACATCACCATGTTCGTGCAGCTGGTCTCCCCGAATGGCCGGTATGACCTGAAATACCTGCGCAACTACGCGGAACTGCAGGTGCGCGACACCCTGGCCCGCATCCCCGGCATGGGCCAGGTGGAAACCTTTGGTGGCGGTCCCTACTCCATGCGCGTGTGGCTCGACCCGCAGCGCGTCGCTGCGCGCAACATGACGGCCGGCGACGTGGTTGCCGCCATCCGCGAGCAGAACGTGCAGGTGGCCGCCGGCGTCGTGGGCTCGCAGCCGATGACACAGGGTGTTGACCAGCAGCTGCTGCTCAATGCCTATGGCCGCCTGGCCTCCGAGGAGGAGTTCGCGGACATCATCATCAAGACCGGCGAGCGGGGCGAGCTCACGCGACTGCGTGACGTGGCCCGGATCGAGCTGGGAACCTCCGAGTACGGCATTCTCGGCTACCTCGACGGCATGCCGGCGGTGGCCATCGCCATTTTCCAGGCGCCCGGCTCCAATGCCCTGGAGCTGGCCGACAACGTGCGCGCGACGATGCAGGATCTCTCGCGCAACTTCCCGGAGGGCGTCGAGTACCGGGTCATCTACGATCCCACGCAGTTCGTGCGCCACTCCATCGATGCCGTGGTGGAGACCCTGGTCGAGGCGTTGTTGCTGGTCGTGCTCGTGGTCGTGCTGTTCCTGCAGACCTGGCGCGCTTCCATCATCCCGCTGCTGGCGGTGCCCGTGTCCATCGTCGGCACCTTCGCCGTGCTGCACCTGCTGGGCTTCTCGATCAATACGCTGTCGCTGTTCGGACTGGTGCTGGCCATCGGCATCGTGGTGGATGACGCCATCGTCGTGGTGGAGAACGTGGAGCGCAACATCGCCGACGGGCTCTCGCCGCGCGACGCGACATTCAAGGCCATGGATGAGGTCAGCGGGCCCATCATCGCCATCGCGCTGGTGCTGACGGCGGTATTCATCCCCATTGCCTTCATCGGCGGACTGACAGGCAGCTTCTACCGGCAGTTCGCCATTACCATCGCCATCTCCACGCTGATCTCGGCGTTCAATTCGCTGACCCTGTCGCCAGCGCTGGCGGCGGCGCTGCTGAAGCCGCATGACGCGCCGAAGGACCTCTTCACGCGATTCCTGGATCGCACCGGTGGCTGGGTGTTCCGTCCCTTCAACCGCTTCTTCACGCGTGCCTCCGGCAGTTACAGCCGGGGGGTGGGGCGCGTGCTGCGCAAGTCGGCCGTGGCCATCGCCGTCTATGCCGGCCTGCTCCTGCTGGGAGGCCTGGCGCTGATTCGCGTGCCGGGCGGCTTCGTGCCGGTACAGGACAAGGACTACATCATTGCCTTCGCGCAGCTGCCCGATGCCGCCACGCTCGAGCGCACCGAGGAAGTGATCAAGCGCATCTCGGACACTCTCGCACAGGAGGAGGGAGTGGAGGCGGTGATCGCGTTCTCAGGCATGTCGGTCACGGCGGGCTTCGGCATCGCCTCCAACAGCGGCGTGGTGTTCGCCACGCTGGAGCCGCGGGCCAGGCGTACCGGTGACCGTTCAGCCGACGAGATCCTTGCCGCGGTGCAGGGCAAGCTGTTCGCCATCGAGGACGCCTTCGTGGGTGTGGCGCCGCCCCCGCCGGTGGAGGGCATGGGCACACTGGGCGGCTTCAAGATGCAGATACAGGACCGCAGCTCGCTGGGCTACCAGGAGCTGAACCGCGTGCTGCAGGAGTTCCTCGCCGAGGCCAACCAGACACCTGGAATCACTGGAGTGTTCTCCAATTACCTGGTGAACGTGCCACAGCTTTACGCCGACATTGATCGCGAGAAGGCGAAGCGCGAGGACATTCCCCTGGCCAACATCTTCGAGGCACTGCAGGTGTACCTGGGTTCGCTGTACGTGAACGACCTGAACCTCTTCGGGCGCAGCTACCAAGTGATCGCCCAGGCCGATGCCGGCTTCCGTGCGCGCAAGGAGCAGGTGCTTGACCTCAAGACGCGCAACCTGCAGGGGGGGATGGTTCCGCTGGGTTCGGTGATGACGGTGAAGGACAGCTTCGGGCCCGACAGCGTCACGCACTACAACGGCTACCTGGCCGCAGACATCAATGGCCAGGCGATGCCCGGTACCAGCTCCAGTGCGGCGCTGGACGCACTGGAAAGCCTCGCCCGCGAGAAGCTGCCGGCCGGCGTCTCGTTCGAGTGGACCGACCTTTCCTACCAGGAGATCCTGGCGCGGGGCAGCTCCACCCTGATCTTCCCGCTGTGCGTGCTGCTGGCCTTCCTGGTGCTGGCGGCCCAGTACGAAAGCTGGACCCTGCCGCTGGCGGTGATCCTCATCGTGCCCATGTGCATCGTGTCCGCACTCACCGGCGTGTGGCTGGTGGGTGGCGACAACAATATCTTCACCAAGATCGGATTCCTGGTGCTGGTGGGGCTGGCATGCAAGAACGCCATCCTGATCGTCGAGTTCGCCGTGCACCTGGAAGAACGGGGTCGCAACCCGTTCGATGCCGCAGTGGAGGCCTGCCGGCTGCGCCTGCGGCCCATCATCATGACCTCGCTGGCCTTCATCATGGGTGTGGTGCCACTGATGCTGTCCACGGGCGCCGGTTCCGAGATGCGTCGGGCCATGGGGGTAGCGGTGTTCTCGGGCATGCTCGGCGTGACCTTCTTCGGCCTGTTCCTGACACCGGTTTTCTTCGTGCTGATCCGCGGCTTCGTGAAGCGCCGGAGGGAGGCTGCCCATGCTGCGGCTTGATGACATGGCCCGCACAGCGACGCTGCTGTGCGCTTCGCTGCTCGTGGCCGCGTGCGCGGTGGGACCGGACTACCGCGAGCCGGACACCGAGGTGGACGGGCAATTCGATGCTGCCTCCCTGCTGGAGGACCGCGGCCAGGGCGAGATCGAGCGCGAGTGGTGGCGGCAGTTCGCAGATCCGGTGCTCGATGAGCTGGTCGACGCGGCGGTGAAGAACAACCGCGACGTCGCCGCGGCCACGGCCCGGCTGCGCGAGGCGAGGGCGTTGCGCCGCGAGCGCCTGTTCGACTTCCTGCCCAGCATTACCGGCAAGGCCAGCTATAACGACGTGCGGCAGAGTGCCGCCGCCACGCCCGGCGTTCCTCCGGGCACGCCGGTGGATCGCGACTACCAGGTGTATGACGCGGGCTTCGACGCCGGCTGGGAGCTGGATCTCTTCGGGCGAGTGCGCCGCGCCAACGAATCCGCCCGCGCCGCGGCCCAGGCGGCCTCGGCCGCACGCAACCAGGTCGTGCTGTCGGTGATTGCCGAGGTGGCGCGCAACTATTTCGAACTGCGCGGTGTGCAGAGCCAGCTGGAAGTGGCGCGCACCAATGCCGGGACGCAAGCGCGGGCACTGGAACTGGTGAATGCCCGGCTGGAGGCTGGTCGGGGCACTGCCCTGGATACGGCGCGGGCGACGGCGCAGGTGGAAAGCACGCTGGCCAGCGTGCCCCCGCTTGAAGCCGCTGTCGACCGCGCCATGCGGCGCATTGCGGTACTCACGGGTCAGCAACCGGGCGCAATGGACCTCACGCTCACCGACGTCCGCGCGCTGCCCGCGATGCCTGCAAGCATCCCGCTGGGAACGCCGGAGGCGCTGCTCCGCCGTCGCCCGGATATCCGTGCAGCCGAGCGGCAGCTGGCCGCAGCCACCGCCGCCATTGGCGTGCAGGTCGCGGACCTGTTTCCGCGCATCAGCATCGACGCCAGCATCGGCCTGTCGGCGCCGACGTTCGGGCAGCTGGATGACTCCGGCAATGACCGCCGCAGTTTCGGACCCTCGCTCAGCTGGGGCCTGCTGGATTTCGGCCATGTGTACCAGCGCATCCGCGCGGCCGATGCGCGCAGCGCCGAAGCGCTGGCGACGTATGAGCAGACAGTGCTCCTGGCTCTCGAGGAAACCGAGAACGCGCTTTCGGATTTCGCACGGGAGAGACGCCGGCTGGAACATCTCACCCGCGCGGCCGAAGCCAGCCGCGAGGCGGCTGACCTGGCCACGCAACGCTTCGAGGGCGGGGTATCCGACTTCCTCTCGGCCCTCGATGCCTACCGCACGTCCCTGGAGGCCGAAGACCAGCTGGCCATCAGCCGGACGCGTGCTGCCACCGCGCTGGTGACTCTCTACAAGGCGCTGGGCGGTGGCTGGGAGATCGCGCCACGGGACTGATGCGCGATGTGACTTAAGGCGTATTTTTCTCCGGTCGCGTCACGGCGCTGGTGTTGCCGACGTATCCTGCGCCCACGATGTCCCGCAAGAAGAAGCACCAGCCCCTCGTACAGGAAGTCGACCTTGAGGCAACCGCAGAGTTGCCATTGATGGACTTCGGCACGCCTGCCGCTGATCCCGCTGAATCCACCGCCGATGTGGTGGCGGATGGTGCCACCGACACCTTCGTCGCGCTGGCCATGCCGGAGGTCGCCCCCGACCTCACTGACAGCCTGCGCGAAGTCGAATCCAGCCTGAAGCGCAAGACCGAGCGCCTGCGTGAACTGCAAGGTCAGCTCGCTGCCGCGGAGGCAGAGCGCAACGCGGCCCTGGAACTGGTCGAGCGTACCCGCAGCGAGACCCAGGCACTCATCGACGGGGAGCGCGCGACGGCGGCCCGCCTGGCCGAAGAGCTTTCCCGCCGGCTCGCCACGGCGGAGCAGTCACTGGCGCTGGCACAGGGTGTACGGGCAGGAGACATGGAGGAGCTGCGGCGGCGCACCGAGCGCCAGGCGGAGGCACTGCGCCACGCGCAGGGTGTCCGCGGCGTGTTCAATGCCATGCTGGCCGAACGCGATGAGCAGGTCGCGGGACTGGAGTCTCGCCACGCGGCTGAACTTGCGGAACTCAGGGCACAGGGCGCCGCGCAGAGGCAGGAAGCGGCCGCACGCGAGGCGGCACTTGCGGCGGAGCTCGAATCCCTGCGCAGCAGCAGCGCCGGGCGCCAGCGGGAATTGGAGGCCCGCCTGCAGGAGCGCGACGCCGAACTTGTGGCGGCGCGGCAGCAGCTGGAGGCCGCTGCAACCAGAGAGCAGCAGCTGGCCGGTGAGGCAGAGGCCCACCGCACCCTGGCAGCCCGACAGGAGTCCGAACTCGCCGAGCTGCGTGCCAGCGAGGAAGCGGCCACTGCCGCCGTGCAGATGTTCGCGCAGCAGCAGGAGCGGATCCGCGAACTCGAGGGTGAGCTGGCCGCGGCGCGCGAGCGCGCAGCCAGTCGCGACGCGGAGCTGCGCGACGCACGCGACCGCATCGAGCGGCTGGAAGCCGATGTTCGCGCAAGCGCCTCGCTGCTGGGCAACCTGCAGCAGAACATCGCCCGCCTCGGCAAGGAGGAGACGGGTTCGAGGCCGGCCCTGAAAGTGGTTGGCGGTACCGACCAGTTGCCCCGGCGCTTCCTGGCAAGTGAGGAGGATGGCAGCCAGCAACATGAGCTGGGTCGTCGCAGCACCATCGGCCGCACGCCCGATAACGACATCCAGATCGATGCCAACTTCGTCAGCCGCCGGCATGCGGTCATCCTCGGCAGTCCACAGCACTGCATCATCGAGGACCTGGAAAGCGTGAATGGCGTGCAGGTGAACGGCCGGCGCGTGAGCCGGCACTTCCTGCACGATGGCGACATCGTGACCATCGGCAAGACTACATTCCGCTTCAGGGAATCCTCACGGTAGGAATCCTCTGACACGAGGCAAGCGACTGCTTCACACCGGCATGTGACATATCACGTCGCGGCAGGGACGCACGGCTCAATTCTGTTGAAGGTCCCACCTGTTTACGGTGGCGTTGCCGAGAATCTCCGTCTTCATGACCAGGGACGGATTGGCGATGCAATCAATTCAGCCGCGCTGGCGGGCAGGAATGGGGAGCCTCTTCACCTGGCGTCCCGGCATCGCATGGCAGCTCGCGGTGGCCTTCATCGGTGTCGGGGTGCTGGCAGCGGTTGCCAACTTCACCGTCCAGCGCACCATCTCCGTCACCACGGTGCGCGTGGTGCCCGCAGATCCAGCCATACCCTCTGCTGCCCTTGTTCCCGAGACCCTCGCCCGGCCAGGCCGCTCCACGGCGCGCGCCCTGCTCGTGCTGCAGCGATTCCAGGATGCGGTAGAGGCGGCGGAGCGTTCGCGCAACCCGGAGCGCATCGAGAGGGTGCGCGCAGCCACAACCGACCTGCGCGGCATCCTCGTTGCGCTGCATGGGGCTGATCTGGCGTCCGGGGTGGACCAGGCACTGCGCTCGGGACTGAAGCTCGCGGAGCTTGCCGACGCGCGGCGTGCCCGTTTCGGTCAATTCACCGGTGCGCTCGCCGACGTCGACGCGCGACTGCAGGAATCCCTCGACAAGGCATGGAAGATCCTCGGCCGGGTGGTGGCCCGGCAGGCCCTGGTCGACCTCGTCGGAGAGCTGAAGGCGCTGCGCAGCCAGGCGCTGGAACTGCGCGACCAGCCCCTGTCCGTACCGGCTGCCCGCAGGCTCTCGCAACTGGAAGACCAGTTCGCCACGACGCTGGGGCGGAATGAAAGCGGGTTGAAGCGCAGCCTGGGGCGCGAAGCCTACGAGCAGACCGCAGATGATCTGCTGCGCATCCGCGGCCTGCGGCTGCAAATCACCGATCTGGATGACGCGCTGGCAGGCACCAGGTCGAAACTGCAGGCTGACCTCGTCCTGCTGCGCGAGCAGTTGTCGAGCCCTCCAGCGGCGGCGGCACCGCTGTTGCTGCCACCGGCGCAGCGGACGCGCGTTCCGGTTTTCCTCGCGCCTCCGGCAGGGGCGCCAGCCGTGCGCACGCCCATGCCGTGGGAGCCGGTACTGGGCGTCACCACGCGCCAGCAGGCAGGGCAGGAAGGCATCACCCGCAGCACACTGGCATGGCTGTCGGTGGCCGTGCTCCTGCTGTTGCTGGCGGTGTCGGCTGCAACAGTGCTGAGCATCCTGCGGCCCGTGCGCCGCCTGATCGACGCCAGCCAGCGGATCGCGCAGGGAGATTCCCAGGTGCGTGTGCCGCGCGCCGGCAGCCGCGAACTGGACCGGCTGGGCGCGGCCTTCAACGAGATGGCGGTGAACCTGGAAGCCGCACAGTCCGTTGCGCGCACTTACCAGCAGAGCCTGGAGGCACGGGTGGTCGAACGCACCCGCGAACTGCAGCACCTGGCCGAACACGACGCACTTACCGAGCTGCCCAATCGCCGTCAGCTGTTCCAGCGCGTGGCGGAGCTGCTGGAGGCCAGTGACCGGGAGCATCGTGGCATGGGCCTGTACTTCCTCGACCTGGACAACTTCAAGAACATCAATGACGGCATGGGCCATGGATTCGGTGACCGGGTGCTGGTGGCCATCGCCGCGCGCCTGCGCGAGGCCGTGGGAAGCCACGGCATGGCAGCGCGATTCGGCGGCGATGAGTTCACCGTGCTGGCACAGGCTGACAACGCCGACCCGGGTTCCCTGCACGCCATGGGCGAGTCATTGCTGCATGCCTTCGGCAAGCCGCTGCTCATCGACGACCGGGAAGTGCTGGTCAGCGTCAGTGTGGGTGCGGCCTTCCATCCGGACCATGCCGACACGGCGGAGTCGCTGTTGCGGGCGGCCGATGCGGCGCTGTTCCGGGCCAAGGCACTGGGACGCCGCCAGCTTGTGGTCTTCACTCCGGACCTGGTCGAGGCTGCCGCAGAACGCTTTGCCACGGAGCAGGGACTGCGGCAGGCGGTGGACCGCGGCGAACTGCGCCTGGTCTACCAGCCCGAGATCGATGTTGCCACGCTGCGGGTCGAAGTGGCAGAAGCGCTGCTCCGGTGGCGCACGGCAGATGGACGGATGATCTCCCCCGAGCAGTTCCTGCCCATCGCCGAGGAGTCCGGGCTCATCATCGAGATCAGTGACTGGGTGATGAAGACAGCCATCGCCACCGCGGCGCGCTGGCGCGGGCAGGGCCTGGGCGACATGCGCGTCGCCGTGAACGTGTCGCCGCGCCAGCTGTTCGATGCGCGCTTTCCAGACCGCATTGCCAGGCTGCTGGAGGAATATTCGCTGCCACCCCGCCAGCTTGAAGTGGAGCTCACCGAGTCGGTGCTGCAGACCGGGCCCGGCATCATCGACGGGCTGCACCGGCTGCGGCAGATGGGGGTGGCCGTGGCGCTGGATGATTTCGGCACCGGGTTCTCCTCGCTGGCCTCCCTCGAGCAGCTGCCGCTGGACCGTGTGAAGCTGGACCGGAGCCTGGTGGCGGGGATCGACCGCAGCGGCCGGTCTGCCGCCATCGCCAGCGCCATCATCGCGTTGTGCCGGGACATCGGCGTAAAGATCACGGCCGAGGGCGTGGAGCGCACTACACAACTTGCGGTGCTGCGCGACAGCGGCGTCGTGCTGCAGGGCTATCTGCTGGCGCAGCCGCAGGAAGAGGCGGCGCTGGGCGAAGCGGTGCGGCTGCTGCCGGCCAGGCTGGAATCGCTGCTGCTGTCCGCAGGATCATCCTCCGGGCACCGTGCGGGCAGATCCGCCAGCGTCACCGACATTTCCGAAACACAGCGCCGTCGCAGGCTGTCGGTGGGCGCACCCAACGCACTTGTCCGCTAGCACATCCGCGTGATCCTGACGTACGGGCGACTCCGACAGACAATCCGGCGCGCACGCGGGTAAGCTGCGTGCAGCATGTTCATGTCCGGCCCACGCGGCGCTGTCTGGGTGCCATCTCTCCTCTGCCTGCTGTTGCTGGCCGGCTGTGCAGCCACGGCAGACAGCGCATACGAAGAACCCGAGCCTTACATGCTTGTCGAAGCGCTGGCGACGGAGCAGGCGCAATCGCAGGCATCCGGTGAAGAGGTTTCGCTTGAAGTCGAGGGCGAGGTCCCGCTGGCCGTGGCGGAGTCCGGCGCCGACAAACTGCCCACCGAGGAACTGGCGGATGTCACCATCGAGGCAGAGCTGCCAGGCAGGGATGAGGTCATCCGCACGCTCGTGGTTGAGGCAGAGACGCTGCTGCGCGACGTGCCGCTCGAATATCTCTTCACCGGCAAGGGCAAGAAGGAAACCCTGCGCGGCCGGCCGGTGGTCTTTGCGCTGTGGAGCGAGACCCGGCAGGACTGGACCCTCGCCCACGTGGAGATCCCGCGCCCCCCGGTGAACTGGAAGCCCGGGCGCAAGCCCCTGCCGTTCGTGATGCGCACGCCGGGCATCGACGCCAGGCACGTGAAGGGCACCGGCGCGGAAAGGCTGATGTTTTCCTTCTCGCGCGAGGGCGAGCCGCTGAAGGTCTACGGCCGCAAGTTTCCGGTCTTCGACAGCGCGCTGATCAAGAAGAAGCGCTGGCGCGAAGTGGTGGACAAGGCACAACCCATCGTGTACCTGCCGTTCACCGAGGACACCTTCGATCCACTGCTGGTCGCTGCCGGCCGCAACTTCCTGCAGGACACGGCGCAGCAGGCGGTGGATGAGCTGCGCGCGGCGCAGGTGCCCAGTGCCGCCTATCCCGGCATGCTGCTGGCAGACGTGGTGCCCACCCGGCTCATCACCGCGCTGGCCGTTATCGAGCAGACCGATGACGCGGAGTACACCAACCGTGGCGCAGAAGCATTCAACCAGGTGCTGAGCCAGTACGGGTTGAAGCGTGAAGAGGCCTACCGCTACAGCGTCTCCAGCGCATCGGCGCTCGGCCCGATGCAGTTCACCAACCGCAAGGGCAATGGCACCTATGCCCTGGTGGTACGGCGTTGCCCGCGCGCGCGCATTGATCCCGACTTCGAGCGTGGCGCCACAAACCTGCTCAATGCCATGAAGGCGGCAATCTGCCTGCTCGACATCGAGCTGGCGCAGATGCGCAAGGACATCCGCGAAGCCTACCAGGACAATCCCATGGTGCTGGGCATCTTCCCCGTGGCGGCCTACAACGGCGGCCCGCGCAATGTCACGCGGCTCTACAACGTGGTGAAGCGCGCCAAGGTGGCACTCGCCGAGCTGAGCCGGGTGGGCGAGCAGCCGCTGGACAAACCAGTGACCTGCCCCTGCCTGTGGAAGCAGGATGCGAGGGGGATCCGGCCTGTGGCCCTGCCCCGCTACAACAACGAGAACCGCTGGTACATCGAGAAGTACCAGAGCCTTCTGGCGCTGGTGGAGTAGGGCATGGCAGGGCCGGGCAGGGAAAAGACACCTTTCGCCAGGCTCGCAACGCACCTGGATTATCCGCTGTACGTGGTGACCACCGCGGTGGACGGTGAGCGCTCTGGCTGCCTGATCGGCTTTGCCACCCAATGCAGCATCCACCCACCGCACTTCCTGGCCTGCCTGTCGAAGAAGAACCACACTTACCGGCTCGCGCTGCGTGCGACGGTGCTGGCAGTGCACGTGGTGGAAAAGAAGCACAAGGACATCGCCGACCTGTTCGGCGGCGAGACGGGGGACGAGATCGACAAGTTCGCCCGCGTGCAATGGCGCGAAGTGCATGGCGTACCCGTGCTGGATGCCTGCGATCGCTGGTTTGCGGGCAAGGTGCTGGAGCGGATCGACCTGGGCGACCATGTCGGATTCCTGCTCGAACCCGTCGACTTCCAAGCCGATGAGGCATCCGGGCAGCTCATGTTCCAGCAGGCGCGCGACATCGAGGCCGGCCACAAGCCATAGCGGCGCCGGTCCGGGACTTCAGTCTCCGAGCTTCTCCCGCAGCGCCATAGCTGCCGCGGGGTTGCGGTGCTTGGCGCCGCTGATGACGAACAAGTACACATCACGCGGCCCCACCGGGGCGGTGTCCTCCGGCACAAGGGTGAGTTCCCTGGCGGGAGAGCCTTCGGCAATCGCTCTGGCCTGTCGGGCCCAGCGGGTGAGAGCGGCGGCAGGATACCCGCGCTGCTCCTTGTCCACGGTGCCCATCAGCCGCAGGTATGCAAAGCCTGCCGTCGCATTGGCGATCTGCGGATAGGTGGCATCTCCTGCAAGCACGATGGCCACCCCATGGCGACGAGCCAGGCCCACAAATTCCGGCACCGCGAATCCGGGATGGCGCACTTCGATGGCATGGCGGAGCCTGTGTCCCTCATGGGCCCCGGGGAGCAGGGAAAGGAAGGCCTCCATCTCAGCGGCCACGAAAGGCTTGCCCGGGGCCAGCTGCCAGTTGATGGGTCCGAGCTTCCTGCCCAACCGCAGCAGTCCACTGTCAAGGAAGCGCAGGATGGATGGGCCGGCAGTGGCCAGGTCGCTGCGGTTCGAGGCGAAGCGCGGCCCCTTCACCGTGAAGATGAAATCCTCGGGCGTCTCGTCGTGCCACCGCTGGTAGGTCGAGGGCTTCTGCATGCCGTAGAAGGTGGAGTTGATCTCCACCGCGCCGAGCTTGCCGGCCATGAAGGCCAGCTCGCGCCGCTGCGCCAGGCCTGTGGGATAGAACAGCCCGCGCCAGGGCGCGAAGCTCCATCCACCCACGCCGACGAAAATCCTGCCCGCTGCCATGCGGGCATGGTCGGCTATTTGCTGGCGCGCCGGATGGACAGCTCGAATGATCCGACCGGCAGGTCCCCGAGTGACCGCAGTGCGCAGGTGCCGCCATCAGACCAGCAGTAGCGCACCCGGGTGGCCTCCGGCAGGGCGGTGCGGCTCACCGCGATACGGCTGCCCTGCTTTTCTGCCACGGCGGGTACGCAGCTTGCTGATGTCGCGCCGCAGAGGATGAACCCGGAGACCCGCAGGCGAGCCGCATCGGCGGCCGGCAGGGGAGGCGAGAACTCCAGCTCGATGGTATCGGCCCGCAGCGCCGCCAGGCGGGGCACGACGCCATCCGACGGAGCCCGGGCTTCCAGTGCGCGTGCGACCTCGGCCACGCGCAGGGCAACCGCGAACTTGCGGCGTGGATGGATGTCCGTGTCGTCGCCGAGATCCTGCGTCGGCACGAGGCCAACAGAGTCATCGTGCAGGGCTGCCTGCTGCTGCACATGCCGCAGCATGGCCCAGCCCGATTCTGCCGGTGACTGCGCCACCGCGCCGTAGTTGGGCAGCTGCACCACGATGAAGGGCATCTGGCGCCCGAAGTGCCGGCGCCAGTCGCTGATGAGTCCCGTGAGCAGGGGGCCGTACTCGCTGGCCTTGTCCACGTTGGATTCCCCCTGGTACCAGATCACACCCGTGGGGGCGAGCGGTGACAGCGGCGCGATCATGCCGTTGAACATGCCGCTGACGCCCTTCACGCTCTCCCAGGGTGCGCGCGGCGGATAGCCGGTCTGCTTCGGCACGAAACGGTACTTCCAGCTTTCGCCCAGCGCCAGGAATTCGCCATTGTCGAAACGGATCCCCACATCGGCCTGTGGCCCGAGCAGGCCGCCGGCCTCGTAGGTGCTCGTGACCATTGTGCTCACCTGGTTGGTGCCCGCACGCAGCACGCCGGGCTCCAGGCGGTATTCGCGGCGGGTGCCATAGCCGAAGGTGTTGGCGACGAATTTTCCGTTCACCCAGGTGGTGTCGACTTCATCCACGCGGCCCAGGACGAAGCTGGCGCCGCGGCGGCTCTGCTCTTCCGTGAGCGTGAATGAGCTGGAATACCACAGGCTGCCGGTGAAGAATGCCAGGCGCGCATCCGGATAGGTGCGCCAGTCGCGCAGCGGTGCCTCCTGCCAGTCACGCCCCGTGAGCACGCCCTGTTCCCAGACCGGGCCCTCGCTGGAACTGGCATTCCACCATTGCACCCAGTCGGCTGCGAAGGCCAGCTCGGCCTTGCGGCGGTCCGCGCGGTATTGGCGCAGCAGGTCGACCTGGTGCCGATAGGAGGGCCAAGTGGCCAGCTGCCGCTCGCTCATCCACGGTTCGATGGCAGATCCACCCCAGGAGGCATTGATGACGCCTATCGGTACCCCGGTGTCGGCCAGCCGCTGCCGGGCAAAGAAATAGCAGACCGCAGAGAAGCTGCGGATCTGGCTGGGTCCGGCAGGCAGCCACGCCGGCCTGGTGGGGAAGGAATCACCGGCCTGCAACGCAGTCTGCTGGCGCACCGGCAGCAGCCTGATGGAAGCCTGGCCTTCCAGGGCCTCCGCCGGCTGGTCACTGGACATGCCCACCGTGAATTCCATGTTGGACTGTCCGGAACAAAGCCAGACCTCTCCGGCAAGGACCTGGTCGAGTTCGGCCGTTTCACCCTGGCCGTTGTCCAGCACGATGGAGTAGGGGCCGCCTGCGGCCAGGGGTGCAATCTCGCGCCGCCACAGGCCGCGGGAGTCGCTGCGCAGTTCGTATTCGCGGCCATCGACGGAAAGCTTCAGCTTCTGGCGTGGCGCGGCGGTGCCGCTGAGCGTCAGCGGCTGGCCATGCGGCAGCACCATGCCCGGGCCGAACACATCCGCGAACCGCAGGGATGGCGGTGCGGGCGCCGGTTGCACTTGCCCGATGCCGGGCAGCAGGGCCAGGCCCAGCCCCAGGATCAACCCATTGCGGCGGCGTCCATGCTGCTCGATTTTCATGGGCCCAAATGTACTACGCCGGCTGTGGCTGCGGGGATGGTCCCCGGGCGCACCGCCGGAGGCTATAGTCATACGAATGCCGGGAAGGTCGGCGTTGCCCGCCAGCCGGACGGCTGTTCCGGCGGCATTCCATGACGTCAGTGGCGCTGGCGGCGCGGCTGGTCCAAACTGCCGCACTTCGCGTCGCAGATGATTTCCGGGGGATCCATGGGCCTGGCTGTCGGCCTCGATGTTGGTACACAGGGCGTCAAGCTCGTTGCATACGATCCGCAGGAACGGCGTGTTGTCGCCACGCAGTCCCGGCCCCTGGAACTGATCGCCGGCGCCAACGGCACCCGCGAGCAGCGCGCGGAATGGTGGATCGATGCCATCCGTGGCTGCTTCGCCGGGCTCGCGCCGGAACAGCGCCGCCGCGTCACTGCGCTGGGGGTTTCCGGTCAGCAGCATGGTTTTGTTCCCCTCGACAGCGCGGGCAAGGTACTGGCCCCGGCGAAGCTCTGGTGCGATACCAGCACCCAGGCCGAATGCGACGCCATCATGGCTGCCGCGGGCGGCCCGGCCGGCTGCATCTCGCTGGCCGGCAATCCCGTGCTGGCCGGATACACCGCATCAAAGCTGCCATGGACGCGCCGGAACCGGCCCGAGGCCTATGCAAACCTCGCCACCATCCTGCTGCCCCATGACTATGTGAACTTCTGGCTCACGGGCGAGCGGTTCATGGAACATGGGGATGCCTCCGGCACCGGCTGGCTGGATGTGCGCTCGAGGCAGTGGTCACCGGGCATGCTCAAGGCCACCGATGCGGAGCGCGACCTGGGCGCCTGCCTGCCGCCACTGGTTTCGGCAAACGCCTCATTTCCCCTGCTGCCTGCCATTGCCTCGGAGCTGGGACTGCCCTCTGGCGTGCGCGTTTCCGCGGGTGGCGGCGACAACATGATGGCGGCCATCGGCACAGGCAACGTGGCTCCCGGCGTGCTCAGCATGAGCCTGGGCACCTCAGGCACGCTGTTCACCTGCGCGGAGCGCCCGGTGGTGGATGACGGGGCCGGCTGGGCCGCGTTCTGCTCGTCCACCGGCGGCTGGCTGCCGCTGATCTGCACCATGAACTGCACCGTCGCCACCGAGAACGTGGCCAGGGCCTTCGGCTTCAGCAGCCGCGAAGGCGATGCGGTGCTGGTCGGAACGGTGCCCGGTGCGGACGGGCTGGGCATGCTGCCGTTCTTCAACGGCGAGCGCACGCCCGACCTGCCGCGTGCGCGCGGCAGCCTTTACGGGTTGAACCTGGCGAACTTCACGCGCGGCAATGTCTATCGCGCGGCCATGGAGGGCGCGACCTATTCGCTCCGCTACGGCTTTGACTCGCTGCGCGCCGCCGGACTGGCATTCGAGGCCATCCGCCTCACCGGTGGCGGCAGCAACAGCGTCGCCTGGCGCCAGATGGTTGCCGATGTGTTCCAGTTGCCGGTGGAGGTACCCGCACAGCCGGAAGGCGCGGCCTTCGGCGCGGCGCTGCAGGCCTTGTGGGCCTGTTCCACGGACGGCAGTGCGGGCGCGCTTGCAGCCCTCGTGCACGATCACGTGCAGACCGAACCGGCGCTGGCGGCGACGCCGGATCCGCGCGCCGCCGGCGGCTACGCAGAGGCCTGCCGGGAATTCACGCGCCAGCTCGGCATGGCGCGGCAACTGTACTCAGGCGCACGAGGCGGCGAGTAGGCCTGCCAGCCTTCCATCATTCATCTTCAACACCTGAACAGGACCATTGCTTCCATGACGAAACCCTTCATCGGCCAGCGCGAATATTTTCCCGGCATCGGCACGATTCCCTTTGAAGGCCGCGATTCGGACAATCCGCTGGCGTTCAAGGTGTATGAGGCCAACCGCCGCATTGGCGACAGGACCATGGCGGAGCACCTGCGTTTTGCGGTGTGCTACTGGCACACCTTCACCAACGCCGGACACGATCCCTTCGGTCCCGGGACACGGCGCTTCCCCTGGGAGTCGGGCACGCCCATGGCCACGGCCGAGGCGCGCATCGATGCCGCCTTCGAGTTCATCACCAAGCTCGGTGTGCCGTACTACACCTTCCACGATGTGGACATGGCGCCGGACGCCGCGGACATCGGTGAATACGAGCGCAACCTCAGGCACATGGTGGCGCTGGCGAAGGAGCGGCAGAAGGCCACCGGCGTGAAGCTGCTCTGGGCCACCGCGAACCTGTTCTCCCATCCGCGCTACATGAACGGCGCCGCCACCAATCCGGACTTCAACGTCGTGGCCCGCGCGGCCGTGCAGGTCAGGAACGCACTGGATGCGACTGTGGAGCTGGGCGGCGAGCACTACGTGTTCTGGGGAGGCCGCGAGGGATATGCCTCGCTGGTCAACACCGACATGAAGCGCGAGCTGGCGCACTTCGGCCGCTTCCTCGCGATGGCGCGCGACTACGGCCGCAGCATCGGCTTCAAGGGCAGCTTCTTCATCGAGCCCAAGCCAATGGAGCCCATGAAGCACCAGTACGACTTCGACAGCGCCACCGTGGCCGGCTTCCTGCGCGAGCATGGCCTGGCCCAGGACTTCAAGCTGAACATCGAGGCCAACCATGCGACGTTGTCGGGCCACACCTTCGAGCATGACCTGCAGGTGGCTTCCGACCACGGCCTGCTGGGCAGCATTGATGCCAACCGCGGCAATGCCCAGAACGGCTGGGATACCGACCAGTTCCCCACCGACCTCTACGACACCGTCGGGGCCATGATGGTGGTGCTGCGCCAGGGCGGACTGGTGGGTGGTCTCAACTTCGATGCCAAGGCGCGCCGTGAATCCACGGACATGGAGGACCTGTTCATCGCCCACATCGGCGGCATGGACGCGTTTGCCCGTGGCCTGGAAGTGGCCCACGCCCTGCTCACGAAGTCGCCCTGGGAGCAGTGGCGCAGGACGCGTTATGCCAGCTTCGATTCCGGCGCCGGCAAGGATTTCGCCGCAGGCCGCCTCAAGCTCACCGACCTGGTCTCCCATGCGAAGCAGGCGGGCGAACCCCGTCAGACCAGTGGCGGGCAGGAGCGATACGAGAACCTGTTGAACCAGTACCTGCTGCGCTGATGCGAGCCGCGTGCCAGGCGCTGCTGCTGGTGGTGCTGGCATTCACCGCCCTGGCGGTGCGTGCCGAAGATGGGTATGACCTGTGGCTGCGCTACCGGCCACTGCCGGAGGCGCAGGCGCGGCAGTACCGTCCCCTGGCCACGCAGCTGGTGCTGGAAGCCGCTACGCCTGCCCGTGCCTCGGCCCGCAGCGAGCTGCTGCGCGGACTGGCCGGGTTGCTCGGCCGCGCGCCACCCGTGCAGGAGCGCGTCACGCGTGCCGGTGCCATCCTGGCCGGCACCGTCACCACTTCACCGCAGATCCGCGAGCTCGGGCTCGATACGCGGTCGCTGGGCAGCGAGGGCTACCTGATCCGCAGCATGCGGGTGGATGGAAAGGCAGCCACGGTCATCGCGGCAAATGATGATGCCGGTGTGCTCTACGGCGCCTTCCACCTGCTGCGGCTGATGCAGACCGGCCAGCCGCTGTCCCGGCTGGATGTGCGCGAGGTGCCGCGCGTGCGGGTGCGTGTGCTGAACCACTGGGACAACCTCGATGGCCACGTCGAGCGCGGTTATGCCGGCGCCTCGATCTGGGACTGGTGGAAGCTGCCGGAATATGCGGATCCCCGCTACACCGACTATGCGCGGGCCAATGCTTCACTGGGCATCAACGGCACCGTGCTCAACAATGTGAACGCCAATGCCACCATCCTCACCCCGCGCTACCTGCGCAAGGTGGCCGTGGTGGCAGGGGCGCTCAGGCCCTGGGGCATGCGTGTGTACCTGAGCGCACGCTTCAGCGCGCCGGTGGAGATCGGTGGCCTGCCCACTGCTGATCCACTGGACCCGGCAGTGCGTACCTGGTGGCGCGCCAAGGCGGCTGAGATCTACCAGCTCATTCCGGATTTCGGCGGATTCCTGGTGAAGGCCAACTCGGAGGGCCAGCCAGGCCCGCAGGACTACGGCCGCAATCATGCCGATGGCGCCAACATGCTGGCCGAGGCGCTGGCCCCGCATGGCGGCATCGTGATGTGGCGCGCCTTCGTGTATTCGCAGGACAACCCCGACGACCGGGCGAAGCAGGCCTATACCGAATTCAAGCCGCTGGACGGCAAGTTCCGCGACAACGTGCTGGTGCAGGTGAAGAACGGACCCATCGATTTCCAGCCACGTGAGCCCTTCAGTCCGCTGTTCGGCGCCATGCCTGGCACGCCGCTGATGATGGAGTTCCAGATCACGAAGGAATACCTGGGATTCGCCACCCATCTTGCATACATGGGGGCGCTGTACGAGGAGACGCTGAAGACCGACACCCGCACGCGGGGCCCCGGTACGACGGTTGCGAAGGTGGTGGCGGGCGAGGTGGAAGGGCACGCCCTGACGGGCATGGCCGGTGTGGCCAATATCGGCACCGACCGCGACTGGTCCGGCTCCACCTTCAACCAGGCCAACTGGTTTGCCTACGGCAGGCTGGCCTGGAATCCCGAGGGCTCAGCGCGCGCCATCGCTGAAGAATGGGCGCGCATGACGTTCTCGCTGGAAGATGCCGTCGTGCAGCCTGTCGTGGACATGATGATGTCTTCGCACCAGGCCGTAGTGGACTACATGACGCCGCTGGGACTGCATCACCTGATGGGCCGGGGCCACCACTACGGACCCATGCCCTGGGACGCCTCGGGCCCACGCGCAGACTGGACCCCGGTCTATTATCACCGTGCCGACCGCAGTGGCATCGGCTTCGACCGCAGCATCACCGGCAGCAACGCGGTTGCCCAGTACGCGCCTGCGCTGGCCGCTGAATATGGCGACAGCAGTGCGGTATCCGATGACTACCTGCTCTGGTTCCACCACCTGCCCTGGGACCACCGTATGCGCTCCGGGCGTACGCTGTGGGAGGAACTGGTGGCGCATTACACGCATGGTGTGGATGAAGTCCGGCGCCTGCGGCGTCAATGGGATGGCCTCGCGGGTCGCATTGATGCCGAGCGGTATCAGAAAACCGCCATCTTCCTGTCCGTGCAGGAGCAGGAAGCGCAGTGGTGGCGCGATGCCAGCATTGCCTACTGGCAGAGCCTGAACGGCCTGCCGATGCCGGCCGGTTTCGATCCACCCGCGCAATCGCTGGCCTGGTATCAATCCCTGTCTTTCCCTGACGCGCCCGGGAACTGAACATGCAGCAGCCACGTCGCATGCTGGCCTGCCTTGCCCTGCTGGCTTCCTGCCTGGCCGGCGGCGCTGCCCCCGAGCCCTTGTGGCTGGATGCGCAGCGGAGCTTCGAGTCACGTGCTGCCGACCTGGTTTCGCGCATGACGCTGGAGGAAAAAGTCGCGCAGATGCAGAACGCCTCGCCGGCGATCCCGCGCCTGGGCATTCCTGCCTACGACTGGTGGAACGAGGCATTGCATGGCGTGGCGCGCGCGGGCGAGGCCACGGTGTTTCCGCAGGCCATCGGACTGGCCGCCACCTTCGACGTGGAACTGATGCACAAGGTGGCCAGCGTGATCAGTGACGAGGCGCGGGCCAAGCACCACGAGTTCCTGCGCCAGGACAAGCATGCGCGCTACCAGGGCCTCACCTTCTGTTCGCCCAACATCAACATCTTCCGCGACCCGCGCTGGGGCCGCGGCCAGGAAACCTATGGCGAGGATCCCTTCCTCACCGCGCGCATGGGCGTGGCCTTCGTGCGCGGCCTGCAGGGAGAAGACCGGCGTTACAGCAAGCTGGATGCCACCGCCAAGCACTTTGCGGTGCACAGCGGCCCGGAGTCCTCGCGCCACGAGTTCGATGCGCGTCCCACCGAACGCGACCTGCACGAGACCTACCTGCCGGCCTTCGAGGCGCTGGTGAAGGAGGGCGGGGTGCACGCCGTGATGGCTGCGTACAACCGGTTGAACGGCGAATCGGCCACCGCCAGCCCGCGACTGCTGGGCAAGATCCTTCGCGAGCAGTGGGGATTCAAGGGCTATGTGGTTTCAGACTGCGATTCCGTGGGCGACATCCATCGCACCCACCACATCAACGATTCCGCGGAGGCAGCCTCGGCGCTGGCGCTGAAGAGCGGCAATGACCTCAATTGCGGCCGCACGTATGCGGCGCTGGTAAAGGCGGTGCAGGACGGCCTGGCGACGGAAAGCGACGTCGACGTCGCGCTGACCCGCCTGATGACGGCGCGCATGCGCCTGGGCATGTTCGACCCGCCGGGGCGCGTGCCCTGGGCGAGGATACCCCTTGCGGTGAACCAGGCGCCGGCGCATGACGAGCTGGCGCGGCAGGCGGCGCGGCAGTCGCTGGTGCTGCTGAAAAACGACGGCCTGCTGCCGCTGTCGAAGGCGGTGCGGCGCATCGCGGTGATTGGCCCCACGGCCGACAGCGTCAATGCGCTGCTGGGCAACTACAACGGCACGCCGGCCGCGCCGGTCACCATCCTGCAGGGCATCCGCGAGGCTGTACCCCAGGCGGAAGTGATCTACGAGCGTGGCGCGGAGCTGGTGGAGGGGCTTGTCGAAAGACCGGTTGCCGGCGCGCCAGGCGCTGTGCCCGGTGAGGCGCCAGGGCCCGCTACTGCCGTACCCGCACCTTCGTCCGCGGCGGCGCTGGAAGCCGCGCGCCAATCCGACGTGGTGGTGTTCGTCGGCGGGCTCACCAGCCAGATCGAGGGCGAGGAGATGCGCGTGGACCTGCCCGGCTTCGCCGGAGGTGATCGCACCGACCTGAAGCTGCCGGCCTCGCAGCAGCAGCTTCTCGAGGCGCTACACGCCACCGGCAAGCCGGTGGTGCTCGTGCTCACCGCCGGCTCGGCCATGGCGGTGGACTGGGCACAGCAGAATCTGCCGGCCATCCTCTTTGCCTGGTATCCGGGCCAGCGCGGCGGCAGCGCCGTGGCCGATGTGCTGTTCGGCGAGGCTGATCCGGGCGGACGCCTGCCGGTGACCTTCTACAGCGCAGGTACATCGCTGCCTGCCTTTGACGACTACCACATGGAGGGCCGCACCTACCGGTACTTCCGTGGCGTGCCGCTGTATGCCTTCGGGCATGGTCTTTCGTACACGCAGTTTGCCTGGTCGGACCTGTCGCTCAGCCGGGCGCGCGTGGGGCGCAATGGCAGGCTGCGTGTCACGGCCCGCGTCCGCAACACTGGCGCGCGCACTGGCGACGTGGTGGTCCAGCTCTACCTGCGGTCCGGGGATGCGCCGCATGCGCGCGCGAACAAGGAACTGCGCGGCATCCGGCGCCTGTCGCTCCGGCCGGGCGAGCAGCGCTGGGTGAGTTTCGACATCACCCCTTCGGTCGACCTGCGGTACTACGACGAGGCGGCACGGCAGTACGCGGTGGACCAGGGCAGGTATGAAGTGCAGCTTGGCGCATCCAGCGCCGATGTGCGCCTGGCGCGCAGTTTCGAGGTGCGCTGAAGCGGCTCGCTCAGCTTCGCGCCCCCGATGCGCCGCGCCGCAGACGCGAGAGCGCATCCACCGTCGCCGCCAGGATCAGCACGCCGCCGGTGACCAGATAGTTCACGCCGCCGGGCAGGTTCAGCAGGCCCAGGCCATTGGTGATCACCGCGACCACCAGCGCGCCGATGGCCGCGTGCAGCAGCCGGCCGCGTCCGCCAAACAGGCTGACGCCACCGACGACTGCGGCAGCAACGCCGCTGAGCACGATGTCGCGGCCGAAGGCTGCATCGACGGATCCCACCTTGCTGGCGCTGAACAGGCCCGACACCACGGCCAGCGAGGAACACACGATGAACGCGCACCAGCGGATCATCACCACCTTGATGCCGGCGCGCCGTGCGGCCTCCGCATTGCCGCCAATGGCGTAGATGTAGCGGCCGAATCGCGTGCGGTCGAGCACGAAGGTGCCCAGCCACAGGATGGCCAGCGTGACTGGGACGACGATGGGTACCCCGCGCACGGAGACGGCGCCGGTGCCGCGATCCTGGTTGAGGAGCAACACTGCCGCGCCGCCCAGCACCAGAATCGCCGCGAGCCGGAGCCACAGCAGCACCGGTGTGCTGTCCGGCACGCCCGCGCGTCTGCGACGGCTGCGGTCCCACCAGGCGGTGGCGGCAGAAATGCCCAGCACCACCGCCAGCAATGCCCAGCCGCCCCAAGTGGGAAGGTTGCTGTTCATGATGGCCAGCACCTGCGGCGTGGTGATGCGGTAGACACCGCCGGCGCCGATGAGGATCAGTTCAAGACCCTGCAATCCCAGGAACAGGCCCAGCGTCACCACGAAGGAGGGAATCCCCACGCGGGCGACGAAGAAGCCGATGAAAGTGCCGATGGCTGCGCCCGCCAGCAATGCCAGTGACAGTGCGGGCATCCATCCCAGCGCGGGGCCATCCGGCGCCATCAGCACCACGAACAGGCACATGGCCACGCCGGAGGTGACGCCGGCGGAAAGGTCGATCTCTCCCGGCAGGATCACGAACACCAGCGCCATGGCCAGCATCACCAGCGTTGCCGCCTGGGTGAGCAGGTTGGCGAAATTGCGCTCGGAGAGGAAGTAGGGACTCAGTGCGGTGAACAGGATCACCAGCAGGACAAGCCCGAGCATGGCGGGCAGGGCGCCCATCTCGCCGTTGCGCACACGCGAGAACCAGGCGCGGAAGTGTTCGCCCACGGCGCCGTCCCGGCCGCTGCCGATGAAATCCCCCTGCGGCTGGTTCACGCGGCTGTTCCCGCGGCGCTGCGCAGGCCGGTGATGTAGCCGATCACCTCGTTGCTGTCGGTATCGGCGGGCTTCAGCGAGGCCACCATCTGTCCGAGGTAGAGCACGGCAATCTGGTCGGCCACGCTGAACACATCAGCCAGGTTGTGGCTGATGATGATGACAGCCACGCCCTGTTCGGCCAGCCGCTTCACCAGTGCCAGCACCTGCGCCGTCTGCGCCACGCCCAGTGCCGCCGTCGGTTCGTCGAGGACCACCACCCGCGCCTTCTTCAGCACGGCGCGCGCAATGGCCACCGTCTGGCGCTGGCCGCCGGAAAGTGAGGACACCTTCTGCCGCACCGACTGCACCGTGCGTACCGACAGGGAGCGCAATGTTGCGGACGCTTCCCGCTCCATGCGGCCCTCATCGAAGGTGCCGGCACAAAGTTCCTCGCGACCGAGGAACATGTTCTGCACGATGTCGAGGTTGTCGCACAGCGCAAGGTCCTGGTACACCACTTCGATGCCCAGTCGCGAGGCATCACGCGGCGAACGCAGCTGCACTGTCGCGCCGTCGAACCTTACCTCACCCTCGTCATAGGGCTGCACGCCTGCGAGGCCCTTGATCAGGGTGGACTTGCCCGCGCCGTTGTCGCCCACCAGTGCCGTTACCGTGCCCGCCCCAATGGTGAGGTCGACACCCTTGAGGACGGAGACGGGGCCGAAGCTCTTGCGGATCCCGGTGAGCTCGATGAGTGGATGCGCCATGCCGGCGGGGGGGGCTACTGCACGCCGTACTTCGTGCAGGCGGCCGCCACGTCGGCTGTGCAGAGGCTGGCGGCGCTGGCATCACCCGCGGCGACAACGTCCTTCACCTGCTCCGGTCCCACGAGGATGGGTTCGACGGAAACGTAGGGCGTGCCGTCATCCAGGGTCTGGTTCGCCACGGGCTTCTCGCCCTTCAGCAGTGCCACGGCTGTCTCGACGGCGGCCTTCGCTTCAACGCCGGCGGGCTTCCAGACCGTGGCTGCCTGCTTGCCCAGTAGCACGTTCTGCAGGCCGGCGATGGATGCATCCTGTCCGGACACAGGCAGGCGCAGCTGGTTCTTGTCGAGCACCGTGATCACGCCCGCGGCATTGGTGTCGTTGGCCGCCCAGACGGCATCCACCCTGCCGCCCAGCGCCGTGAGCGCCTGCTCGAAGTTGGTGGCCGACTTGTTGCTGTCCCAGACACCCGGCGGTTCATGCGCCGGAGTGATGCCGGCGGCGGACATCGCGCGATGCGCGCCGTCGCGGAACATCTTCGCGTTGCCATCGGCAGGGTCGCCACCCATGTACACCACCACGGCGCGCGCCGGATCCTTGCCGGCGGCGATCAGCCCGTCGACGATGGACTGGCCCTCCAGCTCGCCGACCTTCTTATTGTCGAAGGAAACGTAGTAGTCCGCGCCGGGAATGGGACGGTCATAGGCGATCACCGGAATGCCCTGCTGCCTGGCGCGCGACGCCACGGCCGCGCCGGCACCGTTGTGATCGATCAGCAGCATCACGCCGCAGCCCCGGGCCAGTTGCTGGTCGGCGATGGTGGCGTACTTGCCGGTGTCGCCCTGCGCGTTCTGGATGTCGGAGGAGAAACCGGCCTGCTCCAGGCCGCCGGCCAGCGCGGGGCGATCCAGTGATTCCCAGCGTGGCGAGGAAGAGGCGTCGGGCAGGATGACGCAGGCCCGCGTGGACTTCGCCGCGCCGTCATTGCGGCCCGAGCAGCCGGCCAGCGCGAGGACTGACATGGCCGCGGAGAGGATCAATGAAGGTTTCTGCACTTCACCCCCGGTTCTTGTGTGGGTGGAAAACGCCCCTGGGCCGCTGTTGCCAGCGGCAGCGGCATTGTGCCTGAGTCCCAAATGTGAAGGAACCGAGAGTACGGCCCAGGCTATCTCCCCGGAACTCGGCATTGCGGTCCTGGTCTGTTGCTTCAACCATGCCAATCCGCCTCGCTGCCATCCTGCTGCTGACAGCCACGCTTCCTGCCTGGTCGGCCGAGCGCGTCTGCGAGCAGTCCGAATCCAGCGTCAGCATCGCACCTGCAGGCAAGCTGGTGGCCAGCGTGCAGCACCAGGTGTGTGAAACCAGCGGCGGCGGCGTGGCTGCTGCGGTGACCGTCTTCGTGGGCGCGCCTGCCGCGCCGCTCAATGGAACACGGGTGGCCGCCATTGCCGTGCCGGGATCGCGCGATGAGTGGCCGCGGGTGGTGTGGCGAAGCGATTCCGCGCTGGAAGTATGGGTGCCGAATCTTGCACAGGTGCTGGAGACCGCTGCCGCAGCGGGCGATGTATCCGTGGCGCTGCGTTACTGCGGTGATGATCCGGAGGCACGCGCCAGCGTGGCGCAGTACCAGGTGGACCTGCAGCAGTGGATGGCAGCCGTCACGCGCTGGAATGAGCTGCGCCAGAGCGACCCCGATGCTGCCGGCCAGAGGCCGGCGCGCCCCGTGGAGCCGAAGGTCACGCGCCGGCCCTGTCGGGACGCTGAACTCAGATAGCGAAGATGCTGCGGGCGATATGGCGCTTGCCGCCATTCACCTGCAGTTCGTCATCCTTGCTGTTGAAGTAGTAGATGCAGCCCACCTTGCCCGGTTCGACTTCCCAGGCGTTGGGATAGCCGAGGTCCCAGCTGCCGCCATCGTCCCGGATGATCAGTTCGCTGCCCCAGGTTGCGCCGCCGTCCTCGCTCACCGCGGCGCGGATGCCGTAATTGCGCGTGCGGTAGCCATAGACCATCACCAGGCGGTCATCGCTCATCAGCACCAGGCTGCCAGGGGCGCCGAAGTCATTCACGCGGGACAGGAAACCCCAGGTGCGGCCGCCATCATCGCTCTTGTACACCTCTGTCCACATGTCGCCCGTGGGATCGCGCTGGCAGCGCAGCGTGCACAGGATGCGGCCATTGCGGAGCAGGGTGCCGCGCGGGTAGAACCAGCGGTGTCCGCTGAAGGCGAGGCTGCTGGCCTGGGCGCCACTCTTCGCGGCCTCATGGGTGTCGCGCTCCGGCGTGATGAAGCTCATGAAATGGAATTCCGTGCCGCCATCGAGGCTGCCATACACCAGCGGGCGTCGCGCGCCTTCGGCAGTCACCTCGAACATGAACAGCAGGCATCGCCCGTCGGGACGCACCAGGCATGAGTTGAGTGCGGTGAGTGAATGCAGGCCATCGAGCGGCAGTTCCGAAGGCGCGGACCAGGTGCGGCCGCCATCCTTCGACACCTGGATGGGCGCTCGCCCCGCGGGCGTGCCGAAGCCCGGGCTGAAGGAATACAGCAGCACGTTGCGGTCCAGGTAATCGATGGGGCCGGACCCGGCAAAGGGCCTTGCGCCGGCGCCCCCTGCGGAAAGGATGTCGATCTCCGGATCATCGCCGCTCCACGTGCGCCCGCGATCTGTGGAGCGCACCGTCACCTGCTTCCTGCCGCTGGAGTTGCGGAACACGTTGTTGTGGTTGATGAAGTCCGGGTCGCGGTAGTCCACCGTGAGCGCATCGAAGTTCTGCATCAGGTGGCCGTTGGCGTCTTCCCAGAAACCGCGGGTGTAGGTCCAGGCGCAGAACTCGTTTTCGCGCCGGTACACCACCTGATGGTCCAGCTCCTTCGCCGGACGCGGCGGGGAATAGCCATGCACGATGGCCGGTGCACCGCCGCTCCCGCGCCCTGGATCGCTGCATGCGGGCAGGACGGCGGCCGGCAATGCCGAGGCCAGCAGTATGCGGCGACTGAGCATGGATTCCCCCATTTTCATGTGTTGTCGGTCGAGTGTAGCGGGCTGCACGCAGCTGTCGTGCCTCAGGCGGAAGGCACGCTGAACCGGTATCCTCGGGCGCAACGGTTGCACAGGCGGGGGTTGCATGGAGGAGAAGAACTTCAATCGCCGGCAGATGCTCGGCGGCGTCGCGGCGGCTGCGGGTACTGCGGCACTGTCCGCGGCAGGCCCGGTGCAGGCCGCGGAGCCGGCAGCCCAAGAATGGCCGGACATGGGCGCCCCGCAACCGCCACCCATCAAGGACGTGAAGGACAAGGTGGCGTACATCACCGGCGGTTCCAGCGGCATCGGCCTGGGCATTGCCCGCGCGTTGCATGAGGCAGGCGCGAAGGTGATCCTCGGCAACCTCGACGAGTCACAGTTCGCCGATGCGCTGAAGGAATTCCCTGCCGGCGATGCGCGCGTGCGCACGATCGTGCATGACGTACTTGATCGCGAAGGCTGGGAGCGCAAGGCCGACGAGATCGGGAAGTTGTTCGGACCAGTGCACATCCTGGTGAACAATGCTGGCGTGGGTCGCCTGCCCAATGTCATCCAGGGCACGCTGAAGGACTGGGACTGGGGAATGGGGGTCAATTTCTGGGGGCCCTTGTGCGGCATCCGCACCTTTGTGCCGCGCATGCTGGCGCATGGGCAGGGCAGCCATATCGTCACCACGTCCTCCACGGACGGCGTGCTGTTCGGCAGCGGCAATGTCTATGCAGTGAGCAAGATGGCTGTCTCGGGCTTGATGGAGGCCCTGCGGCATGAGCTGCGCGCGACGAACATCGGCACATCCAACCTCTGTCCCGGCGCCACGACCACCAATCTCGCGCAGAGCGCCACCTACCGGCCGGAGTCGCTGCGCAACCCGGATCCCCCTCCGGCAGCTGCACCCCAGGCGCCGCCAACCGCGCGCCAGCAGCCAGGTGCAGGCGCGCGAGCGGGTGGCCCGCCGCGCCGTGCCGAAACCACGCCGCTGTGGGCACGGCCCCAGTTGCCATTGACGGTGGGTCGCCTGGTGGTCAACGGCATCCTCAACAACGACATGTGGATCTTTCCCGCGCCTGAATACCGCGTGGGCGTGGAGGCACGCGGGCAGGCCATGGCGGAGTCAATGGTGGCTTTCACGCCGATGCCTGAGAATATCGTGGCGGGCCGCAACAACTACTTCCGCACACCCATCTATGTGCAGGAGATCGCGCACCGGCGCGCCACGCAGCGCCGCACCATCCCGGGAATCTGACCAGCGCCGTCGCGGTCGCTCAATCCCTTTCGGGCATGTGCTGGGCGCCTGCGCTGCCGCCGGGCGCCGTGGTGGGATCGCGCGGTTCTTCGGCGCTGGTGTTCGCCCGGTGCCAGCGCTGGAATTCCGGCCGTGAAAGTGCGCGGTCGTGATCGGCGTCGAGGGTATCGAACTGCCCGGTAAGCTCCGTCACGCCCTTCACTTCCTCCCTGGAAAGGTTGCCGTTCGCATCCTGGTCGAGGGTGCGGAAATCTATCTTCACGGCTTCGGTGGAGGTGACTTGTTCATCCGCCATCGCCACGCTCGTTGCGGCGATGGCCAGCAGGGATACTGCGCAAGTAATGGATTTCATGAGCCGCTCCCGTTGGCCACAGGAGCAAGCTTGCGGGCCAGGCGCGTGACCGTCAGTCGGCGCCCCGCCTACCATGGCGCGGGCGCGCACGCATCCTGCCGTGGGGCGTTTCCTACAGCACTTCCGGCTTGATCCGCTGCTTCTCCAGCGCGTCCACCCAGTGCTCGGTAGTGCACAGGTATTCCAGCGTCGCCGAATCGTCCATGCGCTGGAAGTAGATGGTGCGGCGCTGTGGGCCGTCGTAGTAGGCCGGGTCAGTGAGTGTCAGCTCCACCACCAGCACATCGTCGTTGACCGGGGCCCGCACGCTGTCGGCGATGAAACCGCTGGCGCGGGCCTTCACGTCGCCCAGGCGCGTGAGGTACACCCTTTCGGCGATATGCGCCTCTTCGGAACGCGGCCAGGGCCGCACCTGCCATTCCGAGAGCAGTGCCGTGTCGATCACCAGGGCTTCGCCATCCCAGCTCCCCACGGAATGACCCGCGGTGGAGGGCAGCAGGTCGGCGGCGTGTTCACGGCCATCCAGGTACACACGTCGCAGCTGCATCTCCAGCTCTGCGAGCATCACGATCAGCCTGGGCGTCTGCACGATCTGGATGGGATAGGTCACCAGCGACATCATCACGCCCGGCATGCCCGTGCCCAGGCACCAGGCCCCGGTTTCCGGAATGGAACGGAACTGGCTGGCGAAGGCGTCGAGCCGGGCTTTTCCCGCTTCGGAATATTGCGGGGTATTGCCCCCGCCGTCCGGGTTCTCGACAGCGAAGGCCATCCAGACTCCCGAGAGATCGGGCGGTCCGGATGTCGCATTGCCAGGACCGGTGGCAGCCGAACAGCCCAGCATCAGGGCCGCGACGAGGGGAGCGAGCAGTCGGAGTGCATTCATCGATGGACGTCTCTTGTTGCCATTCTTCAGTCAGCCGGGGAAGTGTTGCACAGGCGCGCCAGCGCCTCACGCAGCGTGCCGATGCGCGGCGGCTTGCTGAGCACCAGGTCGACTTCGGGAGGCGCATTGCCTTCGCTCAGCAGGCGCTCGCCCCAGCCAGTGAGCATGCACAGCGGCATGTGCGGCGCCATTGCGCGTATCTCGCGTGCCACCTGCCGTCCGTCCACATGCGGCATGCCCAGGTCGGTGATGACGATGTCGATGTGCTGGCCGCGCTCCAGTGCCTCGCGCGCCAGCGTGATGCCCTCTCGTCCCCCGGCAGCCGCCTGCACCATGTGGCCATCGCCTTCGAGGATCTCGCGCAGCGTGCGCAGCAGCACCGGATCATCGTCAATCAGCAGGATGCTCAGTCCGCGCGCGAGGCGCGGGGTTGTCTGCGTCGCCGCGGCGGGAACGCTGTCGGTGGCACGGAAGAGGAGGCGGACGCGGGTGCCCTGGCCCGGCGCGCTTTCGATCTGTATGTCAGCGCCATGCCGCTGTGCCATCCCGTACACCATGGCCAGGCCGAGGCCGGTGCCGCGCTCGCCCTTGGTGGTGAAAAAGGGTTCCATGCAGCGGCGGCGCGAATCCTCGTCCATGCCGATCCCGGTATCGCGCACCTCCAGCAGCACCTGGCCTGGGGCGACGGCATGCGTGCGTAGCGTGAGCACGCCGCCGGCGGGCATGGCATCCACGGCGTTGAATACCAGGTTGGTGAGTGCCTCGCGGATCTCGTTCGCCGCGCCCAGCACGGTCGGCAGGTCCGCTTCCAGTTCGCTGCGCTGTTCGATGGTGATGCCCCGCTGCTGCGGGATGGTGCTCCAGCG
This sequence comes from Steroidobacteraceae bacterium, assembly GCA_035556135.1. Taxonomy (GTDB): domain Bacteria; phylum Pseudomonadota; class Gammaproteobacteria; order Steroidobacterales; family Steroidobacteraceae; genus ZC4RG30. The sequence continues at coordinate 1,373,469 of DATMFO010000003.1, read as the reverse complement.
GGCGCGCGTGAGCTCAACGACCTGTGTCACGAGCTCGTTCAGCTGCACAGGCGCCTGGGCGGACTGCGGCTCGCGGTCGCGGTAGAACTCGCGCATGCGCGCCACCGTCGCCGCCACGTCACGGATGGCGCGCTGGATGGTCTCAAGCTGGCTGCGGCCCTGGCCGGTCAGCTTGTCCTCGCGTTCCAGCAACGCGTCGGTGTAGAGGGATACCGGCGAGATGGCGTTGTTGATGTCATGGGCGATGCCGCTGGCCATCTGTCCCAGCGCGCGCAGCCGCTCCTGCTGCATGGCTGCCTGCTGCGTTCCGCGCAGGTCCTCATAGGCCTTCTGCAGCGCGGCGTAGAGCTGCGCATGGTGGGCGGCCAGCGCCACGTGTTCGCTCAGCTGCATCAGGAATTCGCATTCGCCGCTGGTGAATTCCCGCTGCAGGCGTGCTGCCACCAGCATGCCGAACACGCGGCTTTCCACCTGCAGCGGGGCTGCCACCAGCGAACGCAGCCCGGCGCTGGCGATGCGTTGCGGGAACGGGAACGGCACCGTGCCGATTTCCGGTTCATGCACCAGTTGCCCTCCCATGCAGCGGGCCAGGCCATTGGCATCGATGTCGATGTAGCCGCCTTCCTCCAAGCCCATCCTTGCCGCCACGGGCGCGCTGTCTTCGCCGATGTGCTCCACCCGCAGGCGCGCATCCGTCGGCTCGCCCAGGAGGATGCAGGCAAAGTCCACGGGCAACTGGTCTTCGACCGACCGCAGCACCACCTGGAAGATGCTGGGGAGGTCCTGCCTTTCGCCGATGGCGCGGGTGATCTGGTGCAGCAGGTTCAGGCTTTCCAGCTGCGCCTGCTGGCGCATCTTTGCCTGCTGCCGCTCGGTGATGTCGCCGAACAGCACGGCCACCCGCCGGCTGTCCGCGCCCCCGACGCGGTAGGCGCGAACATGATAGTGGCGTCCATCCGGGCCCATTGCCTCGTCCCATTCCGTCGGCTCGCCGGTGCGCGCCACGCGGCCATAGATGTCGAGCCAGCGCTGCTCGAGGTCCGGTACCACCTCGCTCTTGCGCCGGCCCGCGCAGTCATGGAACCCGGTCTGGGTCTCGAATTCGCGGTTCGCCTCCAGGTAGACGAAGTCCACTGCATGACCCTGGGCGTCGAAGATCATCTCGATGGTGCAGAAGCCATCGGTCATGGCCTGGAACAGCTTGCGGTACTGGTCCGCCGACTCCCGCTTCAGGGCTTCGGTCTGCCCGCGCAGGCGTTCGGCCATGGCGTTGAAGGTGCGCCCCAGGGCCGCCAGCTCGTGTCGGCCGCGCACGGCCACACGCGCATCCAGGTTGCCCGCACCGATGGCGTCGGCCCCGGCAGAGAGTTGCCGCAGGGGCCGGAGGATGGCCGACGCGAAGAGCAGGCCCGCGGCCATGGCCAGCACCATGATGGCCGCCCCGAACAGCAGCTTGGAGCGGACCATGGCTGCCACGTCGTCGAGCAGCACGTCTTCCGGCACCATGTAGAAGACGGTCCACTGCGCGGTGCTGCAGTGCTGGGCGATGGCATTTCCCCAGCGTCCGCCCTGTACGGGACCGCGGAACATTCCGGCAGCGGGCAGCTCGCGGTAGTCCACCTGCGGCTCCCACACGCCACCGAGCACATCCTCTGCAAGGCTGCGCGTACGTGACCCGAAGCGTTGCTCCTGCTCCAGCTCTTCGATGGCTTGCGGTGACAGGCTCTGGATGGGATGGAAGACCGCGCCGGGATTGCTGGAATGCGCGATGCGGATGCCGTGGCTGTCGACCACCGTGGCGATGCTGCCGGGCCCCGCCTTCTCGTTCATGCCGCGCAGCACATCCCCCAGGTAGGCTGCATCCACCCATACCGCGGCAAGCCCTGATACCTGGCCATCCGGTGCACGGACTGGCGCGATGTACGCCAGCGTCGCCAGTTCCTCGCCGCCGATGCTGGACAGGAAGACGTCCGAGATCGAGCCCTCTCCGGCCAGCGCGTCACGGATGAAGCCAAACCGCGAGAGGTCCTGCCCTTCAAGCGTGGGTTCATTCGATACCAGCACCCTGCCGGTGGCATCCAGCAGGGACATGGCGCTGATGTTGCGGTCGACGGTCGCCAGTCGGTCCAGCTGTGCATGCAGCACGTCCCGGGTCCGCGCAGCATCCTGTTGCGGACCGGCGAGCTGTTCAATGGCGGCCGGCGAGGATATGGCCAGCACCCTGGCAATGCGCACGTGGTCGTCATTGAGGGCGTCGATGCGGCGCGCCATCATCTCGGCCCGTGCCTGCAGCAACCGCGCCGTGTTCTGGTAGAGGTCGGTGCGGGCATTGCTTACGCTGATCCACGTCGCGATGCCAAGCGGCACGAGCGATGCGGCAACCAGCAGCGCGACTATCCTGGCACGCAGCGGCCAGTCGTTAAACCGGAACCAGGCCGACATGCGTCCCTCCCCGGGGAACTCGACCAGGACGTGTCTGCGGGCTCGTGGTGTTGGAAGCGTTCAGCCCGGCGCGCCATCGCCCGTGGAGGTCAAAGGTACTTGAGCGGGCGGTCTCAGTCCAACGGCGGATCATCCGTGCCAGCTGCGCCCGACGCGGTGACCCGCCAGATCGCATTGCCCACGTCGTCGGCCACCAGCAGGGCCCCGGTGCGGTCGAAGGCCAACCCGACGGGTCTTCCGCGTGCCGAACCTTCGCCGTCGAGGAACCCGCCCAGCACCTCCACCGGCGCCCCCGCGGGCCTTCCATCCCGGAATGGAATGAAGAGCACCCGGTAGCCGCTGGGTGGGCGGCGGTTCCATGAGCCATGCTGGCCCACGAACATGCCGTTGTGGAAAGCCGGGGGCAACGCGTTGGCGCCGGAATACGCCAGCCCCAACGAGGCGGTGTGGGCGCCCAGTGCGTAGTCTGGAACCAGCGCGGTGGCGACGAGATCCGGTCGGGCCGGCCTGATGCGAGCGTCCACATGCCGGCCAAAATAGCTGTAGGGCCAGCCGTAGAATCCACCTTCCTGCACGGACGTCATGTAGTCAGGAACGAGGTTGTGGCCCAGCTCGTCGCGCTCATTCACCGCCACCCACAGATGCGATGTCACCGGCTCCCAGGCCATCCCATTTGGATTGCGCAGGCCGCTGGCGTATACGCGGTACTTTCCGCTCTGCGCATCCACCTCGAGGATGGACGCGCGCTCGAACTCGTTGTCGATGCCGGCTTCGGCGACATTGCTGTTGGAGCCCACCGTGACATAGAGAAGCCGGCCATCGGGACTGGCAATGACGTTCTTGGTCCAGTGATGGTTGATGGGCCCGGCTGGCAGGTCGGTGACTTTCGTTCCGGGGCCATTGATGCTGGTGGCGCCCTCCACGTAGCTGAAGCGCACCAGCGCGTCGGTGTTGGCAACATGGAAATCGTTGCCCACCAGCGCCATGCCGAAGGGCGAGTTGAGGCCCGACAGGAACACCGCACGCTGCTCGGCTGCGCCATCACCGTCCGCGTCCCGCAGCAGCGTGATGCGGTTGGCACTGGGTGTGGCCGCGCCAGCTTTCGCCATCGCCCGCTTCATGAAGAAGCCGCGGATGCCCTTGCGGCCGGGCACGGCCTGGGGGCGTTCGGGTGCATTGGTCTCGGCCACGAGCACATCGCCATTGGGGAGCACGTGCAGCCAGCGTGGATGGTCGAGGCCACCGGCAAACAGTTTCGCCTGTATGCCGGGCGCAGCCTGCGGAGTGGCGCCTTCCTTCCAGCCAGCGACAGGGGCGACCTGCACCACCGGGATCAGGCTGCCGCGTGGCTCGGGCAACTCCGGCGAGGGCCCCATGCCCATTTCCAGCGTGCCGGGTTTGGCGCCGCCGCATCCTGCAAGCATGGAGCCGGCGAAAAGCAACGGGATGGCGAAGCGCTGCAGCATCAGCTGTTTGTATACCCGGCAGCGATGCGCAGGCGTAGCCGCCGGCCCCCGCATGCTGTAAGAAATGTCCGCGAAGCGCCGCTGCGGCACACATCACCGGGCGTACACTGCGACAGAAGGCGGAGGCAAGGATGATCACGCGGCGCATCTTTCTGGCAGGCATTCATTCACTGCTCGCACTGGCCTCGATGGCGGCGCCTGCGGCCGACGACACCGTGGACATGCGGGGGCGCACCGCACTGGTCACCGGCTCCACCAGTGGCCTGGGCGAGGTGGTCGCACGCCGGCTTGGCGCCATGGGCGCCACCGTGATCGTGCATGGGCTCAATGAACAGCGCGGCAGGGAAATCGCCGCAGAGATCACCGCGCGTGGCCCGGGTCGTGCAGTGTACGAGGCGGGCGACCTGGCTTCGCTGGACGAGGTGCGGGCCCTGGCGCGGCGTGTCCGCGCCGCGCACCCGAGGTTGCACCTGCTGGTCAACAACGCCGGCATCGGTGGCGCGGGCAGTGACGCGCGACGCGAGAGCGCCGACGGCCACGAGCTGGTTTTCCAGGTCAATTACCTCTCGCACTTCCTGCTGACGCGCGAACTGCTGCCGGCCCTGGAAGCCGGCGCGCCGGCGCGCATCGTCAATGTGGCCTCGATCGGCCAGCGGGCAATCAACTTCGACGACGTGATGATGCGCAACGGCTACCAGACCGCGGCCGCCTATTCGCAGTCGAAGCTGGCCCAGATCATGTTCACCATCACGCTGGCCGGGATGCTCGATCCCGCGCGTGTCACGGTGAACGCCCTGCACCCGGCCACCTTCATGAACACACCCATGGTGATCGATGCCGGTCGGCAGCCCATGTCTTCGGTGGAAGACGGGGCCGATGCGGTGATGCAGCTTGCCGTGGGTGCCGCGCTCACCGGGCGCAGCGGGCTCTACTTCAACCAGAAGAACGAAGCGCGCGCCAACCAGCAGGCCTATGACGCGGCCGCCCGCAAGCGGCTGTGGGACCTCAGTACGGAGCTCATCGGAAGCCGCTGACCGGGCGCATACCGAACGAGTTCCGCCGCAGACACGGCTGGCTGCCGGCCCAAGCTCGCGGCGGCCCCGGGGCCTGAACTAGTATCGGGCGATTCTTCCCGCGGCTGCCGGAGACTCACATGAACCGCATCCTTCCCCTCGGCAGGCGCCTGCTGGCCGTCGCACTGCTGGCGCTGACCGGCGCAGGTGCGCACGCTGCCGCTGATTCACTGGACGCGCTGGCTCAGGATGTCGGCAGGCTCGAGTCGCTGCGACAGGTGAAGGACCTGCAGCGCACCTATGTACACCTGGCACAGGCGGGCCTCTGGAACGAGATGGGGGCGCTGTTCGCCAGTGATGCGCAGTTCATCCATGGCGAGGAACGGGTCACTGGCAGTACCGCCATCGCCAGGTGGCTCACGGCAAGGCAGGGCGGCGGGCGCCAGGGCCTGGCGCCGGGCGCGATGCACTTCGAATTCATCGACCAGCCGCTGGCCAACCTGTCCGCTGACGGCAGGTCCGCGAAGGCGCGCTGGATGGCGCTGCTGATGCAGGGCGATGGTCGTGGCGCCACGCGTATCGAAGGTGGCATCTACGAGAACGAGTACCGCCGCGATGGCGGCACCTGGAAGATCGCCGTTTCCCGCTACTACCCGCAGTACGAGGGCAACTACGCGGACGGCTGGAGCAACGCCGGCAATGGCGAACTGCCCGTGGTGCCGTATCACTTCACGCTGGAGGAATCCGGCATTCCGCTGCCCCCGGCTGCAGGCTCCCCGCCGCGCGCGGGTGTGTCGCTGGCCGCGCTGGAACAGCGAATTGCCAGGCTCAACGACGAGGACAAGGTCCGCAACCTGCAGCATGCCTACGGCTACTACGTGGACCGGCGCATGTGGGATGACGTGGTGGACCTGTTCGCGAAGGATGGCGTGCTCGAGATCATCGGCGTCGGCACCTTCAAGGGCCCCGAGGGCGTGCGCCGCGCGATGGAGCGCATGGGCCCGGCGGGACTCACGCAGGGCGTGCTCAATGACCACCCCGTCTTCGATGCCATCGTCCGTGTGCAAGCAGGTGGCAATGAGGCCATCAGCCGCGGCCTGGAACTGGCCCAGGTGGGTGAGGCGGAGAAGGGCACCCAGCACTGGGAGTTCAATGTCTTCCGCAACCGCTTCGTGAAGGAGGGCGGCATCTGGAAGGTACGCGAGATGCGCATCCAGCCAGTGGTGAAGGCGGATTACGCCGGGGGCTGGGGCACGGGTGGGCTGAACGCGCCGGACAATCGTTCCATCATGGCATTTGCCGACCTGCATCCGGTGACCGGCAAGGCCATCAGCACATCAGGGCAGCGGCTGCTTGCGGCCACGCCGCTGACCGGCCGCATCGCGCCGGCGGCGCGTACGGCACCTGGTGGCAGTGAGGCCGCAAGGCTGGCCGGGGCGCGCAAGGCGTATGCACGCGCGGCGGCCTGGGAAGGCACGGAAAACATTTCCTCTGCCTATGGTTTCTACATCGATGATTTCCAGTGGCCTGAAATGGCCGGAATCTTCGCGCAGAAAGGCCACAAGCACTCCCCCTTCGCAGGTTACTACTTCGGCCCCGAGCGCATCATCGGCGCGGTGAATGCCAATTACGGCACCTCGCAGGGCGCCACGCGGGTGCGCACGGGCATCGCCTACCACTGGCGTATCCAGCCGGTGATCATTGCCGCGGAGGACGGCCGTTCCACCACCTCGCGCGTGCGTCTGATCCAGACCGCCACGGCAAAGCAGGCAGACGGCCGCCCCAACAACTCCTCTTTCTCCTCCGGCATGTATCCCAACGACCAGACAGTGATCGAGGACGGCATCTGGCGGCTGTGGGCACTGGAGATCGACGAGCACTACATGACTTCGGCTGGCTGGAAGGGCGGCTGGTCGGGCGTGAAGCCCGTTGGAGCGGATCGGCCGCCCTCGCGGCCCAGCGCACTGCTCACGCGTTATCCGCCGGACATCCTGATGACGGCGATTCCCAGGCGAACCGAAGGACTGCGCGGTGGCACGGGCCAGCCCATCGAATGGCCGGGCATCCTGCCGATGTGGTTCCACTACCGCAATCCGGTCAGCGGCCGCGAGCCCCGGAACTTCTGGCCGGACTGTGTGCCCTGCGAAGTGCGGCCGGAATCGAAGATGACCGGCCACGGCTACCTGATGCCCCCGTCCGGTCCCTGAATGTGAGTCAGTGCTGGCGCTTCTGGCGGCTGCGCCAGGCGCGCCACTTCCTGCCCGCCCACTCGTACAGGCTGATCAGCCAGAGGGTCAGCCGGGCTGCAGGCCGGCGCAGGAAGGGCACATCCTGTGCCAGCAGCAGCAGTCCCAGCGGGAAGAATTCCAGCCCCACCACCGGCAGGAACCAGAAGAACGCGGCGATGATGCACAGGATGCCGAGCGGGATGCGCACCGGCTTCGAGCGGCTGCTGCGCAGCCAGTCCAGTGCCGGCTTCAGCCGGCGTGGAGTGACCTGCGCCAGCCGATAGAAAGCTTCATCCAGCTGGTCCCGTCCCCTGGAGGGGCGTTCACCGGCATTGCGCGATTTGTAGCGGCGGTAAAGGGCGGAGGCCACGGCTCATTCTGGCACGTGGCCTCCCATGGGTGCCGGTACTTGCGCACCGCGCGGATGTAGGACCGGCCTTACGGAGTCGTCCCATCAGCGAATTGTCTTGGACCCCACTGCCGATCGCGCGCTCTCCGCGCCGGCCGTGGTCACGGCAGTCACCGCGAAATAATGCGTGCCAGCCGGCAGGTTCTGCACCACGAATGAGGTTGCCTGTCCGTCCACCTCGGCCACGCGCGACAGGTTGCTCGCGCTGGTGCCACGGTAGATGCGGAATGCGCCAAGGCTGGAGGGCGCCAGCTGGCTGCCATCCGTGTACTGCACCGGCGCCTGCCAGCTCAGTGTGGCGGAGCCCGTGGTCGCCTTCGCGTTCACCGTGATGGCAAATGACGGCAACGACGCGGCGGCGCCCTTGCTGTCAGTGGCGGTGATCACGATGCCGCTCCAGGTTCCCGTGGCGGTGGGTGTAAAGCCCAGCTGGCCCGTGGAAGTGCTGAACGTGGCGCCGCTGGGCTTGTTGGCGATCGACCAGGTGATGGCATCGCCATCCGGATCGCTGCCGGTCGGGCGGAAGCTCCACGCCGTGCCCACGGTCGCCGTGGTGGCTGGTGTTCCGGAAACGACAGGCGCGCGATTGGCAGTGCCGCTGGTCACCGTGATGGAAAAACTCGGCAGGGCTGCACTGAGCCTGCCGTCACTGACGCGGATCACGATGCCAGAGGTGGTGCCTGCATGGCGCGTGGCCGGCGTGCCGTACAGCCGCCCGGTGCTGGAGCTGAACTGCGCCCACGAAGGTTTGTTCGTGATCGAAAATGTCAGGCGCCTGCGCTCCGGATCATAGGCCTGCGGCTGGAAGTAATAACTCTTGCCGGCCTGGACCGAAGCCGGCGGCGTGCCGGAGATCCTGGGAGGCTGGTTGGTTGCCGCGTGAGTGGCGGGAATGGAAAACAGGACACTGGCCAGGGCGGCCAGCAATGCAGGAACTTTGCGTATCGTCATGCCATGGAACTCCTGGGGCTGGGTGAGGGCACGGCAATCGGTCCGGCATGAGTGGGGCACGTGGAGAGGCTGGCAACCGCCTCCCTGCGATCGGCCGCTTTCCAATCTGTGCCGGTCACTGACCGTCAGACCGAAGGCTTGGCTTGTCGGGGCAAACTATTCGTCGCTGGGCCGCCGCACAAAACGTCTCGGCCACAAGACATGTCGGCGATCAAGGACATGCCGTCCGGATCGACTCGCCGCAAGGCGCCCCTGGTGCACTCGATGCCGGGAGAGCCCCGTCACAGTTCCGCAAGCCGACCCCCGGATCGGGCGTTGTTGCGCTGCATTTAGGGTGAACCCTGAGTACTCCCGGGCGAAGCGCTGCCGATACTGACGGTGCACAATCCTGTGCAGGGTCCGTAACCTCGTGAGAGACATCAAGGGAACGCGCGTCCTCATCGTCGACGACGATCCGCTGCTGCGCCGGCTGTGCGCGACCGCCCTGCGCCATGTCGGCCTTGAACTCGAGGAGGCCGATTCCGGCGAGCAGGCCGTGGAGCGGTTCAGCGCAAATGGCGCGGACCTGGTGATCCTCGACGTGCAGATGCGGGGCATTGATGGCTACGAAGCCTGTCGGCGCATCCGCGCGCTGCCAGGTGGCGCGAACGTGCCCGTGATCATGCTCACCGGCCTTGATGACGCCAGCTCGATCGAACGCGCCTACGAGTCCGGCGCCACGGATTTCATCGCCAAGCCCTTCCAGTGGCCACTGTTGACGCAACGGGTGCGCTACGCACTTCGCGCCGCCGCCACGGCGGAATCGAGCCGCAAGATGACGGCCAGCCTGGCGCGCGCGCAGCAGATGGCGCAGCTGGGGAACTGGAACATCGAGCCCGACGGGTCACTGCACTGCTCGGAACACTACGCGAGCCTGCTCGGCCTGCAACCGGGGGAACTGGCGATCACGCCGGAGATGCTGCTGGGGCTGGTCGTGGAAGCGGACCGCGAACGGGTGCGCCGGGCACGCGAGGCGCTGGCCAGCGATGCCCGCGGCTACGAAGCAGTCTATGTGATACGCCGCGCCGATGGCGTGCTGCGCACGGTGTACGAACAGGCCTCCGCGCTGCGCGACGCGCGCGGCGGGATCCTGGTGGAAGGCATCACGCAGGACATCACCGACCGCGTCGAGGCCGAGCGACGCATCCAGCAGCTGGTCTCGCATGACGCCCTCACGGGCCTGCCGAACCGCGACTACCTGCAGAAGCTGGTGGCGGTGGGGCTGGAGCAGGCACGGGAGGAACGCGCCGCGTGTGCGGTGCTGCACCTGGACATCGACCGTTTCAAGGCAGTGAACGATGCCCTGGGGGCCGCGGCCGGAGACATGGTGCTGAAGACCGTGGCCGACCGCCTGCATGCGGCACTCGGTGACGCTGGCGGTGCTGCCCGCCGCGGTGACGTGACAGGCCGCGTGGGCGGCAATGCCTTCGTGGCGTTCATGGCACGCGTGCGGGATGTGGAAGAGGTGGGTGCGGTCGCACAGCTCCTGCGCCGTGCCATTGCCGAACCCATCATGGTGGCCGGCCGCGAGATCCTGCTTACCGCGCGGGTGGGTATCGCGCTGCATCCCCGCGATGCCGCGGATTCCCAGTCCTTGCTGCGCCATGCCGAACAGGCCCTGCACGCAGCCAAGCATGACGACAACGCCAGCATCCTCTTCTACGACGCCTCGATCAGCGTTGATGCCGGCGCGCAGCTGGCGGCGGAGACGGACCTGCGACGCGCACTGGCAGGCGATGAGATGCGGGTCTACCTGCAACCGAAATTCGACGCGGGCAGTGGCGCGGTGACCGGGGCGGAAGCGCTGGTCCGCTGGGAACATCCGCGGCGTGGCCTGGTGTCCCCCGCCGAGTTCATCCCCCTGGCCGAGAAGACGGGCCTGATCGGCGACCTCACGGACTGGATGCTCGAGCAGGTGTGCCGCCTGTGCGCATCATGGCGCAGCAGGGGCCTGGAGCCGGTGCCGGTGTCGGTGAACATCCCGGCTTCCTCCTTCATCAGCCGCGGGCTCGTGGAGCACATCGACCAGTTGCTGCAGGCATACCGGCTGCCGCCGCGCAGCCTGGTGCTCGAGGTCACCGAGTCGCTGCTGGTGCGCGACATGGAGCATTGCATTGCCCGCATGCACGAGCTGCGCGGTCGTGGCATCGCCCTCTCGCTGGATGATTTCGGGACCGGCTATTCCTCCCTCAGTTACCTGAAGATGATGCCGCTGGACGAACTGAAGCTGGACCGCTCGTTCGTCACCGACATCGGCGTGGCCGGCCGCAACCAGGCCCTCATTGCGGCGCTGATCGCGCTGGCACAGACGCTGGATCTTTCGGTGGTGGCCGAAGGCGTGGAGACCCCCGCCCAGGCGAAGGTGCTCTCGGCAATGGGATGCCGCACCCACCAGGGTTACCTGTATGGCAAGCCCATGCCAGCGGCGGGATTCGCCGCCCTGTTGCAACCCGGTGCGCGCAACCGTGCCGCGCATACCGCCTGAGGCAATGATGCGCAAGTTCCTTCTCCCGGCATTCCTGGTGGCGCTGGCCTCGCTGGCAGCGCTGCCCGTGCCGGCGGGCGAGCCTGAAGGCGGAATCGAGGAACTGGAGTCGCTGCTGGCACTGCCGGTGTACGGAGCATCCAAGTACCGGCAGACGGTGGCCGAGGCTCCCGCTTCGGTGACCATCATCACCCAGGGCGAGATCCGCGCCTTCGGCTGGCGCACGCTGGCGGATGTACTCGGCGCCATCCGCGGCGTGCATGTCCGCAACGACCGCGCCTATTCCTACGTGGGAGTGCGCGGCCTGGGACGTCCGGGTGACTACAGCTCGCGTTTGCTGATGCTCGTGGATGGCGTGCGGCTCAACGACAACATCTATGACTCGGTACTCATCGGACGGGAGTTTCCGCTCGACATCGAACTGATCGAGCGCATCGAGTTCATTCCGGGTCCCGGGTCCGCCGTGCATGGCGGCAATGCAGTGCTGGGTACCATCAACCTGGTAACCCGCAGCGCGGCCAGCCTCAGGGGTCCCCAGGCCGCTGCCGCCTTCGACACGCAGCAGGGCTGGAAGCTCGGCGCCAGCACCACGTCCGAGCATGCGCATGGCGCGCTGCTGGTGGCCGGCAATATCGAGTTGCGGCCCGGTCAGACGCTCGCGTTTCCGGAGTTTGATTCACCCGCGTTTCCCGGTGGCGTGGTGCGTGGCATGGACGGTGAGTCCGCGGGCCGCATCTTCCTGCGCTTCGCCGCCGACGACTGGTCGGCCACTGCGCTTGCCGGAAGGCGGGCGAAGGAGATCCCGAATGCGCCATTTGGCATGGTCTTCGGTGACCCTGCCGCGGAGTGGGTGGACAGCATCGGCCTGCTTGGCCTGAGCTGGCATCCGCGCCTGGTCGACGGCGAGGGCTGGTATGCCCAGGCAGGCCTGGGCCGGTACGAATATGGCGACCATGGCCGCTATGAGCCTGACGGCATGCTGATGCGCTACCAGAACCACGGGCTGTGGGCCTATGGCGAAGTCAACCACACGCTGAGGCTGGGCGAACGCCAGCTGCTGCTGGTGGGCACGGCCGTGCAGCGGGACCTGCAGCAGGACATCAGCAACACCGTGCTGGAGCCCGTGCCAGGACCCAGGGCCACGCTCGGAACGCAGGGCACGCGCCTGGGCATCTACGCCAGCGACGACATCATGCTTTCCACCAGCTGGCAGCTTGGCCTGGGTGGACGGCTGGACCGCAACCGTGATGCGCAGTGGTTGGCGACGCCGCGCCTGTCGCTGCGGTGGAAGCCCGTCGAAAACCTGGTGCTCAAGGCGCTGGTCGGGGAGGCCTACCGCGAACCCAATGTGTACGAACGCGCCCCGGAGGACTTCAGTGCCGAGTGGCACAACGACCTGCGGCGCGAACGGACGCGGGCCAGGGAGCTGGCCGCGGACTGGCAGCCCGCGGCCTCGCTGCGCGTTTCCGCCTCGGCGTTCCGCTACGACATCTCGGACATGATCGAGCAGGTGGTGGTGCCTCATACCGACAGCCTGGTGTACGCCAATGTCAGTTCTGCGCGTGCGCATGGCGTGGAGCTGGAAACTGAATACCGCGCCGGCTGGGGCTTGCGCGTGCGCTCCAGCCTCAGCCGCCAGCATGCAAGAAACGACGCGGGGGAAATCCTCAGCAACTCACCGCGTTGGCTCGCCAAGCTGCATGCCACCGCGCCCCTGCCCGCAAGCTCACTGCGCGCCGCGGTCGAATTGCAGGGCATGGGCACGCGCCTCACCAGCACCGGGGCACAGCTTTCCCCCCAATGGGTGGCCAATGCCTCGCTGGGCTGGAACCCGGCGGGCGCACCCTGGTCCCTGAGCCTGACGGTGCACAACGTGTTCGACCGCCGGCTGGCGGACCCCACCAGTGTGGAATACCTGTCCGATCGTGTGGCCCAGGACGGACGGGAAGCCACCCTGCGCCTCTTCGTGAAGTTCTGACCATGCGCGTGCTGGCAGGTACAACGGCCTGGCTGGCGGCACTGCTGCTGGCAGCGGCGTCCTGTCCGGCGCAGGGCGCGGAAGACACCGGCGTGAAGCTGCGCGTGGCCACGGCCATCGCGCGCTTCGTGGAACTGCCCGCGCGACGTGGCAGCACACTGAAATGGTGTGTGGCCGCGCAGGGCAAGCCCCCGGCTGTTGTCCTCGCATTGGAGGGGCAGAAGGTCGGGAGCATGGAAGTGCAACTGCAGCTGGCGGCGCCTTTCCATGGTTGCGATGTGCTCTACGTCGATGCCTCCGTCGCGGACTGGCGAGCACTGCTCGCCGCCTCCGAGGCACCCGTCCTCACTGTCAGCGACATACCCGGCTTCATCGCCGGCGGCGGCATGGTGGAACTGGTGATCGAGAGCGACTCGGTGCGGTTCGACGTCAACCTGCGTGCCCTGCGGGCGCAATCCATACGCCTGCCACCCCAGGTGCTGTCACTGGCCAGACAGGTGAGGAACTAGGCCGATGCAAATGCACTGCGTCCTCCGACGCCTGCTTCCCAGCCGGCTGGCCGCGCGGCTGATGCTGCTGGTCTGCTTCACCGCAGCCCTGTCGGCAGCCATTGCCGCCACCTCGATGCTGATCATGGGCTGGCAGGCAGCGGAAGCCAAGGCCCTGCGGGATGCGCGCGAGGATGTGCGCTCCATGGCCTTCTCGCTCGCCGCCCCCCTGGCATTCGAGGACCAGGAGGGCGCGCAGGAAGTACTGAAGCTGATCTCCCACCGCGAGGATGTGCTGGCGATCCGCGTGCTGCACTCCAGCGGCAGGCTGCTGCACTGGCAGGGCGCCGCCGTGGCGATCGACTCGCTGCGCGATGGCGGTGGATTGCGGCGGGGCGAGATCGTGGTCACCGAGCCGGTGCGCGCCAGCCGCGGTGATGATGTGCTGGGCTCGGTCACGCTGCGGATCGACCTGGGTGCGGCGCGTGCAGAGCTGAAGAAGCAGGCCGTGGCCGCGGGCGTGGCCCTGCTGGTGGCGCTGGCGCTGACCCTGCTGCTGTCGCAGAAAATGGCCCGCCGCATCAGCGTGCCGGTGGTGCGCCTGGCCGAGTCGGCGGCCGCGCTGACGCGTGACTGGTCGCGCCCGCGGCGCCTGGACGTGACCGGGCCGGGCGAGATCGGCGTGGCCATCGATGCGTACAACCACATGGTGGATGAGCTGGCCCAGCGCGACGCCGCCTTGCAGAAGCTCAATGACGAACTGCGCGACTCCGCATCTGCTGCGCAGGCAGCGCGCCGGCAGGCTGAATCCGCTTCAGTGGCCAAGACCCGCTTCCTGGCCAACATGAGCCATGAACTGCGCAGTCCGCTCAATGGTGTCATCGGCGCCGCGCAGCTGCTGGAGAAATCCGGCCACGATCCGGCCTTCCGCCAGGAGCTGGTGCGCATCATCCAGGCCAGCGGCACCAACCTGCTCGACCTGATCGACGGGGTGCTGGATGTCTCGCGCATCGAAGCCGGGCGCATGCAGACCGAGAACCGGCCCTTTGACCTGCTGGCATGCGTCGAGGCGGCACTGGCGCCCGCCGCGGCCAGCGCCGCGGTGAAGGCCCTGGCCCTTGAATGCCACATCGACGCCGATGTGCCCGGCTGGTGCCATGGTGATGCCTCGCGCCTCAAGCAGCTGCTGCAGAACCTGCTGGGCAATGCGGTGAAGTTCAGCGACAGTGGCAGCGTGACCCTTGAAGTGCACCGCGGGGCGGGCAACGTGCTCGACTTCTGCGTGGCCGACACCGGGGTGGGCATTCCCGCCCACATGCTCGAGAAGATATTCCAGCCCTTCCAGCAGGCCGATGCCTCGGCCACGCGGCGTTTCGGCGGCAGCGGACTGGGCCTGACCATCTGCCGCGAGCTTGCGCGGCTGATGGGCGGTGACGTGGGCGTCGAATCCACGCCGGGCGCGGGCTCGCGCTTCACGCTGCGCCTGCCGCTGCCGGCGGTGGCGCATGCAGATGCCGGCGCAAAGGTCCTGCCCCGCCAGGTGTACTGCTACGAACCCCTGCTCCATCGCCGGCGGGCGCTGGCAGCGCTGCTGCAGCGGCTGGGATGTGAGGCCGGTTTCTGCGATGACCTGCCGGCTGTACGTGCCGCACTGGCGCAGCCCGTCCCCGCTGGCAGCCCGCGTCCGTGGCTGGTCGCGGCGGATGCCGCCGGCAGCAGCGCCGTGATGGAAGCCTTGCGCGCAGCCGGCGCTGGCTGCGCCCTGCTCGGCAATCCGGCCGGCACCGCCGCGGGTGCCGCAGTATTGAGTCGCCCGGTGACCGGTTCGGCGCTGCGCGCGTGGCTGGCCGGCAAGAGCGGGATGGTGGATGTGGCCACCGCGAAACATGACCCTGGCAGCGCCATGACGGCACAGGTCCTGCTCGTCGAGGATGATCCAGTGAACCGGCTGGTGGTGCGCTCGATGATCGAGGGGCGTGGAATCCAGTGCGTGGCGGCAATCAACGGCACGGAAGCGCTGCGCTGCCTGGGCCAGCAGCATTTCGATGCCGTGCTGATGGACTGGCAGATGCCCGACATGGATGGCCTCGAGGTCACGCGCCACCTGCGCGCCGGCGCCTGTGGCGAACTCAATCGCGCGGTGCCGGTGATCGCTCTCACGGCCAACGCCTTTGCCGAGGATCGCAACGCCTGCCTGGCTGCTGGCATGAATGATTTCCTCTCCAAGCCGGTACAGGCCGAGACCCTGCTCCAGTGCGTGCAGCGCTGGTGCCGCGGCGGCGGCTCACAGGCCACCGGAGCTACAGCTGGCCAGCCGGCCCGGCGCGAGGATCCGCCAGCCGCTGTCGCCTATGACCCGGCCATCCTCGCGCCACTGAACGAGGCGGATGGCAGCGCAGACTGTGTGCAGGAACTGCTGGCACTGTTCTGCGCCAGTGTCCGCAGTGCCCTGCCCGAAATGGCAGCGCAGCTTGCAGCGGGCGACTGGGAGAACCTGCGCCGCACGGCGCACACGCTGAAGGGCGGGGCGGGACAAGTCGGGGCCATGGCCTTCTCGCGGCATGCCGCAGCGCTGGAGTCCGGCCTGCGCGAGGGACGGTGCGCCAGTGAAACTGACATCGCAGGCCTGCATGAGGCATTCGCACGGTTCATGGCCGCGGCGGGCCTGGCGGAAGAGGCGATGTCCCCGCCATCCGTGCTGAGGCAGAATGCGCTGACCTGAGCATTACGCAGCAAGGAGCCGGGATGACGCAGGGGAAAGATGCGCCATCAGCGCGGGGTGGCGGAATGAGCGGACCCCGCCTCGATCACGTGGCCCTCACGGTGCCGGACGTGGAATCTGCCACCGACTTCTTCAGGGCCCTGCTTGGCGCCGAACCCCTGTATGACCTGGGCCCCTACCGCATCACCCGGGGCAACTGGATGGCAGAGAACGTGGGCGTCCATCCACGCGCGGTGATCCGCACGCTGCGCCTGCTGCAACTGCCCGGTGGCGGCTGCATTGAACTGCTGGAGTACGAAGGACCGGCATCCGGCACCAACCTCCCGCGCAACAGCGAGGTGGGCGGGCATCACGCAGGCTTTCGCGTGGACGACATCGATGCAATGGTCGAGCGTGCGCGGCAACTGGGCCTGGACGTGCAGGGCAGCGTGAAGAGCAATGATGAAGGGCCTTCCAGGGGCCTGCGATGGGTGTATTTCCGGGCGCCCTGGGGAACGCAGCTGGAATTCGTCAGTTATCCGGACAACTGGCCCCCGGGCATGGCCTGAACAACTTCGTGCTGCGCAGGCGGCAGGACTTGCACCACGCGGAAGTCAGCGCGAACGCAGTGGACATGCGCTGCCTGACCGCCGATTCTTCACCAGAAGCCCAGGAGAGAGCCATGACACGCCCGCTTGCCGCGCTGTGCGCGATGCTCGCCCTTTTCCTCGCAGTGCCTGCCCATGCGGATGTGGCACTGGATGAATTCGCGCGCGACCTTGACCGCGCAGAGAGCCTGCGCGCAGTCAAGCGCCTGCAGCACAGCTACGCGCAATACGCGCAGTACGGCCTCTGGAACGAGGTCGGCGGACTGTTCACGCGCGAGGGCCGTTTCGTGTTCGATGGCCTGGTGAAGAAGCCTGCCGGAACTGCGACCGGTGGGGCTGCCATCGCGGCATTCCTGCGCGACCGTTATGGCGCCGGCGTGGAAGGTCACCGGGCGGGCAGCCTGTCGGCGATGATGATCGACGCTCCCGTGGTCAACCTCTCGACCGACGGCAACAGCGCGACGGCGCGCTGGCAGACCATCATCTTCCACGGTTACGGCGGGAAGGCCCGCATCGAAGGCGGCGTGTTCGTGAACGAGTACGTGCGCGAGCGGGGCGTGTGGAAGATCGCCACCGCGCACTACAACCCGCAGTACGACGGTCCCTACGAAGAGGGCTGGACCAACTGGGGTGGCGGTGACCTGCCGGTGGTTCCCTACCATTTCGATGCCGCGAAAGCCGGCATTCCGGTTCCCCCCGCCGAGGGCAGGGCGCCGGTTACGAAGGCCACGCTGGCGGCGTTGCAGGCGCGCGTGGACACACTCAATGACGAGGACCGCATCCGCAACCTGCAGGCAGCCTACGGCTACTACGCCGATCGCCGGATGTGGGACGACGTGGTCGACCTCTTCGCCGCCGACGGCGTGGTCGAGGTCGGCGGGCAGGGCATCTGGAAGGGCAAGGCCGGCGTACGGCGCTGGCTCGACGGCCTCGGCAAGGCCGGCCTCTCCCATGGCCAGCTCAACGACCGCCTGCAGAACGACGTGATCATCACCATCTCCCCGGGTGGCAACGAGGCATTTGCGCGCGGCATCGAACTGGGGATGCTGGGCGAGGCGGACCGGGAGCAGGGCTGGTGGGAAGTGGCTACC
Source organism: Steroidobacteraceae bacterium (assembly GCA_035556135.1). Taxonomy (GTDB): domain Bacteria; phylum Pseudomonadota; class Gammaproteobacteria; order Steroidobacterales; family Steroidobacteraceae; genus ZC4RG30. The sequence continues at coordinate 1,355,570 of DATMFO010000003.1, read as the reverse complement.
TTCCGCAACCGCTTCGTGAAGGAGGATGGCGTCTGGAAGATCCGCGAGATGCGGCGCTTCGTGCAGATGAAGACCGACATCTTCCTCGGCTGGGGCAAGAGCCGCATCGTCGAGCCGGCACCTGGCGGCGCCAATGCGCCTGATGCCGGCGTGCCGCGCGCCGATATGACGCCGGCGGGCCTGGCCATGCCGGCATTCCTTGGCGTGCATCCCGTGACCGGGCGGGCGGTGAAAGCCGCAGGCAGCCTGAAGCTGGTGGCGGCGCAGGACCTCACCGGTCGCGTCAACTCAGGGAGACCTGCCGGCATCGACCTGGCCGAGGCGCGTCGCCGCCTGGCACGCTCCACTGCCTATGACGGGGTGGAGAACATTTCCGCCGCCTATGGTTTCTTCGTCGATGACATGAACACCCTGGGCTGGGCCAGCACCATGGCGAAGAACGGCTTCAAGGAGACGCCCTTCCAGGGCTATCACATCGGCCGCGACCGCCTGATCGCGGCGCGCGTGCGTGGCGAGGCACCCACGACGCAGCAGGGCATCTCCTACCACTGGCTGATGCAGCCGGTGGTGCTGGTTTCGGAGGATGGCCGGTCGGCCACGGGCCGTTTCCGGCTGTTCCAGCCGCGCACCGGCAAGACCGTGGGCAAGGCGGGTGATTTCTTCTCCGCCTCCTTCTGGGGCGGCATGTACCACGACCGCTACGTGCTCGAGGACGGCGCCTGGCGCATCTGGGAGCTCACGCTGGACGAGCCCTACATCACGCCAGTGGCCTGGAAGGACGGCGTGTGGGCCAAGGCGAAGGACCCCGCGCCACGCCCGGCTGGCGCCGCGCAGAGGGCCCCGGCCAACAACGCCAATGTCGACGTGCCGGTAACTGCGCTGGGTCGCCGCGAGGAGCATTTCCAGGGCGGCACCGGCGTCGCCACGCCATGGCCGGCCATCCTTCCCATGTGGTTCACCTACACCAATCCAGTCACGGGCCGCGTGCCGGAGAACCACCAGCCGGACTGCGTGCTGTGCGCGTTGCGTCCGGAGCTGAAGCTGGACCGCAACGGCTACCAGGAACCCCCGGACGCGCCCGCCGCAAACCGCTCGCCCTGACCGCGGGGGCGTCGGCCGGCCGCCGCCCGCGCCGGTGGATTGCGCCGTGGTGACGGCCTGCCTATCCTGCCCGGAGGAATCGAAAGGGGGCGCGCATGAAGTCCGCATCGGCACTGGCGGCAATGTTGCTCTGTGCGCTGGCCGGCATGGCGCAGGCGCACCACGGCATCTCCAACTGGGACCTCAACAAGGACATCACCCTCACCGGGCGCCTCACCGCCATCGAACTGATCAATCCGCATTCCTGGATCCACCTTGAAGTGCGCGGCGCCGATGGGCGCACTTCCAGCTGGAAATGCGAGATGCGCTCGGTGAATGCGCTGCGTCGGTCGGGCTGGACGCGCGAGATGTTCCGCATCGGCAGCACCATCACCGTCACCGGATCACCCGAACGGCGCAAGCCGGACCAGTGCTATCTCGCCACCATCCTCTTTGCCGACGGCAGCAGGATGGACCGTTATGGCCAGCGCCAGCTCGCCGTGGCACAGGCCGCCCCCGCGCCGGCCCGTCGCGCCACGCGCACGGCGGATGGCCGGCCCAACCTCGCGGGTGAGTGGGCCGCCGAGCAGCGCGTGATGTCGGATCCACGCGGGCAGCTGGGTACGCTGGTTCCGCTCAGCGAGGCAGGCAGGATGAAGCCTGGTGAGGTGCCTGGCGGGCAGGGCGCCTTCCCCGGCGCGCGCGGTTCGCCCGCTTCGCTGGCTGCGGATCCGGTGAAGGCGGCCTGGGACCGGCCGATTCCCGTGCAGCTCACGGCGCAGGGACGCCGCGCGGTGCAGGCCTTCGATCCGGCCAGCACCGACAACCCGCGGCTACGCTGCGAGCCCACCAGCATCATCTTCGACTGGACCTTCGATTCGGTGGTGAACCGCATCGAGCAGACGCCCGCGCGCATCACCCTGCGTTACGGGCACATGGACCTCGCGCGCGAGATCCGTCTGGATGGCAAGTCGCCACCGGCCGGCCTCAAGCCCTCGCGCGCCGGCTATTCAGTCGGGCGCTGGGATGGCAACGTGCTGGTGGTCGAAACCACTGGATTCTCTCCCGGTGTGCTCAATGCCGATTCGCGCATCCTGCACGGCAACAGGCTGAAAGTGGTCGAGCGGTTCGAGCTGGATGCCACCGGCACGCGGCTCACGCGCAGCTTCGTGGCGGAGGATCCGGAGTACTTTGCCGGCAGCTGGAGTGGCAGCGACGTGGTGCTGCCGGCGGATGTGCCGTATGCGCCCTATGCCTGCCGCGATCCCGGTGGGGCGCCGGCAGGGCGCTGAGCAACTCAGGCAGGATTGCGCGCCAGCTCGTACTGGCAGGCCGTGACCGCCGCGGCCACGTTCAGCGATTCCATCACGCCTGTGCCGCTGATGGCGAAAGGCCGTGCGCCAAGTGCTGCCATCTGTCCGCGCGGCAATCCCCGCGCTTCATTGCCGAAGAGGTAGCAGCCGCATTCCCGGAACGCCGGCGTGGTGATGGATTCGCCCTGCAGGTCCAGGCAGGCCAGGCGCTGGAACCTGGCGGACAGGGTTTCAAGCGGCACATCCGTTTCCACCGGCACGTGGAAGATGGCTCCCATGCTGGCCCGCACCACCTTTCCATTGTGCACGTCCACGCTGTCAGGACTGAGCAGGCAGCGGAATTTCCCGAACCAGGCCAGCGTGCGCAGGATGGTGCCGAGATTGCCCGGATCCTGGATCTCGTGCAGGTAGATGGCGCGTTCACCTTCCTGCGGCGCGGGCGGGGGCAGGATGGGTGCCACCGCCACGATGCCCTGTGGCGTGCGCGTCTCGCTGATCTGCGCCATCTGTCGCGCCGTGATGGCGTGGACGGCGAGCTGGCTGCGCCAGGCGGCGTGGTCACCGGTGACATAGATCTCGCTGACGCGCAGCCGTGGTTCGCGCACCGCTGCCTTCTGCAGCTCCTGCACCAGGTGTTCGCCTTCGAGCAGATACCAGCCCGCCTCATCGCGGAACTTCTTCTGCTGCAGCTTGCGGATGTCCTCGAACTTCATGCCAGGCTCCGCGCCACGGCCTCCGCCACCCGGATGCCATCGACCCCGGCGGAGAGGATCCCGCCGGCATAACCCGCGCCTTCGCCGCAAGGGTAGAGTCCGCGCACGTTGAGGCTCTGCAACGTCTGCGCATCGCGCATGACACGCACCGGCGAGGAGGTGCGGGTTTCCACTCCGGTGAGCACTGCATCGTCACGGTCGAAGCCGCGGATCTGCCGCCCGAAAGCCGGCAGGGCCTCACGCATGGCCTCGATCGCAAAGTCGGGCAATGCCAGCGCCAGATCACCCGGCAGCACGCCTGGCTTGTAGGAGGGAATCACTTCGCCCAGTCCCGTTGAAGCCTCGCCGCGCAGGAAGTCACCCACCAGCTGCGCCGGTGCACTGTAGTTGCTTCCGCCCAGCACGAAGGCATTCGACTCCAGCTCTTCCTGCAGCGCCACGCCGGCCAGCGGGCCACCCGGGTAATCCACCCCGGGGCTGATGCCCACCACGATGCCGGCATTGGCGTTGCGCTCATTGCGCGAATACTGGCTCATGCCGTTGGTCACCACGCGCTGCGGCTCGGAGGTGGCCGCCACCACGGTGCCGCCCGGACACATGCAGAAGCTGTAGACGCTGCGCCCGTTGCTGGCGTGGTGGACCAGCTTGTAATCCGCCGCGCCGATTTCCGGATGGCCAGCAAAGCGTCCCAGCCGTGCCGCATCGATCATCGATTGCGGATGCTCGATGCGAAAGCCGATGGAGAAGGGCTTGGCTTCCAGGAACACCCCGCGCCGCTCCAGCATGCGCATGGTGTCGCGCGAGCTGTGGCCGGGCGCCAGCACCACGTGGCGGGAATGCACGGTCTCGCCGTTTTCCAGCACCACGCCCTGCACGCCGCCGTCCTCGAGCAGCAGGTCGGTGACGCGGCTCTCGAAGCGGACCTCTCCGCCCAGCGAGAGGATTCCCTCGCGCATGGCCGTCACCACGCCGGTGAGGCGGAAGGTGCCGATATGCGGCTTGCTCACGTAGAGGATCTCGGCAGGCGCGCCGGCCCGCACGAACTCCTGCATCACCTTGCGGCCGTAGAACTTCGGGTCGCGGATCTGGCTGTACAGCTTGCCGTCGGAGAACAGCCCCGCGCCGCCCTCGCCGAACTGCACGTTCGACTCGGGGGTGAGGATACGCTGGCGCCACAGCGCCCAGGTGTCGCGCGTGCGCCGCCGCACCTCGCGCCCGCGCTCCAGCACGATGGGCCGGAAGCCCATCTGCGCCAGCAGCAGTGCGGCAAACAGGCCGGCCGGCCCGAAGCCCACCACCAGCGGACGCTCGCGCAATGTGGGCGGTGCGTGTGCCACCGGGTGATAGGCCGTGTCCGGCGCCACCTCCACCTGCCGGTCGCGCACCAGGCGCCGCAGCACCGCGGCCTCGTCGCGCAGCTTCACGTCGACGATGCAGACGAACACGATGCCGCTGCCCTTGCGACGCGCGTCATGGCTGCGCTTGAACAGCGTGAGTTCCTGCAGATCGCCATCAGCGATGCCCAGGCGGTGCAGCACCGCGGCGCGCAGGGATTCAGGTGTGTAGTCGAGCGGCAGCTGCAGCCCGGAGATGCGGATCACCGCGGACATCCTGGCCGGTCAATCCGGCAGAGGGTTACAATTGCGCCCATTCTACCGCGTGAAGCCCGCATCATGGCCCGATCCAAGAGCAGCGCCAGCTGGATGTCGCGGCATCTGAGCGACCCCTTCGTCAAGCAGGCACAGAAAGACGGCTACCGCTCCCGCGCCGCCTACAAGCTGCTGGAGCTGAACGAGAAGGACAAGCTGATCCGCCCCGGCATGCGCATCCTCGACCTCGGGTCGGCCCCGGGTGGCTGGTCGCAGGTCGCAGCCCGGCTGGTGGGCGCAAAGGGCATGATCCTGGCCACCGACATCCTGCCCATGGATGCGCTGCGCAACGTGGATTTCATCCAGGGCGACTTCACCGAAGATGCCATCGTGCAGCAGCTGCTCGACTGGCTGGGCGGCGGCAAGTTCGACCTCATCATCTCCGACATTGCGCCCAACATCACCGGCATCGATTCCGCGGACCAGGCCTCCTCGATCTACTTCCTCGAACTGGCGCTCGACACCGTGCGCCAGACGCTCAAGCCCGGCGCCACCTTCGTGGCCAAGATGTTCCAGGGTGCCGGATCAGACCAGTACCTGAAGGAGCTGCGCTCGCACTTCGAGAGGGTGCTGATCCGGAAGCCGGCGGCCTCGCGCAAGGAATCGCGCGAGGTCTATCTGGTGGCGAAGGGGTTCAAGAGCGCGGCGGCCACGCGCTGAACCAAGCGCGGACCGCCCGCAGCCGGGTGCGTCAGAAACGTTCGTCGGGCCGCAGGTAGCGCCACTTCCCCGCCGGCAGGCCGCCAAGCATCACGTTGCCGCTGCGCACGCGCTTCAGCCCCGTCACATTCAGCCCGACCATCTCGCACATGCGGCGGATCTGCCGCTTGCGGCCCTCGCGCAGCACGAAACGCAGCTGCTCCGGGTTCTGCCAGGACACCTGCGCGGGCCTGAGCTTCACGCCATCGAGCGACAATCCATGCCGCAGGCGATCCAGGCCATCGGCCGCCAGCCGTCCTTCCACACGCACCAGGTACTCCTTCTCGATCGAGGAGTTCTCGCCGATCAACTGTTTTGCGACCCTGCCATCCTGCGTGAGCACGAGCAGTCCGGTGGAATCGATGTCCAGGCGGCCCGCCGGGGCCAGCCCGCGCAGTTGCGCGGGATCGAATTGCAGGGGAGCGGTATCACCACTCCAGCGGTTCTCCGGCCGGATCAGCACCACGGCAGGCTCGTACCCGTCCTCGGCCTGGCCCGAGACATAGCCCACCGGCTTGTGCAGCAGGATGGTGACCTGGGTTTGCTGGTGTGCGCGCGCCGCCGGGTCGATCTCGATGCGCGCCTGCGGCGGCACGCGTACGCCCAGCGTGTCGACCACCTGCCCGTCGACCTTCACCCAGCCGCTGGTAATCCAGCGCTCGGCCTCGCGACGCGAACACAGGCCCCGCTCGCCCATGAGCTTGGAAAGGCGCGGGTTTTCCATTCAGCCGCGCACGTCGGCCAGCGAGGCATCCCTTGCCAGCTGCACGGCGGCGTAGGAACAGCTGGCGCCGATCTTGATGCCTTGCCTGCGGGCCCAGGACACGGCGGCATCGAGCAGCTGCCGCGCCACGCCGCGGCCCCGCAGGACAACATCGACCTCGGTATGGTCGATGAGGATGCGGCCCGGGCCCAGCTGCCGGTACGTCATTTCGGCAATGCGCCGCCCGTCGCGTGCCAGGAAGAAGGCGCCGCCGCCGGCGCCCTCCTCATGCGAAATGACGTCTTCAGCCATCGTCAGTGAATGTAGCCCCGTTCGCCGTGCTCGGCCAGATCCAGGCCCTGGGATTCGGATTCCTCACCCACCCTGAGGCCCAGCGTCACGTCGATGAGCTTCAGCAGCACCCAGGTGACCAGCCCGCACCAGGCCATCGTGACCAACACCCCCAGCGCCTGCACGCCGAACTGGGCGCCGATTGACTGCTGCACCGGGAAGCCGGTGCCGCCCAGCGACGTGGCGGCAAACACGCCGGTCAGCAGGCTGCCCACGACGCCGCCCACGCCATGCACGGGCGAGACGTCCAGCGAGTCGTCGAGGTGCAGCACGCGCTTCAGGAACTGCGTGGCAAAGAAACACACCACGCCGGCAGCGAGGCCAATGGCCAGCGCACCGCCCACGCCCACGAATCCCGAGGCGGGCGTGATGGTGCCAAGGCCCGCCACCATGCCGGTGATCACGCCCAGCAGGCTGGGTTTGCCGTACTTGCTCCACTCCATGATCATCCACGCCAGTGCGCCGGCCGAGGCGCCGAGGTGCGTGACCAGCACTGCCATCGAGGCACCGCTGCCGGCACCCAGCGCGCTGCCACCGTTGAAGCCGAACCAGCCCACCCACAGCATGCCCGCGCCGCAGGCCGCCAGCGGCAGGCTGTGCGGGGGCATGGGCACGTGCGGGAAGCCGCGACGGCGCCCGATCACGATGGCGCACACCAGCGCCGCCATGCCGGCGTTCACATGCACCACCAGGCCGCCGGCGAAGTCCATCACGCCCAGCTTCGCCAGCCAGCCGCCGCCCCAGATCCAGTGCGCAATGGGCACGTACACCAGCAGCAGCCACAGCGCCGAGAACCACAGCACCGCGCTGAAGCGGATACGTTCGGCATAACCGCCGATCACCAGCGCCGGGGTGATGATGGCGAAGGTCATCTGGAACATCGCGAACAGCGGCTCGGGGATCGTGCCGGTGAGCCCCTCGCGCGTCACATCGCGGAAGAACGCTGCGTCCAGCCCGCCGATCAGTGCCTGTGCGCCGCCGCCATCGCGGAACACCAGGCTGTAGCCCACCGCATACCACAGCACCGTGGCCAGGCCGGTGATGGCGAAGCACTGCACGAGGATGGACAGCGAATTCTTGCTGCGCACCAGGCCGCTGTAGAACAGCGCCAAGCCAGGCAGGGTCATGAACAGCACGAGCGCGGTGGACGTGAGCATCCAGGCGGTGTCGGCACCGCTCAGTTCAGGTGTAGTCACGGAAGGGCCCCCAGGTGGATCCTGATTCTTGTTGGCGGGGGATTATGCAGCGGTCACAACCATTGGTGAAACCAACGGCATGTGCACCACTGTGGTGCATGAAAAAGGCCGGCTTCGCAGCCGGCCCTTCAGGTTTCGATCATCCCTGCGGGAGTCTGCTACCCGCCGCCCTTGCGGCCGATGGCCGCCTCCATCAGCGGCACCATGGCCTTGCGGCCCGCCTCGACCCTGAGGCGCGCCTGCTTCTGCTGCTCGTTCTCGTCGCCCACGGGCGGCACCGTGCGGGCCAGGTCGAGCGCGGACTTGCCGGCTGCATCCTTCAGCAGCGGGTCGGCGCCGCGATCCAGCAGCAGCTTGGCGATGCGGTCGTTGCCGATTTCGGCGGCGTGCATCAGCGCGGTCTTGCCTTCCTGGTCGTTGCGACCCTGCACATAGGAGATCAGCTTCGCGGTGCGTTTCTGGCTGCCGATCACCTGTGCGTCCACCGCTGCGCCGGCATCCAGCAGCAGCTCGATGGTCCGCAGCGTGCGAGCAGGATCGCCGCCACCGCCACCACCGCCCGCGCGGCCACCGGTGCCGCTCATTCCAACGGCGCTCATCAGCGGCGTCATCTCGAACACATTGCGCAGGTCGACCTCGGCCCCATGCGCCAGCAGCGCCTGGATGGCGTCATGGTCGTTGTTCATCGCCGCGATCATCAGCGGACCGGTGCCGCCACGGCGGTCGTACTGCTCGAAACGCCCGCCGCCGGTGCCATAGGGCCGCTTCTGCGTGAGCTGGTGGTTGGTGTCGACGCCCATGTCCAGGAGGCGGTTGATGACGTCCATCGCGGTGATTGCCGGTGCGCGCGCGGCACCCCCTGCGGCCGGGCCACCCGCGCCGCCGGGACCGCCAGGGCCCCCGGGACCACCCGGTCCGCGGGCACCGCCGGGAGCGCCACCGGGTGCGCCACCGGGTGCGCCGCGACCGCCGCCGAAACCACCGCCGCCGCCCGTGACGTTCATCGTCACCGCGGTGTAGAGCGGAGTGCGGCCATGCCAGTCCCAGGTATGCGGATTGGCGCCCTTGTCGAGCAGCAGCATGGCGATGTCGAAGCGGCGGTTGTCGATGGCATTGACCAGCGGTGTCACGCCGTCGGGATTGGGAAGGTTTACATCGGCGCCGGCCTTGATCAGCGACTCGGCGCAGGCAAGGCACCCCGAGCGGGTGGCGTAAAGCAGTGCGGAGAGGCCGCCCGTGTGCCGGGTGCCGAACTGGGCACGCGGTTCGGAGGTGAGCTGCCGCGCCCAGTCATCGTGCTTGCCGCGCAGGTTCACCTGCGTCGCGGCGCCGCGGGCCAGCAGCATGTCGACGATCTCCGGCTGGTTGTTGCCGGCTGCCCACATCAGCGCCGTCTGGTCGCGGAAGGTTTCCATGGCCTTCACGTTGGCGCCGCGCTCGATCAGGATCTTCGCCATCTGCGGCTGGTTCTCGCTGATCGCCAGCATCAGTGCCGTCTGCTTGTCCGGGTTCGGCGCCTCGATGTCGGCCCCGGCATCCAGCACTGTGCGGAACAGCTCCAGGTCTCCGACACGGATGGCCTCGGTCAGCGCCGTGGCGCCGTACTTGTTGGCCACGTTGGCCCTGGCACCGGCCTTCAGCAGGGCGTTCACCATCTCGCGGTCGCCGTGGAAGGCGGCCCACATCAGCGCAGTGGAACCGTCAGCGGATTTCACGTTCACGTCCACCCCGGGTGAGGTGATCGCGGCCAGCAGGGAATCCCGCTTCGCTTCGCGCGCCCAGTCCACCAGGGTGACCTGGCGGTCGGCCTGCGCGGCCATCACGGCCGGGCCGAGGCACAGCAGGCCGATGGCGGCGATTGCCCGGAGGCCCCGGGCACGGCGGTAGAGGTTAGACAACGTTGGCTCCCACATTGGTGTAGTGCGCCTGATAACCCTTGGAGAGGTCGTACAGGAAGCGCGCCGGGTCCTGGAACTTGCGCCCGAATTCATCGAGGGCGCCGGAGTCGAGCATGTCCTTGCCACTCTGGCCCTTGGCCATCAGGCCCGCGGTCTTGTCGTAGATCCTGCGCATCAGGTCGCACTCGGCCACCAGCTGGGCGTGGGTCATCACCGGACCGTAGGCCGGCACGATGCGCGTCTGTTCGTTGGTCAGTTCGATCAACGCCTCCAGCGAGTCGACACGACCGCCCAGCCAGCCACCAGCGAACCAGTCATGCACCGGATCGCGTTCCGGCGAGACCACGTCGCCCGCGGCCAGCACGTTGGCATCGCGGAAGTACACGTAGGCATCACCGCGGGTGTGCGCCTCGAGCAGGTAGCCGCACTGGATGCGCTCGCCACCGGCCGTGAGCTCGTGCTGGTCGCGGAAGGTGACCTTGGGCACGGCCTCTTTCGGTGGCGCCTTGATCCAGCGGTCCTGCCCGGGTGACCAGTAGTCCGCCGCCAGCCACTGCCTGGTGATGGTCTGGGCGTGGATTTCGGCGCCAGCCGCACCGAACAGCGCGTTTCCGCCTGTCTGGTCAGCGTGGTAGTGCGTGTTGATCAGCGTGCGCACGGGTTTGCCATCCAGCTGTCGCTGCAGGCTGGCAGCGGCCTCGGCCGAGCCGCTGTCCACCAGCAGCAGGTCGCTGCCGGTGTCGAGCACGATCACATTGCCGGGGGTGCCGGTGATGACACTGAGCTTGCCGCCCAGCGACTGCATGCGCAGCTTGGCTGGAGCGGCGGCGCTGCCGGGTGCCGTCTGGCAGCCGGTCAGGCTGCCGAGCACGGGTGCCGCGGCGAGGCCGGCAAGGGCGCCGGCGCTGGTCTTCAGGAAACTTCTGCGGTCACGTGGCTGCATCTTAGAGTTCCGCGATCCTGCCGGTGCTGATGCCGAACTTCTCCTGCTCGATGCCGAACTTCTCCAGGAAGCTCAGGTGCAGGTTGGCCAGCGGCGTGCGCTGCGGCAGCGTGAGGTTCTTGCCGCCCTTGTGCTTGCCGTTCGCTCCGCCGATCACCAGTTCGGGCAGGGGATAGTTGTCGTGTGCGTTGCTGTTGCCCATGTTCGAGCCATAGAGGAACAGCGAGTGGTCAAGCACGCTGCCATCCCCTTCCTTCGTGTCGGCCAGCTTCTTGATGAAGTCGGCGAAGCGCTGCACATGGTAGTGCTGGATGCGCAGCAGCTCGTCGATGCGCTCGCGCGTGTTGGTGTGGTGACTCACCGGATGGAAGCCGCCGGCCACGTTCAGGTGCGGGTAGGCGCGGTCGGTGCCCTCGGCCGCCATGGCAAACGTGACCACGCGGGTCATGTCCGCCTGGTAGGAAAGTGCGATCAGGTCGAACATCAGCTTCAGCTGCTGGTCGAAGTCCTCCAGCACGCCGATCGGGGCGGGCGGCACGTCCACCGCGCTCATGTCCTTCGCCTGCGCCATGGTCACGCGACGCTCGATCTCGCGCACGGTTTCCAGGTAGTCGTCCAGCGCGCGCTGGTCGGCGGGACCCAGGGTCTTGCGCAGCGTGCCGGTGCGCGCGGCGATCATGTCGAGGATGCTGGCGTTCTTGCGCAGCAGCTCATCGCGCTCGGCCAGCGAGTCGAACTCGCCCACCAGCTGGATGAATACCTTGCGGGGGTTGAACTCCATCGGCAGCGGCTTGTTGGGGGCCGCGTAGGTGGTGGTGAAGGAGTAGTAGCTGCCGCTGCCCGAGGCGATCTGGATGGTGGTCTCGGAGGCCAGCTCCATCGACGGCAACGTGGTCTCGCGGCCGATCTTCTGCGCGATCACCTGGTCGAGCGTGGTGGCAAGGCTGGGGCCGCTGGCGGAAGTGTCGGGCGACACGCAGGCCAGCCAGGTGGCGGGGTTCAGCGTGTGCACCGAATTGTTCGGCGCCTTGTTCTCGATGTTCTCGAAGGTGGTCAGGTACTGCTTGAACGGCTCCAGCGGGGAGACCGTCTTGCCCAGCGTGAAGTCGGCTCCCTTGCCGGAGCTGGTCCACCCGTCGACTTCCTTGCCGAAGGGTGTGTTGTTCATGATGGCGCCGTGCGGCAGGTAGAAGAACCCGGCACGGGCCTTCGGCATGGCCGCCGTCTGCGCCAGCGCGGTGCTTGCCGGCACCATGGCATCGAGGAAGGGCAGGCCCAGCGCAACGCCGGTGCCTCGCAGGAATGTGCGCCGGGACAGGTGTTTTTTGGTGATGAAATACGCCATCGCTGCTCTCCTTATTGATCCCTGCCCGCCACCGCTCCACCCAGTGTGGAAGCCACTGCCTGCGGTTTCTGTTGCTCGGCTCCCTGCCGGCGGAAGGCGTCGCTGCTGACGATGCCCTCGATGATCGCGCCCAGGGTGTAGTTCTTCGCGGCTGCCTCGCGCACGATGCGCCGCACCTCCGGCATGTCCTCGTGCTCGATCTCGCGGTTCAGCGCGAACATCATCAGGCGTTTGGTGACCGTGGTGGGGAACTGGTCGCGGTGGCTCAGCAGGTAGCCGCGCAGGTCGGCCGGGCCATTGAGCTTGATGCCGCTGGACAGCACTGTCGTGGCATCGATCGGCGCGCGTGCGGCCGTATCGGTGTCGCGCCAGCGGCCCTGGTTGTCGAAGTTCTCCAGTGCAAGGCCGGGCGGGTCGATCAGGCCGTGGCAGGCCATGCAGGTGCGGTTCTCGCGATGCGCCTCGAGCCGCGCGCGGATCGTGGTGGGCGCCTGGCCGTCGTGAATGGAAAGGTCGGTCACGACGCCCGGTGGCGGCGGAGCGGGCGGCGTGCCCATGATCTTGTCCAGCACCCAGGCGCCGCGCAGCACCGGCGAGGTGCGGTCGGCGTAAGAGGTGCGCAGCAGCACGGCGCCCTTGCCCAGGAGGCCGAAACGGTTCTCGTTGGTGAGCTGCACGCGCTTGAACAACGCGCCACGCACGCCGGGGATGCCGTAGTGCTGGGCCAGGGCCTCATTGACGAAGGTCCAGTCGGCCGTCAGCAGGTCGAGCACGCTGCGGTCTTCCAGCAACACGCTGGCCAGGAACAGGCGGATCTCGGTCTCGAAATTCGCGCGCATGGCCACGTTCCAGCCCGGTGTGGTCGGCTCGACCTTCTCCAGCTCATCGACGTTGAGCCAGCCCAGCGCGAAGTTTTCCACCAGCGCGTTGGCGCGCGGGTCCTTCATCATGCGCGCTACCTGCGCGTTGATCACCGACAGGTCGGAGAGCCGGTTGGCGGCAGCCAGGTCGAGCAGCTCCTTGTCGGGGCCGGTGTTCCACATCATGAACGACAGGCGGGTGGCCAGCTCCAGGTCGGTGAGCAGGCGGGTCTCGCCGGGTTTCTGCGGCGCGGGAATGGCGCGATAGAGGAAGTCGGGGCTGGAGAGGATGGCGACCATCATCTCGGTAATGCCGGCGTCGAATCCGCCCGGCTCGGAGCGGCCCATCTCGTAGAACTTCATCAGGAACGAGACGTCTTCGGCCGTGACAGGGCGGCGGAAGGCCTGCGTGGCCATGTTGCGCGCGATGTTCTCGGCACAGGGGCGCTCCTCGGACTGCTTCTTCGGCTGGCAGATGAGGATGCGGGCGCGCGTGTCATTCATCGACAGGCCGGAGGGATTGAACGGGCCCTCGATCTCGATGCCGGTGAGTACCGCGGGCATGTTGCTGAGCCGGCCGCCACCGCCGAAACCGCCGCCGCCGGCAGCGTTGTTGCTCAGCGAATGGGCGCGCTCGATGTAGGTGATGGCGACTTCGCGGCGTCCCGCCTTCACCCTGGCGGGCGTGGAAACCATCTGCAGCAGCTTCTTCTTGCCTTCCGGGCCGTCGCGGTCTGCGATGTCGAGCCATTCCCCGCCACCGACTTCCTTGCGTGCGGCTTCCACGCCGTCGATGAGGATGACCAGCGTGGCGGGATTTTCCGCGCCGCGCGGATAGAGGCCCATGTCCATGTAGTCTTCTTCGGTGACGTTGAAGTGGTACTCACCGTCGGCCGGGAAGACGTACGTGAAGCTCATGCCGGTGCCGCGGCCCGCCCCGACGGCGGCGCGGGTGCCCAGCGGATAGGCAGTGGGCTTGCCCACCTGGGCCGGCACGAACACCTTGGCCATCTTGGGCACCGGGTCGCCGATGGCCAGGCGCACGGCGCGGCGGCTGGCCGACATGTACTGCTCGAGGAAGGACGGCGACATGGCCAGTGCCTCGGCGATGTTGCTGAAGCCTTCCACCTCGATTTCAGAGGGCAGCGCCTGCCGCGCATTGATGTCCACCCCGATGAGCGCCTTCACGGAAGCGGCGTATTCGTCGCGGTTCAGGCGCTGGATGGGCACGTGGCCCACATGCTTGTGCCCGGTGGCGCTGGTGTCGAGGGAGGTCTCGAGGAAGCGCACAACCGCATCGACTTCGGCCTGCGCGGGCTGCTTCTCGCCCGCCGGCGGCATCAGCCGGCCGCGCAGCTTGGTGACCGCTTCTTCCCAGACCTGGGGTTCATCGCCGACCTTGTTCAGGTCGAGGGTGTCGAGCGCGAGGCTGCCCGCCCAGTCCTCGGCATTGTGGCAGCCGATGCAGTAGCTGTTGACGAGGCTGTTCAGTACTTCCGGACCGGCGTGGGCGGCAGCCTGTGCCTGTGCCAGCCCGGGCATTGCAGCCAGGCCCGCCAGTGTCGCCACCGCGCCCGCCAGCCTGCCGGCCGATCCCGCCCATGTTCCGCTCTTGCGCATCCCCGACCCCCGCCTGCATCCGACAAAAAAAGCTGCTGCAGCCGCTTCGGGCGGCCACAGTTAGTGTAATGGAAGAATAGGTCAGAGCAGCCGGAGGGGGACTTGGTTCCTCCTGCCTGGTCGAATTCGCATAGCGCCGGCCATTGCCGGCCCGGCCGTCAGGCCAGCAGGCGTCGCAGGCGCTGGGTGGGTGTGGCGGCGCCATCGGCGGCGGCGCGCTGCAGCAGCTGCCTTACCTGGGAAGGATGCAGCGGCCGGCTCAGCAGGAACCCCTGGCCGAGGTTGCACGCGCGCTCCTGCAGCAGCAGCAGCTGGCCCATCTCCTCGATGCCTTCTGCCACCACCTCGATGTCCAGCGTGCGCGCCATCGAGATCATGGCCGAGGCGATGGCGTTGTCGGCATTGCTGGTGTGTGCGCGCCGGACGAACGCGCGGTCGATCTTCAGGCGGTTCACCGGGAAGCGGCTCAGCCGCGCAAGGCTTGAGTGGCCGGTACCGAAGTCATCGATGGCGATCTCGACGCCGATGGCCTGCAGCTGCTGGATGGCGCGGACCGCCCGCTCGTCATCCTGCATCAGCACTGATTCGGTGATCTCCAGTTCCAGCAGGCGCGGGGGGAGGCCGCATTCCCCGAGGATGGCCGCGACGCGCGCGGGGAAGTCCGGCTGCACCAGCTGCAGGCCGGAGACATTCACGGCCACCCGCACCGGCGGCAGGCCTTCCTCCCGCCACGCACAGGCCTGTGCGCAGGCGGTGCGCAGCACCCACTCGCCGATGGGCAGGATGAGGCCGGTCTGCTCGGCGACGGGCACGAACTCCGCCGGCGGCACCAGCCCCAGCGAGGGATGTTTCCAGCGCAGCAGGGCCTCAAGTCCGCAGATGCGGGCGGAATCCAGGCTGTACTGCGGCTGGTATTCCAGCCACAGCTCGTTGCGCTCGACGGCGCCACGCAGCTCGCCCTCGATGGTCAGGCGCAGCAGCGCATCGGCGCTCATGTCCGGCATGAACAGGGCGGCGGTGCCGGGCGCGCGGCGCTTGGCGAAGTACATCGCCAGGTCCGCATTGCGCATCAGCGTCTCATCGTCTTCGCCGTCCAGCGGGCACAGGGCGATGCCGATGCTGGGCGTGACCAGCACCTCGTGCTGTCCCAGGCGCATCGGCTGCGACACCGCCGTGATCAGCCGCTGGGCGACGGCCTCTGCGGCATCGCCACCGGTGATGTCCTGCAGCAGCACCATGAACTCGTCGCCGCCGAGGCGTGCCACGCCGTCATGCTCCTCGCCTTCGGCCTCCATCGGGCAGGCATTGCGGGCCGAGCGCAGTTCGGCGCGCAGGCGGGCGGTCACCACGCGCAGCAGCTCATCGCCGACCCCGTGGCCCAGCGTGTCGTTGATGCGCTTGAAGTTGTCCAGGTCGATGCACAGCAGGGCGAAGGGGCTGCCGTGGCTGCGCTGGCGTTGCAGGGCGCTGCTCAGGATGGACTGGAAGAACTCGCGGTTGGGAATACCGGTGAGGCTATCGAAATAAGCCAGGCGGCGGATGTTGCAGCGGGCGGCCTCCAGGTCCTGGTTGATCTGGTACCCGCGCAGCACATAACGCACGCGATGCGCGATCAGCGCCCAGCTGATGGGCTTGGAGATGAAGTCCGTGGCGCCGGCCTGGTAGGCGGCATCCACCGATTCCACGTCATCCATGCCGGTGACCATCACGATGGGCAGCAACTCGCCGGCCTCCTGGCGCAGCTCGCGGCACACATCCAGCCCGTTGCGTCCCGGCATGTCGATGTCGAGCATCACCAGGTCGAAGCGGCCGCCGTGGAACAGCCGCATGGCCTCCTCGCCGTCCCGTGCCATCGACACGCTGAAGCCGGCTACGCGCAGGGCAGCCTCCATCATCATCAGCGCGGCGGGATCGTCGTCGGCGACAAGGATGCGCCTGGTGTCATTGTTCATGCGGTTTCTCCAGAATTTCCTGCGCACGCTGGATCACGCCCTGGTGCGCCTGGCGCACCTCTTCCAGCAGCACGCGTGCTTCCTGCACCTGGCCGCTGCGGCCGAGGGCTTCCAGGCGGCGGTACAGGGCCGAGAGCTGCTCGGCGCCAAGGTTTGCGGTGCTTGATTTCAATGCGTGGGCGCAGCGGCCCAGCAGCTGCGCGTCCTGTGCTTCGACGGCCTGTTGCACGCGCGCAAACTGTTCGTCAGCACCCTGCAGGAAGGTGCGCAGCACGTCACCGGCCAGATCCGATCCGGCGCGCGCGCCGATCTCGCGCAGCGTGTCGATCTGGCGCATGTTGATGGCGTTGGTGGGGGCGGGGGCAGGCGATGTGACATGGGCGGCAGGTTCTTCGTCCCGGGGAGCCGAAGGCAGCCAGCGCGACAGCGTGGCCGCGAGCAGCCCGAGTGTCAGCGGCTTGGGCAGGAAGCCGTCCATGCCGGCAGCCAGGCACTTGTTCTCGTCGCCCTGCAGCGCATTGGCCGTGAGCGCGAGGATGGGAACGCGGCCACGCTCCGCCGGCAGCGCGCGGATGGCCGCAGTGGCCGCATAGCCATCCATCACCGGCATCTGGCAGTCCATCAGCACCAGGTCAAACTGCTCCACGCGCAGCCTTTCCACGGCCTCCAGTCCGTCACCGGCCACCTGCGACTGCAGGCCCAGTGCGCCGAGCATGGCGGTGGCCACCTTCTGGTTGGTGGCGTTGTCCTCCACCACCAGCACGCGGCCCTTCATGCGCCACTGTTCGAAGCGGCCGCGCGGCAGCAACTGCGTTGGCGTGAGCGGCAGGCGGGCCTCCACGCCCAGCATGCTGCTCAGCTGCACCAGCAGCTCCTCGCGCCGCACCGGCTTGTTCATGTGGTGCAGGACGCCCAGCCGCCGCAGTTGTGTGGCATCCACGCGCGCGATCTGCGATGTGAGCAGCAGCATTGGCAGCCCTGTGCCACGCGGCGTGGCGCGCAGCGCCTCGGCCAGCTGCAGGCCGTTCATGCCGGGCATCTGGAGGTCGATGACTGCGAGCGCAGGCGGATGCGGGGCAGCCTGCAGCAGGCTGAGCGCTTCGGCGCCATTGCCGGCCGCTAGCACGTGCATGCCGTAATGGGTGAGCATCTCGCGCAGCATGGCGAGGCAGGTCGGATTGTCGTCCACCACCAGGATGCCGTTGCCCTTGAGGGCCGCAGCGTCAACCAGCCGGCGATGGGGAACCAGCGGCAGCGGCAGCAGAAGGTTCACCGTGAAGCGCGAACCCCTGCCCGGCTCGCTGTGCACGCTGATGCTGCCGGCCATCAGGCTGAGCAGTCGCCGGCAGATCGCAAGGCCAAGCCCTGTGCCGCCGTAGCGCCGCGTGGTGGAGCCATCGGCCTGCGAGAAGGATTCGAAGATGCCTGCCTGTGCGGCGGCGGGAATGCCGACCCCGGTGTCCTCGACCACGATTTCGATGGCCATCTGTCCCAGCGGCAGGATTCGACGCGACACGCGCACCAGCACCTGGCCGCGCTCGGTGAACTTCACTGCATTGCCGACGAGGTTGGCGAGCACCTGGCGGATGCGCAGCGGGTCGCCCCGCACGCGCGTGAGCGCCGCGTCGTGCTGCATGTAGTGCGCCACCAGTTCCACGCCCTTGCTCTCGGCGGCATGTGCGAACATGGTCAGCACTTCGTGGACCAGTGCCGGCAGGTCCAGGTCCACCGCCTCCAGTTCCATCTGCCCGGACTCGATCTTCGAGTAGTCGAGGATGTCGTTGATCACGCTGAACAGGTGCTGGCCGGAACCCTGCACGGCCTGCGCCCATTCGCGCTGCCGGGGATCCAGCTGGCTGTGCAGCAACAGCTCGTTCATGCCGAGCACGCCGTTCAGCGGCGTGCGGATCTCATGGCTCATGGTGGCCAGGAACAGGCTCTTGGCGCGGCTGGCCGCCTCGGCCTGCTCCTTGGCCACCCGCAGTTCTGAGGTCCGGTGCTCCACCAGCTGCTCGATCTCGGCCCGCAGGTTGCGCTCGCCATCCAGCGCGCGCGCGGTGGCCCCGAGCAGCGTGTTGGTGCTGCGGATGAGGGTGCCGATCTCGTCGTCGCGGTGGCGCTGCGGCAGCTTGAGCCGCTGGCTGGTACCTGGCTCAACCGCCTCGAGCTTGCGCGCCAGTTCGACCACTGGCCGCGATACGAGGCGCGCGCCCAGCGCGTAGAGCAGCAGGGCGATGACCAGGCCCTGTCCGACCATCAGGCTGGTGAGTGTGAGGGCGTCCTTGGAGGCGATCTGCCCGATGCGCGAGGCATCCCCCCAGATCACCAGGCGGCCCACTGGCTCGTGGCTGCCGAAAGGGGAGCGCAGTTGCGACTCGACCTTCAGCGCCGGGTCGCGCCGCATATCATCGCCCGTGGCCCGCCTGGCCAGCAGTTCACTGCCGGTCGAATACACCTCGATGGCCTGCACCAGGTCGTTGCGTATCAGGCCATCAGTGACCTCGGCCAGCAGCACCTCATCGCGGGCGTACACGCCGATCGCCACGGTATTCGCCACGGCACCCGCAAGGCCTGCCAGCGCACTGCGGCTGGCATCGGCGGAGCGCTGGCGGCTCAGGCTGTGCGCAAGAATGCCGGCCAGCAGGCAGAACGCCAGCACGGCCAGCGTCACCACCAGCGCGAAGCGCATCTGGAGGCTGCGCGGCCTGGGCACGACGAGCTTCATGTCCCGTCCCTCAGCACCAGCACTGTGCGCACGCCGGGTGCGCTGGACTGTGCAGGCAGCCAGGTGATCGCATGCGGATCGCGCCGGACCTTCTCCAGCAGCGCGGCCTCGCCCTGCACCTGCTGCGGCGGCAGGTTGCGTCCGGAGAACATCAGCCGCGCCCAGTAGCTGGTCACCTGGGCCAGGCTCATGTCCGCCAGTGTCCGGTAGAAGCCGGCGCGCTGCGTCGCGTCGGCGAGTTCGTAGCGGGTGGCGGGGACGCCATCCGGGAAGGAGCGGGTCCGGCCCATGAAGATATGCAGCACCTCCTGCCCGGAGAGCGTGCGCGTTGCATTGCTCTCGCTGACAACGATGTAGTAATCAGTCGCTGCAGCGGGCCTGCACAGCAGGCCGCACAACGCCAGGGTGAGCACGGCGATGAGACTGCTGTTCATCAGAACACGAAGTCCGCCGCCACCCCCAGGATGGTGGAGTTCGCCTTGCGGCCGTCGGCGCGATGCCACAGCCCATCGCCGTCGCGGCGCGTGTGCACTACATCCAGCTGCGTCTTCAGGGCCAGGCGTGGCGCCACGTCCCAGCGCAGCCCGGCGGAGGTGGTGAACTGGCTGCCTGCGAGCTTGTTCGCCGCGGTCGTGGCCGCGGAGGCCAGGGCCTGCGACTGTTGCGCCAGCAGGGGATCGATGCCGGCCAGCGGGGTGGCCCAGTCCGGCGTCACGAAGGCGCCGTAGTCGCGCAGCGCGGCGCTTTCCATCAAGTAGGCCGTGATGGCACCGAAGCGCCGGCCGAAGCTCACGTAGCCGGAGTTGAAGTTGATGGCGGAGGATTTCCTGGCCCAGGCCCGGTTGACTTCGACCTGCAGCAGCCAGTCATTGCGGTCGTATGCCACCGCGGCTGCCAGGTAACTGGTGAAGGCGCCGGAGGTCGCAAGGGCGGTGGCCAGGCCCGCCGCCTCGTCGGCAACCTGCGGCACCGGCAGCGCCTGCATGTCGTGCAGCGCGTCCAGCAGGGGCGCAAGACGGTTGGTATGGGTGCGGGCGCGCAGCGCGCTCACGCGCAGCAGAAGCCCATTGTCCTCGCGCTCCAGCATCACGCCATGCATCGGCTCGAGCTTCAGGCGCCGCTCGCCGATGCCGGCCGTGGTGTGGCCGGCAAATGCCTTGGCCCGCCACTGCGCGTCGCCGGACACCCAGGTTCGCGTGACATCCAGGCCATCCAGCGAATCGGGCATGCGCGAATAGAATTCCACCGGCGGCCGTATGAAGGGATACGTGTACCCCACGTCCCTGTATTCGGAGATCAGGTAAGCATCCAGGTTCAGCCTGCCCGCGCGCACGCTCCAGTCGGCGCCGGGCCGCCAGGCAAGGTAGGCCAGCTGGAGGAAGTCGCTGCGGCGCGCTTCTCCGCCGAGGCGCGCATAGGAGGCCTGGCCTACGAATTCCAGGGCGGTGAGCGGCCGGTAGTTCAGCTGCAGGCCGACCACGGAGTCCAGGTCAGCGCGCAGCCTGCTTCCATTGTGTTTCTGGTTCAGCGAGCGCGTGTAGGCCCAGTCCGCGGGCTGGTCCACATGCGCAATGCCCAGGGTGCCGAAGCCGTGGATCGACAAGCCTTCGGCCTGCACCGGGACAGACCGGGCGAGGACGGCGGCCAGGATTGCACCCGCGCGCATCCAGCCTGCCAGGCGCAGGCGAAGCTGCTTTCCGGCCCGGGCTCCATGTGAGGGTTTCTTCATTGCACCAGCGATAAAGTTCTTGCTGCGCCATGTAACGCCGTCCCGGAACCCGGCTGTACCGGGGTTCCCCTGAGCCGCGGCCGGATGTGGCAGGGGTCACGTTTGCAGCGCAAAATGACAAGCGGTCGCCGGCCGGCGATCTCCACGGGGAGAACAAGATGAAGAAAATGCTGTCCTCGGCTGCAATCCTCGCCACCCTGCTCTGCGCGCCAGCGCTGGCGCAGGCGAAGTCCTGCGAGGAACTGAAAAGCGAGATCGAGGCGAAGATCCGCCAGAATGGCGTGACCGAATTCACCCTCACCGTAGTCGACAAGGATGCCGCAGAAGACGGCAAGGTCGTCGGCACCTGCGGGGGCGGGACCAGGAAGATCATCTACAAGCGCGGCTGACGCGCCCGCTGGTGCTGCGCGTTAGACTCGGCGCCTTCCACGCACCGGGGGGCATCGATGTCTGGCGCCACGCTCAATATCCGACACCGCAACCACCTTTACATCGGTGGGCAATGGGTGCCCCCGGCTCAGGCCGGGAGCATCACGCTCGTGAACCCAGCCACGGAGGAATCCCTCGGCGAGGTGGCCGAGGCGCGCGAGGCCGACATGGATCGAGCCGTGGCCGCCGCGCGACAGGCGTTCGATGAAGGCCCCTGGCCGCGCATGACCCACATGGAGCGCGCGCGCTACGCCGGGGCCATGGCCGCTGCGCTGGAGAAGCGGCACGGGGAACTGGCTCGCGCCTGGACGCTGCAGACGGGAGGGCTCGCCAGCTTCGCGCCCAATGTCACCTTTGGCGGCACCATGCAGCTGAAGTACTTCGCCGGCCTTGCGGAGAGCTATCCCTTCGAGACCGTGCAGCCGTCCTCGATGGGCCCGGGCAGGACCATCATCGTGCGTGAGCCGGTGGGCGTGGTGGCCGCCATCGCGCCATGGAATGCGCCCTACGGGATCATGATGCAGAAGGTGGCGCCCGCATTGATCGCCGGCTGCACCGTGATCATGAAACCCTCGCCCGAGACGCCGCTGGAGGCGTACATCATTGCCGAGTGCGCCGCCGAGGCCGGGCTGCCGCCCGGCGTGATCAACCTGGTGCCGGCGCACCGCGAGGCTGCCGACTACCTGGTGCGCAATCCCGGAGTCGACAAGGTGGGCTTCACGGGCAGCACCGCCGCGGGCCGGCGCATCGCCAGCGTGTGCGGCGAGCGCATCGCGCGCGTGACGCTGGAGCTGGGCGGCAAGTCCGCGGCGCTGGTACTGGATGATTTTCCCGTCGCGCAGGCGGCGGCCATCCTCACCGGCACCATCTGCACCATGAGTGGCCAGGTGTGCGCCACGCTGAGCCGCGTGATCGTGTCGCAGTCGCGCTACGCCGCGCTGGCCGAAGCCATCGTGGCCGCGATGGCGGGCATCCGCGTGGGTCCTCCCGATGAACCCGGAAGCCAGATGGGGCCGCTGGCCATGCGGCGGCAGCTCGAGCGCGTAGAGGGCTACGTCGCGCGCGGCATCGCGCAGGGCGCGACACTGGCCTGCGGCGGGCGACGTCCACCTCACCTGCCGAAGGGCTTCTACTTCGAACCCACGCTGTTCACCGACGTGGACAACAGCATGGTGATCGCCCAGGAGGAGATCTTCGGCCCGGTGATCAGCCTGATCGCCTGCCGTGACGAGGCCGATGCCATCCGCATTGCCAATGATTCCATCTACGGCCTCAACGGCGCGGTGTTCACGCAGGATCCGGACAACGTCCGCCGCGTGGCGCGCCGGCTGCGCACCGGTTGCGTGGGACACAATGGCCTGCGCATGGATTTCATGGCGCCGTATGGCGGCTTCAAGCAGTCGGGCATCGGCCGCGAGGGCGGCCCCGAGAATTTCCAGGCCTATACCGAGACCAAGACCATCCTTACGGACTGAAAGGAGCTGCCCATGGACATCGGCGAGCTGTTTGCGGTGAAGATGCCGGTGGCGGAGATCCTGATCCGTGGCACTGCCATCTACTGGTTCCTGTTCCTGGTGTTCCGCTTCGTGCTCCGCCGCGATGTCGGCGCCATTGGCATCGCCGACGTGCTGCTGCTGGTGATCCTGGCGGATGCGGCCCAGAACGCCATGGCAGGGGAATACAAGACAATCTCCGAGGGCATCATCCTGCTGTCCACCATCATCGGCTGGAACATGCTGCTGGACTGGCTGGCATACCGCTTTCCGGCCATTAACCGCTTCACCACGCCACGGGCGCTGCTGCTGGTCCGTCACGGACGTTTCCTGCTGGAAAACCTCAGGCGCGAGTACCTGACCCGCGAAGAGGTGATGTCGAAGCTGCGCGAGCAGGGCATCAGCCACCTGCGCGACGTGCGCCATGCGTACATGGAAAGCGACGGGCAGATCAGCGTGATGCGCTACGACCGGGGCGCGGAGCCGTCGCGGGCTCCTTCACGCGGCCCCCCGGGGGCCAGCGGTACTTGAGATATGTGGCCAGGTTGGTCCTCGCGGAAAATCCGATGGCAATGATTGGCAATGTGGGGCTCCGGCGCGGCGTGCGCTGGCTGGTGGTGATGGGCCTGTGCGCGACCGCGGCTGCGGCATCAGCGCAGATACGTCCCGCTCCGGCATTCACGGCGGAGCAGCTGGACGCGCTTCCCACCACAGGCTGGCTCACCAACGGCGGCAACCTGGCCAACCAGCGCTATTCGCCGCTGCGGCAGATCAACCGCGGCAATGTCGCGCAGCTGAAGGCGGAATGGCGCACGCACCTTGAGGGATCAGGCCTCGGCGCCAACCACTCCGGCCAGGGCCAGGCCCTAGTGTACGACGGCGTCATCTACATCACCACCGGCGAGAGCGACGTTTTCGCGGTGGCGGTGGATACGGGCCGCATCCTCTGGCGTTACAAGGCCAGCATCGATGCCTCGCGCGTGCGAGCCTGCTGCGGCTGGTCCAATCGTGGCGCGGCGCTGGGCGACGGCAAGGTGTTCCTGGGCCGACTTGACTCGCAGGTGGTGGCGCTGGACCAGCGCAACGGCAAGGTGTTGTGGTCGGTGCAGGCCGAGGATCCCACCGCCGGATACACCATCACGAGCGCGCCGCTGTATTACGACGGCCTGGTGATCACCGGCTTTGCCGGTGGCGAGGTGGGCATCCGCGGCCGCATCAAGGCCTTTGATGCGAAGACCGGCAGGCTGGTCTGGACTTTCTACACCGTGCCCGGTCCCGGCGAGACCGGCCACGACACCTGGCCGGCCGACAACGATGCCTGGAAGTACGGCGGTGCGCCGATCTGGCAGACGCCGGCGCTGGATCCGGCGCTGGGATTGCTCTACTTCACCACCGGCAACGCGGGTCCTGACTACAACGGCGCCCATCGCGCCGGCGACAACCTCTTCACCGTGTCGGTGGTGGCGCTGGAGGTGAAGACCGGCAAGTACCGCTGGCATTTCCAGCAGGTGCGCCACGACATCTGGGACTACGACTCGCCCAACCCGGTGATCCTCTTCGATGCGCCCTACGAGGGACGCATGCGCAAGGGGCTGGCGGAGGTTTCCAAGACCGGCTGGGTGTACATCCTTGATCGCGAGACGGGCAAGCCGCTGCTGCCCATCGAGGATCGCCCCGTGCCGCAGGAGCCGCGCCAGCGCACCGCGGCCACGCAGCCCTTCGTGATCGGCGACTCCGTGGTGCCGCAGTTCATCGACATCGCGCCGGAAGGTTTCGAGCTGGTGAACAACGGCGCCATCTTCACGCCGTTCTGGGACAAGGTGACGCTGTACAAGCCGCAGATGGGCGCGAACTGGCCGCCCAGTTCCTATGATCCGGAGTCCCGCTACATGTTCATCTGCGGCTCGGACCACGTGGGCGTGGGACAGAGCGACAGCAAGGACTTTGCGCCGCCCGGTCCCACCGGCTTCTGGGCCGGCGGCCGCGGTTCCGCCAACCATGGCGTGGCGCGCCGCGGCACCTTCACCGCAATGAACCTCGCCACCAACCGCATCGCCTGGCAGCAGCAGTGGTCCACCACCTGCTTCAACGGCACCATGGCCACAGGCGGTGGCCTGGTGTTCGTCGGCAGGCAGGACGGGCGCTTCACTGCGCTCGACAGTTCCAACGGCAATCGCCTGTGGTCATTCCAGACCGATGCGGGCGTTGTGGCATCAGCCAGCACCTTCGAGCGGGGCGGCAAGCAGCATGTGGTGGTGCTCTCCGCCGGCAGCATGATCAACGGCGGCCGGCGCGGCGACAGCCTGTGGCTGTTCTCGCTGGACGGCACCATCGAGTCACTGCCGGCAGACACGGGCGCGGCGCCGGCGGGCGCCGCAGGACCTCAGGGCGCCGGCACTGCAGATCGCGCACCGGCCGCCGCCACCGCGCAGGCTGTGGCGCTGCCACCGGGCGATGCGGACCTGGCCGCGGGCTCGCGCGTGTATCGCCAGTTCTGCGTGGCCTGTCACGGTGAAAGTGGCACCGGGGGGCAGGGCAATGGCGCTTCTCTCGAAACCATCGGCCGCGACACGCAGCTGGTCGCCACTACCGCGTGGAATGGCAAGAACACCATGCCGGCCTTCCGCGGCACGCTGACGCCTGAGCAGCTGCGCGATGTGGCGCACTACATTTCAGGACTCTTCAACAACGGGCACGACAACTAGGCGTGCCCTCGCGAGCTCAGAGGAGGCCGGTGGCGAAATCGTGCCACCACTCGCTCGCGCCGATCCTCAGGCGCATGCTGGTGAGGAAGAACAGGCAGGGCACCAGCGCGAACAAGTATGCAGGGTGGATGCGGCCGCGCCGCGTGAGCAGGTCATACACCGGGCCGGCGAAGATCAGCGCCAGGTAGAGGTACAGTTGCCGGTCGGGTTCACCGATGAAGTAGGGGGCCCTGCCAACGGCAGCGCCCAGCAAGCCCCCCACCGTGGCCATCAGCATCAGCCGCTTGTGCGCATCGGGCGAGCGGCGCCGGTAGTACAGCGCGGCGAGGAAGAGCGGCGCGAACACGAACATGTCGAAGAAGGGTATTGCCATGGCCTGGATCCTGTCCGGCAGGCCACCCAGCGGACCGCCGAAACCGCTGCGCGCCGCATGCAGCGTGACCCAGAAGGCCATCACGATCATGAAACAGCCGAGCACGGCGCCGAAGGTGCCCAGCTTCACGTGCAGGGCGCGGTTGCCGCTGGCGATGAGCAGGTTCTGCGTGATGAAGAACAGCATCCACAGCGAGAACACGGCGCCATGGAAGTGGTAGATGAACTCCAGCGGTCGCGCCTGCGGATTGCCCATGGCGAGGAAGAAGCTGGGAGCGAAGCCCACGAACACCACCAGCGTGGCCACGAACGCCATGATGGTGAAGAAGACACGGTCGCGCGCAATCGCATTGGCTGCGGTCATACGGCCCTCCCGTTGTACCGGGTCTCGCGCCCGGCTTGCCGCCGACTGTAACCCAGGGCCGGCCGGCAATGCCAACGGCCAGGGTATCGTGGATACTCGGGCCCCACGGGGAGGAGCAGCGCATGCGCGAGTTTGATGAACAGGGCATCACGGCGGCCGTGCTGGCCCGCATGGACCAGTGCCAGGACGCGCGCTTCCGGCAGGTGATGGGATCGCTGGTGACGCACCTGCACCAGTTCGTGCGCGAGGTGAAGCTCACTGAAGCCGAGTGGTTCCAGGCCATCCGGTTCCTGACCGATGTGGGCCAGACCTGCACCGACCGCCGCCAGGAATTCATCCTGCTGTCCGATACGCTGGGCGTGTCGATCCTCGTGATCACGCTCAATCACCCGGCCAGCGGCGGAGCCACCGACTCCACCGTGCTGGGCCCCTACTACTGGGAAGGTGCGCCGGAGCTGCCGGCTGGCGCCAACCTGGCCGAGGGAGTGAAGGGTGAGCCCGCATTCTATTCCGGCAGGGTGCTCGACAACGACGGCGCGCCCATCGCCGGCGCCCTGCTCGACATCTGGTCGGGCGACGGTGAAGGCAACTATGACATGCAGATGGAGGGGGAAACGGGCATGAAGGCGCGCGGCCGCATCCGCACCGACGCAGGGGGCCGCTACAGCTTC
This sequence comes from Steroidobacteraceae bacterium, assembly GCA_035556135.1. GTDB lineage: Bacteria > Pseudomonadota > Gammaproteobacteria > Steroidobacterales > Steroidobacteraceae > ZC4RG30. Next base: position 1,328,760 of record DATMFO010000003.1, on the reverse strand, counting down.
TGGTCCATCAGGCCCAACCATTACCCTGTGCCCACCGATGGCCCGGTGGGACGCATGCTGGAGAAGATGGGCCGGCACCCGATGCGGCCGGGGCACATCCACATGCTGGTGTCAGCACCGGGGCATCTCACGGTCACCACGCACCTGTTTGCCGCGGGCAGCCAGTACATTGATTCGGATGCGGTGTTCGGCGTGAAGGAATCCCTGGTCACGCAATTCCGGAAACACCCTGCGGGTCCCGGGCCTGATGGCACGCAGATGGAAACTCCCTTCTATACGGTGGATTACGACTTCCGGCTGCAGCGCGCCTGAAAACTCAGTGAGGCAGTTGCGGTAAGCTGGACTCTCAATTCATTGCCAGTATTCGCCATGCGTATCGCTTCGCCCCTGCTGATCCTTGCCACCGCGTTGCTGCCCGCCTGGACTGGTGCCAGCGACCTGGCCGGTCTGATCCAGGAAGGCGACCGCAAGGCTGCATTGCAGGCCCTGCAGGGCGGCGCCGACGTCAATGCCCTGCAGTCCGACGGCAGCTCGCCCCTGCTCTGGGCCGTGCATGCCGTCGACCACGAGCTGGTGCAGGATCTGCTGCGGCGCGGCGCGAAGCCTGATGTGCGCAATTCATTCGGTGCGACACCTCTGAGCGAGGCCATCGACCTGCTCGACACCAGGCTGGTGGACATGCTGCTGAAGGCCGGAGCGAATCCCGACCTCGCCAATGACGACAACCAGACGCCGCTGATGCTGGCCGCACGCGCCGGCTCGTTGCCCATCGCCGAGGCGCTGGTGAAAGCAGGCGCGCGCGTCAATGAACGGGAGTTGCTGCGGGAGCAGACGGCGCTGATGTGGGCAGTGGCGGCCGGCAGCCCCGGGATCGTCGACCTGCTGATCGCACACAAGGCCGAAGTGGACATCCGCGCGGCCAGCACCGACTGGGGCAGCCAGATCACCTCCGAGCCGCGCGCGCAGTACCGCAACACTGGTGGCCTCACGCCGCTGCTGTTTGCCACGCGTTCCGGCTGTGTGGAGTGTGCCGCCTCGTTGCTGAAGGCCGGCGCCGACGTGAACCGCCCCACGCCCGAAGGCGTGACCCCGTTGATGAACGCCATCGACAACAACAACTTCGCGGTGGCCAACCTGTTGCTCGACCAGGGCGCCGATCCGCACCTCTCCGACTGGTGGGGACGCACTGCGCTGTACCTCACTGCCGACATGCGTACGCGCGGCGGCGGTGGTGGTGGACGCGGTGGCGGTCCGGGTCCGCGTCCCGCGCAGGCGCCCGGCGCGCCGCCGGCGGGCAGCGCCCTGCAGGTGATGCAGCGCCTGCTGGAAGCGGGCGTGGACCCGAATCCGCAGCTGAACATGCACCGGCCGTTTCGCGGCCGCTTCACCGACGACCTGATCACCACGGGCTGCACGCCGCTGCTGCGCGCGGCGCTGTCCGGCGACCGCGAGTCCGTGGCGTTGCTGCTGAAGCATGGGGCATTGCCTGACCTGCCCAATGTGATGGGGGTGACGCCGCTGATGGCCGCGGCCGGCATCGGCTTTCTCGTTGGCGCCAGCAGCGGCGGGCAGGGGCCCATCGCGCGGCTCGACGACGAAGCCAACCAGGACAACGCCATCGCCGTGATCGAGCTGCTGATCAAGGCGGGTGCCGACGTGAATGCGCGCATCACCGACACGCGCAGCCGCACTGCCGTGATCGCCCGCCCCAGCTCGATGACCGACCGGCAGGGCCAGACGGCGCTGTTTGGTGCCGTGGGCAACGGCGTGAATCCCGAGCGGCCCAACGGCAGGAGCTGGCCGCGGGTGGTGAAGTTCCTGGTCGACCATGGCGCCCGGCTCGATGTGAAGGATGACGCTGGCAAGACCATTCTCGATGCGATCGAAGGCAAGGCCGGCGGCCGCGACAATCCCAGCAGCCCGGAGGTGACGAAGATCATCCGGGAAGCGATGGCCCGCTGATGGTCGAGGTCTGGTGGCGCCCCGACTGACCGGATTTGCACGCCGCCATGGCAGCACCCTGCTGGTGGTGCTGGCAGTGGTCGTCGTGCTGGCTGGCTGCTGGTTTCTGTACCTGCATGAGTCCCGTCGCATCGGCGACCAGCAGCGCGAGCGCGAGGTGCTGCGCGTAGGCCTGCTTGCGCAGCTGATGCGCAGCGAGCTGAGCCCCGTCGTCGAAACCCTGCGGCTGCTGGCCGATGGCGACGGCCTGCGCAATTACCTGGACACCGGCAGTGCGGCCGGGCTGCAGGCAGCCGCGCGCCGCGCAGGATTCACCATTGCGGGCCGCCCCGACTACGACCAGCTGCGCTTCATCGACGCGGATGGCCGCGAAGCCATGCGCGTGACGCGTGACGGCGTCGTGCCCGCGGAGCAGCTGCAGGACCGTTCCGGGCAGGCGTATTTCCAGCCTGCCATGCAACTGGGACCCGGTGCGGTGTATGTCTCCGGACTGGACCTCAGTGTGGACAATGGCCGCATTGAACAGCCGCTGAAGCCGGTGCTGCGCCTGGCGATGCCGGTGTTCGACTCCGGTGGACGTCGGCGCGGCCTCTACGTGATCAACTACCTTGGGGCGAACCTCATCGATCACCTGCAGCAGGCCATCCCGGCGTATGGACACCGGCTGCGGGTGCTCGATGCAGGGGGGTTCTGGATCAGGGGCGCGGACCCCGGTGAGGAATGGGGTTTTGCCGTTCCCGGGCGCGAGGACCACACCCTTGCGCGTACCGACCCCTTCCTGTGGGAGCAGATCCAGGCACAACCTGCCGGACAGCGTGCCGGTGGCGGGGGCCTGTTCACCTGGCTGCGCGTGCAACCCGGGGAACTGCTCGCAGGGCCTGGCGAGCTGGTTTCAGCGCAGCCTTTCTGGATCATTGGCTCGCGGGTTGCGCCAGGGGAATGGCGCGCACTCTTCGCGGGCCTGCGCCAGGTGCTGCTGTTCATGGCGCCGGCGCTGGTGCTGCTCACCTTGCTGTCGGCCGGCCTGTTCCGCGCGCGCCGCCGGGTACTGCTGGAGCTGCGCTCCGTGAACCAGGAGCTGGAGCAACGCGTGCAGGACCGCACCGCCGAGCTCGCGCGCAGGAATGCGGAACTGCGCGAGCGCGAATCACTGCTCGAGGAAACCGGCCGGCTTGCCAGCGTCGGCGGGTGGGAGTTCAACCCGGCGACCGGGCAGGGCGCCTGGACGCCGGAGATTGCGCGCATCCATGACCTTGATGTATCGATAAAGCCCACCATGGAGATGGGGCTGCAGTTCTTCACCAGCGAATCGCGGCCGCTGATTGAAGCGGCACTGCGCAGGTCCGCTGCCGATGGAACGCCGTATGACCTGGAGCTGGAACTGGTCTCGGCGCTGGGCGCGCACAAGTGGGTGCGCACCATCAGCCGTCCGGTGGTCGAGGACGGCAAGGTGGTGCGGATGCGCGGGGCGCTGCAGGACATCACCGAGCGCAAGCTGACCGAACTGCGCCTGCAGGCGCAGTTGCAGCGACTGCACCTGCTGGAGCGGACCACCCGCGCCATCGGCGAGCGCCAGGACGTGCAGAGCATCCTGCAGGTGGTCATTGGCACACTTGAGACGCAGATGCCGCTGGATTTCGGCTGCGTGTGCACCTACGACGCGGCCGACCAGGCCCTCACGGTCACCGCGCTGGGTGCACTCAGCGCGAAGCTCGCGCCGGAGATCTCCCTGCAGGCCGGTGCGCGCATTGCGGTGGAGGAGAATGGCCTGTCACGCTGCACCCGGGGCAGGCTGGTGTGCGAGACGGAACTCACCCCGGTCGACACACCCTTCGCACAGCGCCTGTCCGGTGCCGGCCTGCGCTCTCTGGTGGTTGCGCCGCTGCAGGTGGAAGGCCGCGTGTTCGGCGTGCTGATGGCAGCGCGACGCTCCCCCGCAGGCTTCAGCAGCAGCGATGCCGAGTTCCTGCGGCAGCTGAGCGAGCATGCGGCCCTCGCCGCGCACCAGGCGCAGCTGCACACGGCATTGCAGGCTGCCTACGAAGACCTGCACACCACGCAGCAGGCCGTGATGCAGCAGGAACGGCTCAGGGTCCTGGGACAGATGTCCAGCGGCATCGCGCATGACATCAACAACGCCATCTCGCCCATCATGCTCTACACCGATTCGCTGCTCGAGACCGAGCCGGACCTCAGCCAGCGTGCGCGCCAGAGCCTCATCACCATCCAGCAGGCCGTGAGCGACGTGGCCGAAACCGTCGCGCGCATGCGCGAGTTCTACCGGCCGCGCGAGGCACAGGTGGAACTGGAGCCGCTGCAGCTCAATGCGCTTCTCGCACAGACGCGCGAGCTCACGCGTGCCTGCTGGGAGACCATGCCCCAGAAGCAGGGCATCGTCATAGAGCTGCGGCTGGAGCTGGATGACGGCGCGCCACCCGTGCTCGGCATCGCCAACGAGGTCCGCGAGGCACTGGTCAACCTGGTGTTCAACGCTGTCGATGCCATGCCGTCAGGGGGAGTCCTGACCTTGCGCACGCGACGGGCGGGCAGCGACACCATGGTCGTCGAAGTCGTGGACACTGGCACGGGCATGGACGAGGAGACCCGCCGGCGCTGTCTGGAGCCCTTTTTCACCACCAAGGGCGAGCGTGGCACCGGGCTGGGCCTTGCCATGGTGTATGGCACGATGCAGCGCCTGAATGGCTACGTGGAGATCGACAGCGCTCCCGGGGCCGGAACCACGGTGCGCCTGGGCTTGGCGATTGCCGCGGGCGAGGCCACTGCCCAGGCGCCAGCGCAGCTGGCGGTGCCGACAGGCCTGACGCTGCTGCTCATCGATGACGATCCGATCCTGCTGCGCTCGTTGCGCGAGATCCTGGAAATCGACGGCCATGTGATCGAAACCGCCGATGGAGGGCAGAAGGGAATCGACGCCTTCCGCCGTTCACTTGAACCGGACGCTGCGCGCTTCTCGGCCGTGATCACCGACCTGGGCATGCCGCATGTGGACGGCCGTGTGGTCGCGGCCACCATCAAGCAGATCGCACCGCAGGTGCCCGTGATACTGCTGACGGGATGGGGGGAAAGGCTGCTCGCCGAGGGTCGCGAGGTGCCGCATGTGGATCGCGTGCTGGGCAAGCCGCCCCGCATGCGCGACCTGCGGCAGGCCCTGGCGGAGCTGACGCCGGGAAGCACCACGCCGTAGCGTCTGCCTCCCGGCGTCGCCGACTACATCGAAGGCCCGAACGAGAACACCACGCCCAGCGAGATCACGTCCAGATCCCCGATGACGTCGGTGTCGAACTTCTCGTATTCCGCGCGGATGCCAAGTCGTCCCATGTTGAACTGCGCGCCCACGCCGTAGGCGAACTCGGTTGCCTTGTCTTCGAACAGCACGGCACCGACATTGCCTTCGGCCTTGATGCGGGCCACGCCCGCTTTCGCAAACAGGTCCACCGGTCCGGCCGGGAGGATGCCCACGCCGAACAGCGACAGCGCCTCGGCCTTGGACTCGAAGGGCCCGCCAACCGCGACGGAAGGCGCCTCGGCCTGGCCGAACTGCGTGAAGCCGCCCTCGATGGCGAAGTGCTCGCTCGGACGCACGCCCACGAAGGCCTTCCAGCCGGTGTCTTCTTCATCGACGTCCTCGACGTCGAATTCATCGGAGTCGAAGCGCGACTGCAGCGCGGAACCGCCGAGGTACACGCCCTGTGCGGTCACCGCCGAGGACATGAGCAGTGCCGCAAGCGCCGCCATGATGGAAGCAGATTTGATTGGACTTTTCATCGGATCTCCTTTCTCTGGTTGCCCTTGCTTCAGGCCCGGTTGCCGGAGAGCGTTTCCAGCATGCTGGCCAGCTCCTCGGCGTGTTCTTCCTCTTTGGCGAGGATCCCTTCCAGCATGCGTCGCGTGGTGGGATCGCCGTCGCCTATGTAACGGATCATCTCGGTGTATGACTCGATGGCGATGCGCTCCGCGACCAGGTCCTCGCGGACCATGTCGGCGAGGCTGTGCCCCTCGACGTATTCGGAGTGGCTGCGATCGAGGATTCCCATGGGGTTGAAGTCCGGTTCGCCGCCCAGCTGGACCATGCGTTCGGCAATCTGGTCTGCATGTGCCTGCTCCTCCGTGGCATGTGCCATCAATTCGCTCTTGATGGCCTCGCCCATGGCGCCATTGGCCATGAAGTAGTGGCGGCGGTAGCGCAGTACGCACACCAGCTCCGTCGCCAGCGCCTCGTTGAGCAGTTGCAGCACCACCTTGCGGTCCGCGCCGTAACCCGGCGTCACGGCGCCCTGCGACACGTGCTGGCGCGCGCGGTCACGGATCGCGCTGATGTCCGAGATGATTCCATTCGGCTGTCCCCCGGAAGGGGCTGGCCTGGTTTCCCTCACGCTGGTTGGCATGACCGTCTCCTTGCGCGCTTCATCGCGCGTCGCAATCAGGATCGGGCAGGTTGCGGGCGCGCCACTGCCGGGAAAACTGCCAACAGGGTGTAGGAGGATTTCCGCGCGCGGTGCCCATATTTGCGGACCGGAAGGGTTCCTACAACTTGCAGCGGCGCCCGCCGCTGCGCTGCCTGCGCGCAACAAGAGAGCATTTGCACACCGTATGTACGGTGAGAAGCCATCCAAGGAGAAGCACAAATGAGTTCCATCACGAAATACGCGGCCGCTGCGCTGCTGGCTGCGGGACTGGCGATGTCGGGGTGCAACGTGTTCCGCGGACAGTCGACCGCCGGGGAGTATGTGGATGACGTGGCGATCACGGCACAGGTGAAGGCCAAGCTGCTTGATGCCAAGGAAGTGGAAGGCCTCGACGTGAACGTGGATTCCACCAATGGCCGCGTGAAGCTCACCGGCTGGGCTGATTCTTCGAGCGAAGCCCGGGCCGCCGGCAATCTGGCGCGCGAGGTCAAGGGCGTGAAGTCGGTGGACAACCAGCTGCAGGTGAAGCAGTAGCGCGCAGCGCCCGGAAAGCGTTACGGAAACAAGAAGGCCCTGGTGATGAACCAGGGCCTTTCCTTTTGCGCATTGCGCGCGGAAGGTCAGTTCAGCTGTGAAAGGTCGCGCTCGACCTCCTCGCGCGAGAGGCCGTAAGCCTTCTGGATCTTGCCGCACAGGATGTCGTAGTTGCCCTCCACCCGGTCAAGCTCGTCGTCGGTGAGCTTGCCCCAGCGGGACTTGATCCGGCCCTTCATTTCCTTCCAGCTGCCTTCGATCGTGTCGCGGTTCATGTGGTTTCCTCCTTAGCGGTTGTCCAGGCGCTGGGTCTGGTCGGAGCGGCGGCGCTCGGCTTCGAGCACGTTCTGCGCTTCGGCGCGCTTGGCCTGGTAGGTCGCCTCCGCGCTCTGCTTGCAGGCAGACTGCGCGTCGCCACGCAGCGATTCGCAGCCCTGCTTGGCCACGTCGAGATCGCCCTGGGCTGCGGCCATGGTGGTGTTGTACTGGGCTTCGGCACGATCCTCCAGCGCATCGCCACGATCATCCGGATCACGCGAGGCGGCAGCCTCCGCGGTGTCGGACTGCACTTCGGCCTGGTCCTGGCGTGCGTCGGCGACGGCTTCCTGGCGGTCGGCCTGTGCCTCGGCCACGTCCTCGCGCACTTCAGCGGGGGATTCGGCGCGCTGGCACGCCGACAGCATCGCCAGCGAGGCGCATGCAGTCAGTGCGGTGAGTAATGACTTGTTCATCGAAGAGACCTCCTCGGTCGGGGTTTGCAGTTGGATGCTGGTCAGACGCATGCTCGCTGGCCGCAGTGCGGCACGCTGTAGGCGCAGGGCGAGTTCCCGCATAGGGTCAGTCCTAGTGCCTGCAAGGAGGCAGGCGGACGCTCCGGCCGTGGGAAGGTTCCTACGGGGCGAGACGTTGTCCGACTACGGTTGCGGGGACCGTGGTGGCAGAGCATCACGCCCGCACAAGCTCGTACAGCCGAGGTCACCATGCATCACCCCGCCATTGCGGCGCTTGCCGGTCTCTTCCTGGCGCCCGCCATGCCGGCAGGTCTGGTCACCCCCACGGATGATCCCCTGCCCGCGGCCGCTGCGCCCAGGGATCCGCAGCTGGCAGCCGAACAGGTGAAGTCCGCCCTGCGTGACGCTCCGGGGGTACCGCAGTCCGTTGTCGTGTCCACTCATGCCGATACCGTCGTGCTTACGGGTCGGGTGGACAACGAGCTGCAGGCCTCGCGGGTGATGGCTGTCGCGGGGCTGGCCGCTGCAGGTGTGCGCGTCTCCAGCCAGCTGGAGGTGCGCCCGGGGGGAGAGGCAGCCCAGGTGACCAGCCGGGTGCGCGAGGTGGAGAAGGCATTGCGCGAGGACCCGCGCACTGCGGGGCTGGGCATCTCGGTGAGCATTGACGAGTCACAGGTCATCGGGCTTCACGGCCTGGTCGCATCCGCGGACAAGCGGCGCATCGCGGAGCAGGTCGCCGGCAGCGTGCCCGGCGTGAAACGCGTCACCAGCCATCTCGTGGTGCCCGGGGAGTAATCCCCGCTCCTCTGGCTTGCTAGCGGCGCCGCGCAGGCAGTAGCCTGCCCTGACATGCACAAGCGATTGATCGAGGAAGGCTTCAACCGCCGCTACGTTCTGGTGCCCATGCTGCTGGCCATGGTGCTGGTGATACTGGGCTTCTGGGTGGGGGAGGTACGCCGGGCCCAGGCCGCGGAGCTGGCGGAAGAGCTGCGCGACCGCCAGGCCGTGATGCGCGTGATTGCCGAGACTGTGTACGGCGCGCTGGAGGCCGAGAGCGCACAGCGTGGATTCCTGCTCACCGGCGAAGAACAGTACCTGCCGCCGCTGGAGGCCGGCCTCGCCATGACGCAGAACCGGCTGCGTGACCTCGAAGTGCGTCTCGGCGCGCTGGATCCGGAGGAGCTGACCGTCATCCGCGGCGTCGAGGAAGACCTGGATGTGAAGGCCCGGGAAATGCGCGAGTCAGTGCGCCTGTACAAGGAAGGCCGCGCGGACGAGGCGCGGGCGCTGGTCAAGCGGGGCCTGGGCCTCTACCAGATGTTCGCCATCAGCCAGGCGCTGGATTCGCTGCGCAGCCGGGAGTACGAACGCTTCGAGGTCCGCCTCGCGGACTGGGAAGAGGCCACGCGCGCGAATTTCCTCATCAACCTCGGCAGCATGCTGTTCACGGTGGCGCTGCTGCTGGTGGTGGGCCTGCTCGCCACGCGCGACATCCGCCGCCGCGAGACCTTTGCCACGCAGCTGGTGGCGCAGATAGATGAGCGCACGGCCGAGCTGCAGGACCTCAGCCGGCACATGAGTCGCGTGGCAGAGTCGGAAAAGCACGCTCTTGCCCGCGAGCTGCATGATGAGCTGGGCGGTCTGCTGGTGGCCATGCGCATCGATCTGGCGCAGCTGCGCAAGCGCATCGGCCCGTTCACTGATCCAGATGTGGTCACGCGCTGGGAGCGCGTGGAGCAGGCGCTGGCGCAGGGACTGGAGCTCAAGCGCCGGGTGATCGAAGACCTTCGTCCGACCTTGCTGGACAACATGGGTCTGTTCACGGCGCTGCGCTGGCTGGCGCAGCAGCGTGCCGAACAGGCCAAGCTCCGCCTGCACCTGGAGGGCCTTGACGAGGATGTCGAAGTGCCACCGGAAGTGGCCATCGCCGTCTTCCGCACCGCGCAGGAGGCCATCTCCAACATCGTGAACCACGCGGGCGCCAGCGGATTCTCCGTGCAAGCCAGGATGAACGGGGCGCTGACACTGCAGATCATTGATGATGGCAAGGGCATCCCGCATGGCGCGGAGCGGCGCGTGGGTTCGCACGGGCTCAAGCAGATGCGCTTCCGCATCGAGGCGGTGGGCGGAATACTGACCGTGGAGCCGCATCTTCCTCGCGGTACCGTCGTCACCATGTCGGTGTCGGTGGAGCCAGCGCCGGCTGCGCCGCTGGTCTCCCGGTAAACAGGGCAGCTCAGGCCAGGCCGGCGCGGATCTCTGCGACAATCTCCGGCAGGCGTTCGAAGTCCATGGCCTTGTTGAGGAAGTGCTCCACGCCGAGCTTGCGCGCCCGCTCGCGGTATTGCGGCAACGCGTAATTGGTCATCACGATGGTCGGCGGGCGCTGGGGACCGACGGCCTCCAGCACGCCGAACCCGGTTCCGGTGCGCAGCTGCAGGTCGAGGATCAGCACGTCCACGGGCATGTCCCGCAGGGCCCTGATAGCCGACGGCTCGTCATCCACGGTGGCCAGCACCCGCAGCCCTTCCTGCTGCAGCAGTTCGCGCATCCGCTCGGCGATCCGCGGCGAATCCTCGACGAGCAGTACGCCGAGGTCGGCGGAGGCGGAGCTGCGCATCAGTTCATCAGGCCGTTGCGCAGGGCGTACGAGGTGATGTCCGCGTTCGACTTGAAGCACATCTTCTCCAGTACCCGTGTGCGATAGGTGCTCACGGTCTTCACGCTCAGCGAAAGCTCGTTGGCGATCTCCGACACCGACTGGCCCGAGGCCAGCTTGCAGAAGATCTGGAACTCGCGCTCGGAAAGATCGGCATGCAGGGGGCGCTCGTGGTCGGTGTCCAGTTCCTGCACGAGAAGTTCGGCCAGGCTCGCGCTCACATAACGCTTGCCCGAGAGAACCTGGGTCACCGCCTTCAGAAGTTCCTCCGGCGCGCTCTCCTTCGAGAGATAGCCGCTGGCGCCGGCCTTCAGCACGTTCACGGCGTATTGCCGTTCGGGATAGGCACTCAGTACCAGCACGCGCACGCCCGGATGGCCGGCCCGTACATGCTTGAGGATGTCCAGGCCGCCGCGATCGGGCATGTTGATGTCCAGGATCAGCAGGTCGAAGTTGCCACCGCGCAGCATGTCGAGCACCTGCAGGCCGCTTCCGGCCTCGGCAATGGTGGAGAACCTTCCGCTTTCCTGCAGGTACTGCCGCAATCCGGCGCGCACCAGGGCGTGGTCATCGGCTATGAGAACCTTGGTCATTTCCTTCTCCCTGCATACCCGGTCGCCGCACATATTCAAGTTCCAGGGCGCGAACGCAGACAGGCCGCGATCCAGAGACAATGTAGGAATAATCCTACAATACGGGGCCGCAATGGTGGGTTTCCGTCCTACACGTCCTACACGGCGTCGCGCGGCCCGCTCACAGACCATGCCGCTCTGCACAAGCACTCTGCAGCCAGGCCCGGGAGTTCCCGGACCCAATTCAAACTCAAAAGGAGAATGCGATGCGCAACAAGGGATACCTGATGGTGTTGCTGGCCCCCGTGCTGGCGCTCGGCCTTGCAGCCTGCGAGAAGAAGGGCCCGGTGGAGCAGGCGGCGGAAGAGATCGATGAGGCCGTCGACACCGCCAAGCGCGGCGAGGAGTCGGCGGCGACGAAGGTGGATGACGCAGTGGACGAGCTGCGCGACTGACCACCTGCATTACAGCGGTGGGACCTGACCCGCAGGGGAAAGGTCCCACCGTTCAGCCACCCGAGGGGCGCGCGGCAGGGCGCCGGCGCGTGGTACGACGCATCCGCCACCGGCGCGTTTCCTCCATGTGGCATTCGATCACGGCTCCCCTGCCCAGTACCTGGCCCCAGCGACGATGGCGCGGGTGCGCATCCAGCGCCACCTTCACGGAAGTGAGTATGGGCACTGCAAGGAAGGCGCCTCCGATGCCCCAGGCTGTGGCGCCCACCAGCACACCGGCGATGACGATGAGCGGATTGATCTGCAGCCGCCTGCCCAGCAGCGTGGGCGTGATGAACTGCGACTCGAGCAGGTGCAGCAGCAGGAAGACCGCCACCGGCGCGAGGATCGCGGCGCTGGCTCCATGTTCGGCCAGGCCGCTTGCCAGCAGCACGCCGGCGGTGATCAGCGCGCCGACGATGGGAATGAAGTTCATCAGGCCGGCGATGACGCCGAACGCGGCCGCATCCGGGACGCCCATCACCGACAGCGCCAGCCCCACGATGAGGCCGAAGGACACGTTGATGGCCGTGACCAGCTGCAGGTAGTAGGCGGCTTGGGTGCGGATGGCGCCGAAGACACGCAGCCAGGCGCGCCGGTCATGCCGGCCGCGCACCGCGGAGAGCGCGGCGCGGCCCACGCCGGTGCCGCAGGTGAGGATGAAATAGCAGAGGATCAGGCTGGTGCCCACTGCGACGAAGGACTGGAATAGCCCGGCTGCCAGCGGTGCCAGCATGTCTGCCAGGGGAGGCGCATCCTCGGGGGCAGGCCGGGCTGCGGCGGGCTCACCGGCGAGATTCGCCAGCAGGGTGCGGCCGGCATCCAGCAGGTCAGGGCCGCGTGCAGCCAGCTGCGCCAGTGGACCCCGCACGCCGTAGATCACGGCGACGCAAGCCGAAACCAGCGCAACCAGCACGGCTACCGCCGCCAGGGCGCGCGGAATCTCCAGCCTTGCCAGGCGATTGACGATGGGAAACAGCGCGATCGCCAGCAGCACGGCGGCCAGCGCCGGCACGGCGATTGTGCGGCTGAAGATGATGACGCCGGTGAGCAGCAGGATGACGCAGCCGCGCACCAGGCGCGCGACGCGATCCTGCTCCGGGGTCGGGGTCTGCTCGTTTGAAGTCAGTGCCGTATCCGTCCAATGATATTGCCCATTGTCCTGCTGACCATGGGCCAGAGGCCCGTGGCCCTTGCGGCCCTCTGGCTTGCAATCATGGCGCCCACCGACACGGCGGTGAGGGCGGCCTTGCGCGCCAGGGGATTGAACAGCACCCGCATCACCAGGCTGCGCGGAAATGCTTCGCGATCACCCATTCGGTGCTCGGGCACGAGCAGGGCGCGGATTCGCGTGCGCGTGGCTTCGAGTTCTTCTTCTACAGACTGCGCTTCCATTCCTGCAGCAGCTCCATGTCCTTGCGCAACTCCGAGCGCAGCACGCCGCCGGAGGGTCCCGGCGAGCGGGCCGAAAGCGCGTAGTAGAGGCTGGTACCGGCCACCAGCAGCAGCAGCAGGGCGCTGCCGCCAACGTATGCCAGGCGCCAGGGTGTATCCCACAGCGCCACCAGGCCCGTGGCCCAGGCGGCGAAAAGTCCGGCCAGTGCAGTGACCACGCCCACGGCCAGCAGCACCAGGCGCCGCGCCAGTGCGACGCGATACTCGGCTGCTGCCGCCACGGCCAGCTCCGCATAGGAGCTGGCGTGGCGGACCAGCAGGCCGAGCAGGGCCTTGATGCGCAGCAGGTTCACCGATCGCCGCGCAGCAGGGCCCCCAGGGCGAGGCATGCCACCGCCGTGGCCGCGATGGCGATCCACGGCTTGCGGTGCACGTACTCGTCGGTGGCCACGGCCGCCGACTTCGCGCCTTCCACGGTGGCGTGCATGCCATCGCGGGCCGCCGAGCGCACATGCGAGATCGAGGATTCCACGCGGTTGCGCAGCCGCGAGATCTCCGAGTCATCCAGGCTCGACACGCGACCCAGCAGGTCCTCGACGTCGTCGAAGAACTTCTGCAGTTGCGTGGCGCGCCTGCGCAGGGCTTCTTCCGCGCGCGCGCCAGCTTCGCTGGCTGCGCCATTCATGTGTTCGGCCGCGGTGACCATGGTCAGATCCTCCGCTTCTGGCCGAGGATGAACGTGACCAGGGCCACCACCAGGAACACGAAGAAGAGGATCTTGGCGATTCCGGCGGCACCTGCCGCAAGCCCGGTGAATCCGAACAGGGCGGCGATCAGGGCGATGACAAAGAACACGACTGCGTAGTAGAGCATGGCGATCTCCCGTATCGGCGTGGTGCCGTTGGAAGGAAGATTCGCGTGCCACCGGAAACCGCGCCGTCGGGCGCGCCCGGTCAGTTGGCGTAGGAGTCCCCCGACAGCAGCTGGCCAGCGGGTTCGGCGCGCTCCGTCCGGGCATGTGCGCCGACGCGTGCGAGCAGTATCACCGGCACCAGGCCGGCCAGCACGATCAGCAATGCGGCTATCGCTCCGTCCTCGTATGTCCCGCGCACTGCCTCGGCATACAGGTGGGTCGCGAGGGTGTCCACGTTCAGCGGCCGCAGCAGCAGTGTGGCGGGCAGTTCCTTCATGCAGTCCACGAACACCAGCAGGGCGGCGGCGGCCAGCGCCGGGCGCAGCAGCGGCAGGTGGATGCGTCGCAGTACACCGCTGGAAGTGCAGCCCAGTGTGCGGCCGGCATGATCCAGCGCTGCCGGGATGCGGCCGAAGCCGGCCTCCAGGTTGCCTGCCGCCACGGCAAGGAAGCGCGTGGTGTAGGCGTATGCCAGTGCAAGGCTGGTACCCAGCAACAGCAGTCCCGCCGTACGTCCCGTGACGCTTTCGATGACATCGGCCAGCAGGTTGTCGGCCGCGCCCATGGGTCCCAGGAGGCCAATGCCAAGCACCGTGCCGGGGATGGCATAACCCAGGGTGGCCACACGCTCAAAGCTGGCCGCCGCGGCGCCAGCCCGCAGGCGCAACGCATGGATCACCGCCATGGCGGCGGCCAGGGTGCAGGCAGTGCCCAGCGCCGCCAGCTGCAGGGTATCCAGCGTGGCCTGCAGCAGCTGGGGCGGAAATCCGGCGAAACGCAGTCGCTCCACAGCCTTCACCAGCAGGTAGCCGGCAGGTGCCAGGAACCCCAGCAGCACCGGCAATGCCAGCAGCGCAGCCACACCCGCGGCGCGCCCACCGCTGATGTGTTGCGGGGCCATGCGTCGCGACTTCTGGGCACCAGCCGCATAACGCTGGCGCCGTCTGGCCACGCGCTCGATGATGAGGAGCACAACCACCACGGCAAGCATGGCCAGGGCGATCTGCGCAGCGCCGGCGAGGTCGGCGCGGTTCACCCAGGTGGAATAGATCGAGACGGTGAGTGTGCGCACGCCCAGCAGTTCCGATGCGCCGATGTCGTTCAGGGCTTCCATCAGCGCCAGCGCCGTCCCTACGGCAATGGCCGGGCGGGCCAGTGGCAGCGCCACGCGCAGGAACACGGCCCGTGGTCCCTGGCCCAGCGTGCGTGCTGCCTCGATCAGCCCGCTGGCCTGCATCAGGAACATCGCGCGCGTGGTCAGGTACACGTAGGGATAGAGCACGAAGCCCAGCACCAGCACGCAGCCGGGAAGCGAGCGCAGGTCCGGCAGCTTCAGGTCCTGCGGACCAGCCAGTCCGAGCATTGAACGCAGGCCTGTCTGCAGCGGCCCGATGGGATGCAACAGGTCCATCCAGGCATAGGCCATGATGTAGGTGGGCACCGCCAGAGGCAGCAGCAGTGCCCACTCGAAGATGCGCCGGCCGCGGAAGTCATATGCGGTGACCAGCCAGGCGCTGCCGGTACCCAGCGCCACCACCAGCACGCCGGTGCCAAGCAGCAGCAGCAGGGTGTCTTTCAGCGCCGCCGGCAATACATTCTGCAGCAGGTGCGGCCACAGGCTGCCGTCTCCGCCCAGCGCAGCGAATGCCAGCGCGCCTACCGGCAGCAGCGCGAGCAGCGCCACGCAGAAGGCTGCTGCGAGCCAGCCTCCGCCCGATCGCAAGCGGCCGGTCACGCGCGCGTCAGTTGTCGAAGCCGACGCGTTCGGCAAGCAGGCTGGCCGCCTTGCGATGCGCGGCGACCTGCTGCAGCGACAGTGTGTCGGGGACCAGTGTGCCCAGTTCGGCTATCAGCGGCGCCGCCTTCACACCCGGCTTCACCGGATACTCGTAGTCCACCGCGGCGTATTCCTGCTGGGCTGCGTCGGACACCAGGTATTCCAGCAGCTTCACGGCCGGGTCGCGGTTCGGGGCGTTGCGCGCCAGGGCGGCTCCGGAGATGTTCACATGCGTGCCGCCGTTCTCGAAGGTGGGCAGCACCACGTTGATGGCCTCGCCCCACTTCTTCTGTTCCGGGCCGCCGCTGCCGCTGCGCATGCGACCAACGTAGTAGGAGTTGCCCAGGCCCACATCGCAGAGCTGTCCCAGGATGTCACGGGCCACTTCGCGGTCACCGCCACCGGGCCGGCGCGCGAGGTTCTGCTTCACGCCGCGCAGCCAGGCTTCCGCCGCCGCCTCGCCGTGGTGGGCGATGTACGCGGCAATCACGGCAGTGTTGTAGGGATGCTGCCCCGAGCGGATGCAGATGCGGCCCTTCCACTCCGGCTTCGCCAGGTCCTCGTAGCGGATCTGCGTGACCCTGGTGCGATCCTTTGATGCGTAGAGCACCCGCGCGCGCAGCGACAGCGCGAACCACTGGCCCTGCGCGTCGCGCAGCTGCGCCGGGATGGCGGACTCCAGCACCGGCGAGCGCAGCGGCTGCGTCACGCCGCGGTCGACCAGGTCGACCAGGTTGCCGATGTCCACCACCATCAGCACATCGGCGGGCGAACGGCGTCCCTCGGCGGCCACACGCTCGGCCAGGCCATCGCGCACGAACACGGTGTTGACCTTGATGCCGGTGGAAGCCGTGAACTTCTGCAGCAGCGGCTGGATCAGCCCGGGCTCACGGGTGGTGTAAAGATTCACTTCGGCAGCCGGGACCGTGGCGGCAAGGCCCAGCAGGGCCAGGCAGGCAGGCAGCAGGCGGAGCCGGGGGCGTGCAGTCTTCATGGATTGCTCCTTGTATCGGTGGCGCTGAAAACCAGCGCCGCGTGCGTCTCGACTCTAAGGTGGACCAGGCCTCCGGCCGTGGCCGGGCAGGAGGTGTCAACGTTCAGCAGCAGCGGCGCGGCCAGCCCCGCAACGCCCAGGCGCAGCTGCACGGCAGGGCCGAGGAAAGTCCGCGCCTGGACGCTGGCAGCGATCCCGTCCGCTGCCAGGCGCAGATGATGCGGACGCAGCGCCACGATGGCCTGTTGTCCTTCGGGCAGGCCGCGCGCATCAAAAGTTCCCAGTGGCGTGTTCACCCGTCCGTTCCCGACTTCGCCGCCGAGCTCGATCAGCTCGCCGAAGAAGCGCGCCGCGTAGAGGGAGGCAGGGCGGCAATACAGGGTCTCCGGCCCGGCGTCCTGCTCGACAGCGCCGGCGCGCATCAGCACGATGCGATCGGCAATGCGCAGCGCCTCCTCCGGATCGTGCGTGACGATGATGGCGGTAATGCCCTCCTCGCGCAGGAGGGCAATCGTCTCGGCGCGCACGCTCTCGCGCAAACCGCGGTCCAGGTTGGAGAAGGGCTCGTCCATCAACAGCAGTCGTGGCCGCGGCGCCAGCGCACGCGCCAGCGCCACGCGCTGCTGCTCGCCGCCCGACAGCATGTGCGGGAAGCTGGCCGCGCGCTCTTCCAGGTGCACGCGCGCCAGCGCGGCACGCGCTGCAGCCTGGCGTGCCGCACGCGCACCACGCAGGCCGAAAGCCACATTGTCGAGCAGGGAGAGGTGAGGGAACAGGGCGTAGTCCTGGAACACCAGTCCGACGCCGCGCTGTTCCGGTGGCACGAAGGTGTCTGCATCGCTCAGCGCAACCCCATCCATCCGGATGCTGCCGCCATCGGCCACCTCCAGGCCGGCGATCAGCCTCAGCAAGGTGCTCTTGCCGCAACCGGAGCTTCCCAGCAGGCAGAGGATCTCCCCCGGCGCAGCGTGGAAGCTGACTCCGCGCAGTGCAGCCAGCGTGCCGTAGCGACGGACCAGCGACTGCACTTCAAGTGCGCAGGGAGTGTGGGGCAGGGGGCGGGCGTTCACACGCGCCTCAGGTGGTTGTCCCAGGACATTTCAGTGTCCGGTTGCATCAGCTGCTGTGGCTGGCCTTTCGGGCCGGCCGTCATCATGGCACCGAAACCGTCGCTGACGAGAAAGCGGCCATCACCCAGCGGCGCCACGCCACAGCCATCGGCCCGCCCGAGGCTGCCGGCGCTGCGGCCATCGGCCGCATGCCAGAAGGCCACGCTGCCACCGACGGGACTGCTGGTCGCGATGAGCCCCGCATCCCTGTCGATGGCGATGGATCCCAGGTAATTGCGCAGGCTGCGCAGCACTGCCGGCGGACCCGCAAACAGTTCCGGAGCGCTGCCGCGGCGGTGCCGGCCGAGCAGGGGCGGTTGCTCTGTGGCAGGTCCCTCGTGCTGGCAGGCAAACCACACCGCATCGTTACCCGCGACAGCCAGGTGTCGTATCGACAGCTGGAACAGTCCGGGCGCGAGTTCCACCTTTTCGAGCAGCTGGCCGCTTTGCGCATCCAGGTACACCAGCGAGGGGCGCATGGTGGCCCGGTTCAGCGGCTCCTTGCCGTAATCAGGATGAGTGAGCAGGCCGCCATTGGCCACGCACAGCGTCCGCCCGTCGGCCATCAGCACCACTTCATGCGGACCGATGCCGGCGGTGTCGAATTCGCCCAGCCGTTGCCAGGCCGCAGCGGGTCGCGCATCGTAGATGCCGATCACCCCGCGGCCTGCTTCGAAGTCATTCTCGGTGGCATAGAGCCGCGTGCCATCCGCCGAAAATGCGCCATGGCCGAAGAAATGACGGTCAGCGGGCAGCGGCAGGGCACCCAGTCCGCGACCATCCGCCAGGCTCATTCCCAGTGCGAAGAACCCGGGCTGGCGCCCGAAGGCCACCGCGCGTGCGCCAGCGGCATCGATGGCAAAACTGTGGCCGCGATCCGGCAGCGCCAGCACTGCCAGGTCACGTGCCTGGCTGTCGATCATCACGGCCTCGTGACGGGAACCGTGGCGTCGTGCAGAGAGGAAGCGCGCGCCAGCGCTGGCAGGCATCACCACGCCGGCGCGGCCGGCACGCGCAGCCAGGGTCATTGCAGCAATGCCGGCCAGCAGCGCACGCCTGGACGTGCCGGCGGCGGCTGCAGTGTGCTGGCTTTCTCTCCTCCCGGCCATCTAGTCGCCGTCCAGCGAGTTGAAGCCCAGGTTCACGCCCAGCTCCGGCGCCAGGTATTCATCCACCATGCTGCGCGCATTGGCCAGCACCAGGCCGGCATGCACAAGCAGGTCGCGCTGGGTCTCGTCTGCCAGAGCCTGTGTGGCAGGCACCTGCAGGGCCCCGAAATCCTCCTGCGCGCGCCGCAGCTCGTCCCGGATGCCCGTATCGATCCATTGCTTGTCTTCGCCGAGCGCGGCACCGAAGCGTGCCGCCTCATGGAACTGTGACAGTGCTTCCGTGCCGGCTGCCAGGTAGCGTGTGGTCAGCGCGCTGCGGTGCAGCGGCATCAGCGTGCCGCGCGATGTGGCAGCGTCATCACCAAGCGCGGGCACCAGCAT
Organism: Steroidobacteraceae bacterium; assembly: GCA_035556135.1. GTDB lineage: Bacteria > Pseudomonadota > Gammaproteobacteria > Steroidobacterales > Steroidobacteraceae > ZC4RG30. Next base: position 1,309,703 of record DATMFO010000003.1, on the reverse strand, counting down.
CTGGTCGCGCGCCACGTGCAGGGCCGTGGACATGGCCTTCAGTGCCTCGGTGGCGACCTCCCTGCTGCTGCGATACACCGCGTGCCTGGCTGCGGGGCGCGCGAATTCCACTGCAAGTGGCGCATTGCTGCGCCACCCGGATTCAATCCCGGTGGCAAGTTGCAGGAGGTTTTCCGCCACGGCTGACGAGAACGCGCAGCGGTAGCGGCCCGCCGCCTCCCCCGCGGAGATCAGGCGCGCAGCGTCATCGGCGTAGAGGGCATATTCGAGCGCGGGAATCCCCTGCACCGCGGCGCTCTGCTGCCGCAGCTGGTCCGGCCGCAGCAGTCCGGCGTCCGCACCTGCCAGCACGGTCCGCATCTGCCGCTGCACCACTCCGCGCGGATCGGGCCAGAAGAAGAAATTGTCGACGCGGTTCTGCTCCACCAGCGGTCCGAAGCGCAGGAATTCCACATGCGCCCAGGCTGCCACCACATTGCCGAGTTGTTCCTCGACTGCAGTGCGGCGCGCGCCATCGGCCGGTTGTGCGCAGTACGCCGCCAGTGCCGACTGCAGCTGCGCAGTGCGCTGGCGCAGTTCGCGCGTGCGGGGCTGCATGTAATCGTGCAGCAGCCGCTGGCCCAGTCCGGCCAGCGCGTCATCCGGCTTGTCCCGGGGCGCGGTCGCGCAGGCGCCCAGCAGCAACACCAGGCAGCAGGCCATGGCTTCCAGCATCCGGATGCCCTGTGCGCGCGGCATGTTCACAGCGAGTCGAGGAAGCGCAGCAGGTCGGCGCGCTGCGCAGGCGTCATGGCCACAACGCGGTCGCGCGCCGCACGACCTTCGCCGTCATGCCACAGGATGGCCTCCAGCACGCTGCGGGCCCGGCCATCATGCAGGAAGGAGCTGCGCTCGTTCACCGTGCGCGCGAGACCGGTGCCCCACAGCGGCGGCGTGCGCCATTCGCGTCCGCTGGCATTGCCCTCTGGCCGGTTGTCGGCCAGGCCCTCTCCCATGTCGTGCAGCAGCAGGTCGGAGTAGGGCCAGATGAGCTGGAAAGCCAGCTCCGGCTGCGCTGCGTCGCGCCGCGTGACGAACTTGGGTACATGGCAGGCAGTGCAGCGCGCCTCATGGAAGAGCTGCTTGCCTGCCAGCACCTGGGGATCATCGACCTTGCGGCGTGCGGGCACGGCGAGGTTGGCGGAATAGAACGCGACGAAATCCAGCAGTTCGCGGGGCACTTCCTCGGCGCCAAGGTGCGCCTGCGCGCCATGCGGCAGGCCAAGACAGGTGGCCTGGCTGGGCGTGCATTCCCCCGCATGGTGCGGATGCAGCGGCGAGGACAGGCCCATGTCATCCAGGAAGGCACGCGCGCTCTGCTGCTCCACCGAGGGCTGTCCGCCCTTCCAGCCGAAGCGGCCGAGCACCACTTCGCCGCTGTGCGCATCGCGCACCCTGCGGGCCTTGCCGCGCACGCCATCCGGATCACCCCGGCGATCCGCATTGGCGAGGATGTCCGCTTCGTGCACCGCTTCCAGCAATCCCAGCCCGATCATGCGCGGCGCGATGCGCGGCGAGACCATCACGTCCGGACGCAACGGCCCGTAGGCAGGGTCCTCGATGCGATAGTGCGGCTTGCGCAGCTTTGCCTGCTCGCCGCCATTCAGTGCAACGCTGATTTCCTCCCACTCGATGCGCAGCGTCGCCTCGGCGGGCAGGCCGGGCACGGCAAAGGTCTGCAGCTGGCCGCCATACACCGGCTCGGGCAGCACCGACATGGATCGCGCGAGTTCGGCCCGCGCGGCTGCGTTGGTGGGCGGAACCGAGAGGCGCAGGAACAGCGACACCGGCGCCTCGCCGTCATCAGGCACCACGCCGCCGCCATCCTTGATGTGGCAGCCCTGGCAGGAGCGCGCATTGAACAGTGGCCCCAGTCCGTCGGAGGCCAGGGTGGAAGAGGGCGCCGGCACCCAGTCCTTGCGGAACAGCCCGTTGCCGATCTGGAAGCGCTGCCGGCCATCCAGCGACAGGTTGGCCGACGGCTGTGAGTAGATGTCGCGATTCACCAGCTTCTGGCGGACCGTGGCCGCGCCGCCGCTCAGGGCCTCGAACTGTTCGGCGGCATCGAACTGTGCTGCCAGGCGCGTGATTTCGCGCACCCGCGCCAGGTCTGCGGCATCCAGGTCGGACCGCTGCGCGGGCGCCGGTCCTGGCGCCGACTCCCCCTGGTGTGCCGCGCAGGCTCCCAGCAGGGGCAGCAGCAGTGCGGCAAGGCGGCTACTGGAATACGGCATCGGGGTTGTCGAGGCTCGCCGAACCTTCGATGGTGATGCTGCCCAGTCCCAGGGCTTCAACCACGCGCTCGGTGGAGCGCGTCTGCGCCACCAGTGCATCGATGGCAGCCTGGATCAGCGCATTGCCCTGCGTGTTGCCGGCGGCGATCAGCTGGTCATAGGCCTCGCCACCGGCCGCGCGCTGCCGGATGCGGTCCAGCGCCGCCACCGTGGCGTCGAGCCGGCTGCGCATCTCTGCATCCAGTGCGGGATTCACGCGACCCACGAGGTCCGACAGCGAAGGACCGGCCAGCAACGAGCCATCGCTGCGCTGGTAGCGGCCGAGGTACACGTTGCGGATGCCCGCCTGGTCGTAATAGTGGGCCTGGTGGGTGTTGTCGGAGAAGCAGTCATGCTCCTCCTCCGGATCATGCAGGATCAGCCCCAGCTTCATGCGTTCGCCGGCCAGCTCACCGTAGGACAGTGAGCCGATGCCGGTGAGCATGGCCGAGATCGCTGCCACCTCGCCGTCGCCGGTCAGCGCACTGAGCGCCGCGCCGCCGCTGCGCCAGTTGCCCACCATTTCCTCGAGGTCAGACACCAGCAGCGTGGTCGCCGACTTCAGGTAGTCCACGCGTCGCTGGCAGTTGCCACCCGTGCAGCGCGCGGTGTCGAAATCCGTGGCCGGCCGCCTGCCGGCGCCAGGACCGGTGCCGTTCAGGTCCTGGCCCCACAGCAGGAATTCAATGGCGTGGTAGCCGGTGGCTACATTCGCCTCGATGCCGCCGATCTCGTGCAGGGTTCCGGACAGCAGCGCGGGGGTGATCTCCCGCGCATCGATCTCGCGGCCGCCCACGTGCAGGCGCTGGCTGGCGATCAGGTTGGCCGTGTACCAGGCGTTGGCATCCGAATCGCTGCCATAGGAGGCATCCACGTAATCGATGAGTCCTTCGTCCAGCGGCCAGGAGTTGACCCGGCCCTCCCAGGCATCGATCACGGGGTTGCCGAAGCGCAGCACCTCGCTCTGCATGTACGGGACGCGCGCATTGATCCAGCCCTGCCGCGCGGCGGCCAGCGTGGCTTCGGAGGGGTTTGCGGCCAGTGCGTCCACGGCCGTGCCGAGACGGCGCGCGGCGGCCAGGGCATCCTCGTAAACCGCCAGGGCCATGGCTGCGTAATGCTTGATCACGACATCGCGCTGCACGGGAATGGTTGGCGCCGCCGCCTGTGCCCCCCAGGGGAGTGCCAGGCAGGCGCCCGCGAGGAGTGCGCGGCGCAGGAAATTCGACGACATGGATGCCGGTATGCAACTGTAGATGAGATTCATTCTCAACTACGGACGGGGGCTTGTCCAGTCCCCCGGCGAGAGCCTGTAGTCGGCTTCCTACCCCAAGAACGGTGCCGCGGCCTGCGTCCAACGTCCTGCAGCCCCTTAATATGACGTGGAGCCATGCCAGCGGCAGGGAGAGGGCCATCAACAACGCAACGGAGAGAAAGCCTGTGGTGCGTGTCGTCATAGCCGAGGACAACGACGACCTGCGTGCCGTGATGCCGCCACTCATAGAGGAGACCAGCGACCTGTGCTGCGTGGCGACCACCGCCTCGCTGGGAGAAGTGGGTCCGCTGATCGAAAGGCACCAGGCCCATGTGGCGGTGCTCGATATCGAGCTGCACGGCGGGTCGGTGCTGAAACACCTGGCCACCATGTGCAAGCAGTTCCCTGACACCCGCTTCGTGATCCACAGCGGGCATTCCAATTCCGAAGTGATCCGGCGCGTGCACGAGGCGGGGGCCTCTGCCTATGTCCTCAAATCCGGCGATTTTGATGACCTGATCGCGGCCATCCGCGGCGTCGTCGCGGCCTGAGGCCGGCGGCGCGGCAGGCGCCGGGGCTGCACTATACTGGGCGGATGCTTTTCTACTCGTGGAATGTCAACGGCATCCGTGCCGTGGTGAAAAAGGGCACGTTCCAGAAATTCATCTCTGAACACCAGCCTGACATCCTCTGCCTGCAGGAAACCAAGGCAGAGAAGGGCCAGGCCGAGATCGACCTGCCGGATTACCGGGAGTACTGGAATTCGGCCCAGAAAAAGGGATATTCCGGCACGGCGATCTTCACCCGCCGGGAGCCGCTGGACGTCACCTGCGGATTTCCCGACAGCTTCGCCAGCCGCTTCAGCTTCGCCGATGAACTCAAGCGCGATGCCTGGAACGAGGGCCGCGTGGTCACGGCCGAATTCGACGGTTTTTTCGCAGTCACCGTCTACACCCCCAATGCCAAGGACGACCTTTCGCGGGTGCAGCTGCGCCACAAGCACTGGGATCCGGCCTTCCTGGCGTATGTGAAGGAACTGGAGGCACGCAAGCCGGTGGTCTTCTGTGGCGACCTCAACGTGGCCCACACCGAACTGGACCTCGCCAACCCGAAGCCCAACCGCGGCAAGAAGGGCTTCACCGACGAGGAACGCGCAGGTTTCCAGAATTTCATCGATGCCGGGTTCATCGACACCTTCCGCCTGTTCAACCAGGGCAACGGGCACTATTCCTGGTGGTCGCACTTCGCCAATTCCCGCGCGCGCAATGTGGGATGGAGAATCGACTACGTGCTGGTGTCCGCCTCGCTGCGCGACAAGGTCAAGGCCGCAAGGATCCACGCGGACGTGATGGGCTCGGACCACTGTCCGGTGAGCATCGACATCGATCTGTAAGGGGCTACCGCTGCATCAGTTCGGTGGCGAACAGCAGCGCCATCGCGCCGCCGCGCGGGTCGTTGCCGAGGATGGCCGCCCGATCCAGGTACTGCTGCAGCGTGGTGAGGCTGGCCGTGGACTCGCAGACATCCACCAGGCTGCCCGTCGATGAGGTGCGTGCGTTCACGGCCTGCCAGGCGCGTTCCACGGCGCGCTGGTAGTCGCGGCCGCGGATCCAGCCACGGTCCAGCCCGCGACGCAGGGCAAAGCCGATCATCGCAGTGCCCGAGTACTCCGCGAAGGCGCCCGGGTGGTCCACCACGTTGCGCCACAGGCCATCCCGGGTCTGCCAGGGCAACAGGGCGGCCATCAGGTTGCGATAGCTCCGCAGTACATGCGCGCGGCCGGGTGCATCGCGCGGCATCTCCGACAACGTGAGGGCCAGTCCCAGCGCCGCGAAGCCATTGCCACGGCCCCAGGCCACATCGGCATCGGAGCGATGGCGGTACAGGCCGTCGGGCCGCAGCACCAGCTGCTGCATGAAGCGCAGGTGACGCTCTGCCATGGCGAAATAACGGCGCTCGCCGGTGAGGGCGCCAGCCTGCGCGAGGATGGTGGTGCCCATGAATACCGAATCGCTGTAGCGGTCGTGGTAGGGCATGGCTTCCAGCATCTGGCCGGCAGCATCGAAGCCCAGGTCTGCAACCTTGCGCACCAGCGCGGTGTAGCGGGGATCGCCCGTGGTGCGCGCGAGTTCGGTGAACACGATGTGGCCGGCCATCACCAGCGCGTTCGGGCGCGCGAGGCTGTCCTTCGTGCCATCCACCCAGGGCTCTGCCAGGCGTTGCACATCCTGCACCTGGCCGAGCCGCAGTCGTCCCACCAGCGCCACTGCCGCGATGTACCAGGGCTGCTCGAAGTCATGGCCATAGTGCTGCGCGAGCTCCCCGGCGAGTTCACGCGGCGTGCGCGCGAGCCGACGCTGCAGCTCAAGCCGGGCTTCCGATCGGCCGGGACTTGCGGATGGCGGCCATACCTCGCGTTCCAGCCACGACAGCAGGTCATCCCTGCCCGGCCAGCTGCGCGCGGGAATGCGCCCCATGTCGGCCACCGGTTGTGCGCCGAGTGCCGCAACAAGGCCGGCATCCTGCATCGATGCCACGACGACGCGGTCGGGCGCCTGCGTGCCCAGCCAGCGCCAGAGCGCATGCGATTCGCCCTGCTCGCGATAGGCCACGCCGGTGGGTGGAAACTGCATTGTCGCGCCATCCGGATTCGCCAGTGGCACGGCCAGCAACCGCACCGGACGTCGTGACCGCCGGCTGTAGTCGGAGATGGCAGCGCGGATCGCCATGGAACCAGCATCGTCGCCAGACAGTCCGCCCACCAGCGCCAGCACCGGCGCGTCGCGAACACTGGCCTCCACCACCAGCGCATCGAGCTGCGTGCCGCGCGACCCCCGGCCGAAGTCCATGGACAGCGCAGGCGCACCCGCGTGGGCGCCACCCGGCAGCACCAGCGCGATGGCCAGCAGTCGCAGCCAGCATGTCGCGCGCTTGCGCCTCATTGGCGCAGGATCTTTTCCATGGCCTTGCCCCTGGCCAGCTCGTCGACCAGCTTGTCCAGGTAGCGGATCTTCTGCATCAGCGGGTCGTCGATTTCCTCCACGCGATGGCCGCAGATCACGCCTGTGATCCTTGTCGCGGCGGGATTGAGCTTGGCCTGCGCGAAGAAGGTCCTGAAGTCCGTGCCGCAGTCCAGGTGCCGCTGCAATGCGGCGGCATCAAAACCCGTGAGCCACTGGATGATGGTGTCCACCTCGGCCCTGCCGCGTCCCTTGCGTTCGGCCTTCTGCACGTACAGCGGATAGACGCTGGCAAAGGCCATGCTGAAGATCTTTTCGTTGTTCATCTGCCCACTCCAGGCCGGAAGGCCCCCCGCCATGTCCGTGCCCACTATATTCGGCTAGGATCGGAGCAAGAGCATTGCATCATTCGGGGGGCGAAGGATGAACAGCCACATGCGCCGCGGCGCCCTGCTGACCTGTGCGTTTCTCTCCTGCGCGGCACTGCTGTGCAGCGGCGTGGCCGTTGCAGCAGGCGGCGAGGCCGGACCGATCAGCCTGCGGGACCAGGGATTCTTCTGGGTTGGCGCACGCGCGAAGCCCACCGAAATGCCCGCCCGCGGTGGCGGACCTGCACGCACTGGCACCACCATCGATGGCCAGATGTACGTGGGCTTCCAGCTCGTGGCGCGCAAGCGCCATCCCTATCCACTGGTGCTGGTGCATGGCGGCGGCGGCCAGGCCACCGACTACATGGGCACGCCCGACGGACGCGATGGCTGGCTCGACTATTTTCTCGCTGCGGGCTTCGACGTCTACTTCGTGGATCGGCCGGCGCATGGACGCTCGCCCAACTCGCGCGCCTATGGCGACCTGGGCGCGCCCACCACCACCGAGACCATTGCCGGCTTCACGGCCGAGAGCCGGCAGTATCCGGGCGGCGGTGGTGCGGCCACCCGGGAAGTGGCGCAGCACACGGCCAGTTCCGAGGCCGGCCCCACGGTCCCCAACGCCGTGCTGAAGGAAAACCTGGCCGAGCTGCTCGACAGGATCGGTCCTGCAATCATCGTCACGCATTCCGCCGGCGGGCCCTCGGGCTGGCTCGCCATGGAAGCCCGCCCGGCCCTGGTGAAGGCCGTGCTGGCCATCGAGCCGGCGATGGGCGTCACCGACAACCTTGCCCCGCTGATCACCTTCCAGCCTGCACTGGCGCAGGGTGAGCGCATCGAGACCGTGCAGCTCCCGGCAGAGGGGGAGGGCCTGCAGCCCTGCCGCCTGCAGCCGGAGGACAAGGTGCGCACCGTGCCAGCCTACAAGAACAAGAAGGTGCTGTTCGTGGTGGCGCCGCTGTCCTCGCGCTTCGCGCCCAGCGTGCACTGTTCGGTGCACACGCTGAACCAGCTGGGGGCTGATGCGAAGCTAGCGCGGCTGCGCGAGGACTACCGGATCGAAGGCAATGCGCACTTCATGAACGAGGAGCTGAACAACGGCGAGATCGCGAAGAAGGTGTTCATTCCCTGGCTGTCGTCCATCAAGTAGCGGGTCCGCTCCTCAGTTTGCCGGTTCGATGCGCAGGATGGCGCCGTCTTCCTCGTCGGTGGCTACATAGATGAAGCCATCCGGACCGGCCTTCACGTCGCGGATGCGCTGGCGCAGGTCGGTGAGCAGTGACTCGCGGCGCAGCTCCTCCATCTGTTCGTTGAACACGATCCGCTCCACGCGGCCGGTGCCGGGGATCTCCCCGTAACGCACGCCACCGACGAAGAGGTTGCCCTTCCACTTCGGCAGTGCGTCGCCGAGGTAGAAGGTCATGCCCGTCACTGAAATCGAGGGTGTCCAGTACACCAGCGGCAGTTCATATCCGCTGTGGCCGGGTTCATTGCCATTGGCCTGCCAGGGGCCGGGATAGGCGCGGCCCAAGCTGACGATGGGCCAGCCATAGTTCAGTCCCGGGCGGATCAGGTTGATCTCGTCGCCGCCGTTGGGGCCCATCTCCGCCTCGAACAGCTGTCCGGTCTGCGGATGCACGTACAGCCCCATCGCCGTGCGATGGCCCAGCGTGTAGATCTCCGGCAGGAAGCCTGGCCGGCCGATGAAGGGGTTGTCCGCGGGCACGCTGCCGTCATCGTTGAGTCGAAGCACCTTGCCGCCGGAGAAGGTGGTGTCCTGCGCGCGACCGCCCTCGGTGGTACCGATCCAGAGCTTTGCATCCGGCGTGAGTGCCACGGTGGTCGGGCCGCCCACGCCTTCTCCCACCCACACGTCCTTCACGTCATGCAGCGCGCCATCCGCGTAACGCGCACGCGCCACGGCCACCGTGCGATCGCGTTGTGGCGGTGCGCCTGCCGCGGCTGGTGCAGATGCCGGCGCAGGGGATGCTGCCATGGGCTTTGTGTAGGCGATGTACACCAGCCCGTTCTGCCTGAAACGCGGATGCAGCGCGATCGCCATGTAGCTGTGCACCCCTGCCGCAGTGACGGGTCCGAGTGATTCGGGACCGCCGGGCACGGGCAACACCTGCCCGGTGCGGTGCGCGATGCGCTTCATCTCGCCGGAGCGCTGTGAAACCAGCAGGTCGCCATCCGGAAGGAAGGCGATGGAGTAGGGCCAGGGCAGGCGGGCCAGCACCGATACGCGGATGTCCTGGCCTTCTCCAGTGCGGTATGTGAAAGGTCCGGCGCGCAGCGGCTCGATGACGCCGGGCACGGATTGGGCGGCGCCGGCGCTGGCGGAAGCAAGCGCGGCAAGCATCAGGCACAGGCCAGGCCTCGACCAGTTCATCTGCATCCCCCCGGATCCACTGAGCAGTCGGTTGCCGACACTATAACGTCTGCACCGGACAATGCAGATTGCGTTGACAGGTGAAGCAGCGCAGACAGAGGATAGTTGCGCGCCGCACAGACCAGAAGAATCCGGGGGGCAAGGCAGTCCATGAAGATCGGTCGCCAGGAGCACCGCAGTTCGGCGCTGTCCACGTCCAATGCCGAAACCATCGTGGTGCGCGGCAAGGACCTGTGCCGCGATCTCATCGGCCAGGTGGGCTTCAGCGAATACTTCTGGTTCCTGCTCTGCGGCGAGCTGCCGCGGCCCGCACAGCGCCGCGTGCTCGACGCCACGCTGGTAGCCATCGCCGAGCACGGGCTGGTGCCCAGCGTGCAGGCCGCACGCATGACCCATGCCGCTGCACCCGAGGCATTGCAGGGCGCGGTGGCCGCGGGCCTGCTGGGTTGCGGCTCGGTGATCCTCGGAGCGGCTCAGGATGCCGGGCGGCTGCTGGCCGAAGTGGTGGCGGGCGGTGCGCAGGCGGACATGGCTGCGGCCGCCATCACGGCCATCCAGCAGCGCCGCGCAGCGAAGCAGGCGATCCCCGGCTACGGGCATCCGCTGCACAAGGGCGAGGATCCGCGCGCCACGCGGCTGTTCGCAGTGGCTGCCGAAGCGGGACTGCCCGATGCGCATCGTCGTGCCGCGCGGCAGATCGAAGCCCTGCTGCCTGCGCTCACGGGCAAGCCGCTGGTGATGAATGTGTCCGCGGCCATTCCCGCGGTGCTGCTCGATGCAGGATTTCCCCTTGGCGCGCTGCGCGGCGTGCCGCTGCTGGCTCGCACTGCAAGCCTGGTGGCACACCTTCTCGAAGAACAGCTCAAGCCCATCGGCTTCGTGCTGTCGCATGCCGCCGCGAAGGCCATCGACTACGACGGGCCGGTTCCGCCGGGATTCCAGCGGGGCGATACATGAAGGGACTGGACGTCCTGAAGGGCGTGAAGATCGTCGAGCAGGGCACCTTCATCACCGGTCCCTGTGCCGGCATGATGCTCGCCGATCTCGGCGCCGACGTGATCAAGGTGGAAAGCCCCGACGGTGATCCCTATCGCGCCTACCAGGGCGGCAACTACTCGCCCCACTTCCAGGCCTACAACCGCAACAAGCGCAGCCTCACGCTCGACCTGAAGCAGCAGCAGGATCGCGGCATCTTCGACGCACTGGTGCGCGAGGCCGACGTGTTCATCCAGAACTTCCGGCCGGGCACGGCCGACCGGCTCGGGGCAGGAGCGAAGAGGCTGCAGGAGCTGAATCCGCAGCTGGTCTACTGCTCCATCAGCGGCTTCGGCGCTGATGGCCCGTATGTGGATCGTCCCAGCTACGACTCGGTGGCGCAGGCGCTGTCCGGTTTCCTCAGTGTGGTGGTGGACGAGGACCGGCCGCGCTTCCTCGGCCCGGCGCTGGCCGATGCGATCACCGGCATCTATGCCTCCTACGGCGTGCTTGGCGCATTGTTCGACCGTGGCCGCACCGGCCGCGGCCGCGTGGTGGAAGTCTCGATGCTGGAGGCGATGGCGCACTTCGCCGTCGAACCCTATGCGGCGTACTTTGCGCTGGGAACCGTGCCGCGCTCCGGCGACCGCCCGCGACTGGCGCAGGCACACATCCTGCGCACCGGAGATGGCGGCTTCATTGCCATCCATCTTTCCTCGCTGGAAAAATTCTGGACCGGGCTGGTAGCGGCGCTGGAGGCACCGCAACTGGCCAGCGATCCGCGCTTCGCCACGCGCCTGGCGCGCATCGACAACTACGACGCGCTGGGCGCCGAGCTCGACCGGTTGTTCTCGGGCCGGCCCACCCGGCACTGGATCGAACGCCTTGGCGCGGCCGACGTGCCCCATGCGCCAATCAACCGCGTGGATGCCGCCGTGCAGGACCCGCAGGTGCAGCACCTGGGCCTGATGGTGCCCGTGCAGCAGCCCCACGCGGCGACGCACGCGGTGCGCCCGGCCGTGCAGTTCGACGGCCAGCGCGCCACGGGCGTGCGACCCGCGCCGCTGCTTGGCGAGCACAGTGCCGCGATCCGCGCGAGCCTGGCGGCATCCACCACCTGGCCGGCCCAGGGCTGAATCCATCGACTGCAAGGATCAACCGATGCTGTTTCCCACCACGCTCGTCGGCAGTTATCCGCAACCGGAGTGGCTCATCGACCGCAAGAAGCTCGCCGGCCGCTTTCCGCCCCGCGTGCGGGCCAGGGAACTGTGGCGCATTCCCGAGGAGTTCATCGAGGAGGCCTGGCAGGACGCCACGCTGCTGGCCATCCTGGCGCAGGAGCGCGCCGGCATCGACATCATCTCCGACGGGGAAATGCGCCGCGAGAGTTATTCCAACCGCTTCGCCACGGCGCTGGATGGTGTGGACCTCGACAATCCTGGCGAGGCGCTGGACCGCAGTGGTCATCCGAATCCCGTGCCACGCGTCACCGGCCCCATCCGTCGCCGCCATCCAGTGATGGTGGGCGACGTGAAGTTCCTCACCGCCAACACGCAGCGGCGCGTGAAGATCACCGTGCCGGGGCCCTTCACCATGTCGCAGCAGGCGCAGATCGATCACTACGGTGGCAGCCGCGAGCAGGCCGCGATGGACTATGCGCAGGCGGTGAACGAGGAGATCCGCGACCTCTTCGCAGCCGGCGCCGACATCGTGCAGGTGGATGAGCCCTACATGCAGGCGCGGCCGGAGGAGGCGCGCAAGTATGGCCTGAAGGCGCTGAACAAGGCGCTGGAAGGCATCACGGGCAAGACCGCGGTACACATCTGCTTCGGCTATGCGGCAATCATCCACGCGCGACCAGAGGGCTATTCCTTCCTTTCGGAACTGGCGCAATGCTCCTGCCGGCAGGTCTCGATCGAGACCGCGCAGTCGAAGCTCGACTGCAGCGTGCTGAAGACGCTGCCCGGCAAGACCATCATCCTGGGCGTGATCGATCTCTCGGACATGAGCGTCGAATCACCGGAAACCGTGGCTGCCCGCATCCGCCGTGCGCTGGAACATGTGCCGCCGGAGGACATCGTGGTGGCACAGGACTGCGGCATGAAGTACCTGCCGCGCGACGTGGCTGATGCCAAGCTGCGTGCGATGGTGGCCGGGGCCGCCATCGTGCGCCGGGAATGCGCAGGCATCGGGGCCGCCAGGGACTGAACAAGTAGACTAGCCTTCCATTGACCACGCCAGCGTTCGGGGGACTTCCATGGCCATTCCAGCACAGCTGCCTTCGCGACTGCACCACACTGCCTATACCTCCAGGGACCTGGAGGCCACGCGGCATTTCTACGAGGACATCATCGGCCTGCCGCTGGTGGCCACCTGGTGCGAGAAGGATGAGCTCTTCGGCAAGGAACGCACCTACTGCCATTGCTTCTTCGGGCTGGCAGATGGCGGCGCGCTGGCATTCTTCCAGTTCGCCGACAAGGAAGATGAACAGCTGTTCGCGCCGCCGATCCCACCCACGCCTTTCCACCACATCGCGCTCAACGTGGACGCCGCGACCCAGGCGGGCATCGAGGCGCGCCTGAAGGCCGCCGGCTTCGCCGAGCCGCAGATGTACATCCTGGAGCATGGCTACTGCCGCTCCATCTACGCGCAGGATCCCAACGGCATGATCTGCGAGTTCACCTGCGAGCATCCGGATGCGGAGCGCATCAACGCGGAGAACCGCCGCAATGCGCATGCCGAGCTGAAGCGCTGGCTGGCCGGGGACCACCACAACAACAACCCGTTCCGCTCGGAGGCGCACTGAGGTGCTCCGCAGCGCCGACCGCATCCTGACCACGCATGTGGGCAGCCTGCCCCGCTCGCAGGCCGTCACCGACGTGCTGTTCGCGCGGGAGAACGGCGGCGCGCTGCCGCCCGATCCGGAGCAGGTGATCGGCGATGCGGTGGCCGAGGTGGTGCGCAGGCAGGTGGAAGTGGGCATCGATGTCGTCAGCGACGGCGAGATGGGCAAGATCAGCTACGCCACCTACATCAAGGACCGGCTCTCGGGTTTCGATGGCGATACGCCGCGCGAGCCGGGGCAGGACCTGGTGGAGCATCCGCGGCTGCTGCAGAAGCTGGCGAAGCTGGGCTCCACCGCCAGCTACCGCAGGCCGCGCTGCGTTGCCGAGATCCGCGTGAAGGACCTTGCGCCCATGCAGGCGGACATCGCGCACCTGAAGGCGGCAGTGGCGAAAGCCAAGCCTGCCGAGGCCTTCATCAACACCGCCTCACCCGGCACCATCGCGCTTTTCCAGCCCAACGACCATTACCCCACGCAGGATGCATACCTCGAGGCCGTGGCCGAAGGCATGCGCGCCGAATACGAGGGCCTGGTGCAGGCGGGCCTGCTGATACAGGTGGATGCGCCGGACATGGCCATGGGCCGGCACACCATGTACCGCGATCGCACCGAAGCTGACTTTGTCAGGCTGGCCGCGCGGCACATCGAGGTCCTGAACCATGCGCTGCGCAACGTGCCGGCCGACCGCATCCGCATGCATGTGTGCTGGGGCAACTACGAGGGCCCGCACACGCACGACGTGCCGATGGAAAAGCTGCTGCCCGTCGTGATGAAGGCCAAACCCCAGGCCATCCTTTTCGAGGCTGCCAATCCCAGGCATGCGCATGAGTGGAAGGTGTTCCAGGACTTCAGGTCACTGCTGCCGGAAGACAAATTGCTCGTGCCTGGCGTGCTCGGCACCACCACCAACTACGTGGAGCATCCCGAACTGGTGGCCGAGCGGCTGGAGAGGTTCGCCGGTGTGGTCGGACGCGAGCGTGTGCTGGCGGGCACCGACTGCGGCTTCGGCACCTTCGCCGGATTCGGCCCGGTGGATCCGGACATCGTTTGGCTGAAGCTCGCCTCGCTGGTGCAGGGGGCGGAGCTGGCATCGAAGCGATTGTGGGGGCGGCGTTAGACGGATTTTCCGGCGGACAGCAACAACAACCAGACGGGGGGAATCAGGATGGCTGAAGTGAAGGGTCATGACACTTCCTATGAATGGAAGATCATCCTGCTGCTGAGCCTCACCTTCGGGCTGGTGGGCCTCGACCGTTTCGTGCTGCCCATCATCCTGCAGTCGCCCAACTCCACCATGGCGGAAGACCTCGGCCTTGTGCCGGCCGATGGTGGCAGGCTGGCCGGTTACCTCGGCATGGCCTGGGGCATCTCGGCCTTCGTGATGGGCTACCTGGCCGACCGCATCGGCCGCCGTGCCGTGCTGGTGCCGGCCATCGTCGTGTTCTCGCTGATGTCGGTGTTCAGCGGCCTGGCCGGATCGGTGATGGGGCTGGTCATTGTGCGCGTCATCATGGGTGTGGCCGAGGGTCCGGTGGCCTCCACGGGCGTGGCAGTCGCGGTGGAAGCCTCCAAGCCCGCAAGGCGCGGCATGAACAACGGCATCTTCCAGTGCATGATCTCGCTGTTCGGCCTCGCTCTGGCGCCGCTCATCGCCACGCGCCTGCTCGACAGCTACAGCTGGCATATGGTGTTCATGATCGTCGGCATCCCGGGGCTGGTGCTGGCGGCGCTGATGTGGATCGTGGTGCGCGAGCCGCTGCGGCGCGCTGCGTCGGGTCATGGCGGCGGCGGTACGCCGTTCCTCGGCATGTTCGGCCACCGCAACGCCAAGGTGGCGCCGCTCACGCTGATCTGCGCCATGGGCGGCATCTTCGTCATTGCCGCCATGCTCACGGCCTATCTCACCGCGCCAGCGGGCGCCGGTCTCGGCCTCGACCCCGTGACCGCGGGCAATGTGTTCTCCGCGGTGGGCATCGGTGGCTGCATCGGCCAATTCGCCATGCCGGCGCTGTCCGATCTCATCGGCCGCAAGCTCGCCACACTGGCCTCCTACATCCTGGCTGCGGTGTTCCTGTACCTGTTCACCCAGGCGGGAGCGGACAACACCACCACACTGTGGACGCTGCTGTTCTTCGCCTCGCTGTTCAATTTCGCGGCCCTGGCAATCCTCGCCGGCCCGGTGGCGGCAGAGGCCGCGCCGCCGGGCATGCTGGCCTCGATGGCCGGCTTCGTGATCTTCGCGGGGGAATTCGTCGGTGGCGGCATCAGTCCCATCATCGCCGGTGACCTTGCCACGAAGTACGGACTGAAATCGGCGCTGTACTTTGCTGCCGCGGGCCTGGTGCTTGGCTTCATCATCGCGCTGTTCCTGAAGGAAACAGCGCCACGGCACGCGAAGAGTGCCGCATGAGCGGGCGGCTCCCGGACCTGGCGGACGATGCCACCGGCGTGCTGCCGGTGAGCATCGACGACCGCATCGTCTGGGACACCTGGCTGTCGCTGTTCCGCTTCCCGGTGGTGTCGGTGGCCGATGAGGTGGGCACCTTCGCGGCGCTGTCTGCGCGCGCAAAAAGCACAACCGCCCTGGCCGATGAATTGCAGGTGGATGCGCGTGCACTCACCGTGCACCTGGGTGCGCTGGCGGCGCTGGGCTTCGTGGAGCGGCGTGAAGGGCTCTGGCGCGCCACTGCCGCGTCACGCCGCTGGCTGCATCCGCGCGCCGAAGGTTACGTTGGCCCGGTGCTGCACCGGTTCGTCGAGCAGCAGCCCTTCCACACGCAGTTGCTGGAAACGCTGCGCACCGGTGGTCGCGCGCAGCAGTATCCCTCGGTGGCGGAGGAATGGGAGCGTGGCGCCATGCCGCCGGAACTGGCGCGCTCGGTCACGGCCTTCATGAATGCGCACAGCCGCGCCGCGGCCTGCGCCGTCGCGCAGCAGCCGGTCTTCGGCCAGATCGCATCACTGCTGGACGTCGGCGGAGGCTCGGGCATCTTCGCCATCGAAATGGCGCAGGCCTGGCCATCGCTTGCAGCCACCGTGCTGGAGATCGACACCATCTGCGCCGAGGCTGACCGCTACATTGCCCGGCGCGGCGCGGCGGCGCGCGTGAAGACGCGGCCCGTGAACATGTTCACCCAGCCCTGGCCACGCGGCTTCGACGCGCACTTCTTCTCCAACATCTTCCACGACTGGTCCGATGACACCTGCCGCATGCTGGCCCGCAAGTCCTTCGAGGCCCTGCCGGCCGGCGGTCGCATCCTGCTGCATGAAGTGCTGATGGATGATGAGGGCACGGGCCCCTGGCCCGCGGCGGCGTTTTCGCTGCTGATGCTGATCGGCACCAGGGGCCGCCAGTTCACGCTGGCGGAACTGCGCGGTTTCCTGGAGGCCGCGGGTTTCGTGGATGTCGAGGCGGGCAGCACTGGTGGGGGCTACTATTCGCTGGTGAGTGCGCGCCGGCCCTGAGCCGGTGCCAACACGGGGGGTTCGGCAATGCGGAACGCGAAGAAGCTTGCGTGGACGGCAGTTGCGGCGGTACTCGCCTCGGCAGCCACAACCCTTGCGCAGCAGGTGGCCAGTCCCGGATTCCGCAGCGTCGGTCGGGGCGCGCCGCTTGGCGTCGCGTTTCCGGAGCCGGCGCCGCAGGCCCGTGGCGGTGCGCCGCAGGGCGGACCGCCGGGCGGAGGCCCGCCAGGCGACGGTGTCGCCCCGGCCAGCCAGACCCCCGGGCAGCGCGCGGCCGCCCTGCGCGAACGCGAACCCTGGACCGTCGGGCCCATTGCGCAGCGCGCAGGCGGTGGCGCTCCCGGTGCTGCGCCCGCCACTCCCGGGCGCCCGCCACAGCCCGGGCAGACAAGTACCGCCGGAGTCATCGTCACTGGCTCCGCGCTCGATGGCGCTGCACCGGCCGGCATCCGTCCGCTGCCCGTCGACATCTTCACCACGAAGGATTTCTACCAGGACACCGCGCTGTGGAGCGATCCGCGCTATTTCCGCTGCAACAGCCCGTTTGCACTGGAATCGCAGCGCGGAGCCAATGGTCCGGCGATGACAGAGGATCCGGCCAGGGCACCCTGGGGCTTCTGCGACGTGGACTATCCGCGCACCTCCATCGTCAGTCCTTATCCCTTCAAGTCGGCGCAGGCGCATTACGAGGCGCTGCTCGCGGAGACGAAGTCGCGTGGCGGCCCGACGAAACACACCTACGCCACCGTACCCGGCGAGCTGACGGGACGCTATTCGGTGAACATGCGCGGCGACTGGTATGCAACGCTGCGCTCAAACCAGACCTCCACCATCCTCTCGCTGCTCACGCCCGAGTACCAGAAGCGCATGGTGCAGATGCTCTACCACGAGGCAGTAAGCGCGGCCTCGCACTGGCCTTCGCAGTATTGCTGGCCGGAAGGCTTCATGCGGCGCTTCGATCCGGTGGCGATCCAGCCGCAGATCAATCCGCACTTCGTGCTGGTGACGCCGGACCTGGTGCAGGTCTCCACCGGCGTGGCCCGCAATTTCGTCACCAACATCAATGTGGGGCGCACCTTCAACCTCACTGGCGCGGTGCCGCGCCTGGGTGCCGACGTGCCGCGCTGGTATGGCGAGACCGTCGGGTTCTGGGACAAGGACGTGCTGATCACCTGGACCTCCAACATCCAGGCGTGGATGGTGCACGGCAAGTTCGAGTTTTCGGGCAAGCTGCAGACCGTGGAGATCTACACGCCGGTGCGCGACGCTGGCGGCAATCCCGTGGCGCTGAACCACGAGGCGATCTTCTATGATCCCGAAGCCTTCGTGGAACCCCTGCGCATCGTGCGCAACCTCACGCGCCTGGGTGGCGTGGAGCAGGGCAATCCCTACACCTTCATCGAGTGCGTGCCCACGATCTTCCCCGTGGACAACCGCTCCGCGCCCACCAGCCCGGGCCAGAAGATCGAATACACCGTTCCCGACATCTACAACCGCCCCTGGGCGAGGATGTGGGAGGAGCGTTACGAGAAGGGAATGAAGAATCCCGCGAAGGAAGAGCAGGAAGCGCTGTTCAGGTTCGACTAGCGAGGGCCATCTCCATGAGCATCAGGTTGACTGGATCGCACCGGCGGCGGACAGGAATGCTGGCGACTGTGCTCGCCGCGGCCATTCCGCTGCAGGCGCATCATTCCTTTGCGCCCTTCGACCAGACCAGGACCCTGGTCTTCACCGGCGTGGTCACGGTGGTGAACCCGGATGCCAACCACCTGCAGATCTACTTCGCGCCAATGAATGCCGAACGCAAGAACGTGGAGCGTGACGCGAAGGGCGAGCCGTCGATCTGGGAGGTGGAGATGGCCGGCTCGGCGGCTGCGGCCGGCGAGGGCATCTCCGTCTCCTCATTCCCCAAGGGCACGGTATTCAGCGTCGCGATGCGGCCGATGCGCAACGGCGAGCACAAGGGCCTGCGCCAGGGTGCGCTGTTCAAGTGCCCGGGGCGCACGCCGCCGCAACCCGGCAAGCACTGCGATTCGGTGGAAGGCCACCAGGCTTTCGGCGACGGGCCGCTGCCGCCACCGGCCGACTGACGGCGCAATGGGCCTGCTGGAGTTCGCGACGTGGCTGCAGGCCACGCCGGTCAGCCTTGCCATACAGTCCACGGCGTGGACGGTGCCGGCGCTGCAGTCGCTGCACATCCTGATGATCGGCGTGGTGTTCATTGCGGTACTGATGATCGCGCTGCGCGTGCTGGGGCTGTCTCGCGTGGATGAACCGTTTGCCAGCGTGTGGACGCGCTTTGCGCCCTTCATGTGGGGCGGCGTGGCGGTGATGGCAGCGACCGGGGTGCTGCTCACGCTTTCCGAGCCGGTGCGCGAGCTGATGTCGCTTTCCTTCAGGCTCAAGATGCTGCTGCTGGCAGTGGGTCTGGCGAGTGCCGCGGCATTCGGGCGGACCATGGCCAGGGTCGCACGCGCGCCCGGAGGTGCGGACGGTGACGGATTCCCCGCGGGTACCAGGGTGGCTGCGGTAGCCACCGTGCTGCTGTGGCTGGCGGTGATCTTCCTCGGCCGCGCCATTGCCTACGATGATGCGATCTGGGGAGGGTGGTCTCCTGCAGTGGCGCAGGGCACGCCATGAATCCGCCGGCACTCATCCAGGCCATCGGGAATTCTGCTGCGGGCGAGTGGATGCGCAGCCACCTGCTGGCGATGCCGTGGGTGAATGCGGCTCATGTGCTGTGCATCTCGCTGGTCTTCGGCAGCATCCTGGTGGTTGACCTGCGCCTGCTGGGCCTCTTCGACCGCCAGCGCGCCGTGACCCGTGTGTCTGCGGAGATGCTGCGCCTCACCTGGGCCGCCTTCGTCGGTGCGGTGCTCACGGGCGCGCTTTATTTCGCCGCCAACGCCACGACCTACTGGTTCAACACGGCCTTCCGTTTCAAGTTGCTGGCCATCCTGCTCGCCGGCGTGAACATGCTGGTGTTCCAGTCCCGCACATTCCGCAGCGTGGCCGCCTGGGATCGCCATGTGCCCACACCCCATGCCGCACGCCTTGCTGGTGCGCTGTCGATACTGCTGTGGACCACCGTGATCGTGCTCGGCAGAGTGATCGGCTTCACCAAGGGCTATGACGTGCCCGTGCCCGACGACATCGACTTCGATTTCTCCAGCGGCTGACCCGGCACCGCGGCACGGGCTTCTTCGGCGCTGCGCTGCTGTTGTTCGCGGGCCAGCAGGTCGCGTTTGCGCGCCACGCCCCAGCGGTATCCGGACAGGCTCCCGTCGGTGCGCACCACGCGATGGCAGGGCACCGCCACGGCGAGCGGATTGGCGGCGCAGGCCTGTGCCACCGCGCGAGCTGCCCGCGGTTGTCCCAGTTCAGCTGCCAGCGCTGCATAGGACACCGTCGTTCCGGCCGGTATGCGGCGCAGCGCCTCCCACACACGCCGCTGGAAGGCGGTGCCCCGAAGGTCCAGGGGCAGGTTGAGTCCGATGCCCGGGGATTCCACCAGGCCCACCACCTGCGCCACCCAGCTTTCGAAGCCGGCATCGGCGCCGACCAGGCGCGCCTGCGCGAAGCGATCCTGCAGGTCCCTCACCAGTTGCTCCGGATCATCGCCGAGCAGGATGGCGCAGACGCCAATCCCGGAAGCCGCCACCAGCAATGCGCCCAGCGTGCACTGGGCCACCGCGAACCGGATGGTGCTGTCGCGCCCGCCGTCACGGTACTGCGCCGGCCGCATGCCCAGGTGCGCCGCGGCCTGCTCGTAGAAGGGACTCGCGGAGCTGAAGCCGGCGGCGTAGACAGCATCGGCAACCCGTGCCCCGCGCGAGAGCTCACGTTGTACGACGAGCGCGCGGTGCGCATCGGCGTACCGCCTGGGCGTGAGCCCGGTGACCTGCTTGAAGAGCCGGTGGAAGTGAAAGGGACTGAGCCCGGCCGCGGCGGCCAGTTCCGCAAGGTCAGGCGTACGCTCCGCGCTTTCGATCTGGCGGCAGGCGGCAGCCACCACGGCGGTGTGCCGCTCCTTCACCCGGGCGTGCCCGGCAGCGGGGGCGGCTGGACTGGCAGACTGTCGTTGCGACGGCATGGCCGCAAGTTACCGCCTGTGACGCATTCCTTCATCCGGATTCTTGCGCCGGCTGCAAGGTGGCTGGAATGTGACCCGGTCGCGCGGCGCCAGCCACGCCCGGGCTATGATTCCGGCGGTTCCCGGGTCAACCGGCATCAGAAATCCCAAGGGAGATCACTATGTCTTCTGTGAAAGCGGCGCTCTGCGCGCTGGTGGCGGCAGCCTTGTTCCATCCGGCCGGCGCGGCTGCGGCCGAGGGCGGCAACTGGTCAGTGGGCGTGTCGGGCGGCACCATCGGCATCAGCCCCGAGATCGGCTACCGCTTCAATCGCGCCATGGGCGTGCGCGTGAACGGCGGCTTCTTCGATTACGACCGCAACGAGGAAATCGATGACATCGATTATGACGGCACGCTGAAACTGAAGTCCTTCGGTGCGATGGCGGACCTGTATCCATTCGGCGGCAGCTTCCGCATTTCCGCAGGCCTGCGTTCGAGCAAGAATCGCATCGACCTCTCTGCCGTTCCAACCGCGAATGTCGAGATTGGCGACGGTGTGTTCACGCCTGCGGAAGTCGGTCAGCTGGATGGCCGCGTCACTTTCAAGAAAATGAACCCCGCCGTGACCGTGGGTTGGGGTGGCAAGCTCAAGCGCGGCTTCAGCGTGGGCTTCGAAGCTGGTGTGATGATGCAGGGCTCGCCGAAGATGAGTCTTGCCGCATCGGGCGGCACGCTGTCGAACGATCCCACCTTCCAGCAGGAACTGGAGGACGAGCGCGCCCGGGCCGAGAAGGATGCCGAGGACTTCAAGCTCTGGCCGGTGCTCCAGTTGCACCTGAAGTACCGCTTCTGATCCCTCCGGCGCAGTCCTGCGCCGGATTGGCCAAAACCATCGCCGGGAGCGCTATCATCCCGCTCCCGGCGCGGGTCCTCTGCCCGCGTGCCAACCGCGAGACACCAACGTGACCCAATCCATCACCCTGCCTCCTCTTCCCTGGGCCGACAACGCACTCGACCCCGTGATCAGCGCCAACACGATCGGATTCCACTACGGCAAGCACCACAAGGCCTACGTGGACAACCTCAACAAGCTGATCGCCGGCACGCCGCTGGAAGGGCAGCCGCTGGAGAAGATCATCCTTGAATCCGCGGGCAAGCCCGAGAAGGCCGGCGTGTTCAACAACTCCGCGCAGGTGTGGAACCACACCTTCTTCTGGAACAGCCTGAAGCCCGCTGGCGGCGGCACGCCCCCGACGGCGCTGGCACAGCTGATCGAGAAGGATTTCGGCAGCCTGGACAACCTGAAGAAGGAACTGGCCACGGCGGCCACCACGCAGTTCGGAAGTGGCTGGGCCTGGCTGGTTTCCGACAACGGCAAGCTGGTGGTCACCAAGACCCCGAACGCCGAGCTGCCGATGACCAAGGGCCAGAAGGCGCTGCTCACCATCGATGTGTGGGAGCATGCGTATTACCTGGACTACCAGAACCGCCGTCCCGACTATGCCAATGCCGTGATCGACAAGCTGCTCAACTGGCAGTTTGCGGCCGACAACCTCGGCGTCTGAGGCAATTCATTTGACATAAGGGGCCGCGCGGAGAAATTCGCGCGGCCTTCTTGTTTGCGGGGTATTTGATCAGGCATGATTTGACCCGTTAAAGACTGCCTATACAGCTAATGTCACCTCCTGACGGCCAACCAGGCGCCGACACCCTCCAGCATGAGCCGCAGACCCGCGTGGGCCGCATGCTGAAGCTGGTCTTCTCTTCCCTGGTGCGCAGCGTGGATTCACGCATGCAGCCCCTGGAACTCACCGCGATGCAATGGGAGCCGCTGCTGCTGCTCTCCCGGGGGCGCGCTGATACGGTCGCGGCACTGGCACGCGAATGCGACATGGACTGCGGGGCGATGACGCGCATGCTCGACCGCCTGGAACAGAAGCAGCTGCTGCAGCGCCAGCGCAGCGAAAGCGACCGGCGGGTGGTGAACCTCACCTTGACCGACAAGGGGCGCGAGGCCGCGGCCGCGATTCCCCCCGTGATCCGCGACGAACTCTCGCGGCACCTGCAGGATTTTTCTGAAGCGGAAATCGGGCTGCTGGAAAGCATGCTCAACCGGATGCTGCGCAATGGCCGCGAGGCAGATCGCGGCGGAGATTCCACATGACCACCAACAAGACCCCGGGCCTTCTTCTTGCCGCCTCACTGCTCGCCGCCTGCGGCGCAAAGGCGCCACCACCACCACCGCCCCCTGCGCCTGAAGTCGCGGTGGTTACGCTGGCACCCCGGCAGGTGGAGCTTTCCACCGTGCTGCCGGGGCGTACCTCCGCGTACCGCATCGCCGAAGTGCGGCCGCAGGTGGATGGCATTGTGCTGCGGCGTCTGTTCAACGAGGGCGCCGAGGTGCGCGCCGGTGAGCCGCTGTACGAGATAGACCCGGCGCCCTATCGCGCGGCGCTGCTGCGTGCCGAGGCCGCACTGGCCAGCGCCGAGGCGCAGTTCGAGGCTGCGCGGCTGATCTCCGAACGCTACGGCCGGCTGCAGGCGCAGGGCGTGGTGAGCAAGCAGGAATACGACAACGCCGTGGCTGCGGACAAGAGCGGTGCGGCTGCAGTGGCATCCGCGAAGGCCGCGCTGGAAACGGCGCGCATAGACCTCACTTATACGCAGGTGCGTGCCCCCATCTCCGGTCGCATCGGGCGTTCGGTGGTGACCGAGGGTGCGCTGGTGACGCGCAACCAGACCCAGCCGCTGGCCACTGTGGCGCAGCTGGATCCCATCTACGTGGATGTCACGCAGTCCAGCACCGAGCTGCTGCGACTGCAGCGCGAGTTCGACGCGGGCCGCCTGCAGCGCGACGGCCAGCAGAAGGCACGCGTGATGCTGCAGCTGGAGGATGGCACCGACTACCCGCAGCCGGGCACGCTGCAGTTCTCCGAAGTGACGGTGGAGGCGGGCACCGGTTCGGTGCTGCTGCGCGCCGTGTTCCCGAACCCCCAGCGCACGCTGCTGCCGGGCATGTTCGTGCGCGCCACGCTGCCCCAGGGCAGCAGCAGCCAGGCACTGGTGGTGCCGCAGGCTGGTGTTTCGCGCAATGCTCGCGGCGAGCCCACCGTGCTGGTGGTGGACGCGGAGAACAAGCTGTCCGAACGCGTGATCCAGGTGAGCCGCGCCGTGGGCAGCGACTGGCTGGTGAGCGGAGGACTCGACGCCGGTGAGCGAGTGGTGGTGGACGGGCTGCAGCGTGTGCGCGCCGGCATCACCGTGACTCCGCTCGCGGCGGAAGGGAAGTAGCCCATGCTGCCCCGCTTCTTCATCGACCGCCCGGTATTCGCCTGGGTGATCGCGCTGGTGCTGATGCTGGCCGGCTCGCTGGCCGTGGTGAACCTGCCCATCATGCAGTACCCGGCCATTGCGCCGCCGCAGGTCTCCATCAGCGCAAGCTACCCAGGCGCCTCGGCGCAGACGGTGGAAGACTCGGTGGTGCAGGTGATCGAGCAGCAATTGAACGGCATCGATGGCCTGGACTACATCACCTCCGAATCCAGCGCCGACGGCACGGCCTCGATCAACCTCACCTTCAAGCAGGGCACCGATCCGGACATCGCCCAGGTGCAGGTGCAGAACAAGATGCAGGCGGCCGTGCCGCTGCTGCCGGCCGAGGTGCAGCAGCAGGGGCTGCGTGTGTCAAAGCCCACGCGCAACTTCCTGGTGGTGCTGGCCTTCTACTCCACCGACAACAGCCTGTTCGGTGATGACCTTTCCAACTTCGTTGCCTCCAGCGTGCAGGACCAGATCGCGCGCACCCCGGGCGTCGGCGATGTGCAGTTGTTCGGCGCGCAGTTCGCGATGCGCATCTGGCTCGATCCGGCAAAGCTCGCGGCCTACAACGTGGCGGTCAGCGACGTGCTGGCTGCCATCCGCGCGCAGAACGTGCAGGTGTCGGCGGGCCAGATGGGCGGCCTGCCGGCCGAGCCCGGCCAGGCACTTACCGCCACGGTGATCGGACCGACGCGGCTGTCGCAGCCGGAGGAGTTCCGCGAAATCCTGCTGCGGGTGAACCCGGACGGCTCGCGGCTACGCCTGGGCGATGTGGCGCGCGTGAACCTCGAGGCCGAGAACTTCATCCGCAACGTGACCTACAACGGCCAGCCCGCCACGGCCGTGGCCGTGCGCCTGGCCATCGGCGAGAACGCGCTCGACACCATGAACGCGATCAACGCGACGCTGGAACGGCTGAAGCCCTTCTTCCCGCCCAGCGTCGAGGTGAAATATCCGGTGGACACAGCGCCCTTCGTGCGCACCTCCATCCTGGAGGTGGCCAAGACGCTGGGCGAGGCCATCGTGCTGGTGTTCCTGGTGATGTACCTGTTCCTGCAGAATTTCCGCGCCACGCTGATCCCCACCATCGCGGTGCCGGTGGTGATGCTGGGCACCTTCGGCGTGCTGGCCGCCTTCGGCTATTCCATCAACACGCTCACCATGTTCGGCATGGCGCTTTCCATCGGCCTCCTGGTGGACGATGCCATCGTGGTGGTGGAAAACGTGGAGCGCGTGATGCACGAGGAGGGCCTGTCGCCCAAGGAGGCCACGCGCAAGTCCATGGGCCAGATCACCGGCGCGCTGGTCGGCATCGCGCTGGTGCTGTCGGCGGTGTTCGTGCCGATGGCGTTCTTCGGCGGCTCCACCGGCGTGATCTACCGCCAGTTCTCCATCACCATCGTCTCGGCCATGGTGCTGTCGGTGCTGGTGGCCATGATCCTCACCCCGGCACTGTGCGCCACGCTGCTGAAGCCTGTGGCAAAGGGTACGCACGACTCGCACCGCGGCTTCTTCGGCTGGTTCAACCGCGGCTATGAGCGTGCCAATCGCGGCTACCTGCGCACGCTCTCGACGCTGCTTGGCCACAACCGCGTCGGGCTGGCCATCTATGCAGCGCTGCTGGTGGCGCTGGGCCTTCTGTTCGTGCGCATTCCCACCGCCTTCCTGCCCGACGAGGATCCCGGCCAGCTGCTGGCCATCGTGCAGACGCCGCCGGGCGCCACGCGTGAGCGCACCGAGGCGGCGCTGGCGCAGGCGCGCGACTACTTCATGAACCAGGAAAAGGCAGTGGTGGAGGACGTGCTCACCGTGGCCGGCTTCAGCTATGCGGGCATCGGCCAGAACATGGGCCTGGTGTTCGTGAAGCTCAAGCACTGGGACGAGCGCCGTGGCGACGGCCAGGGCGTGCGCGCCATCGCGGCGCGCGCCAGCGCGTACTTCGGCACCATCCGTGACGCGCAGATCTTCGCCGTGGTGCAGCCGGCGGTGTCCGAACTGGGCAATGCATCGGGTTTCGACCTGCAGTTGCAGGATCGGGGCGGCATCGGCCACGAGGGGCTGCTGGCGGCGCGCAACCAGCTGATCGGCATGGCTGCGCAGAATCCCATGCTTGCCGGCGTGCGTCCCAATGGCGTGGAGGATGCGCCGCAGCTGAAGCTGAACATCGACCGCGAGAAAGCCAGCGCGCTGGGCATTCCCATCACCGACATCAACCAGACGCTGGCGGCGGCCTGGGGCTCCGCCTACGTGAATGACTTCATCGACAGGGGCCGCGTGAAACGCGTGTACGTGCAGGGCGAGGCCTCCGCACGCATGCAGGCAGAGGACCTGGGCAAATGGCATGTGCGCAACCGCGCCGGCGAGATGGTGCCGTTCTCCGCATTCTCTTCGGCCGAGTGGGTATATGGCTCGCAGAAGCTGGTGCGCTTCAACGGCGTGCCGGCATTCAACATCCAGGGCCAGGCGGCGCCGGGCTACAGCTCCGGCGAGGCCATGGAGCAGATGGAGGCGCTGGTGGCGCAACTGCCCGCTGGCGTCGGCCTGGAGTGGAGCGGCATTTCGTTCGAGGAGCGCCTGGCCGGCGCCCAGGCCCCGGCGCTGTACGCCATCTCGCTGGCGGTGGTGTTCCTGTGCCTGGCGGCCCTGTACGAGAGCTGGTCGATTCCCGTGACCGTGCTGCTGGTAGTGCCGCTGGGCATCCTGGGGGCGGTGATCGCGACGCTGGCGCGTGGTCTTTCAAATGACGTGTTCTTCCAGGTGGGCCTGCTGACCACCATGGGCCTGGCGGCCAAGAGCGCCATCCTCATCGTGGAGTTCGCCAAGGACTATTACGACAAGGGCGCCAGCCTCATCGACTCGGTGATGCAGGCCGCGCGGCAGCGCCTGCGGCCCATCCTGATGACCTCGCTGGCCTTCATGTTCGGCGTGCTGCCGCTGGCCATCGCCAGCGGCGCGGGCTCCGGTGCGCAGAATGCCGTAGGCACCGGGGTTATCGGCGGCATGCTGGCCTCCACTTTCCTGGCCATCTTCTTCGTGCCATTGTTCTTCGTGCTGGTGCTGGGCGGGCTGCACATACGGCCCGACCCGCACAAGGCCCGGGCTCCGGAGGTTTCCGAAGGAGCGACCTGACGCGGGAGGGATTCCTTGCAAGTACGGATCGCAATCTGCACGGCCCTGGCACTGCTCGCGGCCTGCCAGCGCAGCGAGCCGCCAGCGGCCTCGAGTGCCGCTGCCAACGCCGCCGCGGCCTCCAACGCCGCGGCCGCCACCGCGGGCACGTCGGGAGTGGCGCACATCGAGGGCATCGAGTGGTTCCAGGGCGGCATTGACGCGGCCTTCGATGAAGCCGCGCGACATGACAGGCTGGTGTTCCTCTACTGGGGCGCGGAATGGTGCCCGCCCTGCTACGACCTGAAGGCGCATGTGTTCCCGCGCAGCGATTTCCAGCAGGCGCTGCGTCAGTTCATCCCCGTATACCTTGATGGCGACGCACCCGGCGCGCAGCGCATCGCCGACCAGTTCAATGTGCAGGGCTATCCCTCGGTGGTGGTGCTGCGCGCCGACCGCACGGAACTCGCCCGCATTTCCGGTGGCAGCGACCTGGCCAGCTATGCGGATGTGCTCGACCTCGCGCTGGAGAATGCGCAGCCGCTGGACCAGCTGCTGGCCTCGCTGCGGCAGGATGCCTCGCGCAAGCTCGCACCAGCTGAATGCCGGCGACTGGCGTGGAATGACTGGTCCGACGCACAGATGCCCTCCGCGTCGCTGGTGCCGGCGCTGCAACTCGCGGCGCAGCGCTGTCCTGAATCCTCCCGGGTGGAGCGGGACCGGCTGATGGTGCTGGCCGCCGACCTGGCCGCGATGGAAGAGGCCGAAGCCATCGCCGCAAAGAATGCGCCCGGGCCGCAACTCACCGCTCTGGTCCGTCAGGTGGATGACCTGCTCGCCGATACGCCACGCAGCATGGATGCCGGCACGGCGCTGCTTTACCTGGGCGATGAATTCCTCGAGGCCGCGCGCGTGGCACAGCCGCTTGATGTCACCCGGATGCAGCAGCGCTACCTGGCCTTCCTCGATGCGCTGGAGGCCGATACACGCCAGTCCGATACCGTGCGCCTGCTGACCGCCGCGCGCCGCCTGCAGGCTGTGCGCGTGCTCGGGGGAGGGAAGGATATCCCCGAGCCGATCGCCCAACGTGCCCGCGCCACGCTCGATGCTTTCCTCGCCAGGGAATACGACGCCAACGCCCGCGCCGGCATCATCAATTCGGCG
This sequence comes from Steroidobacteraceae bacterium, assembly GCA_035556135.1. Lineage (GTDB taxonomy): Bacteria > Pseudomonadota > Gammaproteobacteria > Steroidobacterales > Steroidobacteraceae > ZC4RG30. Next base: position 1,281,468 of record DATMFO010000003.1, on the reverse strand, counting down.
TCATGGGTGCTTTCGGAACTCGGTGACGACGCACGGCTGCGCGCGCTGCTGGAGCAGCAGATGAAGATCTCGCGCACCGCCTACTACTACATGCCGGACGTGGCCGACATCGAGGAGCGCGCCGGCAATACCGCGGCCGCGCTGCAATGGCTGGAGCGCGGCTACAAGGAGTCGCGCGGCCCGGCCACGCGGTTCCAATGGGGCGTGTTGTACGTGAATGGCCTGCTGCGCATGTCGCCGCGCGATGAACCGCGCATCCGTGCCGCGGCGCTGGAGGTGATCGGTGAGCTCGACGGCCCCGACCGTATCCACGCGCGTGCCCGGGTGCGGCTCGAACGCCTTGACGCGGCCTTGGCGAAATGGGCTGCGGAATCCGGCCATTCCGCCACCCTCACCGCCGTCGGCCAGCGCTGGCGTGAGATCTGCGCGCGGCTCGACGCGGCTGACCCGGTGCGCCAGGCCTGTCCGGGATTGCTGGGTAGCCGGCAGCGGGCGGAAACGGGAGCCTGAGCGAGAATTCCCAGCCCGCGCACTTGGGAGAAATCCCGGTCATGGGTAGGCGATGGTGACTGTCGTCACGGCGAGGGCGAACTCGCCGTCGTCGTGTCGCTGGTTAGGGTGTGCTCACGCCGCCCGCTGCAGCTTGCGGCGTGCCTCCACACCGGCGGCGAGTGTGTCCAGCACCTTCACCGAGGCATCCCAGTCGATGCAGCCATCGGTGATGCTCTTGCCGTACTCCAGTTCGCGCCCCGCGACGAGGTCCTGCCGGCCCGCCTTCAGGTGGCTCTCCACCATCACGCCGGAGATGCTCGTGCTGCCACCGGCCACCTGCGCAGCGATGTCGGCCACCACCATGGGCTGGTTCTCCGGCTTCTTGCTGCTGTTGCCATGGCTGGCATCGATCATCACGCGCGGCACCAGGCCCGCAGCAACGAGCTGCTCGCACACTGCAGCCACGCTGGCCGCGTCGTAGTTGGGTGTCTTGCCGCCGCGCAGGATCACATGGCAGTCGGCGTTGCCGCTGGTGCCGAAGATGGCGGTCCTGTTTTCCTTGGTGACGGACAGGAAGTGGTGCGGATGGGCAGCCGCCTGCACGGCATCGATGGCGATGCGCGCATTGCCGTCGGTGCCGTTCTTGAAACCCACCGGGCAGGAGAGGCCCGAGGCCAGCTCGCGATGCACCTGGCTCTCGGTGGTGCGTGCCCCGATCGCCCCCCAGGAGACCAGGTCAGCGAAATACTGCGGCGTCAGGGTGTCGAGGAATTCGCAGCCCGCCGGCAGGCCCAGACGGTTCACATCCAGCAGGAGCTGGCGGGCCAGATGCAGGCCCTTGCCGATGTCGAAGCTGCCGTCGAGGTTGGGGTCGTTGATCAGCCCTTTCCAGCCCACGGTGGTACGGGGCTTCTCGAAATAGACCCGCATCACGATCTCCAGGCGATCGGCGAGGCGGTGGCGCTCGGCCACCAGGCGCTTCGCATACTCCATGGCGGCGACCGGATCGTGGATGGAGCAGGGACCGATCACCACGGCGAGCCGGTCATCCTCACCGCGCAGGATGCGCTGCAGGGCGGCGCGCGCCGTGACCACGGTGGCGCTGGCGGCATCATCGCGCGGGCAGTCGGCCAGCAGCTGGGCCGGCGAGATCAGCTCGCGCTTTGTCCTGATGCGCAGGTCGTCGGTATTGACGGTCACGGTCGTATCTCCTTGCAAAAAAAAACCGCCAGTTTTCGCTGGCGGTTTCTTGGGTTCTGCAGATTCGCTTGATTCAGCGCGTACCCAGTCCTTCCGCCGTTGTGGGTGGACCAAAAAAGTACTGCCAGTAGAAATACCGGGCTGAGTTCATGAGGTACAGATGTACCAGAGGCGCGGCGGGCCCGCAACAATTCCCTGCACAAAAACGCGCCGGACGGGTTTGACGGGGGGCGCGGAGAGTTGCCGGGGGCCCCAGCTGCAATTCCGCCGTCTGCCCCGGAGGGTAGACTGCCGGACACAAGGGGGGACGACCCCCGGGAGAGGCTGATGTTGAAGCGGCAGCTGGGCGGCGCCCTGTTCCTGGTCCTCTTTACCGGCATGCTGCTGGCTGCGGCACCTGCGCCGCAGAAATTCACCGAGGTGGAAGGCATCACCGAATACCGCCTCGCCAACGGCCTGCGCGTGCTGCTGTTCCCCGACCAGTCCAAGCCTTCGGTGACGGTGAACGTGACCTACCTCGTCGGTTCGCGCCACGAGGGTTATGGAGAAACCGGCATGGCGCACCTGCTCGAACACCTGCTGTTCAAGGGCACGCGCAACCTCCCCGACATCGCCAAGGAGTTCAACGGCCGCGGCATGCGCTGGAACGGCACCACCTCGGTCGACCGCACCAACTACTACGAGCAGTTCCAGGCCAGCCAGGAGAACCTCGACTGGGCGCTGAAGATGGAAGCGGACCGCATGGTCAATGCGCTGGTGCGCAGGGAAGACCTGGACACCGAGATGACGGTGGTGCGCAATGAATACGAGCGCGGGGAGAACTCGCCCACCAATGTGCTGGTGAAGCGCCTGCAGAGCATTGCCTACGACTGGCACAACTACGGCAACTCCACCATCGGCAACCGCTCGGACATCGAGAACGTGGAGATCGAGAACCTGCGGGCGTTCTACCGGCGCTACTACCAGCCGGACAATGCCGTGCTGCTGGTGGCGGGCAAATTCGATCCGGGCAGCACACTGCAGCGGATCAACACCTACTTTGGCGCCATCCCGAAGCCCACGCGCGTGCTGCCGAAGCTGTGGACCACCGAGCCCACGCAGGACGGGGAGCGCAGTTTCATTGTGCGCCGTGCCGGTGACACGCAGATCGTGCTGCTGGCCTACAAGAGCCCCTCGCCGCTGCACCCGGACTCCGCCGCGCTCGACTATGCCAGCTTCGTGCTGGGCGACACGCCCTCCGGCAGGCTGCACAAGGCGCTGGTGCAGACCGGGCGTGCCTCGCAGGTGCTGGGTGGCAGCGTGGGCGGAGTGGACGGCACCCTGCAGCTGATCGGCGCGGTGATCAAGAACGGTGACCCGGTGGAGCCGGTGCGTGATGAGCTGGTCCGCCAGGTCGAGGGTTTCGCCGCCAATCCGCCGACGGCAGAGGAAATGGAGCGCGCCCGCATCAATTTCGCCAACTCCGCCGAGCGCATGATGACCGACCACGAGGACATCGGCCTGGCCATGTCCGAATACATCGCCCTCGGGGACTGGCGCCTGTTCTTCCTCGACCGCGATCGCAGCCAGCAAGTGACGGCCGGGCAGGTATCTGCCGCCGCTGGCAGGTACCTGCGGCGCGACAATCGTGTGGTGGGCATGTTCCTGCACGAGGACAATCCGCAGCGGGCGGAGATTCCGCAGGCCGCCAGCGCGGCGGAGCTGCTGAAGGATTTCAAGCCGAAGCAGGCGCTGGCGGCGGCCGAAGCCTTTGATCCCAGCCCCGAGAACATCGAGCAGCGCGTGAAGCGCCTTGAATCCGGCGGCATGAAGCTTGCGCTGCTGTCGAAGAAGACGCGCGGCGAGACCGTGCAGTTCCGGCTGTCACTGCCGGCCGGTGACGAAAAATCCCTCAACGGCCAGAGCTTCGCCGGCATGCTCGCCGGCGCCATGCTCTCGCGCGGCACGACGCGTTATTCCCGCGAGCAGCTGCGTGACGAGTTCACGCGCCTGAAGGTGGCTGGCGGGGTGAGTGGCCAGGGCGCGAGTTTCGAGACCACGCGGCCCAACCTGGTGGCCGCGATACGCCTGGTGGCCCATGTGCTGCGCGAGCCGGCCTTCCCGGAAAGCGAGTTCGAGCAGCTGAAGCGCCAGGTCATCACCCAGGTGGAATCCTCGCTGTCGGAACCTTCCTCCCTCGCTTCCGAGGCGCTGGGCCAGCATTTCAACATCTACCCCAAGGGTGATCCGCGCTACGCATATACCCTGCAGGAGCAGCTGGAAGGGTTGCGCGCCGTTACCCTCGATGACGTGCGGCGTTTCCACCGCGCCTTCTATGCCGCCAACCGGGCGATGTTCGCCATCGTGGGCGACTTCGACGAGGCCGAAGTGGTGAAGGCCATCGAGGAAAGCTTCGGCGACTGGCGCAATGACACGCCCTGGGCGCGCATCACCCGCGAATACCGCGACATTCCCGCGAAGGTGCAGAGCATCGAGACGCCAGACAAGGAAAACGCCGTCCTCGTCGCCCGCCTCAACATCGACGTGAACCAGAGTGACGCGGACTACGCGGCCCTGTACCTGGCCGATTACATCCTGGGCTCCGGCGCCGGTTTCGATTCCAGGCTGGTGGCACGCATCCGCGTGAAGGAGGGCCTCAGCTACAGCGTGGGCTCGCAGGCCGCCGGCTCCATCTTCGATCGCGCCGGCACCTGGACGGCGCAGGCCATCGCCGCCCCGCAGAACGTGGACAAAGTCGAGGCTGCGCTGCGCGACGAGCTGGCCAGGGCATTGCGCGACGGCTTCACCGCCGAGGAAGTGGCCAAGGCCAAGTCCGGCTTCATCCAGACCTATGCGGATACGCGCACCCAGGATGGCTCGCTGGCCAGCCGGCTGCTGGCGCACCTGGACAGCGGGCGCACGCTGCTCACCTGGGACAAGGCCTTCGAGCAGCGCGTGCTGGCCGCGACGCCCGAGCAGATCCGCGCGGCGCTGCGCAAGCATGTGGATCCGGCGAAGCTGACCATCGTCAAGGCAGGGGATTTCGCGCGGGCAAGGACGGAACCCTAGCGCCGGCACCTGACCGGGTGGGCCACTGTGACGGCCTGCGACCTCAATAGGCGCTGCCGTCCCGATGGGTAAATGCCCAGGCCCCTGCAGCCGTCTTGCGGCAGGCGAGGTCCGCGTCCGGATAGGCGACCGAGTCTGCCGGGTCCCGGTTGCCGACTTCCAGGTAGCGGGCTGGAAGATCGCTGCGGTTGATCAGGTGGTGGCTGTTGCCCGACCCGGCGGGGAATCCTGCGCACATGCCGGCCGTCAGCACCTGCTCGCCCTGGTCGGTGCGCAGGACAAGCTCGCCTTCGAGCACATAGACGAACTCGTCTTCGCGGGAGTGATGGTGGTGCAGGGATGACCACTTGCCGGGGAACAATGTCGTGAGATTGACTCCGAACCGGGTCAGGCCCAGGGCGTCGCCCAGGGCGCGCTTTTCGCGCGGCAGCACCAGGTGCCGGAAACATTCCGGGTAGCTGGAGGTAGTGCGGGGTTCAAGCGTGGACGGATGCAGGGCCACCGGGGGCAGGTTCACGACGTCTCCTTTGGAGCTTCGGGCTGTGAGTACTGCCCCCTTCAGCATAGTGCGCAGCACTGGTGTGCAGGAAGGTGGGCAAGGGCAATGGTTCTCAGCAACTTCTGCCTGCGCCACCTACGGGTCCGTGGATCCCGACGGCCAGGAATGGATCACCTTGTAGCGCGGCCCTTCCCGCTGGCGTGCGCTTTCCATCAGCACGAAGCCGTCGGCGGTAAAGGGGAGGGGCTCACGCAACGGCCGCGGCCAGGGCCCTTTCCCCGATGCGGCTGGTGGAACCTTCCTGGCCACTGTGACATGCGCCCGGAAAGGCTTCTCGTCCATCCTGACACCGCACGAAATCGCAGCCACTGCCAATGCCTGGGCGAGCTGCACCGGCTTTGCGGTGGTGGCTTCCTCCGGCAACAGGCACAACACGCCTGGTGCGGCCCAGTAGTCGATGCGAGACAGCTGCAGGGAGAGCAATGCGGTTGCGACGTTGACCGCCGCACGTTGCAAACCCGGGATCGCATCCGCAGGGACCTCTCCAAGGAATGCCAGCGTGAGGTGCAGGTCCGCCTGCGGCATCGGCCGCGCGCCGAACGCATGCACCACCGGCAGCAATGCGGCGGAGATGGCGGCTTGCTCGGCGGGCTTCGGCTGCAGGGCGAAGAAGAGGCGCGGCATACGCATGACAGGCTAGCATTGACGTTCGCGCCGATCGAAGTGTCCCGACCCGCAGGTGCGTCCCCGCTATCCGGTGACCGCCAGCGTGACTACGCCTCCCACCATCAGCACGGCACCGGCCATGCGCAGGGGCGAGACGCCTTCCTTCAGCAACCGCGCGCCAAAGTACATGCCGATCAGCGTGCCCATCTCCCGCATGGGCGCGACGTGGCCGATGGGTGCCAGGCGCATGGCGAAGAGAACGAGGATGTAGCCCATCGGTCCGAGCAGCGCGACGGTGAGCGCCGGCACACGGAACGTCTTTGCCTCGGCGCGGAGCCCTGGCCGGTCGCGCAGCGCCAGCGGCGACAGCACCGCGAGCCGCAGCAGGTTGCCGGTAAAGTCCACGATGAAGGGCGAGATCATCAATGTGGTCACCGCCCAGCCATCGTTGATGGTGTAGGCAGCGACGAATACGCCCGTGAGCATGCCCAGCACGATGCCCGCGCGAGGTGCCTTGTGCGCCGCGCCGGCCAGTCCCGACACCATCAGGATGCCGGCGACCACGAGCACCACGCCCAGCGCCGACCATGCGCTTGCGGGTTCCCCGAGGATGAACGTGGCCGCGAGAAAAGCCACCAGAGGTCCCGTGCCGCGCGCCAGCGGATAAACCAGCGACAGGTCCGAAGCCCGGTATCCGGCCTGCAGCAGCAATGAGTAGCCGATGTGCAGCACGCCGGTGAGCGCCAGCGCCAGCCAGTGCAGGGGACCGAACTGCGGACGGTGCGCCACGAGAATCCATGCGACCACCGGCAGGTACAACACCACCGACCCTGCCGAGTACAGCCATACGAAATGGCGCGCGCGCGCCGCCCGCTTGGCTGCCAGGTTCCAGGTGGCGTGGGTGAGGGCGGCCAGCAGCACGGCGGCAACGGCAAGGGGATGCATCCGTCAAGCATGTTAGCTGCCCACCAGGCGCTGCGCCGGCAGGAATGGCACGGAACCGTTACATCGGCCGGCCTGCCCGCGTATCATCCGCCCGGCCGCGTCAGCCCGGACCGGCAGACCATCGAGGATGCAACATGGGCTTCATTGCCAACCTGGTGCCGCGCGAAGGCAGGTTCTTCGACTTCTTCAACCAGCACGCGGCCCGCGCCGCCGAGGCCAGCAACGAGCTGGTGCTGCTGCTCTCCGAATACAAGAATGTCGGGGCCCGCGAGGCGCGGGTCGACCGCATCATCGCGCTGGAGCACGAGGCCGACCGCATCACCCACGACACGGCCACGCTGATGCACACCATCTTCGTGACGCCGCTCGACCGGGACGACATCCACCGCCTGATCTCCCGCATGGACGACGTGGTCGACCTGATCCAGGACACGGCCGAGTCGCTGCACCTGTATGACGTGCAGCACGTCACTACCCACGCCGTGGAGCTGGCGCAGCTGCTGCGCGAGGGCTGCGAGACGCTGAAGACCGCGGTGGGACTGCTGTCGAACATGAAGAACGCCCCGGAGATCAGGAAGCTCTGCCAGGATGTGGACACCATGGAATCGCGCGCCGACCGCGTGATGCGCAATGCCATCTCCACACTGTTCCGCGAGGAGCAGGACATCCGCCAGGTCATCAAGCTCAAGGCCGTCTACGAGCTCCTTGAGACCGCCACCGACCGCTGCCAGGACGTGGCGGACATCCTCGAAAGCGTGATCCTGCAGAACGCATAAGGCCGCACCCGCATGCACGTCGATGCTGCCTTCCTGACGCTGGCGATGCTGGTGGCGCTGGCGCTGCTGTTCGATTTCATGAACGGCTTCCATGACGCGGCCAACTCCATCGCCACCATTGTTTCCACCCGCGTGCTCAAGCCCTACCAGGCCGTGCTGTGGGCTGCGGTGTTCAACTTCGTGGCCATCTGGCTGTTCGAGACCAAGGTCGCGGCCATGGTGGGCAAGGGCATCGTCGAGCCGGGTTTCGTCGACAACCCGCTGATCTTCGGCGCGCTGGTCGGGGCCATAGTCTGGAACATCATCACCTGGTATTTCGGCATTCCCAGCAGCAGTTCGCACGCGCTGATCGGCGGCATGATCGGCGCCGCCATGGCCAAGGCGGGCTTCGCGCCGCTGATGGCGCCGGGCATCCTGCGCACCACCGTCTTCATCTTCGTGGCACCGATGCTGGGCCTCTTGATCGGCGGGCTGTTGATGCTGGCAATCAACTGGGTGTTCTTCCGCTTCGCGCCCTCCCGGCTTGACCGCTGGTTCCGCGTGTCGCAGCTCTTCACCAGTGCGCTTTACAGCATCGGACACGGCAGCAACGACGCACAGAAGACCATGGGCATCATCTGGCTGCTGCTGATGTCGCAGGGCATGGCCTCGCCGGATCACCTGCCGGAGTGGGTGATCATCAGCTGCTACATGGCCATTGCCATCGGCACGCTGTTCGGCGGCTGGCGCATCATCAAGACCATGGGGCAGAAGCTCACCAAGCTGACGCCGGCCAGCGGTTCCGCGGCCTCGATGGGCGGGGCCGTGACCCTGTTCATTGCGTCCAACTTCGGCATCCCGGTTTCCACCACGCACACCATCACCGGCGCCATCCTCGGGACCGGCGCCGTGCAGAACCCGGCGCGCGTGCGCTGGGGCCTGGCGGCCAACCTGGTGTGGGCCTGGCTGTTGACCATTCCGGCGGCGGCGATGGTGGCGGCCGTGGCGTTCTACATCGGTACCCGCTTCATCGACTGAAGGTGCCGGATACTCGCCCGCTACTGCCGTGTAACATTGCGGGAACAGGGGGGAGTATCCATGACACGCACAGCGCGCGGCTTCGCGCCCGCGCCCGGCAGCTGGTTGTCCGTCGGGCTCATCTACCTCTATGGCGTGTCGACGACCGCCTCGCTCAGCAAGGTCATTCCGGTACTGGGTGATGTGTCTGTGCACCTGGGCGCAACGCCGGCGCAGGTCGCACTGCTGATCTCCCTGTTCGGGGTGTTGCCGGCCATCCTGGCTTCGGTGGCCGGTTCCATCGTGGACCGCATCGGCGCGCGTCATGCGCTGCAGGCCGTCGCGCTCACCGGCCTGGTGGTGAACGGGGCCTACCTGGCCACGCAGTCACTGGCTGGCTTCATGACCATCCGGGTGTTCGAAGGACTCATTGCCGTGGGTGCGTATTCGGCTGCGCCGGCGCTGGTGATGGCTACCGTCAGTGATGCGCGGCGCGGGCGCGCGATGGCAGTGTGGTCCACCTACACGCCCGTCGGATTCTCGCTGGGCCTGGTGTTCGGCGGCGCCTTCGCGGGTACTGCCCAGTGGCGCGGCGGGTACCTGCTGCACCTCGTCCTGTTCGGGGTGCTGCTGGCGACGTCCTGGCTGCTGCCGCGCGCACCGGCGCCGCCGGTGGCGAGGCGTGCGGGTGGACTGTTTGCTGCCTGGGGCCAGCGCGGGCCGCTGCGCCTGGCGCTGTGCTTCGCCGCGCTGGTGCTCATCGGTTTCGGCATGAACAACGTCTTCCCCGAGTGGTACGCGCGCCAGCACCAGGTGAACGTGGGTCGCGCCTCGAACGTGCTGGCGCTGATCAACCTGGCGATGATCCCGGCCGGATTCCTGGCTGGTGCATTGCTGGCGCGCGGGCTGCGCGAGACGCGGCTGCTCGGCATGCTGCTGTTCGCCACCGTGCTGGTCGTGGTACCGCTGTTCCTGCCCGGTCTTGCGGCACCGCTGCGCCACCTCGCCATGCTGGCGTGGATGCTGGTGCAGGGCGCGCTGATCGCCGTGGTCACTGCGGGCCTGCCGCGCGTGGTCTCCGATCCGCGCCAGGGCGCGGCTGCCGCAGGCCTGCTTTCGCAGTTCGCGGCGCTGACTGCCTTTGTCACGCCGCTGGTCTGGCAGCCCATACTGCAGGCCGGCCAGTGGCCGGGGTTCGTCGCGGTGACAGCGGCCGCCGCGGTGGCGGCCTGGCTGCTGTTTCCGCGCCGCGCCTAGTCACGGGCTCATGCTGCCGGAGGGAGCACCGGCGGCAGCGGACATTCCAGCACTGCGCAGATGGCCCGCAACAGTTCGGCCTCGGCGGGCGCCAGCATGCCGTCGTGGGCGATGGTGCGCACGAGAGATTCCACCAGCAGCTGCTTGCCGGCAATCTTCAGCCGGCACAGGCGGTCCAGCGATTCATCGAACAGCGGCACCCAGTCATCGACCACGGCGTAGGCTGGACGATGGCGCGGCAGCAGCGGCGCGACGCCGGCTTCATAGGCGTGGCGCGCCTGCTCCGCATCGCGCGCGCCATGGCGCGCCAGCACGGCGAATACCATGCCCAGCTCAGCCTCGCACTCGGCCAGCGTGAGATTGCCATGGGGAGCGGCCGGCTGTTCCTGTGACACCAGCGCGCGCATGGCGAGCTTTTCCAGTGCGTATTCGAACACCGTGAGCCGGCCATCCAGCCGCATCAGGTCGCGCAGCGTCTGGATGAACAGCACCCGGTCCGCCGGTGGCAGGCCGCGCAGCGCGGGTATCAGCTGCAGCACTGCCGGCAGGCGCAGCATCGGGGCCATCGTCGCGCTCACATGAGCAACCTGCTGCACGCGCGCGGTCATGGCCGCGCCCAGGCGGGTGGTGATGAACTCCAGCCGCCGCTCGCGCACGCTGTGGTCGGCATAGATCACGATGGAAAGCAGGATGGCCTGGGCCATCTCCGGATCCTCCGCGCTGGCGCGCAGTGCCGGCGGCAGGGCGCGCCGCACGGCCAGCGCCTGGTCGAGGTGCCTCGGCGCCGGGTCGCCCGTCGTGGCCGCGATCAGCGCTGCTGCAGCGGGCACGGCGATGGTGGATGGCGCCGCTGTGCCGGCCTGCGGCGACAGCACAAGATGGTCCTTGGTTTCTGCCCCGGGAACGGGCGCAACGTCGCGCGCCGGCTGCGCCGCCCACTCCTTCAGCGCCTGGCGCTTCAGTGATTCCAGTCGTCCTTCGTTGATCGATGGATCGAGCGCCTGCAGCCGCTCCAGCATCGGCGGATGCGTGGCAAAGAGGCTGCGCGCACCGTGGGTGAACAGCATGTGCGATACCTGCTGCATGCCGTCGTGCGCGAAGCGCTGGCGCTCGCCCATTGCCGCCACCCGCACCAGCGCCTCCTTCAGTCCATCCGGGTTGCGGGTGAACTGCACCGCCGAGGCATCCGCCAGCGTCTCGCGCCGCCGCGATATCCACGCCTGCAGCACGCGTGCCAGCATCCATCCCACATAGCCTACGACCGCCAGCGCTGCGCCGATTGCCAGCGCGGGGGCGGCGCCACGGCGCGTATGGCGCGCCGAGCGCAGCAGCGTGCGTCCTGCGGCGGCCACGGCCATCAGGCCGAAGATCATCCCCATCAGGCGGATGGAGATGCGCATGTCGCCGTTGAGGATGTGGCTGAACTCGTGTGCGATCACGCCCTGCAGCTGGTCGCGGTTGAGGCGGTTCAGTGCGCCACGCGTGACGGCCACCGCGGCATTGGCCGGCGTATGGCCGGCGGCAAAGGCATTGATGCCGTCCTCCTGTTCCAGCACGTAAACCTCCGGCACCGGCACGCCGGAGGCGATGGCCATCTCCTCCACCACGTTGTGCAGCTGGCGGCGGCGTGCATCCTGCGCATTGCGTTCCACGCGCACGCCGCCGAGGCTGCGCGCCACGTAGCCGCCGCCGGCGCGAAGCTGCAGCATGCGCCACAGGCTGGTGCCGCCGATGAACGCCGTCAGGCCCAGCAAGGTCAGCAGTGCCGGGCCCGGATGGCGCAGTGCCCAGTCGGTGAGCGAGGCCTCGAAGGGTTGTGGATGGCGACCCGTGGCCGACGAGATGCGCAGCCCCCACAACAGCACCGCAGTCAGCACGAGCACCACCGCTGCCATGCAGGCGGCGAAGGCCCAGCCGAGCAGCAGCGAGTCCCGCCGCGCCCGCGCCTGTGCGCCGAAAAAATCCACGGGCCGCGCTGCGGATCAGCTTGAGCCGAAGCTGACCCTGGGCACTTCGCGTTTTTCTGGCGCGGGGCTGTCGAGCATGCGCGCTGGCTGGAAGTTGAAGGTACCGGCGATGACGGAGCCGGGGAACATCTCGCGTGCGTTGTTGTAGTTCATCACCGCGTCGTTGAAGGCCTGGCGCGCGAAGGCTACGCGGTTCTCGGTCGAGGTGAGCTCTTCGGACAGCTGCATCATCGTGGTGTTGGCCTTGAGGTCCGGATAGGCCTCGGCGAGCGCGAACAGCCGGCCCAGGGCGCCGGACAGGCCCGCCTCGGCGCCGGAGAGCTGTGCCATGGCGGCGGCGCTGCCGGGATCGGCCGCAGCGGCCTTCAGCCCCGACACCGCGCTGTTGCGCGCGGAGATTACTGCCTCGAGCGTCTCCCGCTCATGCTTGAGGTAGGTCTTCGCCGTCTCCACCAGGTTGGGGATCAGGTCGTAGCGGCGCGTGAGCTGCACGTCGATCTGCGCGAAGGCGTTCGCGAAGCCGTTGCGGGCGGCGATGAGCCGGTTGTAGACCGCGACGGCCCAGCCCACCAGCAGCAGCAGGACGACAAGGACCACGATGAGGACCATGTGAGACTCCCTGGGTTTTTTTCTATGTACCACGAAACCTGCCACCGCTACGATGGAACGCATCATGGATTCCACTGTGCTGCTGTGGCTGCTGGCGGGCGTGCTGATGCTGGTGGGACTGGCCGGTACGCTGCTGCCCGTGCTGCCCGGCATTCCGCTGATGATGATCGGCATGCTGGTTGCCGCCTGGGCGGAGGATTTCACCCGCATCGGCTGGGTGACGCTGGTGATCCTCGGGGCGCTGATGGGACTTTCCTTCGTGGTGGAGCTTGTCGCGGCGGCGCTGGGTGCCAGGCGTGTCGGCGCCAGCCGCCAGGCCATAGCGGGGGCTGCGCTGGGCACCCTGGTGGGCCTGTTCTTCGGCCTGCCGGGCATGCTGGTCGGCCCCTTCATCGGTGCCGTCGCAGGCGAACTGGCGGCGCGCCCTGACCCGGGCGGCGCACTGCGGGCAGGCGTGGGTGCCTGGGTGGGTTTCATCGTCGGCGCGGTGGCCAAGCTCGCAGTGGCCTTCGCCATGCTCGGCGTTTTCGTGGCCGCGCTCATCTTCGACTGACATGCCGGACGTGCAAGGGGAACCGCCCGGCGGCTGGCCGGCATTTTTCGGGATGCTGGGCGAGAAGCATTTCTCGCCCTTCAAGACCTACGTGAACCATGCGCGCCGCACCGTGGTGGTCCTGAATCCCAAGGTGGGCACGAAGACCTTCCGCCTGGCGCTGGTCGAGGGACTGCGCGAGATCCACGGCATCACCGATCCCTCCGAGGGACGCTACCGGCTGTTCCGCAATGCGCGCCGCTTCCCCTTCGCGCCGCTTCGCGACTACGTGCATGCGCTGCGCTTTCCCGGCGAATACGAGTTCTACTGTTTCGTGCGCAATCCCTATGCACGCCTGCGCTCGGCCTGGCAGAACAAGTTCGCCTACGGCCACGAGAAGGGCTACTCGCGCAGCATCCGACGTCGCGAGTTGCCGAGGCTGCGGCGTTTTGCACGCGCGTCGGCACTGCCTGGCGCACGCGACGGAGAGGCGATTCCCTTTGCGACCTTCCTCGCCTACGTCGAGAGCCAGCCGTCAGGCCAGCGCGACCATCACTGGGACGCGCAGCACGAGGTGTTGCTGATGCACCGGCTGCACTACGCGCGCTGCTTCCGGATGGAGCAAGAGTTCGCTTCCGGTCTTGCACAGGTGTTCGAGCGGCTCGAACTGGCGGGCCCGGGATTGCAGCGCATCCTGGCCACGCAGGAGAATGTCAGCCCCCGAGAACAGGCCCCGGTTTTTACAGAAGACCTCGCGGCCCGCACTTTTGCCCTTTATCGCGGGGATTTCGAACGCTTCGGCTATGCCGCCGGTTCCTGGCAGGGCTTGTAACCGTTTGATGCAACAAGACCGGATATGTGCCAAGGCATATATTCGTATGATTATTTGTGGGATAGCCCCGCCTGCGGGTTGCCTTGGGCCCCGGAAAAGGCGATTCTTCGCATAACACACGCGTGAGGGGGCCGACAATGCATCCGCCCTCCGGTGAGAGAGGGGGAATTATGGCTCTGACATTCCGGAAGCTCGAAGTGTTCGTGGCCGTCGCCGAAGACGGCAATTTCCGCAAGGCAGCGGAGAGGCTTGGCATCAGCCAGCCTTCAGTCAGCTCGCAGATCAAGTCGATGGAACGCTACCTTGGTTACCAGCTCTTCGAGCGTCACCGTGGTGCCACTTCCGAACTTTCATCCGAGGGACGCGAATTCCTCAGCCGCGCGCGCGACCTGGTGATGGCCCAGAGCGCGCTCACTTCCGAGCGCCGCCGCGCCGCCCCGGTGCCGATCACCGTGCGCGCCATGGTCGGCCCGCTGCTGATGGAGCGGCGCGTCAAGCCCGCGCTGCCACGCTTCCAGGAGATCCACCCGCACATCGACCTGCAGTTCGTGCCCTTTGCGCCCAGCGCCGACGGGGCCAGCACAGTGCGGCGGGGTGACGCCGACGTGCTGCTCTACACCGGCGCCCTGCCAGAGCAGGACGACGGCCTGACCACCGAGGTGGTGTCCCGCATCAGCTGGTCGCTGTACGGGGTGCCCACCCTGGTGCGGCCGGTGCTGCAGGGCCTCCGGGCCCTGAACGACCTGCCGTTCCTGCTCTGCCCGGACCACTTCCGGATCACCCAGTGGACCATGGAACAGTTCCACCGCAAGGGAGTGGTGCCCTTCCACATCGCCGGCCGGCCGCCCTTCATGGACACCCTCCTGCAGATGGTCCTGGCCGGAAAGGGCGTGGGCATGTTCTTCGATATCGAGATGGCAGCCCACATGCGGGCCGGCCGGGTCCTGCCCTGTGGCCCGTCCTTCGACCCGGTGGCCCGGGTGATGGTCATCGGCCCCCGGGCGCGCTCGCCGGAGGCCGCCCCTGTGCTCACTTTTCTTCGGAATGCGGTGCGCCGGGACGACGAGCTTATTGCATCGCAGCATGCGCGGCTGGGGCGCCCGGGGTTGTTGGCCAATGACGACAACGTCGTCCGCCTGGGTTCCCTGAACCAGATGTGATGTATTACAACAAATTTGTCATGACGCGGCAGCTTCTGCTTGTGTATAGTTCCTTCCGAGAGCGATGGTGATTTCACCTCTCGCGTCTCGATAGTCGTGGAACAAGACCCCCCGTTTCCACGTTATATTTTAGCCCCGACTTCGGTCGGGGCTTTTTTTTTGATCCACGCATCCGGGACGTGGCGTCTCGAAATCATGGGCGCCTGGAGGGACCCATGCTGATCGGTGTGCCGCGTGAAGTGAAGAACCGTGAGTACCGTGTTGCGTTGACGCCATCCGGTGTCCGCGAGCTGGTGTCGGCGGGCCACGAAGTCATCGTCGAGTCCGGTGCAGGCGAGGGTGCGGGGTATATAGATGCCCGGTACGTCACTGCCGGGGCACGAATCGAGACCGATGTATCAGCGCTCTTCGCCACGGCCGAGCTCATCGTCAAGGTGAAAGAGCCGCAGCCGGAGGAATGCCAGCGGCTGCGTTCCGGACAGACACTGTTCACCTACCTGCATCTCGCCGCCGATCGCGCGCAGGCAGAGAACCTGATGGCCTCCGGTGCCACGGCCATCGCCTACGAAACCATCACCGCAGCGGATGGCAGCCTGCCGCTGCTTGCGCCCATGAGCGAGATTGCCGGCCGCATGTCGGTGCCCGTGGCCGCACACTGCCTGATGAAGGCGCAGGAGGGAGCAGGGCTCCTGCTCGGCGGTGTGCCGGGCATCGCGCCCGCGCGCGTGGTGGTGCTGGGTGGCGGTGTGGCTGGCAGTCATGCCGCGCGCATGGCACTGGGGTCAGGCGCTGACGTCACGGTGGTTGATCGCTCGCTGCCACGCCTGCGCCAGCTGGCCGCGGAGTTCGGCACCGCGCTGAAGACCGAGTATTCCACGCGCGATGCAGTGGAGCGGCTGGTGCAGTCGGCCGACGTGGTGATCGGTTCGGTGCTGATCCGCGGCGAAGCCGCGCCGCGGCTGGTCACCCGCGAAATGGTGGCGGGCATGCGGCCGGGCGCGGTGCTGGTGGACATCGCCATTGACCAGGGCGGCTGCTTCGAGACCAGCCGGCCCACCAGCCACGATGCCCCCACATTCGTGGAAAGCGGCGTGGTGCATTACTGCGTCACCAACATGCCCGGTGCCGTGCCGCGCACCTCCACCGCCGCGCTCACGCATGCGACGCTGCCGTACATCCGCGCGCTGGCCGACCAGGGCGTGGCCCGCGCGCTTTCATCCGATCCGCATTTCCGGCGCGGGCTCAACATCGCCGACGGGGAGGTGCGCAGCGAGCCCGTGGCCAGGGCGCTGGGCCTGCCGCTGCGTCCCTGATCCTCGCGCGAGGCTGTCGTTTGGCGCAGGTCTGGGCGAGAATCCTCCGCTCGCGGGAGGGAACCGATGGCGCGCACGACGGACGAACAACGCAATCTCGACCTGGTGCTGGCCATGTACCGGGACGTGCTGGTGCCCCTGGATTCCTCGCAGGTGGACCGCTACATCGCTCCCGACTACGTGCAGCACAGCTCGCTTGCGCCGCCGGGGCGCGAGGCGCTGAAGGAGTTCCTCGATGTGGTGCGGCGCCAGTCCCCGGAGGCCGTGACGCACGTGAAGCGCAGCTTCGTCGATGGTGACCATGTGATCTGCCACACGCATGTGATGCGCCATCCGGGTGACCCGGGCCTGGCGGTGGTGGACATCTTCCGCGTCGCCGATGGCATGGTGGCCGAGCACTGGGATGTGCTGATGGAAGTGCCGCTGAATCCCGTCAACACGCTGCCGATTTTCTGAGCGCCCGCGTGCGATTCTCCAACCGCATCGTGCTGGTGATCGGCGGCAACAGCGGCATCGGCCGCGCCGCAGCGCTGGCGTACGCTGCCGAGGGTGCCACCGTGGCCGTCACCGGTCGCGATCCGCGGACCCTGGCGGCGGTGGCCGATGAGATCGGACCGGGTACGCTGGCCCTGCAGGCGGATATCAGCGATCCCGCCAGCACCGACGCGGTGGCCGCGCAGCTGCGCCAGCGTCACGGCCGCGTCGACGTGCTGTTCGTGAACGCGGGCGTGGGCGGCTTTGCGCCAGTTGCCGCGGTGACGCCGCAGATGTGGGACCAGGTGCATGACGTGAACCTGCGCGGCTGCTTCTTCGCCGCGCAGAAGATCCTGCCGCTGATGGGGCGGGGCGGGTCCGTCGTGTTCACCGGCTCCATCGGCAGCCAGCTGGCCGCGCCGGCCAATGTGGTCTATGCGGCCTCCAAGGCCGGGCTCAGGGCCGTGGTGCGCATCCTGGCGGTGGAACTGGTGGCACAGGGCATCCGCGTGAACATGGTGAGCCCGGGCCCCACCGAGACGCCGATCCTGTACCGCAATCCGGGCATGGACGAGAAGGCTGCGGATGCGCTGCGCCAGATGATGATTGCCAATACGCCGATGAAGCGCATGGGCACGCCGGAGGAGATCGCGCGCGCCGTGCTGTTCCTCAGCTCTGATGAAGCCAGTTTCATCACTGGCGTGGACCTCTTCGTCGATGGCGGTGTCATTGAGCTCTGAGGACGTGGCGGCGCTGGTGCAGGCCAGGTTCGCGGAGCTGCGGGAACGCGCTGCGCGCACGGCGGCACTGGTCGAAGCCACGCCCGCGCTGGCGGCAGAGGCGGCGGCGGTGCTGGCCGGCAGCGATTTCGCCTTCGCCACGCTGCTGCGCGAGGACGCGCTGCTGGAGACCCTGCTGGATGAGGGCAGCCTGCACAAGCCGCGCGAGGCGGCCGATTTCCATGCCCTGGTGGCGGCATCGGTGGCTGCTGCTGCCGGCGAAGCCGCCTGCATGCGGGCCCTGCGCCTGCTGCGCCGGCGCGAGATGCTGCGGCTGGTGTGGCGTGACCTGGCCGGCACGGCCAGCCTGCACCAGACGCTGCGCGAGACTTCCTGGTTTGCGGATGCGGCCATCGCCGCAGCCACGCAGATCGCTGCGCAGCTGCTGGCCCCGCGCCATGGGCATCCGCCCGCCGAGGCGGGCGAACTGGTGGTGCTCGGCATGGGCAAACTCGGCGGCAGCGAGCTGAATTTTTCCTCCGACGTCGACCTTGTGTTCCTCTACCCCACCGGCGAGGGAGAGACCGATGGCGCGGCGCCGCTGGCGGTGGAGGAGTACTACACGCGGCAGAGTCGCCTCTTGATCCGGCTGCTGGATGCAGGCACCGAGGATGGCTTCGTGTTCCGCGTGGACATGCGCCTGCGGCCCTTCGGCGACAGCGGCCCGCTGGCGGCCAGCTTCACCTTTTTCGAGGACTATCTCTCGGCCCATGGTCGCGACTGGGAACGTTATGCCTACGTGAAGGCCCGCGCGATCACCGGCGCCGCGCTGTTCGAACCCGTGCGCCAGCAGGTGCTGCGGCCCTTCGTGTACCGCCGTTACCTGGACTTCGGTGTGTTCGAGGCGCTGCGCGAAATGAAGGGGCTGATCGCGCGCGACGTGCAGCGACGGGATCGCGCAGCCAGCCTGAAGCTGGGCGTCGGCGGCATCCGCGAGATCGAGTTCATCGTGCAGGCCTTCCAGCTGGTGCGCGGTGGCCAGGACGGCCACCTGCGCGAGCCCTCGCTGCTCACGGTGCTGCCGCGGCTGGGCGGAGCGAAGCTGCTGCCGGCAGAGGCGGTGCAGGAACTGCAGGCTGCCTATGACCTGCTGCGCAGGCTCGAGAATCTGGTGCAGATGCTTGCCGACCAGCAAACCCATGAGCTGCCTTCCGATCCGCTGGCGCTGGAACGCATCAGCCGCGCGGCCGGCTTTGCCGATACCGCCGCGATGCAGGCCGCCCTCGCCGCGCAGCGCGGCCGCGTGGCCGTGCATTTCGCAGCGCTGTTCAGCGAGGCGGGCGCGACGCCGGAGGTGGAGCTGGACCTGGCGCCGCTGTGGGAGCCGGGCCTCGCGCGCGGTCCACTGCGCGAGCAGCTGGGCCGCTGCTGCCGTGATGGCGAGGCCCTGCTGGCACAGCTGGCCGAGCTGGTCGGCGGCTCGCGCCTCAGGCGCCTGGACGAAACCGGCCGTCGCCGGCTGAAGACCCTGCTGGAGCTGCTGCTCGCCGACACAGGTGCCGCGCGCGAGCCGGATACCCTGAAGCGCGTCTTCAGCGTGATCGAGGCGATCGGCCAGCGTTCGGCTTACTTCTCGCTGCTGGTGGAGAACCGCGGCGCGCGCACCGAACTGCTGGAGGCCTGCCGGCGCGGTGACTTCCTCGCCGGCCAGCTGGCGCGCAATCCGGCGCTGCTGGATGAACTGCTCGATGAGCGCTGGAAGGTGGCGCTTCCCGACATCGCCGCACTGGCGGAGGAAATGCGCCAGCGCCTGGCCGATGTGCCGGCCGATGACGTGGAGCGCGAGGTCGAGGCGCTGGCGCGCTTCAAGCAGGCGGCGGTGTTCCGGGTCGCGCTGGCTGATCTCTCAGGGCGCCTGCCCTTGATGCAGGTGAGCGACCGCCTCACCGACATTGCCGTGCTCATCCTCGAGCACACCATGGCGCTGGCCCTGCAGCAGATGAGCGCGCAGCTGGGCGCGCCTTGCTGCACCGATGCCGGCGGACGCCGTGCCGTGCGGATCGCGGCGCTGGGCTACGGCAAGCTGGGCGGTTTCGAGCTGGGTTACGGGTCGGACCTGGACCTGGTGTTCCTGCATGACAGCACGGGCGAGCAGCAGGAAACCGATGCGGCCGGTCCGGTGGACAACCAGGTGTTCTTCCTGCGCTACGCGCAGCGGCTGATCCACCTGCTCACCATGCATTCGGCGGCGGGCCGGCTGTACGAGGTGGATGTGCGGCTCAGGCCATCCGGCAAGGGCGGCATGCTGGTCACCAGCATCGAGGCCTTCCGGCGCTACCAGTTCGAGGAGGCCTGGACCTGGGAACACCAGGCGCTGCTGCATGCACGCGCCGTGGCCGGCGATGCCTCGCTGCGCGAGCGCATCGAGGCGGTGCGCACCGAGGTGCTGCGCGATGCCGTGCGCCGCGAAGACCTGAAGGCGAAGGTGGCGGAAATGCGCGAGCGCATGCGCCGCGAGCTCTCATCGGCGAAGGAGGGGCAGGTCGACCTGAAGCAGGACCGCGGCGGCATTGCCGACATCGAGTTCCTGGCGCAGTACTGGGCCCTGCAGCAGGCCGCAGGGTACCCTCCCGTGGTGCACTTTCCCGACACCATCCGCCAGCTGGAATCCCTGGCCTCCGCGGCACTGGTGCCGCAGCAGTCCGTGGACGTGCTGGTGCGCGCCTACCAGCTCTACCGGGTGGCGGCCCACCGCAACTCGCTGGAGGGGCGGGGCAATGTGGTGCCGGCCGGGGAGTTTGCCGCCGAACGCGAGGCGGTGGCTGCCATCTGGCGCGCCACCATGGGCGAGTCCGTATAATCCCCGCCATGTCGCAACCTGCCTCCCTGCTGCAAGCCAACGCCTCCAAGACCTACGAGGTCGAAGCCGCCGACCTGCCGCTGTCCTGCCCGATGCCGCAGATGAGCCTGTGGAATTCCCATCCACGGGTGTACCTGCCGATCGAGCAGACCGGCAGCGCCAAGTGCCCGTACTGCGGCGCCGAGTTCACCCTGCGCCGTTGAGCGCCTCCGCCGATGCACCGCTCCGGCTGCTGCGCACTGCGGTGCGCGGCCCGGGCTGGCAGGGCGCCTGCTTCGTCAATGCCGCCACCAGCGCGCCGGTCACCTTCGACTGGTTCCATCCCCAGCACTGGGTGTCCCGTGGCGCCGTCATCGCGCGCCACACCGGGCGCGGTGCGGCCATCGGCTTCGAATGCGAGGGGCGGCGCTACCTCTTGCGCCATTACCTGCGCGGCGGACTCATCGCCGCGCTGAGTGCCGAGCGTTACCTGTGGCTGGGCGAGCCGCGCACGCGGCCGCTGGCGGAGCTGAAGCTGAACCTGCGGCTGCACGCGGACCAGCTGCCCGTGCCGCGCCCCGTGGCGGTGCGCTACGCGCAGTCGGGCCTGGGATATACGGCCGACATCATCACCGAATACCTGCCTGACACCCGCACGCTGGCTGCCTGCCTTGCCGAGGGAGACCTGGGTCTGCCCACCTGGGCGGCGATCGGGCGCACCATCCGCCGCTTCCATGACTGGGGCCTGGACCACGCGGACCTCAACGCGCACAACATCCTGCTGCGCGGCACGGACGAGGTATTCCTGATCGACTTCGACAAGGCGCGCCTGCGCCGTGGGCGGGTGCACACCGGCGAACAGGCGCTGCTGCAATCGCGGCACCTGCGCTCGCCCGGACTGTGGGCCGATGCCAACCTGGCAAGGCTGCGGCGCTCGCTGGATGGGCTGGAGGACCAGCGCACGGAAAGGCGTTTCGATGACACGCAGTGGCAGTGCCTCGTGACGGCCTGGTTCCAGCCGCAGTAGCCTCACGGGCCATGCCGCGCTGGCTCTACTCGCTGCTGCTTTACCTGCTGCTGCCATTCGCTGCGCTGTGGAATGCCTGGCGGGGCTGGCGCACGCCGGCACTGCGCAGTTCACTGGCGGAGCGGCTGGCGTGGCGCCAGGCGCCGCGCGGCGATCATCCCCTGTGGCTGCACGCGGCATCGGTGGGCGAGTTGCGCGCGCTGTCGGCCCTGCATCGCCAGCTGCATGACTTGCGCATGCCGATGCTGGTCACTGTTGGTACGGCCACCGGGCTCACGCGCGCGCGCGCGCTGTTTGCGCGCGATGTGCGCGTGACCGTGCAGGCCGCCTGCTGGGACCTGCCCGGTGCCGTGAGTCGTTTCCTCGCTGCGGTCCGTCCGTCGGCGGCCGTGCTCGTCGAGACGGAACTGTGGCCCAATCTGATTGCCGGGGCGCAGTCGCGCGGCATTGCGCTGGCGCTGGTGAGCGCGCGGCTGTCGGAGCGCTCGCTGCGCGGCTACCGGCGCTGGGCGCCGGGCATGATGCGCGACACCGTGCGTGCCTTCGCCGCCATCGGCGCGCAGTCGGAGCTTGATCGCAACCGCCTGGTGCAACTGGGCGCGCCCGAAGACCGGGTGAGCGTGACCGGCAATCTCAAGTTCGATCTTCCACTGGATGCCGACCTGCAGGCACGGGGCGCGGCGCTTCGCGCGCGCTGGGCGCAAGGGCGACCACTGTGGGTGGCCGGCAGCACGCATCCCGGCGAGGAAGAACTATTGCTGCACGCCCATCGCCGGCTGCTGGAAGTGGCGCGCCAGCGCGCTGCCACGCCGCCACTGCTGGCCTTCGCGCCGCGTCACCCGGAACGCTTCGCCGGCTTGGCGCGCAGGCTTGCCGCCGATGGATGGCAGGTCGCGCTTGCCGCAGGGGATCGCCCGGCGGCGGCTGCCGCACCCGATGTGGTGCTGATCAACCAGATGGGCGTGCTCCTCGACTGGTACGCCGCTGCCGACGTGGCCTTCGTGGGTGGCAGCCTGGTGCCCGTGGGTGGCCACAACCTGCTGGAACCGGCGGCGCTGGCCAGGCCCGTGCTCACCGGTCCGGCCACATTCAGCGCGCCGGACGTGGCCGCCGCGCTGCTCGCCAGTGGCGGCGCCGTGCAGGTGGGGGATGTGGAGTCACTGCTCGCCGCGCTGGCCGCGTGGCTGGATGATCCTGCGGCCGCAGTGCAGGCCGGGGACCAGGCTGCGGCGGCGGTCGCAGCCCATCGCGGGGCCGCGGCGCACACCCGCGCGCTGCTTACTGCGCGCCTGTTCCCGTCGGCACCGTCAGCCAGCGGTTGAGTTCCTCGATCACGCTGCGATCGAGGTCGCCGGCGGCCAGGCGCAGCTGGATCAGGTTGTTCAGGTAGGAATACTTGGCCGCCGAATAATTGGTCTCGGCCTGGATCAGCAGGCGGCGTGAGTTGAGCACATCGACCGCGGTGCGCGTGCCCACTTCGTAGCCGGCCTCGGTGGCGGTCAGCGCCGTGCGGCTGGATTCCACCGCGGAGCGCAGCGCCTGCACACGCTCGATCTCGCTGTTCACACCCTGGTAGGCGTCGCGGGCCTGCCGCTCGGTGTCGCGCGAGCTGCGCTCCAGGCGCTCGCGCGCGGCGATCCACTGGTACTGGCTCTGCTTGGTGCGCGAGGCATTGCCGTAGCCGGCGCCGTTGAGGTTCATGCTGAAGTTCAGGGCGACGGACTTGCCGTTGCTGATGGAATCGGTTTCCAGCCCCTCGCTGCGCGACTTGCCCAGCGTCAGCCCCACGTTGGGCATGAAGCTGCCGAAGGAGCTGGTGACATTGTTGCGGGCGATGTCGGCGGCCAGGCGCGTGGAGATCAGCGACAGGTTCTGCTCCATCGCCGCATTCACCCAGGCGTCTTCCGACTGCGGGTTCGGCGAGACCAGTGGCATGTCGTCGGCGGGCTCATTGAGCGACACCGGACGCTCGCCGATGGTGGCGCGCAGCTGCTCCTCGGCGCTGGAGAGCTGGCGGCGCGCACCGATCACCTGCGCGTTGGCGGCGTCGCGCTCGGCGCGCGCATCCTGCACGTCGGTGATGGCGATGAGACCCACCTCGAAGCGCTGCTCGGCCTGTTCCAGCTGGCGCGTGATGGCATCGCGTGCGGCCTCCATGGCCTCCAGGTTGTCGCGGGCGTTGAGCACGGCGAAGTACTGCTGCGCCACGCGCTGGGCCAGCGCCTGCTCCTGCGCCATGAAGTTGGCCTCGGCCTGTGCCACTTCGCTGCTGGCCGTGCGCAGCGCCATCCACTCCTGCCAGGAGAACAGCGTCTGGTTGATCGAGAGGTTCCAGCCATCGGTGGTGTTGTAGCCATCACCGGAACCAGGCAGGGCTTGGCCATTGATGGTCTGCGTGCCCCAGCGGCGGGTGCGGCCGGCGGATGCGGAGAGATCCGGCAGCAGGTTGGCGATGGCCAGCGGACGCGCCTGGCGCTGCGCCATCCGGGTGGCATCGGCTTCGCGGATCTGCGGGTCATTGCGCAGTGCCAGCTCATACACCGACAGCAGGTCGGCGCCAGACACCGGTGCGCCCACCAGCAGGGCGGCCACACCACCCAGGCCCAGCGCGAATTTTCCAAGTTTCATTGCATGCATCCCGGATTGTTCTTTGCGTATCGGTTGAAGGCAGTTCCAAGACCCGCCGGCCTGCGGCGAGTTCCCTCCGCAGCCTTCAGAAGGCGAACGGACTGGGGCTGGCGGAATGATCGAGCGGATCCACCAGGGTCTCGAACAGGCTGGTTTCCTCGCGCTTGCGCTGCCCGGTAAGTCTCACCAGCTTCGCTTCCATTACAGGCGCGCTGCCGGTGATCACGAACAGGCGCCCGCCGGGCCGCAGCAGGGACTCGAAGCGGGCGTCGTAGATGGGCATGGCGCCGGTGACCACGATCACGTCGTAGTCCGGCGCGTCCGGCTGCCAGGCAAAGGCATCCGCCTCCTCGATCCCGGCATTGCCGATGCCCGCGCGCTGCAGGGCGCCGCGCGCCGCGCGCGCCAGCGGGGCGCGGATCTCCAGGCTGTGCACGGAGCGGCCGAGCAGTGCGAGGCATGCGGTGAGATAGCCGGAGCCGGTGCCGATCTCCAGTACGCGGTCCTGCGGGGCAGGCTCCACGGCCTGGAGGATGCGGCCCACCAGCGCGGGCGTGAGCATGTGCTGGCCGTCGCCCAGCGGGATCGCAAGATCGCCGTAGGCAGCGCCGCGCCACTCCGCAGGGACGAAATCCTCGCGCGGCAGGCGCTCGAACACGGCCAGCGTGCGCGGGTCGAGTACCGACCACGCGCGCACCTGCTGGTAGGTCATCTGGGTACGGGGAGAAAGGCTGGAATTCATGGACTTGGAGGGCCTCGGGTGAGTCCGCGAGAATATCAGGTAGCTGATCTTATTCCCAAGCGGCTTATGTCCAACCAGACTGTTGCCATTCGGCGACTCAGGTATTCTCGCGCTCGAAGATACTTGTGAAGGACGAAATGCCGGATCCCGGGCTTCTCAGCCTCATTCTCGCCCTGGCCGGCGCCCTCCTGCTCATCCTGCTGGTCTGGCAATGGCGCCGGGGGCAGGCTGCGGCACATGCGCTGGAGCTTGCCCAGGCTGCACCGACAGGATCCTCCGCCCCCCAGTCCAACCTCTTTGCGCAGATCGGCGATGCCGTGCACGAAGCCGTGCTGC
The DNA here is from genome assembly GCA_035556135.1 of Steroidobacteraceae bacterium. GTDB lineage: Bacteria > Pseudomonadota > Gammaproteobacteria > Steroidobacterales > Steroidobacteraceae > ZC4RG30. The sequence goes on along the minus strand of DATMFO010000003.1, from coordinate 1,256,411 downwards.
TCTGCAAGGAGGACGTCATCCTCTACGCCAATCCGCTGTTCGGGCGCCTGGTCGGCATCGACCGCGTGAACCTCGTCGGCCGGAAGCTGGGGAGCCTGGTCGCGGCGGATGAGGCCGAGCTGCTGCAGGATCACCTGGCGCGCTGCCAGGCCGATGACCCCGTGGTGCGTTTCGAGCTGGACCTGATCGGCCAGCAGGGCCAGCAGACGCGGCTGGAAGTCACCGCGACGCGGGTGGACCTGGAGGGCGGCAAGGCGGTGCTGCTCAATGGCATGGAAGTGATTCCCACCATGAGCACTGCGTCGGCGCCTGGCGGCACCGGGATCTTCGAGGCGCTGGGTGCGCGCTCGCGTTCGCGCACCGTGCTCGAGTCGCTGGGCGAGGCATTGCTCACCACTGACCATGCCGGCCGCATCGACTACGCCAACCCCGTGGCGGCACAGCTGCTGGGCCTGGACATGGACAAACTCCTCGGCCGCGGCCTGGACCAGGTGATGGCCCTGGTGGACGAGACCGACCGCAAGCTGCTGAAGGATCCGGTGGAACTGGCGCTGCGTGGCGTGGCCAGCTTCGGTCTCGGCCGGCGCGCCTTCCTGCTCGCCCGGCAGGCGGGATCGGAACGCTCCATCGAACTTACCGTGACGCCGCTGAAGAGCAGCGACAACGCCACCGAGGAAATCACCGGTGCGGTGGTGCTGCTGCATGATGTGACCGAGATCCGCGGCATCACGCGGCAGATGTCCTACCAGGCCACGCATGACGCGCTCACGGGGCTGATCAACCGGCGCGAATTCGAGCGCCGCCTGGCCGAGGCGCTGGATGGCGCGCATGCGGGCGAGGCCTCGCATTTGATGTGTTTCATCGACCTGGACCACTTCAAGGTGGTCAACGACAGCAGTGGCCACCAGGCCGGTGATGCGCTGCTGCGCGAGGCGGCCAAGCTGATGCGCCAGGCCGTGCGCGACTCCGACACCGTGGCCCGCGTGGGCGGCGATGAATTCGCGCTGCTGCTGCCGGGCTGTCCGCTGGACAAGGGCCGGCAGATCGCCGATGACCTCGCACGCGCAGTGGCCGAGCACCGTTTTGTGTGGAAGGACCGCATCCACACCATCGGCGCCAGCGTGGGGCTGGTGGAGCTGGCCCGCGACAGCGGCACCGTGGAAGAGACTTTCGCCGCCGCCGACTCCGCCTGCTACGTGGCCAAGAAGCGCGGCGATGGCAAGGTGGCCGTGTATTCCGCGCGCGATGAGATCAGCGCGCGCCAGAGCGGTGACATCCAGTGGCTGCGCACGCTGCAGACAGCCCTGCGCGACAACAGCTTCCGCCTCTACTGGCAGCCCATCATGCCGGCCTGGGGCGAGAACGACTCCGGTCCTTCCATGGAGGTGCTGGTGCGCCTGGCCAACGAGAAAGGCCAGGAACTGGCACCGGTGGAACTGGTGAAGGCTGCCGAGCGCTACCGCCTGATGAGCCTGGTGGACCGCTGGGTGGTGCAGACCACCTTCACCGCGCTGGGCCGCGGCGCCATCGCACTCACCGGCCGGCATTCCGTCGCGGTGAACATCTCCGGCCAGACCCTGGCCGACGCGCGCTTCCTGGATTTCGTGGTGGAGTGTTTCGACCGCAGCGGCGTGGACCCGGCGCAGGTGTGTTTCGAGATCGCCGAGAGCGCGGTAGTGACCAACCTCGACGCGGCACGCCGCTTCGTGGCCGTGCTGCACGGCATGGGCTGCCAGTTCGCGCTGGATGATTTCGGCAGCAACATCGGCTCGTTCTCTTCGCTGAAGAACCTGCCGCTGGACTACCTGAAGATCGACGGCTCGTTCATGAAGAACCTGGCGCGCGACAGCGTGAACCAGGCCATGGTGACCGCCACCATCAAGCTGGCGCGCTCGCTCAACTTCAAGGTGATTGCCGAGCAGGTGGAGGATGCCGCCGGACTGGATGCGGCGCGCACCATGGGCGTGGACTTCGTGCAGGGTTATGCCATCGGCAGGCCCAAGCCGTTGAACCTGGCAGCGGCCTGAGGCGCGGCCCCGGCCGCCGACCTAGAACTGGTAGCGCGCGCCGAAGTACACCGCGCGCGGCGCGCCGGGGTGCAGCATCTGCGTTGACGGACCGGCCTGGTCCTTCACCACCACGGCGGCGACGTACTGCCTGTCCAGCAGGTTGCGGCCCTCTGCGTAGATTTCCCAGTTGTCCGTGCCGAAGCTGGCCCGGGCACCCAGCAGGCCGTAGGAGCCCACGCGGTAGCTGTTGCTGAAGTCCACGTAGCGGCCACCTGCGAAGTCGAATGTCGGGCCGGCCCGGAAGCCGGATGCGTGGGCATACATCAGCTCGCCGCGCGCAAACCAGCGTGGCGCGGAGGGCAGGCGGTTGTTGCCGTATTCCGGATCCGAATCGAAGGTGAAGGCGTTGAAGGTGGCGCTCAGCAGGGGCTCGATGCGGTGAGCGTGCCCGAGTGTGAAGCTGGCACTGAGCAGGGACTCGATGCCCGCATGCCTGGTGTCGACGTTGGTAGCCAGGCTCGTGCCGTCCACATCGCGCGACAGGATTTCATCGCGCAGCGCGATGTAGTAGCCGGAGAGCTCCCAGGCGAGCCGTGTGGTGCCGGCACTGCCGGTGCCACGCAGGCCGCTTTCTATCGCCACGCCGCTCATGGGCTCCAGCGCCACCGGGGTCCCTGCACCAGCGGTGTCGTCGCGGAGCTGGAAGAGGGTCGGCGCCTCGTAGGCCCGGCCCACACTGGCGTACCACTCGGCGCCCGGGTCCAGGGCAAAGATCACGCCGAGGCGCGGGTTGAAGGCGTTATAGGCGGGTGCCCGGAATCCGTCGGCGTCGCGCCGGGCCTGCACGAACTGCCCGCCGTAAACCAGCGTCCAGCGCGGCGCGAGGTTCCAGCGGTCCAGGGCGAAAAGTTCGAGGGTGGAGGCGTCGTCATCGATGGTTTCCATCAGGGCGCCGCGCTCACCGCCATCGTTTTCGAAGTTGCCGCCGGTAACCTTCGAAAGGCCGTAATTGGCCCCCAGCACGACATCGTGTGATCCGGCGGCGCGTCGCCAGCGGAGCATCGCGCCGCTGTGCTCGTGGTCGGTGTCGATCAGCAGGCTGAAGAACTGGCCGCTGACGATGGGATGAAAAAGGGATTGACGCTCATGGGAGGCGCCCAGCTCCAGCGTGCCGCCGGCCACTTGCATCACCGTGGTCTTGAAAGCCAGGCGCCAGGCCTCCACGGACTTGCTGTGATCGCCGCTGAGGGCATCGGCACGTGCCTGGCGCGGATCGGCGTGGTACTGCGCCGGCGTCAGCTCGCGCGGCAGCTGCACGTGGTAGTCGCTCCAGGTGCCGTAGAAGCGCGTGGAGACATTTTCCCCGGCCTGCCAGCCGAAGTTGCCATACAGGTTCCTGCGGTCCTGGCTGCTGTGTTCCCGATAGCCATCGCGCTGCTGGGTTTCCACCGCCAGCTGGCCGTCGAGCGCCCCGGACACGCCGCCCACCGTGGTGCGCGCGCCCCATTGCCCGAAGCTGCCGCCGGAAACGGCTACTGCCATGGGCGGGCTGTTGCGTGCGGTGGGCGTGGCGAAGTCGATGGCGCCCCCCAGCGTGCTGGCCCCGTAGGCCAGCGCATTTGCGCCGTGCGCGACCGTGACATAGCGGGCGTTCATCGGGTCGAGGGCACGGTTGTGGTTGTTGCCGTCGGCCGTGGTGACGGGGAGGCCATCCTGCAGGAACTTGATGCCGTTCTTGTCGTAGTCCGTGGCGTCGAGATTGGAGCCGCGGCTGGAGTAGAAGACCTCGTCATTGCCGTTGTAGCTCTCGGCCCAGACGCCAGGGACGTAGCGGAGCAGGTCGGCCAGCTGGGTGACGCTGCGCTGCTGCAGGTCCTCACTGTCGAGCACCGTGACAGCCCCGGGTGTGAGGGCCCGTTCGACTTCCAGCCCGCTTTCCAGCCGCTGCGCCGTGACGACTACCGGATCAAGTGCCTGCTCCGTGCCTGCGGTTTCGCCTGCCAGTGTTCCGGAGGAAGCCAGCACCGCGGCAATGGCTGCGGCGACTGACCTGCCCGCACCGGGGCTCGCGGATGACGTGGAAGTTACTGCGGCAGAGGTTCGCGGGCACATGCGGCCAGATTGTAGGAGTGGCCCCCGGGCTGGAGAATGCGACCGAGTGTCGCACTCCGTCCGCCGGCACCGGCGCTGCGTGATGATGGTGGTCTGCACCAAGGCGCTAGAATTTCGCTGCATGACCCGCCGCACATCACCCAACCGCCTGCTGGTGCTCAGCAACCTGCGCTGGCTCGCCGTCGCCGCACAGGCGCTCACGGTGGTCGTCGTCACAGGCCCGGTGGGCATGGCGCTGCCGCAGCTGCCACTCTGGAGCGGCATCGGGGCGCTGGCCCTGTTCAATGTCTTCGCCACCTGGCGGGCGCGACGCGGCGCGCTGGCAGGGGATGCAGAGGTCTTCGTCCACATGCTGGCCGACGTCCTCGTGCTCACCTGGATGGTGGGCTGGAGCGGCGGCGTGGAGAATCCCTTCTCCTCCGTGTTCCTGCTGCCCATCGCGCTGTCCATCCTGTCGCTGCCGGGTCGCTGGATCTGGCTCACTGCTGCCGCCAGCCTCGCGGGCTTTGCTGTCTCAGCCATGCTGGCGCGACCGCTGCCGCATGCGCACGGCGTGTTCAGCGATGCCTTCAGCCTCCACAAGGTGGGCATGCTGGCCAACTTCCTCGTATCCGCGGCGGTGCTGCTGATCTTCTTCACGCGCATGGCGCGGGCGGCGCGGGAGCGCGAGCAGGAAGTGGCGCAGCTCAGGGAGCGCTTCGCGCGCAATGAGGGCATCACGGCGCTGGCCACGCACGCCGCCTCGGTGGCGCACGAGCTCAATACGCCGCTGGCCACGCTGATGCTGATGGTGGAGGACCTCGGCGCGGATTCCGGCAGTCCGGCCAGGCGCGAGGACTACGCAACCATGCGGGCGCTGCTGGAAGCCTGCCGCGACCGCGTGCGCGAACTGGCCAGTCCCGCCGAGGCTGGTGCGCGCGCGCCGCGCACGGGCGCCGACATGGAGCGCACCATCGAACACTGGCGCCTGGTGCGTCCCACCATCGACCTCAGGCGCACCGGCTCCATCGCGGCGCTGGAGAAAGTGGACCCGGCGGTCGGCCACCTCATCCAGGCATTGCTCAACAACGCGGCCGATGCCAGCGAGCAGGCCGGCGCGCGACGCGTGGACCTGCACATCGAGTCCAGCGGCCAGGGCATGCAGGCGTCGATCCGCGATTACGGCCCGGGTTTCGGCCGCACGCAGCCGGTGTTGCCCGGCACGCTCTTCCGCACCGACAAGCCGGGCGGGATGGGTATTGGCCTTGCGCTGTCGCATGCCACGGTGGAGCGGCTCGGCGGCTCGCTCTCGATGCAGGATGCGGTCGATGGACCGGGCGTGGTGGTTTCCTTCCGCCTGCCAGTGGTGGTGTCGGCATGACGGACCAGGGCCACGCCCCGCAGGTCGGACTGCTGGTGGACGACAACCTGCTGTACCTGATGACCCTGCAGCGCTCCCTGCAGAAGCGCGGATTTGGCACCGTGCTGGCGCAGAGCGCCGACGCCGCCCTGCAGCTGGCGCGCGAGCACCGCCCGGCCTTCGCACTGGTGGACCTCAGGCTGGGCGAGGAATCCGGCCTGGAGCTGATCGAGCCCCTGAAGGCCGTGCGCGAGGACATGCGCATCCTGCTGGTCACCGGCTACGCCAGCATCGCCACCGCGGTGGAGGCCATCAAGCGCGGTGCACACCATTACCTGATGAAGCCGACCACGGCGGATGCCATCGTGCGCGCACTGTTCGAGGAGCGCCCGGAGAGCGCGGAACCCGAGAGCACCATGATTCCACTGGCGCGCGTGGAGTGGGAGCACATCCAGCAGGCGCTGGCAGAAACGCAGGGAAACATTTCGGCGGCCGCGCGGCTGCTCGGCACGCATCGCAGGTCACTGCAGCGCAAGCTGGCACGGCGGCCGGGTCCGGAGCGGACCACGGACAACGAGGAAGAATGACCGCTGCGGCGTGGCAGTCAGTTGGCGCGGCGTAGCCCGAGCCACGCTGCCGCAGCGGGGCTGACGCGCGGCAGGGCGAGATCGACCAGCCACAGCAGCACCAGCGACGCCGCCAGCAGGGGCAGCAGCGCGGCAAGCAACAGTGTGATGGCGATGATGAACGCCGGCGTGCCCCGCAAAGCCGGCACCGGCGGTGCCCCCAGCACGCCCTCAGGACGCCGCCGGCGCCACATCAGGAATCCCGTGCTGGCCAGCGTGACCAGGGCCAGTGCCGTGAACAGGCCGATGAGCTGGTTGGCTGCGCCGAACAGCGCGCCTTCATGCCAGGCCTGCCCGTAGCCGATCACGCGGTCGATGGCATGACGGTCGCCGAAGGCCTCACGCGAGACTTCCTGCCCCGTGGCGGCATCGAACTTGATGGTCAGTCCCTGCGTGCGGTCCTGCGCGGTGGAAGTGAGCGTCCAGTCGGGGGAGGGTGGTCCGAACAGCACCGCCCCCGGCGCGAGCACCACGGCGGGATGGGCCATGCGCTCCGCCTGGCCCCGGCTCACCAGCGTGTCGAGCAGCGCCAGGCTGGCGTGCGATTCGTGTCCGGCGTGCATGGCGGCATGGTCATGGGCGGCATGTCCCGCAGCACCCTCCGGGGTGTTGGTGTTCCACTGCGGGGCTCCCTTCACCCACCCCATCTGCGTCCGCACGGCGCCGAAGGCGCTGCCCCACACGCCTGTCCAGGGCAGCCCGGTCAGCAGCAGCACGAAGGCAAGGGTGGCCACCCAGAATCCCGTCACCGCATGCAGGTCGCGCAGCAGCGTGGCGCGCCGCGGCCACAGCACGCCGGCCGGACCGCGGCCGCGGGGCCACCACAGGTAGAGCCCCGTGAGGATCATCACGATGGCCCAGCAGGCTGCCAGCTCCACCAGCCAGCTGGCGCGCTGGCCCAGCATCAGCTCGCCGTGGATGCGTCGCGCCACTTCGGTAATGCGCCATTTCGCATCGAGGTTGCCGACGACGCGGCCGTCGGGAGCAACGAACACATCGCGCATGCCGCCGTCGGGAAGGGCGAGGTGCACCAGCGCCGCATCGTCGGCCGCCTGCGGCAGGCGGTAGCTGTGGAACGTGGCGCCCGGCACGGCGCCCAGGGCGGCTTCGACCTGCCGGGCCGCGCCCAGGTCGGCAGTGGCCGAGAGCCCGCGGAAGGCCCGTTCCTCCCAGTGCTCGACCTGCGGCTTGAACAGGAACGCGGTGCCGCTCAGCGACAGCACGATGACGAAGGGAATGACGAACAGGCCGGCGTAGAAGTGCCATCGCCACAGGGTGCGGTACAGCCGCTGGGCAGGCGGCGCGGGCGATGCGGAGTCGGCGGACATCAGCGGCGGGTCGGGAGGCGGGGGGGCGATCACGGCCGGCATTCTAGTCGCCAGCGGGCGGTGAATTTTTCGCCTGCGACACCCTGTCGCAGGCATGCGATCCACTTGACAATGCGGAAAGCCGGTCAAAAAAGCCGTGTGCGCGGAGTGCAAAAAAAACCTGCCGCGGCGGAGGTTTACACGGCAATCGACTGGCCTAAAATCAACTTGACGCCCCTTCCGGCTGCGCAATATCTTGTGGCTGCCAGCGGCGCTTCGCCCAACCCCTAGTGGTTCGGGGGGCTTCGAGGGAATCCCCCAGAAAGTCCAGAATTGATCCTCCGCAGCCATTTCCTGTCGTCAAAAACGGCGGGAAATGCCAAACCCGGGCCCCCAGAAGTCGGTACCACCATGCAACTCGAATCCTCCTCCGCCAAGCCCGTGCCGGCGCGCGCCGCCGCCCCCGCCCAGAACGACTTCCGCCTCACCCCGCCGCAGGCCGGCCGCACGGCCATGGCCGTTACCAAGCGCAGTGGTGAGCGCGAGCCGGTAGACGTCAACAAGATCGTGAAGGCCGTCAGCCGTTGCTGCGAAGGCCTGCACGATGTCGATGCCATGCGCGTGGCGCTGAAGACCATCGCCGGCCTGTATGACGGCGCCACCACCCGCGAGCTCGACGAGCTCTCGATCCGCACCGCGGCCTCCTTCATCGTCGAGGAGCCGGAGTACTCGCAGCTGGCCGCGCGCCTGCTGGGCAACTTCATCGACAAGGAAGTGCAGGGGCAGAGCGTCTACTCCTTCTCGCAGTCCATCCGCACCGGCTTCGACGTGGGCCTGATCAACGAGCGCGTGCTGAACTTCGTCGAGGCCAATGCCCGCAAGCTCAATGACGCCATCGATGCCACGCGCACGAACCGCCTGGAATACTTCGGCCTGCGCACGCTGTACGACCGCTACCTGCTGAAGCACCCCACCCGCCGCCTGGTCATCGAGACCCCGCAGCACTTCTGGCTGCGCATCGCGGTGGCGCTGTCCACCGGCGTGCAGGAAGCGCTCGAGCTGTATGACCAGATGTCGCGGCTCGATTACATCCCGAGCTCCCCCACGCTGTTCAACTCCGGCACCCGGCACGAGCAGCTCTCCAGCTGCTTCCTGCTCGACTCGCCGCAGGATTCACTGGAGTCCATCTACGACAAGTACAAGGACGTGGCGCTGCTGTCGAAGTTCTCCGGCGGCATCGGCATCGCCTTCCACCGCGTGCGTTCGGAAGGCTCGCTGATCAAGGCCACCAATGGCCTGTCGAACGGCATCGTGCCCTGGCTGAAGACGCTCGACTCCTCCGTGGCCGCGGTGAACCAGGGCGGCAAGCGCAAGGGCGCCGCCTGCGTATACCTCGAGCCCTGGCATGCGGACATCGAGAGCTTCCTGGAGCTGCGCGACAACACCGGCGACGAAGGCCGGCGTACGCATCACCTGAACCTCGCCAACTGGATTCCGGACCTCTTCATGCAGCGCGTGGAGCGCAATGAGCAGTGGTCGCTGTTCGATCCGAAGGATGTGCCGCAGCTGCCCGACCTCTTCGGCGCGGAGTTCGATGCCGCCTACGTGCAGGCCGAGGCCACGGGCCTGGCCCGCAAGCAGATGCCGGCGCGCGACCTCTACGCGCGCATGATGCGCGTGCTGGCGCAGACTGGTAACGGCTGGATCACCTTCAAGGACAAGTCCAACAAGGCCTGCAACCAGACCGGCCTGCCGGGCTCCACCGTGCACCTGTCGAACCTGTGCACCGAGATCCTGGAAGTCACCAGCCATGGCGAGACGGCCGTGTGCAACCTGGGTTCGGTGAACCTGGCGCGGCACATCGGGCCCGATGGCTTCGACTTCGACCAGCTCGCCCACACCGTCGAGGTGGCCGTGCGCCAGCTCGACCGGGTGATCGACCTCAACTTCTATCCCATCGGCACCGCGCGCAATTCCAACATGCGCTGGCGGCCGGTGGGCCTCGGGTTGATGGGCCTGCAGGATGTGTTCTTCCGCCTGCGCATGCCCTTCGACAGCCAGGCGGCGCGCGAACTTTCGGCACGCATCCAGGAAACCATCTACTTCCACGCGCTGCGCACTTCGGTAGACCTGGCCAAGCAGCTGGGTCCGCACGATGCCTTCAAGGAGACGCGTGCCGCCCGCGGCGAACTGCAGTTCGATGCCTGGGACGTGGTGCCGAAGGACAAGGCCCGCTGGGAGGAACTGCGCGAGGAGATCATGCAGCACGGCCTGCGCAACAGCTTGCTGATCGCCATTGCCCCCACCGCCACCATCGCCTCCATCGCCGGCTGCTACGAGTGCATCGAGCCGCAGGTGTCCAACCTCTTCAAGCGCGAGACGCTGTCGGGTGACTTCCTGCAGATCAACCGCTACCTGGTCGAGGAGCTCAAGCAGCTGGGCCTGTGGACCGGCGAGATCCGCGACGCGGTGAAGCTGGCCGATGGCTCCATCCAGGGCGTCGCCGAGATCCCCGAGGAGCTGCGCGCCATCTACCGCACCGCCTGGGAGCTGCCGATGAAGGCACTCATTGATCTCGCCGCCGACCGCGGCGCCTTCATCGACCAGAGCCAGTCGCTGAACCTGTTCATGGCCAACCCGAACATCGGCGCCATGTCGAGCATGTACATGTATGCCTGGAAGCGCGGACTGAAGACCACCTACTACCTGCGCTCGCGCCCGGCGACGCAGATTGCCAAGACCACCGTGAGCGGAGCCGCGCAGAGTGTGAGCCAGGACCAGGCCGCCGTCGTATGCTCGCTCGAAAACCCCGAGACCTGTGAGGCCTGCCAGTGAGCGACCGCGAACCCACCCTGCTTGATCCCGGCTTCGACCTCACGCTGAGGCCGATGCGCTATCCGCGCTTCTACGAGATGTACCGCGGGGCGATCAAGAACACCTGGACGGTGGAAGAGATCGACTTCCAGATCGACCTCGGGCACCTGCGCCAGCGCATGACGCCGGCCGAGCGTCACCTGATCGAGCGCCTGGTGGCCTTCTTCGCCACCGGCGACACCATCGTGGCCAACAACCTGGTGATCAGCCTCTACCGGCACATCAACGCGCCCGAGGCGCGCATGTACCTGTCGCGCCAGCTGTTCGAGGAAGCCCTGCACATCCAGTTCTACCTCACGCTGCTCGACAACTACGTGCCCGACGAGAAGCGGCGCGCACAGGCCTTCGCGGCGGTGGAGAACATTCCTTCCATCAAGGCCAAGGCCGAGTTCTGCCAGCGCTGGACGGACGAGGTCTATGCCGTGCAGAGCCTGGAGACGGCGGCCGACAAGCGCCGCTTCGTGCTCAACCTCACGGCCTTCGCGGCCTGCATCGAGGGCCTGTTCTTCTTCGGTGCCTTCGCCTATGTGTATTTCCTGCGCTCGCGCGGGCTGCTGCCTGGCCTCGCCGCCGGCACCGCCTGGGTGTTCCGTGACGAGAGCGCGCACATGGCCTTCGCCTTCGAGGTGCTGCGCACCGTGCGCCGCGAGAACCCGGAGCTGTTCGACGAGGAATGGGCGCGCAATGTGCGCGACATGATCGCCTCGGCGGTGGACTGCGAGGCGCTGTTCGCCGAAGACGTGCTCTCAGGCGGCGTGGTGGGCATGACGCGGGTGGAGATGCGGCAGTACCTGGAATATGTGGCCGACCAGCGGCTGACCCAGCTGGGGCTGTCGCCGCTGTATGGCTCGAAGAACCCGTTCCAGTTCATGGAACTGCAGGATGTGCAGGAAGTGACGAACTTCTTCGAGAGAAGGGTATCGGCGTACCAGGTGGCGGTGCAGGGCGAGGTGTCGTTCGACCAGGCGTTCTGACGCCCCTTGCACACGCCGCAGTGCAAAAAGGCCCCGCTCGTCGGGGCCTTTTTGCTTTCTGGCGCGCCCCGGGAGTTCGATGGATTCAGGGCACGCGCTAAGGGCTTCTGTTCAGGTGCCTATCCCGCCAGGAAAGGCTGCAACGCTCCCAGCACCCCGGCCGGATTCTGCTCCTGCAGGTTGTGCCCACCGGTCAGCGCCGCACCCGTCACCTGCGTGCCACGCTCCTTCCAGATCCCCAGCACGTCGAACATGCGGCCCATCGCGGCATCGCTGGCCCACAGCACATGCAGCGGACAGGTGATCTTCTTCGCCAGGTCGGCCTCGTCGTACTGCATGTCGATGCCGGCGGATGCGCGATAGTCCTCGCACATGCCATGCACCGCCGCCGGATCGCGGTAGACCCGGAGGTATTCCGCGCGCAGGTCCGCTGAGGGATTGCGCCCGAAGTTGCCCTCGACATCCGCGTTGAGGATGTTCTCCGGGAACGGCGCCGGGCGGATGTAGAGGAACCAGTGGAAGTAGGCCTCCACGAATGCCTTGGTCAGGTGTGTGTAGAGGTAGTGCGTGGGCACGATGTCGAGCACCGACATGCGCGTGACCGCCTGCGGATGATCGAGCACCAGGCGGTGTGCCACGCGGCCGCCGCGGTCATGACCCACCAGGGCGAAACGCTCAAAGCCGAACTGGCGCATCACCTCGACGTTGTCGAGTGCCATCGCGCGCTTGGAATAGTTCACGTGGTTCTCGCCATCGGCCGGCTTGCTGCTGTCTCCATAGCCGCGCAGGTCAGGAACGACCACGGTGTAGCGCTTGGCAAGCTCCGGCGCGACGCGATACCAGGAAAGATGCGTGAGCGGTGCGCCGTGCAACAGCAGCACCGGCGGACCATTGCCGCCCACCGCGGTGTAGATCTCTGCGCCACTGGTCTTTACGCGATGCACCTTGAAACCGGGCAGCAGCTTCGCGTCTGCGGCGCTGCCATTGATCGGGGCGGGAGCCGCCGCTGCCGCATTGCGCGTGCCGAAGAGGCTTCCTGCAGCCAGTGCGATCCCTGATCCCAGCAAATCCCGCCGCGTGGTCGGGCCGCCGGTATCCGCAATAGTTTCTGTAGGACGCACCGTAACCTCCCTGGCAGTAGCGGCAGACTGCGCCCCATGCTAAACCTGTTGCAGCCGGAAGCAAGGTGCCCCGTCGATGGTCCAGGGCTTCTCGATTCACTGCCGTACTTTGTGGCAGCAGGTCGCAGTGATCTGCTTCGTCACGCTTGGCGTTGTGCCGCTGGCCTTCGCGGGTGGTGGAGATGACCTGTCGACGGCATCAAGGCGGGGCGATGCGGCGCGGGTTGAGCAGTTGCTGAAGCAGGGCGCCGCTCCGGATGCGCCCGGGCCCTTCGGTACCCCGGCCTTGCATTGGCGTGTGGCTGAAGACGATCTGGAAGGCGCAAGGGTCCTGCTGAAGGCCGGCGCCGATCCCGATGCGCCCACGGAGCGCGGCATCACGCCGCTGTTGCTGGCCATCGGCAATGCCAATCACCAGATGGTGGAGCTGCTGCTGCAGTCCGGTGCCAATGCGAAGGCCACGGGCGCGGATGGCGAAACCCTGCTGATGCGTGCCGCCGAGGCAGGCTCTGCGCGTGTGGTGCAGTTGCTGATCCGGAATGGCGCCGCGGTGGACGCGAAGGAAACCCGCTTCGGACAGACCGCGCTGATGTTCGCAGCGCGCGCTGGACATGCCGACGTCGTTGCTGCCCTGCTCGAAGCCGGCGCGCAACCGCAGGTTTCCACCCTGGTTGGTCCCGCGCCGGCCTTCATCGCTCCCAATTCCCAGGCGGGATTCGGCTTTGGCGTGGGCATCATCCGCGGCGGCGTGCCTGCAGATCGCGGCCGGCGCGAGCCGCAGCCAGGAGGTCTCACGCCGCTGCACTATGCCGCCCGGCAAAACCACCTGGAGGTGGCGAAGCTGCTCGTCGCCGCCGGTGCGGACATCAACGCCCGCGAGGCCAACGACATCACGCCGCTGTTGATGGCCATCTCCAACAACAGCATCGCCACCGCGCATTTCCTGCTTGAGCAGGGCGGCAAGGTGAATGCCACCGACTGGTACGGGCGCACGCCGCTCTGGGAGGCGGTGAACGTGCGCAATCTCTATGTGCACAACGCCACCTTCAGGAACGGCATTGACCGGCCGCCAGTGCTGAAGCTCATCGAGGCTCTGCTGGCGGCAGGCGCGGACGTGAACGCGCGCACGAAGGAAACCCCGCCTTTCCGCAACCACCTGCTGGAAATCACCGGGTCGCTGGAGTGGGTGGATTTCACGGGCCAGACGCCCTTCCTGACAGCCGCGCTGGCCGGCGACGTCACGGTGATGAAGCTGCTGCTGCGCCACGGCGCCGATCCCCTCATCGGCACCTTCCAGGGCACCTCTCCGCTGATGGCGGCGGCCGGCGTGAACTGGGTGGTGGCGCAGACCTGGACCGAAGGGCCCGAACAATTGCTCGAGGCGGTGAAGCTCTGCCACTCGCTGAGCATGGACGTGAACCAGGCCAACTCCATGGGCATCACCGCGCTGCATGGCGCGGCCAATCGCGGATCGGATGACATCATCCGGTTCCTGGTGGAGAAGGGTGCCGACCTCACGGCGCGCGACAACGAAGGTCGTTCGGCGCTGGACTGGGCCCGGGGTGTGTTCCTCGCCACGCATCCGCCAGAGCCCAAGCCCACCTCCATCGCGCTGATCACCTCGCTGCTGCGCGAACGTGGCAAGGAGGTGCGGTGATGCGGCACCTGTGGCCAGTCGCGCTCGCTCTGGGGTGGGGTGCGGCTCCCGCTGCCTGGCCGGCAACGGATCCCGGTGAGCTGACCAGTCGCTACTGCACGCGCTGCCACAACACCGAGGAGTGGGCCGGCGGCCTCGCACTCGATGTGCTCGACGCGAAAAACGTGGGCCACGACGCCGCGGAATGGGAAAAAGTGGTCGTGAAGCTGCGCTCCGGCATGATGCCGCCGCCCGGTGAGGAGCGGCCATCGCAGGCAGACCTCAGGGCCGCGGTGGACCTGCTGGAAACGCGGCTGGATGCCGCATCGCTGGTGCATGCCGCGGCGCCGGCTCTGCACCGGCTCAACCGCCGGGAATACGCCAACGCGGTGCGCGACCTGCTGGGCCTGGAAGTGGACGTGACCAGCATGCTGCCACCGGATGATGCCAGCGGTGGCTTCGACAACATCGCCTCCGGCCTGGGCATTTCCCCGGCACTGGTGCAGGGCTACACCAGCGCCGCGATGAAGCTCTCGCGCCTGGCGGTGGGTGACCTGTCGGCTACCGAGACCATCACCACCTACCGGACGCCGCCCAACCTGAAGCAGGACGTGCAACTGGAGGGCATGCCGCTGGGGTCGCGCGGTGGCGTGCGCATCCGGCATTTCTTTCCGCTGGATGCCGAGTACCGGATCACCGTGCGCAACGGGATGGCGTCTTCGGGCAGCGGCGGATTTTCAGGCGGCGGGTTCGCCGGTGGTGGCGGATTCCCGGGGGGTGGGTTCGCTGGCGGGTTCGGCGGGGCTGGCGGACCTGGCGGCGTGGACGTGGCCATCGACGGACAGACGCTGGCCGGGGGCAACCTGCGGGGCCAGCGGGTGCGGGTGAAGGCCGGCATGCATGAACTCACCGCAGCACTCTTCGACCAGCGTCGCACGCTGGGCGTGAATGACATCTACTCCGGCTACAAGCTGGGCGGCGGCATCGAGAGCGTGGAAATCGCCGGCCCCTACAACGCCACTGGCCCCGGCGACACGGAAAGCCGGCGGCGTGTCTTCTCCTGCCATCCACAGGCAGCGGCCGATGAAAAGCGCTGCGCGGAGAAGATCATGGTGGACCTGGCGACCCGGGCGTTCCGGGCACCGCAGCGCATGCCGGACCTGACGCTCATCGCGCAGTTCTACGAGCGCGGCCATGCCGAGGGTGGATTCGAGGCCGGCATCCAGCAGGCGCTGGCGCGCATCCTGGTGGATCCGCGCTTCCTGTTCCGCTTCGAGGCGGAACCACAGGCTGCGGGTAATGGGCCTTATCCCGTCAGCGACCTTGAGCTGGCATCGCGGCTCTCGTTCTTCCTCTGGAGCAGCATCCCGGACGATGAGCTGCTCGATCTGGCCGCACGCAAGCGCCTGAACCGCCCCGAGGTGCTCGAGGCACAGGTGCGGCGGATGCTGGCTGATCCACGCGCCGACGCACTGGTGGACAATTTCGCTGGCCAGTGGCTGTTCCTGCGCGAGCTGGCCTCGGTGGCGCCGGAGGTGGAAGGTTTCGATGACAACCTGCGCCAGGCTTTCATCACCGAGACGCGCTCCCTGGTGAGCTGGGTGCTGCGCCAGGACCTGCCGGTCACCGAGCTGCTCACCGCCGACTACACCTTCCTCAACGATCGCCTGGCGCGTCACTACGGCATCTCCGGTGTGCGCGGCTCGCATTTCCGCAAGGTGGCGCTGCCACCGGACTCCCAGCGCCGCGGCCTGCTGGGCCATGGCAGCATCCTCACCGTCACTTCCACTGCCACCCGCACTTCGCCGGTGATCCGCGGTGCCTGGATTCTCGGCAACATGTTGGGTGCGCCGCCGCCGGACCCACCGCCGGGCGTGGAAACCAATCTCGACGGCGACGGCAGCCAGGTGATCCGCACCTCGGTGCGCGAGCGCCTGGAACACCATCGCGCCAATCCGGCCTGTGCCTCCTGCCACGGCCTGATCGATCCAGTGGGTTTCGCGCTGGAGAACTTCGATGCCATCGGCGCGTGGCGTGAGCGCGACGGCGACACGGCGGTGGACGCGCGCGGCACGCTGGTGGATGGCACGCCCCTGGACGGGCCCGGGACCCTGCAGCAGGCGCTGCTGTCCCACTCGGACCTCTTCGTCTCGAACCTGGCGCACAAGCTCCTGACGTACGCGCTGGGCCGCGAGCTGGATTACCGCGACATGCCAGCCGTGCGCGCCATCGTGCGGCAGGCCGGGCGCGATGACCTGCGCTTCGGTGCGCTCATCCAGGCCGTGGTGCAGAGCCCCGCATTCCGCCAGCGCCAGCGCGCGGTGGAGCCTGAGTCGCCACCCCCGACCATGGCCAGTGCAGTGCGAGCGCAGGAGTAGCGTCATGGCCCACTTCATCACCCGCTGTCATCTTTCGCGCCGCACGGTGTTGCGAGGTGCCGGTGTCGCACTGGCCCTGCCGCTGCTGGAATCCATGCTGCCCGCGATGGCCGCGGTGCCGGCGCCGCCCAGGCGCTTCGGCGCCATCTACTTCCCGCATGGCGCCACGATGTCGCGCTGGACCCCGCGCGGCGAAGGACGGGACTTCGCCTTCAGCGAGATCCTCGCGCCGCTGGAACCCTTCCGCGAACAGGTCTGCGTGGTCACCAATCTCTGCCACCCGCTGGCCTATGGGCCGGGCGGCGCCACGGGCAACCACAACCGCTCCTCTGCCACATTCCTCAGCGGTGCCAAGGCCATGTCGGGCACCCAGCCGAAGCTCGGCATTACGGCGGACCAGGTGGCTGCCCGCACGCTGGGACGTGACACCCCGCTGCCCTCGCTGGAGCTGATGATCGAGGATTCCAGCATGAGCTGCGGCGAGGGCCTGAGCTGCGCCTACCGCAACACGCTTGCCTGGCAGGGTGAGCTGGCGCCGCTGCCGATGCAGAACAACCCGCAGATGGTGTTCGAGCACCTCTTCGGCGACGGATCCACGGAGGCGCAGCGTGCCGCCCGCCGCGCGCAGTCACTGAGCCTGCTGGACTCCGTGGCTGCGCAGCTGCAGGGACTGGAGCGGCAGTTGCCGGCCGTCGACCGCCATCGCATGGAACGCTTTGCCACCGATGTGCGGGAGATCGAGCGCCGCATCGCGCAGGCGGGCGAGCGCGTGGACAGGGACGTGGAGCTGCCATCCCGACCCAACGGAATTCCCGACGACGTGGAGCAGCACATCCGCCTGATGTACGAACTGATGGCACTGGCCTGGCAGACGGACATCACGCGCGTGAGCACTTTCATGCTGGCCAAGGAGCTGAGCGGTGCGGTGTATCCGCGCAGCGGCGTGCGCGATTCCTTCCACATCCTCTCGCATCATTCGAACAACGAGGACAACAAGGCGCGCTTTGCCGTGCTCAACCGCTACCACGTGGGCCTGTTCGCACAGTTCCTCGGCAAGCTGGCAGAGGTTCCGGAAGGGGACGGCACGCTGCTGGACCACGTCGTCGTGCTCTATGGCAGTGGCATGGCCGACGGCAATTCGCATGACCATGATCCCTTGCCGGTGGTGCTGGCCGGGCGCGCCGGCGGCGCGCTGCAAGGCAACCGCCACCTGGTCCAGCCGGCCAGGACTCCTATGTCAAACCTGCTGCTGGCGCTGCTGGGCAAGCTGGGCTGCGAGCAGGAAAGTTTCGGGGACAGCACGGGACCTCTGGCCATCTAGGGCGGGGCGATAGCCCGGTCCCGGCAGCCGGTGGCAAACTACCCTGACGGCCGGCGCGCAGGTTTTCTATAGTACGGGCCGTCCCGCAATGAGGACGCAGGGAGTCCAGATGCTTCGCACAAAGAATGTGGCGGGTGGCGTTGCGGCAATGGCAGCGCTGCTCCTTGCTGCAGCAACGACGACCCTTGCGGCAGAAGACGCGCCGCCGGTGCAGCCACAGGCACAAACGCCAGCCCCGCGCGCGCTGTCGCCCCAGGAAGTGCCGGTGGAAGAGCTGGTGGAGCTTGACGAGGTCATCGTGCGTGGCGGGCGCCTGCGCGACCGCATCGTCAAGGCCGAAGACGAGTTCTACAAGCTCTTCAACCAGCTCAACACCGACGACCGCTACGACACCAGCTGCCCCTACCTCAACACCGATCCGGACAATCCCGGCTCGCGCATCCAGTTCCGCATGTGCCTGCCGGGCTTCGTTGCGGACGCAATGGCCGACTGGGCCGTGTTCAAGGTGCAGTGCGAGCCCGAATTCCGCAATTTCGACGCCAATCGCGACGGCCGCATCTCGAAGATGGAAGCCATGGCCAATGCGGACATGGCCTTCAAGTTCGATGAGCTGGATGAAAACGACGACGAGTACCTGAACGAATACCAGGAATTCCGCAACTTCGCCGGCTGGGCGCAGATGAACCAGAACTGCTATCGCCCGCCGCCTCCGGACCTGGTGCTGATGGAAGGCACCAGCGCCTGGTACGCGCACACGATGAAGGTGATCAACAGCGATCCGCGCCTGCAGGAAATGGCCGGCAAGCTGGATGACATGCACCGCGAGCTGCGCATGATCCAGACACGCGTCAACACCATCGAGGGAGACAGGCGCGACGCGATGTCCACCCGACCGCGCAATCCGAACGCCGGACCGCGCCGCTAGCGCGCAGCGCGATCTCCGGTTCAGCGGCGGTTCAGCTGCCCGGCGGCAACGTCGGGCGCTGCCAGGGAGAGGCGGAATGAAGAGACGGGGTGGAAATTACCTGCCATGGGGCCCGCTGGCGCTGGCCTTGTGCGCGTCCGCCCTGTTCGCCGCCGGCCCGGCGCCGGCGGCCGATGCGCCGGCCGGGGCCGGCAAGGTCGAGGAACTCAGCGAGGTCGTCGTCAGCGGCCAGAAGCCCACCCGCAAGCTGGCCGACATCATTCCCTGGCTGCGCCGCCTGCTGGGGGAATACACCATTGAAGGCTATGTGGACCTCGGCGGCAGGGGCGAACCGGACGAGCAGCGCAGTGTGCGCGGCACGGGGGTCTGCATAGGGTTCGGCGTGGCTCCCGGCGTGCAATGCGAGTTCAACATCCGCTGGCCTGAAACCCGTGCGCGCGGCGGCGCGGAGATATTGGGCGGTGTGTCGAACCTGTCCCCGGCGATGATCCTCTTCGGCCTGGAGCCGGATGACATCGGCCTGCGCTACCTGCAGGTGGACAACCGCGGCCTGGCCGAAGGTTCCAGGGGCGGCATCATCGGCGACACCGCCGTCTTCCGCACGCCCTGCGCCGACCTGATAGAGGGCTGCGAGCGCGCCACGCGCATCATCACCAGCTCCGACAGCAAGCTCGTCGAGCTGCAGGTGGACACCGAAATCTATTACCAGGTGAAGGTGCGCTACCGCTTCCAGCTCACCCGCGTGGCTGAGGTACAGGCCGTTCCTGGCCCTGGCACTGGATTGACGAGATGAGGCGCAATGCCTGGCTGGCCGGCATCGCAGCTGGATGCATCGCGGCCTCTGCGGGGGCTGCCGGCACCAACCCGCGCAAGGACGCACGCAGCGCGGCCTATGTCGTTCCTCCGCGGGTCACCGACAGGGCGGCGCTGTCGGAGTGGCTGCTGCGGCTGGCCGACGGCTACCGCGTCGATGGTGCCGGCACGATCTACATCCAGCCGGTCGATCCCATGCGCAAGCGCCCGAGCCCTGGTGAGGAAGAAGAAAACAGCGCCCTGCAGGAAACCGAGTACATACCGCCGATGGTGTTTCCGCTGAAGGGCACTGGTGACTGCGTGTCCATCGGCACCGGTGCCGGCATCCACTGCATCCTCAACATCGGCTGGCAGGACCAGTTCGAAGTGAACATGGACCCTGACGCGGGCACCATCGGCATCTGGAACCTGCCTGGGGGAGTGTCCTACCTCAATCCCTCGATGCTGCTGGTGGGGCTGGAGCCCGCACGCCAGGGATTGCAGTTGCTGCTGGTGGACAACAAGGGTCTGCCTGAGGGAGCTTCGGCCTCCGTCGCCGGTGATCGCGCCACCATGCGCGTGCCCTGCGTGAATGCGCCGGCATTGTTCCTGGCCATGAACCCGGAGAAGAGCTACGAACGCAGGTCGCCGGCGACCTGCGAGCGCATCACGCGTATTGATGCCCGACGGGATGGCAAGGTGGTGCTCGTGGCCATCGACATCGAGATCAACACGCAGCTGGTGACACAGCTGCAGATGACCCTGCGCCGGGAAAAGAAAAAGGACCGGCGTTGAAATTGCCGCCGGACCGCGTTTCGAAGCTGTCCGGGCGCGCGGGGGTTGCCTGCCTCATCCTGATCTCCTTCGCGAGTCCCGCCGCGGCCGCAGACCGCAATCCCCGGCAGACCTATCGCGACGTCGAGTACTACGTACCCCCGCCCGTCACGGAACAACGTGGCCTGAGTGAGTGGCTGCTGCGACTGGCCGATCGCTACAGCGTGGACGGCATCGGCACAGTGCCCGCCACCGGCCCGTTCGGCATCAGGGGCACTGCCGACTGTGTATCAATCGGGACGGGACCTGGCGTGCACTGCATCTTCAACATCCACTGGATCGACCAGTACGAGATCCTGATGGGCGAGGGGAGCTCCGGCATCTTCAACATTCCGGGCGGCGTCTCCTACCTCAACCCATCGATGATGCTGATGGGAATCGCGCCATCGCGCCGGAAGTTGGAGTTCCTGCTGGTGGACAACAAGGGCCTGCCCGAGGGAGGCGAGGCCAGCATCGCGGGCCATCGCGCCACCCTGCGTGCGCCGTGCGTGAATGCACCGACGCTGTTCCTGGCGATGAATCCGGCCCACAGGTTTGCCGGCCGCCGCCCGGACTCCTGTGAGCGCATCACCCGCATCGATGCCAAGCCGGGTTCCACCGTGGTGCACATGGACATCGACATCGAGATCAACGGCGAGCTGGTGAGCCAGTTCCAGATGACCCTGCGCCGCCCGAAAAAAGCCGGCAGGCGCTGAGCGCAACCGGCACCTACCGCGCTGTGCACTCCACGCGCCGGTCTGCATCAGTGCCCAGGGCCGCACGGTGGAGAGTGAGCTCCGCGCGACCGGAGCTACCCAGCTCAATCCGCGTGAATCGCTGCCCGGTGGTTGCGCCTGCGGCCGTGAAACACTTCAGCGGAATACCCACGCGCTGCCATTGCCCGGCGGGCAATGCCCGCAACGCGGCCTCGATGGCGACGCTTCCCTGGCAGCCCGCGCCGCAGTGCGCCGTGACGGTCATGCCGCCGTCAGGCGCGGCATCGACCTTCAGCGTGAGCACCAGCAGCATGTCGGCATTGGTCTCGCGGCTGAAGTCCTCGCCGCGCGCACTGTCGAATCCGAGCGCGCCCGCACCGCCGCCGGGCCATACCAGCTGCAGGCTGTCTTCCTGTCGCAGCCGGTCGACGCGCGACCAGCGCAGCGCGCCGCCGCCGGCGACGGTCCAGCCCGCGGGACCCGTGCCATCAAACAGCGTGGTGCCAGGCGCCTCCTGCAGGGAAACGCCGGAGTCCTCCGGCAGTTGCGGCAATTCGCGGCGGTCGCGATAGGTGAGGCCGAAGCCGAAGGGGAACAGCGGGTCGTAGCCGGGCTGGTCGCGATGCAGGCCGTACTGCGCCGCATGCTTCGGCCACGAGAACGAAAGCTTGCCGCGGAAATCATGCGCGATGCGCCCGTTGGCACGACGGAAGAGCACATCCGCCACGCCGCTGCCCTCGGAACCGGGCAGCCACGCGGCCACGAAGGCCTGCGCAGAGTTGAGCTCGCGATTGACCCACAGCGGCCTGCCGGAGAGGAAAACCGCGACCACCGGAATGCCGGCGGCATTGAGCCTTGCCAGCACTTCAAGGTGGCCGCCGTCGGTGCGCAACAGCAGGGTGCGGATGTCGCCCACGCCCTCGGCGTAAGGGTTCTCGCCGAACACCACCACCGCCACGTCCGGCCGCTCGCGCCAGCTGCCATCGGCAGACAGCTCCGCACTGCCCCCAGCGCGCTGCACGTTGTCGCGGATGCCTTCCCAGATCGAGGTGGCGCCGGGGAAGCGGCTGTTGTCCGCGCCGGTGCCCTGCCAGGTGAGCGTCCAGCCGCCCGACTGCTTCGCGTAGTTGTGGGCGCCATCACCCGTCACCAGCACGCGCTGCTTCGGGTGCAGCGGCAGCAGGCCGCCGTTGTTCTTCAGCAGCACGAGGGATTCGCGCACGGCCTGTCGCGCGAGCGCGCGGTGTTCTGCGTGGCCAAGCGTTGCGAAGTCGCCTCCGCCGGGACGGGACGAGGGCGGGCCCGCCTCGAACAATCCCATGCGGAACTTCACGCGCAGGATGCGCGCCACGGCGTCATCCAGGCGCGCCATCGGCAGCGTGCCGTCGCGCGCCTGCGCAAGCAGGCTGTCGTGGAGCCCGCGCCAGCTGTCCGGCGCCATGTACATGTCGAGCCCGGCCAGCAGGGCATCGGGGCAGTTGGTGGGGCGGCAGCCGCGCACCTGGCCGTGGCCGTTCCAGTCGCCCACGATGAAGCCCTGGAAACCCATGCGTTCCTTCAGCACTTCGGTGAGCAGGCCGCGGTGGCCATGCAGCTTGGTGCCGTTCCAGCTGTTGTACGAGGCCATCACCGACATCAGTCCCGCCTCGATGGCTGGCACATACGGTGCGCCGTGGGTGTCGCGCAGCACGGCTTCTGTCACCACTGTGTCGCCCTGGTCGCGACCATTGGCGGTGCCGCCATCGCCGAGGAAATGCTTGGCAGTGGCGATCACATGCGGCGGGCGCAGGAAGTCGCGGCTGCCGGGACGGCCCTGCAGGCCGCGCACCATCGCGGCCGCGTACGAGACCACGATGGATGGATCTTCCGAATAGCCCTCGTAGGTGCGGCCCCAGCGTGTGTCCTGCGGCACCGTGAGCGTGGGGGCGAAGGTCCAGTCCATGCCAGTGGCGCGGATCTCCCGCGCCGTGGCCGCGCCAATGGCTTCCACCAGCCGCGGGTTGCGCATCGCGCCCAGGCCGATGTTGTGCGGGAAAAGCGTGGCACCGATGATGTTGCTGTGGCCGTGCACGGCGTCGGTGCCCCAGATCATCGGGATGCCGACGCCGCCATTGCTGCGGTCCACTGATGCGGCATAAAAGGCATCGGCCAGCGCCAGCCACTTCTGCGGCGGCGCGAACTCATCCTTGTCGGGCGCGGAGTTGCCGCCGTTGAGGATGGAGCCGAAGTGGTAGCGGCGCATGTCCTCCGGCGTCACGCTGCCGATGTCCGGCTGGATCACCTGCCCGATTTTCTCCTCAAGCGTCATGCGGGCCAGCAGCTGTGCGACGCGCTGCTCGAGCTTCGCGTCGGGGCGCAAGGGCGATGCGGGCGCAGGCCACGACTCCGGATGCACGGGAGTGGGCGGTACGGGTGGCGACGCTGCAGGCGGTTCGGCTGCGCTGGCCAGCAGGGCCATCGCGGGAATCCACGCCAGCCGCCAGCTTCTGTGAAGCATCCCTGCCATCTTGTCCCCCGGGTCGTTCGCGTGACGCCGCGTAATCTGTCAGCTGCGGTGGCTGCCGGCAAGCCGCGGGCGCCAGTAGGTGGTGTCCGGCGCGGTCCCTTCGCGCCCTCCGGTTCGTGCCCTGCGCCGGCTGCCGTAAGCTGCCGGCATGGAGCGATGGAAAGGGCCAGGGGGATGGTGGATTGCGTGCCTGGCCTGCTTCGCTGCCGGCTGCGCCGCCACGCGATTCGAGCCACCGCCGGAGGTGGCGCCACAGCCGCCAGAGGATGTCACGACCACGCAGATGGTGGAACTGGCCGCCGCGGTGGATGCCGCCGAATCGGCCGCACCGGGTGCGCAGTCCGCTCCTGCCACACCTGCCACACCTGCAACGCCCACCACACGCAGACGCGCGGAACGCTATCGCCCCACCGGACTTTCGGTGCAGGAAATCCGCGCGCAGCGCGCGGGCGCCAGGCCACCGCTGGATTTCAGCCAGCGCCTGGACCATGCCCATGACCGCGTCTACGCCTGGTCGCAGGAGGTGGTCGAGTCCACGGACCGGCGCCTGGCCGACAAGGACCGTCCCCTGCAGCCTGTGCCCGCCGCGCCATTCCGGATCGGCCTCACCGGCGAGTGGATCGATCACAGCAGCGGACGCGAGGTGGACCTGCTGGCCGAGTTCGACATCTCGCTGCGCCTGCCCAACCTGGAGCGTCGCCTCGGGGTGTTCATCAGCAGCGGCGATCTTTATGAGGCACCACGCAGCGAACGCTCCACCGAAGGCCTGCGCGCGGGCCTGCGCTACCAGCTGCTGCGCTCGCTGGACTTCGACCTGGGCATGCGGGTGGATGTGCCGCCCGTGGCCTTCGCGGCACTGAAATGGTCGGGCGAGTATGCCCTCGGCAGGTGGGATTTCCATCCCTTCGCCAAGGTGTTCGCCGAAACCAAGGAGAGCGTGGGATATGCCGCGGCGGCCACCTTCGACCGCTGGAATGGCCGGCACCTGCTGCGCTCCTCCACCTATGCCAAGTGGCGCGCCGACCGCAACCGCACACAGTGGTCGGAAACGCTCATCTACGCCCGCGCGCACGAACTGATCGTGCCGGACCGCCACGGATCCTATCCGCGCGCCAATGACATCGGGCGCGGCTGGGGCGTGCGCCTGCTGACGGGAGGAGAGACGGCCCATTCCGTCGATCACCACGAGGCGGGCATCTTCTACCGTCGCCCCACGCCCAACCGCTGGCTGTACTGGTCGGTGGAGCCGCTGGTGCGCTGGGACCGGCAATACCGCTGGAGCGCCGACCCGGGCATCCGCATCGGCATCGAGGCCTTGTTCTGGGACCTGGCGCGGCGCTAGGCGCGGCGGCTGCTGCGCAATGCAGTTGCGCAAAAGAAAGGGCCCGCCAGATCACTCCGGCGGGCCCCACGTTTCGCGCTTGAAGATCCTTACAGCAGCGGCACCAGCAGCAGTGCCACGATGTTGATGATCTTGATCAGCGGGTTGATGGCCGGGCCCGCGGTGTCCTTGTACGGATCACCCACGGTGTCGCCGGTCACTGCCGCCTTGTGGGCGTCGGAGCCCTTGCCGCCGAAGTGGCCTTCCTCGATGTACTTCTTGGCGTTGTCCCAGGCACCGCCGCCGGTGCACATGGAGATGCCGACGAAGAGGCCGGTGACGATGGTGCCGATCAAGAGGCCTCCCAGGGCCTTGATGCCTTCGCCCGGGCCCATCAGCCAGTTGATGCCGAAGGCCACGATCACCGGCACCAGGATGGGCAGCAGCGAGGGGATGACCATCTCCTTGATCGCCGCCTTGGTCAGCAGGTCAACGGCCTTGGAGTAGTCGGGCTTGGCCGTGCCCTCCATGATGCCCTTGATCTCGCGGAACTGGCGGCGCACCTCGACCACCACCGAACCGGCGGCGCGACCCACGGCCTCCATCGCCATGGCGCCGAAGAGGTAGGGCACGAGGCCGCCGATGAACAGGCCGATGATCACGGCCGGATCGGACAGCGAGAACACAGCAGCCTTGCCGGCCGCTTCGAGGTTGTGCGTGTAGTCCGCGAACAGCACCAGTGCGGCGAGGCCGGCCGAACCGATGGCGTAGCCCTTGGTCACGGCCTTGGTGGTGTTGCCCACCGCGTCCAGCGGGTCGGTGATGTCGCGCACCTTCTTGTCGAGGCCGGACATCTCGGCGATGCCGCCCGCGTTGTCGGTGATGGGACCGTAGGCGTCGAGCGCCACGATCATGCCGGTGAGTGACAGCATGGCAGTGGCCGCGATGGCGATGCCGTAGAGGTCACCCAGGGTGTAGGAACCCCAGATGGCCGCGCACACCGCGATGACAGGCAGCGCGGTGGATTTCATCGATACACCGAGGCCGGCGATCATGTTGGTGGCGTGGCCGGTCTGCGAGGCCTCGGCCACCTTGCGCACCGGGCTGTATTCGGTGGCCGTGTAGTACTCGGTGATCACGATCATGGCCGCGGTCAGCGCCAGGCCGATCAGCGTGCAGCCGAACATGGCGTTGAACTGGCCGGGGAAAAATTCCTTCGTGATGAACCAGAAGGCCACCGCCGACACCAGGCCGGACACGATCACGCCCTTGTAGAGCGCGTTCATGATCTTGCCGCCGTCGGAAGTCTTCACGAAGAAGGTGCCGATGATGGAGGAGACGATCGAGGCGGCACCCAGCACCAGCGGATAGATCACCGCGTTGGTGCCCATGCCCGAGAGCATCAGGCCGCCCAGCAGCATGGTGGCCACCAGCGTCACCGCATAGGTCTCGAACAGGTCGGCGGCCATGCCGGCGCAGTCGCCCACGTTGTCGCCCACGTTGTCGGCGATCACGGCCGGGTTGCGCGGATCATCTTCGGGGATGCCGGCCTCGACCTTGCCCACCAGGTCGGCGCCCACGTCGGCGCCCTTGGTGAAGATGCCGCCACCCAGGCGCGCGAAAATGGAGATCAGCGAGCCGCCGAAGGCCAGGCCCACCAGTGCGTGCAGCGCGTCCTCGCGCACCGCCTGGTCCTCGCTGGCACCGCCGAGCAGGAAGTAGTAGCCGGCCACGCCCAGCAGGCCCAGCCCCACCACCAGCATGCCGGTGATGGCGCCGCCCTTGAAGGCCACCTGCAGCGCGGCGTTGAGGCCATTGGTCGCAGCCTGCGCGGTGCGCACGTTGGCGCGCACCGAGATGTTCATGCCGATGTAGCCGGCAAGGCCCGACAGCAACGCGCCCACCGCGAAGCCACCGGCCGTGGGCCAGTTGAGCGCAAAGCCCAGCACTACGAACAGCACCACGCCCACCACGGTGATGGTGGTGTACTGGCGGTTAAGGTAGGCCTTGGCGCCGGCCTGGATGGCCGCCGCGATTTCCTGCATGCGCGCGTTGCCCGCGGGCAGCTTCAGGATCGAAAGCATCGCAATGATGCCGTAGACAACAGCGAGCACACCCGCCGCGATCGACAGCCACAACCAGGTACCGTCTTGCATCGACACTCCCCTCGAGGATCTTCTTCGAATATGACAATGCCGCCCAGGAACGGACGGCATCCGGACACTATAACCCGGGCCGGTTCGGGAAGGGAGGCGAGGGGCCTGCGAGCCCTGTACAGAGAGGTCGCGGGTCGTTCAGCGCCAGCCGCGATCCAGCAGCTGACGCTCTTCCTCGGGTGTCAGCACATCTGCCTGCTGCCGGCCGGAGATAGCGGCGACCACTGACGGCGACAGTGTCGTGCCCGCCTGGCGGTATCCGTCGCCGGCGCTGCGGGGGGCGCGACCGGTGGCCTCGATCAGCCAGCGGCCGTCGTGCCGGCACGCCAGGCCATCGACTCCCGACGGCAGGCTGAAGGCGCGGCAATAGCGCCCGTCGGTCGCCTGGAAGCTCAGCGAGACGTGCACCGCGCCGGTGCCGGCAGTTGCGCCGGAGGCCTGCATCGAAAGTGCCTGGTGCAGCACTCCACTGGCCAGCAGGCCATCACTCGCGGGAACCAGCATTGCGTTGCCGCGCGGCAGCATCCACCCGGCCAGCAAGGCCAGCAATACCGACGCGGCCGCGGCACCCCACCACATTGGCGAGGCCTGCAGTGGGGATGCCGGTGCGCGGGCAATGCCGATGGGGACGGCAGCGCTGCCGCGACCTTCCAGCGCCGCCAGCAGCTTCGGCGGCACAGGCTCCTGCACCACCGGATCGAAGGCCGCGCGCAATTGCGCGCGCAGCGCACGCTGGCGCGCGACGCGGGTGGCCAGTGCTGCATCCTGCACAAGCTGCGCCTCGATGCGTGCGGCGGCCGTCGCGTCGAGCTCGCCGTCGACGTAAGCGGCCAGCTGCAGCTCGTCCCAGGTTTCATGCCCGGGGTTCATGGCATCTCTCCCGGCACATCGAGAAGTTGCATCAGCGCCTCGCGGCCGCGTGACAGCCGGCTGGTCAAGGTGCCCACGGGAATGTCGAGCACTTGCGCGGCCTCGCTGTAGGAAAGTCCCTCCACCAGCACCAGTGCCACGGCGAGCCTCTGCTCTTCGGGCAGGCGCTGCATCGCCGCTTCGATGGACAGGCGGTGCTCCTGCGCGAGATGCGCGTTGTCCGGGGCTTCCGGCGCATCTGTGGCAGTCGCGAACACCCTGCGATGCCGCTGCGCCGCGCGCCGGTCGTCGATCCACGCGTTCTTGATGATGCCGAACATCCAGCTCCTCACGGCGGCTTCCACCTGGTCGGTGCTGGCGCCGGCGGGAGGCGGCCGCCACTGTGCCGCCCGTGCCAGCGCCTTCTCGATTGCGGCCTGCGCCAGGTCATCAGCATCTGCGGCGTCACGCGCCAGTGTGCGCGCGAAGCGCCGCAGGCGCGGCAGCACCGCGGGCAGGGTCTGCCGCAGCAGCGCGATGTCCTGGCTCACCGCATGCCTTCATGGAGCACTACGCTCATGGGGCGGATTATCATCCACGGCCGCGCGCAAATATATTGTTGGCGCCCCACGGCACGCGGCGGTATTTTTTTCCGCATGCGCCGTCATCTTCACTTGCTGCTGTTCCTGCTGTGCGCACATCCGCTCATCGCGGCAGCGCAGCTGCCCGTGCCCTTGCCCCTGCCGTTGCCGCCGCTGGGACCGATCATCGAGGCACCGCTGCGCGGGACGGTCGGTGAGACGACGGTGCGCGCCGCCGCGCGGCTGCGCCCGCTGGCCGACCAGGCGCGCAACCTGCTGCGACGACATCCTGCGCAGCTGGAGTCCGATCCGCGCGGCTTCCCCGTCACCCGCGCCGTGATCATTGCCCTTGCGCCTGATCCGGATGCGCTGGCGCGCGCGCTGCTGCGAGGCTATGTCATCCAGGATGATCGCCAGCTGGCGGGACTGGGCCAGCAGCTGGTGACCCTGCTTGTGCCACGGGGCACCAGCACGCGCGAGGCCTTGCGTGAGCTGCGCGCGGGCGATCCGCAAGGCCAGTACGATTTCGATCACCTCTACATCGAGTCTGCCGCGGCACTGCCTGCCGCCACGGCATCGCCAGGCGCGTCCGGCATCACGCCGGTGGAGATCCGTGTGGGACTGGTCGATGGCGGCGTCGACGCTGGGCATCCGGTGTTCCAGCGGCGGCCGCCACTGGTGTCCGGTTGCGACGGCCGTGCGCAGCCCTCCGCCCACGGCACCGGCGTTGCGTCGCTGTTCGTCGGCTGGTCGGATGAATTCACCGGTGCCGCGCCGGGTGCGCAGCTGCTGGCTGTGGATGTCTACTGCGGCAGCCAGGCGCCCGGCGGTCGGGTGCGTGATGTGGTGGCCGCGCTGGGCGAGCTTGCCGCCGCATCCGTGCGCGTGATCAACATGAGCATCGTCGGTCCGGACAATGCGGTGCTGGCGGCCACGGTGCGCGCGGTGCAGGCGCGCGACATCCTCATCGTGGCGGCGTCAGGCAA
This sequence comes from Steroidobacteraceae bacterium, assembly GCA_035556135.1. Taxonomy (GTDB): domain Bacteria; phylum Pseudomonadota; class Gammaproteobacteria; order Steroidobacterales; family Steroidobacteraceae; genus ZC4RG30. The sequence goes on along the minus strand of DATMFO010000003.1, from coordinate 1,227,069 downwards.
CGATGGTCCCCATGCAGGGCCGCTGTACCCGGCCGCCTATCCTGGCGTGGTGGCGGTGTCGGCCGTGGATGCGAAGCGGCGCGTTCTGCCCGAGGCCAGCGGCGGCCGGCATGTGAGTTTCGCGGCGCCCGGCGCCGATCTCAGGGCCGCGGCACCACAGGGTGGATACCAGCAGGTGCGCGGCACGTCCTATGCGGCGCCGCTGGTGGCGGGTCTGCTGGCCCGGGAGCTGGCCCGCCCCGGCGCAAGCAGCGTCGATGTCCTGCGACAGTTCGCTGCCGTCGCCGATGATCTGGGCGCCAGGGGCCGCGACAACCGCTACGGCTACGGCCTGGTCGGAGAGGAGCCGCCCGGCCGCGGCCTGATGGCGCGACCGTCCCGCTGAAAAGCTGGCAGGTCCGGGGATGGAGCGGCTGCCCTGGTTCGTAGAGCTTCATGAGAGGCAAACAAGCCTCCTCAATGATCCACGGACACAGGAGAGCTGACATGAAACATCGATACGGAATGATCTCCCTCGCGGCTGTTGCCCTGACCCTGGCGCTGCCGGCCAGCGCGCAGCTGGTGGGTGGCTCGCTGGGTGGCTCATTGGGTGGCACGCTCAATGGCACGCTGGGCGGCCGGCCCCTGGGCGAAAGCCTGGGCGGCAGCCTGGGCGGCGGCTTGGGCGGCGGCCTGAATGGCGGCGTGTTCGCCGACGGTGCACTGGGCGGCGTGCGGGAGGCTGCTGGTGGTACGCGCGACACGCTGCGCGACACCACGCAGGAAGCCCATGCCCAGGCGGGCGGCGCCGTGGACACAACGATCGGCAAGGTGCGCCAGTCTGCAGGCGCCGTACGCGAGAAGGCTGCCCGGACGGCGCGGGCCGCGCATGACGCAGCGGCGACGACCGCCGCATCGACACACGAGGCTGCATCGCGCGTGGGCGCGCCGGTTCGGGATGCGATGGGCAATGCGGCCGCAGGTGCGGCAGAGGGTGGTTCGATCGGCCTTGGCGGCGGCGTGTGGGGCGAGGGCAGCGCCGGCAATGGCGAGGCCTCGGCCAGCGGCGGGCTCTCCGGCGGTGGCGGCATCACCCGCAAGCCGGAAGCCGCGCAGCAGTAAGGATCCTGAACCCGGTGGCGCAGTGCACCGGGTTCTTTTTTTCAGACCTTGAATCCGGTCTTCAGTTTCTTCTTCACGGCCTTGCCGCGGATGCGCACATAGTCGGGCAGGCCGTTGCGGTAGGGCGGATAGTCTTCGCCTGCGATCAGCGGCGAGAGGTAGCGCCTTGCCTTCGCCGTGATGCCAAAGCCATCCGGCGTGATGAAATCGCGTGGCACCTTCTTCTCCACGTTGGCCACCTTCGCCAGCGGCACCGGCTCGATCTTCCACCGGTAGGGGCGCGAGGACTTGCGGATGATGGCCGGCATCACCGCATGCATGCCCTTCACGGCATATTCCACCGCCGCCTTGCCCACGGCATAGGCCTGGTCCACGTCGGTTTTCGAGGCGATGTGGCGTGCGGCGCGCTGCAGGTAGTCGGCCACCGCCCAGTGGTACTTGTAGCCGAGCTTCTCTTTCACCAGCCCGGCGATCACCGGGGCGACTCCGCCCAGCTGCGCATGGCCAAAGGCGTCACGCGTGCCGGCCTCGGCGAGGAACTTGCCGTCGGCATTCTTCACACCCTCGGAAACCACGATCACGCAGTAGCCGTTCTTCTCCACGCTGCCCTTCACCTTCGCGAGGAACGCGGGCTCGTCGAAAGTGATCTCGGGAAACAGGATCACCTGCGGCGCATCATCTGCTTTCTCGCCGGCCAGGCCGCCCGCGGCGGCGATCCAGCCCGCATGCCGGCCCATCACTTCCAGCACGAACACCTTGGTGGAGGTGCGCGCCATGGATGCCACGTCAAGCGCCGCCTCGCACGTGGACACGGCCACGTACTTGGCCACCGAGCCGAAGCCCGGGCAGCAGTCGGTGAAGGGCAGGTCGTTGTCCACGGTCTTGGGAATGCCCACGCAGGTGATGGGATAGCCCAGCGCATCGGCGAGCTGCGACACCTTGTGCGCGGTGTCCATGGAGTCGTTGCCACCGTTGTAGAAGAAATAGCCGATGTCGTGGGCGCGGAACACCTCGATCAGCCGCTCGTATTCAGCGCGGTTCTGCTCCAGGCCCTTGAGCTTGAAGCGTGCCGAGCCGAAGGCACCTGCCGGCGTGTGGCGCAGGCCGCGCAGGGTGGCGGCCGATTCGGCACCCACATCGATCAGGTCTTCGGTGAGGCCGCCAACGATTCCATGCCGGCCTGCCAGCACCTTGCCGATGTGGCGGCGATGCTTGCGGGCCGCGTCAATGACGCCGGCTGCCGAGGCATTGATGACGGCCGTCACACCGCCGGACTGGGCATAAAAGGCATTGCGGGGTCGAGTGGCTGCCTTGCGCATGGAAAGCTCCCTTGAGGCCGGGTTCGGACGGTGGTTTGACCGGGGGGAAGCGTATCGGTACTGTGCCTCGACCTTCAACGACAACTACAAGTCTCATGCGCATTGTTCTCCTGGGAGCTCCCGGCTCCGGCAAAGGCACACAATCCCAGCGCCTCGTGCAGCGCTTCGGCATCCCGCAGATCTCCACCGGCGACCTGCTGCGCTCGGCAGTGGCCCGCGGCACGCCGCTGGGCATGAAGGCCAGGTCCGTGATGGAAGCCGGCAAGCTGGTGGACGATGCCACCGTGCTGGGCATGATCGAGGAGCGCCTGGCCGAGCCGGACGTGGCGCGCGGGTTCATCCTCGACGGCTTTCCGCGCAACATCGCGCAGGCCGAGGCGCTGGACCGCATGCTGACCGCCCTGGGCAAGCCGCTGACGGCCGTGGTGCAGATGGATGTGCCCTATGTCGAGCTCACGCGCCGCATTGCCGGCCGCCGCAGCTGCCAGAACTGCGGGCGCGTGTACAACATTTATTCGATGCCCGTCGGTGCGGCACTGGTGTGCCCGAACTGCCCGGGCAATCCGCCGCTGTTCCAGCGGCCCGATGACAATGAGGCCACCGTGGTCGAGCGGCTGAAGGTGTATGAGGCGCAGACCCGCCCGCTGATCAGCTACTACGGCAAGCAGGGGCTGTTGCAGAGCATTGATGCGCAGGGCGACGTGGATGCAATTACCGCCCTGCTGGTCGGCGTGCTGACCTCGCCGGCAGGCGAGAAGGCGCGCTCCGTGGCGGGTGCAGCGAAACGGGCGAAGAAAAAGCCTGCGGCGAAGAAGAAGCCGAAGGCGAAGGCTGGCGCCCGCAAGGCTGGCGCGGCAAAGCGCGCGCCGGCGAAGAAGAAGGCCGGATCTGCGAAGGCGAAGGTCGGCAAGGGCAAGGCGAAGACGAAGGCCAAGGCCAAGGCCAAGGCCAAGGCCAAGGCCAAAAATCGGGTGGCAAAGTCCGCCCGCAAGGCTGCCCCGGTCACCCGGCGCGCTGCCGCCCGCAAGAAGAAAAAGGCGCCAGCCCGCAAGAAATAGGCGAACGGCGCCTGCCGCAGGTTATCGCGCGGCCAGCAGTTCCTCGCCGACCACCCCGCGCCGCCAGCCTTGCAGCACCGGCGCGTCGGTCCCGCCGCGGGCGATGCTCTCCAGCTCGCGGCGCGTTGCCAGCACTTCGGTGACCAGGCCAAGCTCCGCGGCGCGGCGCTGCACGATGGCCGAGAGCGCGCGCGTGAGGGCCTGCAGCTCGGGATCCGCTCGCGGCCGCGACGCCGGCGGTGGCAACTGGGCGGGCAGCGCGGCCTCCTCGACCAGGCGCAGGATCTGTGCGCCGCTGCGTTCCACGAACCCCGGCGCAATGCCTTCGACCGCCGCCAGCTCGCCGGCATTGCGCGGCGGCTTCAGTACCATCGCGCGCAGCGCGGTGTCATCGAGTATCCAGTTGCGGGGCCGGTCGCGCTCGGAAGCGCGGCGCTCGCGCCATGCGGCCAGCAGGCGCAGCAGGCGCTCGCGGTCCGGGTCGAGCTCGCCGCCGAAACGCAGCCGCTCGTGTGCACGCTCCGGATCGACGAACAGCCGGTCCTCGCGCGCCAGGTCGTGCAGTTCCTCATCGAGCCAGGCCAGTCGCCCCAATGCCTCGAGTTTCTGCAGCAGCGCATCGCGCAGCTCTGCCAGGTGGGCGACGTCGTCGATGGCATAGCGCAGCTGCGCCTCGCTGAGCGGACGGCGCGACCAGTCGGTGCGCGTCTGGCCCTTCTCCAGCGTCGTGTCCAGCAGTTGCCGCACCAGTTCGCTGTAGCCGATCTGTGCCGGAAACCCCGCCAGCGCCGCGGCGACCTGCGTGTCGAACACCGGCGCCACCGCGCCATAGACGGGCCAGAGCACTTCCAGGTCCTGCCGCGCGGCGTGCATGATCTTCGGCGCGCCGCCGGTGAGGGCGGCACGCAGCGGCGCGAGGTCGGCGCCGCCCAGCGGGTCCACGCACTGCGTTTCATCCGGCGTGGCCAGCTGCAGCAGGCACAGCTGCGGCCGGTAGGTTCGTTCACGCAGGAATTCGGTATCCAGTGCGATCCAGGGTGCCTGCACGAGGCGCAGCGCGACGGCGTCGATGGAGGGCTGGTCTGAGAGCAGGACAGGGGTCATGTAGAATCCCAAGCTTACTTGATTCGCCGGAACATTCGTCTTGAACGCTCCTTCCCGTTCCGTTTTCGCCGCAGCCCTCGAGGCTTTCGTCGGCATCCTGCGATTCCGCAAGGGGCCGGAGGATGTGCCTGCCTCCGGAGCCTTGCTGGCCGGCGTGCTGGTGGGCCAGGTATTGCTGGGCCTGCTGGTGCTGTCGATCCCCGACCAGCAGCGGGCCGACAGCCCGTTGCTGGCGGTGGCACTGGAACTGGGCGTGATGTTGCTGGGCGTGTTCCTGATCCTGCGCATGGCCGGGTTTCCCGAGCGCTTCCTGCAGACTTCCACTGCGCTCTTCGGCGTGCAGCTGGTGATGGCACCGGTCCTGTATGCCGCGCGGTGGCTGCTGGTCACGTACCAGGAAGATCCGGTGATGCAGGGGCCGGCGCTGCTGGTCTCTGCGGTGATCGCCGTGTGGCTGCTGGTCGTTGGCTCGCGCATCCTGCGCTCCGCGACGAACTACCCGATGCTCGCCTGCCTGTTCCTGCTCATCGGCATCCAGATCGCCACGCTGCTGGTGGTGCTGAGCGTCTTTCCGCCCATCGACACACCAGCTCCCACCTGACCGATCGCAACGCGGTAAACGGCATGCACGTCCATATCCTCGGCATCTGCGGCACCTTCATGGGCGGCATCGCGGCGATCGCGCGCGCGGCCGGACACCGGGTCACCGGCTCCGACCAGAACGTCTATCCGCCGATGAGCACGCAGCTGGAAGCCCTCGGCATCCAGATCGTGCAGGGCTTCGATGCCGCGCAGCTGGATCCCGCGCCCGACGTGGTGGTGGTGGGCAATGTGATGTCGCGCGGCAAGCCCGTGGTCGAAGCGCTGCTGGAACGCGGCATTCCCTACGCCTCGGGGCCGGAATGGCTGTCGCGCACCGTGCTGGGGGATCGCTGGGTGCTGGCCGTGGCCGGCACGCATGGCAAGACCACCACCACCAGCATGCTGGCGCACATCCTGGACCACGCGGGGCTGGATCCCGGCTTCCTGATCGGCGGCGTGCCGGGGAATTTCGACGTGAGCGCGCGGCTGGGATCCGCCCGCTTCTTCGTGATCGAGGCCGACGAATACGACACCGCGTTCTTCGACAAGCGCGCGAAGTTCGTCCACTACCACCCGCGTACGCTGATCCTCAACAACCTCGAGTTCGACCACGCCGACATCTACCAGGACCTGGAGTCGATCAAGCGGCAGTTCAGCCACCTGCTGCGCATCGTGCCCGGCAGCGGCCTGGTCGTGCACAACGCGGCCGACGCCAATCTCGATGACGTGATCGCGCGGGGCTGCTGGACGCCGCGCGAGGGCTTCGCCCAGGCGGGCGGCAATGCTGCCCGCTGGACCGCGCGCATTCCTGGTGCCGACCACTCGCGCTTCGAGGTGCTCTGCGATGGTGTGTCCGAGGGCGAGGTGGCGTGGAACATGCTCGGCGCCCACAACGTGGACAACGCGCTGGCGGCCGTCGCCGCCGCGCGACATGCCGGCGTTCCGGTGCAGGCGGCCATCGAGGCACTGGGCGCCTTCAGGGGCGTGCGCCGGCGCATGGAGCTCACGGGCGAGGCCGCCGGCATCCGCATCTACGATGACTTCGCGCACCACCCCACGGCAATCACCACGACCATCGAGGGGCTGAGGCGTAGTATCGGCAAGGCACGGCTGGTGGCCGTGCTGGAGGCCCGATCCAACACCATGCGCATGGGCGTGCACAAGGACACCCTGGCGCCGGCACTGGCCGGAGCCGATGCCGTGTATCTCTTCGCCCCGCCTGACCTGGGGTGGGACGCCGGCGCCGTGGCTGGCGCGCTCGGCCCGCGCGCCGCCACAGAGCCTTCGGTCGATGCGCTGCTGGCACGACTGGAGCGCGACCTCACCGCCGGTGACCACGTGCTCATCATGAGCAATGGTGGTTTCGGCGGCCTGCACCAGCGGCTGCTCACCGCCCTGGGAAAGCGCAGGTGAAGATCGCCGTGCGCATCGCCCTGTTCCCGCTGCGCACCGTGCTGTTCCCGCAGGGGCTGCTGCCGCTGCGCATCTTCGAGACCCGCTACCTGGACATGATCCGCCGCGTGATGCGCGAGGATTCCGGTTTCGGCGTGGTGCTGATCCGCACCGGCGGCGAGGTGGGCGCGATCACCGAAATGGCGGAAGTGGGCACCTGGGCCCGCGTGGCCGATTTCGACCAGCTGCCCGATGGCCTCCTGAAGATCGTCGCGCGCGGTGAGCGCCGATTCCGCATCCTGCGCCAGGACATCCAGCCGGATGGGCTGCATGTAGCCGATGTGGAATGGATCGATGATGCTCCGGAACCACTGTCGGTGGAGGAGTTCCCCGAGCTCACCGCCGCACTCACGCGCGCGCTGGCCGACCTGGGCGATGAATACCCGGCCGGCGTGCCGCGCCTGCACGATGCACTGTGGGTGGGCGGCCATCTGGGCCAGCTGCTGCCGGTGCCGGCCGAGCTGCGGCAGAAGATCCTCGAAACCGACGGCGCGCGCCGCCGGCTCGAACTGATCGAGCAGCTGCGCAACAGCGACTGAACTGTTTCAGCCGCGCCAGCCGGCCAGCCAGTGCAGGGTGGTGTCGAGCCGGCCGTCGGCATGCAGCGTGAGCGAGCGCCAGCCCGGCGGCCGCTCATCCAGCGCGAAATCATCCGAGTGCGGTCTGAACTGCGAGCAGGTCGAGGGTGTGCCGATCAGCCGCACGCCCCGGTGCGTTTCGTCGTAGGCCTGGTGCACATGACCGAACACCACGCCCCGCACATTGGCGAAACGGCCCAGCAGCGCAAGGAATTCCTCGCCGTTGCCGAGGCCCACGCCATCCAGCCAGCGGCTGTGCATGGGCACCGGGTGATGGTGCAGGCACACCAGCGCGTGGCGGTCGCGCGCGGCCGTGAGCGCCTGTTCCAGCAGGCGCATCTCGCCAGCACCCAGGTGCCCGGCAGTCTCGCCGGGAATGGTGCTGTCGAGCAGGATCACTCGCCAGTTGCCGGCATCCCAGGTGCCGCCGCACTGGAAAGGCGGCTGTGCCAGCGCCGCGCGCATGGCCGGCACGTCATCGTGGTTGCCGGGCAGGCAGAGCACCGGACGGCCGGGCTGGCCCATTTCGGTGCGGAAATGCGCGTAACCGCCCGCGTCGTCCTGCACCAGGTCGCCGGTGGCCAGGATGGCGTCGCAGGCATCCAGCTCGCTGCGCGCGGCAGTCAGTGTCGCGCGCAGGGCTGGCAGGGTGGGCACGCCGCGCAATGCGCGCGCGGGATCGCCAAACAGGTGCTGGTCGGTGAGCTGGATCAGCTGGATAGTGGATTTAGTCAAGTCTTTCAGTCGCTTGGGCCACCCTTGGGCCGCGTTTTACGGTGCTGTGGGTAATGTACGTGGATGGGCCTGACCGAAAAGTGAATGAAGTCGCCTGCCGATTTGCGGTGCGCCCCTCCGCATTGGAAAATGCGCGACTCCTCACAACGCCCTTTAACGGATTCCAAGTCACTTTGAGCACACCAAACCGCCGCGATCTCGCCAATGCCATCCGGGCCCTGTCCATGGATGCCGTCCAACAGGCCAACTCCGGACATCCAGGCGCTCCAATGGGCATGGCGGATATCGCGGAGGTGCTGTGGCGTGACTATCTCAGGCACAACCCCGCCGATCCACAGTGGCCGGATCGCGACAGGTTCGTCCTGTCCAATGGCCATGCCTCGATGCTGCTGTACTCGCTGCTGCATCTCACCGGCTATCCGCTGTCGATCGACGACCTGCGCAAGTTCCGCCAGCTCGGTTCGCACACCGCGGGTCATCCGGAGCGCGAGCCGCACCTGGGCATCGAGACCACCACCGGTCCGCTGGGGCAGGGCATTGCCAATGCCGTGGGCATGGCGCTGGCCGAGAAAATGCTCGCCGCACAGTTCAACCGTCCCGGCCACGACATCGTCGACCACCGCACCTGGGTGTTCCTCGGCGACGGCTGCATGATGGAGGGCATCTCGCACGAGGTGTGCTCGCTGGCCGGCACGCTGAAGCTGGGCAAGCTCGTCGCCTTCTTCGACGACAACGGCATTTCCATCGATGGCGACGTGAAGGGCTGGTGCGGCGATGACACGCCCGCGCGCTTCGAGTCCTATGGCTGGAAGGTCATCCGCAACGTGGATGGCCACGATGCGGCCGCCGTGGCCGCCGCCATCGAACAAGCGCTGAAGGGCACCGACAAGCCGGTGCTGATCTGCTGCCGCACCGTGATCGGCTGGGGCGCACCCAACAAGGCGGGCAGCAAGTCCACGCATGGCGAGGCGCTGGGTGTGGATGAAGTGGCCGCCACGCGCACCAGGCTGGGCTGGACCGCCGCGCCCTTCGAGATTCCCGCACCCGTGCGCCAGGCCTGGGACCAGAAGGCCCGTGGTGGCGCCGCGCAGAAGGCATGGAATGACCGCCTCGCCGCGTATGAAAAGGAATTCCCCGACCTGGCGCGCGAACTCAAGCGCCGCCTCGCCGGCGAACTGCCCGCCGATTTCGACGCCATCGCGCATCGTGGCCTGGAAGCCGCGCTGGCGGTGAATGCCCCGCAGGCCACGCGCGCTTCATCGCAGGTGGTGCTCAATGCCATCGGCCCGTCGCTGGGCGAGCTGGTTGGCGGATCGGCCGACCTCACCGGTTCGGTCAACACCTGGCGCAAGGATTCAAAGGGCGTCACGGCCGCGGATGCGGCGGGCAACTACATCTATTACGGCGTGCGCGAGTTCGGCATGACCGCAGTGATGAACGGCCTGGTGCTGCATGGAGGCTTCCGCCCCTACGCCGGCACCTTCCTGGTGTTCAGCGACTACGCGCGCAACGCGGTGCGCATGGCGGCGCTGATGAAGCTGGGCGTGATCCTGGTCTACACGCACGATTCCATCGGCCTCGGCGAGGATGGTCCCACGCACCAGCCCATCGAGCACCTGGCCTCGCTGCGCGCCATGCCCAACCTGTCGCTGTGGCGCCCGGCGGATGCCCTGGAGACGGCGGTGTCCTGGGCCGCGGCCATCGGTCGCACCGACGGCCCCACCACGCTGGTGCTCACGCGCCAGGCGCTGCCGCAGATGCCGCGCACGCGCGAGCAGGGCCTGAACATCGCCCGCGGCGGCTACACGCTGATCGAGCCGGCAGGCGGTGCGCCCGAGGCCATCGTGATGGCCACCGGTTCTGAAGTCTCCATCGCTGCAACGGCGGTCAACGCGCTCAATGCAGCCGGACGCCGCGTGCGGCTGGTGTCGATGCCCAGCACCGACACCTTCGACCGCCAGGATGCGGCCTATCGCGAATCGGTGCTGCCCGCCGCGGTGACGCGCCGCGTGGCCATCGAGGCCGGCGCCACGCTGTCCTGGTGGAAGTACGTCGGCACCGCGGGCCGCGTGCTCGGCATCGACGGCTTCGGCGCCTCCGGCAAGGCGGCAGACCTCTACAGGCACTTCGGCCTCACCAGCGAACGTGTGCAGCAGGCCGTGCAGGAAATTCTCTGACAGCAAGTCCCCAGTAAAGGAAGAACACCATGGCGATCAAGGTAGGCATCAACGGTTACGGGCGCATTGGCCGCAACATCCTGCGCGCACTCTACGAGGCAAAGCGCACCAGTGACATCCAGATCGTTGCGATCAACGACCTGGGCAATGCCAACACCAACGCGCACCTGACGCGCTACGACACGGCGCACGGCAAGTTCAACGGCACGGTGGCCGTGGAGGGCGACTCGATCGTCGTGAACGGCGATCGCATCAAGGTGCTCTCCGAGCGTGATCCCTCGAAGCTGCCCTGGGGCCAGCTCGGCGTGGATGTGGTGTTCGAGTGCACCGGCATCTTCACCAGCAAGGCCAAGGCGCAGGCGCACCTGGCCGGCGGCGCGAAGCGCGTACTGATCTCCGCCCCGGGCGGCAGCGACGTCGATGGCACCGTGGTCTATGGCGTGAACCACGACACGCTCACCTCCGCCATGACGGTGGTGTCGAATGCCTCGTGCACCACCAACTGCCTGGCGCCGCTGGCCAAGGTGCTCAACGACGGCATCGGCATCGAGTCGGGCCTGATGACCACGGTGCACGCCTACACCAACGACCAGGTGCTCACCGACGTCTACCACGAGGACCTGCGCCGCGCCCGCTCGGCCACCATGTCGATGATTCCCACCAAGACCGGCGCCGCCGCCGCGGTGGGCCTGGTGCTGCCCACGCTGAAGGGCAAGCTCGACGGCTTCGCCATCCGCGTGCCCACCATCAACGTGTCGCTGGTCGACCTGACCTTCAAGCCCAAGCGCGCCACCACGGTGGAAGAGATCAACACGCTGGTGAAGAACGCCGCGGCCGGTTCGCTGAAGGGCGTGCTGGCCTACACCGACGCCCCGCTGGTGTCGATCGACTACAACCACGATCCGGCTTCCTCCACCTATGACGCCACGCTGACCAAGATCATCGACGGCAGCCTGGTGAAGGTGTGCTCCTGGTACGACAACGAGTGGGGCTTCTCCAACCGCATGCTCGACACGGCGCTGGCCTGGAGCCGGGCGAAGTAGCCCGGGCGATACGCCGATGAAAGTCCTCAAGATGGCCGACCTGGACTTGGCCGGCAAACGCGTGCTGATCCGCGAGGATCTCAACGTGCCGGTGCAGGACAGCGTGGTGACCAGCGATGCGCGCATCCGCGCCTCGCTGCCAACCATCCAGCTGGCGATGGAGAAGGGTGCGCGCGTGATCCTCCTGTCGCACCTGGGGCGGCCGGAGGAGGGCAAGTTCGATGTGACGCTGTCACTGGCCCCGGTGGCCAAGCGCCTCTCGGAGCTGCTGGGCCGCAACGTGCCGCTGGTGCGCGACTGGCTCGATGCGCCCATCAGCGTGCAGCCCGGCCAGGTGGTGCTGTGCGAGAACGTGCGCTTCAACAAGGGCGAGAAGAAGGACAGCGAGGAGCTGGCCCGCCGCATGGCCGCGCTCTGCGACGTGTTCGTGATGGATGCCTTCGGCACCGCACACCGTGCCGAGGCCTCCACGCATGGCGTGGCGCGCTTCGCACCAGTGGCCTGCGCCGGCCCGCTGCTGGTGGGTGAGCTCGATGCCCTCGAGCGCGCGCTTGAGCAGCCGAAACGGCCGCTGGTGGCGATTGTCGCGGGCTCCAAGGTGAGCACCAAGCTCACCATCCTGGAGGCGCTGCTGGAGAGGGTGGACCGGCTGGTCGTCGGTGGCGGCATCGCCAACACCTTCCTGGCGGCCACCGGCGTGAACGTGGGCAAGTCGCTGTGCGAGATGGAAATGCTCGACACCTGCCGGCGGCTGATGGCGCGCGCTCGCGAGCGTGGCGCCGACATCCCGCTGCCCACCGACGTGGTGGTGGCCACCGAGTTTGCCGCCACGGCGCATGCCGACGTGCGCGGCATCCATGACGTGCGCCCCAACGAGCTCATCCTCGACATCGGCCCCGACACCTCCGAGCGCCTGGCGAAGCTGATCGCCGATGCCGGCACGGTCCTGTGGAACGGCCCGGTGGGCGTGTTCGAGTTCGACCAGTTCGGCGAGGGCACACGCACCATCGCCAGCGCCATCGCGGGCAGCAAGGCCTTCTCGCTGGCCGGTGGTGGCGATACCCTCGCCGCCATCGAGAAATACGGCGTGGAAGAAGGTATTTCGTACATATCGACCGGCGGCGGCGCCTTCCTCGAGTTCGTGGAAGGCAAACGCCTGCCGGCGGTGGCGGCGCTCGAGGAACGAGCCAAGGGGTAGAGTTTGAGCAACCTGGACGCATTCAAGCGGCGCACCAAGATCGTTGGCACGCTGGGCCCTGCCACCGATGACCCGGCCGTGATGGCCGCCATGGTGCAGGCGGGCCTTGACGTGGCGCGCATCAATTTCTCGCACGGCGGGAAGGAGGAGCAGCGGCGGCGCATCCTGGCCATCCGTGCCGCGGCGGAGAAGGCCGGCCGGTCGGTGGGCATCCTGGCCGATCTTTCCGGACCCAAGATCCGCATCGAGAGCTTCCAGAACGGCAAGGTCGATCTGAAGGAAGGCCAGCCCTTCGCGCTGGACATCGCGCTCGATCCCGCGGCCGGCAACGAGCGCGAGGTGGGCTGCGCCTACAAGGACCTGGTGAAGGATGTGCGCGCCGGCGACACGCTGCTGCTGGCCGATGGCTACATCGTGCTGGAGGTGACCGAGGTCACCGCCACCCGCGTGGAATGCGTCACCCGCGCCGGCGGCGAGCTGTCGAACCGCAAGGGACTGAACAAGCAGGGCGGCGGTCTTTCGGCGCCCGCGCTCACCGACAAGGACCTGGAGTACATCCAGCTCGCGGCCGAGATGCGCGTGGACTACCTCGCGGTGTCATTCGCGCGCGATGCCAACGACATCCGCCGCGCCCGCACCGAGATGCAGAAGTGGAAGGGCACCGCGCACATGGTGGCCAAGATCGAGCGCCATGAGGCCATCGACAACCTCAGCGACATCCTCACCGTGGCCGATGCCGTGATGGTTGCACGCGGTGACCTGGGCGTGGAGATGGGTTATGCGGCCCTCACCGGCATGCAGAAGACCATCATTGCGCAGGCACAGGCGGCCAACCGCATCGTGATCACGGCCACGCAGATGATGGAGTCGATGATCACCCAGCCGGTGCCCACGCGTGCCGAGGTGAGCGACGTGGCCAATGCCGTGCTCGACGGCACCGATGCGGTGATGCTGTCGGCCGAGACCGCCGCCGGCAAGTACCCGGTGAAGGCCGTGCAGGCCATGGCGGAGGTGATCCTGGGCGCCGAGCGCTACGAGATCGGCCACTCCAAGACCGTGCGCCGCACCGACGGGGAGTTCTCGAACACCGAGGAAGCCATCGCCAAGGCGGTGATGTTCACCGCGCAGCACACGCATCCGAAGGCCATCGTGGCGCTCACCGAGTCGGGCCTCACGCCGCTGTGGATGAGCCGCATGCGCGTGGACATCCCCATCTTCGCCATCACCCGCCAGGAAGTGACCCGCGGCCGCGTCACGCTGTACCGCGGTGTGTATCCCGTGCTGTTCGACGTGACGCACGAGTCGCCGCTGCAGCTGTACCAGTCCATCTTCGACCAGCTGCTCTCGCGCGGGCTGGTGGACGTGGGCGACCAGATCATCCTCACCAAGGGCGAGCTGTCAGGCGTGCAGGGTGGCACCAACTCGATGCAGATCCTGAGGGTGCGGCGACCCTGACGCGGCCCTGGAGACAGGCCTTGCGGCCGGCGCTCAGTTCTTCTTTTCCTGCAGCGCCTTGATGTCCTTCAGCAGCTCGGCCGAGTGGCCTTCGAGCTTGTCGGGCGTGACCTCATAGTGCCTGGCCACCTTGCCCTGCGGATCGATCAGGAAGGTCTCGCGCGAGGCGATGTTCATCGTGCCTCGCTGCGTCAGCACGCCATAGGCCTTTGCCGTGGCGAAGGTTGAATCAGCCAGCAGCGGGAAGGGCAGGCCATGCTCCTCGATCAGCTTCTGGTTCTCGGCGGAGATCTTCGCATTGCCGGCCAGCGCCTTCTCGAAGGCCTTGTGCGAGGCCTCGTCATCGACGCTGATGCCGAGGATCTGCGCTCCGGCCTTGCGGAAGGCAAACACGTTCTCGGTGAACTGGCAGGCCTGCGTGGTGCAGCCCGGCGTCTGGTCCTTCGGATAGAAATAGACCACCACCCACTTGCCCTTGTAGTCGGACAGCGAGTGCTTCTTGCCGTTCTGGTCCACCAGCGAGAATGCCGGCGCCGTGTCGCCTGCCTTCGGCTTCGCCGTCGTGCCGGCCGCGGGAGCGGCGGCGGGGCCGGCTGCCATGGCGCTGACGGCGGCCAGTGCGAGTGCCGCGAAGGCGGCGAGGATCACCAGGGGGGAGATTCGGATTGCACCTGCACGCATGGTTGCTCCTCGGGATTCCCGCGCCCCGGATGAAGGCGCGTTGAATCATAATGATAGGCCCATGTCAGCCCACCTGCCATCTCCCGGGCGCGCTGTTCCTGCACTGGTGCTGACCGGTGGCGGTGCGCGTTCGGCTTACCAGGTCGGTGTGCTGAAAGCGCTGTCACATATCCTGCCCGATCAACCCAATCCCTTCCGCGTGGTCGTCGGCACCTCCGCCGGCGCCGTGGCAGCGGCGGTGCTGGCGGCGCGCGCCGACCAGTGGAGCCAGGCCGTTGCGGCCATCGAAAGGGTGTGGGCAAATTTCCATGTGCAGCAGATCTTCCACGTCGGGCGACGCCGGATGATCCGTTCGGGCCTGCGCTGGGCGTTATCACTGCTGTCCGGCGGATTGCTGGCCAGCGCACCGCGTTCGCTTTTCGACAACACGCCGCTGCGCGAGCTGCTCGGCAGCGAGGTGCCGTGGCGCGGCGTGGGACGCAACATCCGCAACGGCCGCCTGGATGCACTGGCGCTGTGCGCCACCGGCTATGGCACGGCGCGTTCGGTGGCCTTCTTTGAAGGACGGCCGGGTCTTTCGGAATGGAGCCGCACCGACCACATCGGTCGCCGCGTGCGGCTGAACCTCTCGCACCTGATGGGCAGCCTGTCGGTGCCGCTGCTGTTCCCCGCCGAGGAGATCGACGGCGTTTATTACGGCGATGGCGCCATGCGCCAGACCGCGCCGCTGTCGCCGGCGCTCAGGCTGGGCGCCGACCGGCTGCTGATCATCGGCATGCGCAGCGCCGGCACCGGCGGCGTGTCGGTGCGTCGCTCCACGCCGCATTCCGCGCCCACGCCGGGCCAGATCGCCGGCTTCGCGCTCGACAACCTCTTCACCGACCAGATCTGGTCCGACCTGGAACAGATCGAGCGCGTGAACCGCATGCTGCGCGTGGCGCCACAGGTGTTCCCCGGCGCGCGGCAGGTGGAGCGCATCGTGTTCATCTCGCCGTCCGAGGACCTGCGTTCCGTCGCCGAGCAGCACATGCACTGCCTGCCGCCCGCGCTGAAGGCGCTGCTGCGCGTGATCGGCGCGCGCGGCACCGCTGGCGCGCAGCTGGCCAGCTACCTCTTGTTCGAGGCCGAGTACACGACGGCGCTGATCCAGCTGGGCTACCGCGACGCGATGATGCGCGAGAAGGAATTGCGCGAGCTGTTCGATGCGCCGGCGCAGGCCCAGCCGGCCCGCGCCTGATCCGTCAGGTCAGGAACAGCGTACCCAGTCCCAGCAGCGTCGCAAAACCGATGCAGTCGGTGAAGGCGGTGAGGATGACGCCAGCCGCCAGCGCCGGGTCGATCTGCAGCCGGCGCAGTGTCAGCGGCACCATCACGCCCACCAGCGCCGCGGCCAGCAGGTTGGTGACCATCGCGAAGGTGATGATCACGGCGATCTGCCAGGTGCCCAGCCAGGCCACGGTGATGGCAGCCAGGATCGCCGACATCGCCAGGCCATTGATCGCACCCACGCTCATCTCGCGGAACAGCAGGAAACGCGCGTCGCGCCATTCAACCTGTCCCAGCGCCATCGAGCGGATGATGAGCACCACCGTCTGCGAGCCGGCGATGCCGCCCATGCTCGATACCACCGGCATCAGCACCGCCAGCGCCGCCACCTTCTCGATGGTGCCCTCGAAACGCTGCACCACGAGGCCCGCCAGCATGGCCGTGCACAGGTTGATGCCCAGCCACAGGAGGCGCCGCCGCGTGGTGGTCAGCACCGGGGCGAAGGCGTCTTCCTCGTCGCGCAGGCCCGCGCCGGCCATCACTTCGTGGGCGGCTTCCTCCGCGATCACGTCCACCACATCGTCAACGGTGATGCGACCCAGCAGCAGGCCGGAGTCATCGACCACGGGGGCCGACACCAGGTCGCGGTCGCGGAACAGCTGCGAGACCTCGCTGGCTGGCAGCTCCGGTGCGATGCGCGGCGCGTCGGGATCGAGGCTGGCGCCCACCAGCCGGTCCGGGTCGTCGGTGAGCAGGCGCGCCAGCGTCACCGTGCCGAGGAAGCGGTCGCTGCGGTCCACCACGAACAGCCGGTCGGTGCGCTCCGGCAGCTCCCCGCGCATGCGCAGGTAACGCTGCACCACCTCCAGCGACACGTCGGCGCGCACGCTCACCGTGTCGGTGCTCATCAGGCCGCCGGCGCTGTCTTCCGGCCAGGACAGCACGCGCGACAGCCGCTCGCGGTCCTGCTGGTCCATGTTGTGCAGCAGCTGCCGCGTGACGGTCTCGGGCAGGTCGGCCAGCAGGTCGGCCAGGTCGTCCACCTCCAGGCCTTCGGTGGCGGCGGCCAGCTCCTGCGGATCCATCTCGCGGATCAGCTGCGCGCGCACGTCTTCGGAGAGCTCGACCAGTACGTCGCCGTCCAGCGCCGGGTCGATCATCTCCCACACCAGCTCGCGGCGCTGCGGCGGCAGGGACTCCAGCAGCTGCGCCATCTCGGCCGGATGCAGCGTGTTGACGATGCGCTCGGCGGCGCGCACCGCGCCCTCATCCAGCGCGGTGCGCAGCGCGGACAGCCGGCCGGGACGCGACGGCCGGGCCGTCACGATCTCGGTATCGACGTTGTCCGCGCGCTCTTCGCTCACAGGTTCGGGTAGTTCGGGCCGCTGCCGCCTTCCGGCGTGGTCCAGGTGATCACGCCATAGGGATCCTTGATGTCGCAGGCCTTGCAGTGCACGCAGTTGGCGGCATTGACCTGCAGGCGCTTGCCGCCCGCGCCGTCGTCCACCATTTCGTACACGTTCGCCGGGCAGAAACGCGTGCAGGGATTGCCGTACTCCTGCGCGCAGCGCGTGGCGCAGATGCTGGTGTCATGCACATGCAGGTGCGCGGGCTGGGATTCATCATGCGCCGTCTGCGCGAAGAACACCGCAGCCAGCCGGTCGCGCGGCGGCAGCGTGCGCGGCTGCCAGTGCCGGTCGGGCGACTCGTATTCATCCAGCCGGTGCAGCGTCGCGTTGCTGGCGTTGCGCAGTGTCCAGGGCGCAGCGCCCGCGGTGATGGTTTCGAACAGGCCATTGGCCATTCCCCACCACAGCCCGCGCTTGAAGCCGGGCTTGATGTTGCGCACCTTGCGCAGCTCCTGCCCGCCCTCGGAAGCACGCCAGCGCGCATCGAAGCCCGCGCTGCCGCCGCTTTCCACCAGGTGTTCGGCGGCGAGCATTCCGCAGCGCAGGGCCTGGTGCACACCCTTGATCTTGGGAAAGTTCAGCGTGCCGCCGGCATCACCGGCCAGCAGCGCGCCCGGCATGTCGAGCCGCGGGCAGGACTGCCAGCCGCCGGCCGCGATGGTGCGCGCACCGGCGGCGAGGATCTCGCCGCCCTCGAGCAGCGGCCGCAGCGAGGGATGGTGCTTGAACTGCTGGAACGCCTCGAAGGGCTGCAGCCTGGGGTCCTGGTAATCCAGTCCCACCACGAAGCCCACATACACCTGGTCGCCGCCGAGGTGATACACGAAGCTGCCGCCATAGGTCTGGTTGTCCAGCGGCCAGCCCACCGAGTGCTGCACCAGTCCTTCGGTCGTGCGACCCGGCGGCAGCTGCCACAGTTCCTTGAAGCCCAGCGCGAAGGTCTGCGGCGAGCGCCCGGCATCCAGCGCGAACTGCGCGATGAGCTGCCTGGCCAGGCTCCCGCGGCAGCCCTCGGCCACGATGGTGGTGCGCGCGCGGATCTCCGGCCCGGGCGCATATTGCGCGGTGGGATTGCCCTCGGCGTCCAGCCCCATGTCGCCCACGCGCACGCCGGCCACGGCGCCCTCCGCGTCGAACAGCGGCGCCGCCGCCGCAAATCCCGGCAGCACGTCCACGCTCAGGCTCTCCGCATGCGCGGCCAGCAGCGGCAGCAGCTGTCCCAGCGAGATGATCAGGTTGCCGTGGTTGTGCTGCTGCGGCGGCACCGGCAGGCGCACGGCACGCTGCGGCGTGAGCAGGCGGAATTCATCGCGCTGCACGGGCACGCAGATGGCCGGCGGCGTCTGCCGCCACTGCGGCCACAGCACATCCAGCGGACCCGGCTCGAGCACGGCGCCCGACAGCGCATGGCCACCGACGCTGGCCGCCTTCTCCAGCACGCAGACGCTGCGCGCGGGGTCCAGTTGCTTGATCCTGATCGCGGCAGCGAGGCCCGCAGGCCCTGCGCCCACCACGAGTACGTCGTATTCCATCTGGTCGCGGTTCGTCATGGCGCGCGAGTTTACGGCAAGCGCGCCATCCGGTACGCGAATGCGGCCGCGGCTCAGCCGCCAGTCTTGGCCATCGCAGCCTGCAGGTCCGGCTCGGGAAGGCGCGCGAGGATTGCTGCACGTGCGGCCGCGACCGCCGCTTCGATCACCGCCGGCTCAGTGCTCGCCGGCGCCGGCTGCGGCGGCGCCAGTTCCACTTCGATGCGGCCCGGACGCGGCAGCCGCGCGCCCGCAGGCAGCGCACTGCGCGTGCCGCGTATCGCCACCGGCACGATGGGCAGCTGCGCATTGGCCGCCACCACGAAGGCGCCGCTGCGAAAGCGCGCCAGCCCCGGTGCACGCTGGAAGGTGCCCTCGGGGAAAAACGCCATCGCGCCGCCGGCCTGCGCGCGCTTGAACAGCTTGCGTGCATCACGGGCACTGCGGTGCGCGCTGCCGCGATCGACGAAGTGCGAGCCGATGCGCCTGAGCAGCAGGTTGGCCAGCGGCACGCGGCTCATCTCGCGCTTGATCACGAAGCCGAACACCGGTGGCAGCGCGGCGAAGAGCACGATGCCGTCCAGGTAGCTGGCATGGTTGGCCACCACGACGCAGGGCGTGGCCGGCAGCTGCGCCGCCTGCTGCACGCTCACGCGCATGCCACCGCACCACAGCGCCAGCCGCGCCGCGGCCTGCACCATGCGCCGGCGCAGCCCCTGCCAGGGAATGGGCAGGATGAGGATCAGCACCCCCAGCGCCAGCATCAGGAATGTGATGCCTGCCCAGGCAGCATAAGGGATGGCCAGCCAGCGCAGGGGGCTTCGGTTTGGAGACACGATGACGGCGGTGTTCTTCAGGTGGGATAGTGTGACCCGCTTCATCTTTATGTTAACGCCTCGCCTGGCGTGTGAAGGGCATCACGGGGACCCGGGGGCTGTTTCGGGATACTCGCTCCAGTCTGTTCACGATCGCCATCGGAAACCATCCCCTTGAGCAAATCCGCCAGTTCCGCCTCCGCGACCCGCCCGGCAACCGATGCGGTCGATCCGGCCGTCACGCGGTTCCTTGATGGCGCGTGGATGGAGCGGGGCCTGTCGTCGAACACGCTCGCCGCCTACCGGGCGGACCTGATGGCGCTGTCGCGCTGGCTCAACGCGCGCGGCACCGTGATTTCCAGTGCTACACGTGCCGACCTGCTTGGATTCATCGCATGGCGAGTCGAATCCGGCGCGCGGCCACGTTCGACGGCGCGACAGCTTTCGTCGTTCCGTCGCTTTTTCCGCCACCTGCTGCGCGAGGGCACGCTGCGCGAGGATCCCACCGCGCAGATCGCGATGCCGAAGATCGGCCGCTCGCTGCCCAAGTCGCTTTCCGAAGGCGAGGTCGAGGCGCTGCTGAATGCACCGGTGGTCTCCGATCCGCTCGGCAGCCGCGACCGCACCATGCTCGAGGTGCTCTACGCCACGGGGCTGCGCGTGTCGGAGCTGGTCTCGCTGAAATATTCGCAGCTGAACCTCAACCAGGGCGTGCTGCGCGTCACCGGCAAGGGTGACCGCGAGCGGCTGATCCCGCTGGGGGAGGAGGCCGTGCGCTGGCTGCGCGAGTTCATTGGCACCGGCCGCGGCGAGATCCTGCTCGACCGGCACACCGACTACCTCTTCCCGACCCGTCGCGGCGACCACATGACGCGCCAGGCCTTCTGGCACATCATCAAGCGCTACGCGCGCAAGTCGAACATCGAGAAGGAACTCTCCCCGCACACGCTGCGGCATGCCTTCGCCACGCACCTGCTGAACCATGGCGCAGACCTGCGCGTGGTGCAGATGCTGCTGGGCCACAGCGACCTCTCGACCACGCAGATCTACACCCACGTGGCCCGCGAGCGCATGAAGGAGCTGCACCAGCAGCACCATCCGCGCGGCTGAGCGCGGCGGGCCAGCCGGCCAAGGCTGCTACACTGGGCCCATGAAAGGCTCCATCAGACTCCGCATCGCGCTCACGGGCGCCCTCGCGCTGGCCCTGGCGGCCTGCAGCAGCGATCCGCAGGCCATTGCCACGTCCCCGAACGCCTCGGCCCCCGCGGCCCCGCCTGTGGAGCCCGTGGTCGAGGGTGATCCGCGCATCGCACTGGCGGCGTTGATGCCGGGCACGAAGCCCGAAGACCTGCGCCTCAGCCCCATCGCCGGGCTCTACGAGATCGCCCACGAGGGCGAGATCAACTACGTCTCGGCCGATGGCCGCTACGTGATCTCCGGCAACCTGTTCCAGGTCACCACCGACGGCGAGTTCCCCAACCTCACCGAGCGGCGGCGGCGTGAGCTCAGGCTGCAGATGCTGGGCGAGATTCCCGAGAACGAGATGATCGTGTTCGGCGCGGCGCGCCTGCCCGAGACGGTCACGGTGTTCACCGACGTGGACTGCCAGTGGTGCCAGCGCATGCACTCGCAGGTGGAGGAATACAACCGCGTGGGCATCCGCGTGCGCTACCTGGCCTATCCGCGCAGCGGCCCGGATTCAGAGTCCGGCCATGTGATGGATGACGTGTGGTGCGCGAAGGACCGCCGCGAAGCGCTCACCACGGCCAAGCAGGGCGGCACCGTGCCGCACCGCGAGTGCAGCACGCCGGTTGCAAAGCACTTTGACCTCGGGCGCAAGTTCGCACTCACCGGCACGCCGGGTGTGGTGCTGTCGAGCGGCGAAGTGATTCCCGGCTACCTGCCGCCACCAGACCTGCTCGAGGCCATCAAGGAGAGCACGGCCACGCCCGTGGTCTCCGTCGCGCGCTGATCCCTAGCGCGCTGATCCCTAGCGTTCCAGCAGTTCCTTCTTGCCGGGCTTGCCGTCCCATTCCTTGCCGTCGGCAGGGCCGGGCTTCTTCTCGGTGATCACCGGCCACTGCTTGGCCAGCTCGGCATTGATCTTCAGGAAGTCCTTCTGGTCCGCGGGGACTTCGTCCTCGGAGAAGATGGCCTCGGCGGGGCACTCCGGCTCGCACAAGGTGCAGTCGATGCATTCATCCGGATCGATCACCAGGAAGTTCGGGCCCTCATGGAAGCAGTCCACCGGGCAGACTTCCACGCAGTCCATGTATTTGCACTTGATGCAGTTTTCGGTGACGACGAAGGTCATGCGCTCTCCACGGTAAGGCGCGTCATTCTAGCCCATCGGGGCGTCTGGCCCGGGGCGGCGGGCGAGCGTCGTGACGTGCGTTGGCAGGGCCACAGTCTCGCGGTCCGCGACGTGGCACCGCAAGGCATAAACTGTTGAGGGAAAGGCCAGTTCATCCCAGGGGATGTCCTTCACTTCCACCAGCTTTGCCTCCAGGCTTTCCTCGCCGGCGCCGTATTCAGGCCTCGCGAGATGGGCGCGGAAGAACACATGCACCTGGCAGGCTTCCGGCACGTTCACCACCGCCAGCAGCGAACCGATCTGCACCGTGGCCAGCGCCTCCTCCTGGCACTCGCGCGCGGCGCCGGCCTCCAGCGTCTCGCCGTTCTCGAGGAAGCCGGCAGGGATGGTCCAGTAGCCGCGCCGCGGTTCGATGGCCCGCCGGCAGATCAGGATGCGGCCCTCATGCACGGGCACGCAGCCCACCACCACGTTGGGGTTTTCATAGTGCACCGCGCCGCAGGCCGGGCAGGTGCGCCGGGGCCGCGTATCGCCCGGGGGAATGGTTACCACCGTGCGCTGGCCACAATGCGAGCAGAAAGGCTTGTCCATCACATTCCGCCGGTAGCGCCTGCGACCCGCGTCACGTCCCGGAAAGCTGTACGGCAGCGATCATCAGCGTAATCAACCCAGACGGCCCTTGATGGATGGAATCCAAGGATAACAGCGCCACCGCCGGCCACGCGCGGCTGGAGACGGACCTCAGGCTGATGCGGCTGGGGCGCGAGATGCGCCGCCGGGTGCGTTCGCGCATGCCGCTGGCCGAGGTGCTGCGGGAGCTGGGCCTGCGCATGGCCGCCGACGCCGTGATGCTGTGGCTGCCCGGGGCGCACCTGAAGCTGGCCGTGGGGGTGCGCGAGCGCGAGCTGCCGGTGGCCATCGCGACCGAATTCGACGCCCAGCTGGCGCTGCTGGGCGATCCGGCGGCAATGGGCGACCAGCCCGCCCGCATCATCCAGGGTGAGCAGCCGCCGGCCGCCTGTCGCCTGCTGGTGATCCCCGCTGATGCGGGTTCGGGGCGCATTCCGGCCTGGCTGGTGTTTGCCCGCGAGCTTACCGGCGCACGTTTCGATGCCTTCTCCACGGTGATGGCGCAGGTCCAGGTGCTGCGCCTGGGGCCGCGGCTGATGCGCGAAGTGGACCACGAGAGCGGCCATCTCTCGCGCCTGGGCCTGCGCACCACCATCCGGCGGCGCAAGGCGGATGCCGGCGCGCTGGTGCTGCTGGACCTCGACGGACTGCGCACCCTGAACCACACGCAGGGCATCGCGCTCGGCGACGTGGCCATCCGCGTGCTCTCGCGGCTGCTGGTGCCGCCGGTGCTGCCACGCAATGCGCTGGTGGCGCGGCTGGACGGCGGCAAGCTGGTGATGCTGCTGTCCGGGCGGGACACCGACTTTGCCGTGCACCTCGTCGAAAAGCTGCAGAAGCTGCTGGCGGCCGCGGAACTGAAGGAACATCCCGAGCTGCCCAAGCTGAGCTTTTCCGCAGGCATCGCGGCATATGACGTGCCCGCAGAGCCTTTCGAGCGCTCGCTGCTGGCCGCCGACCATGTGCTGCGGCTGGCCAAGGAACGCGGCCGCGCGCGCATCGAGACGCACCAGTCCAATGACGCCAGCGTGATCCGCCGCGTGGATGATGACTTCATCGCCGCGGACCTGCGCGAGGCGCTGCGCACCGGCGAGCTGGAACTGTATGCGCAGCCCATCGTCTCGCTGCGCCCTGGCCGGCATCCCATGGGCTTCGAGCTGCTGCTGCGCCTGCCCGGGGAGGAGAGCGTGGAGGGCAGCGCGGGGCGGCTGGTGGCCGTGGCGCAGCGCTTCCAGCTGCTCTCCGTGCTCGACCGTTTCGTGGTGGATCGCGCCTTCGCCATCCTTGCGCCCTACCGCGCGGTGCTGGCCGCGCAGCGCATCAGCGTGTCCATCAATGTCTCCGGCGCATCATTGTGCGATCCGGCCTTCACCTCGCATTTCATCGCGCAGATGCAGGCCTCGCAGCTGCCCGCCGGTTCCATCGTGGTGGAGATCACCGAGCAGGTTGCCCTGGGTGATCCTGCGCGCGCCGGTGATGCCATGCGGCGCCTGCGCGCTGCCGGCTGCGGCATTGCCATCGACGACTTCGGCACCGGCGCGAACTCGCTGGCCTATGTGCACCAGCTGCCGGTCACGCGGCTGAAGATCGACGGCAGCTTCGTGCGCGACATCATCACCAACAAGCGCTCGGAGTCCGCGGTGAAGGGCATCGTGCAGCTGGCGCGCGATTTCGTGCTGCAGACCGTGGGCGAGCACATCGAGACTCGCGAGCAGGCGGAGTTCCTGCGGCGGCTGGGCGTGGACTTCGGCCAGGGGTATCTCTTCGGCCGGCCGCAGACGCTCGATGATGTGATGGATGCGCTGGCCGAGCAGGACACCGCCACCCTGCGGAGCATGCAGGGCACGAATTTCTAGCCAGCTTCGGTCAGCGAATCGCTGGTGCCCGTGGTCCGAATCGAACGGACACGACCTTGCGGTCGGCAGATTTTGAGTCTGCTGCGTCTACCAGTTCCGCCACACGGGCCTTGGGGGGCGGGAAGGGCGCAGATGGTATGCGATTTTGCAGTGCAGGCTGCGACCAAATGGCTGGCTGGCGCATCCTAGGAGCATGAGCCGCTTCCTCGCGATCAGCCCGGAACCCGCGTGCCTGCGCCTGGCGGCTGCCGGCGACCGTGCCGCCCAGCATCGGGTGTACGAGCTGACCGCCGCGCCGGTGTTCGCGCTGGTCCGCCGCCTGGTGCGCAGCCGGGCCGCCGCCGAGGATGTGTTCCAGGACTGCATGATCGCCCTGCTCGATCACCTGGGCGATTACCGTGGTGATGCACCTTTCGGCGCCTGGGTGCGCCAGGTGGCCGCGCGGCACTGCCTCATGCACCTGCGCTCGCCCTGGCAGCGCGCGCGACGCGCGCTTTGGCCAGACGGTTCCGATGCCGGCCTCCCCGCACCCCATGATGCCGCCCTGCGCGCCACAGCAGCGGCAGTACCCGAGGCCGCACTGGCCGAGCACATCGACCTGGAGCGCGCGCTGTCGCAGCTGCCGGGCACTGATCGCGCGGTGGTGTGGCTGCACGATGTGGAAGGCCTCACGCATGAGGAAATCGCGGCGCTGTTCCGCCGCACCACCAGTTTCTCCAAATCCCGGCTGGCGCGCGCCCATGCGCTGCTGCGCGCCGCGCTGGATGATCATCGACCCGCGGACCGGCAGTTGCCGGCCGCGGGCCTGGCAGCGCAGGGGCAGGTGCCATGAAGAATCCACTGGATCTGCGCGCGCTGGCCACGCCGGCCGGTGAGGTGCCAATCGACTTCGCCGAGTTCGAGCGCCGCCGCGCGCAGGTGCGTCATCGTGCCCGCACGGCCGGCTGGAGCGCCGCGGCTGCCATTGGCGTGCTGGCGGTGGTGCCGGTGGTGGCGGTGCTCACCCAGCCCGAACCTGCGGCTACCGTGACCGGTCCCCCGGCCGAGGCCATGACACCGGTCGCCGATGTCTTCCTGCAGCCCCCGGCGCTGGTGGACATGGACCGCTTCGCGCTCACCAGCGAGCTGCAGGATCACATTGCCCTGCTCGATGCGGAGATCTCCGCGGCACGGCTGACTCCGCTGCCCGACGCGGAGCTGAAGCGGCTGGAAACCACGCGGGCGCGCCTCAATGATTCCCTGCAGCGGGTGACCTATGCGCATGCGCTGCTGGACCTGTGAACCAACCGGAGTGACGAACATGGATTCCCGACCACATGGCATGCAGATCCGGCGCCGCAGGTGGCAGGTCGCCTTGCTGGCACTGCCGCTATCGGTGTTGCCGGCCGTGGACGCTGCTGCGCAGGACAACGCCGCGCAGCGCGAGAATGAGCGCTTGCTGCGGGAGCTGGAACTGGAGCGCGACCAGGCCCGGGCACAGCGCGAGATGGACCAGCGCGAGCGCAACCAGCGCGAGGCGCTGCGCGACCAGGAGCGCATCATCCAGCGCCAGGACGATCGCCTGGAGCAGATGCGCCGCCGCCTCGACGAGGCCTCGCGCGACTATGCGATCGCCGCCAGCGAACTGGGCCGCAATTTCACCTACAGCATTGGCGGCGGCAACCTGGTCGCGGGCCGGCCGCGCGCGCTGCTGGGCATTTCAGTGGATACCAGCGAGCGCCGCGACGGCGCCCTGGTCTCGACAGTCAGCCCGGGCGGCGCCGCCGAGGAGGCGGGCCTGCGCGCGGGTGACCTGATCACCTCCATCAACGGATTCGACCTCACGAAAGAAGCCAGTCCCGGCCGCGCGCTGGTGGAAAAGCTGCAGGCGCTGCAGCCCGACACCAGGGTGAAGCTGGCCGTGCTGCGCGATGGCCGCAAGATGAATTACGACGTCGCGCTGCGCGCCGCGCCGCCGCCGCCCGCGCTGCCGCCGGTGGATGATGTGCTGCGCCGGCGCATCGAGGAACGTGCTCCCGTGCAGTCCTTTTCCACGCCGCTGGGTGGCATGGAGTTCGCGACGCTCTCGGATCGCCTCGGCAACTACTTCGGCGTGAAGGAGGGCGTGCTGGTGGTGCGCGCCGGCCCCGATTCGCCCTATGGGCTGCAGGATGGCGACGTCATCCTCTCCATCGACGCCCGCAAGCCGGCCAATGCCCAGCACGCGGGGCGCATCCTGCGCTCCTACCAGCCGGGCGAGAAGGTGAAGCTGCGCGTGCAGCGCGACCGCAAGGCCATCGATCTGGATTCCGTCGCCCCGGGCGCTGGCGCGGCGGCAGGGCGCTGACCGTCCGGCCCTGAGCGTTCGCGCGGGGCGTGGAGTACCATCCGCCGCCCCATGCGCCGCGCTGATTTTTCCTACGAACTGCCTCCCGGACTGATCGCCCAGGCGCCGCTGCCTGAGCGCTCCGCCAGCCGCCTGCTGTGCCTCGATGGCGCCACCGGTGCACTGGCGGACCGGCGCTTCACCGACCTGCCGGACCTGCTCCGTCCGGCCGACCTGCTGGTGTTCAACGACACGCGTGTGGTCGCGGCGCGCCTCTTCGGCACCAAGCCTTCGGGCGGCCGCGTGGAAATCTTCCTGGAACGCGTGGTGGGAGAAGACCGCGCCTGGGTACAGATGCGAGCCAGCAAGGCCATCCGCCCGGGCCTGGCTGTCCACACCGCGGGTGGTGAAGTGCAGGTGGTCGGCCAGGTGCAAACTCCGGCCGGATCGTTGTGGGAAATCCGGACGCCACAGCCGGCGCTGGAGTTCTTCGAGGCCCACGGCCATGTGCCGCTGCCGCCCTACATCGACCGCAGCGACGACGCGCAGGACCGGGAGCGTTATCAGAGCATCTTCGCGCGCGCGCCGGGCGCGGTGGCGGCGCCCACGGCCAGCCTGCATTTCGACGCGGCGCTGGTAGCGCGCATCGATGCATTGGGCGTGCGGCGCGCCGAAGTCACCCTGCACGTGGGCGCCGGCACCTTCCAGCCGCTGCGCGTGGAGGAAATCGCCCACCACGTGATGCATGCGGAAACCTGGGCGGTATCGCAGTCGCTGGTGGATGCCGTCGCGGCCTGCCGCGCGCGCGGCGGCCGGGTGGTGGCCGTGGGCACCACCGTGGCGCGCGCGCTGGAATCCGCCGCGGCGTCCGGCCAGCTCGCGGCCGGCGCAGGTGAGACGCGCCTCTTCATCACGCCGGGCTATGCTTTCCGGGTCGTCGATGCCCTCATCACCAATTTCCACTTGCCGGAGTCCACCCTGCTGATGCTTGTCTCGGCCTTCGCCGGCCACCGCAACGTGCTGGCTGCCTATGCCCACGCGGTGGGCCAGCGCTACCGCTTCTTCAGCTACGGGGACGCCATGTGGATCACCGCTGCGCCAGGGGCGCGCGCATGATCCACTTCGAGCTGCAGAAGACCGAGGGCGCGGCGCGGCGCGGCAGGCTCACGCTCGACCGCGGCACCATCGAGACGCCGGCCTTCATGCCCGTGGGTACCTACGGCACGGTGAAGGCGATGACGCCGGAGGAGCTGCTTTCGATCGGCGCCGAGATCATCCTCGGCAACACCTTCCACCTGATGCTGCGCCCGGGCACCGGGGTCATCGGTGCCCATGGCGGCCTGCACGGCTTCATGCACTGGCAGAAACCCGTCCTCACGGATTCGGGCGGCTTCCAGGTGTTCAGCCTCGCGCAGTTGCGCAAGATCACCGAGGAGGGCGTGCGTTTCGCCTCACCGGTGGATGGCAGCCAGGTGCACCTCTCGCCCGAAGACTCGATGGATGTGCAGCGCGCGCTGGGGTCGGACATCGCCATGTGCTTCGATGACTGCACGCCCTGGCCGGCCACCGAGGCGCAGGCGCGCGATTCGATGCAACGCTCCATGCGCTGGGCCGCGCGCTCGCATGCACATTACTACCGCGAGGACCCGGCGCCGCCGCGCGGCAACCTCTTCGGCATCGTGCAGGGCGGCACCTATGCGCCGCTGCGCGAGGCCTCGGTGGAGGCGCTGGTGAAGATCGGTTTCCCCGGCTATGCGGTGGGGGGCCTCGCGGTGGGCGAGCCGGAGGAAGTGCGCCTGGCCGTGCTCGAGGGCGTGGAGCCGCTGCTGCCCCGCGACCGTCCCCGCTACCTGATGGGCGTGGGCCGCCCCGAAGACCTGGTCCGCGCCGTGGCGCGCGGCATCGACATGTTCGACTGCGTGATGCCCACCCGCCACGCGCGCAACGGACACCTTTTCGTGCACGACGGCGTGGTGAACATCCGCAATGCCGCCCATGCTGCGGATACCGGACCCGTCGACCCCACCTGCGGCTGCTACACCTGCCGCAACTATTCCCGGGCCTACCTCAGGCACCTGGACAAGTGCAACGAGATCCTCGGGGCCCGCCTGAATACCCTGCACAACCTGCATTTCTACCTGGAGCTGATGCGCCAGATGCGCCAGGCGCTGGAGGAAGGGCGTTTTGCCGCTTTCGCGGCCGAAACCCTGGCCCGCCGGGCCGGCGGCACGGCGGCCGCCCAGGCCTGATTTACCGCGACCCGGCCATTCCGGGGCGCTGTGGCATAATCCCCCGCCGATTTTTCACCCGGACAGGAAACGATCATGAGCCTGCTGATTTCCACCGCCCACGCCCAGACGGCCGGTGCCGCGCCCCAGGGCCCGGGCATGATGAACTTCATCATCCTGCCGCTGATGATCGTGGTGTTCTATTTCCTGCTGATCCGTCCGCAGCAGAAGCGCCACAAGGAACACCAGGCGCTGCTGTCGAAGCTTGCCCCCGGTGACGAGGTGGTCACCTCCGGTGGCCTGCTCGGCCGCATCACCGACGTGGGTGAGGGCTTCATCACGGTGGAGATCGCCGATGGCGTGCGCATCAAGGTGCAGCGCCAGCAGATCACCCAGCTCGTTCCCAAAGGCACCTACAAGAGCGCCTGATCCGCCATGCTGGAATTCGCCCGCTGGAAATACACCCTCGTCGCAGTCGTCACGCTGCTGGCGCTGATCATCGCCGCGCCGAATTTCTTCGGCGAGGACGTGGCAGTGCAGGTGGCCCGCAAGGACCGCGCTCCCATCGATGACACCACGCGCGAGCTGGTCGAGGCCACGCTGAAGGACAAGGGCGTGAACTTCAAGCGCTCCTTCGTCGACAACGGCCGCCTGATGGTGCTGTTCGACGAGGTGGGCCAGCAGCTGGCCGGGCGCGACGCGGTGAATGCGACCTTCCGCGATTCCTTCGATTCCGCCCTGGCACGCGCGCCGCGCGCACCGGGCGTCTTCCGTGCGCTGGGCCTGCGGCCCATGCCGCTGGGCCTTGACCTGCGCGGCGGCCTCTACCTGCTCTACGAGGTGGACGTGAAGGGCGCGGTGCGCCAGCTGGTGGAGGCCTACGAGCAGGACTACCGCCGCGCGCTCACCACCGCGAAGATCGACTTTTCCGACGCCACGCCGGTAGCAAACGGCGTGCGCGTCACCTTCGCTCCCGGCACCGACCTCGACGAGGCGCTCGTGACCATGCGCCGTGCCGTGCCCGATGTCACCTACACCACCAGTGGCGGTGCCACGCCCTACATCGACGCCACGCTCACCGACGCGCAGGTCAGGGAGCGCCAGCGCGGCGCCATCGAGCAGAACATGATCACGCTGGGCAACCGCGTGAACGCGCTGGGTGTCACCGAACCCATCGTGCAGCAGCAGGGCGCCGACCGCATCGCCGTGCAGCTGCCGGGCGTCACCAATTCGGCCCAGGTGAAGTCAATGCTGGGACGCACGGCCTCGCTGGAGTTCCGCCTGACCGACATGGTCAACAGCGCCAACGAGGCCGCGACGCGTGGCCGCGCACCGCTGGGCTCGCGGCTCGACTACCACAGGGATGGCCGGCCCACGCTGCTCAAGCGCGAGCTGATCGCCACCGGCGAGAACCTCATCGGCGCCACCACCGCCGTGACCCAGGATGGTCCGTCGGTGCAGATCCGCCTCGACTCCAAGGGCGGTGACGAGATGCGTCGCGTGTCGATGTCCAACATCGGCCGCCTGATGGCAGTGGTGCTGGTCGAGAAGACCCGCGAGCAATACACCGATCCGGCCACCGGCGAACTGCGCGAGCGCAATGGCCCGGACCGCCGCGAGGTGATCAGCGAGGCCACCATCCGCGGCGTGCTGGGCAACAACTTCAACATCACCGGCCTCTCGCAGGCGGAGGCCAGCGAGCTGGCGCTGCTGATGCGCTCCGGCCAGCTGGCCGCGCCACTGCTGCCGGTGAGCGAGCGCCCCGTGGGCCCGTCGCTGGGACAGGAGAACATCAAGTCCGGCGTGCAGGCGCTGATGTGGGGCGCGGGCCTCCTGTTCATCTTCATGATCTTCTACTACCACCTGTTCGGGGTGGTGGCCTGCGTGGTGCTCACCGTGAACATGGTGCTGCTCACCGCGCTGCTGTCGCTGCTGGGCGCGTCGCTGTCGCTGCCCGGCATCGCCGGCATCCTGCTCACCGTTGGCATGGCGGTGGACGCCAACGTGATCATCTACGAGCGCGTGCGCGAGGAGCTGCGCAACGGGGTCTCGCCACAGACCTCCATCCGTGCCGGCTTCGAGAAGGCCTGGTCCGCCATCTGGGACTCCAACGTCACCACCTTCATCGCGGGCTTGGTGCTGTGGGTGTTCGGCACCGGACCGATCCGCAACTTCGCGGTGGTGCTCTCGCTGGGCATCCTCACCTCGATGTTCACGGCCATGCTCGGCAGCCGCGCGCTGCTGACGCTGATCTACGGCGGCGCCCGCAAGCCGGCCCGCCTGTCGATCGGCTGACACTGACGCTAAGGGGACATTCGTGGAATTCTTCGGCAAGGCAACCAATTTCCCGTTCATGGCGACCCGGCGTGTGTGGTACACGCTGTCGGTGGTGCTGATGGTCGCGTCGGTGACGCTGTTCCTCACCCGCGGCCTGAACCTCACGGTGGACTTCACCGGCGGCACCAACGTCGAGGCCACCTTCAGCGGCCCGGCCGACGTGGAGCGCGTGCGCACGGCCCTCGAGGCGCAGGAGTTCCGCGAGCCCGTCGTGCAGAACGTGGGCACGGCCAGCGACCTGTCGATCCGGCTGGCGCCGCAAGGTGAACAAAGCGCCGACAAGGTGCGCGAGCGCGTGGTGGCCGCACTACAGACGGTCGACCCGGCAGTAGACATCAAGCCGCTGGAATTCGTCGGCCCGCAGGTGGGCGCGGAGCTGCGCAACAGCGCCATCCTCGCGCTGTCGCTGACCTTCCTGCTGGTGTTCCTGTACCTGATCTTCCGCTTCCATACCTGGCGGCTTTCCACCGGCGCCATGCTGGCGCTGCTGCACGACCCCATCCTGATCATCGGCTGGTTCGCCCTGTCGCAGACGCCCTTCGACCTGGCGGTGGTGGCGGCGCTGCTGGCGGTGGTGGGCTACTCGCTCAACGACACCATCATCGTGTTCGACCGCATCCGCGAGCGCTTCGAGGCCAACCGGCGCCTGTCGCCACAGCTGGTGCTCGACCAGTCCATCAACCAGACGCTCTCGCGCACCATCATGACCAAGGTCACCACGCTGATCGTGGTGGTGGCGCTGCTGGTGCTGGGCGGTCCCGCGCTGCATGGCTTCGCCGAGGCGCTGACCATCGGCATCATCGCCGGCACCTACTCGTCGATCTACATCTCCTCGGCGGTGGCGCTCGACCTGGGGCTGAAGGCCGAGCACATCTTCCCGGTGGTGCGGGCCCGCGAGGTCGACAGCCTGCCGTAACACCCCGGGGAGGCTCCCGAGATGATGGAGCTGCTGACCGATCCGCAGTCCTGGCTGGCCTTCCTCACGCTCTCCGCGCTGGAGATCGTGTTGGGGATCGACAACATCATCTTCATCTCGGTGCTGGTGGGGCGCCTGCCCCAGGAGCAGCGCAGGAAGGCGCGCAATTTCGGGCTGCTCGTGGCCATGGGCACGCGAGTTGCGCTGCTGCTGTCCATCGTGTGGCTGATCGGCCTCACCAAGCCCTGGTTCACGGTGCTGGGCAACGAGATCTCCGGTCGCGACCTGGTCCTGCTGCTTGGCGGCCTGTTCCTGCTCGGCAAGAGCGTGCTGGAGATCCACCACACGCTGGAAGGCGCGGCGGACGACCGCACGACACGGGTGTTCGCCAGCTTCGCGATGATCATCGTGCAGATCGGCATCATCGACATCGTGTTCTCGCTCGACTCGGTGTTCACGGCCGTGGGCCTGGCCGAGCCGCACCAGGTGCCCATCATGGTGGCGGCCATCGTGGTGGCCATCCTGGTGATGATGCTGCTGGCCGGGCCGATCTCCGACTTCGTCGAGGAGCACCCGACGGTGAAGGTGCTGGCGCTGGCCTTCCTGATCATGGTCGGCGTGGCACTGATCGCCGATGGCCTCGACACCCATGTGCCCAAGGGTTACCTGTATTTCGCGATGGCGTTCTCCGTGGGCGTGGAGATGATCAATCTCCGGCTGCGCAAGCTGCTGGACCGGCGGAAGGCACAAAAGGCCGGCTGAGAAGGGCGGGATTGCCAGCCCGGTCCCAATGGTTGGTGCCGAGGCTGGATTCCGCATGGAGCCTCTCTATACTCGGTCCCTCGGTACAACCATCCGGACAAGACTGGTCCTGCAAATGAAAACCGCACGCACCGGCCTGCTGGCCACCGCCCTTGCCGCACTCGCCATTGCCGGTTGCTCGAAATCCGGCGGCGATGCCGCGACCGACACCGGGGCCATCCGCATCGGCGAGTTCGCCTCGCTCACCGGCAAGGAGGCCACCTTCGGCACCTCCTCGCACGAGGGAACGATGCTCGCCATCGAGGAGATCAACGCCGCCGGTGGCGTGCTGGGCCGGCCGCTGGAACTGGTGTACGAGGACAACCGCAGCATGCAGGGCGAGTCCTCCACCATCGCCAAGAAGCTGATCAGCAGCAACAAGGTGGTGGCGCTGCTGGGCGAGGTGGCCTCGGGCCGCTCGCTGGAGGTGGCGCCGCTGGCCCAGTCCAGCCGCATCCCGATGATCTCCCCGTCTTCCACCAATCCCGACGTGACCCGGGTGGGCGACTACGTGTTCCGGGTCTGCTTCACCGATCCCTTCCAGGGCCGGCTGCTGGCCGGCTTCGCGAAAGACACGCTGAAGGCGAAGAAGGTCGCCATCTTCTCCGACGTCGCAGCCGCCTACAGCGTGGGCCTGGCGCAGTACTTCCGCGAACCCTGGCTGGCCGCGGGCGGCGAGGTCGTCTCCGAGCAGAAATACACGGGCGGCGACAAGGACTTCAAGGCCCAGCTCACCGTCATCAAGAACGCAAGGCCCGACGCCATCCTGGTGCCGGGCTACTACACCGACGTTGGCCTGATCGTGGCCCAGGCGCGCCAGCTCGGCATCACCGTGCCGCTGTTCGGCGGCGATGGCTGGGAGGCGCCCGAGCTGATCCAGATCGCCGGCGCGGAAAACCTGGTGGGCACCTACTACTCTACGCATTTCTCGCCGGGCAGCACCGAGCCGCTGGCGCAGAAGTTCGTGGCGGCCTACCGCGCCCGCTACAACGGCAAGACGCCCGATGCCATGGCCGCACTGGGCTACGACTCCGCGCGCGTGCTGGCCGATGCCATCCAGCGTGCCGGCACCACCGACGGGCCAGCGCTGCGCGATGCGCTGGCGGCCACGAAGGACTTCCCCGGCGCCACTGGCCTCACCACGCTCGATGAGAACCGCGACGCCTCCAAGGCCGCGGTCATCATCACGGTGAAGGACGGCAAGTTCGAGTACGTGAAGAGCGTCGCACCCTGATCCCTGACGCAGGCGTCGCCGGGCCGTGACCGAGCTGCTGCAGCAACTGATCAATGGCCTGGCGCTCGGCGCCATCTATGCGCTGATCGCGCTCGGCTACACCATGGTGTATGGCGTGCTGCGCTTCATCAACTTCGCGCACAGCGACGTGTTCATGGTCGGCGCGTTCTCGGGGCTGTTCCTCTCCCAGGCGGTGGCGAACAGCTCGCCCTTCGTCGGCGTGCTGGTGCTGCTGGGGGCCATGGCCATCTGCGCGGTGCTGGGCATGGTGATCGAGAAGCTGGCCTACAAGCCGCTGCGCGGACGCTCCACGCTCACGGTGCTGATCACGGCCATCGGCGTGTCGCTGCTGTTGCAGAACCTCGGCCAGCGCATCTTCGGCGCCAATCCGCGCTCCTTCCCGGCGCTGTTCCCGGTGCGCAATTTCGACCTCGGCGGGCTGGTGATCTCCAGCAGCCAGATCCTGGTGTTCGTGGTGACCCCGGTGCTGCTGGTGGCGCTGCGCTACATCGTGCTGCATACGCGCACCGGCACCGCCATGCGCGCGCTGTCGTTCAATCCCGTGGCTGCCTCGCTGATGGGCATCAACAACAGCCGCGTGATCTCCTTCACCTTTGCCATCGGCTCTGCGATGGCGGCCGCCGGCGGCATCCTCTATGCCTCCAACTATCCCTCCATCGACCCGCTGATGGGCACGTTGCCGGGCATGAAGGCCTTCGTGGCGGCGGTGCTGGGCGGCATCGGCAACATCGCCGGCGCGGCCTTCGGTGGCCTGGTGCTGGGGCTGGTGGAGACCGCGGTGGTGGGCTTCGGCGGCTCCACCTACCGCGATGCCGTGGCGTTTGCGGTGCTGATCCTCATCCTGCTGCTGCGGCCGGAGGGCCTGCTGGGCCGGCGCGTGGCGGAGAAGGTGTGATGCGCGCCCATCCGCAGTGGCTGCTGCTCGGGGCGCTGGTGGTGGTGGCCGTGCTGTCCGCGTTCTCCGGCAGCTTCAATCCCTACTTCCTCGACATCGCCGTGATCTGCGGCATCAACGTCACGCTGGCGGTGTCGCTGAACCTGATCAACGGCTACACCGGGCAGTTCTCGCTGGGGCACGCCGGCTTCATGGCCGTGGGCGCCTATGTAGCGGCAGTGCTCACCACCGGCTCGGCGCTGCCTGATTTCTTCGGCAGCGCGCAGTGGCTGCTGTTCCTGTGCGCACTGCTGGCGGGCGGCCTGGCGGCGGCGGCGGCGGGGCTGGTGGTGGGCGTGCCCTCGCTGCGCCTGCGCGGTGACTACCTCGCCATCGTCACGCTGGGTTTCGGCGAGATCATCCGCGTGGTGCTGCAGAACATCGAGTCGGTGGGCGGGCCGCGCGGCATGTTCGGCATTCCCGCACACGCCAACCTGGCCTGGGCCTATGGCCTGGCCGCGATCTGCATCTACGTGGTGTGGTCGATGGTGCATTCCACCTATGGCCGCGGCTTCATCGCGGTGGCCGATGACGAGGTGGCCGCCGAGGCCATGGGCATCAACACCACGCGCTACAAGCTCACCGCGTTCCTGGTGGGTGCGTTCTTCGCCGGCATGGCCGGGGGCGTGTATGCGCACTTCAAGGGCTACATCGCGCCGCAGGGTTTCGGCTTCGACCGCTCCATCGAGATTGTCGTGATGGTGATCCTCGGGGGCATGGGCAATACGGCTGGCGTGATCGCGGCGGCCATCCTGCTCACGCTGGCAGGGGAGCTGCTGCGCGGTTTCGGCGAGTACCGCATGATCTTCTACTCGCTGCTGATCATCCTGCTGATGATCCTGAGGCCGCAGGGTCTTTTCCGCTGGTCGGGCCGGTCGGGGAGGGCGGGGGCATGAGCGTGCTGCTGCGGCTGGATGCCTGCACGCTGCGCTTCGGCGGCCTGAGTGCAGTGTGCGAGCTGTCGTTCGAGCTGGCAGAGGGCACGCTCACCGGGCTCATCGGTCCGAATGGCGCCGGCAAGACCAGTGTGTTCAACCTCATCACCGGGGTCTATTCGCCCACGCAGGGCGCGCTGCACCTGGGCGAGCGTGCGATCGGCGGGCTGAAGCCCTGGCAGATCGCGCGGCTGGGTGTGTCGCGCACCTTCCAGAACATCCGCCTGTTCCCGTCGCTGTCCGTGGTTGACAACGTGCGCGCGGCCTTCAACCGCCACCTCACGCATCGCGCAGGCGCCTCGCTGCTGCGGCTGCCGGCTTTCGGCAAGTCCGAGGCCGCGCTGCAGGCGCAGGCCATGGAACTGCTGGAGATGTTCGGCCTCACGCGCGTGGCCGACGAGCCGGCGCGCAGCCTGCCCTATGGCAGCCAGCGCTGCCTGGAGATCGTGCGGGCGCTGGCCACGCAGCCGCGCCTGCTGCTGCTGGATGAGCCCGCCGCCGGCATGAACACCACCGAGAAGCTGCACCTCACGAAGCAGATCGCACAGATCCGCGAGCGCTTCGGCACCACCATCCTGCTGGTGGAGCACGACATGCCGCTGGTGATGAAGGTCTGCGAGCGCATCATCGTGCTCGACCATGGCGTGAAGATCGCCGATGGTGCACCCGCCGCGGTGCGCGCCGATCCGAAGGTCATCGAGGCCTACCTGGGTGAGGAGACACCCGCAGTGGCGGCCGGCTGATGCTCTCCATCCAGGACCTCAGCGTCAGCTACGGCGCGATCCGCGCCCTGCATGGCGTGAACCTCAGGGTGCCCGAGGGCGGCATCGTGACGCTGATCGGCAGCAATGGCGCCGGCAAGAGCACCACACTGCGCACCGTGTCGGGCCTCATCCGCCCGCAGGCCGGCAGCATCACCTACTGCGGCGAGCGCATCGAGGGCATGCCGCCGCATCGCATCGTCGAGCGTGGCCTGTGCCATGTGCCCGAGGGCCGCATGGTGTTCGGCAACCTCACCGTGCGCGAGAACCTCGCCATGGGCGCCTACCTGCAGCATGACCAGGCGCTGGTGCGCCGCGAGCGCGACTATGTGTTCAGTGTGTTCCCGCGCCTGGCCGAGCGCGAGAAGCAGCTGGCCGGCACGCTCTCCGGCGGCGAGCAGCAGATGCTGGCCATCGGCCGGGCGCTGATGAGCCAGCCGCGGTTCCTGATGCTCGATGAGCCGTCCCTTGGCATCGCGCCGCTGCTGGTGAAGGCCATCTTCGGGCAGATCGCCGCAATCAACCGCGAGCGTGGCATCACCATCCTGCTGGTGGAGCAGAACGCCAACCTCGCGCTGGAAGTGGCCAGCCATGGCTTCGTGCTGGAAACCGGGCAGGTGATCCTCGACAACGATTCGGCTGCGCTGCGGGCCGACCCGCGCGTGCGCAGTGCCTACCTCGGTGGCTGACCCGCACCGGCCAGCCGGCCCCCGGCGCATCGGCCTGGGGCTGGACTTCGGCACTTCCAATTCCGCCGCAGCCTGGTTCGACGGCAGGCAGCTGCACCGCGTGGTGCTGGAGCACGGTGGTCCCATCCTGCCCACTGCCATCCACCTTGATCGCGCCTATGCCGCGCTCACCGGCGGCACGGCCATCGACCGCTACGTGGAGGAGAACCGCGGCCGGCGCGTGGAACTGGTGGCCGAGCTGATTGGCGAATCCGCCTCTTCGGTCACAGGCAATGCCACGGGTGAAGACATCTCGCGCCTGCAGACCGATCGGCAGGCTGTTTATGGGCCGCTGCAGGATCGCACGCTGCCGGGGCGCCTGTTCCTTGGCCTGAAGCGACTGCTCGGCGATCCGGACATCGAGCGCCTGTCCGTGTTCGAGCGCCACTACCGCCTGGTGGCGCTGCTCACCCCCATCCTGCTGCACATCCGCATGGCGGTGGAGCGGGAGCTGCGGCCGCCACTGCCGGCGCTGCATGCCGGACGCCCGGTCACCTTCGAGGGCCGGTCGGCAGAACGCGATGCCGTCGCGGTGGCGAGGCTCACGGAGGCCTACCAGCACGCCGGGCTGAAGATCGCGCAGTTCTACCCGGAGCCCGTGGCAGCCACGCTGTCCTGGCTGCATGGCGCACGCCGTCCACCGCGCGGCCTCGCGCTCACCGTGGACTTCGGCGGCGGCACGCTCGACCTGGCCGCCGTGCGCTTCGATGCAGACGGGTTCGAGGTGCTGGGCACGCACGGCATGGCGCTCGGCGGCGACCGCATCGACCAGCTGGTCTTCGAGCAGATGCTGTTTCCCGAACTGGGCAAGGGCGAACGCTGGGTGCGCGAGGTGGACGGCCGCACCATCGACACGCTGTTCCCCTTCCACGAGTTCGAGGCGGGGCTGGTGAACTGGCCCACCACCTACCTGCTCAACCAGATCCAGACCCGCGCGATGGTGGTGGACCGCATCGCACGCGGCGGGCCGGCTGCCATCAAGTTCCAGCGCCTGCTCGACCTGATCACCTTCAACTACAGCTACAACTGCTTCCAGGCCATACGCCGCGCGAAGGTGGCCCTGTCATCGACGGAGTACACCAGCATCGACATCCCCGAGCTGAACCTCACCGTGCCGTTCAGCCGCGAACGCTTCGATGCCATCCTCGCGCCGGTGCTGGCACGCACGCGCGAGTGCATCGTGACACTGCTGGAGCGCGCCTGCATCACGCCGCAGGAAGTGGACGTGGTCATCCGCACCGGCGGCACCTCCGAGATCATCGCGGTGCGCGCGCTGCTGGATGAATTTTTCCCCGGCCGCGTGGAAGGCCACGATCCCTTCACCAGCGTGGCGGCGGGGCTGGCCATCGCCAACTGGCGCGCGCAGGCATAGATCCAGATCCGACCATTTCCTGTCGCCGGCAATCACCCTGCGAGGCACAGGCGCGATGCCATCAGTGGTTGGTGTCACAAAGCGAATTCCGCTGGAAATTGCGGCACTTCCTGCAATGATGCGCGCCATCGCACGGAATTTGACATGACAACCGGCAACACTCCGGACCCAGGGACATTGAGGTTCGGACATGGCGGCGGCCTTGCAGCCCACTGAAACGGATTCTTCGGCGCTTTCCACGGAAGAGCTGATCGCGCGCGTCGTCGGTCTCTCGCAGGAGATGCGTGCCCACGTCGTGGGTGCAGTGGACCGCATGCAGGACATCAACCGCGGCATCCACCTGCTGTCGATGAATGCGCGTATCGAAGCCGCGCGTGCCGGCGCGGCCGGTGCGGGTTTCGGCGTGGTGGGGCAGGAGCTCACGCGCCTCTCCGACAACATGCGCGAAGCCGCGGTGGGATTGATCCGTGAATCCCAGGCACGTGGCGCCGACCTGGATGCCGTACTGCGCCTGCTCAACGAAGACGTGGTGGCCAACCGCCTCTGCGACCTGGCCTACAACGCCATCGACATCGTCGACCGCAACCTCTACGAGCGCAGCTGCGACGTGCGCTGGTGGGCCACCGAGCCCGCCGTGGCACGCTGCCTGGCAGACGGCACGCCGGATGCGCTGCGCCACGCCAGCCAGCGGCTGGGCCAGGTCCTGGATTCCTACACCGTGTATGCCGACCTGGTCATCGCCGACACGCAGGGCCGCGTGGTGGCCAATGGCCGCCCGCTGCGCTACCGCTCGGTGGGTGCGCGCGTGGATGACACCGAGTGGTTCCGCACCGCCATGGCCACGCGCAGTGGCCACGAGTTCGGTTTCCAGTCCGTGCATGACTCCGGGCTGGTGGAGCGGCAGAGCGTGCTGGCCTATTCCTGCGCGGTGCGCGACGCGGGTGCGCCGCATGGCCCGCCGCGCGGCGTGCTGGGCATCCTCTTCAAGTGGCAGGCGCTGGGGCAGACGGTGGTGGACCAGATCCCGCTGTCGCAGGCCGAGCGCACCCGCACGCGCGCCTGCATCGTGGATGCCGGCGGCCGCATCCTCGCCGACACCCGCCGCACACCCGGCCTGCCGGTGCTCGACTTCGCCGGACGTAGCGAGCTGTTCCAGGGCAAGCGCGGCGTGATCACCACCCTGCTGGGCGGCCGCCCGGCGATGATCTGCCATGCGGCCTCGCCTGGGTTCGAGACGTATCGCACCGGCTGGCACGCGCTGCTGGTGCGCGGCCAGGCCGAACGGGCGGGCTGATCAGCCTTCGCGCAGCTCCGGCACCAGGTGCGGTGCCAGGGTTTCCAGCAGTTCGTTGAACACGCGCGGCGAGCCCGCCACGATGTTGCCCTTCTGCTTGTACTCCGCGCCGTCGAGCGTCGCGATGAGCCCGCCCGCCTCGCGGATCATCAGCGTGCCGGCGGCCGTATCCCAGGCACGCAGGCCGAATTCCCAGAAGCCGTCGGTGCGTCCGGCCGCCACATAGGCCAGGTCGAGCGCAGCGGAGCCGGGCCGGCGCAGGCCCGCGGCCCGCTGCGTCACTGCCTTGAACATCGCAAGGTAGGTGTCGAGCAGGTGCAGGTTGTCCCGATAGGGGAACCCGGTGCCGATCAGCGCCCCCTCGAGCGAGCGGCGGTTGCTCACGCGCAGGCGCCGGTTCTCAAGGTATGCACCGGAGCCGCGGCTGGCAGTGAAGATCTCCTGGCGCATCGGGTCGTAGATCACGCCATGCTCGATGCGACCCTCCAGCTGGCATGCGATGGACACCGCGAACTGCGGAAAGCCATGTATGAAGTTGGTGGTGCCATCGAGCGGGTCGATGATCCACACGATCGATGAATCGCCCGGGGTTTCGCCGCTTTCTTCGGCCAGGTAGCCGTGGCTGGGATAGGCGTCGCGCAGCGTCTCGATGATGGCCGCCTCGGCGGCATGGTCGATGCTGGTGACGAAGTCGTTGTGGCCCTTGGCCGTGGACTGGACGCCTTCGATGCGGTTCAGTCCGCGCACGATGATGTCGCCAGCGCGGCGGGCGGCCTTCACGGCCGTGTTCAGATAGGGATGCATGGTGAAGCGCTAGAATAGCAGACCGCCCATGAACCCCTCCCTTCCCATCCGCTTCGTGCTGGTCGAAACCTCCCATCCCGGCAACATCGGGGCCGTGGCGCGCGCCATGAAGAACATGGGCCTGAAGGACCTCACGCTGGTGAAACCGCGGGA
Organism: Steroidobacteraceae bacterium; assembly: GCA_035556135.1. GTDB lineage: Bacteria > Pseudomonadota > Gammaproteobacteria > Steroidobacterales > Steroidobacteraceae > ZC4RG30. The sequence continues at coordinate 1,185,944 of DATMFO010000003.1, read as the reverse complement.
ATTCCCGCATCCGGAGGCCACGGCACGCGCCTCCGGGGCCGATGACGTGCTGGCCGCGGCCCGTGTCTGCGACACCCTTGAGGAGGCCATCGCCGATTGCGGGCTGGTTTTCGGGACCACGGCCCGCACCCGCGAGCAGTTCTTCCGCGTGCAGGAGGTGCGCGAGGCCGGCCAGCGCATGGTGGCCGAGGCGCAGGCGGGCGCCGGCACCGTGGCCGTGCTGTTCGGCACCGAGCGCTTCGGCCTGTCCAACGAGCACCTGCTCAAGGCGCATGCGCTGCTGCGCATCCCGGCCAATCCGGAATACGAGTCGCTGAACATAGCCATGGCCGCGCAGCTCATCGCCTACGAGATCCGCATGGCCTGGCACCGGCCCGGTGCGGCCGTGCCGCCGCGCGATGTGCCGCTGGCCACGCCGGAACAGATGGAACGCTTCTTCGGGCACCTGGAGCAGGTGATGACCGAGGCGGATTTCCGCGACCGCACGCAGAGCGGCACGCACCTGATGGGCCGCATCCGCCGCATGTTCAACCGCGCGGAGCTCGACGGCAACGAGGTGAACATCCTGCGCGGCATCCTCACTGCCGTGCAGAGCCGGCGGCGCCGGGCCGGCGAGGGGCGCTGAGCCTTGGCCTCGGACGAGCTGGTCTATCTCGACTACGCCGCCACGGCCCCCGTGCTGCCCGAGGTGGCTGCGCGCATGGCCGAGGTGATGGCGATGCCGCTGGGCAATGCCTCCTCCAGCCACGCGGCCGGCCGCAGGGCGCTGGAGCTCATCGAGGCCGCGCGTGCGCAGGTGGCGGCACTGGTGGGCGCGCCGCCTGCGGACATCGTGTTCACCTCTGGCGCCACCGAATCGAACAACCTCGCCATCACCGGCACGCGCAGCGCCGCGCAGGCACGTGGCGGCAAGGGGCATGTGGTCACGCTGGCCAGCGAGCACAAGTCCGTGCTCGAGCCGGTGCGCGCAGCCGGTGCCGGGTCCACCGTGCTGAAGCCGGATACGCAGGGCGTGCTTGATCCGGCAGTGCTGGCTGCAGCGCTGCGGCCCGACACCTGCCTGGTATCGCTGCTCCATGTGAACAACGAGACCGGCACTGCGCAGGATCTCGACGCACTGCGCCAGCTGTGCGCGGAGCGGGGCGTACCGCTGCACATCGACGCCGCGCAGAGCGCCGGCAAATTGCCACTCGATGTGCAGGGCCTGGCGCTGCTGTCTGTCTCGGGGCACAAGCTCGCCGGTCCGCAGGGCATCGGTGCGCTGTATGTCTCGCCGGGGCACCGCGGCCGCATCGCGCCGCAGATGCTCGGCAGCGCCCATGAGCGTGGCCTGCGCGCCGGCACGCTGGCCACGCACCAGATCGTCGGCTTCGGCCTCGCCTGTGAAATTGCCGCGCGCAAGCGCGCGCAGGAGGCCGCGCGCCTCACGGGGCTGCGCGAGCGCCTCTGGCAGGGCCTGGCCGACCTGCCCGGCGTGCTGCGCAATGGCCGCCCCGGCGCGCCGCACATCCTCAACGCCAGCTTCCCGGGCGTGGAAGGCGAGAGCCTGTTCACCGGCCTGTCCGGCATCGCCCTCTCCACCGGCTCGGCCTGCAATTCCCGCAGCGCCGAGCCCTCCTATGTGCTGCGCGCGCTGGGTCGCGACACCGAAACCGCGCAGAGCTCGCTGCGCTTCAGCCTCGGCCACGCCACCACAGCGGCGCACATCGACGCGGCCATCGCCGCCGTGCGGCAAGTGCACGGGGAGCTGTGGAACGCCTCACCGGCACGCCCCGCGCCCGTTCCTGCGGGGCAGGGGCAGCAGTGGGCCGGTGAGGCCGGCTCCCTGCAGCTTGGCACCTGGGTCCGGATTGCCCTGCGGGCCGAAGGCGGCCTGGTGCGCGCGGTGGAGATCCGCTGCTACGGCTGCCCCTACACCGCTGCCGCCTGCAACCTTCTGCGCCAGAGACTTCCGGGGCAGCCCGTGGCAGGCGCCGCCGTGGGCAGGCCGCAGGAATGGCTGGAAACGCTGCAGGCGCCCATTGAAAAACTCGGCCGAATGCTCATCATCGAAGATGCACTGCACGCACTGAAGCCCATCGACTGAACCATGCCCATTTCGCTCACACCTGCCGCCGCCGACCGCGTCCAGAAGTACCTTTCCGCCCGTGGCCACGGGCTGGGGCTCAAGCTGGGCGTGCGCAAGACCGGCTGCTCGGGTTTCGCCTACGTGATCGACTACGCCGACCAGCAGGCCCCCCGCGACCTGGTCTTCGAAGACCGGGGCGTGAAGGTCTTCGTCGATCCCGACAGCCTGCCCCTGATCGACGGCACCACCGTGGACTTCGTTAAACAGGGCCTCAACGAGGCATTTCGCTTCCGGAACCCCAACATCAAGGGCGAGTGCGGCTGCGGCGAAAGCTTCAGTATTTAAAATTCCTTAAAAAACCGGCACTTCCGCACTCGCGGCGATTGCCGGCACCCCGCCCGGGCAGGTAAAATCCGGCACTTTTTCACACAAGCCGGAGAATCTTCGACATGGCGCTCGAGCGCACTTTTTCGATCATCAAGCCCGATGGCGTGGCCAACAACCACATCGGTGAGATCTACCGCCGCTTCGAGAAGGCCGGCCTGAAGATCGTGGCTTCCCGCCTCACGCAGCTGTCGCGTGCGCAGGCCGAGGGCTTCTACGCCGTGCACAAGGCCCGGCCCTTCTTCAACGACCTGGTCACCTTCATGATTTCAGGCCCCGTGGTGCTCAGCGTGCTCGAGGGCGAGAACGCCGTGCAGAAGAACCGCGACCTGATGGGCGCCACCGACCCGAAGAAGGCGGACAAGGGCACCATCCGCGCCGACCTTGCGCAGAGCATCGACGCCAACACCGTGCATGGTTCCGATTCGCTGGAGAACGCGGCGATCGAGATCGCCTACTTCTTCGCCCAGTCGGAAATCCACTCCCGCTGAAGCAGCATGACTGACGCGCGCGTCAACCTGCTCGACCTGACCCGTCCCGAACTCGAAGCCTGGTGCGTCGAGCGGGGCGGCAAGGCCTTTCGCGCGCGCCAGCTTTTCCAGTGGATCTACAAGCGCGCCGAAACCGACTTCGACGCGATGACCGACCTGGCCAAGGATTTCCGCGCCGGGCTGAAGCAGGTGGCAGAGATCCGCCTGCCAGAGATCCTCACCCGCCAGGATGCAGCCGACGGCACCGTGAAGTGGATGCTGAAGGCCGGTGATGCCACCAGGGGCAACCAGGGCATCGCCAGTCAGGGTATAGAAATGGTCTACATCCCCGAGGTGGGCCGCGCCACGCTGTGCATCTCCTCGCAGGTGGGTTGCGCCATGGACTGCAGCTTCTGCTCCACCGCGCAGCAGGGCTTCAACAGCAACCTCTCCACTGCCGAGATCGTCGGCCAGGTGCTGCTGGCGCAGAAGGAGCTGGGCTTCAAGGCCGGTGACGACCGCATCATCAGCAACGTGGTGCTGATGGGCATGGGCGAGCCGCTGGCCAACTTCCGCAATGTGGTGCCCGCGCTGCGCATCCTGCTCGATGAGCTGGGGCTCGATTTCTCGCGCCGCCGCCTGACGCTTTCCACCAGCGGCCTGGTGCCGCAGATCTACAAGCTCGCCGAAGAGAGCAATGTCGCGCTGGCCGTGTCACTGCACGCGCCCGACGATGAGCTGCGCAGCGAGCTGGTGCCCATCAACCGCCGCCACAACATCGCCGAGCTGCTTGAAGCCTGCTGGGCCTATGTGGACGAGGCCAACGGCCGCAGCGTCACCTTCGAATACGTGATGCTCGACGGCGTGAACGATTCCCCGGCGCAGGCGCGCGCACTGGCGCGGCTGCTGCGCGGCCATCCGGCCAAGGTCAACCTCATCCCCTTCAATCCCTTCCCCGGCACGCAGTACCGTCGTTCGCGTCCGGAGGTCATCCGTGCATTCCTCGACCAGGTACTGAAAGGTGGTGTCATGGCGACAATCAGGAAGACCCGTGGCGACGACATTGATGCAGCCTGCGGCCAGCTCGCCGGGCGCGTGACCAACCGCACCACCTCACGACTTGGCAGCAAGCGCGTGGCCGTGCCCGTGGTGGCGCAGCCCGCGCCACAGCCGGGAGCGCCGTCTTGAAGGTCGCCGCGCTGCTGACGCTGCTGGCCACGGCGGCACTGGCCGGCTGCGTGCATTCTGGCGGCAACCGTCCCGTCGATTCGCTGGCGGCGGCAGATGCCAACGTGAAGCTCGGCGTGGCCTACATGAACCAGGGCAAGCTGGCCGATGCCAAGGAAAAGCTCGAGCGCGCCGAGAAGCAGAATCCGAAAAGCGCCGAAGGGCAGTTCGCACTTGCCGAGCTCTACGGCCGGCTCGAGCAGCCCAGGGAGGCCGAGCGCCGCTACCGCAACGCCATCAACCTGGCGCCCGACAAGCTGGAGATCGTCAATGGCTATGCGGTGTTCCTCTGCTCCAGTGGCGAGGTCGACCGGGGCATCACCGAGTTCGAGCGCCTGGTGAACAACCCGCTGTACGGCCGCCAGGCCGTCGCAGCCAGCAATGCGGGCCTCTGCCTGCGCGACAACAAGCGCCTGGGTGATTCGGTGCGCTATTTCGAAATGGCCCTGGCCAAGCAGCCGGACTACGTGGACGCAGTGGTGTACCTGGCCGACACGCAGATCGAGCTGGGCAAGCCCGAACTGGCGCGCCGCGCCGTGGACAACTACCAGTCGATGCGCAGCTCGGCCCGCGTGCTGCTGACCGGCGTGCGTGCAGCGGTGAAGCAGGCGGATTGCCTGGGCGCCACCGGCTACGTGCTCCGGATGCGCCGTGACTTCCCCAATTCCCGCGAGACCCTGTCCGACCTGCCGCAGGTGCTCGGAAACTGCAGGGAGAAAGTGGCCCTGTGAGCGAGGAGTTCAGCGCCATCGGCCGCCAGCTGCGCTCGGCGCGCGAGCGGATGGGGCTGGGCGTGTCGCAGGCTGCGGAACAATTGCATGTGGATGAGAAAGTGATCGACGCCCTGGAAACCGGCTCCTTCAAGGCGCTGGGTGCCCCCGTATACGTGCGCGGACACCTGCGCCATTACGCCGAGCTGGTAGGCGAACCCTCCGCCTCCGGCCGCTATGAATCCCTCACCCAGCCCGCGCCAGACCTCACCGCCGTGCCGCAGCTGCCTGCGCAGCGCGCCGCGCCGCGCAAGGTCTGGCCGCTGGTGCTTTTCGCCGTGCTGCTGGCAGTGGCCGTGGCCGCCTGGTGGGCAACGGGAGTCGATTCCCGTTGAGCACGCAGACCCTCGCCGCGATCCGCGGCATGAACGACGTGCTGCCCGCCGACATCGGCGCGTGGCAACACCTGGAACGCGTCACGCGCGAGCTGTATGCCGCCTACGGCTACCAGGAGCTGCGCGTGCCCGTGGTCGAGCACACCGCGCTCTTCAAGCGCGCCATCGGTGAATTCACCGACATCGTCGAGAAGGAGATGTACACCTTCTCCGACTCCGGCGGTGACAGCCTCACGCTGCGCCCCGAGGGCACGGCCGGCGTGGTGCGCGCCGCCATCGAGCACGGCCTGCTGCGCGGCGCGCGACTGAAGCTGTGGATGACCGGCCCCATGTTCCGCCACGAGCGCCCGCAGAAGGGACGCTACCGCCAGTTCCACCAGTTCAGCGTCGAGGCCATCGGCTTCGCCGGCCCGGACATCGATGCCGAGCTCATCGCCATGTCCGCGCGCCTGTGGCGCAAGCTGGGCATCACGCGCGTGAAGCTGAAGCTCAACTCGCTGGGCACCAGCGAGTCCCGCCGCGCCTACCGCGAGAAGCTGGTGACCTACTTCACCCAGCATGCCGCCGTGCTCGACGCCGACAGCCAGCGGCGCCTGCAGGGCAATCCCATGCGCATCCTCGACAGCAAGAACCCGGCCATGCAGGCCGTGGTCAGCGGTGCGCCGCTCCTCACCGAGCACCTCGATCCTGAATCCCGCGAGCACTTCGACGCGCTGTGCGCCACGCTGGCCGCCATGGGCGTGGAATACACCATCGACCCGCGCCTGGTGCGTGGCCTCGACTACTATTCGCGCACCGTCTTCGAGTGGGTCACCGACGCGCTGGGCGCGCAGGATGCCATCTGCTCCGGCGGCCGCTACGATGGCCTGATCCCGCAGCTGGGCGGCGAGCCCACGCCGGCGGCCGGCTTCGCCATGGGCGTGGAGCGCGTGGTGGAGCTGCTGCGGCAGGCTGGCACGGCGCCCGCGCCGGCCGGCCCGGACGTCTACGTGATCGCCGCCGGCGAGCGCGCCACACGGGCCGGGCTGGCCCTGGTGGAGCAGCTGCGCGATGCGCTGCCGGCCGTGGCCTTCGAAATGAACCAGGGCGGCGGCAATTTCAAGGCCCAGTTCCGCCGCGCCGACCGCAGCGGGGCGCGCCTGGCGCTGGTGCTGGGGGATGACGAACTGGAGCGGGGGGCCGCGGCCCTGAAGCCGCTGCGCCAGGAAGGCGGCCAGGCCGAAGTGCAGCTTTCCGAGCTGTCATCACGCCTGCCGGCACTGCTCGATACGCTGTAGGATTCCAGACCTTATTTTCAGGGGTGGCGAATAGTGGAACTGCTTTCCGAAGAGGAACAATGGGAACGGCTGAAGGCCTGGCTGCGCACAAGCGGGCCGCAGGTGCTGCTGCTGGCGGCGCTGATGCTGCTGGTCTTCTTTGGCTGGCGCTGGTGGCAGGCGCATGTGGACAAGAAGGCCATCGAGGCCACCGAGGCCTACCAGAACATCGTCCGCATCTTCGACGCTGGCCGCGATGAAGAAGGTTTCACGATGATCGAGAAGCTGCGCAGCGACTACCCCAAGTCGCCGTATGTGGCCGCCGCCGACCTGGTCGCTGCCAACGTGCACGTGGCCAACAACGAGCTGGATCGCGCGCGCGAGCGCCTGCAGCGCGTGGCTGCCTCGGCCCCCGACAAATACCTTCAGCCCGTGGCGAAGCTGCGCCTGGCGCGCGTGCAGGCCGCACAGGAACAGTACGACGCGGCGCTGGCCACGCTCGGCACTGCAGACATGGGGGAGCACGAAGCCGCACGGCTGGAAATCCGCGGCGACATCCTCTTCGCCAGGGGCGACCGCGAGGGTGCACTGAAGGAATACCAGGCTGCCCGCGGGAAACTGCCGGCCGCAGAGCTGCAGGAAGGCGGAGTGGGCGAGCTGCTCGATCTGAAGATCGCCGACCTCGGCGGCAAGCCGGCCGCCGCGCAGGCTGCTCCGGCCGCTGAGCCCGCTCCAGCCGTTGAAACCGCTCCCGCAGCGGAAGCCACTCCATGAAGTTGACCTCACGCCTCGCGCCGCTGGTGCTGGCTGCCCTGGTGGCAGCCTGCGCCGACAAGGACGTGGCCAAGCCCGCGGAGCTGGTCGCGTTCCGCAGCACGGCCGACCTGCAGCGCGTATGGGGCGTGAACCTGGGTGGCAACGAGCCACGCCTGCGGCTGGGCCTGGGCCTGGCCGCCGAAGGCGAGGCCGTGTTCGTCGCCAGCTACGGCGGCGCCGTGCTCGCCCTGAACCGTGACGATGGCCGGCGCATCTGGCGCGTGGACAGCGACCTGAACCTCAGCGGCGGCCCCGGCGCGGGCGAGGGCCTCGTGGTGGTCGGCTCGGCGAACGGCGACGTGCTCGCGCTTGACTCCGCCACCGGCAGCGAGCGCTGGAAGACCCGCGTCAACAGCGAGATCCTCTCCGCTCCCGATGTGGGCGGCGGCATGGTGCTGCTGCGCACTGGCGACGGAAGACTGGTCGCGCTGAGCGCCAGCGATGGCAACCAGGTGTGGGCCATCGAGCAGGAAGTACCGCGCCTGTCCCTGCGCGGCACGGCACGCCCGCTGGTCAGCGATGGCCTGGCCGTCTCCGGTTTCGACAATGGCCGCGTCGTGGCTGCCCAGCTCGCCGATGGTTTCACGGTGTGGGACAACATCGTCGCGCCACCCTCCGGCCGCACCGAACTCGACCGCCTCGCCGACATCGACACCGCGGTGGTCGCTGCCGACGGTGCGTTCTACGTGGTCACCTACCAGGGCAAGGCTGCGCGGCTCGATCGCGAGACCGGCACGCCGCTGTGGACGCGCGATGTCTCCAGCTATTCCGGCCTCACCGTCGACGATGCCGCCGTGTACGTGTCCACCGCCGGCGGCGAAGTGGTGAAGATCGATCGTCGCAGCGGCATCGAGCTGTGGAAGCAGGACGCGCTGGCCCGCCGCCGCCTCTCCCCGCCCGCGCTGCTGGGTCCGCTGGTCGCCGTGGCCGACCTGCAGGGCTATGTGCACTTCCTCGACCGCGAGACCGGCGAGCCGGCCGCGCGCGTGAAGCCCGTTTCTTCCCGCGTGTCCGCCACGCCTGTCGTCACCGGCGACAAGATGATCGTGATGGATGCCGAGGGCCGCATCGCCGCGCTGCGCATCCGCGCCACCGGCGAGGAGGCCAGTGGTGCACTGATCCGCGGCAGCGCCACGGACAGCGGCGGTGTCGGTGGCGGTGGCGGCCGGGGCGGCAGCAGCACCTCGCGCACCGACAGCCCCACCGGCTTCTCCACGCGCAAGCGCCCCGGCACCTGACTGCCCCGCCGGACGCACAGACCATGCTGCCGATCGTTGCGCTCGTGGGCCGGCCCAATGTCGGCAAGTCCACGCTGTTCAATACGCTCACCGGTACGCGCGACGCCATCGTCGCCGACGTGCCGGGCGTGACGCGCGACCGCCAGTACGGCTACGGCCGTGCCGGTGATGTGCCCTGCGTGATCGTCGACACCGGCGGCGTGGTCACCAGCCCGCGCTCCACCGTCGAGCAGCAGATGCGCGAGCAGACCGAGCGCGCCATCGCCGAGGCCGACCGCCTCGTGCTGGTGGTCGATTGCCGCACCGGCCTCACCAACGACGATCGCGAAGTGGCACGGCTGCTGCACCGCTCGGGCAAGCCGGTGGTGCTGGCGGTCAACAAGGCCGAGGGCATGGACCCCGGCGTGGTCGCGGCAGAGTTCCACCGGCTCGGCATCAGCGAGTGGCGCGCCGTCGCGGCACTTTCCGGCCGCGGCTGCGAGGCCCTGCTCGAACAGGCCCTCGAGGGCGTCGAGGCAGTCGCTGAGGGTCCGCAGGAGCAGGACGACTCCATCCGCATCGCCGTGATCGGCCGTCCGAACGTGGGCAAGTCCACGCTGGTGAACCGCCTCATCGGCGAGGAACGCGTGATCGCCACCGACATGCCCGGCACCACGCGCGATTCCATCTTCGTGCCCTTCGAGCGCGACGGTCGCAGCTTCACGCTGATCGATACCGCAGGCGTGCGCCGCCGTGCGCGCGTCGAAGATGCCGTGGAGCGCGCCAGTGTGGCGCGCACCCTGCAGGCCATTGCCGCCGCGCATGTGGTGGTGCTGGTGCTCGATGCGCACCAGGGCATCGCCGAGCAGGATGCCTCCGTTCTGGGCCTTGCCCTGCAGAAGGGCCGCGCGTTGCTGCTGGCCGTGAACAAGTGGGATGGCATTCCCATGGACCAGCGCGAGCAGGTGCGCAACGCGCTGTCGCTGCGCCTGGACTTCGTGCCCTTCGCGCCCATCCATTACATCTCCGCACGCCACGGCACCGGCGTGGGCGAGCTGGCCACTGCGGCCGTGCGCGCCTTCGAGGCCTCGATGCGCGAGATGTCCACGCCGCAGCTGTCGAAGGTGCTGGAGAAGGCGCTGCAGGCGCACCAGCCACCGCTGGTGAAGGGTCGCCGCATCAAACTGCGTTATGCCCACCAGGGTGGCAAGAATCCGCCGCGCATCGTGATCCACGGCAACCAGACGCAGGAGACCCCTGACGCCTACCGGCGTTATCTCTCCAACGTGTTCCGCGAGGCCTTCGACCTCTACGCCTGCCCGGTGGTGCTTGAACTGCGCACCGATGCGAATCCCTTCGGCAACCGCGAGCAGCGCGAGGCCGCGGCACGCAAGGTGGTCGCGAAGAAGAAGGGCGGACAGAAGAACGTCGCGAAGCGCGTGGCCCGCAAGAAGGTCGCCACGGGAAAGCCCACGGGTAGACGCCCACGCGGCTGACCTGTTGCCGGCGACGCTGCTGCGCTGGCCCGTATCCCCCCACCCGACCTCTGCGGCTCAGGCGGGCGGCGCGTCGATAAGCAGCGGCCTGATCACGCCGGCCACCCAGTCCATGAATGCGCGCACCCGCAGCGGCAGGTGCCGGCGGTGCGCATACAGCAGCGACACCGTCATCGGCGCCGCCTCGAACTGCGGCAGTACGTGGACCAGTTCGCCAGCCTGCAAGTCACGTGAGGCCCCGAATACCGGCACCTGGATCAGTCCGTAGCCGGCCCGGCAGGCCGCATCGTACGCAGCAGAACTGTTCACCGTGATGCTGCCTTCAAGCGCGATCTCGCGATACGTCCCGCCATCGAAGTATTCCCAGCCCTCGCGCTGCCCGCCGAAATTCACCGCGTACTGGATCAGCCGGTGTCCGGCCAGATCCTCCAGCGTGCGCGGCGTGCCATGCCGCGCGAGATAGGCAGGGCTCGCCAGCGTCACCACGCGCGCACGCCCCAGACTCCGCGCCACCAGCCCGGGCTCATCCACCTTGCCCACGCGGATCACGCAGTCGAATCCTTCGCGGATCAGGTCCACGCGCCGGTCGGTGGCGCTGACTTCCACCTGCAGTTCCGGATGCGGATCGGTGAATTCGGGCAGTCGCGGCAGCACATGGTTCTGCGCCAGCCCCACCGACATGTCGATGCGCAGCCGACCGGACAGCCGCTGCGGCGTCTGCGTGAACTGCGCCTGCAATTCCTCGAACTCGCCCAGCAGGTCCCGCGCGCGTTCATAACAGGCGCGACCATCCTGCGTGAGCTCCACGCGACGGGTGGTGCGCTGGAAGAGGCGGGCGCCCAGCTGGTTCTCCAGCTGCTGCACGGCTACTGACGCCAGGCCCTTGGGCAGCCCGAGGGAATCGGCAGCCCGTGTGAAGCTGCCCAGCTCTGCCACGCGGATGAAGACCTTCAGGCGGTCGAGGCGATCCATAAGGCCATTGTTCTCATATCAAGAACAGTGTGGCAATCCGGTCGGTATTTATCAGCTGATAGGCGGTCAATAACCTGCATACAGACCGAACCACCCCCGGACGCAGGAGAACCACAATGACTACCCCCATCGCACTCGTTACCGGCGGCAACCGCGGCCTCGGCCGCAGCGCCGTCCTCGCCCTGGCCCGTCGGGGCGTCGACATCGTCCTGACCTACCGCGGCAATGCCGCCGAGGCCGCCGCCGTCGTCGCCGAACTCGAAGCCCTCGGCCGTCGCGCCGCCGCGCTGCCCCTGGACCTCTCCGATCCGGCCGGTGTCCCGGCCTTCGCACCGGCGCTGCGCAAGGTGCTGCGCGAACGTTTCGCCAGCGACCGCATCCGCTACCTGCTGAACAACGCCGGCAACGGCGTGAACGCCAGCATTGCGGACACCACCGGCGCACAGATCGACGCGATGGTGAACATCCACTTCAAGGGCCCGTTCCTGCTCACGCAGGCGCTGCTGCCGCTGATTGAGGACAACGGCCGCATCCTCAATGTCTCCAGCGGACTCACGCGCTTCTCGATGGCCGGCTACGCCGCCTACGCCTCGATGAAGGGTGCGATCGAAGTGTTCACGCGCTACCTCGCCGCCGAGCTCGGTCCGCGCGGCATCAGCGTGAACGTCATCGCCCCGGGGGCCATCGAGACCGACTTCGGTGGTGGCCGCGTGCGTGACGATGCAGCCATCAACCGCCACATCGCCTCGGCCACAGCGAAGGGCCGCGTGGGATTGCCCGATGACATCGGCCCCGCCATGGCCATGCTGCTGGCCGGCGACACGCACTGGATCACCGGCCAGCGCGTGGAGGCCTCCGGCGGCATGCTGCTCTGAGCCTGGAATTCCCGGTTATTTCGACGCGGGCTTCGCCACCGGCTCCAGGAACAGCCCCGGATCCACCGAAGCCCCGTTGAGCAGCACGCCGAAGTGCAGGTGGGCGCCCGTGACACGTCCGGTGGCGCCCACCTTGCCGATGCGCTGCCCGGTCTTCACCACGTCGCCCTTCTTCACTTCGAAGCCGGAGAGGTGGCAGTACAGCGTCACGAAGCCACGCCCGTGGTCGATGATCACCGTGCCGCCATTGAAGAAGAAGTCGCCCACCTCGAGCACCACGCCATCAGCCGGCGCGATGATGGGCGTGCCGGTGCCGGCCGCGATGTCCATGCCCGAATGCGGATTGCGCGGCTGCTTGTTGAAGAAGCGGCGGGATCCATAGGAGTCGCTGCGCGGTCCCGGCGTGGGTTGGCGCAGCGTGAAGGTGGCCGGCAGCGCATCGCTGAAGCTGTTGTATGAAGCCGCCAGCTGCACCTGTTCGCGCTCCACGCGCGCGGCATCTTCAGGCGAAAGATCGACCTGCCCCGGTGCGACGGTGAGATGCTGCTCGCGGTACTTCTTCGCCGTGATCTTCACCGGCACGCTGCGCCTGGCGCCGGAGGCTTCAGTGACTTCGAGGCTGTAGTCGCCGGGCACCACCGACAGCGCCACACCCGCCACCGCCTTGTGGCGTCCGCCATCGCTGGTGACCAGCACCGCACGATCCTGCCAGCGCGCCGCAGGGGCAGCGGTGCCGGCGTCACCGAGGTCGATCACCAGCACGCCGCCGGGCACGGCGCTGGCGCGGGGCAGGGCGGCGTGCGCGACCAGGGTGATCGCCTGGAGCATTCCGGCCGCCAGCACTGCGAGACAGCGATTGCGTAGACGCATGGAGGATCGGACCTTCCGCAGGGCACAGGAGTTCTTGACCCCGCGCATGATACACATGCAATCTACCCGTGTGAAAGACATGTGGAAACACAGCGTGCGCGAGCCAGCCTACGAAACTGGCGCACCTCGCCAGACTGTCAGCCTCACCCTGAATTCCGATCTGTACGCGCGGGTGAAGGCGCTCGGCCTGAATGCATCGCGCATCGCAGAAGAGGCCCTGGCCAGGGAACTGGAACGCCAGCGCCGGGCGGCCATCCTGGCCGAAGTCGAAGCGGATGTGCGGGCCGTCGCCGCCTACACCGCCGAGCATGGCGATCCGGCCGTGCTGACACGCGAATACTTCGAGAATTCCACCAGTGACAAGCCTGGCAGCGAAAAGCCCGGCGACGACTGATGCTCCAGTTCGACGCCTTCCCCTATCCCGTCCCGGCCCTGCGGCGGTCTTTTCCCTTTGCCATCAACCTGCGCTCAGACGTGGTCCCCGGGCATGACAGGCTGTTGATCGCCCCCCTTGCACCGCGTGCGCGCATGCCGGGGGTCGCCGGCCGGCTCGCCCCGGTTGTTCGAATAGAGGGCGAGGACCATGTGGTCATCATCGACCGCCTCGTGAGCATCCCCTCCCGCGCCGCACAGCGCCCCATTGCCAACCTCGCTGCGCATCGCGAAGCCCTGATCGGCGCGATCGACCTGCTGTTCAGCGGCTTCTGAGCATCCTGTGGGATACTCTGCCCACACCAACGGAGGGGACTCCCGTGAAAATCGTTTCTGCTCTCGCCGCCGCCGCGCTCGTCACCATCGCCCTCGCGCCCCACGCCCCCGTGGCCCAGGCGCAGTCGAAGTCCGCGCAGTCGTGCCCGGCCTTCCTCGACCAGGAATTCCGCAAGCTGCACTCCTCTGACAAGATCAACATCTGCCAGGCCGCTGCCGGCAAGCCGATGCTGATCGTCAACACGGCCAGCAACTGCGGCTACACCCCGCAGTACAAGGGCCTCGAAGCCGTGCACCAGAAATACAAGGGCAAGCTCGCCGTGGTGGGCTTCGCTTCCAACGACTTCAACCAGGAAAGCGCGGATGAAGCCAAGTCGGCCGAGATCTGCTTCCTCAACAATGGCGTGACCTTCCCCGTGATGGCCGCGACAAAGGTGAAGGGCGCGGAGGCCAACGCTGTGTTCAAGGAACTGAACAAGCAGTCCAGCGAGCCGAAGTGGAACTTCAACAAGTACCTGGTCACCGCCGATGGCAAGGTCGTCAAGTATTTCCCCCAGGGTGTCGCGCCGGATTCGGCCGAGTTCACTGCCGCCATTGACGCGCTGGTGAAGTAAGTCCCTGCCCTGCGGAGACCTGCCAGGCGCAGGTCTCCGCGTGCGCATCTGCTGCGCTCAATCCACCGCCCACGCAAGCTCTACCAGGGCCGTCGCGCCCGCCTTGTTGGTGAGCCGTATCGCCCGATGCAGGTGCGTCGTCACTCCTGGCACAAGCTGCTCCTGCAGTAACGAATCAGTGTCCACACCATTGCGCACCTGGACCCGTCCAGCGCGCAGCACTTCGCCGCGGGACGTGAACACCACCGTGGGTCTCGTCATCATGTCGGCCCACGTGGGCGGGGTATGCGAGAACGCATCGGGCAGCACTCGCTCGACAACGACTAGAGCAGCAGCTACATCGAAGTCCTCCACTTGCTCGACAGCGCGGAGCGGCATCTCCACCGAAGGAGGCTCATCCGGCCGCTTCGCCCATGCGTAACGCACAACCATCGCGCGCTTTCCTTCCAGCCGTCGCGTCCCGTCCGGAGCCACGACAACATTCAGCGCGCCATCTTCAAGAACGGTGGAACCCACAGCGCCGATCTGCGCGATGCCTATTCCCAGCTTCAGGGCGATGACCTCCTCCGGACGCGCGCCGCTGCCCGTTCCCATTACCACTGCGGCGTTCTGCAGCGTGACCCGCTCCATCTTCTCGCGCAGCACACGTCCGTCGTCCGAGAGGAAGACCGTCAAATGACTCACCTCTTCACTGTCAAAGGGCAGCATCTGGTCGTGGTAGCGGCGACCGAGAATCTCCCGCACCCGCACGCTGGAGCGGGCGAGATCAAATCCTTCGGGAATCAACGCCGCTAGCAGGAGCACCCGTGCGCGCAACTCGCCGCCGGAGGTTTGATGACCCTTCCCGAAGGAGGAACTGAGGGATTCTCCGGTCTCTGGCAACAGTTGCTGTACCTGATCTGCGATCGCAGTGAATGTAGCGTTGGATGCAAGCTCGGCGGCGCTGCCCACCACAGAGCCATCCGTTCGCAGCGCCACAGCGACAGCAAACGTAGCCTCGTCATCCAGTTGGGGTCCCTGCACCAGTTCAGGATGTCGTTCCACTGCCTTTTGCAGCGCCAGGGCCAGCTTGCGGGGGTCCTGAAGCCTTGGGCCTGGTGGAAGAACTACAGGGAGCTTCGCTGCGGTTGGTGTCAATTCTTCGATCTCCGCTCTCTCGGGCAGCGGTGACGCGTCTCGGCCTGGAATCTGCGACGCTTCGCTTGATGCAGCTCCCGCAGGGGTCCCGGACGCTACTGTGGCAGTCGCGAAAGGGGCGGGTGCAGGCGGCAATGAGTGACCAGAAGACCATACCCATGCCGCCGCAGCAGCAAGCGCCACAATCCCGCCAATCAACGTCAATCGCCGCCACGGAGATCTTTTCTGCTGGGCCACTGCTGCCACAGCGCTGCGGCACCGCGATGCCAGTACCACCGGCATCACCGGGACAGGCAGGTCCGCCAGGTGCGCATGCGCGGCCCAGGTTGGCGCGCAGTGACGACAGGCGAGGGCGTGTTGCTCGGCGGCAAGCCGCTCGGCCGCAGGCAGCCGCGCCAGACTGCCGGAATTGGCGATGCGGGTGATGTCCAGGCAGTTCATGGTTGCCTCCCGATTCGGCGGATCTGCACCGCCTCGCGGTTCATGTCATTGACGAGTTGGGCCAGTCGCAGTCGCGCACGTTGCAGCCGGGAACTGAGCACAGTGCGGTCGATGCCGGTGATGGCCTCGATTTCGGTCAGTTCATACCCTTCCGCGCGCAGCGACAGCACCGTGCGCTGCATGCCGTCCAGCTGCAGGAAGGCCTGTTCCAGCAGCTGTTCCCCCTGAAACTGTTGCAGCAACTGCTCCGGATCCGGCAGGTCGCTGGCGAGAGTGGCAACATCTGCCTCGCCTGTCGAAACCAGCGGCGAGCGATCGCGCCGCCGGTAAAGATCGATGAAGCGGTTGTGCTGCACGCGCAGCAGCCATCTCAGCGGTGAATCCGCCGCCGCCAGGACCGGCAGGTTGCTGCATGCGGCGACGCAAGTGTCCTGCACCAGGTCCTGGGCGTCGGCTGTATTGCGCAACAGCCGCCAGGCCATCCGGAACAGGGTCTCCAGATGCGGCGCCACGAGCTGGTCAAAATGGCCTTGTGGAGGTCTCGGCATGCGTAGGGTCCGTCCTTTGCGTGCAAGACGAACGATGGCGCTCGATCTGTCGGGGGAATGCGAAAAAATCCGCGGTGCGCTACTCAGGCGTCTCGCGCGTCGGCAATATCGCGCGCCGGTTCGGGCGCCCGACCAGATCCAGAAAACTGTTGAACACGGATTCAGCCATGGGCTGCATCCGCGCAATCTGCCGGCCCGTTGCCTCGCGGATCTGCTCCGCGTCATGCCCCAGTCCGGCGGCCTCCAGTTCCTCGCGATAGGACGGAATCGTCAGCCACCGCTCGATCATCGCGGTGTCGGCCTCCAGGTGAAACTGGAATCCATACGCCTTCTCCCCGAAACGGAACGCCTGCTGTTCGCAGGTCTCGGTGCGCGCCAGCTGCACCGCGCCCGAAGGCAGTCCCCAGGTGCGGCCATGCCACTGGAATACCGGTGCGCGCTCGCCCAGCACACCCAGCAACGGATCGCTGCGTCCCTCATTCGTGGTCTGCAGGTCATACCAGCCGATCTCATGCCGCTCATGCCGCCGCACCGGCCCGCCCAGCACATGCGCCAGCAGCTGCGCACCCAGGCAGATGCCCAGCACCGGCTTGTCCTGGCGCAGCGCCTGCTCGATGGCCTTCAGCTCCGTGGTGAGATGCGGATAACGATGCTGCTCATCCACATTCATCGGCCCGCCCAGCACGATCAGCCCGCGGTAACGGTCGATGTCCGGCTGCGCATCCGGATTGCGCTGGAAATTGTGGAAGCGGATGCGGTGCCCGCGCGCACGGATGCGTGCATCGAGCGTACCCAGCGGCTCGGCCGCCACATGCTGGAAGACAAGCAGGCGCGACATGCTACTCCCGCGTGCCGGTCACCGTGGCGCGCACGATGCCATGCTTCAGCCGCGCCTCGATCGTGTCGCCAGCGCGCACCTCGCCGGCATCGAGCAATGCCCGTCCGTCCGGGCCGGTGACGATGGCGTAGCCACGCTCCAGCGTGGCCAGCGGGCTGATGGCATCCAGCCCGCGCCGCGCCAGCAGCAACTTCTGCTCGGCACGGACAATGGCAGCATCGAGCGCGCGCCGCAGCCGCATGTCCAGCTCATCCAGCCGCTGCATCTGCTGCTGCAGCCGGTTGCCCGGATGCGCCCGCGCCAGCCGCTCACCCAGCACGCCGAACCGCTCGAAGGCGCGCGCCAGCCGCTGTTCGGCCAGCTGCCGCAGCCGACGCTGCGCATTGGCCAGCGCGGAAAGCAGCGTGCGCCGGTCCGGCACCACCAGCTCCGCCGCGCCCGATGGTGTTGGCGCACGCACGTCGGCAGCGAAGTCGGCAATGGTGAAGTCGATCTCATGCCCGACACCCGACACCACCGGCACACGCGCCCGGCGGATGGCGCGCGCCACGCGCTCATCGTTGAAGCACCACAGGTCCTCGATCGACCCGCCGCCACGCGCGAGGATGATCACATCCACGTCATCGCGCGCCGAGGCCACATCCAGCGCGGCCACGATGGAATCAGTTGCCGCCGCCCCCTGCACCGGAGTCGGAATCACCAGCACATCCGTCGGCGGAAACCGCCGCGCCAGGATATGCAGCACATCGCGAACCGCCGCGCCCGTGGGCGAAGTCACTACTGCAACACGCCGCGGCATCGCCGGCAGCGCCCGCTTCAGCGCCGCATCGAACAATCCTTCCGCCGCCAGCTTCGCCTTCAGCCGCTCGAACTCGCGCTTCAGCGCCCCTTCGCCGGCATCTTCCATCAGTTCGGCGATGAGCTGGTAGTCACCGCGCGGCTCGTACAGGCTCACGCGCCCGCGCACCACGACATGCATGCCATCCTTCGGACGGAAGCGCACGCCATTGTTGCGCGCCCTGAACATCGCACAGCGGATCTGCGCGTCGCGATCCTTCAGCGTGAAGTACCAGTGGCCGGAGGAGGGCGCCGCGAAGTTGGAGAGCTCCCCCTCCACCCACAGCGAGGGCAGTCCGGATTCCAGCAGCGCGCGCGCCTCGGCGTTGAGGCGGGCGACGGTATAGATATCGCGCTCGGCGCGGGCGTTCATCGCAGCGAGTCTATCAAGCTGCCGCCACCACCAGCAGCGCCACGCCGGCGGCCACCAGCAGCATGCCCACCGCTGCACGCGGCGCCACGCGCTGGCGCATCACGTGGTGGCCCACGCCCCAGGCAAAGAGCACCTCCACCAGGCCCAGCGTGCGCACATTGGCCGCGCTGGTGAGCGAGAAGCCCAGGAACCAGAACTGCGAAGCCAGTGCGCCCATCAACCCCGCCAGCACCGACTGTCGCCACAACCTGAAGCTGCCAGCCAGCGCCTCGCGCGCCACCGTCAGCATCCACAGTCCCAGCAGCAGCGCCTGGATGCCCAGCGACCACGCCAGCGTGTACGTGGCGCGCAGCCAGTAGCCGCCGTCCTCCAGCGCCAGGATGCCGCCGCGGAATCCCACCGCCGCCAGCGCAAAGCAGCCGCCGGAAGCCACGCCCAGCAGCACCGGCGCGATTCCCGCCGCCGTCCATTTCTCGCCCGGCTTCACTGCCATCAGCACCACGCCCAGCGTGGCCACCACAATGGCCACCGAGCGCAGCAGCGAGAGCTCATCCCCGAGGATCAGGAGACCGAACACCGCGATCTGCACCGCCTCGGTTTTTGAAAGCGCCGTGACCACCGAGAACGATCCGCCATGCATGGCCCGCAGCAGCAGGGCGGTGGCGAGGATCTGCATCACCGCGCCACCCGCCGTGAACAGCAGGAAGCGCATCGAGATAGCGGGCAACATCGACTGCGTGAAAAGCGCCGCAGCCGCCAGCAGCAACAGCGCGAAGGGCAGGCCGAAAAGGAACCGCACCTGGGTCGCCCCCAGCACGCCCAGCGACCGGGTCAGCCCGCTCTGCATGGCATTGCGCGCGGTCTGTGCCGCCGCGGCGAGTACGGTGCTGAGGATCCAGAGCATGGCGGCTGAAAGCAAAGTGGCGGCCACCGCAGTCTAGCCCAACACCGGTAGCGGCACCCGTACCCGCCGGTATCACCCGTCGCCACCTGCAGGCATAACCCCGCGCCGCCCGTTCTCCCGTACTAGCCTAACGGGTAGAGTGGCCGGTGCCCGCCATGAGGGAGCGCTGGCTCGAACAACAAAGGATGAAACGCATGCGGCACGGTATCCGTCTGCTGATGGCCTGGCTGGCAATGGCGATGGTGATGCAGGCCCACGCGGCCCAGCCCATCCCCGAACCCCTGCGCGACTGGCAGGCCTGGGTGCTGCAGGGCCAGGAATTCCGGGCCTGTCCCTTCCTCGCCACGCGCACGCCTGGCGATGCCAGCGCCCACATCTGCGCCTGGCCCGGCGCGCTCACACTCGACCTCACCGCCAGCGGCGGCACTTTCCGCCAGCGCTGGCAGGTCTACGCCGAAAGCTGGATCCGCCTGCCCGGCAGCCTGGAGCACTGGCCGCGCGACCTGCGGCTCAACGGCGCCGCCGCCGCAGTCGTCGCCCGCGAGGGTTACCCGCAGGTATTCCTGCCCGCCGGCACGCATGAAGTCTCCGGCCGTTTCGCCTGGGATACGCGCCCCGAGCAGCTGCCGGTGCCCGCACAGACCGCCATCGTGCAACTCACGCTCGACGGCCGCGCCGTGGCGCAGCCGGAGCGCCCGGGTGATGCGATATGGCTGGGCCAGCGCCGCGCCGCGGTGGAACGCGAGCAGCTCGACCTCACCGTGCACCGCCTGCTGCGCGATGACATCCCCGCACGGCTGTCCACGAGCATCTCGCTGTATGTCTCCGGGGCCGGGCGTGAGGTACTGCTCGGCCCCGTGTTGCCCGCCGGCTTCGTGCCGCTGGCGCTGGAGGGCAGCCTGCCCGCACGCCTCGAAAGTGACGGGCGCCTGCGCGTGCAACTGCGCCCCGGCCGCTTCACGCTGCAGCTGGATGCACGCGGTCCCGCGGTTGCACAGACCGTCACGCGTCCCCAGGCTGCCGAGCCCTGGCCAGCAGATGAAGTGTGGAGCTTCCAGGGCGTCGACCGCCTGCGCGTGGCCGCACCCGAAGGCGCCGAGAGCATCGACCCCGCGCAGGCCAATGTGCCCGGCGGGTGGCGGTCATTCCCCGCTTTCCGCCTCTCCGCCGGAGGATCGCTCGCGATAAGCGAACGCAGCCGCGCCCTCGCCAATCCCGATGACAACCAGCTCCAGCTTTCCCGGCAGATCTGGCTCGACTTCAACCACGACGGTTACACCGTCACCGACCAGGTCACCGGCCGCCTCAATCGCGACTGGCGACTGGACATGGCGCCGCCATACCTGCTCGAAAGTGCGCGGGCCTGGGAGCAGAACCTGCTGGTGACCTCCGCGCCGGACGACGCCTCGGGCATCGAGCTGCGCGATCGCAACCTGCAGCTCTCCACTATCGCGCGTGTGGAAGGTGCACGCGCCGGTCAGCCTGCCACCGGCTGGTCCACCCGCTTCGAGAGTGCAGGGGGTGAACTGCATCTGCCTCCCGGCCACCGCCTGCTCGGCGCACCCGGCGCGGACTTCGCATCCGGCTCGTGGATTGATGGCTGGGGCCTGTGGAACCTGTTCGGTGTGCTCGTGGTGATCGTGCTCGCCCACTGGGTGGCCGGTCGCGCCGTCGCCATCGCGGCCGGCATCGCGCTGCTGCTGCTGTACCAGGAAGCCCCCGCAATGATCTGGCTGTGGGCCAATGCCATCGCCGCCATCGCACTGTTCCGCGCCGCACCTGAAGGACGCCTGCGCACCTTCGCCGCGCGCTATCGCGTCGCCAGTTTCGCGGTGCTGGTGCTGGCGCTGCTGCCGCTGCTGATCGGCCAGCTGCGCCTGGCGTTCTATCCGCAACTGGATTCGGGCATGGATTCCTTCCGGGTGATGATGGGCAGCAGCCTCGGTGACGGGGAGGTCCACGCCATCAGGGCAGACATCCTCACGAAGGAAATGGCCGAGGCCGCCTTGCCGGCCGCACCTCCACCGATGGGCGCACCTCGCTCCCAGTCCAGCGCCGTCGACGCCGTCGACGTGCAGCAGGACGTGCCCCCCGGCAGCTTCCGCGGCCTCCCTGGCAGTGTTGCCAATCGCTACGCCGCCGGCACATTGCTGCAGGCCGGTCCGGGCGTTCCCAACTGGCATTTCAGGACCTATCGGTACGGCTGGTCCGGCCCGGTCGAAGCCGCACAGCAGGTGCGCTTCATCTGGCTGGGCCCCGTGGCCATGGGCATCTGGCGTATCCTCGGCGTGCTGGCCACTGCCCTGTTCGCGCTGCTGCTCGCGCGTGGCGCATTCCAGTTCGCGCTCAATGTGCCCGGCCTGCCGCCATCCCTGCGTCGTTCACTGGGTGGCACCGCTGCAGTGATGGCGGCAGTGCTGCTCCTTATCCCCGCGCCGCCGGCGCAGGCCCAGTCCATTCCTTCGCAGGAAATGCTCAACGAGTTGCGCAACCGGCTCACCGCGCCTCCGGGCTGCCGCAACAGTTGCGCCGAGATCGCGTCCGCCACCGTGCGCGCCAGCGGCGATCGCCTCGAGGTAGAACTCACAGTCAGCGCACTCGCCGATGTCGCCGTCGCGCTGCCCCAGGCCGGCGACCGCTGGCAGCTTGAGCGCGTGGAGGTGGACGGCCGCGCCGCCCCTTTCGTGATGCGCGAGTCCGGCACCTCTGCCTGGCTGCCGCTGACCCGGGGCGCACACCAGGTCACACTGGCTGGCCGTCTCGCCAACGCCGAAACCGTGCAGCTGGGATTCCCGCAGCCCCCGCGGGCCATCAGCGTGAGCACCAGCGGCTGGGATGCCGCCGGCGTCACCAGCGGCCGCCTGCTTTCCGGCTCGCTCGAACTCATCCGCCGCCGCGCTGCCGGCAGCGCCGCCGCCGACCTCTCCGCCAGCGAATTCCCCGCCTTCGTGCAGCTCACGCGCACCTTCCGCCTTGACCTGGACTGGAGCATCCACAGCACCGTCGAACGCATCGCCCCGCGCGCCGCGCCGCTGCAGGTGGAGGTTCCGCTGGTGCCCGGAGAATCCGTGCTTACCGCCGGCGCCACCGTGCGCGATGGCCGCATCACCGCCGCCCTGGGGCGGGGCGTGCAGGCCTTCGCCTGGGATTCCCTGCTCCAGCGCAGCGAGACCCTCGCACTCACGCTGCCCGCCGATGCCGCGCGCAGCGAACACTGGATCTTCGCCGTGGGCCCCGAGTGGCATCTCACCTTCGACGGCCTGCCGCCCTCGCTGCCCGAACAGGACACCGGCCAGTGGATCTACCACTTCGTGCCGCGCGCCGGTGAAACCCTCAACCTCGCCATCACACGTCCCGCACCCGCGCCCGGCCGCACGCTGGCCATCGATTCCGTCGAGCACAGCAGCGAGATCGGCAAACGCTCCATCACCGGCTCGCTCAACCTGCAATACCGCAGCACGCAGGCCGGCCGTCACACGCTCACGCTGCCGCCAGAGCTGCGCGTGACGCAGGTGCTGATCGATGGCGAATCCGTACCCGTGCGCCCCGACAACGGCCAGCTGCCGCTGGCGCTGCTGGCGGGCACGCACAACGTGCGCATCGAGTGGAATGCCCCGCGCGGCGCCGGTTTCCTCTCCCGCCCCGATGCCATCGACCTCGGTACACCCGCCAGCAACGTCACTACGCGCGTCACGCTGCCTGCCGACCGCTGGCCGCTGTTCGCACGCGGTGCCGGCGTCGGCACCGCCATCCTCTACTGGGGCGAACTGGTGATCTTCGTGCTGGTGGCCCTGGCGCTGGCACGCCTGGTGCGCTCGCCGCTGAAGTTTCATGAATGGCTGCTGCTGGGGCTCGGTCTTTCCACGCTCTCGTGGCCCGTGTTCGCCACGGTTGCCGCATGGCTGCTGGTGATGCGCTGGCGGGCAGGGTGGAACCACGCCACTGCCAGTCGCCTTGTCTTTCACACCGTGCAGACGTTGCTCGCGCTCTTCACCGTGATTGCCCTCAGCAGCCTGGTGTTCTCCGGCGTGCGCTATGGCCTGCTGGCCAGGCCGGACATGAGCCTCAATGCGCCAGGCGGCCTGTACGCCGAGGGCTTCCAGTGGTTCCTCGACCGCAGTGCCTCCGCGCTGCCGGTGCCTGCCGTGATCAGCGTGCCCATGTGGGTCTATCGCCTGCTGATGTTCGCCTGGGCGGCCTGGATCGCCGTGCAGCTGCGCCACTGGCTGCCCGCCGCCTGGCAGGCCTGGACGCAGGGCGGATTCTGGCGGGGCAAGCTGGTCACACCGCCGCCGCCACCGGCCCGCAACCTCGCTCCCTGAAGCCCATTGCGCGCGGGTCCGCGGGTTTACCCGACCCCCGGACCCGCGTAAAATGGGACATGGAAATCCTCGAACAAGCCCTCACTTTCGACGACGTCCTGCTGGTTCCCGCAGCCTCGTCCGTCCTCCCCCGCGAAATCGACCTCGGCGCCCAGCTCACGCGCAGCGTGCGGCTCGGCATCCCCATCCTCTCGGCCGCCATGGACACCGTCACCGAGGCCCGCCTCGCCATCACCATGGCGCAGGAAGGCGGCATGGGCATCGTGCACAAGAACATGACCATCGAGGCGCAGGCGCGCGAGGTGGCCAAGGTGAAGAAGCACGAGGCCGGCGTCATCCGCGACCCCATCAGCGTGTCGCCCGACATGACCATCCGCCAGGTGATCGAGCTCACCCACGCGCGCGGCATCTCCGGCGTGCCGGTGGTGCAGGGCAGGCAGCCCGTGGGCATCGTCACCCATCGCGACCTGCGCTTCGAGACCCAGCTCGACGCTCCCGTGTCATCCGTGATGACCCCGCGCGAGCAGCTGGTCACGGTGAAGGAGGGCGCCTCCAAGGATGAAGTGCTCGCCCTGCTGCACAAGCACCGCATCGAGAAGGTGCTGGTGGTGAACAACGGCTTCGAGCTCACCGGCCTCATCACCGTGAAGGACATCCAGAAGGCCAAGGATTTCCCCCGCGCCAGCAAGGACGAGAACGGCCGCCTGCGCGTCGGCGCCGCCGTCGGCACCACGCATGACACGCTCGATCGCGTCGCGGCGCTGAAGGATGCCGGCGTCGATGTCGTCGTCGTCGACACCGCCCACGGCCACACCCAGTGGGTGCTCGACACCGTGAAGGCGGTGAAGCAGAAGTGGCCCGAGCTGCAGGTGATCGGCGGCAACATCGTCACCGCCGAGGCGGCGCTCGACCTGGTGAAGGCCGGCGCGGATGGCGTGAAGGTGGGCATCGGCCCCGGCTCCATCTGCACCACGCGCATCGTCGCCGGTGTGGGCGTGCCGCAGATCAGCGCCGTGGCCAATGTGGCCAAGGCGCTCGAAGGCACCGGCGTGCCGCTGATTGCCGATGGCGGCATCCGCTACTCCGGCGACATCGCCAAGGCGCTGTCGGCCGGCGCGCATGTGGTGATGATCGGCGGCCTGTTCGCCGGCACCGAGGAATCCCCCGGCGAGGTGGAGCTCTACCAGGGCGCCAGCTACAAGCAGTACCGCGGCATGGGTTCGCTGGGCGCGATGGCCGCCAAGCACGGCAGCGCGGATCGCTATTTCCAGGATGGCAGCAGCGAGCTGGAGAAGCTGGTGCCGGAGGGCATCGAGGGGCGCGTGCTCTACAAGGGCAGCCTGGTGTCCATCCTCTACCAGCTCACCGGCGGCCTGCGCGCGGCGATGGTCTACACGGGGACGCGGTCAGTGCAGGAGCTGCGGACGAAGACGAAGTTCGTGCGGATCACCGGCGCGGGAATGCGCGAGAGCCATGTGCATGACGTGCAGATGACGAAGGAACCGCCGAATTACCGGATTTCGTGAGGGCGGGGTGAGGGCGTCAGTCGACAAAGTGCTCAATGACAGCCACCAACCCGCCGAGGAAGGTCACGCTGCCAACGGCAATCTGAGCCATGCGGACGATCAGAACATGCCGGAGGTTGCTGAAGCCTGCCGTCATCTGAAGACCCAGTGCGGTCGACAGCGAAGCCATGTCCTTCGATGTGATCTCCTTCAGGTGAGCGAATTCTGCAGTCGTCGTAGACCGCAGGTGCTCGAGATCTGCCTTGGTCGCAATCTTGTCCATCATCTCCCGCTCGATGGCGTCAATGACGGATTTGGCCTTCTCATCAGGGATCTTGATGCTCACGAGCGCATCGTACAGCGAGTAGACAATTCCCACGGTCGACCTCTGCAGTGTGTTCGATCGAAGCCATTCTCCTTCCCGGATTTGGTGAGTGGGAGCCGCATATCTGCCGGACTTGAATACAAATCATCCTGTCTTGGCTTTTGTCGCGATGATGACCATAAGCAGGAACAGCCAAGCCACCGCCGGAAACACCCAGAAAAAGACATCGGACTTCGATTCGGTGGTCCTGGACTGCGCGCTTTCGACCCTCCGAATGTCCCACTGCATTCGATCGGTCTCGAGCTTGATTTGCCGCAACTCACGCTCGAGCTGGTCGATCCGCCTTTCGGCTCTCTCCAACATGTAGTCGCCCATGCTGAACCCCGAGTGTTTGAACACGAACCAGATCATAACTGCGACGACAATCCCTGATTGTCGACTTTCAATTGTCAACCAAGCCGATTGCCACCCACCCCCAATTGTCAACCTGACCCCATGACCGACATCCACGCCCACCGCATCCTCATCCTCGACTTCGGCTCCCAGTACACCCAGCTCATCGCGCGCCGCGTGCGCGAGCTCGGCGTCTACTGCGAGATCCACCCCTGGGATGCCGGCGACGCCGCCGTGAAGGACTTCAACCCCAAAGGCATCATCCTCTCCGGCGGCCCCGAGTCCGTGTTGCAGCCCAACGCCCCTGCCGCCCCCCAGGCCGTGTGGAGCGCCGGCGTGCCCGTGCTCGGCATCTGCTACGGCATGCAGACCATGGCCGCCCAGCTTGGCGGCAAGGTCGAGATGGGCATCGTGCACGAGTTCGGCTACGCCCAGGTGCGCGCCCGCGGCCATTCCACCCTGCTGCGCGACATCGAGGACAAGGTCAGCCCCGAAGGCTACGGCCTGCTCGACGTGTGGATGAGCCACGGCGACCAGGTGGTCACGCTGCCGCAGGGCTTCAAGCTCATCGCCAGCACGGACGACGTGCCCATCGCCGGCATGGCCGATGAGACGCGCCACTACTACGCGCTGCAATTCCACCCCGAGGTCACGCACACCAAGCAGGGCGAGCGCATCTACTCCCGCTTCGTGCACGAGATCTGCGGCTGCGGCAACAGCTGGAACCCTGGCAACATCATCGAGGACGCCATCACCCGCGTGCGCGCGCAGGTGGGCAAGGGCAAGGTGCTGCTCGGCCTTTCCGGCGGCGTGGATTCCTCCGTGGTCGCGGCCCTGCTGCACAAGGCCATCGGCGATCAGCTCACCTGCGTGTTCGTGGACCACGGCCTGCTGCGGCTCAACGAGGGCGACGAGGTGATGCGCGTGTTCGCGCAGAACCTCGGCGTGAAGGTGATCCGCGTCAATGCCGAGCAGCGCTACTTCCAGGCCCTGCGCGGCGTGGCCGATCCCGAGGCCAAGCGCAAGATCATCGGCAAGCTGTTCATCGACGTGTTCGAGGAGGAGAGCCACCGCATCAAGGACGTGGAGTTCCTGGCGCAGGGGACCATCTATCCGGATGTGATCGAGTCAGCGGGCGGCAAGACGGGCAAGGCGCATGTGATCAAGAGCCACCACAATGTGGGCGGCTTGCCGGCGCACATGCGGCTGAAGCTGGTGGAGCCACTGAGGGAGCTGTTCAAGGATGAGGTGAGGAAGATTGGCCTCGAGCTGGGGCTGCCGGCAGAGATGGTGCATCGGCATCCGTTCCCGGGGCCGGGGCTGGGGGTGAGGATTCTGGGGGAGGTGACGCAGGACGTGGCGAATACGCTGCGGGAGGCGGATCACATCTTCATCGAGGAGCTGAGGAAGGCGGGGTGGTATGAGAAGACCAGCCAGGCGTTTGCGGTGTTTTTGCCGGTGAAGAGTGTCGGCGTCACCGGGGATGGGAGGCGGCATGAGCCGGTGATTGCGCTTCGGGCGGTGCAGACGGTGGATTTCATGACGGCGCATTGGGCGCCGTTGCCTTATCAACTGCTGGATGTGTGTTCGAGAAGGATTGTGAACGAGGTCAAGGGCGTTTCCCGTGTTGTCTACGATATTAGTGGAAAGCCACCCGCTACGATCGAGTGGGAATGAATGCAG
Source organism: Steroidobacteraceae bacterium (assembly GCA_035556135.1). Lineage (GTDB taxonomy): Bacteria > Pseudomonadota > Gammaproteobacteria > Steroidobacterales > Steroidobacteraceae > ZC4RG30. The sequence goes on along the minus strand of DATMFO010000003.1, from coordinate 1,158,560 downwards.
TAGACTGGGCACGGTATTGAATCAAGAGCCATAAGAACCAAGAAGTGAAAGGCCTTATTGGTGAGTTTGGTCAGCTTGCGAGAAGCTTGAGGTCGCGAGAAGTATGAGGGGGAGAGTTGTGCGCAGTGTGGGTTCATCGAAGGTCAACCGCACTAAGCGGCAGGAAAACGACGTCGTTTGCGTCGATCTGTTCTGCGGTGCGGGCGGACTTACCCACGGTTTGATTAAGGCTGGAATAAGGGTCGCAGCAGGGGTCGATTTTGATCCCGCATGCAAGCATCCGTACGAAGCGAACCATGGCGGCACCAAGTTTCACCAGGCTGACGTCGCTGACCTCAAAGCGTCGGCAGTCAGCGCTTGGTTCGGTGATGCTTCGGTGCGCGTTCTTGCTGGCTGTGCTCCCTGCCAACCGTTCTCGAACTATGCTCTCCGTTACCAGAAGGTGGAGGATGTCGAGGACGACGAACGATGGAGCTTGCTCAACCACTTCGGCCGGCTGGTCGAGGAGTTGTCGCCCGATATCGTTACGATGGAAAACGTCCCCACCGTGACGAGGCACGCGGTGTTCAGGAGCTTCAAGGGTACGCTGGAGCGGCTCGGATACAAGGTATGGGTCGACGTAGTCGACTGTGCCAAGTACGGCCTCCCGCAACGCCGCCGCCGTACCGTGCTTCTAGCGTCGCTGCACGGCGAGATAAGATTGCGCGATCCTATCGTTTCGAAGACTAAGACGGTCAAGGATGTGATCAAGGGGCTCCCTGTCATAAGGCATGGAGGAACCGATAAGGAGGACCGGCTGCACACCGCGTCGCACCTCTCCGACTTGAACTACGCCCGTATTTGCGTCTCAAAGCCCGGCGGGTCCTGGCGTGACTGGCCGAAGCACCTGGTTGCCAAGTGCCACGCGAAGAAGACGGGCAAGACCTATCCGGGCGTGTACGGGCGCATGAAATACGACGAGCCCGCTCCGACTCTTACGACGCAGTTCTACGGGTTCGGCAATGGGCGCTTCGGGCACCCGACACAGGCGCGGGGGCTCTCGCTACGAGAGGGTGCGATCCTTCAGGGCTTCCCGAAGGACTACTCCTTCGTGCCCGATGACAAGCCGCTCCAGTTCAAGGCGCTCGGCCGCATGATAGGAAACGCAGTTCCCGTTGACCTCGGTTGGGTAATCGGCCAGAGCATCATCGAGCACGTCAGACGCCACGTCGGCCAGCCCTCGTCGTCGACGAACCAGCGAAGAAGAGGGCGGAATGGCCGCGACCGATCGGGTAGCGCCGTCCTCGCTTGAAGTCAGTATCCGCATGCAGCGAGTTCGGCAGAAGAACACTTCTGCCGAGTCCGCGCTGCGTCGCGAGCTGCATGCTCTCGGTCTGCGCTACCGCCTCCAACTCCCCGTCTTGACGAAGCCGCGCAGGGTCGCTGATGTAGCGTTCGTCGGCCCGCGCGTGGCCGTATTCGTCGATGGTTGCTTCTGGCACGGTTGCCCGGAGCACGCGACCTGGCCCAAGCAGAATGCCGAGTTCTGGCGCGCGAAGATTCTCGCGAATCGGCAGCGCGACCGCGACACGGATACCCGCCTGCTCGCCGACGGTTGGATTGTCGTGCGGGTATGGGCGCACGAGACGCCGAGCGACGCGGCGTGGCGAATCGCGAACATCGTCCGGCGGCGCAGAGCGAGGGGCTGAAGCCGTGACGTTCCCAGACGCCACCTTGAGCTCCGTTCTGTCGGCGGCCCCTCCCGAGCCGGGTCAGCTCGTCGAAGTTCGGCGCCGCCAGTGGATCGTCTCCGACGTCGACGCCTCGGCGGTCTCACCCGAACTGCCCAAGCGCAACCTGGTGAAACTCGCCTCGATCGACGAGGACGCACTCGGCGAAGAAGTCGAGGTGTTGTGGGAGCTCGAGCCCGGCGCCCACGTCATCGAGCGCGCAGGACTGCCAACGCTTTCCGCGCTTGACGACCCGTCAAAGCTCGAAGCCTTTCTCGACGCCGTGCGCTGGGGCGCGGCGACCAACGCCGATCGCGGCTACCTTCAGGCGCCCTTCCGCAGCGGTGTGAGCATCGAGGACTACCAGCTCGACCCGCTCGTGCGCGCGATCGACATGGCGCGCACGAACCTGCTGATCGCCGACGACGTCGGCCTCGGCAAGACCATCGAGGCCGGGCTCGTCATCCAGGAGATGCTTCTGCGCCACCGCGCGCGGACCATCCTCGTGCTCTGCCCGTCGTCGCTGCAGGAGAAGTGGCGCAGCGAGATGGCCGAGAAGTTCGGCCTCGAGTTCCGCATCGTCGACACCGAGTCGGTGAAGCGCTCGCGCCGCGAGCGCGGGCTGCACGCGAACCCGTGGACCTCGTACCCCAGGCTCATCGCCTCCATCGATTGGGCGAAGCAAGGCGAAGGCATCCGGCTCCTGCGCGACGTGCTTCCGCCGCAGCCCACGTTCCCGCGTCGCTTCGACATGCTGGTCGTCGACGAGGCCCACAACGTCGCGCCCACCGTGGGCAAGTACGCGGTCGAGAGTCTGCGCACGCGGCTCGTGCGGCTCCTCTCGCCGCACTTCCAGCACAAGCTCTTCCTCACCGCGACGCCGCACGACGGCTACACCGAGTCGTTCACGGCACTCCTTGAGCTGCTCGACGACCAGCGCTTCTCGCGCAACATCCTGCCGCCCGAAGACCAGCTCGCGCGCGTGATGGTGCGCCGCCTCAAGAGCGACCTCATCGACGCCAAGGGCAAGAAGCTCTACCCGGTGCGGCGGCTCGAAGCGCTGAACGTCGAGTACACCGCCGAGGAGCGTGAGGCCCGCCAGCTCCTGGAACAGTACATCGCGAGCCGCGAGAAGCGGGACGAGCGAGAAGGCGCCGCCTCGCACTTCGTCCATCAGCTCCTGCGCAAACGCCTTGCGTCGTCGCCCGCCGCGTTCATGTCGACGCTCGCGTGGCACACGGCCACGATCGAGGGCAAGGGCGAGGCGCGCCGTACCTCGGGGCTCGACGACCGCATCCTCCGGCGCGCGATCGCCAAGACCGAGGAAGACTACGCCGACGACGACACGCGCGAGGCCGCCGAGACCGAGGCCATCGAAGAGGCCAGCCGCCGTCTGCGTCCGCTCTCGTCCGACGAGAAGAAGCTCCTCGGGCGCCTGCGCTCGTGGGCCGAGCAGGCGAGCCACAAGCCCGACTCGAAGGCCGAAGCGCTCCTGCGCTGGCTCGAAGAGAACCTGCGCCCGAAGGGCCAGTGGTCGAACGCGCGCGTCATCCTCTTCACCGAGTACCGCGCCACGCAGAAGTGGCTCCACGAGATCCTCGCCAGCCACGACCTCGGAGGCGACCGCCTCGCGCTGCTCTTCGGCGGCATGGACCCGAAGGAGCGCGAGACGATCAAGGCGGCGTTCCAGGCCGACCCGCGCGAGTCCCCGGTGCGCATCCTGCTGGCGACCGACGCGGCATCGGAGGGCATCGACCTCCAGAACCACTGCAACCTGCTGGTCCACGTCGAGATCCCTTACAACCCAAACGTGATGGAGCAGCGGAACGGCCGCGTCGACCGTCACGGGCAGAAGCAGAGCGAGGTCGTCATCTGGCACCCCGTCGACGCCGACGGCGGCCACGGCGACGACATCCTCCGCGCGCTCAAGAAGCTCGACTCGATGCGCGCCGACATGGGCAGCGTGAACCCGGTCATCGCCCCGCAGTTGCCCGCGCTGCTCGAAGGCCGCCGCCGCGAGCTCGACACCGGCCTCGCCGAGAAGCGCATCGAGCGCGCCCGCCGCTACGTGAAGGCCGAGCGCGAGCTGCGCGAGCGCATCGCCAAGCTGCACGAGCGCCTGACGACGACGCGCAGCGAGCAGCACCTCACGCCCGACCGCATTGAGCGCGTGGTGCGCGTCGCCCTGGCGCTCACCGACAAGCCCGAACTCACGGCTGCGAAGCTCGCCGACCTTCCCGAGGCCCGCGTGTTCCAGATGCCCGCGCTCGCGGGCTCGTGGTCGCGGTGCCTCGACGGGCTCGAGCACCCATACACCAAGCGCATCCGCCCCATCACCTTCGACCACGACGTCGCCAAGGGGCGCGACGACGTAGTCCTCGTCCACCTGAATCACCCGCTCGTGCAGATAAGCCTGCGCCTTCTGCGCGCCGAGGTCTGGGCTCGAGACGACGTGAAGAAGCTCAATCGTGTCACGGTGCGCATGCTGCCCGACGCGAAGCTCGACTCGCCCGCTGCACTCGTGGTCTCGCGCCTGGTCATCACGGGTGGCAACCACCATCGGCTCCACGAGGAGTTGACCGAGGCGGGCGGCTACCTGCGCGACGCGGCCTTCAAGCGCGAGGAGCGGGTTGGCGAGTTGCGCGCCTGGCTCGACGCCTCGACGCCGGGGACCATCGATGACTCCCTCTTCGACGCCCTGCGCACGCGCTTCCAGAAGCACACCGAGGCCATCGTGAGCGCCGTGGGCACGCGCTCGAAGGATCGCCTGAAGGGCCTCGGCGGCACGCTCGAAGCCCGCAAGCGCAAGGAGATCAAGGAGATGACCCAGCTCCTCGACGACCTCGCCAAGAACCTCGAGGCCGAGCTGCAAAAGGAGGAGCCGAAGCAGCTCTCGCTCTTCTCCGAGGACGAGCGCACGCAGGTCCGGCGCGACAAGCTCGCCCTCGAAGCACGCCTTCGCCGCATCCCCGAGGAGCGCGAACGCGAGCGCCTCGCCATCGAGGAGCGCAACACCGGCCTCGTCGACCACACCTTCCCCGTCTCAGTGATCCTCCTGGTCCCCGAGTCCCTGGCCACGCGGAGCCCTGCTGATCGGAGGCGAGCGTGAGCGTCAAGCACGAGTGGCTGAACCTGCTCGAGGTCTCGGGCCCGTTCCTCGCGGTGCCGGTGCTCCGTGAGGTGTTCCCGCAGGGGCTCGAAGAGCTGGACACCCAGCGCGCCAAGCGTCTTCGCAGCGCCTACGAGGAGTGGCGCGACGCGGTCGACGGCGACGACGCCGACCGCGACAAGCTGCACGCCGCGTGGATCGACGAGGTGCTGCGTACCGCGCTCGAAGCCGACGACCAGTTGTTGAAGACGGGCAAGGACGTGCCCGCGTCGGTCGTCGCGCTCCCGGAACACGACACCGCTATCACGCCCGATCTGGTCTTCATCGACCCGACGCATGGCGGGGCGGTGCTCGCGCCCGTCCACGTCTTCTCGCCCGACACCGACCTCTCGGCGTCGATGAAGTTCGGTGGCCTCTCGTGCTCGCCCGCCGACCGCATGGCGATGCACCTGCGCGCGATGAACGTGCCGTCCGGGCTGGTGACCAACGGCGAACGCTGGATGCTGGTCCATGCGCCCACTGGCCAGGTGGCAACCTTCGCGAGCTGGTACGCCCGCATTTGGGGTCAGGAGCCCGCCACGCTGCGCGCGTTCGTCTCGCTGCTCGGCGTGCGCCGGTTCTTCGCGCCCGCGCTGGATCGGCTCCCGGCGCTGTTCGAGCGTTCGCTGAAGCACCAGGACGAGGTCACCGACGCCCTCGGCGATCAGGTCCGGCGCGCCATCGAGGTGCTCGTGCAGGCGCTCGACCGCGCCGACCAGGACCGCAGCCGCGAGCTGCTCCGCGACGTGAAGCCCCAGGAACTCTACGAGGCCGGGCTCACCGTGATGATGCGGCTGGTGTTTCTCCTCGCCGCCGAGGAGCGCGGGCTCCTGCTCTTGGGCGAGCCCCGCTACGACTCGTTCTATGCGGTCTCGACGCTGCGCATGCAGCTCCGCGCCGAGAGCGACGAGATCCTCGAACGGCGGCGCGCTTCGTGGTCGCGGCTGCTCGCGGTGTTCCGCGCCGTCTTCGGCGGCATTGATCACCCGACGCTGCGCCTGCCCGCGATGGGCGGTTCGCTCTTCGACCCCGACCGATTCCCGTTCCTCGAAGGACGGCTCAAGGGCACGTCGTGGCGCCAGTACCGCGCCGAGCCGCTGCCCATCGACGACCGAACCGTGCTGCTGCTGCTCGAAGCCATCCAGACCTTCGAGGGGCGCACGCTCTCTTACCGTGCGCTCGACGTCGAACAGATCGGTCACGTCTACGAGGGTCTACTCGAACGCACCGTCTCGCGCGTCGAGGACGTGACGTTGGAGCTCGAAGCGGGCGCGCAGGCCAAGGACGCGCGTGTCACGCTCGGCGAGCTGGAGTCGGCGCGCCTCGACGGCCAGGCGTCCGTCACGAGCCTGCTCGTCGATCGCTCGAAGCGCTCGGAGTCGGCCATCAAGAACGCCCTGGCCGCCGAGGTCCAGCCCCAGCAGGACGCGCGCCTACTCTCCGCGTGTCGCGGCGATTCGAAGCTCCGCGATCGCCTCGCGCCTTACGTCCGACTGATGCGCACCGACCCGTGGGGCTACCCCCTGGTCCATCCGAAGGGCGCCTTCGTCGTGGTGCTCGGCGCCGATCGGCGCGAGACCGGCACGCACTACACGCCCAAGAGCCTCACCGAGCGCATCGTTGAGGAGACGTTGACGCCGCTCGTCTACGACGGCCCTGCGAAGGGCGCGCCGCGCGCCGAGTGGAAGCTCAAGACGCCCGAACAGCTCCTCGACCTGAAGGTCTGCGACCCCGCAATGGGCTCTGGCGCGTTCCTCGTTCAGGCCTGCCGCTTCCTGAGCGCGCGCCTCGTCGAGGCGTGGGCCATCGAAGAGCAAGCAGGCCGCGTCGTCGATCTTACCGGCCAGGTCCACGAGCCGCGCACCAGCGTCGAGAGCATGCCGCCCGGCGTGGAGACGCGAGCCGAGAACGCGCGGCGCATCGTGGCCGAGCGCTGCCTCTACGGTGTCGATCTGAACCCGCTGGCCGTCGAGCTGGCGAAGCTCTCGCTGTGGCTGGTCACGCTCTCGAAGGGCCGTCCCTTCGGCTTCCTTGACCACAACCTCCGTCGCGGCGACAGCCTGCTCGGCATCAGCCGCCTCGAGCAGCTCACGGAGCTCTCGCTTGACCCGGCGGCCACGAAGCAAGGCCGCTTGTTCGGCAAGGCCATCCAGCGCGCAGTGGCCGAGGCCGTCGAGCTACGCCGCAAGCTGTACGAGATCCCCATCCGCGACATCCGCGACGTCGAGGCAATGGCGACGCTCGACGCCACTGCTCGCAAGAAGCTCGAAGCCGCGGAGCTGCTCGCCGACGCCTTCATCGGCGTGGTGTTCGCGGCGGACGGCGGCGAGGTCGAGACGCGCATCGCCGCGCTCGCGGCTGACGCTGACCGCGTCGTGAAGGGCGAGGAGCGTGCATCGGCGGTGCTCGTCGCGCGGGCGTTGAAGGACCTTGCGAAGGACGCCGTCGACGGGGAGCCTCGCCACCCATTTCACTGGCCGCTGGAGTTCCCTGACGTCTTCCAGAGCACCACGCCTGGGTTCGACGCCATCGTCGGGAACCCACCGTTCCTTGGTGGCAAGCGCATTACCGGCGTGACGGGCGACGCATACCGAAACTGGCTCGTGGCCCGAGTCGCTGAGGGGCGTCGTGGGTCGGCAGACCTCGTGGCCTACTTCTTCTTGCGAGCGTGGGCATTGCTGCGTGACGGCGCTGGCTTCGGGCTCCTGGCGGTGAACACCATTGCCGAGGGCGACACGAGGCAAGTCGGGCTCGAGGCGATGATCAGCGCCGGCGCTACGATTCACGCCGCCTATCCGAACGAACCTTGGCCCGGAAAGGCCAACGTGATCACGAGTCGGGTTCACGTTCGCAAAGGTGAATGGTCCGGCCAACGCTCCCTACTTGGCAAAACGGTGCCCTTCATTTCGGCGTATCTGTCGGAGCGAGAAGAGTGGAGCCCGCAACGCCTGAAGGCTTACGAGCGCACCACGTTCCAGGGCTCGGTCGTGGTGGGGATGGGGTTCGTTCTCACGTCCGATCAAGCGCAGGAGATGCTTGATGCGGACCCTCGCAATCGCGACGTCGTCTTCCCCTACATGAGTGGCGAAGACATCAATCAAAGCCCGACGCACCAGCCGAGTCGCTGGGTGATCTGCTTCTGGGATTGGCCGGAAGAGAAGGCCCGGTCCTATAAGAAGCCCTGGCGATGGATTGAAGAGCGCGTGCAGCCGGAGCGCCAGCGGCGCGACGACAACGGCGAGTACGTCCTGCGAAAGCCTCTGCCCCAACGATGGTGGCAATACGGAGACAAGCGCCCCGGCCTCTACCACGCTGTTGGACGAGGAGGCCCCTTCGATCAGCATCCCGAGGGTTGGGATTCGACGACGAAGCCACATCGCGAGGTGCTCATCTCCGCGCTGGTCGGGAAGCACTTCAATCCACCCGTCGTCCCGAACGAGGCCATCTTCAATCACAAGTGCATCGTCTTCGGCGGCAGCCACGCCAATGCGCTTGCGGCGTTGTTCAACTCGTCGTCGGTCCAGGCATGGGTCTGGAAGCAGTCGGCTCGCTTGAAGCTGGATTTGAGCTTCTCACCTTCGGACGCCGTCGAAACCTTCCCGTTCCTGGCGCCGGAGGTGCTGGTTTCGTTCGACAAGCAGGGTCGTGACTACCTGCAGGCGCGCCGAGCGGTGATGACCGACGCGGCGAACCCGATCGGCCTCACGAAGCTCTACAACCGCTTCCACGACGAGGAGGACGGTGACGAGCGCATTGTGCGCCTTCGCGAGATGCACCGCGAGCTCGACACAACGGTCATGCGCGCCTACGGGTGGGATGACCTCGACCTCGGGCATGGCTACCACGAGCAAGCGAACCTCGCGGAGAACGATCGCATTCGCTTCACGATCTCCGACGCCGCGCGTGCCGAGGTGCTTCGACGGTTCGCGGAGCTGAACCGCCAGCGCTACGAGGAAGAGCAGGCGTCAGCGCCGGCCGCAAAGCCCCGGTCGTCGAAGGGCCGAGCGAAAGCGGTGCCCGCCAGCCAGGGCGCGCTCGCCCTCGTTGATCCGCCCGAGGCCGAGCCGAAGACTTCCAAGACCAAGGCCGCCGCCCCTGCGAAGAAGGCCAGTACACGGAGGACCCGCCGATGAAACAGAGCACAGACAAAGCGCAGGCGACTCCGACAAAGCAGTTCTTCGTGTCGATGCTGACGCGCGACATCAGCCTCGACGACGCCATCCTCGACCTCCTCGACAACTGCCTCGACGGCGCGATGCGCATCGCTGACGGTGATGCGGTCGACTACGGCCAGCACTTCGTGAAGATCAAGCTGGCCAAGGATCAGTTCTCCATCGAGGACAACTGCGGCGGCATCCCGCGCGACGTTGCCATCAACTACGCCTTCAAGATGGGCCGCGAGCCCGACGACGACCGCGACTCCGACACCGAGACAATCGGCATGTACGGCGTCGGAATGAAGCGCGCGATCTTCAAGATGGGGAAGGAGTCGATCGTACGCACTCGGCATCGGGACGACACGTTCGAGGTTCCCATCACCTCGCAGTGGCTCGAGGCGAAGAACTGGGACCCGTTGCCGATCAACGAACCGACGAAGGCGAGCGAAAAGCTCTCGGAGCCGGGCACCACGATCATCGTCAAGGAACTCTACGAGGGCGTTGCGCGGCACTTCGAGAACGACGCGTTCGTGGAGAAGGTGCGCAAGGCCATCTCCGAGCACTTCACGATGTTCCTGCAGTGGGGGCTGAAGGTCGAACTCAACGGCAAGAAGGTGGAGCCTGTTCGTGTCGAGGTGCTCGTCTCGCAGCGCGAGGACGGACCGGCGCCCTACGTATTCCGCAAGACGATCGACGGTGTCGTCGTCTCGATTACAGTCGGCAGGAATCTCAACCGAGGACTCGGGAACGATGACGACGACGATGCCGGGTTCGAGCGCGATCGTTCGTCGCCGACCGCCGGTTGGACGGTGCTGTGCAACGACCGCGCGGTGATCGTCGGTGACAAGACGCGCCTCACGGGGTGGGGAGATGGCATCCCGCTCTACCACCCGCAGTTCGCTATCATCACGGGAATCATCGAGTTCCGCTCGAAGCGCGCCGAGAAGCTGCCGGTCACGACGACGAAGCGCGCGCTCGACACATCGTCGAACGTCTGGCTCGAGTCCCTCGTCAAGATGAAGGAGGGCATGCGGGTCTGGATCGACTACACGAACCAGTGGAAGAACCAGGCCGAGGCCGAGCAGCAGCAGGCGCGCCACTGGGAGGACGCTCGCCCGTTGCCGCTCAGCAAGGCGATCGAGGCGGTGGCTCAGCGCAAGGCCACGAAGAAGTCGGACGACGAGGGCGTCGAGTTCAACCCGAAGAAGAACAAGGTACTGCCCGAGCCCCCGAACAAGACGCCGTCGGATCGCAGGGTCAGCTTCATGAAGCCAGTCGAGGAGATCCGTCTCATCGGCAAGGTGCTTCTGGAAGACGAGGACGCAGCGCCCAGCGCGGTCGGTGCAAAGTGCTTCGACCTGGCGCTCGCGAAGGCCAAGAAGAAGGGCGGCTGACTCTATGAGCGCCGGTTCCTCATTGCCGTACAGGTTGCGGCCGAACAAGGCTGTGGACCGCGAGCTGTTCTTGTCGCTCTTGATGCGGCTGGCGCCGAAGCTCGCGCTCGAGAAGTACCACTACGTCGGGCTGGGCGGCCCGTTCCTCGAGGACTTCCGCTTGGTCCACGGGCGCCTTGGCATCGCGACGATGACCTGCATCGAGACCGAGGAGCAGGTCCACAAGCGCCAAGTCTTCAACCGCCCGGTCGCCTCCATCGAATGCGTTCACAAGACGCTGGAAGACTACCTCGACGAGACCGACTTCGAGACGCCCGCGATCATCTGGTTCGACTACACCGAGCCCAAGTGCATCACGACGCAGATCGAGCGCTTCGCTCGATCCATCGGCACCGTGCCGCTCGGCAGCGTGCTCCGTGTCACGCTCAACGCGAACCCCACGTCACTTGGGAAGCCCGACCCCAAGGACCTCTCCGTCGAGGTTGAGGGCGAGGCATCCGAGGATCGCGGAGTGAAGCCGACGATCCAGGAATGGCGTCTTGCGCGCTTCAAGGAGCGCCTGGCCAGCCTGTGCCCCAGCGACGTCACCCCCAACGACATGAGTTTCAAGAAGTACGGACCGAGCCTCCTGCGCGCCCTGAAGCTCGCCGTCGACAACGAGGTGCTGAGCTTCCGAGACCGGCGCATCGTGTGGGCGCTGGCCACGCACTACGCCGACGGCCAGGCGATGGTCACCGCCGCGCTGGTGGTCGCCCCCAAGGACGATACGGCCATCGAGGAGCTCGTGAAGGGCTGGGAGTTCTACGCCACCACCGACGCCCCGCACCGGGTCGACCTGCCGGCGCTCTCGACGCTCGAGCGGCTTACGATGGAGTCGAACGGCAACGCGGAGAACGTGATGGGGTTCAAGCTGCCGAAGTCCGACATGGGGGAGGACCCCTTCGAAGTTTTCAAGAAGTTCTACCGGATCTACCCGCACTTCTCGCGGGTGGAGCTGTAGCGAGAGGAGCAACTGCATGACGACGACCACCGCACCGAACGCACAGGCATGGCTCGCCAAGGAGGCGACGTCGCTCGGCCCGTTCGTCATTCGGCTCGACGGTGATCGCATCGGCACTGCCGTCGCGCCTGGCCACTCGGTCGTCGTCGTGGATGCGAGCGGCGGCCTGAAACGCGTCGGACGCATCCTCCGCATCCGCACCGACCTCGAAGCCACGACGCTCTACTTCGACAAGCTGCACGTGGTGAAAAAGGCGGGCTCGCTCAGCGACGTCGGGCTCACGTTGCCGCAGGGGCTCGTTACGCGGCTGCGCCCCGAAGACCTCTCGGCGGTCCTCGCGCGCGACGGGGTGTCGTCGCCCGACGACGTCCCGCTCATCCAAGACGCCGCCTACGTGCGCGAGCTGCTCGAGCTGGCGACGCGCGACGACCTGCTCGGCCCGGCCAACGGCCCCGAGGAGCTGGTCATCGACATGAGCGTTCGCGACCGCTACCTCGTCGGCAAGCTTGCTCCGCGCGCGCCCGGTGACGTGACGACGGCGAACGAGGTCGAGCCCTCGGCGGCGGCCGACGAAGAGGACGACTCCGAGCACGAGGAGAAGGCTCCGCTCCACGAGCCTGGCGCCGAGTTCAATCGCGCGAGCGGGCGCGTCGAGCCCGAAGACGACGCGCTCGACGAGATCGACACGACCAACAACCAGTCCCTCGTGCCGTCGAGCCTCGGCCTCACGTTCTGCGTCGGGCCCGACGTGAAGACGCTCGACGTCACTGCTCGCTGGGGAAGCTACGCCCGCGTTCCGAAGGAGGAGCACGACTACACGCGGCCGAGGAAGAACCGCGAGACCGGCGAGGTCCAGGACACGAAGGTGAAGGTGTGGCGCCGTACGCCGCGCGGCGGACTCGTGACGCTCACGCTCAAGGACGGGCTCATCAAGCCGATCGCGCCCGACAGCGAGCAAGACGAGGTTCGCATCCAGGGGGCCGTGCGCACCAACGCCAAGGGCGAGCGTCTCGTCACGCTGTTCCTGGTGAACGATCAGCGCGAGCCTGAGACGAACCGCGACAGCGCCTGGCTCTTTCAGCCCGAGCTTAGCGTGAAAGGCGCGGGCGAGGCGAACGGGACGCCCGTGTTCCTGCGCCGCCCGAGCAACGACGTCGTGGTGGACGACGCCGAGCGCGACCACCTTGGGCTCATTTACCGCCGCCGCATTGAGTTCGCCGTAGGCCACGGTGTAGCCGCTCACGCCGAGACGCCTGACGACGACCCGACACGCGCCGTCGAGGCACGCACCGAGGTCATCCCGAGCTTCGAGGTGCCGGTCACCGAGACGCCGGGCCTCGAACCCGAAGACCGCCTCGCGATGAAGAAGATGGTCGAGCGGGGCTGGCTCGACATGCTGTCGCTCGCCGACCTCGACAAGGGCGAGCTCGAAGAGGCGCTGAAGACGCTCGTCGACGACTACGCCGCGTGGATTGGCGACCAGCGCGCTCGCGTCGGCAAGGAGATCAAGGGCTACGACGCTCCGGCCAAGGAAGCCCTCGACCGGTGCGCGACCACGCTCGAGCGCCTGCGCGCGGGCCTGAAGGTGCTGCTCGCCAATCCGAATGCGCTGGAGGCCTTTCGCTTCGCGAACCGTTCGATGGCCCGCCAGCGCGTCCGAGGCATCTACGCGCTCAAGCGCCGTCGCGGTGAGGAGCTGACGTTCGACTCGGTCGACGTGCGGAAGAACCGCTCGTGGCGCCCGTTCCAGCTCGCGTTCCTGCTGCTGTCGATCCCGTCGCTTGCCGATCCGAAGCACCCGGACCGCACCAGCCCCGCCGAGGCCTTCGCCGACTTGCTCTGGTTTCCTACGGGCGGCGGCAAGACCGAGGCGTACTTGGGTGTCGCCGCCTTTGCGATGGGCATACGGCGCCTGCAGGGTATGGTTGAAGACGTAGACGGAAGGCGCGGGTTGACTGTCATCATGCGCTATACGCTCCGCCTCTTGACTCTCCAGCAGTTCCAGCGCGCTGCGACTCTACTTTGCGCGATGGAGATCATTCGCATCGCTGACGTCGAAAAGTGGGGCGCGGAACCGTTCACACTTGGCTTATGGGTCGGCAACAAGGTGACGCCCGGGACCACGGCCGGGGCGCACCAGGCAATCGAGGCGATCCGGGACAAGAACCGCAATCGCGCGGGCATCGCGTCGCCCGCGCAGCTCACGAGTTGTCCGTGGTGCGGGACCGAAATCCAGCCGGGTCGCGACATCGATGTGGATAAGGCGGCGGGGCGCACGACCATATATTGCGGAGACAGGCTCTCGCAGTGCGAGTTCAGCAAGGCGCAGTCGAGTGCCAACGCGCATCCTGGCCTGCCCGTGAGGCTCGTCGACGAGGAGATCTATCACCGTCCGCCGACGATGATGATTGCTACTGTGGACAAGTTCGCGATGATGGCCTGGCGCCCAGAGGTACGGACGCTATTCGGTATAGTCCGCGAAAGATGCGAGCGTCACGGGTTGCTCTGGCCTGGTCATAACTGTGGAACGGGGCACCGCGCATACAAGAGCCTCCCGGCCGCGAAAGTAAAGCCGGTGCGTCGGGTGCGACCGCCTGATCTCATCATTCAGGATGAGTTCCACCTCATTAGCGGTCCACTTGGAACAATGGTTGGGCTATACGAGACCGTGGTCGACGACCTGTGCTCGTGGACCATCGGAAATACCAAGGTTCGCCCTAAGGTTATTGCATCGACGGCAACCGTGCGACGCGCAGCCGACCAGGTGCGAAACGTTTTCATGCGACGCCTTGCGATTTTCCCTCCTAAGGCCCTAGACGTGGAAGACGACTTCTTCTCGGTTCAGCGCTCCGTTGAGAAAAAGTCTGGCCGCCGCTATATGGGTATTTGCTCTCCTGGCAGCTCACGGCCAGCCGTCCTCATCCGCACGTATACGTCGTTCCTCACGGCGGCGCAGGGACTCTTTGATGTGTTCGGCAAAGTCGCCGATCCGTACATGACGATGGTTGGTTACTTCAATTCGCTGCGCGAGCTTGGCGGCATGAAGCGCCTCGCGGAAGACGACGTTCAGACCCGCTCGTACCGCGTGAAGATGAGCCTAGTGCAGCGGCCCGGGCTCGAGCAGCGCAGCATCGCGACCATCCGAGAGCTGACCTCGCGTGTGAGCAACGCCGACATTCCCAAGTACCTCGACGAGCTCGAGATCCAATTCGACGGCGCATTCGACGCGGCCAAGGGAAAGTTTGTCGCTCAGCGCTCGCCCGCCGCGCCACGGCCCATCGACGTCGTGCTTGCGACCAACATGCTCTCTGTCGGGGTCGACGTAAACCGCCTGGGTATCATGGTGGTAAACGGACAACCCAAGGGCACGGCCGAGTACATCCAAGCTACGAGCCGCGTCGGCCGAGCATATCCCGGTCTCGTTGCGGCTGTTCTTACTTGGGCGCGTCCTCGCGATCTTTCGCATTACGAAGCGTTCGAGCACTATCACGCGACGTTCTATCAGCACGTGGAGGCACAGTCGGTCACACCATTCTCGCCGCGTGCATTGGACCGTGGTCTCACCGGCACGATGCTTTCGGTCATTCGGAATCGTTTCGAGCGATTTGCGCCGAATCCCGGTGCCGGCGCGTTGACGAGCCCGAGCCTCCCTGAAGTCGTTGCGACCATGGACTCCATTGCCGAGCGCACTTGGGAGGTCACCGAGGACTCCGCGAGGAAGAACCGGGCGGAAGCAGAGCTGAAGAGTCGTGCGGACGAATGGGCGAAGGAGGCGGCGGTTCCCGGACGGACGCTCGTATACCAGAGGTACGGTGCGGGCCCGACAGCCTATACACTCGTAGAGGCGCCGGGCATTAGGCCGTGGTCGACGTGGACCGTGCCTATGTCTATGCGTGAGGTCGAACCCGGGGTAAACCTCGTAATGGAGGATGACCGTTCCAACCAGGATCCGGTTTGGTGCCCGCGCCCATTGCCCGAAGATGAGGCAATTGACGTGGAGGACGTGCCATGAGTAAGACCCCGGTGGGCGAGGTTCGTCCGAGCCAACTGCTGTGGACCTACGGGCCGGGCGCGCTGATCGATCTCCCGAACCTCTCCGTCGTCACGATGGGAATCGACCGCTGGGAAGTCGGGCGCTGCCAGCCCATTCAGGAGGCTCGACTGCTTACGAACGTGCGCCGGGTGCTTGGCGATCAAGTCGAGTCGCTGCGCATGCCGCCGCTGACCGACAACGAGGTCAACGATCCGTTCTCGGCCGAAGCGCTGATCGGTGTGCCCGTGAAGCCGTTCCCGCGCTGGATGCGCTGCGTCAAGTGTGGGCTGCTCTCGCCCTTCGATACAGGTCTATTTGAATTGAAGGCAAACCGTTATCGCCCAGAGCGGACGTGCTTCGTCCACAAGGGCTGCACCGGCTCGCGCGGTGACCAGAACCCGCGAGATGCGGACGCTGTGCCTGCTCGCTTCTTGCTCGCGTGCCGTCAGGGGCATCTCGACGATTTTCCTTGGCACTGGTTCGTTCACGGAGGACAGAGCGCCTGCAAGGGTACGCTGCGATTCTTCGAGAGCGGGGCATCGCTCCAGACCGAAAACCTGTGGGTGCGCTGCGATTCGTGCGGCGCTGCCAAGAGCATGGCCCAAGCTTTCGGGCAGGTCGGCAAGGAGAATCTACCGGGTTGTCGCGGGCGGCATCCGCATCTCAACAAGTTCGAGGACGGTTGCGTCGAAATCCCCCGCGCCATTCTGCTCGGTGCGACCAACGGCTGGTTTCCGGTGACGTTGTCGGTGCTCGCCATCCCGCAGACGGGCAGCCCGCTCGGGCAACTCGTCGCCGACGGTTGGGCATTCTTCGAGGACGTCGAGAGCGTAGTCGAAGCAGCGGCGGTCGTGAAGACACTGAAGAAGTCTGCGCAGTTGCCCGGCATCGACGCCTTCACGGGCGACCAAGTGTGGGAAGCCATTCAGGCTCATCGCGGCGGTGCGGTGGGCGACGAGGACCTCGATCTGAAGGGGCCGGAGTGGGACGTGCTCACGTCGCCGACGCCGCCGACCGACTACCCGCACTTCATGAGCAAAAAGGCGGACGTGCCCAAGGGTTTCGAAAAGCACCTCTCCCGTGTGCTGCTCCTCGAGCGGCTGCGCGAGGTGAATGCGCTCCTCGGTTTCACACGCGTCGAACCGCCCAACGAGGGCGGTGGAGCGGAGCGAGCGCCGCGCGCGCCTATCGGCAGGACGACGCCCAACTGGGTGCCCGCCACGCAGGTCCACGGCGAGGGCATCTTTATCCAGTTCTCGGAAGAGGCGCTCACCGACTGGGCGAAGTGGCCGGGTGTGTGGAGGCAGGAGGCCGAGCTACGCAGAGGCCACCGGGGCTGGCGCGCGCGTCGTGGGCTCGACATCGATTCTGGCTTCCCGGGCATGCGGTTCTCGCTACTCCACACGATCGCGCACTTGCTCATCCGCGAGCTGGCACTCGACTGTGGCTACAACGCGGCGAGCATCCGCGAGCGCGTCTACGCCGACACCGAAGACGGCAAGTCGCAGGCGGGTATCCTGATCTACACGGCGGCGGCCGACTCCGACGGTACGCTCGGAGGGCTCGTCGACCTCGGCAAGCCCGAGAACCTTGGGCGCTTGTTACGACAGGCGCTGGACCGCGCGAAGGTCTGCGCTTCTGACCCGCTCTGCGCCGAGCACAATCCAAGGACCGATTCGTCTCTGCACGCAGCCTCGTGCCACGCTTGCTCGTTTGTCTCCGAGACGTCGTGCGAGTGTGGCAATCGCTACCTTGATCGCGCGCTCATCATCCCGACGCTGCAAATCGGCGACGCAGCCTTCTTCGCGGAAATCTGATGCAGGCACTGGTCGATGCGGTCGTAGACCTCGTGGCTCTCGTGTCGCCAACGAAGATACGCACCGTCGCGTCGGCCCTGCGCGGTCTCGCGAATCCTGGGGCGGCTCCCAACGTGAATACGCTGGTCGATACGCCCGCAGCGCGCGCTGCCGTCGGCCGCGTCGTTGGAACGTGGAGTCAAGCGCAGATGAGTGGGGACGAAGTTGCCGGTATGCTCCTCGGCGCGTCCGAAGCCCGACTTCGCGTCGAACGCGAGCTGAGTATCGAGCTAGTGTGGACCGGCCCAACGACGCGTTTCGTTCCTACGCGCAGGACGGAGCAGGTGCTACTGGACCTCATCGCTGGTGCAAGCAAAGGCGTGTTCCTCGTGAGTTTCGTCGCCTATGATGTCCCGAGTGTCATCGCCGCGCTCAACGAGGCGGCAGGTCGGAAGGTCCGCACGCGCATCTTACTGGAAGCGTCCACGAGCCATGGGGGTACGCTGAGCTACGACCTCGCTGCCGCGATGCAGCAGCTTGTTCCGACGGCGGAACTGTTCACCTGGAAGGAGAAAGCCGAGTCCTTCGTGGACGGGAAGGTCCACGCGAAAGTCGCTGTAGTCGATAGCGAACGTGCGTTCATTACGAGCGCGAACCTTACGGGCCACGCCCTCGAGAAGAACATGGAGGCCGGTGTACTTGTCAGCGGTGGCTCTGTTCCGAAGACATTGGAAGATCACCTCCAAGCACTCATCGACGTGGGCGTAATAGGAGTAGTAGGAGGGAGGTGAAGCGTCGTTCGACGTCGTTGGGGCAAGTCGTCAGGCTACGTACGCTCGTGGCGTCCTGGAACTTCGCTATCATCAGTCGCTATGGCAGTTAGTCGTGGTAGTTCCTGGTCGCGTGAGGAAGTCGAAGCCACCGTTGCCGACTACCTTCGAATGCTACGTCTGGAATTGACCGGCCAGCCCTACAACAAGGCAGCCCACAATCGGGCTTTGCTTCGACAACTGGACCACCGCACCCGCGGTGCCATCGAACTCAAACACCAGAACATTTCGGCCATCCTGCTGGAGCAGGGATTTGCCTACATTCCGGGCTACAAGCCGATGGGAAACTACCAGCAGCTGCTGGCCGACGTTGTCCTGGATCAGATTGAACAGGATCCGGCTCTCGACGTGCTGGTGCTCCAGGCTGTGGAGCGCGCCGCCGTAGTGCCGGACCTCGGTTCTCTGCACGGTATCCGCGTCTCACCGCCACGCGTCGTCCGGAGGGCAAATGACAAGCCCCGCGACTCAGCGAGGACGGCCCGCCGCGCGACGAAACGAGACTATTTGCTACTGGAGAGTCGGAATCGTTCGCTGGGCCTTGCAGGAGAGCAGTTCATCGCAGAATTCGAGGCCCGGCGTTTGCATGCGGCGGGGCAGAAGTCGCTGGCGGAGCGTGTGGAGCACGTCGCTGGGGTCCGCGGCGACGGATTGGGGTACGACGTCCTCTCCTTCGAGGTTTCCGGCGAAGAGAGGTTCCTCGAGGTCAAGACCACGGACTTTGGCGCGTCTACGCCATTCTACGTCAGTCGCAACGAGGTCGCGTTCTCGGAGGAAAGAAGTGGGCAATTCATCCTTGCCCGGGTGCATGAGTTCCGCAGTGCGCCCAAGTTCTTCGAACTCAAGGGATCGATCCGTAAGAATGTGCTGCTGGATGCCGTGAGTTTCGTTGCCCGCCTATAGTCCGCGGCAGCGATGGCGTCGCGCCAGGACGAGAGTGATCCAGGACCAGTTTCGGTCTCAGAGAGGGAGTTCTCGCCGGAGCAGGTTGCTCGCTCATGTTTCGCCCACCTTGAACTCACGACCGCGCAGCCTACCAGCAGCACGGCGTCGGCTCGCGCGCCCATGCGGGGGATGTTGAACTCCAGAAGCAGGTGATCTTATGACCGGCCAGGTGTTGCTTTAACAACAGATTGGTGGCTGCCCCGGCGTCGCCCTGAGCGGTGTTGATGTTGAGGGCGCTGTTGAGTGTCAAGTCACCAATGACGTCCTTGGTGGACTGGGCGAGGAACTCGGAGAACGGAGCGGAGTACCAGGCACGAGGCAGGCGTTTGGGGGCGAGGGCTTCCATGCGAGGGCGCGGGTACCAGGTCTGCCAGGCGGCATGGCCGGGCAGTCCTCATTTCGCAGCGTTCGAAAAGGTGCCAGGATCGGGTTGGTCTCGGCACCGAAGATGAGAGGAGGGAGCGCACGATGGAAGGTACATATTCCAATCTCGTCGCCCAAGTATCTAAGGCCATGTTCTCGGACGATGACGATCAGTCCGAGATGCTGGCGGGTCTCTATCTCGACGGCAATCAGGCGGAGAAGGACATCCTGGACAAGGCCTTCATTTGCCTTTGCGGCTGGTCGCTCAAGACCTTGATGGACAGGTGCGAGCAGGAGGGTGTGCAAGACACGACGACGCCGGAATGGTGGTCCAAACCGTAGCGTGCGCGCCAATGAGGCGTGAGCTGTCGATGCAATATCAGCGTATTTCGCAAACATCTGCTGGAGCTTTACTTTGACTACCGCACCCAATGGCGAAGCCCGCGTAGCCGTCCTCGCCGACTGCGACAACGTCGCTCCCGAAGTCCTCGAGCACGCCCTGCGCGTCGTCGCCCAGTTCGGCCGCGTCGTCCTCCGCCGCGGCTACGGCTCGCAGGCAAAGTTGTCTGAAAAGGGTTGGCAGGAGGCCCTGGTCCGTCTCGCCTTCACCCCCTGTCTGCAATACACCTACGCCAGGGGCAAGAACACCGCCGACATCGCCCTGGCGCTGGATGCGCAGGAGGCCTTGTTCGACCATCGCGCCGACACCTTCTGTCTGGTGACCAGCGATTCCGATTTTTCGTACCTCTGCCGCAAGCTGCGCGAGCGCGGCGCCACGGTGTACATCGTGGGCGAGCCGAAGACTCCCGACGCCCTGCGCAACGCAAGCGACCAGTTCTTCGAATGGGTGAAGGCGGAGGCGTCTGAGGCCGCTCCCGAAGCATCGAAGGCTGAGGCAACGGCAAAGGCCGAGCCAGCCAGGGCAGAGCCCGGCAAGCCCTTGCCGAAGCGCCGGCCGAAGCTTCTCGTCGATGCCGTCACGCTGCTGGCCGGCGACACCTCCGAGGGCAAGGTGAACCTCGGTGCGCTGGGGAGCTACCTCCGCCGGGCGGATCCAGCCTTCTCCCCCAAGACCTATGGTCATTCGGGGCTGCTGGACATGGTGAAGACCTACGACCTGCTGTCCGTGAAGAAGGATGACGGCGGGAGCTGGATGGTGAGCCTGGCGACCAAGGGGGACGCGGCGGGGTAGGCGCTGCGCCCTGCAGAGGCCGACCCAGCAGCTTCCCTTTCCAGGCCAGCCAGTCTCGGAGGCAGACTAGCTGCATGGGGGAGAACAACTTGCTGCACGGTGGCCGTCCAAGCCAAGCGTTCCGCGACGCAGTTTCGATGTTCAGTCGCTGTTGCGCGCCAAGAGACCAATGACTTCCTCAATGGATTCGGCGACGAAGTCGGAGAAGGGGACGGAACACCAGGAGCGGGGCAGACGGCTGGGGCAGGAGCTATCCGACTCGGGCCAAGGTGCAGTATCGCCTAATGCTTCTAAAGTCGCTTCTCACGCGGACGCCAGTTAGATCAACAAGGCCATTGCCAAGCATTCGAGGCGCGACTTCGTCCATACGAACTGCCCGCATTAGCGCTTCAACCGTCGCTTCATCTCCGAGGGCTAGCCAAGTCAAATAGATGTCATCTGTAGGTCCGTGCCACGTCCTGAAGCCTTGGATCCGGATCGATCTTTTGTCTGGAGGGTGAGCGCGGCCCTCTCCATAAGAGTAGATCTTGGCTCCATCCGTATACTCGGCAGACAACAGGTGCGCCTTGATTCCGGTCTCGGGGGAAACACAGACCACGCCCGTAGGAGGGACGATATGTACAACCCGTTCCCCTTCCCAATAGCTGCCGATTCCATGAAATCGCGGATCTGACACCACGGCAACGAGTCCCGTGTATCCCGCTGGAATCACAAAGTGGTGCAGCGTAACTCTCGCGCAGGAATTCAGGAGAGCCAGCCCAAGAAGCAGAATCGGGACGCTGCGCAACATCGGTTTATTTAACACGCATGGCAACGCGTGTGCCACTGCGTTGCAGGAGCAGGAACGTATCCGGTCTGAGTTCCAGCGTCGTGCGGAATTTTCCGCTGTAGCCTCATCATGGCGCCTTGGTGCGGCGCGGCTTGAGCAGGGTAGGCCGGACACCCGGTTCCTGCGCCACTGGCAACGCGCAACGCAAGCGACTTCGCGACGACTGGAACTGGTGTGCTCGATCCGTGGCAGGGATGAGGGCGCGGCTCCTGCGCCAGTCCTCCCGCTGAGCATCGGCAGCAGATTCGATCTGGCATACAACGCTGCACACGCACTCGCCCTGGCGGCTCTGCGCTGGCATGGATACCGGTCAGAGAATCGGCATATTGTCTTCCAGTGTCTTGTTCACACCATTCCGTCCAGGACTGCCAATGCAGCAGTCATGTAGTCTGCCAGTCCAGGTCTGTTAAGACCTACGACCTGCTTGACGTTGGCGGCAGAGTGGTGCGCGGGGGAGGGCAGTAAAAGCAGGTATCCGGAACCTGCTCAATGCGGTGCACATCGCCATCTCCCCATTTCTTGCTAAGTTCTGGAGGACTGTCAGGTCGGATACCACGACGGAGAATGAATATGCGCTGGTTTCCAGCGGTAGCAAGTGGCGTGGCCGTCGTCAGCACCATCGTTGCTGCAAATCTCTGGCGCGAGTTGCATTCCGTGCGCCAGGCAAGTGCCGGCCTGCCCACCCAGATTTTGGAGACGCCAGCACCGACTGGGCTGCCGGAACCTGCGCTGCCCGGAGCAGCTCCAGTGTCGCGACCGGTGGAAGGGGTCCAGGCCGCCCCATCGGCTGCAGAACTGCCGGTGGCGCAGATGCAGAATTTCGGACCCGCGTCCGCAAACCTGGCAGCGCAGAACAGCATGCTGATGGCCGACCCGCGGTATCGAAATGCATTGCTGGCGCAAGGGGTTGCGGGCCTGCGGGCCGCGAACCCGGGCCTGGTCGAGGAGATGGGACTTTCCAGCCAGGAAGCGGAGGAGATGTTCCAGCTGATCGCCTCGCACCAGATCGAACTGAATGAAGAGATTTCCCGCATCCGCTCGAATGGACCGATGGATTCGGCAACCCGCGCACGCATCCAGAGCGTCCAGGAAGAGGGACAATCGCGGCTGCAGGATTCCCTGGCCGCCCAGCTGGGGCAGGACCGCCTCCGGCAATACACGGACTATCAGGAGACGCGCACCGCTCGCAATTCGGTGGCGAGCATCGGCAACACGCTGGCGCTGGCCGGCCAGCCCCTCAGCACCGCGCAGCTTCGACCCTTCATGTCGGCCATGGCTGCCGCGCAGAAGCGCCAGCAGGCCGCGCTGCCGGCCCTGCCGCGCAATGCCGCAACGGCCAGTTCCGCGGCCGCGACACAGCGGCGGGAGCAGGAGCAGAAGCGGTTGGAAGAAACCAACCGCATCCTGCTCGAGGCTGCGGAGCGACATCTCACGCAGTCCCAGCTGGGGATCTATCGCGCCCAGCTCGATGCGCAGGTCGCCGAGATCAGCGCCTGGGTGCGCGTGCAGCAGGAGCGTGACCGGGTGCTGCGTGCCATGCAAGGCGAGAGGAACTAGGACCGCATGGCGTTGGCGATCCTGGGTGGGGCCGTGGAGTGGCTGATCGGCGGTTCGGATGACGCTACCACCTCTGGACAATCTGGTCAGGGCTGACCAGCTCAAGGCTGGTAAGGCCTCTCCGGCGAGGGTGGTTTGAAAATACTATCCGCAGTGCCTTCTACCAGCGCGACAGTGAGATCGCCGGCTTGCCGCCCAACCGCTGCCCGATATGCTGGCCCAGCGCATCGGCGAAGCTGCCGTTCGTTCCGGCAGCCATGTTCACCAGCACTACTGCGGCATACCCTTCCTTCGGGTTGAAGAACGCATAGCTCGAGTATCCGCCGGTGCCGCCGTTGTGCCACCAGTTGCCGCTGGTCGGGGCATGCAGCCACGCATACGCGATGCGCAACCCCGAATCGGCATCGGCCTGCAGCTGCTGTGAGCGCTTCAAGGCTGCCGGGAGGCTGCTGCCTGCAGGAGAGGTCGCTTTCACGCCATCCGGGTTCAGTTGGGCTTCGAGGTAGCCCAGCATGTCGCCGGCCGTGGAGCGCAGCGCGCCAGCGCCAGCCAGCGCATCCAGATCCCAGGCGTGGGCTGGTGCGAGCCTGCCATTGTGGCCCGCGATGAAGCGCGCGCGCAGCGCCGGGGGTATGGCCACTATCTTGGCGATGGCGCGCAAGGGCCTGCGCCTCGACCTGCGTGCGGCCCTGCGCGAAGCGATCGCGACCCGCACCACCAGCGTGCGCCATAACATCCTGATGGATGATGAAGAGGGTCGCATCCAGCCGCTGACGCTCACCGTGGAGCCGCTGGCCAACCGCAGCAGTGGCGAGCCCCTGTTTATCGTGTTGTTCGAGCCCGCCGGGCCCTCCCGCAGCCACACCGAAGCGGAGCAGGGCGAGCGGGCCACGGATGCCACCGCTGATCTCGAGCGCGAGCTGCGCGACACGCGCGAACGCCTGCAGTCGACCATCGAGGAGTACGAGACCGCGCTGGAGGAGCTGAAATCCTCCAACGAGGAACTGGTTTCCGTGAATGAGGAGTCCCAGTCCACCAACGAGGAACTGGAAGCCTCCAAGGAGGAGCTGCAGTCCCTCAACGAAGAGCCCAACACCATCAATGCCGAGCTTACCGGCAAGGTGGAAGATCTCGACCGCGCCAACTGCGACCTGAAGAACCTGTTCGAAAGCAGCCAGATTGCCACCGTGTTCCTCGACGGCAACCTGGTGGTGCGCAATTTCACGCCGGCCGCGTCATCGATCTTCAACCTGCGTGCCGCCGATATTGGCGGCCCCCTCACCGACCTGTCGAGCCGCCTGGAATACGCGGAGCTGGAGAAGGACATCGGCGAGGTGTTCCGCAGTGGTGCGCGACCGCAAGGCACTGCGCAAGCCGGTGGAACCGGCGACGCTGCTGGCGGCTGTCGCGCAGATGACCCCGCGTGGCGAACCCTGAGAACCGGATGGTCGTGCCGCGCACCCCGGCCCCGACCTGTGATCTTTCTCGACACCAATGTGTGGATCGCTCTGTGTGGTGGCCACGTTGCTTTTCGCACCGCCCCACGACATTATTATAGACATAGGTATGCCGAGGGTCGCAACATGGCAACGCTCAAGCTCACTGCCGTCGGAACGTCCACGGGAGTCGTCATCCCCAAGGAAATGCTGACGCACATGCGCGTGGAACGCGGCGACGTCCTGCACGTCGTGGAAACGCCGGAAGGCTATCTGCTGACGCCCTTCGATCCGGCCATCGAGGCGCAGCTGAAGGCGGGGCGTGAATTCATGAAGGAATACAGGGATACGTTCAAGGTCCTTGCGAAGTGAGCCGGGCCCCGGTCTGGATCGACAAGCGCGCATTGATGCTGCTGCATCAGGAGAGCCTGGCGCAGTTCGGAGGTGCAGCGGGGCTGCGTGACGAGGGATTGCTGGACTCCGCGCTCGCACGTCCCTTCAATAAATATACCTATGAGGGTTGCAAGGACTTCCCTGTTCTGGCCGCGGCATATGGTTTTGGTCTGGTTCGCAATCATCCCTTCGTCGATGGCAACAAGCGGGCTGCATTTCTCGCCGTGGGTGTGTTTCTTGCCCTGAATGGGCTTCGTCTGACAGCAACACCTGTCGACGCCGTCGAAGCCGTCATCGCGCTGGCGGCGGGCAGCATGGAAGAGGCGCAATTCGCCGACTGGATCAGCAGGAATCTGCGCTCGGCAACGTGAGCGCGATGCGCGCGCTTCGTAGCGGCCCCCGCGTTGGCTTTTTCTCCCCCATTCGTATAGCTCTCTGTACAACCCCCGGGGGAGCCCATGCCGGACAAGACCAACCAGCGCTTCCACAGGCTGATCGAGCCGCATCTGGATGCGCTGTTCCGCGCTGCCTACCGGCTCACGCGCAACCGTCCCGATGCCGAGGATCTGGTGCAGGAGGCCTGTGTCCGCGCCTTCGAGCGCCTGGACAGCCTTTCCGAAGAAGGGGCGGTGAAGTCCTGGCTGCTGCGCGTGCATGGCGTGCAACGGCCTTTCGGTCCCTAGGCTGGAAATTGCCAGGGACTCGAGGCCCGATGGCGATCGCCATTCGGGCCTCTTTGTTTCTCGTGACTGCCTATTTGCTCGATTTGCGCCTATTCGCGCGAGCTTCCCGCGCGCCCGCCCTGACACCCTGTGATCATGAAATCCGAGCCGCGCGAAGAGTATGAAAATATCATACCATCCACGCATGACCATCCAGGTGGGGAAGCGTCCATGGCAACCGTTCGCAAGACCATCACCGTTACAGACCAGCAGGACGCCTGGATCACCTCCCAGGTTGAAGCGGGCAGGTTTACGAACGACAGCGAATTGATACGTGACCTCATCCGCCGCGAGCAAGAGCGCATAGAGCAGATCGAAAGCGTGCGTCGGGCGCTGATCGAGGGGGAGAAAAGCGGAGCGCCGCGCCCTTTCGATCTTGCTGCATTCAACCGGCGAAAGATCAAACAGCACCGCGGCTAGTGCGGGTGGCCGAGTACCGACTTACCCCGGCCGCAGAGCGGGACTTCGATGATATCTTCGACTACACCGCGCAGCGCTGGGATCTGGAACAGGCGTTCCGGTACACCCAGAAGCTGGACGAGGCCCTCCAGGTACTTGCTGATTCACCGACACTCGGGCTGGATAGTGGGGAGATTCGCGCGGGATATCGTCGCCACATAGTCGGCAGTCATGTCGTCTACTTCCAGCGGACCGGATACGGCATAGCCGTGATCCGCATCCTGCACGGGAACATGAACCCCCTGGGCCGTTTGTAAGGTGCTGCGTCGAAGCCCGACGGTGTTGGGGCCGGCCAAGCGCCGGCCAATCCCCGGTAGCATTTCAACACGACCCGGCGGTTCCGCTTGCAGACGCCAGCCTGCTGCATTAACGTACAACCATATGGTTGTATCGGAAGAAGCGGTGCTGAACCAGCTGTTCCGGGCGCTCGCCGATGGCACGCGCCGGGACATCCTCGCGCGCTCGCTGGTGGAGCAGGAGTCCGTATCGGAACTCGCGTCCCGCTACCACATGAGCTTCGCCGCTGTGCAGAAGCATGTGGCGGTGCTTGAGCGGGCAGGCCTCATCACCAAGCGGGCGGCCGGACGCGAGCAGCGTGTCTGCGCCAACCCCGCAAGATTGCAACGGGCAAGCAGGCTGCTGGCCCACTTTGAACAGATCTGGCGCGAGCGTTCGGCGCAGCTGGATCAATTGCTGGCCGATGACCCGAAAGGAAGCTGAACATGCCCATCACCTCAGTCGACAAGGATCCCAGCCGCCTCACGCTCACCGTCGTCGGCGACTATCCGGTGACGCAGCAGCGTCTCTGGAATGCCTATGCGGAGCCGCGCCAGCTGGAACGCTTCTGGGGCCCGGTGGAATGGCCGGCGACATTCACGCGGCACGACATGAAGGTGGGCGGCCGCTCCGAGTACTACATGACCGGGCCGAACGACGAGAAGTCGGCGGGCTACTGGACCTTCCTGGCCGTGGATCCCATCGATTCATTCGAGGTCAAGGATGGCTTCGCGACCGGGGAAGGCAAGGAGAACACTGGCATGCCGTCCATGACCATGAAGTTCAGCTTCCAGACGACGAAGAGCGGTGCACGCGTGCAATGCGTCACCACGTTCCCGAGCCTGGAGGCGATGGAACAGCTCACGCAGATGGGCATGGAGGAGGGCATGCGCTCGGCGATGGGTCAGCTCGATGCAGTGCTTGCCTGACCGGAGATTGAAGCATGTCCGGCGGCGCTGACCTGGATGCTGTAGAGTCCGATCACCCGCTCGACTCTTCTTCAGATGCAGAACGCTTCCCGCGGCAAGCTCACCAGCTGGAAAACTGACCGGGCCTTCGGGTTCATCCGACCCGACGAGGGCGGCGCGGATGTGTTCGTGCACTTGCGCGATTTCGGGCAGATCCCGCGTGCGCCGCGCATCGGCGACACGATCCGCTATCAGCGAGTCAGTGACGGCAAGGGACGGTATCGCGCCGCCGATGTGCAGGTGGAGGGCTTGCAGCGTGCTGCCGGCACTGCGCCCTCGCGCGGCAGGTCGCGGCGGCAAAACGGCGGCTCGCGCACAGAAGGTGCGGCGCGCGGCGCGGCATGGCTGGCGGGGCTGTTCCTGGCCGGCGCAGTGCTGCTGGCCGTCGCCGGCCCGTTGCCATGGATCGTGCCACCGCTTTACGTGATCGCCAGTCTCGCCGCATGGCTGCTGTATGTCTTCGACAAGTCCGCGGCGATGAACGGGCGCTGGCGCACGCAGGAAGCGACGCTGCTCGGGGTGGGACTCGCCGGTGGCTGGCCAGGGGCGCTGGTGGCGCAGCAGCAACTGCGCCACAAGAACCGCAAACTCTCGTTTCAGGTGCCTTTCTGGTTCACCGTGGCCCTGAACTGCGGTGCACTGGCTTGGGCCTGCACGCCGAGCGGCGCGCAGGCGATCCGCTCATTGGTCTACTGACGTCAGATCCATCGGGTGATCCATGTGCCCTTCCCAAGATGCACCTGTTGCTTGTGCGAATGCCCGTCTGGTCCCGCGCCCGCAGTGGCGCCTGTGTGCCGCCACATGGCTATGCGTCGGATGGCTCACCACGCCCGTCGCGATGGCCGAGGTCGTCCTGCCCAATGTCTTCTCGGATCACATGGTGTTGCAGCGGCAACAGCCCAACAAGGTGTGGGGCAAGGCGGCCCCCGGAGAGAAGGTCTCGGTCAGCATCGGTACCCAATCCCACGCCGCAACAGCGGGTGAGGATGGAGCCTGGCAGGTGATGCTGGCATCGATGGAAGCGTCTGCCGTGCCACAACGCCTGGTCGTGAAAGGGCAGGCGAACCAAGTGAAAATCGAAGATGTGCTGGTCGGTGAAGTCTGGATCGCCTCCGGCCAGTCGAACATGGAATATGCGCTCGGCAATGCCTGGGACGCGGACCTCGAGCTGGCCGCCGCCAACCATCCAGGCATCCGGTTCATCACCTATCCTGACGCAGGTGCGCAGGCACCGGTATGGACTCATGCCCGTGCGACCTGGGTGGTCAGCACCCCGCAATCCGCGCGATCCTTCTCCGCCGTGGCCTACGTCTTCGCCCGTCAGATCCATGCATCGCTCGGCGTACCGGTGGGCATCATCAACAACGCGTGGGGCGGATCGCGCGCGGAGACCTGGGTGCCGCGCAAGTACTTCGACAACCGTGCGAACCTCATACCCATCGTGACCCGCTACGAGGGATTCGCGAAGGAGCTCGCCTCACTCGAGGCCAAGGGTACGCTCACCACGGCGGAGCAGGCGCGCGTGCGACAGTTGCGCACCGACGTGAATGGCGACGATCGTCCCGCCAATGCCTGGAACGGCATCGTCGCATCACATGCGGGCTACGGCATCCGCGGTGTGCTCTGGTATCAGGGAGAGGGCAATGCGCCGCGCGCGCACCAGTATCGGGAGCTCTTCCCGCTGCTGATCGAGAGCTGGCGCAGGGAATGGGGGCAGGGCGATTTCCCGTTCTACTGGGTGCAGTTGCCCGGCAATGAGAAGCGCAAGCCCGATCCGGGAGAGAGCGCCTGGGCAGAGCTGCGCGAAGCGCAGATGCGCACGGCGGCCAGCGTGCCCAACACAGCGCAGGTGGTGACGATCGATCTCGGCGAAGACGGCGACCTTCACCCGCGCAGCAAGAAGGATATCGGACTACGCCTCGCGCGGGTGGCGCTGGCGCGCGATTACGGCATCCCGATGGCGTTCCGGAATGCCACCTGGCGCGCGATGCGGGTCGACGGCAACAAGGCCGTGCTCGAGTTCGACCATGTGGAAGGGCGCCTGCGGGCCATCGATGGCGGGCCGCTGCGTGGTTTCGCCATCGCCGGCGCCGACCGGAAATTCGTGTGGGCGGAAGCCACGGTCAATCGTGACGGCACAATCACGGTCTCAAGCGACAAGGTGGCAGACCCGGTGGCCGTGCGCTACGCATGGGCAGACAACCCCGACAACAATGTCTACGACCAGAACCGCCTCCCGCTCGCGCCATTCCGCACCGATGACTGGCCCGGCGTGACAGATGGAGTGCTGGTGCACTGAGATGCCGGAAGCTTCGCTGCCGCGAAGCGCTTGACACCCGCATTTTCCAGCGTAAAGTGCGCGCCCCCATGAATCACCAGCTTCAACACGACTTCGCGAGACATGCAGGGCAACTCTTGCCCATGCAGTCGTGCCGCATTGTCGGCATCGCAAAGGAAGGCCTGCCCGCGTTGGGCAGCTGACCCATTCTCCATTGTGGAAGGGTCAGCCCATTGGCGACCCTTCGGATCCTCTCGAGGCCCCGATGGCGTATCGCCACTCGGGGCCTCTTCGTTTCTGTCGTTCATGGCGGCGGGGAAGTCCCGGCGGATCGATGGGATCCGCCGGGCAAGGCCCGCATGGCCGCGCGGCTGATGGACGACAACCCGACGCTGCTGCGGCTGAAGGAGCTGGAGACGCTGGAGAAGATCACCGAGAAGGTCGACAAGCTGACCGTGTTCGGTGCTCTGGAAGGTGTGCTGAAGGACACCGTGCGGATCCGCTGCCGGCGGAATGACCGGCGAAGAGAGGAAGAGGTAGAAGTCCAGGCGGAGCAATGGGGTCCGCCGGGTGCTGGCGTGTCGTTCTGAATCAAATTCCGCAGATTTTCAGCTCCGCCACGAGTGTCCATCCGGGCACCATCGCCCGCGCGCCCCATGCACGTCGACCTCACTTCTTCGGCGCGGCACAGGAATAGCTGTTGGCATCGTCGACTGAACCCTTGCCATTCCACTTGGCGACCGAGGGGTAGGGGCATAGCGGACGGGTCTGCGTCCTGCCAGCGGTAACACGGGACGACTGCAGGGTAGCCGGGGCGATGCCCTTCTCCACCCAGTTCACCACCGCCTCAAAGGCGGCGGTCGGCGCGAAGCCCGGACCTCCGCCGCAGTGGCCTATGCCTGGGGCCATGAACAGGCGCGCAAATTCCTGCGTCTTCTTCGTGCCGCCCATTTTGCTGGTCACGCGCTCGTAATAGTCGATCGACCCCATGGCATTGATGAGCGGATCGGCCCAGCCGTGCCAGACGATGACTTTGCCGCCCTGCTTGTGGAAGGCGGAGAGATCCGGGTTGTCCGACGCCATCATCGGGCCGACCTTGTCCACATTGTCCTTGAAGTATTGCGCAAACCCTTGCGGTTTGACGGACTTCCAGTCCCACGTCGGATCGAAGTACACCCAGTAGCGGTTCTGTTCCTGCACGACCGCAAACGGCGTGACGCCACCCAGGGAGCCCAGGTCCGTGCCGCGTGGCTGGCCGTACCACAACCGCTGGTTGCTCGTCCCACCGTCGAGCTTGCGTGAGGCAACATCCGGGACATTGCAGTCGCTGCCTTTCTTGCAGGCGATAGGTCCCTTCCACATCGAATCAATGGCTTTTGCCTCGCCAGGGGTGAGGCACGTGGCATCGTTCGCGGCACAGGAAGCGCGCGTGACGCCCGTGTCATTCGATGCCCAGTACTTGCACTGGCGCGGATCAGAGATGAGATCGTCAGTCACGCCATCCTGTGCATCGCAGGCAGCCACCGCCCTGCCAGTGGCAAGACGATATTTGCCGGACAATACGTTGCGGTCGCCACCGCCGATGGGTCCGCCGTTGTCGCGCTGCTGGACCATGGGATACCAGAGCATGGCGCCCTGGAAGCGGTCCCAGTGGATGGCAGGTGCCCCGGCCAGAATGCCGTCGTAGTCGCCTGGATGCTCCTGCGCCATACGCAAGCCCTGGCGACCGCCGGTGGAGCAGCCGTTCCAGTAGGCATATTCGGCGTCCTTGCCGTAGAACTGCTTGGCGAGTTGCTTGCCGATCACCGCCATCAGATGCAGTGAACGTGAAGCGAAGTCCCGCTGCAGTTCTACATTGGGTTCGCCGGGTTTGAGCATGCCGAAGGCGCCGCTCAATGCATTGCTGGAGTGGCCCGTATCGGTTGTTGCGGCGGCATATCCTGCCAATACAGCTTCGGTAGGCACGCTGACCGCACCAGCGTAAACGCCGCTGCCTTCGGAGCGCCAGCGACCGTTCCACGACTCGCCCATCGGCAGCGCCACCCAGATATTGATGGCCTGGAGCACCAATACCTTTACCAGGCAGTAGTTCACGCTGGCGCCGGCAGCGCCGCGTGCGTTGGCGGTGCCGGTGGTCACTGATGTAATGGTGGGTTCAGGTCCATCACCGGTCAGCGCGGTAGCACCGATTCCTGCTTCATTGCAGGCTATCACCGGCGCCGCCGCGCTGATTCCTGGCGACGCCACTGCAAGAATCACTGTGGCAGCGAGCATTGCGCCGCGTAGCGGGCGCGAATTCTGGATGGTTTTCATATCGCGGGTTCCGCGGATGTTCGAGAAGGTGACAACCGGGTGATGACGGACCAGGGATTAATAGAACGATCGTTCGTTCTTGTCAATCTGGCCGCTATACAAGTCCGACTGATTCAAGGAAGAATGGCGATGCGATCCGAGCGCTGTCTCGCTGGAAGGGATTGAAAGGACAAGAGTTATGGCCAAGCGAAAGAAGGCCAAAGGCCGGGCGGAATCCCTGCATGCCACAGCCGCGAAGCTCCTGGATGTAGTCGAGCGCCTTTGTGCGGAGAATGGCCTGGAGGCAGTCTCGATCCGGGATGTGGCGAAAGCCGCCGGCGTCAGTCTCTCCGTCATCTATCACCACTACAAATCGCGAAACGAGCTCCTGAAGGCAGCCATGGACCGCCGCTTCCAGGAACTGCTCCGGATGCGCGCACCGCTTTTTGCAGAACTGGAGAAGGCCGCCAAACCTGATCTGGACAAGCTGCTATACGCCATCATTGCGCCGGTCACACTGCTGCGGACAAGTCACCCGGATGGCTGGGTCGTGGGGCAGTTTCTCGCCCAGATCCTGTTGAGTCCCCTTCCCGATGTGAAGAACGAGGTCGATGCCAGCGTCAAACACCTGCGCGACCTTGCCCACCTCACGAAGCGCGTCCTGCCACATTTGAGCCTGGAGGACATCTGCTGGCGCTTGCACTTCACGATCGGCATCGAACGAATGACGCGGTGGGACAGTGACCGGTTGAGGATCATGTCCAACGGGATTTGTAATCTGGAAGACGTCAATGAAGCGATATCGCGTGCAGTGGCTTATGCCAAGGCCGCGTTTCTGGCGCCGCCAGTTGAGCGCCTGCCGCGCGCTGAGTAGCTGGGTTGCGCAGGGTGGCCCGGACTCAATGACAGTGCCTGACACCGAAGCACGGCCTGCACGCCGGCCGGCGCGCAGGCGATCCGTTCACTGGTCTACTGATTCACAGCACCTGCGTGGTGTGCGGCCCTCCGGGCACAGCCGCGGCCGAGAAGAACTCCACATACATGCGCACCGGCCCCACCGGCTCGACCTCATGTGGCTGTTCCGGCTTCACCACGCCCGGCATGCCGGGAGCCAGCATCTCTTCACTCGGTGGATCGAGGATGCGATAACGCAGGCTGCCTTCGAGAACATGGATCAGCGCCCAGACACCGGCCTTTGTGCGGTGCTCGCGCCGCAATCCGGCCGGCAGGCTGTCCTGGTCGAAAGTGGGCGTGCGCTTGTAGGGAGCTACTCCCGGCGGCAGCGTGTTGGTACTCATGGGCCGGCTCCTGCGGGGGGAACTGCGACATAGCGCTCGTCGCGGCCGAGCAGCACGCCGTGGGCTGTGGCGACGCCAAGCTCCAGGCTGCGCGCAATGAGGCCGGCGCGCTCGATGAACAGTTCCGCGGCGCGCGGCGGACACACTGCGGTGGCCGTCTCGCGGAACAGTGCGAGCCACCGGTCGAAATGCTGCGCGTCCACCGGCAGCGGCGCATGCTTCTGCATGGGCGCGCCGTGGTAGCGACCGCTCATCAGCACCACCGAGGACCAGAACAGGCACATGCGCTGCAGGTGGGTGTCCCAGTCGGTGATGCGGGATGTGAATACCGGGCCGATCAGCGGATCAGCGCGCACCCGGTCGTAGAAGGCGTGCACCAGTGTCTCGATCATTGCCTCATCAATGCCGGTTTGAGCCTGGATGCGCTCGATGATGCGCTGGCGGCGCTGCTCTTCGGGCTGGGCCTGGGGCTGGGTCTGGGCAGGCAATTCCGCTCCTCATGCGCTCATGAAGCCGTCTTCCTGTTTGGGCAACTGCCAGCCGGCAAGGTTCCCTTCACGGAGCCGACCGATCAATCCGGGAAGCGTTCCACGTGCTGTTCACCGCGCCGCCCGAAGTAGGTCACGTGACGACCAGCCAGCCACACCACGTAGCCCACACAACCCGCCTGCCTCGAGAGCAGCTTGAACTCCGGGTAGCGCACTATGTCCTGTTGGCTGCCACGTATCGCGGCCTGCAGCGCGGCGGCATCCCATTGATCGGCTATGGGTACATCGGGCATCGGCGTGTCGAGTTCCAGCGGTGCGCCGTGCTCGACATGGTAACTGGTGCGCCGTGCGCGATAGTCGACCAGATAGGATTCCACGCCAGCTTCGGCAAGCATGCCAAGCACCTGTGCAAAATGCAGGCGGCCTTCGCTAGAGCCTTGGGCCGCATCGCGGATGAGTTGTTCGCTGTGGGTGTTCATGCCGTGGGTACCTCTTTGAAGCCGTGACGGGCGACCAGTTCCTGCAGAGTCTTTGCCAGCTGCTGGCGTTCCGATACCGGCAGGTGACCGAAGAAGTGCGCCTCATTCTCGTCGGCCAGGGTGGCCAGTTTCGGTACCAGGGCGCGGCCCTTGCGTGTCAGCGACAGCGCCTGCTCGCGTGGGCGGTCGGGCACCGGCTGGCGACGGACGAGGCCCTTGTTCTCCAGGCGGCTGGCCACTTTCGAGACAGCACCCTTGGTCATGCCGAGGGCCTGGATCAGTGCGGAATGCGTGGTGAGGGGGCGGTCGTACAGCGCGCGCAGCGCCACCCATTCAGTGACGGTGGTGCCTTCTTCCTCGACGCGTTGCCGGAAGCGGGCTGAGACATGATTCGACACGAAGCGCAGCCAGAAGCCCAGATGGGCTTCGAGTGGTGCGGCGGGTGGGTCGATGTTGGTCATATGGTTTCCGTGGAAACTACACGATCCAATATAGTTTCCGTGGAAACCATCGTCAAGCTGCGTTCGCTGCCCGACCCTTTGGCTATGATGGGCCGTGCGGAATCCTGTGCATCACCTCCTGCCTGTCGCCGCGGCTTGTGTGGCGCTCGCCACCGCTGGTCTTTCCGCGGAGACCGTAGAGCTGGCCGGCCGCGCCGCCATCCCGGATCCCGCCAGCCCGCCGCCATGGACTGAGATACCCGCCGCAACCAGGCGACATTTCAATCTCGGCCATATGGTCTTCAATGCGAAGTGGCAACCTGCAGGCCATGAGTCGCAGCTGGTGGGGCTTGGGCCGCTCTTCGTTGAAAACAGTTGCGCCGCCTGCCATGAAGGCGGCGCGCGTGGACTGCCGCCGGCTGCGGCAGGCGGTCTTTCCAGCTCCTTCGTCCTGCAGCTGGGCGGCCCCGCCACCGCCTATGGCGATGTGCTCAACACGCGCGCCATCGAGGGCCACCAACCCGAAGGCCGCATCGCCGTCACGCTGCAACAGCGCGAAGGTCAATATGCGGATGGTCAACGCTGGACATTGCGCGATCCACGCTATGTAGTGGATTCGCCGCCGCCGCGTCTGCCCGCTGATACCGTGCTGAAGCCGCGCATTGGCCCGCAGGTGTTTGGCGTCGGCCTGCTCGATGCCGTGCCACTCCCGGCGCTGGAGGCAATCCGCAACGCGCAGGCTCCGTCCGTTCGGGGAGACATCGGCGGCCGCTTCGGCTGGCAGGGAACGGCGATGTCCCTGGTCGATCAGACGGCCATTGCCTTTGCGCGCGAGATGGGCCTGACATCCCCGATCCTCTCCAGGGATGACTGCACGCAGGCACAGCCGCACTGCCTTGAGGCACCCCAGGCCGGAACACCGGAGCTGCCGGAGGATCTCTTCCATGCCGTGAACACCTTCCAGTTCATGCTGGCTGCGCCTGCGCGCGGGAAGATCGACCCGGCCGCCGATGCAGCTGGCGCCGCGCTGTTCGAGCGCACCGGCTGCGCGGCTTGCCATGTGCCGCAGCTACCGGTGCCGCGCGACGCCGGCGACATCCGCATCGACCCCTATACGGACCTGCTGCTGCATGACCTTGGCGAACCACTGGCCGATCGCACCGTTGCCGGGACGCCAGTGCCCAGTCGCTGGCGAACGGCCCCGCTCTGGGGCCTGGCGCATGCCCTGAAGGCAGGGCCGGTCGGGCTGATGCACGATGGGCGCGCCAGCAGCATTGAAGAGGCGATCCTGTGGCACGAGGGACAGGGCGCCGAGGCGCGCCGCAGGTTCATGGCAATGGATGCGGCGTCACGCCGTCAGCTGCTTGCGTGGGTCGAATCGCTGTAGAACGCCAGGGGCAGGATGCGCCAATGGCGATTCCCCTCATTCATTCGCAATCGCGTCATGAAAATCCGTCTCATGAACTATGACAATGGGGTGCCCTTCCTTTCTGAGCTCCACGGCCCGCTCCACCTTCCGGCCGTAACAGGCGTAGGCCCAGCAGGGATTGCCGTCAGCTCCGATCACCAGGTAGTGAACTTTCTTCGAGACGCCATTGACCGCTGTGCCACCCTTGTCCGCGATGACTGCCGCAAAATCCTGCCGCGAGTATTTGTGGGATGATCCGGTCAGGCAGAATACGGAGTCAGGGAATCTGATCGCAGGAGTTACGGCACACAAGCCGACAACAGTGGCACCCTCCCTGGCGCGAGCGCTGATTACAGCCTTGCTGTCCAGCACTGCGACAAACTCTCCAAAGAACTCCATGAGCATGGCGTGTTCCGAAGGTTCGATCTTGCCATCCTCGAGCACACCGGAAACCAGGCTCTCGATCTCGTC
Source organism: Steroidobacteraceae bacterium (assembly GCA_035556135.1). Taxonomy (GTDB): domain Bacteria; phylum Pseudomonadota; class Gammaproteobacteria; order Steroidobacterales; family Steroidobacteraceae; genus ZC4RG30. The sequence continues at coordinate 1,122,202 of DATMFO010000003.1, read as the reverse complement.
ATAGGGCCAGCATGTCTTCAGATGCTCGTGTTCCAGGAGCCAGTCCGCGAGCCCGCAGAGCTCATCAACTGACACGCGGCCGTCAGAGCCGATGGCTGCCACCAATGACCGCAGCCTCAGCATATCTGCGGCTGCCGTGCTGAGGTATTCGCTCGCCGTCAGGCGCTTGCACAACCAGAGGATGTCTTCCTTGCCCCCTGAGCTGAGGACTCCATCGGCGATGGCCTCATCGAGAAGTGGGACGATTTCGTTGAAGGGGTGCTTCCGGGCCCTGGCGCGCTGCTCATCAAGCCAGGCTTGAAGGAAGCCCAGTTCCACGTCATTGATCTGGGCATCGATGACAATGCCCTCGATCAATCCAATGAGCGTATTGAAGATCTTCTCGAACTCGACCTTGCCGGTGAATCGCTTGTAGGCGGCGCTGTCTTTCATGCCTTACTGCGGCAACAGCCGGATCACCATGCCGGGTGAGTTGGCCAGGGACTGTGAGTTCTGGATCAGTACATGAAGATAACCGTCTGGCCCCGTGAGCACCTGGCGCACGCGGCCGAATCCCTTGAAGACCACCTCCTCATGGGTGACCTTGCGCCCTTTGATCTCGTAGCGGATCAGTCTCTGGCCGGCCAGTGCCGACAGGAACAGGCTGTTCTTCCACCCCGGATAGCGATTGCCGGTGTAGAAGTGGATGCCGCTGGGGGCAATCGCCGGCGTGTAATACCGCACCGGATCATCCATCCCGTCCTGGTGCTGCCGGGTGATTCCCGGCTGCAACCCCATGGAAACGACTCCCCAGCCGTAATTGTGGCCCTTCTCGACCAGGTTCAGTTCATCGCCGCCGGTCGGGCCATTGTCGCTTCCCCACATGAGGCCGCTGCGTGGATCAATCGCGAGCCCTTCGGGGTTGCGATTGCCAAGCGTCCAGATGCTGGGAACGGCGCCGGGCGTGTTCACGAAGGGGTTGTCCTTCGGAATGGAACCGTCGACGTTGATGCGATGGATCTTGCCGAGGGGCGAGGCCAGGTCCTGCGCATGGGACATCTCCCCGCGATCACCCATGGTGATGAACAGATGCCCCTTCTTGTCGAAGAGGAAGCGCGAGCCGTAATGGATGACGCTGTCTGAATAGGTCTCCGCAGGCATCGACAGGATTTCCTGCTGGTCCACCCACTCGTTGCTGGCGTTGATGCGCCCGCGCACAAAGCGCGTCATGCTGGGTGGCGCAGGCGCCCACTGGACGCGCGATACCTTGGGGTCATCCGGCGGCGGCTGGGCCACGCCTGGTGCAACGGCTGAGTAGGAAAGGTAGATCCAGCCGTTTTTCTTGTAGTCGGGATCGATGGCGATGTCGAAGAAGCCGCCATCCTGGCGCACCCAGGGAATGGGTGTGTTCTTCACCGGATCAGACAGCTTGCCAAGGTGCAGTGAGCGGATCCGGCCGGGACGCTCGGTCAGCAGCATGCGGCCATCGGGGAGAAAAACAGCTCCCCAGGGCGTGTTGAGGTCTGCAGCGACAACCTCGATCTTGAACGTCAGCTTTTCGCTCTTGACGATCTGGCCATTGGGGTCGGGAAGGAAACTGGGGGCGCCCTTGAGCTGTCCGCCGCGGATGCGGAGGAACGCGATGATCTGGCTCACATCACCTTCGCTCAGCAAGTCCTTGAACGCGGGCATGCCGTTTTTCAGCACACCATTCCGGATGGTGTCGGCCAGGGTGGCGTCCGACTTTTCCAACAACAGGCTCTCGGCGAAAAGGGTGGGTGCCCGGCCGCCCGCAAGTGTGTCGCCATGGCAACCCACGCAGTGGCTGGTGAACAACTCCGACGTGCCGCCGAACATCGAGGCAGGAGGCCTTCCGACCTGTTGTGCATCGGCCGGCGCAAGATTGACGCTTGCCGCAGCCAGGAAGCACGCGGCTGCACGGAAGGCATTTCTCATATTCGTCCCGCTGTGAGCTGGACGAAGAATAAGGAGCGGGGTGGCCAAATGCCAGCCTGCCCGCGGGGTGCAGTGGGTAGCCTGCGCTCGTACAATCCGCTCAATGACCGGAAGGCCGGCACATACCGGCAGACTGGAGGCTTTTCATGGCCATTCGGCTTCACGTTCCGTTGTCCCGGCTTCTGGCGCTTGCAGCAGCAGCGCTGATCGCGCTCCTGTGGCAGCAGTCATCTTCCGCTGCGGCCAGTTCGCCTTCCACGAGGCATCCGACAGCGGAGTTCCCAGCGATGCCGGGTGAGGTGGAGCTGGTCCCCAGGCTCGACAGGCCCGCCAATGCCCGGATGCCTGCGGAAAAGGACCTCGTCGGCTACGCGATGGTCTATTTCAAGGACGCGACCCATTCGGTCTACCTGGCCATCAGTCGCGACGGATACACCTTCACCGATGTCAACGGCGGCAAGCCGGTCATCGATGGCAGGAAGGTGGCCGAGCAGCGCGGTGTGCGCGATCCATTCATCACACGCGGCCCGGATGGCGCTTTCTATATGGGCATGACGGACATGCACGCCTCAGGCCAGCGTGCCGGTGTCCGTTCCACTGCGTGGGAGCGCCCCGAGGCGGAGTATGGCTGGGGCAACAACCGTGCCCTGGTCCTGATGAAGTCCTGGGACCTCATCCGCTGGACGGCACACAGCTTTCGCCTCGATATCGCATGGCCGGAGCAGTTCGCCGAAGTCGGGTGTGTGTGGGCGCCCCACATGATCTTCGATGAGGCGGAGGGCAGGATGTTCCTCACCTTCACATCCAAGATCCGCCGCGGCATCGATGACATCTTCTGGTCGTACACCGACGAGGATTTCACCAGGCTGGTCACCCAGCCCAGGGTTCTGCTGGCCCAGCCCCGTCCCGATGGCCCGATCACCGACCAGAACCGCGACCCACTGCATGTCATCGACTCCGACATCACGAAGGCCGGCGGCCGGTACCATCTGTTCTACTCCTCGAAGATCAACGGTGCTGCCGGAATCTACCTTGCCTCATCCGCAAGTCTCTCCAGCGGCTTTGCAGCCAGCACGAAGCGTGTCGATCCAGAAGCCGTCAACACCGAGGGCCCCACTGTGTTCAAACGCCTCGGTACCGACAGATACGTCCTCATGTACGATGTTTACGGGGCTGGAAACATGGGATTTTCCGAGACTTCGGACTTCGTGACGTTCACCAGTCTCGGCAGGTTCAATGAGGGCGTCATGAAGGGCACCAACTTCAGCGCACCCAAGCACGGCGGCGTCACCTACCTGACGCTTGGCGAGCTGAAGGCCATCGCCGCTCACTGGAAAGTGGACATGAAGCTCGACTGAGGCGCGGGACCCAGGCAGTTGCCGCGAGCTAGATGGCAGCTACCGCGTCGCTCAGCAGATTCCGTACCTGCCCCGCAACCCGGACGAGCTCAGGGTTCTCGATCGCCTGCATCGAGGCCACCGGATCAATGGCACTGACTTCAATGCCGCCCTCGACCTCACGCAGGATGACGTTGCAGGGAAGCATCGCGCCCACCCGCGGCTCGATTCCGATGGCCTGATGCGCCATCTTCGGGTTGCAGGCGCCCAGGATCCGGTAGCCCTTCATTTCGACATCGAGCTTCTTTTTCATCGTCGCCTTGACATCGATTTCGGTCAGCACGCCGAAGCCCTGGTTCGCAAGCGCTGTGCGCGTGCGCGCTTCGACATCGTCGATGGCCGCTTCGGGGATCAACCGATTGATGGTGTAGCTCATGGGGCAGTCATGGTGCGCGCCTCCAGGAAGCCATTATCCCCCCAAAAACGGGTCCGCGCGATAGGCGCGAAAGCAGCAGCAGGTGTGGGGGCGCTGTGAATCGCCCCTTCCACGGGGCGCATTCCTGCTCACACCTTTCGTCGCGCCAGCCAGCTATCCAGGTGCCCCGCAAATGCATTGCGGTTTGCCTGGCTCAACGGCGGCGGCCCATCCCCTACGTTGCCGCTGGCGCGCATGGTGTCCATGAAGTCCCGCAGGTTGAGCAGCCCGCGGATTGTGTCCGCCGAATAGCGCTCGCCGCGTGGATTCAGCGCCTGGGCACCCTTGGCAATGACCTCGGCCGCGAGTGGAATGTCCGCAGTGATCACCAGATCACCGGCTTCGGCGCGCCGCACGATCTCGTTGTCGGCCACGTCGAATCCCTGCGACACCTGCAGCACGCGCAGGCTCGGGATGCGCGGCACCTGCAGTGGCTGGTTGGCGACCAGCGTGACGGCCACGCCCGTCCGCTCGGCTGCGCGATAGAGGACTTCCTTGATGACTTTCGGACAGGCATCCGCGTCCACCCAGATGTTCATGGTTTCTCAAGCGGGCGTTCGAGCACGGTCTCCAGCGTGTCGTCGCCCACGGTCAGGTAGATCTGCCCGTCCGATCTCGCCAGTGACCATTGGTTGCGCCGGTCCAGCTTCGCCGTGAGCGCGGCCAGCCAGTCCCGGTCGAAGGCGAACGCATCCAGCTGCGCGGCGCGGTGGATGCGGGCATCCAGCACTTCCTTCATCCAGCGCGTCGGCTCCTTGTGGATGTACACGGCCACGCGCGGCGCCGCCTTGGCGGCCCGGTGCAGGCGCTCGGGCGAGGGCAGGCCGACATCGATCCAGGTCTGCAGCTGGCCGGTGAGGTCGCGCACCCAGAGGGCGGGCTCATCCGGCTCCGAGAGTCCCTTGGTGAATTCGATGCCTTCGGTGTGCTCCAGGCAGTAGGCAAGCACGCGCGTGACCAGATGGTCCGGCAGCTCGCTGGGGTGCTGCGCCACGCGCAGGTTCAGCGGTGCGTAGACGCCGCGATCCACGTCGCTGAGGTCGATGTCGAAGCTGAAGAGGGTGGTACCGGGCGGCAAGGCAGGCTCCTGAGGCAGGGCCGGATTCTATAGGTCAGGCGGGTCTCTGCATCGCTTGCGCGCGCAACGCATCATTGCATCCCGCCGCAGTGCACCAGCTGGAGGGTGTGCGGCAGGTCCGGTTTGCGGCAGCGCTCATGGGCGAGCATTCCGCAACCCATGCGTCCCTTCCTCACTACCTTGTGCCTGGCCCTGCTGCTGGCCGTCATCTACCTGCGGACCAGCCAGAGCATTCCGGTGAAGCGCTGGCTGCTGCCGGTGACGGCTGCGGCGCTCGCCGCCACTCTCGCTGCCTGCTTCGCGGCCTTCGCGGCCGATGGCACGGCCGTGGGCTATGCGGTGGGCCTGCCGCTCGGTCTGTCGGCGGGCTGCCTGCTGCACTATCTGCTGGAATACTGCCGCTTCTGCGGCACGACCCCTTCGCTGCGGCAGTCCCTGCAGGGCCTCCCGCACCACCATTCAGGCGCGCGGCCATGCGCTCGCTGTCGCGAGGCATTCCGTCGCTGAAGGGTGGCTGCCAGGTCGGAGTAGTCGCTTCGTCGCCTGATCAGAACGCCGCGTCGAATCCCACCAGCAGGTAGTGCTCACGGCTCTGGTGACCCACCCACGGTGGGCCAGCCGGATCCTTCTTCAGCAGGTCAGCATTGACCTCGATCACGCCCTTGACGTTGCGCATGAAGTAATAGGACGCGGTGGCAGACAGGGAATTGATGTTGATCCCCTTGTAGATCGTGTCCGTGTCGTCGAGGTCGCCCGCATCGGCGAAGTTGTAGAGGAACGAGAACGCCCAGCGCTCGTTGCGGATGTAATCCAGGCCCGCGAATCCGCCAAACCACTTGTAGTCCTGGTTTGGTGCCACATCGAGGAAGTCCTTCCAGTTGTTCCACAGGCCCTGGGCGAACCAGTTCACCTTGGAGGACAGGTTGCCGGAGAGGTCGAGTCCCGCGATCAGCTTGTCGGTATTGCGCGCGCCAGTCTCGTCGCCGAGCAGTCCGCCTGCGCTGCGCTGTTTGCCCGCGAGGCCGAACAGGCCTACGTTCACCGGCCCGGCACCGAAGCCGGCGCGGCCGAAGAAGCTCTTGTCGGAGTCGTTGTCGAACAGGTGGTCGGGGCGGCGATAGCCCGGGCTGTCGATGGTGAAATTCTGCTCGATGCCATTGCCGTTCACGGCGCCCACGGCCAGGTCGAGCGGCCCGACGTCGCGGCTGAGGATTACGCCGCGATCGTAGGTGATGCCAGCGGCACGGTAGGCATAGAAGTCCTGGAACGTGAGCCTGACCTCGCGCGGGAACATCAGGTCTGACACCTGGAACTGCCCCAGCATGGCGCTGACGCCAGTGCCGAACGCGTCATCGTGCTGGAACCAGGCATCCTCGAGTACCACCTCGCCGTTGCCGCCCTTCTCGGCAAAGATGCCGTAAAAGTAGAACGTGATGTGGTCCGACAACGGCGCGCTCGCCAGCACCTTCACCAGGTAGGGGGCCTGGAAGTCGAAATCCGATCCATTGCCCGTCGGGCCGCTGGCCGGATCGATGTCTTCTCCTTCGCGAAGCTGCACGAAGGACTGCGCCCGTATGCCGATGGGAAGCATCTTCGGCAGCGCGAGTATCTTGTCGCCGGTATCCACGGTGGTATCACGCCAGTTCGGCATCCTGAAGTTGGAATCCGCGAAGTACTCGCCGAAGGCATTGAGCTTTGGCACCGCGCTGTGGCAGATCGCGCAACTGACGCCATATTGGCGTGCGAACCCCGGCATTGCCGCGGCATTGCCAGGGAAAAATCCTGCGAGCAGGAGGACCAGTGCGGCTGCGAAGAAGGCGTTTCCGCGGAATCTGAGCATGTATGAGGCCCCGGCAATTGATTGTTGTGGGGCCAATGTAGCAACGCGGGCATCTCCCGCCAGTTGGTAGAAGTACGTAGCCCGGCGCAGCATGTTGATGAAGTACCATCGAGGCGCATAACCTCCAGACAGTCTGTTGAGGTCGGGGGGGAAGTGCGCCATGGCTGATGACTTCGTCGGTGTGTCTGCAAGGCGCGCCCGTCCGCCAAGCCCCTGGCAGGTCGTGCTGCTGCTGGTGCTCATAACCAGCGCGCTGGTCCTGGCCGAGATCCCTCGCGACACCTGGTTCACCACCGCGGCGGCGAGTCTTGCGCTGGGTGCTTCGGCGCTGGCACTGATGGGCGCGGCGGCATTGCTAGGCGGCCGCTGGCCGCTGTTCGAATCGCTGCTGGGTGGGCTCGATCGGGTGTACCTGGTCCACAAGTGGCTGGCGGTGTGGGCGCTGGCCTTTGCGTCCTTCCACCTGGTTTTCCAGGCCGAGCTTCGCACATGGGACCTGGCGCCCATCGTGGAGCTGCCACGGTACACCACCCGCCTGGTGCGACAGGCCAGCTTCGTGGCCCTGATGGTGATTGTCGTCCTGGCGCTGAACCGGCGCATCCCCTACAGCCAGTGGCGCTGGTGGCACAAGCTGTCAGGCCCGCTGTTCCTGGTCGTGATTGCGCACTGGCTGAGCATCCGCTCGCCGGTGCGCATCGACAGCCCTGCCGGCATCTGGCTGGCAGCAATCACCGGCCTTGGCATCTGCGCGGCCCTCTACAAGCTGGTGCTCTATCCCTTCATTGCCAGGCATGCTGTATTCCGCGTCGTGGCGACCGAGGCCGGCCCTGCGGCCCTGCGGCTGGAACTGGAACCGGTGCGCAGGGGCATCACTTTCGAGCCCGGTCAGTTCGGATTCCTGCGCATGAAGGCAGACGGGCTGCGCGAACCGCATCCGTTCACGATCGCGTCGGCTGGTGAAGGAGGGCGCGTCCACTTCGTGATCCGGTCACTCGGTGACTACACCTCGGAGCTGGTGCGGCGCGTGGCGCCCGGCATGCAGGCCGAGATCCATGCGCCGTATGGCCGGTTCACGCGGCATGCCGGAGCGGCGCGCGAGATCTGGATTGCCGGTGGAGTGGGCATCTCGCCCTTCCTGGCGTGGCTGACCGATCCTGATGCGGTGGGCCTGGAGCGGGTGACCCTGTTCTATTTCCATACGCCCGGCAGGGCGTTCCCGGCCGTCGATGAGCTCGGGCGACTGGCGCGTTCGCGCGGTGTGGAGCTGGTGGCGGTGTCGTCCGGTCCTGCCGCGCCGGAGTTCTGCGCCAGACTGTCCGAGCTCGCCGGCGGCGTGGATGCAACCTCCGTTGCGGTGAGTTTCTGCGGGCCGGAAGGCCTGCTGGCGGCCGTGCAGGAGCAGCTTCGCAAGTGCGGCATTCCTCCGTCGGCGGTACAGTTCGAGCACTTCAACTTCAGGTGACCAGCGCGGCTCCGCCGCGCCCCCTTGGACCGGAGCTTCTGGATTGACGGCCATGCGCGCGCGGATCCCCACCGAACGACTCGCCGACCTGCTGGACGGTGAACGTGGCCTCACCACGGCGGAAGCCGGATCCCTGCGGGTCCGCAACGGCGCCAACGACATCGTCGAAGCCGCGCCCGCAACCTTGTGGATGCTGGCACGCGACACCCTGCGCGATCCCATGCTGTGGTTCCTGCTCGGCACCGCTGCGCTGTTCCTGTGGCTGGGGGATCGCCTCGAGGCGCTGATCCTGCTGTTCGCGCTGGTTCCCCTGATCGGCATGGATGCTTTCCTGCACCGGCGCACGCAGGCCTCCACGCAGGGACTGGCAAGCCGGCTGGCGACCACGGCACGCACGCTGCGCGACGGGCAATGGAGTTTGCTGCCGGCCCGTGAGCTGGTGCCGGGCGACCTGGTCGAAGTGCGTGCCGGAGAGCCAGTGCCGGCCGACGGGCTGCTCAGCTCCGGCGACAACGTCCAGCTCGACGAATCGATGCTCAGTGGCGAGTCACTGCCGGTGGCCAAGCAGCCCCATGTTGCCGGCCGGCAGGATGCAATCCCGGAGAACTGGCTCGCCGCCGGCACGCGGCTGCTCACCGGCACGGCGCGCCTGCGCGTTGCGTATACGGGCGCGGAGACCATGTATGGCGAGATAGCGCGTCTCGCCGTGCAGGGCACGCATGCCCGCACGCCGCTGCAGCAGGCCATCGCGCGGCTGGTCTCGGTGCTGCTCACCGCGGCGATTGCCATGTGCCTGCTGCTGGCCGCCATTCGCCTGTACCAGGGGCACGGCATCGTCGATGCGCTGCTCAGCGGCGTCACCCTGGCGGTGGCGGCACTGCCCGAGGAATTCCCGGTGGTGTTCACCTTCTTCCTGGGGGCGGGCGTCTATCGGCTGGCACGGCGGCAGGCGCTGGTGCGCCGTGCCGTGGCGGTGGAGAACATTGGCCGCGTCACCTGCATCTGTTCGGACAAGACCGGCACCATGACCGAAGGGCGACTGGTTCTCGTGCAGCAGGATCCCGCCGCCGGAACCGACGCTGGGCAACTGCTGCGTGTCGCCGCGATGGCCTCCCGCCACGACAGCGGTGATCCCCTGGATGCCGCCATCCTCGCCGCAGCGCCGGTGGCCCCCGATCCCGCGCTGTGCAGGCAGGTGTTTCCCTTCACTGAAGCCCGGCGGCGCGAAACCGCGCTGTGGCAGACAGGCACGGATGCGATCCTGGCCGTGACCAAGGGCGCACCCGAGACCGTGTTTGATCTGTGCGCGCTGCCCGCACCGGATCGCGCGCAGTGGTTCGACCAGGTGGCGGGCCATGCCGAAAGCGGCCACAAGGTCATCGCCTTTGCATCGCGTACCCTGCCTGCCGCCGGCCTGGACACGGGAGCGGAGCCGGAAGCGGGGTTCACTTTCCGCGGTCTGCTGGCCTTCGCCGACCCATTGCGCGAAGGGGTGCGCGAGTCGGTGCAGGAATGCACCGCGGCCGGCATCCGCGTGATCATGGTCACCGGCGATCATCCCGGCACCGCGCGCGCGATCGCTTTGCAGGCCGGGCTCGGCAATGGGCAGCCCGAGGTGTTCACCATGGAAGCCCTGGCCAGCCTGGACCAGGCGCCGGCACGCATCGATGTCGTGGCGCGCGCGGTGCCGGCGCAGAAGCTCGAGCTGGTGCAGCGGCTGCAGCAGCGCGGCGAGATCGTCGCCGTGACGGGCGATGGCGTGAATGATGCGCCGGCACTGCAGGCCGCCGATGTGGGTATCGCCATGGGCGAATCCGGTTCGCACAGCAGCCGCGAAGTGGCCGCCGTCGTGCTGCTCGATGACAACTTCCGCACCATCACCCGCGCGATTGCGGAAGGACGGCAGCTGTTCCGCAACCTGCAGACCAGCTTTGCCTACCTGCTGATGGTGCATGTGCCGCTGGTGCTCAGCGCCGCACTGGTGCCGCTGGCGGACCAGCCGCTGCTGTACCTGCCCATCCACATCGTCTGGCTGGAGCTGCTGATCCATCCCACGGCGATGCTGGTGTTCCAGGATCCGCCGCCTGCCGGGCGCATGGCGCCTGCAAACCGGGAGCGGCGTGCATCCTTCTTCGGCAGGAGGGAGTGGCTGGTGATCGTGCTGGTGGGGCTGAGCATCACCGCTGCGGTGCTGCTCGCCTATCGGCGTGGACTGGACGCGCAGGACGCCGTGCAGGCGCGCACGATGGCGCTCGCGACCCTCATCCTGGCCAGCACCACTGTCACGCTGGTGCTCTCCGGGCTGAGGTCACGCGCCTCGCGCCTCATCACCGGCGCTGCCCTGGTTTCACTGGTGGTGATGGTGCAGGTGCCACGCCTGGCCGCATGGCTGCACCTGGTGCCGCTGTCGGTGCCTGACTGGGTGTTCGTCGGTGCCGCCGGTATCCTCACCGGTGGACTGGGCCTCATCCTGACGCGGCGGCATTGATGCGCCTGAACACGCCCGCCACCAGCCGGTCGCAACGGTCGCCGGCGAATTCGAAGGCACCACTCAGCACCGTCGACAGTTCATCCCGAAGGCTGCGCTGCAAAAGCTTGCGCGCCCGGTGAACGCGTGTCTTCACGGCGCCTTCCTCGATGCCAAGGCAACGGGCAGTCTCCGCCACGGTCATCTGCTCCACTTCGCGGAAGACGAATGCATCCCGGCAACCATCCGGCAGCTTGTCGATCGCGGCCTCGAGCAACTGGCGGATCTGTCGCTCGTGCAGTTGTGCGGCCGGACCCGGGGCCGGGGACTGGATGTCCTCCGGTCGCACAGCCCCTGCCGCCTCATCTCCGGTTGAACTGACCACACTCCAGCGCCTGGCAAGCCGGCGACGGCGCATCAGCGCCTCGTTGGTTGCGATCCGGCACAGCCAGCCGGCGAAACCGGCCGGCCCGCGGAATTGCGCCATGGCGAACCAGGCGCGGACATAAGTCTCCTGGACACAATCCTCGGCCTCCCCGTCATCGCGCAGGATGCCGCGCGTTATGCGGAACAGCCGGCGGTTGTAGCGGCGCATGACCAGCTCGAATGCCGCCGTGTCGCCGCAGCGGATCTGTGCCACCAGATGCTCGTCTGGCGGCGTCTCGACAAGCGGCTGCTCCTGCAGCCTCGCTACCTGGATCATCGGACCATCCCTCCAGCAGGAACTTCCTCCTGGCAGATGCACATGGCGAACGGCAGGTTACCTCTTCCGTGAAGGTAACCCCCGGGCCGGCAGCGGCATCTACCGGGAGTCAGGAAACAGTATGGAGGTTACGTTCATGTTCAATACCGCAATCATCCTGTTCGCCGTGGCGGCCCTCGGGGGCGCCACCATGGCCGTGTTGCATTTTCGCGGCCGTGCAGCGCCGCCCGTGGTCCTCGCCGTCCTGCACGGACTTTTCGCGGCATCGGGACTGGTGGTCCTGTCGCTGGCCGTGCTGCGCTCGGGCCTGGAGGGAACCCCCGCCATCGCGCTGGGCCTGTTCCTGCTGGCCGCCCTTGGTGGTTTCGGCCTGCTGAGTTTCCATCTGCGCCGCCGCCGCCTGCCCGGCGCCCTGGTGCTGGGCCACGGCTTGCTGGCGGTTGCCGCCTTCCTGCTGCTGCTCGTCGTTGTCCTCGGGACATCGTCATGACGCTGCGCGTGGCCGGGCATCCCCTGCACCCGATGCTGGTGCATTTTCCGGTCGCGCTGTGGACGCTGTCCGTGGCCACGGATGCAGGTGGCCTCATTACGGGGAGCGGGATCTGGTGGAGCGCCAGCTTCGCCTGCCAGGCACTGGGATTGCTGGCTGCCGTCCTTGCAATGGCGGCCGGCGCTTTTGATTTCGCGTCCCTGCCGCGCGGGCATCCCGGCACGGACACGGCCGTCGCGCACCTCACAGCCATGGGCATGGCCTGGCTGTTGTATCTGGCAAGTGTGGTCCTGCGCGGCATGCCCGGATCGGATGCTCCACCGCGGTCTGCAGTCATCGCCGGATTAGTGGGTTTTCTGGCCATGGCCGTGGGCGGATGGCTTGGCGGCCGGCTGGTGTATCACTTCGGCGTGGGCGTTTCACGAGGTTGATCGCATTTCGCTGGGTGTGAGGGTGGTTCTAGCCGGCGCTGGACAAGACTCCACCCCGCCGACAAGATGCATTTCAACACCTGTCGTGCAGATCAAGGACGCCGACCATGCGATCGATTGCAGTAGCTCTTCTGGCGCTCTTCGCCGCCAGCCCGTTGGTCGCGCAGGAGGCCCCGAAATACAGGACGACGGGCAAGATCACCGTCAGCGACCCCGCGCTGAGGAACCTGATCGACGAGACGGCTCCCATCGAAATCATCAGCGAGGGCTACAACTGGTCCGAAGGACCACTCTGGGTCCAGGACAGCACGGTCGCTGGCGGCGGATTCCTGATCTGGTCCGATGTGCCCGAGAACAGGATCTTCAAGTGGGTGGAAGGGCAGGACACCAGGCCCGTCGTCTACATGGAACACTCCGGCTACACGGGCCTGGGCACATACAGCCGGGAACGCGGTTCCAACGGCCTCAATGTCGACAAGAACGGCAACATCTATTTTGCCGAGCATGGTGACCGGCGCATTTCAGTGATGAAGCCCGGCTACGGCAAGAAGACGGTGGCCGACGGCTACCAGGGCAAGCGGTTCAATAGTCCCAACGACATCGAGATCGCATCCAACGGCAACCTCTACATCACCGATCCCAGCTACGGCCTGCCGCAGGATCCTGCCGTCAAGGAGCTTTCATTCAACGGCGTATACCTGATCCGTCCCAGCGGTGAGGTCGTCCTGCTGACCGACGAATTCGAAGCGCCCAACGGCGTCGGGCTGTCGCCCGACGAGAAGACGCTCTACGTCGCCCAGTCCAGCTTCCGCCAGCCAATCTGGAAAGCCTTCGACGTCAAGGCGGACGGCACGATTGCCAATGGCCGTGTGCTCCTGAATGCCCAGCAGGCTGGTCTGACTGGCAACGGTGGTCCTGATGGGCTGGAGGTGTCCGCCGATGGCACGATCTGGTCCTCCGGCCCGGGCGGCGTGGTCATCATCTCGCCGCAGGGCAAGCTGCTGGGCCGCATCGAAGTGCAGACCAGCCAGAACCTCTCCAATACCGCCTTCGGTGGCGCAGATGGCTCCTACCTGTACATGACCAATGACAGCTACATCCTGCGCGTGAAGACCAGGACCAGAGGCATGCGCTGGAAGAAGTGATTGGCGGTCCTACTCGTGCCGTAATGCCTCGATGGGATCCAGGCGCGCCGCCTTGCGCGCCGGGAAGTACCCGAAGATCACGCCCACCGCCCCGGAGAACAGCAGCGCGACCGCAATAATGGCAGGGCTGGTGACGAACGGGATGCCCATGCTGGAGGCCAGCACCCAGGACACCGCCAGCGCGAGCGCGATGCCGATGATGCCGCCGAGAGAGCTCAGCACGATGGCCTCCACCAGGAACTGCGTGAGCACGTCGCGCTCCATGGCGCCGACTGCCAGCCTGATGCCGATCTCGCGCGTGCGCTCGGTCACCGACACCAGCATGATGTTCATGATGCCGATGCCGCCGACCAGCAGGCTGACGGCCGCCACCGCGGACCCGGATACTGCTACTTGTACTTACGCCGGGGTGCGAGCGGTTGCTGCCGGTTCTCCAGTGCCCCGGCTGAAGCGGCCTTCAGCAGCCGCTGGAAGGAAGGGCACGCCGCATGGCTCGGTGCCGGGCAGGCTGCCGCGTGCCGCAGACCCCGGATCATGGCCTTGAGCCGTTTGACCATTCGTTCGAGCTCATCGGCCTTGGCAGAGAGTATGGTCCGGTCGATGTCCGGCTCGCCGCCGGGGGTGAGCATCACCCGGATCTCGTCGAGCGAGAACCCGGCCGCCTGCCCCAGCGCGATCAGCGCGAGCTGGTCCAGCACCGCTGGCGCGAACTTGCGCCGGGTACCCTGCGACGCCAGCGAGTGGATCAGGCCCTTGCGTTCGTAGTAGCGCAGCGCCGAGGCGGCCACGCCTGACTTCCTGGCGACGTCGGAGATGTCCATGGGAACCGCTTGACTTGAAGTTGACTTCAACTTCTATGCTGTCTTCGACAGGTCGGCGTGTCAACCAGTCCAGCGGAGTTCCAGTGACTTCCTTCCACATCATCGAACGGATCTTTCTCATCGGCGTCGGGGCCACTGCGGTGATGGACATCTGGCTGCTGCTGTTGTCGCGCCTGGGAATACCTGCCTCCAGCTTCGCCATCGTGGGCCGCTGGATGGGGCATGTCGCGCGTGGCCGCTTTGCTCACGCTGCCATCGCCAAGGCACCGCCCATCCGCAACGAGCTCGCCCTGGGCTGGCTGACCCACTATGTCATCGGGGTTGTCTATGCGGCGCTGCTGGTTGCCTTGCAGGGCACGGCGTGGCTCGGGCAGCCGACGCTCATGCCGGCCCTTGGCTTCGGTGTTGTCACCGTGGCGGCACCCTGGTTCGTGATGCAGCCGGCCATGGGGGCCGGGTTCCTCGCCCTGAAAACGCCGGCACCGTTGAAGAACTGCCTGCGCAGCCTGGCCAACCATGCCGTGTACGGCACCGGCTTGTACCTGGTTGCCGTGACCCTCAAGGAGACCCTGACATGAGCAGAATCGCCATCATCTATCACAGCGCCCACGGCCACACGGACCACATCGCGCGACAGGTGCATATCGGTGCCTCCGAGGCCGACGACATCGATGTCCAGTTGGTCCACGCGGAAGACATCGCCCGCACACCGGGAGAACTTGTCGAATACGATGGCTTCATCTTCGGCTCGCCGACCTACATGGGTGGCGTCTCCGGACCATTCAAGCAGTTCATGGATTCCACCGGCCGGCTCTGGCGGACCCAGCAGTTGAAGGGGAGGCTGGCCGCCGGCTTCACCGTGTCATCGCTGCCATCGGGGGACAAGCAGTCGACCTTGCTGGCGATGTTTGTCTTCAGCATGCAGCACGGCATGCTGTGGGTCGGCAATCCCATCCTGCCCGAGCAGCACAGCGGCGTGCCATACGACGAGGCCGCCAATCGACTGGGATCCTGGTCGGGGCTGATGGCGCAGGCGGGTCACTCCGCACCCGCGGACTCCTTCGTTCCCGGGGATATCAAGACCGCACGCATGTTCGGCCGGCACTTCGCCGACAGTCTCAACCGCGTGATGGTTCCGGTTTGAACGGCACCTTGCCCAGGAGGCATGCCATGTTCCCCAGGAAACTTGCGCCGGCGCTGTTTGGCCTGATCCTCTCGGGCCTGATGTCGCTGCTGGTCTCGGGCATTGCGACCTGGCGGGCTGTCGGCTTCAGCGAGAGCTATGCCGGTCAGTGGACCAGCGCCTGGCTGACCGCCTGGCTTGTGGCTTTCCCAGTGGTGCTTGTTGTGGCACCGCTCGCACGCCGGGCAGTGGCCCTGCTCGTCGATGATGGGCCGTGACGGGATTCAGCAGCGTGCGCCCGGTCACTCAGCGCAAGCCGATGCGCTTGACCATGCGGTGGAAGTTGCCCTTGTCCACACCCAGTGACGCTGCCGTGGCCGAAAGATTGCCCTTGTGACTGCGCAGCCGGCGGCGGATCAGCTCGCGGCGGAAGTGCTCCACCGCCTCGTTGAGCGTTGACTCGCCTCCGGGTTCGGTGATGCCGGCAACGGCAGGGTCCTCGAGCGGCACTGACCATTGGTCGGCGCCGAGGTGCCGGGGCGTCAGTTCGATGACGCGCTCGCGCGCCTGGCCTTCGCCGAGGGCACGCACGGCGGCGCGCGAGAT
The DNA here is from genome assembly GCA_035556135.1 of Steroidobacteraceae bacterium. Classification (GTDB taxonomy): domain Bacteria; phylum Pseudomonadota; class Gammaproteobacteria; order Steroidobacterales; family Steroidobacteraceae; genus ZC4RG30. Next base: position 1,106,289 of record DATMFO010000003.1, on the reverse strand, counting down.
TGCATGCTCCAGTTCGCGCACGTTGCCGGGCCAGTCATGTTTCTGCAGCCAGCTGGTGGCGTCGGGCGACAGCCGCAGTCCGCGCAGGCCGAACTTGCGCTCGCAGCGCTGCAGGAAGAAGCCAGCGAGCTGGGGCAGGTCACCTTCGCGGGCCCGCAGTGGCGGTACGTTGAGCGGATATACGCTCAGCCGGTGGTACAGATCGGCGCGGAAGCGCTGGGTGCGCACTTCTTCGGCCAGGTTGCGGTTGGTGGCTGCGATGATGCGCACATCCACATGGTGCGGCAGGTCGCTGCCGACGCGCTGGATCTCGCCACTCTGCAATACCCGCAGCAGCTTCGCCTGCAGCGTCAGCGGCAGCTCGCCGATCTCATCCAGCAGCAATGTGCCCTGGTGGGCCAGTTCGAAACGGCCGGCGCGGTCCCGCGTTGCGCCGGTGAAGGCGCCGGCCACGTGGCCGAACAGTTCGCTCTCGGCGATGGACTCGGGCAGTGCTGCGCAGTTCACCTGCACCAGCGGCTGCTGCGCGCGCGGGGAATGCAGGTGGATGTAGCGCGCCACCAGTTCCTTGCCGGTGCCGGTCTCTCCCTGGATCAGCACCGGCAGGCCGGCCCGGCCCACCACCTCGGCCTCATGGCGCAGGCGCTGCATCTGCGGGCTCTCGCCCAGCAGGTCGGATTCCGGAGTCGGCGCCAGCCACGACTGCTGCACGAGCTGGTGACGTTCGAGGTCGGATTCCAGGGCGTTGATCAGCTCGGAGGCGCGGATGCTCGCCGCGATGACCGCAACGAAGGTCTCGAGCAGCTTCTGGTCCACTTCGTCGAAACGGCCTGCCTGCCGGGCGTCCATGGTGACCACGCCCCAGGTACGGCCATCCACATGCAGCGGCGCGCCCATGCAGTCGTGCACGTAGTGGGAATGTTCGATGGTGTCGAACAGACCATCGTAGGGATCGGGCAGGGGCAGGTCGGCGGGGAAGCGCACGATGCCGCGGCTTTCCACGATCTGTTCCAGCCGCGCCTGTTCGGGGAGGTTGAATCGCCGGCCGAGCGTGTCAGGGTTGAGGCCGCGCACCGCACGCGGGATCAGCGTGTCGCCGTTCAACTGCAGGATGGCGCAGGCATCGCAGGGGAAGCTGCTCATCAGGGCCTCGAGCAGGCGCTGGTAGCGGGCCCTGGGCGGCAGGTCACGGGTCAGGTCGGCGACGATGTCCGAGAGGGCCTCCAACGCTTCCGCATCCGCCAATTCATCGCTCCCATTGTGCAGGTGACAACACTGCGTCGCGCCGGAGGAGTCCGGTCTTTCCTGCCAATTATTTCCTTGGACATCAACAACCTGCAAAAAGTTCCCGCATCGGCTCAGGCGTGCACGGACCTCCGGGAATGAACTTCGCTGCGCCGCGTGTGCCGGGTCCGCGATGTCACCAGAACAACGGGTTGTTCTGCGCACACCGCAAATCGGGCGTCATCGTGACATCGGGCGCGCGCAAGTCATTGAAAGGATTCATGCGGGGCAGGTGGCACGAGCCTTGCTCTTTCGGTGGCAGCAACACGACTGGCCCACCGACGAGGAAATGCGCCGATGAAGAGATTCCCCATTGCAGCAACGCTGGCCTGTGTGGCCATGATGGCAGGTTCCGCAACCGCCATGGCCGCCACCGTCGAGGTGACGATGACCGCCCGGGAGGTGGACATCGTCGTCGACAACGCCGGCACCAAGCGCCGCATGTGGACCTATGACGGCGCGATTCCCGGTCCGCTGGTGCGCGTGAAGCAGGGCGACCTGGTCAAGTTCACGCTGAAGAACGATCCGGGCAATGCCAACAGCCATTCGATGGACTTCCACGCCGCCAGGGTGGATGTGCTGACCGAATTCGCCGAGATCAAGCCGGGCGACAGCAGGAAGTTCGAATTCCGCGCCGACTACCCGGGTGTGTTCGTCTACCACTGCGGCGCCGAGGCGATGGCCGAGCACATCTCCAAGGGGATGTACGGCGTGATCATCGTCGATCCGGCCGAAGGCTACAGCGACGCCTTCCCGAAGCCCGACCGCGAATATGTGCTCGTGCAGGGTGACCTGTTCGCGCCCACGGCATCACCGCACGAAATCACCGGCGGGGAGAAGTGGGAAGCCTCGCTGGTCAACGGCAAGGTGTTCCATTACGACCCGGTGCACGACCCGAATGCCAGCCTGGCACTGGAAGCCAGGCCCGGTGAGCGCGTCCGCTTCTACTTCGTGAACGCCGCGATCAACGAAGCCTCTGCACTGCATCCGATCGCCGGCATCTGGGATCGCGTGTGGGACAACGGCAATCCGAAGAACGTCCGCTACGGCATGCAGACGGTGGAGATCGGGCCGGCCCACGGAATGATCCTGGACCTGGTGCCCCCGCCCGGCCGCGCCACCAACAACGCCATCGTCGATCACCGCATGAAGCACGCCATGAAGGGCGCCATCACGGTGCTGATGAACAGCGACGAGGCCGATCCGAAGAAGGGACGCGACGGCAACCTGATCCTGCGCTAGTTGCAAGGCGCGGCGGCGACGCCGCGCGAGGAGCGAGACGACGATGAATGGATTGCTGAAGACATTGACGATTGCGGCGTCCCTGGCCGCCTGCGTCCCGGCGGCTGCCGCCGGGACGCAGGCGGCGTGCGGGAGCTGCCATGCGCTGGCCAGGCCGGACTTCGCCAGGGTCGGCATTGCCGAGCGGCTCGAACGCAAGGCGCCGCCGCTCTGGTATGCCGGCAACAAGTACCGGGAGGGCTGGCTGGCGAAGTGGTTGCAGTCCCCGACAACCATCTTCGCCGCCGGCTACTTCCCCAACGCCGCGATCCGCAGCACGCCGGAGGGCGACGTTCCCGATCCTGCGAAGCTGCACAAGCATGCGGCCCTGCCGAAGGCCGAGGCGGAGGCGATCGCGGCCGAGCTGATGGCGCTGAAGCCGCACGACGCGCTCATCGCTGCAGTGAAGTACGAGCCGGGCACCGTGGCCAGGCGCATGGGCTCGATGGACTTCGGCAAGTTCAAGGGCTGCCAGGCCTGCCACCAGGATGAGGCTGGCAAAGGCGGATTGTCAGGACCCGAAATGCATACGGCCTGGCAGCGCCTGCAGCCGGAATACATCGTCTCCTTCATCACTGATCCGCGCGCCTGGGATGCCAACACCATCATGCCCCGCATGGAAATGAACGAAGCCGCCGTGCACAAGCTGGCGGACTACCTGAAAGTGATCGGAGGTGGGGAATGAAGCTGCTTCAATGCCTGCCCGTGACGCTGCTGGCGCTCGGGACCGCGACCGCCGTCCGCGCCGAGACCGGTGCCGAGCTCTACCGCATGTACTGCGTGCAATGCCATGGCACGCAGGGTGACGGCCGGGGCGTCAACGCGAAGTCGATGGACGTGCTGCCCCGCTCCCACATCGATCCGGTGGAGATGGGCGCGCGGCAGGATGCCGACCTGACCAAGGTGATCCGCGAGGGCGGCAAGTCGATCAACAAGTCCGTGCTGATGCCGTCATGGGGCCACAACCTGTCTGCCGAACAGGTGGAGAAACTGGTGCGCCACCTGCGTACCCTCTGCTGCGGGAAGAAGCCATGAGGCGCCTGGTCGCAGGCCTGCTGTGCGCGCTGCTCGGCACTGCCATCGCGCAGGCCGAGGTGCGCAAGTTCGAGATGACCATCGAGGAGGTGGAGCTGGAGGTCGCGCCGGGCTTCAAGGCCAAGGTGTGGGGATTCAACGGCCAGGTTCCCGGCCCGCTGCTGATGGTGAACGAAGGGGACCAGGTCGAGGTGACGGTGCACAACCTCACCACGCTGAACCACACCATCCACTGGCATGGCGTGTACCAGACGGCCACCTGGAAGTCCGACGGGGTGCCTGAGGTGACCCAGAAGGGCATCGAGCCGGGCGAGAGCTTCACCTACCGCTTCGTCGCCGACCGCGTCGGCAGTCTCTGGTACCACTGCCACGTGAACGTGTCCGAGCACCTGGCGCTGCGTGGCATGTGGGGCCCGCTGGTGGTGCGGCCCGCCCAGCCCCTGCCGATCGAGAAGGAGGTCACCCGCGAGGCGGTGCTGATGTTCTCCGGCTGGAACAGCGCCGTGGCGCAGGTCTATGGCGAGGGCGGCAAGCCCGGTGAAGTGCTCGACTACTTCTCGATCAACGGCAAGTCCTTTCCGATGACGCAGCCGCTGCGCGTGAAGGAAGGTGACGTCCTGCGCCTGCGTCTGTACGCGGCCACCATCCCGGTGTCATTCCACCTGCACGGACACGACATGCTGGTGACGCACAAGGACGGGCTGCCACTGGCTTCGCCGTATGGCGCCGACACGGTGCCGATGGCCCCAGGCGAGCGCTACGACGTGATCGTGCGCATGAACAACCCGGGCCTGTGGATGACGCACGATCACATCGAGCACCACACCACCAACAAGGGCCAGGACATGGGCGGCTCGATGCTGGTGGTCGAATACGAGGGCGTGGAGCCCGAGGACTTCTACTACCACCACCACAGCTCCACCGAACCCTACGACGCCAACTTCTACCTCGGCGAGAGCCTCGGGAGTGCGCCCGGACTGCACGACAGCGCGGTCCACAAGGGGACGCCGCTCGACTGAATGATGCCTGGCCCCGGCACGGGGCCACTGCCTGAAGACATCTTCAGGAACCGTCCGGCAACTGCCCTGCACAATGCCGCCCAATGCCGGGCGGGGGGTATTCGGAGCCCGGCTGCGCGGAATACGCAAGCCAGCGGGGTTGATGCATGCGCCTGGTTGAACTGTCGATGCGCCGGCCGCTCACGGCCATCGTGGTGGCCGTGGCTGTCGTGCTGGCAGCGCTCATGGCAGTTGACCGGATGGCGCGCGACGTGTTTCCGCCACTCGGCGTTCCCACCATCTACGTGGCCCAGCCCTATGGCGGCATGGACCCGGCACAGATGGAGGGCTACCTCACCTACTACTACGAATACCACTTCCTCTACATCACCGGCATCGAGCATGTGGAGTCCAAGTCCATCCAGGGCGCCGCCATCATCAAGCTGCAGTTCTATCCGGGCACGGACATGAACCAGGCCATGGCCGAGACGGTGTCGTACGTGAACCGCTCGCGTGCCTTCATGCCGCCCGGGGCCGTACCGCCGTTTGTCACCCGCTTCGACGCCGGCAGTGTCCCGGTGGGCAACCTGGTGTTCACCAGCGACACGCGCAGCGTCGGTGAAATGCAGGATGCGGCGCTGAACCGGGTACGCCCGCTGTTCGCGACGCTCCCCGGCGTGTCGGCACCGCCGCCCTTTGGCGGCAGCGCCCGCACCATCGTCCTCAACGCAAAGCCGGAGAAGCTGCGCGCCTACAACCTCACGCCCGACGACATCGTCGCTGCGATCGCCAGCGCCAACACCATCGTGCCCTCGGGCAACCTCGCCATCGGCGACTCCTACCCGATCGTGCCGCTGAACTCGGTGGTACGGAACGTCCAGGACCTGGGCGCCGTGCCGCTGCGTACAGGCTCCTACCCGGCGGTCTTCGTGCGCGACGTGGCCAGCATCACCGACGGCTCCGACATCGTCACCAGCTATGCCAACATCGACGGCCGCCGCACCGTGTACATCCCGGTGACCAAGCGCGCCGATGCCTCCACGCTCTCCGTGGTGAACCTGGTGAAGGCGAACCTGCCGAAGTTCCAGGCGGCCGTGCCCGATGACGTGACCGTGAGTTATGAATTCGACCAGTCGCCCTTCGTCACGCGCGCCATCTCGAGCCTCACGCTGGAAGGTGCGCTGGGCGCGCTGCTCGCCGGCCTGATGGTGCTGCTGTTCCTGCGCGACTGGCGCAGCGCGCTGGTGGTGGTGGTGACGATTCCGCTGTCCCTGCTCGGTGCGACAGTGGCGCTGTGGCTCACGGGCCAGACCATCAACCTGATGACACTCGGCGGGCTGGCGCTTGCCGTGGGCATCCTGGTGGACATGGCCACTGTGGTGGTCGAGAACATCCATACCCATCTGGCCAGGGGCAAGACCGTCGCGCTCGCCGTCGCGGATGCCGGGCGCGAGGTGGCACTGCCGCTGTTCATCGCCATGCTTTGCGTGCTTGCCGTGTTCATCCCGGCGCTGTTCATGGAAGGCGCCGGCAAGGCGCTGTTCATGCCGCTCGCCCTGGCCGTGGGGTTCTCGATGCTGGCCGCCTACCTTTTTGCCAACACCTTCGTGCCGGTGCTGGCTACCTGGATCATCCGTGCCCATCGCCGGGAGGAAGCCGCCACGGCAGTGCGCGGGGTGGGCGGGTTCGAGCGCTTGCGCGAACGCTATGGCCGCAGCCTCGCACCCACCTTCCGCCGGGGATGGATCGTGCTGGCGGTGTACCTGGCGTTGACGGCCGTCATCGTCGTCGCCGTCGGCGGCCGCCTGGGTACGGAGATCTTCCCGCGCGCCGACAGCGGACAGTTGCAGCTGCGCATCCGCGCACCGGCCGGGACGAGGGTGGAGAACACCGAAGCCCTCGCGCTGCAGGTCATCGAACAGATCAGGCAGGAGGCCGGCCCCGACAACGTCGCCATCGCGCTGGCCTTTGTCGGGGTGCACGCGCCGAACTATCCGATCAACCTCATCTACCAGTGGAATGGAGGCCCGGAGGAGGGCGTCCTGCAGGTGCAGTTCCGCGATGGCGCGGACCTCGACATGGGGCAGCTGCGCGAAACGCTGCGGCAGCGCTTCAGCGTCGACTTCCCGGACCTGCAGTTCTCCTTCGAACCGGCGGACATCGTCAGTCGCGTGATGAGCTTCGGCGCCAACACGCCGATCGAGGTTGCCGTGAGCGGCACCAACCTCGCCAGCAACCGCGAGTTCGCGCAGAAGGTCCTGGAGAGGTTGCGCGACATCACGGCATTGCGTGACCTGCAGTTCGGCCAGTTGCTGGACTACCCCACTGTGAACGTGGACATCGATCGCGAGCGTGCCGGGCTGATGGGAGTGAAGACCGCCGACGTCGGTCGCTCCCTCACCACGGCCACGGCTTCCAGCCGCTTCACCACGCCGATCTACTGGGCCGACCCGGGCAGCGGCGTGGCCTACCAGATCCAGGTGCAGGTTCCCAAGGGCGACATCGGCTCCGTGGAGGAGCTCAGGAACCTGCCGGTGGCCGCGCGTGGCGGCAATTCCATTCCGCTGCGCTCCGTGGCCGAGGTATCCAGCGGCACGGCGGTGGGTCAGTACGAGCGCTACAACATGCAGCGCGTGGTTTCTGTCACCGCCAATATCGAGGGCAGCGACCTTGGCACGGTAGCGGCGCAGGTCTCCGATGCAATTGCCGCGCTTGGCACGCCCCCCACTGGCGTGAGCGTGGCACTGCGCGGACAGGTCACCCCGATGAACCAGATGCTGGGCGGCCTTGGCAGCGGACTTGCCATCGCCATCGTGGTGATCTTCCTGCTGCTGGCGGCGAACTTCCAGTCGTTGCAGCTGGCCCTGCTGACCAGCGCCACCGCGCCTGCCGTGATCGCTGGCGTGGCGTTGATGCTGTGGATCTCCGGCACCACGCTCAACGTGCAGTCGTTCATCGGTGCCATCATGGCCATCGGCGTGGCCGTGGCCAATGCCATCCTGCTGGTGACATTCGCCGAGCGCAGCCGCGTCGAGGGCATGAGCGCGGCCGATGCCGCCCTCGACGGGGCACGCACCCGCCTGCGCCCGATCCTGATGACCTCATTCGCGATGATCGCCGGCATGCTGCCGATGGCACTGGGTCTGGGGGAAAGTGGGCAGCAGACCGCGCCGCTGGGTCGAGCGGTGATCGGCGGCCTGCTGGGCGCCACGGTGGCCACACTGTGGGTGCTGCCCTGCCTGTTCAAGCTGCTGCGCCAACGCGCCAGCACGCGTTCACGCTCGCTGGATCCGCGCGATCCGCACAGCGGCCACTACGATTCCTCCGTCACCGTTGATTGAACCGGATCGACAGGCCAAGACATGAACACTGATCACATCGCTCTGGGGTCCACACGGTCCGGCATTGCCGGCTCACTGCTGGTGCTCGCCTTCGCAGCCCACGCCGCAGCGCCGCCACAGCAGCCCGCCGCGCCGGTGGCGGTGGAGGTGACCCAGCCCACGCGCGGCAGCGTGCAGCGCTGGGTCACCCTGCCGGGCAGCATCCGGCCAATGCAGGAGGCCACCCTCTACGCCAAGGTGCCCGGTTACCTGAAGTCCATCTCCGTCGACAAGGGCGATGCCGTGAAGGCCGGCGCCACGCTGGCCGTGCTCGAAACGCCCGAGCTGACCGCAGACCTCGCGCGCAACCAGGCCGAACACGATGCCGCCCGGTCCGAATTCACGCGGATCGAGCAGGCCATCGCACGCGCCCCGGATCTCATCACGCCACTGGAGCTGGATCGTGCCAGGGGCAAGTATGAGGTCGCCAAGGCGAGCCTGGAGCGCACCCAGACCCTGCTCTCCTTCAACCGCATCACCGCGCCATTCGCGGGTGTGGTCACACGCCGGTTCGTGGATGTTGGTGCGTTCATTCCAGCCGCCACTTCCGGCAGCGCGGCACAGAACGCCGCGGTGCTCACGCTGATGGACTTCAGCACGGTGCGCGTGCAGGTCGCGGTGCCGGAGGCCGAGGCTGCACTGGCGACGAAAGGACAACCCGCCCGCGTCACTGTGGAGGGCTTGCCGGGGCGGCGCTTCGAAGGCCGGATCAGCCGCACGTCATATGCCCTGGATGATGCAACCCGGACCATGCTGGTGGAGGTGGACATCCCCAACCGCGGACTCGAGCTGCGTCCAGGCATGTATGCCTCGGTACAGCTCGCGTTGCAGCGCCACGATGACGTACTGCTGATCCCCGCGGCGGCGCTGGTGATGGAGAAGGCCAATGCATTTGCGTGGACCGTTGAGGGCGGCGTTGCGAAGAAGCGTGCGATACAGATCGGCTTCAACGACGGCCAGGTGGTGGAGGTCCGCGAGGGACTCGATGCCGGCCGCAGCATCATCCTGCCGGGCAAGCGCGCCTTGACCGATGGCATGCCGGTGCTTGCGTCCACCGCACCGGCGGAGCCGCGCTGATGATCCGCATCCCGCGGGCAGGCATTGCACTGGCCGCCGTGCTGGCAGCGGTGGGGATCAGCGCCCACGCACCAGCCGCCGAGGCACCTTATTCGATCGATCTTCCCACCGTGCTGCGCCTGGCGCGGGCCGACAATCTGGACGTGCGACTCGCCGAGGAGAAGGTCAACGAGGCCAGGGCTGCGCACGCCACGGCGATAGGCAGGTTCCTGCCGTGGGTCGCAGCGGGCATCTCCTGGCGCCGGCACGAGGGCGTCACCCAGGCGGTGGACGGCACGATGCTGGATGTCGACAAGGACAGCACCAGTATCGGACCAACCATCACGGCGCAGATCGACCTGGGCGATGCCCTGTTCGGCACGCTCGCCGCCAGACAGGTCATCGTTGCCAGCCAGGCGGCCCTGACTGCACGGCGGGAGGACAGCGTGCTGGCATCCGTCAGCGCCTACTTCGACCTGCTCAAGGCGCAGGGCCTGGAATCCGCCCAGGGCGAGGCGCTGGATACCTCCCGCGCCTACGAGCAGCAGCTGGCGGCCGGCGTCGAGACGGGCGTGATATTCCGGGGCGATCTGCTGCGGGTGCAGGCGCAGACGCAGCGCTTCCAGGTCGCGCTGCTGCAGGCTGGCCAGCAGCGACGCGTGGCGGCGGCCCGGCTGGCCGAACTGCTGCATCTGGATCCCGCCGTCGACCTGTTGCCCGACCAGCGCGAGTTCGTCCCCTTGGCCCTGGCGGGCGCCGCAGACCAGCAAGCGCAGCTCGAGCAGGCCCTGGGCTCGCGCGCCGAACTCACGCAGGGCACTGCGCTGCTGGCGGCAGCGCGCTCCAGCCGCAGCAACGCGGTGTGGGGTCCGCTGATTCCCTCGGTGGGCGCGCAGGCCTTCTTCGGCGATCTGTCGGGCGGGCCGGATGGAGTGTCCTCGGCCAGCGGCAAGTCCCGCGACTATGCGCTGGGCCTGCAGTGGCGCTTCGGGCCGGGCGGGCTCTTCGACCTGGGTCGCATCCGCGCCGCCGATTCCAGACTGCGCAGCGCGCAGATCGAGCTCGACAAGGTATCCCAGGGCATACGGCGCCAGGTCATCGAGGCCCGCGCACGGCTCGAAGCCAGCGACGACGCGCTGGCAGCAGGCCGCGCCAGCGTGGAAGCCGCGACTGAGGCGCTGCGCCTGACCCGCGATCGCAAGCAGCTGGGCGTCGGGCTGGTACTGGAGGACCTTCAGGCCCAGCAGGACCTGGTGCGGGCCCGCTCTGATTACCTCACGGCGCTCGCCGAGCACAACAAGGCGCAGTACGAGCTCCAGAAGGCCATCGGCGGACTGTAGACTAGTCTGCCGCATGCCCAGGCTCCTGCTCATTGAGGACGACAGCAAGACCGCTGCGGCGGTGGGTGCCGGACTCGACGCCGAAGGCTATGAAGTGGCGGTCGCCCGCGATGGCACGGAAGGCTCCCGGCGGCTCGATGCCCAGGCCTTCGACCTGATCGTGCTGGACTGGATGCTGCCGGGCCGCGACGGCATGCAGATCCTGTGCTCGCTGCGCGCGCGCGGCCGCGAGCCGCCGGTACTGCTGCTCACTGCGCGTGATGCAGTCGAGGACCGCGTAAAGGGTCTCGACGCGGGAGCCGACGATTACCTGGTGAAGCCATTCGCGTTCGCCGAACTGCTGGCGCGCATCCGCGCACTGCTGCGCCGCACCTCACCGGAGGAGCCAGCGCGCAGCCGCTTCGCCGACCTCACCATCGAGGCCCACACACGCAGGGTGCTGCGCGGCAGCCGCGACATCCTGCTCACACCCAGGGAATTCGACCTGTTCGTGTACCTGGTGCGCCACATGGGCGAGGTGGTCACGCGGCCGATGCTGGCCCGTGACGTATGGCGCGAAGCCAGCCGCGCTACGCCACTGGACAATGTCATCGACGTGCACCTGGCCAACCTGCGCCGCAAGATCGATGCTGAAAGACCCCACAGCTTCATCCAGACCCTGCGTGGCGTTGGGTTCGTGCTGCGCGAGAACCCGCCGACGTGAGCGGGTGGTGGCGCCGCCGGCCGCTGAAGCTGCGACTCGCCCTGTGGTTCACGCTGGTGGCGAGCGCAGTGCTGCTGGCGATGGTGCCGGTGGTGTACGGCCTGATCGAGTTCCGCCTGCATGCCGAACTGGACGCCCAGCTGCGCGCCGACTGGGCGCAGGCCCGCGCAGGGCTCAGTTTCGATTCCGACGGCATTCCGCAGTGGCATGGCCCGGCGGACGCGGAGTTGCCGGAGGCCGCTGGCCCATGGTTCGACCTGTGGTCCGGCGACGGGCGCTGGCTGTACGGCCAGCCATCCCGTGCCAGCCAGGCGAGTGCAGACCCACCTCGCGCCGATGGCAGCGGTCCGCGCTTCGGCACCCTGGACCTCGACGGGCGGGACCTGCGCACCCTGGCAGCAGCAGTCCGCATCGGCACACACGATGTGATCCTTCGGGTCTTGCGCGACGAGGAGGCAATGCACCACACGCTGCGCGAGATATTGATCGCGCTGTTGCTGGCGCTGCCCCTCATCGCCGCACTGGCCGCCGCTGCGGGCTACGTGACTGCCGGCCGCATGCTCCGACCGGTTGGCGTGATGGCGGAGCGGGCGCGGCTCATCAGCTCCCGATCCCTCGACCAGCGACTGCCAGTCCCGAACCGCGATGATGAACTGGGCCGGCTCGCCGCGGCTTTCAATGCCACATTGCAGCGCCTGCAGGTTTCATTCGATTCGTTGCGACACTTCACCAGTGATGCCTCGCACGAGCTACGCACGCCGCTGACGGCGCTGCGCGCCGTGGGCGAAGTGGCGCTGCGCAATCCCGCAGGCGAGCCCGCGCTGCGCGAAGCCATCGGCAGCATGCTCGAGGAGGCCGGAAGGCTCGACGATCTGGTCGAGTCGCTGCTGGCGCTGGCCCGCGCCGAGGGCAATGACTACCCACTTCGCCCGCAGGCAATCCCGCTGTGCGAACTGCTCACCGAACTGCGCGACACGGTGGCCGTACTCACGACAGAAAAGCAGCAGACTGTGGAGGTTGCAGGCGATGCGGCCGTCACGGCCACCGGCGACCGGCTGCTGGTCCGCCAGGCAATCATGAACGTGCTCTTCAATGCCATCCGCTACAGCCCGGTGGGGGCCACCATCGGACTGCGCTGCTGGCGGGAGGGCGCGGAAGCGGTGGTCGAAATCACCGATAACGGCCCCGGCATTGCACCGGGGCATCTGCAGCAGGTTTTCGAGCGATTCTTCCGAGTCGACACGGCCCGCGCGCGGGAGGCCGGCGGCGTCGGGCTGGGCCTGGCCATTGCAAAGTCCTCGGTGGAGCGCAATGGCGGACGCATCGAGGTGCAAAGCGAGCTGGGCAGAGTCAGCCGGTTCAGGATCGTGCTGCCTGCGTAAGGCGCCACGTCCTGCCTCAGGAAGCTGCATCCGGCAGCTGTTCCAGGGAGTCTGGCGAGGACGAAGCCTTCTCGGATAACCTGCGGGCCTTTTGCGGATCGGACACCCAATGACCTTGCCCGTAATCGTCGCCGGCGGCGGCATCGGCGGCCTCAGCGTCGCGCTCACCCTGCAGCAGCTGGGTGTGCCTTGCCTGGTGCTGGAGGCTGCGCCCGAACTCCTGCCTCTGGGAGTGGGCATCAACCTCCAGCCCAACGCCGTGCGCGAGCTGTACGACCTGGGCTTCGGCCCGGCAGAGCTGGACCGGATCGGCATCGAGACCCGCGAATTCGCGCTGGTCGGCCTGAATGGCAACGACATCTATTCGGAACCGCGCGGCAAGGGGGCCGGCTACCTTTGGCCGCAATACTCGGTGCATCGCGGCCGGCTGCAGATGATGCTGTACCAGGCGGCGCTGGCACGGCTTGGCGCCGGGGCTGTGCGCACGGGCATGAAGGTCACCGGCTACCGCAACCACGATACGGGCGTCACCGTGGAAGCGCAGGACCTGACTGGCGGGCGCCACAGCTTCGAGGCATCGCTGCTGATCGCAGCAGACGGCCTGCATTCTGCCGTGCGCCAGCAGATGCATCCGTCGCAGCCGCCCATCCACTGGGGCGGTGCAATCATGTGGCGCGGCGTGACGCGCGGGGCTCCGATCCGCACCGGAGCATCATTTGTCGGTCTCGGCACGCTCCGCCACCGGGTCGTGTTCTATCCCATCTCCCAGCCGGATCCGGCCACCGGCCTGGCCGACATCAACTGGATTGCGGAAATCACCGTCGACAACAGCGCCGGCTGGCGCAGCGGCGACTGGAACAGGCGCGTGGCGCATGAGGAATTCGTGCATCACTTCGAGCGCTGGAACTACGACTGGATCGATATCCCGGGCATGCTGCGTGGAGCTGCCGATGTCTACGAATACCCGATGATCGATCGCGATCCGGTTTCCACCTGGCGTGACGGTCGGGTGGCACTGATGGGCGACGCCGCCCATGTGATGTATCCCACCGGTTCGAATGGCGCGAGCCAGGCCATCGTCGACGCGCGAGTGCTGGGTGCCGTACTGCTCGAGCACGGCGTGAGCCAACAGGCGCTGCAGGCATTTGATGCGAGGCTTTGCCCCGAAATCTCGCCGCTGATCCTGCGCAATCGCGGCGCCGGTCCCTTTGGCATCCTCGGCATTGTCGAGGAGCGCTGCGGCGGCGTGTTTGACCGGATCGACGACGTGATTCCACGCGCCGAGCGTGAGGAGTTCATGGAGCGCTACCGCCTGGCTGCCGGCTTCGCGGTGGCCAGGCTCAATGCGGCGCCGCCAATCATTCCGGCTGGTGCCAGGATTGCCTGACGGCAGGGAGGTATCGATGCTCCGGCACTACGTGTTCATTCGCTACGCGGCTGGCACCAGCGAGGAGCATGTGGCGGAGTTCTGTCGTCGCATGCGCGCCCTGCGCGATCCGATTCCGGCAATCCATTCGCTGGAGATCGGTCGCGACATCCTGCGCGAAGCCCGCAGCTGGGACGTGGTGCTGATCATGCGCTTCGAATCGATCGAGGCCCTGCGTACCTACCAGCAGCACCCGCTGCACGTGGGCCTGATGCTATTCAACCAGCCGCATGTGGCAGACGTGGCGGCAGTCGATTTCATGGATGCTGGCGGCCAGGGCTAGGCGAAACCCGGGCTGAGGCTGGAATCAGGCATCCGGGGATCCAGGGCCTGCCGAGAACCCGCGTTCAGGACGAATACAGGCGCAAAGCCGCCTCCGGGGGTGCGGAAGTTCGTGGTCTGCCCCGCATACATGCGCGCGGTGAGCAGCTGCACACGACCATCGTATGTGTAGGCGCGCAAATCGAACTTCAGCTGGGTCAGTACGCCATCCAGCTCGATGACTCGCTCCCCCGGCGCGACGAGTGCCTGCGCGATATAGGATCCCCCGAGGATCTCGCTCCAGACGCGGCGCGTGAGCTTGTCGCCGCGATAGGCGGCCCTGGCGCCAAAGCCGGCGGCGGGCTTGAAGAACAGCGAGCGACGCCGGTCCCAGAGTGTAGCGGCGTTGTCTGGTGTCACCAGCTGGGTAGCCGGTACGAGGCGGGACAGCCGCGCGATGTCCTCGGCGGGAACACCCCAGTTCCGCAGCGACTGCGCGTCGCCCAGGTGGATCAGGTTGCGCTTGTCAGCGTACAGGGCATGCGTGCGCGGGCCGGGAGTCAGCACGACTGCGCCGGCTTCATATGCCGCGCGCAGCGCGGCGTGCCCCGGCTCCGCCAGATAGAAGTCCGTCAGCCGGTTGTAGACCATGTCGACCTGCTCACCTTCATGCCACAGGTGCCCGTCACGCCAGAGAAACGATGCGGCGTCGACGATGTGGCAACGGGCGAAGTTCCGCGCCAGAAGCTTCTCGAAAAGCTGGAATTCCGGCGCCAGGTATTGCGAGCCTGGCGCATCATCGACAATCAGGATGTTCCGTGGCGAACCCTGTTGGCGTTGCCTGCGCCATTCCTCCCGGAACATGGCCAGGAAGTCTGGCCTGGGATCGGCGGGGAGGGGGGTTGAGGCCATGGCGCTGCTCACCGCCTCGCAGCAGTCCCGCTGCGCCTGCACCAGAGCAGCGGCCAGCATTGCCCCGCCCGCGTTGCTGTTGATCTCTATCAGGCGCGGTCCGTCGGATGCGAGATGGAAGTCATAGGACACGAACACGCCCAGCGGCCCGAAGGCATGTGAGGCGATGGGCGGCGAATGTCCGAGCGCTGCGGCCTGGTAGCCAGGGTGGCGGATGACGCGCTCGACACAGGCTATCCCCTCGACGACCTGCTGCAGCGTGACGGGCGACAGGAAGACTGCGGTCGATGAGAACAGGGTCGGGCGTTGCGCCAGCAGCTCCGCCATGACGTGGCCGGATTCCGCGCTATCCAGCAGGCTGCGCCGCAACAACTCTCCATCGAGCGTACGGCAGTAACAGCCGGCATTGAGCGCCGTCGCTTTCGCCGGAGTGTCGGGCAGGGCGCCGGGTGAAATTTCGCTGCCCGTCATCGGGTTGGCCGTAGTCAGAGAGCTGCCGCTTGCTGCCGGCGCAATGTTCCCGTCAACGCGGTGCCCGGCGCGACGGTGTTGAACACCGTGCCGTACTTGCGCACATTGTCATGCAGCAGTTCGAGCCTCCGATCCACCTCGTCCGTGTCGACGATGATCTCGTAGGCAATGGACTCCATGCGCGGTGGTACATCCTGCCGGACCCCGTGGATCACCACGCGCACGCCACGAAGCTGGAAATTCAGGATCGGAGTGACGCGTTCGATGCCCTTCAGCATGCAGGCAGCCAGGGCGGCCAGCAGCAGCTCGGCGGGATTGAGGGCGTCGCGACGACCAGCGAGGTCCGTATCAAGCGCCAGTTCGGCGTCCTTGCAGGATGCCCGGCTCCCATGGGCGTCCACGCGCCAGGCTTCGAGCGCGAAAGTCAGCTTTGCGGGACTCTTCTTTCGGGGTTCAGTCGTTTCATCCATGCAGTCTTCCTCCGGCCCGACTGACGCGCGGACCACGCTCATACCATCCCTTGCTGCCATTGACCACGCGTACGACCAGGAGCATCACCGGCACCTCGATCAGCACCCCAACCACGGTTGCCAGCGCGGCGCCGGATTCCAGCCCGAAGAGGCTGATGGCTGCTGCCACGGCCAACTCAAAGAAGTTGCTGGCGCCTATCAGCGCGGAAGGGCAGGCCACCTCATGCGGCTCGCCGACCGCGCGATTGAGCCAGTACGCGAAGCTGGAGTTCATCAGCACCTGGATCAGGATAGGCACGGCCAGCAGGGCGATGACCAGCGGCTGGCGCAGGATGGCCTCACCCTGGAATGCAAACAGCAACACCAGTGTGGCAAGCAGCGCCCCGATGGACCAGGGGCCAATCCTCTGCAGCACGCGATCCAGCGAGGCTTGGCCGCCGCGCAGCAGCCAGCGGCGCCAGAGTTGTGCCAGGATCACCGGCACGATGATGTACAGCACCACCGAGGTGAGCAACGTACTCCATGGAACGACGATCGAGGAGATGCCGAGCAGCAGGGCGACAATGGGTGCGAACGCGAACACCATGATCGCGTCGTTCAGCGCCACCTGCGACAGCGTGAACAGGGGATGGCCATTGGTGAGCCGGCTCCAGACGAACACCATGGCCGTGCACGGCGCCGCGGCCAGCAGGATGAGCCCGGCTGTGTAGGAAGCGATCTGGTTCTCCGGGAGCCAGGGCCTGAACAGGTACCCAATGAACAGGGCAGCCAGCAGCGCCATCGAGAACGGCTTGATTGCCCAGTTGACGAACAGCGTGACGCCGATGCCGCGCCAGTGACGCTTCACTTCGCCCAGGGCGGCAAAGTCGATCCGGAGCAGCATTGGAATGATCATCAGCCAGATCAGCAGCGCGACGGGCAGATTGACCTTGGCGATCGCGGCCGCGCTGATGGCCTGGAAGGCGCCAGGCATCAGGTGTCCCAGGGCGATCCCGACGACGATGCAGATCGCGACCCACAGGGTCAGGTAACGTTCAAATGCAGACATGCGTCCCGTCCATGATTCCTGCTTCCCGGCTCAACTGACCGATGCGCCAATGCGATCCAGTTCGACCTTCATGCGGACGCGGTCCTCGCGCAGGGTCTGCAGCGGCAGCGCAAGAAATGCCTCGATGCGGGAGCGCAGGGTGCGGTAGGCGCGCATGAACTCGGCGTCAATCTGCTCGTCGGTGCCGGTGGCGTGGGCCGGATCATCCACACCCCAGTGCGTGCGAATCGCCGGTCCCAGGTAGACGGGGCAGATCTCGCCTGCTGCACTGGCACACACGGTGACCACAATGTCCGGCGTGACCGGCAGGCCTTCCCATGATTTGCTATGGCATCCGGAGGCCCGAATGCCTTCCCTTGCCAGAAGTGCCAGTGACCGCGGATGTACTTCTCCGGTGGGCTTGCTGCCCGCACTCATCGCCCGCCAACCGGCCGGCGCCAGATGATTGAAGGTCGCTTCCGCCAGGATGGATCGGCATGAGTTGCCGGTGCACAGGAACAGGATGTTCATCGGGATGTGCGGTCCAGGAAACGGACTCTTCTCATGCGGACTTCCTTGACTTGGTGGCCACCGAAGGCTGGCAGGCGGGAGCACAAGCCGTAACACCCTGGCCGCAGCAGTTTTCAGTCAGATAGGCCACCAGATCGTTCATGCGCTCGAAGTTGGCGCTGTAGTAGAGGAAGCGGCCCTCCCGGCGCACCGTGACCAGATCAGCGTGATCCAGTGCCTTGAGGTGGAACGACAGGGTGGGCCCGGCGATTCCCAGCCGCTCGGCGATCTCGCCCGCAGCAAACCCTTCCGGCCCGCGCTTTACCAGCAGCCGGTAGATGGCCAGGCGCGATTCCTGGGCCATGGCCGAGAGGGCTTCGACGGCACGCTTTGAATTCATGGTTCTAGAGTTATCGAAAGATTGGGTGCTGTCAAGCCTGTGTATGCCGGCGGGAGGAGGTGATCCGGTCAGACGGGTCGAATTCCGACGCCCGGATGCGATACCATGGCGCACAGCAGCTCCGCGTCCTGCCATCCAAATCCTTGATCGACCATCCCATCAGTCCCGGACGGGCCCCCAACGCTGTGCGACAGCGCAGTGATGGCCATTGCACGGCAGATCGCCGTGCGTTCGTCCCTGGTCCACCCTAGTCCCGGGTCCGAACCGGCGGAGGCGGCTCTGGTCGCGCACCGCCTGGGCTCCTGCGCCTCAGCGGCGCCGGACCACGCTGCATCGTCCGGAGTATCGGGCAATGGAATCCACGGCCTCCCCCTACATCATCTTTCGACTTCGCGCGCGCAGAGACGAGCTGCTAGCCACACTCTCCACTGAGGATCATGGCCATCAACCTGTTGAACTCGATCAGTCCCGCGTCGGGCGCCTGTCCCGCATCGATGCAATCGCTCAATCTGAAATGGCAAAGGCATCTCATTCTGCACTGCAGACCGAGTTGCGGCGGGTCGAAGCCGCCATCGCGCGTATCGAGAATGGAAGTTACGGCAGCTGCTGTCGGTGCGGCCAGACCATTGACCGCGAGCGCATCCAGGCCGATCCCGCAGGGCCGTTCTGCCTCTCCTGCTTTGAGGAAATCGAAGGAGAGCGCAACTCCGGCATTTCCAGGCGTTGACCTGCGCAGTACCGCTTGTGCCCTGCCTGCCTGCGGCCCGACTGAAAGGGGGCGCGTTTGAGCACTCTGCGCCGGGAGTGGTTTCCGGATGTACGCAACGATCTGCTGGCCGGGCTGGTGGTGGCACTGGCCCTGATCCCGGAGGCGATCGCCTTTTCGATCATTGCAGGGGTCGATCCAAAGGTTGGACTGTATGCATCGTTCTGCATCGCAGTCGTGACTGCCTTCGCTGGTGGGCGGCCTGGAATGATCTCTGCGGCTACCGGTGCGATGGCCATCCTGATGGTCTCGCTGGTGAAGGATCATGGCCTCCAGTATCTGCTGGCGGCGACCATACTAACCGGGGTGCTGCAGATCCTCTTCGGCTGGTTGCGGTTCGGCGCGTTGATGCGATTTGTTTCCCGCTCCGTGGTGACGGGATTCGTGAACGCGCTGGCCATACTCATATTCATGGCGCAATTGCCCGAGCTCACGGGGGCTACCTGGCACGTCTATGCCATGGTCGCGGCGGGCCTGGCGATAATCTACGGCTTGCCCTGCCTCACCAGGGCGGTGCCTTCACCATTGATCGCCATCGTCGTGCTCACCGGTTTCGCGGTCCTCACGGGACTGGACATCCGCACGGTGGGCGACATGGGAACCCTGCCGGATACATTGCCGGTGTTCCTGTTGCCGGAAGTGCCGCTCGACATCGACACGCTTCGCATCATCTTTCCGGTTTCACTGACGCTCGCGGTTGTGGGCCTGCTCGAATCCATGATGACAGCGTCGATCGTTGATGATCTGACCGACACCAGCAGCAACAAGAGCCGCGAGTGCGTCGGCCAAGGCGTCGCAAACGTCGCCAGTGGCTTCCTGGGAGGCATGGCGGGCTGCGCGATGATCGGGCAGTCAGTCATCAACGTGAAATCAGGCGGTCGTGGACGTCTCTCGACTCTCGCCGCTGGGATCCTCCTGCTGTTGATGGTCGTTTTTGCCGGGGATTGGGTGGCACGTATTCCGATGGCCGCGCTTGTTGCTGTCATGATCATGGTGTCGATCGGTACGTTCAGCTGGTCGTCGATCCGCAGCATTCGCGAGCATCCCAGGAGTTCAAGCGTGGTCATGATTGCCACGGTGGTCGTGACCGTGGGCACGCATGATCTGGCTAAAGGGGTGCTGGCAGGCGTGTTGCTTTCGGGGTTCTTCTTTGCCCACAAGGTCGGGCGCATCCTGCGGGTGGGTTCCCGCACCCAGGACGAGGGTCGTCTGCGCGTCTATGTGGTGACTGGGCAGGTGTTCTTCGCCTCGGCGGAGCGCTTCGTGAGCTCCTTCGACTACAAGGAAGCGATCGAGAAGGTTCGCATCGATGTAAGTCGCGCGCATTTCTGGGACATCACCGCTGTCAGCGCCCTGGACAAGGTCGTCATCAAGTTCAGGCGTGAAGGAACGGAAGTGGAGGTCGTTGGCCTCAACCAGGCCAGCGCCACGATGATCGACCGCTTCGCCGTGCACGACAAGGGCGGTGCTGAAGACCTGCTGACGGGGCATTGATCATGGATGCCACCCGCGTCAATGAGGGCAAAGTGCTGGCCTGTGTAGATCAATCGCAGTATGCGGACCATGTGGCTGACTATGCCGCATGGGCAGCGCGCCGCCTCGATGCCCCGCTCGAGTTCCTGCATGTGATCGACCAGCCGGTGGCGAACTTGTCCCGCACGGACCACAGTGGCGCCATCGGACTTGGTGCCCAGGAGAGGCTTCTGGATCAGCTCGCCGGGGAAGATGAGACGCGTGCCCGCGATGCACGTGAGCGGGGGCGCATCTTCCTGAACCGCCTTCGCGAACGGGCCGTGGCCGCGCACGTGGATTCAGTGGACGTGCGTCAACGATTTGGCGATCTGGCCGGAACTCTGGCGGAGCAGCAACAGGATGTGCGACTGGTCGTGCTGGGGCGGCGCGGCGAGTCGGCGAAGACGACACGTCGCGACCTGGGTCGCAATGTCGAGCGTATCGTGCGCGCCCTGGATCAGCCTGTTCTCACGGTCACGGACGATTTCATTGAGCCACGGCGCATCATGATCGCCTTTGATGGAAGCGTGGTGACCCGGCATGGCGTTGAGATGGTGGCCGCCAGTCCGCTGTTCAGGGGTCTGCCGGTCTTCTTGTTGATGGCGGGCAAGGGGCGGTCGGATGGTCCGCGGCAGATTGAGTGGGCAAGGACGCTGCTGGTGGCAGCGGGATTCGATGTTTCCGCGGCGCTCCAGCCGGGGGATGCCGAAACCATGATCGCCCGCGCAGTCGAGGAGCAGGGAATCGACTTGCTTGTCATGGGTGCCTATGGGCACTCTCTGCTGCGAAGTCGTGTGGTGGGCAGCAAGACCACAGACCTGCTGCGTTCTTCATCTATCCCGACGTTGCTGCTGCGACGATGACAGGAGTCCAAGGGAAGATTGCCAGGATGCCAGCATGAACCTGAACGACTTGCTTGTCCCCACCTACGTCCAGATGCTGCAGGCCCTTGCCACGTGGCTGCGCAAGGCTCAGGCCGAACGGCCGCCCGCCGAGGCGGAATCGCTGCTTGCGGCGCGTCTCGCACCAGACATGTTCCCTTTGTCCACGCAGATACGTTTCGCCTGCGTGCAGGCGCAGGAAGGAATGTGCCGGCTGCATGGCAAGGCGTTCCCTGCATCACTGCAGGCACTGCTTGATGAGGCGCGGAATGCCGGTGAGCGCCCCGGTTCCATCGCCGAGGCGCTGGCGCGAATCGACGAGACTGTTGCGTTGGTCAAGTCCCTGGCTTTACAGCCCTGTGACCAGGATGAGCAGCGACCCGTTGCCCACGCGCTGCCGGCGGGCATGATCTTCGACCTGACTGCCGCGCAATTCGCACGGGACTGGGCAGTGCCCCAGTTCTATTTCCACGTGATGACCGCCTACGCCATCCTGCGCAATCAGGGAATCGGCCTGGGCAAGGCGGATTACGTCGCCCACATGCTCGGCTTCCTGAGGCCGGGCACGCTCCCGCAGTGAAGCGGGCCGCTGCGCTGTCCGCGCAGCGGTCCGTGGTCACCTGGTCATTGACCGGCGTCCCTGGACGTCAGGCGAAACCCTTCAGCTCCGATGTCTTGATCGGCAGCGTGCGCACGCGCCGGCCCGTCGCCGCGAAGATGGCATTGGTCAGCGCCGGCACTACCGGCGGCATGGCCGGCTCGCCCAGGCCCGTCGGATTGTTGTCCGTCTTCACGAAGTGCACCTCGACCTTCGGCGCCTGGTGCATGCGCAGCAGCGGATAGTCGTGGAAGTTGCTCTGGTCCACGCGCCCGTTGGTGAACGTGAGCGCCTGCGCCAGGGCCTGCGACACGCCATCGATGGCCGAGCCTTCGACCTGGTTGCTGCCGCCGCTCGGGTTCACGATCTGGCGACCCACGTCACCGGCCACCCACACCTTCTCCACGCGCACCTCGCCAGTCTTGCTGCTGACGGAGGCCTGCACAACTTCCGCGAAGTAGCCCTGGTGGCTGAAATAGGCGGCAAGCCCCAGGCCTGTGCCCTTGGGCAGCTTCTTCTTGCCCCAGCCTGACTTCTCGGCCACGGCCTTCAGCACGCCCGCCATGCGCCCGTTGTCGAACCCGACGGATGGGCCAAACTGCGACATGGCCACTGCCGGCGCCTTGGCCGGGCCGAGCAGGTCGAGCTGGAACTGCAGCGGATCCTTGCCGGCGGCGTGCGCCAGCTCATCGAGGAACGACTGGAACGCGAACGCCAGGGTATTGCTCCCCGGAGCGCGCATCGGGCCGGTGGGCACATCCAGCGGAATCATGGAGAAGCCCAGATCGAGGTTCGGCACGAAGCCGGCCGGGAACTCGGTGGCGCCCAGCGTGGCGGAGCCCGCCACCTTGCCGCTGTTCGAGAACGTCACGAAGTGGTCGCGGAACGCGGTCAGCTTGCCCTGGGCGTCGAGACCGGCCTTGAAGTGGTGGAAACCACCCGCGCGGAACACGCCGCTCTGCACGTCCTGCCTGCGATTGCGCAGCAGCTTGATGGGCTCGCCATGCGCCTTTGCGACGGCGGCAGCCTCGACCATGAAGTCGTTGGAGAGCCGGCGTCCGAAGCCGCCACCGTTGCGGGTGACGTGCAGCATGATGTCCTTCTCGGGAATGCCCAGCAGCTTCGACACCGCGGTCTTGCCACCGCCCGGCATCTGCGTGGGGGACCAGATCTCCACCTTGCCATTCCTGATGGCCACCGTCGTGTTCATCGGCTCCAGCGCCGAGTGGTTCACGAAGGGAACCTCGTAGCGGGCCTCGAGCACCTTGGCGGCGCCCTTGAGCGCGCCGTCCACGTCGCCCTCGGTCTTCAGCGAATCAGTGGGCTTTTCCTGGGCGAGTTTCGCGGCCTGCTCGACAAAACCCCTGGTGGAACGCCTGGCGGTCTCGCCGCCGTCCCACTGCACCTTCAGCTTGTCGAGCGCACGGTTCGCCTGGTGCCACTTGTCGGCCACGATTGCCACGCCATCGGTGAGGCCGTTGTAGAGGCCTGCGTCCAGCTCGGTGACATTGCCCTTGATGACATATACGCCGCGGATGCCCGGCAGCGCCTTCACCTCATCGAGGTTGGCGCTGACGAACTTGCCGTTGAACACGGGGCACTTCTCGTACACCGCGTACTTCATGCCCGGCACGGTCACGTCGATGCCGAAGATCGGCTCGCCGCGCACGATGCGCGGGCTGTCGACGCCGCCGATCGGCTGGCCGATGATCTTGAAGTCCTTCGGATCCTTCAGCTTCACGCTGGCAGGATCAGGCGGCGCAATCCGCGCGGCCGCGCCGGCGAGCTGGCCATACGTGGCCTGCCGGTTGCTGGCCTTGTGGTAGACGACGCCTTCGGCGGTCTCGCACTGATCGACCGGCACACCCCAGGACCTGGCCGCGGCCGTGACCAGCATCAGGCGACCTGCCGCGCCCATCCGGCGCAGCGTGTCGTAGTTCATCGGGATCGACAGCGAACCACCGGCGAACTGGCCGCCGTACCGCACAGGATCGACTTCAGCGTCTTCGGCGCGGACATCCTTCCAGGCCACATCCAGCTCTTCCGCGATGATCTGCGGGAAGGCCGTCTTGATGCCCTGGCCGATTTCCGGGTTCTTGTTGACGATATGCGTCTCGCCGTTCGGCAGGATCCAGATGTACGCATTGAGCGTCGCCGACGCCGACCCCTTGTCCGTCACCGCGAAGGCGGGAAGGCTGAAGTCGAGCATGAGGCCGCCGCCAACGGCAGCGCTGGCGGTGAGGAACTTGCGGCGGGAAACGCCGTTCCGGGCAGCAATGTTTGACATCACGCCATCTCCCTCGTGTCTTCGGTGGGCAGGCCGGCGGCCTGCTTGACGGCAGCGCGGATGCGCGCGTAGGTGGCGCAGCGGCACAGGTTGCCGCTCATCGCGTCGTCGATGTCCTTGTCGCTGGGCTTCGGCGTGCGCTCGAGCAGTGCCGTGGCCGCCATGATCTGACCGCTCTGGCAGTAGCCACACTGCATCACGTCGAGTGCGAGCCAGGCCTCCTGCACCTTCTTGCCCGTGGCTGTGTCGCCAATGGCCTCGACGGTGGTGATCTTCGCGTTGCCCACGGCCGAAACCGGCGTGACGCAGGAACGTACCGGCTTGCCGTCGATGTGCACAGTGCAGGCGCCGCAAAGACCCATGCCGCAGCCGAACTTGGCGCCCTTCAGCTCCAGCTCGTCGCGCAGCACCCAGAGTAGTGGCGTGTCGGCCTCGACCTCCACGGTCTGCGGCTTGCCATTGACGTTGATGGTGTGGCTCATGCGATACCTCGATGTGCGCGGCAGGTTTCCCGCGCGAAGCCTGGTTTCCGGTCTTGCAGACCGCCCCTGTGGCGGAGTCTACTGCACCCCACGGCGGAGCGCAGACTCCGCGGGCGCCATTTCAGGGGGATTACTATGAAGGCCAAGCGTTGGGGCATCGTCGGCGGCATCCTGGTCGTGGCCGGAGCGGTGCTGGCATGGGTTCTTTTCCAGCCCGGCCCCATGGCTTTTGCCAAGGGCAAGCGCGTGACGCTGGCGGAATATGACGGCAACCCCACCGGCGTGCCGGCGGACTTCCAGGGCACCGATCCGCTGGCCCGTGGCCAGTACCTGGCCATTGCCGCCAACTGCCAGGCCTGCCATACGGAGGAGGGCGGCACCCCGTTCGCGGGCGGGCGACCGTTCCCGACGGATTTCGGCACCATCTATTCCACGAACATCACGCCGGATGCCGAAACCGGCATCGGCTCGTGGAGTGATGCGGATTTCCTGCGCGCCATGCACGAGGGCATTTCGAAAGACGGAACCCGGCTGTATCCGGCCTTCCCGTATGCCTCATACACCCACCTGACCGACGAGGACGTGCTGGCAATCAAGGCCTACCTGTCCAGCGTGCCAGCTGTGAAATACACGGCGCCCGAGGCCGACCTGCGCTGGCCCTACAACCAGCGATGGCTGATGGGCATCTGGTCGAAGATGTACAACCCGAACGAGCGCTTCGAACCCGTGGCCGACCAGTCTGCCGAGTGGAACCGTGGCGCCTATCTTTCTGAAGCACTTGGCCACTGCGGCGACTGCCATACCCCGCGCAATCTGCTCCAGGCACTGAACAACCGGCAGAAATTCGCCGGCGGCGTCGCCGATGGCTGGCGGGCCTACAACCTGAGCAGCGATGAGAAGTCGGGCATCGGCGCCTGGACCGCAGAGGACCTTGAGCAGTACCTGAAGACCGGCCGTTCGGCTGAACACGGCACGGCATTCGGCCCCATGGCGCTGGCAGTGCATCTGAGCTTCCAGAAGCTCACGCCGTCGGACGTCAGCGCCATCGTCACCTACATCCGCAGCGTGCCGGCGGTTTCCTCGAGCGACCTGCCGGTGCCCAGGCTTGAGGCCGCTTCGGCACTGCCCTCGGAGACTTCCGTGGCCGACACGAACTCGCGCGGCCACCTGATGTTCGCCAGCATGTGCGCGGGATGCCACTCGTGGACCGGCACCGGCAGCTATGTTCCACACACCACGCTGACCGGCAACCGCGCCGTGAACGATCCCACCGCCACCAACGTTGCGCTCGCCGTGCTGCACGGGGCGAGCACGCTGCCGGACTCCGGCCAGATCGCAGTGATGCCTGCGTTCGCCGCCGCGTGGACGGACGAAGAGATCGCCGATGTGTCGAACTACGTGATTGCGCGCTTTGGTGCGAAGCCGTCGTCCATCACGTCGGAAGAAGTGCGCAAGCTGCGGGAAATGCACTAAGTCAAGAACGCCTGGAGCATCGGAACGGAGCGATAACCCACGCGGCGCACCGGCGTTGTAAGGCCTGGCAACGTACTGGATACTGCCCCGAAGTGCGGCGAGCGACCGCGCGGGAGGAAACGTGCTGTTCCGGAATATGTCGGTTCTTGTAGCTCGTTTCCGTCTCCCGCTCCTTCTTGCCATGGCTGGGCTGGTGCTGTCTGCCTGCGGCGGCGGCTCCGGCGATGACTCACCTTCGGAACCGCCCGGGACCAATCCGCCGGTTACTCCACCGAGCAACCCGCCGACAAATCCGCCGACAAATCCGCCGACGAACCCACCAACGAATCCACCAACAGAACCTCCTTCCACTCCTGTCGTTCCCACCGTGACCCTTTCCCCGGGGGTGTTCACGGTCTCGGGCGCAACAGGGAGCCCGGCACCTTCAGGATCGATCCAGGTCGCCATCACGAATCCGCCTGATGAATTTTTCTATGGCGCGTGGTCTGATGGCATCGCGGTGTCCGAGGCCGATGCCGACCTCAGTACGGCGAGGCAAGGCAACATCAGGCTGACGTTCTGGTCGCCGAACCAGCTTGGCGCTGGTACTTACAACGATATGGTCCATTTCGTGATCTGTCGGGACTCGCGCTGCGATGACCTGGTCGTCAAGAAGTCCGTGCCGGTCGTTTACACCGTGACTGGCAATCCGCTTCCAACGACCAACTTCCACGTCGTACCGGCGTCGCCGAGCCAGTTCGAGGCAATATCCACGGACACTGCGGAGAAGACGGTGAAGTTGAACATCACTGCCTTCGACATACCTCCACAAGGTGTGTACGTGCGATTCGCCGAGGAACCGGCCGAGGGGTCGCCGAACCTGGTGACCAGCCATGAATTCGAACAGTCCGGGTACATCAGTTCAAATGGCACCGGTGCGGCGTCGTACAACATAACGCTGGCGGCACCGGTTGCCCTGCAACCAGGGCGTTACCAATCTGAAATGGTTGTGCGGCTGTGCTTCGATGCCGCCTGCGCGATGCCTGTGCCCAGCGCACGCAACTCGCTCACCGTCAGTTACATGGTGTACGCATCCGAGGGCCGTGAGTTCACCAGTCGGTGGCTGGACCTGGATGCAACCTACGCCGCCTGGGATCCTTTCAGCGAGAAGCTGTATGTGGTCCGGGTCTTCCCGACGGGCGACAGCGCCGTGACCGCGGTGGACCCGGTGACCGGAACAACTGGCCTGTCCGTTTCGCTCCCGGGTGAGGCCAGAACGATCGCCCTGTCGGACGACGGGCAATTCGCGTACGTGACGTCCGTTTATCCCGCCGTCGTGCATCGCATCCGGCTGTCCGACCTCCAGGTTGATGGCGTGATCACACTGGATCCGATGCGGCAGGCACGCCACGTTGCTGTAGCACCCGGCTCTCCGCAGACAATTGCGGTGTCGCAGATGATGCCTGCGCCAGAGGCTTCGATCGCCATTTATGACGGCCTCGTGAAGCGCGGCCAGGAGGCGACGACAGGGGCTTCAATGGCGTGGAACTCTACCGGTACCGAGATCTACTCGGTCGGGACGAGTTCCACTCCGCTCTTCCGTTGGTCGTTGACTCCAGGCGGACTGGAGCTGGCCGAAACAATTACCGCTCCTGGTGGAGCGGGCACAGCGTGGCAGATGTTCATGGAATCTGATCTGCTCTACTTCGGCTCGGGAAGGCGCTTCGATCCCGTCCAGGGTGCATTCGATTCCTGGCTCGACTTGCCCTGTTGCAACTACCTGGTTGCGCGCGATGTGCTGCAGGGACGTGCGTTTTCGGCCGGCAGCGGACTGCGCTCCCATTCACTCGCGACGGGCAAGGAGATAGCCACGGCCTGGATTCCTGGGCTCACTGGAGGCAGGTATTGGCCGCCCCCCATCCGTTGGGGGAGGGACGGCCTGGCCCTGCTGACCTATGACGGCGAGTTGGTGCTGATCAACGGCACGTTCGTTGCGCCTTAGGGCAGCCCCGCTGTTGCCCCGGGCCCTCAGCGGATCACGCCACAGGCAATCCTGTTGCCGGAATCCCCGGAAGGCTGCGTCTTGTAGTCATCCCGCATGGCATGCACAACGATGGCCTTGCCCAGGATCTCGGTAGGCGCACCATCCTTGTCCATCAACGTCACGCCCTGGACATTCACATCAATCAGGGCGCGGCCATTCTCGTCCGCCTTGGCGTTGGGCAGGTCGCCCAGATGCCGGGCATCGGAATCAGGACCGCCGTGAGAAGCCTTGGTGGGATTGAAATGCGCGCCCGCGCTCTCGAAAGCGGGCAGGGCACACTCGCCCACCTCGTGCACGTGGAAACCGTGCTCCGATCCCGGCTCAAGGCCCGTGATCTCCCCGCGAATGGAAATGCCCGACCCCTGGTTGACCAGCGTGAAGCCCCCCTGCACCGAGGCGCCGGCGGCCGCAGTGAGGACGGCATGGGCGGTGGGCATGGTGGGCTGGGCGGCCGGATTGCCGGCAGTTGCGTTGCCGGGTGCAGTGGCGGTGCCGGGCCGCGGTGCCGTTGCTTCGGGCCGCGCATCGGCGGTTTCAGACTCCGGTGCTGCCATTGGCTCCTCCTGCCTGCTGCACGCCGTGCAGAGCGCTACCGGAATCAGCAGTGCGAGCGCGATATTTTTCATGATTCTTTCCTTGTTGCTCGTTGGTCTGGATTGTCTGGCGGCAGCGTGCCCGAATCGCTGCTGGCTGCGCAGTGGACGCAGGCGAGAAGTCTTTGTAGTCGGCTTCCGACGAGCCGCCGGGGCAAGCATCCGCTGGCACGCCGGCGGCTCGCATTCCGTGAGCTGGTACCCGGCGCGCTTCACCGACCGAGTCGGAATACGCCAGGTAGCCCGACTTGCCAGGGTTGCAGGCGTAGACTGGGCCCGGTGGCGCGCTCAGCCTCCAGCGAGAAACCCGACTGGCCCGATGGTTCAATCTTCACCGTCGGGCATTCAACCTTGCCCATCGGGCAGTTCATCGCACTGTTGAAGGGCTATGGCATCGAGCGGCTGGTCGACGTGCGCACCGTGCCCCGCTCGCGCCACAATCCGCAGTTCAATGCCGATGAGCTCGCCAGGAGCCTCGGGGGAGAGGGCATCGAATACGTCCCCATGCCGGCGCTGGGTGGCCTCAGGCACGCCCGCAAGGATTCCCCGAACACCGGCTGGCGCAATGCGAGCTTCCGCGGCTATGCCGACTACATGCAGACCCCGGCATTTGGAGAAGCGCTGGAGGAACTCAAGCGCCTGGGACGCGGGAAGCGTTCCGCCATCATGTGCGCTGAAGCCGTGCCCTGGCGCTGCCACCGCTCCCTGGTCGCAGACGCGCTGAACGTGCATGGCGTGCCGGCTGTGGAAATCCTCTCGCCGACAAGCCACCGGATGCACAAGCTGACGCCGTTTGCGCGGACGGAGGGGATGCGGATTTCCTATCCGCCCGAACAACCAGATCTGTTCTGAAGCGGGCAGCCGGAGGGGTCCCGGCTCAGCGCATCACTTCGATCGCGGGTGCAGCCACTTCGGCAGGAACCCATAGGGGTTCACGATGGGTTCCCTCAACGTGATGTGCTGTTCTTCAAGACGCTGCTGCAGACGGCCCTTGATGCACTCATCGAACAGGTCCGTGGCACCGCCGACGAAATCGCCACCCACAAAGATCTGCGGCAGGGTGACCCACCCGGTGCGTTCGCGCAGCGCAGTGCGCAGCTTTCCACCATGGTTGTCCTGCTGGTATTCCACCGAATCCACCGCAATGGGGCGACAGGGTATGCCGTAGTGCTCGAACAGCTTGCGCGCAGACCAGCAGAATTCGCACCACTCCAGCGCGAACATCACGATGGGATTCGCTGGATCGTGGATCGCCTTCTCCAGTGCTGTCCGCGCGGCCGGATCCACGGCCTCCATTGGTGCCGGGGCGGCGCCCGCGGCAGCAACATCAAACCGGCAGCCCGGTGTGGAGCGCGAGATTTCCCGCTCCTCCTCAGTCATGTCTTCCGGCACGTCGGCGAACAGCGGCGTCGTCAGGTAACGCTCGCCGGTATCGGGCAGCATGCAGAGGATGGTCGAGCCCGGCGCTGCCTCCCGTGCCACCTGCAGCGCACCGGCGAAGGTCGCGCCGGATGACGTGCCGACGAAGATGCCTTCCTTCTGCGCCAGCTCCCGCGCGCAGCGCATCGCGTCGCTGCCGTTGATGCCGATCAGCCGGTCGATGCGCGCGCCTGTCACGGCTTCTTCCGCGATCAGCGGGATGAAGTCCGGTGACCACCCTTGCATCAGGAGCGGGCGGAAGAGGGGATGCCCACACCACAGCGCCGCGCGACGGCGCTGATAGCTCAACACCCCAGTCGGAATAGGGCGTGCCCAGGCTGTCCATCGAATGGACGAAGGTCTGCGCTGCCAGCGATCCCTCCAGGTAGGCCGCCGGTCCCTGCGTGAATGCACGTTGCAGCAGCTCGATGTCCCGCACGAACGTTGCGCCAATGCCCACCGGCGCGCCCAGCCACTTGTGGGGATCCACAATGATCGAATCAGCCTCGGCCATGCCGTCGTACAGCGCTGCAACCGCAGGGTCGAGCACGCCGGGCAGGCCATAGGCGCCGTCCAGGTGCAGCCACAGGTTCCGGCTGCGGGCGATCTCCACCAGCTCGCCCACGGGGTCGATGGCGCCGGAATTCGTGCTGCCGAGATTGCCCACGATGGCCACCGGCAGACCGTCCGCCTGGTCGAGGCCCTGGACCAGCGCGTCGATCCGGATGCGTCCCTGCGCATCGCAGGGCACCTTGACCAGGGCGTCCCGCCCCAATCCCAGCACGCCCATTGCGTCAGCCGTGACCGCTTCCGCAAGAAACGCGCAGCTGAATCCGCCCACTGGCATCGCAGTGCTGCCGTTCGAGATGCTCGGGGAGCAGGCCGGTCGCACCTACGTGGGCGAGGGCATTGCTGCGGACATCATCGGTCTGCTCGCTTGCCACAAGTGGCTGACGGTGATCGCCAGGGGTTCCAGTTTTGCAGTGGACCCGAAGGCAGCGCCCCGCCAGATCGGCGCCACCCTTGGTGTCGGCTACCTGCTCAGCGGGCGCATCAGCTGGCAGGACGGCCACGGCCGCATCGACGCCGAGCTCGCCGATTGCGAAAGCGGACGGCTGTTGTGGACGCACAGCTACCGGGTCGAGAACACCAGCGTGCAGGCCGTCATCGAGGAGATCGCGCAGCAGATCGCCGCCACCATCGAGCCGAAGCTGGGACAGATCGAGCGCCAGCGCTCCGAGCGCAAGCGCCCTGAACAGTTCCAGGCATGGAACTGCTGCCACCAGGCGTTCTGGCATCTGTACCGGTTCACTGCGGAGGATCTCGAAACCGCCAAGGGCTGGTTCCGCCGTGCGCTGGCGTTCGATGCCGGCCTCGCCCGTGCCCGCGCCGGTCTCGCGTATGCAGCATTGCAACTGGCCTTCTACGGCTCGCCCCAACAGCGCAATGCCGAACTGCAGCTCGCACTCGAAGAATCGCAGGCCGCCGTCGGCATGGAGCCCGACGACGCGTTCAACCGGTTTGCGCTGGGCCGGTCGCTATGCCTGCTGCGTCGCTATCCCGAGGCGCGGGCCGAGCTGGAGCAGGCGCTGGAGGCAAATCGCAGTTTCGCGCAGGCCTACTTCGCGCTCGCGTTCTGCCACAGCGTGTGGGATCACCCCGGGATGTCGCTACCCCTGTATGAGAAAGCCGTACGGCTGAGTCCCCAGGATCCGCACCTGTGGGCATTCCATCACATGCGCGGGGTGGCGCTGTTCCGCCTGGACCGGCTTGAAGAGGCGGAGGATTTCGTCCGCGCGGCGTTGCGGCAGCAACATGCGACATATTGGCCGCTCGCGACACTGTGTGCACTGCTCGCGGAGCGCGGACAAGTTGAGGATGCGCAGGCGGTGGCAGATCGCCTGCGCAAGCTGAAACCCGGGTACGACCTGGCGTATGCGCGCCAGGATTTCTTCTTTGCGCGTGCCCCGGAGTTCGTGGACCGGTATCTGCGAGGTCTGTCGAAGGCCGGTCTGGACTGACCAGCAGGGCTGGCAGCAGCTGCTCAGGGCCAGTTGAATCTAAGCCCCAGCGAGATTCGTCCGGCGTTCTTGCCGAATGCTCCGTCGATGTAGTCGTATCCGGCGCGCAGCGCCCAGGTGTCGTTGAACGCGGCCACCACGCCGACTGCAACGGCCAGGCCAAAGTCGGAGTCTGATCCGAGCAACCTGTTGTAGCCGAGGTTGCCTCCCGTCGAACCCCGGATCCTGGTCTCTGACTTGCCAAGATAGGTGCCGGCCCGGCCCTCCACGGACAACCTGTCATGAATGGGCCAGGTGCCCGCCAGTGCAAGCAGCATTCCGTAGGATTGCACGCCAATCCTGGAGTTGGTCACGGGAGGAGGGCCCTGGGTGGCAACGTCGAGCTTGCCCTCTCCAAGCTCGAGGAAGGTGCCCTCTGCGGCCAGGTGCTTCGTGAACGGCCAGCCGAGCGTGATTCCGAATCCGGTGGCGTTGCGATCACGTCCCGTGGGCTGCAGTCCCGCTTCTTCGATGGCAGACGCGTCCATCGCGATCCGGGAGCGGCCGATATCCACCACGGCATAGGGCGGCGGTGGCAGGGCCAGGGCCTGTGCCGAGAAGGCGCAGAGCGCGATGCCCAGCGATGTTGCAGGTCCTTTCAGGCTTCTTGTTCTGGTCATGGGCGCAGTTCTCCCGGGGTGCTGGCAAGATCGACAAGGCCTCGATGGCTGCCCTATGCTCGCGGCAAACGGGGAGCAAGTCCATGTCTCTCAGAGTGCTGCGCTCGACCTTCCTTCTTCTGGCCCTGGCTTTTCCGGCCGGCCCCTCGCTGGCTCACCATAGTTTCGGCGAGTTCCAGATGAACGTGCCCGCAGCCTGGTCCGGCACGCTCACGAAGATGCACTTCATCAATCCCCACTCCTACATGGAGATCGACGCCATCGGCAAGGATGGCAGGAAGCTGCACCTGCGCTGTGAGATGCGTGCAGCCACGCTGCTGAAGCGCTCTGGCTGGTCGAAGGAAATGTTCAAGGTGGGATCGCACGTCGAGATCGATGGACACCCGCACCGCCTCGACCCCAACGCCTGCTACATCGAGAACTTCAAGCTCGGCGATGCGCCGAAGATCAACCGCAATGACCAGTTCCAGACCAGCGCAGTCGACACGTCTAAACGGCCGCTGCGCCTGCCTGACGGCCAGCCGAACATCAGCGGCGACTGGGCGGTGGAGCAGCTCGTGCTTACCGTGCCGCCCAGTGGCGGCAATGGTTCGATGATCCCCAAGAGCCTGTCGAAGGACTTCGCGGCCGGCCGGATCACCCTGCAGCAGGTGCAGGCCACACAGCCACCACGGCCAACAGTGGTGTACACACCCGAAGGAAAGAAGGCGGCAGATGCCTTCAACAGCCGCTCGCCCAGGGACAATCCCTGGTTCGCCTGCAAGCCGACCAGCATCATCCGCGACTGGACGGCCGACTGGCCCATCAACCGTTTCACGCAGAAGACATTGCCCAATGGCCAGAAGGTCATCGACATCACATATGGCCTCTACAACTTCGAGCGGCGCATCTACGTAGGCATGGCCAGACATCCGGACCGTCTCCGGCCCACTCCGGCCGGCCACTCCATCGGCCGCTGGGAAGGCAACACGCTGGTGGTCGATACCGTGGGTTTTGCTGCCGGCGTGCTGTCACCGCCCACGCGCAGCAGCGAGCAGTTGCATGTGGTCGAGCGCTTCACATTCGATCCGCAGAGATTCTCGCTGCGACGTGACTACTCGGTGACCGATCCGGTCTACCTGGCAGCGCCGTACGAAAGTTACGACGTGATGTATCTCTCCGACGTGCCCTTCCAGAAACAGCCCTGCAGGGACATGACGCCGGAGTTCCAGCAATAGATGGAAGGGGAATTGATGTCTTCGCAACGCAAAACGCCGGCGGCCAGCACACTGGTCGCCCTGGTCACGCTGCTGGCTATCGGTTTTTCTCATTCCGCAGCTGCCGCCGGGGCGTGCGACCGCGCCTGCCTGACCGGTCTGCTCAATACCTATGTAGACGCCCTCGTGGCGCGGGACCCCTCACGGCTGCCGCTGGCGGAGAAGGTGCGTATCACCGAGGACTCCCGGGACATCCGCCTCGGCGATGGGCTCTGGAAGACCGTCACTGGCAAGGGCTCATTCCGCCACGATTACCTGGACACCACGAGACAGGTCGCAGCCAGCCACGTGGTGGTGCTCGAAGGCCAGACGCAGGCGCTGCTCTCCGTGCTGCTGCACGTGGAAGGCCGCAAGATTGCCGGCATCGAGACCCTGGTCCAGCGCATCAATGCCGAATCACGCTTCCAGCCCACGGAGCTGAACAAACCGGTGCGCGGCATGGACGATGCGGTTCCCCGCGGCAAGCGGCAGTCGCGCAAGGACATGATCAGGATCGCCCTCACCTACACCGAGGGACTGCGCGTCGGCAGCTTCACCGATGGCCAGACACCATTCGCCCCCGGGGGCTATCGCGTGGAGAATGGCGTGATCACCGCCGGACCGGGTTGCGGCCGCGCCGACTGCGGACTCTATGCGCAGAACATCATCCTGCATCCCGGCATCATCGCCAGCGTGGCCGCTGTGGATGAGGAGAACGGCGTGGTGCTACTGTGGATGAACTTCGGTCTCACCGGCAACTCCTATGGCGAGGGCAATGCGCTGGTGACCTTCGAGGCATTCAAGGTGTGGGGAGGGCAGATCCAGTCGATCAATGCCTTCTTCAAGGGCCTGCCGATGGCCACGGCACGCTACTGGCCCTCGTCCGATCCGGTCAAATAGAAGAAGAGGGGGGAAGATGAAGCACTACAAGCTGCTGGCGGCATGTGCCGCTCTGCTCGCAGTCGCAGGCTGCAACAAGGCACCGGTACAGGAGGGCTGCGATCGCGCCTGCCTCGATGGCATGCTGACCACTTATCTCGATGCGGTCATTGCGCATGATCCTTCGAAGGCGCCCCTGGTCCTGGGCTTCCGCCAGACCGAGAACGCCATCAACGTGGCGCCCGGGCAGGGGGTCTGGCAATCCATCACCGCCCTGGGCGAAGTTCAGCGCCGGTACTTTGATCCGGTGACGGGCCAGGCAGGCTACTACGGCACCATGAAAGAAGGGGATGCCACCGCCATCGTCACAGTGCGACTGCGGGTGGAAGAGAAGGCCCTCACCGAGGCGGAGTGGTACATCGCCCGCGCGGGCGATCCGGGCCTGAGCGGGCCGGTGCTGCACAATCCGGATTACCTTGCGCTGCATCCGCCCCGGCAGGGGGCGCCGTCGGAAGGCAAGCTTGTCGACCGCGCCACGCTCAGTCGCATCGTCGACAGCTACTTCGATGCCATCACTTCGCATGACGGCTCGATTGCCCTCACGCACAAGGGCTGCGGTCGCGCCGAGAACGGGCACCCCGCGCCAGGTGGTGACTTCCTGCCTCCTGCGCCGCCGCGTCCCGGACAGCAGGCCGGTCCGCCCGGCCCGGCTGGTCCGCCTGGACCGGCTGGTCCGCCGCCGCAGGCAGGTGGGGGCAATCCCGACTGCGTCACCGGGCTGCAGAATTTCAACGCGGCGATGGTGGTGG
Organism: Steroidobacteraceae bacterium; assembly: GCA_035556135.1. GTDB lineage: Bacteria > Pseudomonadota > Gammaproteobacteria > Steroidobacterales > Steroidobacteraceae > ZC4RG30. The sequence continues at coordinate 1,070,716 of DATMFO010000003.1, read as the reverse complement.
CCCGCCGCACTCCGCTCATCGACGAAGAGCAGCAGGTGGTGCTGGCTACGGCTGCGTTCGTTCGCCGGCCGGGATCGCCCACGCGGCGGCTGGTCTCCAGTTGGTGGTTCATGATCGATGACGCGAAGATCCGCACCACCTATACGGCGATGTTCTATCCGCCGCCCGAGCTGGCTGTGCCGAACTGGCCGCCGTACGACGGCAACTGGCCGTTGCCTGCTCCGGCGGCTGCTCCAGCTCCGCCTCAGCGGCCGTAATAGAACTGCGGCTCCGAGCGCTGGCGGGAAGAAATTCCCGCCTGCTGCTCCAGCTGCTCGACTTCCTTCGCCACCTGCCTGTGCAGCTTGCGCCAGTTCAGCTGCGGCACGGCCTGGTCTGGATGTGATTCGAGGACCTTGTGGAATGAGCCTCCGAAGAGGGTGGTCTCTCCACTGCTGTCGCAACCAAAGCTGGTGCGATCCGCTCGCGCGGCAGTGATCACGGTGGTCTTCTTCACGTTGCGCAGGGTCTCCTCGGGAGCCGGCGCTTTCTTCGGGGGCAGTACGAATCCGCCGGAATAGCAGGCCTGGATCACGACCACCTTGCGCACGCTGGCGGGAAAGGCCTGCAAGGCATCCGCCAGCAGTGCCGGTGTGAACATGTGTTCGCGCGGATCCATGTCGGAAGTGATCCGTGACTGGTACAGGCGCGCGAAATAGGAAGCCCATCCCCAGCGCTGTGAATCCAGGCGGATGCCCTCCATGGAGACCTGGAAGGGCGCCAGCCACTGGTAGGCCTGCGAAGCCTTGTCGGCGCGTGCCTCGGCGAGAGCCTGGGGCAACCAGCTGGCTTGGGGATCAATGGATCTCACTACCGGTTCCGGCAGGCCGAGCACGGGTGGCGTGCCGTGACTGCTGAGGTAGAGATAGAAGTGATCCGCGGGATATTCCCTCGCCACCTCCTTCAGGGCAGCGAGGACTTCCCGCGGTGATGCGAGATGACAGGGCAGAAGCGATTCCTCCAGGGCGAGGAACTGCCCGGCGTCATCGGTCTGTTGTGGCGGAGGTGCGGCAAAGAAACATTCAATCTGTTCCGGCGTGTAGCCCCTCGAGAGCCACAGCCTGCGCTGGTCGACCACCTCCTGCGCGAAATTTGCGATATCCCGTGCACCGGCTACCAGGAAAATGCGGGCATCGGCGGATAGAGGCGCCGCAGACGGCTGCATCCAGCGGCCGACCGCACGCTCCGGCACCGGACCTGGTCCGGCTGCGGGTTCGCCAGCCAGGGACGAGCCTGCGACCAGCAGGCCCAGAAGCAGGGAGCTGCGCATCAGTTGGTGGCGAAGCAGTAGAACTGTCCCTTGCTTCCCGTCGACGCGATTCCGGCGACACTGCAGCCCCGCGAAGGATGCGCGGCATTCCAGGATGTGGCGGCGGGCACGAATCCCTGGCGATCGATGTGTCCCTGCATCGTGACCAGGACGGGATCATTGCTCGTCCAGTTGTTGCAGGTCATGTTCGGCGGCAGCGGCGTCGGCGGTTCATCTCCGCGCGGGGCGTTCACTTCAGGTGGAGCCAGGCGCCCCTGGGCGTTGGAGCCAGTCAACGCATCATGCACATTCGGCGTATCGCCGCGACCGGGATTCACTTCGCCCTTCTCCGTGAGGATGGTGGCCTTGCTCATCCTGGGGTTCTCGCCGTGCAGCTCATCGACGCTGGAGGCGATCTCGACACCCTTGGCGTTGAACCACGGGCCTTTGCCGATCCGGTCCCGCGCATCGACCTGCCGCTGGCTGCCCATCGGAGCCAGGGAAAGATAAGCGCGCCAGGTCTTGCCCGCTGGCGAGCCGGCCGCCCGCGCGAGGGTGGCGCAATGGGCATCTGCGCCAGCGATGCCTCCCAGATCGCCACCGCCCGGCGCGGTGCTGGTGACGAAGAAGCTCATCCTTGCCGGATCATTGGGCCCCGGAGCAGGTCCGGGAGGCACGGTGGGTGCCGCGGGCGCCGGAAGTGCTCCTCCAGCCGGAGGAGCGGCTGCCTGCGCAGTGAGAAAGGAGAAGCTCGCGGCACCTGTCGCAGCCACTGCGAGGCTCATCATCATGACGCCCCTCTTCGAAATCTGCTTCATGAGCTGCTCCATGCGAATTGCTGCCGGAACTATGGGCCGGTGCCCTGGAACTGTAAAGATTGCAGCCCTGATGGCATGGGCGGCCGGTTACACCGTAATCTCACCGGCAGCCCAAACGTCCAAAGGCAGGTTCCAGTCATGAAGACACGACTCCTGGTGGCAGCCCTCGCGGCTGCTTTGCTGGCGGCATGTGCCAATGTCCAGCCCGGGTCAACGGCCAGGGCCTCGGCGCTCCCACCCGCCAGCAACTACACCGACCTCGGGCCGTTCACGACAGTGGTCGAAGGCGGCACGGGGCCGGACGGTACCTACACCATCGTCCGGCCGCAGACCCTGGGCAGCAACGGCTTCAAGCATGCTCCCATCATTTTCGGTCCCGGCATCGGGGGCTCGATGGATTCGCTGGTGGACCTGCAGCGCAGGATTGCCTCGCACGGCTTCGTGATCATTGGCAGGCAGCTGGACGGCGGGCCCCGTGACGCGGAGAACAACCGGCGCATGACCGCTGGCCTGGACTGGCTCATCGCCCAGAACAGCGTCACTGGCAGCGTCTTCCAGGGAAAGCTCGACGTCGATCGCGCGGCGTCGATGGGTTACTCCGTGGGAGGAACGGGCGCCGTCGACATCGGTGCGCACAAGGCCATCGTCACGGTGGTTTCCATCCATGGTCACAGCGCAGAAGCGGCGCTGCACGGCACCCTGCTGTTGCTCGGCGGCACCGCCGACGTGATGCGGGACGGCCGCTCCTGGCTGGCTCCGACCTACGACGCGTCGCAGGTGCCGACATTCTTCACTCTGGTGAAGGATGCCAACCACGGTTATCCGTCACGCTCTGTCGACGGTGTGCAGTCGGGCGTGGAAGCGCCCGCCATGATTGCCTGGCTGCGCTACTGGATCTACGGCGACCAGGACGCCAGGAAGTATTTCTTCGGTGACGACTGCGTGCTTTGCACCGCGCCGTGGACCAGCACGCAACGCAAGAACTGGCCCTGACCCATGAACTCGACCATCCGCACTCGAGTATGCATCGTCCTGCTTCTCGGTGGACTGGCCGGCTTGCCGGGCGGCGTGGTCGCGCAATCGGCGAACCCTGCTGCCCCGGCAGGGCCTCCGCCCGGAAGCCGGGGGCCACCGCCGGCCGTTGATTTCGGCCCGCTGCCGGAGATCCACGCACCCGTTCCCAATACATTGCCTGGGCGGCTCGGCAAGCCGCTGAAGTGGGTGTCGACCGGCCCGCTGGTGGTGCCGCAGCACGACAGCACGCATTTCCTGTTCTCCGTGAAAGACCCCACCGTGGCCTGGGTCGATGGCACGTGGCAGGTCTATGCCACGGCCAACATGATCATGGGCCCGCAGGCAGAGCCTCTCACCCGACCCGACGCACAGCGTCCGGCCCGCGGCGGGACTTTCAACATGGTCCACCTGGGTTTCGCGGACTGGAAGGACGCGCCGGAGGCGAAGCTCTTCTACATGGACAATGCCGGCTTCGACGGCTACAAGTGCGCGCCGGAACTGTTCTACTTTCCGCCGCACGGGAAGTGGTATTACACCTTCCAGACGCAGGCACCAGCCTTCAGTACCAGCCAGACCCTGGCGATCCGGGGTCCTGGACGAAGCCGGAGAACTTCTTCTCCGACGAGCAATACCGCCAGTACATGCCCCGCCTTCCGATTGACTATCACTTCATCGGTGATGGCCAGCACATGTATATGTTCTTCACCGGTGACGACGGAAACTTCTACCGCAGCCGCACCACCTATGCCGAATTCCCCCGCGGTTTCAGCAAGCCCGTGGTGGCGATGCGGGGCACCCGCAATACCGTGTTCGAAGGCAGCATGACCTACCGCATCAAGGGTACCGACAAGTACCTGACCATCGTGGAGGCGCTGGGTGTGCGCTACTACCGCGCCTATGTCGCGGACCGCCTCGATGGCGAGTGGTATCCCATCGAGGGCTTCGACACGATGGAACAGCCGTTTGCCGGCAGGGCCAATGTGACCTTCGAACCCGGGGTCGAACCCTGGTCCATCCAGGTCAGCCACGGCGAGCTGGTTCGAGCCAGCAATGACGAGCGCATGATCCTGGATCCGGACAACCTGCTGTTTCTTTACCAGGGCATCAGCGAAACCGATAACCGGGGCGACTACGGCGCGCTCCATTACAAGCTGGGCCTGCTGCGCGCGGTGGATTGAGTGGGCGCTGCCCACCCCTCGGGGGCAAATGCCCCGTAAAGTGCGGTGCAGCGTGCCGCGTTCGGTTATAAAGTTGGCCGTCATCCGCCAAGAGAAACAAGGCCTGGAGGATTGAATGTCGAAGCTGATTGCCGCCTTTGCCCTGATGCTTGCCGCCATTTCCCCTGCGTACGCACAGTCGGCCGATGAAGCCGCCGTGACGAAGGCCAACGAAACACTGTCAAAGGCGATCGTCGCCGCCGACAAGGCCGCGCTGGAGAAGATCACCTGGCCCGAGCTGACCTATGGCCACTCCGCGGGTAAAGTGGAAAACCAGAGGGAGTTCGTCGACGCGCTGGTCACGAAGCAGTCGGTGATCAAGTCCATCGAGAATGTGAAGCTGGCCAGTACCCTGGCAGGTGATGTCGCAGTCACGCGCGGCACGGCCACCTTCATGGTGGGCGGCGCCAATGGTGCGGTGACCAAGGCGGACCTCACGCTCGTGCTGGTCTGGCACAAGCGCAATGGCGAGTGGCGCCTGGTCGCCCGCCAGGCCTTCAAGGTCTGAGCTGATCATCCGGAGCCCCTGGCCGGGGCTCCGCAGTTAAGTCTGACATGCCGATGGCCCGGGCCATCGGCGGATTGTCACCCCACCGTCGCCAGCAGCTGGTCGTACAGCTTGATGTTGAAGTCGCCGGGCAGCAGCTTGTCGATCGACTGCGCGTAGCTGCGGGCTTCCTCCAGCATCAGGTGCGTGAACTGCTTGTCGGCAGCGCTGCTGAGGCCGGGCTTGAAGCCCATGCTGAGGGGATCGAAGGGAATTGCGGCGCCCTTGGTCGGCAGGTACTTCGCGATGGACCAGATCGGACCCATCATCACCGTCTGCGACAGGGCGATCTCCAGCTGCGACTTGCGGCGGTAGCCGGCATCCAGCAACGACAGCATCACCCAGTAGTTCAGGTTGCCCAGCCAGGCCAGCTTCCTGAGGTCTTCGTTCTCGATGCTGTGCTCGTGTCCCGCATAGGCGGTCGGATTGTGCGGCACCTTGTAGCAGGGGCTGTTGGCATCGCCAGCGGGAACGGTCCACGTGACCGGTGTCTTCTTCAGCAGCGGGTGCGCTCCGGAATAGAGCGACTGGAAGAACGTGAAGTGACCGATTTCACCCTCATCCTTGATGTGGTGCAGGTCTTCATCCCACTTGTCGAATTCGAGGCGGGCAGCACCGGCCTTCTTCACTTCATCCAGCGTGTCGATCACAGCGTCGTAGAGATGACCGACATGGTTCGGCGCAATGCTGCCACCGAGCGTGGTCTTCAGCTGGTCGAGCAGCCGGGGTGCCCCGTTGCTGGTCTTGGTCAGGGCGTCTGGCGCCGCTTCGCAATACGTGAACTTGGCCAGGCTGGCGGGGCTCAGCGGCGTCAGCTCAAAGGCGAAAGGATAGATGTCGGACTCGTAGGGGAAGTCCTGGCGCGTCAGTACCGGCGAGGCATCCAGTTCCACGAGCAGGCGGTTCACTGCGCCCAGGTGCTGCATCTCCTGGATGGTCACGCCCATGAAGGAGGTCGTGCTCGGCGCGGGAGCGCCGACGATCTCCGCATACGCAGGCTTCAGCGAGAAGCCGCCATAGAGGTACTGCACCATCAGGTCGTGTTCGATCTCGGCAGCTTCCTTCAGGAGCCGGATGAGCTCGAGGTAGGAATTGGAGAAGTGCCTGTGGACCGTGGACTTCTTGTGCTCTGCTGCCAGGGCCCTGCCAGGGCCGGAGGCAATTCCCAGCATGGCGAAACTGCCCAGTACCGCACGGCGCGTGATGCCGTTGCCCATATCGCTCATCCCCCGGATTGATCGCTTTCCAGCAAACAGGTTGTAGCATGCAAGTATAGCAAACCGGATATGTAGTGCGACGAGCCTGCCTGCGCGAACGATATGTGAAAAGTTGTCCGGCCTGCCGTCCGCAGCCCCGTGAGGGGCCGGGTCAGGCCCGATTCATGAGTGCCCGGAATCGGTCCGCGACCTCGCTGGCCTGCCCCCTGGCACTGAGGGCCACCGGCACGCGCAGCAGGAGCAGGCGATGCTGGCCCTCGACTGTGGCACTCGAGGTGCGCGCGCTGGTGTGCAGGCCCATGCCGAACTGGATGGCGGGCGGGTCCCCGGCCACATGCTCCACGCTCTGGACGCGCCTTCCACCGCGCACGGACAGCGGGAAATAGCCGCCGCCAATCAATACGCCGCGATCCGAAAACACCACCTCCACGCCCTCGGCCGGCGTCGCGGCTGGCGGCTTGTAGTAATTCACCAGGATGCTCCGCGCCGGTATGGCCTGCTCCCGCTCGCAGAAGCGGGCGAACTCTCTGGCCGGAACACTCCAGCTGGCGATCACTCCCCGACCCTCGCGCATGGCACGGAACACCCGCACCATGCGCAGGTAGTGCACAAGGAAGAAGGGACCCAGCAGGGGGGGAACAGCCCAAGTGCCAGCCACGGCGAACTGCTGCGGCCGGTGTGTCGCATCTGCACGATTCCCGTCACCACCATCGCAATGCCAGCCAGTACCAGGAGCCCGTAAAACATCGCGTTGCGTACGGGGTTGCGGACGCCAGTGGTTCTCTCCCGGCTGTTTCGTTTGCTCATCGGACTGCTCCAGCCAGTGCTTCTGCAAAGCGCTCGACCAGCAACCCGTTCTCGCGCCTGCGCGTCACGATACCCAGTTCCACGCTGGCGGCCTTGCCGCGCAGTCGCCGGTATTGCACCCCCGCGCGGTTCAGGTTGCGCACGGAGGATGGCACCAGCGCGAACCCCATGCCGCTGGATACCAGGCTGATCACCGTCTGCATCTGCCGGGCGTGCTGCGTGATGCGCGGGGTGAAGCCGGCGGCGCGGCACTGGGCGATGATCACGTCGTGCAGGCCCGGGGCGATGTCACGCGGGGGCACGATGAAACTCTCCGTCGCCAGCAGGCGCAGGTCGATGGCATCCTGCGCGCGGCCGGCGCGATAGGCAGAGGGCAGGGCCAGCACCAGTTCCTCATCGTGCAGGCGACGGAATTCGAGTTCCGTATCGTCCACCGGCGCCAGCGCGATCCCCATGTCCAGCCGGTTCGCCCGCAGCTCGCGGATCTGGGCGTCGGTGGTCAGTTCATGCAGCTGCACCTCCACCTGCGGGAAGGCCGCGCGGAAGCTCTTCAATGCGGGCGGCAGCACGCCATAGTCAGCGATGGACACAAAGCCCACCGACAGCATGCCGATGTCGCCCTTGCCGACGAGCTGGGCGCGGCGGCGGGCGGACTCCAGCCTTGTCAGCGCCGCACGGGCCTCTTCGAGGAACGCAGCCCCGGCGGGGGTGAGCGTGGCGCCGTGGTTCGTGCGCTCCAGCAGGCGCACGCCCAGCTCATCCTCCAGGGCCTTCACCTGCGTCGAGAGGGGCGGCTGGGACATGTGCAGGTTTGACGCGGCGCGGGAGAAATTGCCGGCCTCGGCGACCGCCATGAAGTAGCGCAGCTGGCGCAGTTCCACTATTCGGATTTCCTATGGCGGAGGCGGAATTATTGTATTTGAGCATATGGCCCCGACCAAGGCACCATAGGCGCCCGTTTCCCTGTACTTTCAGCAGGTCCTGCCATGCCCGTCTACCGTTCCCGCACCAGCACCCACGGCCGCAACATGGCCGGCGCCCGCTCCCTGTGGCGCGCCACCGGCATGAAGGACGCGGATTTCCAGAAGCCCATCATCGCCGTGGCCAACTCATTCACGCAGTTCGTGCCGGGCCACGTGCACCTGAAGGACCTCGGCCAGCTGGTGATCAAGGAGATCGAGGCCGCCGGCGGCGTGGGCAAGGAATTCAACACCATCGCAGTGGATGACGGCATCGCCATGGGCCATGACGGCATGCTCTACAGCCTGCCCTCGCGCGAGATCATCGCCGACGCGGTGGAGTACATGTGCAATGCCCACTGCGCCGACGCGCTGGTGTGCATCTCCAACTGCGACAAGATCACCCCGGGCATGCTGATGGCGGCGATGCGGCTGAACATCCCCGTGGTGTTCGTGTCCGGCGGGCCGATGGAAGCCGGCAAGACGCGCCTGGCGGCGGGCAACGAAGTGGCGCTCGACCTCGTGGATGCCATCGTGGCCGCCGCCGACGACAAGGTTTCCGATGCCGACGTGCAGAACATCGAGCGCTCGGCCTGCCCGACCTGCGGCTCCTGCTCGGGCATGTTCACCGCCAACTCGATGAACTGCCTCACCGAGGCGCTGGGCCTGTCGCTGCCGGGCAATGGTTCCATCGTCGCCACGCACACCGATCGTGAGCGCCTGTTCCGCGAAGCCGGACGCGTCGTGGTCAACCTGGCCAAGCGCTACTACGAGCAGGGCGATGAAAGCGTCCTGCCGCGCAATATCGCCGGCAAGGGCGCCTTCGAGAACGCGATGACGCTCGACATCGCCATGGGTGGGTCCACCAACACGGTGCTGCACATCCTGGCGGCCGCAGAGGAGGGCGGCATTGCCTTCAACCTCGCCGACATCGACCGGCTCTCGCGCTCCGTGCCGGTGCTGTGCAAGGTGGCACCCTCCAGCCACTACCACATGGAAGACGTGCATCGCGCCGGCGGCGTGATGGCCATCCTCGGCGAGCTGGACCGCGCCGGGCTGCTCAACACCGGCATGCCCACGGTGCATTCGCCATCGCTCGCCGCGGCGCTGGACAAGTGGGACATCGCCCGCACGCAGGATGAGTCCGTGCGCAGTTTCTTCCGCGCCGGTCCCGCCGGTATCCGCACCGACAAGGCGTTTTCGCAGTCCTGCCGGTATCCGGACCTCGACCTCGACCGTGAGAAGGGTTGCATCCGCTCGCGCGAGGCAGCGTATTTCCAGGACGGCGGCCTGGCCGTGCTGTGGGGCAACCTGGCCGGGCGTGGCTGCATCGTGAAGTCCGCGGGCGTGGATCCCTCCATCCTGAAGTTCAGCGGCCCGGCCTACGTGGTGGAAAGCCAGGACGCAGCGGTGGAGGCCATCCTCACCAACCGCGTGAAGGCAGGTGACGTGGTGCTGATCCGCTACGAGGGCCCGCGCGGCGGTCCGGGCATGCAGGAGATGCTCTATCCCACCAGCTACCTGAAGTCGCGTGGACTGGGCAAGGCCTGCGCGCTGGTCACCGACGGGCGTTTCTCCGGCGGTACGGCGGGACTCTCCATCGGCCATGTGTCACCAGAGGCTGCGGAGGGCGGCACCATCGCGCTGGTGGAGAGCGGCGACACCATCGTCATCGACATTCCGGGGCGCAGCATCCGCGTCGATGTCAGCGATGAGGAGCTTGCACGTCGTCGCGCCGCACAGGCCGCGCGGGGCTGGAAGCCGGCCGTGGCGCGCAAGCGGCAGGTAACGATGGCATTGAAGGCTTATGCGAAGCTGGTCACCAGCGCGGACCGTGGCGCGGTGCGTGATCCGGAACTGCTGAAGGACTGAGCATGGCATTGGCCGGCGGTCCGAGGCGTTCCCGCGTGCTCACAGCCCTGGCGGTGCCGTTGGCCGTGGGCGCGCTTTCAGCCTGCGGACCCCGCAACACGGCTGGTGATGCAGGCGCTGCCTCCGGTGCATCCGCCGCCGTGGCAGATCAGGATGTACCTTCCGCCCCCGTCGCGCCGGTGGCCCCTGACGGCCGTCTTGCGCTGCGGGTGACCGGCGCGCAGACCAGCGCCGCGGGCAACCGCTGTGTGCTTGCCGTACAGGCGCGCAATGACACGGGCAGCGCGGCGCTGAATGTCCAGGCTGCGTGGATGGCGCAGACCGACGGCTTCGGTTTCATCTCCGACTACCAGGTGTTGGGCGATTTCGGCGTGGGCGAGGAGCGCACGGTACAAATCGGCATCTTCGGCGCGCCTTGCTCCGCCGTGAAGAGCGTGGAGTTGAGCCGTGCGGTCTGCACCGTGGGTCCTGTGCAGACTCCACCGCAGAGCTGCGCCGGCCTGGTGATGCTGGACGCCAGCGCCATCACGAGCATTCCGGCTTCACCGTGAATCCAGGCAGCACGATGAGCGATCCATTCGATCCGGCCGAAGAGGCACAACCGGTGGAAGTGCCTCATGGCCTGCTTTCCGCCGAGGCCTTGCGCGGTGTCGCCGAAGCCTTTGTGCTTCGGGAGGGCACCGACTACGGGGCGAAGGAATTCACCCACGAGGAAAAAGTCGCCCAGGTCCTGTCAGCCCTGGAGCGCGACGAGGCTCTGATCCTTTTCGATCCGGCGTCGGATTCCGTGACCTTGCGCCTGCGCCGCTAGCTCCGGGTTCAGATCCGGTTGAACTTCTGGATCGCCTGCTGCAGCGACTTGAACTCGCGGATGAACGGATACATGCCGCGCTCGCGGTCGTCGATGGCCTGCGCTTCCTTGAGAACGGCCTCGGCGTGCTCCTGCGGCACCACCACCACGCCGTCCTCGTCGGCGACGATGATGTCGCCCGGGCGCACGGTGATTCCGGCGCACTCCACCGGAACATTCTTCGCCACAGTGGCGTAATGGCCGACGGTGGTGCGCGGCGTCTTGGACCGCGCGTATACCGTCAGGCCCATGCGCCGGATGTCCCACATGTCGCGGATGGCGCCGTCGAGCACCATGCCGGCCATGCCGCGCTCCAGGGCTGCCGTGGCCATCAGGTTGCCCATGGCGGCGATGTCGAGCGTGCCTTCCATCACGATCACGCCGACCTCACCGGGCCTGGCTTCGTCGATCATTTCGCCCGAGTGTTTGGTTGCGAGGGCGGCCGTGGCCTGTTCCGGTGGCACGGCGCGCGCGAGCGCTGTCACCGCGCGTCCGACCAGGTTCGTGCCTGCCATCAGCTTCATGTCGTACTGCATCGTGCCGTTCTTGCCGGTGACGATTTCAACCGCATCGGAGACCGACGCCGGATAGGTGCTCTTGAAGCCCGCGATCAGCGGGTCTCCTGTGGCGGCGGGTGCCGCGCCCTTCACGACCATTACGCCGGCCAGGGCAACCACCAGGCCTGCACCGAAACCAACCAACAGGGACGGACGACGGATAGTCATTTGGTGTTCTCCCCCAACGCCGGACTGGCGCGTTGCGATATCCCGCAAGAAATCCGGCGATATGGTACGCCGGGAGGCCCGAGTTTGGCACAATCGGGCCAGAGAACGGAGGAACCCGGATGGTACGACTAATTGCGATCGGGCTTGCAGCAGCCACCCTGTGTCAGGCGGCCGAACCAGACCTGCCTCCCCCATTTCCGAGGCCGGGCACCACGCTGATATTCGAGAACGACGTGGTGGCGGTGTGGAATGTCTCGTGGCTCAAGCAGCAGTATCCGCTGCACACGCATCGCTACGACCTGATCGGCGTCTCCTACGAGGAAGGCGACCGCATCATCACGCAGGGCCAGGCGCCTGGCCGCCTGGTCAACACGAAGAAGTGGGTGTACCAGACCAATCGCGCCAATGTCACCCACGTGGAAGAGGGTGCGAGTGATCCTCCCATGCGCGCCGTCCTGATCGAGGTGAAGCGTCCAGCCCCGACTGGAACAGCCGGCGATGGCGCCGATGGCCTGCGCCAGGTCGCTGGCGCTCCGGCATGGGAGAACAACCGCGCCGCGGGCTGGACAGTGATGCCCGGCCAGCCGGCCGCGAAACACCGTCACACCGGCGATGCCATTGAGCTGGTGTTCGACGGCACCACGTCACCGAAGGCAACCTTCGTGCCGGCCGGCACGGTGCATGAAGGTCCGGCAGCGCAAGGCGAATACCGCGCCTTCATCTTCGAGCTCAAGTAGCCGCGGGGAGCGGCTCGCCGGCCCGGTGCAGCAGACGCCGCGAGCGGCCGTCGGTCGCTCGCGGCGTACCCTGAAAGGGTATTTGCGGGTCTTCTACTGCTTCTTGTGCTGGTTGAAGAACTCGATGATGTCGACCGCGTTCGCCATCACGGTGCCATGGGTGCCACCGCCAATCTCGATGTACTTGTACGTGACTTCGAGCTCCTTCATCTGGTCGACCCACTGCCGGATCCCCTCCAGGGGGATCAGCTCATCCTTGGTGCCCTGCACGATCATCATCGGGATGTGCTTGGCGGGAGCGAGGCTGTAGTTCGACGCGAAGATGCCCGCCGGTGCATGCGCCGGCGCGAGCGCACCAATGCCCGCCCAGATCGAGGCATGCTTCACGCCCAGGTAGATGGCGCCGGCACCACCCATCGAGTGGCCGTAGATGTAGATGCGATTCTCATCGACATTGAATTCCTTGCGGATCATGTCGAGCACCGTCATCACGTCCTTCTCGCTGCGCTTGCTCACGTCGTTGGAGACGCCCAGCGTGGTGGGAGCCGCACCGCCCATGCCCGGAGGACCACCGGCGCCACGCGGAGGACCACCGGCGCCAGGAGGGCCACCGGCGCCACGCGGAGGACCGCCGGCACCCGGGGGACCACCCGCGCCGCGCGGAGCGCCGCCCGGAGGACCACCAGCACCCGGGGGGGCGCCGGCGCCGCGGGGCGGGCCACCCATGCCCATGCCGCCAGTGCTGGCGCCACAGGCACCGTTGGACATGGACGACGGAGCGCCGTACCAGCCTGACGAGTTGCAGCCCATCGGGCCGACGAGGATGTAGCCACCCTCCTCAGCCTTGTCGAGGGCAGCCCCGCGCAGCATCGTGTTCTGGTCACCGCCCAGCCCGTGCAGCGCGATGATCACGGGATTCTTCTTGTCCCTGGAAACCTTGGAGGAAACGAACACCGCGTACGGCACTTCTTCCTTCGTTTCTTCGAAGACGTACTTGCGCTGCTGCACGCGCGGATCCAGCGCCTGGCGGGGAGGACCGCCACCAGGTGCGCCTGCACCGGGAGCCCCGGCCGGCGGACCGGGAGGTTGCGCGGCGATGACGATCGCCGATGCTGCCAGTGAACCTGCAAGCACGGCCGCGAACAGGCCTGCCCTTGATTTAGAGAGTGAAACCATTGAGGTTTTCCTTGTAGTAAAAACGCCCCGCGCGGAATCTAGCACAGGGGCACCCTGCGCCAGCTTTGTGGAAGCTTTGTGGAAAGCCGCCCAACTGGCGAGGCGCTGTCTGCGCGCCTGCCCGGGCGGATTGCGAAAAAGAGGATTGCCCCTGGGGGCATCATTGCCGTAGCGAGGGCCGCCGCGGCAGAAGCGGCGGGACCTTCCGGCCCCGCCGCCGGCTGCAGGCGAACCTGCAGCCGTCCGGGGATCGTCAGTTAATCCCGCGTGACTGGATCTGCCACTTCGGATCCTTGCAGGGGACGCAGGTGCTGCCCGCGAAATATCCCTTGCCGTTCGGACCCGTGTCGCCATCCAGCTGCCACTTCAGCCAGGGCACCGCCAGCTTGCCGTAGGGGCCGCCGTTGTCCTCGCCGTACGTACCGCCATGGCCCACCGAGGGATACACGCCGTAGAACACGGGAATCCGCGCCGGCATGTTCTCGAAATCCGCCTTGCCGTTGGCGTAGGCAATGTCGGATTCGCCGCCCGTGATGATGAGGGCCGTGCCATGCATCTTGTCGAAGGTGGCCTTGCGCTCTTCCTCGCTGAACAGGCCGCTGTTCCAGATGCCAACGGTCTTCACATGCGGATCGCCGGACGCGCCGTACGACATGATGCCGCCGCAGGACATGCCCATGGCGGCAATCTTCTCGAGATTGATCTTGTTGTAGAAGCGGCTCTTCGGATCCTTCGCTTCCTTCTCGATCCAGTTGATGGCCTCGATGAGCGCCTTGCCACCGTCGCCCATGGAGCCGCCGCCCGGGGCTCCACCTCCACGCGGCGGGCCGCCCGCGCCAGGAGCGCCACCCGGGCCGCCTGCGCGCGGCGCGCCACCCGGGGGACCACCCGCTCCCGGAGGACCGCCAGCGCCAGGCCCGCCGGCACGCGGAGCGCCACCCGGAGGCGCACCTGCGCCGGGACCACCCGGACCACCGGGGCCTGCGCCCGGACCCGCGCCACCTCCGCGAGGCGGACGGAACTGCGGCGGGCCGTCCGCCACGATGATGAAGCCGTGGGAGGCAATCTCGCTCTGGTATTCAGGGAACAGCGAACCATCCTTGGCGCAGCCGCCCTGGCCCCATACCACTACGCCGTACTTGCGGTTGGCCAGATCCTTCGGCCGCCAGATCGTGTGTGTTGCCAGGCCGGGGTCATGCTCTATCACGATGGCATGGGGGCCGGTCGGCGGGGTGCCGATCTGCGTGTAGTTCTTGGTAGTCAGCGTGGTGATCGTCGGCGCTGGTGCGGGCTCCGCGGCACCGGCGGTCAGTGCACCGAATACATAACCTGCAGGCAGCAACGCCTTCAGTGTTGAAGAGACCATCTTCGCGGTCCGGGATTTCATCGTCCTCTCCTGTGGTTGATCCATCACGTCAGGGCAGCAGTTCGACCGTCACGCGACGGCTCTGCCAGTCGTCGATTCCATCGGCGTCCTTCTCGGCGCTGATCCAGGTCACCTCGGCGGGAAGGTTGAGCCCGGCTCCGGCCAGCAGGTGTGCCAGTTCTTCGGCGCGCCGCTTGCCGGTTTCCGGTGATTCCATCAACAGCGTGCCGTCGGTGAGCAGGTGTGCGCCGCGCACGCCGGTGATGCGCGCGCGCTTCGCATCGCTGCGCCGCGCCGCATTGAGGATGGTGCCGAGCGAGGAGGGGTGCCGGAAGGACACGCCCTTGTCGAAGTCGTAGTAGACGTCGAATTTCTGCGGACCGGTGACCGGTGCGCCACCCTGGCGGGGTCCGCCAGCGCGTGCACCGCCGGCAGCGGGAGCCGGCGCAGGGCCGGCGCCACGTGCACCCGCGGGCGGCGCGTTGTCGGGCGGGGGCACGCCAGGCGTACCGCCCCCGGTAAACGCGAAGCGTCCGCTGCTGGGACCAGGCGGACGCGGGGCGTCAACCGTGAAGCGGTCTTCGGCCGGCAGTTCCTCACGACAGTTCGCATCCAGCTCCGGCATGGCGGAGAGCTTCACCGGCGAGAGCACGACGCCGCCGCAGACGGAGGGTTTGTCGGAAACCACGCCTTCGACCAGCACCTGGTGGCCCATCAGCGGCGGCTGCACCTCGGCGCTCACGTCGGTCTGGATGGTCAGGAAGTAGCGGTCGTTGCGGAAGTCAGCCAGCCAGCAGGGCACCGAGCGCGTGTCGCGCAGGATGGGGCAGGTCACGAAGCTCAGCCGCGTGCCCGGCGCCGGAGCTGCCTGCAGGAAGGCCGGAATCAGCAGCGCGGCAGCCGCGAACCTTGCACGTGAAACAACCATTACAGCGCACCCAGGAAGTTGACCAGATCCGCGCGCTCCTGCTCGGTGAGCTTGATGTTGAAGCGGCGATCGTAGAAATCCACCAGCTCGCGCAGCGTGCTGGCAGAGCCATTGGAGAAATAGGGCGCGCGCGCGGCGAGCCCGCGGAACTGCTGGATCACGATGGCGCCCACGTCCTCGCACTTGCCGGAGATCAGTGCGCGACCCGGATCCTGCGTGTAGATCACGCGGCCGAGGAAGGGATGCGGGGGCAGGTCCGCGCGGCAGGTGATCTTGAACAGCGGCAACGGCGGCACTTCCTTCGCCCACGGGCTTTCGGCCGGCTCCAGTGCCCAGGGCTTGTTGGTGGTGCCCACGTCCATCCAGCCATTGGCCGTGTCCATGCCCGTCATGTGCATGCCATGGCAGGTCGCGCAGGTGCGCTTGATGGGATTTCCCAGGCCCACCGTGTTGATGTGCATGGCATCGCGGATCCAGAACGTGCGGAAGAAGAACACGTCATGGCCGCGCTGGATGGACTCGCGGTGTGCGTTGCGGGCCTTCTCTTCCGGCGTCGCGCCTTCGGGAAGGTCTGCCCACTTGTTTTCCGTCGGGAACACGAAGCGCGTGGTGTTGTTGCCGAGCACGCCGTCTTCGCCTTTTTCCATGGCCCGCGGACCGATGCCGGAAGGACCATCCGGCTCGTTCAGCGAACCGCCCTTCGTCGACCACGACTGCGCGGCATACAGCTGCAGCTCGAAATCCTGGATCTGCTGCAGTTGTGCGGGTGTCAGCGCCCCGGCCATCTGCAGGTGGCCATGGGCCGCCGACAGCGCCTGGGTCTTCAGCGTGGACTCGCGCGCGTCGGCCATCATGTTCATGTTCACCGGACGGCCGGTCTCCGGATCCACCGCGGCCAGCATGCCGGTCTTGCCGATGAAGGCCGAGGAGCCAAACCGCGAGGAGGCCACATAGCGCAGGTTCGCGGCCGCGCGCGGGCGGCGGTACACCGAGATCTCCTTGCGCGTGCCGTTGATGCCGTACTCGGGGCCGGAGTTGCAGTTGGTGGGATCGCGCACCACCTCGATGGTGAACTCAGGCGTGATCTCCTTGCCTTTCTCATCGCGCGGTGGCCAGGGCAGGCCGATGCGGAACAGTCCGCGCGTCAGCAGCAGCGAGTGCGTTGCGGGGTCGCCCGGCTTCTGGTTGGGGCAGTTGGCGCCATCGAACATGGCGAACAGCGGGTCCTTGCCGCCCGTGACCTTCCATTGTGCCTGGACGCTTTCCACGGACAGCGACATGCCATCCGAGGGCTGGTGACAGGACACGCAGGCGCGGCCGGTCGGGCCCATGGGCTCGAAGAAGGGATGGCCCTTGGTCTGGATGGGGCCGGCGGAATTGACGATGCCGATCCGGCCGAATTCATTCGGATATTCCACGAAGGCGGGCAGGGGCTGCCCTGAGCCCGGCCTCCACCATTTCCCGGCGGTGTGCTCGGCCGCCATTGCCACGGCCAGCAACGCGCCTCCGGCAGAAAGGCCAGCCAGCGCGATCCAACGCCTCGTCATGCGCATTCCAGTCATCCCCCAAACCAGATTGGACCCTATCTCGGATCCGTAAGTTTCCGCGCCACGAGCCACTCGTAGGCGCGGTCGATCCATCCATCCACCGGCAGGCCCCGCTTCGCGAGGCTGAATCCGGCACTCACTCCGTCATAGACATGGATTTCAGCGGGCTTGCCGGCAGCCTTCCAGGCCGCGAACAGCGCCAGGCAGCCATTGGTCACGTTGAAATGCGTGGCGCCCACGGCGATGAACAGCGGCGGTGCATGCGCCGGCACGTTCACATCCACCAGCGAGGGACCATACATGGTCATCAGGAAGTCCGGGTAGGCGTCGGACTTCTGCGCCAGCGCCGTGCCAACCGCAACGCCGCCGCCCGCGGAGAAACCCATGATGCCTACCCGCGCAGGGTCGACTTTCCATTCCTTCGCGTTCTTGCGGATCAGTCGCAGCGCTGCCTGGCCGTCGGCGATTGCCATCTGCACGGCCTCTGCGAGGGCCGCGTCACCCGGCTCGGGATTCGCGTTGGCGTTCCGGATCTCCATTTCCTGGCGCGGCGGTGGCGCCCCGGCGCCGCCAGGTCCGCCAGCGCGTGGCGCGCCGGGACCAGCCCCGGGACCGCCGGCGCGCGGCGCCCCACCGGGACCTGCACCGCGCGCACCGGGCGCCTGCTGCACCGTGCGGTATTTCAGCACGAAGGCGGCGATGCCCTTGTCGTTGAGCCACTTCGCAACCTGCGTGCCATTGCCGTCGATGCCGAGCACGCGCATCGCTCCGCCAGGCGCCAGTACCACGGCGGTACCGGTGGCGATGGCCGGATCGGGCAGGAACACGGTGAGCGTGGGATCGCTGACGTTGGAGACCGTGCGTTCTCCGCCGGGTGAAGTGGTGACCGACTCGGGCACCGTCCAGTTCTCGGTGCCAGGGGCCTTGCCCGGCCAGAGACGGATTTCCTGCGGCGCCGGGGCGGCGGCAAACGCGCCGAGCGGTGCGGCCAGCGCGGCGAGCAGGGGCAGCAGTGTGTGCAGCGGCTTCATGGCTGCGCCTTGCGCGCCGACACCTTGTCGAAGAATTCGAAGACCCTGGGCCAGGCCATCGGCACCATGCTGCCGTGGTTGCCGTCCACCTCGAGGTACTCGTAATCGAACTTGCCGGCCTTGAGGAACTTGTCCAGCGCGCGGCTGCCCACCAGCGAAGGCTCGGCGCCAGTGCCCTCGCTCATGAAGATGGGCAACTTGCGCAGGCTCTCGAAGGGATAGGTGGTTTCGTCGACGAAGGGCCCGGACATCGGTGCGATGGCGGCCCAGCGGTCAGGCCAGCGCGCGGCCAGGTGCCAGGTGCCACCGCTGCCCATGGAATGTCCGGCCAGGAAAGTGCGCGCACGGTCCGCGCCATATTCCTCCGTCACCAGCTCCAGCACCGTGATGACTTCCAGCTCGCTGAGCGCCAGTTCGCGGCGGCGCTCCGGCGTCACGGCGGCGCGCTGCCTGGCCGCTTCTGCGGACTGGCCGAACACGGCGGGCAGGCGGATGGGATTGCCGAACGCCCCCATGGGGGTGAAGCCCAGCGGCGAGACCACGATGTAGCCATGCTGTTCCGCGAGCTTGCGCAGCAGGCCATCACCCATGTCGAGGTAGGTACGCTCGTTCGCACCGGCGCCGTGGAGGAACAGCAGGATTGGCAGGGAGTCCTTGCCGTTCCATGTGGTGGGCACATAGAGGCGGTAGGGAAGGGTCTGGCCGGTGGGCGAGAAGACGTACTGTCGCTGCTGGTCACCCTTGCTGCGCGGAGTCGTGGTGACCGGCGGGGGCGGCGCCGCGGCGCGCGCGCCCGAAGGGCCTCCGCGCGCCGGCGGGGCTCCGGGACCGGGGCCTTGTGCCGCGAACACGGCGCCCGCCGCAAACAGCAGCGCGGCGAAGACGGTCGTGCAGAATCGATTCGGTCCGGGTCGGCTCATTTCCAGCTCCGCATCATGTATACGGCATTGCGCCCACTACCCCCAAGGGTGAGCGGAGTCTAGGGGAGGGGTTTGACGGCCAGCCAAGACTTGATCCCATGGCTGTCCAGACCTGGAATGTCTCACCGCCCCGCCTGGCTGGCCGAGGTGCGGCAGTTCGCATTGCGCAGACTGCTGCGGCGGGCCGATCCCCGTCAATTTCGGGGAAGGAAATCCTCGGCGCAGGACTTAAGCACGCCCGCCCAGGCGCGAAATGCCGCATTGCCCCTGACGAAGGGATGCGGCTCGCCGGCCTTGCGGGCGGCAAGCAGGGGCAGTTTCAGCAGCGTTCCGTCCGCGACGACGTGGTTGCTCAGAGGCACATCGATGCGCGGCTCCAGCGAGATGAAGCGGTCCACGGCGGCGGCATAGGTACGCAGGTCGGCCGGTTCGAGGTGCCCGGCGCCGTCGCCGCCCCAGTAGCCGACGAGGTGGCGCCGGGTGCCATCCCGCACCTCGAAGATCGGCGAGATCGTGCCGGGAGTGTGCCCCGGGGTGATGACGATGCGCACCACGGCCTCGCCCAGCCGCACCTCGTCGCCCTCTTTCACCACCACGTCGCGATCGGGGAATGGCGCGGGCGATCCACGCTGCGGCCAGGTGACCATGTGCTGCCAGTCTGCTTCGGACATCACGATGCGGGCACCATAGGTTGCCTGCAGGTGTTTCGCGCCCCCGAAGTGGTCGTTGTGGCCGTGCGAGACGATCACGTAGCGGATGTCTTCGGGCTTCAGGCCGAGCTTCTTCATGCCGCCGACGATGGTGCCTTCCACATTGTGGTGGAAGCCTGCGTCCAGCAGGATGATGCCCTCGCGCGTGGTGAGCGCCCAGGCGGAGGTGCTCTGGTCACCCACGAAGTAGAGGTTGTCGAAGACGCGTGCCGGCGCCACCGGTGAGGCGGGCGTGGCTGCAGCTGCGGCAGCTCCGGCCGGCTTCGGGCAGAAGGCCTGGCGGATGCTTTCGTGCACCGCTTCGTCAAGCGATGGCGTCGCCGACATTGCAAGCGCCGGCACGGTCAGCAGCAATGCGGCGGTGGTGCCCAGGCGAAGGGCGAATCTGTGCTTCAGCTTGGCTGAAACATACCACCACCAGGGCCGGGTGCGCCGGCCCCATGCGCTACCTCTGCGACATGACCTCCGAACGCAGACGCGACAGCGTCGAGAGATCCCCGCGGAAGACCTCGGCTGGCCACGCACCCTCGCGCAGGATCTCCGAGTAGATGCCCGCCTGCTCGTAGTTGTTCACGCCGAGGCCAGCCAGGTACTGCAGCCTGAGATTGCGGTCGCGGTTGATTTCGGCATTTCCCAGCCAGTTCTTCAGCTGGTCGCCGGTGGCGGCGAAGGTGCCCAGCAACAGCTGCACCGAGCCATAGCCCACCTCGTCGAGCGAACGGAGCACCGGTTCGAACTCCGGGCTGTTGAGGCGCGCTTCCATTGCGGTCACGTCGATTTCGAAAGGCTCCATCGAGCCGACCATCACGCCGTCGTAGCCCTGGCCACCGGCGGTGTTGCCGAAGATGATCACGTGCGGGAACGCGGCCGCGAAGGTGGCGACCTCGCTCTTGATGGCCTCCACGGTGGTTTCGTAGAAGGGTAGCCAGGCCGTGACCACGGCGCCGGGGTTCAGGTGGCGCTTCATCTCCGCGTAGAACTCGGCCGTGTTCAGCGAGGCGGCGCCCTTCACCCAGGCATCGAAGGGATCGGCGGTGATGGCATCGAACTTCTCGTCGGTGGTGAGCAGGAAGTGCCGCGCATCGTCGATGCGTATCTTCACCTTCGGGTTGTCGATGACGCCGTGGTTTTCGTGGGCGAAGAACTCGCTCACCACGCGCGGCACCAGCGGCTCGATCTCGGCGATGGTCTGCGTCTGCACCGCGGGATTCACGCTGACGGCGCCAGCGGTCACGCCGGCACCACTGCCGATTACCAGCACATTGCGGGGATCCTTCGCCAGCAGCGTCGTCAGGTGGCCCAGCATGCGCTGCAGTCGCATGTCGTTGGGCTGGCTGGAGGCCTGCACCTTGCCGGCATTGTGGTAATTCAGCGTGCCATCGGGGCCGCGCGAAACCGCCAGCGTGGAGTTCAGCCCCTCCCCCACGTAGAGGAATTCCACCTGCGGCGGCAGCCACGTGACCGTCCAGCGGCCGTACCCGACCAGCGGGCCGGGCAGCTTGTGCACGAAGGTCACGGCCACGGCGAGCACCACCACAGCCGCGACGCCCGCGACCGCCGCCCGGTTGCGGGCGGGGGCGGACTTGCCGCGCAATGCCGGCAGCAACAGCAGCAGCGCCGCAGTGAGCGAGAGCACCATCAGCAGGCGCTGCGACTGCTGCGTGCCGATCCAGGCGACCAGCACCAGGCCCGTGAACAGCGCGCCGAGGATGGCGCCAGCCGTGTTGGCGGCATACACGCGCGCGACGGCGGCGCTGCTGTTGCCACGCCCGTCGGCCACGGCGGCCACCGCCAGCGGGAAGCTCGCACCCCAGCACAGTGACGCGGGCAGCGCCACGAGGAAGCTGCGCAGGAAGTCGACCTGGAACAGGTATGTCGGGGCTGGCGCATTGCCGGGATTGATGGGCCAGTACGGCAGGTTGCTGCTGATCATCCACCCCGCCCAGGCGAGCCCGGCCATGGCCAGCACCTGGCAGATCAGCAGGGCCCGCCGCGGATCGCGCGAATTGCGCACCACCGAGGCGCCGAAGCTGCTGCCCATGCCCAGCCCCAGCAGCACGGTGCCGAGGATGAGGGAGAAGGTGTACACCGTGCCGCCGAGCAGCAGCGCCAGGTTGCGCGTCCAGATCACCTGCGAACCCAGCGCGCATGCGCCACTCAGGCCGATGGCGATGTAGACCGTGAGGTCGGGGCCGCGCCAGGGCGACACTGCGGGTATCGCCGACCGTTCCGCTGCCGGCTCGGCAGGCACGTCAGGCGTCACGCGCGAGAGCATCCAGGCAACACCGGCCACGATCAGGTTGAGCACCACACCGACGTAGGTGGCGGTGTGGATGTCATACACGCGCAGCAGGTAGAAGCCCGCTACCAGACAACCGATCACCCCGCCCGCGATGTTGGCCGTGTAGTAGAACCCTGCGCGGCTCACGCCTTCCGGCGTGGATCGCAGCCAGCCCGCCGCGGCGGGCAGCGTGGCACCCATGGCCATGGTGGGTGGCAGCAGGAAGATGGCGCAGAAAAGCCCGCGCAGCAGGATGCCGCTGAATCCACCGCCGCCAACTGCCGTGTACAGTCCGCCAGCCCAGGGGAGCACATACAGGACCAGCAGGGCGCAGATCGCGATCAGCAGTTCCAGTTGTCCATAGATGCGCAGCGGATGACCGAATCGTCCGCGCCAGCGCAGGTACACCAGGCTGCCCAGGCCCATGCCGCCCATGTAGGTCGCGAGCACCACCGCCATCGACACCGCGCTGCTGCCGATGATCAGCGACAGCGACTGGAACCACACCACCTCGTAGATCAGCGCGGCGCCGCCGCTGACGATGAACAGTGGCAGCAAGGCGTTCCGGCCGCGCGCTGCGGCAACTTCTGAAGACACGGTCACAGGATCCCCCGGAAAAGGCTGTTGTTGGTGGGCGCGGAAGCGTGGTTCCGGCCGGTGGTGGACTATAGCCGACGGCGACTCTGGCGTTGCCGCAGCCAAGCCTTGACCCCCGGGCAGACAGCGCAGTAGCTTGCGCCGCGACCATTCGACCACTTTGTCCGGGGGACACCATGAAGAAGAGCATCCTGGCTGCCGCCATCGCGGCCGCCTTCGCAGTAGCAACCGCGCAAGCCGCTGCGCCAACACCCCCGGGGCAGGGCGCAGCACCCGGCGGTGCGCCGCGCGGCGCCGGTGCAGGTCCGGGCGGCGCTGCCGGTCCTGGCGGCGGGGCTGGGCCACTGGCCGGTGGCGCGCCGGGCCAGGCCCGTCGCAACTATCCCTTTGAGGCGCCGGGCACCAAGTGCCCCCGCGCCACCCTGAAGGCGGTGGTCGACGGCTATTCGGCAGCCCTGGCCGCGCATGATCCTTCAAAGGTGAAGATCGCGCCGAACGTGATGTTCACCGAGAACGGCGTGCAGCAGGCACCCGGCGCCAGCACGCTTTGGAAGGGCGCAGGTGCCTGGGGCGAGCAGAACTACCTCATCGACACCGAGCGCTGTGGCGCGGTGACCTTCGGTGTCATCAACGAGAACGGTCGGCTCATCCATGCCGCGATCCGGCTGCAGACGCAGGACGGCGGGGCGATCACCGAAATCGAGCACGTGCTCGGCCGCGAGCAGGAGTTCATGTACAAGCCGGAAGTCGTGATGGCCACCGCCCACCTCGACTGGGAAAACATCCTGCCGCCTGACAAGCGCCAGTCGCGTGCGCTGATGGCTGCGGCGGCCACGGACTACTTCGCCATGTTCTCCAACGAGCCCATGGTGAACACGCCCTTTGCCGATCGCTGCGACCGCTGGGAGAACGGCATCTACACCACGCCCACGCATGACTGCTCGCCCAAGGGCCTGGTGATCAAGCACCCCGCGCCCCGTGTGCCGCTGGCCGACGTGGAGGCTGGCCTGGTGGCGGCCTTCGCGCACTTCGCGGGCAATCTCGCCGACGTGCACGTGTTCAAGATGAGCGGCGGACGCGTGGATTACGCGATGGCCGTGGTGGGTCCCGCCTCACCGGATCCGTGGGTGGGCCGCAAGGCGCAGTAGGCTCCGCCTTATCCGGACAGGCCGCGGATCGTCGCCTCCAGCCTGTCCGGATCGACAGGCTTCACCAGCAGCAGGTCGAACCCGGCCTTGCTGGCGCGAAGCCTGTCGCTCTGCTGTCCCCACCCGGTGAGCGCAATCAGGCGGACCTTCTCCGCCCACGTCCGCTGGCGCAGTTCCGCGGCCACTTCATGGCCGGTGAGATCCGGCATGCCGATATCCAGCACCACGGTGTCGGGGCGGAAATCCTCGGCCACTGCCAGCGCGTCACGCCCCCCGTAAGCCACCCGCACTTCGTGGCCGGCGAGTTCGAGCAGTGTGGCGAGGCTGTCGGCGGCGTCCTGGTTGTCGTCGGCGAGCAGGATGCGATGGCGCATTTCGGTATCGACGGTGGTGCACGTCGGCGCCAGGGTGGCAGGCAGTGACGTGTCCACCGGCAGCCGTACAATGAACTCGCTGCCCTTGCCAAGGCCGGCGCTATGCGCCTCGACGCTGCCGCCGTGCAGCTCGACAAGTCCCCGCACCAGCGCCAGCCCGATGCCCAGCCCGCCGGCGGTGCGAACTTCGATGGCATCGATCTGCGAGAACATCTGGAAGATGCCTGCAATCGACTCGGGCGCGATGCCGATGCCGTGATCGCGCACCGACAGCGCCAGCATGCGCTGCTCGACGTGCCCGGTGACCTCGATGCGGCTGCCTGGTTCGCTGTAGCGCGAGGCATTGGTCAGCAGATTGGTGAGGATCTGCGCCATTCGCAGCGGGTCCGCATCCAGCTGCACCTGCTAGCGGGGCATTTCCATCACCAGTTGCTGCTGCCGGGCTTCCAGCTGCGGACGCAGCGCCTCCACGGCGGCGCCCACCACGCCGGCCAGCAGTACCTTTTCCCTGCGCAGCTGCAACTTGCCGTGGGTGATGCGGGCGATGTCCAGCAGGTCGTCCAGCAACAGCGACATCTGCACCACCTGGCGATCGATTGTCTCCTGGGCCTGCTGCAGCTGGATGCCCGACACCCCGGGCGACACGAGGATGCGCGCCGCTGCACGAATGGGCGCGAGCGGATTGCGCAGTTCATGTGACAGCGTGGCGATGAACTCGTCCTTGCGCCGGTCCTGTTCCTGCAGGAGCTCGTTCAGTGTCGAGAGGCGCTGCTCATTGGCCTTCTGCGCCGAGACGTCGACGGTCACGCCATCGAAGCGGGTGGGGCTGCCGTCGGCCGCGAAGTCCGCGCCGCCCAGTGCGCGGATCCACTTGGTCGCGCCCGTGTCCGGATCTACCGTGCGATAGACAATGTCGTAGGGGATGCGGGCGCGGATCGCGGTCTCGATGGCCGCCCGGGCGCGGGCCCGGTCCTCCTCGTGCAGCCGGGCGTAGAAGTCCTGGATGGTGACGTCGGCAGAAGGCGGGAGAAAGAAGTGGTCCTTCA
This sequence comes from Steroidobacteraceae bacterium, assembly GCA_035556135.1. Taxonomy (GTDB): domain Bacteria; phylum Pseudomonadota; class Gammaproteobacteria; order Steroidobacterales; family Steroidobacteraceae; genus ZC4RG30. The sequence continues at coordinate 1,045,541 of DATMFO010000003.1, read as the reverse complement.
CCCGTTCGTCCCAGTCGAGCCTGTCGAAAGGCAGGTCGCAGTACCAGAACCCCACTCCGGAAATGCGGCTGGCGAATTCCAGGCGCGAGCGGCTGCGCGCCAGGGCGGCTTCCGACTCGGCGCGAGCGGTCACGTCCACGCCCTGCACCAGGATGCCTGTGACCATGCCCTCGCGGCTGGTCATGGGCTGATACACGAAGTCCACGTGGCGCCGCGCCAGTACCTCGCTGTCATGCAGCAGGAATGAGAACGTGGCGCCGGTGGCGGAGAAGGACCTTCCAGTGCGGAACACCTCATCAAGGTGAGCCACATAGCCCTGCGCGACAGCTTCCGGAAGCGCCTCGGCGACAGTGCGCCCGATCACATCGCGGTCGCCGACCAGCCGCAGGTAGGCCGGGTTGGCGAAGGTGAACACATGTTCCGGCCCTTCCAGCACCGCCAGGAAGGTGGGGGCCTGGTTGAAAAGCTGCACGAATCGTTCGCGCTCTTCCATCAACCGCTGCTGCGCCAGTACCTGTCCGGTGGTTTCGGTGCAGATGACCAGCACGCCGCCGACGCCATGCGGCGAATCCGGCTCGTCGATGGGGCTGTAGCTGTAGGTCCAGTACACATCCTGCAGCTCGCCGTGGCGGATGATGGGCACGAGCTGGTTCTCATGCCAGGTTGCTCCCGCGCCGCGCATGACCTGCTCGATCTGGGGCCCGATGATGGTCCAGATTTCCTCCCAGGCCTGCCGCCCTGGCGCACCCAGTATCGACGGATGCTTCTCCGGGCCCAGGGAGCGGGAGTAGGCATCGTTGTAGAGACAGGTGTGCTCTGCGCCCCAGAAGATGAACACGGGATGCTGCGTGGTGAGCAGTATGCGCACTGCAGTGCGCAGGCCCTGCGGCCACTGCGCGGGATCACCGAGCGCAGTCTTCTCCCAGGGGTGGGCGCGGATGAGCGCGCCCGTTGCACCGCCACCGGCCAGGAAGCCGGGTGGTCCCTTCACATCCCTTGTCACGTGTTGGTCTGCTCCGGCGGAACGTCAGGCGGCAGCCTTGCCGCGCCTCCGCCTGCTTCGCGGCAGGTTTCTCCGACCCCCACGCCAAAGCAGCTCATCGAGATCGATCCCAGCGAGTAGCCACGCACGATGGCTTGCGCGGCGACACCGTCCCGGGCGGCGAGGGCGGCAATGTAGAGCAGGGGAATGAAGTGATCCGGAGTGGGTACCGCCAGGGGATAGTCGGGATCTTCCATCACCTTGAGGATATCCCCGGGCGCCGCAGCCAGTTGCGAGGCGACGGTATCGTCGAAGCGCCGCGCCCAGTCAAAGGCTGCATCGGGCTGGTCCCATTGCACGCGCCGCAGGTTGTGGACCACATTGCCGCTGCCCAGGACCAGTACGTTGCGCTGCCGTAGCGGCGCGAGCCGCTCGCCGAGTGCAAGGTGGTAGTCCAGCGGCTGCAGGGCATTGATTGAAAGCTGCACCACCGGGACATCGGCATCCGGGTACATGTGTGCGAGAACACTCCATGTGCCGTGGTCCAGTCCCCACTGGTCACGGTCCAGGCCCACCCAGTGGGGCCTCACCAGGTCGGCTACCTCGGCGGCGAAGTCTGGCAGCCCCGGCGCGGGGTAGTCGAAGTCGAACAGCTCCTGCGGAAACCCGTAGAAGTCATGGATCGTGCGGGGCCGCGACATTGCGGTGACCGCGGTGGCGCCGAAGTACCAATGGGCAGAGATGACGAGCAGCGCGCTCGGGCGAGGCAATCGGCTGCCCAGTTCCCGCCAGACGGCGGTGAAGCCATTGCGCTCGAAAGTATTCATCGGACTGCCATGGCCGATGAACAGTGCAGGCATCCGGTCAGGGGATGTTGGCATTCAGTTCCTGTGCTCCGGCGACCAGTATCCGCCGGCCCGCCCCGGTAGCCAATGGTCGCGATGGCCGGGATTTCCCTTCGTGTCCCGAACAATGGCCCCGTGCCCGATGGAGTGATATCCAATGATTCCCTCGCCGGATGGATCAGCGATTGTCGGTGGGGGCCACGTGGCTACCATGAGTCATCCCTGATGCTGAAGGCTTGCCGCATGATGGCCGTTCCCACCCGATTCCTCACCTCCTGCATCGCCACTGCACTGCTTGTTGCGTGGGCTGGCCCGACCCCCGCAGCCGCTGCCAGGCAGCCCGACGTGCTGCTGATCATGGTTGATGACCTCAATGCAATGATCGAGCCCCTGGGCGACCCGCAGGCCATCACCCCGAACCTCACGAAGCTGGCCAATCGCGGCATGGTGTTCACCAATGCGCAGTCGATTGCCCCGCAGTGCAATGCCATCCGGACTGCCGCCTTGTTCGGGCTGCTGCCTTCAACGTCCGGGGTCTACAACAACGCGCAGGACTGGCGCGCCATGCCCCTGTTCACGGACAAGCCTTCCCTGCCACGGTACTTCCGCGAATCCGGCTACCTGACTTTCGGCGCGGGCAAGATCTTCCATGCCCATACTTTCGGGGCCAGTGGCCACCCCGGCTTCAACGATGTGAAGGCCTGGAATGACTTCTGGCCGGCCCTCGACTGGCAATTGCCGGATGAGCTGAAGCCCGCGGCGGTCGACCAGTTGCAGTTCAACTGGGGGCCTGTGGTGGCCACCTTCGATGCCACCATCGACGGCATGACCAGCGGCTACGTCGTGCGGCGGATCAGGGAAACCGAGGGCGTCCGCCAGCCCCGCTTCATCGCCGCAGGCATCTACCGCCCTCACGCGCCCTGGTACAACCCCACCGAGTATTTCAACATGTATCCGCTCGATGGCGTGAAGTTGCCGCCCTACAAGGCCGACGACCTGGACGACATTGCGCCGGCCCACCACGACCGCCAGCGCATGAAGCCCATCATGGAGGCCGGCGCGTGGAAAGACGCCGTGCAAGCCTATCTTTCAAGCATCACCCTGGCTGACGAGGCGGTGGGTCGGGTGCTCAAGGCGCTCGATGAAAGCGGTCGTGCCGGCAACACCATCATCGTGCTGATGAGCGACCACGGCTACCAGCTGGGCGAGAAGAACCAGCGCGAGAAAGAGACACTGTGGGAACCCTCGCTGCGGGTGCCCTTCATCATCGTGGCGCCCGGTGTCACGAAGCCGGGCAGCCGCACGGATGTACCGGTGAGCTCCATGGACCTGTATCCCACGCTGGTGGACCTCGCGGGCCTGAAGGCGCCGGGACACCTCGAGGGCGGCAACAGCCTTCGGCCGCTGCTGGAAAACCCAGGCATGAAATGGGATCGCGTTGCGCTCAGCACCTGGGGCAAGGGCAACCATTCCGTGCGCGATGTGCGCTGGCGCTATACGCGTTATGCGGATGGCGCCGAGGAGCTGTACGACCACAGCAACGATCCGGATGAATGGAACAACCTCGCCGCCGATCCGGGCCTGGCGTCCGTGAAACAGCGGCTCGCCACCCATTTCCCCAAGGTGAACGTGGATCCCTGGCGCAACCCGGCGGCTGCGCCGGCGCGGGGCGCGGGTCCTGGTGCCCGCGGTGCTGCCGGTGCTGGCCCTGGTGCCGCCGCCCGTGGTGCCAGGGGCGGCGGGCCGGCTTCCGGCGCTGGCGCAAGGGGCGGTCCCGCGGCGCGCGGGCCTGCAGCGGAACCCGCCGCCGAATAACCCTCCGCGACCCGGATGGCGCGGGCCGCTATCATCCGGGGATGGAGGAGGACCTCGAAGGCTGGTTCCAGCGGGAAATCCTGCCGCACGAGGCTGCGCTGATGCGCTATCTCGGCCGCGAGTGGCGGCAGGGGCACGACCTGCAGGACGTGCGCCACGACATCTATGTGCGGGTTCTGGAAACCGCCATGCGCCAGCGCCCCACCCATCCGCGCGGCCTGCTGTTCAGCATCGCGCGCAACCTGCTGATTGACAGAATCCGGCGCGAACGCGTGGTTTCCATCGAATTGATGGAGGATGTGGACTCGCTGAACGTCCTAGTTAATGACATCACGCCGGAGCGCGAGCTGTCCGGTAGCAGACGGCTGCAGTGGTTGGCGGAGGCATTCGATCGCCTGCCGCAGCGCTGCCGCGAAGTGGTATGGATGCGGCGGATCGAGGACCTGCCACAGAAGGAAATCGCCAGCCGGCTGGGTATCGCGGAATCCACCGTGGAAAAGCACCTGGTACGCGGCATTGCCGCCCTTGCTGCCGAGCTGTTTGGCGGCAGGCGGGAGAAAACAGAAGAAGGGAGCCCCGGCGCGAAAGATATCGCTGCCAGACAGAAGAGATGAGCGAGAGGGAAGCAGCAGAACAGGCCGCCGCCGCCTGGATCAGCCGGCGCGATGCCGGCGATCTGACCGCAGAAGATGCCGCCGGCTTCGAAGCCTGGCTTGCGGCTTCATTGCATCATCGTGTGGCGTATTACCGCCTGCACGCTGCATGGAAGGAAGCTGGTCGCCTGGCGGCAATGCTCCCGCAGAAGCCGGCGTTGCCAGTGGCGCGGCAACGTCCATGGCTGCGCCACCCGCTGGCATTGGCCGCCAGCGTGCTTCTCGTGCTCGGCGTCGCATTCGCCATCTACTGGCAGGTGGCGGGTGGTGCGCAGGTCTACGTCACCGAGGTGGGCGAGTTGCGACAGGTACTGCTGCCTGATGGCTCCACAGTCGTGCTCAATACCAACTCGGCCTTGCGCGTGGACATGCGCGCCAGCGAGCGGCAGCTGGAACTGCAGCGCGGCGAGGCGTTTTTCGAGGTCGCGAAGGATGCCAGCCGTCCATTCGTCGTGCTGGCCAGCAAGGTGCGCGTGGTGGCCACGGGTACGGCCTTCGCCGTGCAGCAGCAGGGACCACGCATGCAGGTCGTGGTCGCCGAAGGCAGCGTGCGGGTGGATGCGGCTGGACAGCGCGCCGGCCCGACATCCCTCGGCGCCGGATCGATGCTGCAGGTCGCCGCCACGGACGTGCTCACAAGGAGCCTCACCGATGAAGAGGTGGAGGAGCATCTGAGCTGGCGGTCGGGCCTGGTGGTATTCCGCGATACGCCGCTGGCCGAGGCAGCGGCCCAGTTCAACCGCTACAACAAGCGCAAGATCGTGCTCGCCGATCCTTCGATTGCGGAGCTCGGCGTGGGCGGAGTTTTCCGTGCCACGGACCAGGAGGTTTTCCTGAAGCTGCTGGAAACCGGCTTTCCAGTGCGGGCAGAGATGCACAAAGACGAGGTGCTGCTGCACCCTCGCTTGTGAAAGTGAACTGACACGGCGGAGTCAGACCGGGATGGGGGGTTCGAGAAGCTGGCGATTGGCCATGGCGGCGGCGCTTTGCGCATGGCTGCACCTTGCGCCGGCGACAGCTGCCGGTGCCCGCCACGTTGAAGTGCCTGCGGGAGACCTGGCCGAAGGACTTGAATCCCTCGCCCGGCAACTGCGCGTCAACCTGATCTACCCGAGCAGCCAGCTGCGTGGCCTGCGCACCCACGGCGTGGACGGTGTGTGGGACGTGCAGGCTGCCTTCGACAGGCTGCTTCAAGGCACTGCGCTGACGGCTCGCCTGACTGAAGGGTCCATCCTAGTTTCCGCAGATCCCGACCCTGCTGCCGAAGCCGGATCTGCCACAGTGCCAGGCACGCGTGGGCCGCGCACCAGAGGCGAACCGGCGCCCGTCGCTGCTGCGGAGGGCAAGGCGCTCCCCACCGACATCCTGCTCGATGACGTCGTGGTCACCGGCACCTACATCCGGCGTGATGAAACCTTCATGCTGGCTTCCCCCGTGCGCCGCATCGGTCGGGATGAACTGCAGTCCCACGCCCCGTCGAGTGTCGCCGCCTTCACGGCCACGCTGCCGCTGAACGGGGCATCCGTGTTTTCGGCAGGTCGCGGCGTGGGCTCCACCAATGGAGCCGGCACGTTGAACCTGCGCAGCCTCGGTGCGGATGCCACGCTGGTGCTGGTGAACTCGCGACGCGTGGCCCGCGAACCGGTCTCGCTGGGGAGCGTGGACATCAATGCGCTGCTGCCACAGATCGCCATCGGCCGCGTGGACCTGCTGAAGGACGGTGCCTCGGCCCTTTACGGTTCCGATGCGGTGGCCGGCGTGGCAAACCTGGTCACCCGGCATGGATTCCAGGGCCTGGAAGTGGCGGCAGAAAGTGCCATCCGGGAAACCGGTGGCACCAGGGACGATCGCCTCGGCGCCATCTGGGGCATGCGCAATGGCCGCACGTCAGTCATGGTGGCCGCCGAATTCCAGCAGCGCGAGCGCTACAACTACGAGACGCTCGAAGTCGTTGCAAGCCGCGAGGGCAGCATCGATGGCGAATACCGCCAGACCGGCTGGCCCATTCGCGTGGCCGTGCCGAACCGCGATGCCGGAGGCGCGCTCGAGGGCCCGGCCACCGCGCTGGCCGATCCCCTCTGCGCCGCGTTCACCGGCTCCAGCATTGCCATCGGCACTGTGGAGCGACTGGGTGAAACCTATGCCGAGGAGTGCATGCAGAACGTCGCGATGGGCACCAGCGTGAATGCAGACCAGCGGCGCGCCCTGCTGCATGCGGAGCTGCAGCACGAGCTGGACGCCGGCCTGCGGCTGTTCGGCGAAGTGGGAATGCTGCGCAACCGCGTGGCGCTGGCCGACACGCCGGGCGGCAGCGTGCGGCCTGCGCCGGGCCAGCCGGCGGTAGTGATTCCCGGCTATGCGCCCGGCAATCCGTTCCGGGCGATGAATGCGGATGGCGTGCCACTGTTTGCCATACCAGCCGCCATGCAGCTGGGGTTCGACAAGGACGGCGACGGCGTGCACGAGTTCGTGCCGGCGCGCGATGCCAGCGGTGCGGTGCTGCTGAATGCCGGCCCTGATGGGTTCGTCGGCACGGCCGATGATGCAGAGGGTGGCGTGCCGTTCTGGGAGGACGTCACCATCCAGCCCGGCTCGCGCATTTTCGGGCTCAACTGCAACCTGCCCGGCGATCCGGCCACGCGACACAACTGCCGCAACCAGATCAACATGACCCGCGCCGCCATCGACAACCTGCGCTGGGCCATCGGCCTGGAAGGCCGCTTGTCGAATGGCTGGAGCTATCGCGCTGCAGGTTCCTGGTCGGTGAACAACGAGGACCAGACCGCGCTGGGGAGCACTTTCTCCATGCCCGCGCTGCGCGCTGCGCTGGCGGGCTATGGCGGTGCGGGTTGCCGCGCGGCCACTTCCGACCCGTTGTTGTCCGGTCGCGTACCGGGCACGGCCGGATGCAGTTTCTTCAACATCTTCGGCAATTCCGTCACAGCGCGGCCCGGCTCGCCCACCGCCAACACGGTGGATACCGGCCTGTTCGTGTCGGCGCTGGACTGGTCGCGCTTTGCGGCCACACTGCGTGTCTTCGAGGCGGTGGCCGAGGGCAGGGCAGGCCGCACTCCCGCAGGACCCGTGCGGCTGGCCGTGGGCGCCCAGCAAAGGCGCGAGAGCTGGACCGCGGACTTCAGCGCACTGAAGAACAGCGGCGATGACGACCTGCAGGCGCCTTCCTTCGACAAGGACGTGAGCCAGTCAGGCTACGCGCTGTTTGCGGAAGCCAGCGTGCCGCTGCTGGCCGATCCGCGCCGGGGTGCGCTGGAACTGAACGGGGCGTTGCGCCACGAGGAGTTGCAGGGCCCGGGCTTTTCAACCACCGACCCGAAGGTGGGCCTGCTGTATGAATCCCCGGCGCGCCGCTGGCAGCTGCGTGGCACCTGGGGCACATCCTTCCTGGCACCCACCCTGTACCAGCGTTTTCGCCAGAACGTGAACTTCACCAATGGCGTGGATGACTACTACACGCCCGGCAACGACAACCTCTCGCGCGTGCCTTCGGACCTGCATGGCAATGCGCGGCTGGAGCCGCAGCAGTCGGAGAATTTCAACCTGGGTTTCACCTGGCGTCCGGCACAGGACACCACGGTGGAGCTGGACTACTGGGATTTCCGCTTCCGCGACCAGATCTCGCTGGAGAACGGGCTGGTGCTCGCCATGGACCCCGTGGCGGCGCTGGATGGCAGGCGTGTGCGCCGCGACCCTGCGGCAGGCACCGTGATGCATGACGGGGTGAACATCGGCCAGATCGTGGGCCTGGACCTGACCTACGTGAACGTGGCGCGCATCTCCACCGCCGGCATCGACTTCGGCCTGAGTCACCGCAGCGCACTGGGAGCGGCTGGCGCGCTGGTGAACAACCTGCAGCTGACCTGGCAGGGTCGCTACCGCGTCAATGGGGTGGACGGCACCGGCAGCCGCAATGCCCTGCTGGCCGGTGCCGCGCCCGGCATTCCCGTACGCGCGCTGCTGCGCAGCGACTGGTCGCGCGGACCCCACCTGCTCCAGTCACGGCTGCGCTATACGGATGGATTCCGGAACGATGCGTATCCGAATGCCGGCGGCGGCACGAAGGCCCGGGTTGAGCCATACTGGATGTGGGACATTTCATACACCCACAGGCTGGCCTCGCAGCGGGCATGGCTGGATGGCCTGCGCGCCTCGGTGGGAGTGCGCAATGTGCTGGATGCGGCAGGTCCCTGGGTTCCGGATGTGAACCACATACTGCCCGCCCTTTATGACTACAGTGGGCGCGGCTACTGGCTGCGTCTCACCGCGATACTGTGAGGTCCTGCTGTTGGATGATCCTCGCGAACCAGACACGATGAGCACGCCGCGCGATGCGTGGCGCGCGCCTGCCCGGTTGCTGCTGGCGGGCATGCTGCCGCTGCTGGGCCTGTTCACGATGGCTCCGGCGCACACTGCCCAGCCGGACCGCGCCAGCATCGCGCTGGTGAACGAGTATTGCGTCGGCTGCCATGACGACCAGAGTTACAGCGGCGGCCTGTCGCTGCAGCATGCCGGAGACGGACCGGTGGGGCAGGACGCGCAGATGTGGGAGAAGGTGGTGCGCAAGGTGCGTACCGGCATGATGCCGCCGGCCGGCGAACCACGCCCGAAAGAGGCCCGGCTGCAGGCCTTCGCCGGCAGCCTGGAGCGCGAGCTCGACCGCGCAGCGCGCGCTGCAGTGCCACCGGCACATTCGGGCCTGCGGCGTCTTACACGCTTCGAGTATGGCAACGTGATCCGCGACCTGCTGGGGCTCGAGGACAACGTGTCCAGCCTGCTGCCGCCGGACAACAGCAGTGACGGTTTCGATACCAACGCCGAGACCCTCGGAAATTCCCCGGCGCTGGTCGAAGCCTATGTCGCCGCGGCGGCGAAGCTGGCGCGGCGTGCGGTGGGTGACCGTGAGGCAGCGGTGGTGCAGGTGGACTATCGCCCGCCCACTGGCTGGTCGCAGCAGCGCCACGTGGATTCCCTGCCGCTGGGCACGCGTGGCGGCTACGGCGTGCGCCACGAATTTCCCCTCGACGGCGAGTACGAGATCACCATCGGCGTGGCGGCCGGCGTGCCCTTTGCCGATGCGCTGCCGCGCGGGCGCCGCGTCTTCGTGACCATCGACAAGGAGCAGCTCACGCCGGAAGAGAAAGATCCGCGCAAGTTCCGCGTGCAGGTGAAGGCCGGCCCGCGCACGGTCGCCGCCGCACTGGTGGACCAGCTGCGCAGCCTTGCAACGGATGACATCTACTCCATCGACAGGCTGCAGGGCGCCATTTCCGACATCACCATCAAGGGTCCCTACAATCCGGCCGGCGCTGGAGACACGTCGAGCAGGCGCAAGGTCTTCATCTGTCGTCCTGCCACCCCGGACGAGGAAGAAGCCTGTGCACGCCGCATCCTTGCCAACCTGGCCACGCAGGCCTATCGCGCGCCGGTGGGTGCCAGCGATCCGGCGGTGGATTCGCTGGTGGGCCATTACCGGCAAGCCCGCGCAACGAGCGATTTCGAAGGCGGCATTGAGCAGGCACTGGCACGGCTGCTGGTGAATCCACGCTTCCTGTTCCGGCTGGAACAGGAGCCGCCGGGCCTTGCGCCTGGCACCACCTATCGGCTGTCGGATGTCGAGCTGGCTTCGCGGCTGTCGTTCTTCCTCTGGAGCAGCATTCCGGATGCGCAGCTGCTCGACCTTGCCGCGCGCGGTCGCCTGAAGGACCAGAGGGAACTTGGCCGGCAGGTGCGGCGCATGCTGGCCGATCCCCGCTCCGCAGCGCTGGTGGACAATTTCGCCGCGCAGTGGCTGCGCCTGCGGGCGCTCGAAAGCATCCCGGCGGATGCGCAGGGATTCGACGAGAACCTGCGCCAGTCGATGCTGCGCGAGACCCGCCTGCTGCTTGGCGGAGTATTCAGCGGCAATCGCAGCATCCTCGAGTTGCTGGATGCGCGCTACACCTTCCTCGATGAACCGCTGGCGCGCCACTATGGCGTGACGGGCGTCACCGGCAGCCATATGCGCCGCGTCGACCTTCCGCAAGGTCAGCGCCGCGGCCTGCTGGGCCAGGGCAGCATCCTCACGCTCACCTCGCTGCCGGACCGCACTTCCCCCGTGGTGCGGGGCAAGTGGATCATGGAAAGCCTGGTGGGTGCGCACGTGCCAGCGCCGCCTGCCGGGGTGGAGACCAACCTGGATCCGCCGGAGGGCCATGACGGCCCGACCACGCTGCGCCAGCGGCTGGAGATGCATCGCGCGCGTCCGGACTGTGCTGCCTGCCACCGCATCATGGATCCCATTGGGTTTGCCCTGGAAAACTTCGACCGTACCGGGCGCTGGCGCACCAGCGACAACGGGTTGCCGGTGGACCCGCTGGGTGAAATGGGCGACGGCACGCAGCTGGACGGCCCGGATTCGCTGCGCGACTGGCTCCTTGATCGTCCCGACGTGTTCGCCACCAACCTGGCACAGAAGCTGATGATCTACGCATTGGGCCGCAGCGTGGATTACCGCGACATGCCCACGGTGCGCAATGTGGTGCGCGCGGCGGCCGCCGATGATTACCGGTTCGCAACGCTGATACAGGCTGTGGTGCAGAGCCAGGCCTTCCAGTACCGCACCACCAGCACCGTTGCCGCCACCAGTCACTGAGGGAGCGCCATGCACTTCATCACCCGCAAGCACATTTCCCGCCGCAGGCTGCTGCGCGGAGCCGGTGCCGCCATGGCCCTGCCGTTGCTGGAATCGATGACGCCGGCCATGGCCGCCGCGGCTGCGCCGGCACCGCGATTCGCGTGCATCTACGTGCCGCATGGGGTGACGCTGGCCAGGTGGACGCCGGCGGCCACGGGCCGCGACTTCCCCATCAGCGAGATCCTGCAGCCCCTGGAACCCTTCCGGCGCTACGTGAACGTGGTCACCGGACTCGACCTGCCATCGGCCAATGGAGACGACGCTTCTGCCGAAGCCAATCACACACGCTCCTCGGCCTGCTTCCTCAGCGGCGCGGAGCCGGTGCTGGGGCCGCGTGCGCACCTGGGCGTCACCGTGGACCAGGTGGCGGCGGTGGCCGTTGGCGCCGATACCCCGCTGCCGTCCCTGGAACTGGGCATCGAGGGGCCGGCATTTGGCTGCGGCACCAATCTTTCCTGCGCGTATCGCAATTCAATTGCCTGGCGCAACGCCACCACGCCGCTGCCGGTGGAAAACAATCCGCAGGCCGTGTTCGAGAGGCTGTTTGGCGATGGCGCCAGCGAGGAGCAGCGCAAGGTGCGCCGGGCGCAGGCGCGCAGCCTGCTCGACACCTTGCGCGAGGAAATCAATGCCCTGCAGAAGACACTTCCCGCCGGCGACCGCGAGCGGCTGGGCGCCTACGTGGAAGACATCCGCGAGATCGAACGGCGCATCACCAATGCACAGAACCGGCCTGGTGTTTCCGGCGATGCGCCCGCCGGCGTGCCCGCCAGTTTCGACGAGCACGTGAAGCTGCAGATGGACCTGCTGGCCATGGCCTGGCGCGCCGATGTGACGCGCGTGGCCACGCTGCCCTTTGCACAGGAGACCAGCAATGCCACGTATCCGGCCAGCGGGCTCAGCGATTCCTTCCACGCGCTGTCGCATCACTCCAACGTGCAGGCGAACAAGGACCGCTTTGCGGTGATGAACCGCTACCACGTGGGCATCCTTGCCTACCTGCTCGAGAAGCTCGCCGGCACGCCGGACGGCGAGGGCACGCTGCTGGATCACTCGCTGGTGCTCTACGGCAGCGGCATCAGCGACGGCAACCAGCATGACCACGGCCCGCTGCCCATCCTGCTGGCTGGTGCCGCCCGCGGCCGCATCGAGGGCAACCGCCACCTGCAGGTGGCGGCGAAGACGCCGCTGTCGAACCTGCAGCTTTCCATCCTGCACAAGCTGGGGGTGGAGGCTGAACGGTTCGCAGACAGCACGGGCACGGTGGAGATCTAGCCGCCCATGCGCAGGTTGCTGTTGCTCTGGCTGGCAGTCCCCGCATTCGCGGCGGCCAATCCCTCCGCGCAGCTGCTTGATGCTGCCCGGGAAGGGCGGGCCGCGGCAGTGGAGGCCGCACTCAAGGCCGGCGCCGATGCCAATGCCGCCGAGCCCGACGGCACACGTGCCCTGCACTACGCAGTAAACCGCAATGATGTGCGTTCCGCGCGCCTGCTGCTTTCCAGGGGTGCAGATGCGCGGGCGGCCACCAGCCTCGAAGTCACGCCGCTGCTGCTGGCCTGCAGCCAGGGCAATCCCGAACTGGTGCGGATGCTGCTGGCCGCAAAGGCTGACGCAAATGCCCGCGACATCGCTGGCGAGACCATGCTGATGGCCGCCGCGCGCGCCGGCAATCCTGAGGTGGTCCGCACGCTGCTGCAGGCCGGTGCGGAACGCGATGCCCGCGATCCGGAGTACGCCCAGACTGCCCTGCACCTGGCCGCGCGCGCAGGCCATGCCGACGCCGCGCGGGTACTCCTTGACGCCGGTGCCGACGTGATGGCGCGCACGCGCATCGGTCCGGAGCCGCCGTTCAGGCGCATCGGCGGCACGCAGGGCAAGGGTGTGGAGAAATCCCCGGCCCGGGGCGCGCGGCCAGCCATTCCCGGCGGCAAGACGCCACTGCACTACGCGGCCCGCGACGGACACCTCGAAGTGGTGCGCGTGCTGCTGGATGCCGGCGCCGCCATCGACGACCGTGATCCCAACGACATCACGCCGCTCCTGCTTGCAGCCAGCAATGACCGCGTGGCGGTGGCGAAATTCCTCATCACCCGCGGCGCGGACATCCAGGCCATCGACTGGTATGGCCGCACACCCCTGTATGCCGCAATCGACGTGCGCAACCGGGACTCTCCCGATCCGGCTTCAGGCAGCGGCACCGACACGGAGGGCAACCTGGATCTGGTCCGCCTGCTGCTTGAAAAGGGCGCCCGGCCCAACACGCGCATCCGGGAGATGCCGGTGGTGCGCTCGCATGTGCTGCCGCTGGGATCGCTGTCCTGGGTGGACTTCACCGGCGAGACACCCTTCATCCGCGCCGCGCTGGCCGGCGACGTGGAGGTGATGCGCCTGCTGCTGGCGCATGGCGCCGACGCCAATATCGCCACCCAGCAGGGCACGACCGCGCTGGCTGCCGCTGCGGGAGTGAACTGGACCGTGGCGCAGACCGTCACCTGGGGCCCGGAGGCGCTGCTGGAGGCCGTGCGCATCTGCCTTGCGGCTGGCAATGATGTGAACGCGGCGAACTCGAAGGGCATCCGCGCCGTGCATGGAGCAGCCAACCGCGGCTCCGGCGACATCCTCCTGTTTCTCGCCGAACATGGCGCGGACATGACCGCAAAGGACTCCGAAGGCCGCACGGCCTGGGACTGGGCGCAGGGCGTGTTCCTGGCCACCCATCCACCCACGCCGCGTCCCGCGGCCATCGCGGCACTGGAGAAGCTCGGAGTGCAGGGCCCCGCTCCCTGAGCCCTCCCAGGCCGGCCCGGCCCCGCGACCCGCCTCGCGGCCTTTCATCCCGACTGGCGGAAACGCTTTCCCCGTTCGTCTCTGTAGGAGTCGGCATCCGCTGACCCCGGCGCGGGCCGGTGTCTGCAGCCGGCACGTTTCGCACAAGAAGACGCTCCGTTTCTTTTTTGGGGGAAGCCATGTCTGATCCTTTTGAATCCCGTCGCCCGCTGCTGGCCGCCTGGCGCGTTTCCATAGCCGTCGCCGCCGCGATTGCCGGTTCCGGCGTCGCGCTGGCCCAGCAGGCCACTGAGACCGAGCTTGAGGAAGTCGTAGTCACCGGTTCGCGCATCATCCGCGAGGGCATGACTTCGCCCACTCCGGTAACCTCCCTCAGCGCCGATGAGCTGCTGCAGGTAAATCCGCAGTCCATTTCCCAGGCGCTGGCATCGCTGCCCGCGATGACGGGCTCGACCACCCAGAAATCCATCGGCGGGCGCACCACGCTGGGCCCTGGCAGCTTCCTGAACCTGCGCAACCTGGGCAACAACCGCAACCTGGTGCTGCTCGACGGCCGCCGCCTGGTGCCCGCGAACATCGCCGGCAATACCGACATCAACCTGCTGCCGCAGGGATTGATCCAGAACGTCAGCGTGGTGACCGGCGGGGCGTCGGCCGCCTACGGTTCCGATGCCATGGCCGGCGTCACCAACTTCACGCTGAATACCCGCTTCGAGGGATTGAAGATCGACGTCAACGGCGGCATCTCCACCCGTGACGACGGCGGTTCGCACCGCGTGGCGCTGGCCGGCGGCACCTCATTCCTCGATGGCCGGCTGCACGTGATCGGCTCCTTCGACTGGCGCAGGAATGCCCAGGCCTACAAGGAGAACCGCGACTGGGCGCGCCAGTACTGCGCCACCATCGGCATCCCCGGCGTGAATGCGGGCAACATGTCCCCCGCCAATCCGCGCCAGACCATTGCCTGCAATGTCACGCAGCCGATTGCTTCCTACGGCGGCGCCATCCTCTCGGGGCCACTGGCCGCCAACGGTCCCATCCAGTTCGATGACCAGGGCAATCCGGTGCCCTTCCTTTATGGCTCGCTGCGCGGCGGGACGCTGATGGTCGGCGGCAGCGGCAACTACGTCGGCGACACCGCGAACTTCAACACCCCCACCGACAACAAGGTGTATTTCGGGCACGCGATGTTCGAGGTGAACGACAACGTCGAGGCCTTCGTGCAGGGCACGTACGCCACCGCGGATTCGGACTATACGCAGACGCCCGCTTACTTCTACAGCACCACGCCGCTGAACATTCAGACCGGCAATGCCTTCCTCCCGGCATCGATCCAGGACCGCATGACCACGCTGGGCGTGAACAGCTTTGCGCTGGGCATCGTGCCGAAGTCCTGGGGCAACATCGACATCACCTCCGGCTATGCCACCTGGGATATCACCGGTGGATTGAAGGGCACCCTCGCGGGCAACTGGAAATGGGATGTGTACTACGAGCAGGGTCGCAGCGCCTTCCGGCTCGACTACCACGACCAGATCTCCCTCTCGCGCCTCTATCGCGCGGTGGATGCCGTGCGCGCCCCGAACGGCAGCATCGTCTGCCAGAGCGCGCTGGCGAATCCGGCCCTCTATGGCGACTGCGTGCCGCTGAATCCGTTCGGCGCCGGCGCCCCCTCGCAGGCCGCGCTCGACTACATCCACGGCCCCGGGCAGCCCTGGAACTACAACATCATGCGGCAGAAGGTGGCCGCGGCCAGCATCAGCGGCGAGCTGTTCTCCACCTGGGCCGGCCCTGTGGCTGTCGGTGCCGGCGTTGAGTACCGTGAGCTCAATGGCGAGATCCTCTCCGACAGCGGTTCAAACGGCATTCCCGACTGGTCCAACATCCGCGGCCTGCCGGCTTCGCTGACGGGACGCGTGGGTGACTGGTCCACGAGCAACGTGCAGCCCACTGCGGGCGAATATGACGTGAAGGAAGCCTTCGCCGAGACCCTGGTCCCGCTGGCCCGCGGCATGAACCTGCTGTACGAGCTGGACCTCAATGCGGCGTTCCGCGTCACGGACTACTCGCAGAGCGGTACCGTTAACACGTGGAAGGTCGGCCTGAGCTACCGGCCCATCCAGGAGTTGCTGCTGCGCGCCACCCGCTCGCGCGACATCCGCGCGCCAGGCATCGGTGACCTTTACACCCGCGACAGCTCCGGTCCTGACATCATCATCGACGACATCATCAATGGCACGGGCAATCGCCCCGTGGCGGTGATCATCTCGGGCAATCCCGACCTCGAACCGGAGATCGGTGACACCTGGACGGCCGGCTTCACCTACCAGCCCACCTGGCTGTCGGGCTTCGCGATGAGCGCGGACTACTACGACATCCAGATCAAGGACATGCTGGCCTCGGTGGGTGGACAGGAGGTGGTGCGGCGCTGTGCGCAGGGCCAGGCGGAATACTGCGCCAACCTCGTGGGTCCGCCCAACGCCTTCACCGGCGTGCGCTCGCGCACCATGAACCTCAGCCAGGCGCGCACCCAGGGCGTGGACCTCGACCTGAACTACCGCACGCAGCTGCTGGGCAACAACACGCTGTTCCGCGTGGTGGCCACGCGCCTGATCGAGCAGTCCACCACGGTGCCGAACGCCACCACCTCGGTCTACACCGACCGTGTGGGTGACATGGGCATTGGTTACCCGAAGTGGGTGGCCAACGCACTGGTGAACATGGACATCGGTCCGCTGGGCCTCAATGCGAACGCGCGCTACATCCACAAGGGTGCGCGCAACACCACCTGGCTGCCGGGTGACATCGCGCCGCAGTTCGCCACCATCGGCAGCGTCACCACTTTCGATGTGGGCGCACGCTACGGGCTGGAGATGTCCGGCTCGCCGGAAATCTACCTGAACGTGCAGAACGTGTTCGACCGGGATCCAGCACTGGTTCCCTCCAGTGCCCTGGTGGGCGGGCAGACCAACGTGGGCCTGTACGACACGATGGGTCGCTACTTCACGATGGGCGTACGCCTGCAGTTCTGATCGGGCACTGGCGAAGGGCGAGGCCTCCCGGGACGGTGACCCCCCCCGGACCGGGAGGCCGAAGCCTTCGCGCCTGGCGATCAAGCTGCTAGTGTGGGCCCCCAGTGCAAGGTGTGCACTGGCAAGGGGGGAGCTTGCGCAGGGCATCGCCCGTTGTCCTGACCTTGGTGCCGCTGGCTGTCGCTGTGCTGATGGCAGCCTGCGGGCAGGCTGGCATGCCCGTGGAGGTGCGTGCCCATCCGGATCCACTTTCAGCGCTGGCCAGCGACGATGCCAGCCTTGCTGCGCACAAGCGGCTCGTCTTCGATCTCTGGCGCACCATCGTCAATGCCGGGCACGTGGAAAGGGCCGACGACCTGCTGGCGGAAGGCTACATCCAGCACAGCCCGGTACTGCCCACGGGCCGCGCGGCCTTCAAGCAGATCTTCTCCGCCGTGCCCCGGCGCGACGTGCCGCAACTGGTGGAACCACCGCTGGTGGCCAGCATCGCCGAAGGTGACCTGGTGGTGATGAGCCTGCTGGAGTCCGTGCCGGCTGGTACTCACGCTCCGGCTTTCACCACCACGCATTTCAATCTCTTCCGCGTCGAGGATGGGCGACTGGCCGAGCATTGGCATTCCGTGAGGACTGCGCCGAACGCTGCAGTGGCGCTGCCGGAAGAGGGCGGCCCGCAGCCGGTGACCGGCGCCACCGGCGCAGCGCAGGAGGCGCTGCTGTCCGCCGCGGATCCCGTCCTGGCGGGCAACAAGCGCCTGGTCTTCGATCTCTGGCGCACGGTAGTGGAGGCCGGTCGCGACGAGGAGGCGCAGCGTTTCATTGCGATGGATTTCGTCGACCACAGTCCGGTCGGCGCTTCGGGGCTGCGCTCCATCACCAGCCGCTTTGCCGCACGTGCGGACCTGCCGGTGCAGCCCTGGCTACGCGCGCCCCTGGTCGCCGTCGTCGCAGAGGGCGACCTGGTCGCCCTGGTGAGGATGCAGGAGCTGCCGCATCCTCACCACGCCGGACGCACCTACACGCTGGCCTGGTTCGACCAGTTCCGCATCGCCAGCGGCCGGATCATCGAACACTGGGATGCTGCCTCGCCGGCTGATCCGCCCGGCGCGCCAGCCTGGTAACCGGCCTCAGCGCAGCAGCAGCAGGTAGGCGAGGTAGCCCAGGTACAGCGCCACGAATGACCCGCCCTCCACCCGCGACACATCGCGGCCGGAGATGAACACCGGGATGCACAGCAGCGCCACGGCCGTCATCAGCGGGATGTCGAACAGCAGCAGTTCGCGCTCCACCGGTATGCCGCCAGGTGCGATGAGGCTGGGTATCCCCAGGATCACCAGGATGTTGTAGATGCTGCTGCCCAGCAGGTTGCCCACGGCCACGTCGCGCTCATTGCGCAGCGTGCCGACGATGGTGGTGACGAGTTCGGGGGCAGAGGTGCCAATGGCAACGATGGTGAGCCCGATGACGGCCTCGCCCATTCCGAATGAGCGGGCCATGTCCACTGCGGCACCCACGAGCCAGTGCGCGCCCAGCACTGAAAGTGCAAGCCCTGCGGCCAGGTACAGCGCATTGATGCCCATGTGTGATTCATCAGTGCCAGGGGTGCGTGCGCCTTCCGGGCCGAACATCTCCCTGAATTCCTTCTTCACCCTGGCGCCTTCGCCGCGGCTCTGGCGGATGAGCACGGTGGTATAGGCTGCCGCCACCAGCAGCATGGTGATGCCGTCGCGCAGCGAGAGCACCCCATCCCAGGCCAGTGCCGTCATCAGCAGCGCTGCCACCACCATCATCGGCAGGTCCACGCGGATGGTGCGCAGATGCAGCGGCAGCGGGCGCAGCAATGCGCTCAAGCCCAGGATCAGCAGGATGTTGACGAGGTTGGTGCCCGCGATGTTGCCCACGGCCAGCGCGCCGCTGCCGCCGAGGCTGGCCGTGATGCCCACCGCCAGTTCCGGCGCGCTGGTGCCGATGGCAACGATGGTGAGCCCCAGCACCAGAGGGTTCATGCCAAGTGCCAGGGCCAGCGAGGAGCCGTGGCGGACGATCAGCTCCGCGGCGAAGATCAGCAGGGCGAGACCCGCGCCGAACAACAGCAATGCACTCAACCGGAGATGCCTCGTGGGGAGGGGTAGGGCAATGATAGGGACAGCAGGCGGTGCCCGCCTACAGGAAGCCAGTCTCCGGAACCGTTAACCTTCTCGCCCGCCATGCCGGCGGGCTACCGGGACCTGCAATGCGTATCCAGTTGATCGCCTGCCTCATGCCTGCCGGATGGATGCTGGGCACTCCGGTCCTCGCACAGTCCGGCTCCGGCGTCGCCATTGAAGGAGGCGCTGTCTGGCAAACCCGCAATGTCGCCCGAATCCCCAATACCTCTGCAGGCTCGAAGTTCTCCTTGCGCAACCTCCAGGGCGGTAGCGCCGAAGCGGCCTGGCGCGTGGACGCCACCTGGCAGGTCGCCGAGCGCCATCATCTGCGGGCCATGTACGCCCCATATTCCATCACCCGCACAGGCATTCCCGGTTCCGCGCTGCAGTTCGACGGGGTGACGTTTGCGGCAGGCGAACCCACCCGGGTTCACTACCGGTTCGACTCCTGGCGCCTGAGCTATCGCTACCGGTTCCACCACGGCGGTGACTGGACATGGTGGGGCGGCGCCACGTTGAAGGTGCGCGATGCCAGCATCGGGCTCAGCCAGGTGGGCGCGGAGGCCGTCTACGACAACACTGGCCTGGTGCCCTTGCTGAGTCTGGCGGGATACCGCCGCCTGGGCGATCGCTGGACCCTGGTGCTGGATGCCGACGGCCTGCTGGCCCCCCAGGGTCGCGCCTTCGATATTGCCCTGAAGGCGCGCTATGCCCTGGGTGAAAGGCTGTCACTGGGCCTCGGCGTGCGGACTCTCGAGGGTGGCGCCGACAACGATGACGTCTACACTTTTGCGTGGCAGCACTATGCGCTCGCCGAAGTCAGCTGGAGGTTCTGAAACCGGCTCACACCTTGGCGTGCAGCTGGTAACCTAGCGTATTCCGGCGAAGGGGGAGTTCCGCGATGTCACGCTTGTTGCCGATGGCCCTGGCCGCTGCCATGGCTGCGCTGGTGGCGATTCCGTCCGCTGCACAGACCCGTGCACCGTCCACTGCGGGCATCTACGTCGGAACCCCCGAGGACCGCGCCGCGATCGAAAAACTCATGTGGTCCTATGACCGCATGCTCGACACCTACGACGCCGACGGCTACGTGAAGCTCTTCACCTCCGATGGCGCCTTCGGCCAGACCAAGGGGCACGAAGCCCTGCACAAGATGGTGGCCGACCTGAAGAAGGGTCATGACGAGCGCCGCGCCAAGGGCGAGAAGATCTCGATGCGCCACTTCACGATGAACCAGTACCTGGAGTTCACTGGCCCCACCACGGCCCGCTACCACTACTACCACCAGACCATATTCGGCACTGGCGGCGCCAACTCGGCCGATCCCGCACGCATTGCGGCGGCTGGCAACGGCGTCGATGACCTGGTGAAGGTGAATGGCCAGTGGTTCATCAAGTATCGCAATGTCGCAGCGGCCGACGACAAGTAGCCGCGTCACTGTTTTTCTGGAAAGGGAATAGAGGGAGACTCTCATGAGACTGATTTCCGCCGTAGCCGCCACCGCCCTGTTGCTGGCCGCCTGCTCGTCGGGCACGGAGCAGGCCGCCGCGCCCGAAGCCGCGCCTGCCGCGCCAGCCGCGGCACAGGGTGGACTCAGCCAGGCCGTCGCCGCGGCTGGCCCGAACTGTTCGGTCACGCCCACCGCCGTGACCGTCACTGGCGCGATGACACGCGAGGAGCAGCTGAAGCTGCTGGAGCATCCGGATCCCAAGCTGGCTGCCAACAAGCGACTGGTGTGGGACATGTGGCGCACGCTGCTCAATGCCTACAACATCGACCGTGCCGGCGAGTTCATCCACAAGGACTACATCCAGCACAATCCGATGGCCAACACGGGCCTGGACGGCATGCAGGCCTTCTTCCGCATGATGAACCGCCCGCCGGCGGCGGTTCCCGATCACATCCCGGAGGGCGTGGTGGCGGTGCTCGCCGACGGTGACCTGGTCACCATCATGTTCCCGCGCAAGTACACCGACGGCTGCAAGCGCGAATACGTGAGCACCTGGTTCGACACGTTCCGCATCAAGGACGGCCTGATCGTGGAGCACTGGGACGCTGCCCAGCGCCCGTAAGCCGGCGTCCGCAAGCCTGATGGCTTGATGCGGCGGGCATGCCTGGCATGCCCGCCGCTTTTCATTTCGCCAGTGGATCCGGACGCGTCTGGAAGTGCACCACCAGGGGTCGCGACCCCTTGCCCGTCTCCATCAGCCATGGCGTGCGATCGCCACTGGTGACCCACAGGCCGCGTCCCTTCCATCCAGCATCGGCATCGTCGATGCGGCCTTCCATTCCCTTCATGTAGAACCCCATTGGATACGGGATGCGCAGAGTGACCATGCTGTCACCCACGCGGGCATGCACGCCATCGAACAGGTTGCCAGTGGCGATGGGCACGTCTTTGCCCAGCCCCAGCGTGTCGTGCTGGTCGACCCAGGTGTAGTAGCTGGACTCGACGCTGAACTGCGGCAGGTCCGCGAAGCCCGGCCCCGGCAAGTCATGCAGTGTCCAGCCTTCCGGGCAGTGATCGCCGGTGGCCTCAGGTCCGTTGAGCGGTGCCTTGCATTTGCGTCGGTCGAACTCCGCCAGGTGCCCGCTGCCCAGCGACACCCACACGACACCCTGTGTATCGATGTCGGCGCCACGCACGCCAAAACCCGGCAGGGGCGGCCGATAGATCTCGGTGAGCTGCGTCTTCGGATCGAAACGCAGGATGGCGCCCGGATACTGGAATGCCACCGAGCCCCACACCGAGCCGTCGGCTGGACTGGGCATCACCGCATAGAATCCGGCGCCGATGCGTGTGTCGCGCTTCGCGTCTGCGGGCTGCCCGGGCTCCACCCATCCGGCGTCGCGCCGGCCGTTGCCGTTGGTGTCCAGCACATGCGGCGACCAGCCTTGTGATGCCGCGGCATCGCGTGTGGCATCGAACTTCCTCGTATCCAGCCATCCCACCACCTGGCCGCCGCCACTGGTCCACAGTGTGTCGTTCGGGTCGTCGTATGCAAACTGGAGGTGGTGCGTGCCGTAACAGGTATCGACGAAGGTGTACTGCTTCGTATCAGGCTGGTACACGGCCAGCTGCCTTCCGGAGCGCTCGAGCGGGAAGACCTTCGCCGAAGGATGGTCGGAGCCGCGCCGGCAGAAATCCGGATTCGCAGCGGCACGGATGCGGGCCGTGTACCACACGCGGCCCCGTGCATCGAGCATGGGGTTGTGCGCATTTGCCCTGCTGTCCCAGATGCGTTCGTCGCCCCAGTAGGGCGAGGGAGCAACCACCGCGTCGTCATGTGTCGTCGGAGTATCCGCGTCCCGCACGGGTGCGCGGAAGGTGGTGGCGGTGTTGGTGCGCGGGTCGAGGACGGGAAAATCATCGGTGCTCAACTCGGGCGCGCCGTACAGCGGACCATGGCCGTTGACGGTGGGATTGCGGCGGTCCGTACCCGACAGGTCGTGCAGGTAGTGCTTGTCGTCGAGCCAGTCACGCACCGTGGCCACCACATTGCGCTCGATGCCTTGCGGCCGCGCGGGCTGCTGCGCCGGCAGTTCCCCGAGGGCCACGCGGTCGGTCCAGTCCGACAGGTACTTCAGCGGCAATCCGCCCAGCGTGCCCATCGCGATCTGGATCATGTTGTTGCCGGCCTGCCCGGAGGAGATGCGCCGCAGCCAGGCATCGTGCGAGGAGTTGAACTTGCCGAGGCTCGGCGGCAGCGTGCGCGTGGAGAGCTGTCCGAGCTGATGGCAGCCGACGCAGCCCATGTTCTTCACCCACATCAGGTACTCGTTGCGGCCATTGCGCAGCGTGGCCGTCTCCGCTTCCGTGGGCAGCCTGACCATTGAATACCAGTACGCGGCCGGATAGACCTGCGCCGCCGTTGCGGCATCGGGTGCGACCTTGGCCGCAAGGTTGAGCCGCCTGCCGGGCTTGCCGGAAACCTTCTCCGAATCAGCAAGGCCGTAGCCACGCACCCAGACCTGGTAGTCAGCGGCAGGAAGATCGGGAATGAGGTAGCGGCCCTGCTGGTCGGTGACGACGATCTTTGCGAAGTGCGTGCCCAGGTCCGCCGTTTCGGCGATCACCCACACTCCCGCCTCCGGCCCCGCATTGGAGGTGACGACACCGGCAATGTCGTCGCCGTCGACCGCAATGTCTCCCTGGCCGCCGCGCTTGCTGCAACCGGAAAGCGCGACGGCTGCCAGCAGGCAGGGAACGAGGAGGCCAGCTGTTGATGAATGCCGCGATCCCGTGTCCATACGTTCGCTCCTGCCTGGGCCGAGAGCGCATCCTGATCTGCTCCGGCTCCGGCTGGCAAGGCCGGTCCCATGTCTGTTGGCGAAGCCTGGATCAGGCCGGGGCTTCCACCTTTCGCCGCAGCCGCGACAGCATTGAAGCGGCATACGCCGCGTACGGGCCGATCCAGCGCTCGTGGATGCCGTGGATGGGCAATGCATCCAGCGAGTTCCACCGCTCACGTCCGCGCCGCTCCACGATCAGCAGCCCGGCCGCCTCGAGGACCCCGAGATGCTGCATGACCGTGCAGCGGTCCAGCTCCGGGAAGAGTTCGCACAGCATGCCGGTGGTCATCGGCTTGCGCTTGAGGGCGTCGAGCATGCGCCGGCGCCAGCGGTTGCCCAGCGCCTTGAACAGCGCGTCGTCCCGATCATCGGTTGACATGTTATAAAACGATAACATAATGGCCGCGCTGGTTCACAGGAGAATGTCCATGTCACCCAGGTTTACTGTCGGCGGCCGGATCGCCAGGCCCGTGTCCGAGGTCTTCGAAGCCGTGGTCGATCCCGCAAGACTGTCGGGGTATTTCACCACTGGCGGGGCGCAGGGGCGCCTGGCGCCGGGCGCCACAGTGACGTGGGACTTCCACGACTACCCGGGAGCGTTCCCGGTTTACGTCATCGAGGTGGAAAGGGATCGCCGCATCGTGCTGCGCTGGGATGCGGCGCCGGAATCGGCTGAACCCGATGAAACCGGCGCGCGCCGTACCACGGTGACGATGACCTTCGAGCAGCTTGAAGACGGCCGCACGCTGGTCCGCATTACCGAGGAGGGCTGGTCCGCTGGCGAGGCTGGAACGAAAGCCTCATATGCCAACTGCGAAGGCTGGACCGGCATGCTCTGCGCCATGAAGGTGTGGCTGGAGCATGGCCTGCAGCTGCGGCGCGACTTCTACCGGTAGGACTCAGCCGCCCTTGGGCGTGAGCTTGTCCAGCTCGGCCTGCAGCTTGGCCAGGTTCGCGTCGCTGAGGGCTTCCGGCTCGTACTGCTGGATGGCCTTCAGCGTGATGTCGCGGCCCATGGTCTGGAACATCTCGTTGGCGTACACCGTCGGAATCATCTTCTTCAGCACGGCGTTCGCGGCGGGATCGTCCAGCATCTGGCCCACGAGGGTCTCGTTCACCGAGTACTTGGCCGGCTTGGCAGCTTGTGCGGCCTGCGCGCCAACGGCCTGCGTGGCCACCAGGGGCAGGGCGCCAGCCGCGAGGGCGGCCAGGATCAAGGCAGGAATGGTCTTGCGCATGCATCGTCTCCTAGTCGGGGGTATGCCCCATGCGGGGGTACTGAGCGCCGGAATTCTCCCACGGGAATATTCACAGGGACAGGAATATTTGCCGGCCGCTCCATGCATGGGCAGCAATCCGGTTCCGGCCGCCGGCTGCATGGCGTAATCTCCTGCGCCCCGCGAGCTCGAGGTAGCCAATGAAAATCGTCACCAGCCTGAGTTTCAAGGGCCAATGCCGCCAGGCCTTCGAGACCTACGCCCGCATCCTGGGCGGCAGGATCACCGCCGCGATGCCGTATGGCGAGGGGCCCCCGGGCATGCCCGTGGAAGCCAGGTACAAGGACTGGCTGATGCATTGCTGGCTCGAGGTCGGGGACCAGGCGCTGATGGGCGCGGACATGGATTCGGCCTGGGCGCCGAACATTGACCAGCCAAAGAACGGCTTCGATGTCACGCTGCACAGCAACTCCGTGGAGGAGGCGCGCCGCTGGTTCGGGCAGCTGGCCGAGGGCGGACGCGTGGTGATGCCCTTCGGGGAAGCCTTCTGGTCGCCGGGCTATGGCTCGCTCACCGACAAGTTCGGTATCCCCTGGATGATCAACACCATCCCCGGGCCGGACTGGAAGCCCTCGGCTCCGGCGGCGTAGCCGATCAGCTGGAGCATTTTTTCCGCGGGCGACAGCAGGCGCTGACGCGCAGCCGCGTATGCGCGGGATAATGGCGTCCATGCTTTCTGCAGACCAGTGCGACAAGTTCCTCGAGGAGGGTTTCGTCCGCGTGGATGATGCCTTCCCTTCTTCCGTCGCAGCACAGGCACGCGAGACTTTCTTCCATGACCTGCGTGCGCAGGGAATTACCGAAGATCCGGCTACCTGGACAAGGCCAGTGGTGCGACTGGGCATGTATCCGCAGCCTCATGTCGTCGCTGCCGCCAGCACACCGCGGCTGCACGCCGCATTCGATCAGCTCGTGGGCCCGGGAGCCTGGCACCCCTGCCGTGCGATGGGCACGGTGCCGGTGCGGTTTCCTTCCGCGACGGATCCGGGTGATACCGGCTGGCACATCGATGTCAGCTTCGGCGGCGACCCGGACGATTTCCTCTCCTGGCGTGCCAATGTCCACTCGCGTGGGCGGGCCCTGCTGATGCTGTTCCTGTTCTCGGATACCGGTGTGGATGATGCGCCAACGCGCATCCGTGTCGGCTCGCATCGCGACATGGCCCGTGCTTTGGCGCTGGCGGGAGAGGCAGGTTTGAGCCTGCGCGAACTGCTGCCACATTTCGCCAGCGCCCCGGCGCGGGAAGAAGTGCAGGCAACCGGACCGGCAGGAACGGTCTTCCTGTGCCATCCATTCCTCGTGCATGCTGCACAGGTCCACCGTGGCACTACACCCCGGTTCCTGGCACAGCCGCCCCTGCTGCCGGTGGCAGATCGCTGGCTTCCGGGGGGTCCTGGCGCTGACCGCCTGGTGGCGCAGGCAATCGCACAGGCCGCCGGTGTCCCTGAACCAGCCTCATGACAGCAGCAGTGAAATCCACATCCGCTCTTCTTTCGCAGCCGCCACTGCCAGTGGTGAACATCGCTGCCTATCGATTCGCACCCCTGGCCGATCTGGCTGCCCTGCGTGCCGGACTGCTGGCGTTCTGCCGCAGCCACCAGCTGCGCGGCACCATCCTGCTGAGTGCCGAGGGCATCAACTTGTTCGTGGCCGGTGGCCAGCAGGGAATCGATGCGTTGCTGGAGCGCCTGCGGGCAGTTCCCGGACTGGCAGGGCTGGAAGCGAAAGTCAGCCACACAGCCCACCAGCCCTTCCGGCGCATGCTGGTGCGGATCAAGAAGGAGATCATCGCCTTCGGTGTGCCGGGCATCGATCCGGCGCGCCGCACTTCGCCGAAACTGTCGCCGCGGCAGCTGAAGGCCTGGCTGGATGAAGGACGACCGGTCACGCTGCTGGACACGCGCAACGACTACGAGGTCAAGCTCGGCACTTTCCAGAATGCACTGGCCGCCGGCGTGGACCATTTCCGCGACTTTCCCGAAGCGGTATCAAGGTTGCCGGAGGCACTCAAGGACCAGACCATCGTGATGTTCTGCACCGGCGGAATCCGCTGCGAGAAGGCCGGCCCCTACATGGAATCGCAGGGCTTCCGCAATGTGCTGCAGCTGGAAGGCGGCATCCTCAAGTACTTCGAGGAGTGCGGCGGCGCGCACTACCAGGGCGAGTGTTTCGTGTTTGACCAGCGCGTGGGTGTTGATCCCTCATTGCACGAGACGGATGCCGCGCAATGTTTCAACTGCCTATCGCCTTTGACTGCCGCCGAGCAGCAGGATCCGCGCTACGTGGCCGGACGGTCCTGCCCGTGGTGCCATCGCACTGCAGCCGAAGAGATGGCAGAGGCGCTGGCCAGGCGCAACCGGGCGATCAGCGAGGCTGTCAATCCCCTGCCGGGCAGTGTGCCGGCGGAAACCTTCCGCCCGCTGCGTGTGCCGCAGGAATGTGATGGTCTGACCGTGGTGGAGACATTCAGTCGACTGGTCAGCCATCTCCCGACGGAACATTGGGAAGAGGAATGCCTGAGGGGCAACCTGCTCGATTCCCGCCACCAGATCCTGGGGCCTGACCACATCGCGCGCGCCGGAGACCGCCTCCTGCACCGGCTGCCGTGTACCACCGAACCCCCGGTGAACGGCAGGGTCACGGTGCTGTACGAGGACGAGGCCCTGGTCGTGCTGAACAAGCCTGCGCCACTGCCCATGCATGCCGGTGGGCGCTACACGCGCAACACCCTGCAGCAGATCCTGAACACTGTGTACCGTCCGCAGAAGCCGAGGCCGGCGCATCGCCTGGATGCCAATACCACAGGCGTCGTCATCGTGGCTCGCAACCGCCATTTTGCCGGGCGCCTGCAGGCGCAGTTTGCGCAAGGCCAGGTCACCAAGAGCTACCTTGTGCGGGTGCATGGACATCCGGTGGAGCCGCACTTCCAGTGTGATGCGCCGATCACCCGCGAGGCCGGTGAGGCCGGAACGCGGGAAGTGGATACGGAGACGGGACTGCCGGCACTGACCACGTTCAAAGTGTTGCAGCGACATCCGGATGGCACCAGCCTGCTGGAAGCACTTCCGGCTACCGGCCGTACCAACCAGATCCGCATCCACTGCGCATTCCTGGGTTTCCCCGTGGCGGGGGATGTGGCGTACAGCGGCGCGGCCAGGGAAATCCGTCAGACGCTGGATCCGGAGGATCCGCCGTTGTGCCTGCACGCGTGGCGCATCGGCTTCGCGCACCCTGTGAGTGGCGAGGCCATCAGCTTCACCGCGCCGCCGCCGGGGTGGGCGGCCTGATCGCATCATTCCAACGTGGCGCTGGCGGGCATATCCTGCAAAACCGCAGCAAGTGCGGAACATGGAGTCTGAACATGGCCAGCTATCACGGTTCCTGCCAATGCGGTGCGGTGTCCTACGACGTGGAAATTGACCTGGGCCATACGATTACCTGCAACTGTTCGCGCTGCCAGCGGATGGGGTTCGTGCTGGCCTTCGCCCCGGCCGAGGCATTCCAGCTGCGCTCGGGCGCCGACACCTTGACCGAATACCGCTTCGCCTCGAAGACCATCCGGCACCTCTTCTGCAGCACCTGCGGCGTCGAGAGCTATGCCGAAGGCAGGAAGCCCGACGGCTCCGCAGTGATCGCGGTGAACGTGAACTGCCTGAAGGGCGTGGAACCGCGCTCGCTGGACAGCCAGCATGTGGATGGCCGGTCCAGGTAGCCGGGGGGCGATGGACGACACGTTCCATTTCTACGAACCCGCCCGGGGCCACGGGCTTGCGCACGACCCATTCAACGCCATCATCGGTCCCCGTCCCATCGGCTGGATCTCTACCCACGACGGCGTCGGGCACTTCAACCTCGCGCCCTACAGTTTCTTCAATGCCTTTGCGTACAAGCCGCCTGTCATCGGCTTTTCCAGCAGTGGCAGGAAGGACACGCTGCGCAATGTCGAGCGGACGGGGGAATTCGTCTGGAACCTCGCCACCATGGCGCTGGCGCGCCAGATGAACGCCAGTTCAGCCACTGCACCTCCGCAGGTCAGCGAGTTCGACCTCGCTGGCCTGACCCCGGTTGCCGCGGCGATCGTGGGAGCACCGCGTGTGGCGGAAAGCCCGGTGGCCTTCGAGTGCAAGGTCACGCAGATCCTGCAGTTGCAGGACCGGCAGCAGGAGCCCATGCCCAACTGGGTGGTCTTCGGCGAGGTGGTGGGCGCCCACGTCGCGCGGCGCCTGCTGGTGAATGGCATCTATGACACGGCGGCGGCGCATCCGGTCCTCAGGGCCGGCGGCCCCGATGCTTTTGTCGAGGTGAGGCCGGAAAATGTCTTCCGGATGAAGCGGCCCGCATAGGCCACCCCCTCATGAATTGCCCGCCCCCGGGCTTGCGGGATACCCTTGCGCCAAGCGCGGGGAGGCTCAAGAAGGCACACGGGGTGCGAAGTTCCCGGCTCCAATCAAGGAATCCAACATGAACAAGTCCCGCCTCGCGGCGTCGCCGCTGCTCTGCGCATTGCTCTTCACCGGCCTGGTCGCCTGCTCCGATCCGCCACCGCCGCCAGCCGCGCCACCGCCGCCCCCGGTGAGCCAGAACGTGCGCACCTTCAGCATCGGCGCCATGACCGGCATCGCGCTGCACGATGGCGGCCTTGAACTGCCCAACGACAACAAGGTGCTCGGCGTCGGTCGCACTCCGGCGGAAGTGGCTGATCTGCTGGGCGCCGCCGGCCTGCCCACCGACAAGCTGATGCTGTCCGTCCAGCCGCTGCTGGTGAGGGCCGGTGGCCGCGTGATGCTGTTCGACACCGGCGCGGGCACCAACATGGGCGAGGGCGCCGGCAAGCTCGGCGCGGCACTCGCCGAGGCGGGCGTTACCCCCGACAGCGTCACTGACATCTTCATCTCCCACCTGCACGGCGACCATGTCGGCGGCCTGATCGATGCGTCCGGTGATCCGGTGTTCCCGAACGCCATCATCCGTATCTCCGAGCCGGAATGGCAGACCCTGCGCGGTCTCAATGACCGCACCGCCGCCAGCTTCGGACTGAATCATCACGTGGAGATCGCGCGGGCCATCGAGCCGGCGGTTGCGCCATTCAAGCCGGGTGCGGAACTGCTGCCGGGCATGGTGCGTGCAGTGGAAGTGAAGGGCCACACGCCCGGGCACTCTGCCTTCCGCATCGGCACGGGCAGCAATGCGCTGCTGTATATCGGTGACTCGATGCATCACCACGTGGTGTCGGTGCAGAAGCCCGAGTGGCCCATTGCCTTTGACACCGATGCCGCCCAGGGCGCAGCCAGCCGGGCCAGCCTGCTGGCCGACCTGGCAGCCAGCAACCAGCGTGTCTACGCCGTGCATTTCCCCTTCCCCGGCCTGGGAAGGATCGAGAAGCGCGGCGAGGGATACGCCTGGGTGGCTGAGTAGCCTCTACCTGTCGACGCCGCCGGCAGCAACCGGCGGATAGCGTGGCATCAGCAGGAAGCCCCCGCAGGTCACCAGCAGTCCGATCGCACTGGCACCCAGTGCGATCGAATAGTTCCCCGTCGCATCGCGCACGGCCCCCACCCACAGCGGCCCAAGCCCCGAAGCGAACACGAACGCGAAATACAGCCAGCCGAAGATGCGGCCGAACTGCGCCAGCCCGAAATACCTGGCGATCAGGAAACTCATCAGGTCCAGCTCTGCTCCCAGGGCAAGCCCCAGCGCGATCGCGGTGATGGAGGCTGACTCCACGCCATTGACCAGGAACATCAGGATGCCCGCCGCGGCAACCAGGCAGATGGCGATGGCGATGCGGGGCGCGAACACGCGGTCGAGCAGGAAACCCACCAGCAATCGGCTGGCGATGACGGCGAGACCGATCTGGCCGGCCAGCTTGCCCGCGGTGCGCGCGTCGATTCCCGCATCGTTCAGCATGGGCACGAAGTGGGGCAGCAGGCCGGCGAATGCCAGCGACATCATCGCGAACGTACCGGCCAGCATCCAGAACACCGGGGAGCGCTGCCATCCGGCCGCCGCTGCGACAGCAGAAGCCTGTGCCGCGGGCGAGAGCTGCTCGCGCTTGTGCATTCCGACTGCATGCCGCGAGGGCAGCAGGAAGGCAATGAGCACCGCGCCGACCAGCGGCACGATGGCCAGGTGGTGGTAGCCGGAACGCCAGCCATGGTCGTCGATCTCACCGGCAAGCAGCGGTGGAATCACCGCCGCGGCGATGCCGATACCCGTCATCGTCAGGCCAAGGGCGATGCCCCGGTGGCGGTCAAAGGTCTCGTTGACGATCTTGCTGAAAGCGATCGGGCCTGAAGCGGCTCCAATGAAAGCCACAAGGGCCTGCAGCAGGAAGTAGCTGTTCACCGAGTGGATGAACGTGCCCAGCGAGGCGAATCCCAGCGACAGCAGGAACAGCCCGGCCACCGACGGCCACTTGGCGCCCAGCCGGTCCACCAGCCAGCCCACCATGGGATTGGCGCAGGCCAGTGCCATGGTGACCAGCAGCACGCCGAAGCCGAACTGCGAGCGCGTCAGCCCGAAGTCGGCCGTGAGTCCCGCCACGAACAGGCCATTGGTGTACAGCAGCAGTGCCGATACACCAGTGGCGCTGCCGAGCACGGCCCCGGAAAGGCTCCGGGGCCAGCCGCGCGCGGGATCCATTCAGGGCTGCGCCACGAACCGGTGCCGCTGCTGGCCGATGCCCTCGATGGTGCACACGCCCACATCGCCCGCCTTGATCCAGCTCGGGTTGTCGCGCTCTATGTTCGTGCCCGAAGGACTGCCCAGCGCGATCATGTCACCCGGCCGCAGCGAGAGGATGTTCGAGGCGTAGGAGAGCATCTCCCACTGGTTGTATTCCATGCGGCCGGTGTTGGAGTCCTGCTTGATCTCGCCGTTGAGCGTGAAGTAGTGGCGGATGTTCGTGGGCTCGGGCACGAACTCCTTCGGCACGATGAAGGGGCCGATGGGGCCGAAGGTGTCGTGGTTCTTCTGCACCAGCCAGTCCGGCCCGCCGCCCATCTTGCGGTCGCCGCGCCCGCCACGGTCCGACAGGTCGATGTGGACGGTGTAGCCGAAGATGTAGTCGGCCGCTGCATTCACTGCCACATTCTTCGCGGGCTTGCCGATCACCACGGAGAACTCGCACTCCCAGTCGATCTGGTCGCGGCCGCGCGGGATGATCAGATCGTCATTTGCGCCCACGATGGTGGTGGGCGACTTGAGGAACAGGTAGGGATTGTCGCCGCGGGTGTCGCCCGGAGCGCGCTCCCAGATGCCGGTCGCCGACGTCGCGCCGCCACGCGGCGGTCCGCCGGCTCCGGCAGGGGCTCCGGCTGGAGGCGCGCCCGGTGCACCACGGGGCGCCGGCGGGGCGCCGGCCGGAGCCGGGCCGCCAGGACCAGAACCTGCGCCACGGCCACCCTGGGCGATGATGCCGGCAGCGTGTTCCGGATAGTTTGCGCCGGCGTTGAGCATCAGCGTGGGCCGCACCGGCGGCAGGATCTTCACGCTGTCGATGGGGCGGATGTAGGCGGCGTTCTGCGTGGCGGCATTCGCCGCTGCCAGCTGTCGCAGCCGTGGCGCGAACGACGCGTCATAACCTGCAATCACGTCTTTCAGGTCGGACGGAAACGTCACCTTGGGCGCGCCGGCATTGGCGCGCTCGTATTGCGCGTTGGCCGCCGCCACATCGACCACGACGGTGTCACGCAGCACCAGGCCGACGAAGTTGCGCCCCTGGGACTCGAAGGTGCCGAGCTTGAACGGCGTGGCCGCTGGTTGCGCGGCGCCTGCCGAGCCTGTCGCCAGTG
This sequence comes from Steroidobacteraceae bacterium, assembly GCA_035556135.1. GTDB lineage: Bacteria > Pseudomonadota > Gammaproteobacteria > Steroidobacterales > Steroidobacteraceae > ZC4RG30. The sequence goes on along the minus strand of DATMFO010000003.1, from coordinate 1,013,229 downwards.
CAATCGCCAGGGCGATCGCCGGTATCACGGTTCGACTGGTATTCATCTCTGCCCCTCAGCTGTGTTGTTTTCAGGAAATCCGTTTATTGGGCCACGACGCCGGGCACCACCAGCGCCGGCGGAATTGCATCTCCCGTTCCGATCTTGCGCCCGTCGGCCAGCAACAGGTGATCGATGCTGCCACCGGGCCGCCCATCCTTGAAGGGATGGCCGACCACCGTCACTTCGTCACCGACCTTCACCGTATCCTTGGTCCAGCCCACGCGCTTGAGCACGGAGATGGCCGCGCCCTCGAAGCTGAGCACCGTGGTCTTGCCGTCGGCGGTGACCTCCAGTTCAACCCACACGTGCGGGTTGGTCCACTGGACTTCCTTCACGCGGCCCTTGTAGTTGACGGACTTCGCCATGTCGAACATGGCAAAGGAGTGGTGTGCCAGTGCTGCCAGCGGCATTGCCAGCGTGGCAAGCAGGATGATGGTCTTTCTCATGGACGGTCTCCGGAAAATCACAGGTCGCGGTTGTTCTCGCACAGGTACTCCTCGAACCGGCTGCCCGGGGGCATCGGCGTGTAAGCCCGGCGGATGGTGTACGGCTCCTGGAAGGCTTCCGGATCGGTGAGCGTCGTCTCGATCTCCAGCCGTGTCGGGCTGACGCGGCGGATGCGCTCCACCACCGTGAGCTTGTCGGAGTAGGGGATGCCGTCACGGTCGACCGTGGCGGCGCGGATGTTGTTGGTCTCCACCACCAGCGTGTCGCCTTCCCAGCGGCCCACCGAGTCGCCATTGAAGCTCGGGTCGGCGCCGACGGTGTGGCCGATGCCATCCATGTAGATGCGGCGGATGTCATGCAGCACGCCGAGGTTCATGGTGACTTGGCCTGGCGTCTGGATGATCTCCACAGGCATGGTGCCGAAGCGGGCGATGCCGAATGCCAGGCAGCGCGTGACTGTGTCGGGCTCCTGCACGCCCGTCTCCAGGTCCTTGCTCCACGCCGCGAATTTCTTCGCGTATTCGGGTGTGAGTTTCGGCGGGGACGGGCGGGTGAAACGCATCGCCGCGCCACCGGCGGGCGCTGCCCCTGGAGGTGCGCCCGCGGCAGCTCCGGAGGGTGGTCCGGGTGGGCGGCCGGCCGGCGGACCACCCTGGGGGGGAGCGGAGTTCGTGGCCGCTGGAGGTGGTGCGCCGACCGGCGGCCCGAAATAGGCGAATTCTGGATTCCACATGCCCGAGAGGTTCGGGTGGGCAGGATCCCCGTACAGCGGGTCCTTCATCGCCGCTGCCGGATATGCCGCGCCCGCGGCGGCGTAGAGCCCAAGTAAAATGACGGAACGGAACAGCAGTCTGGAGCCATGCATCACGGCATCCCCCTTGAAGGATTTAATTCCCAGTGCAAGGAATTTAGCGGATTGACGCCGCGCCGGCCAGTGCTGCGCGGAATTTCGCGCGCAACAGGAACGGACGGATTTGTGCTAAGCAGTAACCCATGAAATCGACCAGGAACGCCCCGGCCAGCAAGGCGGGCAAGCCGGCCAAGGCAGCCGCCAAGCCGCGGCGCAGCAGGGGCCGCCCGCGCGCCAAACATGGCGCCGTGGGCCGTGAGGCCATCGTGACCTCGGCCCGCAAGCTGCTGGAGAAGATCCAGCCCCACAAGGCGACGATCTCCTCCATCGCGCGCAGCGCAGGAGTGGACCCGGCGCTGGTGCGCTACTACTTCAGCAGCCGCGAGGAGCTGCTGCTGGCGGTGATCGAGGACATCCTGGCCAACTGGGAACACTCCCATCCGCCGACGGCGTCCGGCCCGGCAGCCAGGCTCGCTGCCGACGTGCGCGACATGGTGGACTTCGCCCTGAACGTGCGCTCGATGCAGCGGCTGATGGTCGATGAATGCGCCAGCTCGAAACTCCCCGAGGTGCGGCGGCGGGTGCGCGAACTCAACACCGGCGTCGTGAGCCGCTATGCGCTGATGCTTCATGCGGAGAAGGAAAGCCGCACCAGCGGCACCGACCCGCTGTTCATGCACGTGGCGCTGATCGGCATGTGCGAATTCTTCGCCGCCGCCCAGGCGATGATCATGCCGCTGGTGCCCGAGGGCATCAGCGCCGAGGAACTCGCCGAGCGATACAAGGATTTCATCGTGCGCATGGTTCTTGATGGCATGCGCTCGCGCGTGGAGCCCTGGTCGATCAAGGCGCACGCCGCGACTTGATCTGGTTGTATTCGGCCACGGCCTGGCGCGAGTTCTCCCGCTCGGCATCGCTGCCGAGGGTTCCGTCCAGTTCGGCATACAGCCTCGCCATGTTGTTCACGACGCGGTCCGGGTCGGTCCAGGTGGCGTATTTGCCCAGGTCCATCCCGGCTGCCACGCGACCGGCGCCGATGCCGGCCGCCATGCCGCGGCGGGCTTCGCGCACCAGCAGCGCCAGGTAGTCGCGCATCTCCACCAGCTCCGGCTTGCCGCCCACGGGGCCATGGCCGGGCACGATGACGTCGATGCCGGCGTCCTGCAGCACGGCGTCGCAGACCTTGATCCAGTCCAGCACGAACCCTGAGGCGCTGAGCGGCGTCACGCCGAAGAAGGCAATGTCGCCCATGAACACCACCCGCGATGAGCGCACGTAGACCAGCGCATCGCCGACGGTGTGGGCCTGCCCGGGCCATTCGAAATCCACACGCGTGTCGCCGTAGTACAGGGACATGCGGTCGCGGAAGGTGACGGTGGGCAGCACGACGCGGTTCACGTCCTCGGCGTTGCCCCAGGCGGGATTGGTCTTCCAGTAGGCCGGGGTGGCCGGCGTTCCCATCCGCACCATCTGCTCGCGTGTGCGTTCCTGGGCGATGATCTCGATGCCCGCAGGAAACTGCGTGAGTCCCACGCTGTGGTCGGGATGCTCATGCGTGATCACCACGCGGTCCACCGGCTTGCCCAGGCTTTGCGCCGCCCGCAGGAAATTGCGCGCATGCTGCGGACCGCCGCCCGCGTCGATGGCCAGCAGGGTCTTCGGCCCCTCGACGAGGCCGAAGTTGGATACCGAGAAGTTGCTCTGGCCCGGGGCCTCGCGCTGCAGGAACGCGAGCACCGAGGGGGAAATCCGCTTCAGTTCGGTGCGTATGTCCGTAGCCGGTGGCGTGCCGAATGCCCCACCGGCCGGCTGCGCTGCAGTCGCACCTCTGGCCAGGGTGGCGGCGACGGCGGCGCAGCCGGTTGCGCGCAGCATCTGGCGCCGCGTCACCGCGGGCCCCGGGACTGATCCGCCCATCGCTCCCCCTTCGGCCCGTCAGGGCATGTTGACGTAGGTACCCAGCGAGTCTTCCCACTTGCTGTCGGTGAGCTGACGCACGTTGCCGCCATTGCGGTCCATCAGGAATATCTGGGCATAGGGCTGTGGCGAGACGTCGTACATCGCTGCCTCGTCCTTGAAGCCGGTGCGCGAGCTGCCGAAGAAGATTTCCTTGCCATCCGCCGACCAGGTGGCGTGCGCATCTGCACCGCTGGTGGTAGTGAGCTGCTTCACGTCGCTGCCGTCCACGTTCATGGTGAACACTTCGAAATCGAAGTCCGGCATGCGGCGCGTGAAGACCACGCGGTCGCCGGTGGGCGAGATGAAGGGGAAGTTGTCCCAGCCCGTGCTGAGCACCTTCACCGAGTTGTCCTGGAGGTTCAGTGAGCGCAGGCCCCGGGTCTCCGGGTTGTCCTGCGTGCTCCAGACGCGGTAGATCAGGGTCTTGCCATCCGGATGCCAGGCCGGGAAGCCGGAGTTGACGGGGTTGTTCGTCACCTGCCGGCTCTCCGAGCCGTCCGCCTTCACCATGAAGACATTGGCCGGTCCGAAGCCGCGGCCGCCGAAGAACGTGCCGACACCGAAGGCCACCCACTCGCAGTCAGGCGACCAGGTGGGCATCAGCGAGGCGCCGTCCTGGCGCTGGAACACCTTCTTCGGCTGCGTGCCGTCGATGTTCATCACGCTGACCGACGCGGTGGGATTGCCGAAGGGGAAATCCAGGTCGGTGAGCGCGAGCTTGTTCTTCTTCGGGCAGATGGCTGGGAACACGTCGGTGTAGCGGTACTCCCGCTTGCTGTCCCAGCTGTACAGCTTCGTATTCTGCGCGCGGTTCTTCACGTCGATGCGGTAGAACACGACGGTCTTGCCGTCGGGCGACCAGGACGGGCTGCGCACCTCCCCCTCGGGACCGCGCGAGCCGTCCGAATAGACGATGCCCACCTTGGGGCCGTCCCTGGAAGTGCCCTTGATCACGTAGCCGATGCGGCCGTCGGGAAGGTATTGCGGACTGGTCTTCAGGGCTGGACCGGTGGTGATGGCTTTCTCCTCGCCGCTCGCCACGTCGATCTCCACGATCTGGGAGGTGGAGCCGAGCGCTGCGATGCCGGCGCCATGCATGCGCGCGCCGAAGGTGTCGCGCACGGGCAGCGAATAGGCCAGCAGCTTGCGGCCGTCAGCCGACCACCTGGGCGTGCCATAGGCCGTGCCTGCCTTGTTGGTGATCCGGCGCAGGCCCGTGCCATCGGCCTTGACCACATACAGGCTGGTCGGATGGGAATGCCCGGCACCAGCGCCATTCTCGGCGCCGGCCCACTTCTCGCCGCGATCGGAACTGAAGGCAATCCACTGTCCGTCAGGCGACCAGGACGGGCGGAAATGGCCACTCATCAAGGGGGGCGGGGCGGTCTTGTTGTCGCCGGTGAGGTTGGTCGCCTTGCCCGACTTCAGGTCCATTACCCAGACGTTCGCGGTGCGTGCGCCGCCCTTGGTCGACACATAGGCGAGCTTCGTGCCGTCGGGCGAGAGCGCGCCGGCATCTTCCATCGAAGTGTCCTTGGTAAGCCGTTCGAGGCCCGTGCCATCCGGCCGCACGCGCCAGATGTCGGCCTGGCCGTCACCCACGCCGTCGCGCTCGGAGGTGAACACGATCCACTTGCCGTCGGGGGAGAACGAGGCATCGTAATCGCGCACGGCAGAGGGCGGCAGCAGGGCGCGCTCGCCACTGCCATCGGCATTGGCGACGTGCAGGGTAAGCCTGGAGGGGCCGATGCGGTTCATCAGCATGACCTCCTTCGCCTGCGCTGGCAGCAAGGCCCCCGCCAGCAGCAGGGCGCCTGCGGCTGCGGTGAGGGTGGATTTGAAGGACCGGCCCGATGTGTTCATGACGACTCCGCGCAATAATTCCTGAACGTGGGAATATTAGGTGAGGCTCCAGGCAGATTCAAACTGCCGTGTTCACCGCATCAACTCGGGCAGCAGCCGGGTGACGTTCCCGGAGTAGATGCCCTTCAGTTCGTCCGCCGTATAGACCTTGGCCGACTCCAGGCCCTGCACGTGATCGAGGCAGGTGCGGAAGGGGAAGTCGGAACCAAAGACGATATGGTCGGTGGGCACCAGCGATTTCAGCGCCTGCGAGGGGATGGCATGCGTGGATTGCGCGATGTCGTAGAAGAAGCGCGACACAGTCGCACGGAAGCCGTCCGGGACCTGGGCCCGGGCGCCGCGGTCAGCTCCTTCGAAGCGCTCCATCAGGAAAGGCATGGTGCCGCCGGAATGGCTCCAGATCATGCGCACGTCCGGAAACCGGCGTGCCGCACCGCGGTAGACATAGCTTGAGATGGCGCGGGTGGTGTCTGTGCCGTATTCGATGATCGTGTCGGCGACCTCGGGGATGAGGCGCGTGCAGCAGGTGGCCGTGTTCGGGTGCACATAGACCACGGCCTTGCGCCGGTTGAGCTCCTCGAACACCGGATCGAAACGCTTGTCGCCCAGCCAGTTCGCCCCATAACTGGTGTAGAGCCCCACCCCGGGGGCCTTGAGCACGTCATACCCGTACGCGATTTCCTTCAGCGCGGCATCCGGGTCGTCCATCGGCAGCGCGAGGAAGTAGCCGATGCGGCCGCCGTTGTCGGCAGCGAGCCTGGCCGCATCTTCATTGATGCCGCGGGCCAGCGTGCGGGCACGTTCGCCGGTCTCGGGGACGCCCGGCGTGGTGATGGACAAAATTGAACGCGTGACGCCGGCGGCGGCCATGTCGTCCAGGTGCTTCTGCAGCGTCCAGGATGCCATGGGTCCGGGCATGCCGAGCTGGCGCAGCACATTGGGCTGGAAATGCGCGTGCACATCGACGATGCCGGCGCCGCCCGCGCGGCGCGCCTCGGCGCCAGGCAGCATGGAGGGCACGGCGGCCATCGCCGTGAGCCCGAACATCATCCTGCGGCGGGAAATCCGGATCAGCTCATTCATGTGGGGCTCCTGGCAGCAGTCACATTGGTCGGTCGGGTTTCGTGCAACGGCACGCCGCGGGTTTCCGGCAGGAAAAGCAGTGCGCAGACGATGCTCACCAGCGTGAATGCCAGCGGATAGATCAGGCCGGCGTTGATCTCGCCGCGCGCGGCCACGAGTGCGAACGCGCTTACGGGCAGCAGGCCGCCGATCCAGCCAACGCCGATGTTGTAGGGGACCGAGAGGGCGGTATAGCGCACCTGCGTGGGAAAGAGTTCCACCAGTGCCGCTGCCTGCGGACCGTACAGCGCAGTCGAGGCCAGCATCAGCAGCAGCAGCACGCCGAGCAGTGCCAGCGGGCGCGCGGCTTCGCGATCGGCCTCCCTGGGATAGCCCGCTTCCTCGAGGGTGGCGCGCAGCAGGGCGGCGTCGCCTCCGGGAACCACGCGTGGCCCCACGCGCACCTCTGTGCTGGCCCCGGACGACGCCACCTGCTGGTGGTAGGGGATGCCTGCATCGGCCAGTGCCGTGCGTGCCACATCGCAATCCGACTGCAGCTTGCGCCGGCCCAGCGCATCGAACTGCACATGGCATTCCCCGGCAGGGGCAATCACCGTGACCGGTGCGGATTGCACGGCCGCCAGCAGCCCGGGGTTGCCCCAGGCCGTCATGGCGTTGAAGGCGGGAAAGTACGCCACCACCGAGATCACCATGCCCAGCAGCATCACGGGCTTGCGTCCCCAGCGGTCCGACAGCCAGCCGAAGAACACGTAGCCGCCGGCGGACAGCAGCACGGCCGCCATCACCAGTTCGTTCACCAGGCGAGGGTCCACTTTCAGGACGCGCTCGAGGAAGAACTGCGCATAGAAATGCGCTGTGTACCAGACCGCGCCCTGCGCGAGCAGGATGGCAAACAGGGCAATGACCATGCGCCGCAGGTTCTCGCCCCGGAAGGCCTCGCGAATCGGCGCGGCGGAGGTGCGCATCTCCGCCTTCATCCTCTGGAAGGCGGGACTCTCGGAAAGCCGCAGGCGTATCCACATCGAGATCGCCAGCAGCACCGAGGACATCAGGAAGGGAATGCGCCAGCCCCAGGCCTGGAAGGCCTCCTCGCCGAGCAGTGAGCGCGTGGCCAGCACTATGCCCAGTGCCAGCAGCAGGCCCACTGATGCGGTGGACTGGATCCAGCCCGTCAGCAGTCCGCGCCGGGCGGGATCTGCATGCTCGGCCACGTATACCGCGGCGCCGCCGTATTCGCCGCCCAGCGCGAATCCCTGCAGGATGCGCAGCGCCACCAGCAGGATGGGCGCGGCAACACCTATGGTTGCCGCACCCGGCAGCAGGCCGATGGCGAGCGTGGAAAGCCCCATCAGCGCAATGGTCAGGATGAAGGCGTACTTGCGGCCGTGGCGATCACCGATATGGCCGAACACCAGTGCCCCGAAGGGTCGCACGATAAATCCGGCAGCGAAGGCGCCCAGCGTGAAGAGGAAGCCGGCGCTCTCGCTGCCGCTGGTGAAGACCCGCGAGATGATCGACGCCAGCGTGCCGAACACGAAGAAGTCATACCACTCGAAGGCCGTGCCTGCGGAGGAGGCTGCCACGACCAGCACGGGATTGCCGTCCGCCGGCGTCTGCACTGCGGCGGAATCCATGGCCTCAGCGCTTCGACTTCTTTTCAGAGGGGAAGGTCAGCTTGATGACGCGCCAGTTGTTCATGTCGGCAACGAACAATGTCTCTTCGGTAGGGCACGCAATGGCATGCGCCCAATTGAACTGGCCCATCCGGCGCCCCGAGGAGCCGAGCATGCCAAGGATCTTTCCGTCGAGGGTCATCTTGTAGAGCCGCCCAGGCTCGGCATCCATCACCCACAGGTATTGCGGAGTGGTGGGGGAAATGCACATGGTCCACGGCTCGGTCTGGTTCGGGCGCGTGGAGGGATCCGCCGGCAGGTTGCCGAACACCGGATGATGCGTCTTGTCGTAGGGCGCATTCAGGAACAGGAACTTCAGGAACTTGCCGTCGCGGTCGAACACCTGGATGCGACGGTTGCCGCGGTCGGCCACGTAGATGTTGCCGTTGCGGTCTGCCTGCAGGTTGTGGGGATTGTTGATGCTGAATGGGTTCTCGTCCGCGTTGCGGCCGCCCGTGCCGTACTTGCCCCAGGAGGTGATCCAGTCGCCCTCCTTGTTGTACTTGGCGATGCGTGAATTGATGTAGCCATCACTCACGAAGATGTTGTCATCCTGGTCCCAGGCCACGTCGGTGGGGCCGCCCAGCCAGCCGTCCACGGTTCTTGCCTCTGACTGCCTGGGATGCTCGATGTTCAAGGAGTCGAAGCCCTCGGCGCGTCGACCCAGGTTCATCAGCACCTTGCCGTCCGGATCGAACTTGATGACCGAGTCAGTGCCCTTGTCGACGATCCACAGGTTGTCGTAGCGGTCATAGCGGATGGAGTGGCCATAGCCCAGCGCGTAGACCTTGCGGCCGATCTCCTTGATGAACTTGCCGTTCTTGTCGAACAGCAGGATCTCGGTCGTGGCATTGCCATACAGCGGCCCGACGGTGGCGGAGCCCGGATGATTGAGCACCGCCACCTGGCCCCTGGAGTTCACGGCGACCCCAAGCACCTCACCCAGGTTCTCGCCTGGCGGCAGCTTGATGAAGTCCTCGGCCTTGAACTCCATCAGCGGGACGTTGCTGTTGTCCACCACGGTGGTGGCGGGGGCCTGCCCTGGCGATCCCGGGGACAGGACCGCCAGCACGCAGGCCAGCACGGAGATGCTTGCTGCCCTTTTCATCTTGTCACCTCAGGGCCGCCAGGCCACCTGGATGCCGAGCTGGCGCGGCGTGGGTGCGCCGGTGACGCTTCCGAAGGAGTAGTTGAGGAACTCGCTGCACACGTCGTCAAGATCCCAGTTGCAGTTCGAGCGGCCGCCGGTGCGCCCCGCCTTCTTTTCGTCGGTGACGTTCAGCGCGAACAGGTTCACGTCGAAGTGGTCACGCATGAATCCCAGGCGCAGGTTGATGCTCTTCTGCGCGGGAACCTTGCTGGAGTCCGGCGAGTACTGTGCAGTACCGGGAACGGCGGTCAGGTAGCTGTCGAACCAGCGGATGTCCGCGCGCACATAGGAGCGCGCGAAGTCACCGAGGTTGAAGTCGTAGCGGACACCGGCATCCAGCGTCCAGTCGGGCTGGAAGAACTTCTGTCCCTTGCGGGCGATCGTCAGGTCGTTGGTGAAGCTCCCCGGGCCGTGCGGGATGATCAGGTCCGACTTGATCTTGGCCCTGGTGTTGGTGATGGTGGCGTTGAGGGTCAGCGGGCGCACCGGCCGCAGCTGTCCCTCGAATTCAATGCCCCGGCTCACCGCCTTGGGTACATTGAATACCGCGCCGTCACCCATGAACAGGTACTGCTGCATGTTCTTCCAGTCCAGCTGGTAGATGGCGGCGTTGACCTGGCCGCGGCCACCCCAGAACCCGGTCTTGGCACCCAGTTCATAGTTCCAGACGCTGTCCGAACCATAGGTCTTCGGCAGGACCGCGGTGGTGAGGCCGTACTGCCCTGCCAGGAAGCCGTCCGCTGCAGAGGTGAGCACCTGGTTCACGCCGCCGGCACGAAAGCCCTTGGCGGCAGTGGCATACACCAGGGTGGTCGGGGTGGCGAAGTACTGCAGGGACACCTTGGGCGTGAATGGAGTTTCGGAAAGCCGCCCGGTGATCGTTGCCTGCGCCGCCGAGCTTGTGCCGCCGTTCGGGCCGTAGTTCGACTGTACGTACGACGTGGACACATGTGTTACGCGGGCGCCGGCACTGAGGCGCAGCTGGTCGGTGAACCTGTACGTCAGGTCGGCAAATGCGGCCTCTTCGGTATCCCGGATGGATTCGAAGATGTTGGAGAAGAAGCCGTCGAACGGCACGCCATAGCGCTGCTCGATGGTCATGCCGGAGAACTGCTGGAAGGCCTCATCCGTGGTTTCGGCGTACTGCCTGACCCGTGCCCGCGCATTGGAGAGGAAGACGCCGACCACATAGTTCAGGCGATTGCCCGAGGAGTTAGCCAAACGTACTTCCTGCGAGAACACGTTGCGGCGGTTGTCGGTGTTGGTGCGGATCAGGGCACCCAGTCCCAGCCCGTCCGGTGTGGAGGTGATGTTGGGATTGAAGCCAGAGCCTGTGCCAACGGAGAAGGTCTGTCCGCCAGGCAGGACAACCCGCGCGGTGCCGGGGTGAACGTAAAATGTAACCGGGAAGTTCTGCGGGCTCTGGCCCCGGCTGGTGTCCTGCGTGAACGAAGTCGCAGCCGTCAGCGTGACGTCGTCATTCAGTTTCCAGTTGAAGATGCTGCTGCCCAGTTGCATGTCGCTGCGGGTGGGGGTCCGCCCCAGTGCAAGCGACTGGAAGCGCTCCAGGTCGAAGGGACCGACGGTGTAGCCCGGGGCCACGTAGGCGCCTGTGCCCGCGTTGCAGCCAGGATTCGGCGGCAGCACAGCCGGGGGGACCAGGAACGCACGGCCCGACGGCGGCAGGACGTTGAGGATGTAGGGGAGGTTGAAGCACAGGTCATCGACCACCAGCTGGCCACCCTCCGGGAGGTTGTACGAGCTGCCAAGGCTGTGGGTCTGGTCCCGCGACTTCATGAAGGACAGCGTCAGGTCCGTGTTTTCGCTGGGTGCCCAGGTGAGGGCGAGGCGGCCCATGCGCACCTTGCCGTGGTTGGCATCCTCGTCATAGATCGTCAGGTCGCGGTAGTCAGTGAGGTCGATGTAGCCACCGGTCTCGCGCGTGAACACGCTGGCACGGAAGCCCAGCTTGTCCTCGACGAGGGGGCCGCCGAAGGCCACGCCGACTTCGTGGCTCGGGTCGCCGCCCTTGGTGGTCATCCACTGGCCACGCGCATAGGCGGAGTATTCGGTGAGGCTGGGCCGGGCCTGGATGTAGCGGATGGTGCCGCCTTCCGAGCCGCCGCCGAACAGGGTGCCCTGCGGTCCGCGCAGCACCTCGACGCGTTCCAGGTCGAACAGCGGCGGCACGGGGGTGCCGTTCTGCGCGCCGAAGGATGCCGCGGAACGCTTCGCCAGTGGAGTCTCGTCCACATAGAAGCCGGTGGTCGCAGCCGTGCCGGTCTGCTGGCGGACGTTGCGGATGGCGAGGGTGACGTTGCCCGAGGCCTGGCGTTCGGTGATGCGCAGGCCAGGCACGAGGGCCTGCAGGTCGGCGATGTCCTGTACACCGCGCTGGTCGAGAGCTTCCTGTGTCCGGGCGGTTACTGCCACGGCAACACGATTGACCGAATCACTCTGCCGGGTGGCGGTGACCACCACTTCTTCAAGTACCTCGGTGTCGGCTTCGCCTGATTGGGCCGCCAGTGCTGGCTGGACAACTACGCCCAGTGCGGCAGTTGAGAGGATGACGCGAACGCTTCGACGGATCGAATGCACCTGGGCCCCCTATTGCGCGGTTTTCGCGCGGCAGATTTATTAGTGACGCGCAGGAATAATTCCTGCACATGGGAAATGTATAGCACCAATTCCTGAGGATGGGAATAAAAATTCCGCTATGCGGGGTTTTGTCCCGACAACAAAATTGCCGCACGAGCAGCAACCGCCGCGGCGGCAGATCGCGCCAGCGCAACAATCCGGAACGGAGCGGGCAGGAATTCGGGACGGCGGAAGGCCGCCCCGGCGGGAACTAGTCGAGGCGGTAGAAGCGCACGATCACTTCATTGGGCGAACGCTCGCCCACGCCGACAAAAACGCTGCGCATGAGCCACTGCAGGCCCGGCGCAGAGGTCTCGAACTTCGGTACGGTGCGGAAATACACCAGCGAGGGGTCGACCACCTGGCCGGCATTGAGCTTCTGCATCACTTCGGGCGGCGCATGGCGGATGCCCACGTTCTGCACGTACACCAGCTCGCCCTTGTCGGTGCGCAGCGAGTAGCGCGTGTCGAGTTCGGAGAATCCATCCGGCTGGATCAGCTGCCAGTCGGCGCCGCTGTCGGGTACCACGATGCCATTGATCATCGGGCCACGCATGGTGCCCCCGGTGATCTGCACGATGCGGCGCAGGCCATGCGGCACCTCGCCGATCACCACGGGGTCGGCGACTTTCACCCGCAGCTCGAAGGCGAATGTCAGCGCCGGTGGTGGCGGGGCCTGCAAGGAAGGGGATGCCTGCGCCGCCAACAGCGGCGAGCCGGAGAGGCCGGCAGCAGCACAGATGCCGGCGAGTGCGAGTTGGCGAATCATGAGGGCATGCTAGCGCAATCCCGCGGCAGCGGCAGCGTATACTCGGCCTGGAACCGGGGGGAAACACATGCCATCGCTCCGCATGCCTGCGGCGCTGCTCGCGGCGGCCATCGCGACCGGCGCAGGCGCGCATCACAGCTTTGCGCCGCACTTCGACAGCCGCAAGCCGGTGAGCATCTCCGGCAGGGTCACGAAGTTCGACGGGCGCAATCCGCACAGCTACCTGCACATCGAAGCCGTGGACGAGAATGGCCGCACGCAGACCTATATCTGCGAATCCCACGGAGTGACGCAGCTGACCCGCAACGGAGTCACGCCCGCCATCCTCAAGCCCGGCGCGCAGCTGCGCATCGAGGGCTCGCAGTCGCGCAACGACCCGCATCGATGCTTCTTTACCGATGTGGTCCTGCCGGATGGCCGCAAGCTCAATGTGAATGGCTCGGGCGCCGCTGTCCCTGCGCCAACGCGGACAGTCCGGCGCGATATCCTCGGCACCTGGCTGCTGGCGCCGGCGGCCGGTCGCAGCACCAGCGGCCCGCAGCCCATGATGCAGTTCCTCACCGAGGTGGGCATGGCTGCCGTGGCTGCCTATGATCCCTTCAGGGACGATCCCACCTTCCGCTGCAACCCGGTTGGCGTGCGGCGTGCCTGGGGTGCGCCGGGCACGCCTCTTTCCATCACCCGCGAGGGCAATCGCGTGATCATCCGCCACGAGTGGATGGACGTGCGCCGTGTGGTGCATCTGGACCAGAAAGAGCACCCGAAGGATGGGCCGCGCGCCACGCTGGGACATTCCATCGGCCACTTCGAGGGCGACACCCTGGTGATCCACACAGCCAACTACACGCCCGGCGTGCTCAACCAGTATGTCGAGCAGCAGGGCCAGCCCACGCGCGGCCTGCTGCATTCCGCGGCGCTCACCACGGTGGAGCGACTGCGCTTCGACGCTGCGCGGCAACGGCTGGTGGTGGAAATCACACCTGACGATCCACAGTTCTTCACGCGTGCTTTCGAGCCATCGACGCTGGAATACGCGCCATCGGACCTGAAGATCGAACCGTTCAAGTGTGCACCGCGCGGCGTCGATGGTGCTGAAGTGAAGGACAGGAAGCGTTGAGGCAGGAGTACAGATGCCGGATCCGGTAAGGCTGGAGTGGTTGATGGATGCCGAGGTGCAGGTGTCGCGCCCGGTGCAGGTGGGACAGATTCCCACCGGCTTCCACCAGGGTGTTCCCATCGGCGCCGGCTCATTTGCGGGACCGCGCCTGCGCGGCACGGTGATTCCCGGCTCCTATGACTGGCAGCTGGTGCAGCCGGACGGACTGGCGCGTCTTGACGTGTCCGGCGCCATGCTCACGCACGATGGTGTCACCATCCGCGTATCCAGCAAGGGCATGCGCCATGGACCACCGGCCGTGATGGCACGGCTCAATGCCGGCGAGGTGGTGCCGCCCGACCAGTACTACATGCGCGCCGTGGCGCGCTTCGATGCCCCCGCCGGCCCCTACGACTGGCTCAACAAGGCGCTGTTCGTATCATGGGGCGAGCGCTACGCGGACAAGGTCGTCATCCACTACTACCGGGTACTTTGATCATGCAGCCAACTGAACAATCCGCACCCTCCCTGTCCGAATCCCCCGACACCGCGCGCCGTGCGCTGCTGCAGGGAGGCATGCTGGTCGCCGGAGGTTTCATCCTCGGCCCCTCGGGGGCTGCCACTCCCGCTGCCCCGGCGGTTCCGGCTGCGCCCACCGCCCACAATCCCGTCGCCGAGTTCGCCTTCAGCATATTCGCCACCATTGATGGGGCAGTGTCCGTTGGTGATACGGCCACCGGCCAGGTCCGCGCCGTACCCATCACCGGTGGTGAGGTGGTCGGGAAGAACATTGCCGGCCGCGTGATCCCCGGTGGTGCCGACTGGCAGCGCACGCGTTCCGATGGCGTCACGGAGATCGAGGCCACCTACGCCATGGAGATGTCCGACAAGACGGTGGTGAAGGTGGTCAACAGGGGCATCATCGCTCCCGCTGCGGGCAGCGCGCCCGCCTACTTCCGCACTGCCGTGGAGTTCACAGCACCCCAGGGTGCATGGCAATGGCTCAACGAGGCGGTGTTCCTGTGCAGTGCCGGCACCGCGCAGGGCCGGCCGGGCACAGTGCAGGTTGATGTGTACAAGCTGGTCTGAACAGATGGGCTCGAAAGTGGTGCGATATGGTCTGGCGGTGGCGGCGGCCTTGCTCGCAGCCTGCAGCACCGGAACGGGCGGGCAGCGTGGTGAAGGAGGAAGTCGCCGGGCTGGCGCAACTGCGCCGATGCCTGAAGTGGAGGGCGCCACCTACAGGTTCACCCTGGGCGGGATGACCTTCATTGCAGACGGACCCACCGGCCGTGTCACCGGGCTGCGGTTCCAGGACCGCAACCTGCTGGTCGGCTCCGAGGTGAACAATGTCACCTATGGTTCCAGTTTCTGGACCAGTCCGCAGACCTGGAGCTGGCCGCCGGCCATCGACAACGCCACCTTCACGCATCGCATCGATGCAGGTGCGCGACGCATCGTGTTCGACAGCGGTGAGGTGCTGGTCAACGGGCAGCCCCTCTCGATCGAAAAGCGCTTCTGGGGCGATGTTGCACGCGGCGCCATCGTCACCGAGTTCACCGTGACCAACCGCAGCAGCAATGTCCTGCGATTCGCGCCCTGGCAGGTCACGCGCGTGGTGGCCGAGGGGCTGGTGTTCTACCCGCAAGGGGAGAACGGGCCGGCGGCGCAGACGCGGCGCGGCGCACCGCCGGCGATCCGCACGGTCACCGTGGCGGACGGGATCGTGTGGTACGACTTCACGGGAACTGATAACCAGTCGAAGTCGGTGAGCGATGGCGCCGAGGGCTGGCTTGCCTGCGTGCACGATGGAATACTGCTGCTGAAGCAGTTCGTGGATAACCCGGCCGACCGCGCAGCGGAAGGCGAGGCCGAGGTGGAGGTGTACACCGCTCCGGGCAATCGCCTGGTCGAGCTGGAGCCGCAGGGTGCGGCCGTCGACCTCGCACCTGGCGCCACTTCGGCCCCATGGCGGGTGTACTGGAGCGTGCACGCGGTGCCACCAGGCATCCAGGCAACAGTGGGGAACCGGCAATTGGTCGACTGGGTCCGCGGCCTCGTGGCGCGATCGGCCGGCAACTGAGGCTGCCAGCTGCAGCCAACCAGGAGGAGTCTTGTATGTCCCGTCGTTCTGCGCCTGACCTGATCGCCGCCGGCACACTGGCGCTTGCGGTCGCCATCAGCAGCCATGCTGCCGCACCGGAACCCAGCGCCGAGGTGCGCCAGGAGGTGGTCCGCCACATCGAGGCTGCGCGCGCAGCCGCTGGTGCGGATCACTCCTTCATCTTCGGTCAGCTCTGCGCCACCCCGATCAGGACCGTGAACGCGGCGCCCGGCACCGGTGAGGTGCCGGCAGCGTTGCCCACCATCGATCAGCAGCGCACCTGGTATGCGGAGCCTGTGCGCGTGTTCGATGACCTGTTCTTCCTCGGTCAGACGGCGTTCTCGGTATGGGGACTGCGCACCAGCGAAGGCATCATCCTGGTGGATGCGATCTTCGACTACTCGGTGGAAGCCGAGGTAATCGAGGGCCTGCGCAAGCTGGGCATCGATCCCAAGGAGATCCGCTACGTCATCATCAGCCACGCGCATGCCGACCACTCCGGCGGCGCGGGCATCCTGCAGCAGCACGGCGCACGGGTGGTGATGTCGGAGGCCGACTGGAAGCTGTACGAGCAGGGCAACGACAAGGTGAAGGCAAAGCGTGACATCGTGGCCACCGATGGCTATGAAATCAGGCTGGGCGGCAAGACCGTACGCGTGCACCTGACACCCGGCCATACGCATGGCACGGTCTCCACGCTGCTGCCGGTGCAGGACAATGGCGTGCAGCACATGGCGGCGCTGTGGGGCGGCACACTGTTCAATTTCCGGGGTACTCCCGATGATCCCCTGGATGCGCGGCTGCGCACCTACGCGGAGTCGGCGGCGCGCTTCCGTGGCATCGCCGCCGCGGCGGGCGCAGACATCCTGCTTTCCAACCACACGGCATACGATGGCTCGACGGTGAAACTGCCTGCACTGGCCAAACGCAAGCCGGGTGAAAAACATCCCTACGTGATCGGCAAGGACACCGTGCAGCGCTATTTCAAGGTCGCCGAGGAATGCGCGATCGCGGCGCGCGCGGCCGCGCCGTTTGCCCCGCCTCCGGCTCCCCAGGCGCCGCCGCGGAGATAATACGCGGCGGCCTGCCCAGCGCGGCTACTCGAAGAAGGGCACTCCCGGCGCGGCGTAGGCGCGCATGCCCTCTTCGTTGATTTCCACGCCGATGCCCGGCTTCTCCGAAAGCGGGATGAAGCCATTCACCAGCTTCGGGCCGTCGTAGCTGACGATCTCATCCCACATGCGTTCGCGGTGGAAGTAGATCTGCCACTCCAGGATCATGAAGTTCGGCACCGATGCGCACACGTGCGCCGCAGCCATGGCACCCAGGAAGGAGGCCACCATATGCGGTGCGAACGGCACGTAGTACAGGTTGGCAAGGTTGGCGATGCGCTGGCCTTCGCCCAGTCCGCCCGTCTTCTGCAGGTCGGGCATCACGATGTCCACGGCGCCGATCTCCAGCGCGCGGCGGAAGCCATGGCCCAGGTACAGGTTCTCGCCGGCGCAGATGGGTGTGCTGGTGGAGTCGTTGATCTGCTTCAGCGCGTCGATGTTCTCGGCTGGCACGGGTTCTTCCAGCCACATCAGGTTGTAGGGTTCGAGCATCTTGGCGATCTGCTTGCCGGTGGGCAGGTCGTAGCGGCCATGCATGTCGCAGCAGATGTCGATCTCTGGTCCTACGGCCTCCCGGGCGGCGGCAACCTGGCTCACCATCCGCCGCAGTTCCGCGGGGCTTGCGGTCCAGTTGAAGGCATCGTACTTGCCGGGGTCGTTGCCCTGGTCGAGGTCGAACTTGATGCCCGACACGCCCATGTCCTTGGCTTCCTTCGCAGCCTTGGCGAAGTCCTGGGGCGTAGGCAGTCGCGACTGGTAGAGCGCCGTATCCATGTACACGCGGATGCGGTCGCGGAACTTGCCACCGAGCAAGCGATAGACCGGAACGCCCAGCGCCTTGCCGGCGAGGTCCCACAGGGCTGTCTCGATGGCTGACAGCACGGCCACGTACACACCGGACTGCGCCCCCCCGAAGACACCGCCCTTGCGCAGGTCCTCGAACAGCCGGTGCACGTCGAGGGGATTGCGGCGCGTGATGCGCTGTCCGAGGCTCTTCACCAGCTGGTAGGTGCCATTCACGGCATCCACGCCTTCGCCGCAGCCCCAGATGCCCTGGTTGGTGTGGATCTTCACGAACATCCGGCCACCACCGCGCAGGAAGCCGCATTTCACGTCAGTGATGCGCAGCTGCGAGGGGCTGGAGGAGAGCCGGGCGCTGTCGATGGCGGTCTCCAGCGCCTGCCCGAACGAGGCCAGGGGATGCACGGCGAGGGCGCCGGCGCCAGCCATGGCACCGTGCGCGAGGAAGGACCGTCTCGAATACCTGGCACTCATTGCTATTGCCTCTTTCTTGGTTGGATCAGACCGTTTCGAATCTCAGCGGCGCATGCCGCCCGTCATCAGCGCCTGCTTCG
Source organism: Steroidobacteraceae bacterium (assembly GCA_035556135.1). Lineage (GTDB taxonomy): Bacteria > Pseudomonadota > Gammaproteobacteria > Steroidobacterales > Steroidobacteraceae > ZC4RG30. Next base: position 995,089 of record DATMFO010000003.1, on the reverse strand, counting down.
CATTCATGTCGCGGGCAACGCCGATGACCAGCAGTTCCAGCGGCGCGGTGCCGTTGTTGGTGAACTGGCTGGCTTCTCCCACGCGCACGGGAATGGCATCCCCGGTGCGCACCGCCGCGGTTTCGGTGCCCACGCGCACGCTGCCGCTGCCGGCCAGCACGTAAAAGGCTTCACCGATTTCGGCATGGTCGCTTGCCGGCCCGGAGGCGCCGGGCGGGACCAGCACATGGTCCACATAGGACCATGTGGACTTGAACACCGTCGGGCCCAGCACGCGCCGCGAACGCACGGCGGTGGGCGAGGGTGGCGCTGCCCCGCGACCCGGGCGCGGCCCTGCGCCCGCGGCGCGCAGCTGTTCGCGATCAAGCTGCATGGTCATGAAAGTGGGCACGGGATCGAGCACGGCCTTCTCGCGTGTATCGCCCAGGTCGAAGGCATCGCCGACGCCGGCCAGCGTGGTGATGTTGATGTTCATCCACTGCAATGTCTCGGTGCCGGAGTTGTAGAGGGCGTGCGAATGTCCGGCCGGGCACACCACGCCAGCGGGGCCCTTCACCACTGCGGTGCGCCCGTCGACGGTGAACTGCGCTTCGCCATTGAGGATGACGAACATCTCCTCGGCGACGTTGTGGAAGTGGTGGCCGATGCCTGCGCCGGGAGGTATCTCGCCACGGTGCAGGAAGTTGAACTCCGGCGTGACGGCGCCTCGATTCAGCAGGCCCGTGAAGGACATGCTGCCGGCACCTGCATGCACTGCCTGCAGTGGCCGGTAGGAGGACGGATCGGTATGCACGATGCGCGCTTCCAGCGACTGCTGTGCGGCGATGGCAGGCGCACAGCACAGCAAGCCCGTGGCCAGCGCTGCCAGAGCCGCACGCGGGCCGGAAAAAATATGATGACTATTCATTGATCCCCCTCGGCCGGAGCCGATTTGCGCGCCGTGGGCAGCTGCGTTCATTGTCCGGACAGCGACTTGTGGGCGCGAATTATCCGGCGACTCTAGACGTCAGGCTGCGGTATCGCAAGAATGCCGCTGCGCGCAGATTGAAGTGCGATATCCAATCCGGCACGATCGGCGCACGTTTTGTTATGGGAGAGTGAAGCATGGCCATTTCGTCACGCCGTCAGCGTGGCTGGCGGATCGCGGCGGGACTGGTCCTCGCTGTGGGTGCGTCCACCATCGGTTCGAGCGCCCAGGCACCAGCGGACCGCTGGTGGGCTGGTTATGGCAACGGGGCGGACAACTCCCGTTTTTTCGCATCCCGGCAAATTAGTAAGACTAATGTCGCCAACCTCGAGGTTGCCTGGACCTACCCCCATGGCGATACGGGCTTCGGCTCCATCGTGGTGCATGGCGTGGCCTATGGCCGCGGACGCGGCGGTTCGCTGGTGGCCGTGGATGCCGCCACGGGCAAGGAGCTGTGGATCCGCGAAAACATGCAGGGCATGACCAGCCGCGGGTTCAACTACTGGGAAAGCGCCGACGGGCGCGACCGGCGGCTGATCTTCGCGATGGACAGCCTGCTGCAGCAGGTGGATGCGCGCACCGGCAAGTCCATCACCAGCTTCGGCAGGGGCGGGGTGGTCGACCTCAGGGAGGGCATCGATGGCCGCGACCCGGCCAGCATTGGCGCCATCCAGTCCAATACGCCGGGTGAGGTGTTCGAGAACCTGCTGATCCTGGGCAGCGCACCTGGCGAGGGCTACATGTCACCGCCGGGGGATATCCGGGCCTATGACGTGCTTACCGGCAAGCTGGTGTGGACCTTCCACACTGTGCCGCGGCCGGGCGAGTTCGGTTATGACACCTGGCCGAAGGACGCCTGGCGCTACATCGGCGGCGTGAACAACTGGGGCGAGATGACCATTGATGCCCGCCGCGGCACCGTATACATCCCGCTTGGATCGCCCAGCTACGACTTCTTCGGTGCCGACCGGATTGGCGCCAATCTCTTCGGCACGTCCCTTGTGGCGCTGGATGCGCGTACCGGCAAGCGCAGGTGGCACTTCCAGATGGTGCACCACGACCTGTGGGACATGGATCCGAGCGCCGCGCCCCAGCTCACCACCATCCGCGACGGCAGCCGGCAGCGCGAGGTTGTTGCCATCGCCGGCAAGACCGGCTGGCTGTATGTGTTCGATCGCGATACGGGTGAGCCCGTGTGGCCGGTGGAGGAACGTCCGGTTCCCAAGTCCACCATGCCGGGCGAGCAGAGCTGGCCGACGCAGCCTTATCCGACCAAGCCGGAACCATTCTCGAAACACACCTTCACGGTGGATGACATCAGCCCCTACCTGACGGAGGCCGAAGCGACGACCTTCCGGCAGCGCCTGCTGGGCGCGAAGAACCTGGGACTGTTCACGCCGATCAGCCTGGAGGATACGGTCCACGTACCCACCAGCAATGGTGGTGCGCTGTTCGGCGGCATGGCCAGCGAGCCGACCACCGGCGCGGTGTACGTGATAGCGCATGACAACCCCGGCATCCTGAAGCTGCTCGATCCTGATGCGCAGCCGCGTCGTGGCGGCGGCGGACCGCCAGTCCAGCCAGGACAGGTGCTTTTCCAGGCCAATTGCCAGGTCTGCCACGGCGCCGATCGTCGCGGCACCGACACTGGCGTGCCGCTGGTGCACCTGGCGGCTGACCCGGCCAACAACATCGTGGCGGGTGCACCGCGTTTCGATGCGACGCAGATCCGCGCCATCCTCGCGACGGGCAAAGGCCGCATGCCGTCTTATCCGCACCTGGCCGCCACCGACGTGGACCTGCTGGTCCGCTATCTCACGGCGCCGCCCGGCGGTCCGGGCGGTGGCTTCGGGCCAGGTCGCGGGGGCGGCGGTGGCGGTGCCTCGCCCGCACCGCGCGAGCTGGTGGCGGGTTCCGGTTCCGTGGCGCAGCGTCCCCAGGCTGCGCGCGGACCCGCGACCACCTATCCGGAAGGCGCTCCTGCCGAGTGGAAGCAGTACACCATCAACGAGTACAACACCGTCGGCAACCGCATCAAGCCGCCATTCACTTCGATCGTGAAGTACGACCTCAATTCGCCGCGCATCCAGTGGCGCATCGGCTTCGGCGATGATCCGGAGCTGGCGGCGCGTGGCATTACGGGCACCGGCACGCCCGGCCTGCTGAACGGAGTCATCGTCACGGCTTCGGGGCTGGTGTTCGGCGCCGGCCGCGATAACCAGATCCGCGCGTGGGACAGCGACTCAGGCAAGCAGTTGTGGTCGGCGCGCTTCGGCGGTGACTTCGTGGGTTCGCCGGTGATGTACGAGATGAATGGCCGCCAATACCTGCTGGTGCCGGCGGCCTCCACGCCGCGTCGCGGACCCGGCGCACCCGCAGCTGCTCCCGCGGGAGCAGCTGGCGGAGCTGAGGCTCCGCTGGGCTGGGTGGCCTACGCGCTGCCGGCTCAGGCCAACTGATCGGCAGTGGCAATGCGGCGCACGGCCGCCTCGCCGAGGCGGTCGCGCAGCTGCGCCAGGTACAGGCTGCGCGGCGACACCGGCAGGTCGATTGACTCGATGTGGCCGGTTTCCTTCGTGAGGTCCTGGTAGAACGTGTTGAAGATCACCGCGTTCACGCCCATGTGGCCGAAGGAATAGTTCTGCGCCGTGGGTGGCTTCTGCACCAGGAAGTCTCCCTTGCAGTTCCAGAACACCGTATTGGCGCCGGCCCAGCCAATGGTGAAATCCTTCCAGTAGCGCGCGGTCAGCGGCGCACGCACGTTGTCGTACAGGTTGCCGGTGGCCCATTGCTCGTGCGGCTCGCTGGAGGAGTAGGGGCTGGTGGCGGTGCAGTCGAGATAGACATTGCCGCTGCCGCTGGGCTGGCCTGTCATGAAGGAATGCCGGCCCTTGTCGGACTGGCAGCGCTGCACCAGCGCCAGCTGGCCGCGCAGCGCAAAGGTGAAGCGGCGACCGCCGGCGCGCACCGATACCGGCTCGCGCGACACGCAGTCCTGCACCGTCACCCACTTGGAGCCGCGCTGGGTGCCCACCATGCTGTTCACGAAGTGCAATGCGGTGACGTTGCGCACCCAGGCGTTCTTCGCGTTGTCGATGGAGACCAGGTCGCGGAAGTGGTTTTCGTCGGAGTAATACTCTTCTGCCGCATAGTCGGGCCGGTCCATGTTGCCGTAGGTGCGCGTGCGCACCGCCGGATCGAACTCGGAGACGCCGCGCAGGTTCTCCACGCCGACCTGGGCAATCCGGCCGGCATCGCTGGCGCTCATCACCAGCCCGCCGCCCCAGCGCCGCTCGATGGCGCAGGTGATCGGGGCATCGATGACGATGGTGTTGCCTTCGACCTCCGTGATCACGCGGTCCCAGTCCACATTGAAGGGACGCCAGGGAGCAGTAGTGCTGCCGGCCCCCATGTCCACGGCATTGACCCATTCCTGGTTGCCGATGCGTCGCACGACCACGGCATCTCCGGGCTTCAGTCCGCGGGCCGAGGCCAGCCGCAGGCGCCGCGAACCCACCGGCACGTATTCATCGGCCACCTGCCGCTGCGTGGCCTCGTCGGGCACCGCACCGGATGCGCCGGCAATGGTGATGAGGGCGGAAGGACCGCGCGGCCCGCCACCTGCGCCACGTCCGTTGCCGGTGCCCACCAGCACGGTGCCGGTATCACCCATGCCCTCGCCGCGCAGGACGATGCCCCCGGTGCGCACCTGCACCGGCGCAGACATGCGGTAATAGCCCGCGCGCAGCAGCAGGGCGCCTCGGAAGCCATCGGCATCTGCAGGCAATGCGGCGAGCTTGTCGATGGCGGCCTGCAGATGTGATGAGTTATCACCTGCTATCGGCCATATGGTTTCGCGCACGGGCAGGACGGGAATGGCGCCTCCACCCCCGAAGTAACCGGCATGCGAGGCATCGATCAGCACATTGCCCTGCTCATCGGGCACGTAGCGCAGCCTGCCGTCGGGCCCGGGATGCACGCGTGAAGTCGTTGGCGCCAGGTCCTGGGCGCGTGCGGCGGACAGCAGGGTCGGTGCCGCCATCGTGAACTGCAGCAGTCTGCGTCGGGTCAGGCTCATGCTTGCTCCACTTGCAGGAAGTCGATTGCCATTGCCGGGCTTCGTAATTTAATGTGCCGGCACCGGACGCCGTCACGTACCCCCTTCGAGCAATGACGGGGCCCTAGCGTAACACCACGGGGTGGCACGCCGAAGACGTGTGGCGCAGGCAGAAAAAGACAAAGGGGGATCTTCCAGTCATGGATTCGTTGCACAAGTCCGTCCTGTACGTGTCGCTGGCGGCGCTGCTCGCCTCGATCGCGCTCTTCGCCACCGGCATGCCGCTGGTTGCAGGTTATGTCCTCGTGGCGTTCTTCCTGCTGGCATCCTTCGCAGTCCGGGGCTCGGAAAAATTCAGCGGCATCTCCTTCAGCCTGCTGATCTTCGCCGCCGTCTCGCTGGCGATGACCTGGCCGTCGGTCTTCGTCCGCTGGGGCGACTTCAAGCTGAGCACACTGATCGTGCCGCTGCTGCAGATCATCATGTTCGGCATGGGCACCGCGATGAGCGCGCGGGATTTCGTCGGCGTGGTGAAGGCGCCCAAGGCGGTGTTCATCGGGCTGGTGGCGCAGTTCACCATCATGCCGTTCGTGGGCGCGGCCCTGGCAACGATGTTCGATCTCGGGCCGGAGGTTGCAGCTGGCATAGTGCTCATCGGTGCTGTTCCCAGCGGCCTGGCATCGAACGTGATGGTCTACATCGCCAAGGCGAACCTGGCGTTGTCGGTGACACTCACGACGCTGGCCACGCTGCTGGCGCCACTGGTCACCCCGTTCTACATGCAATGGCTGGCCGGGCAGTTCATCCCCATCGATGGAATGGCAATGATGTGGGACATCATCAAGATCACCATCCTGCCTATCGTGGCGGGCCTGGTCTTCAACCGCTTCCTGCATGGCCGCACCGCCTGGCTCGACCGGCTGATGCCGCTGGTGTCGATGGGTGGCATCGTGGTGATCCTGGCCATCATGACCGCCGGTGCGCGCGACAACCTGCTGGTGGTGGGCACCCTGCTGATCGTCATCGCCCTCATGCACAACTTCTCGGGCTACCTGCTGGGTTACTGGAGCTGCCGCCTGCTGAAGCTCGACGAGAAGTCCTGCCGCACCATCGCGTTCGAGGTAGGTCTGCAGAATGCGGGCCTTGCCACCGGGCTGGCACAGACCATGGGCAAGATGGCCACGGTGGGCCTGGCACCCACTGTGTTCGGCTCGCTGATGAACATCACGGGCGCCACGCTGGCGAACTGGTGGCGGGGCCGGCCGGTGACCGGCGAGGTGGCCAGGGGGTAAGCGCCGCTTGAACAAGAAGGCCCCGGGCATGACGCCCGGGGCCTCTGGTTGGCGGCTACCGGGTTACCGTCTATTCCTGCGGACGGCACACCACTTTCGAGAGCTCCATCCCTTCGCCCTCGATCCGCATGCAGGTGGGGCGATAGCGGTCGTGCACGTAGAAGGCGTTCTCGAAGTCTTCCGAGCGCGGGTTCTCCATGCAGTCGTACTCGAATGGCAGCCGTGCGTTGCTGGGCCGCCATGCGCGCTTGATGGTGAACGGTTCGGAGTAATACTCCGGATCGGTGATGGTCACTTCGATGTTGATGGCGCTGCCATCCTCCGCCAGCGTGAAGCGCTCGACGGTGTGCAGCTGCGCACTGGTGGGTTGGCCCATCGCATCCAGCTCGGCGTAGCCATTGAAGCCGATGGAGTCGACGACCAGGGTGTTGCCTTCCCACTTGCCGATTGAATCACCCACGTAGCTGGGCTCGAGCTTCTCCGGGTGTGTGCCATTGATGCGGATGCGGCGCGTCATGCGCGGCATCTCGTAGACGATGGTCACTTCCTGGGGTGACTGCAGCACCACGATCTTCTCGCGCGGCATGGTCATCGTGGACACGGCGCCCGGACGACATGAGGTCCAGGCCGTATGCATGATGCTGCCGGCGGGCCTTGAGGTGGCGCGGTCCATCATGGCCTTGCCCGCGGCCGAAAGCTTCGCCTCGGGAACCATGATGCCGAAGGTGCGCGGCTCCCAGATGCCGCTGAAGCGGGGCGCGGGGGCGGCGTCTTTCGTGTCTGCCGCAGCCTTCGCCGGCTTCGGTGCAGCCGTCGCGGGCGACGGGACAGACTTGCGCACAGCGGGCTCGCCGTTCGCGATGCGGTCCGGGCAGATGTCGTCTGTGACCTGCGCGCCACGCTCGCGGTGGAAGTGCAGGACGGTTTCCCAGGGTTGCGTGAAGGTCTGCGGATCCTCGATGGTGATGCGGTCTTCCAGGCGGCCATCAGGCAGCACCCGCAACCGTTCGGTCAGCACCATTTCTTCCGAGCGTGGCAGGCCGGAGGCATCGACGATGGTGGCGTCGATCAGGCCCGTGGTGCGGATCACCAGGGTGTCACCCTCCCAATGTCCATTGGCGAAACCCATGGTCAGTGGCAGCGGTGGGTCGACAGGCTCGCCCTTCATGTCCACCACGCGATGCGTGCGGTACCAGCCGTGGATGAAGGCCAGGTAGTCGCCATCGCTGCGGATCTCGAAGGGGTAGGGCATGGTGAGTACCCGCGGCATGCCGGGGCTGGCGCACCAGTTGGTCTGGTCGAAAGAGGTGTCGCCGGCCGCCAGTTTCTCGAGGCGTGCCTTGCGCAGGTCGGCGGCGTCGGCCGTCAGCGGCGGCGCCTTGCCGTCAACGGTGCGCAGCTGCTGTGGGGCCTCGTCGGGCACCCAGATACCCAGTACAGCCTCGGGGCCTTTCGTGGGGTAGTCGTTTGCAGACCCGGCGCTGCAGGCAGCCAGTACCGCGGCGCTGGCCAGCAGTGTGAGGTGGCGCATCTGCATCACGGGCTCCTCGGCGCCGGAGCGCCGCCGGGGGCAGGGCCGCGTGCACCGCCTGCTCCGGGGCCGGGACCGCCCGGGCCGCCTGGACCACCGGGACCACGCGCGCCACCGGGACCGCCGCGGCCTCCACCGACCTGCGCGGCCACGCCCTTCAGTTCCGTTCCGTCAGCCTTGGTGAGCACGCGCAACGTGCCATAGGGTTTGCCACTGCGCGCGGGCGACAGCGTCATGGTGACCTCGTCACCAATCTTCACGCTGTCTTTCTTCCACCCCATGTTGATGTTGAGGCTGGGGGAGCCGATCTCCACCGACCACTGCTCGGTCTTGCCGTCCTTTGCCGGAACCAGCAACTGGATATAGGAGTGCGGGTTGGTCCACTGCACTTCCTTCACCTTGCCCTTGATGGTCGTCTGTTTCGTGTAATCGAATTCGGCCGTGGAGTGATGTGCGGTGGCGAAGCCTCCCGCCGCCAGCAGCAAGGTCGGCAACACCGCGGCCTGCAGCCGCTTCCGGATGGTTTGCATGGTTCCCCCTTTTGCCCAGTCCCCGGCACTTACGCCGGGCGCCAATAATATGAGTAGTATCGCCTCACCTTGCCCTCCTGGAGACACTGCAAAATGAAAAAATTCCATGCCTGGGGAATTAAACGGCAGCTCGTTGTCGCGGCAATGCTGCTTTGCAGCATGGGGGTTGCAGAGGCAGCAGCGCCGCCTCCGGTGGATCCGGCGGTGCAGAAAGTCATCGATCGCACGCTGATCCGCGAGCTGATGGACCGCTACGGCACGGTGCATGATGTGGGCACACCAGAGGAATACGCTGATCTCTTCACGCCCGATGGAGAAATCAGCAGCGGCGGACGTGTGATGGTGAAGGGTCGCGAGGCGTTGAAGGCACAGGCCGTGCGCGATCACGAGCGTTACACCGAAACCGACGCCCAGGGTCGCAAGAGCTCCATCATGCGGCATCTCATCAGCAACGCGCAGATCACGATCACCGGTGCCGATACGGCCGAAGGCAACTGCTACGTCACCACCGTGGTGAGGAAGGGCAACGTTGGTCCGGCCATCCTCAGCATCTCGCGCTACATGGACAAATACGTGAAGACCAATGGCGAGTGGCGCATCAAGAACCGGCAGATCCTGCTGGAGTTCGGCAACGGCGAGCTGGCCGCGTCAATGGGATTCCGTTGACCCATCGAGTTCGCCTGGGTTGCGCGTCGCCCCGGGCATTCGCAAAACGAATGTCTGGGGCGAATGAGGTAATTCTTTCCGCCAAGGTGAAGTTTCCGTCGATCACCAGCCATTAGGCTGGCGATCGATCCACACGGGAAGCGTCACATGAGCATCACTCGACCATCGGCCTGGCACCTGCTGTGCGCAGCGGCAGTTGCCACCTTCGGGATCCTGCTGCAGGGCTGTGCCACATCGCGCGCACCGCAGGTGCCCCTCGCGCCCATCACGGTGTCCGGCAGCTACTGGATCGAGCTTTCCCCCGTGCTGGTGGCGGCCAACAGCTTCTATCCCGTGACACTGAAGGTGGATGAGGGTGGGATCACGCGCATCACTTCAGGTGAGGCTGACCTGGCCACCAATGCGGAGACGCAGCTGCTGCGCGAGTCCATCCGCAATCCGGACCTGCGCATCATCATGACGGTCACGGAAAGCTTCTACCGACTCGTCGGCCGCCGTTCCGCGGGCATCCGCACCATGGCGGACCTCCGTGGCAAGCGCATCATGACGCCGCGCATGACCTCTGCGCACTATTACCTGGTGGCGATGTTGCGCAGTGCCGGCATACAGGAGAGCGAGGTGACCATCGTGAACCTGCCACGGGCGGAGAACACACTGGCCAGCATCGACCTGATGTCCGATGCGCTGCAGAAGGGCGAGGTGGACGTCATCTCCATCTGGGAGCCGGAGCCGGAGGATGCCATCCACAAGCTGGGCAGCGATGCCATCGTGCTGCAGGACCGGTCGGTCTACCGGGAGGTGTTCAACCTGCACGCCCGTGCCACCGACCTGGCCGATCCGGAGAAGCGCCGTTCCATCGTGGCCTTCGTGCGCGCCGTGGCCGACGCGACAGCCGCGCTCAAGAGAGACCCGGAGAAGTACTGGGCACATGTATCCAGCGTCACGAAGTACACCCGTGAACAGATCGGCTGGGGTTGGCCGGAGATGGAGTTCCCGGTGAAGATCATCCCGGACATGCTGGACGTGCTCGAGGTGGAAGAGGCCTGGGTGGCCGGCACCATGAATCGCACGCCCCGCAGTCGCGCTGAACTGGCCAGGCTGATCGACTATTCTGTGCTGGAGGAGGCGCTGGCGCGCCGCTGACCGGAGGGACACATGAAACGTATCGCCGCACTGGCATTGCTCGCCGTACTGCCCCTGCACATCGCCCATGCCCAGGTGACCCGCGCAAAGGTTACCGGCGGCGAAGTGAGTGGGGTGGCCGAAGGCGGCATCTCCATCTTCAAGGGAATTCCCTTCGCCGCCCCACCGGTGGGCGACCTGCGCTGGAAGGCGCCGGCTCCCGTGAAGCCGTGGACGGGCGTCAGGAAAGCCGATGCCTTCGCTGACGCCTGCATGCAGGCGCCGAATACCCAGGGCAATACGGCACCCGTGAGCGAGGACTGCCTGTATCTGAACGTGTGGACGCCTGCAAAGAACGCCAGCGCAAAGCTGCCAGTGATCGTGTGGATCCATGGCGGCGGCTACGTGGGTGGGTCGACCAGCATCCCCATGTACGACGGCATCGGCTTCGCAAGGAAGGGCGTTGTGCTGGTGAGCCTGGCCTATCGCCTCGGTCCCTATGGGTTCATGGCCCATCCCGACCTCAGCCGCGAGTCCGGCAAGGGCTCCGGCGCGTATGGCATCCAGGACCTGGTGACGGGGCTGGAGTGGGTGCGCGCGAACGTGGGGGCCTTTGGCGGGGATCCCGGCAATGTGACCATTTTCGGGCATTCGGCCGGGGCCGGCGCGGTGAGCTTCCTCGCTGCGAGCCCGCTGGCTCGGGGGCTGTTCCACCGGGTGATTGCGATGAGCGGCGGATCCTTCGCCCCGCTGCAGACGACGGAGCAGGGCGGCTTCGGCATGAGCATCCCCTCGCTGAAGCTGGCGGAGTCCACGGGCGTCGCCTTCCTCGCCAGGCTTGGCGCCAGGAACATCGCCGAGGCGCGCAAGCTGGGCGCCGAGGCCATCCAGGCGGCCACCGGCGGTGGCATGTCCTTCCGTCCGGCCGCCGACGGCCATGTGCTGTCGAATGACCTGTTCACGCTGTACGGGCAGGGCAGGTTCAACGATACGCCTGTGCTCGTCGGGCACACATCAGATGAAACGTTGTCCTTCGGCGGCAATACGTCGGTCACGCCTGCCGACTTCGAGAAGCAGGTCAGTACGCAGTTTGGCGCCAATGCGCCGGCGGTGCTCGGCGCCTATCCGCATGCCACCGATGCCGAGGCCGTGCGGGCCACGCGGCATGTGCGCAACGACACTTCCTTCGCGTGGAATGCCTGGACCTGGGCGCGGCAGCAGACGCGCCATGGCAAGGGCAAGGTGTTCAGCTACTACTACGACAACCACGGACCGCAGGCCGAAGGTTCGGGTCATGGCAGCGATGTGCCCTTTGCCTTCCAGACGCTGGCCACGCGCCAGGCACCCAGTGAGCAGGACCGGGCCCTGTCCGACACCATCAGCTCCTACTTCGTCAATTTTGCAGTGAAGGGCGATCCCAATGCTGACGGCCTGCCCCGCTGGCCCGCATTCAACGACAAGGACCAGCAGGTGATGGTGTTCAAGGGCACCGCCACCGCGCAAACCTACCCGGCACTCGAAAGGGTGAAGGTGTTCGATCCTTACTTCGAACGTTTGCGCAAGGACAAGTAGCGCCTCACACCGGCTTCGCCACCATGAGGTAGAACACCACCAGCATGGCGGCGAAGGCCGGGTAGCCGAGCAGTTCCCAGCGGCGCGCGAGGGTCCAGTATTCAGGTGGCAGGCTGCTGCCTTCCCTGCGCGCCGTGTCGGCCAGCCGGGCCATGCGGACTTGCAGGAACAGCACCGGTATCCAGCAGGCTCCCGCCAGCACATAAAGTGCGATGGAGCCATGGATCCACGTCATGGAAAGTGGCCAGCCGGCTTTGTGCATCATCATCGCGCCGGTTACTGGCTGGATGACTGCCGCTGGCGTCGTGAAGTACCAGTCCGCACGCACCACCAGCCTTCCCACTACACCGATGGCTTCGACCGAATTCGAGCGGTTGGCAAAGAACAGGTAGAACGCGGATCCGAAGCCCGTTCCCACGAGAAGCACCGAGGAGACGACGTGTACGGTCTTCAGCGTGAGGTAGTCCATTTCGGCTCTCCAGCCAACAGCATTGCAAGGATGGCCAGCATCGGCAGGTTCTTCACAACCGGTGCGAAGGGATGCGAAAGCCATTCCGGAAGGGCAAAGGCGATGATGATGGTGTAGGCAATGATCAACGCCGCCTGCGCCAGCCATGTTGATCGGCGTGGCCACAACATAGTCGCCACGCCCAGCGCGAAGTCGAGGGCGGCGGAGCCATACAGCGCGATCATGGCCAAAGTACCCGTGAGGCCGGTGCGGGCCAGCATCGCGAGGCTGTCGGCCTGGGGGTGGATGAAGGCACTTGCCACCGCGGAGATGAGCCACACGGCGGCAAGCGACATGCGCAGCAGGGGAAGCTGCCACTCGCGCAGGGCGCGCATGCCCAGGCGCTCCGCATCCGACCCGCGGATGAATCCGTCGAGACCGCGTGGCGGATGTCCCAGCAATCTTTCGAAGGCGGCGGCGTCAGCTGCGCTGCCTTGCTGCAACATCCGCCAGGTCTCGGGATTCAGCGGCAGGCCCGGTATCCAGCCCGCAATCCTTGCCGCAATACCCATCACCGGCCGGGGAATGGACAGCCAGAGCGCGGGCCCGAGGCCGAAGAATCCGCGATACGCGCCGATCATGCCGCGCAGCGTGTGCGAGGTGGCGCCGGCACAGGCGATGCACTGGCGGGATGGCGTATCCGCGCCAAGCACGGCCACCACCGCCGCTGCGAGGTCGTCGATGTGCACCGGCTGGAAGCGCGCTGTGGAGGGGAGGGCTGGCAGGGCAATTACCGGCAGGGTGGCGAGGCGGCGGAAAGCTGCCGCGGACGCACCGTTCTCACCATAGACCAGTGAGGGGCGGAGGATCTGCCAGTCCAGCGACAATTGCATCAGTGCGGTGTCTGCGGCGAACTTGGTGCGGAAGTAGCCGGTGTCCCCGGTATCAGCGCCAAGCGCGGAAATCTGGACCACGCGCCGCACTCCGGCGGTGGCGCAGGCCCGGAACAGCGCAATGGGTGCGCGCTGGTGCAGATCGATGAACAGCGAGCCGGGCCGCTCGGCAATGATGCCGATGGCGTTGATCACTGCGTCCACTCCGGCGAGCCGCGGCAACCAGACTTCCGGGTTCGTGTCGGTGGCATAGTCGATGGCCAGATCTTGCGGGCCTGCGGGCCTGCGCACGCCACGGATGACGTCGTGCCCTGCGCGGCGCAGGGCCTGCGTGAGCGCAGTACCGATGAAGCCGGATGCCCCGCATACCAGAACCCTCACGATGACCTTCCCTTGCCACGCACCGCGCGACTGATCTTTGCCGTGAGACCGAGCGTGCGCATCAGTGACTCAGGCCGCATGCGCAGCAGTTCGTCGGACAGTGTGGTCATGGTTTCCAGGAAGCGCAGCGTCTCCTCGACGCGTTGCCGCGCGCCCTGTGGTTCGCGGGCGCCCCCCGGGCTGGCCAGGCAGTCCTTCAGCGCCTGCATGGTGGGATCGATCTCCCGTTGCCTGCGTCCGGCCACGATGAGCTTGAAGAGTTCCCACACGTCGGTGGAGGTTTCGAAGTGGTCGCGCCGGTCGCCGCGGACATGCACCACCCGGACCAGGTTCCAGGCCTGCAGTTCCTTCAGGCTGGTGCTCACGTTGGAGCGGGCGACGCCCAGCGTGCGGCTGATGTCCTCGGCGTTCAGGGGGCGGCCGGTGATGTAGAGCAGGGCATGGATCTGCGCCACGGTGCGGTTGACGCCCCAGCGTGAACCCATCTCTCCCCAGTGGAGCACGAATCGTTCGGTAATGCCGGCAAGTTCCATGACTTCATTCTGACGATTCGGTAATTTCTGTCAAGACAGAAATATGGCCGGGCGCGGCGGCGTGGGGGAATTCCTACCCCTCCTGCCTGCCGGCGCGGACTGGCTCACAGGCACGGAAGGCATACCTTTGTGCCGTCATATGTCAACCGAGGAGCAGCCATGGTCAATCGGGACCGTACCGACCCGCTGCGCAGCGCGCAGAACGAGATCTTCCGCGGCATCGACGAGAGCCGGGGCAGTCTCCTGAACTCCCAAGGCGGCACACGCGGCAGCGATGTGGGGAACACAAAACCTCGAACCGAAAACGAACCGGACGAGGGTGAATCGCCGTCGCGGATACCAGGCAAGAAGAAGCCCTGAGCAGCATTGGCGGCGGCCAGCGAAGCGCTGGCCGCCGGGATGCATGCCTTCTGGCGCGGTTCCCATGACAGACGCGGATGACGACGCACCATGCCCCCTGGCGAAGTACTGCCCGGAATAACGGCCTGGGCCGCCGCCTGCCACCTCTGGCGCGGCAGGGTAGGCCGTTGCCTACGTAGATGCGCAGCCTGAGGCTACAGAGGCTCCGCAGCCATCGTCGTAGCTTGGATCCATGCCTTCCGCGGCGATACGCTCCTTCAAATATCACCCTGAGACCAGCCGCCTGGTGATTGTCTTCCAGACCGGGCGTCGATACGCGTACTACGATGTTCCGCCAGATGTCCATGAGTCGATGCGTGCTGCACGTTCCCGTGGCACCTTCTTCAACGAGCGCATACGCGATCGCTACTCCTATTCACGACTGGAGGATGCCGACGGTGGCTCCGGGGCAGACATGTCCGGCACGAGATCCGTGGGCGGGCGGCTGATGACATGGCTGCGGCCCATGCGCTGGAGCCAGGACTGACGCTGCAGCTGCTGGCTGAGACCTCCCGTCTCGTCGCGGCCAGTCCCTCGCGCCTGGCCAAGATCCGGGCACTGTCGGATTGCCTGGCGGCCATGCCTCCAGCCGAGATTGCCATTGCAGTGTCGTACCTTTCCGGTGTGCCGCCGCAGGGACGAATCGGCATCCGCCGCGGCACGCTGCAGGCAGCGGCTGCACAGGCTCCGGCGGCCACGCCCCACCTCACTCTCACTGCAGTCGACAACACGTTCCAGTCCATCGAGGCGATGCGCGGTGCGGGTTCCGCTGCAGGTCGCGAGGCATTGCTGGCCAGGTTGTTCGCCGCCGCCACCGAAGCGGAGCAGGACTTCCTCTCCAGGCTGATCACGGGCGAGTTGCGCCAGGGTGCACTGGATGGACTGATGGTCGAGGCCGTGGCTGCTGCCGCCCGGCTGCCGGCAGGCAAGGTACGCAGCGCCGCGATGTATGCCCCCGGCCTGGGTGCCCTCGCCACTGTGGCGCTCGCGGAAGGAGAGGCCGGTCTTGGTCAGTTCCGGATGCGCCTGTTCGCGCCGGTCGCACCCATGCTGGCGCAGACCGCGGCCGATGTGGCCGAGGCGCTGCGGGAGCTGCCGGCTCCCGTGCAGTTCGAATGGAAGATGGATGGCGCGCGTATCCAGGTGCACAAGCGTGGCCATGAGGTGCGCATCTACACGCGGGCCCTGAACGAGATGGGAGCGGCCATTCCCGAGATCATCGCCGCGGCCCGCGCGCTGCCTGTCGAAGAGGTGGTGCTGGATGGTGAGGCACTGGCCCATTCCGAAAGCGGTCGCCCCCATGCCTTCCAGGTCACCATGCGACGATTCGGTCGCCGGCTCAACATCCAGGCGCTGCTCGAGGAGTTGCCGATGCGCGCCTACTACTTCGACTGCCTGCTGCTCGATGGGGAGGCGCTGGCGGAGCGCCCGATGAGGGAGCGCATGCAGGCACTGGACCGGGCGGTGCCGCTGGAGGCGCGGATTCCGCGATTGGTGACCGACGACGCGGATGCCGCCATCGGATTCCATGAAGCGGCACTCGCGGCAGGCCATGAAGGAGTGATGGCCAAGTCCCTGGCTTCACCCTACGAGGCGGGAAGCCGCGGCGCCAGCTGGATGAAGATCAAGCGCGCCCATACGCTGGACCTGGTGGTGCTTGCAGCGGAATGGGGCAATGGCCGGCGCGCGGGATGGTTGTCGAACCTGCACCTCGGTGCACTGGATCCGGCCACGGGCGAATACGTGATGCTGGGCAAGACGTTCAAGGGACTCACCGACGCCGTGCTTGCCTGGCAGACCGCCGAGCTGCTCGCGCGCGAGACCACGCGCGATGCCTCGACGGTACACGTGCGGCCCGAACTGGTGGTGGAGATTGCCTTCAGCGACCTGCAGGCAAGTCCGCGCTACCAGGGCGGGCTGGCGCTGCGCCTTGCGCGCGTGAAACGCTATCGGGAAGACAAGAGTGCCGCGGAGGCCGACACGATGGATTCGGTGCGCCGCATCCATGCGGCGCAAGGTTGACGCGGGCTAGCGGACCGCGCGCACCGGGAACAGCATCACGAAACCCTTGCCGTCAGGCGTAAGGTCGTACTGGCGGCGCAGGTCGTCCTGCTGGAAGCCCTTGATGGGCAGCGACTCCGGTTCGCCGCCCCGGATCTCCCCACCGGCAACCTGTACATCCACCTGGAACAGCTGGCCTGACTGGTCATCGAAATAGATTTTCGATCCATCCGGCGCCCACTGCGGGTGCCGGCCGCCCTGCCGGGTCAGCTGGAATCGCTTGCCGGTCTGCGGCAGCGGCTCGATCCAGACTTCCTGGCGGCCGGTTTCAGTGGAGGCGTACGCCAGCCACTTGCCGTCCGGGGAGATCTGCGAGCTGTGCTGCTCGCTGCCAGGCAGATCCACCAGGCGCGTGGCCTTCTTCGTATTGAGGTCGAACAACGAGATGCCGTAGTCGCGCGTGCCCGTGAGGGTGAGGAACACGATCTGGTCGTTGTCGTACCAGCCCTCCACGGCGCGGCCATCGACCAGGTAGATGGGCTGTATGCCGCCGTCGGAGCGCTGCCAGAAGAGTGCATCGGCGCCATTTCCCTGCGCCACGAAGGCGACCCGGTCACCTTCGGGTGACCACACGGCAGCGACGTTGCGTCGTGCGATGACGGTCACCTTCAGGGGCTGCTTGTCTTCCAGCTTGTCGAGCGGTGCGACGTAGATGCGGGTCTGCTCGAACTCTTCGGCGGAGGCGGGTGGGTCGGTCTGCTCGAAGGCAACGCGCCTGCCGTCGCGCGACACGCGCGGGGCGAATGCCGAGCCGGGCACGGTGCCCAGCACTTTCTTCTGTCCCTGGAGATCGACCAGGGCAAGTTCGAAACTGGCGGGAGCCTGCTCCGCGGCACAGGCGATGCCTGCGACAGCCAGGCCTGCGGCCAGCCAACTGGATCTTTTCATCAGTCACCCCTTCGGAAGTGCGGCAAGCATAGCGGCACGGCTGACCAACACCAACCGGCGCCGCGGGCTAGCCCTGCTGGCGGCGCAGCCTGTCGAGCTGGCGGCGCTCACGCTTGTCCGGACGATGATCAGGTTGCGGTCGGGCCAGGGACGCCAGCCGCCGCTGTTCGCGGTACTGTGCGTTGCGCTGGATGCTCGCTTCGGTTTCCGCATAGCAGGCCTGTGCCTGCGGCGCGGGCCCGCGCCGCACCGGCAATGCCAGGACCTGCACTTCGAGAGTGCGATCTGCAAGGGAGATGCTGACCTGCTGGCCGGTGCGCACTTCGTGTGCGGGCTTCACCCGGTCGCCGTCCAGTTTCACCCGGCCGCCGGTCACCGCCTCTGCAGCCATGCTGCGCGTCTTGAACAGGCGCACATGCCACAGCCACTTGTCGATGCGGTGGCGGCCCTGGGCCGCAGAGTCCACTGTCATGGACCAGATGTTGCCAGCAATCCGGCGGATCGCGTGATCCGCCGGCGATGTCAGTGCATCGTGACGCCGGGGGAGAAGGCCAGGATGCGCCGGGGTGCATCCGTATGCTCGTTCATGTACTCGAACATTGCCGTGTAGGCCTTCTCGAATTCCGCCTGGGCTACCGCCAGGGCGGTTTCGGCGCGCCGGAATTCGGTCTCCAGCCCCGCCAGCAGCTTCTTGCGTTCTGAATCACTCATGGCGCACCTCCAGGGGGTTTGAGGGGAATCTGGGGCCGGAAGTTGCGGTTTCAAGGCATCAGCTGCCGCGGGCAATGGTCCGCAGCGCCTCCTCGAAAAGATCTGGGGGTTGCCCCCCGGATATCAACCACTGGCCGTTGATCACGATTGCCGGCACGCTGTGGATGCCCCGCGCCTGCCACGCCGCTTCCGCGGCGCGCACCTCCTCGCCGAACTCGCCGCTGGCCAGCACCTGCCGGGCTTCTGCCTCGTCGAGACCCGCCGCAGCCGCCGCGCGCGCCAGCACCGCATGGTCGGAAACATCGGCGCCGGCCGTGAAGTTCGCCTCGAACAACGCGCGTTTCAGCGCCCGTTGGCGGCCGGAGTCGCGTGCCCAGTGCAGCAGGCGGTGCGCATCAAAGGTGTTGTAGATGCGGCTGTGGCTGTCCTGGTTGATGTGCATGCCAACGTCCGCGCCCCTGGCCTTCAGTGTTCCACGGGTTGCTGCCAGCTGCGCCGCGCTCATGCCGTGGCGGCTTCCCAGGTAGGCGTCGATGTTCTCGCCGCCGGGAGGCATATGCGGATTGAGCTCAAACGGATGAAAGCGGAGTTCTGCGTCGACGACGCCCTGCGTGCGCCCCAGGGCTTCCTCGAGGCCGGCAAATCCGATGGCGCACCAGGGACAGGCAACATCCGAAACGAAATCGATCTGCACCTGTGCTGGCATGGGTTCAGTAATGGGGCGGCTTCTCATCCTCGGGAGAGTAAGGCGCCGCAGGCTGCGCCTGCGCTGCATCCAGGCGGCCCCTCAGCGCAGCGAACTGCTCGCGCAGCGCCTCGATTTCCTGCCGGCGCCTGAAAAGCTCGTCACTGAGTTCGCTGTTGGCCTGCTCCAGAAAGGCAACTTTGGTTTCCAGCTGCTCAAGACGATCTTCCATGAAAAGGGATGTTAGCCCATCGGGCCGGCGGGGGGCAGCGCTGCGGTGTCAGCGCGCTCCTACGGCCTGCTTGGGACCCGGCTGCGCGAACCGGCAGGCTCAGCTGTTTAGGCTTGTGAGGGGTGGCCAGGGACGGCCGACCTTCCACCAGTTGCAGGAGGTGTCATGGGTCGCGCTTCACGCGAGATGGATGTCCTGACGGAGTTGCTCGAAGTCACGCTCGACAGCGTCGCCGGCTACCGCGAGGCGGCCGCGCTTTCCGACAACAGGGGCCTGCAGCAGCATTTCCTGCGCCGCGCAGACGAACGCGAGCACGTCGCCGAACGCATCGCAGAGACAATCGCAAGCCTGGGTGGCAAGCCGCCCGCCGATGGCACGCCGCTGGGTGCTGCGCACCGCAGCTTCATGAACCTGCGCAGCCGCTTCAACCCGGACAACCGGACGATGCTGAAGGAAGTGGCGCGCGGCGAGCACTTCCTGCGCAGCTGCTACGAAGATGTGCTGCAGGACAATGTCCTCTCGCCCCGCGCGCACGATGCCGTGCGTGTCGCCTACGGGTCGGTCTGGGCCGGTGAGCAAGGCGTGACCGGCCGCATGGTGGACTACGGCCTCAGGCCGCAGGCAATGTGATGGACCGGCCGGGTTCCGCTGCTACGGGGGACCGTGCGCCGTGGACGGCTCACCGCTGAAGCCGGAGCGGCGTCGCCGGCGTCTGCCCCGGCTCGCACGATTGCCGCAGCGGCCTTCCGGCCGTTCACGCTACCTTCTGGAAGGCAGTCCGGCGCCACTTGGGGCGACATGGGATGGACGGGGCGTCAACTTCGCGCTGTTTTCCGCCCACGCCACCCATGTGGAACTCTGCCTGTTCGACGCGCGCGGAGAGCGCGAGGTCGAACGCATCGAGCTACGCGAGCGCACGGGCGAGGTGTGGCATGGCTACCTTCCCGAGGGACGGCCCGGCCTGCTCTACGGCTACCGGGTTTACGGACCCTACGATCCCCACAACGGCCACCGCTTCAACCCCGCCAAGCTGCTGCTGGATCCGTATGCGCGCAAGTTTGCCGGCCCGCTGCTGTGGGGTCCGGAGATTTTCGGTTACGTGCTGGGCCACCGCTCGCGTGACCTGTCCTGCGATACCCGCGACAGCGCAGCCTTCGTTCCCCGCTGCGTAGTGGTGGACACGGCCACTTCGCTGCCGACTGACCGGCCGCAGGTTCCGTGGGAGCGCACTGTGCTGTATGAACTGCACGTGCGTGGCTACACGCGCCTTGATCCGCGCGTGGCGCCGGCGGCGCAGGGCACGTTCGCGGGACTGGCCTCCGACGAGGTGGTCACCTCGCTGCAGCGACTGGGCGTCACTGCAGTGGAGCTGCTCCCGGTGCATGCCGCGGTGGATGACGGCTTCCTTCTTGACCGCGGGCTGCGCAACTACTGGGGCTACAACAGCATCGGCTTCTTCGCCCCGGCTCCGCGCTATCTCTCCAGCGGCGACATCGCTGAATTCCGGGCCATGGTCCAGCGTTTCCACGCCGCCGGCATCGAAGTGGTCCTGGACGTGGTGTACAACCACACCGCCGAGGGCAATGAGCTTGGCCCCACGCTGAGCTTCAAGGGCATCGACAACGCCTCCTACTACCGGCTGCAGAAGGACCGGCGCTACTACATCAATGACACCGGTACCGGAAACATGCTGGAGGCCGAACATCCGCGCACGCTGCAGCTGGTGGCCGACAGCCTGCGCTACTGGGCCACGGAGATGGGCGTGGACGGGTTCAGGTTCGACCTCGCCACCATCCTCGCGCGCCGCCCCGAAGGTTTCACCGAGCGCTCGGGTTTCCTGGACATCTGCCTGCAGGACCCCGTGCTGTCCCGCCTCAAGCTGATCGCCGAGCCATGGGACTGCGGTCCCGGCGGACACCAGACGGGCAACTTCCCGCCGGGCTGGGCCGAGTGGAATGACCGCTTCCGCGACACGGCGCGGGCCTTCTGGCGCGGCGACTTCGGCCAGCGCGGTGACCTGGCTTCGCGCCTTTGCGGCACACCCGAGCTGTTCAACCGGCGCGGCCGCAGGCCCTGGGCCAGCGTCAACTTCGTGACGGCGCACGATGGCTTCACGCTGCACGACCTGGTTTCGTACAACGGCAAGCACAACGAGGCCAATGGCGACGACAACCGTGACGGCACCGACGACAACCTTTCGTGGAACCATGGCGCCGAAGGTCCCACCGAAGATGCGGGCATCCGCTCCCTGCGCGCGAAGCAGAAGCGCAACCTGCTCGCCACGCTGCTGTTCGCGCAGGGCACGCCCATGCTGCTGGCCGGCGATGAGGTGGGGCACACCCAGCGCGGCAACAACAACGCCTATGCGCAGGACAACGAGATCAGCTGGATCGACTGGAAGAAGGTCGGACCGGAAGAGGAGGCGTTGCGGCAGTTCACCGCGCGCCTGATCAGCCTGCGCAACCGGTACCTGCCACTGCGTCCGCCGCGCTTCCCGGGAGCACCGGTGAAGGGCACCCGGGAAACCAGGGACATCGTCTGGCTCAACTGCGATGGCACCGGGCTCACAACGGAGCACTGGCAGGATCCCGGGCACCGATGCCTCGGATTGCTGCGCAATGGCCAGGCGTGGACCCGCGGCGAGGGCGCGGTGACCATCGCGCTGCTGTTCAACGCCCATGATGGCGACCTGCAGTTCCGCCTGCCTGAGCCCGCGGCAGGCCAGGCGTGGCGGCTGCTGCTGACCACGCATGAGCCGGATGCACCGGAACAGATCCTGGTCCCTGGTTCACTGAGCCTGCTGCATGCACGTTCCGTGCAGCTGCTGGTGCTGGAATCCGCGACGTCCGCGCCGTCGCCGGCGGCCTAGCGCGTGTGGCGGGCGACGTACCGGCTGCAGCTGACGCCGGAATCCGGCTTTGCGCATGCCCGCGAGGCCCTGTCCTACCTCCACGCCCTGGGCATCAGCCATCTGTACCTCTCGCCGGTTTTCAGCAGCCGTGATGGGAGCACGCATGGCTATGACGTGGTCGACCACGGCCAGATCGACGAGCAGCTGGGCGGCCGCGCGGCCTTTGATGCGCTGGCCGCGGCCGGCCGGGAGCTCGGGATGGGCATCGTGCTCGACATTGTTCCCAACCACATGGCGGTACTCGGCGCGGGCAACCAGTGGTGGACCGATGTGCTGGAAAACGGTCCCGCGTCGCGCTTCGCCAGCTACTTCGACATTGACTGGGAGCCGGTCCGGAGCAGCATGCGCAACCGGCTGCTGGTGCCGGTGCTCGCCGCGCCACTGGGTGAGGTCATCGACCGGGGGGAAATCAGGGTGGAGTTCCAGCCCGAGGCTGGCGCATTCAGTGTGCGCTACGGCGGCCACCAGTTGCCGGTGGAGCCGCGCGCTTACCCGCTGGTGTTCCGCGCCGCCGACCCGCCACTGCAGGTGGTGCTGGACGGCGAGGCGGCCCAGGAACTCTCCAGCTTGCTGGATGCCTTTGCGGCATTGCCGCCGCCACTCAGCGCATCAGATGAACTGCTGCAGATCCGGAACCGCGACCGCCAGGTGAACCAGCGGCGGCTCGCGAGGCTGTGCGAGCGCAAGCCGGACGTGCTTGATCTGGTCACGCGCGCGCTCGAGCGGATCAACACCCCGGGCTCCGACCTGCTGGCCGGGCTCCTGGAAGTACAACCCTACCGGCTCGCCTTCTGGCGCGTATCCGGGGAAGAGATCAACTACCGCCGCTTCTTCGACGTGAACGAACTGGCGGCGCTGAGGATGGAAGAGCCGCAGGTGTTCGCCGCCACGCACTCGCTGGTGCGCGAGCTGTGGCTGCAGGGAGCCATCGACGGGCTGCGCGTGGACCATGCCGACGGCCTCTACGATCCGCAGGCCTACCTTGCGCAACTGCGCGACCTTCTGGCGGCGGAAGGGGGGAAGCGGCCATGGATCGTGGTCGAGAAGATCCTCGCGTCTGGCGAGAAGCTGCCCACCGGGTGGAGCGCGGACGGAACTACCGGCTACGAATTCGGTGCCCTGGTGACGGCCTGGCTGGTGCATTCAGATGGCGTCGCGGCGCTGGACCGCACGTGGCAGCGCTTCACGGGACGCGATACCGCCTTCAGCGAGATTGCCTACGAGAGCAGGAAGTTTGTCATGAGCACCTCTCTGGCGGCGGAAATCAGCATGCTTGCAGCCAGGCTGGATCGCCTGGCCCAGATGCATCGCAACACCAGCGACTTCACGCTGTTCGACCTGCGTGATGCCATCGCGGAGGTGATCGCCTGCTTCCCCGTCTACCGCACCTACATCGCGGCGGACCGGCTCAGCGCGGAAGATGTGCAGCAGGTGCGACGCGCCGTCGGTGCAGCATTCAGCCGTCGCCGCACGGCCCATCGTGCGCTGGAGTTCCTGGAGCAGGTGCTGCTGGGAGAACTTTCCAATGATCCGCTGCGTGCCTCGGCGGCGCTGGATTTCACCCGCAAGTTCCAGCAGGTGACATCGCCGGTTATGGCCAAGGGTGTGGAGGACACGGCGTTCTACCGCTTCGCGCGGCTGCTCGCGTTCAACGAGGTGGGTGCCGATCCGGATGCACTGGGCATATCCACCGAACTGCTGCATCGTGCGAACGAGGCGCGAGCCCGTGACTGGCCCCGCACGATGATTTCCACCGCCACCCATGACAGCAAACGTGGCGAGGACGTGCGCTTCCGGCTGTGCGTGCTCAGCGAACTGGCGCCCCAATGGACCGGATGCGTCTGGCGCTGGCGGCGCCTCAAGCGGCGCCGGCGCGGCGCGGATGCGCCGGGCGCCGTGCAGGAATACCTGCTGCTGCAGTCCTTGCTGGGCATCTGGCCTGCGATGGCAGGTGAGGATCCGCAGGGACTGCGGCCGCGCCTCGCCGAGTACGCAGTGAAGGCGGCCCGCGAGGCCAAGGAAGAAACCTCCTGGCTGGAACAGGACGATGAAGCAGAGGCGGCACTGCAGGACCTGGTGGCGCAGATGCTGCCGGCTGCCGGCATGGCGGGCTTCGAGCGGTATTTCCGTCCGGTGATCGACGGCGTGGCGTACTTCGGCATGCTCAATTCACTCAGCGCCGTCACGCTCAAGCTCACCGCTCCGGGTGTGCCCGACATCTACCAGGGCTGCGAACTGCCCGCACTGGTGCTGGTGGATCCGGACAACCGGCGGGCCGTGGATTTCGGCAGGCATGCTGCTGCGCTGGATTCATTGCAGCAGCGCCTGCATGCCCAGTCACCTGCAGCGGTGGCAGGCGAACTGCTTGCGCGCTGGCAGGACGGACAGCTGAAGCTCTTCATCACTGCCACGCTGTTGCGCCTGAGGCAGTCCCATGCGGCTGCCTGCGACGGCCAGTACCTGGCGCTGGGCACTTCGGGAGTGCGGGCGGAGCACATCTGTGCCTATGCCCGCGTTGCGGAAGCGTCTGCATTCATCGTGGTGGTTTCCCGGTGGAGCGCCACACTTTCGGGGGGTGCGCTCCAGGCTCCACTGGGGGAGCAGGCCTGGGCCGATACGGCTGTACTGCTGCCCCGCACGTTGCCGGCCGGCATTTATGTCGATGTATTCACCGGCCAGCAGGTCCCGATCGGCAGTGCGGAGGAAGAATCGAGGCTTGGCGTGGCATCCCTGTTCACTGTGCTGCCGGTCTGTGTGCTCGCGCGTCAGGAGGCCATGTGAAGGAACTGGGTGCAGTGTTCGATGGAGCATGCTGCCACTTCCGCGTCTGGGCGCCCGAGGCAAGGCAGGTGCTTGTTGAGCTGGAAAGTCCTGCTGCAGCAACCTGGCCATTGCAGCGGCAGCCGGATGGATTCTGGACCGGCACGGTCGAGGCGGCGCGACCCGGCGAGCTCTACCGGTACAATGTGGATGGCGCATCCCTGCCGGATCCCTGCAGCCGCTACCAGCCGGACGGTCCGCATGGTGCCTCGGCCATCGTTGACCGCAATGCCCACGCATGGCGGGACCAGCAGTGGCGTGGCGTGCGGCTGGAAGATCTCGTGCTGTACGAACTGCACATCGGCACCTTCACCCCGGAGGGAACCCTGGCCGCCGCCATCGGGCGCCTGCCGCACCTGCGTGACCTGGGCGTCACTGCGGTCGAGGTCATGCCGCTGGCCGAATTCCCGGGCCGCTTCAACTGGGGCTATGACGGCGTGTCCTGGTTTGCGCCCTCGCGCAACTACGGTCCCTACGACGCCTTGAAGCAGTTCGTCGACGCGGCGCATGCCGCCGGAATTGGCGTGATCCTCGACGTCGTCTACAACCACTTCGGTCCTGACGGCAACTACACGCGCAACTTCAGTCCCTTCTACTTCGGCAGCACGGGCACGGAGTGGGGCGACTCCATCAACTATGACGGTGAGCATGCAGGGCCTGTGCGCGGGATGGCCATCGCCAGCGCCTGCGAATGGGTCCGCGAATTCCACCTGGACGGACTGCGGCTGGATGCCACGCACAGCATCTTCGACACCAGTCGGCGCAACGTCGTGGCCGAACTCACGGCCGCCGTGCGCGAAGCAGCCGGGCAGCGCACGGTGCTGGTGATTGCGGAGAACGAGACCCAGTGCGCGACCCAGATGCTGCCGGAAGACGCTGGCGGCTTCGGCCTGGATGCAATGTGGAATGATGACTTCCACCACACCGCGCTGGTCGCGGCAACCGGGCGCCGGCACGCCTACTACCAGGACTACCTCGGCTCGCCGCAGGAATTCATCTCGACAGCCAGGCGTGGCTTCCTCTACCAGGGGCAGTACTACCCCTGGCAGAAGAAGCTGCGCGGCGAGCCAGTTGAAGTGCCCGCGGGCAGGTTTGTTGCCTGCCTGGAAAACCATGACCAGGTAGCCAACAGCCTCAGCGGCCGGCGTCTGCACCAGCTGGCTTCGCCTGCAATGTTCCGCGCACTCACCACCGTGCTGCTGCTGGGGCCGCAGGTGCCGCTGCTGTTCATGGGCCAGGAGTTCCACTCCAGTGCGCCCTTCCTGTTCTTCGCCGACCACAACGAACCATTGCGCACGCTGGTGCGCGATGGCCGGCGCGATTTCCTGGTGCAGTTCCCCGGCGTGGCATCCGCTGATGGCCTGGGCGTGCTGGACGATCCGGGGGACGAGCAGACCTTCCTGCGCAGCAAGCTGGACTGGAAGCAGTGCGCAACCTCCAACCCGGGCCTGCGGCTGCACCGGGACCTGCTGGCCCTGCGCCGCGCTGATCCGGTGCTGAGCCGGCGGGGAAGGGACGGCTTCGACGGCGCCGTGTTGCCCGGCAACGCCTTCGTGTTGAGATGGTTTGATGCCGCGCGGGCTGACCGTCTTCTGGTTGTGAACCTCGGCACCGAGGTGCATGGACAGCCGATGCCCGAGCCCCTGCTGGCCCCTCCGCGTGGCCGGCGCTGGTCGCTGATGTTCAGCAGCGAGCATGCAGGTTTCGGCGGCAGCGGCAGCGTTGATCCTCATCCGGACAGCCAGTGGCGCCTGCCGGGACATTGCGCCGTGCTGCTGGCGGCAGTGGAAGCGGCGCGGGCATGACCAGGTTTGCCATCACCCTGCCCGCGGCAGGTGACGGCGCGGCCTGGCGCAACCGTGAGTGGATCGTCACCAACGGCCTGGGTGGCTATGCCTCCGGAACGCTGGCCGGCGTGTGCACCCGACGCTACCACGGCATGTTCGTGCCCAACCTCGCGCGCCCGCGCGGTCGGCATGTGCTGGTCTCGCGTCTGGATGAAGAGGTGTCGTACGGCGAACAGACCTGGCGGCTGGGCGGATCCGACCGTGAGGGACAAGCCCTGGCCGGGTGCAGCGCACCTCTGCTGCGTTCCTTCTCCATGGACGGCAACATCGCCTGCTGGGTTTACCAATGTGGCGCCGTGACCCTGGAGCGGCAACTGGTGATGCCCCACCAGCGCAACACGAGCTGCCTGCGCTACGTCATCACCGGGGGGCCGGCAGCGCAGTTACGGGTGCGTCCGTTCATGGCGTTTCGCCGCCAGGACGCACCGCTGCAGCGACCCGGCTACGGGCGCTTCGGACTTGGTCTCACAGAAGAAGGCAGCTGCCGCATCATTCTGGAGGACAGTGAGCTGTGGCTGGCCATGTGCCTGCTGCCCGGACGCGCAGCATTCATTGCCGAGCCCCTGGAGCAATCCGATGCCTGGCTGTGGCGCGAGGACCTGCGTGGTTACGAGGGCCGCGAGGCCTGTGTCAGTCCCGGCTACTACCAGTGGCTCGCGCAGCCGGGCAGCCCGCAGATGCTGGTGTTCACCACCGAGGAGACCCATCCCGGCGCCGACCCGACCCGTTTCTTCGAGGAGGAGCGCTCCCGTGCTGCGTCCCTGGTGGAGCTCGCGGGCGCGCAGGAGGATCCCGTACTTGCCCGCCTGGCCATCGCGGCCGACCAGTTCCTGATCCTCCCTGAGAGCCGGCTGGAGGAGAGTGCAGGTGCCGCCTCCCATGGCCATGTACTGCGCACTGTGGTGGCCGGCTACTACTGGTTCCTCGACTGGGGCCGGGACACGATGATTTCGATGGAGGGACTGATGCTGGCCACCGGCCGGCACATGGAGGCGCGGGCCACGCTGCTTACTTTTTCACGCTATGTGCGCGACGGCCTGCTGCCCAACCTGTTTCCCGAGGGCGCGCGCGAAGGTGTGTACCACACGGTGGATGCGACGCTGTGGTACTTCCATGCCATCAGCCGCTACCTGCAGGCCACCGGCGACCGCGGCCTGCTCGATGAACTGATGCCCACGCTGCGCGACATCATGCACCACCACGTGCAGGGCACGCGCTTCGGCATCGTGATGGATCCGGATGATGGCCTGCTGCGCGCCAGCGCGCCCCACAATGCGCTGACCTGGATGGATGCGCACATGGGCGAGTGGATCGTCACGCCACGCCGGGGCAAGCCGGTGGAGATCCAGGCGCTCTGGTACAACGCATTGCGCCTGATGCAGCAGTGGGAGTCCACCGGACAGGCGTGCGAGGCCCATGCGCGCCGTGCCTCGCAGGCGCGCCGCTCCTTCAACGAGAAATTCTGGAATCCCGCCTGCAACTGCCTCTTTGACGTGGTGGATGGCGAGGAAGGGCGTGATGCGCGGCTGCGGCCCAACCAGCTGTTCGCCATCGCGCTGGACCATCCCGTCCTGGAACGCACGCATTGGGCGGCAGTGCTCGACGCTGTGGGCGCGGAGCTGCTGACGCCGGTGGGGTTGCGGACCCTGGCGCGCACTGATGCGGCATACAGCAGCAACTACCACGGCAACCTGCGCAGCCGCGATGCCGCCTACCACCAGGGTACAGTGTGGCCCTGGCTGCTGGGTGCGTACATCGATGCATGGCTGAAGGTGCATGGCGATGCAGCGGGCGCGCGGGCCCTGCTGGAGGAATTTCCCCGCCACCTGCACGTGGCCGGCCTGGGCAGCATCAGCGAGGTGTTCGACGGCGACCCACCCCACACGCCGCATGGCTGCGTGGCCCAGGCCTGGAGCGTGGCCGAGGTGCTACGCTGCTGGAAGCGCACATGTGCGGGCGCCAGGTGACCAGACGAATCACGTGAAGGAGGCGCACCTATGGAGACTTCAACCCTGCACCGCGGCCGGATGATCGATCACCTGCAGCTGGTCACTGCCGACCTTGCCGCCAGCCGGCGCTTTTACGCGGCGGTGTTCAATGCACTGGGCATTCCGCTGGGAGGGGAGGCGGCCGACTACTTCTGGTATGACGAGCTGTTCGTTTCCACGCGCGACAGCCAGGCGGCGCAGGGCGTGCTGACCGGCCGCGTGCACCTGGCATTCCAGGCAGCAAGTCACGAAGCTGTGAAGCGCTTCCATGCGGCCGCGGTGGCCGCCGGCGGCCGCGACAATGGCGCGCCGGGAGAGCGCCCGTACCATCCGGGTTATTATGCGGCCTTCGTACTCGATCCGGATGGCAACAACATCGAGGCGGTGTACCACGGGGCGGCCGAACGGTCTGCCGTGTCGGTGCAGATCAACTTCCCGACTCCCTGAGGAACTGGCCTTGAACACCACGCAACGCATCCTGCCCGGCCTGCTGTCGCTGCTTGCCTGCCTGGCCCTGCCGGCCTGGTCGCAGGAAACCGCGGCGCCGGCTCAATCGGCCGCACCTGCACCTGCACCTGCGCCCGCCACCACCATGGTGATCTTCAAGACGGCGCTGGGTGACATCCACATCGCCGTGGAGACCGAACGTGCACCGGTGACGGCCGCAAACTTCCTGCGCTACGTCGACGCGAAGCGCTTTGACGGCATCACCTTCTACCGCGCGCACAAGGTCTCGGCCGATGGCAAGTACGCCATCGTGCAGGGCGGCCTGCAGAACAACAGCCGGCTGGTGTACAAGCCCATTGCCCATGAATCGCCGCTGGCCACGGGCCTGTCGCATGTGGATGGCGCCATCTCGATGGCGCGCGAGGCGCCCGGCACCGCCACCGCGGACTTCTTCATCGTGGTGGGCGACCTGGTGTCGATGGACGGAAAGCCCGGCGGCGACCCCGGCTACGCCGTGTTCGGGCGCGTGGTTTCCGGAATGGACGTGGTGCGCGCCATGCTGGAGCTGCCGCGCAGCGAGGATGCGCGCAATCCGGTGATGAAGGGGCAGATGCTGGCCACGCCGGTGAAGGTGGAGTCCGCCCGCCGCGCACCTTAGGGCCTGGCCCGTCCGCCTGCGGCGAAACGCCGGGCTCGCGCTACACTGCCGGCATGAACCGTGTCCTCATCACGGCCGGCGCGGCCGGCATCGGTCTTGCCATCGCGCGTGCCTTCCATGCTGCCGGTGCACGCGTCTACATCTGTGACATCGACCGCACCCGCCTGGCCGCCGCGCTGCGCGAGTTGCCGGGCCTGGCGGGCAGCCCCTGCGAAATCGGTGATCGCGCCGCCACTGCCGGCATGGTGGAAGATGCCCTCCTGCACCTCGGCGGCATCGACGTGCTGGTGAACAATGCCGGCATTGGTGGTCCCACCCGTCCGCTGCACGAACTCGATCCCGCCGACTGGGATGCAGTGCTGCGCGTGAACCTGACCGGCACCTTCGACGTCACGCGACTCGTCATCCCGCATCTGATTGCTGCTGGCGGCGGTGTCATCCTCAACATGTCGTCAGCCGCCGGGCGCTTCGGCTATGCCAATCGCAGTCCCTATTCGGCCTCGAAGTGGGCGCTGGTGGGGCTGACCAAGTCGCTGTCGCTGGAGCTGGGTGCCCATGGCATCCGCGTCAACGCCATCGCCCCTGGCGCGGTGGCGGGAGAGCGTGCCGAACGGGTGTTCGCCGGGCGTGCGCAGGTTTCCGGTCGCAGCATCGAGGAAGAGAAGCTGCTGGGCATGGCCAGCCAGTCGCTGAAGGCGCTGGTGGACCCTGCCGACATCGGACAGCTGGCGTTGTTCCTGGCTTCCCCCGCCGCGCGCTCCATCTCCGGCCAGGTGATCCCCATCGACGGTGACATGCAGAGGGCCTGAAACATGGTGCAGCTCATAATCGGCCTGATCCTCTTCATCGGTGTGCACTCCATTGCCATCGTGTCCGTGGCCACGCGGGACCGCTGGGCCGAGGCGCTGGGCGTGAACGCGTGGCGCGGGCTGTATTCCCTCATCTCGGCAGCCGGCCTGGTGCTGCTGGTGATGGGCTACGTGGCCGCGCGCCAGTCGCCAGTGCTGCTGTACGCGCCGCCGCTATGGACACGGCACCTGGCATTCCTCCTGATGCTGCCGGTGTTCCCGCTGCTGCTGGCCGCCTACCTCCCCGGTGCGATCAAGGCCCGGCTGAAGCATCCCATGCTGGCTGCGGTGAAGATGTGGGCGGTGGCGCACCTGATTGCCAATGGCATGCTCGCCGACCTGCTGCTGTTTGGCGGCCTGCTGGCCTGGGCAGTGGCGACGCGCATTTCGCTGAAGCGCCGTGGCCAGCGGCCGCTGATGATGCCGCTACCTGCGCCTTCGCCAATGAATGACGTGCTGGCCGTGGTGCTGGGGCTGGGCATCTACGCGCTGGTGCTCTTCTGGCTGCACGGCGTGCTCATCGGCGTGCCACTGCTGCCGCGCTGAGGCGCGCGCTCAGTCGAAGGCGAACCCCGCAATCATTGTTCCGAGCACTTCCTCGGCGTAGATGCGCCGGCCGGGCTGGTCTGACGCGCCGGCCGCCACCATCAACGGCAGCAGGTGTTCCGGACGGGGGTGCGCCAGGCGCGCCGCCGGCGCTTCCTGCCAGCGCGCCAGCAAACTGGCCCGTTGTTCGGCTGGCGCGCAGGCGGCGGCATCAAGCCAGGCATCAAACTGCTGCGATGGCACAGTGAGCCGCGGATCGCCCAATGCACGCAGGTTGTGGAAGCTCATTCCGGCGCCCATCACCAGCACGCCCTCGGCACGCAGCGGCGCCAGCGCGCGACCGGCCGCCAGGTGCAGGGCGGCGTCCAGTCCCGCATCCAGGGACAGCTCCACCACAGGCACCGTGGCGTCCGGAAACGCGACCTTCAGCGGCACGAACACGCCGTGATCCAGTCCGCGGACCGGATCCACCTGCGCTGCAAAGCCTGCCCTCTGCAGCAGTGCGGCGATGTGCGCGGCCAGCACCGGTGCACCCGGCACGTCATATCGCAGCTGGTAGGTATGGGCCGGAAACCCGTAGTAGTCGTAGACGAGGGGCGGCTGCACCGCGCCCGTCAGTGCGAAACCACGGGTTTCCCAATGGCCCGATACGATGAGGATGGCCTGCGGTCTTTCGGGCAGCGAAGCCGGCAGGGAGGCCAGGAAGCGACTCATGCCGGTCCAGATTCCCTGCGGATCCTCCATGAAGAAGCAGGGGCCGCCACCGTGCGGCACGTATAGCGAAGGAAACATTGGGGCATTATGGATGTCACAGTAGGAGAGTTGCCGGGGCTTTTTTTGACAGCCTCCGGGGGGCGCGCCTACGCTTGACGGTTACCAACACACCCGGAACAAGGGGGGAACGGGCACATGGGGCATCTGAAGTCGATGACGCGTGGCGCGGGGGTCGCTGCTGCGCTTTTCTGTCTGGCTGCCGGGGCGGCTGCGCCCGCGCGACCTGATTTCACGGGGGTCTGGACCAATGGGCCCAACCCCGGCCCCAACGAACCCGCCCAGCTGACCCCGCTGGCGAAACAGCGCCTCGACGCCTACCAGAAGCTGGTGGGTGGCACCGACGATTCCCCCGGCAGGTGGTGCGTGGGCACCGGCATGCCCGGATCGATGCTGGGCTCCGGCGGCTATCCCATGGAGATCATCCAGCGGCCCGAGCAGATCACCATTGTCTATGAAGCCCACAGCGAGATCCGCCGCGTGTACCTGGGCGACCGCAATGCCCCGCCGGCAGATCGTGTACCCGGCCGCAACGGCTACTCGAGTGGTCACTGGGAAGGCGATGTGCTGGTGGTGGAAACCGACAACCTGGTTGACCAGGTGGACCAGCGCAACACCTCGCATTCCGACCAGGCGAAGATCGTCGAGCGTTACAAGCTCAACGGTGTAGATGCCCAGGGACGGCGCATCCTGTCGGTGGAGATGACCATGACTGATCCGGTCTTCTACGCCAAGCCCGTGGTGATGCGGAAGAACTGGGCCGAGGTGCCCAACGGCCGCGTCCTGCCCTACGAGTGCCCGGAGGAGATGTGGATCAACCGCATCGACGAAGTGGCAAAGCAGAAGGGCGTGCCTGTCCCCTGATCGAGCAATCCGAATCCGCTTGAGGAACCCGCAATGAACAAGATGATCCGCACGATGACAGTGATCGCCTTCGCCCTGGTGGGTGGAGCCGCCCTGGCGCACCACTCCGCGGTGCAGTTCGACTTCGGCAAGAGCGTCTCCTACACCGGCGTGGTGAAGCGCTTCCGCGCCATCAACCCGCACATGGACCTGGTGATCGAGCTCAACGACGCGAAGGGCAAGCGCGAGGTGCGCTTCGAGGGCCACAGCACCAACAACATGTACCGCAGCGGTTACCGCAACGGCATGGTGAAGGTGGGTGACAAGCTCACCGTGCACGCCGCGCCGTTCAAGGATGGCACCGAGGGTGGTTACGTGACTTCCGCCACGCTGGAGAATGGCGAATTCTTCGGCATGCGTCCCCGCAGTGCCGGCGACGTGCAGCGCGTGGGCGAGGAAGTCCGCCGCCAGGCCGAGGGGCGCTGAGCGCCCCCGACCGGTTTTTTTGCTAGAGAGGTAGTTCGACTTAATGGCCAGAATCATCGGTGGGATCGCGACTTCCCACACTCCCACCATCGGTTTCGCACTGGACGCGAAGAAGCACGAAGACCCGGTCTGGAAGCCGATCTTCGAAGGCTACAAGCCAGTGCAGGACTGGCTGGCCGAGAAGAAGCCCGACGTACTGCTGTACATCTTCAACGACCACATCACCTCGTTCTTCCTCGACCACTACTCGCACTTCGCGCTGGGCGTGGGCGAGGAGTACCGTCCGGCGGACGAGGGCGGTGGTCCGCGCAAGCTGCCGCCGTTCCAGGGTGATCCGAAGCTCGCCGCGCATATTGCCGCGGGCCTGGTGGCCGACGAGTTCGACCTCTCGTACTTCCAGGGCAAAGACCTCGATCACGGCGTGTTCTCGCCGCTGTCGCTGCTGCTGCCGCATGACAAGGGCTGGCCCTGCCGCATCGTGCCGTTCCAGTGCGGCGTGCTGAACCCGCCCGTACCGACGCCGCTTCGCTTCTACAAGCTCGGCCTCGCGCTGCGCAAGGCCATCCTCTCGTATCCCGAGGACATCAAGGTGGCCATCGTGGGTACCGGCGGCCTCTCGCACCAGGTGCATGGCGAGCGCTGCGGCTTCAACAACACGCCCTGGGACATGGAGTTCCTGGAGCGGCTGGAGAAGGATCCGGAAGGCCTCACCAAGGTCACCGTGGCCGAGTACGCCACGCTGGGCGGCATGGAAGGCGCCGAGGTGGTGATGTGGCTGATGATGCGGGCGGCACTTTCGAAGAAGGTGACCAAGACGCACCAGACCTACTACCTGCCGTCGATGACGCCCATCGCCAGCGTGATCTTCGAGAACGTGGGCGATGACCCGATCAGCGAACCGGTGGAGCAGTACCGCAAGCGCATGACCGAGCAGTACGAGGGCCTCGAGAAGCTCGAGGGCACCTATCCGTACACCATCGAGCGCAGCGTGAAGGCCTTCCGCCTGAACCGCTTCATCCACGAGCTGGTGAAGCCGGAATTCCGCAAGGCATTCCTGGCCGACCCGGAACCGCTGTTCGAGCAGCACAAGCTCACGGAAGAAGAGCGCGACCTGGTGCGCCGGCGCGACTGGCGCGGCCTGATCCACTACGGCGTGATCTTCTTCCTGCTGGAGAAGCTCGGCGCGGTGGTCGGCACCACCAACCTGCACATCTATGCGGCCATGCGCGGCCAGTCGCTGGAGGACTTCCAGAAGACTCGCAACGCGCAGGTGCTGTATTCGGTGGCCGGCGACGACGACAGCAAGAAGAGCTGGGACAAGCCGGCGGCGCGCGCCTAGGGCTTTCCAGCCGCAGACCGGATCGTTATGCGATCCGGTTATGCATTTAAGCAGGTCAAGGCTTTTTCGGGCATAAAAAACCCCTTAGCCTTGCCCTCCATTCTCCCAATGGTGATTTCCGGCAATGGCTGCGATTGCGAGTGAACGCGTACTGGCCGTGCGCCACTGGAACGAAAGCCTGTTCTCGTTCCGGACCACGCGCGACCCTGGTTTCCGCTTCGAAAGCGGGCACTTCGTGATGCTCGGCCTCCAGGTGGAGGGCCGTCCGCTGCTGCGCGCCTATTCCATCGCCAGCCCGAACTGGGAAGAGCACCTGGAGTTCTTCAGCATCAAGGTGCAGAACGGTCCGCTGACTTCACGGTTGCAGCACCTGAAGGAAGGCGATGAGGTGCTGGTGAGCCGCAAGCCCACGGGCACGCTGGTGCTGCACGACCTGAAGCCGGGCAAGCACCTGTACCTGCTGGGCACCGGCACCGGACTCGCGCCCTTCCTGTCCATCATCCAGGATCCTGAAACCTACGAACGGTTCGAGAAGGTGATCGTCGCGCATGGCGTGCGGCACCGGACTGACCTCGCCTACGAGAACTTCATCAGCGAGGAGCTGCCGAAGCACGAGCTGCTGGGCGAGATTGCGCAGGGCAAGCTGATCTACCACCCCACCGTGACGCGCGAACCCTTCCGTATACAGGGGCGCATCACCGACCAGATCTCCGACGGCAGCCTGGCCTCGCGCGTCGGCCTGCCGCCCCTGAATCCCGCCGATGACCGCTTCATGCTCTGCGGCTCGCCGCACATGCTGGAAGACACGCGGCGGCTGCTGGATGAGCGCGGTTTCGTGATCTCCTCGCGCATCGGCGAGCCGGGCGACTACGTGATAGAGCGTGCGTTCGTCGAGAAATAGGCGAAGATAGCCGCTGCAAATCGGCGACAGCCCGGGGGGGGCATGCAGGGAAATTCGCCACGGCGCGTGCTGTTCGCGAGCTTGATCGGCACCACGATCGAGTTCTTCGACTTCTACATCTTTGCCAACGCCGCGGTGCTGGTGTTTCCGCAGCTGTTTTTCCCTGCTTCAGACCCGGATGCGGCCACGCTGCAGTCACTGGCCACCTTCGCGCTGGCGTTCTTCGCCCGGCCCGTGGGATCGGCCGTGTTCGGCCACTTCGGTGATCGCGTGGGTCGCAAGGCCACGCTGGTTGCGGCGCTCCTGACCATGGGCATCTCGACGGTGGTGATCGGCCTGCTGCCCACGTACCACACGGCCGGATTGCTGGCGCCGGTACTGCTGGCGCTGTGCCGGTTCGGGCAGGGCTTCGGCCTGGGCGGGGAGTGGGGCGGCGCGGTGCTTCTGGCCACCGAGAACGCGCCGCCGGGCAAACAGAACTGGTACGGCATGTTCCCGCAGCTGGGGGCGCCCATCGGCTTCGTGCTGTCGGCGGCCATCTTCCTGCTGCTGGACGGCACGCTGGATGAACGCGAGTTCCTGGCCTGGGGCTGGCGCATCCCCTTCCTTGCCAGCGCGGCCCTGGTGGTGGTGGGGCTGTATGTGCGGCTGCGCATCGAGGAGACGCCGGCCTTCCGTCGTGTGCTCGAGAACGACCAGCGCCTGAAGCTGCCGCTGCTGGAACTGTTCCGCGCGCACGGCCGCGCGCTGGTGCTGGGCACCCTGGGAGCGGTGGCCACCTTCCTGGTCTT
Organism: Steroidobacteraceae bacterium; assembly: GCA_035556135.1. Lineage (GTDB taxonomy): Bacteria > Pseudomonadota > Gammaproteobacteria > Steroidobacterales > Steroidobacteraceae > ZC4RG30. The sequence continues at coordinate 958,925 of DATMFO010000003.1, read as the reverse complement.
CTACCTGATGACGGTGTTCGCCCTCACCTGGGGCACCAGCCACGGCTATTCCCGCGCGCGGTTCCTCTGGCTGCTGCTGCTTGCAATGGTGTTCTTTGCGCTGGCGATTCCGCTGTCCGCGCGGCTGGCGGACCGTTTCGGTCCGCGCCCGGTGCTGTCGGGGGCGGCACTGCTGATGGTGGGCTTCGGCTTCGCTTTCGCGCCCCTGCTCGAGGCCGGTGGTACCGCCCCGGTGTTCATCTGCCTTTGCATCGGGCTGCTGCTGATGGGGCTCACCTATGGTCCGCTCGGGGCCGCGCTGGGTTCGCTGTTCCCCACTGCGGTGCGCTACACCGGTGCCTCGTTTGCCTTCAACTTCGCCGGCATCCTCGGTGCCTCGCTGACACCCACGGTGGCCAAGTGGCTGTCGGACCACCACGGCCTCGCCTCAGTGGGCTGGTATCTTTCGGGCGCCAGCCTGCTGTCACTGGTGGCCCTGTTGCTGCTGTCGCGCGACGCGCTGGCGGCGCGGCACTGAGCCGCCTTCAAACCTGCGGAGGTGGTCGTGAGCGAACCTGTCTACCTTGAAGATCTCGCTGTAGGGCAGTCCTTCAGCAACGGCCCGGTGGAACTGACGGCAGCAGACGTCAAGGCCTTTGCCGCGCAATTCGATCCGCAGCCCTTCCACCTGGATGAGGAGGCCGCCCGCGCCAGCCTCTTCGGCGCGCTTGCCGCAAGTGGCTGGCACACCGCCGCGTTGACCATGCGCCTGCTGGTCACCGGCGGGCCGCGTTTCGGCTGGGGATTCATCGGCGCTGGCGGCGAGGTGAGCTGGCCGCGGCCGGCCTATGCGGGCGACAGCCTGACCCTGCATGGCGAGATCATCGAGATCACACCCTCGCGCAGCAAGACGGACCGCGGCATCGCGCGCGTGCGGCTGGTGATGAAGAACCAGCGCGGCGAAGTCGTGCAGGACATGGTGGCCCGGGTGCTGGTGCCACGCCGTCCCGCCAGCTGAAGACATGCCAACCGACGTCGACTTCATGCGCTTGGCCATCATCGAGGCCGGTCGCGCGCGCGCGCGAGGCGAGGTCCCGGTGGGTGCCGTGCTGGTGATGGATGAGCGCGTGATCGCCGCCGCGGGCAACTCGCCCATCGCGCAGTGCGATCCGGGCGCGCATGCCGAGATGCTGGCGCTGCGCGCGGGCGGGCAGGCGCTGGGCAACTACCGGCTCGATGGCACCATCCTGTACGTGACCCTGGAGCCTTGCCTGATGTGCGCGGCGGCGCTGGTCCATGCGCGGGTGCGGCGGGTGGTCTTCGGGGCCTTTGACCCGAAGGCGGGGGCCGCCGGCGGCATCATCGATGTCTTCGCGCTGAAGGGCCTGAACCACCGGGTCGATGTCTTCGGTGGCGTGCTCGAGGAGGAGTGCGGGGTGATGCTGGCGGAATTCTTTGCCGGCATGCGCGGAGGGCGGGGATAGCGCGCCTGCGGCGCGCGTTGCTCAGGCCCCGCGCTTCATCTGCTGGAAGGCGTCGTAGACCTTGCGCCACACCGGACCGGGCCGGCCATTGCCCACGGTCCTGCCATCCAGCCTCGTCACTGGCTGCACTTCGCGCGTGGCGGCTCCCAGCCAGATCTCCTCGGCGCTGCGCAGCGTGGCCTCGTCGATGTGCGCGTCACGGCGCGTGATTCCCAGGCGGTCGGCGATCTCCTCGACCACGCGACGGGTGGTACCGGGAAGGATGCGGGAGGAGTTGGGCGGCGTCAGCAGCACGCCGGCCTTCACCACGTGCACGGTGGAGGCGCTGCCTTCGGTGAGTTCCCCATCGCGGAGCAGGATGGCCTCGGAAGCGCCGGCCTCCACGGCCTGCTGGCGCAGCAGCACGTTGGCCAGCAGCGCCACCGACTTGATGTCGCAGCGGGCCCAGCGGGTGTCGGCCGCCGTGATGCAGGCCAGGCCGTCGCGCAGGGTGGTCTCGGCGGGTGCCGGCCAGGGTGAGCTGTACGCGAACACCAGCGGTGGCACCGCCGGCAGCGGCGCATGATTGCGGCCGACTTCAGCGCCACGCGAGAGGTGCAGGTACACGTACTGGTCGCCGCCTCCGTTGGCCGACACGAGCTTCTCCAGCAGGGCCTGCCACCCGGGGTGGTCATGCGGATTGGCCAGCTGCAGCGCGGAGGCACTGCGGGCGAGCCGGTCGAAATGCAGCTCGGGCCGGAACAACCGCCCGCCATAGACCGGCATCACTTCATAGATGCCGTCGCCGAAAAGGAAGCTGCGGTCGAATGGCGAGATGCGGGCATCTGCCAGCGCCTTGAGCTCGCCATCGAGCAGGCACCATTGGAGCGGAGCGGCCATGGCTGTGGTTCCGTCAGTCCTCGAACCAGAGCTTCACGCTGTCGATCATCCGGCCGAAGAAACCCGCTTCCTCGACCTTCTCCAGGGTGACCAGCGGCACACGGGCGACCACCTCATCACCCACGCGCACGATGTATTGCCCCACCTGGGCACCGGCGGCGAGCGGTGCGACCAGCGGTCCCTGGATGCTCGCTTCCTTGGTGATGCTGTCGCCGGCGCCGCGGGCGATGGTGACGCTCATGGCCCTGCTCGTGCCCACCTTCACGGCGTCTGCCTCGCCCTTGAAGACCGGCGGCGTGAGCAGCGTCTTGCCCGCATCATGCAGCTTCACGGTCTCGAACCACTGGTAGCCGTAGTTCAGCAGCGAGGCGCTGGCATCCTCGCGTCCCTTGATCGACGGCGCGCCCAGCACCACGGAGATCAGGCGCATGCCATCGCGGCTGGCCGAGGTCATCAGGCAGTATTTCGCGCTGTTGGTGTGCCCGGTCTTGATGCCGTCCACCGAAGGGTCGCGGGCCAGCAGGCCGTTGCGGTTGAACTGGCGATGCTTGTTCCAGGTGAACTCGCGCATCGAATAGAGCTTGTACAGTTCCGGGAAGTCGCGGATCAGCGCCTGCGCCAGCACTGCCAGGTCGCGTGCGGTGGTGTAGTGGTCGGGCGAAGGATTGCCCCAGCTGTTGGTGAAGCGCGTGGACTTCAACCCGAGGCGGCGCGCGTATTCGTTCATGATGGTGACGAACCCGGCCTCGGTGCCGCCGACCTTCTCGGCCAGCGCAATGGTGGCATCGTTGCCGGACTGCACGATCATGCCCTTCAGCAGGTTGTCGACCGACACCTGCGAGTTCAGCTCAAGGAAGCTGGTCGATCCGTCGGTTACCGCACCACCCGTGCGCCAGGCATATTCACTCACCGTCACCATGTCGGTGAGCTGCAGGCGCTTGTCCTTGATGGCGTCGAACACCACGTAGGCCGACATCACCTTGGTGATGCTCGCCGGCTCCATGCGCTCGTCGGCGCGCTGTTCGGCCAGCACGCGGCCGCTGCCGAAGTCCATCAGGATGTACCCGTTGGCAGACACGGGCGGTGGCTCGGGAATCACCGGCGGCGCACCGGCCAGGGCAGCGGCGGGAAGCAGGGCGAGCAGCAGGCTGGAGAACAGTTTTTTCATCGTGGCGGGGATTTCCGGTGGCTTCGTGGATTCATTCAGTGACGAGCAGGGTCTCGATGCCGAGCTTCTGCACCCGTTCGGCAAGCATATCGAAAGCAGCGACGTCGGCGATGGGGCCGATGCGCACGCGATGCAGCGCGGAGCCCTGGCCGGCCACCACGCCCACATTGGCGATGCCTGCATCGCGCAGGCGCCCGGCCAGCGCCTGGGCATTCTGCTCCACGCCGAACGCGCCCGTCTGCAGGTAGATGCGGCCCGGCGCTGCGACAGGCGCCCGGCCGGCGGGTGATTCGGGAGTGATGACCTCCACTTCGACAAAGGCGGTGCCGGCCCGCCACATGTCCAGCTTGTGGGCCGCGGTGTAGGACAGGTCGATGATGCGGTTGGCGACGAAGGGCCCCCGGTCATTGATGCGCACCACCACGCTGCGGCCATTGGCGAGGTTGGTGACACGCGCATAGGCCGGGATGGGCAGGGTCTTGTGCGCGGCTGTCATCGCGAACATGTCGTAGGGTTCGCCGCTGGAGGTGGCGCGGGTATGGAAATCCGGTCCGTACCAGGAGGCTACGCCGCGCTCCTTGTACCCCTCGGCTGTGGCCAGTACGTGGTATCGCTTGCCGAACACCTCGTAGGAGGCCGGATTGCCGCGCGCGCTGCGCGGTTCATGGCGCGGCACCGCATCGGGAATCGCCGCCAGCTCCGCGGGAGTCGGTGGGGTGCGGCGTGGCTGCGGCGTCGGCCTTGGTGGTGGCGTGGCGGAGCAGGCGGCCAGCAGCAGCGCCAGTGCGGCGCAGCGCAACCCCCGCATCAGGGTTCCACCCTGGCCACCGGCGCCGCGATGGGCACGGGGGTGGCGGCTGTGGCGCGGTATTGCGCGGCGATGGCATCGGCCAGGTCGTTCACCGCCATCGCATACAGCAGGCTGCGGTTGTAGCGGGTTATGGTGTAGAAGTTCTGGTAGCCCACCCGCCAGGTGGTTGCGCTCTCCTGCTGTGCAGGCACCAGCATGGCCTGCGCCGCGTCCGGCAGCGTGGTCTGGAAGCGGTAGCCGCGTTCCCTCAATCCACCGACGGTGTACTTCAGCGCGGCCTCCGCGCTGGCCGGATCATCCGGCGGCGCCTCGTGGGCGGCATCGGAAAGCACTGGCTCGTCACGCCGCCAGCCATGCTCGCGAAGGTAGTTGGCGATGCTGGCGAACACGTCGGGATTCCAGCTCCAGAGATCCCGCCTGCCGTCACCATTGCCATCGGCCGCATAGCTCCTGAAGCTGGAGGGCATGAATTGCGCAATGCCCATGGCACCAGCGTAGGAGCCCTTCAGCGAGCGCGGGTCGACCTTCTCCTCGCGGGCCAGCAGCAGCATCTGCTTCAGCTCGCGCCGGAAGTAGTCGGCACGCGGGGGATAGTCGAAGGCCAGTGTCGCCAGGGCGTCAAGCACGCGGTAGCTGCCGGTATTGCGCCCATAGAAGGTTTCCACGCCTGTGATCGCCACCAGGTACTGCGGTGCAACGCCGGTGTCCGCGGCAATGCGCTCCAGCGCCTCGCGGTGCTCATTCCAGATGCGCACACCGCCATTGATGCGCTCGGCGGTGAGGAACTGCTGGCGGTAGCGCCACCAGGGAGTCGTGGCCTCCGCCGGACGCTTCATGGTGTCGATGATGCGCTGCTGGGGGGCGGCATCGCGCAGCACCCACACCAGCTCCTGGGCGTCAAAACTGTGCTCCCGGCCCATCTCGGCGATGAAGGCCTGCACCTCAGGGCGCGCGATATCGAGCGTGGTGTCCTGGGCCGCGGCCGTGACAGCGGAAAGTAACAGTGCGGCGGCGGCCGCAGTCATCGATTTCAAGGCGATCGCCCCCCTTGCAAGGCTGGTCGTCAGCTGCCGACCAGTTTGCGGTGCGAGTACAACGCCATGAGGATACCGAAGCCAGCCAGCAGGGTCACCATCGAAGTTCCCCCGTAGCTCACCAGCGGCAGCGGCACGCCCACCACCGGCAGCAGGCCGCTGACCATGCCGGCGTTGATGAACACGTATACGAAAAAGGTCAGCGCCAGGCTGCCGGCGAGCAGGCGCGCGAAGGTGTCCTGGGTCTGCGCCGCCAGGTACAGCGCGCGGCCGACGATGAAAACGTACAGCAGCAGCAGGATGGCCTGGCCCAGCAGGCCGAATTCCTCGCCGATCACCGCGTAGATGAAGTCGGTGTGGCGCTCCGGCAGGTATTCCAGCTGCGACTGGCTGCCGTTCATGTAGCCCTTGCCGAACAGGCCGCCCGAGCCGATCGCGATCTGCGACTGGATGATGTGGTAGCCCGCGCCACGCGGGTCACTCTCCGGATCCATGAAGGTGAGCACGCGCAGGCGCTGGTAGTCGTGCAGCAGGTAATGCCAGCCCACCCAGGCCAGCCCCGCGGCGGCAGCGGCGGCGCCGGCCATGAACCACGCCGAGAGGCCCGCCATGATCACCAGCAACGCGCCGGCAATGGTGATGAGGATGGCCGTTCCCAGGTCGGGCTGCGCAGCGGTGAGACCTGCGGGCACCAGGATGATCAGCGCCAGCATCACCAGCGCCAGCGGCGAGGGCGGCAAGGGACGCTCGTGAAGGTAGGCCGCACAGAGCATGGGCACGGCGAGCTTCATGATTTCGGATGGCTGGAAGCGGATGAAGCCCAGGTCGAGCCAGCGCTGGGCGCCCTTGCCGATCACGCCCATCACATCGACCACGATGAGCAGCAGCACACCAGCCACCCACAGCGGCAGGGAAATCTTGCGCAGCTGCGAAGGACGCACCTGCGCCAGCGCCACCATCGCCGCGGCGCCGAGTCCGAGCCGCACGACGGCGCGGAACACCATGCTCCAGCTCTCGCCAGAGGCGGAATACAGCACCACCAGCCCATACAGGCACAGCAGCCCCAGGCCGATGAGCAGCGGGCCATCCAGCTGCAGCGCGGAGAGGATGCGCGTGGCCGTGCCGAAGGTGCGGCGCGCAGTGGAGGAGTCCCCTGGAGTGACGCGGATCATGGCACCGTGCTGCGCGCGCCCGTGGCCGGCGGCGCCTCTTTCTTCGGCAGGCGCGGCAGGAGGTAGGCATCGAAGATCTGCCGGGCGATGGGTCCGGCGGCGGAGGCGCCGAACCCGCCGTTTTCAACCAGCACGGCCACCGCGATTTTCGGATCCTCGGCTGGTGCGAAGGCGATGAGCCAGGAGTGATCTCGCAGCCGCTCCTCTCTTGCTGCCGCCTGCACGCTCTCGTTCTGGGCGACGCTGCGCACCTGCGCGGTGCCGGTCTTGCCCGCCATGTTGTACTCGGCCGACTTGGCGATGGCGCGCGCGGTGCCGCTGATCATGGTCTGGCGCATTCCCTCCATGATCACGTCCCACTGTGCCGGTGTGCCGCCCTTCACCTGTGGCAAAGGATTGGGAGGGATGTGCTCGGTCTCGCCGGTTTGCGGATCGCGCACACCCGTGACCAGTCGCGGCTGGAACACCTTGCCCTGTGCGGCCAGTACGGCCGTCACCTGCGCCAGCTGCATGGGCGTCACGGTCATGTACCCCTGGCCAATGCCGAAATTGACCGTGTCGCCCACGTACCAGACGCCCTCGGAGGGATCGCGGGCGTTACGGAAACGGTTGGCCTTGTATTCCTTCGAGGGCAGGATGCCCGACACCTCGCCGGCGATGTCGATGCCGGTGCGCCGGCCGAAGCCGAAGGGCGAGAGGAATTCGGCGATCTTGTCCACGCCGAGTTCCACCGCCAGCCAGTAGAAATACACGTCGCAGGAATCGGCGATGGCTTCCCGCATGGCCACCGCGCCATGCACGCCGCCGCGTCCCTCGCGTGCGCGGCGGCTGCTGCCCGGCACCTGGTAGTAACCAGGGCAGTAGTGCTTCTCTTCCGGAGTCACCGCGCCATAGGCCAGGCCGGCCATGGCCAGCACCGGCTTTACCGTGGAGCCGGCCGGATAGGTGCCCTTGATGGCGCGGTTGAACAGCGGCTGGTCGACGTTGCGTTCAAGGTCCAGGTATTCACGCGCGGTGATGCCGCGGCCGAAGAGGCTGGGATCGAAACCGGGCAGGCTCACGAAGGCCAGCACGTCGCCATTGTTCGGGTCGATGGCCACGGCCGCGCCGCGCCGGCCGGTGAAGGCGGCTTCGGCGGCCTGCTGCGTGGGCAGGTCGAGGGAGAGGACCAGGTCGCTGCCGGCCACGGGATCCTGCTCGCGCAGGGCTGTTTTCAGGGAGCTGTCGTCGACCGAGCGGCCCTGTGCGTTGACGAGGATTTCGCGGAAGCCGTTGGTGCCGTGCAGCTCGGCTTCGCGCGCCTGCTCCACGCCCAGCTTGCCGATCACGTCGGTGCCCTGGTAGGCGTCGCGGTCGATGCGTTCGAGGTCGGCCTCGCTGATCGTGCCCACGTAGCCCAGTGCGTGCACGGCGAGTGAGCCTTGCGGATAGAAGCGCGAGAAGCGGGCGCGGATCTCGACGCCGGGGAACTGGTGGCGGTGCACGGAGAATGTGGCGATCTGCTCGTCGGTGAGGCGGCGCTTGATCGCTACCGCCTCGAACACCTTGCGGGCGCGGATGTCGCGCCGTATGTCATCGAGCTCCTCCCCGGCGATCACACCGATGCTCACGAGGCCGGCCAGCGTGGCTTCCAGTTGCTCGGCCTTGTCACCCACCGTTTCGCGCACCAGCTCCAGCTGGAAGCTGGGCCGGTTCTCCGCCAGCACCTTGCCGTTGCGGTCGAGGATGAGTCCGCGCGGAGCCGGCTTGGGTTCGATGCGGCTGCGGTTGCCCGCGGCACGGAGGGAGTACTCGTCGTAGCGCACCACCTGCAGCAGCACCAGCCGGCCCAGCAGCAGCATCACCATGGCGCCGATCACCAGCGCGGCGGCCAGCGAGCGCTGCATGAAGATGCGCTGCTCTCGCTGGTGGTCCTTGATGCGTACGGGTCCGACCATGGGTGCAGGGACCTCCTATCGCGGCGCGTGCAGCCGGCCCAGCAGGCCGACCACGATCGGCCAGAGTATGGCCCCCACCGGCACGTGCATCCAGCGCAGCCAGGTTCCCGTGCTGCGGCTGCTGAAGCCGTCGATGGCCCAGAGGATGCCCTCGTAGAGCAACAGGCCCAGCAGCACGAAGATCGCCTGTTCGAATATCGGCTTCGAGCGCGTGAGCAGGTGCAGCTTGATCGCCAGGTATGTGATCACCGAGAACGCGAAGGCATGCTGGCCGAGCTGCGCACCGCCGAGCACATCGAGTGCCAGGCCGGAAGCGAAGCCGACGAGCACGCCGCCGATGGCCGGCGCCATCGTCGACCAGTAGATCACCGTGAGCAGCACCAGGTTGGGCCACAGGATGGATACCGACTGCGGCAGCGGCAGCAGCGTGAGCACCACCGCGATGAGCACGGTGATCCATACCAGAAGGGGGGATTCGCGACGCGAGAACATCAGCGCGACTCCGCGGGTCTGGCCGCAGTGTCCGCTGGCGCTGCGGGCGCTGCGGGCGGAGCGGTCACTGGTTGCGCCACCGGTGCCGGTGGCAGGGTGGTGGTCAGCCTGGGGTCGGCCGGCGCGCCGGGGCTGGCCGGGTCGAACCACAGCGCCAGCAGCTGCCGGCTGGCGCCGATGCGCGCGGCCGGCCGTGCGCGCACGAAGGCCAGCAACTCATCCGGATTGCGCCGGCTCTCGGTGATGGTGCCCACCGGAATGCCTGCGGGAAATACGCCGCCGAGTCCGGAGGTCACCAGCACATCGCCGGGAAGCACGTCGGCCGTGGCCGGCAGCAGCGGCAACTCCAGGACATCTTCTGATCCCATGCCCACGGCGATGCTGCGCACGCCACTGCGCACCACCTCGACCGGCACCGCGGCCTCCGGATCGGTGATCAGCATCACCTCGCTGCTCCAGGGGCCGACCCTGGCCAGCTGGCCGACCAGTCCCACGGCATCGATGATGCTCTGGGAACGGAACAGCCCGGCGTTGTCGCCCTGGTTGACCACCAGCCGCTGCCGCAGGCGGCCGAGATCGGAATTGACTACATCTACCAGCAGTGTGTGATTCACCAGTGGAGGAGGCGCTTCGCGCAGGTCGCGCAGGCGGGTGTTCTCCTGCTCCAGCGCGTCAAGCCGCATGGCCCGCAGCGCCAGCTGCCGCGTCTGCTCGCGCAGCATGGCGTTTTCCCTTTCCAGCTCGCTGCGGCTGCGCAGGTAGCCGGAGGTGGCCGACCAGAGCATGCGCGGGGACCCGATGGTGACCTGGATGGGATAGGCGGCAGCCTGCAGTCCGTAACGGATGCGGTTGCCCCAGCCATCCTTCTGGTCGAAATACATCAGCACCAGGGAGATGAGCGCAAAGAAGAAGAAGCGCGGACCTGGCGCCAGGTCGCGGGCCGAAGGCCGGTTCATTGCACCGCCGGCAAGAGCCATGCGGCCAGCTCCTTATTCGAGGCCGAAGTGCCCGGGGCCCAGCTCGTCCATCAGCTCGAGGATGCGGCCGCCGCCGCGCGCCACGCAGGTGAGCGGGTCCTCGGCGATGACCACCGGCAGGCCGGTCTCTTCCATCAGGAGCTTGTCGATGTCGCGCAGCAGGGCGCCGCCGCCGGTGAGCACGATGCCGCGCTCGGCCACGTCGGCGCCGAGTTCGGGAGGAGTCTGTTCCAGGGCCTGCTTCACGGCGCTGACGATGCCCTGCAGGGGTTCCTGCAGCGCCTCGAGGATCTCGTTGCTGTTGAGGGTGAAGCTGCGCGGCACACCTTCGGAGAGGTTGCGGCCCTTGACCGAGAGTTCCTTGACCTGCTGGCCGGGGTAGGCCGAGCCGATCTCGATCTTGATGCGCTCGGCAGTGGCCTCGCCGATGAGGATGCCGTAGTTGCGGCGCACGTAGTTCATGATCGCGTCGTCGAAGCGGTCGCCGCCGATGCGGGCGGAGTTGGCATAGACGATGCCGTTGAGCGAGAGCACCGCGACTTCGCTGGTGCCGCCACCGATGTCGAGCACCATCGAGCCGCGCGGCTCGTGCGTGGGCAGGCCGGCACCCACCGCCGCGGCCATGGGCTCGCTGACGATGGCGACGTTGCGCGCACCGGCGCCCTCGGCCGACTCGCGGATGGCGCGGCGCTCGACCTGGGTGGAGCCGAAGGGCACGCACACCAGCACGCGCGGGCTGGGCTGCAGGAAACGGTTGCCGTGCACCTTCTTGATGAAGTACTGCAGCATCTTCTCGGTGTAGGTGAAGTCGGCGATGACGCCGTCTTTCATCGGCCGCACCGCATTGATGTGGCCCGGGGTGCGGCCGAGCATGTTCTTGGCGTCGGCGCCGACCGCCACGATCACCTTGCCGCCACGGTTGGCCTCATCCTGCACTGCCACCACGGAGGGTTCGTTCAGGACAATGCCCTTGCCACGCACGTAGATCAGCGTGTTGGCCGTGCCGAGGTCGATGGAGAGGTCGCTGGAGAAGTAGCCGCGCAGGCGCTTGAACATTGAGGGATGAACCTTGGCGGGCGTTGTGGATTGAAGCGGGCGCTAACATAACAACGGCAACGACATCCCGCAAGGCTACGGTGTATCATTTGAAGCTGTTTTTTCCGAAGTTTGCGGGCCTTTTCACATGAGCCTCACACCCAGTCAGATCGAAACCATCGCGGGGCTGGCGCGCCTGTCGCTCAAGTCCGCAGAGATCCCCGCGTACGTGGACTCGCTAAACCGCATCCTCGGCATGGTGGGTGAGTTGGAAAAAGCCGACACCGGCAACATCGAGCCGATGGCGCATCCGCTGGAGGGCCAGGTGCAGCGCCTGCGGCCGGATGAGATCAGCTGCGCCAACGAGCGCGAGCTGTACCAGCGCAATGCGCCGCAGGTTGAGGGCGGGCTCTACCTCGTCCCGAGGGTGATTGAGTGACGGCGCTCACACTTGCCGGCCTGTCCGCAGGCCTCGCAGCGAAGAAATACTCCTCGGTGGAACTCACGCGCGAGGCACTGAAGCGTGCCGAGGCCACGCAGCCGGCGCTCAACGCGCTCATCACCGTCACCGCCGACCAGGCGCTGGAAGCGGCGGCTGTCGCGGATAAGCGACGGGCTGCGGGCGCTGCGGGTGCGCTCACGGGCGTGCCCATGATCCACAAGGACATCTTCTGCACGGCCGGGGTGCTCACCACCTGTGCTTCGCGCATGTTGTCGAACTTCGTCTCCCCCTACGACGCCACCATCGTCGCGCGCCTGAAGCAGGCCGGCATGGTGATGATCGGCAAGGCCAACATGGACGAGTTCGCCATGGGCTCCTCCAACGAGACCAGCTGGTACGGCCCGGTGAAGAATCCCTGGGACGTCACGCGCGTGCCGGGCGGCTCCTCGGGCGGGTCCGCGGCCGCGGTCGCCGCGCGCCTGGCGCCGCTGGCCACCGCCACCGACACCGGCGGCTCCATCCGCCAGCCGGCTGCGCTCTGCGGAGTGACCGGCATCAAGCCCACGTACGGGCGCGTGTCGCGCTACGGCATGATCGCCTTTGCCTCCAGCCTCGACCAGGCCGGCGTGATCACCGTGTCGGCCGAAGATGCGGCAATGACGCTGCAGGCCATGGCCGGGTTCGATCCGCGTGACTCCACCAGCGTCGACGTGCCCGTGCCCGACTACCGGGCCAGCCTCGATGTGCCGCTCACCGGCCTGAAGATCGGCATCGTGAAGGAGTTTTTCGGCGAGGGCCTGGCGCCAGAGGTCGAGGCGCACGTACGCGAGGCGCTGGCCAGCTTCCAGAAGCTGGGCGCCACCGTGAAGGAAGTCAGCCTGCCCAGCCTGCCGCTGTCGGTGCCTACTTATTATGTGGTGGCCCCGGCCGAGTGCTCCTCGAACCTGGCCCGCTTCGACGGCGTGCGTTTCGGCCATCGCTGCGACGACCCGAAAGACCTGCGCGACCTGTACACCCGCTCCCGCGCCGAGGGTTTCGGGCCGGAGGTGAAGCGTCGCATCATGACCGGCACCTACGTGCTGTCCGCCGGCTACTACGATGCCTATTACCTGAAGGCGCAGAAGGTGCGGGCGCTGATCAACAGCGACTTCCTGCGCGCCTTCGGCGAGGTGGACCTGCTGCTCGGGCCTACGGCGCCCACTGCCGCCTTCGGCCTGGGCGACAAGACTTCCGATCCCATCACGATGTACCTCAACGACATCTACACCATCGGCGCCAACCTGGCGGGGCTGCCGGCCATGTCCATCCCCTGCGGATTTGCCGGCACCCTGCCGGTGGGCCTGCAGCTGATCGGCCCGCACTTCGGCGAGGCGAAGCTGCTGAACGCGGCGCACCGCTACCAGCAGGAGACCGAGTGGCACCTGGAGGTGCCGGCCGGTTACGTGGCGGGGTTCATATGAGCGCGGAACAGCACATGGAATGGGAAACCGTCATCGGGCTGGAGATCCACGCCCAGCTGGCCACGAAGTCCAAGATCTTCTCCGGCTCGCCCACCGCGTATGGTGCCGAGCCCAACACCCAGGCCGACCTGGTCGACCTGGGTTATCCCGGCGTGCTGCCCGTACTCAATGCCGAGGCGGTGCGCATGGCGGTGCAGTTCGGCCTGGCCATCGGTGCCGAAGTGACGCGCCGCTCGGTGTTCGCACGCAAGAACTACTTCTATCCGGACCTCCCCAAGGGCTACCAGATCAGCCAGTACGAGCTGCCCATCGTGGCCGCCGGACAGCTGGAGGTGATGCAGGAAGACGGCTCGGTGAAGCGCGTGGGCATCACGCGAGCGCACCTGGAAGAAGACGCCGGCAAGAGCCAGCACGAGGGCCATGCCGGTGTCTCGGCCATCGACCTCAACCGCGCCGGCACGCCGCTGATCGAGATCGTCTCCGAACCCGACATGCGTTCGGCGAAGGAAGCGGTGGCCTACATGAAGAAGGTGCACACGCTGGTGCGTTACCTGGGCATCTGCGATGGCAACATGCAGGAAGGCTCCTTCCGCTGCGATGCCAACGTGTCGGTGCGCCGCAGGGGCGAGGCGAAGTTCGGCACCCGTGCGGAGCTGAAGAACCTCAACTCCTTCCGCTTCGTCGAGAAGGCCATCAACCACGAGGTGGAGCGGCAGATCGACATCCTGGAGTCCGGCGGCAAGGTGGTGCAGGAGACGCGCCTCTACGATGCCGACAAGGACGAGACGCGCTCCATGCGCACCAAGGAAGAGGCCAACGACTACCGCTACTTCCCCGATCCCGACCTGCTGCCCGTGGTGCTTGATGAGGCATACATCGAGGCCCTGCGCGCCCGGCTGCCGGAACTGCCTGACCAGAAGGCGACGCGCTTCCAGCAGCAGTACGGTCTCCCGGCCTATGACGCACAGGTACTCACTGCCAGCCGCGAGCTGGCGGCGTTCTACGAAGCCGTGGCTGCGGCTGTGCCGCAGGATGCCAAGCTGGCCGCGAACTGGGTGATGGGCGATTTCTCGGCGGCCTTGAACAAGGATGGCCTGGAGGTCGCTGGCAGCCGCCTCTCCGCTGCACAGCTTGGCGGCCTGCTGGCGCGCATCGCCGACGACACCATCTCCGGCAAGATGGCCAAGGAAGTGTTCGAGGTGATGTGGGCCGACGGCAGCGATGCCGATGCGGTGATCGAGGCGCGCGGCCTGAAGCAGATCACCGATGCGGGCGCCATCGGCAAGGTGCTCGACGAGATCATCGCGGCCAATCCGAAGCAGCTGGCCGACTATCGTGCCGGCAAGGACAAGCTCTATGGCTTCTTCGTCGGCCAGGCGATGAAGGCCACCGGCGGCAAGGCCAACCCGGCCCTGCTCAACGAGCTGTTGAAGCAGAAGCTCGCACCGTGAGCACAGAAGACCGCCTACGGCGCTTCCTGTTCGAGGACGCGCCCGTGCGCGGGCACTGGGTGCGTTTGTCGCGCAGCTGGATCGAGGCGCGCGAGCACCAGCAGCTGCCGACACCGGCATTGCAGCTGCTGGGCGAAGCACTGGCGGCGGCATCACTGCTTTCTGCCTCGCTCAAGTTCACCGGCACGCTGACCCTGCAGCTGACGGGCAGCACGGGTCCGGTGTCGATGCTGGTGGCGCAGGCCACTGACACCCGCACGCTGCGGGGCGTGGCCCATGTCGCCGACGAGGCGGCAGCGGCGACCGCGGATTTCTCCTCGCTCATTTCGGGCGGGCGGCTGGTGGTCAGCGTGGAGCAGGGTGGCGGGGCATCACCGTGGCAGGGTGTGGTGCCGCTGGAAGCAGCGTCGCTGGCCAGGTCACTGGAGAACTATTTCGCCGTGTCCGAGCAGCTGCCGACATTGATCGTGCTGGCGGCCGATGAATCCCGCGCCGGTGGCCTGCTGTTGCAGAAGCTGCCCAACGGGTCGCAGGACCCTGCCGTGGCCCAGGACGTGTGGGATGAAGTGACGGCGCTGGTGGGCACCGTTGGTGCACAGGAACTGCTGGCCGCAGAACCGGAGCAACTGCTCGGCAGCCTGTTCGCCGACCGCGACGTGCGGCTCTTCGAGGGCGAGTCCGTGCAGTTTGGCTGCCGCTGCGATCGCGAACGGGTTGCCGCGATGCTGCGCGGACTCGGACGCGAAGAGGTCGAGTCCATCATCACCGAGCAGGGCCAGGTCAGCGTGACCTGCGAGTTCTGTCGCCGTCCCTACGACTTCGATGCCGTGGACGCCGCGCGGCTGTTTCTGCCGGGCGTGGAGCCGGAAAACTCCAGCCTGAACTGATCAGCGCTGCAGTTGTGCCCGCAACCAGGCGGTGCCGCCGAGGGCGGCCATCTGCCGTTCGATCTCTCCCTGCCGCCGCACTACATACGCGCCGGGACGCGCCGCGCTCATCCGCTTCGGGTTCGGCAACACCGCCGCCAGCCGCGCGGCCTCCGGTCGCGACAGCTGCGCGGCCGGCTTGCGGAAGAAGGCCTGCGCGGCGGCTTCGGCGCCGTAGATCCCGGGCCCGAACTCGGCAATGTTCAGGTACACCTCGAGGATGCGCTGCTTCGGCCACAGCGCCTCGATCAGCAAGGTGAACCAGGTTTCGGCGCCCTTGCGAATCCAGCTGCGGCCGTTCCAGAGGAACAGGTTCCTGGCCACCTGCTGCGAGATGGTGCTGGCCCCGCGCATGCGACGGCCTTTTTCCGCCTCGTCCAGCGCGGCCCTGATCTGCCTGAAATCGAAGCCCCAGTGCACGGGAAAGCGCTGGTCCTCCGAGGCGACCACTGCCAGTGCCAGCTGCGGGGAGATCCCGGAGTAGTCGCGCCACTGCTGCCGGAGCGTGAACGGCCGGGGATCATCATCGAACCAGGAGTGGATGCGTGCCTGCACCATGAAGCCGCTGGTCCATGGATCCACGAAACGCAGCGTAGCCGCCATCAGCACCGACAGCAGCACAGTCCCGGGCACCGACCACAGCGCGAGGCGCAGCAGGCGCCGGCCAACGCTTCGCCTGTTGCCCATCTGTCAGGTCACTGCCTTCAGGCTGCCTGTTCGACGCGCTTTGCCGAATTGATCACCACGGGGGTGGCGGGCACGTCATCATGGCCCTTGGTGCGGCCGGTGCGTTCCCTGGCGATGCGGTCAATGGTGTCAAGGCCCTCGACCACGCGGCCGAACACCGCATAGCCGTAGCTGGCCGGGCCCTGGTGGTCGAGGAAGTCGTTGTCCACCAGGTTGATGAAGAACTGCGAGGTGGCTGAATCCACCACGTTGGTGCGTGCCATGGCGATGGTGCCGCGCTTGTTCCTGAGACCGTTGGTGGCCTCGTTCTTGATCGTGCCCTTGCCGTTCTTCTGCGTCATGTCGGGAGTGAAGCCGCCGCCCTGGATCATGAATCCGGGAATCACGCGGTGGAAGACCAGCCCGTCGAAGAAGCCTTCATCCACATATGAGAGGAAATTGGCCACGGTGATCGGCGCCTTTTCGGCATCCAGTTCGAGGGTGAAATCGCCGAGGGAGGTTTCGAAGCGGACCATGGCAGTTCCTTGCAGGAGGGGAGGGGCGCAACACTACAGCGCCGGCAGCCTCAGGGCCAGACAGCGCGCGTCACGCGATCATGTCCGGCCAGGTCGCGGTGCACGGAGACGTCGTGGTAGCCGAGCCGGGCCAGTTCCTGGCGCAGCCTTGCGGCCTGGGTGGCGCCGTGTTCCAGCAGCAGCAGGCCGCCGGAAACCAGGTGGCTGCGCGCGCAGGTGGCGATGGCAATGAGGTCGGCATGGCCTTCATCACCGGCGACGAGCGCGGTGGCAGGCTCGTGCTGCAGGGCGGGCAGCGCGGGATCACCGGCGGCGATGTAGGGCGGATTGCCGAGGATGACATCGAAGCTGCCGTCCAGAGCGCCGCACCAGCAGCCCTGGCGCAGTTCCACGTTGGCGATACCCAGTCGGCGGGCGTTGATTCCCGCAATCTGCAGTGCATCGGTGGAGCGGTCGGTGGCCACGATGCGCCAGTGCGGCTGCTCGTGCGCCAGTGCCAGCGCGATGGCACCGCTGCCGGTACCCAGGTCGGCTACACGCGGTGGCGCCGTGCTGTCCGCCCCGGCGTCCGCAGCGCGCGCGCGGAAATGTTCCAGGCACAACTCCACCAGAAGCTCGGTTTCCGGACGCGGCACCAGCACACCCGGCGCCACTGTCAGCGGCAGCGACCAGAATTCCTTCACGCCGGTGATGTACGCAAGCGGCTCGCCCGAGGCACGGCGGGCCAGGCCCGCCTCGAACATGGCTGCAGTGAGCGGGTCGACAAGGGCCTCATCGAAGGCCAGGACCTGCGCCCGGTCCCGCCGCAGCAATGCGGCCAGCAGCAGCTCCGCATCCAGCCGTGCCACACCGGCGTCGCGCGCGCGCGCCAGCAACGTTCGTACCGTGTCCGGCTCTGCTACATTGCCGCCGCCGTCTGATTGCACCTTCGGGAAGTCCTCGTGTCCAGTTCCGGTTCATCCGTTCCGCAGCCTGCGCGACCACCGTTACCGGTCGCCGCGAGCCTTGCCGCACGCGACGTGCTCGGCGCGGCCTGGCCCCTGTTCAAGGCGAGCCTGCCGATATGCTTGCCGCTGGCCGTGATCGGCGTGGCTGCCGGCGCGACGCCTGGTGCCGAAGCCACCAGCAGCGGCATGCGCGACATGGCCTACACGCGCGACTGGTGGGCCCTGCTGGCTGCCTGCATGCTGCTGACACTCATCTGCTATGGCGCCGTGCTGCGCCAGCAGTTTGCCATCGCGGCGGGCGAGCCGCAGCGTCTGCTGGATTCGCTGCGCAGTGCTGCCATGGACGTACCGCAGGTGCTGGCGGTGCACGTGGTGCTGCTCCTGCCGCTGGTCCCGGCGATGCTGGCCACTTCCCGGCTGGGTTTCGGCCTTGTTCCGGCGCTGCTCACACTGGCGGCAGGCGGATTGCTGCTCCATGGCTGGTTCGCCTGGCCAGCGCTGGTGGCGACACCGTCTGGTCCGGTCGCCGCAATCCGCCAGAGCATTTCACTGGTGCGCGGGCGCTGGACCAGCTTTGCACAACTGGCATTCGCGCTGCTCGCCAGCGTGCTGGTGTTCGTGCTGCTGATCGGCATCTTCATCGGCGTGGTGATGGGCCTCGCAGGACAGGCCACGCCGGACGCCAATGGCCTCGCCCTGTCCCGCTGGCTGATGGGCCTCATCCTCGCAATGCCGGTGGTGTACGGCTGCGCCGTGACGGTCAGCGCATGGCGGGCTGCCGTCAGCGCAGCATCCACACGGCGGTGACCGCCACCGCCAGCGACATCGTGCAGGCATACACCTGCCGTTCCCGCGGGCGCCTGAGCACCTTGTCGATGCTGGCGCCCCAGAGTGTCCACACGAGCATGCTTGGCGTGCCCACGGCAACCCAGGCCAGCGCGGCCACTGCGACGTCGGCACCCTGCGGGGCACTGGCACCGTAGAACGCGCTGGTGATCGTGATGGCCATCATCCACGCCTTGGGATTGATCAGCTGGAACAGCGTGGATTCATACCAGTGCATGGGCCGGCCGGCGGGGCCGGCCGCGGCCTGTTCCGCCCTGCGGGGAGCGCGGCCATCGCGCAGGATGGCCCAGGCCAGCCACAGCAGGTAAGCGAAGCAGGCCCAGTGCAGCAGCGTGAAGGCCGCAGGGAGGGCGACCAGCACAGCGCCGATGCCGAGGTAGCACAGCAGCAGCAGGCCCACGCAACCCAGCTGGATGCCCAGCATGTGCCCGGCCGAGCGACGGATGCCGAACATGGCGCCGGAGCGCATCAGCAGCAGGTTGTTGGGGCCGGGAGTGATCGAGGCCACCAGGCAGAACAGCAGCAGGGGACCCAGGGTGATGCTCAGGACATTCATGCCGCGCAGCATTGCCCGGCGGGGGCGAGGGGTACAGATACACAAATCTGGAACTTGATAGGGTACAGTTTCCTGGATGCAGGACATCGCTGAATCCCTCTACCAGGCCGTGGCCGAAGACCTGGCCGGACTGATCGCTTCCGGCCAGCTGCCGCCACGCAGCCGTGTGCCATCAGTGCGCAGGCTCGCCCGCCAGCGCGGCATCAGCGTCACCACCGCAGTGGCGTCACTACGCGTACTTGAGCAGCGGGGCCTGATCGAGGCGCGGCCGAAGTCCGGCTATTTTGTCGTGCCGCCGCGGGCGCCACCCGCACCACCCACCCCGGTGAACCTGCCGCGCACGGCACGGCTGGCCGGCGCACAGGCCATGCTCAAGCGCTTCGCCGAGGCAAGCCTTGATCCCACGATGGTGCGGCTGGGTGAGGCGATCCCTGATCCCGCGCTGTTTCCGCAGGCGGCCTTGCGGGCCAGCCTGGTACGCGCGGCGCGACGCAATCCGGTGGAACTGGCCACATACGCGCGCCGCATGGGCGGCAGCGCTGCGCTGCGCATGCAGATTGCCGCGCACTACGCCCACATCGGCATGCGGCTGGATGCCGGCGAGCTGGTCATCACCAATGGCTGCATGGAGGCACTGACGCTGGCGCTGCGGGCCGTGGCGCGCCCGGGCGACACCATTGCGGTGGAGTCCCCGACCTACTTCGGCTTCCTGCAGCTGGCGGAGAGCCTGGGCATCAAGGTGCTCGAAGTGCCCGCGCATCCGGGGGAGGGCATGTCGGTGCCGGCGCTGCGCGAATTGCTCGCCAGCCGCGCCGGCAGCGGCGTGCGTGCCTGCATGACCATCGCGAATTTCAGCAATCCCACCGGCAGCTGCATGCCCGTGGCGCGCAAGCGCGAGCTGGTGCGGCTGTGCCGGGAGGCGGACATCGCGTTGATCGAGGACGACATCTACGGCGACCTGCCACTGGATGGACCCAGGCCATTGCCCTGCAAGGCCTTCGACACCGACGGCCGCGTGCTGCTGTGTTCTTCTTTCTCCAAGACCCTGGCTCCGGGCGCTCGCATCGGATTCATCGAGCCCGGGCGGCATCGTGACACGCTGCGTGCGATGAAGAACGTGATGTCGGGCGCCACCGCGATGCTGTCCCAGGAGATGCTGGCCGACTACCTGGCGAGCGGCCGTTACGAGCGGCACCTGAAGAAGCTGCGCGAGCGCTGCGCCCGGCAGGTCACGCAGCTGTCGCAGTGCGTGCAGGATCATTTTCCCGAGGGCACGCGGCTGACCCGTCCGCAGGGCGGCTTCGTGATGTGGGTGGAACTGCCCGGCGCCATCGACACCATGGCGTTGTATGAAAACGCCGTGCGCATGGGCGTGCAGTTCGTGCCCGGCGCGATGTTCTCGGCCTCCGGCCGCTACGCCAGCTGCCTGAGGCTCAATGCGGGATATCCGGTGACCACTGCCACTGAGTCGGCAATCCGCCGCTTGGGTGCACTGCTGGCTGCCTGAGCCTGGCGTCCGGATTCACTCGGCTGTCTGCGCGGCCAGTTCCTCGGCCTGGAATTCGGTCTGCAGCGCGGTGAGCAGTTCGTCCAGCCCGCCGTTCATCACATCCGCCAGCTTGTACAGCGTGAGATTGATGCGGTGGTCCGTCACGCGCCCCTGCGGGAAGTTGTAGGTACGGATGCGTTCGGAACGATCGCCACTGCCCACCTGCAACTTGCGCGAGCGGGCCTGCGCGCTGGCCTGCTTTTCCTGTTCCGCCGCCAGCAGGCGCGCCTTCAGCAAGGCCATGGCGCGCGAGCGGTTCTTGTGCTGCGAGCGTTCGTCCTGGCATTCCACCACGAGGCCAGTGGGCAGGTAGGTGATGCGGATGGCCGAGTCGGTCTTGTTCACGTGCTGGCCGCCGGCACCGGATGCACGGAAGGTATCGATGCGCAGGTCGGCCGGATTGATGATGATGTTGTCGATCTCGTCGAGCTCGGGCAACACAGCCACCGTGCAGGCGGAAGTGTGGATGCGGCCCTGTGCCTCGGTCTCCGGCACCCGCTGCACGCGGTGCGTGCCGGACTCGAACTTGAACGCCGAGAAGGCGCCGCGCCCCACGACGCGGCTGATCACTTCCTTGTAGCCGCCATGCTCGCCGAGGCTCTCGGAGAGGATCTCGACCTGCCAGCCGCGGCCTTCGGCATAACGTGTGTACATGCGGTGCAGGTCGCCGGCGAAGATGGCGGCTTCGTCCCCGCCCGTGCCGGCGCGCACCTCGAGGTAGATGTTGCGCTCATCACGGGGATCCCTGGGCAGCAGCAGCAGCGCCAGGCCATGCTCGTGTTCGCCGAGCAGGGACGTGAGCCGCTGGCTCTCCTCCTGTCCCATCACCCGCATTTCCGGGTCGGTATCGTCTGACAGCTCGCGCGCAGCCGCGAGCTGGGACTCCAGCTCCAGGTGGGCGCGGAATTCCGTCGCCACCGGCTCCAGGCGCGCGTATTCCATCGAAAGTTCGCGGAACGTATCAGAGCCCCCGGCTATGGCCGGGTCGGCCAGCAGGCGCCCGACTTCCTCGAACCGCTCGGCTGTCTTCTCAAGTTTCTGTCGGATCGAGGCTTTCATGGTCGAAAAGGCTATAGTGGCGAAATGATGCCTGAATCGCCCCCCCCAGCGGCAGCCTTGCGCGCCGGACTGTTGGCTGTTCTCGTCCTTTCCACTGCCTGCGCAGTGCCCACACGGGCCCCGGAATCCAGGGCCTCCGCCGCGGTGACTGCCGCGCCGCGCGGCGAATCCGAAGCGATGATGGCGGCACAGAACGCCATGCGCGACGGCGACTGCCGCGGCGCCACCGACAACTACCTGGCTGCCGCAGGATTCTCCGAGGATCCGCAGGTGGCGATGCGCGCCGCGCAACTGGCACTCACCTGTGACCAGCTTCCCGCGGCCAGCGCCGCGGCGGTCCGCTGGCGTGAGCTGTCCCCCTATTCGGGCGAGGCCGCGCTGACCAGCGCCCTGGTCGCAATGAAGCGCTATGACGTGGAGACGGCGCGCACCAGTCTGCTGGACTGGCGCGAATCCGGCTCCTCTGGCAACCAGGATCCGCTCACATTTGCCCAGGGGCTGGCCGAGGAGGCCGACGCCACCCTGCTGTGGCGCCTCTTCAGTGAAGTGCTGGTTGGCGATGATCCCTCCTTCGAAGTGCTGCTGGCGCAGGCGCGGCTGGCAATGTCCGCGTACAACATGGGTGCCGCCATCGAGGCTGCCACCCGCGCGTCGGCGCTGGCACCCGAGCTGGTGGAGCCGCAGATCATCGTGCTGCGCGCGCTCTCGTTGCTGGGTGAGCACACAGCCGCGATGGCGGGTGCGGTGAAGCTCCCGCCGGAACAGCTGCAGGGCGAGAATGCCTTCCTGCTCGCGGACCTGCTCCAGTCAGCAGGCCGCAACTCCGATGCAGAGGCAGAACTGCAGCGCCTGGCAGCCAATCCCGAGACCAAGGCCACTGCCGAAGGTCGCCTCATCGCCATCGCCATGCGGCAGGGCAAGCTCCAGGTGGTGGAGCAGATGCTGGCATCGATGCTGGGCGAGCGCGGCGATTCGGCGCTGGGTGTGCTGTACCTGGCGGAGCTGGCCGAGCGGCGGGGTGACCCCGCGCGCGCCGTGCAGGCCTACGGACTGCTGGCCGGATCGCCGCTGGAACTCAGCGCACGCACCTCGGCCGCACGCCTGATGCTGCGCGAGGGGGCGGGGGCCGATGGGCTGCGGCTGCTCGACGAATTCGCCGACGCCAATCCGGACCGGGAGCTGGAGACCGGCCTGGCCCGTGCCCACCTGCAGGTGGAAGCCAGCGACCTGAAGGGGGCGTTGGCCACGCTCGATGCCCTGGCAAAGCGTTTCCCCGATCATCCGGACATCGACTACACCCGTGCCACGGTGCTGGAGAGTGGCGGCCGCACCCGTGATGCGCTGACCCAGTTTGATCATGCGCTGAAGCTGCGACCCGAGGATCCGCAGCTGCTCAACGCCTACGGCTACACGCTGGCCGATCACAGCCAGCGGCTGAATGACGCCGAGGCCATGATCCGCAAGGCGCTGGAAGTGTCGCCGGACAATCCGGCCATCCAGGACAGCCTGGGCTGGTTGCTGTTCCGCCGCGGTCGTACCAACGAGGCGCTCAAGATGCTGGAACGCGCCTGGCAGAACACGGCCGATGCGGAGATTGGCGCCCACTTCGGCGAAGTGCTGTGGAAGTCCGGTGATGAAAGCCAGGCGCTCTACGTGTGGCAGCAGGCGCTGAATGGATCGCCGAACCACAAGGGCGTCCGCGCCACGATGGCCAGGCTGACGGGCGAGGATGATTCGCGCTGAAAGCCGGCTTCCCGCCTCGTCAAGCGGGGCAGGAATGATGCCGGGCATGCGGGGCGGGGCGCGGGTCTGCCCACTCCTTCTGCTCGCCCTGCTGATCGGTGGCTGTGCCAGCCTGCGCGGTACCGGCGTACCCTTGCCGCTGGAAGCGCAGCAGCAGCTGCTGCGCGAAATGCCGGGATTCTCCCTGCGGGGCCGCACCAAGATCATCGTCACCGATCCGCTCACCGGCGAAAAGAACGGTCCGCCGAATCCCTACCTGACCTGGAAGCAGCAGGGGGAGAAGGCTTCGTTCAAGCTTTCGGGACAGTTCGGTGTCGGCCAGCTCACCGTGACCTGGCAGCCCGGCGCGTTGCGCCTCGAGGCGGGCGGCCAGGTGTATGTCGATGCCGGTGCCGAGCAGGTGCTGGTCAACGAGATCGGATTCGTGCCGCCGTTCGAGGCGCTGCGCTACTGGATCCTCGGACTGGATGCTCCGGGCGAGCCGCCGACGCAGCGCGAGCTCGCGGAGGATGGCCGCATCCAGGCGATGCAGCAGCAGCAATGGCATCTCAGGTACCGCAGCTGGCGCAGCGCGCGCGCGCGCGGCGGCACGGTGGAGTTGCCGCGCAGGCTGGACGTCACGCGTGACAACCTGAGCCTCACGGTTCTTGTCGACCGGTGGAGCTTGTGAGGCCCGACGGATCCCGACCCGGCAAAGGCTTGGGGCGCCACATGCGATACCTCGCGCCCGCCAAGCTGAACCTGTTCCTGCACGTCACCGGTCGCCGTGCAGACGGGTTCCACGACCTTGAGACCGTGTTCCAGCTGGTGGAGCTTTACGATGAGGTCTCCATCGTCGCGCGCGAAGACGGACGCATCCTGCGCGATCCGCCCCCCGACGATGCCTTGCTGGCTGCGCTGGCTGAAGAGAAAGACCTGACGGTGCGTGCCGCACGGCTGCTGCAGCAGGCCAGCGGCACCCCGCTCGGCGCCGCGATACATGTGCGCAAGCGCATCCCGGCCGGAGGCGGCCTGGGTGGCGGCAGCTCCGATGCTGCCTGCGTGCTGCGGGCGCTCAATGAACTGTGGAACCTGAACTGGCCAGTGGCGCGACTGGCGGAGCTGGGCCTCGCCCTGGGATCGGATGTGCCCGTGTTCGTGCACGGGCACAATGCCTTCGCCAGCGGCCGCGGCGAGGTACTTACGCCCGTCGAACTGCCGGAACGCTGGTTCCTGATCGTGGATCCGGGCATCGGCGTCGCGACGGCCGGGATCTTTGCCGCGCCGGACTTGACCCGTGACACGCCGCCGCTCACCATCCGCGCCCTGCCGCCGGACGGGGGCCGCAATGACTGCGAGCCAGTGGTGCGGCGACGCCACCCGCAAGTGGCGCAAGTGCTCGACCAGCTCGCACCGCTGGGCGCGCGATTGACTGGCACTGGCGCCTGCGTATTTACTGCCTTCGAAGAGCGTGCTGCTGCAGAAGCCGCGGCGCGTACGCTGGCCTCGCAATGGCCGTGCTTCGTGGTGCGCGGACTGCGGCAGTGACTGGACCGATGGGGTGTCGCCAAGTGGTAAGGCAGCGGGTTTTGATCCCGCCATACGGAGGTTCGAATCCTCCCACCCCAGCCAGTCAGCGCTCCTGCTTGCCCAGCGCCTGCCGCAGCGCGTCGGCCATCATTCCGTTGCCCTGGGGTTGCGCAGGCCTGGACTGCGCGCGCGACGGGGGGCTGCCGCGATGGCCTTGTCCGCGGGGCGGAGGCGCCTCGCCCGGCGCGCGCGCGCGGGGCACGGCATCGTCCAGCCGCATGGTGAGCGCGATGCGCTTGCGGGCGAGGTCCACCTCCAGCACCTTCACCTTCACCACGTCGCCGGCCTTCACCACCTCGTGCGGGTCCTTGATGAAGCGGTTGGACAGCATCGAGATGTGAACCAGGCCGTCCTGGTGCACGCCGATGTCCACGAAGGCGCCGAAGTTGGTGACATTGGTCACCACGCCTTCCAGCAGCATGCCCGGTGAGAGGTCTTTCAGCTCCTCGACGCCATCCTTGAACGCAGCCGTCCTGAACCCGGGGCGCGGATCGCGGCCCGGCTTCTCCAGCTCCTTCAGGATGTCGCGCACGGTGGGCAGGCCGAATTGTTCGTCTGTGAAACGTGCGGCGTCGACGCGGGCCAGCAGGGCGGAATTGCCCATCACTTCCTTCACCGGGCGCTTGATGTCCACGAGGATCCTCTGCACCACGCCGTAGGCCTCCGGATGCACTGCCGAGGCATCCAGCGGATCCTCGCCCTCCACGATGCGCAGGAAGCCGGCGGCCTGCTCGAAGGCCTTGGGTCCCAGCCGCGGCACGTCCTTGAGTCCCTTGCGGTTGCGGAAGGCGCCGTGCTGGTTGCGATGGACCACGATGTTCTCGGCCAGCGAAGGGGAGAGGCCTGAAACGCGCGCCAGCAGCGCGGGAGAGGCCATGTTCACGTCCACGCCGACCGCGTTCACGCAGTCCTCGACCACGGCGTCCAGCGAGCGGGCCAGGCGTCCCTGGTTCACGTCGTGCTGGTACTGCCCCACGCCGATGGACTTCGGATCGATCTTCACCAGTTCGGCCAGCGGATCCTGCAGTCGCCGCGCAATGGAAACGGCACCGCGCAGGCTCACGTCCAGCGACGGCAGTTCCTTCGAGGCAATCTCCGAGGCGGAATACACCGAGGCGCCGGCCTCGGACACCACCACCTTGGTCAGGTGCAGCTCCGGACAGCGCTTGATCAGCTCCGCCGCCAGGCGATCGGTCTCGCGCGAGGCCGTGCCATTGCCGATGCCGATGAGTTGCACCTTGTGCTTGCGCGCCAGCGTACTCAGGGTGTGCAGCGTGCCCTCCAGGTCATTGCGCGGCGGGAAGGGATAGACCGTCACCGTGTCGACCACCTTGCCGGTGGCATCGACAACCGCCACCTTCACGCCCGTGCGGATGCCGGGATCCAGCCCCATGGTGACACGCGCGCCGGCCGGCGCGGCCAGCAGCAGGTCGCGCAGGTTGCGGCTGAACACGCGGATGGCTTCTTCTTCGGCACGCTCGCGCAGCGCGACGAACATCTCCGCTTCCAGCTGGAAGACCAGCTTGAACTGCCAGGTCCAGCGCACTGTCTCCACGAGCCAGGCATCGGCGGCACGTCCACGGTCGGCAATGCCCACGCGCGCCGCGATCTTGATCTCGCAGGAGTTGGCCACGTGTTTGCCGGGCACGGGCTCCGACGCCAGTTCCTCCGGCAGCTTCAGGGAGACCCGCAGCATCTCCTCGGTGCGGCCGCGGAACAGTGCGAGCGCGCGGTGCGAGGGCACCGACGACAGCGGCTCGGAATAATCGAAGTAGTCGCGGAACTTGGCGCCGGCGTCTTCCTTGCCCTCGGTCACCTTCGACACCACCACGCCATGCTCCTGCACATGCGCGCGCAGCAGGCCCAGCAGTTCCGCGTCCTCGGCGAACTGCTCCATCAGGATCTGCCTTGCGCCTTCAAGTGCCGCGCGCACATCGGCAACGCCCGGGTTGTCGCCTTCTTCGCTGGAGAACGGCTCCTTCAGGTAGCGCGCGGCTTCGGTGGACGGATCCAGCGTGGGATCGGCGAGCAGGCTCTCGGCCAACGGCGCCAGGCCGGCCTGCCGCGCAATCTGCGCGCGCGTGCGGCGCCTGGGCTTGAAGGGCAGGTACAGGTCTTCCAGCCGCTGCTTGCTGTCGGCCGATTCGATGGCGGCCCGCAGCCCCGGGGTCAGCTTGTTCTGCTCCTCGATGCTCTTCAGCACTGCTGCGCGGCGCTCTTCCAGCGCACGCAGGTAGCCAAGGCGCTCGTGCAGCGTGCGCAACTGCGCGTCATCGAGGCCACCGGTGGCTTCCTTGCGGTAGCGCGCGATGAAGGGCACGGTCGCACCCCCGTCCAGCAGCGCAATGGTGGCTTCGACCTGTGCCGGCCTGACCGCAAGTTCATTCGCAAGACGGATTTCAATCGGGGGCAGCAAGGAGGGCACCAGTGGCGACGGAAAAAAGGGACGCGAACTATGCAGAAGCTGACCCGCTGCAACAAGGCTTGCGGTGCGCCTTGACTCGGCCTCTCAAATTACTATGCTCGATCCCGACATGTACGCGGTTCGGTCCACAGCGTCAGCCGGCAAGGTTCCGGCCGCTCCTGCCCGGGTTTCCCCGGTCGCGGGCCCTGCCGTCGTGCCGGGCGTGAATCCGCATTCATGTCCACCGGAGCTGCCCATGCGCAGCCCGAGACGAGGGATCGTTCTCTAGAAGCCCCGTCGCCGGCCGTTCCCGGCCGGTGCCAGCTTCCCTCGCTGGGCCCTCACGGGTCCGGCCACCACTTCCACATCCGAGAACCAAATTGCCCCAGACCCACGCCCGCATCGAGCAGATCATCGACGACGTCATCCGCCGCAACCGTGGCGAAGCCGAATTCCACCAGGCCGTGCGCGAGGTCGCCGGCACGCTGGGTCCAGTGCTGCGCAAGCACCCGCAGTACGCAGACCAGAAGATCATCGAGCGCATCTGCGAGCCGGAGCGCCAGATCATCTTCCGCGTGCCCTGGCAGGACGACCGCGGCGCCGTGCAGATCAACCGCGGTTTCCGGGTGGGCTTCAACAGCGCGCTCGGGCCCTACAAGGGCGGGCTGCGTTTCCACCCGTCCGTGTACCTGGGCATCGTGAAGTTCCTGGGCTTCGAGCAGGTGTTCAAGAACGCGCTCACGGGGCTGCCCATCGGCGGTGCAAAGGGTGGCGCCGATTTCGACCCCAAGGGCAAGTCCGACGGGGAAGTGATGCGCTTCTGCCAGAGCTTCATGACCGAGCTGTACCGCCACATCGGCGAATACACCGACGTGCCCGCCGGCGACATCGGCGTGGGGGCGCGCGAGATCGGCTTCCTGTTCGGACAGTACAAGCGCATCACCAACCGCTTTGAGTCCGGAGTGCTCACCGGCAAGAGCCCGGAATGGGGCGGGGCGCTGGTACGCCGTGAAGCCACGGGCTACGGCCTGGTGTTCTTCGTGGAGGAGATGCTGCGGGCACGCGGGGAATCGGTCGAGGGCAAGACCTGCGTGGTTTCCGGATCGGGCAACGTGGCGTTGCATGCCATCCGCAAGCTGCAGATGCTGGGCGCAAGACCGGTCGCCTGCTCGGACTCCAGCAATGTTGTATACGACCCGGCGGGCCTGGATTTCGCGGTGCTCCGCCAGTTGAAGGAAGTGGAGCGCGGCCGCCTGCGCCACTACGTGGAGCAGCGTCCCGACGCGCAATGCCTGCCGGCGGATGCGCTGTGGAAGATTCCCTGCCAGGTGGCGTTGCCCTGTGCCACGCAGAACGAGCTGGATGCCGACGGCGTGCGCCACCTGCTGGCCAACGGCTGCATTGCCGTGGGCGAGGGAGCCAACATGCCCACTACGCCCGATGGCATCCATCTGCTGTCGGAGGCAGGCGTGGCCTTCGCGCCCGGCAAGGCCGCCAATGCCGGCGGTGTTGCCACGTCGGCGCTGGAAATGCAGCAGAACGCCAGCCGCGATGCCTGGAGCTTCGAATACACCGAGCAGCGCCTGCACGGGATCATGCGCGGCATCCACCAGGAGTGCCATGGCGCGGCCGAAGAGTTCGGCAGCCCGGGAAACTACGTGCTCGGCGCCAACATCGTGGGCTTCCGGCGCGTGGCCGAGGCCATGCTGGCCTTCGGTGTCATCTGAGGCGACGGCTTATTCGATGCCCAGCTTCTTGATGCGGTAGCGCAGCGCGCGGAAGGTCACGCCCAGCAGCCTGGCGGCCGCTGTCTTGTTGTAGCGGGTCTGTTCCAGCGCACGCATGATGGCTTCGCGCTCCATGCCTTCAAGCCGGTCTTCCAGCGCGCCAGTGCCGGTGGCAAGGGGAGCGGCGCCGGGAAGGGCAGCCGCGCCGGCCGGCGCGAGCGCTGCGACCGGCGCGGGCGCTGCCTCCACGCGCGGCACCGCGCGCACGCGGATTTCCTCGGCGTGGATCTTCCCGCCCACCGAAAGCGTGAGGGCCCGCTCCAGGATGTTCTCCAGCTCGCGCACATTGCCAGGGAAGGAATAGGCGCACAGTGTCTCCAGCGCCTCCGGCGTGAGCTCCACCGGCTCGCTGCCGGTGCGCCGGGCCAGCCGCGCCAGGATGTCCGCAGCCAGTTCGGGAATGTCCCCGGGCCGCTCGCGCAGCGACGGCACGCCCAGCTCGATCACGTTGATGCGGTAATACAGGTCTTCGCGGAAGGCGCCATGGGCCACGAGGTCGGCCAGGCGCTTGTGCGTCGCGGAGAGCAGCCGCACATCCACGGCCTGCTCGCCGGTCTCGCCCACAGGACGCACGGCCTTTTCCTGGATCACGCGCAGCAGCTTCACCTGCATGTGCAGGGGCAGATCTGCCACCTCATCGAGGAACAGCGTGCCGCCATCGGCGCCCTGCACCAGGCCCTTCTTGTCGGCCACCGCGCCGGTGAAACTGCCGCGCTTGTGGCCGAAGAACTCGCTTTCCATCAGCTCGCCGGGGATGGCGCCGCAGTTCACCGCGATGAACGGCCCTTCGCTGCGCGGGCCGGAAAGATGGATCAGCCTCGCTACCAGCTCCTTGCCGGTGCCGCTCTCTCCGGCGATGTGCACCGGTGCCTGCGAGCGGGCGACACGCGCGATCATCTCGCGCAGCTGGCGCATCGGTGGCGAGTTGCCCAGCAGGCGCGGTCCGCGCGTGGTGTAGCCGGTGCCATCGGTACGTTCGGCCAGCTTCAGGGCGCTGGTGATCAGCCGGCGCAGGGCCGCAAGGTCCAGCGGCTTGGAAACGAAATCGAAGGCGCCCAGCTTCAGCGCCCGCACGGCGGTCTCGACGTTGCCATGCGCGGTGATCACGGCGCAGGGCAGGCCGGGCAGGCGCGCCTGCAGCCAGTCGAGCAGGTCGAGGCCATCCCCGTCGGGCAGGCGCATGTCGCAGAGCACGAGGTCGAAGGACTCGGCCAGCAGCTGCCGCTGCGCCTCGCGCACCGAACTGGCCGATTGCGAGGCCAGTCCCATGCGCTGCAGGGTCAGTGCCACCAGTTCGACGAGGTCGGGCTCGTCGTCGACGATGAGTACACGCGCTTGGGCCATGCTGCGCGTATGTTAAATCATTCTTCCCAGCGGGCCGGGTCCGTGAACACCAGCCGGAACAGGCTGCCGCCCTCCGGACGCGCCTCATGCAGCAGCGTGGCGCCGTTGGACTGCGCCAGCTCGCGCGCGAGGAAGAGGCCCAGGCCCGTGCCGCGCGCCGCGCGCGTGAAGAACGGTTCGAACACCCGCTCCATGTCTTCCGCGGCAATGCCCGGGCCGCGATCGGCCACCTCGATGAAGGGCCGGCCGCTGGCGGGGATGCGTCCGTAGCGGATTTCCACCGCCTCGCCGCCGGGCTTCAGGCCATGCGTGACCGCGTTCTGGCACAGGTTCCACAGGATCTGGTGCAGCTGCGTGGGATCGGCGCTGATCTCCAGGCGCGTGCCCTCGTCGGGTGATACCGCGACGCGGATGGCGTCGGTGCCGATCTCCTGCGTGGCGCAGAACTCGGCCCAGAACTCCCCGGTCCAGCTCGCAAGGTCGATGCGCTGCGGCCGGCGTGTGCCGCGCCGGGACAGCTCCAGCACGTTCTCCACGATCTGGCTCACACGCTCGGCGTTGTCGCGGATGATCTGCGTGAGGCGCCGGTCCTCGGGGGGGATGTGCGGTGACTCGGCCAGCAGCTGGCTGGCATGGCTCATCGCACCGATGGGCGTGCGGATCTCGTGCGCGATGCTGGCCGACAGCCGGCCCAGCGCCGCCAGCTTGGATTGCTGGATCTTCTCGGCCACCACGCTGGTGTCTTCGAGGAAGACCAGCACCGGGCCCGGACGCGCCGAGCCCAGGTGGGCGAAATGCGGTCGGATCAGCCGCGCCCCGTCGGCTGCGGTGAAGGTGTCGGCCTCGCGGGCCTCGCCGTGCTGTCGCCAGGCCGTGAGCAGGAACAGCAGCCGGGGCGAGCATTCCCCCAGCAGCGCATCCGGCCATGCATTGGCATTGCCCAGGATGCCGGCAGCCGGTTCGTTGATGAGGCGGATGCGGTCCCCTTCATCTACTACCAGGATGCTCTCGCGCAGCCGCTGCACGATGTACTGCGACAGCTGGGCCAGGTTGGCCAGGTCCAGTTCCTGCTTGCGGACCAGCGCCTCGCTCTGGATCAGCCGGTTGGCCAGCGGCCGCACCAGCAGTGCCGCCAGGAAGATCACCATGCCCAGCACCGCGGCGCTCACATAGTCGCCGGTGTCCGTGCCGCTGCCCATCTCGCGCGCCAGCTGCTGCATCTGGATGGCGATGCTGGCGATGGCCGCCATGAACAGCGCGTCGCGGTTGCCGGTGAGCAGCGCCATGGCGCCCACCGGGAGCAGCACGAGGATCCCGAGTCCGCCGGCCACGCCGCTGCTGGCCCAGAGCACAAAGGCAATGGCGATGGAGTCGGTGACTGCGTGCGTGAAGGCCAGCAGCCTCAGGTTCATGAAGGGCAGGGGCCTGAGCGCCCACAACCCGATGCCGGCGAAGAAATAGGCCGCCGTGATGATGTTCATGGCGGCCGGGCGGTCGATGCCGAGCACTTCCCGCAGCGTCTCGAACTGGGTGGCGGCAAAAAGCCCGCCGGCCACCAGCAGGCGGTACATGTTGACCAGTCCGATGACGCGCCAGGCCAGGTCCGACGGCGCGCCCTCGACCGGAGCGACCAGATTCCGGGCGTTGAAACGCATTTGTCCGCGGGACTCTAGCATCGTGACTGACCCGGACAGTCAAGCGGGCGGCGCAACTGTGACCCGGTACGGCTTTTCCAATTAGAATGTCGAGTCACCGTCAGCCGGGAACCCGCACCTCCATGAATCTGCACGAGTACCAGTCGAAGAAGATCTTTGCCGAATACGGCATTCCGGTGCCCGAGGGGCATGTGGCCTCCAGCGCGGAGGAGGCGGCCAGCCAGGCCGGCCGACTCGGTGGTCCGGTCTGGGTGGTCAAGGCCCAGGTTCATGCGGGTGGTCGTGGCAAGGCCGGCGGCGTGAAGGTAGTGCGCGATATCGAGTCGGTGCGTTCCGCCGCGGCGGCCATGCTGGGCACGCGGCTGGTCACCAAGCAGACCGGCGCCGAGGGGCTGCCCATCGAGAAGGTCTACGTGGAGTCCGGTTCGGCCATTGAACGCGAGATCTACCTGAGCCTCACGCTCAACCGCGAGAAGGGCCGCATTGCCGTGGTGGCTTCGGCCGCCGGCGGCATGGACATCGAGGAAGTGGCCGCGAAGGAGCCGGAAAAGATCCTCAGCGTCTCCATCCATCCGGCCGTGGGCCTCGAGGCGTACCAGGCGCGCGAGCTGGCCTTTGGCCTCGGCTTCAGCGGCAGGCAGATCGGGGAATTCACCGCCATCCTGAAGGCGCTGTACAAGCTGTACATCGAGCAGGATGCCAGCCTGGTCGAGGTCAATCCGCTGATCGTCACCAAGGAAGGCGGGCTGGTGGCGCTCGATGCCAAGATCGGCATCGATGCCAACGCGCTGTTCCGCCATCCGGAGCTGGTCGCGCTGCGTGACCAGTCGCAGGAAGATCCCATCGAAGCCCGTGCCGCCGAGCACGACCTCAACTATGTCTCCCTCGATGGCGACATCGCCTGCATGGTCAACGGCGCAGGCCTTGCCATGGCCACGATGGACATCATCAAGCTGCATGGTGGCAAGCCGGCCAACTTCCTCGACGTGGGCGGTGGCGCCACGGTCGAGCGCGTGACTGCGGCTTTCGAGCTGATCCTTTCCAACCCCAAGGTGCGCGCCATCCTGGTGAACATCTTCGGTGGCATCGTGCGCTGCGATGTGATTGCCGAAGGCATCATGGTGGCGGTGCAGCGGGTGGGCGTGAAGGTGCCCGTGGTGGTGCGCCTGGAAGGCACCAATGCGCCGCAGGCGCGCGAGATGCTGGCCAACAGCGGTCTTGCCATCACCCCCGCCGAGGGCCTCACCGATGCGGCCCGCAAGGCCGTCGCCGCGGCCAAGAACCGCTGATCCGAATCACGCAGGACTCGCATTCATGAGCATTCTCGTCAACAAGCGCACCAGGGTCATCGTCCAGGGATTCACCGGCAAGCAGGGCACCTTCCATGCCCAGCAGTGCCTGGCCTACGGCACCCGCATCGTCGGCGGCATCACGCCGGGCCGCGGCGGCACGCAGCACCTGGATCTTCCTGTGTTCGACACCGTGCACCAGGCCGTGGCCGCCACCTCGGCCACGGTGAGCATGATCTACGTACCGGCGGCCTTCGCGGCCGACGCCATCCTCGAGGCCGCCGATGCGGGCATCGAGCTGGTGGTCTGCATCACCGAAGGCATCCCGGTGAACGACATGATCCGCGTGAAGGCGGCCCTGGCCGGCAAGCCCACGCGTCTGATCGGTCCGAACTGCCCCGGCGTGATCACGCCGGATGAATGCAAGATCGGCATCATGCCCGGCTTCATCCACAAGAAGGGCTGCGTGGGCATCGTTTCTCGCTCCGGCACGCTCACCTACGAGGCGGTGAACCAGACCACGCAGATCGGCCTGGGCCAGAGCACCTGCGTGGGCATCGGTGGCGACCCGGTGCGCGGCATGAACTTCATCGACGTGATCGAGCTGTTCGAGCGCGACCCGCAGACCGAAGGCATCGTGATGGTGGGCGAGATCGGCGGCAGCGATGAAGAAGCCGCAGCCGCACACATCGCCCGCTATGTCAGCAAGCCGGTGGTGGCCTACATCGCCGGTGTCACCGCGCCCCCGGGCAAGCGCATGGGCCATGCCGGCGCCGTGGTGGCCGGCGGCAAGGGCACGGCGGCCGACAAGTACCGCGCGCTGGAAGCCGCGGGCGTGCGCACCGTGAAGAGCCCCGCCGAACTGGGCTCGGCCATGGCCGAAATGCTGGGCGCCCGCCGCAAGCAGATTGCCGCTGCCAGCGCGGTGGGCGAGCGGCCGGCCGCGATGCGCGCCGGTGCCGGCAAGTCCGCCGCGCGCAAGAAAGCAGGCAAGAAGGCTGCCGGGAAGACCGCAGGCAAGGCGAAGTCTGGCAGCAAGGCCAACAAGGCCACCAAGGTGGTGCGCAAGACGGCCAGCAAGGTGGCCCGCAAGGCCACCGCGGCGAAGAAGACCGCCAGGAAGCCGGCGGCTGCGAAACGTCCAGCCGCCCGGCGCCGCGCCGCGAGCCGGCCGGCGCGCAAGAAGTAGCCCGCCGCGATGGCACGCGATCCCTGCATCGCGCTGGCGCAGCTGAACCTGCTGGTCGGCGACGTGCAGGGCAACGCGCAGCGCGTGCGCGAGACGGCGCGCGCTGCGCGCCAGCAGGGAGCCGACCTGGTCGTGTTCCCCGAGCTCACGCTCAGCGGCTATCCGCCCGAGGATCTGCTGTTCCACCGCGGGATGCGCATCCAGGTGGAGCAGGCCGTGCAGGAGCTCACGCGCGAGGTCAGCGATCCGGACTCCGGCCTGCCGGCCATCCTGCTGGGTTATCCCGAATATGAAGGCAGCGCCGGGCGCCCGGTGATCTACAACGCCGCCTGCCTGCTGGTCCCCGGGCAGGCGCCGGTCAACTGCCGCAAGATGTCACTGCCGAACTACCAGGTGTTCGACGAGAAGCGCTACTTCACGCCGGGCACGGGCATGACGGTCACCGATTTCATGGGATTGCGGCTGGGCCTGGCCATCTGCGAGGACGTGTGGGAGTCCGGCCCGGCACGCGGCGCGAAGGAGCGCGGCGCCGAGGCCCTGCTGGTGCTCAATGCCTCGCCCTACGAGCAGCGCAAGCAGCGCGCGCGCGAGGCGGTGCTGCGCGAGCGCGTGGCCGAGACAGGCCTGCCGATTGCCTATGTGAACCTCGTGGGCGGCCAGGACGAGCTGGTGTTCGACGGCCGCTCCTGCGCGATCGATGCCGCCGGCGAGGTGGTGCTGCGAGCCGCGGCCTTCGAGGAGTCGGTGGTGCTGCTGCGGGCCGCCCGCGATGCGCAGGGGCGCATTGCCTTCCGCCCGGTGGCTGCAGAGGCCGTGGCACCAGAACTCGGCGACGAGGAGAGCGTTTACCGCGCCCTGGTCCTCGGCGTGCGCGACTACGTGAACAAGCACCGTTTCCCCGGCGTGGTGATGGGACTCTCCGGCGGCGTGGACTCCGCACTGACGCTGGCAGTGGCCGTCGACGCGCTGGGCGCCGACCGCGTGCAGGTGGTGATGATGCCCTCGCGCTACACAAGCCAGATGAGCCGCGATGACGCGGCCCTGCAGGCGCGCACCATGGGGGTGGCCTACAGCGTGATCTCCATCGAGGGCATGTTCGAAGCAACGCTGGCCGCGCTGGCGGAGCAGTTCGCCGGCACGCGACCGGACGCCACCGAGGAGAACATCCAGGCCCGTTGCCGCGGCGTGCTGCTGATGGCCATCTCCAACAAGTCCGGCCGCATGCTGCTGACCACGGGCAACAAGAGCGAGATGGCCGTGGGTTACGCCACGCTGTATGGCGACATGAACGGCGGCTTCGCGCCCATCAAGGACTGCAGCAAGCTGCTGGTCTACCGCCTGGCGCATTACCGCAACGAGTTGGCACGCAGGCGCGGGGAGTCCGGCGGCCAGCCGCCCATCCCCGCCCGCGTGCTGGAGCGCGAGCCGTCAGCGGAACTGCGTCCCGACCAGAAGGATGCGGATTCGCTGCCGCCCTATGAGGTGCTCGATGCCATCCTCGAGGCCTTCATCGAGGAAGACCTCTCGGTGGACGAGATCGTCACGCGCGGTTTTGACCGTGCCGTGGTGGGGCGGGTGCTCGACCTTGTGAAGCGCAACGAATACAAACGGCGGCAGGCGCCGCCCGGCGTGCGCGTGAGCCGCCGCGCCTTCGGACGCGACTGGCGTTATCCCATCACCAGCGGCTATCGCCGCTAGCCGGCTGTCCCTTTACCAGGGCTTCCACCAACGCTTTTCCTTGCGCGCCACTTCGGTGGACTCCCCGGGGAAGTTCGTCTCGAACACCTTTTCGGTGTTGGCGGCAAGGTCGTCGTAGTTCAGCTTGCGGTAGCTGTAGATCATGATGCGCAGGGCTTCCTTCACCGCCGGGGCACCATCGTACTGCTCGATCGTCTGCTCGGCGCGTCGCGCCGCCGCGACCCATGCACCGCGCTGCAGGTAGTGGTCGGCAACACGCACTTCGTAGTCGGCCAGCCGGTTGCGCAGGTAGATCATGCGCAGGCGGGCATCGTGGGCGTAGCGGCTCTGCGGGTACTCGGTGACCACGGTGCGGAAGGACTCGAACGAGTCGCGCGCAGTGGAGGGCACACGCTCGGCCAGGTCGATGTTGAAGATGCGATGGGGCAGGCCGGGAGTGCGCTCGTAGTCGATGAGGCCACGCAGGTAGTACGCGTAGTCGATGCGCGGATCCTTCGGGTTCTCGCGGATGAAGGTATCGGCGGCATCTCGCCCGGATTCCTTCTCGCCCAGCTTGTAGTAGGCGAAGATGACGTCCAGGCGCCCCTGCTTGGCGTGGGGCGTGAAGGGATAACGCGCGTTCAGCGCCTCGAAGATGTTCACTGCCTCGCCCCAGTCGCTGGCGCGGATGGCGCGCCTGCCCTGGTCGTAGAGCGCGTCGGGGCCGAAGCGGGACAGCCGCTGCTGCGCGCCGTCGCGACCGGTGGCGCAGCCGGCCAGCACGAGCGCGCCCATCAGCATGATCAGCAGGTTGCGCAACAAAACGGTCGGTGCGGTCATCACGGTAGTATAGCCGAATGACCCCCGACTCCCTGATCGAGCACCGCCTTACATTGCCGCAATGCCCGGGCGGGCAGCGGCTGGACCAGGCGCTGGCCGCGGCCCTGCCGCAGTATTCCCGTTCGCGCCTGGCCGGGTGGATCCGGGAGGGCGCCGTGGCGGTGGATGGCCGGCCGGCCCGACCGCGCGATGCCGTCTACGGCGGGGAATCGGTGCTGCTGCGTGCGAAGCCGCAGCTCGACGAGCGGGTGGCACCCGAGCGCATGCCGCTGGTGGTGCGCCATCGTGACCGGCATGTCTTCGTGATCGACAAGCCGGCGGGCCTGGTGGTGCATCCCGGCGCGGGCAATGCCGCGCACACCTTGCAGAACGGGTTGCTGGCGCTGGACCCCGGCCTCGCTGCCGTGCCCCGTGCCGGCATCGTCCATCGCATCGACAAGGACACCAGCGGCCTGCTGGTGGTGGCCCGCACGATCGAGGCGCACACCGCGCTGGTGGAAATGCTGCGGCTGCATGAGGTGTCGCGCGAGTACCTCGCTCTTTGTGTGGGCGCCATGACGGGCGGCGGCACCGTGGACAAGCCCATCGGCCGTCATCGCACCGACCGGTTGCGCCAGGCCGTGCGTGCAGATGGTCGCGAGGCCGTGACGCATTACCGGCTTGTGGAGCGCTTCACTTTCCACAGCCTCCTGCGCGTGATGCTGGAAACCGGCCGCACCCACCAGATCCGCGTGCACCTGGCGCACATCGGCCATCCCCTGGTGGGTGATCCGCTGTACGGCGGCCGGCGCCAGCTCACGGCGCGAGCGACGCCGGCACAGCGCGCGGCGCTGGCCGGGTTCCGCCGCCAGGCGCTGCATGCGGCGAAGCTGGCGTTCGAACATCCGGTCACCGGCAAACCCATCGAGGTGGAGTCGGAGCTGCCGGACGACATGCAGGCCCTCCTGGCCGTGCTCAGGGAAGACTGAATGGCGGTGGCTGCCTTCATCGAGCCGGACTGGCCCGTGCCGCCCGGCGTGCGGGCGCTGGTTTCCACGCGCGCCGCTGGTGATTTCGCCGCGGCCGCGCCGCTGCCGCCGCAGTTGCCTGGCAAACCCGGCTGGCTGCGGCAGGTGCATGGCGTGCACGTGGCAGACCTCGACCTGCGGCCGGAAGGCGAGCCCGAGGCTGACGCTTCCGTCACCCGCCGGCGTGGCACGGTCTGCGTGGTACGCACCGCCGATTGCCTGCCGGTGCTGTTCGCCGCATCCGATGCCACGGCGGTGGCCGCGGCACATGCCGGCTGGCGCGGGCTGGCCGCGGGCGTGCTTGAAAATACCGTGTCGGCGCTGCGTGCACGCATCGCGCCGGGCACTGAGGTGACGGCCTGGCTGGGTCCGGCGATCGGGCCGGCCCGTTTCGAAGTTGGCGGGGAGGTGCGCGAAGCCTTCCTCGCAAGGGATGCCGGATGCGGCGCGGCCTTCACGGCCGGTGCACCCGGACGCTGGATGTGCGACCTCTACGTCCTGGCACGCCGCCGGCTTGCGGCCGTCGGCGTCGGGCAGGTCAGCGGCGGCGGGTTGTGCACCTATGCCGATGAGGCGCGCTTCCACTCGCATCGCCGCGACGTGCAGCACAGGGGACTTGACGCTACCGGTAGAATGGCCAGCTTCGTGTGGCTTGTCGCCTGAGGCGCGGCCGCATGGCAAGTAGGCAACGGGGCGCATGAACACACTGGCCTGGATCACTGGTTTCACCCTGCTGGGCGGCGTCACCGGCGTGCTGCTGGCCAGCCTGTTCCTGCTCGTTCCCGAGCGGGCGCGCGCCCGCTCGCTGCCGCCCATGGTTGCCTTCGCCACCGGCGCGCTGCTGGCCGCGGCACTGCTGGGTCTGCTGCCCGAGGCCATCGAGCGGGCGGGCGAGGGACGCCACGGCGCGGTGGGGCTGTCGCTGCTGGGTGGCATCGCGCTGTTCTTCGTGCTGGAAAAGCTGGTGCTCTGGCGCCACTGCCACGAGGACCATTGCGAGACGCACGCGCCTGCCGTCGAACACGGCCACGACCATGATCATGGCCGGCGCGCCGCACCGGGCGTGATGATCCTGGTGGGCGACACCATGCACAATGCGCTGGACGGCGTGCTGATCGCGGCGGCTTTCCTGATCGACATCCACCTCGGCGTGATGACCGGGCTGGCCGTGCTGGCCCACGAGGTGCCCAGCGAGGTCGGCAACTTTGCCGTGATGCTCAACAGCGGCATGTCGCGGCGGAAGGCTTTCACCTGGAACCTGATCTCCGCGCTGGGTGCCGTGCTGGGTGGCATGGTGGGCTACTTTGCCCTTTCGGCAGTGACGCCGGCTCTGCCCTATGTGCTGGCCGTCTCGGCCGCCAGCCTGCTTTACGTCGCGGTTGCCGACCTGATCCCCGGCCTGCATCGCCGGGTCGGGACCCGGGACAGCCTGGTGCAGGTGGCACTGATCGGGCTGGGGGTGGGGCTGGTAGTCATGGTGGAGCATCTCGCCCCGCACTAGGTAGAAGTACAGTCTTGAATCAGGGCCTGGCGCCCCCAGAATCGCTGCTATGCGCAACGACCGACTGACCAGCCGTTTCCAGAATGCCCTGGCCGACGCCCAGTCGCTGGCCATTGGCCGCGACAACCAGATGATCGAGCCCGCCCACCTGCTGGTGGCTCTGCTCGACCAGCAGGGAGGCAGCCTCAAGCCGCTGCTGGCCAAGCTGGGCGTGAACAACGCGAAGCTCAAGGGTGAGCTGGGCAGCCTGCTCGACCGCCTGCCCAAGGTGGAGGGCGCGGCCGGAGAGGTACATGTCTCACAGGATCTCTCGCGCCTGCTCAATGTCACCGACAAGCTGGCGCAGCAGCGCGGCGACCAGTACATCTCCAGCGAGCTGTTCGCGCTGGCCGCACTCGAAGACCGCGGTGAACTCGGGCGGCTGATCAAGAGCCACGGCCTCACCAAGGCAAAGCTGGAGCAGGCCATTGCCGAGGTACGCGGCGGCGAGGCCGTGAATGACCCCAACGCAGAAGAGAGCCGCGAGGCGCTCTCCAAATACACCATCGATCTCACCGAGCGCGCCGTCAATGGCAAGCTCGACCCGGTGATCGGCCGCGACGATGAGATCCGCCGCACCGTGCAGGTGCTGCAGCGTCGTACCAAGAACAACCCCGTGCTCATCGGCGAGCCGGGCGTGGGCAAGACCGCCATTGTCGAGGGCCTCGCGCAGCGCATCGTCAATGGC
This sequence comes from Steroidobacteraceae bacterium, assembly GCA_035556135.1. Lineage (GTDB taxonomy): Bacteria > Pseudomonadota > Gammaproteobacteria > Steroidobacterales > Steroidobacteraceae > ZC4RG30. The sequence continues at coordinate 918,787 of DATMFO010000003.1, read as the reverse complement.
GAGGTGCCCGAGGGCCTGAAGAACAAGAAGATCCTCGCGCTCGACATGGGTGCGCTGATCGCCGGCGCCAAGTTCCGCGGCGAGTTCGAGGAACGGCTGAAGGCCGTGCTGAAGGATCTCTCGAAACACGAAGGCCAGGTGATCCTGTTCATCGACGAGCTGCACACCATGGTGGGCGCCGGCAAGGCCGAGGGCGCCATGGATGCGGGCAACATGCTCAAGCCCGCGCTGGCGCGCGGCGAACTGCACTGCGTGGGCGCCACCACGCTCGACGAATACCGCAAGTACATCGAGAAGGACGCGGCGCTGGAGCGCCGCTTCCAGAAGGTGCTGGTGGATGAGCCGACGGTGGAAGACACCATCGCCATCCTGCGTGGGCTCAAGGAGCGCTACGAGGTGCACCATGGCGTGGAAATCACCGACCCGGCCATCGTGGCCGCGGCGCAGCTTTCGCACCGCTACATTTCCGACCGCCAGCTGCCTGACAAGGCCATCGACCTGATCGATGAGGCTGGCGCGCGCATCCGCATGGAGATCGACTCCAAGCCGGAGGAAATGGACAAGCTCGAGCGCCGCATCATCCAGCTGCGCATCGAGGAAGTGGCGCTGAAGAAGGAAGAAGACGAGGCTTCCAGGAAGCGCCTGGCCGTGCTGCGCGAGACGCTGGGCGAGCTGGAAAAGGAATACGCTGATCTCGAGGAGATCTGGAAGGCGGAGAAGGCCTCGCTGCAGGGGGCCGCTGCCGTGAAGGAAGATCTGGAGAAGGCCCGCCTCGACCTGGATGCCGCGCGCCGTGCCAACGACCTTGCGAAGATGGCCGAGCTGCAGTACGGCAGGATTCCCGAGCTGGAGAAGAAGCTCACCGAGGCGCAGGCCGCCGAGGAGAAACCCACCCAGCTGGTGCGCAACAGCGTCACCGAGGAGGAGATCGCCGAGGTGGTCTCCAAGTGGACGGGCATCCCGGTGTCCAAGATGCTGGAAGGCGAGAAGGACAAGCTGCTGCGCATGGAAGAGGCGCTGGGCAAGCGTGTGGTTGGCCAGACCGAGGCGCTGCACATCGTCTCCAACGCCATTCGCCGCGCACGTGCCGGGCTCGCCGATCCGCGCCGCCCAAATGGTTCCTTCCTGTTCCTCGGCCCCACCGGTGTGGGCAAAACCGAGCTGTGCAAGGCGCTGGCCGAGTTCCTCTTCGACACCGAAGAGGCCATCGTGCGCGTGGACATGTCCGAGTTCATGGAGCAGCACTCGGTGGCGCGCCTGATCGGCGCGCCTCCCGGCTACGTGGGCTACGAGGAGGGCGGCTACCTCACCGAGGCCGTGCGCCGCCGTCCCTATTCGGTGGTGCTGCTCGACGAGGTGGAGAAGGCGCACCAGGACGTTTTCAACGTGCTGCTGCAGGTGCTGGACGATGGCCGCCTCACCGACGGCCAGGGCCGCACCGTGGACTTCCGCAACACCGTGATCATCATGACCTCCAACCTGGGGTCGGACGTGATCCAGCAGCTGGCCGGCGAGAAGCAGTACACGCTGATGAAGGCGCAGGTGATGGAGCGGGTGCAGGCGCATTTCCGGCCCGAGTTCATCAACCGCATCGACGACATCGTCGTGTTCCATCCGCTGGGGGCGGAGCAGATCCGCGCCATCGTCGACATACAGCTGGCCAGCCTGAAACGGCGCCTGGCCGAGCGCGACATGACGCTCGAGCTGGCGCCGGAATCCCGCGACCTGATCGGCGAGGCTGGCTTCGATCCGGTGTATGGCGCACGGCCACTGAAGCGTGCCATCCAGCAGCAGATCGAGAATCCGCTGGCCCAGGGCATCCTCCAGGGTGCGTTCGCTCCGGGCGACCGCATCCTGGTCGCCGTGGAAGATGGGGTGCTGAAGTTCGAGAAGAGGGCCAACTGAGCCTGCGCCGGCATTCGCAGCCGGCGCGCCTCTCGTATAATCCCCGCAACCATGCCTTTCTACGAATACCAGTGCTCGGCCTGTGGCGCACAGACCGAAGTGCTGCAGAAAATCACTGACGCGCCGCTGAAGAAATGTCCCGAGTGCGGCAAGAACAAGCTTTCCAAGCTGGTTTCCGCGCCTGTGTTCCGCCTCAAGGGCGGCGGCTGGTACGAGACTGACTTCAAGTCGGACAAGGACACCAAGCGCAACCTCGTCGACAGTGACGGCGGCAAGGAGCCTGCCGCCGAGAAGCCGGACAAGCCGGCAGAGAAGGACAAGCCCGCCGACAAAACCGAAAGCAAGCCGGCTGCCAAGGCGGAGCCTGCATCCGTCGGCACGGCGCGCAGGCGTCCGGCGGCCAGGCCTTCAGCCAAGGCTCCCGCGCGCAAGCCGGCCGCAAAACCGGCACGCAAGGCGAAGCGGTGACAGCCGGGCGCAGCACACAGGCTGCGCCCGAGGCCCCTGCGGCATGAACCGCGTCCCCCTGGCCGCGATCGCGGAACGGGAGTGCCAGTCCTATCTCGCCGCCCGGCCGCGTTGTGCCGGGCTGGCCGGCCTTGCCGGCGCGCATTTCCCTGCCGGCGTGCCCATGCACTGGATGCATGACTGGCCCCAGCCCGTGCCGCTGTACCTGCGCGAGGCACGTGATGCCGAGGTCATCGACGTGGATGGCCATCGTTACGTGGACTTCTGCCTGGGCGATACCGGCGCCATGTTCGGCCACTCACCGCCGGCGGTGGCGCGAGCCGTGGCGGCGCAGGCCAGCGCCGGCATGACGGCCATGCTGCCCGATGCCAGGGTGCATGAGGTGGGCACCCGGCTGGCGGCTCTGTTCGGACTTCCATGGTGGCAGGTGGCGCAGACGGCCACTGATGCCAACCGCGCCGCGTTGCGCCTGGCGCGCATGGCCACCGGCCGGCCGCACATCCTCGTGTTCGACCACTGCTACCACGGCACCGTGGATGAGACGCTGGTGGAAATGGGTCCGGGCGGTGTGACGCTGCCGCGTCCCGGGCAGATCGGGCGGGCGCATGATCCTGCCACCACCACCGTGGTCGTGGATTTCAACGACCTCGCGGCAGTGGAGGCGGCACTGGCGCGTGGCGACATCGCCTGCGTGCTCACCGAACCGGTGCTGACCAATGCAGGCATGGTGCTGCCGCAGCCGGGTTTCCTCGACGGCCTGCGCGACGCCTGCGACCGGCATGACGTGCTGCTGGTGATGGATGAGACGCACACGCTCTCTTCGGGCCCGGGCGGCTACGCCCGCGTGCACGGCATCGCGCCCGACATGCTCGTCTGCGGCAAGGCCATTGCAGGCGGTTTCCCCTGCGCGGTGTATGGCTGGAGCGCGGCCACCGGTGCCCGCATCCGCGCGGCGGACGCCCGGCGCGCAAGCGGTCACTCCGGCATCGGCACCACCCTGGCCGGCAATCCTCTGGCCATCGCGGCATTGCATGCATCGCTGGGCGAGGTGGCCACTGCAGCCAGCCACGCGCGGATGGAGCAGGGCGCCACGCGGCTGGCCGCCGGACTGGAGGCGGCGCTGCTCCGGCATGGCACCGGCTGGCAGGTCTCGCGCGTGGGCGCGCGCATGGAGTTCGGCACTACCCCGGCGCCGCGCACCGGGCGCGAGAGCGTGCTGGCCATCGATCATGACCTCAACGCCACGCTGCACCTGTACCTGCTGAACCGCGGCTTCCTGCTCACGCCCTTCCACAACATGCTGCTGGTGTCGCCGGTGACCAGCGATGCGCAGGTCGATGCCTTCATCTCGGCCTTCGATGTGGCGCTGGAGGAGTTTGCACCCTGGATGCGCGCATCATGAGCGCCGAGCTGCAGCAGTTCCTCGGGAGGCATCCGGATATCGATGCAGTGCAGTTGCTGCTGACCGATCCCTCGGGTGTCCTGCGGGGCAAGACCATCCGCCGCCATGAACTGGATTCGCTGTATGCGCAGGGCCGCAACGTGGCTGGCTCCATCCTCGGCCTGGATGTCACCGGCGCCGATGTAGAGGCCACCGGGCTGGTATGGGAGGCCGGTGATGCCGACAAGCTCTGCCGTCCGGTGCCTGGCACATTGCAGGTTTCTCCCTGGCTGGAGCGCACCGGCCAGGTGATGCTTTCGATGTATGAGCTGGATGGCGCGCCCGCGGCAGCCGATCCACGCCACTGCCTGGCCCGCATCGAACATCAGCTGGGCGCGCTTGGCCTGCACGCCGTGTTTGCCTGCGAGCTGGAGTTCTACCTGCTGCGCCAGCAGGTCGATGGCAGCTTGCAGCCGGCCGGATCCACGCCGCTGCGCCCGGGGCAGGGCGAGCGCATCGAGGCCTACAGCCTGTCACGGCTGGACGAGCTCGCGCCGCTGTTCCGCGAGGTTCTCGACGCGGCTTCCGCGCAGGGGCTGCCCGCGGGCACAGTGATGTCCGAATACGCGCCCGGACAGTTCGAGATCACGTTGCAGCATCGGCGCGGTGCGCTGGCCGCTGTCGACGAGGCGATCCAGTTCAAGCGTCTGCTGAAAGGTGTCGCCGCAAGACATGGCTGCGTCGCCACTTTCATGGCCAAGCCTTTCACACATCGGGCCGGTTCGGGGGCGCACCTTCACCTGTCGCTGGCCGATGCGGCGGGCAGCAGCCTGTTCGAGGCGGATGATCCGGCGGGTACGCCGCTGCTCCGTCATGCGGTGGCTGGCATGGCGGCCACGGCGGCCGATGCTTTCCTGGTGTTTGCGCCCAACGGCAATTCCTACCGGCGCTTCCAGCGCGAAAGCTATGCACCGGTGGCAGTGAACTGGGGCATCAACAACCGCAGCGTGTCGCTCCGGGTGCCGGCCGGGGCTCCCCCGTCCCGGCACATCGAACACCGTTTTTGCGGCGCCGACGTGAACCTCTACCTGGCCGCCGCCGCCGTCCTGGCTGGCGCCTTGCATGGCATCGAGCGAAGTCTGGACCCCGGCGCGCCCGTGCAGGGAAATGGCTATGCCTCGGCCGGGGCAAGCCTGTGGCCGGCACCACCGCCCACCTGGGGCCAGAGCATCGCGCGGGCAGGTGATTCGCCCTTCCTGCGCGATGCGCTTGGAGCCGGCATGCACAAGGTGTTGCTTGCCATCAAGCGGCAGGAGTACGCGCGCTGGGGCGCGGAGGTCACTCCCACCGACCTGCTCTGGTACCTGCGCGACGCCTGACCCACGCCGGGTCAGGCCAGCGCTGGCCCTGGCTTCAGAGGATGAAGTCGTCGAGCAGGATCAACCCCGGGCTTGATGCAGCTGGCAGCGGATCGCGCGCCACGGCGGTGTAGATGCCGCCGGCATCCAGCGAGATGTCCACCGGGCCGATGGCGGGCGACTTGCTGCCCGCAGGCGTTACCGTGACCGTGTAGTTGCCACCAGGCAGCTGCAGGAAGCCGGTATTGGCCTTGAACGGTACGCCGGCCAGAGTGGGAGAGAGCGCGCTGATCGATGCCCCCGGTGCCGTGACATAGATGTCGACGCTGGCCGCAGTGGGCGATGCGTGGATCACCCGCAGCTTCGCCGCGGTGGCGAGGCGACGCGCATCATCGGTAGCGACAAGCGGCTCGATGTCCGCCAGCCTGCCGGCGGCCAGCACCGTGTAACGCACGGCAGGTTGCAACGAGAGACTGGCGTTGATCACGCTGGTGGTGGTGCCGGCCGCGGCGACTTTCACGTTGTACGCGCCGGATGGCACGGACACGAAGCCGGTGGCCGAGGCGAAAGACAGGTCCTCCACCAGTGGTGCGGCGAAGCCTTCATTCACCACGATGTCCACTGCCGGCGCATCGGGGGAGGCATGCACCACGCGCAGGTCGGCTGGTGTGCCGGCGCCCAGTACGCGCGCAGCCACTTCGCCGTCGCTGACCACCAGCTGGATCGGCGAGGTCCCCGTGTCGGTGTTCTCGATGGCGGCGATCACCAGGTCCGCGCCGCCAGCCAGGGAAAGGGCGCCGGAATCGAAGACCACGGCAGACGGATCTCCCGCGGCGGTGACACGCACGCGATAGTCGCCGGCTGGCACTACCGCAGGCCCGATGTCCTGCCGGAAGCCGATGGAGCCGACTGCCGTGCTGGCCGCCAGGTTTGCCTCCGGCGCCGTGAGATACACGTCCACCGCCGGTGCATCCGGCGCGGCATGCACCACACGCAGCCGCGTGGAGCCTTCCGGCACGCGCACCTGCGGCTGGCTCAGGACCAGCGGTTCGATGTCTGCCACATCGCCGACGGCGAGCACCGTGTAGAGCGTGTTTTCCTGCAGGTCCACGTCGAGCGGGCCAATGACGGTGGCGGTGGTTCCACCAGGCAGGAGGCCCTGCACTGCCAGCGACACCATGCCGGCATCGACCTGCAGCTGCGGCGTGGCCTGGCCGTAATCCAGCGCGGTGGCGATGGCGGTACCATCGGCCAGCACGTTCACTTCAGGTGCGTCAGGCGAGGCGTGCAGTACACGCAGCTGGGCGGGGTCGGAATCGTTGCAGGCCGCAAGGCCAGTGGCTGCGATCAGCAGCGGAATCCATCGGACGGGGCGCATGAGGATCTCCAGGTTGCGCCGCCTTCCCGGGCGGCCGGTGAAGGCTGCGCCCGGGGGCGTCCTGGAGTCCTCTCAGATCCGTAACAAGATGTTTCCGGATGTAACGGCTACTTCGCGATGTTGATGATGCGCAGCTGGGTGAACTCTTCGAGTCCCTGCTGCCCCAGCTCCACGCCGAAGCCGGACTGCTTCACACCGCCGTAGGGCACGGTGGGCGGCAGGTCCAGGTGCTTGTTGATCCATACCGTGCCGGTTTCCAGCCGCTTCGCGACTTCCACCGCGCGCTCGGTGCTCTTCGACCACACCGTGGCGCCGAGGCCATAGTCGGAGGCATTCGCGCGCGCCACGGCCTCGTCGATGGTGGAGTACTTCAGCACCGGCATCACCGGGCCGAACTGCTCCTCGCACACCAGCCGTGCGCTGTCGGGCAGGCCGCTGACCACGGTGGGGTGGATGAAGAATCCGGATCCCTGGTGCGGCTTGCCGCCGGCGATCACCTTGCCCTGCGCACGCGCCTCTTCAATGATGGAGCGCACCTTCTCGAACTGCATGCGGTTCTGCACCGGGCCGAACTGCACGCCGTCGTCGAGGCCATTGCCCACGAGGCTGGCGGCGCCCTCGGCGATCTTTGCCAGCTCCGCGCACACGGCATCGTAGATCGACTCGGGCACGTAGATGCGCTTGGCGGCCAGGCACACCTGGCCGGAGTTGATCATCGCCGCGAAGAACAGCTTGGGTGCGATTTCCTTCGGGTCCACATCGTCGAGCACGATGGCCGCGTCGTTGCCGCCCAGCTCCAGCGTGAGGCGCTTGAGCGTTGCCGCGGCGCTGGCCATTACCTTGCGGCCGGTGGCGGTGGAGCCGGTGAAGGCGATCTTGGCTACATCCGGGTGGCTGGTAAGCGCAGCGCCCAGGTCATTGGCGTCGGCGATCACGTTCACCACGCCCGGCGGGAAGATCTCCGCGCACAGCTCACCCACCTTCAGCGTGGCCAGCGGAGTCGTAGGCGCAGGCTTCACCACGATGGTGTTGCCGGCCAGCAGCGCCGGGGCCAGCTTGGTCACCATCATGATGACGGGGAAGTTCCACGGCGTGATGGCGCCCACCACACCCAGCGGCAGGCGCTGGCGGATGACCTTCGCCTGCTCGTCATCGACCAGCACCGCATCCGGCAGCTGCATGGTGGTGAAGCCGCGGATGTTGCCGGCGGCAATGGCGAGCTCGAAGTGCGCGCCGCCCAGCGGCTTGCCCTGTTCCTGCGTGAGGATGCGGGCCAGCTCCGGGGCGTGCGCCTCGATGGCGTCGGCCAGCTTGTTCAGCAGCTTTGCCCGCTCGGCCAGGGGCGTTGCGGCCCAGGCGGGGAAGGCAGCCTTGGCCGCGGCCACCGCCTGGTTCAGCTGGTTGAGGTCGGCGCGCGGGCAGGGGGAAAACACCTGCTCGGTGGCCGGGTTGATGACATCGAAAGTGCTGGCGCCCGGCACCAGCTTGCCGCCGATCAGGAGCCGGAACGTGCCGGCGTCGCCGGCCTTCAACTGGGCATTCATCGTCTGTTTCCCCCGCGTCTTGGGTCCCTTGAGGGACGAAGGACCAGTATACTGCGCAGCCTGATTTTTCCAGCCCATTTACCACTTTTCGGGTCAATTCGATGCGCAGCCATTATTGCGGCCAGGTCAACGAGTCCCTGACCGGCCAGGAAGTCACCGTAGCCGGCTGGGTACACCGGCGGCGCGACCACGGCGGGGTGATCTTCGTCGACCTGCGTGACCGGGAGGGGCTGCTGCAGGTGGTCTTCGATCCGGATGACCCGCAGCTCTTCGGCGAGGCCGAGCGGCTGCGCGGCGAATTCGTCATCCAGGTGAAGGGCAGGGTGCGCGAGCGCCCGGCCGGCACGGCCAACCCGAACCTCGCCTCCGGCAAGGTGGAGTTGCTGGCGAAGCAGCTGGTGCTGCTCAACCGCTCCGACCCGCTGCCCTTCCAGCTCGACGAAAACGTCAGCGAGGAAGTGCGCCTGCGCCACCGCTACATCGACCTGCGCCGCGAGGAGATGAACCAGCGCCTGCGCCTGCGCCATCGCATGACCAGCGCCATGCGCCAGTACATGGATGCGCATGGTTTCATCGACATCGAGACCCCCATGCTCACCAAGGAGACGCCGGAGGGTGCCCGCGACTACCTGGTGCCCAGCCGCACCCATCCGGGCAGCTTCTTCGCGCTGCCGCAGTCGCCGCAGCTCTTCAAGCAGCTGCTGATGATCGCGGGCTTCGACCGCTACTACCAGATCGTCAAGTGCTTCCGCGACGAAGACCTGCGCGCGGACCGGCAGCCGGAGTTCACCCAGCTCGACGTGGAGACCTCCTTCCTCGGGCAGGAAGAGATCATGGGCCTGATGGAGGGCCTGATCCGCGAGCTGTTCGCGAAGGTGGTGGAGGTGGCGCTGCCCGATCCCTTCCCGCGCATGACCTACGCCGAGGCCATGCGACGCTACGGATCGGACAAGCCCGACCTGCGCGTGTCGCTGGAACTGGTGGATGTGGCTGATCTTGTCGCCGGCTGCGACTTCAAGGTGTTTGCCGGTCCCGCCGTGGATCCGGACGGGCGCGTCACCGCGCTGCGTGCGCCGGGCGGCGGCAGCCTGAGCCGCAGCGAGATCGACGCGTACACGGCCTACGTGGCGCGCTATGGCGCCAAGGGCCTGGCCTACATCAAGGTCAACGAGAAGGCGAAGGGCCGCGAGGGCCTGCAGTCGCCTATCCTGAAGTTCCTCGGCGATGCAGCGGTGGCGGGCATTCTCGAGCGCACCGGCGCCGTCGATGGCGACCTGATCTTCTTCGGTGCCGACAAGGCCAAGGTGGTTTCCGACGCGCTGGGCGCGCTGCGCCTGAAGCTGGGCCACGACCTGAAGCTGCTGCAGCCGGGCTGGAAGCCGCTGTGGGTGGTGGACTTCCCCATGTTCGAGTACGACCCGGACGCGAAGCGCTGGGTCGCCATGCACCATCCGTTCACCGCGCCGAAGGTCGACGACCCGGCCGCGCTGGCCGCGGATCCGGGCAAGGCAGTGGCGAAGGCCTATGACATGGTGCTCAACGGGTCGGAGATCGGCGGCGGTTCGGTGCGTATCCATCGCGCCGAAATGCAATCGGCCGTGTTCGGCCTGCTGGGCATCGATGCGGAGGAGGCACAGCGCAAGTTCGGCTTCCTGCTCGATGCGCTGCGCTACGGCGCGCCGCCGCATGGCGGCATCGCCTTCGGTGTCGACCGCCTCACCATGCTGATGTCGGGCACCGAGAGCATCCGCGACGTGATCGCCTTCCCGAAGACGCAGACCGCGGCCTGCCTGCTCACCGACGCACCCTCGCCGGTGGGCGAGAAGCAGCTGCGCGAGCTGTCGATCCGTGTCCGCACACCGCAGCCGCCCGGCTGAGACCACGCTGCGCGGCACGGTGCTGTTCGTCCACGGCTTGTGGATGACCGGCGCCGAGTCGTTCCTGCTGCGACGGCGCCTGGCTGCGCGTGGCTGGGCGCTGCGCGTGCTGCCTTATTCCTCGATGGCCGAGCAGATGGACGTGGTCGCCCGGCGCTGTGCGCGCCAGGCCATCACCCTGGCGCGGCGCACGCTGCTGCCGGTGCATCTTGTCGGACACAGTCTCGGCGGCCTGGTGATCCACCGCATGTTCGAGATGGGTGTGCTCGCGGCGGACCGCTTCAGCGGCGATTTCTGCCGCGTGGTATTCATGGGCACGCCCATCCGTGGCAGCCAGTGCGCGCGGCGCCTGCATGGTGCCGGCGCGGCGCGGCGGCTGCTCGGAACCGTCGGTGCCGGTTGCCTGCCCGAAGGCGTTCCGGGTCGATGGGAATTCCCGGTGCAGCTGGGCATTGTCTCCGGTACGGCGCCCATCGGACTCGGCCACCTGCTGACGCGCTTTGACGGACCCAATGACGGTACGGTGGCGGTGACCGAGACGCAGCTGGAGGGTGCGACCGACCGGCTCGAACTCCCCGTGAGCCACACCACCATGTGCGTGTCGCGCGAGGTGGCGGAACGGGTGGCGGACTTCCTGGAAACCGGGCGCTTCAACGGCAAGGGTTGAGGGCGGCCTGGCGTCCGTGTTTCGCGCATGCCTTGCCGGTATCCGCAATGCCATCTGGCAGATGCAGGGACATTGATCTATGTCCGCGGCCCGGGTACGGTCACAGCGCAACGGTCAGGGGGAGAGTCCGGTGGCGCTGCTTGAAGTCCGGCAGTTGAGCGTTTCGTTCCACACGCGCAATGGCGTCGTGCGGGCCGTACGCGACGTGAGTTTCGACGTGGAGCAGGGCAAGACCCTGGGCATCGTCGGGGAATCCGGTTCGGGCAAGTCGGTGTGCTGCTATTCGCTGCTGGGATTGATCCCCATGCCGCCGGGGCGCATCGAGGGCGGCACCGCCATGTTCGATGGCAAGGACCTGCTGCGGCTGTCCGAGGACCAGCTGCGCCAGGTGCGTGGCAATGACATCGCATTCATCTTCCAGGACCCGATGACCTGCCTGAATCCCTTCCTTACGGTGGGTGAGCAGATGATGGAGCCGCTGGTGTACCACCGGCAGGCCAGCCGCGCCACGGCCCGCGCGCGCGCCATCGAGCTGCTGAAGGAAGTCGGCATCCGCGATCCGGCTTCCACCATCGATGCCTATCCGCACCAGTTTTCCGGCGGCATGCGCCAGCGCGTGATGATCGCCATGGCACTCATTGCCGAGCCGCGCCTGCTGATAGCCGACGAGCCCACCACTGCGCTCGACGTGACCGTGCAGAGGCAGATCCTCCAGCTCATCAACGAGCTGAGGGTGCGGCGCAACCTGGGTGTGATCTTCGTGAGCCATGACCTTGGCGTGATCGCCGGGCTCGCAGACCAGGTGCTTGTGATGCAGAACGGCGTCGCAATGGAGCAGGGCCCGGTGGACCGCATCTTCTCCGCGCCCGAATCTCCCTACACCCGCAAGCTTCTGGATGCCATTCCGCGTGGCGCCAAGCCTGTGCCGGGTCGTGCAGCGCCAGAGCCGTTGCTGGAAGTCAGCCACCTGACCACCCGCTTCCGTTCAATGCGTGGCAAGGGCGAGGACGTCATCGCCGTTGACGACGTGAGCTTCGAGCTGAAGCGCGGCGAGGTGCTGGGGCTGGTGGGCGAGAGCGGATCGGGCAAGTCCACCCTGGGCCGCAGCGTGCTGGGTCTGGTTCCCGCCACCGGTTCGGTGAAGTTTGCCGGCGAGGAACTGATCGGCAAGACCGCCGTGCAGATGCAGCCCTGGCGGCGCCGCATGCAGATGGTGTTCCAGGATCCCTATGCCTCGCTGAACCCGCGCATGACCATCTATGACACGCTGGCCGAGCCGCTGCTGCTGCACAAGCTGGCCAACCGGCACACACTGGACCAGGCGGTGTTCAGCATCATGGACGACGTGGGCCTGGCCCGCGCCCATGTGCGCAAGTATCCGCACGAGTTCTCCGGGGGCCAGCGCCAGCGCATTGCCATAGGCCGTGCCATCGCCACGCGACCTGAGCTGGTGATCGCCGACGAGCCGGTGTCGGCGCTGGACGTGACCATCCAGAAGCAGATCCTGGAGCTGCTGCTGATGCTGGTGGAAAAGCACAACCTGAGCATGCTGTTCATTTCGCATGACCTGGCGGTGGTGCGCTACCTCTGCGACCGGGTGATGGTCATGTACAAGGGCAGGCTGCTGGAAAGTGCACCCACCGAGCAGCTCTGGGCGGCGCCCACCACCGACTATGCGCGCGTGCTGCTGGGGCGGGGCGCGGGATCCCGCGCGGAGGTGCCGGCATGAAGACGCTGCGTACGGGGTTCGCCATCGCACTGGGCTGCCTGCTGCTGGGAGGCTGTTCCGGCGGCAAGAGCCGGGTGGAGGAAGGCAACGCCGCCGGCGTGCTGCACTTCGGCAATGGCACTGAACCGCAGGCCATCGACCCGCACCTCACCACTGGCGTGCCGGAGTCGCGCATCCAGGAGGCGCTGCTTGAAGGCCTGGTGGCCAAGAATCCGGAAACGCTGGTGCCGGAACCGGCAGTGGCCGAGAGCTGGGAGGTCAGTGAAGACGGACGCACCTACCGCTTCCACATCCGCTCGACGGCCCGCTGGTCCGACGGCGAGCCTGTGACCGCTGAAGACTTCCACTGGACGTGGAAGCGTGCCCTGGATCCGGGCATGGGCAATGAATATTCCTACATGCTCTTCCCGCTGAAGAATGCGGAAAACTACCTCACCGGCAAGGTCGGGAGCTTCGACGAAGTGGGCGTGCGGGTGATCGACACCCACACGCTGGAGGTCGAGCTCAATGAGCCGACGCCGTACTTCGTGCAGTTGCTGAGTCACCACAGCTACTTCCCCTTGCCCCGGCACGTGATCGAGAAGTTCGGCAAGGCCACCGACCGGTTCACGCCCTGGACGCGCCCCGGCAACATGGTGGGCAATGGCGCCTTCCGCCTGGTGGAGTGGAAGCTCAACAAGTACGTGAGCGTGGAGAAGAACCCCCTGTACTGGGACGCGGAGCACGTGCGTCTGAATGGCGTGGTGTTCTATCCCACCGAGAACATCGTCACCGAGGAGCGCATGTTCCGCTCCGGGCAGCTCCACTACACCAACGACACGCCGGTGGACAAGATCCCTCAGTATCGTGACCAGCATCCGGAACAGATCCGCCTCGACCTTTACCTCGGCACCTACTTCTACGAGCTCAATGTGAGGAAGCCGGGCCTGGATGACCCGCGCGTGCGCCGTGCGCTGGCCATGACCGTGGACCGCAAGACGCTGGTCGACACCGTGCTCAAGGGCGTGAACGTGCCGGCCTACGCGCTCACGCCACCGGGTACGCTGGGCTACCAGCCACCGAAGCTGTTCGATTTCGACCCGGAAGGCGCGCGCAAGCTGCTCGCCGAGGCCGGCTATCCCGATGGCAAGGGACTGCCAACGCTGGAGATCCTCTACAACACGCATGAAGGCCATCGCAAGATCGCCGTGGCCCTGCAGCAGATGTGGAAGAAACACCTGGGCATCGACGTGACCATGGTGAACCAGGAGTGGAAGGTGTACCTGGATTCACGCCGCACCGGCGACTACACAATTGCCCGTGCGTCATGGATCGGCGACTACGTGGATCCGGACACCTTCCTCGGCATGTTCATCAAGGATGGCGGCAACAACCGCACCGGCTGGTCCAATCCCGAGTACGACGATCTGATCCTGCGCCGCATACCGGCGATGAAGACCCAGGAGGAGCGTTTCGCCGGCTTCCTCCGTGCCGAGACCATCCTGATGGAAGAGATGCCCATCCTGCCCATCTACACCTATTCCACCAAGCACCTCATTGATCCGGCCGTGAAAGGCATGCCCCGCAACATCCTCGACCATGTGTCGTTCAAGCACATCTACCTGGAGCCCGCGAAATAATGGCGCGCTTCATCTGGCTCCGGCTGCTGCAGGCCATTCCCGTGCTGCTGGCGGTGATCACGGTGACCTTCTTCCTTGTGCGCGCCGCGCCGGGCGGGCCGTTCGACCAGGAGAAGGCAGTGATCCCGGAGGTGAAGGCCGCGCTCGAGGCGCAGTACAAGCTCGACCAGCCGCTGCTGGCACAGTACGGCTCATACCTCGGTGACCTCCTGCGAGGCGACCTTGGGCCTTCGTTCAAATATCCCGGCCGCAGCGTGAATGAGCTGATCGCATCCGGAATCCCCGCCACGGCTGAACTCGGGTTCTATGCGCTGCTGGTGGCGGTGGTGCTGGGCATGAGCGCCGGCCTGATGGCGGCGCTGCGGCCCAACACCTGGCGCGACCACCTGCCCATGTCGCTGGCCATGATCGGCATCAGCATGCCCACCCTGCTGCTGGGACCATTGCTGGTGCTGGTGTTCGGCATCTGGCTGGAATGGCTGCCAGTGTCCGGCTGGGGTGACGTGCCCGGCGACAAGATCCTTCCGAGCGTGACGCTGGGCGCAGCCTATGCGGCGTATGTGGCCCGCCTCACGCGCGGCGGAATGCTGGAGGTGCTGACGCAGGATTACATCCGCACCGCACGCGCCAAGGGTCTGCCCGAGCGGGTCGTGATCTTCAAGCACGCGCTGCGTGGCGGCGTGCTGCCTGTGGTGTCCTTCCTCGGTCCCGCGTTCGCCGGCCTGCTCAGCGGCTCCTTCGTGGTGGAGACCGTGTTCCAGGTGCCCGGGCTCGGCCGCTTCTTCGTGCAGGCAGCCTTCAATCGCGACTACACCATGATCCTGGGCAGCACCACCTTCCTGGCCGTGCTCATCGTGGTGTTCAACCTGCTCTCGGACGTGCTGGCGGCCTGGCTGAATCCGCGTGTGCGCGCCGCGCAGGGAGCAAAGGCATGAACAGCACGGCCCAGGCAGTGGGCTATGAGCAGGGCACCTCGCTGTGGCGCGACGCGTGGGCGCGACTGCGCCGCAACCACATGGCCGTCGCCGGCGGGGTGATCCTGCTGGTGATCGCGCTGGCATGTATCGTTGGTCCCTGGCTCAGCGGCTATGGCTACGAAGAGCAGGATCTGGTGCTGGGCGCGGCGCCGCCTTCGGCCCAGCACTGGCTGGGCACCGACACCTTCGGACGCGACCTGCTGGTGCGCATCCTGCACGGCGGCCGCATCTCGCTGATGGTGGGACTGATCGCCACCTTCGTGGCGCTGGTGATCGGCGTGACCTGGGGTGCCATTGCCGGTTACGCGGGCGGCCGCGTGGATGCGGTGATGATGCGCATCGTCGACATCCTCTATGCACTGCCATTCATGATCTTCGTGGTGCTGCTTACCGTGGTGTTCGGACGCAGCATGCTGCTGCTGTTCCTGGCCCTGGGTGCGGTGGAGTGGCTGACCATGGCGCGCATCATCCGCGGGCAGGTCCAGGCGCTGCGCCACCAGGAATTCGTGGAGGCGGCGGTGTCGCTGGGGCTGCCGCGCCGCGCCATCATCATCCGCCACCTGATCCCGAACGCCGTCGGCCCGCTCATCGTCTACACCACGCTGACGATCCCGGCGGTGATGCTGCTGGAGGCCTTCATCTCCTTCCTGGGGCTGGGCGTGCAGCCGCCGCAATCCTCCTGGGGGTCGCTGATCTCCGAAGGCGTGGAGACCATGGAGGAATTTCCCTGGCTGCTGATCTTCCCGGGCATCGTGCTGAGCCTCACGCTGTTCGCGCTGAACTTCCTCGGCGACGGCCTGCGCGACGCGCTGGACGTGCGCGCTTCCCGCGACTGAGGGAGCCGGACACATCAGCGGCGATCGAGCAGGGCCTTCAGGTCGTACAGCAGTTCGTGCGCCTGGCGGGGCGAGAGCGCATCCGGATCGACTTCCGTGAGACGCGCACGCAGGCTGTCGGTCGCTGGCGCTGCCTCTTCTGCCGACGGCTGCGGCTCGAAAGGCAGTGACACCTGCGGCGAGGGCACCGCGGCCACCTGCGCATCCCGCTGCGATTCCAGTTCCGCCAGGTAACGTCGCGCGGCGGCGATGACCGGCTGCGGAACTCCCGCCAGCTTCGCCACTGCGAGCCCGTAGCTGCGATTGGCGGGACCTTCCTTCACAGCGTGCAGGAATACCAGTTCATCGCCATGCTCGGTGGCATCCAGGTGCAGGTTCACCACGCCGGGCAGCTCCGCCGCCATCGCCGTCAGTTCGAAGTAGTGCGTGGCAAACAGGGTGAATGCACCCACCTTCGTGGCGAGGTGCCTCGCCACCGCCCAGGCCAGAGACAGGCCATCGAAGGTGCTGGTGCCACGGCCGATCTCATCCATCAGCACCAGGCTGTGCCGCGTGGCGTTGTGCAGGATGCTGGCCGTCTCGGTCATCTCGACCATGAAAGTGGACCGTCCGCCGGCCAGGTCATCCGCCGCGCCAATGCGCGTGAACACGCGATCGATCGGGCCGATTACCGCGCTCTTCGCCGGCACGAAGCTGCCGATATGCGCCAGCACCGCGATCAGCGCGGCCTGGCGCATGTAGGTGGACTTGCCGCCCATGTTGGGGCCGGTGACGATGAGCATGCGGCGCGAATCGTCGAAGCACAGGTCGTTTGGCACGAACTGCGCGCCGCTGAACTGCTCGACCACCGGATGCCGGCCCGCCTCGACGCGGAAAATCGTGCCTTCGGTGAGCTCTGGCTGCACCCATTGCAGGCTGTCCGCGCGCTCGGCCAGGCTGGCCAGCGCATCGAGGCTCGCGACCGCGCCGGCGCTTTCCTGCAGGGCCGGCAGGGCCGCGATCAGCGCGTCAAGCACGCTGTCATAGATCTCCTTCTCGCGCGCCAGCGCCTTGTCGCGGGCGCCCAGCACCTCGTCCTCGAACTTCTTCAGCTCCGGCGTGATGAAGCGTTCGGCCGACTTCACGGTCTGGCGCCGCAGGTAATCCGTGGGCACCTTCTCGGCGTGGGCCCGCGGAATCTCGATGAAGAAGCCCTGCACGCGGTTGTAGCCCAGCTTCAGCTGGCTGATGCCGCTGCGCTCGCGCTCCTTGCGTTCGAGGTCGAGCAGGAATTCATCGGTGTTGGTGGCGATGCGGCGCAGCTGGTCCAGCGTTGCGTCGAAATCCGGCGCGATCACATCGCCGTCGCGCAGCAGGGCGGAGGGTTCCTCCGCGATGGCCTGCTGCAGCAGGGAATGTTCCTCGCGGTGCTCGCCGATGCGATCTGCCAGGGCGCTGATGAGCGGGGCCTGGATGGCCGAGGCGATGTGACGCAGCATCGGCAGTTGCGCCAGCGAGCTGCGCAGCTGCACCAGGTCCCGCGGCCGCGCGGAGCGCAGGGCCACGCGCGCCAGGATGCGCTCCAGGTCGCCGACGGCGGCCAGCGTGTCGGCCACAGCCTGGAAGTTGCGCGATTCTCCAAGCGCCGCAACGGCCGCATAGCGCTGGCGCAGCGTGCCGCGGTCGCGCAGGGGACGGTTCAGCCAGCGGCGCAGCTCGCGCGAACCCATGGCGGTGGTGGTGCGGTTCAGCAGCGCGAACAGCGTTGCGTCGTCGTTGCCGTTGAGGCCGCGGTCGAGCTCCAGGTTGCGCCGGGTGGCCGCGTCGAGCTGCAGGCCTTCGTCGCGTGTCTGCACCGCGATGGCCCGCACGTGAGGCAGGGCAGCCTTCTGCGTGTCGCGCGCGTATTGCAGCAATGCGCCGGCGGCCCGCAGGCCCGCGGTGAGTTCCCCGGCGCCGAACCCGGCGAGATCGCGCGTGCCGAACTGTGAGGTCAGCAGGCGGCGCGATGTTTCCAGGTCAAAGTGCCAGGGCGGACGCAGGCGGGCATTCGGAAGGGTCTCGCGCCGCTGGTCCTCCGGCAGCAGCAGCTCCGCCGGGCGCAGCCGCTCGAGCTCGGCCGCCACTTCGACTGCATCGCCCAGTTCGCTCACGCAGAAGCGGCCGCTGGCGAGATCCAGCCAGGCCAGCCCGTGCCGCTCGCCGTCGAACACCAGCGCGGCCAGCAGGCTCTCGCGCTGCCGGTCGAGCAGCGCATCCTCCACCAGAGTACCGGGCGTGACGACGCGCACCACGCGGCGCTCCACCGGACCCTTGGACCTGGCCGGGTCGCCGATCTGCTCGCAGATGGCCACCGACTCGCCGCGGCGGACCAGCCGCGCGAGGTAGTTCTCGACGCTGACGGCGGGCACACCGGCCATGGGGATGGGCTCGCCAGCCGACTGTCCGCGCGTGGTGAGGGCGATGTCGATCAGCGAGGCGGCGCGGCGCGCGTCCTCGTAGAACATCTCGTAGAAATCGCCCATGCGATAGAACAGCAGCACGTCCGGGTGCTCGGCCTTCAGACGCAGGTACTGCTGCATCATCGGCGTGTGGTTCTGGAGGGAGTCGGTCAAAGGCGGTTTCCACGCGGCACGTGCGGCGTGCCGGCGCTTGTTGGCATGAAGCGCCGATTCTACGCGGCTGGCAGGGCCTTGTGACCGGGGGACTTTACAGCGCGGCGTCCCAGGAACGGCTCAGCCGCAGCGCGCAGCCGATGATGCCCACCATGCTGTAGGTCTGGGGATAGTTGCCCCACAGCTGTCCGTCGACGGGATCCACGTCTTCCGACAGCAGCCCCAGGTGGTTGCGCCGCTTCAGGAGCGCCTCGAACTGCTCGCGCGCCTCTTCGACGCGTCCGGCGGAAGCCAGCGCGTTCACGTACCAGAATGCGCATACCGTGAAGGCCACTTCCGGACGGCCGAAGTCATCGGCATGCCGGTAGCGGAACACCAGGTCGCCTTCGCGCAGTTCGCGACCGATGGTCTCCACCGTGTCGATGAAACGCGGGTCTTTTCCATCGATCAGGCCCAGTTCGGGCAACAGCAGCAGGGAGGCATCAAGGTCGGTGGTGCCATCGAGACTGGCCACAAGGGCACGCCGTTCGGGATTCCAGGCGCGCTCGAGCAGGCTCTTGCGCATGCCGTCGGCGCGCTCACGCCACTGCTTCATTTCCTTCTGCAAGCCGAGCCGCTCGGCAATGCGGGCCAGCCGGTCACAGCCGGCCCAGGACATCGCGGCGGAGTAGGTGTGCGCGCGCGCCATGCCGCGGAACTCCCAGGGTCCGGCATCCGGCTGGTCGAACATGCGGAAGGCCCGTTCGCCGAGTTTTTCCAGTTCGCGAAACAGGTTCTCGTCGCCGGGATTCACCAGGCGGCGATCGAAGAAGAGCTGCGCCAGCGCCAGGATCACTGCGCCGTATACATCGTGCTGGATCTGCTCGGCGGCCTGGTTGCCGGCACGCACCGGCCCCATGCCGAGGAAGCCCTCCAGAGAATCGACGATGCGCTCCTCCAGCGCCGCGTCGCCTGCGATGCGGTACACCGGCTGCAGCGCCGCGTCGCCAGCGCAGGCCACCACGCGGTCGATGTAGTGCAGGTAGCCTTCCATGGTGCGCGTGGTGCCGAGGCGGTTCAGTGCCTGCACCGTGAAGTATGCATCGCGCAGCCAGCAGTAGCGGTAGTCCCAGTTGCGGCCGCTGTTTGCGCTTTCGGGGATGGACGTGGTGAGCGCGGCGAGCACGGCGCCGGAATCCTCCACGGTGCACAGCTTCAGCGTGATGGCTGCGCGGATCACTTCATCCTGCCATTCGTATGGAATGGCGAGGCCCCGCGACCAGCTCTGCCAGTAGTGCAGCGTTTCGTCCAGCCAGCTGCGCGCCACGGCTTCCGGCGCCTCCTGCAGGGCCTCGTCGCGGCTGAGCACAAAGGTCAGCGGTGCATCGAGCACTGTGAGCGTGGACTCGGTGAGCTGGCGCAGTGATCCATTGGTGGTGATGCGGTAGCGGCAGTTGTGGGCTTCGAAACGCAGGTGATGGCTGCCACCATCGATTACACCGGCAGACGTGCCATAGGCCTGCTCGGGCGTGAGGTGCAGCCGGACACGGGGGCGGCCCGCGAGTGGCTCGACGATGCGCACCAGCGACATGGGCCGGAACACGCGGCCGCGCGACTCGAACCTGGGGCAGAAATCGGTGATGCGCAGCCTGCTGCCGTCTGCCGCTTCGAGCACGGTCTCGACGATGGGCGTGTTGCGCACGTAATCCTGGCGGGCAATCGCCAGGTCCGCCATTTCCACCGAGAACACGCCTTGCCGCGAATCCCCCAGCGTCGGACGCAGCAGGGCATTGAACACCGGGTCTCCGTCGGGATGCGGCAGGCACATCCATACCACCGTGCCGCGGGGGTCGATGAGCGCGGCCACTTCGCAATTGCCGACGACGGCCAAGTCCAGTGGTCGTGTGTTGGGCATCCTGCCTCCCAGGCTTGTTCGTGTTGGTTCCGTGATACCGGAAAAGCACCGGTGATCCAAGCGTGCGCGTGTGCGTTGCGGAGTTGTCCTACACGGCGGGCGAACGGCGCGGGCGGCCGGCCAGCGCGATGCCGATGCCGGTGGCCATCCACAGCAGGCCGATGCCCAACAGCACCGTGCGCAATGCGACGGTGAAGGCCTCGCGTGCAGCGGTGCGCAACCCGGCGCCATTGGTTGCGCTGATCGAATCTGCCACGCGCAACGCTTCATCGAGCGAGTCCCGCACGATGGAAGGCAGCGCCACGCTGCTCTCCGCTGGCATCAGCGCCGCCGCATAGGCAATTGTCATGAGGCTGCCAAACACGGCGACGCCCAGTGATCCGCCCAGCTCGAAACCCACTTCCTCGATGGAGGCGGCCATGCCGCCCCGCTCGGGCGGCGCCGCGTTCATGATGGTGGAGGAGGCGAAGGTGACGCTTCCTCCGATCCCCAGGCCGATGCCAAGCAGCAGCAGCAACCGCACCGGCGCGAGGCCGGGCTGCACGGGCGGCAGCAGGGCAATCATCCCGATGCACAATGCGGAGAGTGCAAGGGCGCCGCACGCCATGGCCGAAGGCCGGAACCGGTGCATCAGCCTGCCCGACAGCGGACCACCCACGAACCCGCCCAGCGCCAGCGGCGTCATCACCAGCGCGGCGCCGAGCGGCGTGCGCTGCTCCACCAGCTGCAGGTGCTGGCTGAGGATCAGTTCCATGCCCACCGCGCCCGTGGTGCCGAGACAGGCCGCGGCGAAGGCGCCGGCAAAGTCGGGCAGGCGGAACAGCGACAGGTCGAGCAGGGGATGTGCCTTGCCGCGCTGGCCACGCAGGTAGAGCGCGAAGCCGAGCGCAGAGAGCAGCAGCGCGACGGTGAAGGCCAGCAGCGAAAAATCCTGCTTCGCCATTTCCTTGATGGCGTAGACCACCGCGGTCAGGCCGCCCAGCAGCAGCAGGGATCCGGCCAGATCCCAGCGTGGACCGCCGGGCGCCGTCATGCGCGGCACCAGCCAGAGCGTGAGTGCCAGCGCCACGAGCACCACGGGCACGTTGATGAGGAACACCGAGCCCCACCAGAACTTTTCCAGCAGCAGCCCGGCCACCAGCGGTCCCAGAGCCATGCCGGCGGAGGCGCTGCCGGCCCACAGCCCGATGGCGAAGGCGCGCTCGCGCGGCACGTTGAATGTGGAGCGGATGATGGCCAGTGTTGCCGGCATCATCAGCCCCGCGCCCACGCCGAGGCCTGCGCGCCCGGCGATCAGCGCGGGGGCGTTGGGCGCGTAGGCGGAGGCCAGCGAGGCCAGCCCGAAGACGAGGAGGCCGGCGATGAAGAGTCGCCGGTGTCCGTAGCGGTCGCCGAGCGTGCCCAGGCCGGGGAGAAGTCCCGCCACCACGACGGGATAGGCATTGAGTATCCACAGTCGCTGCGCATTGCTGGCGGCAAGGTCGCGCGTCAGCGCCGGCAGCGCCACATACAGCACGGTGAGATCGACGCAGATGAGGAACAGGCCGCTGGCGGTGATGGCCAGGACCAGCCAGCGGCGGGCGTGCGCCGCGTCTTCCGCGGGATTCACTTGTCGAAACAAGGCATGCGCCTCGCGCCCGGGACCAAAAAGTGGCACGGCGCGAGCCTTGGCGGATATGCTGGCTGGATGGAAACGCTCATCAAGAAAGTCGTCAATGTGAAATCGGGGGAAGGCAAGGCGCTGGTGTGGTCCTTCGCCTACTTCTTCTTCCTCATGTGTGGCTACTATATGCTGGTCCCGATCCGCGATGCGTTCGGCATCCGCGGAGGCCCGCAGGATATTCCCTGGCTTTTCCTGGGCACCTTCATCGTTTCACTGCTCACCGCGCCACTGCAGGCCTGGCTGGCGGCACGTCTGCCGCGCGAGCGGTTCGTGCCGGTCATCTATCTCTTCCTGGTCGTCAACATCCTGGCTTTCTGGTTGTTGCTGACGGCTGATGTGGCGCCCTCCGTGGTGTCCAAGGCCTTCTTCATCTGGATCGCGGTGTTCTCGGTGTTCGCGGTATCCATCTTCTGGACGGTCATGTCCGATCTGTACTCCTCGGAGCAGGGCGTGCGCCTGTTCGGTTTCATCGCCGCCGGTGCCTCGCTGGGCAACATCCTGGGCCCCAAGCTCAACACCTTCCTGATTGGCCCCTTTGGCGTGGCGAACCTGCTGCTGGTGGCTGGCGGACTGCTGGTGCTCGCCGTGTTTGCCGCCCGGCGGCTCGAATCGGCTGCAGCGGCGATGCGGGCCTCCAACCCGGATTTCGTCGCGGCCAGTGCCGGCCGCGAGAAGAAGCCTGTGGGCGGCGGCCCCTTTGACGGCTTCGGCCTGCTGTTCCGCTCCCCCTTCCTCGGTGGAATCGGGATGTGGGTGTTCATGCTGTCGCTGCTCGGCACCTTCCTCTATCTCACCCAGGCACACATCGTCGCCAACTACACCGACGACATGCGCCAGCGCACCAGCATCTTCTCGGAGATCTACTTCTGGGTGGGCATCGGGTCGTTGCTGGTGCAGATCCTCGGCACCGGCCGCATCATCAAGGCCATCGGCAATGGTCCCGCGCTGGCCATCCTGCCCATCGTGTTCGTGGCCGGCTTCGCCGGGCTGATGTTCACCTCCGCCCTGGCTGCGATTGCCGCCTTCCAGGCCCTGCAGCGTGCGTCCAACTTCGGCATCTCCAACGTGGCCCGTGAGTCGCTGTGGCCGGTGGTGAGCCGCGACGAGAAGTTCAAGGCCAAGAACATCGTCGATGGCGCCGTGTTCCGCGGTGCTGACTTCGTGAACGCCTTCATCTACACCGGCCTGGCAAAGGTCTTCAGCGTGCAGCCAGTGATCGCCGGGATCGGCGTGGTGCTGGCAGGCGGCTGGGCAGCGCTGTCGTTCTGGCTTGGCAAGGCACGTGAAGCGCGCGCCCGCCAGCAGGGCGCCGGCGGCTAACGGCCCGCGGGAGGCGAGTGAACAGGGAGGTTCCCACCGATACCGATCTGCAGCTGCTGGCGATCCGCACGGGCGAGTCGCTGCTGGCGCGCGGGGAAGTTGCCGCGGTGGCCGAGTCCTGTACCGGCGGCTACGTGGCCAAGCTGCTTACCGATGTGGCGGGAAGCTCGCGCTGGTTCGGCTTCGGTTTCGTCACCTATTCGAACGAGGCAAAGCAGCGCCAGCTTGGCGTTGCCGCGGCGACGCTGCAGAATCTCGGCGCGGTGAGTGAACGCACGGCGCTGGAGATGGCCGTCGGGGCACTGGCCGTAAGCGGTGCGACGCGCGCGCTGGCCATTACCGGCGTTGCCGGGCCGGATGGCGGTACCGAGGCAAAGCCAGTGGGGCTGGTGTGGTTCTCACGCGCGGCGCGTATGGGCGATGGGTCGGTGGGGGCGATGGCCCTGCAGCGGCGCTTTGCCGGCGATCGCGACGCGGTGCGACGCCAGGCGGGGGCCTTCGGCATGCAGCTGCTGCTGGATCCCTGACGGGCGGGATTGTCGCCGGTGAATTGGCCCGATCCGGGTCAAAACTACTGTATACACATACAGTAACCTGTGGCATGATCTGCCTCACCTCCCCACGGCACCAATCGAGGCAAGAACAATGGAAGAAAACCGCAAGAAGGCGTTGTCCGCAGCGCTGGGCCAGATCGAAAAGCAGTTCGGCAAGGGCTCGGTCATGCGGCTGGGCGATGCCTCCGCGTCCTACGACGTCGAGGCGGTTTCCACGGGTTCCCTGGGGCTTGATGTCGCGCTCGGCATCGGCGGACTGCCGCGGGGCCGCGTTGTCGAAATCTACGGTCCGGAGTCCTCGGGCAAGACCACGCTCACGTTACAGGTTGTGGCTGAAGTCCAGAAGGCAGGTGGCACCGCGGCTTTCGTCGATGCCGAGCACGCCCTCGATCCCTCCTACGCCAAGAAGCTGGGGGTCAACATCGAAGACCTGCTGGTCTCCCAGCCCGATACGGGCGAGCAGGCCCTGGAGATCACCGACATGCTGGTGCGCTCCGGCGCGGTCGACGTGGTCATCGTCGACTCGGTGGCCGCGCTCACCCCGCGGGCCGAGATCGAGGGCGAGATGGGCGAGCTGCAGGTGGGCCTGCATGCGCGCCTGATGTCGCAGGCCCTGCGCAAGCTCACCGGCAACATCAAGCGCTCCAACACCATCGTCATCTTCATCAACCAGATCCGCATGAAGATCGGCGTGATGTTCGGCAATCCCGAGACCACCACCGGCGGCAACGCGCTCAAGTTCTACGCCTCGGTGCGCCTGGACATCCGCCGCATCGGCGCCATCAAGAATGGCGAAGAGGTGGTTGGCAACCAGACCCGCGTCAAGGTCGTGAAGAACAAGGTTTCCCCGCCGTTCCGCGAGGCCGAGTTCGAGATCATGTACGGCCAGGGCATCTCGCGCGAGGGCGAGATCATCGACATGGGTGCCAATCTGGGCATCATCGAGAAGTCGGGCGCCTGGTACAGCTACAAGGGCGAGCGCATCGGCCAGGGCAAGGAGAACGCCCGCAACTTCCTCAAGGAACATGCCGACATCGCCCGCGACATCGAGGGTCAGGTGCGCGCCCGCCTGCTGCCGGAGCGCAAGCCTTCGGCGGCGGTCGAGCAGGCCGACCGGCTCAACTAAGAGGCCATCGGCAGGGCGGAGCAGGGCATGGGCTTCGGGCGCCGGCGGACGCGGGTCGATGAACACCGCGCCGCCGATCCGCAGGCCGTGCGGTCCGGGGCACTGGCCCTGCTCGGGCGTCGCGAGTACGCCAGCGGCGAGCTCGCCGAAGCGCTGACCCGCAAGGGCTACGCAGCCGAGATTGTAGCCGTGGTGGTCGCCGAGCTGGCCGACGAGCGGCTGCTCGACGACACCCGCTACGCGGAAGCGCTGGTCCGGCAGCTGGCCGGGCGCGGCCAGGGGCCGGGCCGCATCCGGCAAGAACTGCAGGAGGCAGGCATTTCCGCCGCGCTCATCGCCCAGGTGCTCGATTCCGGCCATGACTGGCATGCGCTGGCACGCGAAGTGCGGCTGCGCAAGTTCGGCGCGACCCCGCCGGCCGACTGGCCGGAGCGCGCCCGGCAGATGCGTTTTTTGCAATACCGGGGCTTTTCCAACGATCATATCGGCAGTTGCCTGGACGGTGATCCGGGCGTCCCCGATAGCGATGCATGAGCAGCCCCAAGAAGCCCTTTTCAGCCGCCGAAATCCGTAGCGCTTTCCTCGACTACTTTGCCCGGCAGGGGCATAGCGTGATCGCGTCCAGCAGCCTGGTGCCGGGCAATGACCCGACGCTGCTGTTCACCAATGCCGGCATGGTCCAGTTCAAGGACGTGTTCCTTGGCAAGGATCCGCGACCTTATGTGCGTGCAGCCTCGAGCCAGCGCTGTGTGCGCGCCGGCGGCAAGCACAACGACCTGGAGAACGTGGGGTACACGGCCCGGCACCACACCTTCTTCGAGATGCTGGGCAACTTCAGCTTCGGCGATTACTTCAAGCGTGATGCCATCCGCTTCGCCTGGGAGTTCCTCACCGGCACCCTCGGGCTCGATCCGAAGCGCCTGTGGGTCACCGTCTACAAGGACGACGATGAGGCCGCCAGCATCTGGATCGACGAGATCGGCGTTCCCCGCGACCGCCTGACCCGCCTCGGCGAGAAGTCCAACTTCTGGTCCATGGGCGACACCGGCCCCTGCGGCCCCTGCACCGAGATCTTCTTCGACCACGGCGCTGACATCCCCGGTGGCCCGCCGGGCTCGCCTGATGAAGACGGCGACCGCTACGTGGAGATCTGGAACCTGGTGTTCATGCAGTTCGACCGCTCCGCCGACGGCAGCATGGTGCCGCTGCCCAAACCATCGGTGGACACGGGCATGGGGCTGGAGCGCATCTGCGCCGTGCTGCAGGGCGTGCACTCCAACTATGAAATCGACCTCTTCCAGGCGCTGATCAAGTCCGCCGCGCAGCTGCTGCACACGCAGGACCTCACCAGTCCCTCGCTGCGCGTCATTGCCGACCACATCCGCGCCTGCTCCTTCCTCGTTGCCGACGGGGTAACGCCCTCGAACGAGGGCCGTGGGTACGTACTCCGCCGCATCATGCGCCGGGCCATGCGCCACGGACACAAGTTCGGCGCGCCGCCAACTTTCTTCGCCGGCCTGCTGCCGGCGCTGGCAGGGCAGATGGGCGGCGCCTATCCGGTGCTGAACGAGAAGCAGGCCTTCATCCGCGACGTGCTGCTGAAGGAGGGCGAGCAGTTCGCCCGCACCCTGGCCACGGGCATGGCGCTGCTGGATGAGGCCATCGGCGAGCTTGGTGATGGCAAGACGGTCAGCGGCGAGGTGGTCTTCAAGTTGCACGACACCTATGGCTTTCCGCCCGACCTCACGGCCGATGTGCTGCGCGAGCGCGGCCTCACGGCCGACATGGGCGGATACGAGCGCGAGATGGAAGCACAGCGCGAGCGCGCCCGCGCTGCCAGTCGCTTCGGCGTCGACCTGCGCGGGGGCCCGGACCTGGGCACTACCACCGAGTTTTCCGGCTACGAGCACAACGATGGCGAGTCCCGCATCGTGGCGCTGCTGAAGCAGGGGGCTCCGGTCAACGCCCTGGCAGACGGCGACGAAGGCGAGGTTGTACTGGAGCGCACGCCTTTCTACGCCGAGTCCGGCGGCCAGGTGGGTGATACCGGCGAACTCGCCGCGGGCCCGGCGCACTTCGCCGTGAGTGACACCCGCAAGCGTGGCGCGGCCTTCGCGCACATCGGCCGGCTGGCCGGCGGTGTGCTGCGCGTGGGCGACGTGGTGGCTGCGCGCATCGACCATGCCCGCCGCGAGCACACCAAGCGCAACCACACGGCCACCCACTTGTTGCATGCTGCCTTGCGCGAGGTGCTGGGCAGCCACGTGCAGCAGAAGGGCTCCCTGGTCGCGCCCGACCGCCTCCGCTTCGACTTCGCGCACTTCCAGCCGGTCACGGCGGAGGAACTGCGACGCATCGAGCGGCGCGTGAACGAGGAGATCCGCGCCAACCACGACGGCCAGGTCAACTCCATGTCCTATGACGACGCCGTGGCCTCTGGCGCCATGGCGCTGTTCGGCGAGAAGTACGGTGACACCGTGCGCGTGCTGCGCCTGGGGAGCTTCTCCGTGGAGCTGTGCGGCGGCACGCATGTGCGCCGCACCGGCGACATCGGCCTGTTCAAGATCATTTCCGAGAGTGGCGTGGCCGCCGGCGTCCGTCGCATCGAGGCGGTGACCGGCGAGGGCGCGCTGGAATACATCGCGCAGTCCGAAGACCTCCTGCGCAACGTGGCGGGCATCGTGCGGGCAACGCGCGAGGACGTCGTACAGCGTGTGCAGGAAGGCCAGGAGCACATCCGCACCCTGGAAAAGCAGCTGCGCTCACTGAAGGACAAGCTGGCCAGCGGCCAGGGAACCGACCTCGCGGCCAATGCCGCCGATGTCGGCGGCGTGAAGGTCGTGGCCACGACTGTGGATGGCGCGGATGCCACTGCCCTGCGCAATGCCGTGGACCAGCTGAAAGACCGCCTGAAGACCGCCGTCATCGTGCTGGCCTCCACCGACGCCACCGGTCGCATCTCGCTGGTGGCCGGCGTCACCCCCGACCTGGTCGCGCGCCTGCGCGCCGGCGAAATCGTGGGCGCAGTGGCCGCCCAGGTGGGCGGCAAGGGCGGCGGACGTGCCGACTTCGCACAGGCCGGCGGCAGCAAGCCTGAATCACTGCCCGCGGCATTGGCTTCGGTACGCGACCTGGTGCAGTCAAAACTGCAGAATTGACCAGAAGAACAAGAGGTTGGGGCAGCGGCGAATAGGGGTTTCTCCGATTATCCGCAAGACCCCGCAACCCCAGAATGTGCCTCATTGATTACGAAGGAGCGTACACGCCATGTTGATTCTGACCCGTCGTGTTGGTGAGGCCGTGGTGATTGGCGAAGAAGTGACGGTCACCGTCCTCGGCGTCAAGGGCAACCAGGTGCGTATCGGCGTCGACGCGCCCAAGACCGTGTCCGTGCACCGGGACGAGATCTTCGAGCGCATCAAGAACGAGCGCGCTTCCTCCGACGAATCCAGCGAGCTGCTGGCGGTCGCCGGCTGATCCGCACCGACCAGTTTCGATCCAGTTCGACCATACCCCCATTTAGCCCGCGCCTGCCTGTGGCAGCCGCGGGCATTTTTTTGTCTGCCTGCGGGCAGTCATGGACCAAACGGACCATGGCTCCATATTGATCCCGACGATGGGTGGCTGAACGTCGGTAGGTAGATTGGCCCAGACATTTCTGTGGGAACGGGAAGGCCTGGAGAACATATGGAGACCACGACGGCGTCGATCTTGCGCAGGGAGCCCATCGAATACCTGGGCATGTCGTTCTTCGACCTTCCGAGCGCGATCTATCAGGAACTTGCAGCGGCAATGGCCGATGAGCACAAGTGGCACTTCGAGAACAACGATACCGATAGCCACATGGAGTTCCTCGGCGCGAACGCGCCCCACCTGGTCGAATGGAGTCGCACATTGCCCTTTCCGAAGGGGAGCGTGCATCTGGATGTCGGCGCCGGGGAGGGCATCCTTTCCTATCTCGTGGCGCGCCGCGGCTACCATTCGATTGCCGTCGAACTGTGCGCGACCATTCTCCACAACGCCACCTTGTTCCAGTCGCAAGTCCGTGCTCCGGGCGCAAACAGGCACTCGTCGATGGATCTGTGGGCGGCAGATATCTATGACCTTCCCCTGAAGGATGCCAGCGTCGACTTCGTCACCATCAAGGAGGTGCTGCATCACCTGGATGACCTCGACGGGCTGATGAGGGAGCTGTCGCGGGTACTGAAGCCTGGCGGCATGGTCTATGTATGGGAACCCTTCGACATGAGCATTCCGCTGCTGCGGTCGTATCGGTTGAAACGCGTAAGGCCCGCAGAGCTGGCTCTGGGAATCCACCATCGCTATCACACGTACTGGACCTATCAGCGCCTGTTTCGCCGCTGGTTCACCGAAGTGAGCGTCGAGCGGAGGTTCGAAGCAACCAAGCTGCAGCACCAGCTCACGCGCAACCGCTTCACCATGGGTTCCATACACGCCAGCGGACGCATCAAGCCGTATCAACCGTCTGCCGTGGCACCAGCCCGGCGTGTGCAGATCCAGCCCAGGGACTTCATCCGTGAGCAGTTCATACCCATTGGCCTTGCAACAACGCGATGCCGCAAGGAGTTGCTGGACAGGCTCCTTGATGAAGAGCGGACGTCGCCCAGGAGCGTGGGCAGCAGGGCGCATGCAAGCCCGTGATGCGTATGACCAGCAGTCCCGCAACGGGTCACTGATGCTGGTGGCCGCGGCCATGGCCGTGGCCCTCGTGGCGGGTTCCGTCACGGCACTGGCCGGGTCAATGGCCGGCACGCGTGCCGTCTACCTGGTGGCCGTACCCAGCATCCTGGCGCTTGGGGCGGCTTTTGCCCTCACGCGGCCCCAGCCGCTGCGCGTCGCATTCCTTGTCCTGATGGCGGTGCTGCCGTTCGTGAGCATGCTGATGCCGCCGGGACGCCTCGGCCTGACGGTGTTCGACGTGGCGACGCTGCTGCTCACCATCGGCCTGCTGCTCCACAAGGCATTCGTCCAGGACGCCGACGCGCCGCTGTTTCCCGCGCCCTCGCTGGCATGGATCTGGTTGTTGCTGATTCCCTGCGTCGCGTTTGCCCGCCATCCGCTGGATGCCGCGCGAGGCCTGCTGCTGATTTTTGCCGCCTATGTGTTCTTCTGGTTCGTGCTGCAGGAACTGAGGCGGCCTGGCGGCCCGGAACGCCTGGTCGGCCTGCTGTGCATGACGGCGATCATCGTGTCTGTCGGCCTGTTCATTGACTATGCCTTCCATATCAACCTGAGCCTGCGCGGCAACAATCCCAACCAGCTGACCTTCACTGCCGGCCGGTACATCTGGCGCGCCGGGGGGTTCTTCCAGGATCCACAAAGGGCCGGAGCGTTCCTGGCATCGTTGCTGATGTTCCTGCTGATGCTGGGTATCCGTGGACGTTTCCAGGGGCCGCGGTTGCGACTGCTGCTGTGGGCGACCATCACCATTGCGCTGGCAGCGCTGTTCCTGACGGTGTCCCGGGCCGCCATCCTCACCTTCATGGTGGTCGGCGTCGTGTCGCTGGTAGCCATGAACCGCTGGCCGCTGTTCCTGAAGCTTGGCGGGGTCGCCGCCCTGCTGCTGATGGTGGTGGGATTGATCGTTGCGCCTGAATTCTGGCTGGGGCTGCTGCCGGCCTCATTGGCCGATCGCGTGGCGGCGTCACAGGAAGAAATCCAGGCGCGTGTCGCGATCTGGGTCAACACCTGGGAGATGTTCGCCGGACAACCGGTAACCGGCATCGGCATGGAGGGTTTTGCGCAGTACCTGCTCGATACGCGGCCTGGTACTACTGACTACTTCGGCCTCTATGAGACCACGGGCATGAGCTACATACCCGACCAGCCGGAGAGCGGCTATCTGAAGATCCTGTATGAATCCGGCATCCTGGGATCGGTGGCAACGCTGCTGCTGATCGGCGCCACCCTGCGGCGCGCCGTCCGCACATTGACCGGCGCCGGTGACGGGGGTGCGCGGACGGAGGTGATCGCCGCGCTGGCGAGCCTGGCGGTGTTCGCCGGCACCTTCGTGACGCTGTTCACCGTCAGCGATCCGCGGCTCCTGGCCCTGTTTGCAATCCTCCTGGCATTCATATGGCGACCGTCATCAGCGCCAATCCAGCACGTCCGCTCCTGAAAGGCGCCGACCACGCCGGAGACGCTGCGCCCCGCAGGCTGCTGGGCAGGGCTTTCGTCGCCGGTGCCGGAACGATCTACCAGCAATGCGCGACGTTCCTGACCGGCGTGATCGTGGCCCGTGTGCTGGGCGCCGCGGACTACGGTGTCTTCAATCTCGCCCGCAACCTGGTCGACACCACCTCCATCCTCACGCGCGCCGGGCTGGACAGCGGACTGCAGCGCTTCTTCGGTGAAAGCCGTGCGTCGGCAGACCAGGCCTCGCGTGTGCTGGTGCTGCGACAGCTGCGATTTGTGGTGTCCGTTCTGGCGTTGTTGCCGGTGATCGCCGTGGCGCTGGGGCTGGGCCGGGTACTGGAGGAAAATGTCTACACCCATGCCGGCTTTGCACAGCTGCTGCTGGTGCTGGCGCTGGGGCTGCCATTCTTCTCCGACCTGACGGTGCTTGGCGGCGCGTACCGGGGCAGCCTGAAGCTCACACCCACCGTGCTGGCCGAGTGCGTGCTGATGCCCACCGCGCGGCTGCTGATCATCGTGGTGCTGTTCATCGCCGGGTGGCGACTCTGGGCCGTGGCCCTCGGCACGACCATGGGTGCAGTAGTGGCTTCGGGATGGCTGGCGCTGCGTGCGCGGCGCGACTTCGTCGCTGCCCCGCAGCCGGCGCCGTCGTGGACGCAGGCGCGCCACGTGCTGGGCTACTCGAGCGTGATGGCCGGCGCGATTCTGGTGACGACGCTGACTTCCGCCATGGACATCCTGATGCTGGGCCGCTACGTGTCAGCAGAACAGCTTGGGCAGTATTCGCTGGCCAAGACGCTGTTCCTGCTGACAGGCTTCTTCGCGACGGCGTTCAGCCAGGGGCTGGGGGGCATGGTGGCCGACCGACACATGCGGGGCGACGGCGCGGGCCTGCTGCAGGTGACGAGGCATACTTTCCAGTGGATTGCGCTTGGCACGCTGCCCGTGTTCGCCGTCTTCCTGCTCTGGGGAGCACAGCTGACACAGCTGTTCGGTCCATCGTTCGCCATTTCTCCGGCCGTAGTGGCCTGGCTGGCAGGCGGGCAGTTCGTACTGGCGTTGTTCGGGCCCATGGGGTGGGTGCTGTCGATGACGGGCAGACACGTACTGGAATTCCGCATCCTCGCCAGCGGGCTGGTGGTGGCGGCAGGACTCTGCGCCATTGCGGTGCCGGCGCACGGCCAGCTCGGCGCGGCCATTGCCAGCTTCTGCGCCATTGCATTCGTGAATGGAGCGCGGATGCTGTACGTGCGGCGCGCCCTCGGCGCCTTTCCATTCAATGTGCCCCTGGTGCTGTTCGTCGCTGCGGGGCTGGGGATGGCGTTCCTGGCGAAGTTGCTGGCGGTACGGCTGCCGCTGGGCCCGATCTGGAGCTCCTGCGCTGGCGTGGGTCTCTTCGTGCTGTGCTATGCCGGCGCGTGCTGGTGGTACATCGGCAAGTCAGGGGCCAGACGCCTTGCCTGACGAGCGGGTTTCATGCAGTCCGCCGCCGGTGGACCGCGGGATCGGCTGCGGAATCTGACCGACGTTCCAGGGTGGGCAGGATCGTCGCCTGTACGGCCGGCTGGGCCGGCGACGGAGCGCCCGCCCGGATGTAGGTTTCCACCGTCAGTTCGGCCACGCGCGACCAGCACAACTTTTCCCGCGCCTGTCTCCCGGCGCCTTCCGCCAGCGAGTCACGCAGGGGACGATCGACAAGGAGCTGTCCCATGGCATTGGCCAGCGCCTCTTCATTGCACGGCGGAACGATCAGGCCGCTGCGGCCGTGCTGCACAATTTCCGTGAGATCGCCCGTTGCAGTGGCGATGACCGGGCGCGAATTGGCCAGGGCAATGGCGGCGACGCCGCTCTGGGTCGCGTCGGTATAGGGCAGGACCACCGCGGAAGCACGGCGGAACAGTGCCCCGACCTCGCCGGCGGGGATGTACTTGTTGATCAGTTCGATGTGGGGAGACGCGGCGATACGCTGCGCGTGCACCTCGAGGTCCGGGCCAGTGCCGGCGATGACCACCTTGAAGCGGTGTCCGCGGGCATCCAGGATGTCACAGGCATCCAGCAGGTACCGCAATCCCTTGTAGGGTTCCATGCGGCCAAAAAAGAGGAAGGTCTCCGGCTCGCAGGCGAGGGAGGCATCCAGCGCGGCAGGTTCGGCGAGGATGCCATGGGGCACAACGTCGACGCGTCCCGTCAGTCCGCTGTCCAGCTTTTCCATTTCATTGCGCATCTGCGGCCCGTGGACCAGCAGCCGGCTGGCGCGACGCCGTACCCACATCAGGCTCTTCCACAGCAGCGCTTCCTTGGGAGGGCCCCCGGAGTGGCTCACCGGGTCATGTACCGTGATGATCACCGGCAGGGTCTTGCGGAAGGAGACCACCGTGTAGCCCACCAGCAGCGGATGTACTTCCTGCACATGCACCACATCGGGACTGAACTTCCGGACCATGCGGTTGAGCAGAAGGCTGGCCCCGAGCACCCGTGGATCCCGCCAGCGACGCCCCTCCAGGTATTGCACCTTCACGGACGCCTCGAGCTGCCTGCGCAGCCCCGGCGTGAGTTCGCTCTGGGCATTGTCGGCACGCAGCACGAGCAGGACCTCATGCCTGGCTGCCAGCGCGAGCGCCAGCCTGCTCGCGTACTCGGAAAAGTGCAGCGCCAGCAGTGCGATCTTCACGACAGCCGCCGCTCCGCGCGGCCTTCAGTCTTCATCGATGCCTCGCCATCCGGTTTTAGTGTGTACTGCGGCAAATCTAATTGCTGCACATGCGGGCGGTCGTTGCCGCGCTTGCCGATGCCATGGTCCGCATGGCCTATGGCAGGCCGTGACGGCGGGCGTCGAGCCATCAGGAAAAGACAAAGCGGTAGGCGCCGTCCACGCCCCGCGACCTGGAGCGCAGCCATTCGAGCACCCGGCAGGTGGTCGCGACGGCGATCAGTGTGGCGATGCCGACGGCTGCAAGTTCCGCCCCGATGGGCAGACGCTCGCCGCCCAGGGCGCGCAACAGCAGCTGGATCAGCACGATCTGCATGATGTAGCCCACCAGTGAGTAGCGGCCAAGCAGGGCCAGCCAGCCGGCTGCCGTGCCCGCGGGATCCATCGCGCTGGCCGCCCAGTAGAGTGCCAGCAGCACCAGCCCGACACCGACGGTGTAGGCAGTGATGTCGACCCCCATGGGGCCTGCGATCCAGATGCCGGCTGCCAGCACAGCCGCTGTCAGCAGCCAGCGCCCCGGTGCCGCAAGTCCCGGCTGCACTGGCGCCGTCAGCTGGCCCAGCGGAACCGCGGCAATGCCTGTGAGCATGAACTTCACCACCAGCGAGTCCTGAGGCACTGCCGGAACGGCCCCGGCTACCAGGCACGCCAGGAGCACTGTCATCGCCGCCCACCGTCGTCCACCGGAAGCAATATTCAGCAGGAGCGGGGACAGCAGCAGTACATACCCGATGGGCAGCAGGATCAGGAATGACACGAGCTGCGGGTCCCCTGTGAAGAAGTCCCCGAGCTGCAGCAACAGGGCTCCGGCTCCCGGCTGCTGCTTGTCGGCATTGCCGAATCCGCTGGCCTGGATGAGGAAGTTCAGTGCCAGGTAGATCAGCAGGATCTTCACGCCCCGGAAGACCAGGCGCCACGAGGATGCCGCCGGATCCGCTTCGAACTTGCGCTGGGCAAAGCGCCCGACCATGTATCCCATCACGAAGATGAAGGAGCCACTGAGGAAGTTGATGTAGCGCACGAAGTAGCTGGCCTCGGCGGTCGAGGCAATGATCACGGTGTGGCGGACGATCATCCAGAGCACCAGCCCACCCTTGATCAGGTCGAAAGTCGAATCCCACTGTTTCCGCCCTTCCGCCATGGCCGGCGCCCCTGGTTCCTGTGCCTGCCCCGATGGTTGCGCGGCAGGGTTTCACCCGGTGAGGAGGCCGATGGTCCGATCAGCACCCCCCGGCGCAATAGTCCCCTTGGCGCAGGGCCATGTCGCATGCGACAGACGAAAATGGCTGCCACGCTCCGCGCATGCTTGTGTCGCGCCTTGAATCCGTGTCTCCGCGTGGGAGCCTTGCGTCTGGCCTGGAGCCGGAGCTGGCACGGGGTGGCTTGCCGCAGAAGCTGGTTTCGCTGGGCGTGATGATCGACGGCAGGGCCCAGGAGGGCTGGGTCATCGAGGCGATCCGCCAGGCGATGGAAGTGCCGGGGGTGCAGCTGGGCAGTCTTGCGATCGTCGCGCTGGAAACGCGCATGGGTCTCGCTGCGCGACTGCACCGCCTTGTGGATCGCCTGGACAAGGGGCTCAGGTGCGAAAAAGACAAGCTGTTCGCAAGCGTCGACGTGGTTGCCGCACTGGGAAACCCGCCAACACTGATGGTGAAGGTGGACTGCGAGGGTGATCGCTGGCAGCTCGGCAGCAGCGGTGTCGAGGCCTTGCGCGAGGCACGCGCGGATGTCTGGCTGTGGCTGTGTGCAAGTGCGCCGGATTCGCCGCTGCCCTATATCAGTCGCATGGGGGTCTGGGGCCTGGAGATCGGCGCCCGCGTGCCGGCCGGCAGTGCCTGGTCTGGTGCGCCGGAGGTGAGTTCGCGCGCCGACCTGACTTTCGCGCAGGTGGTCGACTACACGCAGCCAGGCTGCAATGTGGTCTACCAGGCATGCGGTGCCACGATCAAGAATTCCGCACGACGCAACCGCCTCGTGGCATTGCGCAAGGGCGTGAGCTTCTTTGGCCGGTTGCTGCGTTCGATGAGCCCCGGCGCGCCAGTGCGCACCCCGCCGCAGGCGGCCGAACCTGTACTGTCGGCGGTGGCCACCACAAGGCCCACGCTTTCCGCAGTGGTCCGCCTGTCGTGGCGCCTGGCCGCGGAGGTGCTGTTCAACCGCTGGATCGCCCTGGGATGGCGCGAACAATGGCGCATCGGGTACTACTTTGCTGATGAGGAAGCGGATGCGGTGTGCACCTCACCGAAGCTGCAGACGCTGGTGCCCCCGAAAGACCGCGACTGGGCTGATCCCTTCATCGTGTGCCACGCGGGCAGGAATTTCATCTTCTTCGAGGAGCTTCCTTACGGTGCGGGAAGGGCCCACATCTCGGCCATCGAGATCTTCCCTGACGGCCGCAGTGGTCCGCCCACCGTCGTGCTGCAAAGGCCCTACCACCTGTCGTATCCCTTCGTCTTTGCCTGGAAGGGCGATCTCTACATGCTGCCCGAAACTGCCGGCAACCATACGGTGGAGCTGTATCGCTGCGAGCAGTTTCCGCATCGCTGGACGCTCGACCGCGTGCTGCTTGACGGCATCCGCGCCTTCGATGCCACGCTGCATCGGGAGGGCCAGCACTGGTGGATGTTCGTCAGCGTGGCGGAGCCTGGCGCAGACCCCAGCGAGGAAATGCACGTGTTCTGGAGCGATTCGCCGCTTGGCCCGTGGCAGCCACACGCTGCGAATCCCGTCGTGTCCGACGCCCGCCACGCGCGCGGCGCAGGACCGCTGTTCCGGCGCGATGGTGTGCTGTACCGACCCAGCCAGGACTGCTCGGCGTCCTACGGCAGCGCCGTGTCGATCAACCGCGTCGACGTGCTCGATCCAGAGAATTACCAGGAAACACCCGTGGGACGAATTGACCCTGACAGCAAGGCCGGCATGCGCTGCCTGCACACCATCGGCGCGGTGGAGAGACTGCGCGTGCTTGATTTCAGGGTGCGGCGGCCTGCCTGGAGCAACAGCTGATGTCGGCGGTCCGGCGGCTGATACTCGGCGCATTGCATGCGGTGGAACACAGGGACACGGACGCCGCGCCGCTGAGTCCTGAGCTGTGGGGCATGTCCGTGAATGCCGCCGGCCGCCTCGTGTGGGATGGCTGCCCGCTGCAGGACCTGGCCCGCGAGTACGGCACGCCTCTGCATGTGGTGAGCCGGGTGCAGCTTGAAAAGACCTACCGCCGCTTTCATGCCGCATTCGCCCGGCGGTATCCGCGCGTCTCGGTGGCGTTCTCCTACAAGACCAATCCCCTGCCCGGAGTACTGCGTGCGCTGCACGGATTCGGCGCAGACGCGGAAGTGATCTCCCACTACGAACTCTGGCTGGCACTGGAGCTGGGGGTGCCACCGGAACGCATCATCTTCAATGGGCCAGCCAAGACTCCGGCGGCCATCGAACTGGCAGTCGAGCGCGGCATCAAGCTCATCAACATCGATGGCGCGCACGAGATCGCGCTCATCGAGGCCTGCGCGGCACGGCTCGCGCGCAGGCAGGCAGTCGGAGTGCGCATCGTGACCTCGGTCGGCTGGTCCGGGCAGTTCGGCTTCAGCCTGGTCAATGGCGCCGCGCTCGAGGCCTTCCGCAGCATCCGTCAGTGCCCCCACCTGGACCCCTGCGCTCTGCACATGCACCTGGGCACCGACGTGAAGGACGCAGGCCTGTATTTCCAGGCAGCGCGCGAAGCTTTTGCGTTCGCCGGCCAGTTGCGCAGGGAAGGGCTTGCCGACATCCGCCACTTCGACCTCGGTGGCGGCTTCGGGGTGCCCACTGTGAGGCCTCTGTCGTCCATGGAACTGCGGTACCTGGACCAGGGCATGCCGGTGCGGCCACCGCAACCGGAGACCGTGCCCCAGGTGGAGGACTATGCCGCAGGCATCGTTCCGCTGGCCGAGGAGTACGCAGCTTCAGGAACGGCTGGACCACCGGAGCTCATCCTTGAGCCGGGGCGTGCGCTGAGCAGCAGCTCGCAATGCCTGCTGCTCGGCGTGCTGTCGGTGAAAGCCGGGCAGGGCGGGGCCCGCTTCGTCATCGCCGATGGTGGCCGCAACCTCACCACGCCGCTGGCCTACGAATACCACCAGCTGTTTGCCACTGCAGGCCTCAATACCGGGTCTCTCGTCCGCCAGACCGTATGCGGGCCCCTGTGCCATCCATCCGACATCGTGGCGGCCCATCGCGACTTGCCGCCCATCGAGCCGGGGGACGTGCTGGCGGTGATGGATGCGGGAGCCTACTTCATTCCGAACCAGACCAGCTTCTCCAACCCGCGCCCGGCTGCCGCCATGATCGTGAACGGCGCGGCGAGCCTGATCCGCCAGCG
Organism: Steroidobacteraceae bacterium; assembly: GCA_035556135.1. Taxonomy (GTDB): domain Bacteria; phylum Pseudomonadota; class Gammaproteobacteria; order Steroidobacterales; family Steroidobacteraceae; genus ZC4RG30. The sequence goes on along the minus strand of DATMFO010000003.1, from coordinate 880,674 downwards.
GGAGTCGTTCCGTGACCTGGTGCGTTTCGATTCCGCATTCCTCTGAGCATGTCGAGGATCTCGTGCCAGAAGGGCGCCTGATCGCAAGCCGACCAGCGCGCAAACACATTTACTGAAGCGATGGAGCGCAGCCACGCCCACAGCCCCAGCCTGTGCGTGGGGATGAGCCCGCCAGGCCGACGAAAGCAGGTCCTGAGGTCCCCGCGCAGGTCGAGCCAGCGTGCCGTGGCCAGGCTGGAATCACATTGTGACTCGTTGCGGGTCACCAGCCCCAGCAAGTCGCGTCCCGTAGCCGCCCCCAGGCCGAATTGCAGCCATGGCCGGGGATTCACCTCGATCAGGAAGTACTCGCCTGAGCGCGTGTCTTCGAGGATTTCGATCTCGCCGATTCCCTGGTAGTCGAGCAGCAGGGCAACCTGGCGCGCCAGGGCTTCGACGGCGAAGTTCTCCGCGGTTTCCACGAACGTCCCCGGGCCACAGGCCTCGGGCAGCGGCCGTACCTTGCGCGCCACCACCGTGAGGATGCTGCTGCCATGACGGGCGAAACCCACCGAATGCTGCACCAGGGGGCGGCCGAGCAGTGATTCGCACAGGACGGCCTGGCGGTTGGCCCGTGTCAGCTGCTTGAGTTGCAGGTCCAGCGCCTCGCGCGTGCGGACCTCCACTGCCTTGATTGCACCTGAATCAGCCGTGGAGTGCAGCGTCTCTGCCGGCCGCACCATCAGAGGGAAGGGCAGATCATCAGCCCCGGCCTGCGCCGGGTCATCAAGGTGGAAACGGCGGGGAGCGGGCAGGCCATTGCGCTCGCACCAGTCGGCAAACCTGCCCTTGTCGAGGCATAGCGAGAGTACCTCGCTCGGCGGGTGCAGTATCCGCGCGTAGGCGGATTCCAGCTGCGGCCGGTGCAGGATGAGGAACTGCAGCCACGCATCCGCTGTGCAGATCAGCAGGCTTCGACCTCTTTCGCCCAGGTGAAGCAGCCTGGCCAGGATGCTTTCGCGCCAGGGTTCCGGGTGGATCTCGGTATCCACGAAGCGGGAGGAAGCCGCGAGCTCCGCGGTGGTATCGAAAACCACAGGTTGCAATCCCAGGCGGCGCGCGCAGCGCGACACGGCCAGCGCAGTGATGCCGCTGCCGAGGATGACCAGCTTGTCAGCGGGTGGGGCAGTCACGGCAGCCCGCTCCAGACTTCCAGGTCATCCACCCACTGGTAGATGGGCATGCTGCTGCCCGAATACAGCAGCGGCGCCATGATGCGGTTCACGGGCATCTCCCAGGCGCCGAGGTTCGGTCCCTCGTGGCGCGCGATGGTCTGTCCGTCGATGGCAACCCACACCAGGCCGTCGTCCCCGGCGCTGCGCCGCCAGAGGATTTCGAACTTGAACCACTCACCGACAGGCACAGGCAGGCTGCGGTTCTCCACGCTGAAGCCATTCCTGCGCGGCGCATTGCCACCGGCATTGTTGTCACCAATCACTCCCCAGTACGGCTTGCCGCCGCCATAGGTGAATACGTACACCTCGATGCGATAGTCGCCGTTGTCGGCCGGCTCGCCGTCGGGTCGCTGCCCGCCCGTCTTGAACGCGAAGATGCCCCGCCACGTTCCGCCACCGCGCACGCCCGGGCCCTGCTTCAGTCCATTCATGCGCTCGACCAGGTCCGGTTGCAGCTTCATCCAGTAGCTCACGTACAGTTCGCGGAAGTCATCCCGAGGCAGGAACTGGAACTGGTTCTGCGCGGGAGATTCCCCCATCGGATCCGTGCCGTTGTGGTTGCGCGAGATCATCTGGAACAGGGCACTGGTCGGCGTGCCGGCCGGCCCGGTCACCTTCTCCACGCGGTTGAACATGTAGGCGCCGATGGAGTCAGGCGTGATGCGGACAGGAGAGGTGAGCATCAGGAAGCGGCCTCCGCCGCCCAGCAGGCGCGGCGGCCAGTCGAACCGCGCAGCACTGTCGCGGCCATCGATGTCCTGCCAGCAGCCGGTGCCCCAGCAGGCCTTCGGCGGCTTGATGCGCAGGTTGCCCTCGAAGCCGGACCGGAACAGCAGGCGCGCCGCGCCAGTCTCTGCGGCTGAAGTCCCGGCGCCGGAGACCAGTGCATGCCCACCCGCCGCCAGCGCTGCGGCGATGGCGGTAGCGGCAAAAGTGAGGCGGGCGCCTGTGAAATCCACTGCCACAGCCTAGAGGCACATCTGTGCGGGCATGCGCAGCGTCTGCGCGCGCATCGAGGTCCGTTCGGCGCATCCCGGCCGGTCATCCCGTCGCCCGCCGGCGGCTGGTCCATCCGGACTACCGCCGATCGTGCATGCGAGTGCATGGCCTGCGAATGGCCAAGACAGCATCGATGCAAGTCCAACGTGGCAGGAGCATCCGTCGATGAAAGTCAGTGTCATAGGTCTCGGGTATGTGGGAACCGTGGTCGCGGGATGCCTCGCGAAGAACGGGCATGATGTCGTCGGCATCGACATCGAATCGGCCAAGGTGGAGCTGGTGCGGCAGGGGCGCTCGCCCATCGTCGAGCCGGAGATCGGTGAGATCCTCGATGAGCAGGTGCATGCCGGAAGACTGACGGCAACCACCGACCTGGCGGTCGGAGTGCGGCAGTCGGACATCGTGCTGATCTGCGTTGGTACGCCAGCCGCGAACACCGGGGCCGTGGACCTGGGATACCTGCGCCGGGTGTGCGAGGAGATCGGCGCGGCCCTGCGCCAGCATCCCGGCGCCCCCATCATCGCGGTGCGCAGCACGGTGCCACCTGGCACCACGCGCGAGCACGTGATCCCTGTGCTGGAGCGCGCCTCGGGATTGCAGGCTGGAGCGGACTTCGGCGTCTGCGTCAACCCGGAGTTCCTGCGCGAAGGCAGCGCGGTACGCGACTTCTATGACCCGCCCAAGACGGTGATCGGCGAGATCAACCGCACCAGCGGCGACGCACTGGCCGTGCTGTACGCAGGCCTTCCCGGCCCTTTGGTCCGCACTGATCCGGAAACCGCGGAGCTGGTCAAGTATGCCGCCAACAGCTGGCATGCCCTGAAGATCGGCTTTGCCAACGAGATGGGCAATATCTGCAAGGCCTTCGGCGTCGATGCCCACCAGCTGATGGACATCTTCTGCAAGGACCGCAAGCTGAACATCTCCACTGCCTACCTGAAGCCCGGCTTCGCATTCGGCGGCTACTGCCTGCCGAAGGACCTGAAGGCACTGGTGTACGCCGCGCGCAAGGCCGATGTCAGCACGCCCATCCTGGCGTCGGTGCTGCCGAGCAACGAGGAGCAGATCGAACGCGCCGTACAGGCGGTGATCGCCGCCGGCAAGCGCAAGGTCGGCATCCTCGGCATCAGCTTCAAGGCTGGCACGGATGACCTGCGCGGCAGCCCCCAGGTGGAAATGGCCGAGCGGCTGCTGGGCAAGGGCTTCGACATCCGGGTGTATGACCGCAACGTCAACCTGGCAAAGGTGGTGGGCGCCAACCGGGCCTACATCCTGGAGCGCATCCCCCACCTGTCGTGCCTGATGGTCGACACCATGGACGAGCTGATCAGCCATGCCGGCACCATCGTGGTCGGCAACGCCTCGGAGGAGTTCATTGAACTGCCGCGGATGGTCTCCGCCGAACAGACCGTGATCGACCTGGTGCGCATCAGCCCGCAGCGTTCGGTGGTGGGTGTCTATGAAGGGCTCTGCTGGTGAAACGTGCGACGCTGGCCAGCTTCGACGGTGAGCCGCTGAAGGGCGTGCTCATCCTGGTCGAGAACCTGCCGGTGCCTTTCGACCGGCGGGTCTGGCAGGAAGCCTGCGCGCTGCGCGATGCGGGCTACCAGGTCTCGGTGATCTGTCCCAAGGGCGTGGGATACGACCTGTCCCGGGAGGTCATCGACGACGTGCACATCTACCGCTACCACCTGCCCGTTGAAGGGGCCAGCGCCTTGGGCTACCTGCGTGAATACGGCACGGCCCTCACGATGAGCTTCCTGCTGTCGCTGCGCGTGTGGTGGAAGCGGGGCTTCGACGTGATCCATGCCTGCAATCCGCCGGACCTGTTCTTCCTCATCGGCGCCTTCTACCGCCTGTTCGGCAAGAAGTTCCTGTTCGACCACCATGACCTGAACCCGGAGTTGTACCTTGCGAAATTCGGTCGCAAGGGAGTGCTCTACAAGGTGCTGGTGCTGCTGGAGCGCCTGAGTTTCCGCACGGCCCAGGTTTCCATCGCCACCAATGAGTCGTACAGGAAGATTGCCATCGAGCGCGGCGGCATGTCGCCGGACAAGGTCTTCGTGGTGCGCAGCGGCCCGAGCCTCGAACGCATGCGGCAGGTGCCCAGGGATGAAACCCTGAAGCATGGCAGGGCGTTCCTGGTCTGCTACCTGGGCGTGATGGGCAAGCAGGAGGGCGTGGATGACCTGCTGCGCGCCGTCCGCCACATCGTGCGTGACCAGGGTCGCACGGACGTGCACTTCGGCATCATCGGTGGCGGCACGTCGCTGCCGGAGCTCAAGAGGATGGCCGGCGATCTGGACATTGCGGACTTCGTGACTTTCACGGGCCGTGTTCCCGACGACATCATGCTGTCCTACCTGAACACGGCCGATGTCTGCGTGAATCCGGACAAGCCCAGCGTGATGAACGACCTGTCGACCATGAACAAGATCATGGAGTACATGGCGCTGGGCAAACCCATCGTGCAGTTCGACCTGCGTGAGGGGCGGCACTCGGCACAGCAGGCCTCGCTCTACGCGCGCTGTGGCGATGTGCAGGACTTCGCGGCCCAGATACTCACCCTGCTGGGCGACCCGGCGTTGCGCACCGAGATGGGTGAGTTTGGTCGCCGACGCGTGCTGGGCCACCTGCAGTGGCGGCACCAGGTACCACATCTGCTCGAAGCCTATGCCACGCTGTGGGCGAAGCGCAGGAACGAGAACCCTGCCCACCAGCAGCCTCCTGGCCATGCTGCGGCCGCCCTGGCCGGAGCGCTCGCCTCAGATCAGGATGACCGTACGCAGGACAGCAGCGCCGGTCAGCCGCGCTGACCACGTCACCGCCGGCGCCGGCAGGCACTGGTCGAAGCGACGCGAAATCCATCCCAGGGGCGGCGACTCCTGGCCGCGGCAGATCCTCGCGGCGCCGCCCACTGCATCCGGAAGCTGCATTCGCAGCAGCTTTTCCTGCCTCGCGGCGTGGATCTCATCGCCCACGGCCTGCACCTGGCAATCCTCGGGGAAGTGGAAAAAGAGCTCGATGAGGTGCGTGCCCTTCATCTCGAGGCTGTCCTCGACGATCAGGCGCCGCCGGGATTTCTCCAGCAGCACGCGGCGGCGGTGCATCACCGGGTCGGGGAGCCTGAGGTACCCATCCTGCCAGCCGTCGAAGCCGTCCAGCGCTCCGCCCGTGAACCAGCGCGTGCAGCCGGCATTGGCCTTGCTGAGCCACATGAAGCTGCCGCCGGGCTCGGACTGGTCACGGCCATCTACGCGCAGCGTGTTGTGGGCGGAGGTGCCGCGGAAGTAGGCACGCCAGGGGAGGTCCGCCCGGTAAGTGCAGGTGCCCGGGTCAACCAGCATCTCCACGCCACCGAGCGACAGCGTGAACGAGAGTGCATCGGCATGCCCGTGGGCCGCCAGCGGTCCATAACCAAGGGGACCGGCGTCCACGACCAGCTTCACCTCCTCGCGGGTGTCGAAGTCGAAGCCGAGGATGTAGTAGCCACCCTCGTTGAATGCACGCCGCACGGGGGTGTCACCACCGCGGCTGGCATTGCGGAAGCGTGGCTCGCAATCTGCGCCGCACAGCCAGCGGGTCTTGTCATCCAGCTTCACGGCGGAAGTGCGGAAATCAGCGCGGCCGAACAGCACAGTGCCGGTTGCCAGCAGTGACCGGTAAGGGCAGAAGTCCGGCTCCTGCGACAGCAGCATGACCCGCCCGTCATCCGAGTCGCCGAACATCGGCAGGTTGCCACCCGCATCGATGATGGAGGCAAGGTATTCGAACATCGATTCCAGCCGCGCCGTGAATTCGGGAGGGAAGGGCTGGTGTGCGGCGCGCGCAGCAAGCCACGGCAGCAGCAGCAGGTCCAGCTCGAACTGCTGGTAGCACACGGCCTGCTCGCGGTTCACGCCATCCTGTCCGTTCTGCAGCAGGGCCTCGCGCGCCAGCAGCGCCTGGGCGTCGCGCGCCCAGGAAGTGGCCTCGGGCCAGTGCGGCCAGGTGATGCCGGCGATGAACACCCCGGCGGCTTCACCGATCAGGTGGTTGTTCGCCGAGGAGTGCAAGGAATGGAACCCGCGTACGAAGGTGGCGTGCTGGTGCACGGCGCGCAGCCAGGCGTCGCGCATGGCCGCTCCTTCCGTGGTGGCAAAGACCTCCGAGTGCAGGCCTCCCAGCAGCTGCCAGGCGATGGACCAGTTCAGCAGCCTGATTGCAGGCTCCAGCGAGCTGGACCAGTTCGGGCCCATGCCGCAGGGACAGGCTTCGAACCAGCTGCGCAGCAGTGCAAACAACGCCTGCACGTGACGTACATCGTGTGTGAGCGCCCAGGCCTGCGCCAGTGTCACCACCTGCAGGTGACGGTTGGGTTCCCACAGGTACTTGATGTCGCCGACCAGCGCCGGGTCACGGTAGTCCAGCAGCTTGCCGAACACCATGGGCGCCTGGGTGCCGGTACGCGGGTCGGTGTTCCAGCGCGGTGGATCGCCCATGTCCACGTCCTGCAGGCTGAAGATGTCGAGCCTGCCGCGTGCGATCCGCTCGGCGGCCACGACGTAGCGGGTCGCATCCACGACCGGAGCCGCGTCGATCCATATCGGTCCCTGCCGGGTGAGATCCGGTGCGGGCACGGCATAGGACGGGGAGCGTAGCCGCTCGATCCTCGTGGACAGCGCGCGGCCCATGCGGAAGGGGATTTCCGCAGGAGGCATGCAGCGCAGGCGGTTCAGGTACCAGCGCAGGTTGCTGCCGGGCAGCCTCACCGAAGCGCTCCCGGCCATGGTCAATGCGCGGCCGCCGCCGGTACGTAGCGCCGATGCCAGATCTCCAGGTTCAGCAATGTCCATAGCAGCTTCTCGTGGTTCTGTGCACCGTCCAGGTGTTCCTTCACCAGGCGCTGCAGGCAGCCCCGGTCGAAATAATCTCGGGTGAGGGAGCCGGCACCGAGGAGGTGATCCTGCAGGTAGTCGCGCATCGGACCCCGGAACCATTCGTTCACCGGAACACGGAAGCCCACCTTGGGTCGGGTGAGGATGCGTTCAGGCAGCAGCTTGCGCGCGGCGGCACGCAGTATCCACTTGCCGCAACGGCCTCGCACCCGGTAGTGGTCGGGCAGGCGCGACACATAGGCAATCAGCTCGTGGTCGAGGAAGGGCACCCGGCTTTCCAGTGAAGCGCCCATGGTCATGCGGTCGGCGCGCTCCAGCAGGTTGTCGGGGAGCCAGCTGGTCTGGTCGAAGTACAGGATGCGCCGCAGTGGGCTGGCACCGGGGTCCGCATCAAACGGGGGGCCTTGCCTGGGCTGCGGCGGCATGGGCCGCCAGGCGGTAAGGGCCGCGCGCTCCGCGCTCGACATGGCGCCGAACCAGCGCACCTGGCGCTCGGCCCAGTCCTCGATGTTGAAGTTTGCCATCGCTGTCTTCACACGCCGGAAGCGGTAGGGCAGGGCATGGGCCATCGGCGCCAGCAGCCGCTTGCGGACCACGGCGGGTATCTTCTGGAAGGTGTGGCTGAAACCTTCCGCGGCATGCTTCGGATACCCCCCCAGCACCTCGTCGCTGCCTTCGCCGGTCAGCACCATCTTCACGCTGCGCGCGGCCTCGCGCGCCAGCAGGTGCATGGCGATGTCCGATGGCTCTGATACCGGGGCATCGCGCTGCCCGACCAGCCCTGCCAGCCGCTCGATCACCTCTTCGTGCGTGACCACCAGTTCATGGTGTCGCGTGTTGTACTGCCGGGCCACCTCCGCCGCGTAGGGCAGCTCGTTGTAGGCAGTCTCGCGGAAGCCCACCGAGAAGGTCATCACGCTGGGATTGTGGCGGCTCATCAGCGCCACGATCGTGGAGGAGTCCAGTCCGCCGGACAGGAAGGCGCCGAAGGGAACGTCGCTGACCATCTGCAGCGCCACGGCCTCCTCGAGGCGGCGCGTAAATCCTTCCACGGGATCGCCAGCCTCCTCGCCGGTGAGCAGGTGCGAGCGATCCGGTGAAGTCCAGTAGCGCGTCTGGCGCAGGCTGGCTCCATCCCAAACTGCCAGCGTGCCGGGCATCAATTTGAAGATGCCCTTGAACAGTGTGCCGGGTGCAGGCACGTAGCGGTAGGCCAGGTAGTCCCACACGGACTGCTGGTCCACCGTGGCCGTGATGCCGGGGACCTGCAGCAGCGCCTTGATCTCGGAAGCGAAGTACAGGTTCCTGCCTCGCTGGCAGAGGAACAGCGGCTTTTCGCCGAACCTGTCGCGCGCAAACAGCACCGTGCGCTTGCGCGGATCGCTGATCGCGAACGCGAACATGCCGCGCAGGTGGTGCACCACCTGTTCGCCCCAGTGCTGGTAGGCGCGCAGCAGCACCTCGGTATCCGAATCGCGCGTGAACTGGTAGCCGTGGCGCAGCAGCTCCGCGCGCAGCGCGCGGAAGTTGTAGATCTCGCCATTGAAAACCAGGCTGATGCCGGTGCCGTCATCATGCATGGGCTGGCGCGCGCCATCCGGATCGATGATGGCCAGGCGCCGATGCCCCAGCATTACCTCGTGGGGAACCTGTCGCGACTGGAAGTAGTAGGTCCCCTGGTCATCCGGCCCGCGATGGGCGATGGCATCCAGCATGGCATGTATCGTCGCCCCAGGAGGAGGCGGGTCCTGGGCAATCCAGCCGGCTATTCCGCACATTTTGCAGCCTGCTGCACGGTGGTCGTGCCCTCCCGGATGTCATGCTGGTGCGCGGCGGGTTGCCGTCCTGCCAGCATCGAGTTGTAGAGATCGGAGAAACTGGCGCGGAAGCGCTCCAGTGAATAGCCGGCCGCGATGTGGCTGGCCGCAGCTACCTGCATGCGCGCGACTGCCGGGCGATCGGCTGCAAGCGCGGCGATGGCATTCGACAGCGCGGGCACGTCCCGCGGCGCGACCAGGATGCCGTGCAGTCCGGGGATCACCACGTCAGGAATCGCGCCCACGCGCGTGGCAATCACGGCGTTGCCTGCCGCCATGGCCTCCAGCAAGGCACAGGGCAGTCCCTCCGCGTAGCTCGGCAGCACGAATGCATCAGACTGGCCCAGGAGCGCGGCCTTGGCATCGCCAAACGCTGCGCCGGCAAAGTGCACGTGAGCACCGGTGTCCAGGCGCTCGACGGCGGCGCGCAACCCGGCTTCCTCGCCGCCCGCTCCGACGAAGGTAAGATGGGCTTCCACCCCTCCAGCGAGGATGGTCGCGTGGGCCTCGAGCAGCTCATACAGTCCCTTCTCGCGCGCGAGCCTGCCCAGGTAGACCAGGCGCAGCGGACCCTGCGCCCCCTGGCGGCGCTGCCGCGTCGAGGCCAGGGCAAGGCTGTCCACGGCATTGGGAATGAGCACCACACGCTGTTCCGGAACAAAACTGCGGTAGGCACGCAGCTCCATTTCCGCAAGCACCACGACCACATCGGGAAGCATCAGGAGGCGGCGCAACAGCGAACGCAGGGTACGCCCCGGGCCGACGAAGTCCTGTGGCAGTTTTCCGCCATGCACCTGATACACCACCTGCACGCCATGCAGCCTGGCCAGCAGCAGATAGATCAGGTCGCGCCAGAATGCACCCGCGTTGAGGGATGTGTTGATGTGCAACAGTTGCGGCTTGCGCCGATGCAGCACTGCAGCCAGGGACACGACGCTGCCTGCGAGCCTCAGCCACCGCCCGAAGCGCCCCTCGTCGCGGCCTTCGCTGCCCACGGGGAATTGGTCCAGCACGAAATCCTCGCCAAGCCGTGAGCGGAGCATGGCTTTCAGATGGGCGCTGACGCCGCTGATCGCGCCCAGATGTGGACCCAGCAGCAGCACGACAGGACCGTGCAGCGAGCCGCTCGATGGCATCAACCTTCTCCGCAACAAGCAACCGGGGGGAAGTATCGTCCGCGTGTTGCGGGCCATTCCCAACCTGGCGGTAGTCCGTCCGGACCAGAACTCATTTGCGAAGTCAGAGTCCGCTCGCCGGTGTCATCTCGCCGGCGCCCTGCTTTCCGCACAACTGGCCGAGAAGCGTTTCATAGCGCTCCGTCATCAGTTCGGCGGAAAACCTTGCTTCCACCATCCTGCGTGCGTGGCGACCCATGCGCCGCGCGCTGGCACTGTCACTGAGCCGCAGAAGGCAGTTGAGGTAGTCGAGGGAATTCCCGACTGGATAGAGAAGCCCGTTCCACCCGGGTACGACCATCTCCCCTGCGCCGCCCACGTCAGAAAGCACCACCGGACGTCCCATTGCCATGGCCTCCAGGGCGGCCAGCGAAAAGGTTTCGGACAGGCTGCACAAGGTAATGATGTCGCAGGCGGCGATGAACGGGCGTACGTCTGCCTGCAGTCCGGTGATGGTCACGTATTCGCCGACACCGAGTTGGCATGCCAGTCCCTCGATTGCCGGCCGCATCTCGCCATCGCCGATCACCAGTGCCCGTGCGGGCACGTCCAGCCTGCGCAACGCGGCCACTGCCCTGATCAGCTGCTGGTGGTTCTTCTCCTTGCGCAGCAGGGCTGGCAGGCCAATGACGAAATCCGTACGGGCGAACCCAAGCGACCTGCGGAGCTGCCCATTGGGCCAGGTCCTCGGCTGCAGCCTGAAGTGGCTGGCATCGATGCCGTTGTGGATCACGACGTTGCGCGGGGAAAGCAGCGCGCGGCGGCGCCAGTACCTGCGCTGCCGCTCGCTGAGGAAAACCGTGCAGTCGGCACCCCAGAACAGCGGCCGGTAGGCCAGCATCTGTGCCTGCTCCTTGAGGTTCAGCGCGCTCGCGCTGTGGAAGGTCACGATGATCCTGGCCGACGATCTCGCGATCATGCGCGCCAGTGATGCATACAGCAGCGCGTAGGGGTTTGCCGCGATGATGGCCTGGGGTCTTGACGCCCCCAGCAGCTCACTGAAACGCCTGACGGCAGGCAGATCGAGATATCGCGTTGCCTGCAGGCACGTCAGGCTCGAGGGCGGCAGACGCAGCGAGGCTGCGCTCGCTGCGGTGGGCTTCACGCACACCGCATGGCACTCATGGCCCCTTGCCGCCAGCGCCCTCAGCAGGGAGATCGTGTGACGTTCCGCGCCCCCGTCCGGCAGGGTCCCGGTGACGAACAACGTCCTCGGCATCTCCGCTTCAGAAGGCGTTGCAGACGGTGCCCAGCAGCTGGGCACCGGCATGATCGAGCTGCCGGACCAGGCGCGTGGCGTCCGCAAGGCGCGTATGGTCCTTGCGGGCAAGCATCATGGCGCTGCCGGCTCGGAAGGCCACCGTCTGGGCATCCGAGCAGGTGCTGGCTGACGGCGTATCGAACAGGATCACGTCGTAGTCTTCCTTCAGCTCGCTGACGAGATTGTGGAAAGCCTCTCCCGACAGCAGCTCCGCGGGGTTCGGCGGCGGTGCTCCAGCGGGCAGCAGCGCCAGGTGGCCGAACTCGCGGATTGGCACCACGGCCTCGCGGCCGGCGCGCTGGGAAAGCACAGTGGAGAGTCCGACGCTGTCCGGCACGCTGAAAATGCGGTGCTGTCGGGGGCGCCTCAGGTCCGCATCCACCAGCAGGGTGCGGCTTCCCAACTGCGCGAAGGCCACGGCAAGGTTGGCTGCGGCATAGCTGCGTCCGTCCTGCCGCTCGGGGCTGACGATCGCCAGCGTGCGGCACCCCGGGCGCTCGGTGGACCAGCGGATCATCAGCTGGGTACGCACGGCGCGGACCTGCTCGGCGCAGCGGTTGAATGGATCGGAAGCGACGACCAGCTCCCCGTCGCTGCGCTCATTCTCAGGCAGCAGGTGGGGCAGGTCATACTGCTGCGCCAGGGCCCGACGCAGGTCGCTCACGGTAATCAGGCCGAGGCGCACCGCAGCCTCGCCGAAGCGCAGCCCCTTGGCATCCTGCATCTTGATGACGCGGTCGATATCCTCGCTCTCCATGGCCTTGTGCGCGACCAGGATGGTTCCGATGCGCATGTCGGCGCGCGGCACGATGTGCAGCGAGGCCGGATCTCCGGGTGACGCCCGCGAGGCACTCATGGGGGGAAGCTTCAAAGCCGGGTCGCGTGCGGTGGCGCGTTCGCTCATGGAGTGTCCTGCCTTCGATGGGTGAGGGTGCGCGGGTTGTTGCGCGGGGCGGCGAGCGCAAGACGCCCGGTCGGCGTCCAGGCGAGCAACTCGCCAAGCACGGGTGCGCCGGTGGCCTCGGCCAGCTCCAGCGGCGAGTGCACGCGGCGGTCGGTCATCTCGCGTGCCATCACCAGCCCGATCGCCAGAACCAGGCCCACGATGGTGGCCAGCGCAAGGTTCAGCGCAATGTTGGGGCTGTGCGGCTTGCGCGGCACCGCCGCGGCATTCAGCAGCGTGGCGTTGCCCTGGTTGGCGCGGCTTTCCACCTGGGTGTCGATGAAGCGCTGCATGGCCGCGTCGTAGGCGGTCTGTGCTGTCTGCACGTTGCGCACCAGCACGGCCAGCCCGTCGCGGCCCTCCCGCAGCTCCAGCAGGCGTGCACGCTGGGCCGCGAGCGCCGCACTGGCCTGTGCCGCGCGTTGCTCCCCCTCGGCCCGACGTCCGCTGGTGAGGTTGGCGACTTTCTGCATCTCGGCGGCGAGTGCGGATCGGAGGTAGTTGTTCTCGGCACGCTGCTTGCGGTACTCCGGATGGTTCTCGCCGAACCTCACCGACAGGGCCTGCAACTTTGCTTCGCCTTCGCGCAGCTCGGAGCGCAGCTGCTGCAGGCCGGAGTCGTCGCGCATTACGGGCAGGGACTCCAGCGGTGCACCAGATTCCAGTGCACGGCGTGCCAGCTGTTCCGTCGCCGCGAGCTCCACGTTCTGTTCCATGGTCCGGCCAAGGGCATCCGAAAGATTGGTGAGCCGCAGCAGCTCCTCGTCGGCACCATCGCTTGTCGTCACTATGCCATGCTCCCGCTGGTAGGCCGTGAGCTTGTCCTGAGCGCTCTCCAGGTCTTCGCGCAGGGATTTCAGCTGTACGTCGAACCACTCGGCTGCCTGTCGGGTGGGTGCGACGCGCAGTTCCAGCGTCGTGTCCATGTAAGCCTGGGTAAAGCCATTGGCCAGCTCGGCGGCCGCTTCCGCGGTCGGCGCGTTGGCACTGACATGCATCACGCTGCTCTGTGACGTCTTCACGTCGAGCGAGCCCCCGATCAGGTTGGCCAGCCACTCCTCGATGGGTACGCGACGGTCGGTGGCGGCGTAGGCTTCCTTGAGTTCCGGGCGTTCGGCAAGCTTCAGTGTTGCGACCACCCGGCGCGCGACGGCAGGGCTCTTGAGGATTTCCACCTGGGTCTGCAGGTAGGCCGTGCGTTCAGCAGTGGACATGTAGGCCATGGCGCCGTCACGCAGTGACTGGGCTTCGCGCTGCTCGATCACCATCGAGGCTGTCGCCTGATAGGTCTTCGGCATCAGCAGCGTGACCAGGGCCGCAGCCACCAGCGTCGCGCACAGGGTCATGGCGAACAGGCCGAAGCGTGCCCGCAATACCAGGAAGAAGAGTGACGGGTTCATCAGAACAGGCTCTCTTTCACGTAGATGACATCGTTCGGCTGGATCGGATCCTTCAGGTCCGCCTTGAATTCCTTCACGGTTCCGTCCGGCAGCTTGCGATGGATCTCGATGCGTCGCTGCGAAGCGCGCTGGGTGAGTCCGCCGCCAACCGACAGCGCAGCGCGTACTGAAGTGGCCGGTTCGAGCCTGTACACGCCGGCACGCTGCACGGCGCCGTACACGTAGAACACCGGCGCCTCCGGCACGTAGATCACGTCGCCACCCTCCAGGCGCAGATCGGAGCTCAGGTCGCCCTTGCGATACATCTCGGCGATGTTGACTTCGAAGGTCTGCGCCTCGCCACTGCGGCGCGTGACCACGACGGTGTCGGCGCCGGTTTCAGAGCGTCCGCCGGCGAGGGCCAGGATGTCGATGAGACGCTCGTTGGTACCGTCGAGGGCGTATTGTCCAGGCTTCGCTACATGGCCCATCACCATCACCCTGCGGCTGCGCACCTCGACCAGCGCGACGCTGACGCGTGGGTCCTGCAGGAAGCGACCCTGCTTCAGCCGGTCGCTGATGATCTTCGCCGCATCCGAAGGCGTGCGGTCACCGATCGCCACCTCACCCAGCAAGGGGAAGGCGAGGGTGCCCTGCAGCGAGAGCCGGGCCTCGGTGGTGAGACTGGGATCGTCGAATACCGTCACGCGTACCGTATCTCCCGGACCGAGCACGGGCTCCGCCGCCATTGCGCGGTTCACCGGGTTCCAGGCGATCGTGGCGAGCACGACAAACGACACGAACCGGACAATTGCAGTGAATGTGGGTTTCATGGTTCTCCTCCGCTGCGGGAAACCGTACCGACCACACTCGCGATCCGATGGCACGCGCAATTGATCCGATCGGATCAGGGTTTGTGTAGACATCACTTGTAGGTCGCGACCTACTTTCGGCCTATATCAGGTCTTTCCCCTTGACTCCCTGCGCGATTCACCCGGGTACGCGTCGATGGTTGTACCGATGGCGAGGCATGTGCATCGGTCATTAGCATCCACCCATGCCTGGCAAGGCCGTCGTTCGAAAAACAAGTGAACGATGGACCGGCAGGCCCGGATGGCAGGGAGATGCAACATGCAATGCTCGATTCTGATTGTGGAACGCGATACAGCTACCTGCGAGCTGATGGCGGAAAGCCTTCGTAACGCTGGTTACAAAGTCACGCGTGCACGCGGCTTCGGTGAAGCCGAGGTTCTGGTGCGCAAGCTGCGGCCGGATGCGACGCTGCTTGACTGGGCGCCTGGTACCCCCGGCCTGATGTTTGCCCGCCAGCTGCGCGCTGATCCGCGTACCGCCGGCATTTCCATCATTGTGCTCAGCACCCGCCCGGAGGAGGAGCACACTGTCGCAGCGCTGGAGTGCGGCGCGGATGACTGCCTGCCTCGCGCGGTGTCGATGCGCGAGCTGCTCGCCAGGGTCAGGGCGGTGCTCCGGCGCCGGGCTCCCGAGCACATCGATGAAGCCATCGAGGTGCAGGGGCTGTGCGTGGATCCAGCCGCCCGCCGGGTGACCTGTGGTGACCGGGAAATCGAGCTCTCGCGCATGGAGTTCGGCCTGCTGCTGTACTTCATCACGCACTCCGGCTGGACCCTCACGCGCCGCAAGCTGCTCGATGAGGTCTGGGGTGACGACGTGTATGTCGAAGAGCGCACCGTGGACGTGCACGTGCGGCGCCTGCGCCGGGCCTTGCCTTCGCGCCACGGAGAACTGATAGAGACGGTGCGTGGCCTTGGCTATCGCTGGCGCACCTGCCCGGAGCCGGTGCCGGCGCCGGCGCTCAGTTCCGCTGTAGCCAAGCTGGTTGCACGGGTGCACGAGCTGTCCGACATGCCGCTGGGAGCGCGGGCCGATGTTGCCTGACTCCAGTTCCACTGCTGCCGCCTACCTCGGAGCAACGCGTCGGACAACACCGCGCGCCGGGCTTCCGCCGATCGGCGTGCTGCCCCCGGGGCGGTCCGCGCTGCTTCGTGGATTCATCGATGCCGCCGCGGCGCCCGCGGCGTTGCTGGTCTGCGCAAGATGGTTTGGTATCCAGCTCACTTCTGCCCACGCCATCCTGGTGCTGCTTGCTGTGGCGCTCACGCTGGCCCTCAGGTCCCCGGTACCAGCGGGTTCCGCCGGCTCCTCTCCAGGCGCGGTGATGCTGAGGTGGATGCTGGTATGCGCCATCCTCTACGTGCTCGGAGCTGCTACCGGCACGCTGGCGCAGTTCGATCCGGCCCTGCTGCTTTCCTGGGCGTTGGCTGCGCCAGTGCTTCAGGCCGTGTCGCATCGGGCGATTCCTCGGCTCCTGGCCCGCTGGGTCGCGGAGGCCCGCCGCACCGCTGTCATCGCGGGCGTGAATCCCACCGGCTGCATGCTGGCGAACCACATCAATGGTGACCCGCTGCTGGCGACACAGGTGTCCGGCTACTTTGACGACCGTGACTGCAATCGGCTCGAAGGAACCGGGGACCATCGGATTCTCGGTTCGCTCAACGAGCTGGCGGACTACGTGAAGAAGAACCACGTGGACGTTGTGTACTGTGCGCTGCCCTGCTGGCATCCACGGATCCGGCGGCTCGTTGAGGAACTCCATGACACCACGGCTTCGGTGTACTTTGTGCCCGACGTGCTGTCCTTCGACCTTATCCAGGCCCGGGTCGAAACCATTGCCGGCCTGCCGGCCATCGCTCTCTGCGAGTCACCGTTCTGCGGCGTGGCGGGAATGGCCAAGCGCGCAAGTGACCTGCTGCTGGCGAGCGTGGCAGTAGTGCTGCTTTCCCCGCTGGCGCTGGCAATAGCGGTGGCCATCAAGATGACCTCGCCCGGTCCGGTGCTGTTCAGGCAGCGCCGCTATGGAGTCGACGGGCGCGAGATCGTGGTCTACAAGTTCCGCACCATGACCTGCCTCGAGGATGGCGGCGTGGTGAAGCAGGCAACCCGGGATGATCCCCGCACCACGCCCATCGGCAGGATCCTGCGGCAGTACTCCCTTGACGAGATTCCACAGTTCCTCAACGTGTTGCAGGGACGCATGAGCGTCATCGGCCCGCGGCCGCATGCCGTGGCCCACAACGAGCTGTATCGCAAGCTGATCCCGGGATACATGATCCGCCACAAGGTGCGTCCCGGCATCACCGGCCTCGCGCAGGTCAGGGGCCTGCGCGGCGAGACCGACACTGTGCAGATGCGGGCACGGGTGGAGTGCGACCTGGAATACCTGCGTGAATGGTCCCTGCTGCTGGACCTGTGGATCCTCCTGCGGACATTGGGCGTGGTACTGGAGCAAAAAAATGCATACTGAGACGGTCGGACTTCGCGTGGTCAGATCGCGTGCCAGGGATGAGGGCGCGCACGCTGAACCGGAACTGCGGCTCGTGAGTGCCGCTCCCGGGCGCGCGCCACAAGCCGGTGATGAAGCGCCGTCGGACACCGTGGGCTGGGCCTTGCTCGATGCCCACAGCATTGAAGGCCTGCTCCTGAACATGGATGCATCGCTGCGGGTCACGACCCGGGCCCACTTCTTCACCTGGACGCAGGGGTTGCTGCTCAACCTGATCCGCCACCGTGTGCTGGTGTGTGCCCTGCGCAAGGCACGCGATCCCTCATTCACAGTTGATGCATTCTCCACCGTCGTCGCCTCCGGAAGTTCACTTGCCGATCTGCTTGCGCGGGAGGGAACACTGCTCTCCGGCCTGGCTGACAAGTGGGCGGAACGTCAGTTCAAGCCCTGCATTTTCACTGCCGAGGAACTCTCGGGTACCGGCGGCAGCACCGGGCTGCGCGAATTGATGCGCAGCGGGGCGACAGAGCTGCTGGTGCACGGCTGGCATGATGCGGATGGAGAGGTCGAGGGCCTGACCATCTTTGCCTGCCCGCCCGGCACGGCTGGCGCACGCGAGAGCTACCTGGTGCAGCTCGTGAATCCTGCCCTGCATGCCGCCTGGGTGCGCACGCAGACGCGCGGACAAGGCGCTGATGCCCGTACCCCTGCCAATGCGGGGTGCATTCTCACTGAGCGCGAGCGCGGCATCCTTCGCTGGGTCTACCTCGGCAAGAGCAACGGGGAAATCGGCGCCATCCTCGGCATCAGCGCGCTCACGGTGAAGAACCATGTGCAGAAGATCCTGCGCAAGCTCAACGTGGTCAATCGCGCCCAGGCAGTGGGGAGGGCACTCGATGCCCGCATCATCAGGCCCTGAAAGGGCAAGGGAACGTCGCTGTCCGCAGCGGCAATTGAAGGCCGGTCTGGTCGTCGCCGCCGCCGCACTCTTCTGGCAGCTGGATACGGCCGCCGCCGCGGAGGACGGTGAAGACAAGTTCGGCGCAACAGCCGCCGTCGGCCTGACAGGCGAGGACAACGTGTTCCGGCAGCCCGGTGCCACCGGCCCGCAGAGTGATTCCTACCGCACGATTTCGGCCGGACTGCGCCTGGACTTGCCCGTGAGCGGACAGCGCTTCCGTGGCGAGGCGGCTGGAAGCGACCAGCACTTCGACAAGTTCAGCGAACTGGACCACCAGGCCTGGAGCCTGCGCACAGCCTGGCTATGGCAGGCAGGACGGCGACTGGACGGTCGTGTTGGCTACAGTGCGGAGTCGGTGCTGTCATCGCTGGCCAATCTGCGCAGCGGCACGCAGAGCGCCGCACCCAACCAGCTGCGCATACAGCGCTTTGACGCCGAGGGCGCCATCAACGTGGGGGTGCGGTGGCTACTCGGTGCCGGGGTCGAGCGCATCGAGCACCACAACAACTCCAGCCAGTTCCAGACCAGCGACATGCAGCGCGATGGCGGCAGTGCCACGCTTACGTACGAGAGTCCTTCGGGAAACAGCATCGGCGTCTACGCCAACTACGCCGACGCCACGCTGCCGAACCTGCAGTCCGTAGGCCTGCTGAGGGTGGACAACTCCTACCGCCAGCATCGCATGGGAGGCCTCCTGCAATGGACTCCCGCGGCAAAGTCACGGTTCGATGTGCGGGGCGGCTATGTGGCGCGTGACCATCGCCAGTTTCCCCAGCGCGACCTTTCCACGTGGACCGGTTCGGTCAGCTACGAATGGCGTCCCTCGTCGAGGGTGGCGGTCGTCGCGGTTGCGCAGCGCGACGTCAGCGAGTGGGAACAGGTCAACGTGGGTTACGTGCTGGCCAGGAGCATTGCGCTGCGTCCGGCATTTTCAGTCGGTCCGCGCACGCAGATCTCGCTGAACCTGGAGTCCAGCCACCGGATCTATCGCGGCGACGTCGCGCTTGGACCGGTGTCCAGTCCCGGCACCTTTCGCGAAAGCCTGGTCATTGCAGGCCTCACCGTGGACTTCCGGCTCACACCCGCCTTCGGGCTGCGCATGTTCGGCCGGCATGAGGGGCGCAGGGCATCCGATACCGTGCCGGAGTATGGTGCCAGCCTCTACGGCCTGGAGTTGCGGGCGAATTTCTGATCGCCCGCTTTGCCCTCAGTGGGCGGCGTAGGGTGGGTTGCTGCCCGGGGACGGGAAACCGTCCCACACCTCGACCTCATCGATCCACTGGTAAACCGGCATTGCGCTGCCAGCGTAGAGCAAGGGCGCCATGATGCGGTTGATGGGCATGTTCCATGCGCCCATGTTGGCTCCGCGCCGATCGGCCACCACCTGGCCATTCACCGCCATCCAGACGCGTCCGTCTGAGCCGCCACTGCGGTGCCAGAAGATCTCGAACTTGAACCAGTCGCCTACCGGGACCTTCACGTCGCGGTTCTCCACCCGGAACGCATTGGTGGCAGGGGCTCCGCCGCCGGCGTTGGCATCACCCAGCAGCACCCAGTAGGGCTGGCCGCCGCCATAGGTCATCACATACGCCTCGATGCGATAGTCGCCGTTGTCCGCAGGTTCACCCCAGGAGGTCTGGCCTCCGGTCTTCAGTGCGAACAGGGCGCGCCACGTGCCGCCACCGCTGACTCCAGGGCCGGCGGGCAGGTTGCTCATCTTCTCGACCAGGTCCGGTTGCAGCTTCATCCAGTAGCTCACATACATGTCGCTGCTCTCGTCCCTGGGCATGAACACGAATTCGTTCTGCATGGGCGATGTTCCCATGGGGGCAGTGCCATTCGCGTTCTGCGTGATCTGCTGGAACAGCGCAGTTGAGTCGCGGCCGTCATGCGCAGTGACGCGATCGAGCCGGTTGAACATGTAGTTGCCCATCGTGGTTCCGCTGGTGGTGACCGGGGAGCTGAGCATCATGAACTTGCCACCACCTCCCCACACCTCGGTGGGCCAGGTGAAGTTGGTCAGGCTGTCGAGGCCGACCAGATCCTGCCAGCAGCCGGTGCCCCAGCAGTTGGCCGGCGGCAGCAGGCTCATTGATCCCCCATCGAATCCGGAGTGGAACAGCAGCTTTGCGCCAGTCTGCGACGGAGCCGGGGCGGGCGCCGGCGCGGCGGGGGCAGCAGGCGGCGGTGTGCCGGGGGGCGCGGGGGTGCTGGGCTCGCCTGAAGCGGACGCGGGTGCCGGAGACGGCGGTGGAGACTGCGGTGTAGTGGACGGCGACTGCGTGGGTGGTGCGCCACTGGCGTCAGCCGTTGAGTCTCCGGAGGATCCGCCGCAGGCGGTGAGAAGAAGTGCAAGTGCGCAGGCAGACACCGTCGCGCGCGGCAAAGCGCGAAAACCCGTCGTGTTCATCCCGAAATTCCCCGGCCCCGTGTGGAGCTGTTGGCACGCCTTCCTTCAGCGACCGGTCACCCGGCCCCGAAGGGCAAAGTGAAAGGTCTGAATAGGCGTGCCCACCGGCATGGGCCGGGGTGCGCTTAATCGTGACTCACGACAGGAACTCATCCTGCCGGCAGCCCCGCTGTCTTGCGGCCTGTAAGGGCCGGAAGACCGGTAGCTTTGCGTCCCTGCCTCTCGACAGGTTTGCCTTTCGCTCGAGTGAAACTCTAAGTGAAGGAGGCGGACGGAACCAGATGTAGGAGAACGCCGACATTTCTGTCGCGAGCCCGCGTAACGCGGATCAACGCGCAAAAACGGGTGCGGGGCATCAGGTGAACACCTGAACGATTCAGGGAATCCCTGTGACGCATCGGCATAATCGCGCGATGCACGCGATATTGCACAGGGAGACGACGATGCACGAGCTGGATCACTCGAAGATCTCGCCGCACCCGCTGCGGGACCAGGCAGCCAGCACCCTCCTCAGCGAACTCGTCGCGCACCTGCGCGAGCATCGCACAGACCTGCGCCAGGAGTGGGCCCAGCGCATAACCAAGGCGCGCCTCCTTACAGCCATGAGCGAGGAGGAGGTATTCAGCGAAGCCACGGCGGTTTACGACCAGTACGTGGAGGCACTGGAGACAGGCACCTTCGAGGCACTGCAGGCCTATGCGCGAAACCTCTCCGAACGCATCATTCCGCGCGGCGTGGAAACCGACGAGGTGGTTGGAATCGTGCTCCTGCTGCGCGACGTGCTGGCCCGCTCGCTGTTCGCCAAGTACCAGCATGACTTCGCCAAGCTCAATCGCATCCTCGATGCCTACGAGCCTGCTGCCAACCGCATCGCCAATACCGTGGCTGTCGGTTTCGTGCAGGAGCGCGAACGCATCATCCGCGAGCAGCAGGAAGCCATCCGCGAACTCTCCACGCCGGTACTGCAGGTGCGTGAGCGCCTGCTGATCCTGCCCATCGTCGGCGCCATCGATCCCCAGCGTGCCCGCCAGCTTACCGAACAGCTGCTGCACGGCATCCGTGCGACGCGCGGCAAGGTGGTGGTAATGGACCTCACTGGCGTGCCGGCGGTGGACTCCAGCATAGCCAACCACCTGGTACAGACGGTGGAAGCGACACGACTGCTCGGCGCAACGGTGATCGTCACCGGTCTCTCGCCCTCCATCGCACAGACGCTGGTCAACATCGGCGTCGACCTCGGCAAGATGAACACCGTCGGTGATCTGCAGGGCGGCATCGAGCAGGCCGAGCGCCTGCTGGGATACAAGGTGGTGCCGTTCTCCCTGCAAGATGAAGCCCGAGCCAGTGGATAGCCGCCGGGGTAACCAGCAAACCTGGTCGTCGGTCCCCATCCTGAAGGAAGGGGATGTGCTCATTGCCAGCATCCAGTCCGCGTTGACCGACGTTGACCTGGTGGGGCTGCGCGATGCGCTGGTGAAACAGGTGTCCATCCACCGCACGCGTGGCGTGATCGTCGACGTCACGGCGCTCGACGTGGTGGACTCCTTCGCGTCGCGCACGCTGCGCGACCTCGCGCACATGATCCGCCTGCGGGGCGCCAAGACCGTTATCGTGGGCATCCAGCCCGAAGTCGCCTTTGCCATGGTGCAGCTCGGCCTCACCCTCGAGGACATTCCCACCGCGCTGGACCTGGAGGAGGGCCTTTCCTTCCTGGGTGCGCGATGAACATGACCTCCAGGAGCGTCGAATCCGGATCCTTCGATGCGCGGGTGGTCGTCGCCACCTCCGAGGACGTGGTCGAGGCGCGCCAGCATGGCCGCAGCCTCGCCACCAGCCTGGGATTTTCCGCCAGCGAGGCCACGCTGATCGCGGCGGCGATCTCCGAACTCGCGCGCAACATCGTGCGGTACGCCCAGCGGGGCGAGATCATCATGCGCTCCACCCATGACGGCATGCTGTTCGTGATTGCGCGCGATGAAGGTCCAGGCATCGCCGACATGCAGTCGGCCATGCGTTCCGGCTATTCGACATCCGGTGGCCTCGGGCTCGGCCTGGCCGGCGTGCGCCGCATCGCCGACCACTTCGAGATCGTTTCCAACTCCAGCGGCACGACGGTGACTCTTGGAAAGAGACGACGATGACGCGCGGGATGCTGGAGGTGGGGATGGCGCAGTCGACACTGCCGGGAGAACTGCAGTCCGGCGACCGCTGCCATGTCCATCAGCTGGACGGGCGGGCGTTGATCGGCGTCATCGACGGGCTGGGACATGGATCCAGGGCCGCGGTCGCCGCAGAGGCGGCCTGTGAGGTGCTGCATGCGTCGGGAGGAGATTCCGTGACCGGACTGATGGTTCGCTGCCACGAACGCCTGCGCGAGACGCGTGGCGCCGCGATTACATTGCTCGACCTCGACCTCAGGCAGCAGCGCCTGGAGTGGCTTGGCGTCGGAAACATCGCCGCGGTGCTGCTCCATCCTTCCCCGTCCGGCAAGCTGGATCGCACCGAACTGCTGGTGCGCGGCGGGGTTGTCGGGGTGTCCATGCCGCCGCCCGCACTTTCCAGCACGCGGATTGTGCCGGGCGACATGCTGGTGGTGGCGACCGATGGTATTGAGGCGGGCTTCGCGGACAGCATTGACCGCCTGGAACCGCCGCGTCGCCTTGCCGACCGCCTGCTGGCACAGCATGGCAACGGTCATGACGATGCCCTCGTGCTCGTGGCGCGCGTGCAGTGGGGTGGCCCATGACGCAGGCTGAACGCTACACCGAGGAGTACCGCGCGGCGTTGCAACGTTTCATGGACGGTGCCGGCGAGGCTGCGCTCAGCAATGCCTACGAGATAGGTCGCCGCGCGCTGGCCGGCGGACTGGGCATCCTGGATCTCGTTTCCATGCACGAGAAGGCCGTGGCCACGCTGCTGCATCGCAAGTCCGCCGACGACATGGCGGGCAGCTTCCTGCTGGAGAGCCTGTCACCTTTCGAAATCAGCCTGCGCTCGGTCGATGAAGCCAACGCAGCGTTGCGGCGGCTCAACGAACTGCTGGAAGGCGAAGTGGGCCGCATCGCCCACGCCCTGCACGACCAGGCGGGCAGCATCCTTGCCACTGCCACGCTGGAACTGGACATGGCCGTGCGCGAGCTGCTGCCCAGCGGTCATCGCAGGCTGGCCAGCGTGCGCCGCCTGCTGGATGAAACCGGCGAGCAGCTGCGCCACCTCTCGCACGAGCTGCGCCCCACCATCCTCGATGACCTGGGCCTGCGGCCCGCGCTGGAGTTCCTTGCGCAGGGCATCGAGCAACGCACAGGCCTGAAGATCAAGGTGACCGGCCAGTTGCGCACTCGACTGCCTGTGGGGGCGGAGATTGCCCTCTATCGCATTGCCCACGAGGCGCTGAACAACACCGTACGCCATGGCGGCGGATCACCCGGTGTCACCATCGCGCTCGAGCAGGTCGGCGGCGGCCCGCAGGGCGCCGAACAGGTGCGCTGCGTGATCAGCGACGACGGCGCCGGTTTCGACGCGGATGCAGTGCTCGCACCCGGAGGCAAGCGTGGCCTCGGGTTGCTGGGCATGAGGGAGCGCGCAAGCGCCGTTGGAGGCACCTGCCAGATCATCTCGGCGCCGGGACAGGGCACCCGCGTTGAAGTGGTGGTGCCGCTGGAGCCCATTGTGCCGGTGGTCTAGGAGCATCATGGTCCGAGTCGTCATCGTCGATGATCATCTGATCCTGCTGCAGGGGATCAGGAAGTTGCTGGAGGGTGAGCCAGGGTTCCAGGTGGTGGGAGAAGCCTGCGACGGCCGCGAGGGGGTCGAGCTGATCCGGCGCGTGAAGCCGGATATCGCCATCGTCGACATCACGCTTCCCGGCCTCAACGGTCTTGATGTGGCCCGGACCGTGGCAGCCGATGGACTGCGCACCAAGGTCATCCTGCTCACCATGCACAAGGAGAGCCCTTACGTGATCGAGGCCCTGGATACCGGGGTGCACGGCTACGTGATCAAGACCGAAGCCAGTGCCGACCTGCTGCGCGCAATCAAGGAAGCCTCCAGGGACCGCATGTATTTCAGCCCCGGCATCTCCCAGATCGTCATCGATGCCTACCGCAACCGCGATTCCCTCGAGATTGATCCGCTGACGGCGCGGGAGCGGGAAGTATTGCAGCTGATCGCCGAAGGCCAGAAGACCAAGCAGGTGGCTGCGAGCCTGGGCATCAGCCTGAAGACCGCCGAGTCCCACCGCACCCACCTGATGAAGAAGCTGGACATCCACGATACCGCCGGGCTTGTGCGCTATGCGGTGAGGAGGGGGCTGATTCACCCGTGACATGGTGGGGTGTTCACCCGATTGTCTCCGACCCGGCGCAATCTAAGGTATTGCCACAGCGCAGCAGCGGCGGTGGCGGGCATGGAAATCACGGCAGATTCTTCAAACGGGCCCGGGCTGTCTCCCGGCCAGCTCCGCCATTCCCGGCACGATTCCCTGGACGCCGGCCGCTCTCCGGCAATACTCCGCGACTGCCTGATGGCCCTGATCGACGCCACCCCGGGAATGGTGATGGTCTCCAGCAGCCAGGGTCGCCTTCTCTACATGAACGGTGTCGGCCGCCAGATGCTGGGCATCGGCTCGCACACCAGCATCGCGGCCCGCACCGTGTTCGACATCTATTCACCGCAGTCCTGCGACACCCTGCTCGATGAAGCCATCCCCACCTGCCTGCGCTCGGGCATCTGGCGCGGCGAGATGACGCTGCTCGACAGCGCCAGCGTAGAGGTACCCGTCTCGCAGGTACTGATGGCCCACCGCGTGCGCGAGCAGCACGGCAGGGAAACCACGACGCTGTCGAGCATTGCCTGGGACATCCGGGAGATGAAGGACATCGAGCGCCAGCTGCGCCACCAGGCCACGCATGACGCGCTCACCGGACTGCCCAACCGCATGCTGCTGCTCGACCGACTGGAGCACGCCATCGTGGTGGCCGAGCGCAAGGGTGGCGCGGTGGGCGTACTGTTCCTGGACCTGGACGGCTTCAAGCAGGTGAACGACACACTCGGCCACGAAATGGCCAACCAGCTGCTGTGCGCGCTGGGCCGCCGGCTCGCCGCGCGTGTGCGGGCCGAGGACACCATTGCCCGCTATGGTGGTGACGAATTCGTGCTCGTGATCCCTGACCTGGCGACGCCGGAGGATACGACGCGCGTGACACAGCAGGTCCGCCAGGCCGTTGAAGAAACCTTTGCAATGGGACGGGAAATGGTGCGCCTGCAGGCGAGCATCGGCGTAGCCGTCTATCCTCATGATGGCCGAGATGCTGGCGCGCTGCTGCGGCGGGCAGATGGCCGGATGTACGAGCAGAAGAGTCGCGCGCGTGGCGAAGGTCCGGCGGATGGCCATCCGCCTGGCGGGGATCCGCTGGCGGCCGCCTGACGCAAGCCGCGGAATTCCCGAACCTTTACCCCTCCCGCCCAGGCCAGTATCATCCCGCGTCTGCCCACGGCAGCCCCAGCCTGCCATGGCCGGCGGCCGTGCCGGGAAACGGAGAGTTGGCCGAGTGGTCGAAGGCGCACCCCTGCTAAGGGTGTAAGGGTCAAAAGCCCTTCGAGGGTTCGAATCCCTCACTCTCCGCCAGACTTTTCGCGGCCCGCTTCACTCCCGATCGTTGAACGCCGCGATCCGCGATACCCGGAACACGCTGGCCAGCGACTGCAGCTCATCCCTGTGAAGGCGCGCCAGCCGCGTCAGGCGGTTTTCCCCGACGTCGGTCAGGTGCACCCGTACCTGGCGCTTGTCATCCGGGTCCGTCTCCCGGCGCACCAGTCCGGCAAGCTCGCAGCGGGACACCAGGGCGACAGTGCCGTGATGCTTGGCCTGCAGCCGCTCCGCCAGTTCTCCCACGTACGCCCAGTTGCGACCCGGAAAACCCTTGATCTGCAGCAGCAGCTGATACTGCTGGGGAGTGAGGCCTTCCGCCTGGATGGCGTCCTCGCTGAAGCGCAGGAAGCGGCGCAGCTGGTAGCGGAAATCGGCCAGCAGTTCAAAGTCTGACTTGTTCATTGCCGCAGGCAAGCGTACAGGTCGGCTGATCGAATCCCAACCACCCGGTGGGTTCAGCCACCGATGGCGAGCAGGGCAAGCACAGCGAGAAAGAAGACGCCCAGCCCCACCGTCATCATCATCAGCGGGTCGACCCGCCGCGGCCTGCGCGTCTTTTCGGGCTCATGCTGTCCTGCCCGCTCATCCATGTCAGGCCTGCCTGGCCCTGAGTCTGGCGTCCAGTGCGTCGGGTGGCGCCACGATGGCCGCGCGGGTCACGAAATCCCCGAAGGCTTCCCCTTCGTGGCGCTCGCGGGCGTAGCGTGACAGCACCGCGCGCAGCTCCTCGAGGATCCGGGCTTCGCCCAGAGTCTGCCGGTACAGCACGTTGAGCCGCTGGCCCGAAGGGCTGGCCCCCAGGTAGAGGTCGTAACGCCCGGGCGCCTTGCCCACCAGGGCGATCTCGGCAAGGAAAGGTCGCGAGCACCCATTTGGACAGCCGCTCATGCGCACCGAGATGGGCTGCTCTGAAAGGCCCAGTCCGGCCAGTACCGAGGCAATCTTGTCCAGCAGCGAGGGCAGGTACCGCTCGCTTTCCGCCATGGCGAGGCCGCAGGTGGGCAGAGCGACACAGGCCATGGCCTGGGCGCGCAATGCGTCCCGGGGTTGCGCCTGGGTGAGTCCATGCTCCTGCAGCAGGGTCTGGATCTTCGGGCGTTCCCCTTCGGCCACGCCGGCGATGATGACGTTCTGGTTCGTGGTGAGCGCAAACACGCCCTTGTGGAGGGCGGCGATCTCCCGCATGCCAGCAAGCCAGGCCGTGCCGGGGCGATCCGCCAGCCTGCCGTTGGGTACGTGCAGGGCGAAGTGCCACAGCCCATCCGCGGATTCTTCCCAGCCGGAGGGGTCAGCCGAAGTCGTGAACCGGACCAGCCGGGCCTCGTCCAGGGCACGACCCAGGCGGCGCTCGAGCTCGGCACGGAACCAGGGGATGCCACGGTCCTCTATGGTGTACTTGAACCGTGCATGCGCGCGATCACGGCGATCACCAAAGTCGCGCTGGATGCACATCGCATGCTCGGCGACAGCCAGCACATCCTCCGGCCTGCACAGGCCGACCGGTTCAGACAGCCGGGGGAAGGTCTGCGGCTGGTTGTGCGTCATGCCCATCCCGCCACCGGCGAGCACGTTGTACCCGATGAGGCGGCCATCCTCGATGACGGCGATGAAGCCCAGGTCATGGGCGAAGACGTCGACGTCATTGCGCGGCGGTACGGCCAGCGCGATCTTGAACTTGCGGGGCAGGTAGGTGGTGCCGTAGAGCGGCTCCTCTGGTCCAGCATCCGGTGTGACCGCCGGTTCGCCAAGGAATACTTCGCGATAGGCCCCGGTGCGCGGCAGCAGGTGCTTGCCGATGCGCTGCGCCAGTTCGCTCACCGCGGCGTGCGCGGGCGAGAGCAGCGGATTGGCCGTGCAGATCACATTGCGGTTGTCATCGCCGCAGGCGGCGATGGTGTCCAGCCCCACGGCGTGCAGGCCCTGGAGATGCGCGCGCAGCTGATGCTTGCGGATGCCGTGGAACTGGAACGTCTGGCGGGTGGTGAGGCGCAGCGTGTTGCCGGCATGGGCGCGGGCGAGGGCGTCGAGCGCCAGCCACTGGTGAGGCAGGCACACCCCGCCCGGCAGGCGGACACGCACCATGAACTGGTAGCGCGGCTCCAGTTTCGCGCGGCGCCGCTCCTCGCGCAGGTCGCGGTCGTCCTGCTGGTAGATGCCGAAGAACTTGGTGAGCAGCGTGTCGGTTTCATCGACTGCGCCCGTGGCCGCATCGGCCAGGCTGGAATCCACCGTGCCGCGCAACTGGCGGCTTTCGTGCTTAACGCGCTCGTTGGAGTGCAACTGGTCCAGCGGCGCTGAGAGGTCGTTGCGGGGCAGGGCATCGCTCATCAGTACACATCCTTCTGGTAGCGGCGCTCGCGACGCAGCTGGCGCAGGTGTTCGGCCGCAGCCTCCTCGTCGAGCCCGCCGTGGGTGCGGAAGACCTCCAGCAGGGCGTGCTCCACATCCGGCGCCATGTGCTGCGCGTCGCCACACAGGTAGAGATGCGCACCTTCATTGAGCCAGGCCCAGAGCAGGGCGCCCTGTTCGCGCAGGCGATGCTGCACGTAGCACTTCTGCACCTGGTCACGCGAGAAGGCCACATCGAGCCGTGCCAGCAGGCCGCGCCGCCGCCAGGTGAGCCACTCGCTCTGGTAGAGGAAGTCATGCTCGAACGCGCGGTTGCCGAACACCAGCCAGTTGCGCCCGGTGGCGCCGCTGGCCTCGCGCTCGGCGAGGAAGCCGCGATACGGCGCCACGCCAGTGCCGGCGCCCACCATCACGATGGGCGCACGCGGGTCAGTCGGCAGGCGGAAACCCTCGTTGCGATGAAGGTAAACCGGCAGGGTCTGTCCCTCCGCCAGGTCCGCGAGCATTCCAGAGACGACGCCGCGGCGGACGCGATCCCGGGCCTGGTAGGCGACGAGGCCGACAGTCAGGTGCACCTCCCCGGGAGTGGCGAGGGCGCTGGAAGAGATGGAATAAAGGCGCGGGGCCAGTGGCGGCAGCAGTTCAACCAGGGTGGCCGCATCAAGCCCCCGCGGTGGATATTCCTGCACGAGGTCGAGGAGGTCGCGGCCGTGCAGGAGGTTCTTCAGGTCGTCGGTCGCCTGCGCCAGGCGCAGCAGGCCGGCGCTCGCCGTGGCTTCGGCATAGCGCTGCAGGAACGGGGCAGTCATCCCAGCGACTTCCCGGTGTTCCAGCAGGGCCGTGCGTAACGGGGTGTCGTGCCCGGCAGCCTGCACCGGGGTGTCCTGGTCGAATCCCAGCCGGGCCAGAAGTGCCGCGACCAGGTTCTCGTCGTTGCGTGGCACCACGCCCAACGCGTCGCCCGGCGCGTAGCGCACCTCGTCCGGCAGTGACAGTTCGACATGGCGCACCTCCCGGAAGGCCTGCGGCATCGTGAGCTTCTGGTTGGCCAGCGTTGAAGCGTGCAGCGGGTTCTTCCGGTTCCAGCTGCGCGTCGTCTGCCTTGCGCCGGCCGCATCTACTGCGGCAATGGCCGGCGCGGCAGGTGACTCGGCCAGTCGTGACGAAACCGTCTCGAGCCACGCCTCTGCCGCGGCCTCGAAGTCCACATCGCAGTCCACCCGGGACAGCAATCGCTGCGCGCCCAGTTGCTCCAGGCGCGCGTCGAGCTTCCTGCCCGCGGCGCAGAAATGCTCGTAGCTGCTGTCTCCCAGGGCCAGTACCGCAAACTGCTTGCCGCCCAGTGCCGGCGCACGATTGCCGGCAAGCAGCTCGAACAGCCCGTGCGCAGTCTCCGGCGGATCGCCATCACCATGGGTGCTGACAATGGCCACCACGCGCTGGGCCTGCTCCAGGTCCACCTTGCGGCAGTCCATCATGTCGAGCACGCGATGCGGGGCCTGCCTGTCCCCGAGCCGTCGCGCAAGCTGCTGTGCAAGACGCTGCGAATTGCCGCTTTCCGATCCGAAGAGGATGGTCACTGGCGCAGCCGCAGGGCTGGCGCCCGTCGCCGTCGCCGCCACGGGTGCGGAAACGGGCGCGAGGCTGCCGGCCAGGTAACCACTCAGCCACAGGCGCTGCGCGGAGCCAAGCCGGCCAACCAGCCCGCGCACCTCTTCGGCAAGGGCACCATCCAGCGGCGCCAGGCGCCAGGGGTCTTCCGCCGCCGGTATGGCGGATGCTTCCGGTCCCGTCTCCGGCTCGCGCAGGACCGTGATGGAGCCCATGCGTGCCATCAGGCCGGCTGCTTCACCAGCCGCAGGTAGGTCCGCTGTTCGTTCCATCCCGCGGGGAAGAGTTTGCGGGCCTCGTCATTGGAAACCGACGGCACGATGATCACGTCATCGCCCTTGTTCCAGTTCACCGGCGTGGCCACCTTGTGCTTGTCGGTCAGCTGCAGCGAATCGATCACCCGCAGCACTTCATTGAAGTTGCGCCCGGTGGAGGCCGGGTAGGTGATGGAGGCGCGGATCTTCTTCGCCGGATCGATGATGAACACCGAACGCACGGTATGCGTGGAATCGGCATTGGGATGCAGCATCCCGTAGGCGGTGGCCACGCTGCGGTTCGGGTCAGCGATGATCGGAAAGCGGGGCCGCGCACCCTGGGTCTGCTCGATGTCATCAGCCCAGCGCTCATGGTCGTTGACGCCATCCACTGAAAGCCCGATCACCTTCACGCCGCGCTTTTCGAACTCGGGGCGCATCTTTTCGGTGAAGCCGAGCTCGGTGGTGCACACCGGCGTGAAGTCCTTCGGATGCGAGAACAGCACCGCCCAGGAATTGCCCAGCCAGTCGTGGAAGTTGATGGTGCCCTGCGTGGTGACGGCCGTGAAATCCGGCGCCACATCTCCAAGTTGCAATGCCATGGGTGACTCCATGAATCAGGTGATCGGGAGGTAAATATATCACAGTATGATGTAATGACCTGATCCCCTTCCGGGTGGTTGACTTGGCGCGGGCAGGGGCTATGCTCGTTGCATGTCCAGCTGCGTCCATTACATCTGCCTGCCTGCCTTCCCGGCGGCCGGTCATTCCATCCAGGGTCCCCCGCCCCGGGCGTAGCCATTTGTGTGCTTCGCCCGGGGTAGTCCCACGGGCGGAGCGAATCCTCTCCGCCCTGTCTTCACTGCAACAGGAGCGCGAAAAACATGGAACTCAACCTGCATTCCCGGGCGGCTGCGCTGCCCGAAATCATCATTCCGGCCAGCGAGTACGACCGGCTGCTGAGCCTTGCCCACGCGGCTGCGCGCACCTCGCCGCTGGTCGCCGAATACCTGGACCGCGAGCTGGGGCGCGCCACTGTGCTGCCCGATGAATCCATCGGCTGCGACTTCGCGCGCGTGGGCTCGCATGTCACGTTCCGCGATGACCAGACCGGCCGTACGCGTGACGTGGTGCTGGTCTGGCCGCACGAGGCCGATGTGACCCGCGACCTCATCTCGGTGCTGACTTCCATCGGCGCCGCGCTGCTGGGCCTGCGCCCCGGGCAGTCGATTGACTGGCCCTCCCCGGTGGGTGGGCCGCGCACCCTCACAGTGATCGCAGTGCGCAATGAGGGGATTCCTCAGCCCCCGGCCGCTGCCTGACAGGACAGGGGCGGGCGCGGCCCCTACAATCCGCGCTGCCCGATGCGACGAAAAGAACGGAGATCCTGATGCCCGGCTTGCTCCCCAACGTGGACCCCGACGGACTGCTTGAATTCTCGGTGGTCTACACCGACCGCGCGCTCAACCACATGTCGCGGCGCTTCGTGGGCGTGATGCAGGAAATCATCGGCGCCCTGAAGGAAGTCTATGCGGCCCAGACTGTAGTGCTGGTGCCCGGCAGCGGCACCTTCGGCATGGAGGCCGTGGTGCGCCAGTTTGCCAACCGCGAGAAGGTGCTGGTCATCCGCAATGGCTTCTTCAGCTACCGCTGGAGCCAGATCCTGGAGATGGGTGGGCTGGGCACTGGCGAGGTGGTCTGCAAGGCCACGCAGCAGGGCAGTGGTCCGCAGGCACCCTGGGCGCCGTGCCCGGCGGAGCAGGTGGCTGCCACCATCCGCGCCGAGAAACCGAAGGTGGTGTTCGCGCCGCATGTGGAAACCGCCAGCGGCATCATCCTCCCCGATGACTACCTGAAGGTGGTCGGCGCCGCCGCACGCGAAGTGGGTGCGCTGTTTGTGCTCGACTGCATCGCCTCGGGCGCCATGTGGGTGGACATGAAGGCCACCGGTGTCGACGTGCTGCTGTCCGCGCCGCAGAAAGGCTGGAGCAGCTCACCCTGCTGCGCGATGGTGATGCTGGGCGAGCGTGCCCGTGCGGCGATCGACGCCACGCAGAGCTCCAGCTTCGCCTGTGACCTGAAGAAGTGGATGCAGATCGCCGAAGGTTACGAGAAGGGCCAGCACTCCTATCACGCCACCATGCCCACTGACGCGCTGGTGCGCCTGCGCGACGCCATCCTCGAGACGCGTGCCGACGGCTTCGAAAAGCTGCGTGCGCAGCAGGTGGAGCTGGGTGCGAAGGTCCGTGCGCTGCTTGAATCCCGCGGTCTGCCCAGCGTGGCGGCCGAGGGCTGGAAGGCGCCCGGCGTGGTCGTGAGCTACACCACTGATCCGGATATCCAGAGCGGCAAGAAGTTCCTGGGCGCGGGGTTGCAGACGGCCTCAGGCGTGCCGCTGCAATGTGGCGAAGGGCCGGATTTCCGCACCTTCCGCATGGGGCTTTTTGGCCTGGAGAAGCTGCGCAACGTCGACCGCTCGGTAGGTCACGTCGCAGCAGCGCTGGATCAGGTGCTCTCGCGCCCGTAGAACTGCACGCCGATCTCGATCGGCTTGCGGCCCTGTGCCTCGCGGTGGGCATTGGTATCGCGCAGTGAGTACACGCAGCCGCAGTACTCCTGCTGGTAGAACTGTTCGCGCTTGCTGATGTCGATCATGCGCTGCGAGCCGCCACCCTTGCGCCAGTTGTAGTCCCAGTACACGAGCTGCGGATAGCGCGCCGCGGCACGTGCGCCGCAGCCGTTGATCTGGTTCATGTCCTTCCAGCGCGAGATGCCCAGTGAGCTGGAAATCATCGGGAAGCCATGCTCGTGCGCGTAAAGCGCGGTGCGTTCGAAGCGCATGTCGAAGCAGGCGGTGCAACGCGCGCCGCGTTCCGGCTCGTTCTCCAGGCCCTTCACGCGCGTGAACCAGTTGGCCGTGTCGTAGTCGGCATCGATGAACTCGATGCCGTGCTTCTCCGCGAAGCGGATGTTCTCTTCCTTGCGCAGCAGGTATTCCGGCTTCGGGTGGATGTTCGGGTTGTAGAAGAAGATGGCGTAGTGGATGCCCGAGGCCAGCAGCGCCTCCATCACCTCGCCGGAGCAGGGCGCGCAGCAGGAATGCAGCAGCAGCTTGCCTTCCACGGGGGGCTTGAGGCGGGGGCGTTCGATGTCGGTGACGACGGCGGTCATGGCAGGGAGGGGCATCCGGACTCGGGGCGGGGATTCTAGCTTCCGGCGCCACAGTGTTGCGCCAATTGCCGGGTTGTCAATGAGAACGGTTCTCATATACTCGATTGAGGCCCCGAGGACTCCACCATGAAGACCTTGTGCAACATCTTCCTGGCCGCGGTGCTGGCGGCAGGGCCGCTGGCAGGGGTTCCGGCGGAGAGCGCCGGCGCTCCGCAACGCGTGGACTCGCGCTACACCTTCAGCTGGCCAGTGGGCCCGGCAGCGCCGGCGCCGCGTGGCGGCACCACCCGCGGGGCAGAGGTGAAGCTGGAAACCGCGCCCTCGCCGCAATGGCATGCCCTGCGGGAGCCCGGCATTGCCGACCTGGAGCGAGACCGGCGCGCCATCCTGGCCATGACGGGAAATTTCCGCGTGAACTTCGATTTCCTCGAGGTGGCGGCTTTCACCGGCGATGGCTCGCGCGCCCGGCCGTACCAGTCCTGGGGCACCGAGAAGGTGTTCATCGACCGGGACGAACCGCGCCACGTCAGCCTCGTGCACATCCTGGAGATGCATGTGGTCGGGCCCGATGGCAAACCCATGGCGCCGATAGTCACCAAACACTGGCGACAGGAATGGGTGTATGAGCCCACGCACCTGGTGGAATACCAGGGCGACAACCGCTGGACGCGTCGCGCGCTTGCCGAGGCGGAGCGCCGCGGCAAGTGGGCGCAGGTGGTGTACCAGGTCGATGAATCACCGCGTTATGGATCACTCGGCCGCTGGGAGCACAGCGCATCCTTCTCCACGTGGATCAGCGGCGAGACAGCCCGGCCACTGCCGCGCCGCGAATGGTCGGTGCGAGAGGACTACCAGCTGCTGCGTGGCACGAACCGCCACACCGTGCTGCCCACTGGCTGGCTGCAGGAAGAGAACAACCTGAAGGAGGCCACTGGCGCGGCAATGCCCTACGTGGGGCGGGAGTACGGCGTGGCCCGTTACGAGCGCATCGGCGGCGACTACTTCAAGGAGGCTGGCAAATACCATGAGGCAACGCGCGCTTACTGGCGCGAGGTGCTGGCGGCCTGGGACGAGATGCTGACGCCGGGAGGTGCCGTACGGCTCACCGCCAACAGCGACCAGTCTGGCGCCTACGCCGAGCTGTTCGAGCAGGCGGAAGATTTCGCCGCCGGCAGGCTTGACCTGCCGGCAGCCCGCGCGAAGATCCGCACCGCGCTGGCGAAGCAGCGGGCGGACCTGCCGCGTTAGTCGTGCATCGATGCGCCGCGTTTGTCGCGCACCAGCAGCGCACCCAGCACCAGCGTGATCGAAGCCACGATCACCGGATACCACAGGCCGCTGTAGATATTGCCGGTCTGCGCCACGATGGCGAAGGCGGTGGTGGGGAGCAGCCCGCCGAACCAGCCATTGCCGATGTGGTAGGGCAGTGACATCGAGCTGTAGCGGATGCGGGTGGGGAACATCTCCACCAGCGCCGCGGCGATCGGCCCGTACACCATGGTCACGTAGATCACCAGCAGCGTGAGGATGGCGATCACGAGCGGCTTGTTGATGCGTTCGGGATCTGCGGCGGCGGGATAGCCGGCCTCGTTGAGGGCGGCGGTCAGCTCTGCCTTGAAGGCCCCCTCGCGAGCCGTGAGTTCCGCTCCGGAAAGCCCCCGCGCTTCGAAGGCATTGATGTTGCGTTCGCCCACCTGGATGCGCGCGATACCTTCCGCATCCACACTGTCGTAGTTCACCGAGGCATTGGCCAGCGTCTGCTTGGCCACATCGCAGGAACTGGTGAACTTTGCCGTGCCGGTGGGATTGAACTGGAACGAACACTCCGACGGATTGGCGTGCAGCGTCACCGGTGCGGAATGCAGCGCCGCCGCCAGCTGCGGATTGCCCGCCGCCGTGAGTGCCTTGAACAGCGGAAAGTACGTCAGCGCCGCCAGCAGGCACCCCGCCAGGATGATGGGCTTGCGGCCGATGCGGTCCGACAGCGCACCGAACACGATGAAGAACGGCGTGCCGATCAGCAGTGCCAGGCCGATGAGCAGGTTGGCCTGCGCCCCGTCGATCTTCAGCGCCTGGGTGAGGAAGAACAGCGCGTAGAACTGCCCCGTGTACCACACCACCGCCTGGCCGGCGGTGAGGCCGAACAGCGCGATCAGCACGATCTTCAGGTTCGACCACTGGCCGAAGGATTCCCTCAGGGGAGCCTTGGAAGTCTTGCCCTCGGCCTTCATCTGCCTGAAGACCGGGGATTCCTCCATCGACATGCGGATCCATACCGACAGCCCCAGCAGCACCGAGGAAAGCAGGAAGGGAATGCGCCAGCCCCAGGCCTGGAAGGCCTCCTCGCCAAGCGCGGTGCGCGTTCCCAGGATCACCATCAGCGACAGGAACAGGCCCAGCGTGGCGGTGGTCTGGATCCAGGCCGTGTGCGCGCCGCGCTTGTCCGCTGGCGCGTGCTCGGCAACGAAGGTGGCTGCCCCGCCGTATTCACCGCCCAGCGCCAGGCCCTGCAGCAGGCGCAGCAGGATCAGCAGCGTCGGGGCCAGCACGCCAAGTGTTCCATAGCCCGGCAGCACGCCGACTAGGAAAGTGGATGCACCCATGATCACGATGGTGACCAGGAAGGTGTGCTTGCGGCCCACCATGTCTCCCAGCCGCCCGAACACCAGCGCGCCGAACGGCCGCACGATGAATCCTGCGGCAAAGGCCAGCAGCGCGAAGATGAAGGCGGAAGTCGGGTCCAGCGCAGTAAAGAACTGCCTGGCGATGATCGACGCCAGCGACCCGTACAGATAGAAGTCGTACCACTCGAACACCGTGCCCAGCGAGGAGGCGAGCACGACCTTGCGTTGCGAACCGGACAGCCTCATGCGGAAAACACCCCTGATCTTGTTATCCTGCAAGGGTACCGCGCTGCACACATTTGATGCACACATATCAAGGGGAGCAGACATGCTTCGCGTGATGACCATCCTGGCGGCGGCTGCCCTGCTGGCAGCCTGTGGATTGGCGGAAACCGGTGCCGCGGCGGCCGCCGGCGGCACCAGTGCCGCCGAACAGGCGAAGGAAGCCGAAAAGATCACCAGTCGGGTCGAGGCCGACCTGGAAGCAGCCCAGCAACAGGCGGCCGAAGCTCGTCGCGCCGCAGAGGCTGCCAGCGAGTGATGACCCCGAACGGGGCGACCTGATCGCCAAGGCACGCTTCTTGCTCCTCTCCTGTGCACAACCCGGGAGGCTCAGGGGCAATGCGATTCGGAACCGAAGACTACCGTCCGGAGGGAGTCTTCGACGAACTGGTGGACGGCAAGGGCGAGGCGCGCCCGGCCGCCCGCGCGCTGTGCGATTACCTCGCCGGCCTCGATGCCGGGGAGATGCGACTGCGCCGGCAGGCCATCGACGCGGCTATCGTCACGATGGGGATTTCCTTCACCACGTACGACGAAGGGCAGAATATCGACCGTGCCTGGCCGTTTGACCCCATCCCGCGCGTCATGCCCGCCAGCGAATGGCAGCGCATCGATGCGGGCCTCAGGCAGCGGCTGACGGCGCTGAACCTCTTCATCGACGACCTCTACAACGCGCAGCGCATCGTGCGCGACGGCGTGTTCCCCGCTGAAATGCTCGCCGGCTCGCGCAATTTCCGGCGCGCCTGCCGGGGCGTTTCGCCCCGTTTTGGCGTGTGGGCCCATATTTGCGGCACTGATCTGGTGCGTGACCGGGACGGCACGGTGTACGTGCTGGAGGACAACCTCAGGGTGCCCTCCGGGGTTTCCTACATGCTGGAGAACCGGATGCTGATGAAATCCGCGTTCCCGGAGCTGTTCTCGGCCAGCTCCATCCTGCCAGTGGATGGCTATGCCGCGGCCCTGTACGACATGCTCGCGGCGCTGTCCCCGCGGCAGGCCGACCGGCCGGTGATCGTCCTGCTCACCCCCGGCGTCTTCAACTCCGCCTATTTCGAGCACAGCTACCTGGCGCAGCAGACCGGCGCGCAGCTGGTGCAGGGCGGGGACCTCATCGTCGACAGCGACGATGTGGTCTACATGAAGACCATCGCGGGCCTGAGGCGGGTGGATGTGATCTACCGCCGCATCGATGATGACTTCCTCGACCCGGACGTGTTCCGTTCCGATTCGCTGCTGGGCGTGCCGGGCCTGATGCGCGCCTGGGCGGCCGGCAATGTGGGGATTGCCAATGCGCCTGGTGCCGGCGTGGCCGACGACAAGGTGGTCTACACCTACGTGCCGAAAATCATCCGCTACTACCTGGACCAGGATCCCATCCTGCCCAACGTGCCAAGCTGGCAATGCCACGTCGAGAAGGAACGCGAGTATGTGCTCGCCAACCTCGACAAGCTGGTGGTGAAGCCAGCCAATGAGTCCGGCGGCTACGGGCTCCTGATCGGGCCGCAGGCCACGGCGGAGCAGCGCGCTGTCTGCGCGGCACGTGTCAAGGCGGATCCGCGCGGGTGGATGGCTCAGCCCACGCTGATGCTGTCCACCGCGCCGACCTGGGCCGGCGAGGAGATCGCGCCGCGCCACCTGGACATGCGGCCCTTCGTGCTGCAGTCGCAGGGCATGTATGTCACCACCGGTGGCCTCACGCGCGTGGCCATGCGCGCCGGTTCCCTGGTGGTGAACTCCTCGCAGGGGGGTGGGAGCAAGGATACCTGGATCGTGGCGGAGGCTTCCTGATGCTGTCTCGTGCTGCAGAGAGCCTGTACTGGATGGCGCGCTACCTGGAGCGCGCCGAAAACACCGCCCGCCTCATCAATGCCACGCAGCAGTTGCTGCTCGACCTGCCGCAGGGCGCTTCCGTGGGATGGCAGGCACTGACCAGCATCGTGGGCCTGGGCCGGCTGTTCGAGCAGAGCTATGCACGGCCGGATGAGGCCAGCGTGGTGGACTTCCTCGTCTCCTCGCCGCGCAATCCCGGCTCGATCCAGTCCTGCATCCGCTTCGCGCGTGAGAACTGCCGCACCATGCGCGACGTGCTGCCGCGCGACCTCTGGCAGCGCGTGAACACGCTGTACCTGGCCTCGAAGCGCTATTCGCAGCCCGGCATTCCCCGCCAGGAACGCCGGCGCATGCTGGAGGAGCTGATCAGCGACCGCCAGGCGGTGTCAGGGGTGCTGGCCACCTGTATGAGCCACGACGTGGCCTGGGAATTCATCGGCCTCGGCGAGCACCTGGAGCGCGCCGACATGACCTCGCGCATCCTCGACATCCAGGCCGCCATCCTGATGCCGCGCCAGGCCGCCACCGATCCGGCGCTGGCCCTGCTGTGGGTGGGCGTGCTCAATTCACTGTCGGCGTTGCAGATGTTCCGCCGCCACGCCGCGGGAGGCGGCGCTGGCAACAGCGGCATCAATGCGCAGAGCGTGCTGCACTACCTGGTGCACGACATGCACTTTCCGCGCTCGGTGGCCTTCTGCCTCGATGCCATCGAGTCGCACCTGGCCGAGCTGCCGCACAACGCCGAGCCGCTGCGTGCGCTGCGCACCGCGCGCCGGCGCGCCGACGGCGGCGTGGAGGTCAGCCGTGACCCGGCGCGTCGCCACGAGTTTCTCGATGACATCCAGACCGACCTTGCGCGGATCCACGACGCCATCGCCCGTGAATACTTCCACCTGCACGAGCGCGATGCGATGCCGCCGTCAGGATCGAAAGGGGAGCCGCTGAAGCATGTCGATCCAGGTCGCACTGAACCACATCACCCACTACCGGTACGACCGGCCGGTCAGGCTGGGTCCGCAGCTGGTCAGGCTGCGGCCGGCGCCACACAGTCGTTCGCGAATACTCTCGTATTCGCTGCGTGTTGAGCCGGCCGAGCAGTTCCTCAACTGGCAGCAGGACCCGCAGGCCAACTGGCTGGCGCGGCTGGTGTTCCCGCAGCCCACGCGCGAGCTGCGGGTGGAGGTGGATCTCGTCGCCGAAATGGCGGTTCTGAATCCCTTTGATTTCTTCATCGATGCCGCTGCCGTGGATTATCCCTTCCGGTATGCGCCGACGGAGGAGAAGGAGCTGGCGCCGTTCCTCGCAGCCGCGCCCGCAGGCTTGCGCTTCGAAACCTATCTTGCGGGCATCGACCGCGGGCCCTGCCGCACCATCGACCTGCTGGTGCGCATCAACCAGCAGCTGCAGGAGGACATCCAGTACCTCATCCGGATGGAGCCCGGTGTCCAGACACCGGAGGAAACGCTGGCGCTGGGACGCGGCTCCTGTCGCGACACTGGCTGGTTGCTGGTGCAGCTGCTGCGCCACCTTGGATTGGCCGCGCGCTTTGTCTCCGGCTACCTCATCCAGCTGAAGGCCGACGTCAAGTCGCTCGACGGCCCGTCGGGCACCGAAGCGGATTTCACGGACCTGCACGCCTGGTGCGAGGTGTATCTGCCCGGCGCAGGCTGGGTGGGGCTTGATCCCACCTCCGGGCTGCTGGCCGGCGAGGGACACATTCCACTGGCCTGCTCGCCAGACCCAGGCTCTGCCGCGCCGGTCACCGGCACGCTGGATGAATGCGAGGTCGAGTTCGAACACCACATGAGTGTGCGCCGCGTGTACGAGACACCGCGGGTGACGCTGCCCTACACCGAGTCGCAGTGGCAGGACATCGACGCGCTGGGCACGCGCATTGATGCCTTGCTGGCCGAAGGCGACGTGCGGCTCACGCAGGGCGGTGAGCCAACCTTCGTGTCGGTGGACGACCGCGATGGCGCCGAATGGAACACGGAAGCAATGGGGCCGAACAAGCGCCGGCTGGCCGTGCAGCTGCTCGACAAGCTGAAGGCGCGCTACGCACCGCAGGGGCTGCTGCACTACGGACAGGGCAAGTGGTATCCCGGCGAGCAGCTGCCGCGCTGGTCATTGAATGCCTTCTGGCGCCGTGACGATGAGCCGCTATGGAGCGATGCGTCGCTCCTCGCCAGTGAAGAACAGGAGTACGGCGCCACGCTGACCCGTGCCGAGGACTTCCTTGTCGAGGTGGCGGAGCGGCTGGGTCTGGGCGCGCGACACCTTTTTCCCGCTTTCGAGGATGTGTGGTATTACCTCTGGCGCGAGCGGCGCCTGCCCGCGAATGTCGATCCGTTCGACTCGCGGCTCGCCGATCCGCTGGAGCGCGAGCGCCTGCGGCGCGTGTTCACGCAGGGACTGGATACGCGCATCGGCTTCGTGCTGCCGGTGCAGAAGCCATTTGCCGGCGCGCCCTGGCAGAGCGGGCCGTGGTTCCTGCGCGATGAGCGCTGCTATCTCACGCCGGGTGACTCGTCGCTGGGCTATCGCCTGCCGCTGGATTCCCAGCCCTGGGCCGCACCGGGCGATTTCCCCTGGATCCATCCGCCCGATCCCACGCAGAAGCAGCCGCCGCTGCCGGCCTGGCGCACGCTGCGCCAGTTCACGCCGGCGCAGGGCGGCGGTGCCGGCAGCAGTGGATCCTGGGTGGCGCTTGGCACGCAAGGTCGCGGCGGTGCGTCCGAACGCCTGCGGCGCATGATGACGGCCGCGACAAAGGCACCGGCCATGTTCCAGTCCGCCGCGCGCATTGCACGTACCGCGCTGTGCGTGGAGCCGCGCGATGGGCGGATGTACGTGTTCATGCCGCCCGTGTCGGCCCTGGAGGACTACCTGGAGCTGGTGGCGGCCGTGGAGGCCACGGCAAAGTCCCAGGCCATGCCCGTGGTAATGGAAGGCTACGAGCCGCCGCGCGATGCGCGCCTCAACGTGCTCAGGGTCACGCCCGATCCAGGTGTCATCGAGGTGAACGTCCACCCGGCGGAAAGCTGGGCGGAGCTCTCTGCACAGACCCGGCACCTGTACCACGTGGCGCATGAGACGCGCCTTTGCAGTGAGAAGTTCAATCTCGACGGCCGCCACACCGGTACGGGCGGTGGCAACCACTTCGTGCTGGGCGGCGCCACGTCCGGTGACTCTCCATTCCTGCGGCGACCGGACCTGCTGGCCAGCATGATCGCCTACTGGCACAACCATCCCTCGCTGTCCTATCTCTTCGCCGGCCAGTTCATCGGCCCGACCAGCCAGGCGCCGCGCGTGGATGAGGCACGCAACGATGCGGTCTACGAGCTGGAGATCGCGTTGAAGGAATTGCGCAGGCTGCAGGAGCAGGGCGTCATCGAGGGTGCGCCCTGGCAGGTGGACCGTGTGCTGCGCAACCTGCTGGTGGACGTCACCGGAAACACCCACCGCGCCGAGTTCTGCATCGACAAGCTGTATGCGCCCGGGGGGGTGGCCGGTCGACTCGGGCTGCTGGAGCTGCGTGCCTTCGAGATGCCACCGCACGCGCACATGAGCCTGGTGCAGCAGCTGCTGCTGCGCGGGCTGATTGCGCACTTCTGGCAGCGGCCCTACCGGCCGCGCAAACTCGTGCGCTGGGGTACCGAACTGCATGACCGCTTCATGCTGCCGCATTTCGTGCGGGAGGATTTCGCCGACGTGCTGTCGGACCTGGCCTCAGGCGGTATCCAGATTCCTGCCGAATGGTTCGCCCCGCATTTCGAGTTCCGCTTTCCCCGGCTCGGGGATTTCACCGCGCGCAGCGTGGAAGTGGAACTGCGTGCCGCCCTGGAGCCCTGGTATGTGCTGGGCGAGCAGGGCGCCGCAGGCGGCACGGTGCGCTACGTGGATGCCTCTCTCGAGCGGCTGCAGGTGCGCGTGCGCGGCATGACCGACAGTCGGCATGCGGTAACAGTGAATGGCGTGGCGTTGCCCCTGCATCCCACCGGCACCGCCGGCGAGTTCGTTGCCGGCCTGCGCTATCGCGCCTGGTGGCTGCCGTCGAACCTGCATCCGTCGATCGGTGTCCATGCACCGCTGACCTTCGACCTGGTGGATACCTGGAACAACCGCTCACTGGGCGGCGCTCGCTACCATGTCTCACACCCGGGAGGGCGCAACTACGCCACCTT
This sequence comes from Steroidobacteraceae bacterium, assembly GCA_035556135.1. GTDB lineage: Bacteria > Pseudomonadota > Gammaproteobacteria > Steroidobacterales > Steroidobacteraceae > ZC4RG30. The sequence goes on along the minus strand of DATMFO010000003.1, from coordinate 838,361 downwards.
CCCGGTCAATGCCTACGAGGCCGAGGCGCGCCGCCTGACACGCTTCTTCCGCATGGGGCACACGCCGGGCGGACTGCTGCCCGTGATGCCGGCCCGCAGCACCGAGCATCCCTTCACGCTCGACCTGCGGCAAGGAGCCGCATAGTAGACTGCGATCGCCATGGCGCCGAACTATCCCAATCCCGAAGGGCGTTTCGACGAGCTGTTCGCGGCGCCCGGTGAGCCACGGCCGCGCTGGTCGAAGCTCTATGCGGCCATCCGCAAGGCCAGCGGTGGCACCATCGACGAGATGCGTGCCGCGGCGGAGCGGCAGATCCGTGACAGCGGCGTCACCTACAACGTGTATGCCGATCCGAAGGGACACGACCGGCCGTGGGAGCTGGACGTGTTGCCGCTCATCATCGATACACGGGAATGGGGGCACATCGAGGCGGGCATCGCGCAGCGTGCGAGAGTGCTCAATGCCATCCTCGCCGACATCTATGGCCCACAGGATCTGATGAAGGCGGGGCTGGTGCCGCCGGCACTGGTGCACGCGCACCGCGGATTCCTGCGCCCTGCACACCGCGCCGCCGTGCCCGGCGGCGTGCATCTGCATATGTATGGCGCAGACCTTGCGCGCTCTCCCGACGGACGCTGGTGGGTGATGGCCGACCGCACCCAGGCCGTCTCAGGCGCCGGCTACGCGCTCGAGAACCGGCTCATCGTCTCGCGCACTTTCCCGCAGCTTTATCGCGACCTGCGGATCCAGCACCTGGCGCGTTTTTTCGCCACGCTGCGCGATTCGCTGCTGCACCTGGCCCCCAAGGGTGATGGCCCGCCACTGGTGGTGCTGCTCACGCCGGGGCCCTGGAACGAGACCTACTTCGAACACACGCTGCTGTCGCGCTACCTGGGCTTTCCGCTGGTGGAGGGCGGCGACCTCACCGTTCGCGAAGGCCGCGTCTGGCTGAAGACCATCGGCGGCCTGAAGCGCGTGCATGCCATCCTCAGGCGGCAGGACGACACTTTCTGCGATCCGCTGGAGCTGCGCGGTGACTCCGCGCTGGGCATTGCCGGCCTTACCGACTGCGCGCGCCGTGGCACGGTGCTGGTAGCCAACAGCCTCGGTTCCGGCGTGCTGGAGTCCGGTGCGCTGCTGGGCTTCCTGCCGGGCATCGCGCAGCACCTCTTCGGCGAGGAGCTGCTGCTGCCCTCCGTGGGCACCTGGTGGTGCGGCGAGCCAGCCGCGCTGCGCGATGCGTTGAAACGCATCGACCGGCTGGTGTTCAAGCCCGCTGATCCGGCGGCACCCTTCGATGTGATATTCGGGCAGGGGCTGGACGAGAAAGGCGTGGCGGCACTGCGCGCGCGGCTCGAGGCCGATCCTGGCGCCTTCATCGCCCAGGAACTGGTCCATGTCTCCCAGGCACCGGTGCTGTCGCGTGATGATGCCCAACGTGTGGAACCGCGCTGCGTCGGCTTGCGTGTTTTCGCCACCGCCACACCTGGCGGCTATTCGGTGATGCCCGGCGGCCTTACGCGCGTGGCCAGCAGTGCCAGCGCCCGCGTGGTGTCGATGCAGCGGGGCGGTGGCTCGAAGGACACCTGGGTCATGTCGCCGGGGCAGGTGGATTCCAGCTTCACGCTGCTGAGGACCACCGTCTCCGCGGCCGATCTCGTGCGCGCCCCGGCCGGGCTGCCCTCGCGCCTGGCCGAGAACCTGTTCTGGCTGGGTCGCTACCAGGAACGCTGCGATGGCATGGCCCGCCTGTTGCGCCTGGCGATGAGCCTGAAGGTGCACGACGGCGAGGACGAAGAGAACGCGCAGGCGCCGCTGCAGGAACTGGCGCTGGAGACGGGCCTGGTACAGCCCGGCGACAACACCGACACCGCATTGCTGGATGCCGCCTTGTCGCTGGAACATGCCGGCGGCCTGCCCGCCAACCTGCGCGCGCTGCAGAACGTGGCCTTCAACCTGCGCGAGCGCATGTCGCATGACAACTGGCGCATCCTCAACACCATCCTGCATGACCTTCCCCGCCATCCGCAGCCCAGCATCCCTGAGGCGCTGGAATGGCTGGACGTGCTGATCACGCGGCTGATGACGCTGTCCGGCTTCGCCCTTGACGGCATGACGCGCGACAACGCCTGGCGCTTCATGTCCATCGGACGGCGCATCGAGCGCATGGGATTCCTCTGCGCTGGCGTGCACTGCGCATTCCTCCACGATGGTTCCGCCGGCCTCTCGTGGCTGCTGCGCGTGGCGGATTCCATCGTCACCTACCGGGCGCGCTACATGACCAGCCCGGAATGGCTGCCGGTGCTCGATCTGGTGCTGCTGGATGCAAGCAACCCGCGCTCGGTGCTGTTCCAGGCGCGCGGAGCGCGCAAGTATCTGCAGGTGCTGGAATCCTCCTATGGGATGCCCTGCGGCGGGGACCTGCTGACGCCGCATGTCCGGTTCCTCGAGACCATGGACCGCGACCGGCACCTTCGTCCCGAGAGCGCGGAGCTGCGCAATACCGTCGGCGCACTGCGTGCCGCCGCGATGAACATCAGCGATGAACTCACGCAGCGTTTCTTCAACGTCGGCCATGCCCCGTCCTGGGCACCACTGGGGATGTGATGGGCCGGCCCGCGCCCGCATCCCTGCCGCAGCGCTATCGCGTGCTGCACGAGACGGTGTACACCTACTCCTCGCAGGTCAGCAGCAGCCGGCAGGTGGTCCACCTGCAACCCCGCGAGACGCCGTGGCAGCGCGTGCTCTCGCACCGGCTGGAGATCGAGCCGCGCTCCACCGAGCGCACTGCCGGCCTCGACTATTTCGGCAACCGGTACGAAAGTTTCTTCGTCGATGAACCCCATCAGACGCTGACCGTGCGCGCCGAGTCGGACGTGACCGTCGCCGCCAGCGCACCCGCCCCAGGTGCTGCCTCACCCGTTTGGGAAGCGGCGGTGGGAGAGCGTGGCGTGTGGCACCCCGGAGGGGATCTGGCCATCCAGCAATACCGCGCGCCATCTCCAGCAGCACCGGTGCTGGCGCGCACCCGCGCCTGGGCGGAACCCAGTTTCGAGCCGGGGCGGCCCTGGCTCGAGGCCGTTTTCGAGCTCACCCGGCGCATCCAGGACGAGTTCGAATATGACCCCGAAGCCACCAACGTCTTCACAAGCGTGGCCGAGGTGCTGGAGCTGAAGCGCGGCGTCTGCCAGGACTATGCGCACCTGATGCTTTCCGCGCTGCGCAGCCTGGGCATGGCCGCGCGCTACGTGAGCGGCTACGTGCTCAACAGCGCCACCGACGGTGCCCGGCTCACCGGGGCCGATGCCTCGCATGCCTGGGTGGCGGCGTGGTGCCCGGGTCTGGACTGGGTGGCCTTCGACCCCACCAACGGCAAGCTGGCGGACCAGGAATTCGTCACCCTGGGGTGGGGCAGGGAGTACCTGGACGTCACTCCCCTGCGCGGGGTGGTCCTGGGGGCGGCCAGCCAGCAGCTGGCGGTGGCAGTAAAGGTGACCCCGCTGCCCAGCCTTGCCCTGACAGCCAACGGCCCCTAGAATGCGCCTCCCTCAGCGCGCCCGTAGCTCAGCTGGATAGAGTACCTGGCTACGAACCAGGTGGTCGGGAGTTCGAATCTCTCCGGGCGCGCCATCTTTAATCTTCCGGTTCACTCTTGCGTCCTTCCTGCCGCGGACTTCTGCGTCCGGTCCGGGAAATACAGCTGTCTCATGAGCTGGCGATATTCCTCCAGCGGCATCAATCCCACTTCGGCCCGCCGTGCGTCTACTCCGGCTTCATCTTCGATGGGCCGGAAGGTGACTTCACCTGCCTGGGTGAACGGCATCGCGGCGGTTCCGTAGATCTGGGGACGGCCTTCGGACAGGCGAACCCGGTCAACGAGCATTGCGTAGTTCGGCCCACTCACCGTTCCGGCGCGAAACCCGGCTTCAACCAGCGGCATGGTCAGCTTCTGCAACTCCGGTCCTGCGTGCTGGAGCATCACTGAGGCTGCATTGCTGCCATCCAGCCCCACGACGTCGAGTCCGGGCCAGCCGTGTTCGCGAAGAATCGCCTCCAGGCGCAGTTCCGTCTTCGCATCCACATTGTTCATGCTTTCTTGCATTTCGGGAGCGACATCCTCCATGCCTTGCTCGATCATTTCTGTGCGGATGGCCTGATCTGCAGCGAGCATCCCGACCAAGGTGCGACGAAGGTCGAGGTTGCCGATGACTTCGCCGCGCGCGCCCTGGCGCGAGCCCTGCATGTCTACCCGGATCAGCAGGCCTCGCACTGCTTCACCGGCATCCGTCTCAACGAGGAGTCGTACCGGAAGCCGCAAGGATTCCCCCTGGCCACTGGCATGCTTGCCGATCAATACATAGTAGCCAGCAGGGAGGCTGGCAAATTCGAACGATCCCGTGTCATCGGTCGAGCCAGCCACGATGGGCATGACTGACCCTGCATCAAATACCGCGATGCAGAAGCCAGCGAGGCTGCCCAGCAGTCCCGGAAGATCAGGAACGGGGAATACGGCCTGGCCTTCGAGCCGGTCCACCGCGAGCGGCTCGTGTTCAACAATCGCCGCTTCGTGGAAAAGTGGGGGACATTCCCGGGACTCCTGCGCTGGCGCGAGCCCGGAGGCAAGCAGACATACCGGGCAGATCAGAACCCGCAGCAGCGTTCTCATCGGGATCTCCAGCTACCACACGATTTGGTATTATCGTGAAACGATAATCTTTTGCTGTATAAAGTCAATGGAGCAGCGCCAATGCAAAGCCCTTCCGCCGACGCCAGCCCACCGACCGCACCCCTCCTCAGCCGGGTCCTCTCCCTGGGGTGCCTCCTGCTCGCTGCCGCTTTGCCCACGCTTGCGGTGTACATCGCCCTGGCGAACCCACAGCTCATCATCGACAGCCTGCACCTGCAGGTGCCGCGCGCAGCAGAGTCGCTTTCGATATTCCAGCGGATCGCCATTGGGGTGATCACTACGATCCCGTCGCTCTTTCAGGCCTATGGTCTCCTCAGTGCGCGCATGTGCTTCGGTAGTTTTGCGCGAGGGCAGTACTTCAGCCTGGAAGTCATCAGGGGGCTGAGGGGCTTTGCCGCAGGACTCTTCCTCTGGCCCGTGGCTGCGGTTCTCTCAAGACCGATGCTGACGTTCGTGGCAACGCTTGACGCGACTCCGGGCGGGCACCAGGTTTCGGTTGGAATCGACACGGGCCAGGTGCTCACGCTGCTTTTCGCTGGAATCCTCTGGCAGATCGCGGGGGTGATGACCAGGGCAAAACGCCTTGCCGAAGAAAACGCGCAATTCGTTTGAGGAACGCCATGACGATCGTGATCAAGCTCGATGTGGTTCTCGCTGACCGCAAGGTGAAGTCCAAGGACCTTGCCGCGCATGTCGGCATCACCGAGGCAAATCTCTCCTTGCTGAAGCAGGGAAAGGTGAAAGGTGTGCGTTTCGATACCCTGGAAAAGATCTGTGAGTATTTGCAGTGCCAGCCGGGAGACTTGCTGCGTTACCAGCCGAAGACCGCTTCGCGACGAGGAGGGATGGCGGTCTTGCGAACAGCGTGAAGCGGCAAGCTGGTCCGAACGCGCTTCAGGTCAGCGGAGGTGTTCGCAGGTATGCCGGAAATTTGTCAGCTCCCCAGCGAATCCAGTTTCTCGATGTAGAACTCTCCATCCACCCACATCGCCACGGCCACCGCTTGCTCTGCGGCGACGTCAGGAAACACGTAGGTCGCATCCACCACAACACTGCGCGGTGGCGCCGTCGCCGCGTTGGCGGGACGGGTGTTTCGCGGCTGGATTATCGTGCCGTCGGCCCTCAGCACCCATACCTGCAGCTTTGGCATCGCCGGTGCTGGCAATTGCGGCGGAGACCCGGACTCAGCCCCGGGAAGCGGGCGGCGGCCGTCAACAAGCCGCAACGGGACAGGGGAAGTGAGCTTCAGCACCACCTGCAACGTGTAGCCCTCGGGGCGACGCGTCCAGATCGCCGCCTCCACCTTGCCGGGAGCTCGCAGCTGTTTCAGGTCCTGGGAGACGATGTCACGCGATTGCGCCGCGGTAACGCATGCAGCGACTCCCGCCAGACTCAGCATGACGCACGTGGACCAGATCGCTGGTCTTGCCACTTGTTCTTCCCTGCCTGCAGTGTCGGCACCAGCCTGCTCCGCACCATGGCGACCGGCAATTGCGTGCCCCCGGAGCTCCTGCTATTGCTGCGGCAGGAAGCACCAACGATGAAACTCAAACACCCGCGCTTCGGTCGCGGCTTTCATGTCCTGATGGGTAACCGCCGCGTGCAGGCGGCTCAGATGACCATTGTTCCCGGCGACAGCGAAGGCGGTCCCCGCAACCGCCACGGGGGCGCCGATCAATGGCTGTTCGTGGTCAGCGGCCGCGGCACCGCCATCATCAAGGGCCGGCGGCATGCGCTGAGCGCAGGTTCACTGCTGCTCATCGAGCGCGGCGAGCGGCACGAGATCCGCAACACCGGCCGCCAGCTCCTGAAGACGCTCAACTTCTACAGCCCGCTGGCGTATACGGCTGCGGGCGATGAACTGCCCGCGGCAAAGCCATCCGGCAGATAATGGGCTGGCATGGGCCGCCCGACCGACATCGACCTGCTCTACGGCCTCGAACCGGTGTTCGAGCCCGGCGATCACGCCGGCAGTGACGCGCTGGAGCAGTTCACGGACATCGCCTGTCCCTATTGCGGAGAGCAGATCCCGATCCGCCTCGACCTGTCGGCAGGCGATCAATCCTATGTGGAGGACTGCCAGGTGTGCTGCCAGCCCATCCAGATCGGTGTGCAGGTGGATGCGGAAGGCGGGCTCAACGCCGTGACGGCCGAGCGCGTGGATCGCTGAGCCGCCGGCTTCAGCTCCGCTGCGCCTTCACCATCTCGCCCACGCTCTGCTGCCAGGTCGTGGTCGGTCGACCGATCAGCCGGCTCAGCTGCCGGCTGTCATCGAACAGGGCGCCCTGCGCAATTGCCGCCTGTGATGCCCAGCTGCTGGCGATGGCCGCCTCCGGCATGCCCCGCGCCGCCATCGCCGCGCGGAACGGCGCCTCGGATAGATTGCGATAGACCACACTGCGCCCGGACTGGCGCGCAATCTCGGCGGCCAGCTCCGCCATGGTGAATGAGGTATCTCCACCCAGCTCATGCAGCTGCCCGGAGGGCCGGCTGGAATCCACCAGCACGGCCGCGGCCGCCGCGCCGTAGTCCGCGCGCGTGGCGGGCGAGATCCGCCCGGCGCCGCTGGCGGAGGAAAGCTCGCCGGTGCGCAGCGCCGTGGCCACGTCGCCCTCGTAATTCTCTGTGTACCAGCCATTGCGCAATGCGGCCCAGGCGAGGCCGGAGCTGGCAAGGAGCTGCTCGGTCGCGTGGTGGTCGGCGCGCACGGACATCGGCGAGGTGGCCGCACGCAGGAAGCTGGTGTAAGCCACGAACCTCACGCCGCGTTCCCTGGCCGCATTGACCACCGCGCCATGCTGCGCGACGCGTTTTCCGCCGCTGGAGGAAATCAGCAGCAGGCGGTCCACGCCCCGGAACGCCTCGAGCAGCTGCTCGGGATAGTCGTAGTCGGCGAAGCGCACGTTGACGCCCTTGGCTGCGAGGCCCGCGGTCTGTTCCTCACGATTGCGGGCGATGGCGACGATGCGCTGTGGCGGCACCCTGCGCAGCAGGGCATCCACAACCTGCGTTCCCAGCCTGCCGGCCGCACCGGTGAGCCCGATCACACCGGCATCCGTTGCAGGCTGTGCGGTCATGCCGGCCGGGAAAGGCAGGCTGCCCGCTGCCAGCGCAGCGCCTGCGGCGAATTGTCGTCGCGTGATCCGGCTCATCCCGTCAGTCCTTGAACAGCAGTTGCGTGAAGCCGTGCAGGCTCTTGCGCCAGGTCTGGAACTCATGCCCGGTGCCCGGAGTTTCCAGGTACGTATGCTTCACGCCGGCCTTCTCCAGTTCCTCATGGATGGCACGTCCGGTGCTGGCTGCTTCCTTCGAACCCATGCTCACGTAGAAGACCTTCACCTGCTTCGCGAACTCCGCGGGCTTCTTCAGCAGTCCGTTGTAGCCAGTCTCCACGCCGGGGAAACCGAACGGCGCGCTGAAGATGCCGATGTGGGAGAACTTGTCGAGGTTGGCCTGCGTGATCTGGTAGGTCTGCGTGCCGCCCAGCGACAGCCCGGCCATGGCGCGATGCTCACGGTCGGCGATGGTGCGGTAGTTGGCATCCACCATTGGAATCACGTCGGTGATGATCTGCTTCGTGAAGGGCATGTCGAGCGCGGGACCCGCACCGCCCATGCCGCCGCGCGGTGGACCACCTGCGCCAGGAGGGCCACCGGCAGGCGGGCCCCCCGCGGGGCCACCACCTGCACGTGCGCCACCCGGAGGCGCGCCCGCACCCGGCGGGCCACCCCTGCCTGGTCCCGGCGCACCGCCACCACCGCCGATACCAGGCGTGATGCCGCCATCCTCCATCACCACGATCATCGGCACTGCACGGCCTTCGGCGATCAGGTTGTCGAGGATGAAGTTCGTGCGCCCCTGGTGCGGCCAGGCGCGCCGGTCCTCGCCCATGCCGTGCTGCAGGTACAGCACCGGATAGCGTTTGGCGGGATTGGCGTCATAACCCGGCGGCGTATAGATGTAGGCCTGCCGCGCTTCGCCACTGGAGGTGTGATACCAGTGCGAGCGGATCTGCCCATGCGGCACATTGCGGATCTCGTAGAAATCCACACCGGACTCGGGAATCTCGATGCCACTGCGCACATTGCCCGCGCCGTAGAAGGATTCACTGTTCGGATCCGCCACCGCCAGCCCGTCAACGGTGAGCTGGTAATAGTGAAAGCCGGGATCCTGCGGTGCCGTGACGCCAGTGAAGAAACCATCCTCTCCCTTTGTGAGGTTGGTCCCCAGCACGCGGATGCTCTGCGCTTCGGGCGCGCGGACGCGGAAATGCACGCGCCGCTCCGCATCCACTCGCGGCCATTCCTGGCCGATCACATTCGTCGATGCCGGTTTGGTGCCGGGGGGAAAAGTCTGTGCAGGTGCCTGGGCCAGCGCGGTGGCGGCAACCAGGGGCGAAAGGGCTATCAGAAGGAGGCGGGACAGGCGGTTCATGCCAGGGATCTCCGATCTTGTTGCGGGTCGCTTGTGGGCCCTCCGTGGCGGCCCCGGTGCGATGTTAGCCTCAGGCCGGCAGCCGTGGGAGATCAATCGCGGCCGTGCCGTGGCGCCTTCTTCCTCTTTCCCCTGGGCGACGCCCATTGCCTGAAACGCGCCGAAGGGCGGATGTCGGCGCCCAGCACCGTGCCGAAGTACTGCAGCGCCAGCCGCTTCTGGGGCGGCGAGGGTGCAGCAATGCAGTCACGCGGTATTTTAAGTTCGTATTCGCGCACATAGGCGTCATTGGCGGTGAACAGCACGCACTGGTGGCTGGAGATGCCGGTGAGGATCAGCCGGCGCGCCCCCATGTGCTCCAGCAGGGTCTCCAGCGAGGAGGCATAGAAGCCGGAGTGGCGGGGCTTGAGGATGAAATAGTCGTCCTTTTCGGGCGCCAGCTGGCGTACCAGGTCCGCGCCGGGCTGGTCGGCCGCCGTGCAGTACTTCACCAGGCCGGAGAAGTCCGACTGCCAGCGGCCGAAATTGTCATTCACGTAAATCGCGGGGATGCCGTCAGTGCGGGCCTTGCCCTTGAGCGCAGCAATGCGCCGTACCACCGGCCCGAGGCGGGGCAGCATCTGCGGTGCTTCCTCGAAGCGGTAGTCGCTGATCATGTCGATGACCAGCAGCGCCACCGCGGACTTGTCGGGGGCGATGCCGCCTGCCTGGCGCTTTCGCTCCGCCGCCAAGGCGGCAACCGTGGCTCAGTGCACGCTGCGCGAGGGCTTGCGGGGACCCGCGGGCCGGGTGTCCGGCCGGCGCTCGTCCTTGCCATCACGCGTCTTGCTGGCATTGCCGGCTTCCGCGCGGCGCTCTGCTTCCTCCACGGCGGGAGTGCCCTGGGCATTCTCCGGGGAGCGGGGGCTGAAGGGCGCCTCGCGACCACCTTCGTACTGCCGGGCCACGGGATCCGCACCGTCCACGGCGCGGGCGGGGCGCCGGCGATTGCGCCGGTAAATCGACCTTGTGTTCGGCATGGTCTCTCCTGAAATTGGTCCACACCCCTCTTGCAACCGCCATCCGCAAGAGCCTGGACGGGGAACCTCGCCAGATGCTGCATCGCATTTGGAGGGGGTGGGAGCTGAAGTGTCGCCGGTTGGCGCCATGCGACTTAATCGTCCCGGCTCGCGAGGGGGCGTAGGAATGCACCGGCTTGCAGGCCCACGCAGGACTTGATCCAGTTCACACACCTGGTTCGAAAAGCGCCTTGCACGGCAGACAACCGCAACCAGGTCACATACATAATTCCCCCCGGCCGGTACACATGTCGCGCTGACAACGGGTCGCGCGCCCCGTCCTGCGCGGATTCAGGGAACAACAAAGGCATGCCGGCCAGACGCAGCACAGCCAGGGAGACGAAGAACGCGCCATTCGACCCGGACAGCACCGGTTCGCTCAACGCGTCTGACACCCTCAAGCTGCTGGCACTGCCGGATACGGAGCTGCCGCAGACACCCGAGGAACTGGGCCTGGATGCCCTGCACCGGGCGACCTTCGTGCAGCTGCCGCTGGGCGTGGGTTATGCCACGCGCGAGGGCCGCTTCATCTGGTGCAACGAGGCCTTCGAACTGATGCTGGGCCTGGTGCCCGGCGAATACCGCGAGAAAACCATCGCGGAACTTACGCGTTCCACCGACTCCGGAGCCAACGAGGAACTGCTGCGCGACCTCTGGGCCGGACGCATCAAGTCCTATTCGATCGAGAGACGCTACATCAAGCGCGACGAAACCGAGCTCTGGGTACGCGTGTCCGCGGCCATCGTGCGTACCGCCGAGGGCAACCCGGTGTGCTCGGTGGGGTTCCTCGAAGACATCTCTTCCCGCAAGAAGATGGAGGTGGAGATCGAGCGGGTGCAGAAGGCGCTGGTGGACGCCTCCCGCCATGCCGGAATGGCCGAAGTGGCCACCAATGTGCTGCACAATGTGGGCAATGTGCTCAACAGCGTCAATGTCTCCGCCAGCGTGCTCGGCGATCGTCTCAAGAGCAGCAAGGGCGCCCGGCTGGGTGAGGTGGCGGCACTCCTGACACGCCACAAGGACGACCTGGCGGGATTCGTGGCCAGCGATCCGCGCGCCCGCAAGATTCCCGAATACCTGGCCGCGCTCGCAGTGCAGCTGGCCGGAGAGCGCGATGCCATGCAGAAGGAGCTGGAGGAGTTGCGCGCCAACCTCGACCACATCAAGGAAACCGTCTCGATGCAGCAGACCTATGCGCGTCGCTGCGGCGTGGTGGAGGAGGTGGCGGTGGCGGACATGGTGGAAGACGCCATCCGCATGAATTCCAGCGCGATGACGCGCCACCGGGTGGCCCTGCGGCGGGATTTCGCCGACCACCCGAGGATCGTCACCGACAAGCACAAGGTGCTGCAGATCCTGGTGAACCTGCTGCGCAATGCCAAGTACGCCTGCGACGAGTCCGGACGCAGCGACAAGCAGGTCACCGTGCGCATCGAGTCCATCCTCGATGAGGTGCACATCTCGGTCAGCGACAACGGCGTCGGCATTTCCGCCGAGGTGATGCCGCGCCTGTTCAGCCATGGTTTCACCACCCGCAAGTCCGGGCATGGCTTCGGCCTGCACGGCGCAGCGCTGGCCGCTTCCGAGCTGGGCGGCAACCTGAGCGCCGACAGCGCTGGTGCCGGCCGGGGCGCGACCTTCATCCTCACCCTGCCGTTCAAGGCGCGGGAGAGCGCGTGAACGAGAACACCGGGCGCTTCTCCTCGGGCATCCGTGAAGCGCTTTGCATCTCTAACCGGCGCATCCTGGTCATCGACGACAACGAGGCCATCCACCGCGATTTCCGCAAGGTCCTCGGCGAGGAGGACTCGGTTGCCGGCCAGGAAGCGCTGGACGTGCTGGAGTCCGAGCTGCTGGGTGCCACAGTGCGCCAGCAGATGCCTGTGTTCGAGGTCGATTCGGCCTTCCAGGGCGAGGAGGGCGTCCACATGGCCGAGACCGCGTTGCGCGACGGCCGGCCCTACGCCGTGGCCTTCGTGGACATGCGCATGCCGCCGGGCTGGGATGGCCTGAAGACCATCGAGCACCTGTGGAACGCCGATCCCGGCGTGCAGGTGGTGATCTGTTCCGCGCACACGGACTATGAGTGGAACGAGGTGATGGAACGCCTCAACCATTCCGACAAGCTGCTGGTACTGCGCAAGCCCTTCGAGCCCATCGAGGTGCAGCAATGCGCCAGCGCGCTGTGCCAGAAGTGGCACAACGAACGGCTGATCCGCAACCAGATCAACCAGCTGGAGCGGGTGGTGGCAGCCCGCACGCGGGGCCTGGAGATCGCCAACAAGCAGCTGCGGCACATGGCCACGCACGACGCGCTCACCGGCCTGCCCAATCGCACCCTGCTCGAGGACCGACTGCAGCAGGCGATGGCGCAGGCACAGCGTACCTCGCAGAGCTTCGCGGTGCTGGTGTGCGACCTGGACCGCTTCAAGCTGGTCAACGATTCCATGGGCCACCATGCCGGCGACCAGTTCCTGCAGGAAGTGGCACGTCGCCTGGACGGCGTACGCCGCGAGGGCGATACCCTGGCGCGCCAGGGTGGCGACGAGTTCGTGTTCGTGATGAGTCCGCCCTCCGCCGAAGCCGACGCGGAGTCGCTCACGCGACGTGCACTGTCGGCCCTGTCGGTGCCGCTGCACATCGCCGGCATGGACATCCACGTGGCAGCCAGCTTCGGCCTTGCGGTGTATCCCCGCGACGGCGCACGAGTGGAGGCATTGCTGGCCAACGCCGACGCCGCCATGTACAGCGCCAAGCAGCGCGGCAACTGCATGCAGCGGTTCTCGGCCGCGCTGGGCGGCACGGCGCACCGCCGGCTGCAGCTGGAGAACGACCTGCATGCGGCGCTGAAGGAAGGGCAGTTCGAGCTGCACTACCAGCCCAAGGTCGAGACCGAATCCGGCGCCATCCGCAGCGCAGAGGCGCTGCTGCGCTGGAAGCATCCCGAGCGCGGCTACATCCCGCCGGTGGAGTTCATCCCCATCGCCGAGGAGACCGGGCAGATCGGCGCCATCGGCACCTGGGTGCTGCGCGAGGCCTGCCTGCAGGTGCGCCGCTGGACTGATGCCGGCTATGCGCCACTGCGCGTGGGGGTGAACATCTCCGCGGTGCAGTTCCACGAGGCCGGCCTGGTGGACACGGTGCGCGCGGCGCTGGAGGAAGCGCGGCTGGATCCGCAGTGGCTGGAGATCGAGCTCACCGAGAGCTGCGTGATGGGCAATCCGGAGGAGTCCATCGGCCTGCTGGAGGAACTCAGCCGCATGGGCATCGTGGTGTCGGTGGATGACTTCGGCACCGGCTATTCCAGCATGAGCTACCTGCGCCGTTTCCCCATCGACATGCTGAAGATCGACCGCACCTTCGTGGCCGAGATGGATACGCGCGAGGAAGACACCAATATCGTGCAGGCCATCGTGTCACTGGCCCACGGCCTGCGCCTGAAGGTGGTGGCCGAGGGCGTGGAAACCCGCGCGCAGCTCGATACCTTGCGCAACCTGGGCTGCGACCAGTACCAGGGCTTCCACTTCAGCCCTGCCTTGCCGGCGGACCAGTTCGAGCAGTTGCTGCGCAGCGAGGGGCCGGGCGGCAGCGGCGCGGATCCGCACCCGCCCCTGCCCGTGATGCGCAAGATCGATGGCGGGCGGCGCTAGCCCCTGCCGGCGAATGCCGCGAACTTCGCGACGAAATCACCCAGCTTCTTCTTCACGGCCTCGTCGGTGAGCCTGCCTTCGGCATCGAAGGCATTGCCGGCGTGCGACACCATCAGCCGCGCGCCTGCCCACTGCTCGGCACCGAGGTGACGCAGCACCCCGAGCCAGGCGTCTTGGGAAAGGATGGTGCCGAATCCACTGGGGCTGGCGCCCACCAGGGCGAACGGCCGGCCGCCGAAAGTCCTGGCAATGTCGCCCGGGGGGCGTGACAGCCAGTCGATGGCGTTCTTGAGCACGCCGGGCAAGCTGCTGTTGTACTCCGGCGTGGCAAGGATCACCCCCTGGCTGGCCACGACCTTCTCCTTGAGCGCACTGACGGCCGCCGGAATCCCTTCGCGCTGTTCCAGGTCTCCGTCGTAGAGCGGAATGCCGTGCAGTGTGGCGATTTCCAGCTCCACGCCTTCCACCTGCAGGCCCTGGGCGGCGCGCAGCAGCGCGGTGTTGAATGAACCGGCGCGCAGGCTGCCGGAAATGCCGAGGATGCGGGTCATGTACCTTCCTTGCCCCTCAGGGCGTCAGCGGAATCTCGAGCTTGAAGCGTGAACCATGGCCGGGAGCAGTATCCACCCGGAATGTGCCGCCCACGTCGGCGACGCGGTCGGAGATGCTCCACAGCCCGAAGGTGCCTGGTTGCGGGCCGAACATCTCCATCTGCCATTCGAAGCCGCGGCCGGTGTCCTCCACTTCGACGCGGATGATGTTGCGGTCACCGCGCACCAGTGTGCTGGCCGAATCCACGCCCGAGTGCTTCACCACATTGCGCAGCAGTTCGCGCACCAGCTTGAACACCAGCACTCGCAGTTCCATGCTGATGGCGTCCTCGTCCACCTTGCAGTCCAGCTGCACGCGCAGCTTCTCCTGGCTGCGGAAGTGCACCACCAGCCACTGCAGTGCCGGCTGCAGTCCCAGTTCATAGAGGCCGGGAGGGCTGAGTTCCGCGATCATGTTGCGCGTGCGGTCCTGCACCTTGCGCAGGTTGGCGCGCACGTCATCGAGCAGGGTGGCCACCTGTGGCGCCTGCATGCGCGCCACCTCCAGCGACATGGCCATGCCGGTCAGCGTCTGGCCGATGCCATCGTGCAGGTCCTTGGCGGTGGAACGACGCGCGCGCTCCTCGGCGTTCAGAACCTGGTGGGCATAGGCCTTCAGCCGCTCGCGTTCGCGCATCAGGCGTGTGTTCAGGTCGACGATTTCGGAAACATCGCGGGCCACGCACCAGATGCGCACCAGCCTGCCGTCGGTGACCACGCCATTGAAGCTGATTGCGAAAGTGCGCGGCTTGCCCGCAACCTGCGCCACCAGTCGCAGGCCATCCAGGCGGAACTCCTCGCGGGCGGCCTGCTCCAGGTGCTTCTCGAACAGGGCGCACCAGGAGCGGGCCGGAATCCACTGCGGTCCGTGGTCGATGCCGGGTTCCGTGCAGCCCGCCGCGAGGCGGTCGAACAGCACATTGCCCTCTGCAACACGCGCAGTCTTCTCCAGCCATTGCCGCTGTTCTTCCAGCGGCAGCGCGACCGGCATGGGCGGGTCCACCTCCACGCGCCACACGGCCTCGGAGCTCATTGCGATGAAGTTGCGATAGCGTGCCTCGCTGCTGGTGACCTCCTGCAGGCTGATCTTCATCGCTGCCACCAGGATGGACACGATGAGCGTGATGGCGGCCATCAGTACCAGGTAGGACTGCAGAGTCAGCAGCTGGGCGTATCCGTTGACGCCTGGGAAGGGATTGTTGCCGGTGACGCCCAGGCCAGCGGCAAGCAGCACTGAGCACAGGGCAATCAGGCCGGCCCAGCGCGGCGGCAACCGGAACGCCACTGCAAGCAGCAAGGCCAGCGGAATGGCCGGCGTCTGCAGCAGCGATCGGCTTTCTGTCATCGGCGTGGTGAAAAGCCAGCCAATGCTGGCGGCGAGCGCGACGGCAAAGGCGGCGATCTCCCACGGACGCACCACGCGGAGTGCAGGCGGTGGCCTGCGCGCGGCCAGCGCCCAGTAGATGACGGTGGGCGCCACTGCAATCGAGCCCAGCCAGTTCCCCACCCACCACAGCTGCCATTGCAGTGCGTAGCTGCCTGCGTCATAAACCTGTACCGCCACCACGGCTCCCACTGTGGCGCTGACTGAGGAGCCGGCAGCGGTGGCCAGCAGCAGTTGCACCGCCTGGGTGATGCGCACATGGCTGACGCGCCAGAACCGGGAACGCGCGATCAGGGCGCCGACCACCGCATCGCTGGTGTTGGCCAGCATGAACAGCACGATGCCGCCGGGCAGGGATGGCTCGCGTACCAGCAGGCCAATGGCGTACTCCGAGGCCAGCTGCAGGCCGATGAAGACCGGCCAGCGGCGCAAGGGTGCCAGGTACAGTGCCGCCATCAGCAGCCCGGCGGAAGGCCAGATAACCGTCAGGTGCAGTTCGTCGAGCTTCAGCTGGTAGCCCAGCCATACGAGCAGCAGGTAGGCGGCCACAAAGGCGACAATCGTGACGCGCTCACCGCCGAGGCGCTGCGTGACGCCGGGCCACACCTCCACGGTGTCCTGCAGGCTTCGCTCCATCTGGTCGGCCACCGCCCCTCCCGAAGGCGCACGGATGGCGTTCAGTATAGAGCCGAACACGCTCCGTTATCCGTGGTGGCTGCCAGCGCCTGCACCTGGCTGGAGGTGTCGGCAACCGCTGCGCGCATGGACGCATCCAGCGTGCTGGCATCGATCTGGTCCAGGTGGCGCCTCGCCGCAGCGGGACAGCCAAGTTTCAGCAATGCCATCGCCAGGTTGTTGCGCGGCGCCGGCAAGTCCGGCGCAAGGCCCAGTGCATGCGCATAGTCATCGGCCGCTGCGCGCCAGTCGCCGGCACGATAGCGCGCCGTGCCGCGGCCCACCCAGGCCACCGGATCATCGGGCCACAGGTGCGCGGCAGCGCCAAAGGCCCGCTCGGCATCCGCCGGGACGGCGGCACGTTCGAACGCGGTGGCTGCCTCAAGGTATCGCGGCAGGTCCGGCCGGGCGGGCAGTTCACCTGGACGCAGCAGCACCATGGCCCAGCGGTCCGCGTTGTCCCAGGCGCGCATGAAGTTTGCCGCCGACAGCGACTGCCGTTCGGTGGTACCGGAACGCAGCAGCATGCGCTGGCGTGGCGCGTCGTAGCCGATGACCACGGCGTAGTGCCAGCGGGGCCAGAAGGGCAGGCCATAGTTGTGCAGCACCAGCACGGGACGTCCTGCTTCCAGCTCCGCCACGATGGCATCAAGGGTGGGGGCGAGCGGATAACTCAGCACGCCATGCCGGCGCGGCGCCGCCTGCATCTCGATGGTCAGGCTGCCCTTGCGCGACGGCAGGTAGACCTGCGGCACCAGTTCTTCCGGAGTCACCCTCACACCGGCGACCGCCAGCACGGTGGCCAGCGCCGCGGGGCCGCACTGGTATTTTTCCTGCGGATAGAAGGGAGTGTCCGCCAGTTCAACGCCGCGGGCATCTGGCGCCAGCAACGGCGTGCGCGCGGCGCAACCGGCCAGCAGGCAACAGGCGGCAGCGAGAGTTGCCGCCGCCTGTCGCAGGGACATCATGCGCGGTTGAAGATGTTGATCACGCCCACCAGCTCGAGAATGAGCAGCACCACGAAGGTGAGGCCGATCACGGCCAGCAGGCCGTCACCACCGGCGGGCGTCTCCTGCATGCGCTTTGCCAGGGAAGCCAGTTCGCTGTCGCTCATCACGGCCAGGCGCGACTCGATGTCCCCGGCATCCACGCCAAACTTCGCGAGCTGCGCGCGCACGTCGTCGCGCGCCAGCTGCCCCTGGATCGATGCCAGGTCCGCGCCGCGGGCGGTTTGCACCATGGTGGCAGTGTCGATGACATCCGCATGTGCGGACGATATGAATCCGGCGTTGAGCAGCGCCAGGGAAAGCAGGGCCGCCAGGGTGGAACGCCAGTTGCTCTTCTTCATGATTCGAGGCCTCCGTTTTGTTCGCCGCGATGGGCGCCAGTGCATGTTGCCTGATGTCGCGGTATCGGAGGAGGCCTCAATGGAGTCGGCCGGCGCCTACAAGCTGGCTGCGGTACCAGGGCTCCTCCAGCGAACGCATCTCCACCGGCCGGCTGCCCTGGGGTGCGTGCACGAAACGTCCATTGCCGGCGTAGATGGCCACATGCGATACCTTGGGACCATCAAAACGGAAAAACAGCAGATCGCCTGCGGCAATGCGGTCGATGGGCACGGGGCGGGCGACGCGGAACTGCTCCTCGGTGGTGCGTGGCACGATGACTCCCTGGGCCCCGTGCGCGAAGCGGACCAGGCCGCTGCAATCGTAGGCGTCGGGTCCGTTGCCGCCGTACCGGTAGGGCTTGCCTATCTCTGCCATCGCGCTCTCGACAATGCGTTGGCCAAGCGATGACACGGCCGGAGCGCCCGGCCCTGGCGTGGTGCGCGGCGGCCCGCTGGCGCAGGCTGCCAGCAGCAGGGCCAAAAGCACCCCTGCAGCGGAGCGAAGTGCACGGAGGCGGGCTGGTGCGGTCATGGGCAGGCCCCGTGGATTCCCGACGAACTTGTCGCCGGCATTGTGCCACCGGGCCTGCGCACGATGGAATCAGAGGGACCTGAAGAAGTCCCACATCACGTCGTTGGCCTTGATGGCGCCGGAGGGTGTCTCGCCGCGCTGCTTGCCGGCCCCCGGCCAGCTGTGTCCGCCCGTGTCCGTGATGCACAGCTGCACCGGCGCGCCGCCCGGCATGGCCTCATGCAGTTCGCAGCTCGCGCCTGGCACCGTGAGCACACGGCGCGCAGCCGGGGTTGCATGGTTCAGTTTCACCCACCGCGCGATGGTGTCCGGCACGGAAACAAAATCGCTGACCAGTGCTTCATTGCGGAACACCTCGCCGGCACCGCCATTGAACAGCACGCGGTCGTCGTTGCGCGCATGGATGTGCAGCACCGGCAGCGGCCTTGCGGGGTGGCAGGCGCGCGTGTTGTCGGTGCCGGCCACGGCCATGATGCCGCTGAACACATCGCCGGCCTCGCAGGCCAGGCGATAAGCCATCATCGCGCCGTTGGACATGCCGATCGCATACACGCGTGCCGGATCGATGCTGGTGCGGCGCTGCACGTCTGCCACCACGGCGCGCAGGAAGCCGACATCATCCACGTTTTCATCGCGGGCCCGTGCGCAGCAGTTGCCTGCATTCCAGGTGGCCAGCATGCCGGACCGCGCGGGACTGATGCCATTGGGAAACACCGCGATGAAGCCTGCCTCCTCTGTCTTGGTGACCAGGCCGTAGTTGCCGTCATCGGCCTGATAGAGAGCGCCGCCGCCGCCGCCATGCAGTGCCATCACCAGGGGCATTGTTCCGCCGGCTGTCCAGCTGCGCGGCACGTGGACCAGCGCCATGCGCTCCTGCCCGCCGTGGCGCAGGCGGATCTCGTAGCGGCCCGGTGCAGTGATGCGCCCTCCGGCCTTCAGCAGCGTGGCCGGCGGCGCCTCGGCCGCCAGTCGCTGGCCGGCCCGCTCGGCGACCCGGTCGCGCAGCCGCTCGCGCAGGGGGCCGGCTTCCCCCGCAAGCGAGCAGGCTGTCGCCAGCATGGCCAGGACTCCGGTCATCAAGAGCAGGGCGGAACGTTTCGGCACGGCAGGGCTCCATCAGGGAATCAAGTTGCTTCAACGCGCGCCAGCCCGCCGGGTTGACCGGCCATTCCCCGGCCACGGTGGATCCTCTCCCGTTGGGGTCCCCGGGTCGATCCGATCGCCAGAAATGAAGCGGGCCTGCCACCAGCCAGTCACAGCGGACTGGAGCTGGTGCAGGCCCTGATGCGTCAGCGTGATCGCGTCAGCGGGTGATTTCCACCGGAGCCGACAGCGTGAGCGCCATGGGTGAACCTTCGGCCAGCTTGACCTCGGTGCCGGTTTCCTTCGCCGCCACCGCGCCAGCGGCAGCGCCGAGGATGCCGCCGATCACCTTGCCGCGGTCCTTCTTGCTCACCTGATCGCCGAGCAGCGCGCCAGCGGCGGCACCGCCAACGATCTTCACCGCATCGCGGGTGTTGTCGCTCTTGCCCTGGCTGGTGAACTCGCCGGTGATGGGGACGTCCTTGCCGCCCGGCAGTTCGAGCCGGTCGAAAGCCATCACCACCTGGGGCGTGCCGCCAATGCGATCGCTGCCCGACACCACCTTGATCACCGAACCGGCAACCGTGGTGCCCGAGGCAATGGCGGTCTTGCCATCCACCACGACATTGTCGGTGACCACTGCGCGCACGGTGTCACCCACCTTGGAGGTCTTTGACGACAGCCCCGTGGAGAGGGAAAGCGGCAGCTCGGTGCCAGCCGGAACCGTGATCGTGGTGGCCACTGCAGCGGGCTTGGGCGCAGGCGTGGTGCTGGCCGGCTTGGCGGTGCTGGGCTTGGGTGCGGGTGCCGTGCTGGGACGCGGCGCAGCCGGGGCGGGGGCCTGGGCCACATCCTGCTGTTCAGCCAGGTCGGCCTCGAGCTTGGCCAGTTCCGCCTGCTTCTCCGCCAGTTCGGCTTCTTTCTGCGCCACTTCGGCGCTCAGGTCATCCTGTGCAGTGTTGTTGCCGCAGGCAGACAGCAGGGCCAGCGAACCGGCGGCAGTGAGGGCAATGAGGGTGTGATGTCGCATGTTCTGATTCTCCGGGGCGCATCCGCGATGCTTGTACCGGATATTGTCATGGAAAATTGTCGGTGCCATCCGACTGTCTGCAATTGCGGACGCCGGGGTTCCCTTGAGGGTAGCTGCCGTGGCTGCCACCCACCGATAATGTCCGCCTGAAGGGAGGAGTTCCTGGTGGAAATATGGCAACAACTGCGCGCGATGGGCGAGGAGTTCACACCCGCGTCCATCCTGGCCACGCAGAAACTGTTCGCGCCGCTGGCGCTGACTCCGGCGCAGGCCGGCGCCGCCGTGCAGCGCAACCTGGCGTACGGAACCGACCCGCGCCATCGCCTTGATGTGTTCGCAGCGCCGGTGGGGGCGTCGCGTCCCGTCGTGGTCTTCGTCCACGGGGGCGGTTTCGTGGGCGGCGACAAGGGCGGGGCAGACGCTCCTTTCTACAACAACGTCGGCGCCTGGGCGGTGCGCAGCGGGTTCGTCGGTGTGACGATGACTTATCGGCTGGCGCCGGCCGCTGCCTGGCCAGCCGGTGCCGCGGACGTGGCCGCCGCCATGCAATGGCTGCGGGCAAACATTGCCGGCTTCGGCGGCGACGCCACACGCATCCTGCTGGTCGGCCAGTCCGCAGGCGCAACCCACGTGGCTGGATACCTGGCAGGGCATGGAGGGACTGGCGACGCGGCTCCTGCGGTGATGGCGGCTGCACTGCTTTCCGGGTTCTACGAACCCAACGCCTTCCACGGGGATCCCATGCAGGAAACCTACTTCGGCACCGACCGGAGCCGCTATCCGGCGCAGTCCGCGGTGCTCGCACTGGCGGCTTCCACTGTGCCCTGCCTGTTCACCATCAGCGAATTCGACCTGCCGCTCTTCCATGCGCAGCTGGCCGCGGTGTTTGCGGCACGCGTTGCCATGCGTGGCCGCAGTCCGCAGGTGTTGTACTTGCACGGACACAACCATTTCTCCTCGTCGCTGCAACTGGGCAGCGCCATCGACACGCTGGGCCCCTCGCTGGTCTCGCTGGTGCAGGCCTCGCAAGGATGATGCTGCACATCCTGCGTGCATGCAGTGCTGGTTTCGCACCGCGTTGAACAGAAGGTTGGTTTTTCGAACCAACTGCCGAGGGCTTCCCGGCCGCATTGCCCTGCCAGGCGGCCTGCGCCGCTGCGCTTCGCCCTGACTTGCTGATGGCACGCCGCTTGCTTTGATCTACGCAGGCCTTCATCGACGGAAGGCCATACGGCAACGCCGCCGGTAGCAGTAGGGATTTCCTCCCCCGACTGTCACCGGCGGCGTTTTTGTTTGCGCGGATCAAACGCAGGAGCGGACTGCATGAAAAGTGAGCTGGACACTTCGCGACGCAGGGTACTGGCGGGACTTGCGGCCGGTGCGGTGGCCGCACATGCCGGCAGGGCGGCGGCAAAGCCGCTGAAGCTCGAGAAGGAGCAGCTGAAGATCGGCTTCATCAAGCTCACCGACATGGTGCCGTTGGCCATCGCCTACGAGAAGGGCTTCTTCGAGGACGAAGGCCTGTACGTGACGCTGGAACCGCAGGCCAACTGGAAGGTGGTGCTGGATCGCGTGATCACCGGCGAGCTGGACGCCTCGCACATGCTCGCCGGCCAGCCGCTGGGTGCAACCGTGGGCATCGGCACCAGGGCCGACATCATCACGGCCTTCAGCATGGACCTCAATGGCAATGCCATCACCGTTTCCAATGCGGTCTGGCAGCAGATGCTGCCCGGCATCCCGAAGGATGCAAAGGGCCGGCCGGTGCGGCCGGTGAAGGCGGATGCACTGCGGCCGGTGATCCAGCAGTTCAGGGCCGGTGGCAAGCCCTTCCGGATGGGCGTGGTGTTCCCCGTCTCCACCCACAACTACGAACTGCGCTACTGGCTGGCCAGTGGCGGCGTGCACCCGGGCTTTTATTCTCCATCGGACGTGACCGGCCAGATCAAGGCCGACGTGCTCATCTCCGTCACGCCGCCGCCCCAGATGCCGGCCACCCTCGAGGCCGGCACCATCAATGGCTATTGCGTGGGCGAACCCTGGAACGAGCAGGCGCTGTTCAAGAAGGTGGGTCTGCCCGTGGTCACCGACTATGAGATCTGGAAGAACAATCCGGAGAAGGTGATCGGCGTCACCCGCGCGTGGGCGGAGAAAAATCCCAACACCCACCTCGCGATGATCAAGGCACTGATGCGCGCGAACCAGTGGCTGGATGCGAATCCGGCCAATCGCAAGGAGGCAGCGGCGCTGATTTCCCAGTCACAGTATGTGGGCGCGGACGTGCGGGTGATCTCGGCGAGCATGACCGGGACATTTGAATATGCTCCCGGCGAGCGGCTCCCGGTGCCGGACTTCAATGTGTTCTGGCGCTATCACGCCACCTATCCGTTCTACAGCGATGCCATCTGGTACCTCACGCAGATGCGCCGCTGGGGCCAGATCCCGGAGGGGAAACCGGACAGCTGGTACATCGACACGGCAAGGAAGGTGTACCGGCCCGATATCTACCTGAAGGCAGCGCAGCTGCTGCTGGAGGAGGGCCGGCTGAAGAAGGAGGACGTGCCCTGGGAGAGTGACGGCTTCAAGGCCCCGTCGAAGGACTTCATCGATGGCATGACCTACGACGGGCGCAAGCCCAATGCCTATATCGACAGCCTCGCCATCGGGCTGAAGGGCCAGCAGAAGGTGGAGGGCGCCGATGTCGCTGGCAAGTAGTGCAGTGCGCCGGCTGGAGCTGGTGGGCCTCGGGTTCCTTGCCCCGGTGCTGAGGCTTGCCATCGGAGAGGATCCGCGCACGCAGCTGAAGGAACTCTGGCGCGTGGCGGGGGTGCCGGCGGTGGCCATCCTGGCGTTCGTGCTGCTGTGGTCGTTCTTCGCCGCGCGCATCCAGACCAGCCTCGGGCAGATTCCCGGTCCCGCGGCGGTGTGGGAGCAGGCCGGGTCGCTGTGGGCCGACCACAAGGCCGAGCGGGAACGCGAGGCGCAGTTCTACGAGCGCCAGCGCCAGCGCAACGCCGAGCGCCTGGCGGGTGACCCGTCGGCCGAACCATCCACAGCGAAGTACACCGGGCGGCCGACCTACCTCGACCAGATATTCACCAGCCTGAAAACGGTGTTCACAGGCTTCCTGTTCGCCACGCTGCTGGCGGTGCCCATCGGCATCCTGTGCGGGATGAGCCGCATCATCGACGCGGCGGTCAATCCCTTCGTGCAGGTGTTCCGTCCCATCTCGCCGCTGGCCTGGCTGCCCATCGTGACGCTGCTGGTGAGCGCGCTTTACGTGAGCGAGGATCCGACCTTCGAGAAGTCCTTCCTTGTTTCCGCCATCACGGTGGCGTTGTGCTCCCTGTGGCCGACGGTGATCAACACCGCGCTGGGCGTGTCGTCCATCGACCGGGATCTGCTGAATGTGGCACGCGTGCTGAAGCTGGGCTGGTGGAAACGCCTGGTGAAGCTGGTGCTGCCCTCGTCGCTGCCGCTGATGTTCACCGGCATGCGACTGTCGTTGGGCGTGGGCTGGATGGTGCTGATTGCCGCGGAAATGCTGGCGCAGAACCCCGGGCTCGGCAAGTTCGTATGGGACGAGTTCCAGAACGGCAGCCAGGAGTCGATGAGCCGCATGATGGTGGCGGTGCTCACCATCGGCTTCATCGGCTTCCTGCTCGACCGGGTGATGCAGGCCGCGCAGTCGCTGGCCAACTTCGGCGCGAGGCGCTGACATGTCGTTCCTCGAACTGAAGAACGTGTGCAAGTCCTATTCCCAGGATGGTGTGCGGCTGCCGGTGCTGCGCGACGTGAGCCTGTCCATCGCGGAGGGCGAGTTCGTCGCGCTGGTGGGTTACTCGGGCAGCGGCAAGACCACCCTGGTGGCCACACTGGCCGGACTGGTTGCGCCGGATTCCGGGCAGGTGCTGTTCAAGGGTCGTCCGGTGAACGGGGCGGATCCCGCCCGCGCGGTGGTGTTCCAGAACTATTCGCTGATGCCCTGGCTCACCGTGACCGGCAATGTGAGGCTGGCGGTGGATGCCGTCCACGGCGACCGGCCTGGTTCCGCGCGAGCGCAGCTGGTGGAGCGCTACGTGAAAATGGTGGGGCTGGCGCATGCGGAAGACCGGCGCCCGGCCGAGCTCTCCGGCGGCATGCGGCAGCGGGTGGCGGTGGCGCGTGCACTGGCGATGGAGCCTGAGCTGCTGCTGCTGGATGAGCCGCTGTCGGCGCTGGATGCGCTCACCCGCGCGCGGCTGCAGGACGAGATCGAGGCCATCTGGGAGCAGCAGCGGCGCACGGTGGTGCTGGTCACCAACGACGTGGATGAAGCGCTGCTGCTGGCCGACCGCGTGATCACGATGCTGCCGGCTGGCGCGGGCGACGGCCTCGGCCGTGAGTTCCGCGTCGAACTGCCGCGACCGCGCGAGCGGCACAGCGTCAACGACCATCCCCACTTCAAGGCGCTGCGCGCCCGGATCACCGCTTGCCTGCAGGCCCTGGGCGAGAGTCGCGCGGCCAGGCGGGATGCAGTGGTGAGCCTGCCGGAAGTCACGCCGCTGAGCGCCACCAGGCCACGCGCGCTGCGCAATGCCAACAAGCCACGGCCGGCGGAGAACCCGGCGAAATTCGTCGAGTTCCACGCCGTCGACAAGGTCTACCCGACTCGACGCGGCCAGCTCACGGTGGTCGAGGGCTTTTCGCTCGACATCGCCCGCGGCGAGTTCATCTCGCTGATCGGCCACTCCGGATGCGGCAAGTCGACGGTGCTGTCGATGGTGGCCGGCCTGACAGAAAACAGCGGCGGTGCCATCGTGCTCGACGGCCGCGAAGTGCACACGGCGGGTCCGGATCGCGGCGTGGTATTCCAGGCGCCAAACCTGCTGCCCTGGCTGACCGCGCGCCAGAACGTGGCGCTGGGGGTGGAACGGGTTTTCCCCCATGCCACTGCCGCGGAGCGGCGCGACATCATCGAGTACTACCTCGCGCGCGTGGGGCTGGCCGATGCCATGGATCGTGGCGCCAGCGAACTTTCCAACGGCATGAAGCAACGGGTGGGACTCGCCCGCGCCTTCGCGCTCTCACCCAAGCTGCTGCTGCTGGACGAGCCATTCGGGATGCTGGATGCGCTTACGCGCTGGGAACTGCAGGAAGTGCTGATGGACGTGTGGAAGAAGAGCCGCGTCACCGCCATCTGCGTCACCCATGACGTGGACGAGGCCATCCTGCTGGCGGACCGCGTGGTGATGATGACCAACGGACCGGCCGCCCGCATCGGCAAGGTGATGTCGGTGGACCTGCCGCGACCGCGCAACCGGCAGGCGCTGCTGGCACATCCGCGTTACTACGACTACCGGGCCGAACTGCTCGGATTCCTCGAAGAGCACGAACACGCGTCCGCGGCGGCTGCGTGAGCCACAACAGGAGATGGAAACCAGGATGAAGCCCTCGAACAAGTGTGCGAAGCCAGGCTGGATGCTCGGTGGTGTGGTGGCCGGACTGCTGGCTACGGGCGCGCAGGCGGCCAGCCCGTCGCCCCTGGCTGGAGCCATCGGCGAGACCCGTATGCTGGCCGATCTCAGGCTGCGTTCCGAATCGGTGGACCAGGAGTCCTTCGGCGAAGATGCCAGTGCCCTCACGCTGCGCGGCCGGCTGGGCTTTGAAACCGGCAAGGCATGGAACACCACGCTGCTGGCCGAAGGTGATTTCCTCTGGCCGCTGATGACCGACTACAACAGCACCGTCAATGGCAAGACTGCCTATCCGGTGGTGGCTGACCCCGAGGCATACGAACTTAACCGCCTGCAGCTGACCAATGCCAGCCTGCCCGGCACCACCATCACGCTGGGCCGCCAGCGCATCGCGCTGGACGATCATCGGTTTGTCGGCAACGTGGGCTGGCGACAGAACGAGCAGACCTTCGACGCCTTGCGCGTGGTCAACAAGACCATTCCCGATGTCACCATCGACGTGAGCTACGTAAACCGGGTGAATCGCGTGTTCGGGCCCGAGGGCCTGGATGGTGCGAATGACGGCCGCTTCACCGGCGACACCTTCCTGGCCAACGTTTCCTGGCAGCTGCCGGTCGGCAAGCTCACGGGCTTCGGTTACCTGGTGGAATTCGAGCAGGCGCCAGTACCGCTGCGGGACAGCACGCAGACGGTGGGTCTGAGATTGCAGGGCGAGCGGCCGGTGTCGAAGTTCAAGCTGGGTTACGTCGCCTCCTGGGCGACCCAGCAGGACCGCGGCGACAACCCGCTGGAATTCAGCAACGACTACCTGCTGGCGGAGCTCACCGCATCATTCCGGCAGTACAGCCTCGGTGCCGGTTACGAGTTGCTCGAAGGCGATGGCGTGAAGGGATTCGCCACACCGCTGGCCACGTTGCACAAGTTCCAGGGCTGGGCCGACAAGTTCCTCGCCACACCGGCGAACGGCCTGAGCGATACCTATGTGAACGCCGGCTACACCCGCAAGGGCGTGGGTCCGTTCGAAACGGTTAGTCTTGCCGCTAGCTGGCACGACTATGAATCCGACATTGCCTCGATTGACTACGGCAGTGAGTGGGACGTGCAACTTTCCGCGAGGTTCCGCCGCTTCACCGGCACATTGAAGCTGGCCGACTACTCCGCGGCGACGACGACTCCGGCCGCAGTGCGCGATACTCGCAAGCTGTGGGCGCAGGTGGACTACGTCTGGTAGGCCATGAACGCCGCCCACCCCACGCATGACCGATTTCCAGCCGCGCGTCCTCATCGTCGACCAGAACCTCGCCAGGGCCACCATCCTGGAGGAAGGGCTGCGCGAAGCCGGATATGCCGACCTGGTGGTGGTGCGTGACATGCAGAACCTGATGCGCCGCATCCTCGATGAGCAGCCGGACGTGATCCTCATCGACCTTGAAAACCCCAACCGCGACGTGCTGGAGCAGATGTTCCAGGTGTCGCGGGTGGTGCAGAAGCCGGTGGCGATGTTCGTGGACACGGCCGATCGCGGCACCATCGAGGCCGCCATCGATGCCGGCGTCAGCGCCTATGTGGTGGACGGACTGCGCAAGGAGCGCGTGCGCGCCATCGTGGAGACCTCGGTGAGCCGCTTCCGCGCCTTCGAGAAGCTGCGCACCGAACTGGACGACACCCGCAAGCAGCTGGCGGATCGCAAGCTGATCGACCGCGCCAGGGGAATCCTGATGCAGCAACGCGGCCTCAACGAGGAGCAGGCCTATGAAGCCCTGCGCAAGGCCGCAATGGACAACAACCTGCGCCTGGCGGAAGTCGCCCGCAGCGTGATCACCGCAGCGGGGCTGCTGAAGCCATGAACGAACGCAGTACGCCCCTGGTCATGAGCGTCGGTTTCATGCCGCTGCTGGATTGCGCGCTGCTGGTTGCCGCGCACGAGAAATGCTTCGCCGCGCAGCAGGGCCTGCGGCTGCGGCTGGTGCGGGAGGCCTCGTGGGCCAATGTGCGCGACCGCATCACCGTGGGCCACTTCGACGCCGCGCAGATGCTGGGCCCGATGGTGCTGGCCTCCAACCTCGGGCGCAGTCCCGGCGACGTGCCCTGCGTGGCGCCTGCCGCACTGGGCGTGGGCGGCAACGCGATCACGGTGTCCCCGCCGCTGTGGCAGCGGATGCAGGCACATGGCGCCAGCGTCGGGGCGCGACCAGACGTGCAGGCGCGGGCCCTGGGCGCGGCGCTGCGGGCCGACGGCGGCGAGCCGATCACGCTGGCCATGGTGTTCCCTTTCTCCTGTCATCACTACCAGCTGCGCGACTGGCTGGCACTGGGCGGCATCGATGCGGACCGCGACCTCCGGCTGGTCGTGGTGCCGCCGCCGCTGCTGGTGGAGGCCATCCGCACCGGCCAGGTCGATGGCTTCTGTGTGGGAGAACCCTGGAGCAGCCTGGCGGTGCAGGCCGGCCTCGGCACCATCGTCGCGGTGGGCAGCGAGATCTGGCCGCGTCCGCCGGAGAAGGTGCTCGGCGTGCGCGCGGATTTCCTGCAGCAACATCCGGAAGGCGTGGCGGCGCTGGTGCGTGCCATCGCAGCGGCAGCGGACTGGGCGTACGATCCGGCCAACCGTCCCGAGCTCGCGCGCCTGCTTTCGCAGCCGCGCTATGTCGGCGCACCGGCCTCGCTGCTGCTCGGCGCGCTGAATGCCGAGCTGGTGCTGGAGCCGGGTGCGGCGCCGTCACGCCGTGAAGGATTCCTGGTGCTTGACCGCCAGTCCACGTGTCCCCGGCCGGAAGATGCCGCCATGCTGCTGGAGCGCATGCAGCGCGCGGGGCAGGCGCCGCAGGATGCGGCAGCGCTGCAGGCCGCGGCGGCAAGTTTCCGCGCCGACGTCCACGCGGCGGCGACCGCAAAGCAGGTCAGCAATGCACGTGCAGGCCAAGGCTGAGCAGCAGAAGGATGGCCAGCAGCGCGCTCACCGCCTGCCAGAAGCGCAGCGGATTGCGCTCGTACAGCGGCACCTGTCGCAGCACCACCGGCACGCCGCGCTCCATGCCGCTCTCCAGCTCCATCGACAGCTCCAGTACATCGCCGAAGCGCACACTGCGTTCGACGGCCAGCGTGCGCGAGAGCAGGTGATCAAGCCAGGCGGGCAGGTCGGGGCGGTGCCGTGCCAGCGGCGTCGGCTTGCCGAAGCGCGGACGCGAGAAAGGTTCAATCTCCCCGTACGGAAAGCGCCGCGAGAACATCCGGTACAAGGTCACGCCGACTGCGTACTGGTCGGAGAGCTCGTCGCCCGGCTGGCCGTCGAAGAGTTCCGGGGCCATGTAGCTGGGCGTGCCGGGAATCTCTCCGCCTGGAACCTCCTCCAGCATCGGCAGCCGTACCACGCCCAGGTCGAGCAGGCGCAGGCCACCATCGCGCTCCAGCAGCACATTCTCCGGCTTGATGTCGCGGTGGATCACCCCGGCGCGGTGCAGGGTGGCTGTGGCGCGCACCAGCTTCAGGGCAACGGCCATGCCTTCGTCCAGCCCGACCGGGGGACCGCGCCTGAGCCTTTCCTCCAGTGTCTCGCCCGCATACAGCGGCATCACGGAATACAGGCGGGTCTGGCGGCCGGGCGGCAACTCGATGGTCTCGCCCAGCCAGGGGCTGTGCAGGCGCGCTGCCACCCAGGCCTCGCGCACGAAGGCGTGGTGCCAGGTGGACGCGGGGGCCACCTGTGTGTCGGGAAACTTCAGCACCACTTCGCCACCAGCTTCTTCATCCGTGGCGCGCAGCAGGCGGCTGTAGCGGCCACTGGAAAGCAGGCCCTGGATGCGGAAGCCATCCACCTGTTCGCCCACGGCCGGCGGCGGTGCCAGTGGCAGCGCGGCGATCTGCGCGAACAGTTCGCGCGTGCCGATCTCGGGAACCTCGAGCACGTCGATGATGGCGCAAGTGGCGTTGTCCTGGCTGCCGGCTTCCAGTGCAGCCTCGACGATGGCCGCGGCGTCTTCCGCAGGCGAGCGGCGCCGCAGCAGCAGCGCGCGCAGGCGCGCCGCGCCAAGACTGGCGTGCACGCCGTCGGTGCTGAGCAGCAGCCGGTCGTGCGGGCGCAGTGCATGGCGATGGTGGTCCAGGCGCAGCGTGGCTTCCATGCCGAGGGCGCGCAGCAGCAGGTGCTCGCGTTCCGGCTGCTGCAGCGTGTGGTCGGTGGTGAGCTGCGTGAGTTCACCGTCGTGCAGCAGCCAGGCGCGCGAGTCACCCACGTGGATCACATGCGCGTCCCGACCGGCCATCACGATGGCAGTGAAGGTCGTGGCCGCATGTCTCAACCTGGCGTCGGTGCCGGCGCTGGCATGCAGCCAGGCATTGAAGGCCGCCATCGCCTGCGCCGCGTTGCGTGCCACGCCATGGGTGGGATTGGCGCTGTAGTACGCGTCGATGAAGTGGCGCACTGCAAGCTCTGCCGCCATGCGTCCTGCCGTGCCGGCACTGACGCCGTCAGCAACCGCCACCACATGTCCGTAGCGCGCGTCGTCGGTGTCACACGACAGTGCCACGAAGTCCTGGTTGGATTCGCGTCGTCCGATGTTGCTGCAGAAGTCAGCATTGACCCGCAGCTGCCGCGATCCCGTCATGCGCGCTTGCTCCACTTTGAACCAGCCTTGCCCCATTTCGCGGCAGGGCTGCGCCACCGCATGTTCTGGCAGGGCCGCAGGGGCCCGCAGGGGCATTCGCATGATGGCACAACAGTTGCACCTGCCATCACTAGTAATCCCCTCCCATGGTGACCACCTGATGGATGCAGGTTTCTGGAAGGCAGGCCATCGGCCAACGCTGTTCGCCGCATTCTTCTATTTCGACATCAGCTTCATGGTGTGGGTGATGCTGGGTCCATTGGGTGTTGCCATAGCAACCGACCTCGGCCTCACTCCTGCGCAGAAGGGCCTGATGGTAGCGACCCCCGTGCTTGCCGGCGCACTGCTGCGCATTCCTGCCGGGGTGATGGTGGATCACCTGAAGCCGCGGCGCACCGGCCTGATCTGCCAGCTGCTGGTGATCATTGGCCTGATGGCCGCCTGGATGGTGGGCATCCATTCCTTTGCCGGCGTGCTGTCGCTGGCGCTGGTGCTGGGCGTGGCGGGCGCTGCCTTCGCGGTGGCATTGCCACTGGCCTCGCGCTGGTATCCGCCGCACTACCAGGGCACCGCGCTGGGCATCGCCGGAGCGGGCAACTCGGGCACTGCGCTGGCGGCACTGTTTGCGCCGGCACTGGCCATTGCTTTCGGCTGGCAGAACGTGATCGGACTGGCCGTGCTGCCGCTGCTGGTGGCGCTTGCCGTGTACACATTGCTGGCAAAGGACAGTCCGAACAATCCGCCGAGCAGACCACTGGCGGCATACCTGGCGCCGCTGAAGTCCCCTGATGCCTGGTGGTTCATGTTTTTCTATGCCGTGAGTTTCGGCGGCTTCTCCGGACTGTCTTCCTCGCTCACCATCTATTTCAACGACCAGTACGCCCTGTCGCCGGTGACGGCCGGCTACCTCACTGCCGCCTGCGTTTTTGCCGGCTCGCTGGTGCGGCCCTTCGGGGGCGCGCTGGCTGATCGCGTCGGCGGTATCCGCTCGCTGATGCTGATGTACTGCGTCGCCGCTGCCGGGCTTTTCGTGGTCGGCACCAACCTGCCCACGGCGCTTTCAGCGCTGTCGGTGCTGGTGGTGGCGATGCTGGCGCTGGGCATGGCCAACGGCGCGGTGTTCCAGCTCGTGCCGCAGCGCTTCCGCGAGGAGATCGGCGTGATGACAGGGCTGGTGGGCATGGCCGGCGGCGTGGGCGGATTCTTTCTCGCCTCCAGCCTCGGTGTGGCGCGCCAGTTCTCCGGCCAGTACTCGGGCGGCTTCTTCCTGTTCGGCAGCATCGCGCTGCTGGCACTGGTCGGACTGGCTGGCGTGAAGCGGCGCTGGCGCACCACCTGGGGCGCCGTCGTGCAGGCGCGCATCTGACAGGGGACATCAAATGACACAGACACGACGCAGGCTGCTGGTGATCGGCAATGGCATGGTGGGTCAGCGCCTGCTCGAGAAGTTGTGCGCGCTGCCGCATGAATATACCGTCACGGTGCTGTGCGAGGAACCGCGCCCGGCCTACGACCGGGTGGGACTCACAAGCTTCTTCAGCGGCAAGACAGCCGAGGATCTCTCGCTGGTTCCCGAGGGCTTCTTCGAGAAGGGCGGCATCGGCCTGCACCTGAACGAGCGCGCCGAGTCTATCGACCGCGCTGCCAGGCGCGTGACGACGAATACAGGGCGCGTGCTGGAATACGACAAGCTCGTGCTGGCCACCGGTTCCTATCCTTTCGTGCCGCCCATCCCCGGCCGCGAGCGCGCGCATTGTTTTGTCTACCGCACCATCGAGGACCTGGTGGCGATCCGCGAGGCGGCCCGCCGCGCGCGTTCCGGCACCGTCATCGGCGGCGGACTGCTGGGGCTCGAGGCAGCCAAGGCGCTGGTGGACCTGGGCCTTGAAACGCATGTGGTGGAATTTGCCCCGCGGCTGATGGCCGTGCAGGTGGATGACGGCGGTGGCCGTGTGCTGCGCCGGCATATCGAATCCCTGGGCGTGCGCGTGCACACCGGCAAGTCGACCACGACCATCGAGGATGGCAAGGAGCGCATGCACGCGCTGCGCTTTGCCGATGGCGAGTCCGTCGAGACGGATCTGGTGGTGTTCTCCGCCGGCATCCGTCCCCAGGATGCGCTGGCCAGGGCATGCGGGCTGGAGGTCGGGCCGCGCGGCGGCATCGTGATCGACAACAGCTGTCGAACCAGCGATCCGGATGTGTACGCCATCGGCGAGTGCGCCTTGTGGGAGGGCCGGCTGTTCGGACTGGTGGCGCCCGGCTACCAGATGGCAGATGTTGCCGCCACCGCGCTGCTGGGCGGCAGCGAGCGGCAGTTCACAGGTGCCGACATGAGCACCAAGCTGAAGCTGATGGGCGTGGATGTAGCCTCGCTGGGCGATGCGCAGGCCGCGACGCCCGACGCGCAGTGCTGCACGCTGGTGGACGAACGCGCCGGCGTCTACAAGAAGCTGGTGATCAGCGCCGATGGCAAGCGCCTGCTCGGCGGCATCATGGTGGGCGATGCCGGGGATTACGGCACCTGGCTGCAGCTGATGCTCAATGCCATGCCGTTGCCCGCGCGCCCCGAGGCCATGCTGGTGCCGGCCGGCGAAGGTGGCGAGAGCACCGGCGCCGGTGTGGCCGCGCTGCCGGCCAGCGCCCAGATCTGCTCCTGCAACAATGTCAGCAAGGGGGATATCTGCGCCGCCGTGGAGCAGGGCGTTGTGACCCTGGGGGGCATGAAGAAGGCCAACAAGGCCGCCAGTTCCTGCGGCGGCTGCGCGCAGCTGGTGACCCAGATCATCAAGGCCGAACTCTCCGCGCGCGGCGTGGCAGTGAACAATCACATCTGCGAGCACTTCGCGCATTCACGCCAGGAACTGTTCCACCTGGTGAAGGTGGGGCGGATCACCTCGTTCTCCGATCTCATCGAGCGGCATGGCAAGGGCCTGGGCTGTGACGTCTGCAAGCCGGCCGTGGCCTCCATCCTGGCCTCTCAGTACAACGAGTTCGTGCTGAAGCCCGACAAGGCGGTGCTGCAGGACACCAACGACTATTACCTGGCCAACATGCAGAAGGATGGCAGCTACTCGGTGGTGCCGCGCATCCCAGGTGGCGAGATCACCCCCGACAAGCTGCTGGTGATTGCGCAGGTGGCCAGGAAATACGGCCTGTACACCAAGATCACCGGCGGCCAGCGCATCGACCTCTTCGGCGCGCAGGTCAACCAATTGCCGGCCATCTGGGGCGAGCTGATTGCCGCGGGCTTCGAATCCGGTCATGCCTACGGCAAGTCGCTGCGCACGGTGAAGAGCTGCGTGGGTTCCACCTGGTGCCGTTATGGCGTGCAGGACTCGGTGGGCTTCGCCATCGAGCTGGAGAATCGCTACAAGGGACTGCGTTCGCCGCACAAGATCAAGTTCGCGGTCTCCGGCTGCACGCGCGAATGCGCCGAGGCGCAGAGCAAGGACGTGGGCGTGATCGCCACCGAGAAGGGCTGGAACCTGTATGTGTGCGGCAATGGCGGCATGAAGCCGCGGCATGCGGACCTGCTGGCAGCAGACCTCGATCGCCAGACGCTGATCCGCTACGTGGACCGTTTCCTGATGTTCTATGTGCGCACGGCGGACCGCCTGCAGCGCACCTCGGTGTGGCTGGAGAACCTCGAGGGCGGGCTGGACTACCTGAAGTCGGTGGTCTGCGACGACAAACTGGGCATTGCCGCCGAGCTCGAGGCTGCCATGCAGCTGGTCATCGGCACATACGAATGCGAGTGGAAGAAGGCAGTGGAGACCCCGGAGATCCGCAAGCGCTTCCGGCATTTCGTCAACAGCGAACGGCTGGACAGCAACATCGTGCTGGTGGAAGAGCGCGGCCAGCGCCGTCCCGCCACTGATGAAGAGCGGGTAAAGATGAAGGTGAGCGCATGAGCATCGGCAAGCGGCACTTCGTTTGTGCCCTGGATGACATCCTCGACTGCGCAGGCGTGTGCGCCCTGGTCGACGGCGAGCAGGTGGCGCTGTTCCGCGTCGGCGAGGAGGTCTTTGCACTGGAGAACCTAGATCCCTTCAGCGGCGCCAACGTGCTGGCGCGGGGGCTGGTGGGTGATCTCGCGGGCCAGCTGGTCGTGTCCTCGCCGGTGTACAAGCAGCACTACAACCTGCGTTCGGGCCGTTGCCTGGAGGACGAGTCCGTCACGCTGCGCACCTGGCCCTGCGGCGTGCTCGATGGACGCGTGTGGGTGGAGTCGGCAAGCCAGGCGGCGACGACGGCACGCGGCAAGCGCCGCCTGGTGGTGGTGGGCAATGGCATGGCGGCCATGCGCACGGTGGAGGAGCTGCTGCAGCTTGCCGGGGACGAATACCAGATCACGGTGTTCGGCGCCGAGCCGCGCGGCAACTACAACCGCATCCTGCTCTCGCCGCTGCTGGCCGGCGAAACCAGCCGCGAGCAGATCATGCTGCACTCGCTGGAGTGGTACCGGGAGAAGTGCATCACGCTGCATACCGGTGACCCGGTGGTGGGCATAGACCGCCGCAACCGGCGCGTGATCTCCGCGGCCGGTGTAGTGGCCGGCTACGACCGCCTGTTGCTGGCGACCGGTTCCGATCCGGTGCGCCTGAAGGTCAGCGGCCATGACCTGGCCGGCGTGTTCTATTTCCGCAGCATCGACGACGTCGACGGCATGCTCGCCCAGGCGGAGCAGGCGAAGAAGGCCGTGGTGATTGGCGGCGGCCTGCTCGGGCTCGAGGCCGCCAGCGGCCTGGCCAAGCATGGCCTGAAGGTTACCGTGGTGCACATCCGTGACCGCGTGATGGACAAGCAGCTGGATGAGGAGGCGGCAGACCTGCTGCGGCAGGCCATGGAGGCGCGCGGCATCGCCTTCTGCATGGGTGCGCGCACCTCGGCTTTCGAGGGAGAAGGGCATGTGCAGCAGCTGCGCATGGAAGATGGCAGGGTGCTGGCAGCCGACCTGGTGGTGGTGGCGGCCGGCATCACGCCTCGCACCGAACTGGCGCGCAGCTGTGGCCTGAACTGCGATCGCGGCATCCTGGTGGATGACACCCTGCAGACCTACGATCCGGCCGTATACGCGGTGGGCGAATGCGTACAGCACCGCGGCACCACCTACGGCCTGGTGGCGCCACTGTGGGAACAGGCGCGGGTCTGCGCGGCGCACCTGGCGGAGAAGGGCGTGACGCGCTACCGGGGCTCGAAACCCTCCTCGCAGCTGAAGGTCAGCGGCATCGACGTGTTTTCCGCCGGCGACATCGCCGACCTCAAGGGCGCGGAATCCATCCGTTATGCCGACCGGGCCGCCGGCATCTACAAGCGGCTCTGGGTGAAGGACAACCGGGTGCTGGCGGCCGTGCTGTACGGCGACACCAGCGCGGCAGCCCAGCTGGCCGACCTGATCGAAACCCAGCGCGATGTGTCCGGGCAGCGGGAGGCGCTGCTGCTCGGTGACATGGCAGGCGGAGCAGCGGCATGAGCATGGCAACTGGCACGACCACCCGCACCACCTGTCCCTACTGCGGCGTCGGCTGCGGCGTGATCGCGGAGCGGGCCGCGAATGGCAGCCTGGGCGTGCGGGGCGATCCGGATCATCCGGCCAACCTCGGCCGGCTGTGCTCCAAGGGCACGGCACTGGCAGCAACCCTCGGAGCGGGCGGGCGGCTCCTGGAGGCTTCGGTCGATGGTGTCACCACCAGCCTCGATGTGGCACTCGACGCCGTGGCTGCGCGGCTGAAGGATTGCATCACCACCCATGGGCCAGATTCAGTGGCCTTCTACGTTTCCGGACAGCTGCTCACCGAGGATTATTACGTCGCCAACAAGCTGGTGAAGGGCTACATCGGCACCGCCAATATCGACACCAACTCGCGCCTGTGCATGGCCTCCGCGGTGGCCGGCCACGTGCGCGCCTTCGGCGAGGACGTGGTGCCCGCGGAATACACGGACCTTGAGCAGGCGGACCTGGTCGTGCTGGTGGGCTCGAACCTGGCCTGGTGCCATCCGGTGCTGATGCAGCGCATCCTGGCCGCCCGCGAACAGCGGCCGATGCAGCTGGTGGTGATCGATCCGCGTCGCACGGCCACCTGCGATGGCGCGGACCTGCACCTGCCGCTGCGCAGTGGCACCGATGTGATGCTCTTCAACGGCCTGCTGTCCTGGCTGGCGGACAACGGCCACGTGGATGCGCCCTTCGTCGCCGAACACACCAACGGCGTGGAGAAGGCACTGGATGCGGCCCGCGTCGGCAGCAGCGACATCGCCGCCACGGCCCAGATCTGCGGGCTCGACGCATCCGCGGTGGAGCGTTTCTTCACGCTGTTTGCCGGCACACGCAAGGTGGTGACGCTGTTCTCGCAGGGGGTCAACCAGTCCTCCGCGGGCACCGACAAGGTGAACAGCATCATCAACTGCCACCTGTTCACCGGGCGCATCGGCCAGCCGGGCATGGGTCCGTTCTCCATCACCGGCCAGCCCAACGCCATGGGCGGCCGCGAGGTGGGAGGGCTTGCCACGCAGCTCGCTGCGCACCTGGCCCTCTCCAATCCCGAGCATCGATCAGCCGTACAGGAATTCTGGGGTTCGCCGCGCATCGCCGATCGCCCGGGCCTCAGGGCCGTGGAACTGTTCGAGGCCATCGATGCCGGCCGAGTGAAGGCAGTGTGGATCATGGCCACCAATCCGGTGGTCAGCCTTCCCGATGCGGACCTGGTGCGTCGCGCCCTGGCGCGCTGCCCGCTGGTCATCATGTCCGACTGCGTGTCCGACAACGATACGCTGCCGCTGGCGCACATCCGCCTGCCCGCGGCCGGCTGGGCCGAGAAGGATGGCACGGTCACCAACTCCGACCGCCACGTCTCGCGGCAGCGTGCATTCCTGCCGCTGCCCGGCGATGCACGACCCGACTGGTGGCTGATGACCCAGGTCGGACGGCGCATGGGATTCGGCACTGGATTCAGCTACGACAGCCCGGCCGCGATATTCGATGAGTTCGCGCGCCTTACCGAAGTTTCACGCAGCTTCGGCATGCAGCTGGACCTGCAGAGCCTGGCTGGACTCGACCGGTCCGGCTACGAGGCCATGCCGGTGACGCAGTGGCCCACTACGCGGGGCAGTGTCGCGCGTCCATTTGCCAACGGGCGCTTTCCCACCGCCGACGGGCGCGCGAGATTTGTCGCCACGCCGGCGCGCATGCCCAGGCATGCCCCCGGCGTGGAGTTCCCGCTCATCCTCAACACCGGCCGCATCCGCGACCAGTGGCACACCATGACACGCACCGCCCGTGCGCCGCAGCTCAACGCGCATGAGCCCGAACCTTTCATCGACGCACATGCGCAGGATCTCGCGGCGGCTGGCGTCGCGCCCGGCGAGCTGTTGCGCGTGGTTTCACGCTGGGGCAGCGCGCTGGCGCGCGCGCGGGCCAGCGGTGACATACCACCCGGCATGGTGTTCATGCCCATCCACTGGAACGACCAGTTCGCGCGCGGCGGTCGCATCGGTGCAGTGGTCAACCCGGTGGTGGATGCCCTGTCAGGCGAGCCGGAGTTCAAGCACACGCCGGTGCGGCTGGAGAAGGTCGTCGTCGAGTGGCGCGGCTTCCTGCTCACGCGCGAGCCCGTGGCGCCACCGGAGGCGCTGTGGTGGGCCGCTTCCCCGGGCGATGGTGTGACGCGGCTGGAATTCGCCGGTCGCGGTGCATCGCGGCCCGGAGCGGAGTGGTTGCGATCGGTGCTGCCGGCAGCGGCACAGGCCGAGTGGATTGAGTTCGCCGATGCAGCGACGGGCCATTACCGCGCCGCGCTGGTGCAGCAGGGAAGGTTGCTGGCCTGCCTGATGGTGGTGACCCGCGGCGCACTGCCGGCTCGCGCCTGGCTGGCCTCGCTGTTCGCGCGCGACAGCCTCGATGCCACGGACCGGCGCTGCCTGCTGCTCGGCCGCCGCCACGACGCGCCGGATCCAGGACCCACGGTGTGCGCCTGTCATGCGGTCGGCGCCATCACCATCACCGACGCCGTCCGCAGTGGCTGCGACAGCGTCGAGGCGGTGGGTCGCAAGCTGCGCGCGGGCACCAACTGCGGTTCCTGCCGCCCGGAGATCGCCAAACTGGTGGCTGCGGCGCACACCCCTGCCGCCCCGCCATTGACGCTGGCGATTTCCGGCCCGTAGGCTTCGGCTTCCTACAAGAACATGCAGGGAGGACTGCCATGTCTCGTGCACGTGGATTGTTGTGCGCGCTTTTCCTGCTCCTGCCATTGCCCG
Source organism: Steroidobacteraceae bacterium (assembly GCA_035556135.1). GTDB lineage: Bacteria > Pseudomonadota > Gammaproteobacteria > Steroidobacterales > Steroidobacteraceae > ZC4RG30. Next base: position 799,534 of record DATMFO010000003.1, on the reverse strand, counting down.
GCTTGTCTGCCGCCGTTGCGCAGGAAAGGGAGCCGTTCCAGCGCTGGTGGGCGGGTGTAGGCGTCGGCGGTGGCACTGTGGAATCGCTTGCGCCTGCGCCTTCGGCCGGCCGCTCCGCGCTGGATGGCAGCCTCGAGATGGGTTACCGGCTGACCTCCAACTGGGGGCTGGGCGTGGAGCTGGGCGCCATTGCGCCCGTCTCCGGCTGCCGCGACCTCGGCTGCAGCGATGAGCAGGTCGACTTCGCGCCGGCCTTCAACCGGCTCTTTGCCTTCGGTGAATTCCGTCCCCGGGATTCCGGGCTGCGCCTGCGCGCCGGGATGGGCCTGTCACGCTTCTGCTACGCCCGTCATTGGGACAGCGACGCCTGGTCGATGCTGGACACGCTGATGCTGCTCTTCGACGAAGACTACATCTACACCAGCGGCAGCGGCTCCTGGCGTTGTGATGCCGCGCGCCGGGCATTGGGTGGTGCGGTCTCGGTGGGCTACGACTGGCGGGCGGGGCGCAATGCACCGGTCTCGCTGGGCGTGCGACTGACCGCGGAAGCCGCGCGGTTTTCAGCCAGCCCCGAGGCTGGTCTTCCGGCATTCCACCACCGTGCCGTGATGCTTTCCCTGCACCTGCTGGTGCACTGACTCACTCGGCCAGTGCGGTCGACCGGCGCAGCCGCAGCGTGAGCAGTGCGCCGGCGACGAGGATTCCCGCCAGCAGGAACAGCGGGCTGGTGAAGCTGCCGGTGGCGTCCTTCAGGTAACCGACCGCGTATGGACCCACGAATCCGCCCAGTGCGCCCAGCGTATTGATCAGCGCGATGGCGGCGGCCAGGCCGCTGCCACTGAGCAGCCGTCCCGGCAGTGCCCAGAAGGGTCCACGGGTGCAGTAGTCACCCACTGCGGCGATGGACAGCGCCAGCATGGCTGCCGCTGGCGCCGTGATCAGCCCGGTGGCCACGAAGCCTGCCGCGCCGATGAACGAGGGAATGGCGATGTGCAGGAAACGCTCGCCGCTGCGATCGGAACTGCGGGCCACCAGCACCATGCCTGCAGCGGCGGCAATGTAGGGCACCGCCGAGAACAACCCGATCTGCAGTTCGGTGTAGCCGGACACGCTCTGCACAATGGTGGGCACCCACAGCGTGAGCCCGTAGCTGCCGGTCTGGCAGCAGAACATCACCACGGCCAGCAACCACACCGTGGGATGGCTGAGCACCGCCAGCAGCTGCGAACTGCTGCCCTTGATGGCCGGGCGGTGTTCGGAGGCGATCCGTTGTTCCAGCCAGGCGCGTTGCTCAGGCGTAAGCCAGCGGGCTTCGGCGGGGCGGTCGGTGAGATAGAACAGCACCACCACGCCCAGCAGCACCGCGGGCAGTCCCTCGACCAGGAACATCCACTGCCAGCCTTCCAGTCCCAGGTGACCGTCGAATCCCAGCAGCCAGCCGGACAACGGCCCGCCAAACACCACCGACAGCGGGATGCCGATCATGAACCAGGAGACCGCGCGTGCCCGGTGCGCCTTCGGAAACCAGCTGCCCAGGTAATACACGATGCCGGGGAGGAAGCCCGCCTCGGCCGCCCCGAGCAGCACGCGCATGGCGTAGAAGCTCCATTCGCCGCGCACGAACATCATGCCGGCGGCAACCAGTCCCCAGGTGATCATGATGCGCGCGATCCAGCGCCGCGCGCCGAAGCGCACCAGCAGCAGGTTGCTGGGAATCTCGCAGGCGGCATAGCTGAGGAAGAAGATGCCGGCGCCAAGGCCGTAGGCCGTCTCGCTCATGCCCAGGTCGGAATTCATCTGCAGCTTTGCAAAGCCCACGTTCACCCGGTCCAGCCAGGAGATCACGTAGAGCAGCAGCAGGAAGGGCAGCAGGCGCAAGGTGACGCGCCGCATGGTCGAGCGTTCCAGTTCGCTGGCGCTTTCGCTCGTGCTGTCCATCAGTTCACTGTCCTCAGGCGGGCCACCGCGTCGCGCCAGGCGGCATGCAATGCATCCGCGCGGGCAACCGGCATCTGCGGTTCGAAGCGCCGCTCGGCGCGCCAGAGCGCGGCGATGTCGTCGAGGGAGCCATATATGCCGGCCTGCAGGCCCGCGAGGAACGCCGCGCCCAGCGCGGTGGTTTCCACCACGGCCGGCCGCACTACCGGCACGCGCAATATGTCGGCAAGGTGCTGCACCAGCCAGTCATTGACCACCATGCCACCATCCACGCGCAGTTCCGCCGGCGCGACGCCGTCGCGGGTCATCGCCTCCAGCAGGTCGCGCGTCTGCAATGCCACGGCTTCCAGCGCGGCGCGCGCGATATGGCCCACGCCGCTGTCGCGCGTGAGGCCGAGCAGTGCGCCGCGCGCATCCGGATCCCACCAGGGTGCGCCCAGCCCCGTGAACGCAGGCACGAAGTGGACGCCGCCAGTGTCCGTGACCGAGCGTGCCAGGCTCTCCGTCTCGGCTGCGGTGCGGATCAGGCGCAGCTCATCGCGCAGCCATTTCACGGCCGCGCCGGCCACGAAGATGCTGCCTTCCAGTGCGAACACGGGCTGGCCGGCGAGGCGCCAGGCCACCGTGCTCAGCAGGCGATGGCGCGAGAACTTCGGCGTGGTGCCGGTGTTCTGCACCAGGAAGGCTCCCGTGCCGTACGTGGACTTGATCATCCCCGGCTTGAAGCAGGCCTGGCCGAACGTGGCCGCCTGCTGGTCGCCCGCGATGCCGCCAATGCGGATTCCGCCACCGAACAAGGCCGGCACAGTGGTACCGAAGTCCGCCGCGCTGTCGCGCACCTCGGGCAGCAGCATGCGGGGCACGCGGAAGAAATCGAGCAGCTCCTCGTCCCAGTCCTGCGTGGTCAGGTTGAACAGCGCGGTGCGCGAGGCGTTGGTGGCATCAGTGGCGTGCACCGCACCGCCGGTGAGATGCCAGAGCAGCCAGCTGTCGATGGTGCCGAAGGCCAGTTCGCCGGCTTCGGCCCGCCGCCGCGCATCCGGCACATTGTCGAGCAGCCAGGCAATCTTCGTCGCCGAGAAGTAGGGGTCCAGCAGCAGGCCGGTGCGTGCGTTCAGCCAGGCGGAGCGGTCCTGGTGTGCCTGGCAGAACGCAGCAGTGCGCCGGTCCTGCCAGACGATGGCATGGTGCACGGGCCGCCCGGTGGCGCGCTCCCACATCACCGTGGTCTCGCGCTGGTTGGTGATGCCGATGGCCGCCACGCTGCCGGCGCTGGTGCCCGCCTGGCGCATCGCGTCGCGCACGCAGTCCAGGGTGTCGGCGAGGATGCGCTGGGCGTCATGTTCCACCCAGCCGGACTGCGGGAAATGCTGGGGCAGTTCGCGCTGCGCTGTGGCCAACTTGCCACCGGCCGGGTCGAAGAGGATGGCCCGGGTGCTGCTGGTTCCCTGGTCGATGGCCAGCAGCGCGGTCATTTGCTCTGCAGGCTCAGGTCCACCAGCCGGTCGAAGTAGCCTGTCACCGTCAGGTCGATAGTGATGGGACCCGCGGCGAGGTTGAGGAAGTACCAGCCATGCTGGCCGTCGAAGGGTGCCACCAGGGAACCATTGCGTGCGGAGACGCCCTGGCCTTCCTCCTGGCCCGCTTCCTCGTACCGCACCCAGAAGCTGTTGCCCTTCGCGGGGTCATGCCCGTGGAAGTCCACATACACGTCGCCGCCGGTGACCTTCCAGCTGTAGAGCACGACCTTGGACTTCGCCATCTCCACCTTCACTTCGGTGCGTCCGTCGAAGTCCAGCTGGATGCGCATGGTCTCGGTCTTCGGTGGCGCGGCCTCGATCTGGCTGATGGCCGGATTCGGCAGCGGGATGGGCGTGTCCGGGTCGCTGCCCGTCGCCGTGGCGAGGCTGTCGTTGGCAGAGAGGATGTCCTCGACCACCAGGCCTTCGCCGCCGGCCTTGCGCTTGCCGTTCATTTCCGTGAGACCCAGCGCGCTGCCCAGGCGCGTGGGGTCGTACCCGTATTCTGCCGGCAGCACCACCACGAACAGCAGCACCAGCGCGACCGCCGCCGCCACCGCCAGCCACTTCCAGACCTTGCCTCGATCGGCGACCACTTCGTTCATCATTGCCTCATTTGGCCAGGAAATAGCCGGCCAGCTGGTAACCGGACAGCAGGAAGCCCACGCCCATCAGCAGGGCATTGGCAGGCAGCACCGCACGCGGGAAGCCCGCAGTCCTGCGCCACAGGGAGAACAGCAGCACCATCACCGAGAGTGCCGCCAGCTGCCCCAGTTCCACGCCGACATTGAAGGCGACGAGGTTTGCGGCAAGACCGTCCGGAGATGGCTTCAGGTCCTGCACCTTGGTGGCCAGCCCCAGCCCGTGCACCAGGCCGAAGGCCAGCACGGCGGCGCGTGGATCGAGGTTCCATCGCAGCGACCTGAAGCCGCCGGTGTTCTCGAATGCCTTGTACACCACCGACAGGCCGATCACCGCGTCCACCAGGTGCGCGTCCGCGCGCCAGCCGGCCAGCACCGCGCCCAGCAGCGTGATGCTGTGGCCCAGCGCGAACAGCGTGGCGTACAGCGCCACATCGCGCAGGCGGTACAGCAGGAAGATCACGCCGGCGAGGAAGGCCAGGTGGTCATAGCCGGTGACCATGTGCTTGGCGCCGAGATACGCGAAGGGACCCGGATGGGCGCCCCGCACGCTCGCCACGAATCCCGCATCCTCGCCCGACACGCCATGGGCGACAGCCAGCACGGGCAGGGCGGCCAGGCAGACCAGCATGGGCAGTGAGCGCGGCGGGATGCGGATGAAGGCCATGGCGTTGGCACATATGTTACGGCAAGGCGTGGGATTGCCGCGCGGCCGGTAGAATGCGCCGTGTGACTGCTGCCACCACCCACGCCACCCCGCGCGGCGTATTCCTCAGCGGGCTGGCGCTGGCCGCCGTTGCCAGCACGCTTTTCTCCGCCAAGGCGGTGGTGGTCAAGCTTGCCTATCGCCACGGTGTCGATCCGGTGACGCTGCTGGCACTGCGCATGCTGTTTGCGGCACCGTTCTTTGCCATCGCGCTGGTATGGTCCAGCCGCGGCCGTACGCCGCTGTCGGGGCGCGATCATGCGCGGCTGGTGCTGATGGGCGTGGTCGGATACTACGGCGCCAGCTACCTTGATTTCCTCGGCCTGCAGCATGTGAGTGCCGCGCTGGAGAGGCTGATCCTCTACCTGTATCCCACCATCGTGGTGCTGATGTCGGTGCTGTTCCTGCGCCGCCGCTTCACGCGCAACGACGGGTGGGCGATGCTGCTGGCCTACGGCGGCATCCTCTCCGCCTTCTGGCATGACCTCACGGTGGGTCGCGGCAATGTCCTGCTGGGCGCCGCGCTGATCTTCGGCAGCGCGCTCACCTATGCGCTGTACCTGGTGATGGGTGGCGAGCTGGTGCACAGGCTGGGCGCCATCCGCCTCACGGCCTACGCCATCCTGGTCTCGACCGCCGCGGTGCTGGCGCAGTTCCTGCTGCTGAATCCGCTGGACTCGCTGGTGCAGCCGGCACCGGTGTACTGGCTGTCGGCGGTGAACGGCCTGTTCTGCACGGTGATTCCCGCCTTCGCCACCATGCTGGCCGTGGAGCGCATCGGTGCCGGCCGCGCCGCCATGGTGGCCATGCTCGGCCCCGTGGCCACCATCGTGCTGGCCTGGCTGCTGCTGGGCGAGGCGGCCTCGGCATGGGGGCTGGCCGGCACCGCGCTGGTGCTGGCCGGCGTGCTGCTGCTCTCGCGCAGCCCCGCCAGGGAGCCGCAGGCTGGCCGCTAGTGCCGCAGTCGCCAGCCGCTCCGGATCATCCAGCTCACCAGCAGCAGGCAGCCCACCAGCACGCTGATGATGATGCCGAAGCTCAGCGCCACGTCGACGTCCGCCTTGCCATAGAAGCTCCAGCGGAAGCCGCTCACCAGGTACACCACCGGGTTGAACAGCGTGATGGTCCGCCAGACCGGCGGCAGCATGTCGATGGAATAGAAGCTGCCCCCCAGGAAGGTCAGTGGCGTGATGATCAGTGCCGGCACGAACTGCAGGCGTTCCCAGCTGGTGGCCCAGATGCCCAGCACGAAGCCGAACAGGCTGAAGGTGAGGGCAGTAAGCACCAGGAACACCAGCATCCACAGGGGGTGCAGCACCTGCAGCGGCACGAAGAAGGCCGAGGTCGCGAGGATGATCAAGCCGATCAGCACCGATTTGGTGGCCGCCGCTCCCACGTAGCCCAGCACGATCTCGATGGTGCCCACCGGAGCCGACAGCAGCTCGTAGATGGTGCCCGACCATTTCGGGAAGTAGATGCCGAAGGAGGCATTGCCGATGCTCTCGTTGAGCACTGACAGCATGATGAGGCCCGGCACGATGAAGGCGGCGAAGGCCACGCCATCGATCTCGGTCATGCGCGAGCCGATGGCCGAGCCGAACACCACGAAGTACAGCGAGGTGGTCAGCACCGGCGTGAGGATGCTCTGCACCACGGTGCGGAAGGTGCGCGCCATCTCGAACCCGTAGATGGCACGCACGGCATGCCAGTTCATGCGGCGCCCCTGAGCAGGGATACGAAGATGTCCTCCAGCGAACTCTGCTGGGTTTCCAGGTCGCGGAACTCGATGCCGCAGGCGGTGACATCGCGCAGCAGGTGCGCGATGCGGGAGCGCTCGGTCTCGTTGCTGAAGGTGAACACCAGCGTGAGTCCATCTGCCGACAGCGCCAGCTTCCAGGCCGCCAGCCCGGGCGGTACGGCTTCCAGCTTCTCCTGCAGGTGCAGGCGCAGCTCCTTGCGGCCCAGCTTGTGCATCAGCTCAGCCTTCTCCTCGACGAGCATCAGCTTTCCCTTGTTGATGATGCCGATGCGGTCGGCCATCTCCTCGGCTTCCTCGATGTAGTGGGTGGTCAGGATGATGGTGACGCCGCTGGCGCGCAGGTCGCGCACCAGCTGCCACATGTCGCGCCTGAGTTCCACGTCCACGCCCGCGGTGGGTTCATCGAGGAACAGCAGCTTTGGTTCGTGCACCAGCGCCTTGGCGATCATCACGCGCCGCTTCATGCCGCCGGACAGCGCCATGATCTTCGCGTCGCGCTTGTCCCACAGCGACAGCGAGCGCAGCACGCGTTCCACCAGCGCGGCATCAGGCGGATAGCCGAACAGCCCGCGACTGAATGTGACTGCGGCCCGCACGGTTTCGAAGGCCTCGGTGGCCAGTTCCTGCGGCACGAGCCCGGTGACGCGCCGCGCGGCCTTGGGCTCGCGGGCGATGTCGTGTCCCGCCACCACCGCGCGCCCGCCGCTGGCGTTGACCATGCCGCAGATCACGCCGATCAGCGTGGTCTTGCCGGCGCCATTGGGTCCGAGCAGGGCGAAGATCTCGCCGGTGCGTATCGTCAGGTTGATGTCGTGCAGGGCCGCCGGCCCGCCGGGATAGGTCTTCGACAGGCCTTCGATCGTCAGTATGGGTTGCACGCGCCGATTCTACGCCGATGGCCCGGCCGGGCCACCAGTCAGGCGCAGATCAGCGCCGCCGCAGCGAGGACAGCGTCGGCATCGGCCGGGGTTCGGAGGTTTCGATGGACAGGGTGAAGGTACGGCGCTCGACGCCCTGCAGGGAGCCGACGTTCACGACCTGCCGCGCCACTTCTTCATTGCGCTCGTTGCGTACCACCACGAGGATGGAGTACTCGGTGGCGGCATCCACGCGCTCGGCATCGAGTGTGCCGTCGATCTGCCAGGCGGTCTTCGTGGCGGGCACCCCGCCTGGCTTCGCATCCTTGTCGAAGCGCAGGTGGTGCTTGCACCCCGGGCAGACGACCGCGCTTTCGAGGATCGTCGCCCGGCAGTGTGGGCAGGTGCGGGTAGCCCCCGCCTGGGTTGCCGGGCGCGCGCTCCCTATCATGCAACGTTGGCGCCGCGGCCCCGTTCAGCAATGCTGGTGGTGGAAGCGCCGCCGGAGCGGGCGCCTTCTTCGAAGCCGAAGTCGACGCTGCCGCGCATGCGCGCGCCGGCCGCCACGGTGAGGGAGCCGGCCTTCACGTCACCATTGATGGTGCCGCCCTGCTGCAGCTCGACGCGCTTGGCGCTCTCGATGTTCCCCTGCAGCTCGCCGCTGATGATCACCTCACCGGCCTTCACCTGGCCCTCTACCTTGGCGCCCGCATCGATGTGCAGGTTGCCCTCGACCTGGATGTCGCCCTTGAACCTGCCGGCCACGCGCACATGCCCGTTGCCGTTGATCTTGCCTTCGATGGTGAGGCCGGCCGCGATCAGCGATTCTTTCATGTCGATGCGCTCCTTCGGCGCAGGCTTTGCGCTAGTGTCCTGCGAAAGCGTGGAAGATGCCAGCGGTTGTGCGGGTGCCGCGGCGGTGCCGGGGCCTGGTTCGGGTTTGTCCCACAGGGCCATGTTGAGCTCCAGGTAAGGGTAGACGGAAAACCCATCGACGTTACCCCGGTTCCATGGTGGGTGGAACCCTGTCGCCGAACTGCGAAAAAGCACCCGGGGCATCCCTTGTCCGCTCATACGCGGGCGCGTAGGCTGTGCCGGTTTCGGACAGGGGCGCCGGGCGCAACGCACGCTGCCTGCAACGGGGGTTGAATGGACGGATCATCCGCCGAGGGCGCGGGCGCCAGCACTCGCCACTCGCGTCGCGAGTTCATCAAGCGCGTCATCGCTTCGGGCGCGGTCGCATCTTCGGCAAGTTTTGTCTTCGGCGGGCTCTCCGGCTGCACGCCCGGCCGGCGCGCCGTTGCCGGTTCGGTGGAGCGGCTGGTCTCCCTCGACGTGAACGGCCAGACACGCCGCGTCGACGTGCTGCCGCAGGAGACCCTGGCTATGACCCTGCGCTACAAGCTGGGCCTCACCGGAACCAAGCTTTCCTGCGACCGGGCCGAGTGTGGTGCCTGCACCGTGATGCTCGACGGCGTCACGCATTATTCCTGCTCGACGCTCACCCACAGCGTGCGCGGCCGCAAGATCGTCACCGTGGAGGGCCTGCGCGGTCCCAATGGCGAACTGCACCCGGTGCAGCAGGCCTTCGTCGAGGAACTCGGGCCGCAGTGCGGTTTCTGCACGCCGGGCCAGGTGGTCGCCGCCGTGGCACTGCTGCAGAAGAATCCCCGCCCCACGCGCGAGGAGGCCCGCCATGCCATGGCCGGCAACCTGTGCCGCTGCGGGGCCTACGACAACTACCTCAACGCGGTGATGCGCGCGGCCGGCAACCTGGAGGAGATCCACCGTGGCGCTTAAGCACCTGGGGCAGGACTTCACTCCCCACGACGTGGTGGCCAAGGTCACCGGCGAGGCGAAATACGCCGAGGACTTCCGCGTCGAAGGCATGGTGTTCGCGCGGCTGCTGTCGAGCACCCATCCGCATGCGCGCGTGCGCGGCATCGACCTGTCGGAGGCCGAGAAGGTCCCCGGTTATGTGGGCGTCCTGCTGCCGTCCGACGTGACCAACCCGCCGGCGCCGGAGATCCCGCTGCTCACCGATGAGCCGGCCTACATTGGTGCGCCGCTGCTGCTGCTGGCCGCCGAAAGCGAGACTGCTGCGCAGGATGCGCTCGAGAAAGTCCGCGTGGACTATGAACCGCTGCCATTCCACGTCGATCCGGTGGCGAGCCTCCATCCGGATCGCCCGGACGCCCGCAGCGATGGCAACGTGGGCGCCAGCGGCGTGGACTTCCAGACGCTGAAGTGGACCGCGGGTGACTTCGACGACGCCGGATCGCGCATGCCCATGGGCAAGCCCGCACAGGAATGGAACTACGGCGACATCGACGCCGGTTTCGCGCAGGCAAAGCTGGTGCTCGACGAGACCTTCGTCCACGCCAGCAATTCGCACCACAGCATGGAACCGCGCACGGCCATGGCGTACTGGCAGAACGGCAAGTGCATCGTGCACGTGTCCTCGCAGAGCCAGTCGTACATCCATCCCACGCTGGCTGGCTATATAGGCATTCCCGCCGATGACCTGGTGGTGATTGCCGAATATTGCGGCGGTGGTTTCGGCTCCAAGGGTGGCGCCTATCCGCTGCAGGCCCTGCCGGCGCTGCTGTCGAAGAAGATCAACCGCCCGGTCATGATGCGGGTGAGCCGCGCCGAGGAGTATTACCACGGCAGCGCGCGCCTGGGTTTCCAGGGCCAGGTGAAACTGGGATTTGCCGTGGACGGCAGGCTGCTGGCCGCCGACCTCTACGTGGTGCAGGAGAACGGCGCCTGCAACAGCTTCTGGGATTTCCGCAATGCCGCCGATGCGCTGTCGATCATGTACCAGCCGGAAGCCATGCGCTGGCGCGGCGTGCCGGTGTACGCGAACACGCCCATCCGCAGCGCGCAGCGCGGCCCGGGCTACAACCAGATGCACCACATCATGGAGCCGCTGTTCGACAAGGCAGCGCGCGAACTGGGACTCGACCGCCTGGCCATCCGCCAGCGCAACGCGCCCGGCTTCACCGCGCCCTTCGGTCCGCGCCGCTCCCCGGTGTCCAGTTGCTACATGAAGGAGGCGCTGGAGAAGGGCGCCGAGATCTTCGGCTGGCAGCAGCGCATGGCGCGCAACGGCCAGCGCCGCGGCAGCAAGGTCACGGCGGTGGCGGTGGGCCAGGCCTACCACCCGGCCGGCTTCACCGGCTTCGACGGGCTGGTGCGCATCCTGCCCACCGGCAAGGTGCACATCCACACCGGCGTCGGCAACCTCGGCACCTTCTCGCACTCCAGCACCTCGCGCGTGGCTGCCGAAGTGCTGAAGGTGAACTGGGATGACGTGGTGATCGAGCGCGGCGACAGCCGCCGGCACCTGCCCTGGAACCTCGGGCAGTTCGGCAGCAACACCAATTTCACCATGGCGCGCACCAACTTCGTGGCCGCCACCGATGCCCTCACCAAGCTCAGGGAGATCGCGGCGCGCCAGTTCGGCGGATCGCCCGACAGCTACGACGTCGATGGCAGGCGCGTGTACCGCAAGGGCAGTCCCGGCCAGGGCATGACCTATGCGCAGGCCGCGCAGCGGGCCATTGCGCTCGGCGGCAAGTACGACGGTCATGAAGTCCCCGAAGACATCAACGTGATGACGAAGACCTCGGTGGCCGCGCTGGCCGGCACCGGCCTGATCGGCGTCGCCAAGGACAACCTGCCCACCACCGGCGCAGCCGCCGCCTTCGCGGCGGCCTTTGTCGAGATCGAGCTGGACGTGGAAACCGGCCGCTACGACATCGTCGAATACGTGGGCGTGGCCGATTGCGGCACGGTGATCCACCCGGCGGGCCTGGAGACGCAGATCAAGAGCGGGGCGGTGCAGGGATTCGGCATCGCCGGGCTCGAGCGCATCGTGTACGACCCGCAGAACGGCATGCCCGCCAGCGTGGGTTTCTACCAGGCCAAGCCGCCCACCTACGGGGACGTGGCTCACCGCTACCGGGTCACCGGCGTGAACCTGCCCGATCCCTCAAGCCCCCTGGGCACCAAGGGCATCGGTGAGCCTTTGCTGGGCTGTGCCGGATCCGCGGTGCTGTGCGCGATTTCCGAGGCCATCGGCGGCCATGTCTTCAATCGCACGCCCGTGGTGCCGGACATGATCCTCAACCACCTTGCAGGCCGCGCCCAGGCGCATGCGCCCCTGCAGGTCAACTGCCAGTAGGGGATCCGCATGCTGCGCGACATGATGCCGCACTTCGACCTGTACCAGCCGGACAGCCTGGCCACCGCGCTCGACCTCGCGGACCAGCTGCGGGATGCCGGCTGGATCGTCGGTGGCGGACAGGACAGCTGGGACTGGCTGAAGAACCGGGTGAAGCGCACCCAGGCCGTGCTCGATCTCTCCGGCATCGCCGCGCTGAAGGGCGTGCGCGAGCATGACGGTGGTCTTGCCATCGGTGCGTTCACCACCATCGCCGAGGTGGAAGGAAATCCGCTGGTGCGTGAGCGATTCGGGCTGCTGGCCAGCGCGGCGGGCCGCGTGGCCAGCCCCCAGATCAGGAACGCCGGCACGCTGGGCGGCAACATCAGCCAGGACACGCGCTGCTGGTATTACCGCGGTGGCGTGGACTGCTACAGGGCCGGCGGCAACATGTGCTACGCCGATACGCCGGAAGGCCAGAACCGCGAGCATGCCATCTTCGGCGCCAGCCGCTGCATTGCTGTCACGCCCTCGGATACCGCCACCGCGCTCACCGCGCTGGACGCCAGCATGGTGATCGCGCGCAAGGGCGGGGAACGGGTGCTGCCGGCGGAAAAGTTCTTCATTGGTCCTGCGGTGAACATCCAGCGCATGACGGCGCTGCAGCCGGGGGAGATCCTCACCGAGGTGCGCATCCCCTCCACCTGGGCAGGCAGCCAGTTCCATTTCGAGAAGGTAGCCGACCGCAATGTCTGGGACTTCGCGTTGCTGTCCATTGCCGCAGCCTTCCGCATGAATGGCGGCAACATCGAAAGCGCCCGGCTTGTGCTGGGCGCGGCTGCCTGCGTGCCCTGGCGGCTGCATGCAGTGGAGAAGGCGCTGTCCGGCCGCAGCCGCGACGCCGCCACGGCGGACGCGGTGGCCACCCTGCAAAGTGCAGACGCCACGCTGCACAAGTACAACGGCTTCAAGGTGCCGCTGATGGAAAACCTCATCCGCCGCGCCGTGCGCGGAGGTGCGTGACATGGAATTCCTGCGCAAGGGACATGACAGCTTCGGCGAGCCGGTGGTGAACGGCGCCTCCTGGGACCTGCTGCCGGTGGCCTTCTGGGCCGGCGTGGCCGTGATTGTCTGCCACCTGGTCTGGCGTGCCATCAGCCGGCGCGGCGCGCGCCGCCACCAGGGGGATGCACGATGAGCCGCACGGGAGAGGGCGTGGTGCTGCGTCATGCCGGCATCGACCGGGCATTCCACTGGTGCATGGCCATCACCATGGTGCTGCTGCTGGGCACCAGCCTGCTGCCCATCCTGGGCGTGCGTTTTGCCTGGTACGGCATCCACTGGGTGTCGGGCCTGGTGCTCACGCTGCTGATCCTGCTGCACATCCTGCGTGCGGCGATCTGGCAGCGGCCGCGCACCATGCTGCTGCTCAGCGCGGAAGACTTCCGCAGCCAGGGCGCCGGCAAGTACACGCTGCCACAGAAGCTGATGCACCTGGCCTGGGCCGTGGCCATCCTGGTGGCCATCGTCACGGGCCTGCTCATGCTGCCGAAGGCGGGTGTGCCGTTCATGGAACGCGATCCCTACGCCTTCACGCGCGGCTCCTGGGGCGTGATCAGCGTGCTGCACGACCTGGCCGCACTGGCGTCGGTGTTCCTGATCCTGGTGCACGTGTACTTCGGCATCCTGCCGGAGAAGCGCGCCTACCTGCGCGCGATGGTGAAGGGGTTCATCACGCGCTCCGACCTCGCCGAAGAGCATGACCTGAAGCGGGTGGAACGGGGTGAGTGAGGCCGCGCTCGCCGCGCGCATCGAGACCATCGAGCGCGGCTATGAATACCTGCTCGCCTATGCCGCGCAGGGAAGACAGGACGACGCTGGCACCGAGCTGCGTGGCACGCTCACTTCGATGCACGAGGCGCTTGCCGGCCTGACCAGCGTGGTGCATGCCACCTTTGCCGGCCTTCCCGGGGCAAGTGGCGCCGCTGACTTCCTGGCTGCCGTTGAGCGCGATGTGGCCGTGGCGCGTGGCGCCATCGGCATCGTGCTGTCGCGGCGACAGATTGCCTCGCTGCTGGTGGACAACCTGAACGCCAGCGTGCACCTCAGGGCGTTGCTCACCGACCTGTTCCTGCTGGAGCAGGCTGGCAAGGCCGCTCCTTCCGCCAGCTGAGTTCCCATGCGCACCCGGATGATCGAGACCGAGCACGAGGTGATCCTCGGGCCTGCCGACGGGCCTGCGGATGCCGCCGTGTTGTGGCTGCACGGGCTGGGCGCCGACGGCTACGATTTCGTGCCCATGGTGCCCGAGCTGCACTTGCCCGCCGCCGCGCGCATCCGCTTCGTGTTCCCGCACGCGGCCGTGCGACCGGTCACCATCAATTCCGGCTATCCCATGCGCGCCTGGTACGACATTCGCGAACTCACCCCGGCCGGGCGTGATGACGAAGCAGGCTTTGCCGAGGCGCGCGGCCGGGTTGAATCCTGGATCGCGCGCGAGAATGCGGCCGGCATTGCCACTTCGCGCGTGGTGCTGGCCGGGTTTTCGCAGGGCGGTGCGGTGGCACTGCATGCCGGTCTGCGGCACGAGGCGACGCTGGCCGGCATCATTGCACTGTCCACCTATCTCCCGTTGCGCGCGCGCCTTGCATCGGAACTTGCCGCCAGCAATCGCGACACGCCGGTGCTGATGTGCCATGGCAGCCAGGACAATGTAGTACTGCCGGAGTTCGGCGAAGCCTCTCGCGACGTGTTGTTGCAGCAGGAGATTCCCGTGGAATGGCACATGTATCCCATGGGTCATAACCTCTGTGCCGCCGAGGTGCGCGACGTTTCGGACTGGTTGAACACGCGACTGCCGCCGGGTTCGCGCAACTCCTGATCCGGCAGCTTTTCATTGTCACCGCAACGCTGCCCGGGCAGTTTTGTGCCTGTTTTATAGGCATTGACAACCATCAATTCGGATTTGCAGAAATGGCTGCCTGTGTAAAATACGTCTCGATCGTTGGTCATCCGGCTTCTGTCCTGTGGCGCCAGGCAAAGGCGCACGAACTCTAGTGGAAGGGTCTCCGATCAAGTCGTCCGTCAACTTCGATTGGAGATCTGCTCTATATGGCGAAGATTTATGTAGGCAACCTGCCGTTCACGGCCAGCGAAGCCGAGGTGCGCACGTTGTTCTCGCAGCATGGCAACGTCGAGTCCGTTGCTCTGCCGACTGATCGCGAAACCGGTCGCCCGCGCGGCTTCGGCTTCGTCGAGATGCCGCAGGCCGATGCTGCCCGAGCCATCCAGGCGCTGAACGGCTATTCGATGAACGGTCGTCCGCTGCGCGTCAATGAGGCGCAGGACAAGCCCCGCACCGGTGGCGGTCCGCGTGGTGGCGGCGGCGGTGGTGGATATGGCCGCGGCCCTGGTGGCGGCGGTGGTGGCGGCGGTGGTCGCTGGTAAGCAGCGCACCCGCGTACCTGCAAAGGCCCGGTGAGAACCGGGCCTTTTGCTTTTCGGATGTGGCACTCTCTTCACGCGCACCGTGCGCAATGAAGGGGAGCTGTGCAGGTTGGCCATCCGCAATATCCTCCGCATGGGTGATCCCCTGCTGCTGCAGAGGTCCGCCGAGGTCACCCGTTTCGATACGCCCGAACTGCAGGGGCTCGTCGCCGACATGCAGGACACCATGCACCACGCGCGCGGCGCAGGCCTCGCGGCCCCGCAGATCGGCGTGCTGCAGCGGGTGGTGATCTTCGGCTTCATGCACAACGACCGTTATCCGGATGCACCGGCGGTGCCTTACACCGTGCTGGTGAATCCCGTGCTCTCGCCCATCGGCCACGAGGAAGAAGAGGGGTGGGAGGGGTGCCTTTCGGTACCCGGCATGCGTGGACTGGTGCCGCGGCACGCGCGGCTGCGCTACCGGGGATGCGACCTGCACGGAAACCCCATCGACCGCACGGTGGATGGCTTCCATGCACGGGTGGTGCAGCATGAGGTGGATCACCTGGACGGCGTGCTGTATCCCATGCGCATCCGCGACATGACCCGCTTCGGCTTCCAGGATGTGCTGTTCCCGGGCCAGGAAGCCGCAGACGACTGAGGGAGCGTGCACTGCGCCGCGTTTGGGGCCTCAGGCAGAGCAATTTGCTGCCGCAACAGCTAGCATGGCGCGATGGACACGTTTGACGTCATCGTGATCGGAACCGGGCCCGCCGGTGAGGGTGCGGCCATGATGCTGGCCAAGCACCACCGGCGCGTCGCGGTGGTGGAGCGCTACGTGGAAGTGGGGGGTGGATGCACCCACTGGGGCACCATCCCCAGCAAGGCGCTGCGCCACGCGGTGAAGACCATCGCCGATGCTCGCAAGGATCCGCTGCTGCGCAAGCTGACAGCCGGCTTGCGCGCCACCATGCCGCAGCTGCTGTCGACGGCCGGCGGCGTGATCGACGCACAGGTGCAGATGCGTCGCGGCTTCTACGAGCGCAACCGCGTGCCGGTGCTGGAAGGGGCTGCGCGCTTTGTCGACGCCAATACCCTGGAGATCACCGGCCACAATGGGGGCGAACCGCTGCGCGTGGGTGCAGAGCGTTTCGTGATCGCCACCGGCTCGCGGCCGTATCGCCCGCCAGGCCTGGACTTCTCGCATCCGCGCGTGCTCGACAGCGACACAGTGCTGCGCTACACGGACACGCCGTTTGCCATGACCATCTATGGCGCCGGCGTGATCGGCTGCGAGTACGCCTCCATCTTCCTCAACATGGGCGTGAAGGTGACGCTGGTCAACACGCACGAGCGGCTGCTGTCGTTCATGGACGAGGAGATCGCCGAGGCGCTGTCCTACCACCTGCGTGACCAAGGCTGCATCATCCGGCACAACGAGCAGTTTGACCACCTGGAGGCGCGGGCCGATGACGTGTTGCTGCACCTGAAATCCGGGCGCAGCATCAAGTCGGACGTGCTGCTTTATGCAAATGGCCGCACCGGCAACACCGATGGCATGAACCTGGAGGCAGTGGGGCTGGTGCCCAACCAGCGCGGGCAGCTCACCGTTGATGGCAACTACCGCACCAGCGTGCCGCATGTGTTCGCGGTGGGCGATGTGATCGGCCCGCCGGCGCTGGCCAGCGCTGCCTACCAGCAGGGCGGGGCCGTGGGGCGTTATATCGTCGATCCGTCCACGCCTGCGCGGCGGCTGGACCTGATTCCCAGCGGCATTTACACCATTCCGGAAATCTCCTCCGTGGGGCGCACCGAGCAGCAGCTGCAGGAAGCGGGCATTCCCTATGAGGTGGGGCATACCCACTTCAAGAGCCTGGCGCGGGCGCAGATGGCCAGCCAGCCAGTGGGCATGTTGAAGATACTCTTCCACGCGAAGACGCTGGAAGTGCTGGGTGTGCACTGCTTCGGCGACAATGCCTCGGAGATCGTGCACATCGGCCAGACGGTGATGGCCAGTCGCGACATCAACAACCTGCGCTACTTCATCGATACCACATTCAATTACCCGACGATGGCCGAGGGTTACCGCATCGCGGCGTACAACGGCCTGAACCGGCTCGCCTGACGGTTTCCGCAACAAGATGAAAGAACCCCGGCAGGAACGCGCGGCCAGCAAGTCACTGCGGCCGCTGCAGGCGTTGTGGCCCTTCCTCGTCCGCTACCGCGGCACCTTCCTGCTCGCCATGGGTGCGCTGGTGGTGGCGTCCGGGGCGCTGCTCGCGCTGCCGGTGGCCGTGCGTTACCTGATCGACCGCGCCATCGGCGGGGGCGACCAGGCCACCGTGAACCGGTATTTCCTCGCCTTCCTCGCTGCGGCGGTGGCCCTTGGCGTGTTCGCGGCGGCCCGCTTCTACCTGGTGAGCTGGCTGGGTGAACGCGTGGTCTCCGACATCCGCTCCGCGGTGTATGCACGCGTGGTGCGCATGGACATGACCTTCTTCGAGGTCACGCGCACCGGCGAAGTCCTGTCGCGGCTCACCACCGACACCACGCTGGTGCAATCCATCTCCGGCGCGGGCATCTCCATCGTGCTGCGCTCCACGCTGAACCTGCTGGGTGCGCTGGTGATGATGGGCTGGACCAGCCCGCGGCTGATGGGCGTGATGGTGGTGCTGATCCCCGTGATCATGCTGCCGCTGTTCACGGTTGGCCGGAAGGTGCGCCGCCTGTCGCGCGACTCGCAGGACCGGGTGGCCGACTCCAGCGGCCTGGCCGGCGAGACGCTCAATGCGATGCAGACCATCCAGGCCTTCACGCTGGAAGAACTGCAGAGCCGGCGTTACAGCACGGCGGTGGAGGCGAGCTTCGCCACGGCCATCCGCCGCAACCGCGTGCGGGCGCTGCTCACCGCGCTGGGCACCATGCTGGTGATGCTGGCGGTGACCTTCGTGCTGTGGCTGGGCGCGCATGCCGTGCTCGATGGCGAGATGACCGGCGGACAGCTGGTGCAGTTCCTGCTGTACGCGGCCTTCCTCACCGGTTCGGCTGCGGCGCTGGTGGAGCAGTGGGGCGAGGTGCAGCGCGCTTCCGGCGCAATGGAACGCCTGGTGGAGCTGCTGCATGCGCGGCCTGCCATTGCAGCGCCTGCGACGCCGGCAAAGCTGCCTGCCCGCGTGCGCGGCGCGCTGCATTTCCAGGGCGTGCGCTTCAACTATCCCTCCCGGCCGGGACAGTCAGCGCTGGACGGCGTGGACCTTGTGATCGAGCCGGGCGAGACCGTGGCGGTGGTAGGGCCGTCGGGCGCGGGCAAGAGCACGCTGCTGCAGCTGCTGCTGCGTTTCTATGACCCGCAGGGCGGGCGCATCCTGCTGGATGGCGTGGACATCGCGAAGACCGACCCGGTGGCGCTGCGCCGGCAGATCGGCCTGGTGTCGCAGGAAACCATGCTGTTCGGTGCCAGCGCGCGCGAGAACATCCGCTATGGCAGGCCGGAGGCCGGTGACACGGACGTGGAGGCCGCTGCGGGAGCGGCGGCTGCGCATGAATTCATCCAGCGGCTGCCGCAGGGCTATGACACCTTCCTTGGCGAGCGCGGCACGCGCCTCTCCGGCGGCCAGCGCCAGCGCGTGGCCATTGCGCGCGCCATCCTGAAGGATCCTCCCGTGCTGTTGCTGGATGAGGCCACCAGCAGCCTGGATGCCGAGAGCGAGCGGCTGGTGCAGCAGGCGCTGGAGAAGCTGATGGGCGAGCATGCCCGCACCACCATTATCGTGGCGCACAGGCTGGCCACGGTGCTGAAGGCCGATCGCATCGTGGTAATGGACCATGGGCGTATCGCCGCCGTGGGCACGCATGCGCAGCTGCTGGAATCCAGCCCGCTGTACGCACGGCTGGCGCAGCTGCAGTTCTCCGAAAATGCCTGAACGCCGCGGGCTCCCGCCCGAAGTGCGGGCGGCGCGTGCGGCCAGCGTGCCGCCGCTGGTTTACCCGGAGGAGCTGCCGGTCAGCGGACGGCGCGAGGAAATCCGCGCCGCCATCGAGAAACACCAGGTGGTGGTGGTCTGCGGCGAGACCGGCTCGGGCAAGACCACGCAGCTGCCGAAGATCTGCCTGGAAGCCGGGCGCGGCGTGGCCGGATACATCGGCCACACACAGCCGCGCCGCATCGCCGCGCGCACGGTGGCCGCACGCATCGCCGAGGAGCTGAAGTCACCGCTGGGGCAGCTGGTGGGCTACAAAGTGCGCTTCCAGGACCGCACGCGGCCCGGGTCGCTCATCAAGCTGATGACCGACGGCATCCTGCTGGCCGAGACGCAGGCCGACCGGTACCTGAACCGCTATGACACGCTGATTGTCGACGAGGCGCATGAGCGCAGCCTCAACATCGACTTCCTGCTGGGTTACCTCTCGTGGCTGCTGCCGCGCCGTCCCGATTTCCGTCTGGTGATCACCTCGGCAACCATCGATCCGGAGCGCTTCTCGCGGCATTTCGGTGGTGCACCCATCATCAATGTCTCCGGCCGCAGCTACCCCGTGGACGTGCGCTACCGGCCGGTGGAGGTGGAGGAGGGCGACGAGACCGAAGGCGATGAGCAGGACGCCATCGCCGCTGCCGTGGAAGAGCTCTGGCGCGACCAGACTGGCGACATCCTGGTGTTCCTCAGCGGTGAACGGGAGATACGCGAGACGGCCGAGACGCTGCGCAAGCGGCATCCGGAGCACTGCGAGATCCTGCCACTGTATTCGCGGCTGTCGCAGGCCGAGCAGGATCGCGTGTTCAGGCCCTCTGGCCGGCGCCGCGTGGTGCTGGCCACCAACGTGGCAGAGACCTCGCTCACGGTGCCGGGCATCCGCGCGGTGATCGACACCGGTCGCGCGCGCATCAGCCGCTACAGCCACAGGAGCCGGCTGCAGCGCCTGCCCATCGAGAAGATCTCGCGTGCCTCGGCCGCCCAGCGGTCCGGTCGCTGCGGACGTGTGGGCCCGGGCATCGCCATCCGCCTGTATTCCGAGGAGGACTTCCTCGGCCGGCCGGAATTCACCGAGCCGGAGATCCACCGCACCAACCTGGCGGCGGTGATCCTGCAGATGCATGCGCTGCGGCTCGGCGACATCGAGCGGTTTCCCTTCGTCGATCCGCCGGACGGGCGCTATGTGCGGGACGGACTGCGCACACTGCAGGAGCTGGGAGCCCTGGACGAAGAGCACAGGCTCACACCCACCGGCCACCGCCTGGCCAGGCTGCCGGTGGATCCGCGGCTGGGACGCATGCTGCTGGCTGCCGCGCAGGAAGGGGCCCTCTCGGAATTGGCGGTAATCGTCGCCGCGCTGGGCGTGCCTGATCCGCGCGAGCGTCCGCCGGACAAGCAGACGCAGGCCGACCAGAAACATGCGCGCTTCCGCGACGAGAAGTCGGATTTCCTGTCATTGCTGAAGTTGTGGCAGGAATACGAGGCACAGCGCAAGCAGCTCTCCAGGGCGAAACTGCGCAGCTGGTGCCGCGAGAATTTCCTGTCGTATCTCAGGATGATCGAATGGCACGATATCCATGGGCAGATCATGGAAGTGCTCAAGGGCGAGCTGAAGCTGCCGCTCAATGAAAAGCCGGCCGACTACCCGCAGATCCACCGGGCGCTGCTGGCCGGGCTGCTGTCCCAGGTGTGCCAGCGCCGCGAGCAGGCGGAGTACCTGGGTACACGCGGCCAGAAGGTGTTCATCCACCCTGGCTCCGGACAGTTCAAGGCGAAGCCGCCCTGGATTGTCTGCGCCGAGCAGGTGGAGACCACGAAGATCTATGCGCGCAATGTGGCTCGCGTGGAACCGGAGTGGGTGGAGCAGGCCGGCGCGCACATTGTCAGGCTGCAGCACTACGAGCCGCACTGGGAGCGCAAGGGCGCGCGGGTGGTGGTGCACGAGCGCAGCACGCTGTTCGGCCTCACTTTGCAGTCCGGTCGCAAGGTGAACTTCGAGCGCATCGCGCCCCGCGAGGCGCGGGAGCTGTTCATCCGCCATGCACTGGTGCAGATGGACTATGACAGCAAGGCGCCGTTCTTCAGCCACAACCTGAAGCTGCTGGAGGAGGCGGACTACCTGCAGCAGAAGGGGCGCCGCGTCGACCTGCTGGCCGATGAGGCCCAGCTGTATGCCTTCTTCGATGCGCGTGTGCCGCCCGAGGTGGCCAACGGAACGAGCTTCGAGCACTGGCGCAAGGAAGCCGAACGCCAGGATCCGCAACTGCTGTTCCTCCGCACCGGGGACATTGCTGCCGGGGATGAAACCAGTGTCGATCCCTGGCGCTTCCCCGATCACCTGCAGGCCGGTCCACTGCGTGTGGCGCTGGAATACCGGTTCGAGCCGGGGCATGCGGAGGATGGCGTCACGGCGCTGGTGCCGCTGCACATGCTGCAGCAGCTGAAGACAGAGCCGTTCCAGTGGCTGGTGCCGGGCCTGCTGGAGGAAAAGGTGACGGCGCTGGTGCGCGTGCTGCCGAAGAACCTGCGCGTGAACTTCGTTCCCGTGCCCGAGCATGCAGCTCGGGCGCTGGACCAGCTGGATCCCGCCAGGGGCGGGGGGCTGCATGCGCAGCTTGCGGCTGCACTGTTCCGGCACAGTGGCGTGAAGGTAACTGCCAGCGATTTCCGCGAGGAACTGCTGCCACCCCACCTGCGGATGCGCTATGGGCTGCTCGACGAGCATAGCCGCGTGGTGGACAGCAGTCGCGACCTCGCGGATCTGCAGCGTCGCCATGGTGGCAGCGCGGCGCAGAACTTCCGCCAGCTGGCGGTTCAGGCACTGCTGCACACCGGCTGCAAGGCCTGGGATTTCGGCGACCTGCCGGCCACCTTCGAGGGCGTGCACGATGGCCAGGAGCTGTTCGGCCACCCCGCGCTGGTTGATGAAGGCGAGACCGTGGGTGTGCGCCTGTTTCCGCTGCGGCACCAGGCCGATGCCAGCCACCGGCAGGGGTTGATCAGGCTGCTGCGGCTCGTCCAGGCCCGGGATATCAAGCCATTGCGCAAGGACCTGGCGGTCAACGTGCAGGGCGAGATGGCCTACCGCAACCTGCCGGCCGGTGCGGCCGCGCCCGCCGCGGGGAAGCCGCGCGACTTGCGCGAGGACGTGCTGGATGCGCTGGCGGCAGCGCGCTTCCTGGACGGCCGGCCCTTGCCGCGCACGCGCGCGCAGTTTGATGCCGCCATCGCGGCTGCGGCGCCGGGCGCAGGCGTGCTGGCGCAGGAGATCTCACGCGCCCTGCAGCAGGCGCTGGAATCGTGGTCGGCAGTCCAGGCGCGGCTGCGGGTGTTGCGCCTGCCCGCCGTGCAGTCGGATGTGGAGGCACAGCTTGGCCATCTGCTCTTCGCGGGCTTTCCCGCTGTCACCCCCTGGGCGCGGCTGCGCGAATACCCGCGCTACCTGAAGGCCCTGCTGCAACGACTGGACAGGGCTGGCCAGGATCCCGCCCGCGACCAGAAGCTGGCCGCGGAAGCGCAGCAATGGGAATCGCGCTACTGGGCACAGGTGAAGTCAGAGCAGGGCTGCGTACCGACGCAGGACGATGACTTCCGCTGGTTGCTGGAGGAGTACCGCGTGTCGCTGTTCGCGCAGCAACTGAAGACGGCGGTGCCGGTGTCCGCGAAACGCCTGGCCGATGCCTGGCAGAAGCGCGTCAGTGCGGGGAGATCCTGAGCAGCGTCCCGTCATCCTCGTCCGTCACCACGTACAGCAGTCCGTCCGGTCCCTGCCGTACGTCGCGGATGCGCTGGCGCAGCTCAGTGAGCAGTGTCTCGCGGCGCAGCTCTTCGAGCTTGTCATTGAACACCACGCGCTCGAGGCCGCCGGTGCGCGGGATTTCCCCGCGCCGCGCGCTGGACACGAACAGGTTGCCCTTCCAGGCAGGGAAACGGTCGCCGTCATACACCATGATGCCGCCTGGCGCGATGGACGGCAGCCACAGCACCAGCGGCTGTTCGACGCCCTCTGCCACGGGCGAGGGGGAGTGGCGTGAGCCGTCGTAATTGCGGCCGAAACTCACCTTCGGCCAGCCGTAGTTGCGGCCCGGCTCGATGAGGTTCACCTCGTCGCCGCCATTGGGGCCGTGCTCTGCATTGAGCACCACGCCGGTGGCCGGATGCACCGTGAGCCCGAGCTGGTCGCGGTGCCCCATCGAGAACACTTCCGGCCGTGAGCCGGACTTGCCGGCGAAGGGGTTGCCAGGCGCCGGCTTGCCGGCATCGGTGAGGCGCAACACCTTGCCATAGATGCTGGCCGGGTCCTGCGCCAGATCGTCAAAGGGCGCACCGGTGGTCATGTACACCAGTCCGTCGCGACCGAAGGCGATGCGCGAGCCGCTGGTGCTGCCGGAATCACCTGCGAACAGTTCCTCCACCTGCGTGAGGGCATCGCCGGTGAAGCGCCCGCGCATCAGCGCGACCCGGCTCTCCTGGCGGCCCGGTGCGCCGCCGGTGGCCTGCGGCGGATTGCCCGCCTTGTTGAACGTGAAATAGACCAGCTGGTTGCGGGCGAAGTCCGGATGCAGTTGCAGGTCGTGCAGCCCGCCGTTCCGATAGGGAGGATTGAGCTGCGGCACGCCGCTGACCGGCCTGGGTTCGAGCCTTGCTGCTCCCCCACGGCCGGTGGCATTGCGGACCAGTCGCAGGTTGCCACCGCGCTCGCTTACCAGCGCATCCCCGGAGGGGAGTATCACCACGGCAAAAGGGTGGTTCAGTCCCCGGGCGAGCACATCCACCCTGATGCCATGCTGTTCGGCCGAATCGAAGTCGTAGCTGTCAGCAAGTGTGACGGGGGCCACACCAGGGCCGGGTTCGGCCGCCGTGGCTGTGAGGGGCGCAGCCAGCGCCAGAAATGTTCCAGCGCATGCAATCAACCTGGCCATGGGCACCTCTGTGGTGGCGGCCGGATACCGCCTGTGATGTGGCTCACGGCGCGCAAGTATAGGTGCGGCAGGTGATTGCGGCCATGGCGGTCGGGCCGCCAAGATACGCCTGTTGCCGCGGATCAATGCGGATGCGCTCCTGCCTCTGTGGTCCTTTTGCGAACCAGGTCACCCGCGGATCGACATGTGCGGCTGCAGCTTGTCCGCGCAACTGCCGATACATGTGAGGGAATCACGAGGCTTTATGGCTTACAAGCTCACCGAGCAGGACGACTGGCGCGCGAAGTACTACGAAGCCCTGCGTGGCTTCGAAGTCGAGGGACGCCAGGTTCGTGACCAGCTGCAGGTGGTGCAGGGCCTGGTGGGCCGCCTTTGCCTGGCCGCGCAGGGACAATCCCCCCGTCTCGACCAGGAACTGAAGCGCCTCAAGGATGCCGTCTCGCGCGGCCTCCCCGCCGGGGAGCTGGAGCCGCTGGGCCTGGCCATTGCCGAGGCAGTGCGCCTGATGGACAGCGACGCGAAGCCGCCGCCTGCGAAGGCGCCTCCCCCGGCAGCCGCGCCGACTGTCACCATCGTATCGGTGGCCGCTGACCCGCGCCCCGGATCACAGCCGCAACTTGAGTCCACCGCCGGGAAGCTCGATGCAGCCAGTGCCCTGATCCGTGCCGAGATGACGCGGCTGCTGGATGAAGTCAGCCGGGATCCCGGGCTGGCGCCCGAGGCGAAGCAGCTCGAGGAAGAGCTGTTCTCGCCGATGATGGGCGACCAGCTGCCGCGGCTGGTCGAGAAGGTGGCGTGCCTGGCTGTCCAGTGCATCAAGCGGCTGGAGAAGGCGCGCCAGGAAACCGAGATGCTGCTGGGCCAGATGATGACGCAGCTGGACTCTCTCAGCCGCTACATCGCCGGCCACACCGACGATGAGTCCCAGCGCAACACCAGCTCCGACACGCTGAACCTGCAGATCACCGGCGAGATGCGCGCCATGGGCGAAAGCGTGGAGCGCGGCACCGACCTGGAGGCGATGCGGCGGCAGCTGCGCGAGCGGGTGGAGGCCATCGGCCATCATCTGCAAAGCTATCGCCAGCGCGAGGCCGAACGCGCGCGCCAGTCGCGCGAACGCACCGAAGACATGCGCCTGCGCATGGACCAGATGGAATCGGAGGCGCGCCGGCTGCAGGAGCGGCTGAGCAGCGAGAAGCGCCTGGCGCTGCTCGATCCGGTGACACGCATTCCCAATCGCCTTGCCTGGGACCACCGCTTCAGCGCCGAGTGCGAACGCTTCAAGCGCTTCCGCCAGCCGATCTGCGTGGCGGCCTGGGACATCGACCACTTCAAGTCGGTGAACGATGGTTTTGGCCATCGCGCAGGTGACCGCGTGCTGGCCGTCGTGGCCGAGACGCTGGCTGGCAGCATCCGCGCCTCGGACTTCGTGGCGCGTTATGGCGGCGAGGAATTCGCCATGCTGCTGCCGGGCACCACACTGGATGATGCATTGAAGATCGCCGACAAGGTGCGCCTGGCCGTGGCCGACATCGGTTTCCACTTCCGGGGCAAGCCGGTGCAGGTGACGATTTCAGGCGGCATCACCGAGATGCGCACGGATGACGCGGGCGAGAATGTGTTCGAGCGCGCGGACAAGGCGCTTTACGATGCGAAAGAGCGGGGGCGCAACTGCGTGGTGCGCGCCTGAGGCGCAGAGGCAGCTAGAAGCGGCGCCGGCCGCGTCGCTGCGCGCGCCAGTACAGCAGCAGTACCAGCCCGCCGGCCATGCCACCCAGGTGGGCGAAATGCGCCACGTTGCTGTCGCGGCCGCTGAACCCGAGGTAGAGCTCCAGCAGTCCGTACAGTGTGACGAACAGCCACGCCGGCATCGGGATGGGCGGGAAGATCAGCATCAGCCGGTTGTGCGGGAAGGCCATGCCGTATGCCAGCAGCAGGCCGAATACGCCACCCGAAGCACCCACAGTCGGACGCGCCACGCCCATCATCTTCTGCACGGCCAGCTGGGCCAGCGCCGCGGTGATCACGCACACGAGGTAATAGGCGACAAAGCGCCGTGAGCCCATCAGCTCCTCGATGGCCTGGCCGAACATGTACAGGGCGAACATGTTGAAGAACAGGTGCACCATGTCGCCGTGCAGGAAGGCGTAGGTGACGAGCTGCCAGGGCTCGAATTGCGGGAGGCCACGATATTCATGCAGTGGCCAGAGGGCCAGCTGCTCGATAAGCACGGGCGAGGCGGACTGCTGCAGCAGGAAGCCCGCGATACAGGCGATGAGGATGGCCAGCCAGGCCTTCATTCCGCCAGCTGCGCCTCCGCCGCGCGCGAATGCCGCTTGCGTTCGTTTTCGGTGAGGTACCGCTTGCGGATGCGGATCGACTGCGGCGTCACTTCCACCAGCTCGTCATCCGCGATGAACTCCACCGCATATTCAAGCGTGAGTTCCACCGGCGGGGTCAGCAGGATGGCATCGTCCTTGCCCGAGGCGCGCACGTTGGTGAGCTTCTTGGTCTTGATGGGATTGACCACCAGATCGTTCTCGCGGCTGTGGATGCCCACGATCATGCCTTCGTAGAGCTTCTCGCCATGGCTGACGAACAGCTTGCCGCGTTCCTGCAGGCTCCACAGTGCATAGGCCACCGCTTCGCCGTTTTCCATGCTCACCAGCACGCCATTGCGGCGTTCGGCGATCTCGCCCCGCATCGGCGCATAGCCGTCGAACACATGGCTCATCAGGCCAGAGCCCCGGGTGAGGTTCATGAACTCGCCCTGGAAGCCGATCAGTCCGCGGGCCGGCACGCGGTATTCGATGCGGACCCGGCCGCGGCCGTCCATCGACATGTCCTTCATTTCGGCGCGGCGCTGGCCGAGGGCTTCCATCACGCCGCCCTGGTGGGCTTCTTCCACGTCGACGGTGAGGGCCTCGTAGGGCTCGTGGGTGACGCCATCGATCTGCTTCAGCAGCACCTGCGGGCGCGACACGGCCAGCTCGTAGCCCTCGCGGCGCATGTTTTCGATAAGGATGGTGAGATGCAGTTCACCGCGGCCGGAAACGCGGAACACGTCGGCATCGCCGGTTTCTTCCACGCGCAGCGCCACGTTGTGCTCCAGCTCGCGCATCAGTCGCTCGCGGATCTGGCGGCTGGTGACGAACTTGCCCTCGCGGCCGGCCAGCGGCGAGGAGTTGACCTGGAACATCATCGCCAGGGTCGGCTCGTCAACGGCAATGGGCGGCAGGCCCTGCGCGTTCTCGATGTCGCAGAGGGTAATGCCGATGTTCACGTCCTCGATGCCGGTGATGGCGACAATGTCGCCGGCGCCAGCCGATTCGACCGGGCCCCGCTCCAGGCCAGTGAAGGCCAGCACCTGGCCGATCCGGCCGCTGCCCTTCTCTTCATCGCCGTAGCGCAGCACCACGTTCTGGCCCTGCCGCACCGTGCCGCGGCGGATGCGGCCCACGCCGATGCGTCCGACGTAGGAGTTGTAGTCCAGCTGCGAGATCTGCAGCTGCAGTGAACCTTCTGCGTCGGTCTTTGGCTCCGGTACGTACTTCAGGATGGCCTCGAACAGCGGCGTCATGTCCGGCTGCTGCTGTGTGTGGTCGAGGCTGGCCCAGCCCTGCAGGGCCGAGGCGTACACCACGGGGAAGTCCAGCTGCTCGTCGGTGGCACCGAGCTTGTCGAACAGGTCGAAGGTCTGGTCGATCACCCAACCCGGGCGCGCGCCAGGGCGGTCGACCTTGTTCACCACCACGATGGCCTTCAGTCCCAGGCCCAGCGCCTTGCGCGTGACAAACCGCGTCTGTGGCATCGGGCCTTCGACCGCGTCGACCAGCAACAGCACGCCGTCGACCATCGACAGCACGCGCTCCACCTCACCGCCGAAGTCGGCGTGGCCGGGTGTGTCGACCACGTTGATGCGCACTCCGCCGTAGTCGATGGCGCAGTTCTTGGCGAGGATGGTGATGCCGCGCTCTTTCTCGATGGCGTTGGAATCCATGATGCGCTCGCCCACCTTCTCGTGGGCGGCGAAGGTGCCGGACTGCTTCAGCAGGCAGTCGACAAGCGTGGTCTTGCCATGGTCCACGTGGGCGATGATGGCGATGTTGCGGATGGGGCGCGGCATGGGTTGCTCGGGGCGGCCGGGAGTGCGAGGCCGGAAAAAACGGGCCGCGAGATTAGCAGTTTCGCCGGTACTTTCCCATTAGACTTGCGGCCGTGGAAGCGGCATTCGAGGCTGAAATAACGCGCCTGCGGGGCAGCGGGGTGCTGGGCAAGGGCACCCAGATGGCGCGCCTGTTCGAGTTCCTGGTCACCTGCCAGGCCGCAGGACGCGTGCCCAAGGAGGCCGAGGTGGCCCTCGACTGCTTCGATCGTGGTGCCGACGTCGATCTCACCCAGGACGCCACCGTACGGGTCGCGGCGCACAAGCTGCGCCGGCGCCTCGAAGACTTCTACGGCAATTCCACCACGCCCCGCCTGACGCTGCCGCGCGGCGAATACCGGCTCGTAATGGCAGAGGGCACCCCGGCCCCCGCTGCGCCTGCGAAAGGCCTTGCATGGTGGCGCCGCCTGCTCCCGCAGACCGCACGTGAGCGGCTGGCAGGGGCCATCATCCTTTTGCTGCTGGCGGCAACAGTCTTGGCCGCCACGCTGGCAGTGCGCCCGCCACCGCTCGACCCTCAGCTGGCGCGCCTCAAGGCCTCGGCTCTCTGGGCGCCAATCTTTGCGGACGACCTGCCGGTGCAGCTGGTGCTGGGTGACTATTTCATCTTCGGCGAGCGCGACGAGCGCGGCGACGTGCGCCGCCTGGTGCGGGACTTCAGCATCAATTCCCGCCGTGACCTGGAGCAGGGGTTCGTGGCTGATCCTGCGTTGCAGGAGCGTTATGCCGACCTCAACCTCGGCTACCTGCCCACTTCCAGCGCACAGGCCCTGCGCCAGGTCCTGCCGGTGCTGCGGGCCACTGGCAAGCCCTTGCTGCTGACGCTGGCTTCCGAACTTGATCCGGCCACATTGAAGTCCACGCACATCGTCTACCTTGGCTACCTGTCGGCGCTGGGCATGCTCGAGGACATGATGGTGGCCAGCTCGCGTTACTCCTTCGGTGGCTCCTACGACGAGCTGGTGGATTCGGTGAGCGGTGCGGCATGGAGCAGCAACGCGGGCATTCCCCATGGGGTGAACGAACGCTACAGCGACTATGCCTACCTGGCGCAGCTGCCCGGGCCCGGCGGCCATCGCCACCTGATCATCGCGGGCACCCGCGACATCGGCCTGATGCAGGCCGCCGAGACGGCCGCCGACATCGCGCAGCTGCACGACATCGATGCCAGCGTGAGCCGTGACGCACCGTTCGAGGCCCTGTTTGAAGTGCAGGGACTCAGCGGCATCAACGTGCAGTCGCGTCTCATCGAGGCTTCGGCCATCGCGCCATGAGCCGCGGCCCGCCCGTGCCGCCCGCGCCGCCGCAGCAGGACCTGCGGCAATTGCCGCGCGAATTCCTGCAGGTATTCACTTACGGCCGCAAGGCGCTGGAACTGGTCTGGCAGACCAGCCATGCGCTCACGCTGTGGCTGGGCGTGCTCACGCTGCTGGCAGGCACGGTGCCGGCGCTGGTGGCGTGGCTGGGCGCGCGCATCGTCGACGCCGTGGTCACGGCTGCCTCCACCGGCGGCGCGCTGGCGCCGGTGCTGGAGCTGGTGGCGCTGGAGGGCGCGGCGGTGGCAGTGCTCGCCCTGAGCACACGCGCACTGTCGCTGGCCACCACGCTGCTGCGGGAGCAGCTGGGATACCGGGTCAATTCCATGATCCTCGAGAAGGCGCTCGCGCTCGACCTGGAGCATTTCGAGGATTCGGAGTTCTACGACCGGCTCACGCGGGCCCGCCGCGAGGCCTCGGCGCGGCCCCTGTCGCTGGTGCAGCGCACCTTCAAGCTGGCACAGAACCTGATCTCGCTGGCGAGTTTCGGCGTGCTGCTGTGGCAGTTCTCCGCCTGGGCCGTGATGCTGCTGCTGCTTGCCGGCGTGCCCGGCTTCATCGCCGAGACCAAGTTCTCCAACGAGGCATTCCGCCTGTTCCGCTGGCGCTCATCCGACCGCCGCATGCAGGCGTACCTGGAGACGGTGATCGCGCGCGAGGACCATGCGAAGGAAGTGAAGGTGTATGCGCTGGGCCGCCGCTTCCTCGACCGCTACCAGGAAATCCACCGCCGGCTGTTCGCGCAGGAGCGCCAGCTTGCCATCCGTCGCGACAGCTGGGGTTTCGCCCTGGGCCTGCTCGCCACCGCCGCGTTGTATGCGGGTTATTGCTGGGTGGCGGTGAGCGCCGTGCGCGGCGCCATCACCATCGGCGAGATGACCATGTACCTGCTCCTGTTCCGCCAGGGCCAGGCCGCGGTGAGCGCCGCGCTGGGCGCCGTGAGCGGCCTGTACGAGGACAACCTCTATCTCTCCACGCTGTACGAATACCTGGAGACGGATCCCAGGCCGCCCGGCGGCACTGCGGTGTCGGGACCTGATCCCGCCGACGGACTGCGACTGGAGCATGTTTCCTTCACCTATCCGGGCAGCGACCAGCCTGCATTGCACGATGTATCGCTGCACCTGAAGCCGGGACACAGTCTCGCGCTGGTTGGCGCGAACGGCTCGGGCAAGACCACCTTGATCAAGCTGCTGACGCGGCTCTACGTGCCGACCGGAGGACGCATCCTGCTGGACGGCCGCGACCTGGCGGAGTGGGATGTGGATGTGCTGCGGCGGCGCTTTGGCGTGATCTTCCAGGATTTCGTGCGCTACCAGATGCGGGTGGGCGAGAACATCGGCGCCGGCGACGAGCGCTTCTTCGAGGATGAGGCCCGCTGGCGCGAGGCCGCAGCGCAAGGCGAGGCCGCCGGCATGATCGAAGCGCTGCCCGAGGGCTACCAGACGCAGCTGGGCAAATGGTTCCAGGGTGGACGTGAACTCTCCGGCGGGCAGTGGCAGAAGATTGCCGTGTCGCGTTCCTTCATGCGGCGCGATGCCGATATCCGCGTGCTGGATGAACCCACCGCTGCCATGGACGCGGAGGCCGAGGCGGAGGTGTTCCGCCACGTGCGCGACCTCGCGGAAGGGCGCATGACCATCCTCATCTCGCACCGCTTTTCAACGGTGCGCATGGCCGATGAGATCATCGTGCTGGATGGCGGGCGGGTGGTGGAGCGCGGCGATCACGCCGCGCTGATGGCCAGGTCCGGCGTCTACGAACGCCTGTTCTCGATGCAGGCCGAGGGCTATCGCTGAGAGGTGGCGGCCGGCAGGGCCGGCCGCCCGGGTCTTCACACGCTGTGGTCGCGGTTGGAGATGATCCGCCGCAGCATCTGCTTCAGCAGGCTGAACTCCTCGACGGAAAAGCCCGCGAGGTGGTTGTTGTACACGGATGCCAGGTGGTGGGGGATCTTCGTGGTGAGTTCACGACCCTGTTCGGTGAGGGTGAGCTCCACCACGCGTCGGTCGGTGGCGCTGCGCGTGCGCGTCAGCAGCCCCTTGGCCTCCAGGCGGTCGAGCATGCGCGTCATCGCACCGGTGTCGGTGTTCAGGTCACGCGCCAGGCTTGCCGCGGTGGGATTGCCGCCGCGCGAGATGATCATCAGCGGCGCCCATTGCACGGAGGTGAGGCCATAAGGTCGCATCGCTGCTTCCGCGGCCCGCATCAGTGTTGAGACCGTGGTGCGCAACAGGTAGCCGATGGATTCTTCGGCCGACCAGTTGTCACCGTGGTAGAAGTCCGGGATGGTGTGTTTTTCGGTGCTCATAAGTTCCACAGTATCTGCACAGGCAGTTACGGTCAACCCCCAAAATAGCAGGGTTCCGGTATAATTGGCCTTCCTATGAGTGCAACCCCAGAAAGCTTCGAATCAGCCTTTGCCAAGGCAGTGGATCTTGGCAACAAGCTCGCCGACAAGGACAAGGACGCCGATCTCTGGGACATCGCCGATGGCCTGCTGGCCGGCGCGGTGCAGTACTGGCTTTATTCCCGCCAGCCCTGCGGGGATGCGCGCTGCCAGGACTGCCTGCCGATCAGCACCGCCGAGGCGCGTGTCGAGGAGCTGCGGCGCCTGGTGCGCGAGCTGGCGGCTGACAGCGAGTATTACCACACGCCCACCGATTCCAACGCCGGCCGCGCCTGAATGCGCGCCGACCTTTCCTGACTTTTTCCTCCGATCAAGCTCATGACCATCCAGACGGAAGTCGTCATCGTTGGCGCCGGCCCCTGCGGGCTGTTCCAGGTTTTCGAACTGGGCCTGCTGGGCATCAAGGCCCATCTTCTTGATTCACTCGCGAAGCCCGGTGGGCAGTGCGCGGAGCTGTATCCGGAGAAGCCCATCTATGACATCCCCGCGCTGCCAGTGTGCGGTGCGCAGGAGCTGATCGACCGGCTGCTGGAGCAGATCAAGCCCTTCGGCGCCGAGATGCACTTCGGCCACGAAGTGACCTTGGTGAACAAGCGCGAGGATGGCCGCTTCGACGTCGAGACGGCCGGCGGCCTGAAGTTCGATGCCGGCGCCATCGTGATCGCCGGCGGCGTCGGATCCTTCCAGCCGCGCCGGCTCAGCGTGGAAAGCGCCGATGTGTTCGAGGGCAGCCAGATCTTCTACCGCGTCACTTCCGCGGCGCAATTCCATGGCAGCAAGCTGGTGATCTTCGGCGGCGGTGATTCGGCGCTGGACTGGGCACTTGATCTCGTCGACAAGGTTGCCGAACTCACGCTGGTGCACCGCCGCCCCGAATTCCGCGCGGCGCCGGCCTCGGTGCACAAGATGCAGGCGCTGGTGGCAGCCGGAAAGATGCGTTTCATCGAGGGCACCGCAGCCTCGCTCATCGCCACCGGTGATCGCCTCACCGGCGTGAACGTGAAGGATGCCAGCGGTGCTCTGCACGCCGTGCAGGCCGATGCGCTGCTGGCCTTCTTCGGGCTGGCGCCCAAGCTCGGTCCCATCGCCGAGTGGGGACTGGAGCTGGAGAAGAAGGCGCTGAAGGTCGACACCGAGAAATTCCAGACCAGCGTGCCTGGCATCTACGCGGTGGGTGACATCAACACCTACCCGGGCAAGAAGAAACTGATCCTGTCCGGCTTCCACGAGGCTGCGCTGGCCGCGTTTGCCATCCAGCACTACCTCTACCCGCAGAAGCGCCAGTTCCTGCAATACACCACCACCAGCCCGGTGATGCACCAGCGCCTGGGCGTCACCGACTCGCCCGCGGACGCGGGGTAGGCGCCACCGGCATGCTGGCGCCACTGGCCGAGCTGCTGCAGCTGCTGGAGCTGGAGCCGCTGGAGGTGGACCTGTTCCGCGGCGCCAGCCGCGACATCGGCTCGCCGCAGGTGTTCGGCGGCCAGGTGCTGGGACAGGCGCTGGGTGCCGCCTATGCCACCGTGCCGCAGCGGCACGTGCACTCGCTGCATGCGTACTTCCTGCGACGTGGGGATTTCAACGCCCCCATCGTGTACCAGGTGGATCGCAGCCGCGATGGCGGCAGCTTCTCCAGCCGCCGGGTGGTGGCCATCCAGCATGGCCAGCAGATCTTCCACATGGCCGCCTCGTTCCATGAGGACGAGCCGGGACTTGAGCACCAGGTGCCGATGCCCGCCGTGCCAGCGCCGGATTCGCTGCCGGACCTGCGCGATGTGCTCGACAACGAGGCCGCCGCGCTGCCTCCGGCCTTGCAGCGCTTCGCCGGCCGCAACGCGCCCTTCGAGTTCCGCGCCGTGCAGCAGCTGGAGTATCCGGATCCGGAGCCCGGCCCGCCGCGACTGGACGTCTGGTTCCGCGCAGTGGACACGGTGGGCGGGGATGCGCGTCGCCACGCCGAATTGCTGGCCTATGTGTCCGACTACCACCTGGTGGCCACCTCGATGCTGCCGCATGGCTATTCGCTGGGCAGCCGCGGGGTCATCGTGGCCAGCATCGACCACGCCATGTGGTTCCATCGTCCCGTGCGCGTGGACGAGTGGCTGCTGTACTCCATCGAAAGTCCTGCGGCGGCTGGCGCGCGGGGCTTCGCCCGCGGCAGCATCTTCACGCAGCAGGGCCTGCTGGTGGCGAGCACGGCGCAGGAAGGACTGATCCGCGTTGCCGCGGATCGTTGACCTGCCGACATCCTGAAGCCGCCAGCCGGGCTGGCCCGCGGGCTTACCTGGCTGCTTCCAGCTCCGCGTTCACCGTGGCAACGGCGCGGCGCGCAGCGGCGTCCTCCGGGCTGCACAGCACGAGGCGGATGTAGGGGTGGCCGTCGGGCACGAAGGAGGTGTGCTCGAAGGTCAGCGTGCCGAAGCGCGGATGATCGAACTGGTGCTGGCCATAGGACTTGATGAGGAAGTCCGGCGTGCGCCACAGCTGCCTGAACAGGGGTGAGTGCGTGAGCAGGCGGCGGATCAGCGAGTCGAACCTGGCATCACCGGCACACTTGCTGTAGTCGAAGCGCAGGCCGCACATCAACCGCGACAAGGTCTCTTCCAGGCGGCGTGGTGCGGCGCCGGGCGTGGGCTGGCGCAGCATCAGGATCTCCAGCAGGTTGCGCTCGCCGGGTTCGTAGATGCCGTAGTCGCGGTAGAGCACGCTGTTGATTGCGTTCCATGCCAGCACGTCGCAGCGCAGGTTCAGCGCCACCGCCGGAATGGGCATGGTGTCCACGAGCCGCTGCACTTCAGGCGGTGCCACTTCCGGCATTTGCTGTACAAGGCGCGGCAGCCGGCGTTGCACAAGTGCGAAGAGATAGGTGCGCTCATCCTCCGACAGGCGCAACGCAAGGCTGATCTGCTCCAGCACCTCATCCGAGACGCGGATGTCGCGGCCCTGCTCGAGCCAGGTGTACCAGGAGGTGCTGACGCCTGCCAGTGCGGCCACGTCTTCCCTGCGCAGGCCGCCGGAGCGGGCGCGCCTGGTGACCGGCAGGCCGACCTGTTCGGGACTCACCCGCGCACGACAGGCGCGCAGGAATTCCGAGCGCTGCAGGTCAATGGGAGTCCGGAGGCGCGAGCGCGGCCTGGGCGCGGTGCTGCGCGCAGGAGTGGATCTGGCCGCCGCTGCAGGCGGCGCGATCACCGGTTGCATGTTCCGGAGGGGTGGGGACATCGGGCCTCGCTTGTACATGGCTTGTCGCGGAACGCCAAGTGGGGAAGTGACGCAGCACCCGGAAGGGATGCACGGGGCGTCAGCGTAATTGTTACTCACAGTGACTTGTTCCGTCCCGACGGCCCCACGAATACTCGAGCGGCAACAGTTGTCCGCATACGCCTGCGCCCTTCGCATACAGGAAGGGCGCGTGGCGCGGACGGAAAGTTCGAGCATCGGGGGGTACATGGTGTCCAGATCCACTGCCAGCGCGCAGTTCCTGCGCGCGTTCGTGGCTGTTTCGTTCGGTTTCGCTTCGACGATTGGCTGCTTGCCGCAGGCGGTTGCGGCTGAGGCCGAGACTGACGACGATGAGCTGGAGGAACTACAGGAAGTGCAGGTGACCGGCACGCGCATCCAGTCGCCGAATGTTACCTCGGCCAATCCCATCACCTCGCTGTCCGGCGAGGAGATCCGCCAGCTGGGCTTCGTCAATGTGGCCGATGCGCTCACGCAGCTGGTGCCGCAGAACATCTCCACCTACATGCCCACCATGGTGGGCGACAACCAGGCCGGCTCCGGTGGCGCCGGCCTGGAATCGCTGGACCGCGGCTCGTTCTTCATCGGCAACACCATTGCCAACCTGCGCGGCATGGACCCGACTTTCGGCACCCGCACGCTGACTTTGATCGACGGACGCCGGTCGGTATCCACCTCCAACCAGGCCGACGTCGTGGACATGAACATCATCCCGTCCAACCTGCTGCAGCGCATGGACGTGGTCACCGGTGGTGCATCGGCTACCTATGGCTCCGGCGCCATGGCCGGCGTGGTGAACCTGGTGCTCAACAACCGCATGAGCGGCGTCAACGTCGACCTGGACTACGGCGTCAACGAGGCCGGTGACGGCGGCAGCCCGCACGTCTCGATCTCCGGCGGCACCTCGCTGTTCGGTGGCCGCGGCCACGGACTGTTCGGCGTCGAATGGCAGGAGTCCAATGCCATCCGCGACTGCGCCTCGGCCCGCGCCTGGTGCGCCGAATCGCGCACCATGTTCGTCAACAGTTCCGGCTCCACGCAGGATCCGCGCGGCGTGCTGGCCTCGCTGCCGGGCTTCGAAGGCTTCCCGGCGCGGTTCGAGATGGCCAATGTGCGCTACAGCCAGTTCGCGCCCACCGGCACGGTCTACCACGGCAACACCGAGTTCACCTCCGGCTTCCGCTTCAATGCCGATGGCACGGACGTGGAGGAATACACGTATGGATTCCGCGGCGGCAGCGGCGCCAGCGTGATGAACGGCGACGGTCCGCTCACCACCACCAACACGCCGCTGCGACCCAGCTCCGAGCGGCGCACGCTGTTCACCAACTTCGAATACAACCTGACGGAGCGGACCACTGCCTACCTGCAGGCCAACTACGCCAACACCGAGGGCCTGAACCGCAATGGCTACACGCAGGGCTCCTACTGCGTGCGCTTCAACAATCCGGGCAGCGCGGCCGTGATTGGCGGCGCGGCGGCGGCAGGGGAGCTGGTGAGCTATGGCGGTGGCTCGGCTGTGTCCTTCGACTACGACACCGGGCAGCCGGTGGTCCATCCCACGCGCAATGTGCTGTGGAACGTGGCCAGCTTCCGTGCCTTCCTCGGTTACCGCGTCAATGGCACGCCGGCCACCCTGACGGCGCCCAGCACAGCAGGCCCCTACTGGGTGTCCGCGGCCAATTTCGCCCAGTTTGGCGCCACTGCCTCTTCGCCGCCGGTCGCCATCTCCTTCGAGAACGGTACGCCGGTGTGGGCCCATGTGCGCAACAACAATCCGGCCACCGGCACCGAGTACTGGATCCTGATGGGCGTGACCATCACCAGCGACTTCGATGATCCGGGCTCGCCAGCGGTACTCCCGCAGCTGGGTCGCAACTCCTACGCCTTCCTGCAGAACCTCAGCCCGGAGGCGCTGTACCAGGTACAGCGCGCCTTCGCGGTGCCATCGGGTGCGAACACGGTGTACGGCGCGATTCCCGGCGCCAGCGGCGCGCTGCTCACCGGCGGCACCATCACCGCCAGCGGCGGCGCGTCCACGGGCCTCGACGCGCTGTATGGCCCCAATGCCTGCAATGGCTTCACGGCCATGCGCAAGGTGTGGAACCCGCAGGTCCAGCAGTGGACCTCCAACGAATCGGAAACCATGCGCATGGTGGCCGGTGTGAAGGGCCGCTTTGGTGGTGACTGGCGCTGGGAGGGCTACTACCAGTTCGGCCAGACCGACAGCAAGTCGCAGCAGTCGGATGTGGCCACCAGCCTCAGGCTCAACATGGCCATGGATGCGGTGATCGATGATCGCGTGGGTTCGCCCACCTTCGGCGAGGCCATCTGCCGCATCACGCGCGACGGCCCGCCGGTGCTCGACTACGAGGGCCTGCCGCTCAGCAATGCCGATGAACTGGCGGCGCTGGCGGAAGGCTGCGTACCCATCAACATCTTCGGCAACAGCTATGCCGATGCCGATGCGGCGGCCCGCCAGCAGCAGGCCATCGACTATGCCTTCGTCGACACGGTTTCCCAGGGCCGCACCAACCTGCATGTGCTGTCGCTGAGCACCAATGGCACGCTGTGGCAGGGCTGGGCCGGGCCACTCAACGGCGCATTCGGCCTGGAACTGCGCGAGGACCGCGTGGACAACGCCGGCACCAATGGCGTCACCAGCTTCTACGAGCGCGCTGACCTCGCCCGGGTCTGGTCCGACGCCTACGGCGGCAAGACGCGCGTCACGGAAGGCTTCATGGAATTCAACATGCCGCTGGTGAGCGCGCTGGAAGGCGTGAACATGCTGTCGGCGAACCTTGGCGCCCGCTACGCCTCCTACTACAACAAGGGCGGTGCCGGCACCACCGGCCAGTCGGCCACGCAGAACGTGTTCAACTGGAAGGCCTCGCTGGTCTACGAACCCTTCGATTTCGTGCGCCTGCGCCTCACCCGTTCCCGCGACCTGCGTGCTGCAACCTATCGCGACCTGTTCCTGAACCAGCCCGGCCTGCCGGACCAGTTCTCGGGCACGAATCCCTGGCGCGAGCGCAGTGCCTTCAGCGACGAGAACCAGACCGAGCGCTTCGGCCAGGTACGCGTGGGCAATGCGGACCTGCGGCCGGAGAAGAGCGACACGCTCACCCTGGGCATGGTGCTCTCGCCGGGCGGCTGGGCACAGGGCATGCGCATGTCGGTGGATTACTTCGATATCGACGTGCGCGACGGCATAGCCGTGCCCTTCAACAGTGCCCGCCCCATCACGGCCTGCTGGGAAGGCAGCGGCAATGAGCCGCAGGGCTATTTCGAGGATGGATCACCGGATCCGGATCGCCAGGGCACAAACGGCCTGATCGACATGAACCTGAAGGCCTGCCAGGAGATCAACTTCGCCACCAATCCGGATGGCTCGCGCAACCTGGAAGACATCCTCTCCTACAACTCATCGCGCCCCTCCAACACGCTGCCGGTGAAGCGCCGCGGTGTCGACGTGACGCTGAGCTACAACTTCCCGCTCAGCCGCGCCTTCGAGACCCTGCCAGGCACGGCGTCGGTGTCGGTGCGTGGCACGCGGGCGCTGGAGGCCTCCGGCCAGCAGCTGAACTCCTCGCTGGCCAACAGCCAGTTCAACTGCGAGCAGCGCGGTGGCCGCTTCCAGGACTTCAACTGCTACATCCCGGTGAACCTGGTGGGCCAGATCCGCAACAGCGTGTTCATTCCCGGGGTTTCGCCCTCGCCGAAGTGGACCGGCAATGTGACCAGTACCTACATGCTGAACGACCTGACCATGAGCCTGTCTGCGCGCTACATCGGTGGTGCGGTGCTGGACCTGAACTGGAGCGACGATCCGGACAGCCCGCTGTACCGCAACGACCTGGGGCAGCTGCTCAATGGCAGCGTGGACAACAACCGCGTCGAGCCCTACGTGAACTTCTCGCTCAACGGCTCGTACAACCTTGACGTGGGCAACATGAAGCAGTTCCAGGTCTTCGGCTCCATCAACAACCTGTTCGACAAGAGCCCGCCGTTCACCGGTGGCGGAATTTCCGGCGCCAGCGCGCAGTACCACGACACCATGGGCCGCGCCTATCGCATGGGCGTGCGCATGAAGTTCTGAAGGATTTGGGGGATTCATGATTTCCAAGATCAGCAAAAGCGGACTGCCTGTGGCGTCCGTACTGGGCATCCTCGCGCTGTCTGGCTGCGACTCCATCAAGGATGTCAGGACCGAGCCCTATACCGACATCCCCACGCCCACCGTGGTGTTGCAGGGCACGGTGTCGGGACTGGGTACGCGACGTCCGGTGGTATTGCGCAGCGTGGTGCAGAACGCCGCGGGCGTCACCACCACCGAGCGTGATTTCTTCGGTGCGGCCGGCGCGGTGAGTTCGCCCTTCACCTTCGGCTCGATCCCGGTGGGTTCCACCTACGAGATCACGGTGGCCCAGCAGCCGTACGCCAAGGTGTGCACGGTGCAGAATGGCTCCGGCACGGCCGCTGCGCAGCTCGCTGCGATCACCGTGAGCTGCACGAACGATCCGGCCGTGCAGCGCTATTCAATTGGCGGCACGGTCGCGCCCGCGGTGGCTGCCATCGAGACCGCCAAGGTGATCCTCACGACGGAGGAGGGTGTGCGGGAGTTGCCGCTCTTCGGGCAGACCTCGTTCGCGTTCCCCGATGCGGTGTTCGACAGCCGCACCAGCCTGCCCATCCTGACCTGGCGCATCACCGCCACCTACACCTCGCCCGATGGCACGGTGAACAACTGCGCCGTGACCAATGGCACCAACGAGGCCGGTGAGTCCACCGTGCCGCCAGCAGCCAATGTGACGAACGTGGCGCTGACTTCCTGCGCCTTCACGGTCACGGGCAATGTCCAGTACAGCACGCTGCCTTCGGTGGCCGCTTCACCAATGGGTGCGGGAGGCGTCACGCTGGGCCTGCGCGACATCGGGACCGGCGCCGCCGTGCCGGGCGCGCCCGATATCAACATTGCCGCCTTCAGTGCATCGGCCGTGACGCTGTGGACTGGTCTGGCCAGCAATGCGCTGGCAGTATACGACGTCGTAGTGGTGTCGCAGCCGCAGGGCCAGACCTGCCTGGCGCGCGTCACCAGCGGCACCGGTCCCACCAACCACGGCACCGCCCTCTGGCTCACCAACCCGGTCGCGGCGGGCACATTCCAGCCCGGCGGGATTGCGGTGCGCTGCCGGAACAACCCTGCGACGCAGCTGGCTGGTACCTACATGCAGCTGCAGCGGGATGCCAACAATGCCATCAACAACCGGCGCTACCTGACCTTCTTCCCCGAAGGCACGTTCCTCTATGCCAATCACAGCAGCACCGGCGGGGCGACCGGCGTGGAGCAGGGTTTCTACTCCTTCAATTCCGGCACCGGGCAGCTGACCATCACCAACATCATCGACACCAACGGCAATTCGGGTGGCCTGTCGTTCTCCAGCGCCATTGGCTACAGTGGCGCAGCGGCGACGCCGCCGCTCACCGTGACGGTGGGTGCGCAGAAGACGGCGGCTCCCGACAGCACGCTGACCATCACTTTCAACTCGATGCTTGGCAGTCCCGCAGTATCCACGCCCGTGGCCTGGACGATGATCGAGCCGAAGAGCGTGGCCGGCCAGATGACCGGCGCCTGGATCTCGCCCGATCACCGCCGGTCGTGGATCTTCAACTTCGATGACACCACTGGCATCCACTTCGGGGTGAACGGCCCGGTGAACCTGCAGGATGGCTGCTTCGTTTTCGACGATGGCACGGCCCCATCCGGCTATTACACGCGTCGCGGCGGTTCCACCGGCTGCATGACCACCGGTGCGGGCTTTGCCACGGGCTTTGCCACCTTCGACACACCGGGCCTGAACAGCACCGCACTGCCGCCTGGCTGGCTTGGCAAGTTCCCCGGTGCGCAGGGCGCGCTCGATGGCCGGCCGCCTTCGCCCAATACCTTCCAGATCACGACGGGCAATCCCGACGAGCTGGTCGTGCAGGGCGGGCTGAACGGAGTGCCCATCGGCTCCCCGGTCACCTTCCTGCGCACGCGCGCCAACTGAGGCCGGCTACAGCACCTTGCCGGGATTGAGGATGTGATGCGGATCAAGCGCCTGCTTGATCCGGTGCATCGCGGCGAGCCCGGCGGGTGAGGCGTAGCGGCGCAGCTCGTCCACCTTCAGCTGGCCGATGCCATGCTCGGCGCTGAAGGTGCCGCCGTAGCTGGCTACCAGGTCATGTACGGCGCGCCGCAGGGGCGCCTCGCGCGCGAGGAAGGCCGCCTTGTCGGCGCCCTCGCGCTGGTTGAGATTGAAGTGCAGGTTGCCATCGCCGGCATGGCCATAGGCCACCAGGTAGCCCTCCGGCGCCA
Organism: Steroidobacteraceae bacterium; assembly: GCA_035556135.1. Taxonomy (GTDB): domain Bacteria; phylum Pseudomonadota; class Gammaproteobacteria; order Steroidobacterales; family Steroidobacteraceae; genus ZC4RG30. Next base: position 758,134 of record DATMFO010000003.1, on the reverse strand, counting down.
TGCGCGCGCACAGCTGCGCTCCCGCCTCGATGAATGACGGGATCGAGGCCACGGGTACTGCGACATCGTGCTTGAGGCTGCCACCGGCGCGACGCTGTGCCTCGGGCACCGACTCACGAAGTTGCCAGAAATCCTCCCTCTGCGCCGCGTTCAGGGCGATGGCCGCGTCCGTGACAAGGCCCACCTCGCTGGCCTGCTGCAGGGCAGTGGTCAGTGCCGCCTCGGCGTCGCCGCGTCCGGTGTCGGGCACTTCCACCAGCAGATGCCAGGGCGAGTCGCTGATTCCCGGGTGGCGTGCGGCGGGTACATGGCGCAGCACCAGCTCCAGCGCCACTTCCGGCACCAGCTCGAGTGTGGCGAGGGCATCGCCGGTGGCGGCGCGCAGGCGGGCCAGCAGCTCGACGGCCGCGGCGGGCGAGGGGATGCCCACCCAGGCCGTGGCGTGCAGGTGTGGCTGCGGGAACAGCTTCAGGCAGGCCGCGGTGATCACGCCCAGTGTTCCCTCGCTGCCGATCAGGAGGTTCTTCAGGTCGTAGCCGGTGTTGTTCTTGCGCAGGGGCGAGAGCTGCGCGATCACGCTGCCATCAGCCAGGACGCACTCGATGCCCAGCGTGAGATCGCGTGCCGTGCCATAGCGCAATACGGCAGTGCCGCCGGCATTGGTGGCGAGATTGCCGCCGATCTGGCAGCTGCCCTCCGAGCCCAGGCTCAGCGGGAACAGGCGCCCGGCCGCTGCGGCCGCATCCTGCACCGCAGCCAGCGTGCAGCCGGCTTCGGCCACCAGCGAGAAATTCGCCGCATCCACGTGGCGGATGCGGTTCATCCTCCGCATGGCCAGCAGCACGGCGCGGCCGCTGGCATCTGGCGTGGCGCCGCCGCAGTAGCCGGTATTGCCGCCCTGGGGCACCACCGGCACCCGGTGCGCATGGCAGAAGGCGAGCACCTGCGCCACCTGTTCCGTGCTGCCGGGCAGCACCATGGCCGCGGCAGCGCCGCGGTACAGGCCGCGGTGATCGGTCAGGCAGGGGGCGAGCTCATCGGGACCGGTGAGCACCGCTGCGGTGCCGACGAGTTCGCGCAGCCTGGCGGGGAGGTCCAACTCAGGCCGCGGCGATGGCCGCGCGCCGGCAGTCCGGCTTGGTCAGCAGCATCTGCACGTCGCCCAGCTGCCGCTCGGCGAAGCCACCCTCGCAGTAGCACAGGTAGAACTCCCACAGGCGCACGAAGCTGTCCGGGTAACCGAGCTCTTTCACGCGCTGCAGGTTGGCGAAGAAACGCTCGCGCCACAGCCTGAGCGTGGGCGCGTAATGCGGACCGATGTCCTCGAGGTTGAACAGCTTCATGTCGGTGACGCGGGCCACCGAGGTGGTGATGGCCTCCACCGAGGGAATGAAGCTGCCGGGGAACACGAATCGCTGGATGTAGTCGACGGACTTCAGCGCCCGCGCATAGTACTGGTCCTGCAGCGTGATGGCCTGCAGCAGCATGGCGCCGGTGGGCTTCAGCAGCGAGGAACACTTGCGGAAATAGGTGTCGAGGTAACGCGCGCCGACCGCCTCGATCATCTCGATCGAAACCAGCTTGTCGAACTGGCCGCTGAGGTCGCGGTAGTCCTGCAGCAGCAGCGTGATGCGATCAGCGAGGCCCAGTCTCGCGATCTTTGCCTTGGCAAAGTCGTGCTGTTCACGCGAGATGGTGGTGGTGGTGACGCGGCAGCCATAACGCCCGGCCGCGTGGATGGCGAGGCCCCCCCAGCCGGTGCCGATCTCCACCAGGTGGTCGCCCGGCGTGAGCGCCAGCTTGCGGCACACGGCGTCGAACTTGGCCAGCGAGGATTCCTGCAGCGTGGCCTCCTCGGTGAGGAAGATGCCGCAGGAATAGGCCATGGTCTCGTCGAGCATCAGCTCGTAGAGGTTGTTGCCCAGGTCGTAGTGGGCGGCGATGTTGCGGGCGCTGCCGCTCTTGTTGTTGCGGTTGGCCCAGTGCAGCAGCCGGCGCAGCAGCGCGGCGCCGCGCGCGGCCAGTCCCGACTCCATCTCCGTCATCACGTGCCGGTTGAGCACCATGATGCGCACCAGCGCCGTGAGGTCGTCGCAGCGCCAGTGGCCATGGATGTAGGCCTCGCCTGCACCCACCGTGCCGCCGAAGGCCGCCAGCGACCAGAATTCCGGCGAACGCACGGTGATCGTGGCCGCGAGCCCCGAGCGCTCGGTGCGGGCGCCGAAGCGCAGTGTTTCCGCCCCGTCCTGGATGGTCAGCTGGCCGTCCTGCAGCAGGGCGAGGCGCTTGAGCAGTGCGCTGCGCGCCATGCGGGTGAGCAGGCCTGCGGAGCCGGCCGTCGGCTCGATGATGGCCTCGGGAATGATCGTCGGCTTGGTCGTCGAATTCATGATCCTGGAAATGAATCCCCCCTGTCCTTGTGAAGGATGCGGGGGCGCCGCCGCTGATGCAAGCCAGCCCCGGCGAGGGCTGCCCCGGTGCCGGGCGGCCCGTAAGGGCTGTGCCTCAGCTTCTGATCGGCTGGATGCGGCGCGGCGAGTGGTCGCGCATTTCAGCCGGTACGGGCTTGAGGTCCCAGATGATGCCCAGCCAGGAGAGCACCTTCAGCACGTAGTAGCTGATGTCGATCTCCCACCAGTAGAAGCCCTGGCGGGTGGCGTTGGGATAGAAGTGGTGGTTGTTGTGCCAGCCTTCGCCCAGCGTGATGAGGGCCAGCAGCCAGTTGTTGCGGCTGGTGTCGCCGGTGCGATAGCGCTGCCGGCCGAACACATGCGAGAGCGAGTTGATGGTGTAGGTGCCGTGGTAGCAAAGCACGGTGCTGATGAAGAACCCCCACACCAGCATCTGCCCGCCGCTGGTGTCCAGGTGCGGCGCCTGACGCTGCAGCACCCAGCCGAAGAGGAACATGCCGGCGCCCAGCAGTACGGGCACCACGATGTCGAAACGGTCGAGCCAGCGCAGCTCGCGGAACTGCATCAGGTCGCGCACGTATTTCAGGTCGGGCGTGAAGCCGCGGTTGGTGAGGAACCAGCCCATGTGCGCGCGCCAGAAACCCACCTGCTTCGGTGAATGGATGTCGCCCTCCTGGTCGGAGTGGGCATGGTGGTGGCGGTGGTGGGCTGCCCACCAGATCGGTCCGCGCTGCACGGCGGAGGCCCCGAGGACGCCGAAGATGAACTGGCCCACGCGCGAGGTCTTGAAGGTGCGGTGGGAGAAGTAGCGGTGGTAGAGGCCGGTGATGGCGAACATGCGCACCACGTAGGCGACCAGTGCGACGACCACCGCCGTCCAGCTGATGCCCACCCAGATCACCGCCAGGCAGGCCAGGTGCATGGCGATGAAGGGCACGATGCGGCTCCACTCGATGGCGTCGGCCCGCGGGTCGTCGGCGGCCAGCATGGCGGCGTCAGCCCTGGAGTTGTCCAGCCACTTCAGCAGTCGCATCAAGGAACCTCGGGAGATGACTTAATCCGGGAGTTGCGGGCGCAAACTATACGGATTCCGGGCGGCGAATTGAACCCGAAAATCAAGCAGAATCTGTGACTTGTGACCGGCCGCAGGGCAAATCGGGGAGTCCCTGAGAATGGGTCCCTGCGGCGGTGGCGAGCACCTCAGTAGCGGTCGCTGTCGTCTTCTTCCTCTTCCCAGTCGTCGTCCTCGTCGTCTTCGTCGTCGTCTTCATCCCAGTCGTCGTCTTCGTCGTCGAGGTCTTCCTCGTCCTCGTCGTCGTCATCATCGTCGTCGTCTTCGTCGTCGCCGCCCGCCCAGCCCTCGGGTTCCTCGATGCGCTCAAGGTCCATTTCGTGCCAGGCGTCGAGGTCCATTTCCTCGATGTCTCCATCCAGGTATTCGATCTCCACCAGTTCGGCGTCCTCGTCCACGGACAGCACGCGGAAGGTCTCGTCCTCCTCCACGTTCTCGTACCACTGGCCTTTGACGGGTTCGTAATCTCTGCCCACTGTCGCTCCCGGATGCACTTGAGGCTGGCTGGGGAAAGAAAGAATATTAGGTCCAGCCAACACGGCGGGCAACGCGAAAAGCGCTGCTATAGTTCATCCGCCCCATGTACAAGCGCAGTCCAAGCCGTTCCGCCAGCCCCTCGCTGCTCACCGAGGCACGCCGGGTCGTGGTCAAGGTTGGCTCGGCGCTGCTGGTTGACCAGGTCAGCGGTCGGCTCAACCGCAGCTGGCTGGAGGCGCTGGTGCAGGACCTGAGGCGCATGCGCCGGCGCGGTCAGCAGGTGATCGTGGTGTCCTCCGGAGCCGTGGCTTTGGGACGCCGGCAGCTCGGCCTGCCCAAGGGTGCGCTGGCGCTGGAGCAGAAACAGGCCGCCGCCGCCGTGGGCCAGATCCGCCTGGCGCATGCGTACAAGGAGCTGCTGGAAGAAGAGGGCACCACCGTGGCGCAGCTGCTGCTCACCTTGCAGGACAGCGAGCAGCGGCGCCGCTACCTCAATGCCCGCGCCACGCTCAACACGCTGCTGGAGCTGGGCGCGATTCCCGTGATCAACGAGAACGACACCGTGGCCACGGCCGAGCTGCGTTATGGCGACAACGACCGGCTGGCCGCGCGCGTGGCGCAGATGGCCATGGCCGACTGCCTGGTGCTGCTTTCCGACGTCGACGGGCTCTATTCCGCAGATCCGCATCTGGACCCGGCGGCAGAGTTCTTCCCCGAGGTGCGTGGCATCACCGCCCGCATCGAGGCCATGGCGGGCAATTCCGCCTCCGATGTGGGTTCCGGCGGCATGGTCACCAAGATTGCCGCAGCCCGCATCGCGCTGGATGCCGGCTGCCACATGTGCATCGCCTCGGGCCACCAGCTCAACCCGCTCAAGCGCATCGAGGCCGGTGCACGCTGCACCTGGTTCATTCCTGCCGCCACCCCGGCCACTGCCCGCAAGCAGTGGATTGCGGGGGCGCTGAAGCCGGCCGGCGTGTTGACCATCGACGCCGGCGCGGCCGGCGCCCTGCGGCGCGGCCGCAGCCTGTTGCCCGCGGGAGTGACTGCCGTGAGCGGCCAGTTCGAGCGCGGCGATGCCGTGGATGTGGCCGAGCCGGGCGGGCGGGTGATCGCGCGCGGCCTGGTGGCCTATTCCTCGGCCGACGTACAGCGCATCATGGGGCGGCAGAGCCGCGATATCGAAGAGCTGGTGGGATATCGCGGCCGTGACGAGGTGGTGCACCGGGACGACCTGGTGGTGCGCACGGTGACCGAGGAACTGGCAGGAGTGGTGGGCGGATGAGCAGCATGCAGGCAGTGGAAGGCAAGGGCAGCGACCTGGACGAGGTGATGGCCGACATCGGTCGTGCCGCCGCGGCCGCCCGCGCGCCACTGGCGCTGTCCAGCGGTGAGGACCGCAACCGCGCACTGCATGCCGCCGCGGCGGCCATTCGCGCGCAGGCCGCCGCCATCCTTGCGGCCAATGCCGAAGACATGCGCGCCGCCAAGGCGCGCGGACTTTCCCCAGCCATGCTCGACCGGCTGCTGCTGAACGACAAGCGCATCGAGGGCATGGCGGCCGGTATCGAGCAGATCGCGGCGCTGGCCGACCCCATCGGCGGTGTCAGCGCGGAGTGGACGCGGCCCAACGGCCTTCTCATCCAGCGCGTGCGCGTGCCGCTGGGCGTGATCGGGATCATCTACGAGAGTCGTCCGAACGTGACGGCAGATGCCGGCGCGCTGTGCCTGAAGTCAGCCAATCCCGTGATCCTGCGCGGCGGTTCGGAGAGCCGGCTCTCCAGCGCGGCCATCCACGCCTGCCTGGTGGCCGGCCTGAAACAGGCCGGGCTGCCCGAAGCGGCCATACAGATCGTGCCCACCGCCGATCGTGCTGCGGTGGGAATGATGCTCGCCGGCCTCGACCAGCACATCAATGTCATCGTGCCGCGCGGCGGACGCAGCCTCGTCGAGCGTGTGCAGAAGGAAGCGCGCGTGCCCGTCATCGGGCACCTCGAAGGCCTCTGTCATGTGTACGTGGACCGCGACGCCGATGCCACCATGGCGCGCGAGGTGGTGGTGAATGCCAAGCTGCGGCGCACCGGCATCTGCGGCGCAGCCGAGACATTGCTGGTGGATCGCGCGGCGCCGAAAGAGATGCTGCCCATGCTGCTCGCAGCACTGGCCGAGGGCGGTTGCGAACTGCGCGGGGACGAGGCGGCGCAGTCAGCCGACTCCCGCGTGAAGCCGGCCACCGGGCAGGACTGGCGCACCGAATACCTCGACGCCATCATCTCCGTGCGCGTGGTCGACGGCGTGGAGGAAGCCATCCGCCACATTGCCACCTACGGATCGGCGCACACCGACTCCATCATCACGGGCAATGCGGCCACGGCCGCGAAGTTCCTGCGCGAGGTCGACAGCGCCATCGTGCTGCACAACGCGTCCACGCAGTTCGCCGATGGTGGCGAGTTCGGCATGGGCGCGGAGATCGGCATTTCCACCGACCGTTTCCATGCACGCGGTCCGGTGGGCGTCGAGCAGTTGACCAGCTACAAGTACGTCGTCAGGGGTAACGGACAGACAAGACCGGGTTGATCCGGCAAGAAGCGGGGGTGCGAGATGATCAGGAAGATTGCCCTGGTTGCGGTCCTGCTGGTGGCGGGCGTTGGCATTGCCTGGTACATCCGCGGGGGATCCGGCGGCACGACAATCGAGCCGGTGGCCTTTGAGCCGAACACCGGTGCCAGCGCCGACGTGCGCATCGCCGATCTCGAGCGCGCACTGGCGGCACAGATCGATCGCTCGCGCACGCTGGAGCGTCGCCTGGCAGAACTCGAAGGGCGTCTCACGGGCGCCCGGGCAGGCGGGGAGGGCGCCCGTCGCGGTGGTCCGGATGATCCCGCATTCGCACAGCGCGCCGTGGAAATGCGCAACCGGTTCGGCGAAGACGGCGTGCCCCCTGATCCGACCGCGTTACGTGAGCGCATGCGCGAACAGCAGCTGGAGCGGCTGGTCGCGCAGGGCTTCACCCGTGACCGCGCCGAGTGGATCGAGCGTCGTACCCAGGAACTGGAGGTGCAGGCCATGCAGGCGCAGTACGAGGCGCAGCAGTCTGGTCGGCCGGTCCAGGGCGTGACGGACGTGGATGCGGCGCTGCGCGCGGAACTGGGCGATGCCGACTACGAGCGCTACCTCACCGCCAACAACCGGCCCACGCAGGTGCAGGTGATGGATGTGCTGGCCAGCTCCAACGCCGAGCGGTCAGGGCTGCAGCCCGGTGACCAGATCGTCTCCTATGCGGGCACGCGCGTGTTCGACATGCGTGAGCTCAACGCCCTGACGCGTACCGGCAGTCCAGGCGACAGCGTCACCGTGGAAATCCGCCGCAATGGCCAGACCATGCAGGTGCAGGTGCCGCGTGGACCACTGGGTGTGCAGGGCGGCGGCCTTCGCGGTGGTCCGGGCGGCAGGGGGCCAGGGGGGGCGCCCCAGGGCGGTTTCAGGGGCGGCGGCCAGCGGTGACCGTGACGGCCAGCTGGCCGGTCGGTCAGTGATCGTGGTGGTGGTCGTGGCCGGTGTGCGCATGCGCATGGGTCGCGCAGCGCTCGCAGTTGACCCAGCCTGAATCCCCGGACACATAGTGTTCCTTCTTCCAGATGGGAACACGGTGCTTCACTTCATCGATGATGTAGCGGCAGGCCCTGAAGGCCTCGTCGCGATGCGCGGATGCGACCCCCACCCACACCGCGATGTCGGTGAGGCCGAGGCTGCCGAGGCGATGCACGCACAGCAGCTGCGTGACACCGAAGCGCTCGCGCGCCTCCTGCATGATGCGTTCGCCCTCGCGCACACCCAGCGCCTCGAAGGCCTCGTACTCCAGCTGCGTGACCTGCTGGCCCTCGTTGTGGTCGCGCACCCAGCCCTCGAAGGCGGCGAATCCGCCGCAGTGGGTGCTCACCAGTTCCGTGCGCAACGCAGCGGTGTCGATGGGATCGTGCGAGAAACGGAAGTTGCTCATCCGCCGGCCACCGGGGGAATGAAAACCACGCTGTCGCCTGCCGCCAGCGGCCGCGACCAGTCGGAAAATTCGGTGTTCACGGCCACCTTCAGGTGCTCCGGTGTCAGCGTGAAGCCGTGCCGCGCGGCAAGCTCGGCGTAGAGCTCGCGCGGTGTCGCGGCGCTGGTGTGGACCGATTCTTCGCGCTTGCCGGCCTGCTCGCGCAGCAGCGCGAAATACTGCACGCGCAGTTCGCGGGCTTCGACCGCCTCAGCGCTCTGGGTGGCCGCGCGGGCGGCGGCAAGTTCGGCGGGCGTATTCACGTTCTCGAGGCTGTCCGGTCGTGGCTGATCCAGCTGCAGCGTATCGGATTGCGTGAGGAATTTGCGCGGACAGTTGCCGTGGGCAGCCACGTGTGCGGCCAGCGCGCCGGCGGAAGCGGGCTCCCAGATCGCGCACAGCGGCTCGGGTAGCCCGTCGTACGTGCTGCGATAGACCGTGGCGATGCGTGCAGGATCGCGGCTGGCGATCAGGTGCTGCAGCGTCGCGGCATCCAGCAGCGGCAGGTCGCAGGCAACCACCAGCCACGCAGCCTCGGGATGCGCCAGTTGCGCTGCGCGGATGCCGCCCAGCGGGCCTTCCAGCCCATTGGGCAGATCGACGATCTGCGGGAACCTGGCGCGCAGGGGATCCTCGCGCTGGTCTGGTCGCACGGACACGAAGCAGCGCGCGGTCAGCGGTCCCAGCAATGCGAAGGCCCGCTCCAGCTGCGAGCGCCCATCGAACTCCAGCGCGGCCTTGTCCCGGCCCATGCGCCGGCTGCGGCCGCCGGCCAGTACCAGTCCGTACAGTGGCGCGCTCATTTGCGCCTCGTGGCCGGCCGGCGCCGGAAGTCACGTTTGCCGCCACTCTTGGCCAGCAATTGCACCGGCCCGATGCGGATATCGTGCGACAGCGCCTTGCACATGTCATACACGGTCAGCGCCGCCACGCTGGCGCCGGTGAGCGCCTCCATTTCCACCCCGGTGGTGTGGGTGACGGCCACCTCGCAGGTGATGCGCAGCCCACCGCGCACGGTGGTGACCTCGATCTTCACGTTCGACAGTGGCAGCGGATGGCAGAAGGGAATCAGCTCGTGGGTGCGCTTGGCTGCCAGCACACCGGCGATGATGGCGGTGTCGAACACCGGGCCCTTCTTCGTGCGATGCCCGCTGCGCGTCAATTCGCGCGCTACCGCGGGCGGCAGCATTACCAGTGCCTCGGCGGCAGCCTCGCGACGGGTCGGCGTCTTGTGGCCGACATCCACCATGGTCGGCCGGTTGGCCGCATCCAGGTGCGTGAGCTTGGACCTGCGGGCGGCCATCACCTACCCGCCGATGTAGTTCATTTCGACCTTGGGACCGGCGGCTCGCGTGCGCAGCACCACGCGCTGCTCGCTGTAGCGGTCCTCGCGGTTCAGCCAGATGCCGCGGATGGTGCGCAGCAGTTCCTCGTCGTCGGCACCGGCGCGCAGCGGGCCCCGCAGGTCGGTTCCCTGCTGCGCGAACAGGCAGGTGTACAGCACGCCGTCGGAGGAAAGCCGGGCGCGCGAGCAGCCGCCGCAGAAGGGCTGCGTCACCGAGGAGATGAATCCCACCTCACCCTGGCCGTCCTCGAAGGCATAACGGCGCGCCACCTCGCCCACGTGGTCCGGCTTCACCGGATGCATGGGCCAGCGCGCATGGATGCGCTCCACCAGCGTGGAGGAGGGCACCACGAGGTCCGACTTCCAGTCGTTGCGGTTGCCCACGTCCATGTATTCGATGAAGCGCACGGTGATGCCCGTGCCGCGGAAACGCTCCACCAGCGGCAGCACCGCCTCTTCATTGACGCCGCGCTGGATCACGGTATTGATCTTCACCGGGCCAAGCCCCGCGGCCTGCGCGTGCTCGATGCCGTCGAGCACCTCGCCCACCTTGCCGAAGCCGCCGTTCATCTTCGCGAACACGTCCTGGTCGAGGCTGTCGAGGCTCACCGTGACGCGCGCCAGGCCCGCGGCCTTCAGTTCGTAGGCATGTTTGGCCAGCAATACGCCATTGGTGGTCAGCGCGATGTCCTCCACGCCCTGGATGGCGTTGAGGTCGGCGATGAGGTCTTCCAGGTTCACGCGCAGCAGCGGCTCGCCACCGGTGATGCGCAGCTTGCGCACGCCAAGCGGCACGAACAGGCGCGCCAGCCGGAGGATTTCCTCGAAGGACAGCCGTTCGGCGGTCTTCAGGAAGCCATAGTGCTCGTGGAAGCGCTCCCGCGGCATGCAATAGGGGCAGCGGAAGTTGCAGCGGTCCATCACGGAGATGCGCAGGTCGCGCAATGGCCGGCCAAGCCGGTCCTGCGGGCTGCGATCAAGGGAGGCGACATTGCTCATGGCTTGGCGATCAGGGCTGGGAAATTCCGCAGGATCAATATTGGGGCCACCGGGCCATTCTACAAACCCCTGGCCGGCGCGGACCTTCCGAAACCCCTGAATCCCCGGGAAACCGCCGGGAGCCTCCGCAGAGGCTCACCAGCGCTGGCAGCTGCCGGAGTCAGCGAGCGCCCCGCGAAGAGGGCGCCCGGGGACGGCATGCCCCTTATTTCTTGTTCTTGGCCGTGAAGGCGGCCAGCTGCTCGTTGTAACGGGTGGCCACTTCCTGGGCGCGATCCACCGCGTCATCGTTCTTCTTGATGTAGCGGGCCGTCATCTGTTCCTTCTGCTTGTCGGTCAGGTTGGCACCTTCCTTCGCAAGCGAGGCCTCATGTTCGGCCTTGAGGCATTCCAGGTAGCTGGTCACCTCGGTCTGGTAGGTCTTGTTGATCTTCTGCGCCGCGAGCATTTCATCGCGCGTTGCGGACTTGCCGTTCGGGAACTTGCTGGGTGCCTTCGGATACGTGCATTCCGCCCACGCAGGGGAGGTCATCACGGCCAGCACCAGCAGACAGGACAACTTCTTCATGCGATCACCCCTCATCTGGGCCCTTATGAAATGGGCATTTGATACCGGCATACTACTGGCTCCGCTGCCAGCGTGCCATCATCGGCCGCGGCAGAGGCTGCCAGGGCGCCCGTAGCTCAGCTGGATAGAGCATCAGGCTTCGAACCTGAGGGCCGGGGGTTCGAATCCCTCCGGGCGCGCCACATTTTTCTCCAGTCGAAGATTGCATGGAAATCGTCCTTGACCGCCTGAACCTGCACCGCGGCGGCCGGCACATCCTGAACGCCGTCAGCTGGCACATACGTCCCGGCGAGCGCTGGCTCGTGGCCGGCGCCAGCGGGACTGGCAAGACGCAGTTGCTGAAGGTCGTGGCCGGCGATGTCTGGCCCGACGCCTCGGATCACCTCGCGCGCCGCTATTGCATGGAGGGCCAGTGGCATGAACAACCCGCTGATGTGCGCGATGAGCTGGTGTGGCTGGGACCCGAGCGCCAGGACCGCTACGAGCGCTACGGCTGGAACCATCGCGCGATCGAGGTGGTCGGCACCGGGCTCTACCGCACCGACATACCCCTGCAACAACTTTCCGGGGCTGACCAGGCCGCCTGCATGTCGCTGTTGCGCAGGGCCGGTGTTGCCCGCCTGGCGCAGCGCCGTTTTCTCACGCTCTCGTATGGCGAGCGGCGGCTGGTGCTGCTGGCGCGGGCGCTGGCCTGGCGCGCGCGCATCTTGCTGCTCGATGAGGTCGCCACCGGGCTCGATGCCGCCAATCGCGACCGGCTGTACCGGCTGCTGGGCGCCCGCTCGCTGGGAGCCGGATGGATCTGCTCCGCGCACCGCATGGAGGATGTACCGCCCGGCGCCACGCATCTGCTGTGGATGACGCAGGGCAGGCCTCGCTATGCCGGTGTGATGCGCGCCGCGAAGCTGCGCGAAGCGCTGGCAAGCTCCACACCTGCGCGGTCCGCGAAGCTGCGCCCCGCAATGTCCCGGCCCGCGAAGCCGAAGTCGAAGTCCCCATCCGCCACGGCCCGACCCGTGGTGCGGCTGGACAATGCCCAGGTGTGGATCGACGGGGCGCACATCCTGCACGACATCAACCTGGATGTACGACGCGGCCAGAGTTGGGTTGTGCACGGTGGCAATGGATCGGGCAAGTCCACCCTGCTGCGCACGATTTATGGCGACCACTCGGTGGCCGCGGGGGGCTTCATCCGCCGCGCAGGCATTGTCCCTGGCGTGCCGCTGGATGACTTCCGCCAGCGCACCGGCCTCGTGGCGCCCCACCTGCAGACGGACTACCCGCGGCAGGCCCCGGTGCTCGACACCGTGGTGTCCGGATTGCACGCCAGCATCGGCCTGAACTTCCCGACCACGCCGCGCGAGCGGACGCGGGCCCGCGCCGCGCTCCGCGCGCTGAAAATGGAGGAACATGCCGACCGTACGCTCGGCGAGATGTCCTACGGGCAGGTGCGGCGCATCCTGTTCGCCCGGGCGCTGGTGACGCGACCGCGCCTGCTGCTGCTCGATGAGGCCTTCACCGGGCTGAACGCCGAAGTGCGTGCCGACCTGATGCACTGGCTGGAAGCGCAGATCGCCGCCGGCACCACCGTGGTGATGGCCACGCATTACCGGCGCGAATGGCCCCGCAATGCCACGCACGAGCTGATGCTGTCTCGCGGCCGGATCGCCTACGCGGGTAAGCTGCGCCGATGAAAGCCGCGCGTTCTATCTGGCCGGGCATCGCCATCGTGCTGGCGGGGCTGGCGGGCGTGTTCTGGCTCCGGTCGCCGCAGCAACCCGCGGTGCGCATCGCCGGTGCGGGCGAGGCCCTGCCCCGCGCTGAAGCCGAGGCGGAGTTCATCCTGGCCGAAGCGCTGGAGGCGGCACGTGAGGAGGCCGCGCGAATGCAGCTGCGCGCGCTCATCGTCCACCGGCACGGCCATCGTGTATTCGAATACTTTGCGTCGGGGGGCAGTGGCGCCGCACAGGTGGATGGCGGAGAGCTGGCCGCCGCAGTGCTGCAGCTGGCGCTGCAGGAGCCGGAGCTTCCGCCCGACGATGAGGCTGTGGCTGCGCTGGTGTCGGAACGCATCTGGTTGCCGCTGCGGGCAGGGGATGCCTGGTTGACCGGCCAGACCGGAGCGCGGCGGCAGTGCTGCCTGCGCGCGCAGCTGGATGACTGGGTGCGGGCGGGGGATCTGCTGCTGGGGCAGGGCGCCTACCGTGGCGAGCGCATCGTGTCTGCCGATGCCGTGCGACAGCTGCTGGCCGCACACCCACCGGCACCATCGCAGGGTGACGAGCCCCTGTTGGCCCGCGACGGCATTGCGTTTGATCTTGCTGCCGAGGTGCGGTTGTGGCTGGCACCGCGTCGCAGCCTTGCCATCCTCGTGTGGGGCAAGCCCGGACAGGCGCGCAACACGCTGCTGCCGAACCTGATCCTGCGCGGGCTCAATGACGCCGCCCCTGCAATCGGCGGGGATATCAGCGACATCGTTCCCGGACACTGAGCCACAGGAGGCAACGCAATGATCTATGCCTATGGCGAGCGCATGCTGGTGACAGAGGGCGTGCACTACATCGCACCCAGCGCCGACGTGATCGGTTCGGTGCGGCTTGGTGATGAGGCAAGCGTGTGGTTCGGTGCGGTGCTGCGCGGCGACAACGACTGGATCCATATCGGGGCCGGCAGCAATGTGCAGGACGGCAGCATCATCCACGTGGATCCCGGTGTGCCGGTGGTGGTTGGCGCCCGGGTGACCATCGGCCACGGTGTGCTGCTGCACGGCTGCACCATTGGTGATGGCACTCTGGTGGGCAATCGCGCCACGGTGCTCGACGGGGTGCGCATCGGCGCGGGCAGCCTGATCGGCGCCGGCGCGCTGATCACGCCCAATACCGAGATTCCGCCGGGCTCCGTGGTGTTCGGATCGCCAGGCCGCGTGGTGCGCCAGGTGCAGGCGCGCGACCAGGAATGGATCATCAAGGGCAACGAGTCGTATCGCGTGAAGGCACGCGAATACGCGGCGAAGCTCAGGCCAGCCTGATTTCCGTAGCGAAGACGATTTTCGCCCTGCCCGAGATGGTCGCGGCCACGGCCCGTCCGTCCGCAGCCAGCTCGATCGCCACATCGACGCGCCCCGGACGGCCCACGTGCCGCCCCTGGCGGCCGACGAATCCTGCAGGCCCCTGTGCAGCAGGCAGCAGGCCCAGTTCGCGCAGGTAAACGCCCAGCATGGCGTGCGCATTGCCGCTCACCGGATCCTCGTCGATGCCCAGCGCCGGGCAGAACATGCGGGCCTCGGTGGCCGCTTCGCCCTCTGTTCCCGTTCGCACGAACAGGAAGTAGCCCTGCGCGCCGATGCGTGGCGAGAGGGTGGCCAGTGAAGCCAGGTGCGGCTTCGCTGCATCCAGTGCCGCGACATCGCGCAGTCCCAGCAGCAGCCGCGTGCTGGCACTGCCGGCGATGCGGGGCGGGCAGGCACGATCCAGCTGTTCGTGCCGCAGGTCGAGCAGGCCCAGCACGTCATCCACCTCGCCGTCTGAAGGTGCCCGGCCCAGAGGTGGCGCCGGCTGGCTGATCGCGATGGCGCCGGTGTCTGTCGTGCGCACCTGCACCAGGCCGGTGGCGCCACCCTGGCGCCGCAGTGGCCGTGGATCACGGCTGTTGAGCACGGCGTGGACGGCCAGCGTGGCATGGCCCACGAAGGGCGCCTCCTTGCGCGGCGTGAAAAAACGCACGTGCAGGTCTTCGCCCTCGGCGGCGGGTGGCAGCACGAACGCGGTATCGCCATTGTTCAGTTCGCGCGCGATGGCCTGCATCTCGGCGGCCTCGAGCTGCTCCGCCTGCAGCACCACCCCTGCCGGGTTGCCCGTGAAGGGCGTGTCAGTGAACGCATCGACCTGGAATACCTGCACTGTGCGCATCGCAGCTCCCTTGATTTGCATTCGCGCGCGCCGAAGCTAACATAGCCCCCGCCTTGGGGTGGTCCACGATCTTGGACCTGAGACGACCGGATGCGCCGGCAGACCCGTTGAACCTGATCCGGTTAGTACCGGCGTAGGGAGCAGGTGTTGTCAGGGGTCCGTCCCTTCGGGCCGCCCGATCCTTCGCTTTCGAGCTTGTCTATCGGATCTTCATTGACTGCAAATGAGGATCTGTCCATGCCAATTCCAAAGCCTGTCGCACGCGCAGCGGCCCTGGCGCTGTCCGTGCCATTGCTGTCTCCCGTCCTGGCTGCCGGGCCGCAGGACACCGAACTGGAGGAAGTCATTGTCACCGGCACGTTGCGCCAGCAGTCGCTGCAGGATGTGCCCGCCAGCGTGACTGTGCTCGATGAGGGCACCTTGCACGATGCTGGCCAGCAGCATTTCCAGGACGTGCTGGCGCTGGTGCCCAATCTCAACTGGGCCTCCGGCAGCTCCCGGCCACGTTACTTCCAGATTCGCGGCACGGGCGAGCGCGAGCAGTACGAAGGCGCGCCGAACCCTTCGGTGGGATTCCTGATCGACGATGTGGATTTCAGCGGCATCGGCATGCCTGCCACCTTGTTCGACGTGCAGCAGATCGAAGTGCTGCGCGGCCCGCAGGGCACGCGCTATGGAGCGAACGCATTGGCGGGTCTCATCGTGGTCCGCAGTGCCGAGCCCCGGCGCGAAGCCGGCTACACGGTGGAAGCGGGCGTCGCCGAATACGACACTCGATCGCTGGCTGCCTCGGCCACCGGGCCGGTGGAAAGCCTCGACTCCGCGTGGCGCCTGTCGGTGCAGAAATACGAGAGCGATGGCTTCATGCGCAATGCCGCGCTGGGCCGCAAGGACGCCAATGGCCGCGACGAGATGACCGCGCGGCTGAAGTGGCGCAGCTGGCTGGGCGAGGGCGGCACTCTCGACATCACCCTGCTGCATGCCGACATCGACAATGGCTACGACGCCTGGTCGCTGGATGGCTCGCGCACCACCTGGAGCGACGAACCCGGCATGGACCGCCAGCGCAGCAACGCCGCTGCCGTGCGTCTTTCGCTGCCCATCGGTGCAAACGCGCTCACCGCCATTGCCAGCCACGCCCACTCGGACCTGGAATATGGCTACGACTACGACTGGGGCAGCACGGCATTCTGGCAGCCTTATTTCTACCAGGGCACTGACCACTGGGATCGCGAACGGCGTTCCACCAGTGGCGAGCTGCGCCTGGCCTCACCGGAAGCGCAGCGCGCAGGCGAGGTTGCCTGGCTGCTCGGCGCCTATGCGCTGCGCCTCGGCGAGAACAGCCAGTTCGACAGCGCCGGGGAATACGTGCACCCGGATCCCGCCGATCCCCTGTGCGAGCCATTCTGCGACTGGAGCGATGCCCGCTCGCTCGATGACCGCTACGCAGCCACCACCGCGGCGCTGTTCGCCCAGCTCGATGGCCGCATCGGCGGCGCCTGGCACTGGTCGGCCGGCCTGCGCCTGGAGCAGCGGCGCACCCGCTACACGGACACTGGCGAGGCCAGCGTCCAGCCGTTCCGCAAACGCGATCGCATGCTGGGCGGGCAGCTTTCGCTCAGCCGCGAGCTCGGCAGTGAGGCCACCGCTTACGGCCTGCTGTCGCGCGGCTACAAGGCCGGCGGCTTCAACCTCGGGCCACTGGCGGATGATGCCGGCCGCTACTTCGACCCGCAGGCCATGTGGAACCTCGAGGCCGGGTTCAAGCGCCGTCTGCCAAGGGGAGGGCGCGCGGAACTGGTTGCGTTCTACCAGCGCCACGAGGATGAGCAGGTGCGCAGTGGCGTGCAGCTTTTCCCCGGCGGCCCCTATGAGTTCATCACCACCAACCTGGACGGCGCCGGCTACAGCACGGGCATCGAGGGCAGCATCCAGTACCCGGTGGCGCGTACGCTGGTAGTGGGCGGTTCGCTGGGCCTGCTGCGCTCCCGCACCGCGCAGGCCTTCGATGATGAGGGTGCGCCGATCCCGCCGCGCGAGCGCGCGCACGCGCCGCAATACACCGCCGCCGTGAACCTCACCTGGCGCCTGCCGGAGGGATTCTTCGCGCGGGTGGATGTCACGGCCATGGACGGTTTCTATTTCGACGTGCCTACCGACCATGACCAGAAGTCCCGTGCCTACGCGCTGGCACACCTGAAGGCTGGTTACGAAACTGACCGCTGGGCCATCCATGGCTGGCTGCACAATGTCTTCGACAAGCAGTACGCAGTGCGTGGCTTCTACTTCGGCAACGATCCGCGCACCGGATGGGCCGACAAGCTGTACACCCAGCCTGGCGATCCCCGCCAGGTCGGCATCACCGCCTCGCTGAACTTCTGAACCCTGGGAGCAACACATGGACATCGCGGTGGAAATCAGTCTTTATCCCCTGGATGCGGATTTCATTCCCCCCATCCAGGATTTCATCGATCGCCTGCGCGCGCATGCGGACCTCAAGGTGGTGACCAACCACCTGAGCACGCAGGTGTTCGGCGCGCATGACCGGATCTTCGAGGTGCTGCGGCGGGAGATGGGCACCAGCTTCGCCGCAGGCGGCAAGGCCATCTTCGTCACCAAGTTCATCGGTCCCTACCAGCTGGCCGATGGCTGAGGACTTCCTCCATCGCCTCGTCGAGGGCGTCCGGACCACGCATCCGGCCGAGTGGCTCGCCGTGGTCGCAGGCGTCATCTACGTGCTGCTGATCATGGACCGGCGCCGCCTCGGCTGGGTGTTCGGCGGCATCAGCTCCCTGATCCTGATGGTGCTGGCAGCGCGCGCGAAGCTGCCGATGAATGCGCTGCTGCAGCTCACCTACGTGGTCGCCGCGGTGTATGGCTGGTGGCGCTGGTCGGGTGCCGATGAAGAGCGGCCCATCGGCACCTGGCACCTGCGCGGGCATGCCATCGCACTGGCGGGTTGTGTGGTCGTGAGCCTTGTGCTCGCGCGCCTGCCAGCGATGGCGCAGTCCTCGGCTTTCCCGTTCACCGATTCGCTGGTGGCCTGCGCGGGCCTGGTGGCCACCTGGCTGGTGGCGCGCGTGTCGCTGGAGAACTGGCTTTACTGGATCGCGGTGGACCTGGTGTCTGTGTACCTGTACTTCTCGCAGGGACTGGTGGTGGCCTCGCTGCTCTACGTGCTGTACCTGGGAATCGCCACCGTGGGTTATTTCCACTGGCGTGCGCGCTGGCGACGGCTGCACGCAGCATGATTCCCCCGGAGCTGCTGGCGCTGGTGCCCGGCTGCGAGCAAGGCCAGCCGCCGCTTCTGGTCGACGCACTGCCAGGCGGCTTCGGGCGCAATGAAGTGCTGCGCATCGACACCCTGCAGGGGCGCTTCGTGTGGCGGCGGCGGCTGGGCGCGCTGGACCGGCCCGGCGCCCACGCGACTGCCGAACTGGCCGCGCATCGCAGGGCCGCCGCCGCAGGGCTTGCCCCCGGCGTGGTGGTGGCGGCCGCCGATGGGGGCTGGATCCTGATGGAGTTCGTCGATGCCGCGCCCTGGACAGAGGCGGCGCTGGACGACGACACAGCCATCGAGCAGCTGGGCAGGCGGCTTGCCATATTGCATTCCCTGCCGGTGCCCGCGGGGGTTGTCGCGGCCGATGCGCCGGCCATGGCCGACGGTTACCTGGCAGTAACACGGACCCGCGACCAGGCCGTCGCCTCAGCGCAGCAATCCCTTGCCAATGAAATCCGGCAGATCACCGATGACCTGGCCGCCGACACGCAGCGCAGCGTGCTCGTCCACGGCGACCTGATGGCGAGCAACCTGCTGGGTCCGCTCCCGGTACTGGTGGATTGGGAATATGCGCAATTGGCGGAACCGGCCTGGGACCTGGCCTGCCTGCTGAGCTACTACCCCTTCCTCGAGGCCAGGCAGGACCGCCTGCTGGGCAGCGCGGGCCTCGACGATGCTCACACCCGGGCAAGGGTGAAGCTGCAGTGCCGCCGTTTCCTGCTGCTCAACCGCCTCTGGGAACTCGCTTATCCCTCGCCGGGATGAGCTCAGGCTGGATTACTGCCTGCCGGGACGGGCAGAATGTCGCGCTGGACCCGTCTTCAAGGTATCCCGACCCAAAATGGCACTGATCAAGGTAACCGACCGCGACGGCATCGAGCATGATGTCGAAGGCAATACCCGCTTCACGTTGATGGAAAACCTGCGCGACCTGGAATATGGCGTGGCGGCGGTCTGCGGCGGCATGTGTGCCTGTGCCACATGTCATGTGTGGGTGGATGCGGAGTGGTACGGCAAGCTGCCGCCGATGCATTCCGACGAAAAGGACCTGGTGGGCGACCTTTCGACCTACCGCGAGGGCTCCTCGCGCCTGTCCTGCCAGATCAAGTTCACCGAAGCCCTGGCAGGACTGAAGCTGCGCATCGCCGACGACGAGTGAGGTCCTGCAAGTGAAGCAGCCCGTCATCCGGCGCGGCAAGGCGCTGATCTGCGGTTCGATGGCCTACGACACCATCATGGTGTTCGAGGACCATTTCAGGAACCACATCCTGCCCGACAAGCTGCACATGCTGAACGTGTCGTTCCTGGCATTGCAGATGCGGCGCGAGTTCGGCGGCTGCGCGGGCAACATCGCCTACAACCTGATGCTGCTGGGCGATACGGGCCACGTGATGGCCACCGTGGGGCATGACTTCGGTCCCTACGCGGACTGGATGGACCAGAAGGGCGTGCCGCGCGACTACATCCGCGCAGTGACTTCAGAGCACACCGGGCAGGCGTTCATCACTACCGACCTTGCCAACAACCAGATCACGGCCTTTCATCCCGGCGCGATGGCGCATTCCCATCTGAACGAAGTGGGGCAGGCCACCGACGTGGCCCTGGGCATCGTCGCCCCGGATGGCCGCGACGGCATGATCCAGCACGCGAAGCAGTTCGCGGCGGCGCACATCCCCTTCATCTTCGATCCCGGCCAGGGCCTGCCCATGTTCGGCGGCGAGGACCTGAAGGCCTTCATCGAGGAAGCCAGCTGGGTCACGGTGAACGACTACGAGTGGAGCCTGCTGTCCGACCGCACCGGGTGGAAGGAGGCGGATGTCACGCGCAAGGTCGCCGCGCTGGTGGTTACGCACGGCGGCGAGGGTTCCACCGTGTTCACCGCCGACGGCAAGCTGGACATTCCCAGCGCACCCGCGCGCGCGGTGGTCGATCCCACTGGCTGCGGCGACGCCTACCGCGCCGGCCTGCTGCATGGATTGATGCACGGCCTGCCGTGGGAGAAGACCGCGCGCATCGCCTCGCTGATGGGCTCGCTGAAGATCGAGTCGCGTGGCACGCAGAACCACAGTTTCACGATGGCGGATTTCCGCCGCCGTTACGAATCCCTTTTTGGCGCACTCTGAACAACAGCACGGAAGGTCTCGAACGCATGAGCCACAGCTATTTCTTCACCTCGGAGTCGGTCTCGGAAGGCCACCCGGACAAGGTTGCCGACCAGGTTTCCGATGCCATCCTCGATGCCATCCTGGAGCAGGATCCGAAGTCGCGCGTGGCGGCAGAGACATTGTGCAACACGGGCCTGGTGGTCCTGGCCGGCGAGATCACCACCAACGCGCGGGTGGACTACCACTCCGTCGCGCGCAACGTGATCAAGGACATCGGCTACGACAACACCGACTACGGCATCGACTACAAGGGTTGCGCCGTGCTGGTGGCCTACGACACCCAGTCCCCGGACATCGCGCAGGGTGTGGACGAAGGCAAGGGCATCGACCTGGACCAGGGTGCCGGTGACCAGGGCCTGATGTTCGGCTATGCCGTGCGCGAGACCGAGGAGTTGATGCCGCTGCCGCTGCATCTCTCCCATCGCCTGGTGGAGCGCCAGGCCGAGCTGCGCAAGAGCGGCCGCATCAAGTGGCTGCGTCCGGACGCGAAGTCGCAGGTCACCATCAAGTACGTGGACGGCAAGCCGGTGGAGATCGACACGGTGGTGCTCTCCACGCAGCATCACCCGGAGATCGGCCACAAGGAACTCACCGAGGCCGTGATCGAGGAGATCGTGAAGCCGGTGCTGCCGAAGGAACTGGTGAAGGGCAGCGTGAAGTACCTCATCAATCCCACCGGCCGCTTCGTGGTGGGTGGCCCGCAAGGCGACTGCGGCCTCACCGGTCGCAAGATCATCGTCGACACCTACGGCGGTGCTGCACCGCATGGCGGTGGTGCATTCTCCGGCAAGGATCCTTCGAAGGTGGACCGCTCGGCAGCCTACGCTGCCCGCTACGTGGCCAAGAATGTGGTCGCCGCCGGCCTCGCGGATCGCTGCCAGGTGCAGATTTCCTATGCCATCGGCGTGGCGCAACCCACCAGCATCATGGCCACCACTTTCGGTACCGGAAAGATCTCCGACGAGAAGATCGAGACGCTGATCGCCAGGCATTTCGACCTGCGCCCCAAGGGCATCGTGCAGATGCTGGACCTGCTGCGGCCCATCTACCGCCGCACCGCGGCCTATGGCCACTTCGGCCGGCCGGGCTTCAGCTGGGAGAACACCGACAAGGCGGCCGCGCTGGCAGCCGACGCCGGCATCAAGTAGGCTACGCCGCGATCCACCGAGGAGCGCTGCAGCGTGGCTGTAAGGAGCACGCCAGGCTCGGTGGATCGCCGACCCAGGCAACGGCGCTCTCTAACCGTCACATAGAGAGGCATTCATGAACGCAGTCGCGAAACCCGCATCCGGGAACGACTTCCGCATCGCCGACATCAAGCTCGCCGACTGGGGCCGCAAGGAAATCAATATCGCAGAGGGCGAGATGCCCGGCCTCATGGCCATCCGCCGCGAGTACCAGGCCACGCAGCCGCTGCGCGGCGCGCGCATCACCGGCTCGCTGCACATGACCATCCAGACCGCGGTGCTCATCGAGACTCTGCAGGCGCTGGGCGCGCAGGTGCGCTGGGCCTCGTGCAATGTGTTCTCCACCCAGGACCATGCCGCTGCGGCCATCGCCGAGCGCGGTACCCCGGTATTCGCCTACAAGGGCGAGTCGCTGGATGATTACTGGGAATACACCCACCGCATCTTCGAGTGGCCGGATGGCGGCTACTCGAACATGATCCTCGATGACGGCGGCGACGCCACCTTGCTGCTGCACCTGGGCAGCAAGGCCGAGACCGACCAGTCGGTGCTGGCCAACCCCACCAGCGAAGAAGAAGTCTCGCTGTTCAACTCGATCAAGGCCAAGCTGAAGACCGACGGCAAGTGGTATTCCACGCGCCTGAAGGAAGTGAAGGGCGTGAGCGAGGAGACCACCACCGGCGTGCACCGCCTCTACCAGATGCACAAGGAAGGCCGGCTTGCCTTCCCGGCCATCAACGTCAATGACTCGGTCACCAAGAGCAAGTTCGACAACCTCTACGGCTGCCGCGAGTCACTGCTCGACGGCATCAAGCGCGCCACCGACGTGATGGTGGCCGGCAAGATCGCCGTGATCTGCGGCTACGGCGACGTGGGCAAGGGCTCGGCGCAGGCGCTGCGCTCGCTCTCGGCCCAGGTGTGGGTCACCGAGATCGATCCCATCTGTGCACTGCAGGCCGCGATGGAAGGCTACCGCGTGGTCACGATGGACGAGGCGGCCAGCCAGGCCGACATCTTCGTCACCGCCACCGGCAACTTCCACGTGATCACCCACGACCACATGAAGGCGATGAAGAACAACGCCATCGTGTGCAACATCGGCCACTTCGACAACGAGATCGATGTCGCTTCCCTGAAGCAGTACAAGTGGGAGAACATCAAGCCGCAGGTCGACCACATCATCTTCCCGGACGGCAAGCGCATCATCCTGCTGGCCGAGGGGCGCCTGGTGAACCTGGGCTGCGCCACGGGCCACCCGTCATACGTCATGAGCAGCTCCTTTGCCAACCAGACGCTGGCGCAGATCGAGCTGTACGCGAATCCGGGCAAGTACCCGATCGGCGTGTACGTGCTGCCCAAGCAACTGGACGAGAAGGTGGCGCGGCTGCAGCTGGCGACCCTGAACGCGAAGCTGACCAGGCTGACGGACCAGCAGGCCCGCTACATCGGCGTGCAGGCGGAAGGACCCTACAAGACGGACCACTACCGGTACTGACCGTAGCGAGGCTGAATGACGGCGAGGATCATTGACGGCAAGGCCGTGGCGCGGAAACTCCGTGCCGAGTACGCGGCACGTGTGCAGCGCCTGAAGGAGCGGCACAAGGTGCAGCCGGGCATCGCGGTGATCCTCGTCGGTGACAACCCGGCTTCGCAGGTCTACGTCCGCAACAAGGTGACTGCCTGCCGCGAGGCAGGCATCCATTCGGAGGAATACCGGCTGCCGGCGGAGACGCCCGAATCGAAGCTGCTGGCCCGCATCGATGCGCTCAATGCCGACCCGCACGTTCACGGCATCCTGGTGCAGCTGCCGCTGCCGCCGCAGATCACCGTGTCGCATGTGCTCGAGCGCATCGCCGCGGAGAAGGACGTGGATGGTTTCCACCTCTACAACGTCGGCGGCCTGATCACCGGCAACACTGTCTTCCCGCCCTGTACGCCCTACGGCGTCACCAAGCTGCTGGAGCATGAGCGTGTGCCCATCGAAGGGCAGAACGTGGTGGTGGTGGGCGCCAGCAACATTGTCGGCAAGCCCATGGCGCTGATGCTGATGCAGCAGGACGCCACCGTGTGCATCTGCCACAAGAAGACGCGCGACCTTGCGCAGTTCACGCGCCTGGCCGACATCCTCGTGGTGGCCGCCGGTGTGCCGGGCCTGATCAAGGCCGACATGGTGAAGGATGGCGTGGTGGTCATCGACGTGGGCATCAACCGCCTGCCGGATGGCCGCATCGTGGGCGACGTGGACTTCGAGGGCGTGAGCCGCAAGGCTTCACTGATCTCGCCGGTGCCGGGCGGGGTGGGGCCCATGACGATCACCATGCTGCTGCACAACACCATCGTGTCAGCCGAGCGGTCGGTAGGGCAGGTCGAGGAAGGCTGACCCTTCACCTGCCCGGCCGCAGGGCGCTACGGCCCGGTGCCGGTCAGGGCTTCGCCGTGGGCAGGAACTGCGGGGCAGTGACACCCATCGAAACGTAGATGCTGGTCACGGCCTCCATGCCCAGCTCGCTGGGCACTATCCATTCCACGGGCATGAACAGCAACCCGCCGCCGATGGGTACGGGCGCGGTGGGGATGATCACCGCATAACAGGCTTTGCCCTCGACCAGGATGGGTTCCGGGGAGGAGAGCAGGCCCAGCGCGGCTACACCACCCGGGCCACCGAAGTGGCACCACACCGGCTTCATCGACTGCAGCTCGCTCCTGTCGCGTTTGGAGAAGATCTGCACGAAGCGTTCGATGGTCTCGTACACGGTGCGCACCACAGGGATGCGGCCGACCACGGCATCCACCAGTGCGACCAGCCAGGTGTTGAGGCCGCGCTCGACCAGCACGCCGAGACCAAACAGCAGCACCACTGCCATCAGGACGCCAACCAGGTAGCCCGACCACTCCTGCCCTGAGACCCCCACGCCGATGCGGCCGAGCAGTCTGCCGGTGGCGCTTTCCGGGCCAACCCAGCCGGCCATGAAGCTGAAGGCGATGGACAGCAGCCAGAGGGTACCGAGCAGCGGGAGGGCGGCCAGCATGCCGGCGAGCAGGGTGCGGGTCAGGCGAAGGGCGGTGCGCTTGCCGGGGCCCGGGCGGGTGGGAGCGACAGGGGGAGTTGGCTGGATCATGCCGGAGGAATCCTAGCCGGTCGTGCCGCCTGGCGCTCGCCTGCGCGCAGACTGCGCCGCCTCCAGCCGCTGCATCAGCTTCGAGTTGCGGTCATGGACTGACAGCGCATCCACCGCGACGGCTGCCTCGTCGTTGCGACCCTTCTCAACGATGCCCAGCAGTAACGGCTGTTGACCAGGCCCATGGCGCATGTGCGGCGCAGATGGCGGACTTGGCGATGCACTGCGGGTCGCGCTTCGCTGGGTCATCGAGGAAGCGCGGCCAGGCTGACAGGAGGTCGCTGTTCCGTTCATGCAGCATGCGCTCGCCTGCCAGGGTGGCGGCCCTGGCGACCACTCGGAAGGAGGGATTGGCCAGTGCCTCGGAAAGCAGCTGGTTCTGCGTGGCGCGATCGGTGTCTGGCTGCAGGGCATTGAGTGCCTGCAGGGCAGACTCCGCGGGATCGGGGCGCTTGCGGTTACGCAATCGCTTCGCTTGAATTTCTCAGTGCCCGTGATCGTGGTCGTGCCCGGGTTGCGGCGGCGCCCCGAACTCGCCGCTCCAGCCCACCACGCCACCGGCAAGATTGATGGCATCCTGCCCGCGCACCCCGGCGAACAGCCGGCAGGCCGCCATGCTGCGTCCTCCCAGGGCGCAGATGAACACGGGCGTGACCCCTTCCGGAATCTCGTGCAGGCGCTGCGGCAGGTTACCCAGTGGAATATGCACCGAGCCCGGCAGGCGTCCCTCATCCCATTCCCGCGGCTCGCGCACATCCACCAGCATCAGCCTGTCCTCGCCGCCGGCCTTGAGTTCGTCTGCAAGCTGTCGCGGGGTCCATTCGGCAATGCGGGTCAAGGGCTTCTCCTCATGGCAGGCCAGGCTGGTGATGGTGGGGTTGCTCCCGCACACCGCGCAATCATCACGACGCGCGAAACGGAATTCATTGAATGTCAGCGTCAGCGCATCGTAGGTCAGCAGCCGCCCGGCCAGCGGCTCGCCGATCCCGGCCAGCAGCTTGATGGCCTCGGTGGCCTGCAGCGATCCCATCACTCCCGGGAGCACGCCCAGCACGCCGGCGGTGGCACAGCTGGGGATGAGATCCTCGGGACTGTCGGGATACAGGCAGCGGTAGCAGGGTGAGCGGCCGGGCAGGTAAGTCATCGCCTGGCCTTCGAAGCGATGGATGGCGGCGCTCACCAAGGGCTTGCCGAGGAGCACGCAGGTATCGTTGATCAGGTAGCGCGTGGCAAGCCGGTCGGTGCCATCGACGATGACATCGTAGGGCGCGAACAGCCGTTCCGCGTTGCCGGCCGCCAGCTTCTCGGCATGGGCAACCACTTCAATGTCGGGATTCAGCGCGGCCAGACGCGCGCGCGCAGTTTCTGCCTTGCCCTGGCCGATATGCTGCGTGTCGAACAGCACCTGGCGCTGCAGGTTGCTCACCTCGATGCGGTCATGGTCGAGCACGCCGATGCGGCCCACGCCGGCCGCAGCCAGATAGAGGCCGGAAGGGGAGCCGAGCCCGCCGGCGCCGATGATCAGCACCGAGCCTGCGGCCAGTTTCTGCTGGCCTGCCACGCCGATTTCCGGCAGGGCCAGGTGGCGGGCGTAGCGAGCAGGATCGACGGGAGCAGCCATGGCCTGATTGTCGCATCGCCCTGCCGCTGTGGACAGGCAGGGCCGGCTTGCCTAGGCTTGCCGCCATGGAAAGCACCCCGGATCGAGCGCGCCTGTTCGAGCGGCGGGTCGCGCTGGTCACGGGCGGGGGCTCGGGGGCCGGTGCGGCCATCGCGCGGCTGTGCGCCTCGATGGGCGCCAGCGTGATGATTGCCGACATCGACTATGCACTGGCGGGCGAGGTGGCTGCCGGCATCCGCGCCACGGGCGGTGCCGCGCTGGCGCACCGCTGCGATGTGGCCCACGAGGAGCAGGTGGCGATGCTGCTCGACCGCACCACCCGCGAGTTCGGCGGCCTGGAATACGTGTTCAACGTGGCCGGCCCGTGGCTCGACGGAGATCCACTCAACTACTGGTCACGCATCGTGGGCGCCAACCTGCTGGGCACCATGCATGTCACCCGCCATGCCATCGAGGTGCTCAAGCGCCGCGGTGGTGCCGTGATCAATGTCGCCGCGGGCGCTGCCATGGGCTTCGGGGAAGGCGACCGGCCAGCCTGGGTGGCCGCCAAGGCCGGCATCCTGCGCCTCACCGCCGCGCTGCACAGCCTGCAGGCGCAGAAGATCCGTGTGAACTGCCTCGCGCCCGACGAGATCGACTCACCCGAGGCCTTCGCCGCGGCTGCCGTCGAACTGGCGCAGCGGGAAGACTTCGCTGGTCGCGTGCTGCTCTATCGCAGGGGCGGCAAGGTCGAACTGGTGGACTTCGGCGATCCTGGCTACCGGATGGCGCATCCGCTGCCATGACGCTGATCGGGCATTACATCGGTGGTCGCAGCGTGCATGCCGGTGGGGCCGGTCGCAGTGGCGATGTATACAACCCGGCCACTGGCGAGGTGACCGCTCAGGTGGGCTTCGCCGACCGCAGCACCGTGGATGCGGCAGTGACGGCTGCAATCCAGGCCGCGCCGGCCTGGGCCGCTACTTCTCCACTCCGGCGCGCCCGCGTGATGTTTGCCTTCCGCGAGCTGCTCGAGGCCAACCGCAAGCAGATTGCCGCGACCATCACCCGCGAGCACGGCAAGCTGCTGTCCGATGCCGAGGGCGAGGTGACGCGCGGCATCGAGGTGGTTGAATTCGCCTGCGGCGCGCCGCGACTGCTTTCCGGTGCGCATTCAGACAACGTGGGCGGCGGCATCGACAACTGGAGCCTGCGCCAGCCACTGGGCGTGGTGGCCGGCATCACGCCATTCAACTTCCCGGCAATGGTGCCGATGTGGATGTTTCCGCCGGCGCTGGTGTGCGGTAACACCTTTGTGCTGAAGCCGTCCGAGCGCGATCCCTCCACCAGCCTGATGCTGGCCGGATTGCTGCGCGAGGCCGGGCTGCCGGATGGCGTATTCAATGTGGTGCAGGGTGACCGTGAAGCGGTGGATGCACTGCTGGAACACCCGGAAGTGCGCGCGGTTTCCTTCGTCGGCTCGACGCCGGTCGCGCGCCACGTGCATGACACTGCTGCAAGGCTCGGCAAGCGCGTGCAGGCACTGGGCGGTGCAAAGAACCACCTGGTGGCCCTGCCCGACGCCGATCCTGACCTGGTCGCCGATGCCGTGACCGGCGCGGCCTTCGGTTCCGCGGGCGAGCGCTGCATGGCGATTTCAGTGCTGGTGGCGGTAGGGAATGCGGGAGCAGCCCTGGTGCCCCGCATCGTCGAACGGGCGCGCAACCTGTGCGTTGGCCCCGGCGATGCGCCTGACGTGGAGATGGGCCCGCTGGTCACGGCCGCGCACCGCGCCCGCGTGGAGGGCTTCATTGCAAGTGGTGTCGAGGAGGGCGCGCAGCTGCTGGTGGATGGCAGGGGATGCCGCGTGCCCGGACACGAAGGTGGCTTCTTCACCGGTGCGACGGTGTTCGACGGGGTGCAGCCCCACCACACCATCTATCGCGAGGAGATCTTTGGTCCGGTGCTGGTGATCCTGCGCGTTCCGGACCTGGCCGCGGCCGTACAGCTGGTCAATGCACATCCGCTGAGCAATGGCGCGGCCTGCTTCACCGCCGATGGCGCCGTGGCCCGTGCCTTCGCCCGCAGCGTGCAGGTGGGCATGGTGGGCATCAACGTGCCGATCCCGGTGCCCATGGCCTGGCATTCCTTCGGCGGCTGGAAGCAGTCCCTGTTCGGCGAACACCACGCCTACGGCGAGGAGGCGCTGCGCTTCTACACCCGCTACAAGAGCGTGATGCAGCGCTGGCCAGAGGGCGCCGGACGGGGGCCCGAGTTCACGATGCCGGTGAACTGACGTGAAGGTCATCACCAGCATCGCAGACCTGCGCGAACTGGCGCGCAGCCGCGTGCCCCGTGCACTGTTCGACTATGTCGACGGGGGCTCCTACGACGAGATCACGCTGCGGCGCAATCGCGAAGACCTGGACGCCATCCGGCTGCGTCCGCGCGCGCTGATTGACGTGGCGCGCCAGAACCTCGCCACGACCCTGCTCGGCGCGCCGGCGGCCATGCCGCTGGCGCTGGCCCCCACCGGCATGGCCGGCTACATCAGGGGCGACGGAGAGATCCTGGCGGCGCGCGCCGCGGCCGCCTTCGGCATTCCCTTCTGTCTCAGCACGGTTTCCATCTGCTCCATCGAGGACGTGCGCGAAGCCAGCCGCGCGCCGTTCTGGTTCCAGCTCTACGTGATGAAGGATCGGGGCTACACAGCCGAGCTGGTAGACCGTGCGGCGGCCGCCGGTTGTCCCGCGCTGATGATGACGGTGGACATCCCGGTGGGTGCATTGCGCCGGCGCGATCCGAAGAACGGACTGAGCGTGCCGCCGCGCGTGACGATGAACAGCGCGCTGGATCTGGCCACCAAGCCCCGCTGGCTGTGGCACCTGCTGCGTTCCCGCCACCGCGAGTTCGGCAATCTGGCCGCTGCCGTGCGGCGGGCGGGCGGCGTCTCTTTCGCCCAGTTCGTGCAGAGCCAGTTTGACCCGTCGGTGACCTGGAAGGACATGGAGCGCTTCCGCGCGCAGTGGCGTGGCAAGCTGATCATCAAGGGCATCATGGATCCCGAGGACGCGCGGCAGGCAGTGGCGCTGGGCGCGGATGCGCTGGTGGTCTCGAACCACGGCGGGCGCCAGCTGGATGGCGCGCCCTCGTCAGTGGCGATGCTGCCAGCCGTGCTGGACGCCGTGCAGGGCCGCGCGGAAGTGATGCTCGACAGCGGCATCCGCTGCGGCCAGGACATCCTCCGTGCCCGCGCGCTGGGCGCCAGCGGCGCGCTCATCGGCCGCCCCTGGCTGTACGGACTGGGTGCCCTGGGGGAGGCCGGCGTGGCGATGGCGCTGGAAATACTGGGCCGTGAACTGCAGGTGAGCCTCGCGCTCACCGGCTGCAATGACGTCAATGCGCTGGGCAGCGCGAATCTGGTGCAGGAGAAGGGAACATGACAACAAAGGTGGCGCTGGTGACTGGCGCGGGTTCGGGCATCGGCAGGGCAGTGGCCATCGGGCTTGCCGCGGCGGGCTATCGTGTGGCCATCGCGGGCCGCCGCGCACAGCCCCTGGAAGAGACTTCAGCCGCCGCCGGTGGCGGCCTGCTGGTAATCCCCACCGATGTCACGGACGAGAAGGCCGTGGCCGTGATGGTCGAGGGCACGGTGGGCCACTACGGCCGCCTCGACGTGCTGTTCAACAACGCTGGCACCTCGACGCCTTCCACGCCCACCGAAGATCTTTCCGCTCCGGAGTGGCGCCGCGTGATCGATACCAATCTCACCGGTGTATTCCTCTGCGCGCAGGCGGCATATCGGGCGATGAAGGCGCAGGATCCGCGCGGCGGACGCATCATCAACAATGGTTCCATCGCCGCCGAGACGCCGCGGCCGCACATGGCCGCCTACACGGCCTCCAAGCATGCCGTCACCGGCCTCACCAAGACCCTGGCCCTGGAGGGCCGCCGCTACGACATCGCCTGCGGCCAGATCGACATCGGCAATGTGCAGACCAACCTGGGCATCGACATGTCCGGCGGCACGCTGCAGGCAGACTTCTCGATGAAGCCCGAGCCCACCTTCGACGTGCGGCACGTGGCCGAGGCGGTGCTGTACATGGCGGGCCTGCCCCTGACTGCGAATGTGTTGAGAATGACGGTGATGGCGACCAAGATGCCCTTCGTGGGCAGGGGCTGACAACGAAGAGGGGGCGCTCATGCAATCCCAGGCTGCAGGTGTGACCGGCGCGCCGACGCGCTTCGAAGCGGACATCGCCGACTGCGAGGTGCTGGGGCAGATTCCCCACGACATCGACGGCGCCTTCTATCGCGTGGGCGCCGAGTGGTACTACCCACCGAAATTCGCCGACGACGCCATCCTCAATGCGGACGGCTACATCAGCATGTTCCGCATCCGCGGCGGCCGCGTCTCCTACAAGGGCCGCTGGGTGCGCACCGAACGGTTCCGCAACAACCAGGAAGCTGGTCGGCAGCTCTACGGGTACTACCGCAATCCCTTCACCGACGATCCTTATGTGCGGGATGCCGTCAGTCCGGCACGCCGCACCGTCGCCAATACCGCCCCGCTGATTCATGCGCGGCGGCTGCTGGCACTGAAGGAGGACGGGCTGCCCTACGAGCTTGACCCCAACACCCTGGAAACACGCGGGCAGTGGGACGCCACCGGCGGCTGGCGCAGCCAGACCTTCACCGCGCACCCGAAGATCGACCCACTCACGGGTGAGATGGTTTCCTATGGCTATGAAGCCACGGGCCTTGCCAGTGATGACCTCTACATTGCTACCCTGAACCCCGCGGGTCGCGTCACCGACAGCGTGACCGTGAAGGTGCCTTACGTCAGCGTGATCCACGACATGGCCCTCACGCACCGCCATGTGGTGATCCCCTTCGGGGGCTATGTGACCAGCCTGCAGCGCCTGCGCGAGGGGAAGATCCACTGGGGCTGGGATGCCGGCAAACCCTCGATGATCGGCGTGATGCCCCGCGGCGGCAGTGCCCGCGACATGCGCTGGTTCGAAGGTCCGGAGCGCTGCATGATGCACACCTTCAATGCGCACACCGAGGGCGACAAGGTCATCCTCCACGCGCCGTTCTACGACTCGAACTTCTTCCCGTTCTTCCCCAACGTCGATGGCTCGCCTTTCAACCCCGCAAAGGCCCGGGCCCTGGTCCGCCGCATCACGCTGGACCTCTCGAAGCGCTCGAACAAGTGGGAAGAGGAGATCCTCTGGCCCATGCCAGTCAACGACCTGGGCAAGGTCGACCCACGCGTGATGACGCTGGAAACACGCTACCTCTACGCGCCCTTTGTCGATGATGCGCGTCTGCCGGCGGACCCATCCAGGCTCCCGGCTGGTACGCCGGCGCGCCTCACCAACACCTATGGCCGCTTCGACCTGCGCACCCGGCAGGTCGAGCGCTACTTTGCCGGGCCTGCCCACTCACTGCAGGAATGCACCTTCATCCCGCGCGACACTGGCATCGAAGGGGACGGTTATCTCATCGGGGTCTGCACCAACTACGCCGAACAACGAGCCGAACTGGTAATCGCCGACGCCCAGCGGCTGGGGGAAGGTGACGTTGCCCGCGTGATCCTCCCGTTCCGGATCAGCGCGCAGGTGCACGGCATCTGGGCCAGCGCGAAAGAACTGCCCCTCGTCTGACCCCGGCGCGGGCCGCGCCGGCCACCGCCCGTGCCGGCCTCAGGCCAGCCAGTTCCTGCCGCGCAGGCTCGTGAGGTAGGGAAGCAGACTGGCGTCCATCTCCGGGTCTGGCGATGCATACGACCACCGCGCCTCAGGCGGCATCGACACCAGGATGGCTTCGGTCCGCCCACCTGACTGCAGGCCGAAAAGCGTGCCGCGATCGAAGACCAGGTTGAACTCAACATAGCGCCCGCGCCGATAGAGCTGATAGGCGCGCTCACGTTCCGTGTACGGGGTGTCACGCCGGCGGGCGATCACATCGCGGTAGGCGTCATGGAAACCGCGCCCCACACGCTGCATCAGGGAGAAACCCTGTTCCCAGGTCACCGGGCCATCGGGAGACGCTTCGTTCAGGTCGTCGTAGAAGATGCCGCCGACGCCACGCGCTTCATTGCGATGCTTCAGGAAGAAGTAGTCATCACAATGCTTGCGCGCGATGTCGTAGAAGGCAGGGGAGACCGCCTGGCAGGCATCGCGGGCGGTGCGATGCCAGGCGATGATGTCTTCTTCGCAGGGGATGTATGGAGTGAGGTCGAAGCCGCCGCCGAACCACCAGACATCGCCAGCGGTGAAGAAACGCACGTTCATGTGGGCGGTGGGGGCGTGCGGATTCCGGGGATGCATCACCACCGATACGCCCATGGCGCGGAAGTCGCGGCCTGCCAGGTGCGGATTGCGGGCGGTGGCAGCGGGCGGAAGTTGCGAGCCGCGCACATCGGAAAGCGCCACGCCGGCGCGCTCCATCACCGGACCGGCTTCCTGCACGGCGGTGACGCCGCCGCCCTGCAACTTGCCCTCGCCGGGCGGGCGTTGCCAGGCGTCCTTCAGGAAGGGGCGTCCCAGTTCATCGCCGAAGGTGCGGCAGAGGTCATCCTGCAGGGTGTGCAGCCAGGCGAGGACCTGCCCGGCGCGTTGTTCTTCCTGGCTCATGTCGTTCATTGTACTTGGCCCGTGTGCTGAAAACTTAACCCTGGCCGCGCCTTGCAGTAAGGTGGCGGGATGATCCGCCTCGCCGCAAATCTTTCCACGCTGTTCACTGAACTTCCCTTCCTCGAGAGATTCGACGCGGCGGCGGCCGCCGGGTTCCGCTGGGTGGAATGCCAGTTTCCCTACGATGCCACGCCAGAGCAGATTGCGGCCCGCCTCGCATCGAACAGGCTGCAGTGGGTGCTGTTCAACGCACCGCCTGGTGGCGCGGGGGAGCGGGGCATCGCGAGCCTTCCGGGACGCGAACGTGAATTTGATGCAGGCATCGAACTGGCGGCCCGCTATGCCGTGGCCGGGAATGTGACCAGGGTGCACGTGATGGCTGGCGTCATCCCGGCCGATGCGGACCGGAAACGTCACCTTGATACCTACGTCGCCGCCATCGGCCGCGCCGCAGACCGGCTGGCAGACCATGGGGTGACGGTGATGATCGAACCCATCAACACCAGGGTGGACGTGCCCGGCTACCTGCTGGACGGCACAGCCCTCGCGCTGGAATGCATTGCCCGCGCGGCACGCCCCAATATCCGCCTGCAGTACGACGCGTACCACATGCAGATCATGGAAGGCGACCTGATGCGCTCAATCGGGCGACTGCTGCCGATGATCGGCCACATCCAGATCGCCGATAATCCAGGCCGCCATGAGCCCGGCACTGGCGAGATCGCATTCGAGCGCCTGCTGGCGCACATCGACTCGCTGGGCTACCAGGGTTTCATTGGCTGCGAATACCTGCCGAAGGCCGGCACCACGCAGGGGCTGGCGTGGGCCAGCCGCTGGCTGTGAGAATTGATGACATCCGGATGCGGCTGCTGCCGCATTCCCACAGGGGGAGAGCATCTTGTACGTAGTGACTGGCGTAGGCGGCTACATCGGCGCCGCAGTGGTGGAGAACCTGCTGAAGGATGGCGTGCCCGCGGAGGAAATAGGGGTCACCAGCCGCAACGAGGCGGTCCTGGCACGCTGGCGCGAGCGGGGCCTACAGGTGCATCGGGCGGATTTCAACGACAAGGCCGCACTGGTCGAGGCATTCCGCGGCGCCGGGCACCTGTTCATGGTGTCCACCATGGAGGTGGGCAGCAATCGCCAGCAGCAGCACCGCAACGCGGTCGAGGCGGCGAAGGAAGCCGGCGTGCGGCACATCGTCTATACCTCCTTCCTGACCGCCGGAAAGCCGGAGGTCGATTCCTTCGAAGTCACCGACCACAAATTCACGGAGAAGCTGATCCGTGAGAGCGGCATCCACTGGAACTTCATGCGCAACAACCAGTATGCGGATGCCATGGCCGAGAACCAGGCGGCGATCGCCATCTCCTCCGGCAAGTCCATCGGCAACACCGGCGGCGGACGGGTGGGCTTTGTATCTCGCGACGACGTGGCCGCGGTGGCGGCGAAGCTGCTGCAGGGGAAGGGCGAGCTGGACAAGGCCTATGAGGTCACCGGACCCGAAACGCTGGACCTCCGTGAAGTCGCCGGCCTCATCAAGGAGCTCAGCGGCGCAACCTTCGACGTGATCGACCTCACCGACGAACAGATGTACGCGATGTGGGATTCTCTGGGCGTGCCGCGCGAGGCCACCGGCGATTTCTCCCGCTCACCCGTGCCCTGGTGCAGTGACGGCATGGTGAGTTTCGGCCGCATGATCCGCGAAGGCCATCTGGACCGTGTGACGGATGTGGTGGAGCAGTTCACTGGCCGCAAGCCCAAGTCGATGCGCGCACTGATGATGGAGCGGCGGCATGCCTGGCCGCCCGTGCAAAAAACCTAGGGTAGCGGCGAGCGAATCCTGCCGCGGCATGTGTGGCCGCCGGTCCGGTTCATGCTACGCCGCGTTTTCCGGCTCCACAATGACTATTACTCCCGCACGCGCGCGCTTGCGCGCGTTGCGCATCGGCGCACAATGGAACGGCGTTCACTTGAGGGAGATTCAACGTGAGTGCCACAACTATCGAACGGGCCAGCCTGCTGACAGGCCGGCAGATGGTCCTCCTCCTGGTCATTGGCCTGCATGCCCTTGCCATCGGCTTCCTGATGTCGATGCGAATACCGCTGGATGTGAAATCGCCACCCGGCCTGCAATGGATTGATCCGGTGGTCCCGGAAAAGCCAGTGGAACCGCCGCCAGAAGTATTGCCACCCGAACTGGTGCCCTCCGATGCCCTTGTCGTGCTCCCGCCTGTCCTTCCCGGTCCGGTGATCGGGAAAGAGGTCTTGCCGACAGCACCAGTCGATACCGGCATCACCCTGCCTGCTGCGGCAGAGCCCATCGCGGGTACCCCGGGTACCAACGCTGAAATCCCCGCGACGGAACTGCAGTCGCGCGCTGTGCGTTCCCCCGACGACTACTACCCGGCCACCTCGATCCAGCTGCAGGAAGAGGGGCTGGCCGTGGTGAATGTCTGCGTGGGACCGACCGGCCGGCCTGAGGGCACGCCGACAGTGAGGAGGTCCTCCGGCAGCCGGCGGCTGGATGCCGCGGCGGTCAAGTGGGCTTCCGAAGCGCTGGCCTTCACGCCTGCTACCCGCAATGGCGCAGCCGTTTCGGCCTGCCGCGAATACCGCGTGAGGTTCACGCTGCGGTAGACCGGCCGAACCGGGAGCGCTGTCGCCGGCGCTTCCGGTTTATAGTCCGCGTTTCGCGGGACGGCGCCTCGGCACTGTTTTTTCCGCGCTGGCAACGGGAGAACAGGCCGGAGATGAAGTATCGGGCGCGGACGCTGGATCGCATGGACGATGAGTCCCTGCTCGCCCTGCGTTTCCGCGACATCGAGTTTCCCCGCAGCACCGGCACCGTAGCCGTGCACATGCAGCGTCTGGCGCGCCAGCTGCGCGCCCGCGGCATCCGGTTCAGGCCGCACTACTGGTACGCCGAGGAATGGTTTTCTCCCGATGGCGTGCCGGGGATTGCGCTGCCGTTCTACCTGGCGCATCCGCGCCTGATGCGGCTGGAACGCCGCTTCATGCAGCAGGTGGAGGGCGGCAACAGCCGCTGGCTGCTGCGCATCCTCCGGCATGAGACCGGCCATGCGCTCGACACGGCCTATCGGCTGCGCGAGCGCAAGGACTGGCGCGAGGTGTTCGGCAGTCCCCATGAGCGCTATCCGCAGGATTACCGACCGCGGCCCGCCAGCCGCCGGCATGTGCTGCACCTGGGGCATTGGTATGCGCAGAGCCATCCCACCGAGGATTTCGCCGAGACCTTCGCGGTGTGGCTGCAGCCGCGGGCGCGCTGGCGCCGCGAATACGCCGGCTGGCCCGCGCTGCGCAAGCTGGAATACGTGGACGCGCTGATGACGGAGATCGCCAGGAAACGGCCGCTGGTGCGCACGCGCCGCGAGGTGGAGCCGATCACGCATTCCACGCTCACGCTCGCCGAGCACTACCGCCGCAAGACCGAAAGTTATCGACTGGACGACACGCGCTACGATCGTGCGCTGCGCCGGCTCTTCAAGGCCGATGACGATGGCCGTCACGCCGCCGCCGCCGGCTACCTCAAATCCGTCGGCCCGCGCATCAGCCGCAATGTGGCGCGCGAGGCCGGCCTGCACCCCTATGTCGTCGAACACACGATGGAGATGCTGATCCACCGCCTGGGCAACATGCACCTGCACCTGAGGCACGACCGGCGCCGCGCGCAGCGCGACTTCGGCGGCCTGGTGCGGCGCGTGGCGGTCGGCATCCTGAAAAGAAACCGGGAAAACTACGCACTGTGAAGAAACATCGCATCCTGCTGCTGGTCAACGAGGCACTGATTCCGCCGGATGACCTGCGCGGCCTGTCCGAAGACCAGATTGAAGCCTGCCGCACCGAATACAACGTGCTCTCCACGCTGTCGAACAGCGGCCACGAGGTGCGCGTGCTGGGCATCGGCGACAAGATCGGTGAATTGAGGCGCGTGATCCGCGACTGGCGTCCGGACATCACCTTCAACCTGCTGGAGGAATTCTCCGGCATTCCCACCTACGACCACTATGTAGTGACCTTCCTCGAGCTGATGCGCCAGCCCTACACCGGCTGCAATCCCCGCGGCATGATGCTCAGCCGCGACAAGGTGCTCACCAAGCAGATCCTCGCCTACCACCGCATCCCGACGCCGCGCTTCCACGTATTCCCCTGGGGCAAGAGCTATCGTGAACCGCGCGACCTGGAGTTCCCGCTGTTCGTGAAGTCGGCCACCGATGATGCCTCGCTGGGCATCTCGCAGGCGTCGGTGGTGCATGACCGCGAGCGGCTGCGCGAGCGGGTGGAGTTCATCCAGGTCCAGGCACAGAGTGATGCGCTGGCTGAGGAATACATCGAGGGCCGCGAGCTGTATGTGGGCGTGATGGGCAACGAGCGGCTCACCACCTTGCCGGTCTGGGAGCTGGATTTCGGCAAGCTGCCCGAGGCACAGGCGGGCATTGCCACGCGCAAGGTGAAATGGGATCCGGCCTACCAGCGCAGGCATGGCATCAGCACCGGACCCGCGCGCGATCTCCCGGACGGTGCAGAAAAACGCATCACCCAGCTGGCGCGCAGGGTCTTCCGCGCGCTGCACATGAGCGGCTATGCGCGCATGGACCTGCGTATGCGGCCGGACGGCAGCATCTTCGTG
The DNA here is from genome assembly GCA_035556135.1 of Steroidobacteraceae bacterium. Taxonomy (GTDB): domain Bacteria; phylum Pseudomonadota; class Gammaproteobacteria; order Steroidobacterales; family Steroidobacteraceae; genus ZC4RG30. The sequence continues at coordinate 720,672 of DATMFO010000003.1, read as the reverse complement.
CTCGAGGCCAACGCGAACCCCAACCTGACCTACGGCGAGGATTTTGCGGAATCCGGCCACGTGGCTGGCATCGACTATCCGCGCCTGCTCAACCGCATCGTGCAGCTGGGCCTGCAGTACCGTGCGGAATGGCGCATGTTCGAGTAGCTGGAGGGCAGTGGGGTGAACTGCTAGGCTCCGGCCATCCGCCACGAGAAAAAGAGCCGGGGCATGCACAAGGGGATCACCACCGCGTTCTGCGCACTGGGGCTGGCCGCCACGGTCGCGGTGGCGCAGCAGGCTACACCGGGCAGCGAATGGCTGACCTACAACAATGGCCTCGACGGGCAGCGCTTCTCGCCGCTGAAGCAGATCGATGCCACGAACATCCAGGGGCTGGCCCAGGCATGTCGAGTGCAGATCGACGGACCTGGCGCGTTCCACGCGGGTCTCGTGGTGCAAGGCGACACCATCTACACCTCCACGGGCCGCGAGACCGTGGCGCTGGATGCCACCACCTGCGCGCTGCGCTGGAAATACGACTACCGTCCCGATGATGAGCGCTGCGGCGGCACCAACCGCGGGGTGGCGCTGCTTGATGGCCGGCTGTTTCGCGGCACCTGCGACGGGCGCCTGATCGCTCTGGATGCAGCCACCGGCAAGTTGCTGTGGAAGAACGTGATCGCCGCGCCGCAACTCGGTGAATCCAGCACTGCGGCGCCGCTCGCCTGGGGCGGCGTGGTCTACATGGGTATCGGTGGCAGTGACCTGGGCATTCGCGGCCGGGTGCTGGCCTTCGATGCGGCTACCGGCCGCGAGCTCTGGCGCTTCCACACAATCCCCATGGGTAACGAGACCGGCGCCGAAACCTGGCTGCGACCAGAGACGGCCAAGACCGGCGGTGGCGGGGTGTGGGGCGTGATGTCGCTGGACGTGACCACGGGTGAGCTGTTCGTGCCCGTGGGCAATCCCTGGCCTGACATCGACAAGGATTACCGCCCCGGCACCAACCTCTTCACCAACTCAGTGGTGGTGCTCGATGCGCGCACCGGCGCGCTGAAGTGGTGGCACCAGGTATCGCCCGCGGACTGGATGGACCTCGACCTCGTCGCGGCGCCCGTGCTCTACCGGGCCGAAGGTGCCCGCGACTTCGTCGCCATCGGCGGCAAGGATGGCTACGTCACCGTGGTCGATCGCGACACCCGCAAGCCCGTTTTCCGCACGCCCGTCACCACGGTGCAGCCGGCGCCGGATAAGCCTTCCCGGCAGGGCCTGAAGATGTGTCCCGGCTACGCCGGCGGCGTGGAGTGGAATGGCCCGGCGCTCGACCGCCTCAACAGGCAGCTCATCGTCGGTTCCGTGGACATCTGCTTCAACGTGAAGCTGGGGACTGCATCCAGCTACACGCCGGGCGCCGTGGAGTTCGGCGGGGCGGTGGAGCCGGTGGGCGATCCCGTCGGCTGGATCACTGCGCTGGATCCTGTCAGCGGCGTGGTGCGCTGGAAATACAAGGCGGAGAAGCCCGTGGTCGCTGGCGTTACGCCCACGGCCAGCGGCATCACCTTCGCCGGCGACCTGGCCGGCAATTTCCTGGTATTCGAAAGCAAGTCCGGCCGCCTGCTGCGCAAGCTGCCTGCGGGCGGTGCGATGGCCGGCGGTGTGGTCACGTATGAAGTGGCCGGGAAACAGTACGTGGCGTTCGCCGCTGGCAATATCTCCCGCAATGCTTTCGGCGACCTCGGCATGCCCAGCGTGGTGGTGATGACGCTGGATCCGGGCGCGGCGCCCGTGGTGCGAGACATCACCTCGCAGGCCGGCGGTGATGCCGCGCTGGGCCGGCGCATCTACGGCCAGGTCTGCCAGGCCTGCCATGGCCCCGACGGCAACATGATTGCCGACAAGCGCATCAGCAACCTGCGCGCGCGGCAGGACCTTCCTGCCACCATTGCCTACATCAAGAATCCGAAGGCCCCGATGCCGAAAATGTATCCGGACCTGCTGGACGAGAAGAGTGTGCAGGCCGTTGCCACCTGGATCCACGAGGAGTTGCGATGAACAAGCTGCGCAGGACTGCAGTCATTGTGGCGCTGTCGGTGCTGGCCGCGCCCGTGTGGGCCGGATACGCCGATGACCGGGCGGAAATCGAGAACATCTCCAACAAGTACATGGTGGCCGTCGATGCCGGCGACATCGAGACGGTGATGTCCACCTGGGCCGAGGATGGCGTGCTCGAGTGGGTCAACGGCGTCGAGCGGGGCAAGGCGGCCATCCGCAAGGCCATGTCCAATTTCGGCGGGGCACGCAAGGTGGAGATTCCCGAAGGGGCCATGGCGCGCCCCCGCACGCGACACCAGATCATCAACCACGTCATCGACGTGGAGGGTGACACGGCGCGCACCACGGCCTACTGGTTTGCATTGACCAACAACACGCCCCAGAAAGACGTCCAGCTGCTCTACATGGGCCACTACGAAGACGTGCTGGTGCGGGTGAACGGCAAGTGGCTGTTCAAGAGCCGCAAGGTGTTCAACGAATCCCAGAACAACCGGGCGCTGTTCTATCCAGGGCTGGGCGAGAAGGATCCCCGCGCGAAATAGGGCGGTTGAACATGGTACTGTATGAATGTACAGTATTGCCATGTCTTCCCGCCTGCCGCCCTCCGGCATCAAGGGCCGAGGGGCGCTTTCCAATCCCGCGAACCGCTTCGACAAGGCCCATGTCGAGGCTGTGGATGACGGCTGGTTCCAGGAAGAGCCGGTCGATGCGATTGAAACCGAGCTGATCATCGATCGCAGCCGCAGCGTCATCGCGCGCAACGACTCGCCGGACATCGGATTCGACCAGTCGATAAATCCATACAGGGGATGCAGTCATGGATGCGTCTTCTGCTACGCGCGCCCGACGCACGCCTACCTTGGCATGTCCCCGGGCCTCGATTTCGAAACCAGGCTGGTCTACAAGCCGGATGCTGCAGCGCTGCTGAGGGAAGAGCTTTCCCGTCCCGGTTACGTGTGCAAGTACATCATGCTGGGCTCCAACACCGATCCCTACCAGCCGGTGGAGCGCCAGTTGCGCATCACACGGTCCATCCTGGAAGTGCTTGCCGAGGCACGGCACCCGGTAGCGATCACCACCCGCAGCGTGCTGCTGCTGCGCGACCTGGACCTGCTGTCACAGATGGCGGCGCAGGACCTGGTGAGCGTGGTGCTGAGCATGACCACGCTCGATTCAGACCTGAAGCGAAAGCTGGAGCCGCGCTCTGCATCGGCGGCGGCGCGACTGCACGCCATCAGGGCGCTGCGTGACGCGGGTGTGCCCGTGGGGGTGCTGGCTGCGCCAATCATTCCCGCAGTCAATGACAGCGAGCTGGAAACCATCCTCGAGCGCGTTGCGGAAGCAGGCGCCACCGAAGCGGGCTATGTGCTGCTGCGGCTGCCGCTCGAAGTGGCCGACCTCTTCCGGCAATGGCTCAACGCCCACATGCCAGGCCGGGCTGACCACGTAATGTCACTTGTACAGGGCGCGAGGGGAGGGCAGGACAACTCCGCGAAGTTCGGCGAGCGCATGCGCGGCACGGGCGTGTGGGCGCAGCTGCTGCGTGACCGCTTCCGCCTTGCCTGTCGCAGGCTCGGGCTTTCTACCGGAAGCCGCGCGGAGCTCGACACAACGCAGTTCAGGCCACCTTCGCGCGGCGGCCAGATGGGTCTGGATTTCTAGGGAATGCCGCGCGCCCCGGACGGAGCGCGCGGCAGCTGCGCGTCAGCGCGCCATCAGTCGGGTGAGGGGTTCCTTCACCGCCTCGGCCCAGATCTCGTAACCCTTGGTGGTGGGATGCAGCGCATCGGCCATCACGTCACGCGGGATGTTGCCCTGGGCATCCAGGAACTTCGCGCTGATGTCCAGGTATTGCACGTTCGTGCCATCGTGCAGCTTGGAGATGCGCCGGTTGATGTCCGCAATGGTCTCGCGGATGGGATCATTCGCCGCCGCACCGCGCGGGAACACGCCCAGCAGCAGGATCTTCGCCTGCGGGAAGTCGCGGCGCAGCTCCAGCACCACGGCGCCGACGCCCTCGGCAATCTCGCCTGCCGTGTTGCGGCCGGTGTTGTTGGTGCCGATCATCAGCATGATGGCGCGCGGGCTGAAGCCCTTGCCCTCGCCATCTTTCAGGCGATACAGCACGCCCTGCGTGGTGTCACCGGCGATGCCGAAGTTGGCGATCTTCCACTGGCCGAAGTGCTTGTCGAGCACGGCCTTGCCCGCATTGGTGCCGGTCTCGTTGCGCCACCAGTCGGTGATCGAGTCGCCCATCAGCAGCAGTTCTATGTTTCCGGCCTTGGCGACCTCGAGGTTCCTCTGGTGCTGGGCCTGGAACTGGCCGGAAAGCTGCGGAATGATCGCGCTGTTCACCGGGCGGGGCGGAACCACCTGCACGAGGTCGGGATATTTCTTCAGCAGCGCGCCCTGGTCACTGGAGGCAAGGCGTGCCAGGGCTGCGCGCACCTGTGCCACTTCCTGTTCGCTCGGGCGAGCCATGGCCACGGCAGCAGGTACTTCGGCGGCAGGCAGGGCCGGGCTGGGCGGACCACCGAATCCACCCGGTCCGCCAGGTCCACCCATTCCCGGAGGCGGCCCCGCTCCCGGAGGCCCTCCCGCCGGCTGTGCGGCATGGGCGAATGAAGCAACGGCAAGCGCCGCGAGCAGCAACGAAGTCCTTCCGATCTGCATGCGTTTCATGGTCTTCCTCTGTGTGATCAGTCTGGATGAAGGAAGGCCTTCAGCGCTGGCCAGGATCCAGGGACCCCGATCCAGCCTGAACATCGACCCCCGACTTCTTCGGACCATTCTAGGTTGCAGCTGATGGGGCCGCCAGCACGCACCCTGCCGGCGGACCACGGGCCCTGCCGCACGGCACTGATAACCATGGCATTGGCGAGGATGGACCGCGGCCAGTCGGGCGAGGGAGGTAAGATTCCGGGCTCGCCCGCCGGGCGTCCGAACACAATGGAGAGTGCGATGTCGACTGTCATGCTGGGTGGAAAGCCTGTTTCGGTCGCGGGAAAGTTTCCCGCCAGGGGTGATGCGGCCCGGCCCTTCACGCTGGTAGCCAAGGACCTGTCCAATGCCGGGCTCGACAACTACGCGGGCCGGCGAAAGATCCTCAACATCTTCCCCAGCATCGATACACCCACCTGTGCCACGTCGGTGCGCACGTTCAATGCCACTGCCAGCGGGTTGCCTGACACGGTGGTGCTGTGCATCTCCGCCGACCTGCCGTTTGCACAAAGCCGCTTCTGCGCCGCAGAAGGCCTGGAGAACGTCGTGACGCTGTCACTGATGCGAGGGCGCCAGTTCCTTCAGGACTACGGCGTGGCGATCGCTGACGGACCCCTGGAAGGTCTGGCCGCGCGCGCCGTGGTTGTGCTCGATGCAAGCAACAAGGTGCTGCACAGCCAGCTGGTGGGAGAGATCAAGGAAGAGCCGGATTACGCAGCCGCCCTGGCGGTGCTGTAGCGCAATCGCCACAGCACTGCGCCAGCGCGGCCCGGAGTTCACGCAGCTTCGGCGGCTTGCCGACGATGCAGTCGATGTGCGGCAGCGCCTCGCTGCCGGCATCCGGACGCTGGCCCCAGCCGGTGAGCAGGATCACCGGCATGTCGGGCCGGTGATCCTTCACGGCTTTTGCCACTGCGCGGCCATCCACGCGCGGCATGCCCAGGTCGGTGACGACGATGTCGAAGGGCTGGTTCGGCAATGCATTGCGGAAGGTCTCGATGCCAGCACTGCCATCAGTCGCCGTGGTGATGTGGTGGCCGTCGAGTTCGAGCGTGTCCTGCAGTGACTTCAGCAGCTGCGGGTCATCGTCGATCAGCAGCAGGCGCAGGCCCGTTGGAATGCCCATGGACACAGCTGCATTACCCGCCACCACCACTTCTGCCGGCACTGGCACGGTGATGCGGAACACCGTGCCCCTGCCGGGAACGCTGTCGATGCGCACGTCGGCGTTGTGCCGCCTGGCGATGCCGTAGACCATCGCAAGGCCAAGCCCCGTGCCGCGTTCACCCTTTGTGGTGAAGAAGGGCTCCAGGCATCTGCGGCTGGTTTCCTCGTCCATGCCGATGCCGGTGTCGCCTACTTCGATCCAGGCACTTTGCTCTCCGGTGCCGGTCCGCAGCGCAAGCGTTCCACCTTCCGGCATCGCGTCCACGGCATTGAACACTAGATTTGTCAGCGCCTCGCGCAGCTCGCTGGCAGCGCCCAGCACCGCTGGCATGGGAGTAGTGAGCTGCTTCTCCACGGTGATAAGCACGCCACGCTGCTGCGGCATGTCGCTCCAGCGCGCGCGGGTCAGGCCGATGACCTGCTCGGCGACAGCATTGAGGTCCACCGGCTCGAGCGTGGCCTGCATGTCACTGGGGCGATAGAACTCGCGCAGCCGCGCCACCGTGGCGGCAACATCCTCGATGGCCTGCAGCACCACGGGCAGTGACCTGCGTGCCTCGGGGCTGAGCTCTTGATCGGATTCGAGCAGGCGCTCCACGTAGAGCATTGCCGGCGAGATCGAGTTGTTGATGTCGTGGGCGATGCCGCTGGCCATCTGGCCCAGCGCACTGAGCCGCTCCTGTTGCAGCACCGCCTGCTGCGTCTGGCGCAGCTCTTCATAAGCCGTCCAGAGGGATTCATGCAGCTGCGCCTGGCGCACGGCCAAGGCAACGTGTTCGCTCAGCTGCCGCAGGAACTCCACTTCCCCGGGCTCGAAAGCCTGGGTGGCCCGGCGCGCGGCTACCAGCATGCCGATCACCTTGTGCTCATCTTTCAGCGGGGCAGCGACACAGGACCCGAGGTCCTCATTGGCAAGTGCGGGCGGAAGCGGCACCGGGCGGCTGCGCAGGTCACCTTCGTGGAAGAGATTGCTCCCGAAAGCAAGGCCCCGCATGTCAGTGCCCTCAAGCCCGATCCAGCAGCGCTCGGCCGGCAGGTTTTCCTCCACATTGCGGATCACCACCTGGAAGATGCTGCGCAGGTCCTGGCGCTCGCCAATCGCCCGGGTGATGTGGTCGAGCAGGTCCATGCGCTCCAGTTGCGAGCCCAGCTGCCGCTCGGTAAGGCGTCGGCGGGCGTTTTCCGCGGTCAGCGCCTCGGTCGAAGCCAGCAGTTCGGCGGTGCGCTCGCGGACTTTCTCTTCCAGTTCGGTCTCCCAGGCGCGGCGCTGCCGCGCCAGCTCCATGTGCGTGCGCACGCGGGCCAGCAGCTCGCGCGAGGAGAAGGGCTTCACCAGGTAGTCATCGGCGCCGGCGTCCAGGCCTTCGAGCGCGGACTCCTCACCGGCACGTGCCGACAGCAGGATCACCGGCAGGCGGCGCGTGCGCTCGTCGGCGCGCAGGGCCTTCAGCAATCCGAAGCCATCCAGGCGCGGCATCATCACGTCCGAGAGCACGAGGTCGGGCGGGTCGGCCAGCGCGGATTCGAGGGCCACCTGGCCGTCTGGCACGGGGACAACCTCGTAAGACGGGCTGAGCAATCGCGTGACGTACTCGCGCATGTCGTGGTTGTCGTCGGCCCAGAGCACGCGCGGCTTCTTCGTGTGCGTCGCAGGCGTGTCGCCGGGGGTGAAGGCGATGGCATCCGGAGCGGAGGGCACTTCCGGCAGCCAATGCAGGGCTTCCTCCACGAAAGTCTCGGCCAGCTTCGCCGATGTGCGAGCCGTGCCGGAACCCACGCTCTCTGCCGGCAGATGGGCATGGCCTGCCCTGAGGCTGACGGTGAAGCGGCTGCCCATGCCCGGCGCGCTCTCCACGCCCACCGTGCCGCCGTGCAGCCGCACCAGCTCGCGCACCAGCGAGAGGCCGATGCCCGTGCCCTCGTGAGATCGCGAGGCTGCGCCCTTCACGCGGTGGAACCGCTCGAACAGGCGAGGAATCTCCTGCGCGGCAATGCCCACTCCGGTGTCTTCCACTTCCAGCGTGATGGCCTGGTCCGAACCGCGCAGCCGCACGGTGATGCTGCCCTTGAAGGTGTGCTTGAACGCATTGGACAGCAGGTTGAGGACGACCTTCTCCCACATGCCGCGATCAACATGGACGGATGCGGGCAGCGGCGGGCAGTCCACCTCAAGCGCCAGCCCGCCGCGCTCTACTGCGGAGCGGAAGGAACTGGCCAGTTCGGCAGTAACGGCCGCCAGGTCGACGGGCTCGAACAGTGCGCTCATCCGGCCGGCTTCCACGCGCGAGAAGTCCAGCAGCGAATTGACCAGCCGCAGCAGCCGCAGGGCATTGCGGTGCACGGTCTCCAGCCGCTGGCGGAGCGCGGCATCTTCCACGCCATCGTTCTCTGCAAGTGCGTCTTCCAGCGGGCCCAGCATCAGCGTGAGCGGGGTGCGGAACTCGTGGCTGATGTTGCTGAAGAACTCGGTCTTCGCGGCATCCATCTCCGCCAGGCGCTCGTTGGCCCCGCGCAATTCCTGCATGGCGACCGCGAGCTCATTGCTGCGGCGTATGACCTCACGTTCCATCTCGCGCGTGCGGTCGCGCAATTCCTCACCTACCTCACTGGCACGCACCAGCTCGGTGACGTCCTCCACGCGATGCAGGATGTACAGCACCTTGCCCTGCGGCGAGAGCACGGGCAGGTTCTTTGGGCTCCAGAACTTCGCAGTGAAGGTGCCATCGGGAGCGCGGATGTCGTACTTCTGTACTGCCATAGTGTCCGGCCGTCCGGTGGCGAGCACGCGATCGAGAGAGGCGCGCAGGTTGCTCGTGCCCGTGGCACCAGGATCGTCCGGGTTGTCGGGAAACAATTCGAACAGGCCCTGGCCCAGGGATTCACGCGTGGAGTGCGTGGCGGCCAGTCGGGCTTCGGTGGCGGCCACCATCGTGTAGCGGGGCGCATCGGGCAGCAACACCAGGAGGATGTCCGGGCAATTCTCGAAAAGCAGCTGGAAATCCAGTGCGGCGGTGCCTGCGTCGTCTTTCTTCAACGTTGGTCCTCCTTGGGACTGCAGCTTGTGTCCCTCCCTGGATGAATACCCAAATGCCGATGCCGATGAAGATGAAAGGCAACGCAACGCGACGGTACCATCGCAGTGGTCCGCTGAATCATGGATGTCTTGTCAACTTGCACGTTCCAGCCACTTGGAGCCTGATCGACAAGGCCGATACGCCGCCAGTGAGCCGCTTTTCGCAAAGCGTCATCACGGAGAAGGCGAGTGTGTAGACCAAAATTCTTTCCGGTTGTCAGCCGGACGCCTTCAACTCAGACCAGCGCCAGCGGCGCGGTTTTTCGAGTCCCAGGTAAGGTTCCAGAGCAGAGGCGGTGCCCGGCGGGGATGCAGGGCATCAGGAAGGCATGGATTGGTCGGGATGAGAGGATTTGAACCTCCGACACCTACGTCCCGAACGTAGTGCTCTACCAGGCTGAGCTACATCCCGACAGCGTGGGCGCGGGAGTTTAAGCGACCGGCCCGTGCCTGTCACGGGCCTCCACAGCTGCCGGCCCGTGACAGGGTGAGGTGGCGTCAGCGGTCCCGCCCCACCGCCACTTCCGCCAGCGAGGCCAGTGCGCGCCGGTGGGATGTGTCCGCCACCACCCCCAGCACGGCAACGGCCGCACGTGATTCCTCGAGCGCCCGGTGCCGGGTGTATTCAATGCCACCGCTGGCCTCGATGCAGGCCACGATGCGTGCCAGATCGGGGGCGGGGGCGCCTTGCTGCCCCGCGTGCTCTACCGCAGCGCGGATCAGCCTGCGATCGTCTTCCGGCGCCTGCCGCAACGCATGGATCAGCGGCAAGGTCATCTTCCCCTCGGAGAGATCCTCGCCCAGATTCTTGCCGCGCGTGGCCGGGTCGGAGCGGTAGTCCAGCACGTCATCGATCAGCTGGAAAGCCGTGCCCAGGTGCCGGCCATAGGCCGAGAGCGCACGCTGGATTTCTCTGTCCGCGCCAGCCAGCACGGCAGCCACCTCGGCGCCGGCCTCGAACAGCTTCGCCGTCTTGCGGTGGATGACCTGCAGGTATCTTTCTTCGGTGGTGTCCGGGTCCTGCGCATTCATCAGCTGCAGCACCTCGCCCTCGGCGATCACGTTGGTGGCCTCGGCCATGATCTCCATCACGCGCTGCACGCCGATCGCCGCCATCATCTGGAAGGCGCGGGAATAGACGAAGTCGCCTACCAGCACGCTGGCCTCGTTGCCAAACAGGGCATTGGCCGTATCGCGTCCACGGCGCATCGAGGAGTGATCCACCACGTCGTCGTGCAGCAGGGTGGCGGTATGGATGAATTCGATGAACCCGGCCGCCTCGATGTGCCGCTGGCCCGCCAGGGGGCGCCCCGCCGCAGCCGCATGGGCAGCCAGCACGACCACCAGGGGCCGCAGCCGCTTGCCGCCGCCGGCCACGATGTGCTCGGCCACCTGGCTTACCAGCGGCACCGTGCTGCCCAGGCGGGTGCGAATCACCCCGTCTACGGCTGCCAGTTCCCCGGCTACCAGCCCCCGAATCTCTTCCAGCGTCATCCGTCCCTTCCGCAACCCCTTAAAATCAGGGTCAAATGGTATCAGGACCGCCGGGTGCCCCGAGGCCAAGTGGCTGTTTGCCCGGGAAAAACCCTGCCAGATCCCGTTTGACCCGGCGGGGTGTCGCCTTTAGAATGCGCGGCCTTTCCGTTCGGAGCTTCATCCAGATGTACGCCGTGATCGCCACCGGTGGCAAGCAGTACCGGGTCGAAAAAGACAGCCTGCTCAAGGTCGAGAAACTCGACGCCGAGCCCGGCTCGACCGTGTCCTTCGACAATGTCCTGCTCGTGGCCGACGGCAGCAACATCAAGCTGGGCAAGCCGCTTGTCGATGGCGCCAGGGTTAGCGCCACCGTCGAGAGCCATGGCCAGGGTGAGAAGAAGGTGATCGTGAAGTTCCGTCGCCGCAAGCACTACCGCCGTGGTGGCAACCACCGCCAGCAGTACACGCTGGTGAAGATCACCGGCATCGCCTGAGGAGCAGCGTCAATGGCACACAAGAAAGCAGGCGGCAGCACCCGCAACGGCCGCGAATCCCACAGCAAGCGCCTTGGCGTGAAGCGTTTTGGCGGCGAGCACGTGCTGGCCGGCAACATCCTGGTCCGCCAGCGTGGCACGCCGATGCGCGCCGGCAACGGCGTGGGCACCGGCACCGACCACACCCTCTTTGCACTCGTCGAAGGCAAGGTGGAGTTCCGCAAGAAGGGGCCGCAGGGCCATACCTTCGTCAGCGTGATTCCTTCCACTGCGACGAACTGAACCAGGATCGAAATCTGATCGATGTGAACCCCGGCCTAGTGCCGGGGTTTGCGTCTGTGGAGCCCGGACATGAAATTCGTCGATGAAGCGACCGTAAAGGTGCAGGCCGGCAATGGCGGGCGTGGCTGCGTGAGCTTCCGCCGCGAAAAGTTCGTGCCCTTCGGTGGCCCGGACGGTGGAGACGGTGGCCTTGGCGGCAGCGTGTGGCTGCGTGCCAAGGATGGCATCAACACGCTGGCGGATTTCCGCATCCAGCGCACTTTCCGCGCCCGCAATGGCGAGGGTGGATCGGGCAACGACTGCACCGGGCGCGGCGGCGAAGACCTCTATATCGACGTGCCCGTGGGTACCACCGTCACCGATTCTGAAACCGGCGAGGAACTCGGTGACCTGAAGAGTGCGGGCCAGACGCTGAAGGTGGCCCAGGGCGGCAAGGGCGGGTTCGGCAATGCGCGCTTCAAGTCCAGCACCAACCGCGCGCCGCGGCAGTTCGGTCCGGGATTGCCGGGCGAGCGGCGCACGCTGACCTTCGAGATGAAAGTGATCGCGGATGTGGGGCTGCTGGGACTGCCGAACGCTGGCAAATCCACGCTGATCCGCGCCGTGTCGGCGGCACGCCCGCGCGTTGCGGACTACCCCTTCACCACGCTGTATCCCAACCTGGGCGTGGTGGACGTGGGCGAGCATCGCAGCTTCGTGATGGCCGACATCCCCGGACTCATCGAGGGTGCGGCGGAAGGGGCGGGACTGGGACATCGTTTCCTGAAGCACCTGCAGCGCACGCGCGTGCTGCTGCATCTCATCGACATCGCGCCGCTGGATCCCGAAGCCGATCCGGTGCGGGATGCACGCGCCATCGTGCAGGAGCTGAAGAACTACGACGCGGATCTCGCCGCCAAGCCCCGCTGGCTGGTGCTCAACAAGATGGACCTGTTGCTGCCGGAGGAGGCGCGTGAGCGCGCCCTGCGCATCGTGCGCGGGCTGAAGTTCACCGGCCCGGTCTTCCTCATTTCCGGCGCGACCGGCGAGGGCACGCGCGAGCTGTGCCGCGCCATCATGGAGCTGCTGGAGGCCGTGGCCGCCGGCGAGCCGCATGAGGTGCGCGGGACATTCGAGGTGCCGCCCGCGCCTGTGAAGGCGGCGAAGAAGAAGGCCAAGGCCAAGGCCAAGGCCAAAGCCAAAGCCAAGACAAAGACGAAGACGAAGACGAAGACCAGCCCGAAGGCGAAGACCAAGGGCGGTCGGCGGGATGCCAGGACGGGCAAGAAGAAGCCTGCCTCTGGCAGCAAAGCTGCCGCCCGCAGGGTTTCAGGCCAGCGCCGGAGCACTTCCCGCCGCCACAAATGATCAGGCCCGCACGAGGCGGGCCTGACAATGAACCGGATCTGCGCCGTCTTACTTGGCGGCGGCAGCCTTGATGCGCGCGGACAGCCGGCTCTTGTGCCGGGCAGCCTTGTTGCGGTGGATCAGGCCCTTGTTGACCATCGAATCGATGACCGGGGTCGCCTCGCGCAGGGCGGCGGTGGCGGTTTCCTTGTTGCTGCCGGCAGCGGCGTCGGTGGCCTTGCGGATGGCAGTGCGCAGACGCGAGCGGTTGGCCACGTTGGCGACGCGATGCTTGACCGCTTGCCTTGCTGCTTTTTCGGCCGACTTGGTGTTCGCCACTTTGCTCGAATCTCCGCTTGAAAACCGCCTGTTTCGGGGCCGCGTAGTGTGGGCAGGGGCGGGGCGGAAGTCAACCGCAATGCGGGCTGTGCAAAGCACAATTCGGCGTCATTTCAGGGGCTTGGCCCGCCGGTGATGGGGCGGTTCTGCTAGGCTCGCGCGGCGATGAGCCGCCCCCTGCTGAAGAGTACCGGAATCACCGGTGCCGCCACCCTGCTGTCGCGCCTCACCGGCCTGGTCCGGGACGCGCTGATCGCCCAGTCGCTGGGCGGGGGCGTGGTCTCCGACGCCTACCTGGTGGCCTTCAAGATCCCCAACTTCCTGCGCCGGCTGTTTGCGGAAGGGGCGTTCTCCAACTCCTTCGTCCCTGTGTTCTCCGAGTTCCGCTCCCAGCGGGAGCAGGCCGAGGTGCGCGAACTGGTGGGTGGCGTGGCAGGCACGCTGGGCGCCGTATTGTTCGTACTGAGTGTGCTGGGTGTACTGATCTCCCCGGTGATCATCGCCATCTTCGCGCCGGCCTGGGCAGTGAGGGGAAGCGAGGGCTTCGAGCTCGCCGTGCACATGCTGCGCTGGACCTTCCCTTTCCTGCTGTTCATTTCCCTTACCTCGCTGATGTCCGGCGTGCTCAACAGCCACGGCAAGTTCTTCATCCCCGCATTCACGCAGGTGGTGATGAACCTGGTGATGATCACGGCGGCGGCATGGTTCGCACGGCGCAGCGACAATCCGGGCATCGTGCTGGCGATCGCCGTGTTCGTCTCAGGCGTGGCGCAGGTGCTCTTCCAGCTTCCTGCGGTGGCGCGACTGGGCCTGCTCACGTGGCCGCGCTGGCGGCCACGGCTCGAGGGTGTGCGGCGCATCGCGCGCCTGATGGTGCCGGGCATCATCGGATCCTCCGCCGCGCAGATCAGCCTGGTGCTGGATACGCAGATCGCCACCTTCCTCGTCGCCGGCAGCGTCACATGGCTTTTCTACGCTGACCGCTTGATGGAATTCCCGCTGGGCGTGTTCAGCATTGCGCTGGCCACGGTCATCCTGCCCAGCCTGTCCGTCAACCATGCTTCGCGCTCCATGGCGCAGTTTTCTGCCACGCTGGACTGGGCCATCAGGCTGGTGGTGGTGCTTGTGACGCCTGCGGCGGTCGGCATGCTGTTCTTCGCCGGTCCGATGGTGGCCATGATCCTGGGATATCGCGAGTACGGTCCCGATGATGTGGTGCGCACCAGCTATGCCCTGATGGCGTACTCGTGGGGACTCATCGCCTTCAGCCTCGTGAAGGTGCTGGTGCCGGGGTACTACGCGCGCCAGGAGACCCGCAAGCCGGTGCGCATCGCGATGATCTCGCTGGGAGTTTCCACGGGGCTCAACGTCCTGCTGGTGATACCCGCGTACAAGCTCGGGTTTTCCCAGCCACACATCCTCGTCGCCACGGCCACCTGCACGGGAGCCCTGGTCAACACCATCCTGCTGTGGCGGGGACTGGTGGGTGAGGGAGTGCTGAAGCCGGCACCCGGCTGGACCGCGTTGCTCCTCAGGGTGCTGGCTGCCAATGCGGTGATGGCCGCATTACTGTGGTGGCTGGCCGGCGACACGCTGCGCTGGACCACGATGCCATTCACCGAGCGCCTCTGGCGTTGCGGCGGGGGCATCCTGCTCGGTGCCGTGGTCTATTTCGCTTCACTGTTCCTGCTCGGCCTTCGCCAGCACCATCTGCGAACGGTACGGCACTGATGCGCCTGCTGCGCAAGCTGGATGCGCGCAGCGCGGCGTCCGGTGGCTACGTGGCCGCCATCGGTGGATTCGACGGCATCCACCTGGGCCACCGCGCACTGATCTCCCGCGCCTGCGAACTGTCGCGCAATGCAGGCCAGGCCAGCATGGTGCTCAGCTTCGAGCCATTGCCGAAGGAATACTTTGCCGCCGGCACCGCCCCCGGCCGCCTCACCAATTTCCGCGAGCGCTGGCGCCTGCTGGAGGCGCTGGGGGTGGATTTGCTCTGCCTGCTGCGCTTCAACGAGGCGCTGCGCAACCTCGACGGCGTGCAGTTCGCCAGGCTGCTGGTGGAAGGCGGCGTGCGCACACTGGTAGTGGGGCACGACTTCCGTGCCGGCTATCGAGGGGAGGCCACGGCCAGCTGGTTCGAGCGCGAAGGTCCGGGGCTGGGGCTGGCCGTCGAGGTGCTGCCGCCGGTGGTGGGCGGGGGCAGCCGCATCGGCAGCCGGGCCATCCGCGACGCACTTTCGGCCGGCGACCTGGATCTGGCCGCGCGGCTGCTGGGCCGGCCCTATTCCATGCGCGGCAAGGTCATCTCCGGCGAGCGGCTCGGCCGCACGCTGGGTTTTCCCACCGCCAACCTGCGGCTGGGGCGACGCCGCACCCCTCTGGACGGTATCTTTGCCGTACGGGTGCGGGGCATCGAGCCGGGCAGGGCGCTGGGCGGGGTGGCCAGTCTTGGCACGCGCCCCACCGTAGGCGGCACCGTGCCTCTGCTCGAAGCCCATGTCTTCGACTACGACGGCAACCTCTATGGACGCGAGCTCGAGGTGGAGTTCGTCGCGCGGCTGCGCGACGAGCTGCGTTTCGACACACTGGATGCGATGGTCGCGCAGATGCATCGCGACGCCGCCGGGGCACGTGCGCGGCTGGCAATGGCTTGACTCACAAGGGTAAGGACGATTGGCTGACTACAAGAACACGGTGAACCTGCCGAAGACGGACTTCGCGATGAAGGCCGACCTGGCCCGGCGCGAGCCCGCCATGCAGAAGTGGTGGGAAGACGAGGACATCTACGGCGAGCTGCGCCGCGTCGCCAGGGGGCGTCCACGCTTCGTGCTGCACGATGGGCCGCCCTATGCGAACGGCGCGATCCACATCGGCCACGCCGCCAACAAGATCCTGAAGGACATCATCGTCAAGTCGCGCACGCTCGACGGCTACGACTCACCTTACATACCCGGTTGGGACTGCCACGGCCTGCCCATCGAGCTGCAGGTGGAGAAAAAGCACGGCCGCGTCGGGCAGAAGCTGGACGCGCGGGCCTTCCGCGCCGCCTGCCGCGCCTATGCCGCCGAGCAGGTCGACCTGCAGCGGCGCGATTTCCGCCGGCTCGGTGTGTTCGGCGACTGGGACAATCCCTACCTCACCATGGATCCTCGCTTCGAGGCGCAGCAGATCCGTGCGCTGGGCAAGGTGATTGCCAACGGCCACTTCTACAAGGGCGCCAAGCCCGTGTACTGGTGCCTGGACTGCCGCTCGGCGCTGGCCGAGGCGGAAGTCGAATATGAGGACCACGACTCCCACGCCATCGACGTTGCCTTCCCGGCAGTCGATGCCGCGGACTTCGCGCGCCGCACTGGCGCACCGTCCGCTGCCGTGCGCGGCGCTGCGGTGGTGATCTGGACCACCACGCCCTGGACGCTGCCTGCAAACGAAGCGGTGGCGCTGAACGCGTCGCTGCCCTACGTGCTGGTGGAATTCCCGCAGGCGGGCACGGCGCGCCAGCTGGTGCTGGCCGCCGGTCTCGCCGAGGCCTGCCTGGAGCGCTATGGCGCTGCCGGCCAGGCGCGCGAACTCGCCCGCTTCGAAGGCCGCGCGCTGGAGGGGCTGCTGCTGCAGCATCCCTTCAACGACCGGCAGGTGCCCGTCATCCTCGGCGACCACGTGACGCTGGATGCCGGCACCGGTGCCGTGCACACCGCACCGGCGCATGGCATGGAGGACTACGTCGCCGGCCTGCGCTACAGGCTGCCCGTGGTCAACCCCGTGCAGGGCGACGGCCGCTTCCGCCCGGAAACGCCGCTGGTGGGCGGCATGAAGCTGGAAGAGGGCGCACAGGCCATCATGGCCGCGCTTGAGGCCAGCGGACGGCTGCTCCATCGCGCGAAGCTGCGCCACAGCTATCCACATTGCTGGCGCCACCACACGCCGGTGATCTACCTCGCCACACCGCAGTGGTTCATCTCCATGGACCAGAAGGGCCTGCGGGCCGGCGCATTGCGCGATATCGCCAAGGTGCAGTGGACGCCGTCCTGGGGCGGCCAGCGCATCCACGACATGATCGCCAACCGTCCGGACTGGTGCCTGTCGCGCCAGCGCACCTGGGGCGTGCCCATCGCGCTGTTCGTGCACAACGAGACCGGCGAGCCGCATCCGCGCACGCCGCAGCTGCTGGAGCAGGTTGCCGCGCGCGTGGAGAAGGATGGCATCGACGCGTGGTTCGAGCTCGATGCGAAGGATCTGCTGGGCGAGGAAGCCGGCAGCTATCGCAAGGTCACCGACGTGATGGACGTTTGGGCCGACTCCGGCCTGTCCTTCGAGTGCGTGGGGAGCATGCGCCCGGAGATCGTGCCCCCGGTGGAAATGTACCTGGAGGGTTCCGACCAGCATCGCGGCTGGTTCCACAGCTCGCTGCTGATGTCAGAGGCCCTCTACGGTCGCGCGCCCTACAAGGCCGTGCTCACGCACGGATTCACCGTGGATGAGAAGGGCCGCAAGATGTCCAAGTCCCTGGGCAATGTGGTGGCCCCGGACAAGGTGATGAACAACCTCGGCGCCGATGTGCTGCGCCTGTGGGTGGCCGCGACGGACTACTCGGGCGAGATGAGCATCTCGGACGAAATCCTCAAGCGCACCGCCGATTCCTACCGCCGCCTGCGCAACACCGTGCGCTTCCTGCTGGGCAACCTGCACGGCTTTGATCCGGAGCAGCATGCCGTGCCCGTGGACGAGCTGCTGGATTTCGACGCCTGGGCCATCCGTCGTGCCGCCGCGCTGCAGGAAGATGTGGTTGCCGCCTACCGCGACTACCAGTTCCACGTGATCTACCAGCGCGTGCACAACTTCTGCGTCAACGACCTGGGTGGCCTGTACCTGGACGTGCTGAAGGACCGCATGTACACCACACCGGCGCAAGGCCACGCGCGGCGCTCGGCACAGACGGCGATGCACCATATCGCCCAGGCGATGGTGCGCTGGCTGGCGCCCATCCTCTCCTTCACTGCCGAGGAAATCTGGCAGGTGCTGCCGGGGCGCGAAAAGGCGCCCAGGTCCGTGTTCCTCACCACCTGGCACCAGTTTCCGGCCATGCCGGCATCCTCCATCGACTGGGACGCCCTGGTGACCCTGCGGCAGGCGGTGCAGCGTGAACTGGAGAAGCTGCGCGAGGCCGGCAACATCGGCGCGCCGCTGGATGCTGCCGTCGACATCTACGCGCTGCCCGAGCTGGCGAATAAATATGCCGCAGTGGGCGATGAGCTGCGCTTCCTGACGATCACTTCCGGGGCGCGCGTGCAGACCACCCAGGCTGCCCCTGTCGACGCGGTGGCCGCGGAAGTCGGCAACACTGTGGTGCCTGGCCTGTGGCTGAAGGCCCGCCGCAGCGACCACAACAAATGTGTCCGATGCTGGCATCTCGCGCCGGATATCGGCAGCGACCCGGCGCATCCGGAGCTGTGCGGCCGGTGCGCGGGCAATGTGTCAGGACGTCCTGAAGTGCGGCGTCATGTCTGAGCGCGCCCCAGGCTGGCGGCAGTCGGGACTGGTCTGGTGGCCCCTGGCCGCGGCGACGCTGCTGCTCGACCAGGTGACCAAGGCCGTGATCGAGGGCAGCATGGCGTTGCACCAGTCCATCTACGTGCTGCCCGTCTTCGACATCGTCCGCGCGCACAATCCCGGCGCGGCCTTCAGTTTCCTGGCCGATGCCGGGGGCTGGCAGCGCTGGGGATTCACCGTCTTCGCCATCGTCGTGAGCGCGGTGATCCTGTGGACCCTGCGGCGCAGCGCCGTGGCCGGACAGCGGCTGCAGAGCGCGGCGCTGATGCTCATCGTCAGCGGTGCGCTGGGCAATGCCATCGACCGGATCCGTCACGGCTACGTGGTCGACTTCATCGCCGTGCACTGGAACGACGCCTATTTTCCCGCCTTCAACGTGGCCGACAGCTGCATCAGCGTCGGGGCGGGGCTGATCCTGCTCGACGTGCTGCTGCAGTGGCTGCGCGACCGCAGGACTGCGGGTGGCGCGGCTTGAGCGCAGGCATGCAGATCCTGCTGGCGAATCCGCGCGGGTTCTGTGCCGGCGTCGACCGCGCCATCGACATCGTTGAGCGCGCGCTGGAGCTTTTTGGCGCGCCCATCTACGTGCGACATGAGGTGGTGCACAACCGCCACGTGGTCGAGCGGCTGCGCGGGCTCGGCGCGCGTTTTGTCGAGGAGCTGGACGAGGTGCCCGCCGACGCCACGGTGATCTTCTCCGCCCATGGCGTCTCCAGTGCCGTTGAAGATGAGGCAAGACGCCGTGGCTTCAGGGTGTTTGACGCCACCTGCCCGCTGGTGACCAAGGTGCACATGGAGGTGGCGCGCTACGCCCGCGATGCGCGTGACGTGGTGCTGATCGGCCACGCCGGGCATCCGGAGGTCGAAGGCACGATGGGGCGATTCGATGCCTCCTTCGGTGGCGCCATCCACCTGGTCGAAAGCGTGGCCGATGCCGGGGCGCTGACCGTGCGCCGCCCCGAGACGCTGGCCTTCGTCACCCAGACCACGCTGTCGGTCGATGACACGCAGGCCATCGTCGAGGCGCTGCGGCAGCGCTTTCCGGACCTGCAGGCGCCGCGGGTGGAAGACATCTGTTACGCCACACAGAACCGCCAGGATGCGGTGAAGCGGCTGCTCACTGAATGCGACGTGCTCGTGGTCGTCGGTTCGGCCACCAGCTCCAACTCCAACCGGCTGCGCGAGCTGGCGGATCGCGCCGGCATTCCCGGCTACCTGGTGGATGGTCCGGATGACCTGCAGCCCGAGTGGTTCGAAGGCCGCAGCGCGGTGGGCGTGACGGCCGGCGCCTCCGCCCCCGAGTTGCTCGTGGAGCAGGTGGTCGAGAGGCTCAAGTCCTGGGGCGGGCGCGACCCGCGCGTGATCGTGGGACGTGAGGAGAACGTGGTGTTCAGCCTGCCGAAGTCGCTGCGCGCAAAGGGCTGATCAGCGTTCCGGCGGCGTCCGTGGATAGCAGGCAAGTCCTGCATGGATTTCGTACAGCCTACCGCCAGCAGCGCAACGGGTCGGCGTCGGACCAGCTCCCGGTTGCGTCAGCGGAGCGGCGGGCACCCGTCTGGTCGATGGACAGCTGCTGGCATTCCTCATCTCGCCGCTGCCGGCCACCGGGATTTGCCATCGCGATGGCCGTGTAGCGCTGGCCATCCTCGCTGGTGGAGACCGCCAGCGTGTAGAGGCCCGCATCGCTGCGGTCGGATGTCACCAGGGTGTCTGCATCACCCGCAGTGCCCAGCGCACCCGCATAGCGCAGGTGCGTGGCGTAGTGCCGCTCCTGCAGGTGCTGCAGCCTCAGCAGCGCGAGCCTGGCGTCATTGCGCTGCGCGCGATGGACGATGCCGGCATAGCCTGGCCAGGCAATGGCCGAGAGGATGGCAAACACGGTCAGTGCGACCAGCAACTCGATCAGGGTGAATCCGGCGGCGGAGCGCTGCGGCAGGGGACGGAGGCCGGGATTCATTCCGCATCCTCCCGCCGCCACCACGTCTTGCGCGGCCGGGTGTCCACGTCGCAGGCTGCAATCCGCTGTCCGCCCAGCGTGCATCGCGCCACTGTGCCTTGCGGGGAGCCCAGCGAGAATCGTTCCGACAGGAGCAGTGGCCTCGGCAGCAAGGACGTCCAGCTGCCTGGGGCGGATGCGGCGGGCACCACGCGCCCCTGCCCGATTTCGAGGCTGGCAATGCGCGTGAGCACTTCACAGGAACCGCCACGCGGTATCGATGCGGCAATCGACAGCACCACACGATGGTTGACGGTGATTGAGGGCGCCACTACATGCCCGCTGCCAAGTTCGATGTACCAGCCCGGGCTTGAGGGGTCGATGAAGTTCGCCACATCGGCGGCGGACTGCACGGTGGCATTCACGAGGACCAGATCTTTCTCCTGGACGGGCTTCCACGCCTCGTAGTCCTCGTCCGTCCAGCTGTCGAGGCCGGCATGATCCCGCAGCACGTAGAAGCGGTTGCTGGCGGAGGCATTGCCGGGTGCGGCCGTGCCGATGGCGATGTTCAGCCAGGGCGCGGCGCCCGGCGGCGATGACAGCGATACATCGGGTGCGGCGATGAACCCGCGTCCATCAGTGTTGGTGAAGTCGGCAAGGACGCCGCCGGTGGTCCAGTCTGCTGCCGCGGCGCCGTGGTGCACATCAAAGCGCCACAGGCGACCAGCGATGTCCCCGGCGTAGATGCGGTCGTGCAGTCCGTCGGCGTCCAGGTCGATCGCGGCAATGCTGCCGAAGAATGCGGCATCCATGTCCGCGAATGTCTGCAGGGCACCCGGATGGTCGGCGGCAGACCAGAGAAGCCGACGCGTGCTGGCCTCGAACAGGCTCAGCGGTGTTTCAATGCCTCCCTCAAGCAGAGCCGCCACCGGCGGGGCATCGCCAATGCGCGCAGTGACTGGCACGGATACAGCGGGCAAGCAGCTGTAAGGCGCCGCGGCGGGAGCGTTCATACCCGCACCGAGCAGGATCACTGCAGGAACGGATGCCAGTCTGCACAGGCCTCGGCCACGGCCGCTGGAAGCGACTCCATCATTGCCAACCTGTGACATCTCCCGTCCTCCATCAGCCGGATCCGGCTGTAATTCGCAGCCCGGCGCCCGTTTCCGCCGGGACTTCCGGGATCACCCGCACTGCGCCCTGCACCTGCTTCGCCCGGATACCCCTCGACGTGAATCCCGTGCTCTCGATCTCGAACCGGTGCC
Source organism: Steroidobacteraceae bacterium (assembly GCA_035556135.1). Taxonomy (GTDB): domain Bacteria; phylum Pseudomonadota; class Gammaproteobacteria; order Steroidobacterales; family Steroidobacteraceae; genus ZC4RG30. The sequence goes on along the minus strand of DATMFO010000003.1, from coordinate 699,009 downwards.
TTGCGAACTGCCCACTGCTGAACCCCGCAGGTACTGCGTCTGCGCCAAGGTGACGTACCTTTACTTCCGCGCTCTCACCGGAAGAGGGCAGTGGCCGCAGCGCGTAGCTGAGCGATTCAGGTCGCGACATTGCGGCCATGCGCGCAAGGCCATCCTCAATTCCGAAGTCCGCCAGCGCCTGCGCCCGCTGATGCAGCAGCCTGCTTCCTGCCAGCTGCTCGCCGAACAGCGCATCATGCAATGCGGCTGCGCTCAGCAGCCCTACCACTGCAAGCAACCCGAGCACTGTCGCCGTCGCGAAGCCTCGTTGCGGATCAACTTCCACCGACTCAGCCGGCATTGCGCAGCGCGAAGGTCCGCGAGGCTTCCAGGACCCGCGGCGCGCCTGCGCCCCGCACTGGCTGTTCCCGCGCCCGGACGCGCAGCTGCACGCGCACCCTCGTCGGCCTGCCCGTCGCGGGCAGTAGTTCGACCTGCAGGTCCTCGACGCCATTCATCACCTCCGTATCGATGAACGCCGGCGCGCCGGCAATGCTGGTGAGGTTCTTCACGCGCAGTGCCGGGAGGCCGGCCTCGCCATCCGAGTTGCGCGCCACGTAGTAGATGCGCAGCACCAGCTCGCGCAGTTCCGCGCCTTGCGCAGCTGCCGGGTTCCACGGCGCATCGCCCTGCCAGAAAAGCTGGCCAATGCCGGTGCCCGCATTGGTCAGCCACTGCGCTCGACCGGGTTCGGGAGCGGACGCCAACCGTGCGCCAGCACGACGGAGCACCAGCACCTGGGAGCCGGGCACCTGTCCGCCGCCCTGGGTCGCGCAGGGGAGGGGCCAGCCGGCCAGCACCTGCACCGGCAGGTCGATGCGACGGATGACCCCGGGACCACAGCGCAACGCGGATTCCGGCACCACCTCGCTGACCGCCGCGGGGTAGCCATCTGTTCCGAAGTACCCCGCCATCTGCAGCTCTGGCTCCAGGGTGGCGAAGACATACTGGGCTCGTTCGTGCAGCTCCTGCTGCTGGCCGGCATCACGACGGGCGCCATAGGCCCTGGAAAGGGAGGTGACCCCTCCCGCGGTGGCAGTGGCCAGAAGCGTGGTCGCTACCAGCAGTTCCGTCAGCGACAGTCCGTGGCAGCATCGTTTCACGGCGTGCCCCCGATATCCGCCGCCAGGGGCAGGCGCAACTCGCGCACCTCATCTCCCGAGGCGTGCCAGCGCAGCCGCAAGTGCAACAGGGGAACGGCAGGCGCTGCACCTTCCGCGGGGTTCGCCGCCACGGGCTCCAGGGAAGCAAACTCCCCCGGCATCATTCCCGCCACTGGCAGCGCCGCCGCGACCTTGATCCGCCACGACGCCAGCAGTGCCTCCCGCTCTGCAGGGGAGGTTTCCCCGCGCAGACCCTCTGTGAAGTCAGCCGCCAGGTCAGCCGCCTGGGCAGCCCGGAGCGCATCCCCGGTGGCACGAAGGGCCTGGATCAACGTGACACAGGCGCCCGTCAGGGCAACTGCCAGCAGCAGCAATGCCACCAGCACGTCCAGCATGGCGAAGCCTGAAGATTTCGGTTGGTGCATGGACACAGCAGACCCGGGTTCCAGCAGCGACTTTATGTCGCGAAGGAGTGTGACCTGTGCACGCTTTCCTGCCGATTGTCGGCCTAAATGCACCGCTCGTCGGCTTGTCGTTGCGCCCCCGGATGGCCTCCGCATCATGCAGGCCATGCAAAACCGTCAACACGGATTCACCGTGGTCGAACTGCTGGTGGCCATCGCCATCGTCGGCATCCTGGCCGCCATGGCAGCGCCCTCGTTCATGGGTGTCGTCAATACCAGCCGGCTCGCGTCCAATGCGAACGAACTGCTGTCGATCATCCAGTACGCGCGGTCGGAGGCGGTCCGGAGCAATTCCAGGGTCGTTTTCTGCGGTTCCCTGGTTGCGGATGCTGACGAGGAGGACGACTGCAGCGCGGGTGAGCGCCCCTATTGGGTGGTCATCGGTCGCGGGGATGGCGGTGTCGTGCGGCAGTTGCGTGTGATCGAGGTGCAGCAGCCCGTCGTGGCGACGACCGATCTGGAAATGGTCGTCTTCAGCGCCGATGGCCTGGGCCGCGATGAGGATACCGGCACGCTGGCCGTCGGGGACATCACCGTATGCCTCCCGACCAGCAATCCCGCGCGCAACAAACGACTGGTGAGTATTGCATCGGGTGGCCGGGTGGTGGTCTCCACGCCGGAGGAAGAGGGTGGGGGAGTCTGCGAATGAGCATGTGCAAGCGTCATCAGTCCGGCTTCACCCTGGTGGAAGTGCTGGTTGCCCTGCTGATCGTTTCGATCGGCCTGCTGGGCATCGCCGCCATGCAGTCGCTGGCATTGAGGAATACTGGCTCCTCGATGGAGCGCAGCCAGGCGGTGATCCAGACCTACTCATATCTGGACGTGCTGCGTGCCAACCGTGACCGGGCCGTGCTGTCGCAGCTGGATATGAGCATGGTCTGCGATGCAGAGAATCTCCCCAGCTCCCAAGTTGAGCAGCGCAGCTGGATCACCCAGCTACAGCAGACAATGGGTCCGGATTCCTGCGGCAAGGTTGAATGCCTGGGTGGCGGCAAGTGCACGATCACCGTGCAGTGGAATGACACCAGGGCCGAAGGCGGCTCGGCCGTCCAGGAACTCGTGACGGAGACCGTGCTGTGAGGCGCCGCAATTTCCCTGCATATCGAACCCGCCGCCATGAGGCCGGCTTCTCACTGGTAGAGCTGATGGTGGCAATGCTGATTTCGCTGCTGCTCGGGGCAGCGGCCATCAGCGTGTTTCTCAGCAACAAGCGCATCTACGCAGCTACCGAAGGGTTGGGTCGCATCCAGGAAGGCGCGCGTATCGCCTTTGAGTTGATGTCGCGGGATATCCGGGGGGCGGGTGGCAACCCCTGTGACGTTCGCATGGACCTGGTCAATGTTCTGAGCGATACCACCAACTGGTGGGTCGCCTACGACGCTGGCATTTCGGGATTTGACGACGGTGACCATCCAGACAGCTTCGATGAGACCGATGCCATCCGCATCCAGTACTTCGAAGATACGGGCGTGATCACCTCCAGTGGCATGGCCAATGCAACCGGTCAGCTTCCTGTCAGCAGCACCAGTGGATTCCGCAATGGGCAGATCCTCATGGCCTGCGGCTTCTTCCCGAGCAGTCCCACGGAGCCGGTTACCGATACCGCGGCGATATTCAGCGCCGGCGTGGCCGGTGGTGCCATCACGCATGCCATATCCGACGGCAACACCAGCGACGACTTCTCCAATGCGTCGCAGCCCATTGCGGTGTCGTTCCCCGTCGGAACTTCTCTGGGGCTCATGCGGGCCATTGAATGGTTTGTGGCCACAAACGATGACGGTGGCACCTCCCTGTACCGCCGGCAACTGGTCTATACCGACACCGGTCCGGAGATGGGCGCACCCGAGGAAATCGTTCCCGACGTCACGGAAATGCAGCTGACATACCTCGAGAACGGCACGTGGACTACAGGCGCTGCCAGTGGCTGGAACAACGTGACGGCCGTACAGGTGGCGCTGATCCTGCAGGCTCGCGACAGCCGGGCCGGCGGCGTCGAGGGCGAGCTGATCTCCCGCCGCCTCGAGCACGTAATTGCACTGAGGAACAAGCTGTGAGCGCCGTGACGAAACACATCCATCCTGGCCGCGCCAGGGAACGCGGCGCCATCCTCTTCCTGGCGTTGATCCTGCTGCTGGTGATGACCGTACTCATCCTGGCCAGCGTGCGGGGCACTGTGCTGCAGGAGCGCATGGCCGCCAATCTTTACGATCGTAGTCTCGCCTTTCAGGCAGCGGAGGCCGCCCTGCGGGAGGGTGAGCGCTGGGTGCTGGAGAATCCGCCGAAGCCGGCCGCCGGATCATGCGATTCGGACGGCAACTGCGGCCGGCCGGACCCAACCAAGCCTCCTGTCTGGGAAGACGAAGACAATTGGTCGAACGCCCACGATGTGGACGATGGACACGAGCATGTCATCGATATTGGCGGGTTGCCCGTGCCGCCGCAGTTCATCGTCGAGCTCCTGGCTGAAAACATGCCGGAAGTGAACCTCTGCGAATCCACCTCCATCGATCCTGATGCGCCGTGCTACGCAGGCCCGGAAGGATTGCGCTACCGCATCACCGCGCGCAGCGGCGAAGCCGGTCGCGCAGTGGTGATGCTCCAGTCCGTCTATGCCGTTCCCAAGCCGGGAGGCTGGTAAGTCATGAACTCGAATTCACACGCCAAGTATCTACTCATGAACCACATGCAGAAGTCCGAACCTGTGCTGGCAAGCGACTGGAGGCAGCGTCGACTGACGCGCGTGGCCGTGTTCTTCCTGGCCTGGTGGCACGTCGCCAGCTATGCCGTGGATTTCCCGTCGCTGCCGCTGCAGACCGGTGCGGTGCAGCCTGCGCCAAACGTTGTCTTCATCCTGGACGATTCGTTGTCGATGACAAGTGCGGGTGGTAATGACCTCGATACAGGATTGTCCTGGTGTGCCAATACGAGCGGACAGTGCCCCAACTCCCCGACAGGCAGCAATTTTGAGGACTCCGGTCCGGGTGCCCCCTACACGCGTAATGCCCTTTCCTATAATCCGGCGACCACCTACCGGCCCTGGGCGGGTGCAAACGATGCAAATACCGATGTGGTTCGACTGGATCCGGCAGACTACAGCGAAACCACCGACAATCTTCAGCTGCCTACCGGCAGCTTCTCCGAGCGTAGGGATCTGGGAGGGGAGAATCAGACCTTCTTTGTTCCGAAGCCTGCTGCCAATCGGACGGATCGCCGCCAATACTATCGCTATCAGATTCTTGCGGGCGGAAAGCGGATTGTGCGCGCGGAGTGGTCAAACGCTGCCCCTCCTGCACTGTCATTGACGACGGCGAATACCTTCACCGGAATTACCGGTAGTGAACTGTATTGGGGAAATACAAGCAATCCGACAAGTGGCGGGAATTCGACTTGTGCGGGCACCAATTTCCGATACCAGGTTCCGGGTGACGGGAGCGTAAAGACGGTTGTCATCACGACATCCGGTGCAACGGGAACTAATGACAACCCCGACCTCTATGTCAGGAGCGGTCAGAATCCCTGCACCAACAATTACCACTACCGGGCCAACACATCGAGCGCCGACGAGACGCTTACCATCGACTCGCCGTCGACCGGATATCTCTACATCGGCGTTTACAACAGTGCGAGCGGTACCGGTGACCGTACCTTCTCCAACCTCACGCTCACGGTTCGATACAGCACACAATATGCCCAGGCTGCAATGAATTGCAGCACTTCTGCATCAGGGACCTGGGGGTGGAAGAATTGTGTTGACGTCAGCAATGGAGATCCCGATACCGGGGTGCGTTCAATTGAAGAAGAAAAGCTGAATTACGCCAACTGGTATCAGTATCACCGCACCAGAATGAAGGCCGCCAAGGCTGGTGGTAGCGAGGCGTTTGCCACCCTGGACGAAAACTATCGCGTCGGCATCACTGGGCTGTATCCAAGCGGAACCTATCAGCAAGTCATTGGTGGAGCGACCAATGTTGCGGCGCCAAGTGGGGATAGCGCCGGGAATTTCAACAATGTCATTCCCGTCACCAACAATGGTGGGCTGTTTGTTGGTAGCAACCGGAAGAACTGGTTTGATCACTTGCATGGCATGGTGGGCAAGCAGTACACCCCGCTCAGGAAGGCCCTTGATGCTGCGGGCAGGTATTTCTCCACGCCGCGGGCATATCAGGCAATTGACGACAACAATGTCACCACATACCTGGCGTGCCGCCAGAACTTTGCCATCCTGACCACAGACGGCTACTGGAACAACTGGAGCGGGAGCGACGACTCCGACAACAACTACAGTGGCAACAAGATCAGCGGTGACGAGGAGGATGGCGTCACGATCACTGGTCCCAACAACCAGACCTACAAGTACGAGCGGGCAGCGCCCTTCTGGTACAACATCAATGGCAGCGACAAGGATGACGCCACCACGCTGGCGGACATCGCCATGCACTACTGGAAGACGGACCTGCGCAAGACGGACGTCTCGGGTCATGCGGGTTCTGCTGACAACAGGGTGCCATTCTCCGTGTCCAATCCTGCTTTCTGGCAGCACATGGTGACGTTCGGTGTGGGTCTGGGAGTACGCGGCAAGCTGACTGATGCGCAGGTGGCTCACGCTGTTGCGGGCACCGGCACGCTGGCCAACGGAGGTTTCTGGCCCGCACCGGTTCACGCCACCAATGCAAACGAAAACCCAGAGAACGTGGATGATTTGCGTCACGCGGCCGTTAATTCCCGCGGTTCGTATGTCAACGCCAATGACGCACAGGAGTTTTCCCAGGGTATCGCCGATGCGCTGAACCGCATCGGTGAGCGAAAGGGTTCGGCCTCCAACGTACTGGCGAACTCCACGTCGATCAGCACGGAGAGCTTCGTTTACCAGGCCACCTACACGGCCGGCGCATGGCGTGGTGAGTTGCTGGCGTACCCCATTTCCGGTGCAGGCCTGGGTGCTCCAGAGTGGCGCGCCGGCGAGCACATCGCAGCCTGGGGCTCGCGAAAGGTCTTTACCTACGGTGCTTCGAGTGGTGCTGCGTTCCCCACTGCTACCCAGACAAGTTCGCTCGGGACGGCTGCATCGACCCTCGGGCTGGGGGTGACCGGCGACGAACTCGCCCAATACCTCAAGGGCAATAACACCAAGGAAGCGCGCAATGGTGGCGCGCTGCGCAACCGCGTCATGCGGAGCAGCACGGATCAGGTTGTGCCTGCACTGCTGGGTGACATCGTGAACTCTTCGCCGTTCTATGTCGCGGACATCCAGACCATCTTCGTGGGTGCAAACGACGGCATGCTGCATGCCTTCGACGCGACGAACACGGCAGCCAATGCGACCAATACTTCCGGCGGTGGCACCGAGCGGTTCGCGTACATCCCGCGCGGCGTCGCGATGAGCCAGCTCGCCGACCTCGCCGATCCGTTGTATGGCACCAATACCGCGACCAAGCCACATCGCTACTTCGTCGACGGTCCCATCGTGGTGTCCGCCAGGGCGCGCACGCCGGGCAAGAACTACCTCGTGGGCGCCCTTGGGCGAGGTGGTCGCGGAGTCTACGGCCTGGACGTGAGCAATCCTGCGTCCTTCAGCGACGCTAATGTGCTGTGGGATTACACAGGCAGTGCGGCGCCCGCCAACATGGGCAATGTCATTGCCGAGCCGTTGATCTCCAAGCTGAATAATGGGTCTACCGCGGCCATCGTCGCCAACGGGCCGAACAGCGCCTCTGGCACCGCCAGTCTCTTCATCCTCAGCCTTGCTGACGGCTCGGTGATCAAGGAGATCGATACCAGTACCACAGGCGGCAATGGCCTTTCGGCACCTCGTTCGGTGGACATCAACGCGGATGGCGTTGTCGATTATTTCTTTGCCGGCGATCTACTGGGGAACCTGTGGCGGTTTGACGTGAGTGCCAGCGACACGGCGTCATGGAGCTTTGGCAAGGTGTTTACCGCCCGGGACGCCAGCAACAATCCGCAGCCGATCACTTCGGCCCCCGGTGTTGCCCGCGACCCGTCCACCGGCAAGGTGTGGGTCTTCTTTGGCACCGGTCGTTACATGACGGCAGATGACCAGGCCAGCACTGCCGTCCAGACCTACTACGGAATCGTCGTCGGCCAGAATGGTTCGGAAGGCAGCAACCTGCTGCGAGCCGACCTTCAGCAGCGGACCATCTATGTGGTCGATGCGACCACCGGCCAGCGTGCCTTTGAACCGGCACAGACCGCAATTGGTGCCGGCAAGCAGGGCTGGTACGTCGACCTCAACAATCCCTCCGGCAAGGGCGAACGCGTGGTTTCCTCGCCGCTCATCTACGACAACATCCTGGTCTTCTCCAGCATCGTTCCCCCGGGCCAGGCCACGGTCAACAGCTGCGACGCCGGCGGCACGGGTTACGTGAACGCACTGGATGCCTTCAGCGGCACGAGCCTGGCGATGACTTTCTTCGAGTACACGCCGGGCACGATCAAGGACGTGAATGGCAACGATCTGCCCATCGGTTCCGTGCCCATCGGCTCGGGCATGCCGACGGCGCCCATCATCATCGGCGACAAGCTCGTCATCGGTGATTCCAGCGGTGGTGTGCCGACCACGATCGACGTGAGCCCGCCGGGAGGCAGTTCCACGCGGCGCGTGTCGTGGCGCGAGCTGCTGATAAGGGAAGACTGAGCGCAATGCACTCAATGGGACATGACATGAACAAGCAGCGTGGATTTTCACTGACAGAGCTGATGATCACGGTGGCGATCATTGGTCTGCTGGCGGCGATTGCCTATCCGGGTTACACCAGCCATGTGAGGAAGACCCGCCGCAACATGGCTGCGGCCTGCCTGCAGGAGAATGCCCAGTACCTGGAGCGGTGGTACACCAGCAACCTCACGTACGTCGGTGCGGCCGCAAGGGCGTGTCCCCCGGAACTCGACGGGTTCTATACCGTTGCGGTGGATGCCCCGAGTGCGCGCGAATACACGGTCACTGCCACTCCTCAGGGTGCGCAGACCAAGGACAGTTGCGGCACGCTGAAGGTCGACGAGACAGGTACGCGCGAGGCGGATGATTCGGTCGAGGCCTGCTGGTAGAACCTCGCGTCATGGCAGTTGGGAGATCCTGCCTCAGCGTGCCGCTGCGGCGGGGAAATCCGCCACCATCAGTCGTGGTCGTCCTGTCTGACTGACCACCACGCTGCGCGACGCCCCGGGCACCCCCCTGTGCCGGAACTCGAACGTCACCGTGGCGGCGGCTCCCGGCCGCGCCTGGAACGCGGCATAGCCGCGGGTTCCCGATACCAGCACCCCGGCAGGCAACGTCCACTGCCGCAATAGTTCCTCGCCGGCCTCGAGCCGGGAATCGGTCCCCCCCGCGGCGTTGGCAAACAGCAACCACCTGTCCCCGCCAAACCGGCAGCGCTGCCCATCGCTGCTGGGACACACCGTGACGCTCTGCCCCCGCGCCAGCGCCAGGCGGCGGGCCAGGTGCAGCGCTGCCATGGTCTGCGCCGATGCCGACCGCAGCGCCGCCTGTGCCCTCTGGCGGGTGAACGCCGGCCCTGCCAGCCCCAGCAGCAGCGCGGAAATGGCCATTGCGGCAAGCAGTTCGGTGAGGGTGAATCCGCGCTGTTTCATGGGCCGGGCCAGTCTGCGCAGCCCGCGCGGCGCCCGGGGCTCCGCTTTCTGCCGGAATTCGGCCAATCTCCGGTCGACGGCTGGCCTGCGCCGCGCCCATCCCCTAAAATGCGCGCCCCCGCCGGAATAGCTCAGCTGGTAGAGCAGGGCTTTCGTAAAGCCAAGGTCGTAGGTTCGATTCCTATTTCCGGCACCAGATGCAAAGAGGCCGTCCCTAAAAGGACGGCCTCTTCGTTTTCTGCCCTCCGGAGCCGGCCGGCTCAGCGGCCCGGCAGGCGCACCACCAGGTCCTTGATCGGCTCGTCCTTCGAATCCAGGAACCGGCCGCAGAAGTCCGTGGCGCCCCCCGCATTCACGACCACGCCGCGGATGACGTTGGCTCCCTTGCGCAGGGTCACACGCTTTGAAACGCCATCGTCGATCACGGCCTGCCGGTCGTTGTACAGCCCGATCAGCCGCTCGCCATTGAGCCACCACACCGAGGCGGCGTTGGAGCAGATCGCCAGCCGCACGTCGCGCATCTCGCGCGGCGCCTCGACCACGGTGGCCACCTCGAACATCACGTTGCTGGTGGGCTTCGAGAGCGCCCAGGCGAAATGGTAGGTGTTGAGGTTGTAGTTGGTGGTATCGAGGGCGTGCCACTGCCGCTTCGTGTTGCCGGATTCCACCACGTCGCCATTGCGCGGCAGCGCTTCCACGCCGGGGGCGCTGGCGGTGGCCGGCAGCACTTTCTCTACCTCGTCTTCGGTGAGGCGTCCGTTCACCGGCAGGGGCTCGAGCACCAGCCAGCGGCGGATGAATCCGGCCTGGTCCACCTTGCTTGCGCCGGAGCCGGCGGGTTTGACCGTGGCCGCAGGCGGTCGTGGTGCAGCGGCGGCAGCCGGGGCGGCTTCGCCGGCGGGCAGGGCGGCGGGCACAGACAGGAAAAGGGCCAGCGGCAGGGCCGCGAAAAGGGAAGAAGTTCTCATCACGGGGTCCTGATGATCCAGCGGTAACGGTCCGACTCCGGCCGGAATTCCGACAGGGTCGGCATGCTGCTGCCCACGGCGGACAGCGCCATCGGCGTGCTCTTGCCAGGCACGGCCCTGGGCATGATGCGGTAGGTGCCATCGGCCAGCTGGTCGATGCGCCAGAGCTGCTCGGGTGCGCCGGAGAAAGTTGGAACGATGGACAGCTCGCCATCGGAGTTGGCGGCCAGCGAGCGCTCGGTGCCGGCGATGCGGATGCGGAACCACGGGGCTCCGGGATATCCGCCCGCGCCGGGCGCGGCAGAAATGTGCCAGCGCTGCTGGGCCTGCAGCATGTGCGGCGCGAGGCGCGCGGCGACGGTGCCAGCGGGCCAGGTGCCGCCCACCTCCGTCGCGGTCTGGTCGGGAATCGGCGTGCGCTGTGCCGGAGCGCCGCCGGGCGCACCACCAGGCGCACCGCCGCCGGGCGGACCGAATCCGCCTAGTGCTCCGGCACCGGGAGCGCCAGCTCCGCCGGGTCCGCCTGCGCGCGGAGGACCACCGGCACCGCCGGGACCACCAGCACCACCCGCGCGGGGCGGACCGCCCGGACCACCCGGGGGACCGCCGGCACCGGGGCCGGGTCCCGCGCCACGACCGCGCGCGCCGCCGACCTGCACGCCTTGCACGGCCATCTCCAGCACAGTGCCCGTGCGCGCAGACTCGATCATGTAGTCGCCTTCAGCCAGGTTCTCGCCGGCCACCGGCCAGCCGTCGCGCCACAGCAGCGGGCGGATGTCGAGCACGCTGATGCCGCCGCGATCCAGGTCGGCCTCGTAGTGCAGCGAGAATTTCTGCACACCCTGGCCGAGGTCGAGCAGCCCGAAGTGACCGGGCCCGATGAAGCGTCCCTGCGATCCCAGGAACAGCTTGCCGCCGCCCTGGATCATGTCGATGCCCATGTTGTCGAGGTATGGTCCGGTCACCTTGCGCGAGCGGCCCATGCGGATGTTGTAGGTGGAGTTGGCGCCCTGGCAGCAGGAGCCGTGCGTGAGCAGCAGGTAATACCAGCCGTCGCGGTAGATGAGCGTTGACGCCTCGGAGTTGATTGCGACGTCGATGGGCTTGCGATCGGGATAGCGCCGCAGGCCCGTCTTCGGATCCAGTTCCACCAGGCGGATGTAGCCGAAGTACGAGCCGTAGACCATCCACAGCTTGCCATCGGTGGGATCGAGCAGCACACCCGGATCGATGGCGTTGCTGTCCTCTATGCCATCGGACCACACCACCGGCCCGCGGTCTTCCCAGCCGTAATCCGGCGAGGAGGGATCGAGCGTGCGCGCCACCAGCAGGCCGATGGCCGATTTCGGCTGCGTGCCAGGCGCGGAGTAGTACATGTAGTACTTGTCGCCGACGCGGACGATGTCGGGCGCCCAGGTGTTGTTGCCGCCTTTCTCCAGCGTGGCGGGGCTCGACCGCCCACCGGGCACCGCCTGCATCACCGTGCCTTCGCGGCGCCAGGTCCAGCCATCATCCGAGAGGGAGATGGGCAGGCCGCCGCCGGTGCCATAGGTGTAGTAGCGCCCGTTGTGCTCGATCACCGTGGCTGGATCATGGATGCCCGGATCTCCGTTGAGCGCCGGAGCGGATGCCGCCGGTGCCAGGGCTGGCGCCAGCATTGCGGTCAGTGTGATGGCTGCTTTTCTCATAGGCTCAATATCTGTCTGCACCAGTGTTGGGATAGGCCACGCTGCCTTCGGGATAAGGCAGCATCGTTGCGTTCCACGCTTCCCATTGCTCCTTCATCGAGGCCAGCCGTGATGCTTCGCGGCGCGCGAGATTGGCGCGCTCACGCTCGTCGGCTGCCAGGTTGAAGAGATATTCGTTGGCGCGGATCTTGAGGTACTTCCAGTCGCCGTCGCGCAGGGCGGCCTGCGTGGCCGCCTTGTAGCGCCAGAACAGGCGGCGCGGCTGCACGCCGGCGCGGCCGGTGATGATGTCGAGCAGGTTGGTGCCATCGCTGGGGTAGTCCGGATGCGGACGCGTGCCGGCCGCGGCCAGCAGCGTGGGCACCCAGTCCATCGAGATGTTCACCTGCTCGCTGCGGCTGCCGGCGGCAATGCGCGCCGGCCAGCGCAGGAAGAGGGGCACGCGGATGCCGCCCTCGAGCAGTTCACCCTTCAATCCGATGAAGGGCCAGGTATCCGAAAAGCGCTCGCCGCCGTTGTCACTGGTGAAGATGACGATGGTGTTGCGTGCGGCGCCGGCGCGCTTCAGTGCATCGAGCACCTTGCCCACGCCGGCATCCATGGCCAGCATCATCCGGCGGTAGATCTCGAGGCTGCCGCCATCCCGATGCTGCAGGTCGCCTACTGTGGTTGCCACCGCCTCGTCTTCCGGGCCCTCCCAGGGCCAGTGGGGTGCCGTGTAGTGCAGGCTGAGGAAGAGGGGACGTGGATCGCGACGCAGCTTTCCGACCTCCTCGGCCGCACGCTGCGAGAAGAGGTCGGTGAGGTAGCCGTCTTCATTGGCCGGCTGCGCGCCATCGAACAGCTGGCCACTGCGGGCCACGCCCGAGGCCTGGTTGTGCCGGAAATAGTCGGCGGCTCCAAAGGGCACGCCGTAGAAACTTTCATAGCCGCTGTTGAGCGGCCCGAACCGGTCCGAGAGGCCAAGATGCCATTTGCCCACCAGGCTGGTGCGATAACCCTGCTCGCGAAGCAGCGAGGGCAGGGTGGGGTGCCCCGGATCGAGTCCCAGGTTCTCGTTGCCCGTGGCGATGGGTTCCTCGAGGCCCACGCGCAACCTGTACTGGTAACGACCGGTGATCAGTCCCGTGCGGGTGGCCGAGCACACCGCCGAGTTTGAATACGATTGCCGAAGAAAAAGCCCTTCGCGCGCGATGCGGTCGATGTTCGGTGTCTTGAATGCGCGCTGCCCGGTGAACGACAGGTCGGCGTAGCCGAGGTCATCGGCCATGATCCAGATGATGTTGGGCCGTTGTTCACGCGCCTGTGCGGCGCGCAACGAAGGCAGCAATGCCGCGCCTATGCCGGCTGCGCTGCCTCCCTGCAAGACCTGCCGTCGCGTCCACCCTGGACGAGTGACTTTCCCCATGGCGCCGAATTGTAATACCAATTCGCCGCTCAGGCATGCTGTGTCTTCAGCCTGGTGCAGCACCGGCGCGCCAGTTCGACGAATTCGCGCACCAGGCGCGAGCCATTGCCGCTCTTCCATGCGACCACCACCGACACCGTGGGCACGGGCTTGCAGTCCAGCGGCCTGAATGTGACCCCGGGTGGCAGCAGCGCGCTGATGGATTCGGGAAGCAGCGCGAAGCCCAGGCCTTCCTGCACCAGCTTCAGGTGTCCCAGGACGTTGTCCGCACTCGAGACCGCATGCATCCTGATCTTCGCCTGCCGGTACAGCGCCTCGGCGGCTTCCTGCAGTTGCGGGGACTGCGAGCGCTCCAGCGTGATGCAGGGCAGGTCATCCAGTGCCCTGACGGGGATCTTCCTGCGGCTGGCCAGCGCATGGTGTGCCGGCAGCACGATCACCAGCGCTTCACGCAGCAGTTCGCAATGTTCGAGTCCTTCTGCGTCCACGGGTCCGCGCATGAACGCGACGTCCAGTGCGCCGGACCTCAGGCCCGCAACAGGATCGAGCGCGTACTTGCTGTGCAGGAGCAGGCGCAGGTCGGGAAGGCATTCGGCCACCAGCGGGCGCAGCGCCGGCAGGATGCGCACATCTGCGGAAGGGAAGGTGCCCACGGACAGGTCCCCGGCGCGTCCTTCTGCGGCCTGGCGCGCAAGGTGCCGCGCGTGCTCGATGCGGCCGAGGATGTCCCTGGCCTGCCTGAGGAAGATGCGGCCAGCATTCGTAAGCGCGACATGATGGTGGCTGCGATCCAGCAGCTGCACGCCCACATCCTTTTCCAGCTGCCTGATCTGCTGGCTGAGAGAGGGCTGTGCGGTGTGCAGTTTCGCCGCGGCGCGCGTGAAGTTCAGCTCCTCGGAGACCGCGATGAAATATTTCAGGTGCCGTAGTTCCACCAATACAGGCTAGAGAGCGTGACGCGGCCATGCAACCGCGGAGCAGCAAAGAAATCCCTTGCGGCGCCGGCTGACTGCGGCTAAATTTTGTTGACAATCTCGTCAACAATCTCTGGCGGCACCGTTCCGCCGTCTGACCCCGGGGGAAACATGGATCAGTTGTCTCTGGCGCGAAGTGTCCGTCGTGCGTTGATCGGAACCGGGGCCCTGCTTGGCGCAATGCCGCTCATGGCGGCCGATGCGGGCACCCAGGCCAGCACGCAGGGCGATGAGGAACTGGCCGAAGTGGTCGTCACGGGCAGCCGGGTGCGCGGTGCCGCACCGGTGGGCGCCGCGGTGATCACGCTGGACCGCGAGTCACTGGAGTCATCCGGGCAGGTGACCATCGACCGCATCCTCAAGGACATTCCCCAGAATTTCGACCTGGGCGTCAGTGAGAACTCGCGCGGCCAGTCAGGCGGCGCCGGCAACATCGTGTATGGCAATACGGTGAACCTGCGCGGTGTGGGCCCCTACGCCACGCTGGTCCTGCTCGATGGCCACCGCGTCACCAACAACTCCCGCAGCACCGATCCCTCCATCCTGCCGACGCTGGGTGTGGAGCGCATCGAAGCGGTGGCTGACGGTGCATCGGCCATTTACGGTTCCGATGCCATCGCCGGCGTGGTGAACCTGATTCCACGCCGTAGCCTCAATGGCGTGGAGGCCTTCGCGCGCTATGGCTCCGCCAGCGATTTCGACGAGACGGCCGCTGGCCTGGCATGGGGCAAGGTGTGGGACGCCGGCCAGTTGATGCTGGCCTACGAGCACGTGGACCGCAGCAATCTCTCCGGCGACGACAGGGATTTCTTCACCGCCGACCAGCGCCCCTTTGGCGGGCGCGACTACCGGAGCGCGCGCTGCAATCCCGGCACGCTGGTGATCGGTACCACGACCTATGCGATTCCGGTCGGTGGCCTTACCCAGGCGAACGAAGGTGCACTGGTTCCCGGCACCTCCAACCGCTGCAACGAAGTGATCGGGCAGGACCTTTTTCCCGAGCAGAACTATGACTCCGTTGCCTCGACCTTTCGCAAGGAACTGGCGCCATGGGTGACACTGATCGGTGATGCCTACTACAGCCGGCGCGAGTTCCGGCGCAGGGCGGCCTTTGCCGCCGCGCGGTTGAACGTGCCCGACACCAATGCCTGGTTTGTCCGCCCCGACGGATTCGCCGGCAACACCTATTCGATCGATTACAGCTTTGCAGACGACCTCCCCACCAACGATACCTACGGCAAGGCCGTGAACTGGCAAGTCACCCCCGGCTTGCGGTTCACCTTGCCGCATGACTGGTCGTTGGAGGCGGTGGTCGGTTATGGCAAGACCCGCGATGACGCTGACAGCACGCGCGGGACGAACAACGCGGCGCTCAATGCCGCGCTGGCCAGCTCCGATCCGGCAACGGCGTTTGACCCCTACGGGCTGGGCCGCACCCAGCCATCGGTGCTGGCAGCCATCTCCGACCAGATTTTCCTCGCGCCAACCAACAGCGATTTCACCGGCTACGAGCTGCGGCTGAACGGCACGCTGTTCACGCTGCCCGGTGGCGATGTTGGCCTGGCAACTGGCTATGAGCGGCAGGACATCGAAGTGGCGCTGGGTTCGGCCCGCGGCGCTCCGACGACGCCCGTGGCGTGGCGGCATTTCGACCGGCAGGTGGATTCGGCCTATGCCGAGCTGCAGATCCCGCTGTTCGGCGTCGGCAATGCGCGTCCGGGCTTCGAGCGGCTCACGGTGAACGCGGCCCTGCGCCACGACGACTACAGCGACGTGGGCAAGACCACCAACGAGAAATTCGGGCTGTCGTGGAAGCCGGTGCCCGGGTTGACCATCCGCGGCAGCTACGGCACCTCGTTCCGCGCACCGCTGATCTCGCAGATATACGGCAACAGCAACAACCTGTACGTGCAGAACTACCAGAACCCCGCCGGCGGTGCGACCGTCACCGGCGTGGCGCTGTCGGGCCAGAACCTGGACCTGGGGCCGGAGAAGGCCACCACCTGGTCCACAGGCATCGACTGGGAGCCGCTGTCGAATGTGGGCGTGAGTCTCACGTACTTCGACGTGAACTACCGTAATCAGGTGGAGGCCTACCTCTCCAACCTGGCGCTGCTCGCACGCGAGGCGGATTTCGACGGCACGGGCATCATCGTGCGCGGCACCGAGGCCGGCCAGCGTGTGCAGGAGCTGCTCGACGCGGGCATAACGATCGCGGCCGGCTCTCTGCCCGGCGGCAGCGCCTCCAACGTGACGCTGTTCGTCGATGGCCGCGGCCAGAACCTGGGTGTCTCGAACATGAAGGGCCTGGACCTCTCCACCAGCTACCGGCTGGAAACCGGCGCTCGTGGCACCTTCCGGTTCTCGCTCACGGGCAGCTACCTGACGGAGTATGACGTGGCCATCACGCCGGCCGCCCCGCTGGTGGATCGCCTGAACACCATCTTCAATCCGCTGAAGCTCAAGCTGCGCGGCGGAATGGCCTGGAATCGTGGGCCCCTGGGCGCATCCGTGTCGGTGACCCGCGTCCACGGCTACCAGAACAATGCGGTTACGCCTGTCGAAGGTGTGGGCCCGTACACGCCGATCGACGTGACCTTCAACATGGACCTGGGACAGATGTTCGGCGCCTCCCAGCTTGAGGACCTCAACTTCGGCGTGGAGATCCGCAACCTGCGGGATGAGGATCCACCTTATGTGAACTTCGCTCCCAGCGGCAATGGCAGTGGCGGTTATGACGCCACGGTCGCCAACCCCATCGGCCGCATGTTCGCGGTGAGCCTGCGCAAGAAGTGGTGAGCGGGGGGCAGGGGCGCGCTGGTGGCGCGCTCCTGCTCAGGAATCGAAGTGGGTATTCAGTTCGATCAGGGCGTCGAGGCCATTGCGGATGTGCGTGCGCATGGCCCGTTCCGCATCGGCGGCGCGCCGTTCGACGATGGCTGCGGTGATGTGCTGATGGTCGGCGTTCGCGGATCTGATGCGCTGTGTGGTGTAGAAGCTCGCGAACAGCAGCCGGTAGATCGGCACCGAAAGCCGGGTGAGGAACTGCCCGATGTACTGGTTGCCGGATCCCTCGATGATCAGCCGGTGCCAGGCTTCGTTGAGGCGGGCGAATCGGTCATGATCGCCGGCATGTTCACCGTCGTTCATCTGCTTCTGGATGTCCGCCAGGCGCGCCAGCAGCGCCTCGTCGGCGCGGGTTGCGCATTCCGCCGCCGCCAGGCCTTCCAGTGCCATGCGGGCCTGGTAGATCTGGCGGACTTCGTCAGGTCCGAGCTTCTTCACCGAGGCGCCGCGGTATTCCTCGATGGTGACCAGGCCGTCGGACTCCAGCCGTCGCAGTGCTTCGCGGACCTTGCTGCGGCTGATGCCGGTGGCGCTGACGATGTCCGCTTCCACCAGTCGCTGGCCGGGCACGAGCCGTCCGTTGCGTATACGCTGTCGCACCCAGTCCGCCACATGCGCCTGGTCCGCCGAGGGAGAGGCGGCCTCGGTCTTGCGCAGGGTGGGCTTGCGGATGCGTCGGGTGGAAGTGCTGGCTGATGTACGGGGCATGGTTAGGATGATCGACGATCAGGGCGAGTATCGGCAATCGGCGCATGAAGTGATTTGCACATGAACCGGATGCGCGGGGTAGTCGTCTGGGTGGCGGGGGGCGCGCTGCTGGTCGCCATGGTGGTGGACACCACGGCCATGCTTGGCAGGCAGCTGCACCTGCCCCTGCTTGGGGCCATCGAGATCGTCCAGGCCGCGGTGCTTGTCGGTGCCGCCGGGGCATTGCTGATGGCGGCGGTGGCGGGCGTGCACGCGCGGGTGCACCTGCTGGTGGACCGCCTGTCGCCGCGTGGCCGGCAGTGGTCCGGCCGCGCCAACGCCTTCGCGTCGGCGCTTTTCTACCTCGCCTTGTTCGCTGGCAGCGCCTGGATTGCGGCCGATCTCTGGTCCGGGCATGAAGAAAGCGAGCTGTTGCTGATTCCCTACCGGCCCCTGCGCGTGCTGGTACTGGTGACGCTGTTTGCCCTGTTCGGCCACGGCCTCTGGCAGCTGTTCCGGCGGAATCCGCGATGAACGATCCGGGAGCCGGGATCATCGGCGTATGCGTGTTGCTGGCCTTGCTGCTGCTGGGCATGCCTATCGGCGTAGCCCTGGGGCTGGTGGGGCTCGGCGGCCTGGTCCTGACCATCGGCCTGGAGCCGACGCTGATCAAGTCCGGCGTGCTGCTGTTCGAGACCATGTCGCGTTACGAGCTGGGTACGCTGCCGCTGTTCATGCTGATGGCGCACCTTTGCTTTTCGGCCAATGCCAGCCGCGACTTCTTTGATGTGGCCACGCGCTTCCTCGGCCACCGGCGGGGCGGGCTGGCGATCGCTTCGGTGGCGGGCTGTGCGGGGTTCGGATCCATCAACGGCTCCAGCCTCGCCACGACGGCCACGATCGGCCTGGTGGCGCTGCCGGAAATGCGCCGCCACGGCTACTCCGATTCCCTTTCCACCGGTGCGGTGGCCGCCGGCGGCACCCTCGGGCAGATGATCCCGCCATCCGGGGCGCTGATCGTGTTCGGCATCGTGGCCGAGCAGTCCATCGGCAGCCTGTTCACCGCTGCCATCGTGCCGGGCATCACGCAGATGCTCAGCTACTTCCTGGTGATTGCCGTGATTGTCCGCATCTGGCCGGGCATTGCCCCGCGCCTGGCCAGAACAGGGTGGAAGGAGCGACTGTCGAGCCTGCGCCGCATCGCCGACATCGGCCTGCTGGTGGTGCTGGTGACCGGTGGCATCGCCATGGGCTGGGTCACGCCTTCCGAAGCCGCGGCCGTGGGTGCCGCGGGCGCCATGGTGATCTGCGCGCTGCGCCGCCGTTTTTCCATCCCCGGCCTGCGCGTCGCACTGGAAGAGACGCTGAAGACCAGCGGCCTGATCTACATGGTGATCATCGGTGCGCTGGTTTTCGCCGCCTTCATCAGCGTCACCGGCCTCACCGGGCAGATCGGTTCCGCCATCGGCGGTCTGGGGCTGGGTCCGGTGGGCACGATGCTGCTGGTGGCGGTGTTCCTGCTGGTGATCGGTTCGGTGCTCGATGGCCTGGCGATGATGTTGCTGACCACGCCCATCCTGTTGCCGCTGGTGGCAGACCTCGGCCTGTCACCCATCTGGTTCGGCATTTTCCTGGTGCGGGCGATGGAGATCGGCTTCGTGCACCCGCCGATCGGCATGAACCTGTACGTGATCCAGGGAGTAGCGAAGGATGTGCCGCTGGGGCGCATCTTCAAGGGCGTGCTGCCATTCCTGGCGGCGGATCTGGTGCACCTGACCCTGCTGGTGGTGTTCCCGGTGATCGCGCTGGGCCTGCCGCAGTGGCTGGGACGATGAGAAGGTTCACAAGTTGATGCAAGAGCTGGAACGAAGACTGGCTGATCCGATTGCCGCGCTGGGCGGTGGCGATGGTGTGGGCTACGTGGGCGCGGATGTGCCGGTGGAGTTATTGCTGGCTACCGGGCGTCCCTATGGCCATCTGCCCTGGAAAGCGGACGCCGCAACGCCGTGGGCGGACCAGTGGCTGGAGTCCAGCTTTCCGCTGTGGAGCCGGTCCATCCTCGAGCAATGGCATGCGGGTGCATATGACGCGCTGCGCGACGTGGTGTTCACGCGTGCCGATGACGCTTCCCAGCGGCTCTTCTACTATGTTCGCGAACTGCAGCGGCGCGGCAAGCTCGGGGGGCCCGCGCCACGCATCTTCGACCTGGCCCTGGTTCGCCGCGAATCCAGCCTGGCGCATTCCGCCCGCGCGGTGGTCAGGCTGGCCAGCGAACTGGGTGCCGATGCGGACGCCCTTGCCGCCGGCATAGGACACAGCAACATGATCCGCGGGCAGCTCGAGCGGTTGCAGGGTGTGCGCTCGGGCAATGGACCCTGGTTCGAAAGACTGGCGCGCGCAGTCTTGTGGACCGATCCCGGCCAGTGGCTGGCCAGCTTGCCTTTGCCACCGCCGGCAGAGCGTCCCCGTGTGCTGCTGGCCGGCAGCTGCCCGCCGGACGGGCGCCTGCACCAGGCTGTGGAAGAGGGGGGCGCTTCGGTAGTGGCGGAGACACATGGCTTCAGGCTCGACCGCCTTGGCGAACCGCTGGTGGCCGCAGATGAAGAACCTGCGCGGGCCATCGCCCGCCACATGGTCGCGCGCAGCGTGGGCCCACGGTCCTTCAACGATTCGGCACAGTGGATCGTGCGGCAGGCGCGCGCACGACGCGCCGGGGCGGTAGTGCTGTGGCTCACCCGCGAGGATGAGAGCCAGGCCTGGAAGCTGCCCGCGCAGCGCGCGGCGCTCACCGAGGCCGGATTGCCTTTCCTGGCGCTGCCGGCAGCGCACTGGCTGGCCAACGATGGCGTGCTCGATCGCATCCGCGCCTTCTGCAGCGAGCACGCACGATGAATCCGCTGGCAGGACAGGTTGTACTGGCTCTGGATGACATGGCCGCGCGGCCGCTGTGCCGCTACCTCGCCTCACTCGGCGCTGAAATCCGCCAGGGCACACCCGATGCGGCCTCCATTGCCGCCACGGATTTCCTGGTGGATGCATCAGGACTGGAACTGCTTGCCGACCGCGGGGTGCAACGGGCGCAGCTGGAAGCCTGGAATCCCCGTCTCATCCATGTCTCGGTGACACCGTTCGGCAGCGGCGGCCCGCGGTCGCGCTGGCGCGGCGGCGAGCTGGTGGCTTCTGCCATGGGTGGCGTGTTGCGCCTCACCGGTGAGCCGGATCGTGCGCCGGTGAAGGAAGCACTGGATGCCTGCGGCTTCCACGCCGAGATGGCCGCCGCGGCAGGCGCGATGGCCGCGTACCTGGCGCGCGGCACCTCGGGTGTGGGACAGCACGTGGATGTGTCCGTGCAGGAAGTCGCCTTCAGCCGCAATGTGAATGGCGTCCTGGTATGGCAGTTCGACCGTCGCAAGCTGCATCGTGTCGGGGGCGCGCTGAATTATGGCCGCGCCACCGTGCGCTGCATCTGGCGCCTCGCTGATGGCTGGTGCTTCCACACGCTGATGACGGGACGTTTCGGCGCGCCGGCAAACCAGGGACTTTCCGACTGGATGGACTCCACCGGCCTGCCCAATCCGCTGCGCGGCACCGACTGGCTGCGCTACAACCGTTCCACGCTGGACGCGGGCACGCGCGCAATCTGGGAGAAGGCGATAGCGGATTTCTTCCGCACGCGCACTTGCGCCGAGATCCGCACCGAGGGCCGCCGGCGCGGCATCAATGCCTGCGTGGTGGAATCCCCGGCCGATGTGCATGCAGACCCGCATCTGCTGGCGCGCGGCTTCTGGACCGAAGAGGCTGGGGTACGCCGGCCCGCGCGCTTCGCACGGATCACCGCCTCACCGCAGGCAGCACCGGTGTCTCCAGAGGCAGCCGCGCTGGCGCGCACAGCGGCC
The DNA here is from genome assembly GCA_035556135.1 of Steroidobacteraceae bacterium. Classification (GTDB taxonomy): domain Bacteria; phylum Pseudomonadota; class Gammaproteobacteria; order Steroidobacterales; family Steroidobacteraceae; genus ZC4RG30. The sequence continues at coordinate 677,327 of DATMFO010000003.1, read as the reverse complement.
AGTGGCGGCACGCGCGGCGGCCCGCTGGCTGGCGTGCGCGTGCTTGATTTCTCCTGGGCGCTGGTCGGTTCGATCACCACCAAGATCCTCGGCGACCTCGGGGCCGACATCATCAAGGTGGAATCGCGCACCCGTCCCTGCCTGTCGCGCGTGGACGTGCAGGTGTCCGCCTCGCGCGCGGATGACCTGGATGACAAGCCCTGGTTCGCGCACCTGAACACCTCCAAGCGCAGCCTGTCGCTGGATCTCAAGCAGCCTGCCTCCCGTGCTGTCATCGATCCGCTGCTGGACTGGGCGGACGTGGTGGTCGAGAACTTCTCGCCCGGCACCATGGAAAAGCTGGGACTGGGTTACGCACAGCTCTCGGCGCGCAAGCCCGCGCTGGTGATGGCATCGGGCAGTGTGTATGGCCAGACCGGGCCGCTGGCAGCGGAGTGGGGCGTGGACGGCACCGGCGGCGCGCTTTCCGGCCGCACCTGGCTTACTGGCTGGGCCGATCGGGACCCGGTGGTGCCCGGTGCCGTGCCCTATGGCGACGTCATCGTCCCTTATGTGATTGCAGCCAGCATCGCCGCGGCCCTGGCGCGAAGACAGCAGGATGGACGCGGCAGCCATATCGACGCCTCCATGTACGAGATCTGCGTGCAGCAGATGCATCGTGCGGTGGTCCAGTCACAGCAGGGCATTGCACCGCAGCGCATGGGCAACGCCGATGCCGGCGTGCACCACCAGGACGTGTATCCGGCGCGGGGCGAGGATCGCTGGGTGGCGATCAGCCTGTTCGATGCGGCGGATGCCGAGCGGCTGGCCCGCCTTGCCGGCGGCCAGCCCATTGCCGCATGGACGGCCACCCAGGATGAACACGCCCTGGTGGAGACATTGCAGGCGGCCGGCATCGCCGCCGGTGTACTGCAGGACATCGAGGACCTGATGGAACGCGACCCGGTGCTGCGTGCACGCGGCGCGGTGATGGAGTTGCCGCATCCGAAGCTGGGCAGCTTCGGCCATGTGCGCACGCCGATCTCCTTCTCGAAGGACCGGCCCGAGCCGTATCGCGCCCCGTCGATGGGTGAACACAATCGGGAGATTGCATTGCAGGTAGCGGGGCTCGAAGCCACACACTTCGCGCAGCTGGTGGCCGGGAAGGTGATGACATGAGTGAGACCGAAGTGCGCGGACGCAAGGACCTGGCGTGCACCAGCGAAGCCACGGCTTTCCAGAAGGCATTTGGCGCGGAACTCAGGGAACGCGTGGTGGAGCGCGGCGAGCCTTTTGCGGTGGCCCAGGCCGATACGCCGCATGAAATCTTCCACGCGATGGACATTCCCGTCATCTCCAACCAGTGGTGGTCGGCCTACATCTCGGCCAAGCGGCTCTCCACGCGTTACTTCGGCGTGCTCGATGACCTGGGTTATCCACCCAACCGCTGCAACTATTGTTCGCTGGGGCTGGCCTGCTCGCTGGCCGCGGATCCAGCCACCGCGCCCTGGGGCGGCCTGCCTCGCCCCACCGTGCTGGTGGCGCGTCTCACCTGCGATTGCATCCAGCAGGTGTTTGCGCGCTGGGCGGATGTGATGGGCACGGATTTCTTTCCGATCGAGGCGCCGGCCTGGACGCAGACGCTGCCGCAGTGGTACCGCCACTCGAACGAGCGCTGGGAAGAGGTCTACGGCACCGAGCGCATCGCGCTGCTGGCCGAGGAAATGCGCGACCTGATCGCACTGCTGGAACGCAAGACCGGCCGTCGTTTCGAGATGGACAAGCTGGCCGCCCTGATGGAACGCATCAACGAACAGGAAGGTTACCTGGACGAGGCCGCGCAGCTGGCCGGATCGGCGCGCCCCTGCCCGGTGTCCATCGTCGACCAGATGCCCAACACCATGATCCCGCAATGGCATCGCGGTTCGGACTGGGCAGTGGCGCATGCACGCAAGTTCCGCGACGAGGTGCGGGCACGCGTGCAAGCCGGGCAGGGCGTTGCAGCCAATGAACGCATCCGCCTGATGTGGATCGGTGCCGGCCTCTGGCACGACACGGCCTTCTACCAGGCACTCGAAGAGCGCCTCGGCGCCGTGTTCGTGTGGACCATGTACCTGCCTTTCGCCGGGCCGCAGTACGTGCGCGCATTGAAAGGCAGGCCGCTGGATGCACTGGCCAGCCGCATCTGCTCGATGAATGAGGTGCTGCACCTGCCGCCCTGGATGTGCGAGTGGATGGTCAGCGAGGCGGACCGCTGCGGCATCGACGCCGCGGTGATGCTCGTGCCGCGCGACAACCGCGTGTCGCAGTCCGGCACGCTGCTCACGCGTGCTGCGCTGGAGTCCGCGGGGGTGCCGGTGCTGCTGCTGGATGCCGACATGGTGGACGCCAAGAACTGGGACCACGCCACCGCGGTTGGCCATGTGGAGCAGTTCCTGCGCCAGGCGGGCCTGGCATGATGCGATTGCGCATCGCAGGTCTCGCCGCTGCGCTGGCATGGCTGGCCGGCTGCGCGCCGCCCCCCGGCAGCGGGATCGTGGAACTGGTGTACGCCACGCCCTACAGTCCCGCGCATCCCTTCAGCCGCGCCGACCAGACATGGATGGACTTCGTCGAGAAGCGTTCCGGTGGCACGCTGCGCATCCGGCCCAGCTGGTCCGGCGCGATGCTTTCCTCCGAGCATTCGATGGTGGAACTGCGCCATGGCGTGGTGGACATCGGGCTGATCACGCCCATCTACGTGAAGGGCGGCGCCCACCTGATCCGCATCCAGTCCGGGTTCTACAGTGGCGTGACCTCCATCGAAAACCAGGTGGCGCTGTATCGCTGCCTGGCGTCGGCCCATGCGGGCTTCGCGCGCGAGCTGGAAGGGTTGCAGGTACTGGCGGTGCAGGGCGGGAGCCTGCCCGGCATCGTGACCCGGGAGCGCCCGGTGCATTCGCTGGATGACCTGCGTGGCCTCAGGCTGCGCGTGCCCACCGAGCTGCTGCAGATGATGCGGGAGCTGGGCGCCGATCCGGTCAACATGCCCATGGGCGATGTGTACTCGGCGCTGGCCAAGGGCGTGATCGATGGCCTGGTCGCCCCCACCGATACCTTCAAGTCTCTGCACCTGGCGGAGGTGGCGCACTACTACGCCTCGCTCAAGGTGCCGCGCGGCGCCTACCCGGCGCGGGCCATGGGTGCCAGGCGCTGGCAGTCGCTGTCGCCGGAGCATCGCGCGGTGCTCGAAGAAGGGGTGGCGGTGTGGGAACATGCGCTGGCCGAGGAAAACCGCCGCGCACTTGACGAGGGCTGGCGCGTGGCCGAGCAGCGCGGGGTCGAGCTGGCTGAAATCAGCGCCGCAGACCAGGTGCGCTTTGATGCCCTTTACCTGCAATACGCGGAACGCAATGCCGCAGGGCTGGCCCGCTACGGCATCGATGGCATGGCGGTTTTCCGCACGGCGCGTGCCAGCATCGCGCCGGACGGCAGCATTGCCTGCACGGAGCATTGAGAATGAAACCAGTCCTTGAGGGGATTCGCGTGGCGGACTTCAGCCATGTGATGGCGGGTCCCTATGCGTCGCACCTGCTGCGCCTGCTCGGCGCGGAGGTGATCAAGATCGAGGCGCCCGGCCGGGGCGATGCCATGCGCAACTACGGCAGCGACCGGCGCTACGATGGCATGGCGCCGGCCTTCATCGCGGTCAACGCCGGCAAGAAATCCGTGGTGCTCGACCTGAAGAAGGATGAGGACCTCGCGGCCGCGCGTCGCCTGATCGAACGCAGCGACGTGCTGCTGGAGAATTTCCGTCCCGGCGTGATGGCGCGCCTGGGCCTGGACTACGCCGCCGCGCGTGCCCTGAACCCGCGCCTGGTGTATTGCTCGGTGTCTGGCTACGGTCAGTCAGGCCCGCGCCGCGACTGGCCGGCCATCGACAACATCGTGCAGGCCACCAGCGGCATGATGAGCCTGGGCGGCGATCCGGACGGCCCGCCCATGCGCGTGGGTTTTCCCGTGGTGGATACGCTCACCGGACAGACTGCCGCCTTCGCCATCCTCGCCGCACTGCTGCGACGGCAGCACACCGGGGAGGGCGAGTTCCTCGACGTGGCCATGTTCGATGCCACCATCTCGTTCATGACTTCCGCCGTGGTGCCGTACCTGGTGACCGGCCGTGCACTGGAACGCACGGGCAACACCGGCTACAGCGGCCAGCCCACCTCCGCGTTGTTCCAGGCGCGCGACGGCCATCGTGTGTCGCTCGGCGTGGTGCAGCAGCATCAGTTCGAGCTGCTGGCGCGCCTGCTGGAGCAGCCGCAGTGGCTCACCGATCCGCGCTTCCTGGACCCGGACTCCCGGCGCATCAATGCGGCGGCCATGCGCGAAGCGCTTTCGGCCGTGATGCAGACCCGCGATGCCGCCGAGTGGGAGGCCATGCTCAGCGCGGCCGGCATTCCCTGCGGCATGGTGCGCGACATCAGCGAGGCCATGTCACTGCCCGACCTGTCGCAGCGTGCGCTGCAGCTGCCGGTGCGCATTCCCGGCCTGCCGGAGCGTGAGCAGGTGGCCATCCTCGGGCCTGGATTCCTGTCCTCCGCGGGAGCCACCGGCGCGCTGGATCCGCCACCCCGCCTCGGGGAGCACACCCGGGAAATCCTCGACTGGCTTGGCCGACCCGGATAGCTGGCTGCTGAAAAAGACAATTTCTCTGGCAAATTGTCCAAGTCAGGGATTGGTGTTCCCGGGCATCATCGGCAGTTGCATCCAGAAAAAGTCTGCTTAATTCCTCTTCCACGGAACCCAACCCATGAAACATCTGATTTCCCGTGCCGGGATCGGCCATCGCCTCGTGAAGCATCCGCTGGTGGTGGCTGGCATTGCGGCCGGGGCATTGCTGCCCCTGGTCCTGCACTCGGCGCAGCCTGCCGCCCAGCCCATCGCGGCGGCTGGTTCACGCCTGCCGGCGTCACCCGACATCGTGATCACGGCCAGCAATGTCACGGCAGAGAAGGTGGGAAGTTCCATTCCGGTGTCCGCCATCGGCGAGCCGGTGGGCGGTGTCACCCTGAATGCGCCGCGCTGGGTGGATGACGCCAACGGTGGCTATGGCGTGGTGGACGGACAGATCCTGCCGGTGGATCCGAAGGGCAAGCCCATCAACTTCCGCGTGGCGCTGCCCGCCAAGTGGGCGCGTCGCGGACTGCAGCTGGGCGGTGGCGGCATGAACGGCACCATTCCCAATGTCACCGGCGGCGACCTGGCGCGCGGCTTTGCCACCTACGGCAGTGACTCCGGCCACCAGATGGGCGGCTTCGGGCCTCCAGGCGGCGGAGCTCCGGGTGCCGGTGGGCCTCCAGGCGGCGGACGCGGGCCGGGTGCGGGTGGACCTCCGGGTGCGGGCGGACCTCCGGGCGCAGGCCCGGCGCGGGGAGCGCCTGGCGCGGGCGGACCTCCCGTTGCAGGCGGCCCCCCGGGTGCAGGTGCGCCTCCGGGTGGTCCTGGTCGTGGCGCTCCTGGTGGCGGCTTTCCGGGTGGCGGTTTCCCCGGTGCGGGCGGTCCCCCTGGTGCGGGTGGTCCTCCCGGTGGCGGCGCTGCCGCCAATGACTGGGCGCTGAATGACGAGGCCATCAAGAACCTCGGCTACATGCAGATGAAGAAGACCCACGATGTCGCGATGGTCATCATGGAACGCGTGTACGGCGAGCGCCCGCGCTTCAACTACTACATCGGTGGTTCGCAGGGCGGTCGCGAGGCGCTCACTGTGGCGCAGCGCTATCCCGCCGATTACGACGGCATCATCGCCGACGTACCCATCGTCGGCTTCTCGTCGCTGATGCTGGCGCCCGAGCTGATCCGCATCCAGGAGAAGCCTGCCGCCAACTGGGTGCCCACGGCGAAAACCGCCGCCATCCGCCAGGAGTTCATCCGCCAGGCCGACAAGCTCGACGGCATCGAAGACGGTGTCATCAACAACTACATGGCCGCGCGCGCGCTGTTCGACATGTCGCAGGGCGACCCGAAGCGCAATCCCTGGGCCGCGCTGCGTGGACCCGGTGGCCGCGATCCGGATCCCGCCGATACCTCGGCCAACGCAAAGCTCTCCGACGGCCAGATCGAGACGCTGAAGTTCATCTACACGCCCTACAAGTTCGCCACGCCGCTGGCCAACGGCACCACGACCTTCGGCATGTGGATGCCGACCACCGATCCTTCCGGCAGCGGACTTCTGGTCAATGCCCGCTTCCGTGGCCAGGAAGGCGCGGCACCCGATGCGGCGATCCATTCGCACCTCGGCGTGCTGGGCGTGACGGGCTTCCTGATGGGTGACCTGAATGCCAATCCGCTGGACTATGTGGAAGGTGGCAAGTGGAACAAGCGCCGCGAGGAGCTTTCCGGCTGGCTGGATTCCACCAATCCCGACCTCAGCGCCTTCTACCGCCGCGGCGGCAAGATGATCGTCACCATTGGCACCAACGACTCGCTGGCGTCCACGGGCATGCAGCTCGACTATTACAAGGCGGTGCTCGACAAGATGGGCCGCGGCACGCTGGACGCGTTCGGGCGGCTGTTCGTGATGCCGCAGGCAGGCCATGGCCTCAGCGGCAACAGCCACACCACCAACGGCGCGGGACAGGAAGTCGCCCGCTTCCAGGTCCCGAACCAGTTCGACAAGCGCGCCGCGCTGGTCGCCTGGGTGGAGCAGAACCAGGCGCCGGGCAAGACCGTGACCGTTACGGCTGGCGAGCGCTCGCTGCCGCTGTGCTCCTATCCGGAGTATCCGCGCTATGTCAGCGGCCGGCCCGAGGCGGCCGAGTCCTACCGCTGCACCGCGCCCTGAACGCCAACAACTTGAAACAAGGGAACACCGTGCAGACACGTCGCTCCGTCACATTGGGATTGCTTGGCGCCGGCTTTGTCGGCGCCTGCGCCAGCACCGGCTCCGGCAGCCGCACTGCTTCCACCTCGTCGAAGACACTGGTGCCGGCCGCCACATGGGACTGCGGCCTGCCCGGCGGCATCGCACCACCGGAAAGCGGTGTGCTGGTGCTCGAGGCCGAGGTGAACCTCGATGCCGTGTACAACGTGGGCCGCACGCCCTTCGGGATGCGCCAGGCAGCTGTCACGCAGGCCGGCACGTTCAAGGGGCCGAAGATCGAAGGTGAGGTGCTGCCAGGGAGCCTGGATTACGAGCTCACCCTCTCCAACGGCGTGGTCGAGGTGGAGCAGATCCTGGTGCTCAAGACCAGTGACGGCGGCCACGTGCTGATGCGCAATGCCGGCGTCGGCCCGAGTGCCGGTGACCTGCGCGTGGTATATGACTTCGAGGCCCCGGGCAACGGCCCGTTCGCCTGGCTGAACACCGGCACCTATGTTGGTCGGCGCACCATCGACGCTGCTGCGAAGAAGATGCGGCTGTCGATCCACGACGTATCCGGGGTTGCCGTGGATGCGGCCCGTGGCGTGAAGATCACCAAGCCTGCCGGCGTGCCGCCGCAGCCCTGGGATTTCCGGCACGCAGACGCGTCGGAAGAGCGTGGCGAGGAGATCCTCACCGAGGTGGTCACGCTGGGGCGGGGGCAGGCGGTGCAGGGCGGCAAGCGGGGCAACCGCAATGTGCTGCCCATCACCGGCGGCACCCTCACGGGCATCGTGAGCGGCAAGATCCTGTTCGGTGGGGCGGACTACCAGAGCCTGGGCAACACGGGCGCGCCGCCCATCGATGCCCGCTATCTCTGGCAGACCACCGAGGGCGACATCATCATCGTCCGCAACACCACCAACGCGGGCATCGGCCTGGTGCCGATCTTCGAGACGCGGGTGGATGGCAAGTACGCGTGGCTGAACTCGGGCAAATACCTGAGTTCACCGCCGGGCATGGGTCCCGGCGGCCTGACCATCTCGATGTACAAGAGCAAGTAGGGATTGCCCGGGCACAAGCCCGGGCAGGGGCGGGCCGGCGTGGCGATCCACGCCGGGCGCTTATTCAGTTCGCGTAGTTTTCCGCGAACGAGGGATCGCAGTCGTAGGCGTGGACGTGGTCGCCCTCGACCTTGTTCCAGGTGATGAACCGCGCGCCGCGGTTCTGCAGCATCTCCGGATCCTCGAACTCCTGGGTGGAGATCAGCTTCTTGCCGTCCGGCGAGAGCTTGAAGCGCTCGATCACCCGCACCTTGTCGCTGTGCGAGAGGCCGTTGTTGGTGATGGTGGCTTCCTTCAGGTGGATGGTCTCCACCACCAGCGTGTCGCCTTCCCAGCGCCCGATGGAATCCCCGGTCTTGGTCAGCGGCGCATCGGCCGGCATGTGCTTGCGTCCGTCGGTGAAGATCACGCGCGCCATGTCGAAGTATTCCAGGCGGATCACCGTCATCTCGGTGCCCTGGAAGATCTCGATGGGGAAGGGGCCCTGCATCGCGTAGACGATGGAGGGAATGCGGCAGGTGGCCGAGACGGTCATCTCATCCTTGATGTTCCAGGCCTTGGCGGCTGCCTCCGCGGCAGGCGTGAGCTTCAGGCCGCCAAAGTCTCCCGGCCCATACTCCGGACCGCCGGTGTCCTGCAGGATCACCGTGCCCGGTGCGATCTTCGCCTTCAGCTCGGGGTCTTCCACCGGGGTGCCCGCCAGGTTCCAGAATCCGGACAGGTTGGGGCGGGCGGGCTGGGCAGCCACAGCGGGCAGCGAGGCCGCCGCACAGAGCGCCAGCGCCTGCAGGGCGCACGCAGCTGCCGGGGCCGCCACGCGGGAGAGCAGGCCCATCAGCGCACCTCCAGCGACTGGAAGGGTATGCCCACCGGGGTGCCATCGGCCTTGGTCACCTTGCGCATGCGCATGTAGCGCGCGCCATCGCGGGCGCGCCAGCCTTCGAGCACGATTTCATCGCCGGGCTTCAGGCTGTCTTTCTTCCAGCCACGGCGCTCGAGCACGGAGGGGGAATTGGTCTCGGCCTTCCATTCCACCGTCTCGCCATTGGGCTCTTTCACCGCGACCCGGATGATGCCGTGGGGGTTGCGGAAGGTGAATTCGGTCACCTTGCCGGTCACGGACACGACGCCCTGGTCGTTGTCGAAGAACACCGCAAAGGAATGGTGCGCAAGCGCTGCCGAGCTGGCGAGCAGGGCCAAAGCCGCCGCCGCCAGCGTTGAACGAAGATATCCAGTCCGCATGATCCGCCCTCCGTCAAACAGAGGGCGGGTCAGTGCCCTCTACTAGAACCTGTACGACGCCGACAGGGACAGGGTCCTGGGACGTGCGTAGATGACCTCTGCGTAGCCTGAAGAGGTGGTCAGCGAAGAGGTGCCCGCAACCGGGTACAGCTTGTCGCCGAGGTTCTGCCCGTTCAGCGCCACGCGCCACTTCGAATCCGGCGACTCCAGCGCCACGGAGCCATTGTAAATGGTGACTCCGCCGGTCTGCGAAATCTCCGCCGAGTTGCCGGCGTCGAAGAACTGCGAGGCAGTATAGCTGGTGTCCAGTCGGGGAGTCAGGGTCCAGCCATTGCCCAGCACGAAGGAGTAGGCCACGCCCAGGTGGGTGGTCCATTCCGGCGTGAACGGCAGGCGGCTGTTGAGGCCGGCCGTGGCCGTGGGAGCCACTCCACCGACGGGCGCGGGATCCGTAATCCTGTCGAAGCCGGAATCCAGGTAGCCCGCGCTGGCATCAATGTTCAGGCGCGGGATGGGCGACCAGGCGATTTCCAGCTCGCCGCCATCGATCGAGGCCTTGCCGGCATTGAACAGCAGCGGCACCACGCCCAGGCGGTAGGTCATCTGGATGTCGTCATAGTCGGTGGTGAACAACGCGGCGTTGATGCGCAGCCCCCGCATCGGATTGAGCTTCATCCCCACCTCGACGGTGGTGGCTGTCTCGGCGCCGAAGGAGATCGGGGCATTGCCCGGGGGCGTGGCGTTGTAGCGCTGGTTGAAGCCGCCGCTCTTGAAGCCCTCGGAGTAGCTGGCATAGGTCATCACGGCGCTGTTCCAGCGGTACTGCACACTTCCGGACATGGTGGTGTTGGAGAACTCCTCCTCGAACGGGTTGGTCGAAAGGAAGAGGCAGCCGGTTTGCGTCGGTGGCAGGCCACCGTAGGGGCACAGCGCGGTGGGCGGCGTGGCCGGTTCGGCCGCGGAGGCCGGGGACACATTGAACATGATGCCCTCCAGCGACTTGGTCTCTTCGGTGTAGCGAACGCCCGCGGTGGCGCTCAGGCCCTCGGTGACCTTCAATGTCCATTCCGTGAACGCCGCCTTGGCCTCGCTTTCCAGCCACACGCGCTGCGTGTCGTAGGAGGTGCCCGGATTGGAAATTGGCACCAGCACGCGATCGAAGGTCTTCTCGTCGAAGTAGTAAAGGCCGATCACGCCGTCGAGCCGCTCGCCGTTGAACAGGGCCTGCAGTTCCTGGCTGAACTGGTCGCTCTTGCTGTGGTAGTTGGTATGCAGCACCAGCAGCGGTGTGTTGTCCGCATCGCGGGCACCGGCCCACTTCAGCCGCCGGTCGGAGGTGATGGACTTGAACGACAGCTTGTCGGTGGCATTCCAGTTGGCCACCAGCGATACACCGCGGTTCTTCAGTTCGCTGAACACGGGTGCGGTGCCGCCGTTGGTGAAGGGGCCGAGGGCCTGCGCATCATTGCCACAGCGGGGATCGGCCAGCGGGCCCACCAGGGTCGGGGGGGGCAGTCCATCGAGGATGTTGGGGCAGCCGGCATTGATGCTGCCCACGCCGACGAACAGGGCTCCCTCGTTCATCGAATGAAATACGAAGGGCGAGCCGTTCTCCTCTTCCTGGGCCACGTCGAAGCGCAGCGTGAAGGAGAGGTTGTCGGTAGCCTTGTAGCGCAGTGCCGCCTGGCCGTTGCGGGAATTCTCGTCGCCGAGGTCGACGCCGTCGAACACGCGATGCACGTAGCCATCGCGGCGGCGCAGGCCACCGGAAACGCGCGCCGACCATTTCTCGCCATCGAGCACGTCGAAGGCGGCAAAGGCGTCGAAGAGTTCATCCTCGCCCACCGTGACGCGCATGGTGTTGCCGGCACCCTCGCCGGGCCCGTTGGTGGTGAGCAGCACCGCACCGCCGATGGTGTTGCGGCCGAACAGCGTGCCCTGCGGGCCGCGCAGCACTTGTGTGGTGGCGATGTCGCGCATCTCCATGGCGCCGCCCACCGAGCGGCCCATGTACACGTCGTCAATGTAGAGGCCGACGCCCGGGTCCACCGCAGGCGTGGCATCGGTCTGGCCGATGCCACGGATGAACACCTGCGCGGCGGAGTTGTTGCCGGTGAGGGTGCCGTAGCTGTGGAACTGCAGGTTCGGGGCGATCTTGTCGAGGTCGGTGGTGCCACCGATCTGCATGGCCTCGAGCATCTCGCTGGTGACAACGGTCACCGCCACTGGTGTGTCTTGAAGGCTTTCTTCACGGCGGCGGGCCGTGACCACCACCTCTTCGAGTTCCTCGTCTGCCTGTGGGCCTTCAGCTGCGGAGGCTGTGGCAGCTCCTGCCGACAATGCGCCAATGACGCCGAGTCCGGTGAGTGTGCCACCTATGGCGGCCCGAACGGATTTGCCGACGATACGCATGCTTTGCCCCCTGGTGGCACTTGTTTGAGTTGAAATGCATACTAATTCTGCCGCCTGAGCGGCGGCAAGGCGGGTACCGGGGTGATATCCACCGGGCCTGCCGGATGCAAGCGCTTGCTTACGGTGCCGTCCACGGGGAGGGCATGTTGTAAGGCACGGTGATGAACGACGCCTCCACCTGCGCGATCTTGCCGTCCCTGATCTTGAACGCCTCCAGCAGCACGAAGCTGTGCGGCCGGCGGAAGATGGAACTGCGCATGCTGCCGTCAGTGAGCTTGAAGTCGCCGATCCGGCCCTCGTGATCGATGAAGCCCGCGCCCAGCACGATGCCGCGTTCCTCGTCCACCATGGGGAAACGGCGGTCGCGCAAGCGGTCGTCGTACAGGTACTGCCCCATGCGGAACTGGTCGGCGCAGCCAAGCTTCCACAGCGGATCGAGGTCGGGATTGGGCACGTTGGTGGAGATGAAACCATCCTCGCGCCGGTTGCAGTCGTCGGTGAACTGCACATGCAGCGCGCCGTCATTGCGCTGCAGGGTCTCGAAGTAGCCGTTGGCAGCATCGATCATCTGCTGGCGTGGCGTGCGTTGCCCGGCCGGGATGACCTCATCCCACACCGGCAGGGGCTTGATGTCAGCGGTGACGAAGGGAATGCCGGCGTCGTCCTTGCGCACCACGATGGTCTCGACTTCAGCAACCGAACCCTCGACCACCTTCAGGCGCAGTGCATAGGGTGAGCGGGTGGTGGTCTCTTCCACCACGCCGAATATCGCAACGCCGCCAGTCTTCGGATCGGCAAAGCGCATCTCGTAGCTGTCGAGTGCGGTGATGGTGCCCCACAGTCCATCGCCGGGGCGCAGTTCCACATTGTTTTCGGTGTGGCGCACCTTTGCTGCCCAGCGCACCTGCTGCGGATCGCGCGCCACCAATGCCTTCAGATAGCCATCGAGAACGCCGTACAGGCAGGCGCGTTCGCAGGTCGAGGTTGCCGTCCCGGCGGGAGTGGCGCCGGCTGCCGCGGCGCGTGACTCATCCTGTTGCGCCTGGCATCCGGCCAGTACAACCAGCAGGCAGGCGAGGGCGGAAGGCGCGGGGGATTTCATCTATTTCCCCGACACTGGGTTCTTGTAGTGATACGGAGGGATGAACACCTCGGGGAAGGCACCGTACTTCACGGTGGCCTCGGCGTCCGGCTCCAGCGTCTCCAGGTGCTTCGGCAGTTCCACCGCGCCCTTGTTCCAGCCGCGGTCATACTCCACGTAGAAGGTGATGTAGGAATGCAGCTTGCTGATCTTCCACGTGCCGTCTTCCTTCACGTACTCGTTCTCGTAGATGGCGTCGCCCCAGCGGGCTTCCTTGCCGAGGTGTCCCACCATCATGAAGGAGCGCCAACGGGCCCTGGCGCTGGCGCCATCGTCGGCGACATGCACCACCGGCTGCAGCTGGGTGTGGTTGAACAGCTTGCCGTATTCCAGCGGCCCGAGCTCATGCAGGTATTCGCGGATGCGGTCCTGGCCCTTGAAGAGCCCGCGACCGGCGATCTCGAGCGTGGCATCCCTTGAGAACAGGTCGGCCGCCTGGTCCCACTGCGACTTGTCCACGTAGTAGCCGTAGATGGACTGCAGGTTGAGGATGTCGATGTAGTCGCCGGCACGGTTGGCGCTGGCGCGCAATGTGGCAACCTCGGCTTCCAGTTCGGCAAGCCGGGTGTTGTCGCTGCTGCTGCAGCCTCCCACCACCACCAGCACGGCCAGTGCAATCGCTGCACGAGGCTTGTCAAGCATCCTTCCCTGCATGCCCTTCACGGGTCTCTCCTTGAGCTAATGGGACCCTTTGCCTGCCAGCGCGGGGCCGCGCGATCCAAAGTCGAGTGACAGCCCGACGTAGTTCTCGGCGATGGTGCGCAGGCCCGACTCCGAATTCAACAGGTAATCCACTTCGGCATGCCGCAGCCGTTCGGCCAGGGCGCCGTCTTCGGGGAACTTGTGCATCAGGTTGGTGAACCACCAGGAGAAGCGCTCGGCCCGCCAGATGCGGCGCAGGCAGCGTTCGGAATAGTGGTCGATGCCGGCGGCACTGCGTTCACTGAAGTATTCGATGAAGGCAGTGGAGAGGTATTTCACGTCGGTGGCAGCGAGGTTCAGACCCTTGGCGCCGGTGGGAGGCACGATGTGGCCCGCGTCGCCGGCCAGGAACAGCCGGCCGAAGCGCAGGGGCTCCACCACGAAGCTGCGCAGCGGAGCGATGCTCTTCTCCAGCGAGGGGCCTGTCACCAGCGCTTCGCGGCCACGCTCGTCCAGACGCAGCCGGAGTTCGGCCCAGAAGGCGTCGTCGGACCAGGCCTCCACCTTGTCGGTGAGCGGCACCTGCAGGTAGTAGCGGCTGCGGGTGCGGCTGCGCATGGAACACAGGGCGAAGCCGCGCTCGCTGTTGATGTAGATGAGCTCCTCGCTGACCGGTGGCGTGTCGGACAGCAGGCCCAGCCAGCCGAAGGGATAGACCTTCTCGAACTCGCGGATGGAGGACTTCGGCACGCTGGCCCGGCACACGCCGTGGTAACCATCGCAGCCGGCGATGAATTCGCAGTCGAGCCGGTGTTCCTTGCCGTCCTTGCGCCAGGTGACGAAGGGCTTTCCGCCGTCGAATCCGCCGATCGCCACATCCTGAGCCTCGTAGACGGTGGTCAGCCCGGCACCGGCGCGCGCGTCCATCAGGTCGCGCGTGAGTTCGGTCTGCCCATAGACCAGCACGCGGGAGCCGCCGGTGAGTTCATGGAGGTTGATGCGGTGGCGCTGGCCGGCCAGCAGCAGTTCGAAGCCGTCGTGGGGGAGCCCCTCGGCGTGCATGCGCGCGCCAACGCCTGCTTCATCCAGCAGGTCGGCTGTGACCTGCTCGAGGATGCCGGCCCGGATGCGTCCCAGCACGTACTCACCGCTCTGCCGCTCGATCACCACGGCGTCGATTCCCGCCCTGTGCAGCAGCTGGCCCAGCAGCAGGCCGGAAGGGCCCGCACCAATGATTGCAACCTGTGTTCGCATCACTTCCAGCATCCTTCAAGTCAACTGGCCTGTATTGTGCGTCCGCCACGGTGCGCGGGCTTGGCAATTCCACTCCGGGAATTGGACTTTTCCAACGGGGTGTTCCTAACATGACGGATGGACCAGAAGCGCGGCGGGCGCAGGATTCCCGCCTATCTGCTCTATGGCGAGGCCGCACGACGCATCGCGGGCCCGATGCTGCACATCGAGACCATCGAGGCGCGCAGCGCGGGCCACCACTGGAAGATCGAACCGCACCTTCACCATGGCCTGCACCAGGTGATCTTCGTGCTGCGGGGCAGGGGTGTGGTGCTTGCCGATGGCAGGCGATCGCAGTTCCGGCCGCCGGCCATCGTGCTGATGCCGTCCGGCACGGTGCATGGCTTCGAATTCGAGCCGGGCACCCGCGGCCATGTCATTTCCGTGTCAGACGTGCTGTTGCGCAGCCTTGCCGAACGCGAGGCCGGCGTCACTGGACTATTTGCCCAGCCTTTGGTGCTGGAAACGCCGACGGGCACGCTCCGGGGCACGGACCTTTCCCAGAGCGTGCGAATGCTGGCGCGCGAGTTCGCCCGGCCGGATGCAGGCGACGGGCTGGCTCTGCATGGCTGGCTGGAGGTGCTGCTTGGCAACCTGCTGCGGTTGAACAGCGGCCTGCCCAACCCGGCTGATCCGGTGGTGGGACAGCGGCGCCAGTTGATGGCGCGCTTCAACGAACTGGTGGAGCGGCACTTCCGCGAGGACCTGGCGGTGGCGGACTATGCGCAGGCACTGCACGTGTCCGAGTCGCGGCTGCGCAGCGTTTGCCTGTCGTCCACGGGCCAGTCACCGATACAGCTCATCCATGCGCGCATCCTGCTGGAGGCCAAGCGCCAGCTGCACTACACCAGCAATCCGGTGAGCGAGATCGCCTACGCGCTGGGTTTCGAGGATCCGGCCTACTTCACACGTTTCTTCTCGCGGCTGGCCGGTGCATCGCCGCGCGCCTTCCGGGGCAGGGGGCCGGAAAGGGCCGCGTCGCGTCTTTGATGACAGCCATCAGAGCTGCCGGATGACCAGGCTGCGGATCAGTACCTGCTGCTGCCCGAAGGTCTTCTCCAGGCGGCGGCGCAGCTGTTTCCACCAGGCGGCTTCCAGCCGCCGCGCCATCACCTCGTAGATCACGATCTGGTCGCGCTGCCGCGGCGCGTTCCGGCTCTTCTTCCAGAGACCGGTGGCCGGGGCCCTTGCATAGCTGGTAAGTCCGCCGAACCGGTCGCCCAGTTCCCTTGCCAGCTCGTCGAAGTGTGCCCGGGCTATCGGGCGTCCGGCGTTGTCGCGCAGCGGGAGGAATATCTGGATCAGGTGCATGTTTTCACCGGCGCTTCTTCTTCGCCCTGGCCTTTTTCGGGTACAGCTTCTGGCAGCGCTCGCAGTAGAAGCTGCGGCGATCGGTCACGCCGAGCCATGCACGCGTCAGCTTGCCCTCGCAGGACGGACAGGTTCCCTTGTTGTGTACCAGCCAGTGCTTGCGCAAGACATGGGCCCGGCGCCATGCGAGGAATTCAAAGCTGTACTTCCTGGCTTCCTCGACCATGGCACGCAGCTTCGGCGCTGGCAATGCACCCACCGTGGACAGCGGGTGCAGCTTCACGCGGTACAGCACCTCATTCTTGATGATGTTGCCCACGCCGGAGAAGACAGTCTGGTCAAGCAGGGCGTCGCAGATGAGGGTGTCGGGCATGGCCCTCAGCTTGCGCCGGGCTGCTGCGGCATCCCACGCATCGGACATCACATCCGCGCTCCAGTCGTAGACTTCGTCGAGTGGCTCTTCGATGGTGCGTATGGCGCAGCTGTAGAAATTCACCTCGCCCTGGCGGAAACCCAGCTGCAGCCGCGGCTCGCGGTCCTTGCGCTCATCCACCGTCCAGCTGCCGAACATCAGGAGATGCACCCGCACGCTGATGCGCGGCAATTCGACGAGGAAGTGCTTTCCCCAGCTGCGGAACGCGACGACTTTCTGGCCGGCGATGCGGGCCATGTCGATGCGGGCATTGCCGGTGGCGGACAGGATCTTCTTGCCCCTGAAGCGGGCGAGTTCCTCGCGGAGCATGACTATGGAGGGGCCTTCGGGCATGCAGCCATTGCCGCGGACCGGAATCGCGGCGTGTAGCGGCGGCAGTCCCCTGCAGATGGCAGAGGGCGCCTACGTTGTCTCAGGCGCTGCGGGCCTGGGCGGCTGCAGCGGTCCGGCGCAGCAGTGCGCTGCGCACGGCCCATTGTTCCGGCAATGCCACTTCCACCAGCAATTCGATCGCTCCTGCGGCGTGCACCGCGATCGGCACTCCGTCGCGCAGCACGAAACGGTTGCCCGGCACAGCCGCAAGCCGCACGCCCGGTGTCACGATGCCCAGCAGGTTCAGGGGGTCCGCGGCACTGAGGGAAACCAGCGCGCCATCCGGGGGGCGCTGGCGGACCGCACGCAATGCCGCCACTGCATCGGGCAGGGCGTACTGCTCGCCGGTCGCACCGGCCACGAAGCGGCCGCCCCGCACATGACCCTGGGCTTCCAGTCTTCGCAGCGTACGAAGCAACGCGTGCCAGGGTGGCAGCCAGGGTGCCTCACGGGCCAGCAGTCGCCGGAACACTACGCCGTAGCGTTGCAGCAGGCGCCACACCACCTGCTCCACCTGCTCCGCTGCATGCAGCGGATCATGGCTGTCGGGCGCGGCGGGCAAGGGTTTGCCATCTGCCGACAATGGACGCAGCAGGCTCCATCGGCCGGCTTCCTCCAGTCCATGCAGCGCCACACGACGACCGCGTGCCGCCAGCCGGTGCCGCGTCTTCACCGGCAGCAGCAATGCGCGCAGGCCGCCAAAGCTGTCCGCGCTGACCAGGCCTGCCGCCACCAGTTCACCCAGGGCATTCTCGGCTTGCGCGGACAGCAGGCCGCTGCCACGCTGGATTTCGTCGAAGAAGGAAGCTCCGCGCGCCGCCAGTTGCGAGACCATTTCCGCGGCAGTGGAAGTCAGCTGCAGGTCGCCGCGTTGCTGTTGCGAAAGGCTTCGCCAGAGCGGGAAGTCTGCGCGCGTGAGCAGGGCGATGGGGGTGGTTCTCACCGGGCCGGCCACGGTGCCGCGCGGCGCATCCAGCCTTGCCCAGAGCACGCGTCCGGAGAGACACAGCGTGTCCAGCCAGGCCGGGTCGTAGGCCTTGAGCCGCGCCGGCAGCACATCGCGTTCCCAGGCGATGGCCGGTATCTCGAAGCCCTCCAGCTGTTCGAGCGCGGCAGCCAGACTCTGCGGGCCTTCACCTTTCGGTTCGCGTGTGATGCCCTGCCACTCGAGCAGGAAGCGCATGAAGTCTGCACTGGCTACCGGTTGCACCTGGGCGCGCAGCGAACGGATGGTGTTGCGGCTGATGCGCGCCAGCAGGCGCCGCTCGCACCATTCCAGGCTGGTACCGGCGGCGGATTCAGCCGCAGGTGGCGGATCGGAGAAGTGCCCGCGCATCACGAAGCCTTCATTCTCCAGCGCCATCAGCCCAGCCAGTGCGCTGCCCTCAGGCAAGGCCAGCAGGCTGTCGAGTGCTTGCGCAGTGGTGGGACCCACGGCCTGCATGCGCCCCCGCAGCAGCTCACGGATGGCCTCGTCCTGTTCCCACGTGCGTGAGGCGTAATCGGGCGGCACCGCGATGGAGGGCTCAATCCTGGCATCTGGCCAGGCTGCCCTGGCCTGCGGCAGCATCTCTGCTGCCACCCAGAACACCTTGTCGCCTGCTGCCAGGCGGGTGGCGCGCCGCGCATCACGCAAGGCAATGAACATCGAATGCCAGTCGGCGCGCGGAACCGGGCCACCGCCGCGGCCTTCTGTTTCGGGTACCGCGCCCAGCAGCATCAGCGCGTCATGCAGTTCGTCAGGCGTGGCAGGTTCCGGCCAGGCCTCCTCACGCAGCTCATCGATGGCCTGCGGATCGAGGCGGCCGTATTCGGCAGCGCTTTCCGGATCCAGCCAGCGCCGGGCGGCAACGGCCTGCGTGCGACGCTCCTCAAGTGGAGCATCATCCAGGTAGGCATAGGGGCGCGCATTGAGGATTTCCATGGCGAGCATCGATGGCTGGGGCAGGTCGCGCACCAGCACCTCGATCCGGCCCTGCTCGATGCCCCCGAGCAGCGCGATGAGGCCGTCGATGTCCATGGCCTCGTGCAGGCAGTCATGCAATGTCTGTCGCACCAGCGGATGTTCGGGTATCTCGCGTGGACCGGCGATGTTCTCCAGGCAGGCCAGCTGGTCGGGGAAGATCACCGAGACCAGGTCCTCCGCGGCCATGCGCAGCAACGGCGGCGGTGTCTTGCGTCCACCGCGGGAAGTCTTCACCGCCAGCGAGATGGTGGCGTTCCACCGCCACCGCGTGGTGAACAGTGGCGCATCCAGCACCGCCTGGATGAGCACGCCTTCCACGGTGTTGCTGTGCAGGTACTTCACTACCTCCTCGAGGGCGAAGCTGTGCGTCTCGCCGAGCGAGAGCACGATGGCATCTTCGGTGGCGGCTGCCTGCAGCTCGAAATTGAAGGACTGGCAGAAACGCTTGCGCAGCGCGAGGCCGAAGGCCCGGTTCACGCGTGCGCCGAAGGGGGAGTGCACCACCAGCTGCATTCCGCCGGCTTCATCGAAGAACCTCTCGATCACCAGCCGGCCCCGCGTCGGCAGACGGCCCAGCGCTGCCTTGGCCGTGGCCAGGTACTCCACCAGCTGGCGCGCAGCCGTGGCGCCGAGCTGGTGGTTGTCGCGGATGCGCTGGATGCAGGCGTCGATGGTGATTGCGTCCATTGACGGCAGTGCGGCATCCACCTCGTTGCGCAGTTGCGAGACAGCGGTCGAGAGTTCATCGCTGCGGGCTGGCGCCTCCCCCAGCCAGAAGGGAATCGTGGGCGGCTGCCCGGCGGCGTCTTCCACGCGCACCTTGCCGGCTTCCACGCGCAGGATGCGGTAGGAAGTGTTGCCGAGCTGGAAGATGTCCCCGGCGTTGCTCTCGACCGCGAAGTCCTCGTTCAGCGTTCCAACCGGTGAGCCCTGCGGCTCCAGAACCACCTGGTAGTCGGCATTCTGTGGAATCGCCCCGCCACAGGTGATCGCCGTGAGGCGTGCGCCGCGTCGCGCGCGCAGCCGGCCGTTCACCGCATCGCGGTGCAGGTATGCACTCTGCCTGCCGCGGCGGGTCGCAATGCCATCGGAGAGCATCTGCAGCACTTCGCGATAGGTGGCCTCGGAAAGGTTCCGATAGGGCCAGGCGCGGCGCAGCAGCGCATGCAGTTCCGATTCGCCGCGTTCGCCGCTGGCGACTTCCGCAACGATCTGCTGGCAGAGCACATCCAGCGGCGCATCCGGAATCTGCAGCCGGTCCAGCTCCCCGGCGCGCACGGCATCGAGCAGGGCGGTGCACTCCACCAGCTCATCACGCGACAGCGGGAACAGCCGGCCCCGCGGCACACCCTGCACGGCATGGTTCGCGCGTCCCACGCGCTGCAGGAAGGTGGAGATCGCGCGCGGCGAACCGAGCTGGCACACCAGGTCCACGTCGCCGATGTCGATGCCCAGTTCCAGCGACGCGGTGGCCACCAGGGCCCGAAGCCCGCCGGCCTTCAGGCGCTGCTCGGCATCAAGGCGCAGTTCCTTCGCGAGGCTGCCGTGATGGGCGGCCACAATCTCTGCGCCCAGTCGTTCGGAAAGATGCCGGGTGACCCGCTCCACCATGCGGCGCGTGTTGGCGAAGATCAGGGTGGTGCGGTGTTCCTGCACCAGCAATGCCAGCTTGTCGTACAGGTTCTCCCACACCTCGGTGGCCATCACGGCATCGAGCGGGGAGTCCGGCAGCACCAGCGCGATGTCGCGGCTGCGCACATGGCCACTGTCGATGATGCTGCATTGCCGGTCGGTGCCGACGAGGAATTGCGCCACTTCGGCAATGGGCTTCTGCGTCGCCGATAGTCCGATCCGCTGCAGGCTGCCCGCACCGAGGTCAGCCAGGCGCTCCAGCGACAGGGCCAGGTGCGCGCCGCGCTTGGTCGCCGCGACGGCGTGGATCTCGTCCACGATCACTGTCCGCGCCGGGGCCAGCAGCTTGCGTCCGGATTCACTGGTGAGCAGCAGGTAGAGCGACTCGGGCGTAGTCACCAGGATGTGCGGCGGGGAGCGCAACATGGCAGTGCGCTCGGCCTGCGGCGTATCGCCGGTGCGTACCTGGCTGCGGATGGCGGTGCCGACGATGCCGGATTTCTCCAGCTCCGCGATGCAACCGGCCAGCGGCTGTTCCAGGTTGCGGTGGATGTCGTTCGACAGCGCTTTGAGCGGTGAGACGTAGACCACCTGCACGCCTGGCTCGAGCGTGCCGTCGGCCGCCTGCCGCACCAGTGAATCGATGGCGGCAAGGAAAGCAGCGAGTGTCTTGCCGGAGCCGGTGGGCGCGGCGATCAGTGCATGCCCGCCGCCGGCGATGACAGGCCAGGCTTCGGCCTGCGCCGGAGTCGGCGCACCGAAAGTGCCGGTGAACCAGCGCGCGACGGCGGGGTGGAAGAAGTCCAGCGACACCGGTGGTCAGCCCTGTGCGGTCATCTGCCCGAAGCGCCCGGAGTTGAAATCCTCGATGGCCTGCATGATCTCCTGCCGGCTGTTCATCACGAAGGGACCATATCCCACCACCGGTTCGTCGATGGGCTCGCCGGCCAGCAGCAGCACACGGGCTGCGCCTGCAGCCTCGATCTGCACGGTTTCTCCCGCGCGCTCGAGTGCGACTACCTGGGCCTCGCGGGCGATCGCACTGCCATTGGCCTGGATGGTTCCTTCCAGGACCACCAGCAGCGTGTTCCAGCCGGCGGGCAGCTGGAAGCTGTTGCTGCCTTTTTCCATCCGGATGTCCCAGACATTCATGGGGGTGAAGGTGCGCGCCGGACCGCTGCTGCCGCCATGAGTGCCGGCGATCACGCGCAACGATCCGCCGCCCGCGGGCAATGGCACCTCGGGGATGTCGCTGGCGAGGATGGCCTGGTAGCCGGGCGAGGCCATCTTCGACTTGGCCGGCAGGTTGACCCACAGCTGCACGGCCTTGAGCCTGCCGCCTGACTGCGTGAAGGCCGGTGAATGGAATTCCTCATGCAGGATGCCGGCGCCGGCCGTCATCCACTGAACGTCTCCCTTGCCGATGACGCCGCCATTGCCGGTGGAATCGCGATGTGCGAGCTCGCCGTCCAGCACGATGGTGACTGTCTCGAAGCCGCGATGCGGATGTTGTCCCACGCCACGGGGCCGGGCAGCCGGGGGAAAATCCGCGGGACCTGCGAAGTCCAGCAGCAGGAAGGGACTGAACCGTGCCGCATCACCGTTGTAGGTAAAAAGTGAACGGACGGGAAAACCATCGCCAACCCAGTGGCCGGGTGGCGGATCGAGGAGGGCGGCTATCTGCTTCATGGATGGAATATGGGGCCGGGATTGCGGATTTCATCTTCCCATAACCGGGGCGACCGAATCCCCCGAGGAGGCCGACGGTCCGCAAGCCCCGGAATCGGGCCGGACCCTCGCTGGGGCATGGTCTAGTCGGACCGCGCATGCAACTGGGAATGCGTCGAAATGCTGTGGTCAGCTGGCGTCATGAACCTGTCAGGGATGCGGCGCCTGATGCGCGCCACTGCGATAGCGGCGATTTCCGCGGTGTTGTTGTCTTGCGGCGGTTCCGGCAGCGGCCCGGACCCTGAGCCCCCGCCAACGGAACCACCTCCGCCGCCACCGCCATCTCCACCTCCACCTCCACCTCCGCCGGTGGTTTCGGGCCTCGACGCGCGTCCCTCCAACACCAGCTGCCTGGCCGGACCTGCTCCCACCCAGGCCGCGTCGCTGGGGATCGAGCGCGTGTTTGCCGGTGTGGGCAACTTCAGCAGCCCCATCCTGATGCTGCAGGAGCCAGGCAGTGCAGCCCGCTGGTACGTGGTCGAACAGACCGGACGCGTACAGGTGTTCGACAACCAGGCGGATGTCTCCACGCGCCGGGAGTTCATCGACGCCACCGCCCTCATCGCCGGCGCGTCCGGTGGGGAAATGGGCCTGCTGGGCATGGCTTTCCATCCCGGCTGGCCGGCGGACCCGCGGGTGTATCTCTCATATACGGCAATGAGCGACGGGCAGCGGGTGTCCCGCATCTCCGAGTTCACCAGTTCCGATGGTGGCCTCACGATCTCCACGGGGACGGCGCGGGTGATCCTGCAGACCTACCAGCCGGACACCAACCACAATGGTGGCCACATCGCCTTCGGCCCCGACGGCCTGCTCTACATTGGCTTCGGTGACGGCGGCGGCGGTGGTGACGCGTGGGGAACGATCGGCAATGGCCAGCGGCTGTCCACCCTGCTGGGCAAGGTGCTGCGCATCGATGTGGCGGGCACCACGGGTGCGACACCGTACGCGATTCCTGCAGGCAATCCCTACAGCGGCAATGCCGTGTGCAACAACGACACCGGTGCCTTCACGCAGTCGTGCCCTGAAATCTATGCCTATGGCCTGCGCAATCCCTGGCGGTGGAGCTTTGACAAGGTCACCGGTGAGTTGTGGCTGGGTGATGTGGGGCAGGACGCCTGGGAGGAAGTGAACCGCATCGTCGCGGGCGGCAACTATGGCTGGCGCTGCCGCGAGGGTGCGCATGACTACAACAGCAGCTGCGGCCCGAACGCAGGCAGCGCCATCAATCCGGTGGCTGAATTCCCGCGGCTGGCGGGCAATGCAGTGACCGGCGGGTATGTGTACCGCGGCAGCGCGATCCCGCAGCTGGCCGGGCGCTATGTGTTCGGGGACTACGGCAGCGGGCGTATCTGGCACATCGCGCGCGATGCCACACCCACGCTGCAGGTGACCAATCCGTTCAACTCGAACCTCAACATTTCCTCTTTTGCGCAGGACGCCAATGGCGAGATCTACGTGGTGCATCTCGGCGGCACGCTGCATCGCCTGGTGCCCGCTGCCGGCAACGGTGGTGGCGGCCCGCCATCGCAGCTGTCAGCCACCGGATGCGTGAATCCGGGTGATCCGGCCCAGCCGGCGGGCGGCCTCATCCCCTATGCGCCCAATGCGCCGTTCTGGTCCGACGGTGCGGTGAAGCAGCGCTTCCTGGCCCTGCCGGATGGCAGGAACATCGACGTGGCGGCAAGCGGTGATTTCGATCTGCCCACTGGCAGCGTGCTGATGAAGCACTTCAGGCTGGGCGCGCGCCTGGTGGAAACACGCCTGCTGATGCACCACGACGACGGGAGCTGGGCCGGCTACACGTATGAGTGGAACGAGCAGGGCACGGAGGCCACGCGGGTGGTGGGCGGCAAGTCGGTGCAGGTCGCCGGCCAGGCGTGGCGGTTCCCGAGCGAGGCGCAATGCCTGTTCTGCCACAGCGCGGCAGCGGGGCGGTCACTGGGGCTGGAGCTGGCGCAGCTGAACGGAGCGCTGACCTACACAGCCACCGGTCGCACGGCCAACCAGCTGGCAACGCTGGATGCCCTGCACATGGTTGTGCCGGCACTGGCGTCGCCGCCGGAACAGCTGCCGGCTTTGCCGGATCCTTTCGGCACCACTGGCACCCTCAATGAACGCGCGCGCGCCTACCTGCACTCCAACTGTTCACATTGCCACCGGCCCGGCGGCCCCGCGCCGGTGAACATGGACTTCCGCTACACCACGCCGCTTGCCCAGACCAATGCCTGCGATGCGGTACCGGTGCGCGACCTGGGCGTGGCCGGCGCGCGGCGCATCGCGGTCACCGGTACTGACCGCGCCAGCCGTTCGCTGAT
Source organism: Steroidobacteraceae bacterium (assembly GCA_035556135.1). Lineage (GTDB taxonomy): Bacteria > Pseudomonadota > Gammaproteobacteria > Steroidobacterales > Steroidobacteraceae > ZC4RG30. The sequence goes on along the minus strand of DATMFO010000003.1, from coordinate 652,953 downwards.
ACTGCTGCGTCCCTCGCGCACGGACAGTGATTCGATGCCGCCGGTGCAGCCGCGGGTGGTGGATACGGCGGGCGTGGCATTGCTCACGGAGTGGGTGAATTCCCTCACCAGCTGCGACTGAGGTGAGGGCAGGAATGTGAAGCGTCGACGCTGGCCTACTTTGCCTTCAGCGTCGACAGGAATTCGATCAGGTCGGCACGTTCCTTCGCGTCGGGCACCGGCATCACCATCATGGTGCCGGGCACCCTGGTCATGGGATTGGCGAGGAACTCATCCAGCGTCTTTGCATTCCATGTCACGTTGTGTGCCTTCAGCGCCGGGGTATACATCGTGAACTCCTTCACGCTGGCCGCCTTGCGCCCGACCACACCTTGCAGTGGCGGACCCAGCTGCGCAGCGCCCGGCTCCAGCGAGTGGCACGCGACGCACAGCTTGTTGAATACGGCTTTCCCGGCGGCGGCATCGGCGGCGAGGGCGGCCGGTGCCGCGAGCAGGCTGGCCAGCATCAGGGCCGGAAGGGAACAACGCCTCACGGACATGAATTACACACTCCAGGAATGAGCGGCCTTTGCGGCCATTCGCGCCGCCGATTCTACCAAGGCAGCCGCTGAACCAATGCTGAAGAATGGTTGGAGGATCCCCCGCATGTGCGGAGGATCCTGTCGCTATCCGGCTGCGGACCAGCGCGGGTTCAGATCGGGTAGTGCCGGTGTTGCGTGGCGATGCTGATCCAGCGCAGGTCGGTGAATTCGGCCACGCCGGCCCGGCCGCCGAACCGCCCCAGGCCCGAGGCCTTGGTGCCGCCGAAGGGCATCTGCGCCTCGTCCTGCACGGTGGGGCTGTTGATGTGGCAGATTCCCGAGTCGATGCGCTGCGCCACCGACAGGGCGGTGTTGATGTCGCGGCTGAACACGGCGGCGGAAAGGCCGTACTCGCAGTCGTTGGCCAGTTCCACGGCGTGGTCCACGTCGCGCGCCCTCAGGATGCCGACGATGGGGCCGAAGGATTCCTCGCCGTAGATGCGCATGCCCTTCTTCACGCCATCGACCACCGTGGGCTCGAAGAACGCGCCGCCGCTGCCCTTGCCGCCGGTGATGATGGTGGCGCCCTGGGCGGTGGCATCGGCCATCAGCGCCTTCACATGATCAACCGTGCGGTTGTCGACGCAGGCGCCAATGGGAAAGTTGCCCCTGGTGGGATCACCCACCTGCAGGGTCTTCACCTTGGCGACGAAGCGCTTCGTGAACTCATCGGCGATCTTCTCCACCACGATGATGCGTTCGGTGGACATGCAGATCTGCCCCTGGTGCATGAAGGCGCCAAAGGCGGCGGCCGCCACGGCCTCGTCGAGGTCGGCGTCTTCCAGTACGAGCAGGGGAGCCTTGCCGCCCAGTTCCAGCAGGCAGGGCTTCAGGTGCTTGCCCGACAGCTCGCCCACGATGCGGCCGACCCGGCTGGAGCCGGTGAAGTTCACGCGCTTCACCGCCGGGTGGGAGACCAGAGCTTCAACCACGGCAGGCGCATCGCCCGCCGAATGTGCGATGAAGTTGACCGCGCCGGCGGGCAGGCCGGCCTCGACGAAGGCATCGACAATGAGCCGGTGCGTGGCAGGGCACAGTTCCGAGGCCTTCATCACGGTGGTGTTGCCGCAGGCCAGCGGCATGGCAATGGAGCGCACGCCGAGGATCACCGGCGCATTCCACGGCGCCATGCCGACGCAGACGCCGGCGGGCTGGCGCAGCGCCATGGCGAAGGTGCCTGCCTGGTCGGAAGGGACCGTCTCGCCAGTGATCTGCGTGGTCATCGCGGCCGCTTCCTCGAGCAGGGTGGCGGCGAACCCGGTGTTGAAATGGCCCCAGCCGGCAATGGCGCCGGTCTCCTCCACGCACAGGCGCGAGAAATCGCCACTCTTGGCGCGCAGGATGGCAGCCGCATCCATCAACTTCTTGCGCCGGGCGTTGGGCCCTGTGGCCGACCACTCTGGAAAGGCCCTGGCTGCCGCATCGCATGCCGCGCGCACATCGTCGGGGGAAGCAGCAGCCGAACGGGATACCACTTCGCCGGTGATGGGGCTGCGCCGCTCGAAGGTCGCGCCACTCTTTGCCGGGGTGTCCTTGCCGCCAATCAGCAGTCGTGTTTCGTTCATGGCAGTTCCAGTTGTTGTGGTGTGGATGTCTGGAAGGGGCCGCAGAATAGCATCTAAACTGTCCGGCAGATGACTGGCTCCCCGACGTCCGCGCCCTTGCCGCCGCCCGTGTGGCTGCGGGCACTGGCCCTGATTCCGCTGCCTGTGCTTTACGGCATCTGCGGCGTGCTGGCGTGGATTGCGCGCGGGCTGGGTGGCGCGCGCTGGCGCGTGACACTGGAAAACCTGCGCAGGGTGTTTCCCGACATGACCGAAGCCGGGCGCAGGCGGCTCGCGGTCGCCAACTATCGCCATTTCGCTGACCTGACCGCCGAGCTCATCGCCAGTTCCCGCTTCACCCGCGGGGAGCTGCTCTCGCGCGTGAAGGTGCGCAATGTCGAGGTGCTGCAGCAGTTGCTGGCCGCGGGGCGGCCGGTGCTGCTGCTGGCATCGCACCAGTCGCACTGGGATTTCGGGATGTATGCGATGGCCGCGGTGCTGGGATATCCAGTGGATGCCGCCTACAAGTCACTGAAGGCGCGCGCCGCTGATCGCGCACTTGTCGCGCTGCGCCGCCGCTGGGGGGTGAACCTGGTGCCGGCGAAGGCGCTGCTGTCCGATCTGCTGCGCCGCCGGCACGAGGTGCGCGCCATCGCCATGCTGGCCGACCAGGCCCCGCGCACCAGTGAACACCAGCACTGGCTCAATTTCCTTGGTCGCGATACGCCGTTCTACCTGGGGCCTGAGCAGATGGCCCGTGCCACGCGCTATGGCGCGGTGTATGTGTCCATGCACCGCACGCGTCGCGGGCACTACGAGGCGGAATGCAGGCCGCTGGCCGCGCCGCAGGAACAACTGGCGCCGGGTGAGTTCACCAGCCGCTACGCGCGGCTGGTGGAGCAGGACATCCTCGCGCATCCTGCCGAGTGGACCTGGGGACACCGGCGCTGGAAGCAGCGCCGGGATGCAGGCGCTACCGGCCCAGCTTCGATGCCAGGTGCGCCGCCAGCTGCGCCACCGTCGGATAGTCGAACAGTTCCGTGAGGTCGATCAGGTTGGGGTAGTCGCGGTCCACCTGCTCGTGGATCTCGATCAGCTTCAGCGAACTGGCCCCGATCTCGAACAGGTTGTCCTGGGTGGTGATCTGCCGTGGCGCGAGCACTGTGTTGCAGATGTTCAGCAGGCGCGACTCGATGGAATCGGCGGCGGTGCTGGTGCCCGGGGTGAGCCCGCCGCTTTGGCGCGCCAGTTCCGCCAGCTCCGCGGCGAACTCGCCCTCGATCAGCTGCTGCTCGAGCAGGTGGCGCTGGATCTTGCCGCTGGTTGTCTTGGGGATGCGCTTCACCGGCACCACCTGCGCCACTTCGAGCCCGGCCTGCTCGTTGATCAGGCGCGCGATGGCGGCCGCGGTGGCCGCGAAATCCGCCGCATCACCGCGATGCAGGGCAAATACAGTCAGCTGGTCGGTTTCGGCGCCAGGGGGGCGGACTCCGGCCACCACCACCTTGCCCAGTTCCATGCCGGGCGCCTTGATGGCGATGTTCTCCAGGTCGTGCGGGTAGTAGTTCTGGCCGTTGACGAAGATGATCTCCTTCGCACGGCCGGTGATGAAAAGTTCGCCTCCGGAGAGCAGGCCAAGGTCGCCGGTGCGCAGCCAGCCATCGGCAGTGAACGAATCGCCATTGAGCGCCGGCTCCTCGAAGTAGCCGCCGGTGACGTTGTTGCCGCGGATCAGGATGTGGCCGATGCGGCCTTCGGGCAGGACGGCATCGTCGTTGCCGGCAATACGCAGTTCGCAGCCGGGAATCGCCGTGCCCACGGAGAGGAATGCAATGGCATCGCGACTGGGTGGCGCGAGCACTTCCGCGTTCTCGCCCACGCCAAGCTTGTGACGGTTGAGCCACAGGGCGCGCCAGGGCCGTCCCACGGGCGGAAAGCTCACTGCGAGCGAAGCCTCGGCCAGGCCGTAGACCGGGAACATCGCCGTGCGGCGCAGCCCCAGGCCCTCCAGGCGCGCCATGAACTCCTCGCACAGCTCCAGCGAGATCGGCTCGGCCCCGTTGAAAATGAGCCGCACTGAGGAAAGATCAAGGTTGCCGGGTGAGCGGTCCGACAGCACCTTCAGGTAGTGCCGGTAGCCGAAGTTCGGCGAACAGAGGATGGTGGTGCGCTTCTCCGAGGCGATGGCCAGCCACAGCAGCGGGCGTCGCACAAACAGCTCGGTGGGCATCAGGTGCATCTCCACCCGGTGGTGGAACATCACCAGGTGGAAGCCGATCAGGCCCATGTCATGCGTGAGCGGCATCCAGGACAGGCTCACGTCGCGCTCGTTGAAGCCGGCCACCTTCTCGACGGCGATGCCGTGCTGGATCAGGTTGGCATGCGTGAGCACCACGCCCTTCGGGTCGCTGGTGGAGCCGGAGGAGAACTGGATGAAGGCGGTGTCTTCAGGCCGGCTGGCATGCTCTACGCCAGCGGGTGCGCCCGGGGTCACGTCTTCCACCAGCAGTGCGCGGGTGCGCAGGGCCTGGAAGGTGCTGTTCTCGTCGCTGCCGGCGGCGAACTGGCCCACGCGCTCGAAGGTCTTGCGGTCGGTGTGGATGAAGGGGCTGCCCAGCTTGCGCGCGATGCGCAGCAGCTTGTGTCGATGTTCGTCGCTGATGCCGATGGCCACCGGCACGGGCACGATGCCACCCAGCACCGCGGCCCAGAAAGCCTCGAGGAACTGCTCGTTGTTGTTCAGCAGCAGTATCAGCCGGTCGCCGGGCTTGGCCCCCAGCGCCTGCAGGTGATGCAGCAGGCCCATCGCGCGCGTGCGCAGCTGGCCATAGGTGATGCGATGGGACTGGCCTTCGCCAGCATGGAAATTGATGCCGCGGTCCGCGCCTGCATTGGCGGCCATCAGCTGATTGAGCGTGGTAACAGTCATGGGAGGATTCTACTGCCTGGCAGTGAGCTTCATGATGAAGGGCCGCGTGGCGCGCAGGTTGATCAGGGCCTCGAACTCCACCGGCTCGTCATCCACCCGGCGCAGGCTGAAGCGCCGCGCGAAGCGGTTCAGGTGCACCAGCATCTCGTAGATGGCCAGTGTCTCGCCGATGCAGTGGTGGGCGCCGGCGGAGAAGGGCAGGTAAGTGAGCTTGGGCCGGGTTTCCTCTTCACTTGGCGCAAAGCGTTCGGGAATGAATTTCTCCGGCTCGCTCCAGAAATCCGGATGCCGGTGCACGAAGTACGGGCTGAAGAACACGTCGGTGCCGGGCGGTACGGTGTATCCGCCCAGCTGGTCGGCCTCGATGGTGCGGCGGGACACCACCCACACCGGCGGATACAGCCGCATGGCCTCGCGCGCCACCATGTTGCTGTAGGGCAGGGCTTCCATCTGCTGCAGCGAAGGCACGGGCACTTCGGGGTTGGCGTCGATTTCGGCGTGCAGTCTTGCCTCGGCCTCGGGGTGTCCGCCCAGCAGGTACCAGGTCCAGTTCAGCGCGCTGGCGGTGGTTTCGTGCCCCGCCACGATCAGCGTGGTCAGTTCGTCGACGATTTCCTTGTCGGTCATGCCGGCGCCGCTTTCCTTGTCGCGCGCGCCCAGCAGCAGGGAGACATAGTCGGGCGCGTCACCGGCCGGAGCTCCACCGGCGGCGCGGCGCCGGGCGACGAACTCGCCTATCAGTGCAGCGAGCTTGCGGAAGCGGTACGCGAACTTCAGGTCGCGTGCCGGTTCTTCGGTGAAGAGGGCAAAGGGATTGCCACCGGCCTGTGCGCTCATCGCCGCAAGATCATCGCCGAACAGCACGGACAGGATGATCTCCAGCGTCATCGTGCTCATGTCTTCGGTGACGTTGACCGGCTCGCCCGCATCGCACTTGCGCTGCCACTCGGCCAGCAGGTGGTCGTTGGCGCGCGCGATCACGCGGTCGAACTGCGCCAGGATGCGGCGGTGGAAGGTGGGCTGCATCATGCGCCGCTGGCGCTTCCAGAACTCACCCTCGCTCACTATGATGCCGTTGCCGAGCAGGATCTTGATGCGGTCGAAGCCAACGCCCTTGGTGTAGTTGCGATGGTTCTGGATCAGGATGCGACGCACGTCGTCCGGGTGGTTGAACACCCAGGTGTGCGAGCCGCGGCCCGGAGCGAACACCCGGTAGGCGTCGCCGAGTGCGGCATGGATGGTACGCATGCGATCCAGCGAGTCGGCGGTGGAGCCGATGTCGAAGCGCTGGTCGGATTCGGGTGGCAGGGGCTGGGGTGCGGTCATGAAGCACGAAATTCTACCCGAACAGCGGGTTTCCACACGGCGCCTGACGCCACTGCGGCGCCTCGCCTACGCGCTGCTGGCGCCATTGCTGCTGGGCCTGATCCGGCTCTGGTGGTCCAGCTGCCGCGTGGTGCGCGTGGTGGGCGCAGAGCACCTGGAACAGGCGCTGGCCGCGCATGGCTCGCTGCTGCCCTGTTACTGGCATCAGCATGAGCTGTTCTGCGGCCGCTACCTGCTGCAGCAGCGCGCGCTGGGCCTGATTCCCGGATTCCTCATCAGTCCGTCCGTGGACGGTGAAGTGCCGGCCTGGATCGCCACGCGCCTGGGCGCGCGGGTCATCCGCGGCTCCTCCACGCGCACGGGTGCGCGCGCGTTGCGCGACTACTATCGCCTGCTCGTGGAAGAGGGTGTGTCGCCGGTGATCACACCGGATGGCCCCACCGGGCCGCGTTTCCGCTTCAAGCCGGGCGCACTGCTGCTGGCCCAGCTGTCGGGCCGTCCCCTGTTGCCGATGGCCTTCGCGGCCTCACGGGCCTGGACCTTCGGCTGGGATCGCTTCGTGCTGCCCTGGCCGTTCAGCCGCATCGCGATCGCCGTCGGAGCACCGGTGAGGATCTCCAGGGACGTTCCGCTCGCTGACGAGGCGTCCGTGGGTGTGCTGCAGCGGCGGATGGAAGAGGCATTGCACGAGCAGTTCAAGCTGGCGCGGGGAGCGCTGCGTTGACTGCCAGCCTGCCCGGGTGTTCCTGGCCTGCCCGCGGCAGCATTGCGCGTGACAGGTTTGTCCTCCTGGCGTTGGGACTGCTGCTCTTTGCCGCCGGCCTCGGACTGCGTGATCCCTGGCCGGCGGACGAGCCGCTGCATGCGCTGATCGCCCGCGGCATGCTGGCCAGCGGCGACTGGCTGATCCCGATGGTCGGAGGTGACTTCTTCCAGGACAAGCCGCCGTTGCTGTTCTGGCTGCAGGCATTTTTCTTTGCGGTCACCGGATCCGGGCGAATCGGCTTCCTGCTGCCATCGCTGCTGGCAGGGCTGGGTACGCTCCTTCTCGTGCATGACCTGGGGCGGCGGCTGTGGAACCGCGAGGCCGGGCTCGGCGCGGCGCTGCTGCTGCTGTTCACCGTGCAGTTCACGCTGCAGGCGCGGCGCGGCCAGCTCGATGCGCTGCTGGTGTTCTTCACCACGCTGTCGCTGTACTGCCTCATGCGCCAGCTGCTGCTGGGCGGGGGCTGGCGCTGGGCGATCGGCGCGGGACTGGCCGCTGGCGCCGGGGCGCTCACCAAGGTGGTGGGATTCTTCTCCTATTTCATCCTGCTGCCCTGGCTGATCGCCCTGTGGCGTGGCTGGCCCGGTGTGCGCTGGCAACGGCCCGTGTTCATGTGGCTGGTGAGCGGCCTGGCGTGCATCGCGGTGGTGGTCGCGTGGCTGCTGCCCATATGGCTGCGCAGTCGCAACGATGCGACCGTCGCGGCATATCTCCATGAGTTGCTCATCACGCACACAGTGGATCGCTACGTGGATCCCTGGCATCACTACCAGCCCGCCTGGTACTACGTGCAGGTGATTGCCACGCTGTGGCTGCCTTCCGCGCTGCTGCTTCCATGGCTGGTGCCACGCTGGCGCGACGCGCTCCGGCAACGCGACGCGCGCATGCTCTTGCCGCTGGGCTTCGTGGTGCTGTACCTGGGCTTCTTCACGCTCACGCGTGGCAAGCGCGACATCTACATCCTCAGCGCATTGCCGATGCTGGCCCTGGCGGCTGGTCCACTGCTGCCGCAGGTCCTGGCACGCCAGGGTGTGCAGCGGCTGCTGGGTGTCTTCGTCGCAGCGGTCGGCGTGGCCTGTCTCGGCCTCGCTGCATGGCTGGCCTGGGTTGATCCCGCCCGGGGCCAGGCGCTGTTGTCCTCCGGAAATGTCTCAAGCCTGGCCCCGCTGGTGGTGCTGGGAGCAGCAGCGCTGGTGGGCCTGGCGTTTGCCGGGAGGGGCAGGGCGCATCTGGCCGCAGCGGCCATGCTCGCATGCGGCTGGCTGATCGCCGGCTGGTGGGTATTCCCGCAGATGGATGCGGTGCGCTCGGCGCGCAACTTCATCACCCGCCTGGAGCAGATGGCTGACCCGGCACGTGAGCTGGGGCTGCTCGCCTACCACGAGCATTTCCTGTGGCAATTGCAGCGCGGCACCGTCAATTTCGGTCACCGACGATTCCGCGAGCAGGACGCTGAGGTCCATGACGCCGCCGCGTGGCTGGCTGCCCGTCCCGGCCGGCAGCTGCTGGTGCCCGAACGCCTGCTGGAGCCCTGCTTCGCCACGGCGTCGATGGTGCGCGAGGTGGGCGATTCCAGCCGCGGCCTGTGGTACCTGGTGGAAGGGATGCCGCGGGCGGATTGCAGTGCACGGGGAGACGCCACTCGCGCCATCTCATATGTGCCGCCGCCCAAAACTGGATGGATTCCTCAGGACCGGCAGTAAGTTGTATCGCATTTCTCGGAGCCTGTGACAGAATCGGCCGGTCAGCTCCACTGCAAGGTCTGTGGCCGCGTCGGTCAGCCGCGGTATCGGAGAAGCCCACATCGTGTCCCGCGCCGGCAAGGCCACCCCGCTCGAAGCAGGCAACCTGACGGACGTATTTGCAAATCCGTCCTGGCTGGAACGCAGCGGGCCTGTCCTGGGCCTCGACATGGAGTGCACCAAGGCGGCGATCGACCTGCAGAACCTGCGGGAGCCCGGCGCCGAGGAAGTCATCGCCGCGGCGCTGGAGACCCTGCGCAACGCCGCCGGTGCCGACTTTGCCATCCTGGCCCGGCTGGATGCCGCCGGTGAGCGCTTCGAGAAACTCTCCGTCGCCCGCAGTGAAGCCATGCAATTCCATGGCGAATCCCTGAACGGCATGGAGCTGCAGGAGTTTCCCTTCCTCGCCTCGCGCTTCGAGCACCTGCGCCTCACTCCCTACGGGGATACGGCCAGTCCCGGACGCGAAGGGGCGTTTGAAGCAGGCAAGGTGGCTGCCCTGGGCCTGCGCTCGATGCTGGTGCTGGCGCTGCACATCCAGCAGAAGCCGGCTGGCCTGCTGGCCCTGGCGCACGGCCTTGAGGCCGTGACCTGGGAGGGTGACACGCAGCTGCTGCTGAAGCTCATCGGCACCAGCCTTGCTTCGGGCCTGGAGCGCCTGGCCATGAAGGGCCGGCTGGTGGAGCTGTCCGAGCGCGCCGAGCTGCTCGATGCTGCCTCCAACGAGGGCCTGTGGGACTTCGACTTCGACCACAACCGCCTCTACGTCACCGATCGCTGGAAGGCGATGATGGGCTACTCGCACCTGAAGCCCGGCGAGAGTGTGGACTGGCGCGGCATGGTGCACCCGGATGACCTCTCGCGCGTGCAGGATGCAATGTTCCGGCATGTGTCCGGCGCCGCACCCATCTTCGAGAGCGTGCACCGCATGCGCCACAGCAGCGGTGAATACCGCTGGGTGATCAGTCGCGCCAAGGGAAGGATCGACAAGGACGGCCGGCTGCAGCGCCTGATCGGCGTGGAGCTGGACGTCACCGAACGCAAGCTCTACGAGGAAGCGCTGTTTCGCGAGAAGGAGAGCGCGCAGATCACGCTGCAGGCCATCGGCGACGGCGTGATCACCACCGACGCGGACTCGCTGATCGACTACATCAATCCCGTGGCCGAGACGCTCACCGGATGGCGCCTTGAGGACGCGATGGGCCGCAACGTGGACGAGGTGTTCCGTGCCTTCCACGAGGAAACCTGCGAGCCGCTGGAGAATCCGCTCACCGGCTGCATCCGCCGCATGCGGCCTGCCAAGTCCAGCCGCCCCGTGCTGATGATCCGCCGGGATGGCAACGAACTGTACGTGGACAGCACGGCCGCACCCATCCGCGACGGTGCGGGCAAGGTGGTCGGTGCGGTGCTGGTGTTCCACGACGTGAGCGAGAGCCGCGAACTGAACCGCAAGCTCTCCTATCACGCCAGCCACGATGCGGTCACGGGCCTGGTGAACCGGCGCGAGTTCGAGAGCCGCATCGAGCGCTGCCTGAAGAGCGCACGCGCCCAGGAAGGCTCCTTTGCGCTCTGCCACCTGGACCTCGACCAGTTCAAGATCATCAACGATTCCTGCGGCCATGCGGCTGGTGACACGCTGCTGGGCCAGATCGGCGCGCTGCTGAAGTCCAAGATCCGCTGGCGCGACACGCTGTCGCGGCTGGGTGGCGATGAATACGGCGTGCTGCTGGAGAGCGTCTCGCTGGAGGATGCGCTGCGTACCGCCGAGGTGCTGCGCGAGGCGGTGAAGGGCTTCCGTTTCGAGTGGGACGATCGCGTGTTCAAGCTCTCCTGCAGCGTGGGCGTGGTGCCCATCACTGCCGACAACGAGGATGTTGCTTCGATCCTCTCCGCGGCCGAAGGCGCCTGCGGCGCGGCCAAGGAGCAGGGCCGCAACCGGGTGTACAGCTACGCCGAGAACGACATCGAGCTGATGCGCCGCCGGCGCGAGACCCAGTGGGCGGCCCGCATCAGCGCGGCGCTGGATGAGGGGCGCTTCGAGCTGTTCCGCATGCCCATCGCCCCGCTGCAGGTGGGGGAGACGGGCGACCACTACGAGATCCTGGTGCGCATGCGCGATGAGACCGGCAAGATCGTCTCGCCTGACCACTTCATCGCCGCGGCCGAGCGCTACAACATCACCCCCGCCATCGACCGCTGGGTGATCGAGAACACCTTCCGCTGGCTGGTCTCCGAAGCCGACGAGCGCGAGCGCCTCAGCATGTGCGCCATCAACCTGTCAGGCCAGAGCCTGGGAGACGACAAGTTCCTGCCCTTCGTGATCGACCAGTTCGCCAAGAGCGGGCTGGATGCCTCGAAGATCTGCTTCGAGATCACCGAGACCTCGGCGGTGGCCAGCTTCTCGCAGGCCAACCGCTTCATCCGCTCGCTGAAGGAGCTGGGTTGCAAGTTCTCGCTGGATGACTTTGGCACGGGCCTGTCGTCGTTCAACTACCTCAAGCAGTTCCCGGTGGATTACCTGAAGATCGACGGCAGCTTCGTGCGCGGCATCCTGCACGATCCCATCGACAGGGAGATGGTGAGGTCGATCAACGAGATCGGCCATCTCACCGGCAAGCTGGTGATCGCCGAGTTCGCCGAGAGCGCGGAGATCATCGAGACGCTGCGTGGCCTGGGTGTGGACTACGCCCAGGGCTATGGCATCGCGCAGCCCAGCAGGCTCGCCAAGACTGCAACGCCGGTCTGAACCGGACGGCCGCCCGCGCGGACCTCAGCTCACAAGGGCTGGAAGCGCAGGGACAGGTCGGCCGCAGTGACGTGCTTGGTGAGCGAGCCCACCGAGATGTAGTCCACTCCGGTTTCGGCAATGGCGCGGATCGACTTCAGGTTGATGCCGCCTGAAACCTCCAGCCGCACGCCCCTGCCGCTGGCCTTGCGCTCGGCAACTGCAGTGAGCAGGTCGGCGTGGCTGAACTCATCCAGCATGATCACTTCCGGCTCCGCAGCCAGCGCAATGCGGAATTCCTGCAGAGTCTCAACCTCCACCTCGACCGGAACACCGGGGCTGGCACTGCGCGCGGCGCGGATCGCGGCATCGATGCCGCCGGCGGCAATGGCGTGGTTCTCCTTGATGAGCACCATGTCATGCAGGCCCAGGCGGTGGTTGGAACCTCCGCCGCAGCGCACCGCGTATTTCTGCGCCAGCCGCATGCCGGGTAGCGTCTTGCGCGTGTCGAGGATCTGGCAGCCCGTGCCTGCCACGGCGTTCACATAACGGCGTGTGACCGTGGCTGTGCCTGACAGTGTCTGCACGAAGTTCAGGGCGCAGCGCTCGCCAGTCAGGATGGGGCGGGCCGGCCCCTCGATTTCGCAGAGCGCGGCGCCGGCGCCGGGCTCGTCACCGTCAAGTACGCGCCAGCGCACCGCGATGGAAGGATCGAGCTGGCGGAAAGTCTCGTCGAGCCACGCCATGCCGCAAAGCACGATGTTGTCGCGGGTGATGAGGGTGGCGCGGGCGCGCTGCGAGGCCGGAACCAGGGCGGCGGTGACGTCGCCAGGCCCGATGTCCTCGGCCAGCGCCCGGGCGACTTCACTTGGGATATCAGGGTTCAAGCGTTTGAAGAATAGGGGGGCAACCCCCATAATTCAAACATGAAACGCGCACTGGTGGCCCTGCTCCTCGTCTGCGGTGGCCTGCATGGTTGCGCCGCCGCCATCATCGGCGGGGGCGGGTCGAAGTCCCAGTGTGAACAGCGCGATTCGCGCGACTGCCCGAAAAAGGTGTCCCGATGGATGTAACCGAACGCATCAAGCAGCACATTTCCGCCCAGCCCGTGGTGCTGTTCATGAAGGGCACGCCCGACTTCCCGCAGTGCGGGTTTTCGGCGCAGACCGTGGCCATCCTCAAGCACGTGGGGGCGAAGTACCACGCGGTGAACATCTTCGAGGACCTCGAGCTGCGGGATGAGCTGAAGAAGTTTTCCAGCTGGCCGACGTACCCGCAGCTGTACGTGAAGGGTGAGCTCATCGGTGGCTGCGACATCGCGATGCAGATGCTGCAGAGCGGGGAGCTGGAAAAGCTGATCGAAGAGGCCGGCGCGAAGGCTGCGGCCTGATCAGATAGCGTCTTTCATTCCTCGCCCACCAGGTCCACTGGTGCGGGGGCGCCGTCTTTCCAGCCCAGGGCGCGCGCTTTCTCTTCCGAGCGCGTGAAGTTGTCGTGCAGCAGGTTGCTTACGTGGCAGAACAGGTCTGCCGTGCGCTCCGCGTCGTAACGGGCTGAGTGGGCTTCGCGCTGGTCCCAGGCGATGTCTGCCAACTGGACGGCGCGGGCCAATACGGTCTGGCCGAGCGCGGCACCGGCGAGTGTGGCCGTGTCGAAGCACGAGAACGGGTGGAAGGGGTTGCGCTTGATGCCGGTGCGTTCGACGGCGGCGTTCACGAATCCCAGGTCGAAGGCCGCATTGTGGCCCACGAGGATAGCGCGGCGGCAACCGTGGTTGCGGATGGCGGTGCGAATCTCGCGGAAGATGCGGTGCAGGGCATCGGCTTCGTCGATGGCGGGGCGCAGCGGGTGCCAGGGGTCGATGCCGTTTACCTCAAGCGAGGCGGGATCGAGGCGGGAGCCTTCGAAGGGCTTCACGTGGAAGCAATGGCTCTCGCCACGGCTGACGCGGCCGTCGGGGGCGATGTCGATCAACACTGCGGCAATCTCGAGCAGGGCATCAGTGCGTGAATGGAAGCCGCCGGTTTCCACGTCGACGACGACGGGGAGGAAGCCGCGGAAGCGCTTCGAACAGAGGCCGGAATTGGTGGCCATCAGTGGGCGTTCGTCAGGCGCCAGCCGAGACTGGCTCCGGCCCGCAGCGGAACAATGGTCTGGGCGGCGTAGGGATAGCTTTCCGGCACCGTCCAGTCGCCGCGTTCCAGCGTCACGGTGCCCTCATTGAGCGGCAAGCCGTAGAAGCGTGCGCCGGATTCGCTGGCGAAGGCCTGCAGGTGGGGCAGGGCGCCAGCAGCCTCGAAGGCTTCGCAATACAGTTCCAGTGCAATCGGTGCGGAGAAGATGCCGGCGCAGCCGCAGGCATGTTCCTTGGCGTTCCTGGCATGGGGTGCGCTGTCGGTGCCCAGGAAGAAACGCGGGTCGCCCGCCGCGATTGCCTCATTGAGCGCCACGCGATCGCGCTCCCGCTTGAGCACCGGCAGGCAGTAGTGATGCGGGCGGATGCCACCCTGGAAGAGTGCATTGCGGTTCATCAGCAGGTGCTGCGGGGTGATCGTCGCGGCGACACCGCTGGACTGGGAACGGACGAATCCGACGGCGGCGGCAGTGGTGACATGCTCGAAGACGATGCGCAGGGCCGGCAACCGCGCGCGCAGCGGCACCAGCACATCGTCGATGAAGCGCGCCTCGCGGTCGAATACGTCCACCTCGGAACGGGTGACTTCGCCGTGCACCAGCAATGGCATGCCCTGCGCGGCCATGGCTTCCAGTACGGCATCGATGCGGCGGATGTCGGTGACTCCCGCATCGGAATTGGTCGTTGCGCCGGCGGGGTAGAGCTTGCACCCCTGCACGGATCCGCTGGCCATTGCAGTGGCGATCTCGGCCGGGTCGGTGCGGTCGGTGAGATACAGCGTCATCAGCGGCTCGAAGCGCGCGCCGGCGGGCAATGCGGCGAGGATGCGCTTGCGGTAGGCAAGCGCATGGGCCGTGGTGGTGACCGGTGGCGCCAGGTTTGGCATCACGATGGCGCGCCGGAATTGCCTTGCCGTATGAGGCAGCACTGCAGCCAGCTGCGCGCCGTCGCGCAGGTGCAGATGCCAGTCATCGGGAGTGCGCAGGGTCAGTCGGTCCATAGCAGTTGCTGCCCCTGTCCGGCTTTGTTGCCGCGGGGATGCGTCGGGCGAAAAGGGGGCATTTCGTGGCGGGGGTTTGCTTGACCGAACAAGGCTAAAGCCGGATGATCGCGCGCGTCCAAAACAGGCCGCCCTGGCATCGTAGCACAGCGCCACTGTTGACTTTTTTCCCGATTGTGGGGCGCCTTCCCGAGGCAGGACCAATGACTGACGTCCAGAACATCCAGGACCAGGACCCCGAAGAAACCCGTGAATGGCTCGAGTCGATCGACTCGGTGATCCGGGCCGCCGGAGCGGGGCGTGCCCACTATCTCCTCGAGCAGCTGCTGGATCGCGCACGTCGCTCCGGCGCGCCGCTCACGCCGCGCATCAACACACCGTACGTGAACACCATTCCGGTGGACCAGGAGCCCGCTTATCCGGGCGACCGTGCGCTGGAAAAGCGGCTCGAAGCCTACATGCGCTGGAACGCCGTGGCGATGGTGCAGCAGGCCAACAAGCAATCCAGCGAGTACGGCGGCCACCTCGCCAGCTACGCCTCCTCGGCCACGCTCTATGAGGTGGGCTTCAATCATTTCTGGCGGGCAGCGTCGGACAAGCACCCGGGTGACCTGGTGTTCATGCAGGGCCACAGCTCCCCCGGCGTGTACGCGCGTGCCTTCCTCGAAGGACGCCTGCCCGAAAGCCAGCTGAAGAGGTTTCGCCAGGAAGTCGGCGGCGGAGGACTGTCGTCCTATCCGCATCCCTGGCTGATGCCGGACTTCTGGCAGTTTCCCACGGTGTCGATGGGCCTCGGCCCGATGATGTCCATCTACCAGGCGCGCTTCATCCGCTACATGGAAAACCGCGGCCTCTCGCCCGTCTCCGACCGCAAGGTATGGTGTTTCTGCGGCGACGGCGAGATGGATGAGCCGGAGTCGATGGGCCAGCTCACCATGCCGGTGCGCGAGGGCCTCGACAACCTCATCTTCGTGGTGAACTGCAACCTGCAGCGCCTCGACGGGCCGGTGCGCGGCAACGGCAAGATCGTGCAGGAGCTGGAGGCTGCCTTCGTCGGCGCCGGCTGGAACGTGATCAAGGTGCTGTGGGGCCGCCGCTGGGATCCGTTGCTGGCGAAGGACCACAACGGCGTGCTGCGCCAGCTGATGGAAACCGCCGTCGACGGTGAATACCAGAACTACAAGGCCAAGGGTGGCGCGTATACGCGCGAGCATTTCTTCGGCAAGCACCCGGAGGCCGCCGCGATGGTGGCCGGCATGTCCGATGACGACATCTGGCGCCTGAAGCGCGGCGGCCATGACGCGCAGAAGGTGTACGCCGCCTACGCTGCGGCAGTGGCCCACAAGGGCCGTCCCACCGTGATCCTCGCGCATACCGTGAAGGGCTTTGGCCTCGGCAAGGCGGCCGAGGGCCAGAATGTCGCGCATCAGCAGAAGAAGATGGACGCGGAGTCGATGACCAGCTTCCGCACCAACCTGGGCGTCACGCTCAGGGACGAGGACATTGCCAACTTCAGGTTCGTGAAGCCGCCGGAAGACAGCGAGGAGATCCGCTACCTGAAGGCACGCCGCGAGGCGCTAGGTGGCTACCTGCCGGCACGCAACACCGATGTGGCGCCCCTGGCGCTGCCTCCGCTGGAAACCTTCAAGGCCCTGCTCGATGGTTCCGGCGATCGCGAGATTTCCACCACCATGGCCTTCGTGCGCATCCTCACCGCGCTGCTGAAGGACAAGAACATCGGCAAGAACATCGTCCCCATCGTGCCGGACGAGGCCCGCACCTTCGGCATGGAGGGCCTGTTCCGCCAGATCGGCATCTACTCCGCCGTGGGCCAGCTGTACACGCCGCAGGACGCGGACCAGCTGATGTCATACAAGGAGGACAAGAAGGGCCAGATGCTCGAGGAGGGCATCAACGAGGCCGGCTCGTTGTGTTCGTGGATCGCGGCGGGCACCGCCTATGCGAACCACCGCCAGACCATGGTGCCGTTCTACATCTATTACTCGATGTTCGGCTTCCAGCGCGTGGGCGACTTCATCTGGGCCGCTGGCGACATCCAGGCGCGCGGCTTCCTGCTGGGCGCCACGGCGGGCCGCACCACGCTGGCCGGCGAGGGCCTGCAGCACCAGGACGGCCACAGCCAGCTGGTGGCCACCACGGTGCCCAACTGCCGAGCCTACGATCCGGCTTATGCCTACGAGCTGGCCGTGATCATCCACGACGGCATGAAGAAGATGTATGTCGAGCAGCAGAACATCTTCTACTACCTGTCGGTGATGAACGAGAACTACGTGCAGCCGGCGCTGCCCGAGGGCGCGGAGGAAGGCATCCTGAAGGGCGCCTACCTGCTGAAGAAGGGCGGCAAGCCCAAGGTACGCGCCACGCTGCTGGGCTCCGGCACCATCCTGCGCGAGGTGCTGGCCGCGGCGGAGATCCTGGAGAACGACTACAAGGTGGCCGCCGACGTGTATTCGGTGACCAGCTTCAGCGAGCTGCGCCGCGAGGCCCTGCTGGTGGAGCGCGAGAACCTGCTGCATCCGGAGCGCAAGCCCGCAGTGCCCTACGTGGCGCAGCTGTTCGGTGACCTGGATTCCGCCGTCATCGCCGCCACCGACAACATGCGCACGGTGTCCGACCAGATCCGCCAGTGGGTGGGTGGTCGTTACGTGACGCTGGGCACTGACGGTTTCGGCCGCAGCGATGGTCGCGCCGCGCTGCGTCACCACTTCGAGGTGGATCGGCGCTACATCGTGCTGGCAGCGCTGAAGGCGCTGGCCGATGAAGGCAAGGTGGCGCGCAAGGTGCTGGTCGAGGCGGTGGAGAAGCTCGGCATCGATCCTGCCAAGGCCAACCCGCTGAACTCCTGAGGAAGGGCACGCTGATGTCGCAGAGCATTGAAGTGCGCGTGCCAGACCTCGGCAATTTCTCCGAGGTCGGCGTCATCGAGGTGCTGGTGAAGCCCGGTGACCGCGTCGAAGTGGACACGCCGCTGATCACGCTGGAAACCGAGAAGGCCACGATGGATGTGCCTTCCACCGCCGCGGGCACGGTGGAAGCCGTGCATGTGCAGGCGGGTGGCAAGGTCTCGCAGGGCGCGCTGGTGGTGACCCTGCGCAGCGACGCGGCAGCGGCACCTGCGCCGGCAGCCGCCGCCGCCGCGCCGTCGGCTACCACGCCAGCCGCACCGGCTGCCGCAGCCGCGGCGCCTGCCAACATCGATGTGCTCGTGCCCGACATGGGCAATTTCACCGAAGTCGGCGTCATCGAAGTGCTGGTGAAGCCCGGCGACAAGGTGGAAGTGGATTCGCCGCTGGTCACGCTCGAGACCGAGAAGGCCACGATGGATGTGCCTTCCACCGCCGCCGGTACTGTGGAAGCCGTGCATGTGCAGGCCGGCGGCAAGGTGGGCCCTGGTTCGCGCGTGGTGACCCTCAGTGGCGTCGTTGCCGCGCCGGCAGCGGTTGTTCCCGCCGCGTCGGCTCCTGCTGCGTCCGCGCCGGGTGCAGCTCCCGCCGCGGCTTCGCCGGCACCGCGCAGCGCGCAGCAGCCGGTCCGGCCCGCAACATTGCCGCCGGTGAACGAAGCCGGCTTCGGTACCGCCCATGCCGGTCCCTCCGTGCGCAAGCTGGCACGCGAGCTGGGTGTGGACCTGGCACGCGTGAAGGGTTCGGGCCAGCGCGGACGCATCACGCATGACGACGTGAAGGCCTGGGTGAAGGCCATGCTCAGCGGCGCCGTGGCCCAGGGTCCGGCGTTGCCGCAGGTGGCCAAGGTCGACTTCGCGAAGTTCGGCCCGGTAGAGGTGAAGCCGCTCAGCCGCATCCAGAAGATCTCCGGCCCGCGCCTGCACGCCTCCTGGGTCAACGTGCCGCATGTCACGCAGTTCGACGAGGCGGACATCACGGACCTTGAGGCCGAGCGCGGCAAGCTGAAGGAAAAGGCCGCGGCAGCGGGCGTGAAGGTGACCCCGCTGGCGTTCATCGTGCGCGCCGTGGTGCTGGCCCTGAAGGAATTCCCGGCCTTCAACGCCTCGCTCGACGGCGAGAGCCTTGTGTTCAAGAAGTATTTCCACATCGGCTTCGCGGCCGACACGCCGCAGGGCCTGCTGGTGCCGGTGATACAGAATGCGGACCAGCTGGATGTCTTCGGCATCGCGCGCGCGCTCGCCGACCTGTCGGACCGCGCGCGCAAGGGCACGCTGAAGGGCGCCGAGATGCAGGGCGGCTGCTTCACCATCTCGAGCCTGGGTGGCATCGGTGGAACGGCCTTCACGCCCATCATCAACGCGCCGGAAGTGGCCATCCTCGGCGTCTCGCGCACGCAGACGAAACCGGTGTGGGATGGCAAGCTCTTCGCGCCCCGCCACATGCTGCCGCTGTCGCTGTCTTATGACCATCGCGTGATCGATGGCGCGCAGGGGGCACGTTTCGCCGTGCACCTGTCGAAACTGCTTTCCGAACCGGCCACGCTGCTGGCAGGCACGCCGTGAGCGAGGTGGAGATCGCAGTCCCGGACCTTGGCAACTTCGATGAAGTGGCCGTGGTCGAGGTGCTGGTCAAGCCGGGCGATGCCATCGAAGTGGACACCCCGCTGATCACGCTGGAAACCGAGAAGGCCACGATGGATGTGCCTTCGACGTCCGCCGGCACGCTGGCTGCGGTGCTGGTGAAGGCCGGCCACAAGGTGCGCAAGGGCACGGTGATCGCGCGTGTGACGGCTGCGGCCGGCGTCGCGAAACCTGACGCGACGTCCCCGCCGGCACCGGCCCGGGACAAGGGCGGCTCATCCGCGACCGCTGCGGCGGCATCAATTGCGGCGCCGGCCGCCGCAGCCGGCCAGGCATCTGCTGGCCATGCACCGGCCCGCGTGGAACAGCCCCGGATGCCCCCGGGCCCAGCACCTGACCGCAAGGCACAGCTGGTTGTCCTCGGCGCCGGCCCCGGTGGCTACACCGCGGCTTTCCGCGCCGCGGACCTCGGCATGCAGGTGGTACTGGTGGAGCGCTGGGAATCCCTCGGCGGCGTCTGCCTGAACGTGGGCTGCATTCCTTCCAAGGCGCTGCTGCACGCCGCCAAGGTGATCGACGAGGCGCATGTCATGGGCGCGCACGGCATTTCTTTCGGCAAGCCGCAGGTCGACCTCGACAAGCTGCGCGGCTGGAAGCAGAGCGTGGTGAAGCGCCTCACCGGCGGCCTGGTGATGCTGGCGAAGCAGCGCAAGGTCGAGGTAGTGCGGGGCACGGCCCGCTTCGTGGGCAGCCGTGTGCTCGAGGTTACGGCCGCCGATGGCACAAAGACGCTGCTGGGATTCGAGCAGTGCATCATCGCCGCCGGTTCCGAGGCCGTGAAGCTGCCCTTCATTCCGGCCGATCCCCGCGTGATCGATTCTACCGGCGCGCTGGAACTGCAGGGCATCCCGCAGCGGCTGCTGGTGATCGGCGGCGGCATCATCGGCCTGGAAATGGCCTGCGTGTATGACGCGCTGGGCGCGAAGGTTTCGGTGGTGGAACTGGGCGACCAGCTGATGCCCGGAGCCGATCCGGACCTGGTGAAGCCGCTGGAGAAGCGCCTCAAGGGCCGTTACGAGCAGATCCTGCTGGGCACGAAGTCCACGAAGGTGGAGGCGCTGCCCGAGGGCCTGCGCGTCACTTTCGAGAACAAGGCCGGCGAAACCACCACCTCGGTCTACGACCGCGTGCTGGTTGCAGTGGGCCGCGTGCCCAACGGCCGCCTGATCAATTGCGAGGCGGCCGGCGTAGAGGTGAACGAACGCGGCTTCATCCCGGTGGACAAGCAGATGCGCACCAATGTGCCGGGCATCTTCGCCATCGGTGACATCGTCGGCCAGCCCATGCTGGCCCACAAGGCCACGCACGAGGCCAAGGTTGCCGCAGAAGTTGCGGCCGGGCACAAGGCGTACTTCGATGCGCGCGTGATTCCTTCGGTGGCCTACACCGATCCTGAAGTGGCCTGGGTGGGCGTCACCGAGGTGCAGGCGAAGCGCGAGGGCCTGAATATCCGCAAGGCGGCCTTCCCCTGGGCGGCCAGCGGTCGCTCGCTGTCGCTGGGCCGCGATGAGGGTTTCACCAAGCTGATCGTCGACGCGGCCAGCAACCGGGTGATCGGTGGCGGCATCGTCGGTCCCAATGCCGGCGAGCTGATTGCAGAGGTGGGGCTGGCCATCGAACTGGGCGCCGACGCCGCGGACGTGGGCCTGACCATCCACCCGCATCCGACCCTGTCGGAATCCGTGGGCATGACCGCCGAGGCCCTGGAAGGCACGCTGACCGACCTGTACATGCCCCGCAAGGGCTGATGCTGTAAGTTTCCCGTGCGGGTGGAGACAGAACCGCCCGCAACTCATCATCCGGGGAGGCGCAGTGGACGCAGCCAGACTACAGGCGGTCGAGAAGAGCTTTGGCGGCCAGCGCGCAGTGGCGGCGCTCGACCTTGCCATCCCCCGAGGGCAGACCTGCGGCCTGATCGGGCCCAGTGGCGCCGGCAAGAGCACCACCATCCGCATCATCATGTCCATCCTGTTTCCCGACTCCGGCAGCGTCGAGGTGCTGGGTCGGCCCTCTGCCCTGGAAGCCAAGGACCGCATCGGCTACCTGCCCGAGGAGCGCGGCGTCTATCGCAAGATGACGGTGGGAGCGTTCCTCAAGTATCTCGCGGGCCTCAAGGGCGTGCCGGAGGACGTGGCGCAGGCGCGGGCGCGCGACCTGCTGGCCCGGCTCGGCCTCGCCGACGTCGAGAAGAAGAAATGCGAGGACATGTCCAAGGGCATGCTGCAGCGGGTGCAGTTCGTCGCCACCATCGTGCACCAGCCCGAGCTGCTGATCCTCGATGAGCCCTTCAGCGGTCTCGACCCGGTGAGCGTGCGCCTGCTGAAGGAAGTGATCGCGGGGGAAAAGCGCCGCGGCACCACCATCCTTTTCTCCACGCATGTGATGGCGCAGGCCGAGGAGCTGTGCGACCGCGTGGTGATGATCCACAAGGGCAGCAAGGTGCTCGACGAATCCATGTCGAAGCTGCGGCGCCGCTACGACACGGCGCGAGTGCTGTTCGAACCACTGGATCCCCACGCAGACAGCTCGGCCCTGCGCGCTGTGCCAGGTGTGTCATCGGTCAGCGCGCTCGGCGATGAGTTCGAGCTGCGGCTTGCGCCCGGCACCGATCCCGCCGCGGTGATCCGCGAAGCGGCGGCCCGCGTGGTGCCGGCGCGGGTGGAGATCGCACGCCTGAAGCTGGAGGACATGTTCGTGAGCATCGTGCGCGGCGAAGGCGAGTCGGAGCAGGCGCTGCGCGAGCACCTGCAGGGCCTCACCGGAGCTGTGGCATGAGCGGCACCATGCATCGCATCCGGCTGGTGGCGGCGCGCGAATTCTTCGTCACTGTGTCCAGCAAGGGCTTCCTGTTCGGCGTGCTGGTAATGCCGCTGCTGCTCACCGCCGCGCTCGTGGTGCTGCCGAAGATGATGGCCAACCGCGGCGTGCAGGTGGACGTCGAGGTGGCTGTGATTGATCGCAGCGGCAGTGATTTCACTGGATTGCTGCGCGCAGAACTGTCGGAGGAGGCCATCGCAGGGCGTCGCGAGGCCAGCCGGCGCGAGGCTGCGGAACAGGCGGGGGCGGGGGATGCGGCGCGCATGTCCACACCAGCACCCGTTCCGGCGCTGCCGCGCTTCCACCTGATGGAGATGCCGTCGGGCACCACCGATGAGGATGGCAAGGCCTGGCTGCAGGCCATCGAGGGAGGCAAGTTCCAGCGGCGCGCGCTGGTGGTGCTCCCGGCCGAAGCGGTGCAGGGGAATGCCGAGGGCCGCTATGCGGGATACCAGCTGTTTGCGCCGCGCAACCTGCCCGCTGATGCCGAAAGCATCCTGCATGGTGCCGTACGCCCGACGCTGATCACAGAGAGGCTGCGTGCACGCGGTTTCGATCCTGCCATCATCCGGGCAGCCACAACCATCCCGCGGTCGGAAACCGTGGTGGTCTATGCCGGCGGCAAGGAGCGCAACGTGCAGGGCTTCAACCGCATGCTGCCCTTCATCATGGGCATCCTGCTGTTCATGGGCATCATGATCGGCGGGCAGGGGCTGATGACCTCCACGGTGGAGGAGAAATCCAGCCGCGTGGTGGAGGTGCTGCTGGCCGCTGCCTCTTCGCTGGAACTGATGTGGGGCAAACTGCTGGGCCAGCTTGGCGTCGGGCTGGTCACCATGTCCGTGTACGTGGGCCTGGGCCTGCTTGCGCTGCTGCAGTTCGCGGCGATCGGGCTGATCGACCCGATGATGGTGGTATGGCTGTTCCTGTTCTTCCTCACCGCCTACCTGGTGTTCGGTGCGCTGATGATGTCCATCGGGGCGGCGGTGAACCAGATGGCCGACGCGCAGTCGCTGATGGGGCCGGTGATGATCCTGATGATCGTTCCCTACGTGGCCACGCCCATGGTCGGCAATGCACCGGATTCAACCTTTGCCGTGACCGCGAGCTTCATCCCGCCGATCAATGGCTTCATCATGATGGCGCGGCTGGCTTCCACCTCGCCGCCGCCGGTGTGGCAGGTGGTGCTGTCGCTGGCGGTCAGCGTGATCGGCGCCTGTGTTGCCGTCTGGTTCGCGGCGAAGGTGTTCCGCGTGGGATTGCTGATGCACGGCAAGCCGCCGAGCTTCGGCACCCTGATCAAGTGGGCACGAATGAGCTGAACGCATGGAGATGACCACCTCGCCACTGGTGGGCGGGCTGCGCGCGACCTGCGCCGCAGCGCTCCTGTGGTTTCTGGCGGCTGCCCCCGCATTGGCACAGGAATCTCAGCACGCGCCTGCGGTGGCGGAAGCCCTCACGCAGGCCGTGCGGCACATCAAGGCTGGTGAGCCCGAAGCGGCACTGGACCTGGTGCGTCCCCTCGCCGATGAGGGCGATCCCGTTGCGCAGTTCCTCCTGGGAGGAATGCACCTTCAGGGCACAGGCGTGCCCATCGACCCGGAAACGGCCCTGGAGTGGATCCGCCGCGCGGCAGGGCAGGATTTCGGCCAGGCCCAGCTGCTGCTGGCCAACCTGTACTCCGCCGGGCGGGACGTCGTGCAGGACAGCGAGGAGGCCGCGTACTGGTACCGCCGCGCTGCGAACCTGGGACTGGCCGAGGCACAGAACAGCCTTGGCGTGGCCCTGGGAGCCGGCGACGGTGTGGAAAAGGATGAGGCCGAGGCCGCGCGTTGGTATCGCAAGGCGGCCGAGCAGGGAATGATTGCCGCGCAGACCAACCTCGGCCTGGCGCTGTGGCAGGGACTGGGGGTCAGGAAGGACCTGCCGCAGGCCGTCACCTGGCTGCGCCGCGCCGCGGAGCAGGGGTCCGGCTGGGCGCAGTACCACCTCGGCAATGCCTACCGCAGCGGCGGCGGCGTGGAGAAGGATGCCGCGCAGGCCGCGATGTGGTGGCGCAGGGCGGCAGAGCAGGGATATGCCTACGCCGAGAACAGCCTCGGCAACGTCTATGCCCGCGGCGAGGGTGTGGGACGCGATGACGGGCGCGCGGTGTTCTGGCTGGCCAGTGCATTGCGCCATGGCTACACCGATGCGGCCGCCAGCCTGAAGCGGGCGCTGCGCAACCTGCCTTCCAGGCGACTGGAGGCGGATACGCCTGTCAGGAATGCGCCAGCGCCAGATGCGGGAGAAATCCGCGCCGCAGTGTCACGCGAACGTGCGTACGAGTTGTCCCGGACCGGGGACTGGATCGAAGCCTATTTCGCGGCAGGGCACACCGTGGGATACATCCACGCAGATGCGCTGGCCGCCCCTCAGGCCAGCCGGCGCAACCGTTCGAGGTAGGCTGCCTCATCCGGTGCCCGGCCGGCACGCTGTGCTTCCCAGAGCGTTTCCGCAAGGGCATCGGCCATGCGGTGCTCGGCGTCGTGCGAAGAACCGAGGCGCCGCGCCATCCGCGCATGCAGATCCACAATGCCTGCAGGCCGGTTGGTGGCCAGCTGCTCGCGCACGCCAAGGTGCAGTCCCATGTGGAGGAAGGGATTGGCATGGCCAGCCTCCACCGTGAACTCGCCGGTGAGGGCGTCCGGCCCTTCCAGCAGGGCGTGGAATTCCGGATGCAGCGCGATGACGTCGGCAATCTGTGCATCCAGCGCCTCCAGCGGCAGTCCCTCACGGTGGCGTTGCCAGGCCGTGATGTAGCGGCGGCGCAGCTCCTCGCGGCTGGCATTGGCGAACATCATGGGCGGCAGTGTAGCGCCACGCTGCTCAGGGCGCGGGTGTCTTCGGGCGGAATGCGCAATACGCGCTGATCACGCATTCGTAGCAGCGCGGACGGCGCGCCAGGCAGATGTAGCGCCCGTGCAGGATCAGCCAGTGGTGCGCGTGCAGCAGGAACGGTTCCGGCGTCACCTTCAGCAGCTTCTGCTCCACTGCGACGGGTGTGGCACCGCGCGCCAGCCCGGTGCGGTTGGCCACACGGAACACATGCGTGTCCACTGCCAGCGTGGGCTCGCCGAAGGCGACATTGAGCACCACGTTGGCTGTCTTGCGACCCACGCCCGGCAGTGCCTCCAGCGCTTCCCGGTCGCGAGGAACCTCGCCGCCATGCCGCTCGATGAGCAGGCGGCAGGTCTCGATGACGTTCTTCGCCTTGGCGCTCCACAGGCCGATATGGCGGATGTAGGGTGTGATGCCCTCGACGCCCAGCGCCAGCAGTGTCGCCGGCGTGTTGGCGACGGGATAGAGGCTGCGCGTGGCCAGGTTGACGCTGCGGTCGGTGGCCTGCGCGGAGAGCATCACCGCAACCAGCAGTTCGAAGGGCGTGCTGGACTCCAGCTCGCTGCGGGGCTCCGGGTTTGCGTCGCGCAGCGCCGCGTACAGCGCGGTGACGGCCTCCGGCTTCATCAGCTGCGGGGCTCCCGCTCAGCTGACCTTCATGCCGGGCTTCACGCCCTCGTCCGCCGAAAGCACGAACACGCCCTGGCCGTCGCCGCTCTTGTCGCTCGCGCAGAGCACCATGCCTTCGGAAATGCCGAAGCGCATCTTGCGCGGCGCAAGGTTGGCGATCATCACCACGAACCGGCCCACCAGGTCTTCCGGCTTGTAGAACGCGGCGATGCCGGAGAACACATTGCGCTGCTCGGTGCCCAGGTCGAGTTTCAATTGCAGCAGCTTGTCGGAGCCTTCGACGCGGGAAGCCTCAAGCACCTTCGCGGCGCGCAGGTCGAGCTTCGCGAAGTCGTCAATGCTGATGTGGGCGGGTGCGGCGGCGGCGGGCGGAGTCTTGTTTTCCATGTCGGCCTTCTTCGTGGCGGGGGCGGCTGGCGCGGCTTTGGCCGCGGGCGCGGGATTCTGGACGATGAGCTGCTTCACCACCGCCGGGTCGACGCGGGTGGCCAGCTGCGGATACTGGCCCAGCGGACGAGCGAGCAATGGCTCGGCCACGCCACTCCAGTTCGAAAGTGTGCCGGCGCCCAGCCAGCCTTCTGCCGCGGCGGCAACGCCGGGCATCACGGGGGCGAGCCAGGTCATCAGCACGCGGAACAGGTTGATGCCCTGCGTAGCCACGGCGTGGGCCTCGGGCAGGCGCGCGGGATCCTTCGCCAGCGCCCAGGGCTTGTGCTGGTCCACGTACTGGTTGGCGCGGTCGGCCAGCTGCATGATCTCGCGGATGGCACCCGCGTAATCGCGCGACTCGAACAGCTCCGCCACGGGCTCACTTGCGGCAGTGAATCCGGCATACAGCGCCGGATCGGGCAGGGAGGCGGCCAGCGAGCCGCCCGCCTTGCCGATGAACGGCGCGCAGCGGCTGGCGATGTTCACCAGCTTGCCCACCACGTCGGAGTTCACGCGCGCGGTGAAATCCGCGAGGCTGAAGTCGATGTCGTCCAGCCCGTTGCTCAGCTTGGCCGCGAAGTAGTAGCGCAGGTGGTCCGGCGGCAGCAGGTCAAGGTAGCGGCGGGCGGTGATGAAGGTGCCGCGCGACTTGGACATCTTCTGTCCGTCGACGTTGAGGAACCCGTGCACGTGCACGCCCGTCGGCCGGCGGCAACCGGCGCCATGCAGGACCGCCGGCCAGAACAGCGTGTGGAAGTAGCTGATGTCCTTGCCGATGAAATGGTGCAATTCGGTGGTGGCGCCGGCCTTCCAGTAGGCATCGAAGTCGAGCCCACGCCTTGCGGCCAGCGCGGCGAAGCTGCCCATGTAGCCGATGGGCGCGTCGAACCAGACGTAGAAATACTTGCCGGGCGCATCCGGGATCTCGAAGCCGAAGTAGGGCGCGTCGCGGGAGATGTCCCAGTCGCTCAGGCCAACCTTGAACCATTCGTCGAGCTTGGCGCGCACGGCGTCCTGCAGGCCGTTGCCGGCCAGCCACTCGCGCAGGTCCTGCTCGTAGTCGCCGAGGCGGAAGAACAGGTGCTCGGATTCGCGCAGTACCGGCTTCGTGCCGGTGACAGTGGAAACCGCATCCTTCAGGTCTGTCGGCGAGTAGGTGGCGCCGCAGTTCTCGCAGGAATCCCCGTACTGGTCGGGGGTGTCGCAGCGGGGGCAGGTGCCGCGCACGAAGCGGTCGGGCAGGAACATGCCGGCCTGCTCGTCGTAGGCCTGCCGGATGGAGCGGCGCGCGATGGAGCCCTTTTCCGCCAGCCGGCGGTACAGCTCGGCGGACAGCCGGCGGTTCTCCTCCGAGTGGGTGGAATGGAAATGATCGAAGGCAATGCCGAAGCCGGCATAGTCGCGCTGGTGCTCGGCAGACGCGGCCGCGATGAGCTCTTCCGGCGTGATGCCATCCTGCCGTGCGCGGATCATGATGGGCGTGCCGTGGCAGTCCTCGGCGCACACGTAGATGCAGTCATTCCCGCGCGCGCGCTGGAAGCGGCACCACACATCGGTCTGGACAGCCTCGATCATGTGCCCGAGGTGCAGCGGCCCGTTGGCGTAGGGCAGCGCGCTGGTGACGAGAATCCTGCGTTTCTGGCTCAACCCTGGTCCTTCACCGCCTCGAAGCGGGACTTGGCAATGGCTTTCTTGTAGGCCTCCTTGCCGGTGACCTGGCGCTGGTCATACAGCGCCTGGATGGAACTGTCCATGGTGCGCATGCCGCTGGCCGCTCCCGACTGCATGGTGTTCTCCAGCTGGTCGAGCTTGCCCTGGCGGATCAGGTTGGCCACCGCGGAATTGTTCACCAGGATCTCCAGCGCCGCCACGCGCCCCTGCCTGTCGGAGCGCTGCAGCAGCTGCTGCGAGATCACCCCGCGCAGCGAGGTGGACAGCATGGTGCGCACATGCGACTGCTTGTCGGCCGGGAACACGTTGATGATGCGGTCGACGGTCTGGGCGGCGCCATTGGTGTGCAGCGTGCCCATCACCAGGATGCCCATCTCCGCCGCCGTGACGGCGATGCTGATGGTCTCCAGGTCGCGCATTTCGCCGACCAGGATCACGTCCGGGTCCTCGCGCAGGGCGGAGTGCAGGGCCTGTGCGAAGGTCTGCGCATGCACCCCGATCTCGCGCTGGCTGATCAGGCAGTTGCGCCGCTGGTGCACGAACTCGATGGGATCCTCGATGGTGAGGATGTGTCCCTTGTCGCGCTTGTTGATGTCATCAATCATCGCCGCCAGCGTGGTGGACTTGCCCGACCCGGT
Organism: Steroidobacteraceae bacterium; assembly: GCA_035556135.1. Taxonomy (GTDB): domain Bacteria; phylum Pseudomonadota; class Gammaproteobacteria; order Steroidobacterales; family Steroidobacteraceae; genus ZC4RG30. The sequence continues at coordinate 624,574 of DATMFO010000003.1, read as the reverse complement.
CTTGCCGGTGACGAGGATGAGGCCGTTGTTGGCGCGCGCCAGGTTGCGCACGGAGTCGGGCAGCTTCAGCTCGTCCATGCTCAGCGCCTTGGACGGGATGGCGCGGAACACCGCCCCCATGCCGTTGAGCTGCCGCATCACATTGACACGGAAGCGGCCCAGCTCTCCCAGCGTGTAGGCGAAATCCGCGCCGTCATGCTTGTCGAAGCGGTCCTTCGCCTTGGGCGGCATGATCTCCAGCAGCGCTTCGCGCGCGAAGTCGGCGGCCAGTGGCTCGGCACGCAGCGGCGCGAGGTCTCCCCACAGACGCATGCGCGGTGGATCGCCGGCGATGAAATGCAGGTCGGACCCGCGGCGCTTCATCACCTCGGTGAGGAACTCGTCGATCTTCGCCATGGCCCGCTCAGGCTCCCACGCCGGGGCTGGACTGCGTCGCCGACAGGTCGAGCTTGGGCAGCAGGCTGGTGTCGGTGACGTATTTCTGCAGTACGCGCTTGTCGTTGGCGAAGAGATAGGCCTGGTCCGGATCGATCTCCTTGGCCTGCACCGCGGCCAGCAGTGCCTGGTCGAGCAGCTGCATGCCGAACTCCTTGCCCATCTGCACCTGCGCCGGGACCTGGTGCGTCTGGTCGGTCTGGATGAGCTTGGCGATGGCCTTGGTCATCACCATCACCTCGCACACCGCCTTGCGCCCCTGGTTGTCCACCGTCTTGCACAGCACCTGCGTGACCACGGCCAGGAGGCTCTGCGACAGGAAGCTCTTGGTCTGCTCGCGCTCCTCGATGGGCAACGCGTCGATGATGCGGTCGATGGTCTTCACCGCGCCGGTGGTATGCAGCGTGCCCAGCACCAGGTGCCCGGTCTCGGCGGCGGTCATCGCCATGGAGATGGTCTCCGCGTCGCGCATTTCGCCGACGAGGATCACGTCCGGGTCCTCCCGCATCGCGGCGCGCACGCCCTCGGCGAAGGAGGGCAGGTGGGTGCCCAGCTCGCGCTGGATCACCTGGCAGTTCTTGCTCTTGTGCACGAACTCGATCGGGTCCTCGAGGCTGATGATGTTCAGCTTCCGGGTGCCGTTGAGGTAGTCGATCATCGCCGCCAGCGTGGTGGACTTGCCCGAGCCGGTGGCGCCAGTCACCAGGATCATCCCCTGGTGGTAGTCGCAGAGCTTGCGCACAATGGATGGCAGGCCCAGCTTGTCGAGCGTGGGGATCTCCGTGGGGATGGTGCGGAACACCGCGCCGATGCCTGTTTCCTTGCGGAACACGTTGACGCGGAAGCGCCCGCCGTCAGTGGAAACATAGGAGAAATCGACGTCGTTGCCCTTCGAGAAATGCTCGGCCTGGGAAGGCGTGAGGATCTCGGTGAGGTAGCCCTCCAGCTCCGTGTCGCGCAGTTCCCTGAACTTGATGGGCACCAGGTCGCCATACAGGCGCAGCATCGGCGGCACGCCCACGGCGAGGTGGATGTCGGAGCAGCCCTGCTGGGTGCCGAGTTTCAGGAACGCGTCTATGCGGGCCATAGACGCCAGTTTACGTCATGCAAAGCGTTCGAGTGCTACCCGCATCTCATCCATGGACTGGAAGCGCTTGGTCTTGTCCACCGCCATGGCCTTGGTGATCAGCTCGGCCAGGCCCGGCGGCAGCTTTGGATTCAGCTCCTGCGGTGGCCGGGCCTTGCCCTGCACGTGCTGGTACATCACGGCCATGTGGTCGCCGCGGGCATACGGCGGCACGCCGGTGAACATCTCGTACATGATCACGCCGATGGCGTAGATATCCGCCCTCTCGTCGACCTTGCGGCCCAGGATCTGCTCGGGCGCCATGTACTTGGGCGAGCCGATCACGTAGCCGGTCTTGGTGAGCTGGGTGTCGCCCTCGCGGTGCGCGGCGGCCACGCCGAAGTCCACGATCTTCAGCAGGCCCTCGTTGTTGATCAGCACGTTGGCGGGCTTGAGGTCGCGGTGCACGATGCCGACCTTGTGCGCCACGGCCATGCCGGTGCACATGTCGATGCCGTACTTGACCGCCTTCTTCGTCTCGACGGGCTGCTCGTTGACCACTTCCGCGCCCAGCGTGTGGGAGGGGAAATACTCCATCGAGATGGCGTAGTTGCCCTGGATCTGCAGGAAGTCGTAGATGCGGATGACGTTCTGGTGCGTGATCTTGCGCGAGTAGCGCAGCTCGTGCACGAACCGCTTCATCATCTCCTCGTCCTCGGAGACGTTCGGGTTCAGGAACTTGAGGATCAGGCGGTCGTCCACCACCGTGTCTTCCATCAGCAGCACGGTGCCGAAGGCGCCCTTGCCGATGCGCTCGATGAAGCGGTAGCGGCCCTCGAGCATGTCGCCGTTCTTCAGCGTGGTGATGTCGAGCTTGAGCTTGCCGCCGGCGGCCTGCTCCTCCACATCGTGCAGCATGGGCTTCACTTCGGCCTCGTCAAGCGGCACCGAGCGCGCGAGGTCCGGGCCACCGATGGCCCGCGAGCCGCTCATTACCTGCGTGGCGCCGGTGCCCTCCATGCGGGACCCGAGCTCGCGCAGCGCGGCCTGCGCAGCCTCGGCGATGCCCTGGTCGGGAACCTGCGACTGGGCCTGCAGCTGCAGGCGCACGTGTTCGCTGCGCTTGTCGTCGGCGATCGCGGCCAGCGCATGCATGGCCTCGACGCGCAGCTCCTTCTCGGGCCGCTGCAGCAGCGGCAGCAGCTGCTCCACGTTGCGGCCTTCGCCCAGCTTGCCGATGGCGCGCACCACCACCGGCAGCGAGCGCACCGGCGTCGTGCCCAGCATCTCCAGCAGGCGGGGCAGGGCGCGCTTGCTGCCGATGGCGGCCAGCGCATCCACTGAGCGTTCGGATACCCACCAGTCCTTGTCGCGCGTGGCCTCGATCAGGTGGCTGATGGCGCGCTCGTCCTTGGTCTGGTTCAGGATCTCGATGGCGGCGCGGCGGATGTCCTCGTCCTTGTCGCGCGCCAGCTGCAGCACGGCGTCGATGACCTTCGGTCCGCCGATCTTGCCCAGCGCATCGCCGGCGCGGCTGCGCACCCACCAGTCGTCGTCCTTGATGGCCTCGAGCAGGAACTTCACCGAGCGCGCGTCGCCGATCTCGTTGAGCACCTCTACCGCGGCGCGGCGGGCGTATTCGTTCTCGTCCTTCAGCACCGGGATCAGGTACTTGATGGTCTCCGGGTCATTGGCGCGGATCAGCACGTCGATGGCCCGGTTCTGCACGTCGATTTCGGGGTCGCGCAACAGCTGGCAGACCGCTGCCGCATCGATGGGGCCGTCCATGCGCGCCAGCGCGGCCAGCGAGGCGGCGCGGATCATCTTGTTGTTGTCGCGCAGCTGGCCCTGCAGGGCGCGCTTGATCTCGGTGCGGTTGAACCTGGCGAGGATGTTGATGATGTGCATCCGCGCGATCGGATCCTTGCCATCCAGCCGGGACACCAGCTCGTTGGCCGTCTCGGCCGTGGCGATGTCGGCGATGATGCGGAACAGGGCCGCTTTTTCGTTCGGCTCCTGGTTGTAGGCCGCCGTGAGCAGCTCGCGCAGGCTGAAGCGGTCACGGTGCGCCTGGATGGCCTCCAGCAGCGCGGACTTGGGCATGTCCTTGTTGTTCAGCGCATCCAGCAGCAGGTGGGGGGCAAAGTTGCGCGCCGAGGACAGGGCCCAGCCGATGCCCTGCGCGATGCGGGAATTGCCATCGCGCAGCCCCTGCACGTACTGCGGGAAGGTCTTGTTGCTCACCAGATGGGAGAGCACGTCGACCAGCGCCACGGTGGCGTTCTTGTCGGCATCCCCCAGCGCCAGGATCACCGGTTCGATGGCGGCCGGCCCCACGCTCTTCAGGCGGGCCACCGACTTGAGGGTTTCCTCGCCGAGGGGTTTGTCGGTCGACTTGATCTGCGTGATCAGCCGGTCCGCGCGCAGATTCGAGAAGAAGCCGATCACTGGCAGGGGTCGCAAAATACCTGTTGTTTGAACCCCCGGAGTATGCCACAGGGCCCCAAGGCCCCGGTTGCAATGCGGCGCGCACTGATAGAATTGCGAAAGACTTCCCAGCTTCCATCCCGCGGAAAATTCCCATGACCGAAACCGAGCAGGCCCTGCGCGATGCGCTGCTCCCCGTAACTGAGCCAGCAACCGGCAGCACCCTCGCGGAGCTGAAGGCCATCCGCTCACTGCAACTCGACGGGAACACCCTGCGGCTGGCGCTGGTGCTGCCCATTCCCGTCGGTGGTTATGCACCCGTTCTCCAGCCCCTGCTGGAAAGCGTGCTGCAGCGCACAGGAAAGCCGCTCAGGCTGGAGCTGGAGCTGGGGGCGGACATCCCCACCCACGCGGTTCAGCGCCCCCTGAAGCCCCTGGCGGGCATACGCAACATCGTGGCGGTGGGCTCGGCCAAGGGCGGGGTCGGCAAGTCAACCGTGGCGGCGAACCTGGCGGCGGCCTGGGCCTCGATGGGCGCGCGGGTCGGGCTGCTCGACGCGGACATCTACGGACCCAGCCAGCCGCTGATGATGGGCGTGGCCGAGGGCACGAAGCCCGAGACCCGGGGGCAACGCATCATTCCGGTGCAGACCCAGGGCCTGAAGCTGATGTCCATCGGCCTGCTGATCGATGCCGGCCAACCGGCCATCTGGCGCGGTCCGATGGTCACGCAGGCCCTCACGCAGCTGCTCACGGGCACGGAGTGGGGCGATCTGGACTACCTGGTGCTCGACCTGCCGCCGGGCACCGGCGACCTGCAGCTCACCCTGGCGCAGAAGGTGCCCGTGGCCGGCGCCGTCATCGTGACCACACCGCAGGAGATCGCCGTGGCCGATGCCCGCAAGGGGCTGCGCATGTTCGAGAAGGTGGCCGTGGGGGTGCTGGGCGTGGTGGAGAACATGGCCACGCATGTGTGCACGAACTGCGGCCATGAGGATGCCATCTTCGGCAGCGGCGGCGGCGAGGCGCTGGCTGCCGAGTGCGGCGTGGCCCTGCTGGGCCGGCTGCCGCTGGACACCCGCATCCGCGAGGAATCCGGGTCCGGCAGGCCCACCGTGCTGGCCGCGGCCGATACCGCGCGCGGCCGCGCCTATGTCGAACTGGCACGCCGCACCGCCGGGGTGCTGGCAGGCAGGCCCCGCGATCGCAGCGGCACATTCCCCGGCGTCGTCGTCGAGAGAGCTTCATGACCATCAAGTCCGACCACTGGATCCGCCGCATGGCGGATTCCCATCGCATGATCGAACCCTTCGAGCCCGGCCAGGTGCGCGAGTCCGGCGGGGCGCGCATCGTTTCCTATGGCACCTCCAGCTATGGCTACGACGTGCGCTGCGCGCGCGAGTTCAAGGTGTTCACCAACATCAACAGCACCATCGTCGATCCGAAGAAGTTCGACCCGCAGAGCTTCGTCGACGTGGAATCGGACGTGTGCATCATCCCGCCGAACTCCTTCGCGCTGGCGCGCACGGTGGAGTACTTCCGCATCCCGCGCAATGTGCTGGTGGTGTGCCTGGGCAAGTCCACCTACGCCCGCTGCGGCATCATCGTGAACGTGACGCCGCTGGAGCCGGAGTGGGAGGGACATGTGACGCTGGAGTTCTCCAACACCACCCCGCTGCCGGCCAAGGTGTATGCCAACGAGGGCGTGGCGCAGATGCTGTTCTTCGAGTCGGACGAGGTCTGCGGCACGTCGTACCGCGACCGCGGCGGCAAGTACCAGGGCCAGAAAGGCGTGACCCTGCCGAAGGCCTGAGGCGCTTCAGCGCTCCAGCGCGGTGAGGGTCATCGACAGCTCCACGTCGCGCCCGTTGCGCCGCTCCACTTTCAGTGGCAGGTAGCCCAGTTCGGGCGCGCACCAGTAGAAGTTGGCCTTGCGCGAGCCCGGGCGGCGGCTGCTGAAGATGTCGGCGCGGTGCCTGCCGGCCACCGAGTCGACGACCTCGCTGCCCTCCACCCCGTAGAGGTAGTCCTTGATGCGGTCTTCGTCCACGAGCACGAAGCGCGCAGGCATGCGCTCGGACAGCAGCTCCTGCATCAGGGCCACCTGCACCGACAGCGGATCGAGCAGGCCGGGCTGGCTGGGCAGGTCCACCGGCTTGCGATTGACGGTGCCGGTGACGCGGCCGGCCTGCCAGTCGAAGGTGAGCGACTGGGCGTTTTCGTCGGAGGTGAACGTATCGGGTATCACCTTGCCGCCGACGATGCGGAACACGCTCTTCTGCACCTGGTTGGAAGGGATGGCGAGGCGGAACAGGCCGCGGGCCTGGAGGCGTGATTCATAGGACCAGCGTTCGCCGTCGAGTTTCTGCAGCTCCACGTGTCCCGTACCGGCCGCCATGCCGTTCCAGCGGATCGCGTAGGTCGCCTTGAACGGCGTGAGGTCCGCCGCGGCGGCGAGGCCGGGAACCAGCAGCGCGAGCAGCAGGGCCGCGAGCCGCAACTTCATGGAATCCTCGCCGGCCGGGCAAGCGGCACGCCATCCAGCCTGGGATCGCCCGCATTCCACTCCAGCCGTCCGCTGGTCAGCCATTGAAGCACCATGGGGTAGAGGATGTGTTCACGAGCATGAACCCGGGCTGAAAGGCTGGCAACCGTATCGCCGGGTAGCACCTCCACGGCGCTTTGCGCGATGAGCGGACCGCCATCCAGTTCCGGCGTGACGAAATGAACGCTCGCGCCATGTTCGCTGTCGCCAGCGGCCAGCGCGCGTGCATGGGTGTCGAGTCCCTTGTGCCGGGGCAGCAGCGAGGGATGGATGTTGAGCATGCGTCCGCGGTAGCGCTGGACGAGCCGTTCCGACAGCACCCGCATGAAACCTGCAAGGATGATGTAGTCGGCGCCGCTGGCTTCGATCTCGCGTTCCACCTCGGCCTCGAAGGCCTGCCGGTCCTGGCGCCCGTCGCGCAGCATGGCACGGCGATCCACCACCACGGCATGCAGTCCCAGTTCCCGCGCGCGGGCAAGGCCGGCTGCCTCGGGGATGTCGGACAGCACCAGCACGATGCGGGCGGGAATCCGCCCTTCCTGGCATGCGCGGGCGATGGCCACCATGTTGCTGCCGCCGCCGGAGATCAGCACCGCCAGGCGCGGCAGGGCTTCAGTCCTCGATGACGACACCGGCGTTTCCGGTGCGGATCTCGCCGATCAGCGTGGCCTGCTCGCCGCCCGCGCGCAGCAGCGCCAGGGCCTGGTCGGCATGGGTGGCAGGAACCACGGCGATCATTCCGATGCCGCAGTTGAAAGTGCGGTACATCTCCGCCGGCGTGATGCGGCCGGTGGCCGCCAGCCAGTCGAACAGCGGGTCGCGATGCCAGCGCGAGCGCACCAGGTGCGCCTCGAGACCCTCGGGCAGCACGCGGGGGATATTGTCGGTGAGTCCGCCGCCGGTGATGTGCGCGAACGCGGACACCGGCAGCGCCGCGGCCAGCGCCAGCATGTTCTTCACGTAGATGCGCGTGGGTTCGAGCAGGCGCTCGAACAGCGGGCGGCCTTCCAGCTGCGTGCTGGCATCTGCGCCGGCCACGGCGATGAGCTTGCGCACCAGCGAGTAGCCGTTGGAGTGCACGCCGGAAGAGGCGAGCCCGATGATGGCGTCGCCGGCCTTCACGCGCGTGCCATCGAGCACCTGGCTGCGTTCGACCACGCCCACGCAGAAACCGGCCAGGTCGTAGTCACCGCCGTGGTACATGCCGGGCATCTCGGCGGTCTCGCCGCCAACCAGCGCACAGCCTGCCTGCAGGCAACCTTCTGCAATGCCGGCCACGACCTTCTCGGCCACGTCAACGGACAGCTTGCCGGTGGCGTAGTAGTCGAGGAAGAACAGCGGCTCGGCGCCCTGCACGGCCACGTCGTTCACGCACATGGCGACCAGGTCGATGCCGATGCGCTCATGGCGGTTGGTGTCGATGGCCAGGCGCAGCTTGGTGCCCACGCCGTCGGTGCCGGAGACCAGCACGGGTTCACGGTAGCGCTGGGGCAGGGAAACCAGGGCGCCGAAGCCGCCGACGCCGGCCAGCACCTCCGGTCGCATGGTGCGTTTGACGAGGGGCTTGATGCGCTCGACCAGCTCGTCACCGGCGTCGATGTCGACGCCTGCGTCGCGGTAGCTGATGCCGCTTGTTGGCTGCATGGTTCGTCCTGGGGGAAGCTTTGCGATATTGTATAGGACTTTTCGCCGTGCCCTGGCCGCGCTCCTGCCATGCGCCACCTGCCAAACATCCTCTGTCTCTTCCGCATCGCGCTGATTCCGCCCCTGATCCTCGCCATGCTCGAGGGGCAGCAGGTGCAGATCCTGGTGCTGTTCACGCTGGCAGCGGTTTCCGACGGCCTGGACGGCTTCCTCGCCAAGCGCTTCGGATGGACCTCGGACCTGGGGCGCTTCCTTGACCCCGCCGCCGACAAGCTGCTGCTGATGTCCGTATTCATCACGGCCGCCTGGCTGGACATTGCGCCCTGGTGGGTGGCAGCGGTGGCCATTGCGCGCGACGTCACCATTGGCGTGGGGGCGCTGGTCTTCCGGGTCTGGTTCGGACCGCTGCAGGGCCGGCCGACTGCCATCAGCAAGGTCAATACGGCCATGCAGATGGCCTACCTGCTGGCAGTGATCCTGGCCAGCGCCAGCGGCTTCCCGCCGCGCGCGCTGATCGAGGTGCTCGCAGTGGTCGTGGTGCTGACCACGATCGTGAGCGGCGTCGACTACGTGGGCCGGTTCCTGCAGCGCGCCTTTGCGCGGATGGCCGCGTGAGGCAGTTGCCGCTGGGCGTGCGGCTGCAGGATCGCGCGCTGTTCGCAAGCTTCCTCCCCGGCGCCAATGGCCAGGCGCTGGCTGCGGCGCAGGCACTGGCCTCCGGCAGCGTGCCACTGCTGTACCTGCACGGCATCGAGGCGGCGGGGAAGTCGCATCTGCTGCAGGCGACCTGCGCGGCCTGTCCCGGTGCGGCATACCTGCCACTGCGCACGCTGCGGGAGCTTGCACCCGAGGCGCTGGAGGGACTCGCCGGGCTGCCGCTGGTAGCCATTGACGATCCGGATGCGATCGCCGGCGAATCGGGCTGGGAGCAGCATCTGTTCTCGCTTTACAACGAATGCGTGGCGGCCGGCACGCGCATTGCGGTGGCGGCACGCATGCCGGCGCCAGACCTGCCGCTGGCACTGCCGGACCTCCGGTCGCGCCTGGCCGCCATGCCGCATTTTGCACTGCGTCCGCTCGATGAAGTGCAACAACGCAGTGCCATGCTGGCGCGCGCCGCGGCGCGCGGCATACAGCTGCCGGAAGATGCCGTGCACTACCTGCAGCGGCGCTTTGCCCGCGACATGGCCAGCCTGTCGGATATCCTGGAGCGGCTGGATGCGGCCTCGCTGGAGGCCAAGCGTCCGCTCACGCTGCCGTTCATCCGCAGCGTGCTGGGCGATCCATCCTGAACGCTGGACGGGCCTGAAGGCTGGACGGGCGCGCGGGAAGCTGGCGCGTTCCCCTGCGGATCAATCCTGCTGGCGAAGCTGCACTGCCAGCCGCGCCACGCGCTTGCCCAGTGCCTGCGCCAGCGTGATTTCCTCGGCGGTGAGGTCGGAGCCGGCGGTGGCCGACGCCACATGCGAGGCGCCATAGGGAGTGCCGCCGCTGCGCGTGGTGTTGAGCAGCTGCTCGGTGTAGGGCAGGCCGATGCAGACCATGCCGTGGTGGAGCAGCGGCAGCAGCATCGACAGCAGCGTGCTTTCCTGGCCGCCATGCATGCTTTGCGTGGAGGTGAAGACCGCCGCGGGTTTGTCCGCCAGAGTTCCTTCCAGCCAGAGGCTGGAGGTCTGGTCCAGGAAATGCTTCAGCGGCGCGGCCATGTTGCCGAACCGGGTGGGACTGCCCAGCACCAGGCCGTCGCAGGTGCGCAGGTCATCGAGGGTTGCCCAGGGCGCGCCTTCGTCCGGCACCATCTTGTGCGGCCGCTCGTTGTCGGCGGATACCGGCGCGACGCTGCGCAGCCTGGCGCGGGCGCCGGACACGGACTCGATGCCGCGGCACACCTGTCGCGCCAGCTGCGCCGTGCTGCCGCTGCGCGAATAGTAGATGACGAGGATCTGCGCTTCCGGAGGGCTGGCCATGCAGGTCAGCGCTGTGCGGTGGTCGTGGCGCCGAGGTCATCGGCGCCGTTCCAGCGGGTGGTCCAGCGCTGCACGACGATGTCCGGATACTGGCGGCGCCCGATGCTGCCGTTGTAGCGCGCCAGCGCCTTGCCGAGGTCGTTCTTCTCGCGCTCCAGGTAGTGGCGCAGGATGGCGCAGCCCATGCGCATGTTGGCCTGCACCTGCACCAGCTGGTGGCGTTCCATGCCCAGTTCCTTCGGCCAGAAGGGCATGATCTGCATCAGCCCGACGGCTCCGGCACTGGACACGGCCCAGCGGTCGAAGCGGCTCTCCACATCGATGACGGCCAGGATCAGTCCCGGTGGCAGGCGCTTCTCGCCCGGCCGGTGCGCCTCGCAGAATGCGGTCTCGAGGATCAGCATGCGCTCGGTGGAGTCTGCCACCAGGCGCCTGAGCCTGGGCTCCATCATCGCGAACCACACGGCGGAGTCGTATTTGTCGGCGAAGCAGGGCGAGCCGGCCACCGCCTTCTCGATGATGGCGCGCAGCTCCGGATCGCGCTGCGCCTGCGCGCCGGCGGTGCCCGTCGCGGCCAGCAGCAGCGCCGCGAGGCTAGCGCGCCAGGTTGCGGCGGACTTCAGCCAGCACGTCATCGACGGGAATCTCCGTGGTCGCACCGCTGCGCCGGTTGCGGTATTCGAGGCGTCCGGCCGCAAGGCCCCGGTCGCCGACCACGATGCAGTGGGGAATGCCCAGCAGCTCGGCATCGGCGAATTTCACTCCGGGACGCGCATCGCGGTCGTCGTATAGCACGTCGATGCCGGCCTCGGTGAATGCGGCATAGAGGCTGTCTGCCTGCTTGCGGACGGCCTCGGAGCGCTCGTGGTTGAGGGTGACCAGCAGCACGGTGTAGGGGGCTATGGGCTCGGGCCAGATGATGCCCTTGTCATCATGATTCTGTTCAATGGCCGCTGCCACGATGCGCGTCACACCTATGCCATAACAGCCCATCAGGGGGACGAGGTCCTTGCCGGCGGGGTCGAGCACGGTGAGCTTCAGGGCCTCGCTGTACTTGCGGCCGAGCTGGAAGATGTGGCCCACCTCGATGCCGCGGCGGATGGTCAGGCGCCCCTTGCCGGAGGGGGACGGATCGCCGTCGACCACATTGCGCAGGTCGGCGGTTTCGGGTTCCGGCAGGTCGCGGCCCCAGTTCACGCCGGTGAGGTGGGTATCCACGGCATTGGCGCCGCAGACGAAATCCGACAGCGCCGCGGCCGCATGGTCGGCAACTATGCGGCAGGGCAGGCCCACGGGACCCAGGAATCCGGTCACGGTGCCGGTGGCGGCCTGCACATGCGCCGCACTGGCCATGCGCAGCGGGCTCGCCACGCCGGCGATCTTCTGTGCCTTCACGGCGTTGAGCTCATGGTCGCCGCGCACCACCAGCGCGACCACGCCGCCGTCGCTGCCCTCGACCACCAGCGTCTTCACGCAGCGGGCGGCAGGCACCTTCAGCAGCCCGCACACCTCGGCGATGGTCTTCGTGGCTGGCGTCGCCACCTGCGCCATCGCCTGGGCGGCGGGAGCGCGCCTGCCATCGAAGGCAGGCGTTGCGGCCAGTTCGAGGTTGGCGGCGTAGTCATCGGCATCGGACACCGCGATGGCGTCTTCACCCGAATCGGCCAGCACCTGGAACTCTTCCGATGCGCTGCCGCCGATGGAGCCGGTGTCCGCGCGCACGGCGCGGAAGGTGAGGCCCATGCGCTCGAACATGCGCATGTAGGCAGCCTTCATCACCGCATAGCCTTCGGCCAGCGAGGCCTCGTCGGCGTGGAAGGAGTAGGCGTCCTTCATCAGGAACTCGCGGCCGCGCATCACGCCGAAGCGTGGCCGGATCTCGTCGCGGAACTTGGTCTGCACCTGGTAGAAGTTCACCGGCAGCTGGCGGTAGCTCTTCAGCTCGCGCCGCGCGATGTCGGTGATCACTTCCTCGTGCGTCGGGCCGATCACGAAGTCGCGCTCGTGGCGGTCCTTCAGGCGCAGCAGCTCCGGGCCGTATTGCTCCCAGCGCCTTGATTCCTGCCACAGCTCGGCCGGCTGCACGGCGGGCATCAGCAGTTCAAGTGCACCGGCGCGGTCCATCTCCTCGCGGATGATGTTCTCGACCTTGCGCACGGCACGCAGGCCCAGCGGCATCCAGGTGTAGATGCCGGCGGCGAGGCGGCGGATGAGGCCGGCGCGCAACATCAGCTTGTGGCTGATGACCTCGGCGTCGGCGGGAGATTCCTTGGCGGTATTGACCGGGTAGCGGGACAGGCGCATGCGGCTGTGAGGGCTTGGGGATCGCGTGGGAAAAGACGCGCCAGTCTAGCAGGCCAACCGGACCTGCGCCGTTGTGGCGGGGGTGGCGCAGCCCTATGATGACTGCAAGCTATGGAATCCCCTGATCCCGCCAGCCGGCCGCGCAGCCGGGCCATCTACCTGCTGCCGAACCTGTTCACCACCGGCTGCCTGTTCGCAGGTTTCTACGCCATCATCGCTGCCATCGACGGCAACTACCATCGCGCCGGCTTCGCGGTGTTCGCCGCCATGCTGTTCGACACGCTCGACGGGCGCGTGGCGCGCATGACCCGCACCGAGAGCGCCTTTGGCAAGGAGTTCGACAGCCTCGCCGACATGGTGTCATTCGGTGTGGCGCCTGCCATCGTGGCCTACCAGTGGGGCGTGGCGCGGCTGTTCGAATATGGCGCGGCCTGGGGGCGCATCGGCTGGGCGGCCGCGTTCCTCTACGCCGCCTGCGCGGCCATGAGGCTGGCCCGTTTCAACACCCGCCACGCGACGCAGGACAAGCGTTTCTTCGAGGGCCTGCCCAGTCCGTCGGCGGCGGCCATCGTTTCGGCCTTCATCTGGGCCTCCAGCAGCTGGCGTGCCCCGGGCCTGCCGGGCCTGATCCTCGCGACCCTGGTGACCGCCTCCGCCGGCCTGCTGATGGTCAGCAGCTTCGGCTACAACAGCTTCAAGCAGCTGAACCTCGAAGGCCCGGTGCGGTTCATGACTTTCCTGCTGGTGCCGCTGGGGTTCGTGCTCATCGCCATCGATCCGCCCAAGGCGCTGCTGGTGATCTTCGGCACCTATGCGCTGTCGGGGCCGGCGCTGTGGCTGATCCGGCGCAGGCGCCGCAGCCATCAGCATGAGGAGCCTTCGGGAGGCGCGGACTGATGGGGCAGCGTGCCGCGTACCTTGCGGCACTGGGCGTGCCGGACTGGAGACAGCGCCGTGCGCTGGCGGTGCAGCCGGAACCCCAGGCCCTGCCTGTCAGCCCGGTTCCCGGCCGCGATGACAGCTGGGACATGGTGTCGGCAGAGGTGGCCGATTGCACGCGCTGCGGGCTTCATGCCTGCCGCACGCGCACCGTGTTCGGCGTGGGCAACCGCAGCGCGCGCTGGCTGGTGGTCGGGGAGGCCCCGGGTGCGGAGGAAGACCGGCAGGGTGAGCCATTCGTCGGGCGGGCCGGCAAGCTGCTGGATGCCATGCTGCTGGCCATCGGCCTGCGGCGCGATGAAGTCTTCATCGCCAACGTGCTCAAGTGCCGCCCGCCGGACAACCGCAATCCTGCTCCAGAGGAAGTGGCGCATTGCCTGCCGTTCCTGGAGCGACAGATCGGGCTGCTGAAGCCGACCATCATGCTGGCGGTGGGCAGCGTGGCCGCACAGAACCTGCTCGCCACCGACGTGCCGGTGGGGCGCCTGCGTGGCCGCGTCCACGCCTTCGGCAGCGCGCGCACGCCTGTGGTGGTCACCTACCATCCCGCCTACCTGCTGCGCAGCCCGGGCGAGAAGCGCAAGGTGTGGGAAGACCTGAAGTTCGCGCGACGCATTGCCGGGGCACAGCCTGCTTGAGCACCGTGGTCGACGTGATCCGCGTCATGCAGGCCTCCGACTTGCGCGCGGTGGCGACGCTGGAGTCGCACAGCTACGCCTTCCCCTGGAGCGAGAACATCTTCCGCGACTGCCTGCGGGCCGGCTACTACTGCTGCGTGGTGGAGACCGAGCGGGAGATCGTGGGCTACGGAGTGCTCAGCGCAGGTGCCGGAGAGGCCCATGTGCTGAACATCTGCGTGGCGGAGGGGGATCGCGGCAGGGGACTGGGCAGCCGCCTGCTGCAGCATCTCATCGGTCATGCGCGCACCAGCGGGGCGCGCGAAGTCTTCCTGGAGGTGAGGCCCTCCAACACCGTGGCCATCAACCTCTATCGTGCGAGCGGCTTCTCGCAGGTGGGGATACGACGCGGGTACTACCAGGCCGTGGGCGGCCGCGAGGACGCAGTGGTGCTGCGCCGCCAGCTCCGTCCCGAGTGAAGCCGGGTCAGGCCTTGAATCTGCGCCAGGGGCCGGTGATCGCCAGCGTCCTCGCCGGGCTGTAGATGTTCACGAACAGGGTGGAGCCGTCCGGCGAGAAGCAGGCCCCGGCCAGCTCGGTCTGCGCATGCAGGCTGGCGATATCGTAGGTCTGACCCTGCGGCGTGACGCCGCGGATGTGGTTGTTCACGTTCGCCGTGTACTGGTCCTCGCAGACGACCAGGTGGCCGTTCGGCGCCACGGTGAGGTTGTCGCCGAAATTGAAATGCGTGATGTCCGGGGATTCGTAGAAGTTCTGCAGCTGGCCGGGTTCGCCGGTTTCTCCCGGACGACCCTCAAAACGCGACGGACGGTAGCGCATCACCTGGCCGAGCTTCTTCGCGCCGCCACTGGTGCAGCAGAAGTACACCTCGCCCTTGCCCATGTGGATTCCTTCCCCGCGCGCGAACAGCATTGCGCCGGCGGCGTTGCCACGCTTGCGCAGGTCATCCTCGGGGCTCTCGACATTGTCGAGGTCGATCCAGCGGGTGGCCTGCCAGCTGCCCTGCGGCAGCGTGGTGCCTTCCCAGTTGCGGCTGTCGGTGAGGCCGGGCTCCGCCATTGCCAGTGCCTGCAATTTTCCGCCGCGCGCCAGTTCGCCCGGCGCCGTCGGCAGCAGGCGGTACAGCAGGCTGTCGTTGCGGTCCTCGGTGAGATAGACCACGCCGGTGCGTGGATCCACTGCGGCGGCCTCGTGATTGAAACGTCCCAGCGCCGTCAGCGGCACAGGCTGCACCGTGCCGGTTGCCGCGGCCGGCACCTCGAACACCCAGCCATGGTCGCGCGTGGCGCGCGGGCCGGGGCGGGTGAGGTCTTCCTCGCAGGTGAGCCAGCTGTCCCACGGGGTGGCGCCGCCAGCGCAGTTGCGGATCGTGCCGACCAGGCTGGCATGCTGGCGCACCACGCGCTGGGCACGCATGTCGTACACCAGCGTGCTCGTGCCACCAGGCAGCGCCGCGCCATCGGCATTGCGGTCGTAGACGGGCGGCTCCGCACCCGTGTTGCGTGCCAGCGGACCGCGGGCCTGCTGGGTGGCAGTCAGCTCATGGTTGCGCACCAGCGCGACGCGGCCGCGACCCAGCGCAAAACATCCCATGCCGTCGGCGTTGTCGCCCACCAGGAAGCCATCATCCATTCGATCGCCGAAAGAGGAGATGATGTGGTACCTGAAGCCCTCCGGCAGGTCGAGCAGCCGCATGGGATCGGGCACCAGGCTGCCGTAGGCGCGCGGCCTGCGCGAGGGATCAACCGGCACCGACGCGCATGCACTCATCAGTCCGGCGAATGCGGTTCCGGTCAGGGCAAGCGTGAATTCGCGGCGGCTGGTCACTGGCGTCATCCTGTGCGGTTGTACGGTGTGGAGGTGCCGCCGGACGGTACTTCACGGTTGGCGGCATGGCAATGAATGCGGCGTGATAGTGCCTGCCGGAATTTCGCTGACCGGTATAATCGCCGGCTTTCGTTCAGGAGCCAGAATGTCCGAGTCCGCGCAAGTGCACCAGGCAGGCCGGCGGCGCACTTTCGCCATCATCTCGCACCCCGACGCCGGCAAGACCACGCTCACCGAAAAGCTGCTGCTGTTCGGCGGCGCAATCCAGCTTGCAGGCACGGTGAAAGGCCGCAAGGCTGCACGCCACGCGACCTCCGACTGGATGCGCCTGGAGCAGCAGCGCGGCATTTCGGTCACCAGCTCGGTGATGCAGTTCCCGTTCAACGGCCGCATCGTGAACCTGCTGGACACCCCCGGGCACGAGGATTTCTCCGAGGACACCTACCGCACGCTCACTGCGGTGGACTCGGCGCTGATGGTGATCGACTGCGCCAAGGGCGTGGAGGAGCGCACCATCCGCCTGATGGAGGTGTGCCGCCTGCGCGCCACACCCATCATGACCTTCATCAACAAGCTGGACCGCGAGGGCCGCGCGCCGCTCGACCTGCTCGATGAGATCGAGAAGGTGCTGAAGCTCGACGTGGCGCCGGTGACCTGGCCCATCGGCATGGGGCGCGACCTGCTGGGCATCTACCATCTCACGGAAGACCGCATCTATGCCTATGAGGCCGGCGAGCGCGGTACGCGCGGCGACAACCGCGTCATCGAAGGACTGATGAGCGCGCAGGCCACTGAATTCCTCGGCGATCGCGCCGGAGCTTTCCGCGAGGAAGTGGACCTGGTGCGTGGTGCCGCCACGCCCTTCGATGTGGGTGAGTACCTTGCCGGCCGGCAGACGCCGGTGTTCTTCGGTTCGGCGATCAGCAACTTCGGCGTGGAAGAGCTGCTGCGTGCCTTCACCGAGCACGCGCCCGGTCCTCTGCCGCGTGCGGCGCGCGAGCGCGTGGTGGACCCGGTCGAGCCGAAGCTCACGGGTTTCGTTTTCAAGATCCAGGCGAACATGGATCCCGGGCATCGGGACCGCATTGCCTTCATGCGGGTCTGCTCCGGCCGCTACACGCCCGGCATGCGTTTCTTCCACCCGCGGCTGGGCAAGGAAATCCGCGTTGCCGATGCGCTGACCTTCATGGCCGGCGAACGCAGTGCAGTCGAGGAGGCCTGGGCTGGCGACATCATCGGCCTGCACAACCACGGCACCATCAACATCGGCGATACGTTCACCGAGGGCGAGAAGCTGGCCTTCACCGGCATCCCGAACTTCGCCCCGGAGCTGTTCCGCCGCGCGGTGCTGAAGGATCCACTGAAGATGAAGGCCCTGCAGAAGGGCCTCGACCAGCTGTGCGAGGAGGGCGCCACACAGCTGTTCCGCCCGCTGCGCAACAACGAGCTGATCCTCGGCGCGGTGGGGCAGTTGCAGTTCGAGGTGGTGGCCTTCCGCCTGCAGGACGAATACAGCGTGCAATGCGCCTTCGAGGGCATTGGCGTGCAGACGGCCCGCTGGGTGCAGGGCGATGAGAAGAAGCTCGCGGAGTTCCGCACCAAGGCCTACGACAACCTGGCGGAGGACCATGCCGGGGCGCTGGTGTATCTGGCCCCGTCACGGGTGAACCTGGCGCTCACGCTGGAGCGCTGGCCTGATCTGACTTTCAACCAGACGCGCGAGAGCCACGCTTGAGCACAACGGCGCTCCCGGCTCCCGGGGAGATGCGGCTGTGAAGTGGCTGGCGCGTCGCCCCGTGGTCAGCTGGGGACTGTACGACTGGGGCAACTCCGCCTTTGCCACCACGGTCATGGCCGGATTCTTCCCGGTGTTCTTCAGCCAGTACTGGAGCGCCGGTGCGGATACCGAGCTGACCACGGCGCGCCTGGGTTACGCCAACGCCGCGGCGGGACTGGTGATCGCCTTGCTGGCGCCCTTCCTCGGCGCCATTGCCGATCGTGGCGGCAGGCGCCGCCGCATGCTGTTCGTATTCACGCTGCTGGGTACGCTGTCCACGCTGGCACTGTTCTTCCTCGCGCAGGGCCAATGGCTGGCTGCCGCTGCGCTGTTCGCGCTGGGCAGCATCGGTTTCAACGGCGGGGTGGTGTTCGGTGACGCGCTGCTGCTCGACGTGGCAGAGCCACGCGACTACGACCGGGTTTCCTCCTTCGGTTATGCCCTGGGCTACCTGGGTGGCGGACTGCTGTTCGCGGTGAATGTGGCCATGGTGGTGAAGCCGCCGCTGTTCGGCCTTGCCGATGCCGCCGCCGCGGTGCGCTGGTCCTTCGTGACGGTGGCCGTGTGGTGGCTGGTGTTCACCCTGCCGGTGCTGCTGTACGTGCGCGAGGGCCCGCCGCGGGAGGGCGCACACGGCGGTGCGCTGGCGGCGGGATGGCGCGAGCTGATGGCCACGGCGCGCGCGGTGCGCGGGCAGCCGCTGCTGCTGCAATTCCTGCTGGCCTACTGGCTGTACATCGATGGCGTGAACACCATCATCAAGATGGCCGTGAACTACGGTCTGTCGCTGGGGCTGGCATCCAGCGACCTGCTGGGCGCGCTGCTGCTGACGCAGTTCGTCGGTTTTCCCGCCGCGCTGGTCTTCGGCCGGGTGGGGGAGCGCATGGGCGCCCGTGCCGGCGTGCTGATCGGGCTGGCTGTGTATGCCGTGATCACCATCTGGGCCTACTTCCTCGACTCGGCGCTGGAGTTCTACCTGATGGCCGCCACGCTGGGCCTGGTGCAGGGAGGCGTGCAGAGCCTGTCGCGATCGATGTACGGACGCCTCGTGCCCGACGGCAAGTCGGCCGAATATTTCGGTTTCTACAACATGGTCGGCAAGTTCGGCACCGTGCTCGGCCCGGCACTGATGGGCGCGCTGGCGCTGGCGGCCAACAGCACGCGTGCTTCCATCCTGGCCCTGCTGCTGCTGTTCGTTGGCGGCGGTGTGCTGCTCTGGCGCGTGCGCCTGCCGCAGGTGCCGGAACGCTAAGGGCTGTTCCGGGCAGGCGGCAGGGCTGGATCCCGTGCCGCCAGCGTCGACAGCGCCCGTTCCACGTGCCGCAGCTGCTGGCGCAGTTCCGTGTGCCGCACATCAGCGGCCGCTTCGTCCGCACCGAATCGCAGTCGCGCATAGAGGCGCGTGAACTCTTCGATCTGGGCGCAGGCAGAGGGAAAGGCGCGTTGCGCGCGGCGGCGGATCGCCTCAGGTCCCTCGTGCCCGGCAACTGGCAGGCCACGACGCGCCAGCAGCCGCAGGTAGCGGGACCAGAGCCGGCCCACCGCATCCTGGCGGATGCGCGGTCCGCGCGGCCGCAACCACAGCAGCAGCAGCGCGCTCCAGGCCACCACGCCCGCCAGCAGCAGCAGGGCCATGCCGCGATAGTCGATGTTCCCCAGTCCCAGCCAGTTCATCAGGGTCCGCTGCTGGGCGCTGTTGAAGTTCACCACGCGCTCGCGCCACCAGGTGCCGGCGGCGTCCCACCGGTCCCGCAGGTTGCGCAGCCAGCCGGTCTGCTGCACGAAGTTGGTGGTCGCGGAACGCGTGGCGGGCAGCAATTCGCCGAGGCCCCGCTGCAGGCGCCCGGGGGCCACCTCGCCGGTGGGGTCGAAGCGCACCCAGCCCTCACCCTCAAGCCAGACCTCGGCCCAGGCATGCGCATCGGACTGGCGCAGCAGGTAGTAGTCGCCCACGGGATTGAATGTGCCGCCCAGGTAGCCCGTGACCACACGGGCAGGTACCCCGGCTGCGCGCATCAGCGTGACGAAGGCCGAGGCGAAGTGGCCACAGAATCCCAGCCGCGTGTTGAACAGCAGATCGTCGACGGAGTTGTAATCGAGTTGCGGTGGCGTGAGCGTGTATTCGAAGCCGCCGGTGGCGAAATGGCGCATCACCGCCGCGGCGTAGGCAGCATCGTCTGCCACCTGCGCGCGCATCTCGCGTGCCAGTTGCAGGGTGCGCGGATTGCGTCCCTCCGGCAGGCGAGTACTGCGCCGGCGTGCGGTCGCCGGCAGTGGCCCGGCATGTCGTGCACTCAGCCACGACACTCCCTCGTAGATGATGGGCGAGGTGACCGGCTGGTAGGCCAGGAACTGGCCGTCAGGTGTCTGGAAACTGCGCCGTCCCCGCAGCGACTGCGCGGTTTCAAGTGCGAACAGCCAGGAGCGGCCATGTGGCTCCAGCGTCACCTGGTAATCCACTCGATCGCCCAGGTACTCCACAGCCTGGCGCGGCGAGGCTGCAATGCCCCTCTCATTGCGCCAGGTATTGCCGTCGAAGTCGTGCAGCACCGGCCCGCGCCAGTAGCGCAGGGCAGGCGGCGGCACGGCGTCATCGAAGCGCACGCGGAAGGCGATGGCATCGGAGACGGCGAGGTCCGAGATGCTGCCAGGACTCATTTCTTCTGACAGCCCGGTCTGCGCCTGTCCGCCACCGGGCAGCGACCACAGGGCCCCCGGCAGGCGCGGCACGAGGATGAAGGCCAGCACGGCGAAGGGCACCGCGAACAGCATGGCGCTGCCAGAGCGCCCGAAGGAAAGTCGCACGGAAGAGCCGGCCTGCACGCTGCCCATTGCGGCAATCGCCGCGAGGGCCATCCAGGCCACCAGCAGGAACAGCGGCAACCGCCACAGCTCCTGCCGGTCCAGTCCCGCCGACAGCACCAGGATCAGCGCCACCACGGTTACCACCACGCCATCGCGATGTGTTCGGGTTTCCAGCAGCTTCAGCGCGCCCATTCCCATCAGCAGCGCACTGCCGGCCGCCACGCCGTTGATGGTGCCGAATGTGAACAGCACGAACGCCACCACGGTGAGCGTGAGGGGCAGGCGCAGCCAGCCGGGCAGCCGCCGCAGGTCACCGCGCCAGCAGGCGAGAATGTTGATGGCGGCCACCGCCGTGCACCAGGGCGGCGCGCGGTCCACGTGCAGCAGGCAGGCGGCGCCGAAAGCCAGCAGCATCAGCCGCGCCGGTGCGCCGGCAAGTGGTGGTGAGTTGCGGCTAGCCGGGTTGGCCATGCAGCGCCAGCCTTTCGAGGCATCTGGTCAGGTGATCCCGGCCTTCGCCGGACATGGGGGCGGCGCCCGGCAGCCGCAGCACCCAGCCTTCACCGCGGGCAGCGGCGTCTGAAACCCAACGCGTGAGCTGGGACAGGCGTGATTCCACATCCATGCCGGCCAGCATTTCAAAGTCGAATTCGCGGCGCTGGGCGCCGGCGCCGTGGTACTCGCGGACCAGCAGCGGCTGGCCACGGGCATAGGCCTTCCACGCCACCTGGCGCGGGGAGTCTCCCTCGCGGAAATCCCGCAGCCAGGCCAGCTCGTCCAGTCCCTGGTGCAGGCGCACGCTGCCGCTTTCCTGCTCTGGATTTTCCGGCATGGGGCGCGTCCCGGCGGGGGCGGGGTAGACCAGGGTGGAGAGCTCGATGGACAGCCAGGTCCAGGTACGGAACAGCCCGAACGGAGCCGTCGATGAGAGGTGCAGCGCCGGCGCCTGCCAGCGGCCGCGGCGTGTGGCAGGGAAGGTGAGGCAGACGCTGTCCGTGGCATTGTCCGGGATGAGTTCCACGCCGGGTTTCACGGGACGCAGGGATGGCGCTTCTTCGCCGGTCCGCAGCCGCAGATCCAGCGGGGAAGTCTTCCCGCTCACGGTAATGCGCAGCGTGAGGTTGTCTCCCGCATGCACCGGCTGCACTTCAGCGGACAGCAGCCTGAGGCCGGACAGCCCGCGCTGTGTCTGCACCATCGCCACCAGCGCGAAGCCGGTGAGCCAGAAGGTGAACAGCAATGCCAGGCCGTTGCCGTAGTTCATGCCGGCGATGAACATCGTGGCCAGCAGCAGCGCAAAGGTCCACCCCGCTGGCGTGGGCAGGATGTATACCCGCCGGGCCGCCAGGGCCAGTGGCAGCACATCCTGGCCCTGGCGTTTCAATGCCCACTGGCGCAGGCGGGCGCGCATTCCGCGATGGCTCCCGGACTGCATGGCGGAGGTCAGCGTGGCACGGGCACCGATTCGAGCACGGCGCGCACCAGCTTCTCGCGCGGCAGCGCGCCGCGTTCGCCGAAGCCGGCCCGCGGCTCCAGTCGATGCAGTGCCACGGCGGCCCAGACGGCCTGCACATCGTCCGGCAGCACCGCATCACGTCCATCGATCATGGCCCAGGCGCGGGCGGCGCGGACCAGGCCCTGCGCCGCGCGCGGCGAGAGGCCCAGCCTGAGGTCAGTCCGCACCCGCGAGGCCGCCACCAGCTTCTGCACGTAATCGATGATGGAGTCGGCCACATGCAGGCCTGCAGCCTGGCGCTGCAGTTCGATGAGCGCTGCGGGGCTGAGCGCGGGCAGCGCATCGGCGAGCAGCTCGCGGCGGTCGCGCTGCGCCAGCAGCGTGCGCTCATGCCGTGGATCCGGATAGCCCAGCTCGATGCGCATCAGGAAGCGGTCGAGCTGGGATTCGGGCAGGGCATAGGTGCCCAGCTGTTCGTGCGGATTCTGCGTGGCCACGACGAAGAAGGGCTCCGGCAGGGGATGCGTGACGCCATCGATGCTCACCTGGC
This sequence comes from Steroidobacteraceae bacterium, assembly GCA_035556135.1. Classification (GTDB taxonomy): domain Bacteria; phylum Pseudomonadota; class Gammaproteobacteria; order Steroidobacterales; family Steroidobacteraceae; genus ZC4RG30. Next base: position 602,194 of record DATMFO010000003.1, on the reverse strand, counting down.
GTTCTTCCATTGCCTCCAGCAGCGCGCTCTGCGTGCGCGGGCTGGCGCGGTTGACTTCATCAGCCAGCAGCAGCTGCGTGAACACGGGACCGGGCCTGAACTCGAACTTCTGCGTGGCGCGATCGAACACCGAGACGCCGAGGATGTCTGCCGGCAGCAGGTCGCTGGTGAACTGCACGCGCTGCCAGGACAGGCCCAGCACCTGGGCCAGCGCATGGGCGAGGGTGGTCTTGCCGACGCCGGGAACGTCCTCGATCAGCAGGTGGCCGCGCGCCAGAAGGCAGGAGAGGGCCAGCCGCAGCGCCTGGGCCTTGCCGAGGATGATGCCATCGAGGGTCGCCAGTGCCGCCGTCAGCGCCGTCATCCCGGTTTTCGCACTCCCTGCTTCAGTGTCGGACCAGACCCTGCACGATTTCGATCTGCCGCGCGAGGCTTGCGTTCACTTTTTCGAACTGCGCGATGCGCCCGTTTTCGGTGGCCACCACCTCGGGCGGGGCATTGCGCACGAAATTGGGGTTGTCCAGCTTGGCGCGGGCGCGGGTGATCTCCTGCTGGTTCTTCTCCTGCTTGCGGCGCAGCCGGGCCAGTTCGGCGGCAGGGTCGATCAGCCCTTCCATGGGCACCAGCAGGGTGAGGTTGCCCGCCACCGCTGCCGCGCTGGGTGGCGCCGTTTCCCCGGCGGCCAGTACCCGCACCGGGTCAATGCCGGCCAGGCGTCCCAGCAGGCTGGCGTGGTTGGTGAAGCGTTCCACATCGGTGGCAGCTGCGCCCTGTGCCAGCGGCGCAAGGCGACGCGCCGGGCTGATGTCCATTTCGCCGCGGATCTGACGGATGCCCAGGATCACCGCCTTCATCCAGTCCACGTCCGCGGCCGCGGTCGCATCTGCCGGATAGTCGCTGGCGACAGGCCAGGGGGCATGCATGATGGTGTTGCCGGCAATGCCGGCCACGGGCGCCACGCGCCGCCAGATTTCCTCGGTGATGAATGGCATCACCGGATGCAGCGCGCGCAGCAATGCTTCCAGCACGGTCAGCAGAGTGCGGCGGGTGGCCGCGGCCTGCGCCGGGTCTTCTCCCTGCAGCAGCGGCTTGGTGAGCTCCAGGTACCAGTCGCAGTATTCGTGCCAGGTGAATTCGTACAGCGCGGTGGTGGCGAGGTCGAAGCGATAGACGGCGAAGCCTTCGTCGGTGCGGCTGATCGCCTCACCGAGGCGCGAGACGATCCAGCGGTCCACGACGTGGTTGCTCTTCGTGCCCGCCGGTGCCACGTCCTTGCCCTCGCAGGACATCAGCACGAAGCGTGCGGCATTCCACAGCTTGTTGCAGAAGTTGCGATAGCCCGCGACGCGCCCCAGCTCGAAGCGGATGTCGCGGCTCTGCGTGGCCAGCGCGGCGAAGGTGAAGCGCAGCGCGTCGGTGCCGTGGGCCTCGATGCCCTGCGGGAACTGGCGGCGTGTCGCCTTCTCGATGGATGGCGCCAGGTGCGGCTGCATCAGTCCCGTGGTGCGCTTCTTCACCAGATCCTCGAGCGTGATGCCGTCGACGATGTCGAGCGGGTCGATCACGTTGCCCTTGGACTTGGACATCTTCTGGCCTTCGCCGTCACGCACCAGGCCATGCACGTACACCTCGCGGAACGGCACGTCGCCCATGAACTTCAGGCCGAACATGATCATGCGTGCGACCCAGAAGAAGATGATGTCGAAGCCGGTGACCAGCACGTTGCCGGGGTAGAACTTGGCCAGCTCCGGTGTCTGCTCCGGCCAGCCCAGCGTGGAGAAGGGCCAGAGCGCCGAGGAGAACCAGGTGTCGAGCACGTCCTGGTCGCGCGTGAGCGGGACGTCGCGGCCGTGGCGGGCGCGCGCCTGCGCCTGCGCGGCGGCCTCGTCGCGCGCCACGTAGCAGTTGCCGGCCTCGTCATACCAGGCGGGGATGCGATGGCCCCACCACAGCTGGCGGCTGATGCACCAGTCGTGGATGTTGCGCATCCATTCAAAATAGGTCTTCGACCAGTTCTCCGGCACGAAGCGGATGCGGCCGGATTCCACGGCCTCGATGGCCGGCCCTGCCAGCGGCGCGATGCGCACGTACCACTGGTCGGTAAGCAGCGGCTCGAGTACCGCGCCGCTGCGGTCGCCGCGCGGCACCTTCAGCTTGTGCGGTTCGATGCGCTCGATGAGGCCCTGCTGGGTGAGCAATTCCAGCACACGTTCGCGTGCCTGCTCGCGCGGCAGCCCGCGCAGCGATCCGGGCACGTTGTCATTGAGGCGCGCTTCCGGCGTGAAGATGTTCAGCAGGGGCAGGTTGTGCCGGGTACCCACCTCGTTGTCGGTGAAATCATGGGCGGGGGTGATCTTCACGCAGCCGGAGCCGAACTCGCGATCGACGAAGTCATCGGCAATCACGGGGATGAGGCGGTCGGCAATGGGCAGGCGCACGCGCTTGCCGATGAGCGTGCGATAGCGCTCGTCATCGGGATGCACGGCCACCGCGGCATCGCCCAGCAGCGTCTCCGGGCGGGTGGTGGCCACGACCAGGTGGCCGCTGCCATCTTCCAGCGGATAGCGCAGGTGCCAGAGCTTGCCGTCCTCCTCGGAGGGCAGCACCTCGAGGTCCGACAGTGCCGTGAGCAGCACCGGATCCCAGTTCACCAGGCGCTTGCCGCGGTAGATCAGTCCTTCCTCGTGCAGCCGGACGAACACTTCGGTGACGGCGGCCGACAGGCCCTCGTCCATGGTGAAGCGCTCGCGCGTCCAGTCCACCGAGGCGCCGAGGCGGCGCAGCTGCTGGGCGATGGTGCCGCCAGACCGGGCCTTCCATTCCCACACCCGCTGCACGAAGGCCTCGCGGCCCAGGTCGCGGCGGCTGGTGCCTGCGGCATTGAGCTGCCGTTCGACCACCATCTGCGTGGCGATGCCCGCATGGTCCGTGCCCATCTGCCACAGTGTGGTGTCGCCACGCATGCGATGGTGGCGGATGAGCGCATCCATGATGGTGTCCTGGAAGGCATGACCCATGTGCAGCGTGCCGGTGACGTTCGGCGGCGGGATCATGATGCAGTAGGGCGTGCCTTCGCCCCTGGGCGCGAAATGCCCGGCGGCCTCCCATTCGCGGTACAGGCGCTGTTCGATGCTGGCGGGTTCGTAGGCCTTTTCCATCTCAGTCTTCATCGGTCACTGCAATGTGTTGGGGTGTGGAACCGGCTTCGCGGTAGAAGCGGAAGCGCGCCCGGCCGGCCTCGCGGCAGGATGCCTCGCCATCGAGCACTTCCAGGATGCGCGGGAAGCCCAGCGCCTCGGGGGAGGGAGCATCGCGCAGGTTGACCAGCGTGGTGAATCCGCCGTCCAGCACGGTGCTGCCAAGGGTGTCGCCGCTGAACAGCTGCACCGGCGCCTCGCTGTTGCCAGCCTCTGCAAGCGGTTCATGCGGCACGAAGGCACCGTCCCTGAAGGTCCACAGCAGCTGGTCGAAGCGCTCGGATGTACCGGGGTCATCCAGCCAGACCAGCACCCGTTCCCCGGCGAGGTAAGCCTGTTCGATGAGCTTGCAGGCATGGCGGAAGCGGGCGCCGCCGCCCGCGGCATTCAGGGTGTGGAAACGGATTTCCGCCATGCCCGCACGGACTAGCCCTTGTAGGCGCCGGCGCGATGGATGAGGAAGTCAGCCAGCAGCGGTACCGGGCGCCCCGTGCCGCCCTTCTGCGCGCCGGAGTTCCAGGCCGTGCCCGCGATGTCCAGGTGTGCCCACTTCGTGCCGGTGGTGAAGCGGCCAAGGAAGGCGCCGGCCGTGATGGCGCCGCCGTCGCGGCCACCCACGTTGGCGATATCGGCGAAGTTGCTGCGCAACTGCTCGGCATATTCCTCGGTGAGCGGCAGGTGCCAGGCACGGTCGCTGGCGCGCGCGCCAGCGGACACCAGCTCGCGGGCCAGGGTGTCGTCATTGCCCATCACGCCGGTGTGGTGGTGGCCCAGCGCGATCACGCAGGCGCCCGTGAGGGTGGCAATGTCGATCATGGCGTCCGGTTCGAAGCGCCGCGCGTAATGCAGCGCGTCGCAGAGGATCAGGCGGCCCTCCGCATCGGTGTTGAGGATCTCGACGGTCTTGCCGGCGGCGCTGGTGACGATGTCACCCGGCTTGGTGGCGCGGCTGCCCGGCATGTTCTCCACCGCCGCGATCACACCGACGACGTTGATGCGCAGTTTCAGCTGTGCCGCCACCAGCAGCGTGGCCAGCACGCTGCCAGCGCCGCACATGTCGTACTTCATCTCGTCCATGGCGGCCGGGTCTTTCAGCGAGATGCCGCCCGTGTCGAAGGTGACGCCCTTGCCCACCAGCACCACCGGTCGCGCCTTGGCAGCGCCGCCGCGGTACTCGACCACGATGAAGCGCGGCGGCTCGGCGCTGCCCCGGGCCACCGACAGCAGGCACCCCATCTTCAGGCGACGGATGGCCGCCTCGTCGAAGACGCGCACCTTCAGTTCGCGGTGATCACGCGCCAGCTCCCGGGCCTGCTGGGCGAGATAGCGCGGCGTGCACACATTGCCGGGCAGGTTGCCCAGGTCGCGCAGCAGTGCCTGGCCGGCGGCCACGGCGCTGCCGTGGTCGAAGCCGCGCTGCGTCTCGCGCCGCGCCGTGGCAGCAAGGCCGGCAAGGGTGACGCGCTTCAGTGCAGGGCGGGGCGGCTTGCGTGCCGTCTTGAAATCATTGACGCGATACAGTGCGACACCCGTGAGATCGGCCACGGCACGGCCCTGGTAGTAGGCGTCGACCGCTTCGGCCTCGGGCTGGGCAATGGCAATGGCCAGGTGCGCCGAACGCGTCTTGAGGCTGGCAGCCAGCGCCGCGCCCACCGCCTTGCGCCAGCCGCGCTGACGGAAATCGGCGCGCTTGCCCAGTCCCACCACCAGCAGGCGGCGGGCGCGGATTCCGGTGGGGGCCAGCAGCAGCTGCGTCTCGCCCACGCGCGTGGGCAGGTCGCCGGCCGAACGCAGCTTGCGCAGCAGTCCGCCGGTGGCACGGTCCAGCGCCTGCACGCTGCCGGTGAATGCATCATCCTCGAACAGGCCTATGGCGAGGCAGTCGGTGGAAACCTGGGCAATCTGCTGTTCGCTGGTATCGAACTGCACCATCTTGGCTGGACTCCGCGGCGCTTCTGGCCGGCATTATTCAATAGGTTAGAGTGTAGCCCAATGCGCGTCCTGGATCGGTACATCGTGCTCGCCCTGGCCCGGTACACCGCACTGTCCCTGGGTGTGCTGCTGGTGCTGATGGCAGTGTTCCTGTTCGTCAACGAGCAGGGCTGGGTGGGGCCCGGAAGTTATGGGCAATGGCAGGCACTGCGCTACGTGCTGCTGCAGCTGCCGGCCACGGCGCTGCAATTCCTGCCCGTGGCGGCATTGCTCGGTGCATTGCTGGGCCTGGGGCAGCTGGCGCGCGGCAGCGAGTTCACGGTGATGCGCGCCGCTGGCGTGTCGATCGCGCGTATCGCCGGATCGGTGGCGCTGGCCGGGCTCGCCCTGCTGCCGGCGGTAGCCGCAGTGGCCGAGTGGGTCGCCCCGCCGCTGGCACAGGCCGCCCGGATCAGCCGCGCGCTGGAGCGGGATGGCCGCGCGGATGTCGTGCGCGGCACGGCGTGGATGCGCGAGGGGCAGCTGCTGCTGCGGGCCGATGCCAGCGGTGGCGTCACATTGTTCGAACTTGAAGGGCCGCGGCAACTGGCCGCGGTCGCCGTCGCCGGCAGTGCGCAGGCGCTTGGCGATGGCACGTGGGAGCTGCGCGAGCTGGCCGAGTCGCGCTTCGGTGCCGGCACCGTGACCCGCGGGCCGGCCGGCCCGCGTCAGCTGCAGTCGGCCATGGATGGGGAATTCCTGCGACTGTCGACCAGCGAGCCACGCCAGCAATCCTTCAGTGACCTGCGCCGTGCCACACGGCTGCTGGACGCCCTCGGGCAGGATGCCACGGCACAACGCTTTGCCTTCTGGAACGCAATGGCCCGGATGGCGGCAGTGCCGCTGGCCATGCTGCTGGCCGTGCCGCTGCTGACCGGATTCCTGCGCAGCGCCGAAGGTGGCGCGCGTGCGGCACTGGGGCTGGTGCTGGGCCTGCTCTACTTCATCGCCCAGCGCATGGTGGAAAGCGGCACGCTGGCCTTTGCCCTCAACCCCCTGCCACTTGCCTGGCTGCCCACCGTGCTGCTGGCCGCAGCCGTGATCGTGCTGCTCTGGCGCACGCGCCGCGTGGCCGTCAGCGCTGCTTGAAGTCTTCCGGCACCAGCTGGTGCCGTCCCAGCAGCTTGTAGAAATCGGTGCGGTTGCGCTTGGCCAGGCGCGCGGCCTGGCTGACGTTGCCACCGGTGATCTGCAGGATCTGCGAGAGATAGCCGCGCGTGAATTCATCACGCGCCTCATCGAAGGAGGGCAGCCGGCCGGGCGCTCCGCCCAGCGACTGCTGCACCAGTTCCACCGGCACGATGGGCGTCTGCGACATGGCCACCGCCTGCCGGACCAGGTTCTGCAGCTGGCGCACGTTGCCTGGCCAGTCGGCGGTGGCGAGCAGTTCCAGTGCCTCGGGCGGGAAGATGCTGCGCTGGCCGGTCTCGGCGGCGATCTGCGCCAGGAAGTGTGCGATCAGCAGCGGGATGTCCTCGCGCCGGCGCGCCAGCGGCGGCATTTCGATCTGCACGACATTGATGCGGTAGTAGAGGTCTTCGCGGAATCGCCCGGCGCCGGAAGCCTCCTGGAGGTCGTGGCTGGTGGTGGAGATCACGCGCGTGTTGATGGGCTGCGCGGCCTCGGAACCGGCCGGACGCACGGCCTCTTCCTGCAAGGCGCGCAGCAGCTTCTGCTGCAGGCGCGGCGGCAGCTCGCCGATTTCATCGAGCAGCGCGGTGCCGCCTTCGGCCTGTTCCAGCGCGCCCTTGTATTCCTTGCCGGTGGATGCGGCGGCGCCGAACAGCTCGATGTCCAGCTGTTCCTCGGGGATGCCGGTGCAGCGGATCACCACGAAGGGCCGTGCGCGCCGGGGGCTGGCCTTGTGCACGGCGCGGGCCAGCAGCTCCTTGCCCGTGCCGCTCTCACCCAGGATGAGCACACGCGCGTCGGTGCCGGCCACCATGTGCGCCTGTGCGAGGCGCTCTTCCATGATGGCGCTGCGGGTGATGATGTCGGCACGCCACTCTTCGGTATTGCCCGTGAAGCCGGAGATGCGCAGCGCGCGCTGGATCTGGTCCAGCAGTTCCTGCTTGTCCACAGGCTTGGTGAGGAAGCCGAAGGCGCCCATCTGCGTGGCCTGCACTGCGTCGGGAATGGTGCCGTGCGCGGTGAGCAGGATCACCTTCAGGCCCGGCCAGCGGTTCTGCAGTTCCTTCAGCAGGCCGATGCCATCCACCGGTTCCATGCGCAGGTCGGAGATCACAAGGTCCGGGCGGAAGCGCGTGGCGGCGGCCAGCGCCTGGGAGGCGCCCTCGACGGCCTCCACGTCATAGTTCTCGGCACGCAGGCGGATGGTCAGCAGCCGCAGCAGCCCGGGGTCGTCATCAACGATCAGGATCCTTGCCTTGCGTGTGGTGGGACTCACGACAGGTGCTCCTCGGGAAGGGAGGCCGGGAGGGACGGGGAAATGATCATGGTTCGCGTGTGGCTCCTGCGGGCGGCCGGTCGGCCTGCCGCCGCTCCAGTTCGGCTATGGCATCGAGTTTGGCGCGCGCTTCTTCCAGCGCACGGCGCAATTGTGCGTTCTGTTCGTTCGCGACCTGCAGCTGTCGCGTGATGGCTGCACTTGCGGGCGCATTGCGCTGCCTGTCCCGCTCCTGCTGCAGCTCGGCCACCAGCCGCTGGTTCTCGGCAGTGGCGAGCAGTTCGGCAGTGGTGCGCTCCAGTTCGACCAGGCCCAGCGCACGCTCGTTGACGCTGAGCAGTTCCGGACGTGCCAGCGCCTCGCGCAGCAGCTGCTGGGCCTGCACCGGATCGCGCGCGGGATGGCCCGGGGCCGCCAGCAGCAGCCCGTAGCGCAGCGCCGCCGGTCCCAGCCGGGCCTGCTCGTAGCCGGCGCGCGCCAGCGCGATTTCCTCGGCCTGTTCGGCCGGCATGCCTTCGACCACACGCAGCAGGGCGGCCAGCAGGCTGGCGAGCTGGGTCGACTGGACGGATTCCACCGTCGGCGGAGGTGAGGGTGCCGGCGAGCGCGCAGCGGGCAGGCTGGCGCAGCCGGCCAGCAGACCCAGCAGCAGGCAGCCGGCAAGCTCAGGCCGCATGCGCCGCCGACCCGCCGCCGGGGGCCCCGGCGGTGTTTTCAACCGCCCGCTGCGGCATGCGGATGCGGAAATGCGCACCCGGCCACTGTCCATCGACGATTTCGATTGCCCCGCCATGTGCGTTGACGAATTCCATCACCACCGACAGGCCTATGCCGGTGCCCTTGATATGTCCCGCCGGCGCCTTGCCGGTGTAGAACGCCTCGAAGACCTGCTTTCTTTCCTCCGGCGGTATGCCCGGACCACTGTCGGCGACCTCCAGGACCAGTTCGCCCCCCTCGGCGCGGGCGCGGATGTGGATGGTGCCGCTGCGGGGAGTGTACTTGATGGCATTGGACAGCAGGTTTTCGAGGATCAGCCGGAGCTTTCCGCGATCGGCCGCCACAGTGAGGTCTTCCACGTTCACGTCCAGCCGCACGCGCTGGGAGAGCAGGGCGAGCTGCTGGTTCTCGATGATCTGCTTCACGACTGGCCGCAGGCGGAACTCGGTGATCTCCAGCCCCACACTGCTGGTCTGCCAGGCCGAAAAGGACAGCAGGTTCTCGATCATGCGCTGCAGCCGGATGCCGTTCTCGCGCAGGATGCCGGTGACCTCGCGCTGGCCGCCCTGCAGTTCGCCCACCGCGCCATCCATCAGCAGCTCCGTGCCCTCGCGGATGTTGGCCAGCGGCGTCTTCAGTTCGTGCGACATGTGGCGCAGGAAGCGGTTGCGTTCCTGGGCCAGCTCCAGCAGCCGCAGGCGCAGCCATTCCAGCTGCCGGCCAAGCTTCTCGATGTCGCGCGGACCGGCCACCTGGATGCTCCGGTGCAGGGCACCGCTGCCCAGCTCGCTGATGGCACGGTCGACTTGCCGCAGCGGCCTCACCACCTTGAACGAGAACAGCACCACCGCGATGACAGTCAGCGGAAGCAGCGGCACGAAACCCCAGAAAAGCAGTGTCTGCGCGCGCTCGGTGCTGGCGCGCAGGTCGGCCGTGGCGGTATCGATCTGCTCGTTGATGCGCGTGGATACCAGGCTCGCGATGCGCCGCAGGCGCTCGAAGCCGCTGTCGATTTCCGACTGTACGGCGGTGCCGGCGCGGATGCGTCCGCTCATGTCCGCTCGCAGCGTGTCGAACTCCGCCAGCGCGGCGCGGGCCTCCGCGTCACGCAGGTACGCTGAAAGATAGCGCCCGATGTCATCCAGCCGCGCGTCCTGGTCCATGTAGGACTTCAGCTGGTCCTGGTAGGTGTTGAGCGTTGCCGGGTCGAGCAGCAGGTAGAGCCTGGCCTGGCTGGAAATTGCCGCTGCCTGTTCCTGGCTGCGCCGCGTGGCGGTCACGCCCTCGGTGATGATGCGTTCGCTGGAAGCCACCAGCTGGCGCAGCTGCACGCCAGCGGTCACCAGCGCCGCAATCAGCGGCAGCGCGATGATGGCCAGCGCCAGCAACACCAGCGAGCTCAGCGATTGCGGCCGCAGCAACCTCATCCCGGCTACCAGGGTTCCTGCAGCAATTTGCGCTCCCAGTTCAGCGAGCTGGCCACGATGCCGTCGAGATCATCGAGGCGCGGCTTCCAGCCCAGCACCTGGCGGATGCGGTCGGATTTGGCCACCAGGCTGGGCGGATCACCGGCGCGGCGGGACATCTCGAGGATCTTCAGCGGTGCGCCGCTCACTCGCTGCACGCTGTCGAGCACCTCGCGTACGCTGTATCCGTGTCCGTAGCCGCAGTTGAGCGTCTCTGACTTGCCGCCGCCGCGCAGGTAATCCACCGCCAGCAGGTGCGCGTCGGCCAGGTCGACCACATGGATGTAGTCGCGCACGCCCGTGCCGTCGGGAGTCGGGTAGTCGGTGCCGAAGATGCTCACGGACTCGCGCCTCCCCACGCTGGCCTCGCAGGCCACCTTCACCAGCAGCGTGGCCTTGCGCGTGGACTGGCCGATGCGGCCCTGCGGGTCCGAACCGGCCACGTTGAAGTAGCGCAGCACCACGTAGCGCAGGTCGGTGGCCGCGCCCAGGTCGCGCAGCATCCACTCCGACATCAGCTTGGAGGTGCCGTAGGGATTGATGGGGGAAAGCCGGGCATCCTCGGCAGCAAGGCCGGACTCCGGGATGCCGTACACGGCAGCCGTGGAGGAAAACACGAAGTGCTTCACGCCACCGGCGGCACAGGTGGCCAGCAGGCTGCGGGTCTGGCAGGTGTTGTTGCCATAGTACTTGAGCGGATCCGCCACCGATTCGGGCACGATGGTGTGGGCGGCGAAATGGATCACGGTGCGGATGCCATGCTCGCGCAGCAATGCGCTCACCAGCTGCGTATCGCCCACATCTCCGGTGACCAGCTTCACGCCGGGTACCGACTGGGCGAAACCGGTGGAGAGGTTGTCGAGCACCACCACGGACTCGCCGCGGTCAAGCAGCTGCTGTACCGTGTGGCTGCCGATGTATCCGGCACCGCCGGTAACCAGTATCGTCTCGCTCACCGAATCTCCTCCGTCAAATCGTGCCAGCCCACCATTATGCCGCCCTGACTCCCGACGTGGTGCTTGCCGCGGCGGAGGCCGCCGGAGTGCTTCCCGACGGGCGCCTGCTTTCGCTCAACAGCTACGAGAACAGGGTATACCGGATCGGGCTGGAGGAGCCGCTGGCGCGCACCGCCCCCGACAGCATCGCCACGCAGGTGGTGGCCAAGTTCTACCGCGAAGGCCGCTGGAGTGATCCGCAGATCCAGGAGGAGCACGCCTTCGCCCTGGAGCTGGCCGCCGCGGAACTGCCGGTGGCTGCTCCGCTGGTCATCGGGGGCGCCACGCTGCTGCGCCATGCCGGCTTCCGCTACACCCTGTTCGAGTGCCGTCCTGGTACCGGCCCCGACCTTGACCGCGCGGGTGACCGGCAACTGCTGGGCCGGACGCTGGGGCGCCTGCATGCGCAGGGCGCACGGCGGCCATTCCGCCACCGTGTCAGTGTGGCTGACTGGCGCAATGGAGCGCGGGCGCGCGAGCTGATCCTGCGCCGGGGCCTGGTGCCATCACCGCTCGATGAGCGTTACGCGGAAGTTTCAGGGCAGCTGGTCGATGCGATTGCTGCCTGCCATGCCGCGGTGGGCGCCACCGCGCGGATCAGGCTGCACGGTGACTGCCATCCCGGCAACATCCTCTGGCAGTCCACCGGCCCGCTGTTCGTGGATTTCGACGACAGTCTCACCGGCCCGGCCGTGCAGGACCTGTGGATGTTCGCCGCCGGCACGCCGGAGCAGATGCGCCGCGAGTGGGCCGACCTGCTCGATGGCTACGAGCAGTTCGCCCACCTGGACGAAGGTGAGGCGCTGCTGATCGAAGCCCTGCGCGCCACACGCATGATGAACCATGCCGCATGGATCGCGCAGCGCTGGGATGATCCGGCGTTTCCGTTGGCTTTCCCCTGGTTCGGCGAACCGCGTTACTGGGAGCGGCACATTGATGAGTTGCGCGAACAGTTGCCGGCATTGGATGATCCGCCACTGATGCGGGCCTGACCGCCTGTTTTGCAGGACACTTCATGATGAAGACCGCTGCTGTGACGATGCTGGTAATGGCACTGGCGCTGGCCGGTTGCAAGGACAAGCCGGCGGAGGATGAAGCCGGCGCCACCGCACGATCCGGCGACAGCACTGCCGTGCGCGGGGCAGCCAGCGATGCGGTTGCGGCGGCGCTTTTGTCCACAGGAACGCCCCTCGCGAAGCTTTCCTACGTGGTCGAATCGCGGCCGTTGAAGGGCGCACCGTTCAAGGTCAGCTTGCTGGTCTCTGCAGCCACATCGATTCCGGCCCTGGAAATGGCTGTATCGTCACCCGTGCTGGAGATCGAGCCGGTCACGGGCACGCTGGCGCTGGAGGCGGGCAAGTCCGCCAGCCATGAGCTCACCCTCACTTCCGCCGAAGAAGGGCTGGTCGAGTTCACCGTGCGGCTGAAGGCCGACGGCGCGGCCGAGGCGGTGTATGCGATACCCGTGCTGGTGATGGCGCAGGGCGCGGCGGACGGGAAAGACGGCGGCTGAGCCGCCGCCGTTCAGACGAATCCGATCCAGCGGCCGAACACGATCACGCCGGTCCAGCAGAGTATGGAGATCGCGCCGGCCGCGCGCGCGGCGGCGGGGGGGCGGCCGCTGTCCCAGCTGGCCACGCTGCGCCAGGTGACCATCTGGAAATACAGCATGTTCAGCCCCGCCACGACCAGCAGGCACATTTTCACCAGGAAGGGCGTCTTCTCCGTGTAGGAGACGGCATTGGCCATGAACAGCATGAGGCCGGTGATCGCCGCCCCGCCAAACGCGATCCAGGTAAGCGGCAGCAGCCGGTCGGCCAGGTAGGTCACGCGCAGGTGCTGCGAGGCCAGCCCGAGCAGGCGCGCATCCACGGTGAAGATGGTGCCGGCCACCGCGGCCAGGAAAATCACATGTGCCGATTCCACATACGGGAACCAGCTCTCGCCCACGATTACCGCCAGCGGGGTGTTCTGCAGCCAGTCGAAGAAGTTCATTTCAGAATGACTCGTAGTAGGCGATGTAGCGGCCGGCGAACATGATGCCCATCCACAGCAGCACGGTGAGCAGGGCGCCGGCGCGGTGCAGGGCAGTCACCGGCTGCTGCTGGCGGCGGGCCACGCCGGACAGCCACAGCGTGAGCAGCACCACGATCACCAGCATGATCATCTTGGCGTAGAACACGGTGTTGGTGACCGTGCGGTGTGGCTCGGCAACGATCAGCAGCATTCCCGAGGCGGCCAGCACCACCAGCAGCACCCAGATGTGGCGCGTGAAGCGGGAGGTGAGCGCATGCAGCGGCTCGGTGGCCAGCCCGCGCCCGGCAAAGCGCAACGCGATGATCAGCGCCGCGGCGAACAACAGGGACAGGGCCAGGATGTGCACCGACTGGATGGTCGGGATGGCCCACTGGGTTACCTGGATGGCCTGGCTCAAGCCAGTCGATGCCAGCCAGTCACTGAACTGCGTCAGGTCCAAGTTTCTCTACCCCCGGTTGCGTCGGGTCGCCAGGCGCGTGGCCGACGGTTTCCGATCGATGCGTTGATCGCAGTATAGGCAGTAACCGTCCGGGACGCGAGCAGGGGCGTCAGCGACGGCGTGCGGCCACCCGGTCGAGCACCAGCACCAGCAGCCGGTCGACATACGCACGGTCGATGGGCATGCGGCTCACCAGCACGCGATGGAAGATGGGTCCCCACAGCGCATCGGCCAGAACTTCGATGTCCACGTCGCGGGCGATCTCGCCGGAATCCTGCGCGCGTTGCAGCAGGCGGATGGCCTCGCCATAGCGGGGCGCGACGAAATTGGTACGCAGCACGCGGCCGGTCTCCAGGTCCTCCTGTCCGAGTGCGATCAGCTCGCGCAGCAGGGGGCCGGCCCGGCCGCGATAGATGGCTGCGGCGCGGTGCACATGGGCGCGAAGGTCGGCCAGGGCGCTGCCTGTGTCAGGCACGACATCCAGCTGCGGGGCGAGCGCGACCAGGAAAGCCTCGATGGCCAGCTTGCCCTTGGTCTGCCACCAGCGGTAGATCGTGGCCTTGCCGGCACCGGCGCGAGCGGCCACGCCCTCGACGGTGAATCCCGCAAAGCCGCTCTCGCGCAGGATCTGGTAGGCCGCCTTCAGGATGGCGCTGCGCGAGGCGTCGGAACGGGGGCGGCCTGGGCTTCTGGACTTGGGTCGCTTGCGCGCGGGACTCATCTAGTTTTCGGGAACCGGGCTGTGGCGTTCCAGTATATCGGATGGCGGGCCGTGCCCCTGCGGTCGCTGCGGCCGGCGGCTGGTCCAGCCAACAGTCGGTCTCCTCCACACGGGGCCGGTGGCATTAAGATTCCCCCATGCCGATCTATGACTACCAGTGCGGGCGCTGCGGCCATCGTTTCGAACAGGTCGTCAAGCTGGGGGAGACTCCCGGATGTCCCTCGTGCGGCGATGCCCGGCCCGAGCGCCTCGTCGCCTTCTCGGCGGCGGTGAGTACTGAAAAGACACGCAAGCGGTCGTTTGCGATCGCGCGCAGCAGGGCGCAGGCCGAGAAGAAGGACAAGGACCACGCCCATCGCGAGTACCTGCAGAACCACATCCGCGAGCACGGTGGCGGCGAGGAATAGCTGCCGCTGGCGCCTTTGATCGTGCACCGCAGTTCCGGCGCGGTCCGGAAAACCGGCGGTCAACACGGGAAACCCTGATTGGGCTGTGATTGCAGCGCGCTCCGCAGAGTCGGAAATCCGCCAGACCCAGTGTGACGCGAATCGTCGTTGCGACGGGCTGCTGCATCGAACAATGCATGCAGTTGTCCTGATCTGGAATTCCAATGACACGTCCCGTCCGCCTGTTTGTCCGTTTCAGCGGTGTGCTCGCCACCATCCTGGGAGCATTCCTCCCGCAGCAGGCTTCCGCCGCCCAGCAGTGCGTGAATGCCAATGCACCTGCTCCGCTGGAGATCTGCGTGCAGGATGCCGGCGTGCCCGGCGTGTGGGTGAACCAGCCGAATGGCCGGCAATACCAGTACTACGGCCAGTATTCCTGGGGATCGGCGATCCGGCTCGGCAACAACGCCGGCGACCGGTACCACACCGGCTATTTCAGCGGCACGCTGCTCACTCCGGTCTCCAATGCAACCACCGGCAGCGGGGCAGCGGCCGATCCCTACATCATCACCACCGTGACGGCGCTGGGTACCAGCGGCGTGCGCTTCACGCAGCGCTTCCGCTACGTGAACGGGGATCGCTACTTCACCAAGATCTGGACCGTGGAGAACACCGGCACGCAGACCTTCAACGACCTGCGCTTCTTCCACGGCGGCGATACCTACTTCGGTGGCGACGACGCCGCCCGCAGCTGGTACGACGCTACGCTGCGCATGGTCTACGTGAACAATTCCGGGTTCTCGAATTCCGGCTACATGGCCTTCTATGCCAATCCGCTGACCCCGCTCAGCCACTATTTCTCGGGGCACTACTCCACGGGCCGCTCGCAGGTCATCAACGGGGCCCTCAATGACTCCTTCAACTCCAGCTTTCTCGACGCCGGCTACTACCTGCAGTGGAACCGCGACGAGTTGAAGCCGGGGGAATCCTGGCGTATCGAGGCTTTCGAGACCTGGTCGCCGCCGGGGTCGTTGCAGGTCCTCACTCCCGGCGACGAATACGTCGTTCCAGGCGCCACGGTGCGCAAGACCTTCAAGGTGCACAACCTCAGTGACACCAGTCCGCTGAGTGTGACACTGCAGGCGAGCACCACCTCGGGATGGAACCTCGCCATGCCTGGCGGCGGCAGCGCCACGCTGGCTCCCCTGGAAGTCATCGAGGTTCCTGTGGATGTGCAGGTTCCGTCCGGAGCCGTGGCAGGCGACAGCGCGGGCATCGTGCTGAATGTCACCGACGGTGCCCTGAACGCAATCGCCGGCACCACCCGGTTGCGCGTTCCTTCCACCGACTACACGTTCTCGACCCGGAACCTCGATTTCGGCACGGCGTCGGTGAACACGCAATCCACGCTGTCGGTCACATTCACCAATGGCTCGAGTCCGGTGTCGGTCGGGCAGGTGGGGGCGGATAATCCGCTGGCCGCACCATTCAGCGTCGCCTCTGACAGCTGCTCCAATGCCACTCTGGCCGCGGGCGCGACCTGTGTGGTGACTGTGCGCTATTCGCCGGTGACCGGGGCGGAGTTCAACGATTCCTTCGGCATTCCCGTGGCAGGCGAGGCGCTGGTCAGCGAGACCATCACCGTGGTGGGCCATGCCATCGACCAGATCGAAGTTGCGGCCACCGCGGGCACCGGTGGCACCATCACGCCCGCCCTTTCCATGGTGACGGCGGGTGACAGCGTGCAGCTCACCGTGACGCCGGATGAGGGGTATCGTATCGCCGGCGTGCAGGGTTGCGTTGGAAGCCTCGCCGGAGGCCTCTACACCACAGCGCCTGTGACTGCGGCCTGCTCGGTGCAGGCCTCTTTCCAGCGCATCGTGTTTTCCATCGGCGCGGCCGGTGGCGCGGGCGGCAGCGTGCTGCGGTCCGGGCCCGCCGTGCAGTACGGGGAATCCGCCACCTTCACGATCACTCCGGCATACGGCTACGCCATCGGCACGGTGACTGGATGCCCGGGAACGCTGGACGGCGACACTTTCACCACCCAGCCGCTGACGGCCGCCTGCACGCTGTCGGTGGCCTTCATCGACGCCATCTCGGATGTCACCGTCAGCGCCAAGGGTCAGGGCGGCGGCGGCGCGACCGGTCTGCTGGGCGTGGGTGGCCTGCTGCTGCTGATGCTGCGCCGGATTCGACGGGTTGCTGCGCTGGCCGCCGGCGGCATCGTGGTGGCAGGGGCGGCGCACGCCGCCGAGCGTGAAGTCTCCGGCCTTCACGCAGGTGTTTCAATTGCAGCCGCTACCAGCAATGTGAGCGGTGCCGGCATCACCGGAGCCCTGCAGTCACAGGGACACAGCGTGACCGCCAGCCTCGATGACAGCCGCATGGCCTGGCGCCTGCACGGTGGCTGGTCGCTGCACCAGTACGTAACGGCCGAAGTTGGCTATTCCGACCTGGGCAAGGTTTCCACGGACTACACCGGGACGCTGCCGGTACTGGCTGTGGATGGATTCATGGCTGCGGCGCTGCGCCTGAATCCGCGCACTGCCAACGGATTTGATTTCTCGCTGGCCGGAAGTTATCCGCTGCCGATGATGCGCGGCCTGTCGGTGCTGGCACGCGCGGGGGTGTTCAGGTGGGACGCGAAGCGGCGCGTGGATGCCTCCGATGGCCGCTCGCTGGTGAGCCATGAGGATGGCGAGAACCTGCTGCTGGGCGCGGGGCTGGGCTACGCTGTCACCGCACACCTGCAGCTGACCGCAGAATGGACGCGCTACGCGATGGGAAGCGAACACGTGCAGGCTTCGGGCATGGGCATCCGGTATCGCTGGTAGTTCCGCAGCTGCGCCCCACGGCCTGATCGCCGCGGGGTTCCGCGCGCCGCCATCACTCGCTAAACTCGTTGATGATGGAATTGTTTGAAGCCTTCCTCGCGGCGCTGCAGGATCAGCCCTGGGCGCTGCTGGCGGCGCAGATCGGAACCCTTGCAGCCGCTGTCTGGTTGTCCGATGTAGTCGCCCGATTCGTGCTGGTCCGCGTGGTGGGTCGTGCGCTGCGCAGCCTGCCTGGCTATTGGGACGAGGCGCTGATCGACCACGGCGTGATCCCGCGCCTTGCCCGCGCGGCGCCCGCGCTGGTGGTCCATTTCGGCATTGGCTTGGCGGCCGGCCTGCCCGAGGCACTGGTGCTGGTGGTGCGCGGCGTGGCCAGCTCCTACGTGGTGCTCACCATCGCGCTGGCGTTCGGTCGCCTGCTCGATGCCGCGGGCTGGCTGTACGGGCGCGTCGACGCGGACCGCGCGAAGGCCCGGCCCATCAAGGGCTACCTGCAGATGCTGAAGATCGGCATTGCGCTGATCACCGGTATCCTCATCATCGCCACCCTGTTCAATCGCGACCCGCTGTTGCTGCTTTCGGGCCTGGGCGCGATGGCGGCAGTGCTGATGCTGGTGTTCAAGGACACCTTGCTGTCACTGGTGGCCAGCGTGCAGCTCTCCAGCAATGACATGCTGCGCGTGGGCGACTGGATCGAGATGCCGCAGCTGCATGCCGACGGCGATGTGATCGACATCTCCCTGCACACGGTGAAGGTGCGCAACTGGGACAAGACCATCACCAGCATCCCCACCTGGCGGCTCATCAACGAGAGCTACAAGAACTGGCGCGGGATGTTCGAGTCCGGCGGGCGCCGCATCAAGCGTGCGCTGTACCTGGACCAGTCATCTGTCCGCTTCCTCACCGAGGCAGAACGCACGCACCTGCAGCGGATCGCGCTGCTGGACGATTATCTCGAGCGCAAGCGGGGCCAGCTGGAAGAGCACAACCAGCACCTGCTTGCGGCGGGCAAGGATCCGGTCAATACGCGCCGGGTGACCAACGTGGGTACATTCCGCGCCTATGTGCAGGCTTACCTGCAGTCACATCCTTCGATCAACCACGACATGACCTGCATGGTGCGGCAGTTGCAACCGGGCCCCGCAGGCCTGCCGCTGGAGCTGTACTGCTTCACCTCCACCACGAAGTGGGCGGAGTACGAGGGCATCCAGGCCGACATCTTCGATCACCTGTATGCCATCCTGCCTGAGTTCGGGCTGCGCGTGTTCCAGGAGCCTGCAGGCTCGGATGTGCGGCGTGCGTTGCAGGAAGCTGCTGCGGGTCAGGGCAACTGACGCCCAGGCGGCCTCGCGCGGCGAGCCGCTGAATGCCGGATTTGGACTTGCCTGATGGGGGCACTAGACTCAGGCAGCGCCGACGGGGGTTGGCTGCCGGTCGCACCCGGCGAAGGCATCATGCAAACAACAACAAACATCCAGGATCCTTCCGCAGGCAGGATCGGCCGGTACCGCTGGCGCATCTGCGCAATGCTGCTCGCGGCCACCACCATCAATTACATCGACCGCCAGGTGCTCGGCGTGCTTGCGCCGCTGCTGCAGGATGAGATCGGCTGGGATGAGGTGCAGTACAGCCAGATCGTGATGGCCTTCCAGGCTGCCTATGCCATCGGCCTGCTGTGTGCCGGCACGGTGATCGACCGCTTCGGCACCCGCATCGGCTACGCGCTGGCCATCGGCATCTGGAGCATTGCGGCGATGAGCCATGCCCTGGCCACCGGGGTGATTGGTTTCATGGCCGCACGCTTCGCGCTGGGCCTGGGCGAGGCCGGCAACTTTCCGGCAGCCATCAAGACGGTGGCTGAATGGTTCCCGCAGCGCGAGCGCGCGCTGGCGACGGGCATCTTCAATTCGGGTTCCAATGTGGGCGCCATCGTCGCGCCGGCACTGGTGCCGGTGATCGCGGTGACACTGGGCTGGCAGGCGGCCTTCCTGTTCACTGGTGTGCTCAGCGCCACCTGGCTGGTGACGTGGCTGCTCTGGTACCGCACACCGGACCGCCAGCCGAATCTCTCCGCGGCCGAGCTAGCCCACATCGGAGACGAGCCGGTGAGCACCGAGCGGCTGCCCTGGCTCGGGCTGCTGCGCCACCGGCAGGCCTGGGCCTTCGTGGCCGCGAAGCTGCTCACTGATCCGGTGTGGTGGTTCTTCCTCTTCTGGCTGCCGAAGTTCCTCGATGCGGAATACGGCCTCACGCTGCTGGGCCTCGGGCCGCCGCTGATCGCCATCTACGTTTTCGCCGATGTGGGCAGCATTGCCGGCGGCTGGATCGCCGGCCGCTTCATCAGGCGCGGCTGGAGCGTCAATCGCGCGCGCAAGACCACGATGCTGCTGTGCGCGCTGGCCGTGGTGCCGGTGATCTTTGCTGCGAAGGCGGACAACCTCTGGCTGGCGGTGGCGCTGATCGGACTGGCCACCGCCGGGCACCAGGGATGGTCCGCTAACGTGTTCACGCTCACCTCGGACCTGTTCCCGCGCCGGGCAGTGGGTTCGGTGGTGGGCATCGGAGGCTTCGCCGGCGCGGTGGGCGGGATATTCGTCTCCAGCGCCACGGGCCTGCTGTTGCAGGCCACCGGCAGCTACGTGCCGCTGTTCCTCATTGCCGGCAGCGCTTACCTGTTCGCCCTGCTGGTGGTGCATCTGCTCGTGCCGCGCATGCAGCCGGCGCGGCTCGGGGAGGTTGGCACCACGGCGCAGGATGGCCAGCCATGAACAACTCCGCCGTCCTGGCGTTGCGGCTGGATGAAAACCGGCTGTTCCCGTCCGATCCGGCGCAGCGGAGCATTGCGCGGCGCCTGTACGCGGGCGTCTGCCACCTGCCCATCATCAGCCCGCACGGACACACTGATCCGGGATGGTTTGCCGGCAATGCACCCTTTGCCAATGCCACCGAACTGCTGCTGGTCCCCGACCACTACGTGGTGCGCATGCTCTACAGCCAGGGCGTGCCCCTGGATGCCCTGGGCATTCCACGCCGGGACGGTTCACGCGCTGCAGTGGACCCGCGCGAGGCATGGCGCATCTTCGCCAGCCATTTCCACCTCTACCGTGGCACGCCGTCGGCGCTGTGGCTGAACCACGTATTCCATGACGTATTCGGCCTGCGCATGCGACTTGCGGCCGGCACTGCCGATCACTATTACGACGCCATTACCGCTGCCCTGCAGACGGCGGCTTTCCTGCCGCGGGCGCTGTTCGAGCGGTTCAACATCGAAGTGATCGCTACCACCGAGGGCCCGCTTGACCGGCTGCAGCACCACCAGGCCATCCGCGCCAGCGGCTGGCGCGGCCGCGTGGTCAGCGCCTACCGGCCGGATGCCGTGATCGACCCGGAGCACGAGGAATTCCCCGCCGCGCTGCAGGCCTTCGGCGAAATCACTGGCGAGGATGTGCACGACTGGGATGGTTACCTGCGCGCGCATCGCCAGCGCAGGGCGTTCTTTGCGTCGATGGGTGCAACCTCCACCGACCATGGGCACGTGACCGCGGCCACCGCGGACCTGGGTGCCGCGGCCGCACGGCGGCTGTTTGCGCGCGTGGTGGCCGGCGAGGCCGATGCGGCCGATGCCGAACTGTTCCGGGCACAGATGCTTACCGAGATGGCCGCAATGAGCGTGGATGACGGCCTGGTGATGCAGATCCACCCGGGCTGTTTCCGCAACCACAATGCAGGCCTGTTCGCCGGCTACGGGCGCGACAGGGGTGCCGACATTCCGCTGCCCACTGAATACGTGCGCGCATTGAAGCCGTTGCTGGACCGCTTCGGCAATGCGGCCGGATTCCGCCTGGTGCTGTTCACACTGGATGAGAGCACGTACGCACGCGAGCTGGCGCCGCTGGCAGGCCACTATCCCTGCCTGTTCCTCGGTCCGGCCTGGTGGTTCCACGATTCGCCCGAGGGCATGTGGCGCTTCCGCGAGCAGACGCTGAGCGCGGCGGGCTTCTACAACACCGTTGGCTTCAACGATGACACGCGCGCATTCCTGTCGATTCCGGCGCGCCACGACGTGGCGCGGCGAATCGATTGCGCGGTGCTGGCGAAGCTGGTGGCCGAGCACCGGATGGACGAAGACGAGGCCGCTGAAGTGGCGGCCGACCTGGCCTACCGCCTGCCGAAGGAGGCCTACAGGCTCTAGCGCGCCAGCGCAGCCTGCAGTGCGCGCAGTATCGCCGCGGCTGAACCATCCCCCAGCGAGGCATAGGCGCGCTGCAGGGAGGCCACGAATCGCGGGTCTTTTGCCAGCGCACCAAATACCGCGTCCAGTGCCAGGAAGGCGGGCACATCGTGCATGGCCTCGCCGCTGGTGCCTGCGCCAATGGCACGCAACGATTCATCCAGGGGATCCACCAGCGGCACACCCGCAAGGGCCTGCCGGCGCACGAATCGCAGCCAGGCGGCGATGGCCAGGCAGGGAGGTTCGACGTCACGGCCCTGCTGCAGCGTTTCGCCAATCGTGCTCAGCAGGCGTACGGGGAGTTTCTGCGAGCCGTCCCAGGCAATCTGCAGCAGGCGGTGGTGCACGGCAGGATTGCGGAAGCGCGCGAGGATGGCTTTGATGTAGGCGGGCGCATCCAGGCCATCCGGCAGCCTGATCACCGGGGCGACGGACTGGCGCATCAGCCGCTCGACGAATGCGGCGAGCGGCACGCATTGCATGGCGTCCCCCACGGTCTGCAGCTCCAGCAGTGCGCCAAGGTAGGCGAGGGTGGAGTGGGCACCATTGAGCAGGCGCAGCTTGGCGCGATCGTAACCGGCGATGTCATCGCTCAGCGTGACCCCGGCCAGTTCCAGCGGTGGGCGTGCATTGCAGAAGCGGTTCTCCACCACCCATTGGGTGAAGGCCTCGCGCTGCACCGGCCATGCGTCGGTATGTCCGAGTGCGACTGCCACGCGCTCGCGCAGGTCGGCGCTGGTGGCCGGGGTGATGCTGTCGACCATGGAGCAGGGGAACGCGACCTGTGTGTCGATCCAGTCCGCTACCACTGGATCGACACGCCGCGCGAACTGCACCACGGCACGCCGGAGCCGATGTCCGTTGCTGGCAAGGTTGTCGCAGCTGAGCACGGTAAAGGGCGCAGCATGATGTGCGTGCCGGAGCCGCAGGCCGGCAAACAGGTAGCCGATGGCGCTGCGTGGGGTTGCGGGCGTTGCCAGGTCGTGCGCGATATCCGGATGCGCCAGGTCCAGGTCCTCGCCGGCCAGGCAATACCCTTTCTCGGTGATCGTCAGGGTCACCAGTTTCACTGCCGGATCGGACAGCCGGGCCAGCACTGCCGACTGCTCTTCCGGCGCGAAAAGCAGCTCGCGGATGGACCCGACCACGCGCAGCACCGGCCGCTCAGCCAGCAGCTGCACCGCATACAGGCCGTCCTGCGGCCGCAGTGAATCCCGTACCTGCGCGCTGTGCAGCGATACCGCGCAGATACCCCACTGCGGGTGAGCTGCCAGCAGATCGTCGAAGTAAAGGGCCTGATGGGCACGGTGGAAGGCGCCGGGGCCGATGTGCACGACGCCAAAGCGGATGGCCGCGGGGTCGAAGTCCGGGCGCTGCACCTCCGGTGGCAGGCGCAGCAGGGCCGTCGCGCCAAGGCGTGGCAGGGCGGCGCTGGCCATCATCAGCGTCGCACGTGCAGGCCTTCACCGGCGACCATTGCCACCATGTCGGCCTCGCGCAGCAGGTTCACGTCACCGGGCACGGAATGTTTCAGGCAGGCGGCGGCTGTGGCGAACTCCAGTGCCTGCTGTGCCGGCTGGCTGCGCAACAAGCCATGCAGCAGGCCTGCGGCAAAGGCATCCCCGGCGCCGATCCGGTCCACGATGCCGCGCAGGGGGTGCGTATGGGTGGCGAATGAGCCTTCGCGCGTGGCCAGGTGTCCACCCAGCGCCTGGTTGTCCACGTCTTCGTGCCGGCGTGCCGTGGCCGCCAGCACCTGCAACTGCGGGAACGCCGCAAAGGCCGCGCGTGCGGCAGGTTCGAACTGCTGGTGCCCGTTGTCCCCCGGAGGTGATGTGCCCAGTGCCTGCGCCACATCCCTTGCGTCGCCGAAGGCCAGCGTGGCGGCAGAAAGCATCTCGCGCAGCAGTGCAGGCGCCTCGCTGGCGCGGCCGCCCCAGAGCTTCGTGCGATGGTTGCAGTCGAAGGAGATGGCCGTGCCGTTGGCGCGTGCAGCGCGCACTGCCGCGCGCGCTGCGGCGGTGCTTGCCTCGCCGAGGGCCAGGTTGATGCCCGACAGGTGCAGCCAGCGCGCACCCTGCAGCAGGCGCGGCCAGTCGTAGTCGGCAGTCAGCGCGAATACCGAGCCGGCGCGATCGTAGGTGACTTCGGCCGGTCGCAGCATCGCGCCCGGGGAGAGCAGGTAGAGGCCCATGCGGCCCGGCGCGAGGCGAATGCCACGCGTGTCGACGCCGTGGCGCCGCAGTTCACACGCTGCCGCCTGTCCCAGGGGATTCTCGGGCAGCGCGCTGACCATTGCGCTGTCATGGCCGAGGATGGCCAGCGATGCGGCCACATTGGCTTCGGCACCGCCGAAATGCGCCGCCAGCTGCGGAGACTGGAATGGCAGCTCACGACCGGGCGGCGAAAGCCGCAGCAGCATCTCCCCGAAACACACGACGCGGCCGGCGCCGCTGGAAGGCAGTGCCATGTCCTTCCGTCACCAGTCCCACATCGTGCCGTCTTCCAGGCGCGCCACGGGCAGCTGCTTCGGCGAGTAGGGGTATTTCGCCGCCAGTTTTTCGTCGAGATCGACGCCATGTCCCGGGGTGTCGCCCACGTGCAGCCGGCCATCGCGGAACACGTAGTCGTGCGGGAAGACTTCTTTGGTCTCTTCGCTGTGGAACATGTATTCCTGGATGCCGAAGTTCGGCACCCAGGTGTCGAAGTGCAGTGCCGCGCCCATGGTTACCGGCGAGAGGTCGGTGGCGCCATGGAATCCGGTGCGCACCTGGTGCAGGGCGGCGAAATCCGCCAGGCGCCTTAGGTGCGTGATGCCGCCGCCATGCACGATGGTCGTGCGGATGTAGTCGATGAGCTGGTGCTCGACCAGATGCTTGCAGTCCCAGATGGAATTGAACACCTCGCCCACGGCCAGCGGCGTCACCGAGTGCCGGCGGATCAGCTCGAACGCGGCCTGGTTCTCCGCTGGCGTGGCATCTTCGAGCCAGAACAGGCGGAAGGGCTCCAGGTCCCGCGCCAGGCGTGCGGCCTCGATCGGCGTGAGGCGGTGATGCACATCGTGCAGCAGTTCGACTTCGTTGCCGTGGTCGGCACGCAGCTGCGAGAACAGCCGCGGCACCGTCTCCAGGTAGCGCGGTGTGTTCCACACGGTTTCCAGCGGCAGCGCGCTTTCGGCAGGTTCATAGGGTTTGCCGCCAGTGGAGATGCCATAGGCCTTCTTCACGCCAGGCACGCCGCACTGGGCGCGGATGGCCAGGAATCCCATCTCGCGGTACCGCGCCACCTCCTCACTGGTGCCCGGGATATCGACGCCGTTCGCGTGCGCATAAACCAGGGCACCTTCGCGCGAGCGGCCGCCCAGCAGCTGGTACAGCGGCATGCCGGCCATCTTGCCGAGGATGTCCCACAGTGCCACGTCCACCGCGGCGATGGCACTCATGGTCACGGGTCCGCGCCGCCAATAGGCACCGCGATAGAGGAATTGCCAGGTGTCCTCGATGCGCCCCGCGTCGCGGCCGATCAGGTTCGGCACCACGTGCTCGGTGAGGTAGGCGGCGACCGCCAGCTCCCGTCCGTTGAGCGTGGCATCACCCAGCCCCGTCACACCCGCACGTGTGGTGACGCGCAAGGTGACGAAGTTGCGCCCGGGACAGGTGACGATGACCCTTGCATCGACGATCTCGCGCTCGCGCGCGGAACCCTGTGGTGATGGGGCAGGGGCCGTGGGCGGCGAGGATTGCGCTTGGCGCTGGCCAGTCATGGCGATGGGTTGTTGTCTGCGGCCCCCGACCGGACGGCCGGGGGCCTTCGATGAAGCAGTGCCGCTTACCGGCTGATCTGCACGCTGTCTCCGGCGCCCGGACCCCTGGACTGGTTGGCCGGCAGGTCACCAGTGGAGACCACCTTCACCCAGAGCGAGCCGTTGCCCTTGAAGTACGAGGTGGCCGTGGCCTTGCGCAGCGCATCCAGGCTGTCCACTGCCGCACCGGTATTGGCATTGTTGAATCCCGGCAGCTCGAACATCACCCACGAGCCGGCATCCAGCTCTTTCACATTGATGTTCACGGACGGCCGTTCGGTGGTCACCTTGTATGTGGTGCCGGCGCGGACGTTGGTTTCTCCATCTGCGGTGAACTGCTTGCCATTGCGACTGAGGATCACCGGCGGGCCGGAGGGAGCGGGCGTACCGCGGATGCGACCGCCGCCCGGAGCGATCTGCAGGGAAACAGGCTGGGCAGTGGCGCCGCCGCGCGGGGCCCCGCCGCCAGGACCTGCGCCAGCGCCGGGACCGGCACCCCGGGGTGCACCCGCGCCGGGACCGCCCGGGCCGGGCGCGCCGGCGCGCGCGGGGCCTGCACCGGGACCGGCACCGCGGCCACCAGCGCCCGGGCCAGCGCCAGGTGCTCCACCACCGAAGCCGCCGAATCCGATGGCACCGCCACCGCCGCCGACATTCATGCGCCCGACATCGCCCTTGCACACCACTGCATTCCAGGTGCTCTTCACCTCGCAGGCATCATCGGCGTCGATGCCGGTGATGTTGACGATGTAGGAATTCTTCACGCCGGTGACGGAGCCATCCTTGTCGTTGAACACCGAGGTCTTGTAGACGGTGTTGCCGTAGTCGTCATTGCTCCACTTGTTCTCGATGGGCGGGAAATACACCGGCTTGGCATTGACGAACTTCGCGCGCTGCACGGTGTTGTTGGAGCTCATGCCGAAGCTGGTGAACAGCAGGTAGGAGATCGCGCCGGTCTTGCGGGTGGCGTTGTCCTGGTAGTTCACGAAGGTGATGTTGTCCAGTTCATGGTGGAAGTCGTAGAACTCGTAGCCACGGACCGGGAAATCGGCCAGCTGCGGGAAGGGCAGGCTGCGGCCGGCCTTCTTCTCCGTGTCGGTGGCGGGATTGCCGGTGTTCTCGGATTCACCCACGAACAGCGAGTCGACCACCCGTGACGTATAGAGGGAGCGGCCGAGGTTGCCGGATGCCTGGGTGAAGCCGATGCCGTTGTCGGCCATCTTCAGGCCCTTGTACAGGCGCAGCTCGCCACGCGCCCAGATGCCGCTGTTGCGGTTCTTGTAGCTGGTGAAATTCTCCACCACCGATTCCACCTGGGCGCTGTTCGCGTCGGATGGATCTGCGAGGGAGATATATCCGCCCACCGCAAACTTTCCGTCGGCCCGCGGGGCGCGGTCGCCCATGAAGCCGTCGAAGTTCGAATGCGCAACGTTGCCCTTGAACTCGCGCAGCTTCATGCGGCGCGGCCAGGTGTTCTTGCTGATTTCCGTGCCCTCGAACTGTCCCATCGGGTGCTCGGGGAAGGCGAACCAGTAGCCCGTCGAATCGGAACCGGCGGCCACGTTGTCGCGATAGACGTTGTCCGGATGGGTGATCCAGAAGGACGACACCGTGTTGTCCGAGGGAATCAGGACATCCTTGGAGTCCTGGCCACGGGTCTCGAAGTTGAGCTTGGTCGCGGTGGACCCGAACGGCGCGAGGTTGGTCGGATCGCAGGGCCGGGACGTATGGCACTTGGTCTGGATGGCCAGGTTGCGCACGAACTGGTTGCCGGTCTCGATGCCGTCCTCGAGGAAGAAGCAGTGGCCCACGGTGTTGTAGGTCACGTTGTTCTCGATCTGCAGGTTGTCGGTGCCGTGCACGGTGACGCAGCGGTTGTAGGTGTCGTGTATGGACGCGTTCCGGATGTACTGGCCCCTGGCGTCGCCTACCAGGTGCCAGTGGATGGGATAGCGCGCCAGCGTGAGGTTCTGGCCCATCCGGTTCAGCTCCACGCCCGAGACGTACATCTTGCTCGAGGGCATGGCCATGATGTGGCCGCCGAAGTAGGACTCTTCCGCATCAACCGAGGCCTGGATCTTCACGTTGCGCGTCAGGAGGCCCACTTCGCCGCGCTGGTCGACGTCGAAGGTGATCTTGCCGAAGTGCATGTAGTCGAGCTTGCGGTCGAGGCTGAGGGTATTGCCATTGACGGCGGTGATCGTGCGGCGCTCGGCCTGGCGGGGATCGTAGTCGGTGGAAGCCAGGATGATCTCGTCACCCACGCGCCAGCCCTGGGCATTGAGTACCTGGATGGTGGTGGCGCCGGAGCTGGCAGTAGCGGCCAGCTTGGTCCAGGCATTGGTCCGGTCGCCGTGCAGGTTCAGCGTGCCGCCGGAAATCATGATGCCGCGGTCACCCATGCCGGCCATCACATCCTCACCCTTTATCTTGTCTGTCAGGGTGATGGTGGCCTTGCGCGTGTGGGGGCGGGATTCGGTGCCGATCTCCAGCTCGCCGTGCAGCATGATCCACTCGGTGGTCAGCTCCAGGTCGGCATCGTTGGAGAAGCTGAGCTTGCCGTCGATCGACAGGCCAGCCAGCGGCGGGGGACTTACGTCGAGCACCACCCGCCTGTCCTTGCCGATGATGACCTTGTCGCCGGCGACGGGAATCTTGCCGTTCGGCCAGGAGGCCGGTTCGGACCAGCGGGTGGTCCCTGGTGAAGGCGCATTCTGGGCGTGCGCGACGCTGATGAGGCTGCCCAGAACACAGGCTGGAAGCAGCGAAGCGAAAAGGACCGAGCGGACTGGCCTGGCCATGGTGACGACCCCCGAACTTGTTTATTGACCCCGAATCTTCAGCGCCAGAGGATAGCGCGATTGCCCAGCGACCGGATATTGGCAGGGCCGGGCAGCGCGGATTTCGAAATTCGGCATGTGTGCGCCAATAAAAAAGGCCCCCGACCTCAGGGCCGGGGGCCTTGTTCGCGCAGCGGGATCAGCCTAGCGACTGACCTGCACGCTGACCGGGCCGCCGACGGCGCCGGTGGCGCGGGCAGGAATGGCCGCGACGTTGCCGGGACCGTTGGAGACCAGTTTCACCCAGAGCGCATCCTTGCCCTTGTAGTAAGAGGTCGCCGTGGCCTTGCGCAGCGCGTTCAGGCTGTCCACTGCGGTGCCCGAAGCCGCCTTGGTGAACCCGGGCAGTTCGAAGACTACCCACGAGCCGGCATCCAGCTGGTTGATGCTCAGGGGCAGCTCGGTCCTTTCGGTGATTACCTTGATCTCGGTGTTGGCCATCACATTTGTTTCGCCATTCACGGTGAATTCCTTGCCCTTGCGGCTGAGGACCACCGGCGGCTGGGGAGGTGCCGCAGCGGCGCCACCGGCGCGCGCGCCGCCCGCTCTCGGTCCGCCGATGCCAGGACCACCTGCACCGGGACCACCTGCACCGGGACCACCCGCACCGGGGGCACCGGCGCCGGGGGCACCGGCGCCGGGAGCACCACCACCAAACCCACCTGCGCCGGGACCACCAGCACCCGGGCCGGGGACGGCGCCCAGCGGTGCGCCAGCGCCAGGAGCGCCGCGACCAGGGCCTGCACCCGGTCCGGGGGCGCCACCGCGGGGAGCGGCACCGGGAGCTCCGGGAGCACCACCAGGACCTGCGCCGCGGCCACCACCAAAGCCCCCGAAGCCGCCACCGCCGCCGCCGACGGTCATGCGGCCGATGTCGCCGTTGCACACCGCCGCGTTCCAGGTCGGCTTGACCTGGCAGCCATCGAAGGTGCCCAGCAGGCCGATGTTGTTGACGATGTAGGCGCCCTTGATGCCGGTGGCAGAGCCGTCCCGGTCCTTGAACGCAGCAGTGCGCCAGCCGCCACTGCCGCCGTTGTCATTGCCCCACTTGCGCTCCTGGTCAGGGAAGTGCGCCGGCTTGGCATTGATGAACTTCACGCGCTCGATGGAGTTTTCCGAGCTGGTCGGGAAGCTGGTGAACAGCAGGTAGGACAGGGCGCCGGCCTTGCGCACGGCGTTGTCCTGGTAGTTGCGGAAGGTGGTGTCTTCCACGGTGTGCAGGTAGTCGTAGTACTCGTAGCCGCGGATCGGGAAGTCCGGCAGCTCCGGCTTCGGCACGGAGCGGCCGATCTTCTTCTCTTCCGGCGTGCTTGGGTTGCCGACGTTCTCCGACTCACCCACGAACAGCGCGTTGGCCATGCGCACGGTGAACAGGCCGCCGCCCGGCTGGATGCCCGGATAGGCATGCGTGAAACCGATGGCGTTGTCCGAGGACTTGTAGTTGAGGAACGTGTGCATCTCGCCGCGCGCCCAGATGCCGCCGTTGCGGTTCTTGTAGGAGGTGAAGTCGCGGATGATCGATTCCTTCGGGCCGGTCTTCTCGGCCGGGTTCTCGTACACCATGTGCGGGTTGCCGCCCGCATTGAAGGTACCGGTCGGGCTCGGGCCGCGGTCGAACATCATGCCGTCGAAGTTGGAGTGGGCGGTGTTGCCCCGGAACTCGCGGACCTGCAGCCGGCGCGGCCAGGTGTTCTTGCTGATCTCCGTGCCTTCGAACTGGCCGATCGGGTGCTCGGGGAAGGCCAGCCAGAAGCCGATCTGGTCGGAACCGGCGGCCACGTTGTCGATGTAGGTGTTGTCGGGGTGGGTGACCCAGAAGGTCGACACCGTGTTGTCGGAGGGAATCAGGGCTTCGGCACCCGCGACGCCGTTCGCCACGGCGGCCTGGCTGTTGCCCGCCGGGCGGTTCTCGCCGGCAGCTGCCAGGTTGGTGGGCACGCAGGGCTTGGTGGTGTGGCACTTGGTCTGGATGCCCAGGTTCTTCACGAACTCGTTGCCGTGCTCGATGCCGTCTTCGAGGAAGAAGCAGTGGCCCACGGTGTTGTAGGTCACGTTGTTTTCCACGCGCAGGAAGTTGGTGCCGTGGACCGTCACGCAGCGGTTGTACGTGTCGTGGATGGCGGCATTCTTGATGTACTGGCCCTTGGCGTCGCCGACGAGGTGCCAGTGGATCGGGTAGCGCGCCAGGGTCAGGTTCTGGCCCATGCGCTGCAGTTCGACGCCGGCGATGAACATCTTGCTCGAGGGCATCGCCATGATGTGGCCGCCGAAGAAGGACTCCGCTGCATCTTCCGAAGCCTGGATCTTGATGTTGCGCGTCAGCAGGCCCACTTCGCCGCGCTGGTCGACGTCGAAGGTGATCTTGCCGAAGTGCATGTACTCCAGCGGGCGATCAAGCGTGATGTTGCTGCCGCTGATGGCGGAGATGATCCGACGCTCGGCCTGGCGGGGGTTGTAGTCCGTCGAGGCGAGGACAACCTCGTCACCCACGCGCCAGCCCGAGGCATCCAGCACCTGGATGCGGTTCGCGCCGGCATTTGCCGTGGCGGCAAGCTTGGTCCAGGTGTGCGTGCGATCACCGTGCAGGTTCAGCGTGCCACCGGAGATCATGATGCCGCGGTCACCCATGCCGGCCATCACGTCCTCGCCCTTCACGTTGTCGGTGAAAGTGATGGTGGCCTTGCGCGTGTGCGGCCTGGCCTCGGTGCCGATGGCCAGTTCGCCGTGGAGCATGATCCACTCGGTGGTGAGCTCCAGGTCGGCGTTGTCTGCGAAGGTGAGCTTGCCGTCGATCGACAGGCCGCCGAGTGCCGGCGGGCTGACATCGAGGATCACTTCCTTGTCCTTGCCGATGGTGACCTTGTCACCTGCAGCGGGAACCTTGCGGTTTGGCCAGGTGGCCGGATCGGACCAGCGGCTGGCCTGCGGCCCGGCGTTCTGCGCCTGGACCACAGAGAGCACACCGCCCAGCAGTACTGCTGGAACAAGTGATGCAAGAAGGACTGAGCGATATTTCCTACTCATTGATCAAACCCCCGGAGCGTGGATCAGAAGGCCCCGTTGCGACGGGCTCAGGGGCCGGTTCTTTGAGGGCGGAGCATACGCGATTGCCGGCCGGCGGGGAGCGCCGACGGCTGGCCGGGTGATACGCCCCGTTTCAAATTCCCCCGGTTTTCAGAATGCGGAAAGGCCGTGGGGCAGCTATCAGCGCCACTTGTCGATCGAGACCGTCTGCGGGCGATACATATGCCAGGCCTGCATCATCGGGGCTGCATCGCCGCCGGCCACGACCACATGAATGGTGCCCGGCTGGTACGCCTGGGTGGGCGTGCCCGTCCCGCGCGCCGGCCGGGTCGCATTCTGCTGCAGGAACCTGCGCACATCGTCCTTGCTCATTCCCTGGCGGGCGAGCTCTTCGGCGCGCGGTGGTGAAATGATCAGCACGGCGCCATTGGGCAGCTGGAAGCGCGCCAGGTCAGGCGGTACGTCGGCCAGTTCCGTTCCGAGGCCGTAGTTGCCGGCATGGCCCCAGCCACCACTGAAGAAGGTTAGGGTGCTTTCCTCCTTCCTGAAACCCTGCGTGACGCCCAGGGGTTCCCAGGGACTCTCTGCCTCGTTCTCGGCGAACATGAAGCTGTAGTTCGCGTTGGCGCCGATCACCGCCATGATGTTCACGCCTGGTGCGCCACCACCCAGGTTGGTGATGAAAAGGCGCAGCGCACGACCCATGACGGCATTGGCCTGGTTGCCCGGGCCCACTGCATTGACGCCGGAGTTCATCTTGAGTGTCTTTGCGATGGGTCCGTTGACCACCTGCATGAAGGCGAACGAGTTGGTGGAGCGCAGCATCGAGTTGAGGTTGAACTTCTGGTAGGCCTCGATCGTGGCCAGCAGCACCGGCAGGTGTTCAGGCAGGCAGCCGGCCATTACCGCATTGATTGCCACCTGGCGCACCGTCACACGCAACCCTTCGGGAACGAAGGCTTCGGCGACCACCTCGTCGGGCGAGTGGCTGGTGCCCTTCAGCATTGCGGCGACCGACTCGCGCGTGGGCGGAATGATGGGCAGGCCATCCGTGAAGCCCTTTTCGTAGTACACGCGCTGGATCTGCTCGAGGCTGCCTGTTGCGGCCACATCGGGGTGTGGGGGCGGTGGAATGGTGCCCGTCGCACGCTCCGGCGCCGTGAGCGGTGCGGTAAGCATGCCAATCGCCTGCTCGATCGCGCTGGCATAGCGCGTCTTGTCCATGGTCTCAATGGGGTAGGAGAACGCCGTGGCGCGGACCTGCGCGCCTTCGCGGGCCACGGTGGTTTCGCGCACGCTTTCCAGTTCGTCGAAATAGGCGGCGCCGCCGGGAATGCCCATGTGCTCCAGGTGGGAGCTCCACTTGAAGACATAGGAAGTGGTCGATGAGGAGGCCGCACCGATGTAGAGGAAGCCGTCGGCGCCTTCCTTCATCTCCTGCCAGAGCGCGGGATCGTCTTCGGAGTAACGTGTGTTGCGGCTCTTGATCACCGCCCTGGCCACCTTGTGGCGGGACTCGAGCGAGGAGGCGATGTCCCTGGCCACCTGGTCCAGACCTGAGCCGCTGGGCCAGGACATGACGATGTAGATGCGCTTGCCGCCAAGCGATGCCAGCCTGGGGGCGAGGGGAATGCGCTCCACGGCGGGGAAGGTGCCGCGCGGGTCGAGCGCGGCGTAGACAGGTTGCGACTGCGCCTGGGCAGCGTCGCTGATTGCGGTGAATGCCAGTACCAGGGCTGCCAGTATTGCGCGCCGGTTCATTGCTTCAGTCCTTCTTTCCCGGGACCGGCATTGTAGCCACCGCATCGACTCTCAGGGCTTGCGCCGGATCTCCTGCAGCGCCTCGTTCATCTTGAACAGCACGATCAGCAGTTCGCACCAGATGCGGGCGCCGATCACACCGCCGATCATGATGGCGATGCCGGTCAGGAAGCGGCCGAAGGTGAAGCCGCCGAAGCCGGTGAACCAGGTGGCAATGCCCGTGACCACCGCGGCGGCCAGCAGCAGCCAGTACACCAGCGTGATCACCTTGGGGGTGAGCATGTTGTCGAAGAAGAGGATATCTCTCATGGGGCGTTCCTTTTGCTTGTTGTTCTTCAGGATGGATGCGGCCGCGGGGCAAAGCCTCGCGGCCGGGACGCCGTCTGATCATGGCACCGGCCGGGCGGCCGGTCCATGCACATTCCTGCCTGCTGGCTACCGGCTGACCTGGACGAGTTCGCCGCCAGCATGGCCGCCGCGCTCGTCATCCCCCCTGGAGACGATCTTCACCCATAGCGTGCCCGCGCCCTTGTAGTACGAGGTGGCGCTGGCCTTGCGGAGGGCATCCAGGCTGCCCACCTCGGCGCCCGCGGCAGCCTTGGTGAAGCCCGGAATCTCCAGCAGCACCCACGAGCCGGCATCCAGCTCGATCACGTGCAGGTCCATGGTGCTGCGCTCCGTCGTGACCTTCATCTCGGTGTTGGCCCGGATGTTGGTGCCCACGCCGATGGAAAACTCCTTGCCCTTGCGGCTGAGGATCACCGGCGGCAGGTCACCTCCCGGCACGGCACCGGAACTGATTCCACCGAAGGCGAAGCCGCGGCCATTCATGAAGCTCATGCGCCCGCCATCGCCCTTGCACACCGCGGCGTTCCAGTCCTTCTTGATCTGGCAGGACTCCGGGTCCACGGCGATGCTGTCGTGCACGCCATCGTGGATGACCACGTAGGAGTTGGTCCCCAGCCCCAGCGAGCCGTCGCGGTCCTTGAACGCGGCAGTCTTGTACGCCAGGCTGCCCGCGTCATTGTCGTTGCCCCACTTGCGCTCCATCGGGGGGTAGTACACCGGCTTGGCCTTCTCGAACTTCACCTTCTCGATGGCGTTGTTGGAGCTGGCGCCGAAGCTGGTGTAGAGCAGGTGCGAGATCGCTCCCGACTTGCGCGTGGCGTTGTCCTGGTAGTTGCGGAACGTGGTGTTCACCACGTCATGCCGGTAGTCGTAGTACTCGTAGCCGCGGATCGGGAAGTCCGGGATCATCGGCTTCGGCAGGCTGCGGCCGTACTTCTTCTCCTCCGGCGTGCGCGGGTTGCCGACGTTCTCGGTTTCGCCCACGAACAGCGAGTCGACCACCTGCGAGGAGTAGTCCAGTCCCCCCGGGCCCGCCGCATGCGTGAAGCCGATGGCGTTGTCCGCGAACTTCACGTTCTTGAACTGATGCAGCGACCCGCGACCCCAGATTCCGCCGTTGCGGTTCTTGTAGGTGGTGAGGTTCTCGAACACGGTGACCTTCGGCTTGCTGTTCGGGTCGCCAGGGTTTTCGAGGGCAGTGTGGGAATTCCCGGTCACGCCAAAGGTGTTGTCGGTGTTGATGTTGCGGTCGAACATGAAACCGTCATAGTTCGAGTGCGCCACATTGCCCTTGAACTCGCGGAATGCTGTGCGGCGCGGCCAGGTGTTCTTGCTGATCTCCGTTCCGTCAAACTGGCCGTTCGGGTGCTCCGGCACCGACAGCCAGAAGCCGTTGGCATCCGAACCGGCCGCCACATTGTCGCGATAGACGTTGTCCGGGTTGGTGATCCAGTAGCTGGCGACGGTGTTGTCCGAAGGCAGCAGCACGTCCTTGGAGCGCTGGCCACTCTGGGCAAGCCCCTGGCGGGGCTCGGTGTATTCGCCGGCCGCGGCGAGGTTGGTGGGCTGGCAGGGCTTCGACGTGTGGCACTTGGTCTGGATGGCCAGGTTGCGCACGTATTCATTGCCGTGCTCGATGCCGTCCTCGAGGAAGAAGCAGTGGCCCACGGTGTTGTAGGTCACGTTGTTCTCGATGCTCAGGTAGTTCGTGCCGTGCACGGTCACGCAACGGTTGTAGGTGTCGTGGATGGCCGCGTTGCGGATGTACTGGCCCTTGGCGTCGCCCACCAGGTGCCAGTGGATGGGATAACGCGCCAGCGTGAGGTTCTGGCCCATGCGGTTCAGCTCGACGCCCGAAACCTTCATCGTGCTCGATGGCATCGCCATGATGTGGCCGCCGAAGAAGGACTCCGCTGCATCTTCCGAAGCCTGGATCTTGATGTTGCGCGTCAGCAGGCCCACTTCGCCGCGCTGGTCGACGTCGAAGGTGATCTTGCCGAAGTGCATGTAATCGAGCTTGCTGTCGAGCGTGAGCGTATTGCCGTTCACCGCGGTGATGGTGCGGCGCTCGGCCTGGCGCGGATCGTAGTCGGTCGATGCGAGAACGATCTCGTCACCGACGCGCCAACCCTGGGCATTGAGCACCTGGATCGAGGCGGCGCCGGCGTTGGCCGTGGCGGCCAGCTTGGTCCAGGCATTGGTCCGGTCGCCATGCAGGTTCAGCGTGCCGCCGGAAATCATGATGCCGCGGTCACCCATGCCGGCCATCACGTCCTCGCCCTTCACGTTGTCGGTCAGGGTGATGGTGGCCTTGCGCGTGTGAGGGCGTGCCTCGGTGCCGATCTCCAGCTCACCGTGCAGCATGATCCACTCGGTGGTCAGCTCCAGGTCCGCATCATTGGAGAAGGTGAGCTTGCCATCGATCGACAAGCCGGCCAGTGCGGGCGGACTCACGTCGAGCACCACCTGCCTGTCCTTGCCGATGGTGACCTTGTCACCCGCTGCCGGAACCTTGCGGTTCGGCCAGGTGGCCGGATCGGACCAGCGCATGGTCGTGGCCGATGCGCCCGGTTGCTGTGCCGCATGCACCAGAGCGGCTACGCCGGCGACAGCCGGAACCAGCAAAGCCAGAAGGATAGGCCGGAATGGTTTTTTCATGACATCAACCCCGCATCAATCCGTAATTGTGGAAGGCACCGCGCCCGGTTGGGCGCGCTCGCAGTCGGCGGTGACAGCCTTCGCTTGAGGCTGGAGGATACCGCGATTGGCAGACGCGGGGCTGTTCCGCGATGGCTGCTTTCGCCTTGCGGCAGCCGGTCCGGACCCGTTCCGGACCGCCCGGGCTGAAGGCGAGCCCGGGCGGGCACGGAAGGCAGGTCACTTTGGACTTACTATCCGGGGTTCCGGCGATCTTCGTTGATGCTCAGAACTACACGAAACCCTGGACCATGACGCTGCGGTTCCGGCGCGCCGATGGCACCAGCTCAAGGAAGACATGCCCTCGCGGAGCTTCTGGTGGTGGATCATGGAATTCCAGCAGGTCGTCGAACAACGTCGCGCGGTGCGGCAATACAGTGCCGCACCGGTCAGCCGGTCCGTGATCGAGGAACTCATCGGCACTGCCATCCAGGCACCCAGCGCGATGAACGGCCAGCCGTGGACCTTTGCCGTCGTCTCGGGCGTTGCGCGCATCGATGGCTATGCGCAGCGGGCGCGGGAGACCTGATGTCGGCTTCGGTCGTGCCGCCTGCGCTGCGCGCGATGGTGAGCGACGGCGCGTTCAGCATGTTCTACCACGCACCAGTGCTGGTGCTGGTGATTGCAACCACCGCTGGTGAGCAGGCACGCGAGGATTGCTGTCTTGCGGCCCAGACTTTCATGCTCGCCGCCCGCGACAGGGGCCTCGGTACTTGCTGGATCGGCCTGGCACGGGCCTGGCTCAACCTGCCGCGACCAGGGGGGAACTTGGCATCCCGGACCCATGCCATGTCGTCGCCCCGCTGACCTTGGGGCATCCGGTGGAGTGGCCGGCGCCGCACGGCCGGCGCGCCCCGGAGATCCTCTGGGTCGGGGGATGACGCCGGAGAGGGTCTTGTGCCGCCAGGACGCTGCTGACGGCGATCAACCGTTGCCCGCACAATATCGGGATCAAGATCCACATGCCGGGCGACAGGCGAAGATCCCTCGTGGGAAGACCAACGGAAAACAAGCCAGATGCACCAGTGAGGAAGGGGAGTTTTCCGGTTACAGGGATCTCTGTAGCACCGATGATGGACTGGACGGATCGCCACTGCCGTTTCTTCCTGCGCCAGTTCTCCCCCCGCATCCGCCTGTACACGGAGATGATCCACGCGGCGGCGATCCTGCGCGGCGATGCCGCCAGGCTGCTGCGCTTCTCCCCCCAAGAGCGGCCACTTGCGCTGCAGCTGGGAGGATCAGACCCTGCCGCGCTGGCGGCAGCAGCGCGGTGCGCCGAAGACGCCGGTTACGACGAGGTGAACCTCAATTGCGGCTGCCCCAGCGACCGCGTGCGCTCAGGCTCCTTCGGGGCGTGCCTGATGCTGCAGCCGGCCCTGGTGGCCGAATGCGTCGCGGCGATGAAGCAGGCGGTCAAGGTGGCTGTGACCGTGAAGTTCCGCATCGGCGTGGTCGAGCGCGAGGCGGAGGGCAGCAGTGCCCGGGCGATGGCGCGCGGACAGGAATTCGACGCGTCCGACGCCGCTGCGCTGGAGCATTTCGCGCGCAGCCTGCTCTCCGCCGGTGCCGATGCGCTGGTGGTGCACGCACGCAAGGCCGTGCTGGGCGGACTCTCGCCACACGAGAACCGCACAGTGCCGCCGCTGCGTTACGACGTCGTGGATGGCCTGCGAAGGGCGGTGGCGCGCGCCGGCAGCCGTGATGCCCGCGATGTGCCCGTCATCGTCAACGGTGGCCTGCGCACCACCACCGATGTGCTGGCGGCCCTGCGGCAGTTTGATGGGGTGATGATCGGGCGGGAGGCCTATCACCGCCCGGCGCTGCTCGGCGAGTTGCAGCTGGCCCTTTATCCGGATGATCTGCCGCCCCCCGGTCCTGTTGAGGTGCTGGCGGCCATGCGCGACTACGCGACCCGAGAGGCGGCAGCCGGAACTCCCCTGCATGCCATCACACGCCACATGCTGGGCCTGCTCAGTGGCCGCCCCGGTGCGCGGGCTCTGCGGCAGGTGCTGTCGGCGGATGTGCTGACGGGCACCCCGATGGACGAAGTATTCCGCCGGGCGATGGCCCTGGCGCACACTGCCTAGCGCGGCGGTGGCGGCAGGTCCGCCGGCGGCGTTGCGTCGAATCGCTCCTTGCCCGACCCCTGGTCATAAGAGCGGTCGGTGGGCGAGCAAGTGGAAATCTCGAACATCATTCCCGCGGCATCGCGGCGGTAGCGGTTGATCGTGGTCACGGGTGCGGCGTATAGCTCGGGTGCGGTCACGGTGGTGACGATCTGCAGCACGTCCGGCTGGGGCATCGAGAACCTTTCGTCGACCCGCGCGTTGCGGCCGAGTTCCGTGCCGGCAACGCCCAGGACCACTTGCGCGGCCGGATTCAGGCCGGTCGTCTGCACGTTGAGTTCTGCGCCATTCCAGCGGGCAATTGAAGTACCCGCATTGCTCTCATCCAGCGCATCCGGCGGCGGTGCATTGCGCAGGTGCAACCGGCGGACTACTCCCAGCTCATCGATCAACGTCAGGCGGCCCGGGCCGCCGAGGATCTCGAAATTGACGGGGAAGATGCCCGGGGCCACGGCGTAACCCAGCGGCCCGGTAAAGGCGGCGGGTGCGCAATAGCGGCGATCACCCTGGGGGAAGCGTCTGAGGTTGCCCACGGCGCGCGAGAGCACATCGCGCCGGAACTTCAGCATCACACCCTCCACGCTGATTGCCGGAGGTGCGCCCGGCTCGGTGGGGGTCAGGGCCTCCGCGATGCGCCACACTCCGGTGAGATCGGGTGTCGGGGCGCGCGCGGTGGAGGCTGGCTCCGCCGCCGGCAGATTGCCAGCCAGCATCCATAGCCACACGCTGAGCGCGGTGGTGGTGGTGCGCGCCTTCACCGACCTGCAGCCGGGGGAGCGGCGTCGAAACCATGGCATGCCAGGTTGCGGCCACCGGGTAACGTGATCCTCAGGCAATGCCCGCCGGGCCTGCCATCGCGCAATGGCGCGTAGATCAGGGTGATCCTGTCATCCGGTTTCAGCGAGTCCCTGCTCCAGCCCAGCTTCGACAGCAGGGAGGGAGATGCATTCTCGAAGGCCCACGCCTCGTACTTGCCCGTGCCCTGGCCTGGGACGTACACCCACACGTAGGTGTGCGGATTCTTCCATTCGAACTTTGCCACCACACCACTCACGGAGAGTTCGCGGGAGGTATCGAACATCGCATAGGTGTGATGAGCCGGGACCGGGGCCGCACACACGAAGGTGCCGAACGCGATGAGCATTGGGCAGAGGGGTGTACGGTGCATGGTCGTCAATCCTGCGGCGGCGTCGGGTTTTCGCACCAAACCGGGCGGGCAGTCAAGGCGCCGGTCACGGCCGGGCTCGTGCGCATGGCGAGCCGTGGGGCTCCGGCAGGCCGGCAGGTTCAAATATCCAGAGCAGTCATGGCCTTACCGCAGACTGCTTGACTCTGCGTCGCCTGTGTCGCGTAAGTGGCTTGTTTTCCATAACACCATGCTTCAAAGTGTGAACTGACTCACATTTTTCTGGGACTGAATGGGAACAGACGTAGAGCTGGCGGTCATGTTCGCCGACGTTGTCGGCTCAACCCGCATTTACGAGGCTCTGGGAGACCAGCGGGCCCGGGAGGTCATCGCGGTGTGCCTGGACCTGATGCAGGGAGCCACCGAGAAGCACCGCGGCACCGTCATCAAGACCATCGGCGATGAGGTGATGGCCACCTTTCCCACGGCCGATGACGCCCTGAATGCCGCCGCGCAGATCCAGCGCACCATCTCCACCCACCCGGCGCTGCAGATCGAAGGCCAGGCGGTGTCGGTGCGCATCGGCGTGCACTTCGGCCCGGTGGTGCTGGAGAAACACGATGTGTTCGGCGCCACGGTGAACACCGCCAACCGCATGACCAGCCAGGCCAAGTCCGGCCAGATCATGACCACCGCCGCGACGGTGGAGCTGCTGACGCCGGACTGGCGCGCCTCGGTGCGCCAGATGGACCTGGCCGCGCTGTCGGTGCAGGGAGCCGAAGTGATGCAGTACGAAGCCATGTGGCAGACCGAAGACATCACCAGCATGCTGCCTTCCATCCACCTGGGCGGCTCGGCTGACCGGCGCGCCGTGCGCCTCAGGCTGGTGATGGCTGACCGTGAGCTGGTGCTGGATGAAACGCGTCCGCAGATCGCCATCGGCCGCGCGGACGAGAACGACGTGATCATCCGCGGCAACCTGATCTCGCGCATCCATGCGCGCATCGAGCTCTCGCGCAGCAAGTTCCTGCTGATCGACCAGAGCACCAACGGCACCTTCGTCAATGCACTGAACGGCGAGGAAGCCTTCGTGCGCCGCGACAGCATGCAGCTGAAGGGCGTGGGCATGATCGGCCTGGGCAAGGTTCCCGAGGCCGAGTCGCCGCAGACCATCCGCTTCGTCTGCGAAGAGGCCTGATCCCCTGCGGGCCGGAGGGGTTATCCTCTGGCCTGGTCACGGGGGGCAAACGTGAAGCACCGCGGGTTCCTGGCGCTGCCGGTTGTGCTGCTGCTTGCAGGCAGCATGGCCCCCGCCATGGCGCATCATTCCGCCGCAATGTTCGACCAGCAGAAGAAGGTCGAGCTCAGTGGCGTGGTGCGCGAGTTCCAGTGGACCAATCCCCACTGCTATATCCAGCTGCTGGTGAAGGACGCGCAGGGCAGGGAACAGGAATGGAGCCTGGAGCTGGGTGCGCCGATGTACCTCTATGCGCGAGGCTGGCGTCCGTCCACGGTGAAACTGGGCGACCGTCTCACGGTGACCGTGTCACCGCTGCGCAATGGCTCGGCGGGCGGCCTGCTCGTCGAGGCGAGAGGGGCCGATGGCAAGCCGCTGGGCAAGGCTGCGGAGAAGGCGAAGTGAGCAGGGCCGGGTTTCGGCTCGCCTGCACAGCGCTGGTCCTGCTGGGTGCTGCGGCCTGCTCCCCGTCACCGCAACCACAGCCGGTCAATGCCTTGCCTGACTGGAGCGGCATCTGGGTGGCTGCTGACACCGAAATCGACATCTCCGGCTATCCCACGCCCGACTCGGCCGCGGGCATGGCGCTGGACCTGCTGAACACATCATCCGCGCCGTGGACGGATGCCCAGCGCCAGTGGCTGCAGGCAGAGCTGCCGAAGATCATGGCGCGCGATGCCACGCGCCGCGCCGAAGGCTGGGGTTATCCGCTGATGATGGAAGGCGTGCCGCCGATGCAGTTCCTGGTCACGCCGCAGGAAACACTGATCCTCAATTTCTATCGCGACGTGCGGCACATACCCACGGACGGTCGACCGCTTCCGGCCGCGGAAGACCTGTGGCCGACGCCGTGGGGAACCTCCATCGGCCACTGGGAAGGCGACACGCTGGTGATGGAGACCGTGGCCGTGCGCATGGGCAGCGTGCTGCCACTGCCATTGCCGCCACTCACCGACGGGGCACGCTTCATCGAGCGCCTGCGCAAGACCGGCCCGGACAGCATGGAGCTGGCGATGACCATCGAGGATCCGGCGGTGCTCACCGGGCCCTGGCAGCTGACCTTTGCTTACCGGCGTGCCGAAGGCATCGACCGCCTGATTCATGATGTGATGGAGAACGACCGTTCCGCCATCGAGGACGGCGGGCTGACCATCGCGCCGCCGCGGTAGGGCGGCGGCGCGCACCGGAAGCCCGCGGCGGGCCGCTCAGCCCAGCCGCTTCTCCACGCCGTCCAGTTCCTCCAGGAGCGCCTTGGGCGTACGCGCGCCGTATTCGCCGAGGTAGGTGCGGATGGCGGCCACTTCCTGTTTCCAGGCTTCCGGCTTCACCGACAGCAGTTCCTCGAGTGCAGCCGGGCTGATGTCCAGGCCCTGCGTGTTGAGGTCCGCAGTGCGCGGCAGGAAACCGATGGCTGTGTCGTTTGCTTGCGCGCGGCCGGCCACGCGGTCCAGCGCCCACGCGATGGGACGCAGGTTGTCGCCAAAGCCCGGCCACAGGAACTTGCCGTCCGCACCCTGGCGGAACCAGTTCACGTGGAAGATGGCCGGCGGGTTCGACACCTTCGCGCCGATGTTCAGCCAGTGCTGGAAATAGTCGCCGAAGTTGTAGCCGCAGAAGGGCTTCATGGCCATGGAGTCACGGCGCACCACACCCACCGCACCGGTGGCGGCGGCGGTGGTCTCGGAGGCCACACCCGCGCCCACCAGCACGCCATGGCGCCAGTTGCGGGCCTGGTAGATCAGCGGCGCCACGTCGCGGCGGCGGCCGCCGAAGAAGATGGCCGAGATGGGCACGCCCTTCGGGCTGTCGGCTTCCTTGTCGTAGGCCGGGTTGTGGCGCGCGCTCACGGTGAAGCGCGAGTTCGGATGCGCGGCCGGACCATTCTTCGCATCGTACGGACGGCCCTGCCAGTCAAAGGCCGGTTCGCCCGAACCCTTTCCTTCCCACCACGGCTCGTTGTCCCTGGTGAGGGCCACGTTGGTGAAGATGGTGTCCTTGCGGACGGTCTCGAAGGCGTTCTTGTTCGTCTTCGTGCTGGTGCCCGGCGCCACGCCGAAATAGCCGGATTCCGGATTGATCGCCCACAGGCGGCCGTCGGGGCCGGGATGCATCCAGCAGATGTCATCGCCCACCGTGGACACTTTCCAGCCAGGCATGGAATCCGGCGGAATCAGCATGGCCAGGTTGGTCTTGCCGCAGGCGCTGGGGAAGGCGGCCGCGATGTAATGCGTCTCGCCCTGCGGACTGGTGAGGCCGACGATGAGCATGTGCTCGGCCAGCCAGCCCTCGGTGCGCGCCTGGTAGCTGGCGATGCGCAGCGCATGGCATTTCTTGCCCAGCAGCGCATTGCCGCCGTAGCCGGAGCCGAAGCTCTGGATGGAAAGCTCTTCGGGGAAGTGCATGATGAAGCGGCGGTCAGGGTCGAGCTCGCCGATGGAGTGCAGGCCTTTCACGAACTTGCCGCCCTCGGCGGCTATGCGCTCCAGCGCCGGGCGGCCGGAGCGGGTCATGATCTCCATGTTCAGCACCACGTAGGCGCTGTCAGTGATCTCCACGCCGCAGCGGGAGTAAGGGGAATCGATGGGGCCCATGCAGTAGGGCACCACGTACAGCGTGCGGCCCTTCATGCAGTTCCTGAACAGGCCGTCCATTTTCGCGTGCGCCTCGGCCGGGGCCATCCAGTTATTGTTGGGGCCGGCGTCTTCCTTGTTCGTGGTGCAGATGAAGGTGAGGTGCTCGACGCGGGCCACGTCGCTGGGATGCGAGCGGGCGATGTAGCAGTCGGGGAAGCTCTTCTCGTTGAGCGGCGCCAGTTCCTTGCGGACCAGCAGCTCGTTGCGGAGGCGGGCGGTGTCGGCGGGACTGCCGTCGAACCAGTGGATGCGGTCGGGGCAGGTCAGCCTGGCGACTTCGGCCACCCAGTCGGCGACCTCGGGCGAGATTTCTGAAACAGGTTTGAATGCGCTGGGAGCAGTCGCCATTTGGGTTACCTTGCGAGACAGCAAATGGGTGAGTGAATCCGCTGGAGTATAACGCCATCCGGCAAGCGGTTGCCTAGCCAGCAATCGGTTTTTCCATCCGCGCTTTCCGCCCCGGGACTATGTTTGATTTTCGGTTCTAGATGCTTGATCTACATGAAATTTTCGGAGAGAAGGGACCGCTGGCCCGCGGACTTTCCGGATTCCGGCCGCGCGCGTCGCAGCTGGCCATGGCGCGGGCGGTGGCGACGGCGCTGGAGGCACGCGGCTGGCTCGTGGCCGAGGCCGGGACCGGCACCGGCAAGACCTTCGCCTACCTGATTCCCGCCCTGTTGTCGGGCCGCCGCGTGATCGTCTCCACCGGTACGCGCACGCTGCAGGACCAACTCTTCCA
The DNA here is from genome assembly GCA_035556135.1 of Steroidobacteraceae bacterium. GTDB lineage: Bacteria > Pseudomonadota > Gammaproteobacteria > Steroidobacterales > Steroidobacteraceae > ZC4RG30. The sequence continues at coordinate 558,457 of DATMFO010000003.1, read as the reverse complement.
CCGTGACCTGCCATTGCTCGGACGCGTATTGGGGCGTCCTGCCACCGTGGCACTGCTGAAGGGTCGCGCCAACTACCTGTGCCGCGAGCGCTGGCTCAGGCTGCCGCGCGAGCTGCCGCTGGATGCCGGCACGCGCACGCTGGGTGCGGTCGTGGCGCGCTGGGCGCAGGCCACGGTGGAAGGTGACCTCGCCGAGGTGCCGGAACTGCCGGACGGACATCCGCTGCGCGAGCGCATCACGTCCACGCGCGACAGCTGCACGGCCGGGCGGTGCGCTGAATATTCCCGCTGCCATGTGTTTGCGGCACGCCGGCGCGCCGGCGAGGCGGACCTCGTGGTCGTGAACCACCACCTGCTGCTGGCGGACCTGGCGCTGAAGGAAGAGGGCTATGGCGACATCCTGCCCGCCGCCGATGCCGTGATCCTCGACGAGGCGCACCAGCTGCCGGAGCTGGCCGCACAGTTCTTCGGCCTGCAGTTCGCCTCGCGCAAGGTGGATGACCTCCTGGCCGACCTGCCCGTGCTGCTGGTGGAAGGGGGGTTCGATCCCGAGCGCGTTGCCCTGGCGGCCGATGCCGCCAACCTCGCCCTCCAGCGTGCGCTGCGCGCGGCACAGGCGGCGGCACCGCCCGGCCAGCGGCGCGCCTGGAGCGAGGCGCAGGTGGAGCTGGACCGCGAGGCGCGCGCCCTGGTCACCGCACTGTGTGACCTGGCTGATGCCCTGCGTGACCTGGATGCCGGTGAGGGCCTCATCCAGGCAGCGATGCGCGCCGGTACCCTGGCAGGGGAACTGGATGCAGTGCTCGATGCCCCACCTGCAGCCGGTGCGCGCCTGCTGCAATCCGCCGCGCGCGGCTTCAGTTGCCAAGTGGTCCCCTTCGACATCGGTCCCACCCTGCGCGGCATCATGGATGCCCGGCCCGCGGCGTGGATATTCACCTCCGCCACGCTGGCGGTGGCCGGGGATTTCCGGCATTTCGTCGATCGCATGGGAATCGCCGGGCGCTGTGACACGCTGGCCATCGACAGCCCCTTCGACTACCCGCAGCAGGCGCTGCTGTACCTGCCCCCGGGGCTGCCGGATCCCGCCACGGCACAGCATGGTGAAGCAGCGCTCGCCGCTGCCGCCTCCCTCGCGGAGCTTTCAGCTGGCGGTGCCTTCCTCCTGTTCACCAGCCATCGCGCGCTGGCGCAGGCGGCCAGGTTGCTGCGCGAGCGCTGGGGCACCGGCAGCAGCGCGCGCCTGCTGCTGCTGGTCCAGGGCGAGGGACCACGCGAACAGCTGCTGCGTGAGTTCCGCGAACATGGGGATGCCGTGCTGCTGGGGACAGCCAGTTTCTGGGAGGGCGTGGACGTGCCGGGCAGTGCGCTGCGGCTGGTGGTCATCGATCGCCTGCCGTTCGCCTCGCCGGAAGATCCGGTGCTGCGTGCCCGGGCGCAACATGTGCGGCAGCAGGGCGGTGATCCCTTCCGCGATTTCCAGGTGCCGGAGGCCGCCATCGCGCTCAAGCAGGGCGTGGGCCGGCTGATCCGCAGCGAGGCTGACCGTGGCGTGGTGGCCATCCTCGACCCGCGGCTCACCGGCAAGGGCTATGGCCGGCAGCTGCTGGCTGCGCTGCCGCCGATGCGCCGCACGCAGGACCTGCTGGAAGTACGCCAGATGCTCACAGGATGCATGGCATGAAACTGCTGGCGCTCGACACGGCCAGTGCACAGTGTTCGGCGGCCCTGCTGCAGGATGGTGAACTCATTTTCCGCGCGGCGTTGACTGCACGCGATCATGCACGGCTGCTGCTGCCCCAGGTGGATGAGTTGCTGGCAGAGGCGGGCATCGGCCTGACTGCCCTTGACGGCATAGCCTTTGGCCGCGGTCCCGGCTCCTTCACCGGCGTGCGCATTGCCGCGGCCGTCACGCAGGGGTTGGCCGCGGGTGCGGGGCTGCCCGTGCTTCCTGTGTCATCGCTGCGGGCGCTGGCCGCGCAGGCACAGCGCAGCGTGCGGGAGACCTGCGGCTCCATTCCCCCCGGCCGGCTGCTGGCCTGCATGGATGCCCGCATGGGTGAGGTGTACTGGGGCCTGTTCGGGGCCGCCCTGGAGGATGCCGCGGAGTATCTGGGCCCCCCGGGGTCGCTGCTGGCCAGGGAACTGGCTCCGGTGGCGGCCGCAGCGGGCATGGGACTGGGCGCCTGGCCGGACATTGCCGTTTCATTGCAGCTGCCTCCCGGTCGCGTTTTTCCCGCCGCGGAGCCGCATGCCCGCGACGTGGCCGAGCTGGCTGCCGCCGACCTGGCCCGCGGTGCTTCCTGGCTCGATGCGGCGCTGGCGCAGCCGGTCTACCTGCGCGACCAGGTGGTGCAGGTGCCTCGCAGTGCCTGAATCCCGGGCGCTGTAAGATGGCCGTAACAGAGCTGTAATCAAATACCGGGTAGTCAATATCAGCCGATGGACAGGACTACCGTGCGCCAGATACTGATCGTCGAGGATGAGCAGCCCATCCGGGAGATGATTGCCTTCTCCCTGCGCCGCGCCGGCTTCGAGGTGCGCGAGGCGGAAGACAGTGGCCGCGCGCGCGTACAGTTGGCCGACCATCGGCCGGACCTGGTGCTGATCGACTGGATGCTGCCGGACATGAGCGGGCTGGAACTCACCCGCCTGATCAAGCGCGAATCCGCCACGCGCGACCTGCCGGTGATCATGCTGACCGCCCGCGCCGCCGAGGGCGACAAGGTGGCCGGCCTTGATGGCGGCGCCGACGACTACGTCACCAAGCCTTTCTCCCCGCGCGAGCTGCTCTCGCGCATCAACGCCGTGCTGCGCCGGAGCGGTGGACCTTCGGAGGAGGAGACCGTGGAACTCGGGGGGCTGGTCATGGACCGCGCCGCACACCGGGTCTCGGCCAGTGGCGTGGACGTGCAGCTGGGGCCCACCGAATACCGCATGCTGGAATTCCTCATGCTGAATCCCGAGCGGGTCTACACGCGCTCGCAGCTGCTGGACCGGGTCTGGGGCGGCAATGTGTATGTGGAGGAGCGCACCATCGACGTGCACATACGCCGCCTGCGCAAGGCGCTCGAAGACGTGTCCATGGCGCACCTCATCCAGACTGTACGCGGCAGCGGCTACCGCTTCTCCGCACGGGAGTCCGCGGCGTGACGGCCGGACGCGCCGGCTGGTTCCTGCTGGCGCGCGTGGGCGCCACCCTGCTCGTTGGCGTGCTGCTGGGCTGGCTCCTGGGCAGTGTCTTTGCCGGCGTGGCGCTGGCGCTGGCCGGCATGCTGGCCTGGCAGCTGCTGAACCTTTACTGGCTGGACAGCTGGCTGCGCGATCGCAGCCGCCGCGATCCTCCCGATTCCTCCGGCGTGTGGGGCGACGTGGTGGCGCAGGTGGTGCGCCTGCACCGTCGCAAGCGCTACCACAAGCAGCGGCTGCTGGAGGTGTTCCGGGAACTGCGCCGCTCCACCGCGGCGATGCCGGATGGTGTCGTGATCCTCAATGCGCAGTGGGAGATACTCTGGTTCAACCGCACCGCGGGCCAGCTGCTGGGCCTGCGCCGCAGCGCGGACCTGGGCATGCGCCTGGTGAACCTGGTGCGTGATCCCGCACTGGTGCGTTACCTGGATGGCGAGGACTACGACGAGCCGCTGGTGATCGCGCGCGGCAACGAGCCCCGGGTGCACCTGTCGTTCCAGGTCGTGCCCTACAGCGGCGTGCAGCGGCTGATGCTGGTGCGCGATGTGTCGCACCAGGTGGCACTGGAATCCATGCGCAGGGATTTCGTGGCCAATGCCTCGCACGAGCTGCGCTCCCCGCTCACGGTGATGACGGGGTACCTGGAGACGCTGCTGCAGGATGATGCGCTGGATCCCGGGCTGCGCCCGCCGCTGGCGGAGATGTACCGGCAGGCCCAGCGCATGAATGGCCTGGTCAACGACCTGCTCGACCTGTCACGGCTGGATGCACTCACCGAAGAAGCCGGTGGCGCCAGCGTCGACGTGGCGGCACTGGCGGCGTTGCTGCGCAAGGATGTCCTGGCGAGGCCCGTGCATCCGGAGGCGACGCTCGAGCTGGCCACCACCGCCAGGCTGCGCGGCGACGAGAATGAGCTGCACTCGGCGTTTTCCAACCTGGTGGACAATGCCGCCAAGTACACCCCGGCGTCAGGCAAGGTGCGTATCTGCTGGCGCCTGGATGAGCAGGGCCAGGGGCGCTTCGAGGTGCACGACACCGGTCCCGGGATTGCCCCCGAGCATCTGCCGCGGCTCACCGAGCGCTTCTACCGCGTGGACTCCGGACGTGCCCGTTCGGCCGGCGGGGCCGGTCTCGGCCTTGCGATCGTGAAGCATGTGCTGCAGCACCATGGCGCCCTGCTGGATGTCCGCAGCGAGCCCGGCAAGGGCAGCGTCTTCACCTGCATTTTCCCCGCCCGGCGCATGCTGGCCGGAGGCAGCGACAGTACACTTCCCGGCGCAACGGAGGACAGGAATGGAAACCGCAGATCTTTCCCACCACATATCGCGGCGATTCAATGAGGACATGGAGCAGGTACGCACGCGCGTGCTGGCCATGGGCGGCCTCGTCGAGGACGGCCTTGCCAAGGCGATCACCGCGCTGGTGGAAGGGGACAGTTCGCTGGGGGAATCCCTCGCCCTCGACGACCTGAAGGTCAACGGCATGGAGGTGGCCATCGACGAGGAATGCAGCCGCATCCTCGCCACCCGCAGCCCGGCGGCCAGCGACCTCAGGCTGATCATCGCTGTGATCAAGACCATCACCGACCTGGAGCGCATCGGCGACGAAGCCGAGAAGATCGGCAACATCGCCTCGCGGCTGGCTGCGATGGAACGTCCGGAAAACCGCTACCGCGAGATCAAGCACATGGGCCGCATCGTCTCCGAAATGGTGCACGATGCACTCGACGCCTTTGCCCGCCTCGATGCGCGCGCCGCGGTGAAGGTGGCGCACCGCGACCGCAGCGTCGATGAGGAATACGAGGCCATCCAGCGCCAGGCCATCACCTTCATGATGGAAGACCCGCGCAGCATCCGCCGCGCACTCGACGTGATGTGGATCGTGCGGGCGCTCGAGCGCGTCGGCGACCATGCGAAGAACATCTGTGAATACGTGATCTTCATGGTGCATGGCAAGGATGTGCGCCATACTCGCCTGGAAGACGTGGAGCAGGAGTTCGGCGGCGGCGCAGGAACCTGATCGCGGGGGTCTTTCCAGGAGATTACGATGAGTGTGGTTGCGTGGCTGCGCGGCCACCGGGCGGCCGCCAATCTGGCCGGTGCCGTGGTGTGCTTCGCGCTTTATGGATATGCGCTCTACGCGCAGCACGTGCTCGGTTTCGAGCCCTGTCCCCTGTGCATGTTCCAGCGGTTTGGCATCATTGCGCTGGGCGTGGCCTTCCTGCTGGCCGCTGGTCTCGCATTGCCGAAGGGGCGGTGGGGCGGATTCATCTCGGTGGCGCTGGTGCTGCTGGCCACGGCCGTCGCGGCGGGCGTGGCCGGGCGCCATGTGTACGTGCAGGCCCAGCCTGCGGGCACCTACGGGTCCTGCGGCGCCTCCCTGGACTGGATGCTCGAGATCAATCCGCTGTTCGAAGTCATCCGCAAGGTGCTCAGTGCCCCGGGGGACTGCGCCAACATCGACTGGTCGTTCCTCGGGCTTGCCATGCCGGCGTGGGTGCTGGCCTGGGCTCTGGTGCTGGGCGCCCTGGGTGTGCTGGTGAACTGGCCGCGCCGCGCGGCGGCCTGAGCCATCTTCAGCCGAGCAGGCGCCGCAGCGATTCCAGGTACATCAGGTGCAGGGCATCGATCTCGTCGATGCCCACCGACTCGTTGACCTTGTGGATGGTGGCGTTGGTCACGCCCAGTTCCACCACCTGCGCGCCCATCGTGGCGATGAAGCGGCCATCGGAAGTGCCGCCACCCGTGGACAGCTTCGGTGCTTCGCCGGTGACGGCCTTCACGGCCGCGCAGATGGCGTCCGAGAGGGGTCCAGGTGGTGTGTAGAAGGGTTCGCCCGACACATACCACTCGATGGTGTACTTCACGCCGTGGCGGTCGAGGATGCCCTCGACAGTGCGGCGCAGCTTCTCCTGCGTCTGTTCGGTGTTGTAGCGCAGGTTGAAGCGTGCCTTCAGTTCACCGGGAATCACGTTCGGCGCGCCGGTGCCGGCATTGAGGTTGGAGATCTGGAAGGTCGTGGGCTGGAAATGCGCATTGCCCTGGTCCCAGACATGCGCGGTGAGCTCGGCCAGGGCGGGGGCCAGCGCATGCACCGGGTTCACCGCCAGCTGGGGATACGCCACGTGGCCCTGCACCCCGTGCACGGTCAGCCGGCCGCTGTAGGATCCGCGCCGGCCGATCTTGATGGTGTCGCCCGCCCGCTGTTCGCTGGAGGGCTCGCCCACGATGCACCAGTCGATGCGCTCGCCCCGGGCCTTCAGCTCCTCGACCACGCGTTTGGTACCGTCGACCGAGGGTCCTTCTTCATCGCTGGTGATCAGGAAGGCGATGGTGCCCTTGTGGTCCGGCCGCTCGCGCACGAAGGCCTCGGCGGCCGTCACCATGGCCGCCAGCCCGCTTTTCATGTCGGCGGCGCCACGGCCAAACAGGCGCCCATCGCGCACGGTGGGCTTGAAGGGATCAGACTTCCATTCCTCCAGCGGTCCGGTGGGCACCACGTCGGTATGCCCGGCGAAGCACAGCACCGGACCACCGCTGCCGTGCTTCGACCAGAAGTTCTCGACGCTGCCATAGCTGAGCGGTTCGTTGCGGAACCCGACTGCCGCCAGGCGCGCCATCATCAGCTGCTGGCAGCCGAGGTCGGCGGGCGTCACCGAGGCCCTGGAGATGAGGTCCTGCGTCAGCCGCAGGGTGTCAGAGTTCTGCAATGTGGTCGGGTTCCTGGTTCCGGCGGGAGGTTGGCCCGGCAGCGGGGTTGCGGGCGAGGATACAGTCAATTCAGTGACTTGAGGCAGCCGCGACGCAGTCTTGCCGCCTGCAACAATAGTGTAACAACCGGTTCGTAAAGTGCGCGTGTCGCCAAGGCAGCTGCAACGCCATACATCCCGAAGGAGTGACGCACATGAACCGGAAGATTCCGCTTATTGCCGCGCTGGTTGCCACCGCGCTGGCAGGGCCCGCCGCACTGGCGCAGACCGCCCGCGACTACATCTCCGTGGTCGGCTCCTCGACCGTGTATCCCTTCACCACCACCGTGGCCGAGCAGTTCGGGCGGGCGGGCAAGTTCAAGACGCCCAAGGTGGAGAGCACCGGGACGGGCGGTGGCATCAAGCTGTTCTGCGCCGGGGTGGGCGTTCAGCATCCGGACGTGGCCAACGCGTCGCGCGCCATCAAGGCGAGCGAGCTGGAGGCTTGCGGAAAGGCGGGTGTGAAGGAAGTCATCGAGGTGAAGGTCGGATACGACGGAATTGTCGTGGCCAACTCCAAGAAGGGCAAGCCTTACCGCCTGACGCGCCAGCAGCTCTACCTGGCACTGGCCAAGCAGGTGCCGGACCCGGCCGCCGCCGGCACGCTGGTCGCCAACCCATACAAGACCTGGAACCAGATCGACAAGTCGCTGCCCGCAGAGCGCATCGAGGTGCTGGGCCCGCCGCCCACCTCCGGCACGCGGGATGCCTTCCTCGAGCTGGTGATGGAGCCGGGCTGCCAGGCCTACGCATGGGTGAAGGCGCTGAAGGACGTGGACGAGGCGCGCTTCAAGCGGGTCTGCCATTCCATCCGCGAGGACGGTGTGTACGTCGAGGCCGGCGAGAATGACAACCTGATCGTGCAGAAGCTGGAAGCCAATCCCCGGGCGCTGGGCATCTTCGGCTACAGCTTCCTCGAGGAGAACATCAGCCAGATCCAGGGCGCGCCCATCGACGGGGTGGTGCCGACGTTCGAGAACATCGCTTCCTCGAAGTACCCGGTGTCGCGCCCGCTGTTCATCTATGTGAAGAGGCAGCATGTGGACGTGATTCCCGGGTTGAGGGAGTTCGTTGCCGAATACGTCAGCGACCGCTCGGTGGGCCAGGATGGTTATCTGGCCGACCGGGGCCTGGTGCCGCTGCCCCCGGCCGAGCTGGCAAAGGTGCGCGCCGCAGTGCAGGCGAAGCTGAAGTAAGAGGAACGACCGCCAATGATCCCCATGCATGCCCGCAAGCTGTCTGCCCCCGCCATCTTCCTGGTCGCCGCCATGCTCGGCAGCACCGCCCATGCAGCCGCCGACGAGGTGGCGGAACTGAGGGCGGCCGTGGCTGCAATGCAGGAGCGCATCGCGCAACTGGAGACCCAGGCGAAGGCGGTCGAGGAGACCAACGACCGCCAGGCGGACCAGATCGCGGTGGTGCGCAGCAACGTGGGCAGCTGGGTTCCGAATTTCACCTTCAAGGGTGATTTCCGCTACCGCAACGAAACCATCGACCAGCAGTACCTGCCGGAGCGCAACCGGGACCGGATCCGCGTGCGTGCCGGCTTCGTGGCCAGGGTCAACGACACGGTGCGGACCGAGTTCGCGCTCGCCACCTCCGAGGGCAACGACCCGCGTTCCTCCAACCAGACCCTGACGGGGGAGAACACGCGCAAGAACGTGTTCATCGACCTGGCCTATGTGGAGTGGCAGGCCCTGCCGCAGCTGAAGCTCACGGCCGGCAAGATGAAATATCCGTGGCTCCGGCCGGGCAGCAGCGTGCTGTTCGACGGGGACGTGAACATCGAGGGCGTGGCCGTCAACTGGTCGCGGGGCGGCCTGTTTGCCAGTGCCTTCTACAACCATCTCGAGGAGCGCGGGGCGGCAGGGGAGAGCAGCATGGGCGGTGGCCAGCTGGGCTGGAGGTCGGCGCTGGGGACGGGACAGCTGACGCTGGCTGCAGGCCTGTTCGACTTCAACAGTGTCCGCCGCCGCAACCCCTTCTTCAATGCCAGCTCCAACGGCAATACCACCACCACCATCGGGTGCATCGGCGGTGCGGCCAGCTGCCTGGCCTACGACTACAACCTGCTCGAGGGCATGGCCGAGTACACGCGGCCAGTGGCAGGCCGGCCGCTGACGCTGTTCGCGGACTACATCACCAACGACGCCGCCGGCAACGGCCTCGATACCGCGCTGAGCGCGGGATTTTCGTGGGGTCGTGCCGCCGATCCGCACACCTGGGAAGTGGGCTACTACTACCAGCGGGCCGAGAAGGACGCGGTGTTCGGCCAATTCATCGATTCCGACCTGGGTGGTGGCAACACCGACTACGGCGGCCACGTCATCCGCGCGGGCTATGCCATCGCGAAGAACTGGACGGCGAACCTCACCTGGCACGTGGGCCAGACGAACAGGGATGCGCCGGCCACTGTCCCCGGGATTGGCGCAGTCAGTGATCGCGACTACAAGCGCCTGCAGCTGGACCTGAATTTCAAGTACTGATGCCTGAACCGTCACATTGGCGCGGTAGACTGGCGCCAACGGTGGCGGACACACCGGCCCCTTTCGGTAACCTGTTTAGAAAATGTCTACTGGCGCACTGCTGTTGGTGATCGCCGCCATGGCGGTGCTGGGGTACTGGCTCGGCAAGTACCGGTCCCTGGCCGCCGTGGGCGGCGGGCGCGGGATCCGCGCCCTGCACTCGCTGCCCCGCTACTACGGGTTGCTCACCGCGCTGTGGTGCGCGCTGCCCTGCCTGCTGGTGGTGGTGGTGTGGGTGTCCTTCCGCGACAGCATCCTCACATCGCTGGTGCTGGCGGGCCTGGGTAGTGCCGGGCCGGCTGATCCGGCTTCCGCGGGCCTGCTGATGAATGACGTGCACAATGCCCTGTCGGGCGCGGTGCCCATGGAATCACTGGCGCCGCATGTGCAGCAGGCGGCAGCGCAGTACCGGCGGCTCCAGGGGACGTCGGCGCTGGCCCTCACGGGTGTCGTGCTGGGGCTCGGCGCCCTGGCCATCGTGATCGTGCGTGCGCGCATCGCCCCGGCGCTGCGCGCACGCAATTTCGTGGAGGGCATCGGCCAGGGCCTGCTGCTGGTCTGTGCCTCGCTGGCCGTCTTCGTGACGCTGGGCATCTTCCTGTCGGTGGTGTACGAGTCGATGCTGTTTTTCCGCAGCGTACCGGTGCACGAATTCCTTTTCGGCCTCCAGTGGAGCCCGCAGACCGCGCTGCGCGAGGACCAGGTCGGCTCGTCAGGCAGCTTCGGTGCCGTGCCGCTGTTCCTCGGCACCCTGATGATCTCGGGCATCGCCATGGTCATTGCAGTGCCCATCGGACTGTTCTCGGCGATCTATCTCGCGGAATACGCGAGCAGGCGGTTCCGTGCCTGGGCCAAGCCGCTGCTGGAGATCCTGGCGGGCATCCCCACGGTGGTGTACGGGTTCTTCGCTGCCCTGACCCTCGGGCCGGCGCTGCGGGGGTTCGGGGAATCCATCGGGCTCGAGGTGTCCTCCGAAAGCGCGCTCGCCGCGGGGCTGGTGATGGGCGTGATGATCATTCCCTTCGTCTCCTCGCTGGCGGACGACATGATCAGTGCCGTGCCGCAGTCGCTGCGTGATGGCGCCTTTGCCCTGGGCGCCACCCGTTCGGAGGCCATCCGCCAGGTGGTGTTGCGCGCCGCGCTGCCGGGCATCGTCGGCGGCGTGCTGCTGGCAGTCTCGCGTGCCATTGGCGAGACCATGATCGTGGTGATGGCGGCAGGTCTGGCTGCCAACCTCACCGCCAATCCGCTGGAGGCGGTCACCACTGTCACCGTGCAGATCGTCACGCTGCTCACCGGCGACCAGGAATTCGACAGTCCGAAGACACTGGCGGCGTTCGCGCTGGGGCTGATGCTGTTCGTGGTGACGCTGGCCCTGAACGTCATCGCGCTGTACATCGTGCGCAAGTACCGGGAGCAGTATGAGTAGCCGCACGCACGTGCATACCCGGGCCCTGGTGGAGAAGGGGCTGCGCCGCCGCTACCGGGCGGAGCGTCGCTTCCGCCTGTATGGCCTGGCGGCCGTGCTGCTGGGCGTGTCGTTCGTGGTGTTCCTGTTCGGCACCATCTTCGGCCAGGGCGTCTCGGCATTCAGGCAGGCGGAGCTCACGCTGGAGATCCACTACGACCCGGCCGAGATCGACCCGGCCGGCACGCGCGACCCCGAGGTGCTTGCCACGGCGAACTACAACGCACTGGTGCGCGCTGCGCTGCGGGCGCGGTTTCCCGGGGTCGAAGGCCGCGAGGCCACCCGCGCGCTGTATGACCTGGTGAGCAACGCGGCTCCCTTCAGGCTGCAGCACCGCGTCGAGGCCGATCCCTCGCTGATCGGTACGCGCTCGCGCGTGACCTTCATGGCGGGCTCCCGCGTTGACCAGCTTCTGAAGGGTCGCATCGACCGTGGCCTGCCGGAGGAAAGCCGGGTGCTGTCCGACCAGCAGATCGGCTGGATCGACGGGCTGGTGGCCCAGGGGGACCTGCGGCTGGCCTTCAACCGGGGTTTCTTCACCAACGGGGACTCGCGCGATCCTGAGCAGGCCGGTGTGCTCGGCGCGGTGGTGGGTTCACTGCTGACGCTGGCCGTCACGCTGCTGCTTTCATTCCCCATCGGCGTGGCGGCGGCCGTCTACCTGGAGGAGTTCGCGGTCCGCAACCGCTGGACCGACCTGGTCGAGGTGAACATCAACAACCTCGCCGCCGTGCCTTCCATCGTGTTCGGCCTGCTGGGACTGGCCATGTTCCTCAACTTCTTCGGCATGCCGCGTTCGGCGCCACTGGTGGGCGGGTTCGTGCTCACGCTGCTGACCCTGCCCACCATCATCATTGCCAGCCGTGCGGCACTGAAAGCCGTGCCGCCGTCGATCCGCGAGGCGGCCCTGAGCATGGGCGCATCGAACCTGCAGACCGTGGCCCACCACGTGCTGCCGCTGGCCATGCCCGGCATGCTCACGGGCGCCATCATCGGCATGGCGCGCGCGCTGGGTGAGACCGCGCCGCTGCTGATGATCGGCATGGTGGCGTTCATCGTCGACGTGCCGCGCTCGCTGACCGATCCGGCCACGGCCTTGCCGGTGCAGATCTTCCTCTGGGCCGACAGCCCCGAGCGTGCCTTCCTCGAGCGCACCTCCGCCGCCATCATGGTGCTGCTCGCATTCCTGATCGTGATGAACGCCACCGCCGTGATCCTGCGCAACCGCTTCCAGCGGCGCTGGTGAGAAGGAGACCTGCCGCCATGTCAGCCGACGCCTCCCGCGCCCCCGTCACCCTGCTGCCGGTGGATCCCGGCCTGAAGACCATCGGCAGCGTGGTGGTCGAGGAGCCGCTGATCCAGGCGCGCAACGTGGATGTGTTCTATGGCGAGAAGCGCGCCATCAAGGACGTCAGCATCGACATCGGGCGCAATCATGTGCTGGCGATGATCGGCCCCTCCGGCTGCGGCAAGTCCACCTTCCTGCGCTGCCTGAACCGTATGAACGACACCATCGAGGGCGCGCGCGTCACCGGCCGCATCGAGCTGGACGGCGCCGACATCTATGACCGGCGCCAGGACGTGGTGCCATTGCGCGCCCGCATCGGCATGGTGTTCCAGAAACCCAATCCCTTCCCCAAGTCCATCTACGAGAACGTGGCCTACGGGCCGCGCATCCATGGCCTGGCGGCCGACCGTGTGGAGCTGGACGAGATCGTCACCACCAGCCTGCAGCGCGCAGGCCTCTGGGAGGAAGTGAAAGACCGGCTGGGCAACCCCGGCACCAGTCTTTCCGGCGGCCAGCAGCAGCGCCTGTGCATCGCCCGCACCATCGCCGTCAGCCCCGAGGTGATCCTGATGGACGAGCCGTGCTCGGCACTGGATCCCATCGCCACCGCGCGCATCGAGGACCTCATCGACGAACTGCGTGCCAGCTATGCCATCGTGATCGTCACGCACTCCATGCAGCAGGCCGCGCGCGTCTCCCAGCGCACAGCCTACTTCCACCTGGGCGAACTCATCGAAGTGGGCGAGACGGACCGGATCTTCACCAATCCCCGTCACAAGATGACCGAGGACTACATCACCGGACGCATAGGGTAGATGCGGCCCGGACGCTGGTGGCGTCACCAACCCGGCAGCGACGGGAGAACCGCCTCCGGGGCCTCAGGGCCGCAGGTCAGTCAATGGTACGCAGCAGTTCGTTGATCGAGGTCTTCGCGCGCGTGTTCGCATCGACACGCTTCACGATCACCGCGCAATAGAGGCTGTACTTGCCGTCGGCGCTGGGCAGGTTGCCCGGCACCACCACGGATCCCGGCGGCACGCGCCCGTAGAGGATCTGTCCGGTGGTGCGGTCATAGATCTTGGTGCTCTGGCTGATGTACACGCCCATCGACAGCACCGAGCCGGCGCCGACGATCACGCCCTCGACCACTTCCGAACGGGCGCCAATGAAGCAGTCATCCTCGATCACCGTCGGGGCTGCCTGCAGCGGCTCCAGCACGCCGCCGATGCCCACGCCGCCGGAGAGGTGCACGTTCTTGCCGATCTGCGCGCAGGAACCCACTGTCGCCCAGGTGTCCACCATGGTGCCGCTGTCCACGTAGGCGCCGATGTTCACGTAGGAGGGCATCAGCACCACATTGGGTGCAATGTAGGCGCCGCGCCGCGCCGTGGCGGTGGGCACCACGCGCACGCCGCCGGCGCGCAGCTGCTCGGCGGACTGGTCGGCGAACTTCAGCGGTACCTTGTCGTAGTAGCGCAGCGCACCGGCCTCGATGGGCGCGTTGTCATTGGCGCGGAAGGACAGCAGCACCGCCTTCTTCAGCCATTCATTGACCACCCACTCTTCACCCTTCTTCTCGGCCACACGGGCCTTGCCGGCGTCGAGCAGGCCGATGGCGTCCTCGATCGCCTGGCGCAGCGCAGGCTGGATCGTGGCGGGGGTGATCTCGGCGCGCCTGGCGAACGCGGACTCGATGGTATTGCGCAGGGCTTCGGTCATGGGCTTGGGCTCTTCCGTGTCAAAAGGAAATCGCGGATGCGCGCAGCAGCCTGCACGCATTCCTCAAGGGGTGCAACGAGTGAGATGCGCACGTAACCGCTGCCGGGGTTGCCGTTGCCGGCGGCGCGGGCCAGGTAGGAGCCGGGCACCACGGTGACGTTGCGGGTGGCAAAGAGCCCCGCGGTGAAGGCCTCGTCATCCCCGCCCACTGGCAGCCAGAGGTAGAAGCCGCCCGCAGGGCGCGACACATCGACCACCGGTTGCAGCAGCGGCAGCACCGCGTCGAACTTGCGCCGGTACAGCGCGCGGTTGGCGGCGACGTGGGCATCCTCGCTCCAGGCCGTGATGCTGGCCTTCTGCGTCGGGATGGGCATGGCGCAGCCGTGGTATGTGCGATAGAGCAGGAACGGCGCGATCAGTGCCGCGTCACCGGCAGCCAGGCCCGAGCGCAGCCCTGGCAGGCTGGAGCGCTTCGACAGCGAATGAAAGGTGATGCAGCGCCTGAAGGTGGTGTTGCCCATCGCCGCCGCGGCGGTGAGCAGCGAGGGCGGGGGAGCAGCCTCGTCGTCGAAGAGGTCCGCGTAGCACTCATCCGAGGCGATGATGAAGTCGTGTTCCTCGGCCAGCCGCAGCGCCTGCTGCAGGTAGGCGAGGTCCATCACCGCGCCGACAGGATTGGCCGGGCTGCACAGGAACAGCAGCTGGCAGCGTTGCCAGACTTCGCGCGGTACGGCTGCAAGATCAGGCAGGAAGCCGTTTCCGGCGGTGGTATCCATGTAGTACGGCTCGGCGCCTGCCAGCAGCGCTGCACCCTCGTAGATCTGGTAGCCGGGATTGGGCATCGCGACCACTGGTGGCGGCCCGGGCCGGCGGGAGTCCACCACTGCCTGCACGATGGCAAACAGCGCCTCGCGTGTACCGGTCACCGGCAACACGTTGGCGTCGGGGTCCACGCTGCCGGCCGCGAGGGCGAATCGCCGTTCCAGCCAGCGCGCTGCCGCGGTGCGCAGTTCCGGCAATCCGCGTGTGGCCGGGTAGCTGCCGAGCTCGCCCAGCGCGTCGCGCAGGGTGTCGATAACGAACTGCGGCGGCGCATGCTTCGGCTCGCCGATCGACAGCGGTATGTGGGTGAGGTGCGCGGGCGGGGTGAGGCCCTGCTTGAGCGCTGCGAGGCGTTCGAAGGGATAGGCGGCCAGCCGCTGGAAACCCGGATTCATCTGCCCGTCGAAGATCAGGCGGGGCGCGTCAGGGCCGCGACGAGGCGTTCCTGCAGCTGTGCGGCGGCGGCGTCATCCAGCGGCTGCTGGCCGGTGTCGGTGACGTAGAACACGTCCTCGGCCCGTTCGCCGATGGTGCTGATGCGCGCGCCCTGCAGGTCGAGGCGTTCCTCCCACAGCACCTTGCCCACGTCGCTGAGCAGGCCGGGACGGTCGCCAGCCACCAGTTCCAGCGCCGAGCGGTTGTTGCGCAGGTCGCGGGTGATGGTGACGCGGGTGGGCGTGTTGAACATGCGCACCTGGCGTGGCGCGCGGCGCGATACCTGGGTGGGAGTCTCTTCCGGCCGGCGCAGCGAATTCCACAGCAGGCGGCCCAGGTCCTCGATGCGTTCGGCATCAGTGACGGGCGTACCGTTGTCCTCGAGCACGTGGTACAGGTCGAGCGAGAAGCCGTTGGCCGTCGGCGTGATGCGGGCATCGACGATTGTCAGGCCCTGCTGGTCCAGCACTGCCGTGGCGCGCGCAAAGCCATGCCGGCGGTGGGGGGCATAGATGAGCACCGAGGTCGTGCCACGCTCGCTGTGCGGATGCACCGCCACCAGCGGTTCATCAGCGCCACCCTCGCGCTCCGCGCACAGCCCGGTGAACCAGGCGATCTCCTCGGGCGAGTGGCGCAGGAAGAAGCTCTTGGACAGCCGTCCCCAGATGCGTTCGATTTCCGCCTCCTCGAGGCGGCGTGGCGCCAGCAGTGCCTGTGCGGCCTGCCGGTTCTCGTTGATCAGCTGGTCCTCGTCAAGCGGGCTTTCCAGGCCGCGGCGCAGTGCCGCACGCACGCTCTCGTAGAAATCATGGAACAGCGAGGCCTTCCAGGAATTCCACAGCTTCGGGTTGGTGCCGCGCACGTCCGCGCAGGTGAGCAGGTACAGGTAGTCCAGGCGCGTCTCATCGCCGACCACGCGCGCGAAGTCGTTGATGACCGCAGGGTCGCCCGTGTCCTTCTTCTGCGCGGTGATCGACATGGTGAGGTGGTTCTTCACCAGCCACGCCACCAGGCGCGCGTCATAGGGAGAAAGCCCCTGCTCGAGGCAGAAGGCCTCGGCATCGACGGCGCCCAGCTCGGAGTGGTCCCCGCCGCGGCCCTTGGCGATGTCATGGAACAGCGCCGCCAGATAGATGATCTCCTGCTTGGGAAGCTGCTGCATGATCGAGGACAGCTTCGGCATCTCATTGTCGTACTTCGGCAACGCCAGGCGGCGCAGGTTGCTCACCACGAACAGCGTGTGTGCATCCACCGTATACGCATGGAAGAGGTCGTACTGCATGCGGCCGACGATGCGGCCGAAGGCGGGGATGTAGCGCCCGAGCACGCCATACGTATTCATGCGGCGGAGCTCATGTGTCACACCGGCGGGCGCGCGCAGGATGTCGAGGAACAGGCGGTGGTTGCGCGGGTTCTGGCGGAACTCCTCGTCGATCAGCCACAGGTGACGCGCCACCGCACGCATGGTGTTGGCGCTGACGCCCCGTACCTGCGGGTTCTGCTGCAGCAGCACGAACAGCTCCAGCAGTGCGGCCGGATAGCGCGCGAACATGTCCGGGCTGGTGGTCTCGAGGTATTCGTTGCGGATCTGGAAGCGCGCATTGAGCCCCTGCGGCACCGAGCCCCCGGGCAGGATCACGTCGCGGAAGGCCTGCAGCAGCAGCTCGTTGAGGAAGCTCACGTCGAGCACCGTGCGGTAGTAGCGCTGCATCAGCTGCTCGACCGCCAGGGTGTAGCTGGCATCCTCGTAGCCGAAGCTCTGGGCCAGGCGGATCTGGTGGTCGAACAGCAGGCGGTCTTCATGGCGTCCGGTGAGCACGTGCAGCCCGAAGCGCACTTTCCACAGGAAGGCCTGTGCCTGCTTGAGCTTGCGAAGCTCGGCCGGCGTGAGGAATCCCTTCTCGACCAGCTCGTCCAGGCTCTGCGCACCGAAATGCCGCTTGGCCACCCAGCCGATGGTCTGCAGGTCGCGCAGGCCGCCGGGGCCATTCTTGACGTTGGGCTCGAGGTTGTAGGCCGTGTCATTGGCCTTCAGGTGCCGCTCGCGCTGTTCGGCGAGCTTGGCCTCGAAGAAGCGGTCCGCGGGCCAGACCTTGTCGGGAGAGAGCGCATCGCGCATCTCGCTGGCCAGCTCCGGCGAGCCGGTCAGCAGTCGCGCCTCGAGCAGGGTGGTCATCACGCCCACGTCGGCAATGGCCTGCTCGGCGCATTCCGGCGCGCTGCGCACGCTGTGACCAACCTCAAGGCCAATGTCCCACAGGAAGGTGATCAGTGACTCCAGCTGCGCCCGCTCATCGCTGGACAGCGGCCGGCTGGAGGGTGTGAGCACCAGGATGTCCACGTCCGAAGCCGGATGCAGCTCGCCGCGTCCGTAGCCACCTACGGCCAGCAGCGCAAGCTCCGCGGGCATGGTCCCGGCAAGCATGTGGTGCCAGGTGGCCACCAGCAGGGCGTCGATGAACTGGGCGCGTGCGCGCACCAGTGTCTCGATGTTTTCCTCCGCCAGGAAGCGTGCCTGCAGGTCATCCTGCGCGGCCTTGAGCAGGCTGCGGCAGACTTCCCGCGAATACTTTCCCTCGTCCAGTCTCTGTGCGAGCTGTTCAAGCAGCGGCCACGCGGGCAGGTCGGCGCTGGGGGCAGGGAGTTCCTCCTCCTCGAGCGAGGCCTGCTGCATGGAGACCATCAGGCCACCCTGGCAGTGGCGGCGCGGCCTTCGGCGCCCAGCGTGAGCACATCGACGCCAGACGGGGTGACCAGCACTGTGTGCTCCCATTGCGCGGAAAGCGAGTGGTCCTTGGTGACCACCGTCCAGCCATCCTTCAGCAGCTGCACATGGCGCTTGCCGGCATTGATCATCGGTTCGATGGTGAAGGTCATGCCCTCGCGCAGCACCACGCCGCTGCCGGGCTTGCCGTAGTGCAGGACCTGAGGATCCTCGTGGTAGATGCGGCCGATGCCATGGCCACAGTACTCGCGCACCACCGAGAAGCCCTCGCCCTCGGCATGCGACTGGATGGCAAACCCGATATCGCCCAGCGTGGCGCCGGGACGCACCTGGCGGATGCCCTCCCACATCGCTTCATGCGTGACGCGCGCCAGCCGTTCTGCCAGCACTGGCGGCTTGCCGGCGAAGTACATGCGGCTGGTATCCCCGTGGAAGCCGTCGTGCAGCACCGTGACGTCGATGTTGACGATGTCGCCGGCCGAGAGCTTGCGGTCATTGGGAATGCCGTGGCACACCACATGATTGACCGAGGCGCAGATGGTCTTCGGGAAGCCGTTGTAGCCCACGTTCGCGGGCACGGCCTTCTGCACCTGCACAATGTAGTCGTGGCAGAGGCGGTCCAGTTCGTCGGTGGTGACGCCGGGCTTGACGTGCTCGCCGATCATGTCGAGCACGTCGGCGGCCAGGCGTCCGGCGACGCGCATTTTTTCCTGTTCTTCCGGGGACTTGATGGTAATCGGCACGGGGGAGGCGACTCGCTGGCCCGGCTGGGCCTAACACATTGTTCGGGCAGGAACTTCATGGTATAAAGCGCGGCCTTTTTTGGCAAACCAATCCCTGCGCGTTTCGACACTGGCGGCCGGGTGTTCCCTCCCGAAGGAGGGGATTGCCGCCAGGGATCCGCACCAGGCCCCCAACCCGAACAAAATGAGGAAATGACCATGGCAGCAGTGTCCATGCGACAGATGCTGGAAGCAGGCGTCCATTTCGGACATCAGACCCGCTTCTGGAACCCCCGGATGGCCCAGTACATCTTCGGGGAACGCAACCGCATCCACATCATCAACCTGGAGAAGACCCAGCCGTTGTTCGTGGAGGCGATGAACTTCGCGAAGAACGTGGTCGCCGATGGCGGCACCCTGCTGTTCGTCGGCACCAAGCGCTCGGCCCGCGAGGCCATCCAGAAGGAAGCTGCCCGTTGCGGCATGCCCTTCGTGAACCAGCGCTGGCCGGGCGGCATGCTCACCAACTTCAAGACCATCCGCCAGTCGATCAAGCGGCTGATGGAGCTCACCGAGCTGTCCGATTCGGGCGCGCTGGACAAGCGCGGCAAGAAGGAAGCCCTGCAGCTGCGCCGCGAGATGGCCAAGCTCGAGAAGAGCCTCGGCGGCATCAAGCACATGAACACGCTGCCCGACGTGATGTTCGTGATCGACGTGGGCCACGAGAACATCGCACTGAAGGAAGCCAACAAGCTGGGCATTCCCGTGGTGGCCGTGGTCGACACCAACTGCTCCCCCGAGGGCGTGGATTACGTGGTGCCGGGCAATGACGACGCCATGCGCGCCATCAGCCTGTACGCCGCGGCCGTGGCTGATGCCGTGCTCGAGGGCAAGGCCGCCACGCCGCAGGTGATGGTGGGCGAGGATGATTTCGTGGAGCTGGATGAATCCGGCGCACCGCGCCGCACGCCGTCCCGCGGCCGGGCCCGTCCGCAGGCGGCCGTGCGCCGCAAGCCGGCCCGTGCCGCAGCCGTCGAGGCCGCTGCCGATGCGCCGGCCGCGCCGGTGGCAGAGTCCGAGCTGGACGAGCCGGTGGTTGCAGCACCCGCGGGCGGCAAGGAGCAGATCGGCACCACCCGGCGCCGTCCCACCGGCCCGGGTGCAGGTGGCGCCCGTCGCGGCGGTGCGCGCTGATGAGCGTCACAGCTGAAACCGTCCGCCAGCTGCGCGAGCGCACTGGCGCCGGCATGATGGAGTGCAAGAAGGCGCTGGTGGAAACCAGCGGCGACCTGGATGCCGCCGCCGAGCTGATGCGCAAGCAGGGCCTGGCCAAGGCCGACAAGAAGGCCTCGCGCGTGGCCGCCGAAGGCGTGATCTCCGCAGCCTCATCGGCCGATGGCAAGTCCGCCGTGCTGGTGGAAATCAACTGCGAGACCGACTTCGTGGCCCGCGGTGATGACTTCACCAGCTTCGCGAAGGAAGTGGCCGACGTGGCCCTGGCCGGCAAGCCTGCAAACGTCGAGGCCCTTTCGGGCCTGAAGCTGGCCTCCGGCGAGACCGTGGACGAGAAGCGCCGTGCGCTGATCGCGAAGATCGGCGAGAACATCTCCGTGCGCCGCTTCGAGCGTGTCGAGTCCACGGGCCTGCTGGGCAGCTACCTGCACGGCACGCGCATCGGTGCGCTGGTGGCCATCGAGGGCGGTGACGCCCAGCTGGCCAGGGACCTGGCCATGCACGTGGCGGCCAGCAATCCGCAGTATCTCGCCGCCAGCGACGTTCCCGAGGCCGACCGGGCCAAGGAGCGCGACATCCGCGTCGAGATGCTCAAGAACGACGAGAAGAACAAGGGCAAGCCCGAGAACATCCTCGTGAAGATCGTCGAGGGCGGCCTCAACAAGTGGCTGGGCGAGATCACGCTGCTGGGCCAGCCGTTCGTGAAGGACGACAAGGTCTCGATCGAGAAGCTGCTGGCCGGCGCCAAGGCGAAGATCAGCCGCTATGCCCGCCTGGAAGTGGGCGCCGGCATCGAGAAGAAGCAGGATGACTTCGTTGCCGAGGTGATGAGCCAGGCAGGCCTTCAGAAGAAGGACGAGGAAAAGGACAAGAGCCCGAAGTAACATTCAGGCAAGGCAAGAAATCCCCGCTCCGGCGGGGATTTTTTTGAACATGGAGTGGATGAATGAATGCAGTCCGGTACAAGCGCATCCTGGTGAAGCTTTCCGGTGAGGCCCTGCTCGGCACGGCCGACTACGGCATCGATCCGGCCATGCTCAAGCGTGTGGCCACCGAGCTGGTGGAAGTGTCGGCCACCGGTGTCGAGGTGGCGGTGGTGATCGGCGGCGGCAACATCTTCCGCGGCGCCGGCCTGGCCCGCGCAGGCATGGATCGGGTCACGGCCGACCAGATGGGCATGCTGGCCACGGTGATGAACTCGCTGGCCATGCAGGATGCCATCGAGTCGGTGGGCGCCCACGCCCGGGTGATGTCGGCCATCCGCATCAATGAGGTCTGCGAGGACTACATCCGCCGCCGCGCAGTGCGTCACCTGGAGAAGGGGCGCATCGTGATCTTCGCCGCCGGTACCGGCAATCCCTTCTTCACTACCGACTCGGCCGCCTCGCTGCGTGCCATCGAGATCGACGCCGACCTGCTGCTGAAGGCCACCAAGGTCAACGGCGTCTATTCGGACGACCCGGTGAAGAATCCCGCTGCCACCCGCTACGAGAAGCTCAGCTACGACCGCGTGCTGGATGACCGCCTGGGCGTGATGGACGCCACTGCCATCGTCCTGTGCCGCGACAACCGCATCCCGCTCCGGGTGTTCAACCTGCACAACCCGGGCGACCTGCCGCGGGTTGTGCGCGGCGAGAATGTCGGTACGCTGGTAAGCAACGACTGAACCGAAGGACCGATACGCCATGATCAACGACATCAAGGCCGATGCCGCCCAGCGCATGCAGAAGTGCATCCAGAGTTTCCAGAACGACCTGAAGAAGCTGCGCACCGGCCGCGCGCATCCCAGCCTCATCGAGGGGCTGAGGGTGGAGTTCTACGGCGCCGAATCGCCGCTGAACCAGGTGGCCAACATCGGCGTGGAGGAGGGCCGCACCCTGGTGGTGACGCCCTGGGACAAGTCCATGGTGGGGGCCATCGAGAAGGCCATCCAGAAGTCAGACCTGCACCTGAATCCCAACACCGCCGGAACGGTGATCCGCATCCCGTTGCCGCCGCTGACCGAGGAGCGCCGCCGCGACATCCTGAAGGTGGTGCGCGGGGATGCGGAAAATGCCCGCGTGTCGGTGCGCAACGTGCGCCGTGACGCCATGGCCGAGATCAAGGAAGCCCTGAAGGAAAAGCTGATCTCGCAGGATGACGAGCGGCGGGGCGCCGATGAAATCCAGAAGATCACCGACAAGGCCGTGGCCGACATCGACCAGGTGCTGGCCACGAAGGAAAAGGAGATCATGCAGGTCTGAGGCGCACTCCCGCGCTTCTCCTGCGTGCCGGCCATGACGCTGCCGCGTCACATCGCGATCATCATGGACGGCAACGGCCGCTGGGCCAGTGCCCGTGGCCTGCCGCGCCAGGCCGGCCACAAGCAGGGCGTCGAGCCGGTGCGCATGTCAATCCGCGAGTGCATGCAGCGCAAGATCGGCACGCTCACGCTGTTCGCCTTCAGCAGCGAGAACTGGGGCCGGCCCAGTGAAGAGGTGGGGGCGCTGATGGGCCTGTTCGTGGATGCGCTCGACAGCGAGATCGACGAGCTGCACCAGAATGGCGTGTGCGTGAAGTTCATCGGCGACCGCAAGGGTTTCCCGGTGCGGCTGCAGGCGCGCATGAGTTCCGCCGAGGCGCGCACCGCCGGCAACTCGGCATTGCAGTGCCAGGTGGCCGTGGGCTACGGCGGCCGCTGGGACATCGTGCAGGCGGCGCGCCAGATGGCCGCTCGCTGCGCCGCCGGCGAGCTGCGCGCCAGCGACATCACCCAGGAAGCATTTGCATCCGCGCTGCAGCTGGGTGGCCTGCCTGATCCTGACCTCTTCATCCGCACCGGTGGCGAGAAGCGCATCAGCAATTTCCTCCTCTGGAACCTCGCCTATACCGAACTGTATTTCTGCGATGTGCTGTGGCCGGATTTCGGTGCCACGGAATTTGCCGCGGCGCTGGATTTCTATGCGTCGCGCCAGCGGCGCTATGGACTCACCGCCACGCAGGCTGGTGCCACCCCATGACCGGCACGCGCGTGGTGTCGGCCATCTTCGTCGCCGCCGCGCTGCTGGGCGCGGTGCTCTTCCTGCCGCCAGCCTGGTCGGCGGCCGCGCTGTCACTGATCATCATCGCCGCGGCCTGGGAGTGGTCGGCGCTGCTGGGGCCGCAGGCCGCCACGCGGGCGGTGTTCCTCGTGCTCACCATCCTGCTGTGCTGGCTGTGGTGGCAGGCCAGTGCCTCGCCGGGCGGCCTCAAGGCAGTACTGCTGGCCGCGTTTGCCTGCTGGACGCTGGCAGCGGTGTGGCTTTTTGCCAGCCGCCGGACCAGCCGCACGTTGATCGGCATCGTGGGCCTGCTGGCGCTGTCCTTCGCCTGGCTGGCGCTGGTGCGCATGCGGGTGGACTGGGCGCGCGGCGACCACGCGGTGGTGTATGCATTGCTGATCGTCTGGATGGCCGACAGCGGTGCCTACTTCGCCGGGCGGCGCTGGGGCGCGGCAAAGCTCGCCCCGGCCGTGTCCCCGGGCAAGACCTGGGCCGGCATGTGGGGCGGCCTGGCGGTGTGCGCATTGCTGGCACTGGGCATCGCTGCCTGGCAGCAGCTGCCCACGCTGCCGCTGCTGGCTGTCACGCTGGTGGCCGGTGTCTATTCAGTGGTGGGTGATCTCACCGAGAGCCTGGCCAAACGCTTCGCCGGCGTGAAGGACAGCGGCAGCCTGATCCCCGGCCACGGCGGTGTGCTCGACCGTTTTGACAGCCTGCTGGCTGCAGCTCCCGTGCTGATGCTGGGCGCAGAACTCCTGCCGGGGCTGCGCGGGTGAGCATGCCGCAGGGCATCGTCGTGCTCGGTTCCACCGGCAGCATCGGCGAAAACACGCTTTCGGTGCTGAGAATCCACCCCGGACGTTTCCGGGTGGCAGGCCTGCTGGCCCACCGCAACCTGGAACTGCTGGTGCAGCAGGCCAGGGAATTCCGCCCCGCCCACGTGGCGGTGGCCGATGCGGCGCTGGCGGGGGAGCTGCGCCAGCGACTGGCGGAGGCGGATGTCGCCGCCGAAGTGCTGGCCGGCCCGGATGCGGCCACGGCGCTGGCTACGCTACCCGAGGTCGACTGTGTGGTCGCCGCCATCGTGGGCGCAGCGGGCCTTCCCTCCACGCTGGCAGCCGCCGGTGCCGGCAAGCGCCTGCTGATCGCCAACAAGGAGGCACTGGTCATGGCCGGCCACCTGGTGCTGGCCGCAGCGCAGCGCTCTGGCGCTGTGATCATTCCCGTCGACAGCGAGCACAACGCCATTTTCCAGTGCCTGCCGCAGCCCGGCCCGCTGGGCGTTGCCCCGGCAGGTGTGCGGCGCATCCTGCTCACTGCCTCGGGTGGTCCGTTCAGGGACTGGTCAGCTGCCGCTCTCGAAAATGTAACCCCGGAACAGGCCTGTGCTCATCCAGTATGGAGCATGGGGCGCAAGATCTCGGTCGACTCGGCCACCCTGATGAACAAGGGACTGGAGCTGATCGAGGCGGCGCTGCTGTTCGGCCTGACGCCGGAGCATATCGAGGTGGTGATCCATCGGCAGAGCGTGGTGCATTCGCTGGTCGAGTACGAGGATGGCTCGGTGCTGGCGCAATTGGGATCCCCGGACATGCGCACGCCCATCGCCCACGCCCTGGCGTGGCCGGAACGCATCGCCTCCGGTGTACAATTCCTCGACCTGCTGCGCGTGGGGAGGCTGGATTTCGAGGCGCCGGACACGAGCCGGTTTCCCTGCCTGGCCCTGGCCACAGAGGCTGCGCGCGCGGGAGGCGAGATGCCAGCCGTGCTGAACGCCGCCAACGAGGTGGCGGTGGAGGCATTCCTGGCAGGGCAACTGGATTTCATGGGCATCGCGGAGACTTGTGCAGCAGTGATGAAAGGCTGGGGCAGGGTGAACAAGGTGCAGGAGCTGGCCGGAGTGCTGGCCGCCGATGCGCGTGCCCGCGCGCTGGCAACCGAACGCGTGGCGCGCCACGCGGCGAGGGCCTGAGGTGAGTCTCTCCTGGCAGCACCTGCTGGCCTTCCTGGTGGCAGTGGGCATCCTCGTCACCGTGCATGAGTTCGGCCATTTCTGGGTGGCCCGCAAGCTGGGTTTCAAGGTGCTTCGCTTCTCCATCGGATTCGGCAAGGCGCTCTGGACGCGCCGCGGCCGCGATGCGGACCAGGTGGAATACGTCATTGCCGCGATACCGCTGGGTGGCTACGTGAAGCTGCTCGACGAGCGCGAAGGGCCGGTGGATCCGCGCGAGCTGCCACGGGCCTTCAATCGCCGGCCGCACTGGCAGCGCATCCTGGTGCTGCTGGCCGGCCCCGCCTTCAACATCGTGTTCGCCATCCTGCTGCTGTGGGCGCTGTTCTGGGTCAACGGCGTCACCGAAGTGCGGGCCGTGGTGGGCAAGGTGCTGCCCGACTCACCGGCCGCCATGGCCGGACTTGCCAGTGGCGATGAGATCCTGGCGCTCGACGGCAGGTCCGCCGCCGGGCAGAAAGACGTGGTGCTCGGCCTGCTGGAGGGCATGACTTCCGATGGCCGCGTGCAGCTCACGGTGCGCAGCGAAGGCGGCGCGCAGCGCGTGGCCCTGCTGCACGTCACCGACCCGGCTGAACGCCGCCGCCTCACCGAGCCTGAAAACCTGCTTACCGGCCTGGGCTTCGGTTTCTGGAGGCCCCTGCAGCCAGCGAAGATCCAGGTGCTCACACCCGGCAGCGCGGCCGACCAGGCCGGCCTCAAGGTGGGCGATGAACTGCTGGCCGTCGATGGCCGCGTGGTTGAAGATTTCGAGTCTGCACGACAGCTGATCGAACCGCGCGCCGGCGAGAGCCTGGAGCTGACCATCCGGCGCGATGGCGAACAGCAGCGCGTGCGGGTGGATGTGCCGGTGGTCGAGGAGGGCGGACGCCGCATCGGGCGCATCGGCATTGCCGCGGCGGTGCCTGCGTTGCCCGAATCCATGCTGCTGCATTCCCGCCCCGGCCCGATCATGTCCCTGGCGCTGGGTGCGGCAGAGTCCTGGCACATGACCGAACTGCAGGCCAAGGTCTTCTGGGGCATGCTGCGCGGCCAGGTCTCGCTGAAGAACCTTTCCGGTCCGCTCACCATTGCCGAATATGCGGGCGAATCCGCGCGTTCCGGCGTGGCCACCTTCCTCTCCTTCCTCGTGCTCATCAGCCTGAGCCTGGGATTCATCAACCTGCTGCCCGTGCCCATCCTCGATGGCGGCCAGGTGGTCTACCAGGTTATCGAGTGGATCAAGGGCAGTCCGCTGTCCGAGCGCGCCCAGGTGCTGGGACAGCAGCTGGGCATCGGCATGCTGGTGGTGCTGATGGGCGCGGCCCTCTATTACGACATCCTGCGGCAATTCGGTTGACATGAAGCGAAAGACCTTGATCCGGGCCCTGGCGGCCCTGGCGGTGGCACCGGTCGCATGGTCGCAGACCCCGGGGGACGCGAGCCGCTTCACGGTGGGCGACATCCGCGTGGTCGGATTGCAGCGCGTGCAGGAAGGCTCGGTATACAACTACCTGCCGGTGAACATCGGCGACGAGCTCACGCCGCAGCGCGTGCGCGAGGCCCTGCACGCCCTCAACGACACCGGTTTCTTCCGCACCGTTGAGCTGCGGCGCGAGGAATCCACGCTGGTGGTGGTGGTGCAGGAACGGCCCACGATCGAGAGTTTCGAGATCAAGGGCAACAAGGACATCAAGACCGAGGATCTCACCACCTCGCTGCGGGGCATCGGCCTGGCCACAGGCAAGACCTTCAACCGCTCGGTACTGGAAGACGTGCGCAGCGAGCTCACGGACCAGTACTTCAGCCAGGGCAAGTACGGCGTGCGCGTCGACACCATCGTCGATGAGCTGCCCGACAACCTGGTGCGCGTGACCATCGACATCGACGAGGGCGCGCGCGCGAAGATCCGCCAGATCAACATCGTCGGCAACAAGAGCTTCCAGCAGAAGGAGATCATCGCGGACTTCGCGCTGATGACCCCGCGCTGGAACAACTGGTGGAAGACCGGCACCAGCTATTCGCGCGAGGCGCTCACCGGCGACCTGGAGAAGCTGCGCAACTACTACATGGATCGCGGCTACGCCAATTTCCAGATCGAGTCGGCCCAGGTGTCCATCTCGCCCGAGAAGGACGACATGTTCATCACCATCAGCATTGATGAGGGTGACGTCTACCGCATCGCCGAGGGCAAGATCGCCGGCAACACCCTCGTCCCCGCCGAATATCTGCAGGCGATGGTGCTGGTGCAGAACGGCCAGATCTATTCGCAGCAGCGCGTGACCGGCACCCAGCAGCTGATCGAGAACTACCTGGGCAGCCTGGGATACGCCTTTGCCGAGGTCGACCCGGTGCCCAAGTTCGACGAGGAGAAAAAGGAGGTCACGATGACCTTCCTCGTCAACCCGGGCAAGCGCGTGTACGTGCGCCACATCAATTTCGAAGGCACCACCCGCACCCAGGACGTGGTGCTGCGCCGCGAAATGCGGCAGCTGGAAGGATCCTGGGTTTCCAACTGGGCGCTGGAGCGTTCCAAGCAGCGTATCCAGGGCCTGCCGTACATCGAGGAGGTGGACTTCAAGACCGAGAAGGTCGAAGGCACCGACGACCTGGTGGACGTGAACTTCACGGTGAAAGAGGGCCCGAGCGCCACGCTGTCGGGCGGCGTCGGCTATTCGCAGTCCTCGGACTTCATCATCAACGGCAGCTACGCGGACAGCAATTTCTTCGGCACCGGCAAGCGCGTGGCGATCGAGATCAACACCGGCAAGTACGCGCGGCAGGCCAGCTTCTCGCACACCAATCAGTACGCGGGCATCCACAACATCTCGCGCACCTACCAGCTGAGCTATTCGGACGTGGAGCAGTTCGTCTCCGCTTCCTCGGACTTCTCGCAGAAGTCCATCGCCGCGGGCATCCAGTTCGGTTATCCCATCACCGAATACCAGGGCCTGCAGTTCGGCGTCACGGCCACGCGCTCGCAGCTGTTGACCAATTCCGGTGGCAGTGCCCGGCAGGCGCAGGCCTGGGTGCAGCAGAACGGCAAGCCGTATTCGCGCACCTACGTCGACACCTTCGGCAACATCTTTGAAGTGTTCGGCAGCGAGTTCACCGCCTTCGAGCTGACCACCGGCTGGTACCGGCAGTCGCTGAATCGCGGCCTGTTCGCCGACCGGGGCCAGCGGCAGTCGCTGTCGCTGAGTTCCAGCATCCCCGGCAGCGCGGTGGAGTACTACGTGGCCGACTACCAGCTGCGCCAGTACGTCCCCATCTGGCGTGGCTTCACCGGGCTCATCGGCGTGAACCTGGCCTATGGCGCGGAGTTCGGCGATACCACGGCGCTGCCGCCGTACCGCCAGTTCTACGCCGGCGGTCCGGACACGGTGCGCGGGTTCCGCGAGAGCCGGCTGGGTCCGAAGGATGACATCGGCAACCCGTACGGGGGCAACCTGTTGACGGTGGCCCGCGCCGAGCTGATCCTGCCCATACCCAGCAAGTGGCAGACCAGTGCCCGGGTGAGCCTGTTTTACGATATTGGCAACGTGTTCTCGACGCGTGGCGTCGATTTCTACGGTGACGATTTCGGCGGGTTGACGCCGCTGACCTACAAGTTCAAATTCGGGAACCTGCGCCGTTCGGCAGGCATTTCACTGGAGTGGCTCGCCCCGCTGGGACTGTTCCGCTTCAGCTGGGGCCAGCCCCTGAACGCGTCGAAGGGCATCGGCCCGGCATGGCCCGACGAGCGGGAGCGGTTCCAGTTCTCGGTCGGGCAGGCATTCTGAGTTCAAGCACGCAGAGGTTATTGTGAAACGCAGTCTCATCGTCCTCATGTCCCTGGTTGCAATGGCGGGCACCGCGCAGATCGCCGCCGCACAGGTCTCCGGCAAGATCGGGGTGGTCAACACCGATCGCCTGCTGCAGGAGTCGCCGCAGTTCCGCGCCGCACAGGAGGCATTGAACACCGAGTTCGCCCCCGACCTGCGCGAGATCCAGTCCATGGGGCAGGCGCTCAACACCAAGCAGGAGAAGCTGCGCAAGGATGCCGCCACCATGTCGGCCGCACAGCGCGCAGCCGCCGAGGCCGAGCTGAACGAGGGTGCCATCGATTTCGAGGCGCGCCAGAAGAAGACGCAGGATCGCGCGACGGCGCGCGAGGAAGAGGAGATGGCCAAGGTGCGGCGCGCTGTACTCGAGGAAGTCCAGAAGTACGCCCGTGCCAATGGCTTCTCCGTCATCCTGTCGGCCGGTGTGCTCTACGCTGACAACTCGATGGACGTCACCGCGCCCATCCTCGAGGCCCTGAAGAACGCCAAGCCTGCGGCCGCCGCGCCGGCCCGTCCGGCCACGCCGTAAGCGGAAGCTCCTGCCCCACCGGCATGAGTCCCGAGACCGCGAGCTGGAGCCTGGGGCAGCTCGCGGTGCGATTCGGCTGCTCGCTGCGCGGTGATCCCGCGCGGCACGTCGATTCAGTCGCCCCGCTCTCCGGGGGGGCCCGTTCTGTAGGTTTCCTGGCCAATCCGGCCCTGCTCGACGCACTGGCCGGCACGCGCCTCGGTGCGGTGGTGCTGCAGCCGCGCCTGGCGGACAAGTGTCCGGTGGATGCGTTGATCCATCCTTCCCCCCATGCGGTCTTCGCGCGCATCGCGGGCCTGCTGCATCCATCCGCGCCTGTCGCCCCCGGCATCCATCCTGCCGCGCTGGTGCATCCGGCCGCGCGCGTGCATCCCACCGCGTCGGTGGGTGCGTTTGCCCTCGTCGATGAGGGTGCCGAGGTCGGTGCGCGCTGCAGGATTGGCGCCCACGCCATCATCGGCGCCGGGGCGGTGCTGGGGGCTGACACGCAGGTGCTGGAGCGGGCCTCGGTACTGGCCGGCTGCTGCATCGGAGCCCGCTGCATCCTGCACCCGGGCGCGGTGATCGGCTCCGATGGTTTCGGCAATGCGCGCGATGGCGCCGCATGGGTGAAGGTGCCGCAGCTTGGACGGGTGCGCATCGGCGATGACGTGGAGGTCGGCGCCAACACCACCATCGACCGCGGCGCGCTCGACGACACCGTGATCGGCGACGGGGTGCGCCTGGACAACCAGATCCAGGTCGGACACAACGTGAGCATTGGTGCCCATACCGCCATCGCGGCCTGCACGGGTATTGCCGGCAGCACCCGCATCGGCAGCCGCTGCATGATCGGTGGCGGCACCGGAATCGGCGGGCAGCTGACCATTGCCGATGATATCGTCATCGCCGGCTTCGGCATGGTGACCCGCTCACTGTCGGAGCCCGGCATGTATTCCAACGTGCTGCCTGCCGAGGAGGCGCGCCACTGGCGGCGCATCGTGGGCCGCGTGAAGCGCCTGGATGCACTCAACGAGCGCGTGAAGAAACTGGAGAGCGCCGCCGGCCAGGCGGTAATGGATGAAGACGATGAGCAACACTGACAAGCCCTTCCTGGACATCTACGCCATCCTCGGACGGCTGCCGCACCGGTATCCCTTCCTGCTGGTCGACCGCGTGCTGGAGTGCGTACCGGGGGAGAGCATCCGCGCACTGAAGAACGTGACCTTCAACGAGCCGTTCTTCACCGGCCATTTCCCGGGCCGGCCGGTGATGCCGGGCGTGATGGTGCTGGAGGCGCTGGCGCAGACGGCCGGCATCCTCACCTACACCACGCTGGGCCGCATCCCGAACGAGAAGACGCGCTTCTATTTCGCGGGCATCGATGGCTGCCGTTTCCGCCGGCCGGTCGAGCCGGGTGATTCGCTCATCCTCACCGCCAGGGTCGGTCGCAACATGAAGGGCATCTGGAAGCTCGAGACGGCCGCCTATGTCGGCGACGCCGAGGCGGTGAGTGCCGAGATGATGCTGTTCCCCGACGCTGAAAACGCCACGGTCGTGCAGCCTTGAGTATCGATCCCCGCGCCGCGGTATCGCCCGCGGCGCAGATCGCACAAGGGGTGGAGATCGGGCCCTTCGCGGTGATCGGGCCGGACGTGGTCATTGGTGCCGGCTGCCGCATCGGGCCGCATGCGGTGGTGCAGGGGCCCACGGTGATCGGGGAGGGTAACCAGATCTTCCAGTTCGCCTCCATCGGCGACGCACCGCAGGACATGAAATATGGCGGCGAACCCACGCGACTGGTGATCGGCGCGCGCAATGTGTTCCGCGAATACGTCACGGTGAATCGCGGCACCGTCACCGGCGCCGGCGAAACCCGCATCGGCAATGACAACCTCATCCTGGCCTATTCGCATGTGGCGCATGACTGCGTGCTGGGCGACCACATCATCATGTCCAACGCGGTGAACCTGGCCGGCCATGTGGAAGTGGGCGACTGGGCCATCTTCAGCGGCTATGCCGGCGCCCACCAGTTCTGCCGCATCGGCGCGCATGCCTTCATCGCCAACAACACCGCGGTGCTGCAGGACATTCCGCCCTACGTGCTGGCGGCCGGGCAGCCGGCCGAACCGCGCGCGGTGAACATCGAGGGCCTCAAGCGGCGTGGTTTCACGGAAGAGCAGGTGCGCGCCATCCGCAATGCCTTCCGGGTGCTGTACCGCAGTGACCTGAAGCTGGAGGAGGCCACTGCCCAGCTGCAGAAGATGGCGGCCGAACACCAGGTGCTCGACATCTTCGCCAGCTTCCTGGCCGCGTCGCGTCGCGGGCTCGCACGATAGCCTTCGCGGATCGCCATGCAGCCGCCAGGCAACAGCGAGCTGCCCCCGGGCGCTGACCGCCCGGTCATCGGGCTGGTGGCCGGTGAGGCCTCGGGCGACCTGCTTGGCGCCGCGCTGATCGAGGCGCTGCGCCAGCGCAATCCCCGCGCACGATTCGTCGGGCTGGCCGGCCCTGCCATGCGCGCTGCCGGCTGCGAGGCGCTGGGCAGCAGCGATGAGCTGGCTGTGATGGGACTGGTGGAACCGCTGCGCCACCTGCCGCGACTGTTGTCCTTGCGTGCCAGGCTGCAGGCCGCGTTTCTCGCACGGCAGGCAGACCTTTTCGTCGGCGTCGATGCGCCGGCCTTCAACCTCGGCCTGGCAAGGCGGCTCCGCCAGCGCGGCATGCGCACCGCACAGTACGTCAGCCCACAGGTCTGGGCCTGGCGCAAGGGGCGGGTGCGCACGATTGCCCGCAGCGTGGACGCCGTGCTCTGCCTGCTGCCATTCGAGCCGCAGGCCTATGCCGGACAGCCGGTGCGTGCCGAGTTCGTCGGCCATCCGCTGGCGGACCGGATCGCAATCGAGCCTGCCCGCGCGGCAGCCCGCGCAGCGCTGGGGCTGGCGCAGGATGACACCGTGGTGGCCATCCTTCCCGGCAGTCGCGAGGGGGAAGTGCGGCGCCTGGGGGAGGATTTCGCGCGGGCCACCCTGCATCTGCGGCGCCTGCATGGCGGGCCATTGAAGTTCATTGCGCCGATGGCATCCGGTCACACGATGCGCCAGTTCGCCGCGCAGGTGGGGCGCACCGGTGCTGCGATCCAGCTGCTGCCCGGCAGGGCGGATGAGGCCCTGGCCGCCGCGGATGCCGCGCTGGTGGCGTCGGGCACAGCCACGTTGCAGGCCCTGTTGCATGGCGCACCGATGGTGGTGGCCTACCGGCTCGCGCCGCTGACGGCCTTCATCGTGCGCGACCTCGGGCTGGTGAAGCTACGGCATTTCTCGCTGCCGAACCTGCTGGCGGGCGAGGAACTGGTGCCCGAGTTCTTCCAGGGCGCAGTGCAGCCTGAACAGCTGGCGCTGGCCCTGCAGGCGGCGTTGACCGACAGGGCACGCCGCGAGCGGGTGCGGCAGCGCTTCCGTGCCATCCACCACACGCTGCGTGCGGGGGGCGCGCAGCGCGCGGCCGGCGTGCTGGAAGAACTGCTGGCGGCGAGGGCCTGAAAGGACCACAGCGCGCCTGCGGCGATTGCACATTCCACATCGCCCGCCACATCATCCTCCCATGCCCGTGAAACCATGGCTCACCCAGCTGCGGGATGCGGCGAAGATCTGGCTGGCCCACAATGCCTTCCAGCACGCCGGCGCGCTGGCCTACTGCACGCTGTTCTCGCTGGCCCCGCTGGTGATAATCCTCGTGGCCATCGTCGGCGCCGTGTATGGGGAGGAAGCGGCCAGCGGGGAAATTTCGGCCGGCATCGGCGACCTCATCGGTCCACAGGCCGCAGCTGCCGTCGAAGGGGCGGTGCGTCGTTCACGCCCGCAGGAGGCCGGCATCCTGCCCACCCTGATGGGCATCGGGGCGCTGCTGTTCGGCGCCACCACCGTGTTCGCCCAGATGCAGGGCTCGCTGAACGAGTTCTGGGGAGTGCGCGCCAAGCCGGCGCGCAGCGGGGTGCTCACCTTCATCATCGTGCGCCTGCTCTCGCTGGGCATGGTGCTGATCATCGGCTTCCTGCTGCTGACTTCCTTCGCCATCAGCGTGGCGATCACCAGCGTGCTGGAATACGCCAGGCACTGGGTCCCCGTGCCTGAAGCGGTCGCCGCCGGGGCCGACCTCTCGGTATCGCTGTTCATCAGCACGCTGCTGTTCGGGCTGCTGTATCGCGTGCTGCCCGACGTGCAATTGCGCTGGGCGGATGTATGGCGCGGGGCGCTGGTGACGGCGCTGCTGTTCGTGCTGGGCCAGTACCTGATTTCCCTGTACCTCACCCACATCGCCACCACCTCGACCTACGGGGCAGCCGGATCGCTGGTGCTGGTACTGCTGTGGGTGTACTACTCCACCCTGATCCTGCTGTTTGGCACCGCGCTCACCAGGGTCACGGTGATGCGCCGGCATGGCCAGGTGACCCCGCGCAAGACCGCGGTGCGCCTGCGCGTGGAGATCGAGGAACAGTAGCAGGGCCGCAGGCGGCCCTCGCGGAAAGGGCGCTTGAACTGTCCGGCGTGCAAGGTATCGTTCGCCCCACAGGGGAGAACGACATGATGGATGGAGCTGGCGCCACGCGCGCCGGGCGGCAGGCGGCAGTGATTGCCGGTGTCGATGAAGCTGGCCGCGGCCCGCTGGCAGGCCCGGTCTACGCTGCGGCGGTGGTGCTCGATCCTGCGCGGCCCGTGCGCGGCCTGCGCGACTCCAAGCAGCTGACGCCCGAGCGCCGCACGATGCTTGCCGCCCGCATCCGCGAGCGCGCCCTGGCCTGGCACGTGGCCTGGGCGGACGTGGAGGAGATCGATGCGCTCAACATCCTCGGGGCGACGCTGCTGGCCATGCGGCGCGCCGTGCTGGGACTGGCGCTGCGTCCCGCGGTGGTGATGGTGGATGGCAACCGGTTGCCACCCGTGGCCGATTGCTGCGACCGCGCCGAAGCGGTGGTTCAGGGGGATGCGCTGGTGCGGGCCATCAGCGCGGCCTCCATCCTGGCGAAGGTGGCGCGCGATGAGCTGATGACGGCGGTCGACGTCGCCTATCCCGGCTACCAGCTGTGCAGCCACAAGGGTTACGGCACTCCGGAGCACCTTGAGGCGTTGTCGCGGCTGGGTCCCTGTGCGCTGCACCGTCGCTCGTTCCAGCCTGTGCGCGCGGTGGAAAAAATCCTTTAGTAACATGGGAATGCAGAGTTTTGTTCACCTGAGGGTTCACACCGAGTACTCGCTGGTCGACAGCGTGGTGCGGGTGCCGGAACTGATGGGCGCCGCCGCTGCGGCGGGCATGGGCGCGGTGGCACTCACCGACGAGTGCAACCTGTTCGCGATGGTGAAGTTCTACAAGGCGGCGCTGGCAGCGGGCCTCAAGCCCATCATCGGTGTGGACCTGTGGGTGAACGAGGGCGAGCGGGCGACACCCTCGCGCCTCACCCTCATGTGCCAGAACGAGACGGGGTACCTGAACCTTTCGCGGCTGGTGTCGCGGGCCTACCTCGAAGGCCAGCGGCAGCAGACGCCGCTGGTGGAACGCGAGTGGCTCACCAGGGAAGTGCTGCAGGGGCTGATCGCGCTGTCCGGTGGCTGGGAGGGCGATGTCGGCAGGGCGCTGCTCACCGGCAGGCCTGCCCAGGCGCAGCGGCTGCTGCGCGACTGGCAGCAGCTGTTCGAGGATCGCTATTACGTGGAACTGCAGCGCCTGGGCCGCAGCACCGACGCCGAATACGTGAACGCGGCGGTGCAGCTGGCGGCGGAAGCAGGTGTGCCCGTGGTGGCCACCAACGACGTGCGCTTCCTGGCACCCGACGACTTCGAGGCGCACGAGGCGCGAGTGTGCATCCGCGAGCGCACGCTGCTGGCCGATGCGAACCGCCGCCGCCGCCATTCGCGCGAGCAGTACCTGAAGTCCCCGGCGCAGATGACCGAACTGTTTGCCGACATTCCGCAGGCGCTGGCCAACAGTGTGGAGATCGCACGCCGCTGCAGCCTGCCGCTGAAGCTCGGGCAGAGCCAGCTGCCGCGCTTCCCCACGCCCGACGGCAGCAGCGCCGAGGACTACATCAGTGCGGCGGCCACTTCGGGGCTCGCACAGCGCATGTCCGCCACGAGTGCAGGAGGTGCGGTCCCGGGGCAGTACGCCGCCCGGCTCGAGCGCGAGCTCGACGTCATCATCAAGATGGGGTTCGCCGGCTACTTCCTCATCGTGGCCGACTTCATCCGCTGGGCAAAGGAAAACGGCGTGCCGGTGGGGCCGGGCCGCGGCTCGGGCGCCGGCTCGCTGGTGGCCTGGGTACTGGGCATCACCGACCTCGACCCCATCGAGCACCAGCTGCTGTTCGAGCGCTTCCTGAATCCCGAGCGGGTGTCCATGCCCGACTTCGACGTGGACTTCTGCATGGAAGGCCGCGACCGGGTGATCGCCTATGTCGCCGAGCGCTACGGCCGCGAGCGCGTCTCGCAGATCATCACCTACGGCACCATGGCAGCCAAGGCGGTGGTGCGCGATGTGGCGCGCGTGCTGGGCCATCCCTTCGGCTTCGCCGACCGCATCGCCAAGCTGATCCCCAACGAGCTGGACATCACGCTCGATGCGGCCCTGAAGAAGGAGCCGGAGCTCTCGCGCCTGAACCGCGACGACGAGGAGGTGCACGCGCTGCTGGAGCTGGCGATGAAGCTCGAGGGCCTCACGCGCAACGCCGGCAAGCATGCCGGCGGCGTGGTGATCGCCCCCTCGGTGCTCACCGACTTCACGCCGCTGTACACGGAAAACGCCGGCGAGGGCGTGGTCACGCAGTTCGACAAGGACGACGTCGAGGCGGCCGGCCTGGTGAAGTTCGACTTCCTCGGCCTGCGCACGCTGACCATCATCGACCGCGCCGAGAAGATCGTGAATGCGCTGCCCGAGCGCGCCGGCGATCCGCTGTCGATGGCGCAGGTGCCGACGGATGACCGCGCCACCTACGAACTGCTCAAGAGCGGCAACACCACCGCCGTGTTCCAGCTCGAGTCGCGCGGCATGAAGGACCTCATCCGCCGCCTGAAGCCCGACAGCTTCGAGGACGTGGTGGCCCTGGTGGCGCTGTTCCGTCCCGGTCCGCTGCAGTCGGGCATGGTGGATGATTTCATCGCCCGCAAGCACGGCCTGGGCGGTGCCGCGCAGAAGGGCGATGACTACTACCTGCACCCCATGCTGGAGAAGGTGCTGGAGCCGACCTACGGCGTGATCCTGTACCAGGAGCAGGTGATGCAGATCGCGCAGGTGCTCTCCGGCTACACGCTGGGCGGCGCCGACCTGCTGCGCCGGGCCATGGGCAAGAAGAAGCCCGAGGAGATGGCCAAGCAGCGCAGCGTATTCGTCGAGGGCGCCGTGGCCAACGGCGTCGATGCGGACAGGGCCGGCTGGATCTTCGACCTGATCGAGAAGTTCGCCGGCTACGGCTTCAACAAGTCGCACTCGGCTGCCTATGCGGTGCTCACCTACCAGACCGCGTGGCTGAAGACGCATTATCCGGCTGCCTTCATGGCAGCGGTGATGTCCGCGGACATCGCCGACACCGACAAGGTGGTGACGCTGGTGGATGAATGCGCGCGCATGAAGCTGCGCCTGCTGCCGCCGGACATCAATGCCTCGAGCTGGGATTTCACCGTCGCCGGCCCCGGCACCATCCGCTATGGACTGGGCGCCGTGCGCGGCGTGGGCGCCCAGGCGGTGGAGGAGCTGGTGGGAGAGCGGGAGCGCAACGGCCCCTACGAGAGCCTGGAATCCCTGTGCCGCCGCATCGAGCTGGCGCGCATCAACCGGCGCATGCTCGAGGCGCTGATCAAGGCGGGTGCCCTGGATGGGCTCGGCGCCACGCGCGCCGCGCTGATGGGCTCGCTGGAAGTCGCGTTGCGCGGCGGTGAACAGGCCATGCGTGCCA
Source organism: Steroidobacteraceae bacterium (assembly GCA_035556135.1). GTDB lineage: Bacteria > Pseudomonadota > Gammaproteobacteria > Steroidobacterales > Steroidobacteraceae > ZC4RG30. The sequence continues at coordinate 521,299 of DATMFO010000003.1, read as the reverse complement.
GTGAAGCCGGCCAGAACGACCTGTTCGGCGGTGGTGCACCTCCGCCCGATGCTTCACCCGCAGCCACGCAGGCGGAATGGCCGGAATCCCTGCGCCTCTCAGGCGAGCGCGAGACGCTCGGGCTCTTCCTCACCGGACATCCCATCCAGCGTTTCGAATCCGACCTGCGCCGCCTGGTGAACGGCCGCCTCGCCGACCTGGTGAGCGAGCGTCCGCCGGCCGAAGGCGAGGGCGCGCGCTACACCGGCGGACGCCAGGTGAACGCGGCCGGCCTCATCTGGGAGCTGCGCAAGCGCAATGGCCGCACCAGCTTCGTGCTCGACGACCGCACCGGCCGCATCGAGGTGACGCTGTTCGAGGAGCAGGCCCAGCTGTACCGCGACCTGCTGGTGCGCGATGCACTGGTGCTGGTGGAAGGCAGCCTGCGCTTCGATGACTTCAGCAACGCCTGGCGCATCGCGGGCAAGCGCATCACCTTGCTCGATGCCCTGCGCGAGAAGCAGGCGCGGCGCCTGGTGCTGCGCTGGCCGGAGACCAGCCAGGGCGAGGCCTTCCTGCAAAAACTGCAGGGCGTGCTCGGATCCTCGCGCCCGGGACCCTGCGAAGTGCTGGTGCGCTACCGCGGCGAGCAGGCGCGCTGCACCCTGGCCCTCGGGGCCGACTGGGCCATCCGGCCCACGCCCGCGCTGATCGACGAGCTGGAGACGCTGGTGGGCCGGGAGGGCCTGCAGCTGCTCTACGACCCCGCCGGCTTGCACGGCGGCACCTCCGCCCACTAACCTTCCGCCCCTCAACATCACCCGCAGGGGCATCAGCGCCCATGGCCCTGAGTTTTCTGGATTTCGAACAGCCGATCGCCGAACTGGAGGCGAAGATCGAGGAACTGGGGCATGTCAGCTCCGACTCCAAGGTCAACATCGCCGAGGAGATCAGCCGGCTGCAGCGCAAGAGCCGCCAGCTCACCACCACCATCTTTGCCTCGCTCACGCCCTGGCAGATCACCCAGCTGGCGCGCCATCCGCACCGGCCGTATACCCTCGATTACCTGAAGCGCATCTGCGACGAGTTCACCGAGCTGCACGGCGACCGCATGTTCGGCGATGACGCGGCGATCGTTGGCGGCCTGGCGCGCATCGACGGCCAGCCGGTGATGCTCATCGGCCACCAAAAGGGTCGCGATACCAAGGAGCGCGTGCGCCGCAACCACGGCATGCCCAAGCCAGAGGGCTACCGCAAGGCGCTGCGCCTGATGCGCACCGCCGAGCGATTCAACCTGCCCGTGATCACCATGATCGACACCATGGGCGCCTATCCCGGCGTATCGAGTGAGGAGCGCGGCCAGAGCGAGGCCATCGCTCGCAACCTGTTCGAGATGTCGACCCTGAAGGTGCCCATCGTCAGCGTGGTGATCGGCGAGGGTGGCTCCGGCGGTGCGCTCGCCATCGGCGTGTGCGATCGCCTGCTGATGCTGCAGTATGCGGTGTATTCGGTGATCTCGCCCGAGGGCTGCGCCTCCATCCTGTGGAAGAGCTCCGACAAGAAGGAGGCGGCCGCGGAAGCCATGGGCATCACCGCCGACCGTCTCGCCGAGCTCAACCTGGTGGACGAGGTGCTGGCCGAGCCCCTGGGTGGCGCGCATCGCGACCATGCCGCCATCGCGCTCACGGTGAAGGACGCCATCCTGAGGCACCTGGCCGATCTCACGCGCCTGTCCACCGAAAGGCTGCTCGCGCAACGCTCCGAGCGGCTGTCTTCCTTCGGTGTGTTCACCGACCAGAAGCCCTGAGTCCATCCATGGCGTCGCAGCCTGCCGTCGCGCCTGCCCTGGATGCGGTCGCGGTGCACAGGGCCTTGCGCGCGCTGGCCGGCGACGAGGCGACAGCCCTGAGATGCGCGGTGGCCTGGTCCGGCGGCCTGGATTCCACCGTGCTGCTGCATGCCCTGCGCACGCGATCTGCGCAGGGGCCGCGCATCAGGCTGCGCGCCCTGCACGTGGACCATGGCCTGCAGGCGGCGGCGGCGGGGTTCCGCACCTTCTGCCAGCGCACGGCGCGGCGCTGGCGGTTGCCGTTGACCGTGCTGCGCGTGCGGGTGGACAGGTCACCCGGTGTTTCGGTGGAGCAGGCCGCACGCGATGCCCGCCGGCAGGCATTGGCTGCGGCGCTGGCGCCCGGCGAGCTGCTGCTCACCGCGCAGCATGCGGATGATCAGCTGGAAACGGTGCTGCTCGCGCTGCTGCGCGGCGCGGGCCCCAAGGGGCTGGCGGGCATGCCGGCGGCCATGCCACTGGCCGGCACCCGCCTGCTGCGTCCACTGCTGCAGTTTGACCGCGCCGCCATTGCCGCCTACGCCGCAGCCGCGGGGCTCGACTGGGTGGAAGACCCCACCAATGCCGATGTCCGCTTCGATCGCAACTACCTGCGCAAGTCCGTGCTGCCGGCACTCCGGCAGCGCTGGCCGGCCGCTTCGCGCACGGCGCTGCGCAGCGCACGCCACTGCGCCTCCGCTGCCCTCATGCTCGAATCGCTGGCCGCGCGCGACCTGGAAGCGGCAGCGGATGGTGCGGGACTGGAGATCGCGGTACTGCGCCGCTTCAGCGCCGCGCGCCGTGCTGCCGTGCTGCGCGCATGGCTGCAGCGCGCCGGTTGCCGCGCGCCCAACGAGCGTCACCTGCGGGAAATCGAGGCGATGATGGCCGCGCGGCGCGATGCGCATCCGCAACTGCGGCTGCCGGACGGCGTCCTGCGCCGTTCGGGCGGCAGGCTGACCGTGCACCTGAATCCTCTGGCAGGGCGGCACCCGAAAGGGTAGACTGTCGGCCCGTCGTGATCTGTCCCGGCCCGGGGTCGGCGACCTCCAATTTTCCGGCGGTGAATCCCATGACCCGTTATGTTTTCGTCACCGGTGGCGTCGTTTCCTCATTGGGGAAGGGCATCGCCGCCGCCTCGCTTGGCGCCATCCTCGAATCACGCGGCCTGAAGATCGCGATGGTGAAGCTCGATCCCTACATCAACGTCGATCCAGGCACGATGAGCCCCTTCCAGCACGGCGAGGTGTTCGTCACCAGTGACGGCACCGAGACCGACCTGGACCTCGGCCACTACGAGCGCTTCGTGCGCACCACCACCGGCCGCCACAGCAATTTCACTACCGGCCGCATCTACCAGCGCGTGATCGAGCGCGAGCGGCGCGGGGACTACCTCGGCGGCACGGTGCAGGTGATCCCGCACATCACCGACGAGATCAAGCGCAGCATCAAGCTCGGCGCCGGCGATGCCGACGTGTGCATGGTGGAGATCGGCGGCACGGTGGGCGACATCGAGTCGCTGCCCTTCCTCGAGGCCATCCGCCAGATGGGCGTGGAACTGGGCCGCGACCACTGCATCTACATGCACCTGACGCTGGTGCCGGTGGTGTCGGGCTCCGAGATCAAGACCAAGCCCACGCAGCACTCGGTGAAGGAGCTGCGCGGCATCGGCATCCAGCCCGACATATTGCTGTGCCGCTGCAAGGATGAGCTGCCGAGCGAGCAGCGGCGCAAGATTGCGTTGTTCACCAATGTCGAGGAGCGCGCCGTGTTCAGCGCGGTGGACGCCGACGACATCTACAAGATCCCCATGCTGCTGCACGAGCAGGGGCTCGACGGGATCGTGGTCAATCGCCTGCAGCTGAACGTGCCGCCGGCCGACCTTTCAGCCTGGCAGCAGGTGGTGCAGGCCAGGGCGCATCCGGAAACCGTGGTCGACATCGCGATGGTGGGCAAGTACGTGCAGATGCGCGACTCCTACATCTCGCTGAACGAGGCGCTCTCGCACGGCGGCATCCGCACCCGCACGCGGGTGAACGTGCATTTCGTGGAGTCCACCGACATCGAGCTGCGCGGCACGGGCTGCCTTGACGGCATGGACGCCATCCTGGTGCCGGGCGGGTTCGGGGAGCGCGGCATCGAGGGCAAGATCGCCACGGTGCGCTATGCGCGCGAGAAGCGCATTCCCTACCTCGGCATCTGCCTTGGCATGCAGGTGGCGGCCATCGAGTTCGGGCGCAACGTGCTGGGGCTTTCCGGCGCGCACAGCACCGAATTCGACCGCGGCTCCCCGCACCCGGTGATCGCGATGATCACCGAATGGCAGGATGCGATGCGCGGCGCGCAGGAGCGCAACGAGAAATCCGACCTCGGCGGCACCATGCGGCTGGGCGCACAGGAGATCGAGCTGGCGGAAGGCACGCTGGCGCGCGGGCTCTACGGCGCGGACGTGATCCGCGAGCGCCATCGTCACCGCTACGAATTCAACAACAACTACCTGGAACAGTACCGCAAGGCCGGGATGAAGTTTTCCGGCTTCTCGCGCGACGGGCTGGTGGAGATCCTGGAGCTGCCGGGGCATCCCTGGTTCGTCGCCACGCAGTTCCACCCCGAGTTCACCTCCAATCCGCGCGATGGCCACCCGCTGTTTGCCGGTTTTGTGAAGGCAGCCCGCGCGGCGCGCGCGGCGCAGCTGCCGGCTGCCGCGGGGGCGTGAGGCCCCAGCGCAATGACGCGGGTGGCGGCATGAGGCTGGTGCCGCGGTGAAGCTCGCCGGCGTCGAGATCGGCAACGACCGGCCGCTGTTCCTGATCGCCGGTCCCTGCGTGATCGAAAGCCAGGCGCTGGTGGAGGAAGTGGCAGGCCAGCTGCGCGAGGTCACGCGGGCGCTGGGCATGGCCTTCGTGTTCAAGGCTTCCTTCGACAAGGCCAACCGTTCCTCTGCTGCCAGTTTCCGCGGGCCGGGCCTGGCGCAGGGCCTGAAGATCCTGGAAGGCGTGCGGTCCCGCTTCGATGTTCCCGTGCTCACCGATGTGCACGAGGATACGCCGCTGGCGGAAGTCGCCGCCGTGGTCGACGTGCTGCAGACGCCGGCCTTCCTGTGCCGGCAAACCAATTTCATCCAGAACGTGGCGCGCGCAGGCAGGCCGGTGAACATCAAGAAGGGCCAGTTCCTCTCTCCCTGGGAGATGGGCAACGTGGTGGAGAAGGCCCGCGCCGCGGGCAACCAGGACATCCTGGTCTGCGAGCGCGGCGTGAGCTTCGGCTACAACAACCTGGTCTCCGACATGCGCGCGCTGCCCGTGCTGCGTGCCACTGGCTGCCCGGTGGTGTTCGACGCCACGCACTCGGTGCAGCTGCCGGGCGGGCAGGGCAGCGCCTCGGGCGGACAGCGCGAATTCGTGCCCACGCTGGCGCGTGCGGCCGTGGCCGCCGGTGTCGCAGGCCTGTTCATTGAGACCCATCCTGATCCCGCACGCGCACTCTCCGACGGCCCGAACTCCTGGCCGCTGGCGCGCATGCAACCGCTGCTCGCCACGCTGGTGGCGCTGGACCGAATCGTCAAGGCAGATCGTTACGAGGAAGAGAAACCGTCATGAGCCGTATCGTCGATGTCATCGGGCGCGAAGTGATCGATTCGCGCGGAAATCCCACCGTCGAAGCCGACGTGGTGCTGGACTCCGGCGCCATGGGCCGCGCCGCTGTGCCCTCGGGCGCCTCCACCGGCACCCGCGAAGCAGTGGAGCTGCGTGACGGCGACAAGTCGCGCTACCTGGGCAAGGGTGTGCTGAAGGCCGTGGCCAACGTGAACGGCGTGCTGAAGTCGGCCGTCACCGGCATGGATGCGCGCGAACAGGCGGCCATCGACCGCAGGATGATCGAGCTGGACGGCACCGAGAACAAGGGCCGGCTGGGCGCCAATGCCTTGCTGGCGGTGTCGCTGGCCACGGCGCAGGCGGCGGCGGCCGGCGCGAAGCTGCCGCTGTTCCGCCATCTCGCCACCCTGGATGCGAAGAAGGATCGCGCACCGGTGATGCCCGTGCCGATGATGAACATCATCAATGGCGGCGCGCATGCGGACAATTCCCTGGATGTGCAGGAGTTCATGATCCTGCCCGTGGGCGCGCCCTCGCTTCCGGAGGCGCTGCGCTACGGCGCGGAGATCTTCCACACGCTGAAGAAGATCCTGCACGACAAGGGCCTGGCCACCTCCGTGGGCGACGAGGGCGGCTTCGCGCCGAACCTGGGCTCCAACGAGGAGGCCATCGGCATCATCAGCCAGGCGGTGGAAAAGGCCGGCTACCAGCTGGGCAAGGACATCTACCTCGGCCTCGACGTGGCCAGCAGCGAGTTCTACAAGGACGGCAGGTACCACCTCGAAGGCGAGGGCCGCAGCTTCACTTCGGCCGAATTCGCCGACTACCTGGCCGGCCTTGCGGCGCGCTACCCCATCATCACCATCGAGGACGGCATGGCCGAAGGCGACTGGGATGGCTGGAAGCTGCTCACCGACAAGCTGGGCAGCAAGGTGCAGCTGGTGGGCGATGACCTGTTCGTCACCAACACGAAGATCCTGAAGGAGGGCATCCAGAAGAAGGTCGCCAACTCCATCCTGATCAAGGTGAACCAGATCGGCACGCTCACCGAGACACTGGAGGCCATCAGCCTCGCCGAGCAGGCACGTTACACCTCGGTGGTGTCACACCGCTCCGGCGAGACCGAGGATGCCACCATTGCCGACATCGCCGTGGCCACGGCTTCCACGCAGATCAAGACCGGATCGATGTCCCGCTCCGACCGCATTGCCAAGTACAACCAGCTGCTGCGCATCGAGGCATTGCTGGGCGGCAAGGTGCGTTACGCGGGGCGGGAGGCGTTCCCATTTACCCTGTAACGCGATAACCTGCCGCGATCATGAAGTGGTTCATCGCCGCGCTGGCCGCCGTGGTAGTGCTCATGCAGTACCGCATATGGGTGTCGCCGGACGGCGCGCGCGAGGTGCTGCGGCTCGATCGGGCCGTGGCCGAACAGCGGGCCGAGAACGAGCGCCTGCAGGCGCGCAACCAGCAGCTCTTCGCCGAGGTGAAGGACCTCAAGCAGGGATTTGCCGCAGTCGAGGAGCGGGCCCGTGCCGAGCTCGGGCTGGTCGCGCCCAATGAAACCTACTACCAGGTCGTGCCGCCGGAAGACACGCCGGCCGGCCTGGTGGAAGACGCACCGGTGGCCGACTCCCCCACCGCGCTGGCCTCCGCGGCCCACTGAGTGCACTACTGGCTGGTCATGCCGGCGGCGGGCAGTGGACGCCGCTTCGGTGGTGACACGCCCAAGCAATACCTCTTCCTGGGCAAGGCGCGCGTGATCGAACGGGCGCTGGCTCCATTCATCGCCGATGCCCGGTGCAAGGGCATCTGCATCGCCCTCGATGCATCCGACGAGGTATTCAGCACATTGCCCCCGGCCGGTGATCCGCGCGTGCGGACTGTGGCCGGCGGCGCGCGCCGCTGCGACTCGGTGCGCAATGCGCTCGCCGCGCTGCCTGCGTCCGATGGCGACTGGGTGCTGGTGCACGATGCGGCGCGGCCCTGCCTGGCGCGCACGGATATCGATCGGCTGCTGGCCGAAGCAGGCACGGACGAAATCGGCGGTCTGCTGGCCGTACCGCTTGCCGATACGCTCAAGCGTGCGCAGGCAGATGTGTCCCCTGCAGGAGCTGCACGCGTGGCCGAAACGCCGCCGCGTACCGATGTGTGGCGCGCACTGACGCCACAGATGTTCCGGGCCGGCCTGCTGCGCGAGGCCCTGCGCGCCGCGGTGGAGGCCGGACGGGAGCCCACCGACGAGTCCCAGGCCTTGGAGTGGCTGGGCCATGCACCGCGGCTGGTCAGTGGCGACCCGGGCAACCTGAAGATCACCACGCTGGCGGACATGCGGCTGGCGGCAGCCTGGCTGGCGCGCGAGAATCAGCCATGAATTTCCGTATCGGCAGCGGCATCGACGTGCATGCCTTCGGTGCCGGCGACCACGTGGTGCTGGGCGGCGTGCGCATCCCCAATGCCCGGGGCGTGGTGGCCCATTCCGACGGCGATGTGCTGCTGCACGCCCTCACCGATGCACTGCTGGGTGCAGCGGGCCTGGGGGACATCGGCCAGCACTTTCCTGACTCTGACGCCCGCTGGAAAGGCGCCGACAGCACGCAGTTCGTGCGCCATGCCGTGCAGCTGCTGGCAGATCGCGGCTGGCGCGTGGTGAATGCTGATCTCACGCTGCTCGGCGAGACCCCGCGCATTGCAAGGCACCGCGATGCCATCCGCGACAGTGTGGCTGCAGCCCTGGGCGTGGCAAGGGAAGTAGTGAACCTGAAGGCCACCACCACCGAGAAGCTGGGATTCCTGGGCAGGAGCGAGGGCCTTGCGGCCCAGGCCGTGGTGCTGATCAGCGCGGACTGACCTCTTCCCGGCCGCTCCGCATTGGTCGCGCATTCATCGACGGGCAGCCTGGCCCTTCGCCGCCGAGGGCGTATCGAGCAATACGAGTATCGCGCCGGATCCGCCATCCACTTCGCGCGCCGAGGCAAATGCCAGCACGGCATCGACACGGCACAGGAAGTGGCTGGCCACCAGCTTGAGCACCGGGCCGCGATGCCCGGAGCGGCGGCCCTTGCCGTGGATCACGCGCACCACGCGCGCCCGGTGCCGCATTGCATCTGCAAGGAATTCGCGCAGGGCGGGCTCCACCATGGCCGCACGCAGCCCGTGCAGGTCGATTTCCCCATCCACGCGGAACTGTCCGGCCCGGAGGCGCCGGAATGCCGTCAGGGCCACCCCGGGCCTGCGGAACAGCAGCGCCTCGCCGGTTTCCTCCACGGGCGCCAGCGGCGAGCCCGTGTCCATGCTCTCGCGCAGCACGGCCTGCCGCTCGGCGCGAGCGAAGTGCGCGCGAGGCCGGGGTCGCGGGGCGGTGGACTCGCTGCGGGCATCGAAGCCCAGCCGCCGCACGCCGCGCATGGCGTGGCGGAACAGCCTCCTTTCGTCCTCATCCATGTGCCTGCCGCCCTGAAGCCCCGCTTCGAGTATTATTGCGCGCGCTGCGCGCCCGCGTGAATGGCGCGCCGAAGCGCAAGGTCTCATGCATATTCTGGTCAGCAACGACGACGGTTACCGCGCCGACGGCATCCGCCAGCTCAACAGTGCGCTCTCGCGCCTGGCCCGCACCACGGTGATGGCTCCCGACCGCAATCGCAGCGGCGCCAGCAATTCGCTCACGCTCGACGTGCCGCTGCGCGTGTTCGAAAGCGAGCCCGGGGTGCACTATGTAATGGGTGGCACGCCCACCGACTGCGTGCACATCGCCATCTCCGGCTACTTCGACTTCGAGTTCGACCTGGTGTGCTCGGGCATCAACGACGGCCCCAACCTCGGCGATGACACGCTGTATTCCGGCACCGTTGCCGCCGCCATCGAGGGTCGCTTCCTCGGCCTGCCCACGGTGGCCTTCTCGCTGTGCATGGAACCGGATTCGGGCCGCCATTTCGACACCGCGGCCCGCGTGGCCGAGACGCTGATCGCGCGGCTGCTCGAAGCTCCGCTGGAGCGCGGCATGACGCTCAACGTCAATGTGCCGGACGTTCCCCATGACGAGCTGCGCGGCATCCGCGCCACGCGCCTGGGCGGGCGCCATCGTTCCAAGCCCATCGTTCCGGTGAAGGATCCCAAGGGCAAGCCCGTGTACTGGATCGGGCCGTCCGGCGGCGGGCAGGATGCGGGCGAGGGCACCGACTTCCACGCCATCGCTTCCGGCTACGTATCCGTCACGCCCCTGCAGATCGACCTCACGCGCCACGCGGCGCTGCCAGCCATCGCGGACTGGCTGAAGCCGCTGGCATGAACGTCACCCGGCACGCAGGCATCGGCATGACATCCGCGCGCACGCGCGATCGCCTGGTGCAGCGCCTGCGCGACCAGGGCATCCATGACCTGCGCGTGCTGGATCGCATCCGCAACGTGCCGCGGCATATCTTCGTCGACGAGGCGCTGGCCAGCCGCGCCTACGAGGACACGGCCCTGCCCATCGGCTGGGGCCAGACAATCTCCCAGCCCTATATCGTCGCCCGCATGACGCAGGCGCTGATCTCCGGCGGGCTGCCCGAGAAAGTGCTGGAAGTGGGGTTCGGTTGCGGCTACCAGACCGCGGTGCTTTCGCCCTTCGCGCAGAAGATATTCTCCATCGAGCGCATCGAGCCGCTGGTGGATCGGGCGAAGCAGCGCCTGAAGGAACTGGGCATCCGCAACGTGAAACTCAAGCACGGTGATGGCATGAAGGGCTGGCCCACCCAGGCGCCGTTCGAGGGAATCATCGTCGCGGCCGCACCGCTGACGTTGCCCGAGGCATTGCTGAACCAGCTGGCGGTAGGCGGAAGACTCGTGGTGCCCGTGGGCCCGGAAGGGCAGCAGCAATTGCTGCGTGTAACGCGGCGCGAGACGGGCCTGCAGAAGGAAGTACTCGGGCCGGTGGCCTTCGTGCCCATGCTGGGCGGGGTCAGCTGAGGCCTATTCGAGACCCGGCGGGCCGAAATGGCCTAACGCCAAACAATGGCCCTGGTCAAGGGCTTGCGTGCTCAACTGAACGCTGCTTTACTCTGTAGCCGTTCGGCGACAGGCTCACCGGACGAAGGCACTGAAGGGAGAGGGGACTAAGACGGGTTTGGACAACAAGTAAAACGGGTCGATACAACAAAAACAAAAATCGCGCGAACCAACCAATGATTCGAGTCTGTCAGCTCCGATTAATTGGTCGAACTGGATCTTCAGCTTCCACAAACTTCAGTGCCTTCCTCCGGTGGGCCTCACAGCTCCACCGCCCCTCCAGTCTGGAGGGGCGGCACTGAATCCAGCCTGAACGGACTTACTGCGCTGCCGGCGCCGCATCCTTGGCGATTTCAAGCAGCTCCACATCGAACGTGAGCGTGGCATTGCCAGGGATCGCCGGATTGCCCTGTTCGCCGTAGGCGAGGTCCGGCGGGCAGACCAGCTGCGCGGTGCCTCCGACCTTCATCTTCTGCACGCCCTCGGTCCAGCAGGGGATCACTCCGCCCAGCGGGAAGCTCATCGGTTCACCGCGCTCCCTGGAGCTGTCGAACACCTTGCCGCTGACCAGCTTGCCTTCGTAGTGCACGGTGACCGTGTCCTCGGGGGTGGGCGTGGCGCCGGTGCCTTCCTTGCCGGGAATGTAGACGAGGCCGCTGGCAGTCTTCTCGGCGCCCGCTTCGGCTGCCTTCTTGGCCAGATAGGCCTCACCTTCGGTCTTCTGCGAATCGGCAGCAGCCTTGGTGCGGGTCTCGTAAAGCTCCTGCAGCTTCGGCATCAGCGCTTCGAGTTCCTCGGGCTTCAGGCTGGCCTTGTCCTGTGCGCCGTCGGCCATGCCGGCCTTCACCATCACCAGCTCCTGGTCCGTGAGGGCGAAGTTCTTCACGCCGATGCGCTCGGACATGATCACGCCGAGTGCGTAAAGTGCCTTTTCGTCATCAGTCTTGGGAACTGCCTGCTGGGCCTTCTGCGCACAGCCGGTGAGAAGGAAGACGGTGGCGAAGCTCGTCAGAATTGCGACACGCATGAATGGATCCTGGTGATGGATGGAAAAAAGAGCCGCTAGTCTAGGCAAATCCCCCGGCGGCTGCATGAGGGCGTGCCTGAAGAGTGTTTCAGGCGGGGAAGAGCAATGCGGCTACGGCGCGCTCTTCCTGCGCCAGCACGTTATAGGTCCGGCACGCTGCGCCAAGATCCATGATCTCCAGCCCCGCCTGGCGGGTGGCGAGGGCGCGGCGCAGGAGTTTCAGCGGCCCGGGCGCGAAGCCTGTTCCACCCAGCAGCACGATGCGGGGTTCCTGTGGCCACAGCGGCGCCAGCGACTCCGGCGTGAGTTCTCCGGCTGTGTCGATCCACACTGTATGCAGCAGGGCAGGCGCCACGATGAGCGGGCGCGTCAGTTGTTGTCCGCCGATCTCCACGTGGCCCGCGCTGTACCTGCTGACCAGGTGAATGCGGGCGGGAAGCTGTTCGTGCAGTTTCATGCCGCTACGATACGCGACATGACAACGCTGATCGCGCTCCCGCGCCTGCCCGATGTACGGGAAGAGGAGGGGGCGCATACCGAACTCCCTGAAATGCCGGCCCTCACGCGACTGCTGCACCGGGCACGCCGGCTGCCGGATGCGCCGGACTGGCAGGCAGGCGTGATGCGGGCCCTGGGCCTGGAGCGCGTTGCAGCGGCATCCGTGGCCGCCGCCGCGCTGCCCGGTTTGCCGCCGGACGCCAGCCTCTGTTTCGCCGCGCCGGTGCATGTCGTCGCGGGCATCAGCCGCGTTCACCTGCCGCCCGGCGGAAGGCTGTGGCCTGACGCCGCAGAGGATGCGGCCTGGCGCGCGGCCTTCAACGACGAGTTCGGCGCCAGTGGCGCTGCCCTGCACGCCGCCGCGGGGACTGGCAGCTGGCTGCTGGTAGCCCCTTGTGCCGCAGGCGCGCGTGATGTGGCGCCGGAGCTGCTGGTGGGAGAGACGCTCGGGCGCTCACCGGCCGCGGATGATGTCCAGCGCGCGCTGCGGCGCCTGGGTGCCGAAGTGGAGATGTGGCTGGCTTCCCATGAGCTCAATCGCCGGCGCGAGCAGCGGAGTGAGCCGGTGGTCAATGCAGTCTGGTTCTGGGGCGGAGCGCAGCGTATCGCCTTGCCGCAGCCTGCGGCATTGCGTGGCATCGTTACGCACCTTCCGGGGGATGCCTGGCTGGCCGGGCTCGCCGCCTGGACAGGCGCTTCCCTGGTCAAGGCGGGGGATTGGCGCTCGGCGCTGGGTTCTGCGCCCGTGCAGGGGTCATCGGCTGCGGGAGCCGGAGATGGCCTTGTGCTGATTGCGCCGCCAGCGCCGGCTGGCGAGTCCACGGCAAGCTACTGGCAGGGACTCGAGGAGCAGTGGTTTGCACCCGCAGTGCAGGCCCTTGAAAACGGCGCAACGCACACCCTGCGTCTGCAGCTGGCTGGCACCACATGGCAGGTGTCGCGCGGCTCGATGCGGCACTGGCTGCGGTGGCGACGGCGTCGCTGGTGGCAGGTGGGAGCTCACCCATGAGCATGGCGTTGCGCCGCCTGCAACCACGCGCTGTCGCTGCAGACGCGATGCTGCCGGAAGGCCTGTCGCCACTGCTGCGCCGGATCTACGCTGCGCGTCGCGTCCGCGATGGAGCAGAGCTGGCAACCGGGCTTGCCGCATTGCTGCCGGTCAGCTCGCTGCCACATGTGCGCGAGGCGGCCGTCCTGCTGCTCAGGCATCGGGAGGGGCGCGTGCTCATCGTCGGCGATTTCGATGCCGACGGCGCCACCAGCACTGCGCTGATGGTGCACGCACTCACCAGCTGGGGCTTCCGCAGCGTGGATTTCCTGGTGCCGGACCGTTTCAGGTTCGGCTACGGCCTCACTCCTGGCCTGGTGGAGGAAGCCCGCACACGCCAGCCGTCGCTGATCGTCACGGTGGACAACGGAGTATCCGCGCTCGAAGGCGTTGCCGCGGCACGCGCGGCCGGCATCGATGTGCTGGTCACCGACCATCACCTGCCTGGCGCGGCGCTGCCCGATGCCAGCGTGATGGTGAATCCCAACCTGCATGGCAGCACCTTCGGCAGTCGCGCACTGGCTGGGGTGGGCGTGGCCTTCTACGTGCTGGCCGCCCTGCAGCGCCTGATGCAGGAGCAGGGGTGCCTGCCGGCCGGCGCGAAACCTGTCACCCACTTGCTGGACCTGGTGGCCCTGGGCACGGTGGCCGACGTAGTCCCGCTAGATGCGAACAACCGCGTGCTGGTCGCACAGGGACTCAGACGCATGCGTTCCGGGCACTGCCTGCCCGGCATCGCCGCGCTTGCCGCCGTGGCCAGGCGCGAAATGGACAGCCTGGTTGCCGCGGACCTCGGCTTTTCCGTCGGCCCACGCCTCAATGCCGCCGGGCGGCTGGATGACATGAGCATCGGCATCCGCTGCCTGCTGGCACAGGACCGTGCCGGCGCCGAGGCGCTGGCCGCGCAGCTGGATGAGCTGAACCGCGAGCGGCGCCGCATCGAAGGCGACATGCAGGAGCAGGCGCTGGCAGCGGTGAAGGGCCTGAAGGCCTGGGAGGATGGCCAGCGCCATGCAGGGCTCACGCTGTTCGATACCAGCTGGCACCAGGGCGTCGTGGGCCTGGTGGCCAGCCGCATCCGCGAGCGCACCGCACGCCCGGTGGTGGCCTTCGCGCCGGGAGAAGGCGAGGAGCTGCGCGGTTCGGCGCGCTCGATTCCCGGCGTGCACGTGCGCGACGTGCTGGAGTCCGTGGCCTCGCGCCATCCCGGCCTCATCCAGCGCTTCGGCGGGCATGCCATGGCGGCCGGCCTCACCCTGCGACGAGGCGACCTGGACCAGTTCGCCAGCGCCTTCGACTCCGTCGTGGCTGCGAGCCTGCGCGATGCGGAGCCGGATGATGTGGTCTGGACCGACGGGGAGCTGGCGGAGGAGGAGATCTGCCTCACCACTGCGCAACTGCTGCGCGAGGCTGGACCCTGGGGCCAGGGCTTTCCGGAACCATCCTTCCATGGCGAGTTCGACGTGGAGGCACCTCGCGTGGTGGGCGAGCGGCATGTGAAATGCCGGTTGCGGCCCGCCGGCTCCAGCGCGCGTTTCGATGCCATCGCCTTCAACCTGCTGGATGGCGAGCGCTTCACCGCGCCGCCCTCAGGCAGGCTCAGGCTGGCCTACCGGCTCGACATCAACCACTGGCAGGGCGAGCGGCGCCTGCAGCTGCTGATCGAGCACGTTGAAATGCCTTAGAATCCGCGGCCATTCCCGCTGACCTGGAAACCCCGATGCCCGTCGAGACCGGCCTGCTGAAGAAGACCCTGCGCGACCTGACCGAGCGCGCCGCCTCGCTACGGGGGTTTCTTTGACTACGACTCCAAGAAGGAGCGGCTGGAGGAAGTCTCGCGCGAGCTGGAACTTCCCGATGTGTGGAACAAGCCCGAGCGAGCGCAGGAGCTTGGCCGGGAACGTGCACGGCTGAGCGCCGACCTCGCCCAGCTCGATGGTGCCGCCTCCGCGCTGGCCAATTCCACTGAGCTGCTTGAGATGGCCGAGGCCGAGGATGACGCCGCCTCCATCGCCGACATCGAGCGCGAGCTCCCGCAGCTTGAAGCACGGGTGCGCGACCTGGAGTTCCGCCGCATGTTCCGCGGCGAGATGGATTCACACAGTGCCTACCTCGACATCCAGGCCGGCGCCGGCGGCACCGAGGCACAGGACTGGGCGCAGATGCTGATGCGCATGTACCTGCGCTGGGGCGCGGCACGCGGCTTCAGTACCGAGGTGCTCGACTCCAATCCCGGCGAGGTGGCCGGCATCAAGAGCTGCACCATCGCTTTCGAGGGCGACTATGCCTACGGCTGGCTGCGCACCGAGACCGGCGTGCACCGCCTGGTACGCAAGAGCCCGTTTGATTCCGGCAACCGCCGCCACACTTCCTTCGCTTCGGTGTTCATCTCGCCGCAGATCGACGATGACATCAACATCGAGGTCAACCCGGCCGACATCGAGATGGACGTCTACCGTTCCAGCGGCGCCGGCGGCCAGCACGTGAACAAGACCGAGTCGGCGGTGCGGCTGAGGCACGTGCCATCCGGCATCGTGGTGGCCTGCCAGACCGAGCGCAGCCAGCACAAGAACCGCTCCACGGCGATGAAGATGCTCAAGGCCAAGCTGTATGAGCTCGAGGTCAACAAGCGCAACGCCGCCGCCAAGGTGCTCGAGGACTCCAAGTCGGATGTGAGCTGGGGCAACCAGATCCGCTCCTACGTGCTCGACCAGTCGCGGATCAAGGACCTGCGCACCAATGTGGAGGTGGGCGCCACCGACAAGGTGCTCGACGGCGACCTTGACCCGTTCATGGAGGCCAGCCTGAAGGCGGGACTGTAACGATGAGTGAACAGACGAATGCACCCGGCGGGCCGCAGCAGGAGCCGCCCCAGGACGAGAACAAGCTGATCGCCGAGCGGCGCGCCAAGCTGGCCGCGCTGCGGGGGCACGGCATTGCCTTCCCGAACGATTTCAGGCGTACGCACCACGCCGGGGACCTGCAACAGGCTCATGCGGACGCGACGGCGGAGCAGCTGGAGCAGCAGGCCATACCCGTCGCCGTTGCCGGCCGCATGATGGCCAAGCGCATCATGGGCAAGGCCAGCTTCGCCACCATCGCCGATCCCACCGGCCGCATCCAGCTGTTCCTGCAGATGGCGAGCCTGCCCGAAGGGGTGTACGAAGCCTTCAAGGGCTGGGACGTGGGCGACACCATCGGTGCCGAGGGCGTTTTGTTCCGCACCCGCACCGGCGAGCTGTCGGTGAAGGCCACGCAGCTGCGCCTGCTCACCAAGTCGCTGCGCCCGCTGCCCGACAAGTGGCATGGGCTGGCCGACGTGGACATGCGCTACCGCCAGCGCTACGTGGACCTCATCGTCAACGAGGAGTCCCGTGCCGTGTTCAAGGCGCGCACGCGCCTGATCCGCCGCCTGCGGGAGGAGCTGGACACCCGCGGCTTCATGGAGGTGGAGACGCCGATGATGCATCCCATCGCCGGCGGCGCCGCGGCGCGTCCCTTCATCACCCACCACAATGCGCTGGACATGCAGATGTACCTGCGCATCGCACCGGAGCTTTACCTCAAGCGCCTGGTGGTGGGCGGGTTCGAGAAGGTGTACGAGATCAACCGCAACTTCAGGAACGAGGGGCTGTCCACGCGGCACAACCCCGAGTTCACGATGATGGAGCTGTACTGGGCCTACGCGGACTACCGCCACCTGATGGACCTCACCGAGGAACTGGTGCTGGCGCTGGCCGACGTGGTGAAGCCGGGCGCGAAATCCATCGGCTACCAGGGGCGCGAATACAGCCTGGTGCGGCCCTTCGCGCGCGTGTCGATGACCGATGCCATCCTCGACGAGAACGATGGACTGGACGCCATGCGGCTGCGCGACGTGGAATACCTGCGCGGCTGGTGCACGAAGGTGGGCGCGAAGTTTGATCCGGCCGATGGCGCCGGCAAGCTGCTGATGATCCTCTTCGAGCACACCGTCGAGCACACGCTGCTGGATCCAACCTTCGTGTTCGGCCATCCGGCCGAGGTGTCGCCGCTGTCGCGCGCCAGCGATGCGGATCCCTTCCTTACCGACCGCTTCGAGTTCTACATCGGTGGCCGGGAGATCGCCAATGGTTTCTCCGAGCTCAACGATCCGGAGGACCAGGCGGCGCGCTTCCAGGCGCAGATGCTGCGCAAGGATGCCGGCGACGAAGAGGCGATGCTCTACGACGCCGACTACATCCGCGCGCTCGAATATGGACTGCCGCCCACGGCCGGCCTGGGCATCGGCGTGGACCGCCTGGTGATGTTCCTCACCGACCAGGCGGCGATCCGCGACGTGCTGCTGTTCCCGCAGGTAAGACCAGAAGCCACATGAGCAGCGCGCTGCCGATCGGCGTGTTCGACTCCGGCATCGGCGGACTGAGCGTGCTGAAGGCGCTGGTGTCGCGCCTGCCCGGCGAGGATTTCCTCTATCTTGGCGACACCGCGCGGCTGCCCTATGGGACCAAGACCGCCGCCACCGTGGAGCGCTACGCGCTCCAGGCCGTATATGCGCTGGTGCGAAGAGGCGTGAAGGCGGTGGTGGTGGCCTGCAACACAGCCTCGGCCGCCGCGCTGCCGGCGCTGGCGGCCGGCAACCCCGGGCTGCCCATCCTCGGCGTGATCGAACCCGGCGCGGCAGCGGCGGTGCAGGCAACTCGCAGCGGTCGTATCGCCGTGGTGGCCACTGAGGGCACAGTGCGCGGTGGCGCCTACCAGCGCGAGATACAGCGGCGCCTGCCGCATGCGCACGTTACCGCGGTGCCCGCAACGCTTTTCGTGGCGCTGGCCGAGGAAGGCTGGACCGGCGGGGAAATCGCCACTGCCGCTGCGCGCCGCTACCTGGCTCCCCTGTTCGCGGATGCGGCGGCCGCTCCGGATGTGCTGGTGCTGGGCTGCACGCATTTTCCGCCGCTGGCTGAGGCAATCCAGGGCGTGGTGGGGCCGGGGGTGCGCATCGTGGATTCCGCAGTGCCCACCGCCGAGGCGCTGGCAGCACTGCTGGGCGAGAGGCAACTGGCGTCGGCCGAGTCGCGCGGCATCTGCCAGTTCCTGGTCACGGATGGAGAAGAGCGCTTCGCCCGCGTGGGACCAACCTTCCTTGGCAGGCCGATTGCCGCCCGCGAGATCGAGCGGGTGAACCTGTAGCGTTCGCCTGCAGGCACGAGGCAGTATCCACGCATGTACGCCGTGCTCGTCCTGGTGGTGCACGCCGCGGTCAGCACTGCCGCAGCATTGGCCATTGCTCCCTACAGCGTCGACCCGGCCGCCACGGGCAGGACGTTGTGGGTGACGAGCCTGGCTTCGGCACTGCTCACAGTGATTGCATTCATTGCCACCGCCGCCTACCTCTGCAAGCGCATCAGCCTGGTATCGGGTGCGCAGGGAGGGCTGCTGTGCGGACTGCTCTGCGGTGGCATCACCGCATTCACTGCGCGCGGCGTGCAGTTTTCACTGCTGCTGTACCTGGCGCTGCTCGTGCCTACACTGGTGGCCGTGGTGCTCGCGGTGCTGGTGGACCGGCCGAAATCCGGCTGGCAGTCCTGAGGGCCCCGCCCGTGGATGATCCATTCGCCGGCGCATATCTGGACCGTCGTGCCGAGGCCCGCCAGCGGGCGGGCTGGCTGGAGGAGGCACTGGCGGATCCGGCCACGCGCTACCTGGCCATGTGGCAGGGTGCCGTGCTGATGCGGGCCGTGGAGGAGGGCAGCCACCGCCTGACATTGCTGCCGCGCGAGGACCGCCGCATCGCCGCCATCAACGATCCGGAGCAGCTGGTGCTGCTGGGCTGGTACCAGGGGCAGCGTTGCCTGCTGGCCGATCTTCCGGAGGCTCTCGCAGTGGCAGGGTCCGGCGAGCGGTTCGCCGAGCTGCGTCCGCTGGCCGCGGAATTGCCGGCCGGCGAAGCGGGGCTGGTGGCCTATGCTCGGGCCCTGCACCTGTGGCGCGGCAATCACCGATTCTGCGGCCGGTGCGGCGCGCCGCTGTCCTCCCGCCGCGCCGGACATGCACGCCACTGCGCCGCCTGCCACCTGGACAGCTTCCCGCGCCTGGATCCGGCCATCATCGTGCTGGTGTGCGACGGGGACCGCGCGCTGCTGGGGCGCCAGTCCGGCTGGCCTCCCGGGCGCTTCTCCACCATCGCAGGATTTGTCGAGCCCGGCGAGTCGCTGGAGGATGCGGTGCGCCGCGAGGTGTGGGAGGAAACGGGCACCAGCGTGCAGGAGGTTGCCTACCATTCCTCCCAGCCCTGGCCATTCCCGGCGTCGCTGATGCTGGGGTTCACCGCGCGCGCCAGCGTTTCCACACCGGTGCTGCACGACGGGGAGCTGGAAGAGGCCCACTGGTTCACCCGCGGGCAGGTGGCAGGCGGTGCGGTGCGGCTGCCGCCCCCGGAGGCGATCTCGCGGCGGCTGATCGATGCCTGGTTGCAGGGCGGTGAGGCTGCGGGAATCCCTTGATCTGTGCCCCCGCTCCTGTACGACAGGGCGGAGGGCAGGCACTATCGGTCCGACCGGCCGTACCTGGGGGGCTGATGAACCGAATTTCCATGCGACTCGCGGCAGTTGCCGCCACCGTGCTGCTGGCTGCCTGCGCCACGACTCCGCCGCCGGTGCCGCCGGTGCCGCCGGCGCCCTTCAGGGCCGGCGACGCCCCGGGCGAGCTCATCCACAATGACTCCGGTTTCACCTTTCCGGCGCGCATCGGTTCCTTCGCGCGCTTCCAGGGCCACCAGTACGATGCAAGCGGCCGCGACATCTCGGTGGGATACAACGGCGACATCCCCTCCATGGTCACGGTGCATGTCTATCCTGCTGCCGGCCTCGACCTGGATGCCGCGCTGACCACGCAGAGTGCCAGCGTGCTGGCTGCCTATCCGGGAGCGCGGGTGACCGGGCGTCGCGCTGTGCAGGTCACGCCAGAGGAAGTTCCGGCGGTGGCGGTTTCCTTCGAGTTCTCGGCGGCATTCAACGGCAAGGAGCAGCCGCTGCATTCGGAGCTGGTGCTGGCCCGCTGCGGTGACCGCTTCGTGAAGTACCGCATCACGTATCCGGAAACCATTGCCGACATTGCCGGAGAGGATTCCGGCAAGTTCCTGCACTATTTCGCCTGGCCCTGAGCCAGGCGGCGCACGGTGGCGCCGGTGCCGCGTTCGAGGCCTCCGTGGCGATTCGCTAAGATGGGTCCATGAGGCCA
The DNA here is from genome assembly GCA_035556135.1 of Steroidobacteraceae bacterium. Classification (GTDB taxonomy): domain Bacteria; phylum Pseudomonadota; class Gammaproteobacteria; order Steroidobacterales; family Steroidobacteraceae; genus ZC4RG30. The sequence continues at coordinate 501,119 of DATMFO010000003.1, read as the reverse complement.
CCCGTCCTCCGTACCCTGATGCTCTGCCTGTGCGCCGCGACCCTCGCCTGGATGCTCGCCGTGCCGGGGAGCGTGATCGGTGCGGAGGCTGCGCCCGCACCCGACACATCCGGAGAAGCCGGCACCACGGCCGAGGCCACGCCGCCGCCTGATGCGGAGGCGCCCCCAGCGACAGTGCCAGGCCAGCGCATCACCGAAGAGGGCGAAGTGATCCGGGCCGAGGAAGTGGAGGAACCGGATCTCGCGGAGCTGCCACTCTCCAATGCCGCGAGGGTGCGGCTGGACAGTGCGCGCGATTCGGTCGTCCTGGTGCGCGGGTTCTTCGGCGCCGCTGCGACCAGTGCCTTCCACGGCACCGGTTTCGCCGTCGGCGATGAGGGTTTCATCGTCACCAACTACCACGTTGTGTCCGAGGCCGTACTGCATCCACGCCGCTACCGGCTCGAATACGTCACTTCCGATGGCCGGCGGGGCAGGTTGCGTGTCCACGCCGTGGACGTGCGCAATGACCTGGCCGTGGTGAAGGCGGAGCAGCAGCTTGACCTGCCGGCGCTGCGCCTGCGCACCGACATCCCGCGCGCAGGCGCACGTGCCTATTCCATCGGTTATCCGCTCAATCTCGGCCTCACCATCACCGAAGGCGTGGCCAATGGCCTGGTGGCCAGCGGCTTCGACCAGCGCATCCACTACACCGGTGCGATCAACAGCGGCATGTCGGGCGGGCCGGCGCTGGATGCCGGAGGCACGGTCTATGGCGTGAACGTCTCGGTGATCAGCGGCCGGCAGCTGGTGGGTTTCGTGGTGCCCGCGCGGCACATCGTGCCGCTGCTGCGCCGGGCGCATGCACCGCTGGATGAGGGCAGGACGCCCGGCCAGCTGCGGGCCATGGTGGCGCAGCAGGCCCAGGCTTACGAAACCGTGGTGCTTGGCCCGTGGGATGCGGATTCGGCCGCGAGAGTCGAAACCACGCAGCAGATCCTCGGTTTCCGCCTGCCTACCCGCATCGGGCCTGCCTTCGAGTGCTCCACCACCGGCAGCAGCGATGCGCCGCAGGGCATGGAGGCCGAGACGATCAGCTGCACCGGCCGTTCCGGCGTGCTGCTGCTGCTTGACCTCGAAGTGGGGCACGTGGGTTTCCAGCACCGCGTGCTGCGCGCGCCGCGCCTGTCGCCGCTGCAGTTCGCACAACGGGTCAATGACATCGCCGACAGCCACCGGCGCCAGGGCTCGGCGCAGCACGTGGCTGACTTTGCCTGCAAGGACGCCCTGGTGTCGCTCGATGGCTTCGAGGCGCGCATCACCACCTGCGCGCGCCAGTACCGTCTGTTCTCCGGGCTCTATGACCTCGCCGTCACGGTGGCCAGCATCAGCAGCGACGAGCGCGCGGTGATCACCCAGCTTGACCTGCGCGGCGTGGGTTTTGAGGCCGGCATGCAGTTCGTGCGCCGTTTCCTGGGAGCCATGCAATGGAACCCGTGATGCTGGTGGATGTGCTTGACGACCACGGCAGCGTGCAGCAGCGCCACCGTGTGGCCGGTGTCGGCGGACAGTGCCGCATCGGCCGCAGCCTGGTTTGCGAGATTCCCGTCGATGATGCCTTCGCCGCCCCGGAGCATGCCCGTCTCACCCTGCAGGAAGATGGCCGCGTGCTGGTGCAGGACCTGGGGTCGCGCAATGGCACGCGCCACGAACGGCACATGGTCGATCCCGGGCATGGCCGGCTGATAGATGGCGGGCTGCTGCAGGTGGGCCGCACGCGCGTACGCGTGCGCACCTCGCAGTTGCCTTTGCCGGGCGAGCGCCTGTTCCGGCGCGACCTGCTGCAGCGACACCGCACGCTGCTGGCGGCCACTGGCGTGCTGCTGTGCCTGCTGTTCGCAGCCTTCATGGCCTGGACGCGGGAGCCGGTCAAGACCGGCGAGGCCATCATCTTCGCCGTGATGCTGGCCATCCTGGTGCTGGCCATCTGGGCCGGCACCTGGACCCTGGTGTCACGGCTCACGGTGGGTGCCTGGCAGCTGCGCATCCACCTCGCGCTGGCGTCACTGTGCATCGCGATCTGGTGTTGGGGCTTCTGGCTGTATACCGTGGCCGCTTTCGCCTTCCAGTGGCGCTGGCTGGGTGCTTTCACCGCCGTGCTGGCTGGCGTGGTTTCCTGGCTCACCGCCTGGCGCCACCTGCGTTATGCCACGCGCCTGCACCGCGCCGCGGCGCTGACGCTGGGGCTGCTTGCGCCGCTGCTCAGCGGGGGGGTCTGGTGGCTGGTGGACCTGCAGGTGGACCCGCGCACGGTCAACCGTGTCGAGCATGGCGCGCGCATCCTGCCGCCATCGGTGCGCGTCGCACCCAGCGTGGACCTGGGCGACTATCTCACCGACGTTGCCTCACTTAAGCGCGAGGCCAGCCACAAGCGGCAGCAGTCCCTGCTGGCCGCACCCATCCTCGACGAAACGAAAGACTGAGCCCCGCGCTCAGAGGGGCGAGTAGGGCAGCGGCAGCTGCGAGCAGGGCAGTGCAGGTTGTGCGGACGCGCCTTCCTCGCTGGCTTCCGCGCCGGCAGTGCCTGTGCCCGGTGGGGTGGTCACAGCGAGGAATTCCTGGCCACCGGCCTCGGCGGGCGCGGCGATGACGACCTGGGCGTTGCGTTCGTCCGCCAGCCTCAGTCGCAGCCCCGCTGCGAGCACGGCGTCCGACGCGGTGTAGAAGCGCTGCATGCGCCGCTTCACCTCGCCGCGGTAGTGGGCACGGGCGATGATCTCCTGGCCGGTGTAGCAGCCCTTGTCGAAGCCGATGGCATGCAGCAGGTCGAGGTTCAGCATCTGGGCGACGAAGAGCCCGGAAGTCGCGGCGGTGATCTCGGGAAATCCGGCCGCGATGTCATCGAGCCGCCACTGCGTGCGGGGCACGACGTCGCCATCCGGCAGTGGTTCGCCGCGCGGCGCCAGGATCAGCTGGCGGGTTCCGGCTTCATCCACCGGCATCGAGATCCGGGTCGTCGCGACGGCATCGGCGTCAGGACCGGTGGCGCCGTAGATGCGCCACGCCGCCGCAGCATCCTCGATGCGCACCCTCGCGCGCAGCACGTAACGGGCCAGAAGCTGGCGCACGGGGTCGGCGAGCTCCGCCGGCAGAACCAGCAGCAAATGCTCGCGGGTCATGCGCAGCAGGCGGATCACCGCGATGCAGCGCCCCTGCGGGTTGTGCAGGCCCGCCAGGGTCGCCTCTCCATCCTGCAAGGGTCTCAGGTCCTGGGAGAGCTGGCCCTGCAGGAAGGCGATGGCATCGTTCCCGCGCACCGCCAGCACGGCAAGATCATCCAGCTTCGTAAGGGCAAGATCGGGCATGGGTGTAGGTGGCCTCGCGGGGATTCTGGCACAATACATGCCCATGCAGCCTTTGGACCGACAACCGGGCGCTGCCTCTCCGCAGGCCGCGCCGGCAGATCCCGATGCGCCCCTGCCACCCGCGGCGAGACCGGCCCATGATGCCACCGCCGGGGCGACACACAGTGCGGCACGCGTGCCCGAGACTGGTGGTCCGTCCGGCCCGGATCCCGCCCGCTACGGCGACTGGGAACGGCGCGGACGCTGCATCGATTTCTGACGGCTGCATACAGAAGACGCCACCATGACAACCCGCCCGCTGTCGCCGCATCTTTCCGTGTACCGGTTCGCCTACACCATGGCGACCTCCATCTTCCACCGGGCCACAGGCCTCGCGCTCAGCGCCGGCCTGTTGCTGCTGGCCGGCTGGCTGACCTCCCTTGCGATGGGTCCGGAATCCCATGCCTCATTCGCAGCCTTCGCCGCCAGCTGGCCCGTGAAGGTCCTGCTGGCGCTGCTGCTGGTGGCGTTCTGTTACCACTACGCCAATGGCATCCGTCACCTGGTGTGGGACACCGGCCGCGCACTGGAGCGGCGCGAGGCGCGGCTGGGTGCGCGCATCGTCGTGATCGTCACGGTGCTGGCTTCGGCGCTGCTGATATACCTGTTCTTCGGCCGTGGAGGCATGGCATGAGCGAATCCGCAAGCGCATTGTCGCGGGTGCTGGGCCATGGATCCGCGCACGAGGGTGCGCACCACTGGCGCGTGCAGCGCCTCACTGCACTGGCACTGCTGCTGCTGCTGCCGTGGTTTCTCATCTCGCTGGCGCTGCTGCCAGACCTCGGCTACGCCACTCTGCGTGAGTGGGCGGGCAGCCTGGTGAATGCCACGCTGCTGACGCTGCTGGTACTGGCGGGCTGCTGGCACTCGCAGCTCGGCGTGCAGGTGGTGATCGAGGATTACGTGGGAGGCGGGCTGCGCATGGCGTCGCTCATCGTCTCCGCATTCCTGCATGTGCTGCTGGGTGTACTGGGCGTGCTGGCCATCGTGCGCCTCGCGCTGGGCGCCGCCTCATAGGAAGCAAGATGTCTGCCTACAATTTCATTGATCACACCCACGATGTGCTCGTGGTCGGCGCCGGTGGCGCCGGCCTGCGCGCCACGCTGGGCCTCGCCGAAGCCGGCCTTTCGACGGCCTGCATCACCAAGGTATTCCCCACGCGCAGCCACACCGTCGCCGCGCAGGGCGGCATCAGCGCCGCGCTGGGCAACATGGGCCCGGATGACTGGCGCTGGCACATGTACGACACCGTGAAGGGCTCGGACTGGCTGGGCGACCAGGACGCCATCGAGTTCATGTGCAAGGAAGCCCCGGCCGCGGTGATCGAGCTGGAGCATTACGGCGTGCCGTTCTCGCGCACCCCGGAGGGGCGCATTTACCAGCGGCCCTTCGGCGGCATGACCACCGAATACGGCAAGGGTGTGGCGCAGCGCACCTGCGCGGCGGCGGACCGTACCGGCCACGCCATGCTGCACACGCTGTACCAGCAGTCGCTGAAGCACCAGGCGGAGTTTTTCATCGAGTTCTTCGCCATCGACCTGATGTTCGAGAACGGCGTGTGCCGCGGCGTGGTGGCGCTGGAGCTGGCCACCGGGCAGCTGCACCGCTTCCGTTCTCACATGACCATCCTGGCCACCGGCGGTTACGGCCGTGCCTACTTCTCCTGCACCTCCGCGCACACCTGCACCGGCGACGGTGGCGGCATGGTGCTGCGCGCCGGCCTGCCCATGCAGGACATGGAGTTCGTGCAGTTCCACCCCACCGGCATCTACGGTTCCGGCTGCCTGATCACCGAGGGTGCGCGCGGCGAGGGCGGCTATGTCACCAACTCGCGCGGCGAGCGTTTCATGGAACGTTACGCGCCGAATGCCAAGGACCTGGCCTCGCGCGACGTGGTCAGCCGCGCCATGACCATGGAGATCCGCGAGGGCCGTGGCGTGGGCGAGCACGGCGACCACATCCACCTGCACCTGGAGCACCTGGGCCCCGAGGTCATCAAGGAACGCCTGCCCGGCATCGCCGAGACGGCGAAGATCTTCTCGGGCGTGGACGTGAACCGTGAGCCGATTCCCGTGCTGCCCACCGTGCACTACAACATGGGCGGGATTCCCTGCAATTACCACGGCGAGGTGGTCAATGGCTCGGCCGCCGATCCGGACCAGGTGGTGCCGGGACTGATGGCGGTGGGCGAGGCGGCCTGCGTGTCTGTGCATGGCGCCAACCGCCTGGGATCCAACTCGCTGCTCGACCTGGTGGTGTTCGGCCGCGAGGCCGCGCGCCACGCGGCCACGGTGGTCAGGCCCGGCACGCGCCATGCGCCGCTGGCGGCCGATGCCGCGGACCTTGCCGTATCGCGCCTGGACAGGCTGCGCAATGCACGCGGCGAGCGACCCACCGCGCAGATCCGCCTGGAGATGCAGCGGATCATGCAGCGGGATGCCGCCGTGTTCCGCACGGCCGCCTCGCTGCAGGAGGGCGTGGCAAGACTCAGCGCCACCTACCGCAGCTTCGGGCAGGTGGGCGTCACCGACCGCAGCCTGATCTGGAACTCCGACCTGGTGGAGACCATGGAGCTGGAAAACCTGCTGATGCAGGCCACGGCCACCATCGTTTCTGCGGAGAACCGCCAGGAAAGCCGCGGTGCGCATGCCCGCGAGGACTTCCCGAACCGCGACGACACCAACTGGCTCAAGCACACGCTCAGCTGGGTGGCTGCCGATGGCACGCCGCGCATCAGCTATCGCCGCGTGCACATGAACACCCTCACCAATGACGTGGAAACCGTCCCCCTGAAGGCGAGGACCTACTGATGGCCGAGTTCACACTGCCTCCCGGATCGCGCATCGACAAGAACGGCAAGGAGCACAAGGCCCAGGCCGGTGCCAAGCAGCCGGTGACATTCCGCATCTACCGGTACGACCCGGACAGCGGCGCGAACCCGCGCGTGGATACCTACGAGATCGACATGGCCGCCTGCGGCCCGATGGTTCTCGACGCGCTGATCAAGATCAAGAACGAGATCGACCCCACGCTGTCCTTCCGCCGCTCCTGCCGCGAGGGCATCTGCGGCTCCTGCGCGATGAACATCGATGGCATGAACACGCTGGCCTGCACCAAGGCGTGCAGCGACGTGAAGGGCGAGGTGCGCATCTATCCGCTGCCGCACATGCCGGTGGTGAAGGACCTGATCCCCGACCTCACGCAGTTCTACGCGCAGTACGCGGCGGTGAAGCCCTGGCTCACCTCGCACACCCCTGCGCCGCCGGATCGCGAGCGCCACCAGTCAAAGGCAGACCAGGAGAAGATCGACCGGCCTTCGGCCTGCATCCTCTGTGCCTGCTGCTCCACCTCCTGTCCCAGCTACTGGTGGAACTCGGACCGTTACCTCGGGCCCGCGGCGCTGCTGGCGGCCTACCGCTGGATCATCGACAGCCGCGATGACACCACGGGCGAGCGGCTGGATGAGCTCGAGGATCCCTTCCGCCTGTACCGCTGCCATACCATCATGAACTGCACCGAGGCCTGCCCGAAGGACCTCAACCCCGCGCGCGCGATCGCCGACATCAAGCGCATGATCGACCAGCGCCGCAACTGAGATGGATGGTGAGCAGACCGGGCGGCTTGCCTGGCGCTGCCGCCGCGGCATGAAGGAGCTGGACCTGGTGCTGATGCGCTACCTGCGCGAGCGCTGGCCAGCGGCAGACGGGCAGGAGAGGGCGCTGTTCGAGCAACTGCTCGAAGTCCCGGATCCCCTGCTCGCCGCCTGGCTGATGGGCAATGCTCCGCCGCCGGATGCGCCCATGGCCGCGCTGCTGGCTATCCTGCGGCAGCCGGCGACGGGGCGGCGGCCCTCGACCTGAGCAGGCCGTCCGCCGCGTACACCAGCAGCGCGCTCCAGATCAACGCGAAACCCACCGCGCGGTCGCGACCGAAGGGCTCGCCGAACACCACCAGCGCGCAGATCAGCTGCAGGCTGGGCCCGATGTACTGCAGCACGCCGACCATGGAGTAAGGCAGCCGCCTTGCGCCGTAGGCGAACAGGAACAGCGGCAGCGCGGTGATCACGCCGCTGCCGACCAGCAGCGCATCAATCACTCCGCCCTGCGATCCCATCGCGCCGTCGCCGCGCAGCGCGCACCACACCAGGTAGCCCGCCGCCAGGGGTGCCAGCAGCGCGGTCTCTATGGCCAGTCCCGGCAGGGCATCCACCTGCGCGGTCTTGCGGATCAATCCATAGGTGCCGAATGAAAGGGCCAGCGTGAGTGCGATCCAGGGCAGGTGTCCCGCTGCCACGGTGAGGTAGACGACTCCGCCTGCAGCCAGTGCCACCGACATCCACTGCGCACGATTGAGCCGCTCGGACAACACGGCCACGCCCAGCAGCACGTTCACCAGCGGGTTGATGAAATATCCCAGGCTGGTCTCCACCACGCGGCCGGCGCTCACGCCCCATACATAGGCCAGCCAGTTGATGCTGATCAGCGCTGCTGCGGCCGCCAGGCGCAACAGCAGCGCGCGGCTGGCGAGCACCGGGCGCAACCCGGCCAGCTCTCCCCGCATGGCGATCCAGGCCAGCACGAACAGGCAGGCCCAGGCCACACGATGGGCGACGATCTGCAGCGCCGGCACCACGTGCAGGGCACGCAGGTACAGAGGGAACAGTCCCCAGATGGCGAAGGCGCCGGCTGCCGCGGCCAGGCCGCTGCCGGATGTGGTGGAGCGGGTGGAAGGAAGGGGCTCGGGGCTCGTGGTGGAGGCGTCAGGCATGCGGCACATGATGCGCCTGCCATTGATGAGTGCCGCCGCTTTGCTTATGCAAGCGCAGGCAGGCGGCAATCCTGCCTGCTGCGAGCAGATACTGGTGCCCACCGGGCGGGGCAAAGCCGGCATATCTGTCGCATGTCCCGATCCACCTGCCAGCTGGTCCGCGAATGGCTTCTCGCGCGACTGCGCGCCTTGCCGGAACTCTGGCATGAAGATCTGCCCGGCCTGCCGGAAGCTGCGCAGGGCATGCAGATTCCACTGCGCCCTTCGGCGGTGATCCACAAGGGCCGCTGGCTGCTTCACTTGCTGCCTGGTTTCCATCTGGTGCAGCTCACCCTGCTCGGACACGTGCTGGTGGCCGGCATCGTGGCCCTGCTCACCGCGGCTCTCGTCTGGCAATGCCGCGCGGCGCAACCAGCAACGATGCAGTCGCGACGGTTGTTCGTGTCCGCGCACGGCCGCATGCACCTGCTCGGAGCCGGTGGCATTGTTGCGCCCGCAGTCCTGCAGCCCTGCAGCATGCGGCTGGGTCCCTGGCTGCTGCTCGTACTGCGCGAAGGCACCGGCACGCGACGCCTGCTGCTCGGGCCCGACAACGTGGATCCGGCGCAGCTGGCGGCACTGCGCCGGCGGGTGGCGGCGATTCCTCACCGCAGTCGGCGTGTCACCGGACCTTCTTCACCCTGATCCCATCATGTTGCACGACAGCATTGCGCTGTCCGCAAAGCCGCTGGCGCGGGTGACTGCGTTACACTCCGCTGAACCAACACGTGGCGCACGATAACCGTCTTGAACAGCTTCGTTTTTCTCGCCCCGATGGCCGCCGGAACCGAACTTTTGCCGGTTCCGGCAGTCCATCCCACAGGCATGCCACGCGGGTGCCGGTTGCGGGAACAATGGCCCAGTCCATGACTCCCGACACTGGCGACCTGGGGCTGGTCCAGCGGGTACAGCGGGGCGACAAATCGGCCTTCGACCTGCTGGTCCGGAAGTATCAGCACAAGGTGGTGAAGCTGGTGTCCCGCTACATGCGTGACCCGGCCGACGCGGAGGACGTGGCACAGGAGGCATTCATCAAGGCGTATCGGGCCCTGCCCCAGTTCAGGGGAGACAGTGCCTTCTACACCTGGCTCTACCGGATCGCGATCAACACCGCCAAGAACGCCCTGGTGTCGCGTGACCGCAATCCGGTCGAGTTCGACCTCGACATGCAGAACGTGGAGGAGTCGCACTCGATGCAGGCGCGGCTGGCCGACCCGGACACACCGGAGAGCCTGCTGGCCACCGAGGAGATCCGCGCGACGGTCAACCGGGCCATCGACGCGCTGCCCGAAGACCTGCGCACCGCCATCGTGCTGCGCGAGCTGGAGGGCCTGAGTTACGAGGACATCGCGCAGGCGATGGACTGCCCGGTCGGCACCGTGAGGTCGCGTATCTTCCGCGCCCGCGAGGCCATAGACCGGAAGTTGTCGGAAGTGTTCGAGGGCGGACTGGGCCGCGCTGAGGAGTCGGGATGAACGAGCAGGAACATAGCAGTCTGTTGTCGGCGTTGTTCGATGGCGAATTGCCGGAACAGCAGGCTGGCATGGTGATCCGGCGCGCGCTGCGCGACACGCAGATGCAGCACAGCTGGGAGCGTTATGCGCTGATCGGTGCCTGCCTGCGGGGCGATCCGATTCCCGCCTCGGCCAGCGTGGCTGATCGCGTGAAGGCCCGCGTGGCCGCCGAGCGCGACCTGAATGTCGCGGTGCTGCCGGTACGTGGCAATGCGGGGGGGAAGAGCTCGCCGCAATCCTACTGGCTGGGCCGGGGAGCGTTGGGTGGGGCCATTGCCGCGGGCGTCGCGGTGCTTTCCATCTTCGTGGTGCGCCAGATGGGGCCGGTCACTCCCGACGTGCTGCAGGTGGCCCGGGATGGCAGCCCGGTGGCGGCGCCTGGCTCGCTGGCGGCGGAGCAGTTGCCGGTGGGCTATACCACTCCGGGCGAGAATTCCCCTGCTCCCCTGGGGCGGGTTCTTGATGTTTCGCTGAGTCATTATCTTGTTGCGCACAGCGAGGAGGCCGCCTCCGCGCTGCGCTCCAGCTACGAGCTCGAGGCAGAGGGGGCAACGGAATTGACTGCCGACCAGATCGACGCCCTGCGCTAGTGCTGATGCGGTACGGAAATTTCAGGTTGATTGCGCGCTGGGCTGGCGCGGTGCTGCTGGCGGCGTCCGCTGCCACGGCCACGGCGGGGCAGGTGGGGGCTCCGGCCGAAGTGCTCGACTGGGTCCAGCGCATGAACAAGGTGCTGGTCGAGGGGAATTTCGACGGCGTTTTCGAGCGGCGGTCCGGCGAGAAGACCCAGCAGTGGCGCATCGTCCACCGTTTCAAGGACGGGGAGATGATGGAGCGCGTCGTGGCCATGGACGGTTCCGGCTACGAACAGCGGCGCAAGGGCGACCAGCACGCGGAGTATCGCCCGCAACTACGGGCAGTCTTCACGTCCACCCGCACCCGCAGCTTCGGCTACATCCCCACGCTCAACGGCCTCGACGAGGAGGCCGCCCGCCACTACAGCATCAGCGACGGCGGGCGCTCGCGCCTGCTCGGCCGTGACGTGCAGATCATCCGCATCGATCCCAGGGACGACCTGCGCTTCGGTTACCGCTACTGGCTCGACGCGGGCAGCGCGATGCCGCTGAAGCTGCAGCGGGTCACCCGCGACGGGGCGGTGGTGAAGGAGATTGCCTTTACCTTCATCAACGCGCCGCTGCTGCCCACCGACATTCCCGACGAACAGCTGCGGGTGGGGGTCGATATCAGCAAGTTCAAGCGCGTCGACAACGACAAGCGCATGCCGTTCTATGATCCGCGGCTCAAGCGTGCGCTCACGCCGCAGGTGTCGCTGATGCCGGCTGGCTACCGCATCTGGCGTTTTGGCGGGCAGGCCGCCGCCGTGCGGTCGCCGCAGCAGCCCCGGGGGGCAGGCCCGCGTTCGCGTTTCATCGTTTCCGACGGCGTCACCTGGGCGGAGGTGTTCCTGGCGCCCGCCACCGCTGACATGAAGGAGGGCGGCGGTGCCATCGACGGCGCGTACTCCGGCTACCTCGCGGTGGTCGACGGGGTGTTTGTCAACGTGGTGGGTGAGCTGCCCGTGGCCGCCGCCGAAGCCATTGCCAGGGCTTTCCGCCCTGAGTGACGAGCTGCTGCTGCTGACCCGCCCGGAGTGCGGGTTGTGCGCGGAATTCCAGGACGAGCTGCACGCCCTGGGGCAGCAGGTGGAGCTGCCGCCCCTGCGCCTCCTTGATGTTGATTCCGACCCCGGGCTCGCCCGCCGCTACGGGCTGGATATTCCCGTGCTGCTCTGGGGTGGGGTGAAGGTCTGCGAGCACCGGCTGGACCGGGCGGAGCTGATCCGGCTGCTGCGGCAGCGATGACCCCGCCTGGGGTAGAATGTCCGACTGCCTAACCGACCCCTTCGGGCCCCAACTTGTCCAGCGAACAATCCGCGATCCGCAATTTCTCGATCATCGCCCACGTCGACCATGGCAAGTCCACGCTCGCCGACCGCCTGATCCAGATCTGCGGCGGCCTGGCCGAGCGCGAGATGCAGTCCCAGGTGCTCGACAACATGGCGCTGGAGCGTGAGCGTGGCATCACCATCAAGGCGCAGAGCGTCACGCTGTTCTATGTGGCGCCGGATGGCCAGCGTTACCAGCTGAACCTGATCGACACCCCGGGCCACGTGGACTTCTCCTATGAAGTCTCGCGCAGCCTGGCCGCCTGCGAGGGCGCGCTGCTGGTGGTGGACGCCGCCCAGGGCGTGGAAGCGCAGAGCGTCGCCAACTGCTACACCGCGCTCGAGCAAGGCCTTGAGGTAGTGCCGGTACTCAACAAGATCGACCTGCCTTCGGCCGAGCCGGACCGGGTGATCAGGGAGATCGGCGACATCATTGGCATCGATGCCGAAGATGCGGTGCGCGTGTCGGCGAAGACCGGCGAGAACGTGCCGGAGCTGCTGGCCGAACTGGTGCGGCGCATACCTGCACCCAAGGGTGACCGCAACGCTCCCTTGCAGGCGCTGATCATCGACTCATGGTTCGACAACTACGTGGGCGTGGTGTCGCTGGTGCGCGTGGTGAATGGCACGCTGAAGCCCGGCGAGAAGATCCGCGTGATGTCCACTGGTCGCTCGCATCTGGTGGACAAGCTGGGCCGCTTCACGCCCAAGTCCGTGGTGCTCCCGCAGCTGGCCGCCGGCGAGGTGGGTTTCGTGGTGGCCGGCATCAAGGAGATCGACGGCGCCCCGGTGGGTGACACCATCACCGGCGACGCGCGTCCGGCTACCGAGGCGCTGCCTGGCTTCAAGACCGTGCAGCCGCGCGTGTTCGCGGGACTGTTCCCGGTGAACACCGAGGACTACGAGGCCTTCCGCGACGCACTGGCCAAGCTCAAGCTCAACGACTCGGCCCTGCACTACGAGCCGGAAGTCTCCACGGCGCTGGGATTCGGCTTCCGCGTGGGCTTCCTCGGCCTGCTGCACATGGACATCGTGCAGGAGCGGCTGGAGCGCGAGTACAACCTCACGCTGATCACCAGCGCGCCCACGGTGGTGTACGAGGTGGCGAAGACCGACGGCAGTGTCGCCTACGTGGACAATCCCGCGCGCCTGCCGCCGCTCAACGAGGTGGCCGAGCTGCGCGAGCCCATCATCACCGCCAACATCCTGGTGCCGCCGGAGCACGTGGGTGGCGTGCTGCAGCTGTGCAGCGAGAAGCGTGGCGTGCAGAAGAAGATGCTCTACCTGGGCACGCAGGTGTCGCTGCAGTACCAGCTGCCGCTGGCCGAAGTGGTGCTCGACTTCTTCGACCGCCTGAAGAGCGTGAGCCGCGGCTACGCCTCCTTCGACTACGAGTTCAGCCACTTCGCGGCGGCGCCGCTGGCGAAGCTGGATATCCTCATCAATGGCGACAAGGTCGATGCGCTGTCCATCATCGTGCACAAGGATGCGGCCTATCACCGCGGCCGTGAACTGGTGGACAAGATGCAGGAGCTGATCCCGCGGCAGATGTTCGAGGTGGCGGTGCAGGCGGCCATCGGCACGCATGTGATCGCGCGCGCCTCGGTGAAGGCGCTGCGCAAGAACGTGCTGGCCAAGTGCTACGGCGGCGACATCTCGCGCAAGCGCAAGCTGCTGGAGAAGCAGAAGGAAGGCAAGAAGCGCATGAAGCAGGTAGGCTCGGTGGAAATACCCCAGGAAGCTTTCCTCGCCGTGCTGAAGGTCGGCAGGAAATAGGGCAGGGAGAGGCATGTTCGAGCAGATCATCTACTTGCTTTCATTGCTGCTCTGGCCGGTGCTGGTCATCGCGGTGGTCGACGACTGGTTCCTGCGCCCGCGCCGGCGCCTGAAGGCCCTGCCCGCCGCGGTGGAAGATCCGGGCTGGCTGAAGGCGGTCTATGCCGTACTGCCCGTGGTGCTGGTGGCCGGGGCCCTGCGGCTGTTCCGCTCCGAGCGGCTGGACTTCGCGCTGGTGCTGGTGGTGATTTCGGTGGTGGGCGGCCTCATCTGGGCGCTGGATCACTGGGTGCTCGCGTCGGCGCGGCGGCGCGCGGCGGTGGCCGCCGGCCAGCCGCCGGAAGCCGTGCCCGAGCCCGGCACTGTCGACTATGCGCGCAGCATGGTGCCGGTGGTGGTCGTGGTGCTGGTGCTGCGCTCCTTCATGTTCGAGCCATTCCGCATTCCCTCGGACTCGATGATGCCCACCCTGCATGACGGGGATTTCATCCTGGTCAACAAGTTCAGCTACGGGCTGCGCCTGCCGGTGCTGAACCGCAAGGTCCTCGACCTCGGGCTGCCTGAACGTGGTGATGTGGTGGTGTTCCGCTATCCGCGCGATCCTTCGATCAACTACATCAAGCGCGTGGTCGGGCTGCCGGGCGATCGCGTGAAGGTGGTGAGCGACCGCATCTATGTGAATGGCGAGCCACTGCCGGAGACCGGGAATGGTCGCTACTCCGACGGCTGCTACGAGAACATGCGGCTGAACGAAGTGCAGACCGGCAACCACCGTCACCAGGTGCTGTCCTGCCTCACCGCCCACCCCCTGCCCAGCGCCCCGCTGCCGGGCTGCGACCGGCGCATCGGTCGCAGCTACCCCTGCGTGGAAGATGCGGACCTGATTGCTGCCGGGGGGGTCACCGACAACGGCGACCAGGACGAGGTCACCGTGCCGGATGGCAACTACCTCATGATCGGCGATAATCGCGACAACAGCGAAGATGGCCGCTACTGGGGCCCTGACGGGCGCTGGGGATTTGTCCCCGAGCAGAACCTGGTGGGCAGTGCCAAGCGTGTCTGGTTCAGCTTCGACTGGGACCGCCGCTGGAAGCGGCTGGTCGACTGGGGACGCATCGGCAAGCGGATCGACTAGGGAGAAGGCATGCGCAGACAGCAGGCGGGCATCACTTTCATCGGCTGGATCGTGCTGCTGGTGCCGGTGGCCATCGTGGTTTATGCGGGCATCCGGCTGACGCCCATCTACCTCAACCACATGAAGGTGGCCAAGTCCGTGGAGCAGGTCGCTGATGAGAGCGGCGGCGGCACCACCGTCAACGTGGCCGAGGTGCGGCGGGCCATAGCGCGCCGCTTCGATGTCGAGGGCATCGAGTTTCCCGAGCCCTCCGACATCCAGGTCACCCGCGATGGCGAGACCTGGGAGATCCAGGCCAGCTACGACCGCGTTGCGCCGCTGTTCGGCCGCATCCAGCTGCTGGTGACCTTCGACAAGCGTGTGCCTATCAGGTAACTGGCGATGCGATCATGACGGCGCCGTCCGCGCATCCCGGCGCTGCAGATGAGGCGCTTGCCAGCTGGCTGCGCGGCCTGCTGGGGCGCGATCCGCGCCGCATCGACCTGCACCGCATGGCGCTCACCCATCGCAGCGCCCAGCAGGACAACAATGAAAGACTGGAATTCCTTGGCGACGCCGTGCTCGGGCTGGTGATCGCCGGTGAGCTGTTCCACCGCTTCCCGACGGCAGACGAGGGCGACCTCAGTCGCCTGCGTGCGCGGCTGGTGAGCAGCGCGCCGCTGGCGGCAATCGGTGCCAGCATCGGCATCGGCGCGATGCTGCACCTGGGCAGCGGCGAGCTGCGTACCGGCGGATTCCGCCGCGAGTCCATCCTTGCCGATGCCACCGAGGCGCTGTTTGCCGCGGTCTACCTGGAAGCCGGACTGGAAGAGGCCAGGGCGCTGATCCTGCGGCTTTACGCAGACCAGCTCGCCTCGCTGCGCCTGGAGGGCGGCCTGAAGGACGCCAAGACGCGCCTGCAGGAACTGCTGCAGGGACGCGGCGAACCCCTGCCTGAATACGTGCTCGAAAGCACCACCGGGGATCCGCATGAGCAGGTGTTCTCGGTGCGTTGCCAGGCCCGCCTGTTGCGCGAGGAACTGCTGCTGGAGGCCAGGGGGAGTGGATCCAGCCGCCGCCGTGCCGAGCAGCAGGCGGCAGAGGCTGTGCTCGACAAGCTGGAACGGCGGTGGCGCCCATGAGCGGCAGTACGCACCGTTGCGGCTTCGCGGCCCTCATCGGCCGTCCCAACGTGGGCAAGTCCACGCTGCTCAACGCGCTCACCGGCAGCAAGATTTCCATCGTCACGCCGCGACCACAGACCACGCGCCATCGGGTGCTGGGGCTGGTGAACCTGCCTGGTGCACAGATTGCCTTCGTCGATACACCCGGCCTGCACCTGCAGGAGGGAAGGGCGCTCAACCGCGCGATGAACCGTACCGCGGCCGCTGCGGCGCTGGATGCCGACCTGGTCCTTTACGTGGTGGAGGCGCTGCGCTTCGGCCGCGAGGATGAGCTGGCCCTGGCGCGCGCGAAGGAGGCGGGCCGGCCCGTGATCGCCGTGGTCAACAAGGTGGACAAGGCGAAGCCGCGCGAGAAGCTGCTGCCTTACCTTGCCGCGCTGGCCGCACGTCATGATTTTGCCGAGATCGTGCCGGTGTCGGCTCTCGCTGGCGCCGATGTGCAGCGCCTGCTCGCCGTGATTGCGCGACACCTGCCTGAATCCCCGCCGCTGTTCCCGCCCGAGCAGCTCACCGACCGCGGCCAGAATTTCCGCATCGCCGAGATCATCCGCGAAAAGCTCACGCTGGAGCTCACCGACGAGCTGCCCTACGGCATTGCCGTCGAGGTGGAGGCCACGGGCGAGGAAGAGGACGGGCAGCTGGTGGTGTCGGCTGTCATCTGGGTGGATCGTGCCGGCCACAAGCCCATCGTGATCGGCGCCCGCGGCGAGCGCCTCAAGCGCATCGGCACTGCCGCGCGACGGGAGCTGAACGAGCTGCTCGGGCGGCGCCTGCACCTGAACCTGTGGGTGAAAGTGCGCGAGGACTGGGCCGACGATGCCCTGGCCCTGCGCCAGCTCGGTGTGGAGGGCGAGTAGTGCAGCAAGCCGAGCACGTGCCGGCCTTCGTGCTGCACCGGCGTCCCTGGCAGGATTCCGGCAGCATCTTCGAGCTGTTCACGGCCTCCCACGGCCGGTTGTCGGTATTCGCGCGCGGCGTGCGCGGTGCGCATGCGCGGCTGGCCGGGGTGCTGCAACCCTTCGTGCCGTTGCTGGTGTCCTGGGCCGGGCGTGGCGAGGCGCCGCGGCTCACCGGCGCCGAACCGGATCACGCCACGGTTGTGTCCGAGGCGCTGCCTCCCGGGCGGCTGATGTCAGCCTGGTATTGCTCGGAGCTGGTGCTGTCGCTGACCGTGCGCCACGATCCCCAGCCGGAGCTGTTCGAATGCTATCGCGAGGCGCTCGCCGGGTTGCGCCGCGAGGCCGCCCAGGAAAGGGTGCTGCGCCTGTTCGAGAAACGCCTGCTCGATCTGCTCGGCTACGGCATCGCGGGCCTCGACGACGCGACCTTCGCGGACGCACAGGCCCTGGAGCGCATGCGCCCCGTGCTCAAGGCGCGCATGGCCGAATGCCTGGAAGGAAAGCAGCTGCGCACCCGTGAGGTGGCGCGCTCCCTGAAGCAATTCGAACGCAGCTGGCAGGCAGTACCAAGATGAGCCCGAACACAACCATCGCGCTGGGCGTGAACGTGGACCACGTGGGCACCGTGCGCAACGCGCGCCGCGCCCGTCATCCGGACCCCGTGCACGCGGCGCTGCTGGCCGAGCAGTCCGGCGCGGACAGCATCACCATGCACCTGCGCGAGGACCGCCGGCACATCACCGACCGCGACGTGTTCGCCCTGCAGCCGCTGATGCAGACGCGCCTGAACCTGGAGATGGCCGCGACACAGGAGATGCTCGACATCGCCCTGCGCCTGAAGCCCACCGATTGCTGCCTGGTGCCCGAGAAGCGCACCGAGCTCACCACCGAGGGCGGGCTGGACGTGGCGGGCCAGCAGTCCCTGCTGCGCGACGCGGTGACGCGCCTGGCTGCGGCGGGCATCCGTGTGTCGCTGTTCATCGATCCGGAACCCGCGCAGATCGAGGCTGCATGCGCCAGTGGCGCCGCGGTCGTGGAGCTGCACACCGGTTCCTACGCCGACGCCAGCGGCGCGGCGCAGGCACATGAGCTCCAGCGCCTGCGCGAGGCGGCACGCCTGGCCAGCAGCCTGGGCCTCGCAGTGCACGCGGGCCACGGGCTCGACTACCACAACGTGCAGCCGGTGGCGGCCATTCCCCAGATCGTCGAGCTGAACATCGGCTAC
Source organism: Steroidobacteraceae bacterium (assembly GCA_035556135.1). GTDB lineage: Bacteria > Pseudomonadota > Gammaproteobacteria > Steroidobacterales > Steroidobacteraceae > ZC4RG30. The sequence continues at coordinate 483,273 of DATMFO010000003.1, read as the reverse complement.
TCCATCATCGGGCGCGCCCTGTTCACCGGACTGGGCCCCGCGGTGGGCGGGATGAAGGCCCTGATGCTGGAGGCGCGCCGTTGACGCAGCTGGTGTTCGACATCGAGACCGTGCCCGATGTGGATTACGGGCGCCGCGCGCTCGACCTGCACGGCCTCCCTGATGCAGAAGTCGCCAGCGCGATGTTTGCCCTGCGCCGCCAGCACAGCGGCAATGATTTCCTGCCGCTGGAGCAGCAGCGTGTGGTGGCCATTGCCTGCCTGCTGCGGCGGGGTGACCAGCTGAGGCTCTGGAGCCTGGGCGATCCGCACAGCAGCGAGCGGGAGCTGCTGGAGCGTTTCTTCGAGGGCATCGAGCGGCTCACACCCGAGCTGGTGTCCTGGAACGGCGGCGGCTTCGACCTGCCGGTGATGCATTACCGCTGCATGCTGCACGGCGTGCGCGCCGCCCGCTACTGGGAGACCGGCGACGAGGACACCAGCTTCCGCTACAACAACTACCTCAGCCGCTTCCACTGGCGCCACCTGGACCTGATGGACGTGCTGTCCGGCTTCCAGGCGCGCGCGCGCGCCTCGCTGTCGAACATGGCGCTGCTGCTGGGGCTGCCGGGCAAGCTGGGTTTCTCCGGCAGCCAGGTATGGGATGCTTTCCGCGCCGGCAACATTGTCGGTATCCGCCGCTACTGCGAAACCGACGTGCTGAACACCTTCCTGGTGTACCTGGCCTTCGAGCGCATGCGCGGCCGCCTCACACCTGCGGACCATGATGCCGAGTGCGCCCGGCTGCGCGAACTGCTGGGCGCCTCCGGCGAACCTCACCACCAGGAGTTCCTCGCCGCATGGCCCGTGCACGCGTCGCAGTAAGCGAAATCGTTACCGCCCGCGTTGATGGCCTCAACCACGATGGCTGGGGCGTGGTGCGTGGCGCGGGCAAGGCGGTGTTCGTGGCCGGAGCCCTGCCGGGCGAACTGGTGGAATACCGCACCCGGCGGCGCCAGCGCAGCCACGATGAAGCCGAGCTGGTCGCCGTGCTCGAGCCGGCACCGGATCGCATCACCCCGGGTTGTGCGCACTACGGCACCTGCGGCGGCTGCTCGCTGCAGCACCTCGCCCCCGAATCCCAGTTGAAGATGAAGGATGCGCAGCTGCGCGAGGCGTTGCGGCGCATCGGCAAGGTCGAGCCGCTGGAGTGGCTGCCGCCGCTGTCCGGTGACCCCTGGGGCTACCGGCGGCGCGCCCGGCTGGGCGCACGCTTCGTGCACGCCAGGGGACGTTCCCTGGTCGGCTTCCGCGAGAAGATGAGCAGCTACGTGGCCGAAGTCGAGCAGTGCCCGGTGCTGCGGCCTGAAGTCGGCAGGCTCATCGGCGAGCTGTCGCGGCTGGTGACTTCACTTTCCATCCCCGCCCGCATTCCGCAGATCGAGGCGGCCATTGGTGATGCACTCACCGTGCTGGTGGTGCGGGTGCTGGAACCTCCTTCGGCAGCTGATCGTGCATTGCTCGAGGCATTCGAACGCCAGCACGGGCTGCGCATACTGCTGCAGGCGGGGCGACCCGACCAGCTGGAGGCCCTTTCCGGTGACGCACCTTCGCTGTGGTACGGCTTGCCGGAATACGACCTGAAGCTGGCGTTCCAGCCGGCGGATTTCATCCAGGTCAATGGCGCGATGAACCGCCTGCTGATCCAGCACGTGCTGGGACTGCTGGAACTGGATGCGCAGTCGGTGGTGCTCGACCTCTTCTGTGGCCTCGGGAACTTCACCCTGCCATTGGCGACGCGCGCGCAGCGTGTGGTGGGCATTGAAGGGGATGCCGGGCTCATCGCCCGTGCGCAGGCCAACGCGGCCGCCAATGGCCTTGGCAATGTGCATTTCCATGTCGCCAACCTGGCGGGCGAGGAGGCCGTGCAGCGCTGCCTGGCGCTGGCCGGCGGCGCCGGCTATTCGCATGTGCTGGTGGATCCGCCGCGTACCGGCGCGCTGGATGTGCTGCCCGCACTGGCCCGGCTGGCTCCGCGGCGCCTGGCCTATGTGTCCTGCCATCCCGGAAGCCTTGCCCGCGACCTTGGAATTCTGGTAACGGAGCATGGTTTTTCGCTGCGTTCCGCAGGTATCGTCGACATGTTCCCGCATACCAGCCACGTTGAATCCGTGGCAATACTTGACGGACCAGACCATTCCTGAAGAGAGGTAGCCGTGACCCTGGGCCCGCTGATGGTGGATGTTGCCGGCAGGAGCCTGACGCCGGAAGACCGCGAGGTGCTGCGTCATCCGCTGGTCGGCAGCGTGATCCTGTTCACGCGCAACTACGACAACCCCGGACAGCTGGCCGAGCTGGTGGCCGACATCCGCGCCGTGCGCTCGCCGCCGCTGCTGGTGGCAGTGGACCACGAGGGCGGTCGCGTGCAGCGCTTCCGTGCGGGCTTCTCGGTGCTGCCACCCATGCGCAGGGTGGGGCAGGAATACGACCTGGATCCCGGCCAGGGTGTGGCCATGGCCCGCTCGCTGAACTGGCTGATGGCCGCGGAACTGCGGGGGGTGGGCATCGATTATTCCTTCGCACCCTGCGTCGATCTGGATTACGGGGTCTCCGAGGTGATCGGGGATCGCGCCTTCCACCGTGACCCCGAGATCGTGGCGAAGCTGGCGCTGGCGGCAGTGGCAGGCATGCGCGAGGCCGGCATGGCCGCAACGGCCAAGCACTTTCCCGGCCACGGCGCCGTGGTGGCCGACTCGCACCTGGCGCTGCCGGTGGATCGACGCGATCTGGCGGATCTCACCGAAGACGTGCTCCCGTACCGGCGCCTGATTGCCAACGAACTCTCCGCGGTGATGATGGCGCATGTGCTGTTTCCGGCAGTCGATTCCGTGCCGGCCAGTTTCTCGAGCCGCTGGGTCACCGGTTACCTGCGCGGGGAACTGGGATTCCGCGGCGTGGTGTTCGCGGACGACCTGACCATGGAGGGGGCCAGCGTGCTTGGAGGCATCGTCGAGCGCGCCGAGGCGGCGCTGGCCGCGGGTTGCGATGTGCTGCCCGTGTGCAACCGGCGCGACCAGGTGATGCGGCTGCTCGATGGCCTGCGCCATGTGCCAGGACCTGCCAGCCAGGCGCGCGTGCGGCTGATGCGCGGTCGCGAGGCGCCGTCGCGCGAGGCCCTGCTCGCCTCTCCCCGATACCGCCAGTGCCGCGAGTGGCTCGCGCGCTGCGAACGGCCACCCGAACTGACCCTGACCTGATTGGCAATCAGCCGGTACCCGACATGCACCAACTGGACGGCGCTTTCTTCCAAAGGGTCCTCGACTCCGCACCCGAGGGCATTGCGGTCTGTGATGCCACTGCACCGGATCATCCCGTGGTGTATGTGAATGCCGCCTACGAGCAGCTCACCGGCTACTCCACGAGCGAAATGCTGGGCAGCAACCTGCGCCTGCTGCAGGGTACCGATCGCGAGCAGGAAGGGCTGCGCCGCCTGCGCGAGTGCATCTCGCGCGGCGAATCCTGTCGTGTGCTGTTGCGCAACTACCGCAAGAGCGGAGGGATGTTCTGGAACGAATTGACGCTGCAACCGCTGCGCGACGAGACGGGCCGGCTCACCCATTTCATTGCCTACTGTCGTGACGCGGCAGGCCGCCTGCGCCAGGCAGACAAGGGTCAGGAGGGCCTGCCTGGCTGGCTGCGCGAGGACCGGATCACCGGCCTTTCCTCCCGGGCCTGGTTCAACGAGCTGCTGGATCGCGAATGGCTGATTGCCCGCCGCGAGCAGAAGGCACTCACGCTGGTGCTGTATGACATCGATGCGCTGGGCAGCTACAACGCCACCTACGGCAAGTCTGGCGGAGATGCCTGCTTCCGTCGCATCGCGCGCAGCATTGCAGGGGGGTTCCGCCGCGGCTCCGACGTGGTGGGCATCTGGCGCGAGGGCTGCATCGGCGTGCTGGCAGTGCACCGCGATGGCGAAGGGGTTTCGGGCATCGTCGACCATGCCGCCGGCAATGTGCGCCGCATCGCCGACATGAAGATCCACCATCCGCGTTCGCCGCTGCAGAAGTTCGTCACGGTGACGGCGGGCCTGGCCACGGTCCTGCCCGATCGCGAGGAAGAGACGCCCGGGCGTCTGGTGCAGCGCGTGGAGAAGGCCTTGCAGGAGGCCAAGCGCGACCTGCGCGGCGGCCTCAACCAGGCGCCGGACTGATCAGCCGTCGCGGCTGACGATGGCGATCACGCCGATGGCGGGGTGGTCGAAGTACTGGATCTCGTCGAGCTTCACCTGCCTGACTTCGTTGAGGTGGTAGCGCTTGCCACCATCCTCCACGACCATGTCGATCCCCAGGTGCAGGAACTCGCCGCGTTCCAGGATCACCTTGCCGTCCATGCCCGGAAGGCCCAGCTGCGAAGTGGAAACTCCGCGGCGCGATTTCCATCCCGAAGGAGCCTGCTTCCATGCCGCATGGCCGAGCACGCGCAGGTTGCGGTTGTTGAGGCGGGTGACGCTGCCGCCGAGCTTGCGGGAGCTGACAGTGGTCGCCGCCACATCGTCACCGGTGACCCGGACCCGCGAGGCGGTCTCGCCCAGTGCGCCCGCGGCCTCGCCATTGCGGAACACCAGGATCTCCACCACGTAATTGCCGCTGGACTGCGGCAGGGCCGGGACAGCAAGGCAGGTGAGGGCGGCTGCCAGAAGCAGGCGTCGCCCAATGCCGGTGGGCTGGGTCATGCGGTTCATTCTAGGCAACCTCCCTGCCAGTGTCATGCCTCATCCGGACTCCGGAAAGCTTCACGCAGCGCCTTTGGCCAGCAGGCGGTCCAGCAGCGAGCTGGCCAGCGCATGCCGGTCGGCGGGCTCGGCGCCCAGAGAAATGCGCAGTTTCAGCTGGCCTTCCAGGCGCCAGGTCCTTGCCTCGCGCTGGACAAGGCGGATCACCGTGGCCGGGTCGACGCGGTTCTGCTCCTCGAACACCACGTGGCTGGTGCTGCCGCCCACGTCGAGGCGACGGATGCCCGCCGCGCGGCAGCGCTGCGTGAGCCGCGCCACCTGGAACAGCCGCTGCGCCGCCTCGGGCAACGTGCCGAAGCGGTCACCCACCTCTGTCTGCAGCTCATCGAGTGCCGCGCCATCCGGTGCCGCGGCAACGCGCTTGTAGAGGGCCAGGCGCGTCTGCACGTCATTGATGTAGTCGGAAGGTAGCAATGCCGGCAGGTGCAGGTTCACTTCAGTGGCCGTTGTGGCGGGCACGTCGGCGGGATCCTTGCCGGCCTTCAGCGCGCGAACAGTGGATTCCAGCATGTCCATGTACATGCTGAGGCCCACCTCGGTGAGCTCGCCGCTCTGCGCCTCGCCCAGGTATTCGCCGGCGCCGCGGATCTCCAGGTCATGCGTGGCCAGCACGAAACCCGAGCCCAGCTCCTCCATCGACTCGATGGCTTCCAGGCGCCGCTTTGCATCCTCCGACAGCGCCTTCAGCGAGGGCACCATCAGGTGCGCGAAGGCCCGGTGGTGCGAGCGGCCCACGCGGCCGCGCAGCTGGTGCAGCTGCGCAAGCCCCAGCCGGTCGGCCTGGTTGATGAGGATGGTGTTGGCGGTGGGCACGTCGATGCCGCTTTCGATGATCGTGGTGCACAGCAGGATGTCGAAGCGCCGGTGGTAGAAATCCACCATCAGCTGCTCCAGCTCACGCTCCCGCATCTGGCCATGGCCGGTGCGGATCTGCGCCTCGGGCACGATGCGCTGCAGGTCGGCAGCGACCTTCGCGATGGTGTCGATTTCGTTGTGCACGAAGTAGATCTGGCCGCCGCGGCGCAGCTCGCGCATCACCGCCTCGCGGATCACCGAAGGGTTCCATTCACCCACGGTGGTGCGGATGGCCACACGACCGGCCGGCGGCGTGGTGATCAGCGACAGGTCACGCAGTCCGCCCATGGCCATGTTCAGCGTGCGCGGAATGGGCGTGGCGGTGAGCGTGAGCACGTGCACTTCCGCGCGCAGCGACTTCAGCTTCTCCTTGTCGCGCACGCCGAAGCGGTGTTCCTCGTCGATGATCACCAGGCCGAGGTCCTTGAAGCGCGGCTCGGCGTGCAGCAGGCGATGGGTGGAAACCAGGATATCCACCCGCCCGTTTGCGAGCTCCTCGAGCATGGCGGCGGAACTCTTTGCGGAGCGGAAGCGCGACAGGGATTCGATGCGTACCGGCAGGTCGGCAAAGCGGTCGCGGAAATTGGCCGTGTGCTGCTCGGCCAGCAGGGTGGTGGGCACCAGCACCACCACCTGCCGCCCGGCCTGCACGGCCACGAAGGCAGCACGCATGGCCACCTCGGTCTTGCCGAAACCCACGTCGCCGCACACCACGCGGTCCATGGGTCGCTCGCCGGCCATGTCCTTCAGCACGGCGTTGATGGCGTCCTGCTGGTCGGCGGTTTCCTCGAAGGGGAAGGCCGCGGCGAAGGCGCGGTATTCGTTTTCGTCCGCACCCAGCGGTGTGCCCTTGCGCGCCTGGCGGCGGGCGTAGAGGTCCAGCAGCTCCGCGGCCACATCGCGCAATTGCTCGGCGGCGCGGCGGCGCGCCTTTGCCCACTGGTCGGTGCCCAGCTTGTGGAGCGGCGCCGCGTCAGGTGCCGCCCCGGTGTAGCGGCTTACCAGGTGCAGCGCGCTCACCGGCACGTAGATGCGGTCGCCGCCTGCGTACTCGATCACCAGGAACTCGCCGTCCTGGTCGGCCACCTGCATCACCACCAGGCTCACGTAGCGGCCCACGCCATACTGCTCGTGCACCACCGGTGCGCCCGGGGCCAGTGCCTGCAGGTCGCGCAGGATGGCGGCGGGATCCAGCTGGCTGCGCCGCCGGCGACGTTCCTGCTGCGCATGCCGGCCGAACAATTGGCCATCGGCCAGCAGCAGCAGCGGCGGGTCGGTGACCTGCAGCCCGCCCACATCGGGCGCGGTGGTCAATGCCACCGGGGCGCGCGAATCGAGGAAGGCCTGCCAGCCGGCCACGTTCTCGTGCGCGATGCCGGCATTGCGCAGCAGGCCGTGCAGCAGCTCGCGCCGGCCCGGCGAGTCGGCAGCCACCAGCACGCGGCCCGTCTGTTCCTGCAGCAGTGAAGCCAGCGGTGCCAGGGGATTCTCGGCGCGCGCGTCGAGCGTGAGCACAGGTGGTGGCATGAGCTGCAGGGAGGGGCCTTGCGTGGCGGCAATCACGCCCTCAGCAGCACCCGCAGCGGCAACCGTGCGGAACTCCACGCGCTGGCTGCCAGCAATCCATTCCAGCATCTGCGCCGGCGGGAAGTACAGCTCCACCGGATCGAGCACGGGATGTTCGATGTCGTGGCGCAGTTCCTCATGGCGTGCCTGGATGGCCTGCCACACACCCTCGAGGCTGGCGGAGAAGCTGCCATCCAGCGCCAGCACGCAATCGCGGGGCAGGTAGTCGGCCAGGCCGCAGGTCTCCTCGAAGAACAGCGGCAGGTAGAACTCGATGCCCGCCGGTGCTGTGTTCTGCTTCAGCCCGCGGTAGATCCCGGAGCGGGTGGGATCCCCTTCGAAGCGGGTGCGATAGCGCCGACGGAATTCGCGCACGCTCTCCTCATCCAGCGGCACCTCGCGCGCCGGCAGCAGGCTCACCTTCGGCAGGGTCTCCAGCGAACGCTGTGTATCCGGATCGAAGTGGCGGATGGAATCGATGCTGTCATCGAACAGATCGATGCGCAGTGGCTGCGCATAGCCCATGGGAAACACGTCGAACAGCGAACCGCGCAGCGCGAACTCCCCGGGCATGCCTACCTGGGCGACGAGGCTGTACCCCGCCCGCACCAGCTGCTCGCTGACGCGCGACATCGAGAACGGCTGGCCCACCGCCAGTTCGAAGCTGCGGCCGGCGATGTAGGGGACGGGTGGCAACCGCTGCAACAGGGTTTCGGCGCTGACCAGCAGCAGGCCTGAAGTGACGGTGGGCAACCGGGCCAGGGTGGCAATGCGCTCGGACACCAGGTCCGGCAGCGGGGAGTAATGGTCGTAGGGCAGCACTTCCCAGTCGGGCAGCTGCAGCACCGGCAGGTCGCCGGCGAAGAAGGTCAGTTCGCGCCGCAGCTGGTCGAGGCGGCGGGCATCTTCAACCAGCACCATCCACAGGCGGCGGTCGGCGCGGGCTGCCTGGGCCAGGGCCAGGGCGCGGGCGCTGGAATGCAGCGGCGGCCACAGCCGCGCCTTGCCCTTGTCAGGCGGCGCCGGAACGGGAACGGGATTCATCGCGGATCAGGCGGAACAATTGCGTACGGGCGGGGCCGCGCAGCATAGCCGCTTCACGCCGCCGCGGGCAGCGTGAATCCATGAGCCGGACAGCCTGTCGGTCAGCCTTCGTGGGCGACGGCGTGGACGACGTGCTGGTACTCGAAATAGACGCTGAAGCCCTCGTAGTCCCAGCGGGTGATCGGCGGCTGGCCCACGGCGGCGTGGCGGGTCTTCGGTGCGCCAAAGCGCTCCTCGACCTTGGCCATCGAAGTGCCGCGCGCGGGCAGGTCGGCCGATACGGGACGCAGCTGGACCTGGCCGTCGACCACCACCGTTTCGGCGGCCAGCGGCATGGCGGCGAGCGCAAGCGTCAGTGCCATGGCGGTTTTCATAACGCCCGGGACTATAGCAGCCTGCGGCACCAGTGACCTGCGGCGGGGGAACGCCTGCCCAATTCCGTGAATTGCGTCGCCAAACCGGCCCTCCCATGCTTGAATGCGGGCCTTCGCATGTTCCACCCCCTGTCGCTGTACATCGGACTTCGCTATGCGCGGGCACGCGCGCATCGCTATTTCGTCTCCTTCATCACCTGGGTGTCGCTGGCGGGTGTCGGGGTGGGCGTGGCGGCGCTGATCGTGATCCTGTCGGTGATGAACGGGTTCGAGTCGGAGCTGCGGGACCGGCTCCTTGACCTGGAGGCGCCACTGCGTGTTACGGCGCCGGAGGACCCGGCTCCGGACTGGCCAGGGCTGCGCAGGGAAGTGCAGGCCGCGCTCCCGGATGCCCGCATAGAACGCTATGCGCAGCTGCAGGTACTGGCAGTGCGGCAGCCGGAATCCGTGGGCGTGATGCTGCGCGGCGCGGATGAATTCACCCAGGCGGAGCTGGCCGGCAAGATGCTGGAGGGCAGCCTGCCGGCAATGGCACGCGAAGGCGGCATCCTGCTGGGCCTGAGGGCGGCGGACCAGCTCGCCGTTTCCCCTGGCGACACGGTGCGGCTGCTGGTGCCAGTGGTGGTCGACGGCGACATGCTGGACCCGAAGATGCGCGAGTTCGTGGTGGCCGGCCTGTACGAGGCCGGCATCCAGGACCAGGACGGCCACATCGCCTACGTGAACATGGAGGTCATGTCCGGGCTCGGGGCCGCGCGCAGCCGTGCCGAAGGCCTCAACATCGACTTCGACGATGCGATGGCGGCGCCAGGGCTGGCGGCACAGCTGCGCGAGCGGTTCGCGGACCGGCCCCTGCTGCGCTTCACCGACTGGACCGAAGAACACGCCAGCTATTTCCGCGCCATCCGCATCGAGAAGACCATGATGGCGCTGATCCTGATGCTGATCGTCGCGGTGGCCGCGTTCAACATCGTCGCCATGCTGGTGATGGTGGTCACCGACAAGCGCACCGACATCGCCATCCTGCGCACCTTTGGCGCCAGCCCGCGCACCGTGGCGGGTGTGTTCGTGGCACAGGGCCTGATGATCGGCTGGCTGGGCGTGGCCATTGGCGTGGTGCTCGGTGTGCTGGTGGCGCTGAACGTGGGCCCCATCCTCGGTGTGCTGTACGACGTGGCCGGCGTGTCGCTGTTCGACCCCAACGTCTACCTCATCACCGAGGTACCCTCGGAACTGCACGTCGCCGACGTGCTGCTGGTGGCGGTCACGGCACTGCTGCTGACGGTGCTGGCCACCGTCTACCCGGCGCGCCGCGCGGCGGCCACGTCGCCGGCAGAAGCCTTGCGGTACGAATGAATGAGCCTCTCCGGACGCTATGAATGGCTCATCGGCACGCGCTACCTGCGTTCGGGGCAGCGGCGCGGCTTCCTGTCCTTCATCACGCTGATCAGCGTGCTGGGCCTGATGCTGGGCGTGGCCGTGCTGCTGGTGGTGATGTCGGTGATGAACGGCTTCGAGAAGGAACTGCGGGCCCGCATCCTGTCGGTGTCCGCGCACGCCACGCTGGAGGGCAACGAGGAGAGGATGCCCGACTGGCGGCTGGCGCGCGAGCTGGCACTCAAGACCCCGGGCGTGGTGAGTGCGGTGCCCTACATCGAAGCCGAGAGCATGTTCCAGGCCGGTGAGCGGCTGGCCGGTGCGAAGATCCGTGGTGTCGATCCGGCGCTGGAGGCCGAGGCGGGGGGCATCGCGAAAGTAGTGGTGGAAGGCAGCGTGGATGAACTCGTGCCGCGCGGCTGGCGCATCATCCTCGGCGAAAAGCTGGCTGCAGAACTGGGTGTCAGCGTGGGCGATACCGTGGTGCTGGTGGTGGCTGAAGGCACCGTGACGCCGGCCGGCTTCGAGGTGCGCCGGCGACGCTTCACGGTGACGGGGCTGCTGCGCTCCGGCATGTACGAATACGACCGGCTGCTCGCCCTGATGCATGTCGAGGACGCGGCGCGGCTGCTGAAGTTCGACGATGCCATGCGCGGCGTGCGGCTCACGGTGGAGGATCCCGCCGATGCGCCGCGCCTGGTCAGGCAGGTGGGAGACAGCCTGTCGGTGGCACAGGGCGGCGGCCTCTACTACGTGCAGGACTGGAGGCAGATCCTGCCCAACTTCTTCCGTTCCATCCAGCTCACCAAGTCGCTGCTGTTCATGATCCTCTCGATGATCGTGGCCATAGCCGCGTTCAACGTGGTGGCCACGCTTGTGATGGTGGTGAAGGACAAGGAGGCGGACATCGCCATCCTCCGGACATTCGGCGCCGCGCCTGGCAACATCCAGCGGATCTTCAGCGTGCAGGGCGCCTGGATCGGCATCTGCGGCGTGGCGGCTGGCATCCTGCTGGGGACGCTGCTGGCCATCAACCTGGAGTCGCTGGTGCACCTGCTCGAGCGCGCCACGGGCATGCAGTTCATGGACGCGAAGGTCTACCTGATCAGCGACCTGCCGGCCGAGGTGCAGCTGGGCGATGTGATGAAGGTGGCCCTGGTGGCCTTGCTGCTCTGCCTTGCGGCGACGATCTATCCTGCATGGCGGGCCTCGCGGGTGCTGCCGGCGGAGGCGCTGCGACATGATTGAGGAGGATATTCCATGAGTGCCGAGGCCGCAGCTGCGCCCGGGAGCGAGGTGGTGCTGGCAGCGCGGGGCGTATCGCGCAGCTTCCGCGAAGGCGGGGGTGAACTGGTGGTGCTGTCCAATGCCGATCTCATCGTCGCCACGGGGGAACGCCTGGCCATCGTCGGTGCGTCAGGTTCGGGCAAGACCACGCTGTTGCAGGTACTGGGGGGCCTCGACCGCCCCGATGCGGGCACGGTGGAGGTGGCAGGCCGCGACATCCATCTCCTGTCGGAGCGCGAACGCTGCGAGCTGCGCAACAGGCAGCTGGGCTTCGTGTACCAGTTCCACCACCTGCTGCCGGAATTCTCCGCCCTGGAGAACGTGGCCATGCCCTTGCTGGTGCGACGCGAGACTGCTGCGGAAGCGGCCCGCCGCGCCCGTGAATTGCTGGAGCGGGTCGGGCTGGGCGCGCGCCTCACGCATCGTCCCCACCAGCTCTCCGGCGGCGAGCGGCAGCGTGCCGCGGTGGCCCGCGCGCTGGTCACCATGCCCGCGCTGGTGCTGGCGGATGAGCCCACCGGCAACCTCGACGGGGTCAATGCCGCGCAGGTGTTCGACCTGATGCTCGAACTCAACCGCGAGCGGCGGACCAGCCTGGTGGTGGTGACCCATGACGAGCGGCTCGCGGCGCGCATGGACCGCGTGCTGGTACTGCGCGAAGGGCGGCTGCAAGCCGCCTGAGATTTCCTACAGCGGCGGGTAGCGCTTCTGCGCGGCCCCGCGTCGCGCGCTCTTGCGGTTGATGGTGCTGATGCGCCAGATCACCTCCAGCAGCCGGTAGGCGCCGTAGCCTCCCACCACCGCGCAGACCAGGCAGCCCAGCAGGAAGGGCTTCCAGATCGCCCCAAGTCCGTTCTGCAGCCAGGCCCAGCTCAGCGAGAATCCGAAGTGCCCTTCCGGCTGGCCGAGCAGCAAGGTGCCCACGCGGTAGGCGAAGTAGTACACGGGCAGGGCGGTGACCGGATTCACGAACGTGGAGGTGACCACCAGGGTAGGCACGTTCAGGTGCCAGATCATTGCCGCCACGAGCCCGGCAAGCAGGTGGATGGGCAGTGGAATGAAGCAGATGGCGATGCCCGCGCCGAAGGCCATGGTGATGGTGCGGCGGTTCAGTGACCACAGCCGCGGATCGGTCAGCCTGGGCCCGAGCAGCCGGAACAGACGGGTATCACGCAGTTTCTGGGCGAATGGCCGGATTTTGACGAACAGCGGGCGCGGCATTCTGGTCGAGACTTTAGCAGGCGGCGCGGGAACTGATCTCGCGCATTCGGACTTGCCGACGCGGAGCCTTCAACTTGCGCAGTCTGCTGCTGCTGGCAGGCATACTCTTTGCCCTGTGGGCACCGGCGGAATGGCGGCCCGCGCCTGGGTGGCTGCTCGCCGGCTGCATCCCGCTGCTGCTGTGGCGCCCCCTCAGGCCGGCGCTGGTGCTGGTCGGGGGCGCCATTTACGCACTGCTGGTGATGCGGGCCATAGCCCCGGCCTTGCCGCTCGAAAGTGGCGAGCGGGTGCTGGTGGAGGCGCGCATCGGCAGCGTGCCGGCGCTCGATGAATCAGGCTGGCAGTTCGACGCAGACATCCGCTTTGCCCGGCACCCGCACTGGCCGCGGCAGCGATGGCGCGTGCGCCTGCCATCCGGCATGCCCGGTCCCGCGCCAGGCGAGCTGTGGCAATACGCATTGCGCTACGACCCGCCGCGCGATGCGCAGGCACAGCGCCTGCTGCTGCGTGACCACATTGCAGCCCAGGCCCGCCTGGTGGAAGGCGCCTTCAACTTCCGCCTCGAGGAGGCAGGTGCGGGCATCGATGCAGTGCGTGCCCGGCTGGCACGGCGCATCGCCGACCGGGTTGCTGATCCCTCCGCCGCCGCCTTGCTGGCGGCGCTCGCCGTTGGTGTGACCGGCGAGGTTTCCACCCGCCAGTGGCAGGTTTTCAATGCCACAGGCATCACGCACCTGGTGGCCATTTCCGGCATGCACGTCACCTTCTTTGCCATGCTGAGCATGGCGGGCGCACGTCGCCTCTGGCCGCGGCTGGCCGGCGTGCCGGGCATGCCGCGCCGTGAGCTGTTCAGCGCGGCGGTCGGCATCGTGCTGGCATTGCTCTACGCGCTGCTGTCGGGATTCTCCGTGCCGGCGCAGCGCACCGTAGTGATGCTGGCCGCCTTCCTCATCGTGCGCGAATGCAGCCGGGCGAGCATTCCGCAATGGAGCGTGGCGGTGGCCCTGGTGGTGGTGCTGCTGTTTGATCCGCTGGCCGCGCTCAGTGCCGGCTTCTGGCTATCCTTCCTCGCGGTGGCGTCCATCGTGCTGCTGGCGGGGGCGCGCATCTGTCCGGGCGCGCCGCTGCCGGCAGCCGTGCGCCTGCAGTGGCTGGTGACAGTGGCGCTGCTGCCCGTCACCGTGGCCATCTTCGGCAGTTTTTCCGCGGCCGGACTGCTGGCCAATGCACTGGCTATTCCCGCCTTCACGCTGCTGCTGGTGCCGCCCGTGCTGGTGGCCAGCGCCTTGCACCTGCTGCCCGGCGTTGTGGCCCGCTGGTGCGCAGACCAGCTGGTGGACCTGGCTGCGGCAGTGGCCGCAGTGCTGTGGCCCTTCCTGTCCTGGTGTGCCGGCCTGCCCGGCGCACTGTGGCATGCGCAGGCCCCCTTCACCTGGTTCCTGCTGGCGGCGCCGGCCATGCTCCTGGCGTTGCTGCCAGTGGGACGCAACCTGCGCCTCACGATGCTGTTGCTGCTTGCCTCGGTGTTCCTGTTGCGCGATGCCCGGCCGCCGCCGGGACAGTTGTGGATCGACGTGCCGGATGAAGGCCGCGCGTCGGTGCTGATGCTCAGGACCCGCAATCACCTGCTGCTGTGGGGCACGGGGGAGAGTTTCGGCTCGCGTGGCCGCGCCTTCGCACGCCATGCGGTGCCGCTGCTGCGCGCCAGCGGCTACCAGCGCATCGACATCTGGTTGCCGGGCAACCTCACGCGCGATGTGCAGGCCGCACTGGCGGCCGGTGCGGCGGTGATGCCGGTGGAACGCATGCTGCTGCCGCCGGCACGGGCGCTGCCGCCGGAGGGCGAGCCCTGCGGCAGCGATGCAGGGTGGGACTGGGATGGCGTCAGGTTCGAGCTGTCAGCTGCCGGGGACGGCAAGTCATGCCTGCTCACGGCGAGCGCCGGCGATGCAAAGCTGGTGCTGGCAGCCAGGGGAGGCACCCTGCTGCCTGCGGCCGATGGCGCCACGCACAGGCTGCTGCTCGATGCCGCGGGCATCCGCCAGCGTGCGCGCCATCTTCGGCTATGATGCGCGTCCATGTGGGAACTCTTCCAGGCTGGCGGACCATTCATGTGGCCGCTGGCACTCTGCTGGGTCGTCGCCATCGCCATCGTCGCCGAGCGACTGTGGACGCTGCAGCGCCGCCGCGTGATGCCGGCCGACCTTACCCGTCGCATCTGGAGCCTGCTGGAGGCGGGGCAGGTCAACGACAAGGTGATCGCCGCCCTGGAAGCCAATTCGCCCCTTGGGCGCATCCTCGCCACCGGGCTGCAGCACCGCCATCGCTCGCGCGAGATGATGCGTGAGCGCCTTGAGGACTCCGGGCGCCACGTGGCGCACGAGCTGGAGCGCTACCTGAACACGCTGGGCACCATTGCCAGCGTTGCGCCACTGCTGGGGCTGCTGGGCACGGTGACGGGCATCATCAAGTCCTTCAGTGCGATCTATGCCGGCGGGCTGGGTGATCCGAGCGCCCTGGCGGGCGGCATCTCCGAGGCACTGCTGGCCACCGCATTCGGGCTGATCGTGGCCATTTTTTCCTACATCACCTTCCGCTACCTGCGGGGCAGGGTGGAGGCCATCGTGGTGCGCATCGAGCAGGACGTCACGCGTTTCGCCGATGCGCTGAATGACCGCATGGTGGAAGGCGGCGCGGAGCGGAGCGCGGCTTGAAACTGCGCGATTCGCGCAAGGAAGATCCCGAGATCAACCTGATCTCGCTGATCGACGTGGTGTTGCTGCTGCTGATCTTCTTCATGATGTCCTCCACTTTCGTGCAGGAGGGCCGCATGCAGGTGCAGCTGCCCAATGCCATCGAGGAGCACCGGGCCGGGCGGGTGGAACCCATCGTGGTCACGGTCAGCGCGCAGGGCAGCTACCGGGTCAACGAGCGCGAGCTGGCCAACTCTTCCCGCGACACCCTGCGCCGCGCCGTCGCCGAGGTGGCGGGGGAGGCGCGCGATGCGCGCGTGGTGCTGCGGGCCGATGCCCGCGCCACCCACCAGGCCGTGGTGACGGCCATGGACGTGCTGGGCCGCATGGGCTTCGCGCAGCTGGACATCGCCACCGTACAGCCCGAACCGGGACCATGACCGCGCCGCTGCCGTCTGCGGCAGAGGCAAGGGCCGTCTACGGCCGCCTGCTGGGGTATGCACGGCCCTGGCGCGGGCAGTTCCTGGTGGGCGTGCTCGGCATGGCGCTGTATGCCGCCACCGATGCGGGCACGGCGTGGTTCGTTGACAAGTTCCTTGAACACACCTTCGTGGAGCCGGATCTGCGCACGGTGTGGGCCGTGCCCCTGGGTGTGCTGGTGCTGTTCCTGCTGCGTGGCACGGGCGACTACATTGCCACCTACTTTCCCGCCAAGGTGGGCCGGCAGGTGGTGAAGGCCATCCGCCGCGACCTGTTCGCGCAATACCTGCACCTGCCCGCGGCCTGGTACGACCACCAGCCGGGCGGCCGCGCACTCTCCCGGCTGGTATACGACGCCGAGCAGGTGGCCGAAGCCGCCACCACGTCCATAGGCGTCATCATCCGTGACTCGCTGGTGCTGCTTGGCCTGCTGGGATTCATGTTCTGGAAGTCCTGGCAGTTCACGCTGCTGGCGCTGGTGGTGGCGCCGCTGATCGGCTGGGTGCTGGGCGGCATCAACCGGCGTTTCCGGCGGCATAGCGCACGCATCCAGCAGTCCATGGGGGACTTCACGCGCGTGGCGCAGGAAGCGCTGGAAGGGCAGCGCCTGATCAAGACCAGCACCGCCGAAGATTCGCAGCAGCGGCGCTTCGAGGCGGTGAACGAGCAGAACCGGCGCAACCACCAGCGCCTGCTGCGCGCCCGTGCCGCCAGCAACCCGGTGGTGCAGATGGTGGCCGCGCTGGGACTGGCGGCGGTGCTGGCCGTGGCGCTGTCCAGGGTGATTGCCACCGGCGTGCCGGTGAATGAGTTCGCCAGCTACCTGACGGCGATGATGCTGGTGATGTCGCCGCTCAGGCGCCTGGTGAACGTCGGCGGCCCGCTGCAGCAGGGCATTGCCGCCGGCATGGGCATCTTCGCGGTGCTGGACCTGCCGCGCGAACGGGCCGGCGGAGCGCGCCCACTCGGGCGGGCGCGCGGCGAAGTGGAATTCCGCGGCGTGGACTTTGCCTACGATGGTGCGGCGGAGCCTGTGCTGCAGGACATCGAGCTGGCGGTGGCACCCGGCCAGACCCTGGCCATCGTGGGGCGCTCCGGGGCCGGCAAGTCCACGCTGGTGGGCCTGCTGCCGAGGCTCTACGACGCCACCAGCGGGAGCGTGCGGCTCGACGGCGTCGACGTGCGCGAATATGCCCTCCGCGACCTGCGCCGCCAGGTGGCCTACGTGGGACAGGACGTGCTGCTGTTCGATGACACCATCCGCAACAACATCGCGCTGGGCATGGACGATGCGGCGGAGGAGCGCATCCTCGAGGCCGCGCGCGCCGCGCACGTGATGGAGTTTGTCGCCGGCCTGCCGCAGGGTCTGGACACACCAGTGGGTGAGCGCGGCAGCCAGCTTTCCGGCGGCCAGCGCCAGCGCGTGGCCATCGCACGCGCCATCCTGCGCGATGCGCCGGTGCTGGTGCTCGACGAGGCCACCTCGGCGCTCGACAATGAATCCGAGCGCCACGTGCAGGAGGCGCTGGCACGGCTGCGTACCGGCCGCACCACGCTGGTGATTGCCCATCGCCTCTCCACCGTGGAGCAGGCGGACCGCATCGTGGTCCTGCAGGCCGGACGCATCGCCGAATCCGGCACGCATGCCGGGCTGCTCTCGCGCGGCGGACTGTACAGCCAGCTCCACCAGCTGCAGTTCAATGCCTGAGAGATTTGCCCTGCGGCGGCGGGTGGAGCGCGCCTGGTATGGCACCACGCCGAACCTGCTGCTGCGCCCGCTGGCTGGTCTCTATGGCATCGGGATGGGCCTGCGGCGACAGGCGTATCGCGCCGGGATGTGGCCTGCAAGCCATCCGGGTGTGCCCACCATCGTGGTGGGCAACCTCACGGTGGGCGGCACAGGCAAGACTCCACTGGTGCTGTGGCTGGCCGACCGCCTGCGCAGGCTGGAACGCCGTCCCGGCATCCTGCTGCGCGGCTATGGCGGATCCGCGCGCACGGCGCGCCTGGTGCATGCCGGCGATGATGCGGCGGTGGTGGGCGACGAAGCGGTGCTGCTGGCACGTCGCACCGGTTGTGCAGTGGCCGTGGGTGCGCACCGCGCCGCCGCGGCGGCGCTGCTCGTACGCGGTGGCTGCAATGTGCTCATCGCCGATGATGGCCTGCAGCACCTGGCACTGCGCCGGGACCTGGAGATCATCATGGTCGACGGATCCCGCGGCTTCGGCAATGGCGCGCTGCTGCCTGCCGGGCCGCTGCGCGAGCCGCCATCGCGGCTGCGCCCCGGCGCCTGCGTGGTGCTCCACGGCGAGGACCGCCACGGCGTGCTGCCCTCCGGGCTTGCGCCACTGCGGATGCAGCTGGAGCCGCTGCCGCTGCGCCAGCTGCCCGGGCATGGCGAGTGCGGACTGGATGCCCTGGGAGGCAACCGCGTGCATGCCGTCGCCGGCATCGGCCATCCGCAGCGCTTCTTCGCCCAGCTGCGTGGTCTGGGCCTGGATCCCGCGGAACACACATTCCCGGACCACCACCGCTTCACGGCGCGGGACCTGGCCTTCGACGACGGCCTCCCCGTCGTCATGACCGAGAAGGATGCCGTAAGATGCGAGGGTCTGGCCGCCGGCAGGCGTGACCTGTTCTACCTGCCCGTGACGGCCGTCCTGCCGGAAGCCGACGCCACGCGGCTCATCGAACGCGTGCTGGCCATTGGGAGGGATTGAGACGTGCTGGATGGAAGACTGCTGGAGATCCTCGCCTGCCCTCTGTGCAAGGGGCCGCTGCTCAATCCCCGCGAGGCTGGCGTGCTGGTGTGCCGCGCCGATCGCCTGGCCTTTCCCGTCGTCGATGGTGTGCCGGTGATGCTCGAGAACGAGGCCCGCGTGCTGGCGGCCGACGATCCACTGCTCGACCGCTGACCCACTGCCGTGTTCCGCGTTGTCATCCCCGCGCGTTTCGGCTCCACGCGCCTGCCGGGCAAGCCACTGAAGCTCCTGGCGGGGCGGCCCATGTTGCAGTGGGTGTACGAGAGCGCGGTGGCCTCCGGCGCCGCCGAGGTGGTGATTGCCACTGACGATGACCGCATCATCGCTGCCGCAGGCCTGTTCGGCGCCGATGCGCGCCTGACCTCGCTCACTCATCTTTCCGGTACCGATCGTGTGGCGGAAATCGCCCTGCAGTCCGGCTGGAAGGACGATGACGTGGTGGTGAACCTGCAGGGAGACGAGCCCCTGATGCCCCAGGCCCTGGTCGCACAGGTGGCTGGCGTGCTGCAGCAGCATCCGGACGCGCACGTGGGCACGCTGGCCAGCCGCATCAGCAGCGTGAAGGAGTTCATGGATCCGGGCGTGGCCAAGGTGGTCACCGACACACGGGGGCGCGCGCTGTACTTCAGCCGTGCGCCGATTCCCTGGGGCAGGGATTCCGCGCCGGCCGGCATCGCCAGCCAGCGCGGCTACCAGGGCGCGCGCCGGCACATCGGGCTGTACGCCTACCGCGTGAGCGCACTGCGCCGCCTGTCGCTGCTGCCGCCCACGCCGCTGGAACTGCTCGAAAAGCTCGAGCAGCTGCGTGCCCTGGAAAACGGCATGGAGATCCGCGTCGCCGACGCGGTGGCGCCACCCGGGCCGCATGTAGACACTCCCGAAGACCTGGTCCGGGTGGAGCTGCTGATGAACCAGTCCGCGGAGCGTGCGACGTGAATTCCCTGAACCTCGCCGGACTTGCCGTCACCGATGTGACCCATGCCATGCAGCTGGCGCTGGGACCGGTATTCCTGCTCAACGGTGTGGCGGTTCTGCTGGCCATGCTCACCTCGCGCCTGGCCCGCATCGTGGACCGCGCACGCGGACTCGAAGTGCGGCTGCCCGCGGCGGGCGAGGCGGAGGCCGGCGAGATCCACCGCGTGCTGGAGCTCACCAGCCGGCGCGCCAGGCTGATGAACCGCGCCATCACCCTGGGCACGATCGCAGCCTTGCTGGTGGCGCTGGTGGTTGCACTGCTGTTTACCGCCGCCTTCGTGCCCTTCGCTGCGGCACAGGTGATCGCGCTGGTGTTCATCACCTGCATGGTCGCCCTGGTGGGATCACTGTGGTGTTTCCTGCTGGAGGTGCGGATGGCGACGGCCGCGCTGAGGTTCGGGCCACACCAGTCCTATGGCTCAGGCAAGGAGATGCAGGCATGAAGACCAGGGCAGCAATTGCGGTAGGTGCGGGCAAGCCGCTGGAGATCCACGAGGTTGACCTGGCAGGTCCTGGCCCCTCGGAGGTGCTGGTGGAGATCAAGGCCACCGGCGTCTGCCACACCGACTACTACACACTGTCGGGCAAGGATTCAGAAGGTGTTTTCCCTTCCATCCTGGGCCATGAAGGGGCGGGCATCGTGCGCGAGGTGGGGCGCAGCGTCACCACGCTGAAGCCCGGTGACCATGTGATCCCGCTCTACACACCCGAGTGCCGCCAGTGCAAGACCTGCCTGTCGCGCAAGTCGAACCTGTGCACGGCCATCCGCGCCACGCAGGGCAAGGGGCTGATGCCCGATGGCACCAGCCGCTTCTCGCTCGGCGGGGAGAAGCTCTACCACTACATGGGCTGCTCGACCTTCTCCAACTTCACCGTGCTGCCGGAAATCGCGGTGGCGAAGGTGCGCGAGGATGCGCCCTTCGAGACCATCTGCTACATCGGCTGCGGCGTCACCACCGGCATCGGCGCGGTGATCTACACCGCCAAGGTGGAGGCAGGCGCCAACGTGGTGGTGTTCGGCCTGGGTGGCATCGGGCTCAATGTGATCCAGGGGGCGAGGATGGTCGGGGCCAACCGCATCATCGGCGTCGACATCAACCCGGCCAAGCGCGCCATGGCCGAAAAATTCGGCATGACGCATTTCATCAACCCGAAGGAGGCCGGAGCCGACAAGGTGGTGCAGGCGGTGATCGACGCCACTGATGGCGGCGCGGATTATTCCTTCGACTGCACAGGCAATACGCAGGTGATGCGCCAGGCACTGGAGTGCTGCCACCGTGGATGGGGGCAGTCCATCATCATCGGCGTGGCCGAGGCCGGGCAGGAGATCGCCACGCGGCCTTTCCAGCTGGTGACAGGCCGCGTGTGGAAGGGTTCTGCATTCGGCGGTGCACGTGGCCGCACCGATGTACCGAAGATCGTCGACTGGTACATGGATGGCCGCATCCGAATCGACGAGCTGATCACGCACCGCATGCCGCTGGAACGCATCAACGAGGCCTTCGACCTCATGCACGAGGGCAGCTCCATCCGCTCGGTGGTCGTGTACTGAGTCCTTCTGGCGGCGTAGTCGCGCGCCGCCTTGGTGCGAAAGGTGCTGCGCGCGGGCCGAATTCGGGCAAGACAGGGGCTTTCGGGCCGCATTCGCCGCCATTTCGCGCCATGACGGCCTCAGTGGCAGCTGGCATGGGCCTTGCTTTGTCTGGCTCATGGCATACGACTCCCTCCGTACCGAAGCGCGCTCCGCCAGTTCCGACAGGGTGTCCGTTTCCCTGCCCGACCTGCCCGAGCCCCCCTCGATCACATTGGGCCTTCTGGGCCGCTCGCTGGCATTCCATGTACGCAAGGCACAACTGGTGCTGCAGCGGCGTGGCCTGCGCAGCGTGGCGGGCGTGAACATCGGGCCTGCCGAGTACGGCACCCTGGTGCTCTGCGAGCAGAACCCGGGCCTGGCGCAGTTCCAGATCGCCTCGACGCTGGACGTCGACAAGGCCAGCGTCGTGGCCGTGGTCGACCGGCTAGAGGAACTGGGCTGGCTGCTGCGCCGGCGCAGCAACCACGACCGTCGCCGCTACGGCCTGTGCCTCACACCCGAGGGGCTCAGGCAGGTGCAGGCGCTGCGCCGCCAGGCCGAGGAGGCCGAAGCCTTCGCGCGCGACATCTTTTCCGCCGAGGAACTCGACCAGCTGCTCTCGCTGCTGGCCCGCCTGGGCTAGCCAGCTGGGCTAAACTGGGTGTCTTCGCAGGACGCCCAGGAGCAGGCATGAGTGTTACCGCTGGCGATCATCCGGCGGTCGCGGCCGGCGATGAGCCCGTGCTGGGCCTTTCCGTACGCCGCTGGCGCGGCGGCAGGTGGGAAGATGCCACCGACCGCATCGCCGCCGAAGTCCCCGTCGCGCTGACCTACAACTCCATTCCGCACGTGGTGATGATGGCCACGCCGCGGGATCTGGAAGACATGGGCGTGGGTTTCACCGTCAGCGAGGCGCTGGCCGGCGCGGACGAAATCCGCAACGTGCGACTGGATACCTCCTCGGGTGCCTTTGAACTGCAGCTCTCAGTGTCCGGCTCGCGCCTCGGCGAGATGCTGCAGCGACGCCGCAACCTCACAGGCCGCACGGGCTGCGGAGTCTGCGGTGCGGAGACCATCGAAGATGCCATACGCCGCCCGCCGCCGGTGCCGGCGGGTGGATCGATTGCCCGCTCTAAGCTGGCTGTGGCGCTGCGCGAGCTGCGGTCCCGCCAGCCGCTGGGCCGGGAGACCGGCAGCCTGCACGCTGCCGCATGGGTGGACTGGCAGGGCCAGCTGCACGTGGTGCGCGAGGATGTGGGCCGCCACAACGCGCTGGACAAGCTCATCGGTGCCAGGCTGCGCGCAGCACAGGACCTGGCAGAAGGTTTCGCCATGGTCACCAGCCGCGCCAGCTACGAGATGGTGCAGAAAGCCGCCACCGTGGGCATCCGCATGCTGGTGGCGGTGTCCGCGCCCACCGCACTGGGTGTGGAGCTGGCGCGCGACTGCGGGCTCACGCTGGTGGGCTTCGCACGCGAGGAGCAGCAGGTGGTGTACGCCAATCCCGGCAGGATCCAGCAGGACTGATGGCCTTCCGCATCTCGATCGAAACCCTCTGGCGTTTCACGCAGGAGCGCGATGCCAGCTCCATGCTGGTGATGCTCGACTTCCTCAACGAGATCCGCGCCACCGGCAAGATCACCCAGGCTGCCGAGCGCGCCGAGGTTTCCTATCGGCACGCCTGGAACCTGATCGAGAAATGGGCGGAGTTCTTCGGCACGCCGCTGGTGGAGCGCCACCAGGGCCGGGGCACGCGACTCACGCGCTTCGGCGAGCGGCTGGTATGGGCCGGCCAGCGACTGGAGGCGCGACTGGGGCCGCAACTGCAGAACCTGGCGCAGGAGCTGGAGAGCGAGATCAATGCGCTGCTGCTGGAAGACCAGGCCGTGCGGGTCCACGCCAGCCATGGCTTCGCCGTCTCTGCGCTGCGCAAGCTGCTGGCCGCAGAGCCAGGCCTGCGGGTGGATTTCCGCTACGTGGGCAACATCAATGCGCCGGCATCGCTGGCCCAGGGAGCCTGTGACCTGGCGGGCATGCACCTGCCGCAGGGTGAACTGCGCAGCCGGAGCATTGCCGGCTGGCGCGACGTGCTTTCGCCCGCAGAACACCGCGTGATCAGCTTTGTCACCCGGCGCATGGGCCTGATCGTGCGCAAGGGCAATCCCCTGGGCATCGACTCGCTGGGCAGGCTGCTGGATACGGGCGTGAGGTTCGTGAACCGGGATCCGGAGTCCGGCACCCGCATGCTCTTCGATGAGCTGCTGGCGCAGCAGGAACTGGATGGCACACGCATCGAGGGCTACAAGGAAGTCGAGTTCACTCATGCGGCTGTCGCTGCCTACGTGGCCAGTGGCATGGCCGACGCGAGTTTCGGGGTGGAGGCCGCAGCACGGCAGTTCGACCTGGATTTCGTCCCTGTGGTCACCGAGGACTACATCTTCGTGTGCCACGAGCGCAGCCTGGAAATCCCGGGCGTGCAGCGTGTGCTTGAAGTGATGCGCAGCGCGCCATTCGCCGCCGCGGTCGCGGCACTGCCCGGATACTCGGCCCATGAGCCGGGCATGGTGAAATCGATCAGCGGGATATTCGGCTTCTAGGTCCCGGCAGAGCGCAACCGCGCGCGCACGGCGCCCAGTGGCTCTGCGTGGGCGAGCACGGCATCGGCCACCCCGGCGATGTCGTTGAGGTCCACCAGGGGCGGATGGTCGCCTTCCAGCGGGGCATCGCTTGCCACAGCACGGATGTGCGGATCAGCGGGGAAGAGCAGGGGCTTGCCCAGCGCCGGCCGATGCACTTCCAGCTTCGGATGGCGCTCGCGCTTGAAGCCTTCCACCAGCACCAGGTCGCAGGGGCTGAACCTGGCCAGCAGGTCGGCCAGCGGGGGCTCCGGCGCATCGCCCAGTTCGTGCATCTGCACCCAGCGGCGCGCGGAGCTGACGATCACTTCGGAAGCCCCGGCCTGGCGATGCACCCAGGAGTCCTTGCCGGGCACGTCCACATCGAACTCATGGTGGGCGTGCTTGAGTGTGGCGACACGCAGGCCGCGCGCCACCAGCAGCGGCAGCAGCGCCTTCAGCAGCGTGGTCTTGCCGGCGCCGCTCCAGCCGGCAATGCCCAGTACGCGGGGTTCCTGCATCCGCTGGCGCGGCGGAGCAGTCAGCCGCCGGATGCCAGCGGCGCGCGGATGTCCAGCGCCGGCAGCGGTGCCTGCTTGCGGCCGCGGCCTTCTTCGAGGATATGGGCCGGCACGTCCTGCAGCTTGCGCACGATGCCCACCCACGACAGCATCTTCAGCACGTAGTACGTGATGTCGTACTCGTACCAGTAGAAGCCCTGGCGGGTCGATACGCAGTAGTGGTGGTGGTTGTTGTGCCAGCCCTCACCCAGCGTGATGATCGCCAGCAGCCAGTTGTTGCGGCTGTTGTCGGTGGTGGCGAAACGGCGGTTGCCGAACACATGCGACAGCGAGTTGATGGTGAAGGTGCCGTGCCACACCAGCACGGTGCTGAAGAAGAAGCCGAAGAACAGGCCCGGAGCGCCCAGCCAGAAGAAGATCACCGTGCCCAGCAGGATGGGCGGCAGCAGGTGGAAGCGGTCGAGGAAACGCAGTTCCGGGAAGCGCGCCAGGTCAGGGATGTATTTCAGCTGCGTGACCTGGTTGCCACGCTCGAAGATCCAGCCCACGTGCGAGTACCAGAAACCATCCTGGGCCACCGAGTGGGTGTCATGTGGCTGGTCGGAGTGGCGGTGGTGGTGGCGGTGGTGGGCAGCCCACCACAGCGCGCCGCGCTGCGCGCTGGTCTGCGCCAGGAAGGCCAGGATGAACTGGAACACCCGGCTGGTGCGGAAGGTGCGGTGCGAGAAATAGCGGTGGTAGCCAGCGGTGACGCCGAACATGCGTACCACGTAGAGCACCACGCAGCAGATGGCCGCCGCGGGGGTGACTCCGGTCCAGATGGCGCCAAAGGCCAGCAGGTGGATGATGATGAAGGGGATTGCCCCGAACCAGCCGGTGTTGCGCTTCTTTGCCACCCCGGTACCCACGCCGTCCTGACCTGAATCCATCTGCTTCCTCGAACTCGGACAATGGCCCGCTGGGAGCCTGTGGAAGCATGGTCGCCGAGACGCCGGCTGGCATGGGTCAGCGTTCGGTCACCATTTGTAAAAGTTCTGTCACGGGGAGACGCCGGTCACGCTTTCTTGCTGCCTCCGTCAGGGACAAAGCGGTAGCCGGCTCCGCGATGCGAAAGGAAGTACACCGGCTTGTCGGGCAGGGGCTCGAAGCATTTGCGCAGCCTGGCGATGAAGTTGTCGACGCTGCGTGTGTTGGGGGCATTGCGCAGGTTCCACACCTGCTCCAGCAGCTCCTCGCGTGAGAGCACGCGGCCCGGGTGCCGCGCGAAATACTGCACCAGGTCCAGCTCCAGCTGCGTGAGGCGCACCGGCTTGCCGGCCATGGATGCCTCATGGGTGTCGAAATCGATGCTGGCGTTGCCGAAACGCAGCACGCCGCTGCTGGTTTCCGCCGGGCTGTCCTGCTGCCGCCAGCCACTGCGTCGCAGGGCCGAGCGCACGCGTGCCAGCAGCTCGGTGAGGTCGAAGGGCTTGGGCATGTAGTCGTCGGCACCGGAATCCAGGCCGCGTACGCGGTCCTCGGCGGCGCTGCGCGCCGTGAGCATGATCACCGGCATGTACTGGCCGGAGTCGCGCAGCTGCCGGCAGAAGCTGTAGCCGTCGCCATCGGGCAGCATCACGTCGAGCAGGATCAGGTCGATGGATCCCTGCTGCAGCAGCGCGGCCGCCGCATCGCGCAGCGAACGGGCCGTGACCACCTGGTAGCCGTCCAGTTCGAGGTTCAGCCTGAGGCCGGCGGCCAGGTGGGCCTCGTCTTCCACCACCAGCACCGTGGCGCGCAGTGCTTCACCTGCATTGCCTTCGGCCATCAGGCCTGCCTCGCCTGGTGGGTGCTGGCCACGCGGGGCAGGCGGACGTACATGCTGGTGCCGCGCCCCGGGCCATCCGAATCAGCGCGCACCCGGCCACCCAGGTTGCGAGCCAGGCGCTGCACCACGTAAAGCCCGAGTCCCGAGCCGCTGCGTTCGTTGACTTCGGGATCCGGCGCGCGGTGGAAGCGGCGGAAGATGCGACGCAGCTGCCTGCGCTCCACCCCGATGCCATGGTCGCGCACGGTGATCAGCAGGTGGCCGGTGTCCCGCACTTCCACCGTCACTTCCACCCGGGGCGGGCCGGAGGAATATTTCACCGCGTTGTCGATCACGTTCTTCAGGATGATCTCCAGCGCGGTTGGGTCGGTGCAGGTTTCCAGGGTTTCCGGAGCGTCGATGCTGAAGGCTTCGGCCGGCAGTTCGTAGCGCCGCCGCACGCTGTCGATGCAGGTGCGGATCACCTGCGGTACATCCACCATCATCCAGGTCTGCGAGCGCAGGCGATGGGCGATGCGGCTGGCCTGCAGGATGTCATCCACGAACAGCATCAGCCGCTCGGTGTCGGTGCGCATCATGCGCCTGAGCTTCTCCTGCTGCGCCTGGGAGACGCCGTCGCGGTCAAGCGTATCAAGGCACAGCCGGATCGAGGCCAGAGGGCTCTTCAGCTCATGCGTCACCGAATCGATGAACATCTGCTGCCGGCGGCCCTCGAGGATCTCGCGCACCAGCGAAACGCTGAACAGCACCAGCACGCACATCACCAGCGCCAGCGAGAGGATGCCGGCCACGAGGATGCCGCGATGGCCCCAGAAATCGCGCGTCAGCGAGAGGTTCTCGCGGATGATGAAGATCCAGCCGATGAGCACCGCCAGCGTGAGCAGCACCGCAATGGAGCTGAGCACGATGGGAACGGAGATGGAGCGTGTGGAGTACCGCGACACGGGACCAAGGATAGGGGATGCCGCGAAGTCCGGCACGGGCGGTCGCGCGAGTGCAGCCGCCCGGGCTACCAGCGATACAGGTCGGCGATGAATCCTTCCGGGTAGCCGTCGGCCTGCGGCGGCAGTTCAACGAAGCCGGCGGTACCCGCCAGGGCCAGGAAGTCGCCCGACCCCTGTGGCTGCTGCGGACGTCCCCGCGTGGCGCCATCAGGACCGGCCACCAGCGCCACTGGCATGAAATAGGCCATCTTGCGTCCGCTGATCGCCTCGGTAAGCGCCAGGCGCTCCAGATGGCCGGCAGGGGCGCCCATCGCGGCGCGCAGCGCGGGCAGCACGTAGCGATGCAGGCAGACCAGGGTGGAGACCGGATTGCCCGGCAGGCCGAACACCAGCTGGCCGCGCGGTCCGATGCCGAACCACATGGGGCGACCAGGTCGCTGGGCGACCTGGTAGAACACTTCCTCCACGCCCAGCGCCTTCAGCGCCGCGGGCACGAAGTCGAATTTGCCTTTCGATACCCCGCCGGACAGCACCAGCACGTCGCGGGACTCGAGCGCGGCACCCAGCCGCTGGCGCATCAGCGCCTCCTCGTCGCGCAGGTGTTCGTCCACGACTTCCGCGAATCCGTGCAGTCGCAGCGCCGCTGCCACGGCATAGGCGTTGGAGCGCCGCACCTGGTGGTCGGCGATTGGCTGGCCCGGCTCGATCAGCTCATCTCCCGTGGAAACCACGGTGATGCGCGGCTGGCGGCCCACACTCACTTCGGCCAGGCCAGCGGAGGCCACCACGGCCAGTTCGGCGGCGCCCAGGCGCATGCCGGAGGTGAGCATGGGTACGCCAGGCTGGCTGTCGGAGCCGCGCCGCTGCACATTCCGCCAGGGCTCGGCCGTGGCCTCTGCGCGCAGCGTCAGCTGGCCTTGTGCCAGCTCGTACTCCTCGAGCGGGATCACCGCGTCGGTGCCATGTGGCATCACCGCGCCGGTCATCACCTCGATGGCCGCATCCGGCGCCGCCAGTGTCATCGGCACCGCGCCGGCCGCCTGCGTACCCTGGATGCGGAAGCTGCGGGCACCGTTGGCATATGCAGCGCTGGCCACAGCCACACCATCCATGCAGACGCGGTCGAATGGCGGATTGTCGCGTTCCGCCTCCACGTCCTGCCGCAGGATGCGGCCGGCCGCGTGGGGCAGCGCCACCCGCTCGGCGGGAAGCCCGGTGACCCGCGAGAGGATGAGCCGCCCGGCTTCAGCCGGTGTCAGCGACTTGCCCTGGCTCATGCCGTTTCGGTGGCGCGGCTGTAGCCGACGGCTGCGGGTGGCGTGCCACCGCGCGTGATCGACACCGCGCAGTACTTGAACTCGGGAATCTTGCCGAACGGATCCAGCGCCGAGTTGGTCAGGATGTTGGCGGCCGCCTCGTAGTACGCGAACGGGATGAACACCGCGCCGGAAGGCGTGCCGTCATCGCGCCGCACGTTGATGGCCACCTCGCCGCGGCGGGAACGCACGGTGACGGTGTCGCCTGCGGCGATGCCGAGCCGCTGCAGGTCCGCGCCGTTCATCGACGCGGTGGCGACAGGCTCGATGGCATCCAGCACATTCGAGCGTCGCGTCATGCTGCCGGTGTGCCAGTGCTCCAGCTGCCGGCCGGTGATCAGCACGAAGGGATACTCAACGTCCGGGCGTTCGTCCGCCGGGATGATGTCGGCTGGCACCAGCTTCACGCGGCCATCCGCGGTGGGAAAGCTGTCCACGAACACAGTGGGCTGCCCGGGGTCGTCCTCACTGAGGCAGGGGTAGGTGACGCTGGACTCATTGGCCAGGCGCTCCCAGCTGATGCCGCCGATGGCCTCGTGCATGGCCTGGCGCATTTCCTCGTACACCGCGGCAACGCCGCTTTCCTCGCCCTGGTAGTTCCAGGGCAGGCCCATGCGGGTGGCGATCTGCTGGATGATCCACAGGTCCTGCCTTGCATCGCCTGGAAGGTCGAGGGCTCGGCGGCCCATCTGCACCATGCGGTCTGTATTGGTGACCGTGCCGGTCTTCTCCGGCCAGGCGCTGGCCGGCAGCACCACATCGGCGTACCAGGCCGTCTCGGTCATGAAGATGTCCTGCACGACCAGGTGCTCCAGCGCACACAGCGCCTCGCGGGCGTGGTTGAGGTCCGGATCGGACATCGCGGGGTTCTCGCCCATGATGTACATGCCGCGGATCTTGTGCGGGTCGGTGTCGTCGACCAGGCACTTGTCCATGATCTCCACCACGGTGTAGCCGGGCTTGTCGTCCAGCTTGGTGTTCCAGAACTGCTCGAAGCGTGCGTGCGCCTCCTTGTTGGACACCCGCTGGTAGTTCGGGAACATCATCGGGATCAGGCCCGCGTCGCTGGCGCCCTGCACGTTGTTCTGGCCGCGCAGGGGATGCAGGCCGGAACCGGGCTTGCCGATCTGGCCCGTGACGGTCACCAGTGCGATCAGGCAGCGTGCGTTGTCGGTGCCATGCACGTGCTGGCTGACGCCCATGCCCCAGAGGATCATGGCGGCCTTCGCCGTCGCGAATTCGCGCGCCACCTCGCGGATGGTCTGGGCCGGGATGCCGCAGATCGGCGCCATGGCCTCGGCGCTGTAACCCTCGACGTTCTTCTTCAGGGCCTCGAAGTTGTTCGCGCGGTCCCTGATGAAGTCCTCGTTGACCAGGCCCTCATCGATCACCGTGTGGATCATCGCGTTCAGCAGCGCCACGTCGCCGTCGGCGCGGAACTGCAGCGTGCGCCAGGCATGGCGGCCGATGTCGGTGATGCGCGGATCAGCCAGCACGATCTTCGTGCCGCGCTTCGCCGCGTTCTTCATCCACGTGGCGGCCACGGGATGGTTGGCGGTGGGATTGGAGCCGATCACCAGTATCAGGTCCGAATGCTCCACGTCATTGACCTGGTTGGATACCGCCGCCGAGCCCACGCCCTCGAGCAGCGCCGCGACGCTGGAGGCATGGCAGAGGCGGGTGCAATGGTCCACGTTGTTGCTGCCGAAGCCGGTGCGCACCAGCTTCTGGAACAGGTAGGCCTCCTCGTTGCTGCCCTTGGCAGAGCCGAAGCCGGCCAGGGTCTTCAGTCCGTGCGTGTCACGCAGCGACTTGAGCTTGCCGGCGGCCAGGTTCAGGGCTTCCTCCCAGGTGGCTTCGCGGAACACATCGCGCCACTTCGCCGGGTCGCCGACCCCGGTGGAATCCTTGGCCACGCCGGGCTTGCGGATCAGCGGCTTCGTAAGACGCTGGGGATGGTGCACGTAGTCGAAGCCGAAGCGGCCCTTCACGCACAGGCGATTGTGGTTGGCAGGGCCGTCGCGCCCGTCGACACTGACGATCCTGCCGTCCTTCACGTTGTAGGTAAGCAGGCAGCCCACGCCGCAGAACGGGCACACCGAGTCGACCTTCTTGTCCACCGCCTGCGGACCCACCAGGGTCTTGGGCATCAGCGCGCCGGTGGGGCAGGCCTGCACGCACTCGCCGCAGGCCACGCAGGTGGAATCGCCCATGGGGTCCGCGAGGTCGAACACGATGGCGCTGTGGCCGCCGCGGAAGGCATAGCCGATCACGTCGTTGACCTGCTCCTCGCGGCAGGCGCGCACGCAGCGCGTGCACTGGATGCAGGCATCGAGGTTCACCACCATGGCCGGATGCGAGATGTCGCAGGGCGGCTGCTCGCGGCGCAGGGCCTTCAGCTCCGGTCGCACGGCCACGCCCAGGCGGGCCGCCCAGTCCGAGAGCTCGCCATGCTGGCGCGTGGCGTCATTGCCCTGCCACTTGTAGCCCTCGTCGGGCATGTCGGAGAGCAGCATCTCCACGACCATCTTCTGGCTCTTCTGCGCCCGCTCGCTGGTGGCCTTCACCTTCATGCCCGGCGTCACCGCGCGGCAGCAGGAGGGGGCCAGCGTGCGCTCGCCGTCGATCTCCACCACACAGGCGCGGCAGTTGCCATCCGGCCGGTAGCCCGGCGTGTAGCACAGTCGGGGGATCTCCGTGCCGGCGCGCTGCGCGGCCTCGATGATCGTCTCGCCTTCCAGCGCGCGCACCTTGCGACCATCCAGCTCGAACTCGATGGTGGCGGGCTTCAGTACCTGGTCTTCCGCAGCGCTCATTTCAGACCTCGTCCGGGAAATACTTTTGCACGCAGCGCACGGGATTCGGCGCTGCCTGGCCCAGGCCGCAGATCGAGGCATCAACCATCACCTGGTTGAGGTCCTCGAGCGTGGCGTGGTCCCACTTCGCAGCCTGCATCAGTGCGGCGGCCTTGCCCGTGCCCACCCGGCAGGGCGTGCACTGGCCGCAGCTCTCATGTTCGAAGAAACGCATCATGTTCAGCGCCGCATCGCGCGCGCGGTCCTTGTCGGACAGCACGATCACGGCCGCGGAGCCGATGAAGCAGCCATGCGGCTGCAGGGTGTCGAAATCCAGCGGCACGTCGGCCAGCCGCGCGGGCAGGATGCCGCCGGAGGCGCCGCCGGGCAGATAGGCGTAGAGCTCGTGGCCGGGCAGCATGCCGCCGCAGAACTCGTCCACCAGTTCGCGCAGCGTGATGCCGGCGGGAGCCAGCTTCACGCCAGGCTCGCGCACGCGGCCGCTGACGCTGAAGGAACGCAGGCCCTTGCGGCCATTGCGGCCGAAGCTGCTGAACCAGGCCGGGCCGCGCTCGATGATGTCGCGCACCCAGTACAGCGTCTCGAAGTTGTGCTCCAGCGTGGGCCGGCCGAACAGGCCCACCTGTGCGATGTAAGGCGGACGCATGCGCGGCTCGCCACGCTTGCCCTCGATGCTCTCGATCATCGCCGACTCTTCGCCGCAGATGTAGGCACCGGCCCCGCGCCGCAGCTCGATGCGCGGCAGCGGGAAGGGCGGATCGGCCTGCAGCAGCTGCAGTTCGTGCTCGAGGATGGCGCGGCAGCCGTGGTATTCGTCGCGCAGGTAGATGTAGCAGGCCTCGGTGCCCACCACCTTCGCTGCGACCAGCAGGCCTTCGAGGAAGCGGTGCGGATCGCGCTCGAGGTAGGTGCGGTCCTTGAAGGTGCCGGGTTCGCCTTCGTCGATGTTCACGGCCATCACCCGCGGCGCGGGCTGCTGGCGCACGATGTCCCACTTGCGGCCGGCCGGGAACCCGGCGCCGCCCAGTCCGCGCAGGCCGGAATCCGACAGCGCCTTGATCAAGGTGTCCGGCGCGAGTTCGCCCTGCGTTACCTTCGCCGCCAGTGCATAGCCGCCCGCGGCGCGGTAGGCGCGCAGGCCCACGTATGCCGGAGAAACATCGCGCGGCGAGCGCGTGACCGGCGCGGGGCCGCTGGCGGCCGGATCGAATTGGCCATCGCCCGCGGGCAGCGGGTGCGCGACGTTGCCGCGCGCGACTGTGGCCTGTACCTGTTCCAGGTCGGCATGGGCCACTGGCGCCTGGTCCACCACCGCCACGGGGGCCTGCTCGCAGCGGCCCACGCAGGGGGCCGCGAGGACGCGCACGTCAGTGCCCAGCAGCGCCGGCAGGCGTTGCAGCAGGTCGCGTGCGCCCCGCATCTCGCAGGACAGGCCATCGCAGACGCGCACCGTGATGCGCGCAGGTTCTTCGCCGTCGCGCAGCACCTCGAAGTGGTGATAGAACGTGGCGACCTCGTACACCTCGGCCATGGGCACGTTCATCTGCCGCGCCAGGGCCACCAGGTGGCGGTCATGCAGTCCGCGGTAGAAATCGTTCAGTTTGTGCAGGTTCTCGATGAGCAGGTCGCGCCGGTGGGGCGGTGCGCCGATAAGCTGCTGCACTTCAGCCATGGATACGTGGTCGGGCTGCCGGCCCTTCAGCTGGCTCTTCTTGCGCAGCCTGCCGCGCATCTGGTCAACGGATGCGGTGGCCACGACTCGGGCGTCTGTTCTGGATGCGGTGGTGCTCATTTGCGGTCTGCTGGCTGCGGGAACATCCCGCCCTGCATTTCAGGGCAGAATAAGGAGCGCAAGAATATCACGCAGGCCTGACTGCAAGACCGTGGCGACCCGCACAAACATGCCCTCGACAGCAATTCCACCCGAAGCGGTCCTGACGCAGCGCGTACTCGTGCTGGGCGGCGGCGACGTGGGCTCGGCCGTGGCCCACCTGCTGTTCCGCTGCGGTCTGCGGGTGGTGATTGCCGAGCGCTCGCGCTCGCCGCATGCGCGTCGCGGCATGGCCTTCACTGACGCACTGTTCGACGATGCAGCCGTGCTGGAAGGGGTTACGGCGCGCCATGTCGCAGACGTAAAGGCGGTCGAAGACTGCTGGCAGCAATCCGGCTGCATTCCGCTGGTCACGGTGCCTGAAAACCTGCTCACTGCAGCGATCAGGTTTGATGTGGTGATCGACGCAACCATGAAGCGCGAACCCGTGCGGGCGGACCTGCGTGCCCTGGCGCCCTGCGTCATCGGTCTTGGCCCCGGCTACGAGCCAGGCAGCAACTGCCACATTGCCATCGAGACGCAATGGGGCGAACACATGGGTATGGTGCTGCGCGACCGCCGCGCCGCAGACCGCAGCGGCGGCCCCCGGGCGCTGGACGGTGTGACGCGCGAACGTTTCGTACCGGCGCCCGAAGCAGGCCAGTGGCGTACCACTGCGACGCTGGGTCAGCCCGTGCGTCGGGGGGAGGTGATCGGCACACTGGGCCAGCACGCGCTGCACGCACCCATCGACGGACACCTCAGGGGGCTTGCGCGTGACGGCGTGCAGGTGCCTGCGGGCCAGCGCCTCGCTGAAGTGGATCCGCGCGACCTGCCCGAGGTCGAAGGGCTGGGCGAGCGTCCGCGTGCGATTGCCCTGGGTGTGGCCGAGGCCCTGGGCCTGAGTCCCCTCCCACCCGCCACGCACGCGTGAACGGCGAATCTGCATCGGCGCTGCAACTGGTGCTCGGCGGCGATCCGGCGCTGTTCGCCATCGTGCGTCTGTCGCTGGTGGTGAGCCTGAGTGCGACGGTCTGCGCCGCAGTGCTGGGCGCGCCGCTGGGCGCGCTGATCGCCTTGAGCCGCTTTCCCGGCCGCCAGTTCGCCGTGGTGGCGCTCAATGCGCTGATGGGTCTTCCGCCAGTGGTGGCGGGACTTGCCATCTACCTGCTCCTGTCGCGCTCCGGGCCACTGGGTTCCCTTGGACTGCTGTTCACGCCGCAGGCGATGGTGATCACGCAGACCCTGCTGGTGCTGCCCATCATCGCCGCCCTGACCCGCCAGACAGTCGAAGACCTGTGGATGGAATACCGGGACGAGCTGGCTGCGATGGGCGTAGGACCGCTGCGTCGCATCGCCACGCTGTTGTGGGATGCACGCTTCTCGCTGGTCACGGCATTGCTCGCCGGCTTCGGGCGCGCGGCTGCCGAGGTGGGCTCCATCCTCATCGTGGGTGGCAACATCGAGGGCTACACCCGCACCATGACCACCAGCATCGCGCTGGAAACCTCGAAGGGGAACCTGTCACTGGCGCTGGGCCTGGGCCTGGTGCTGATCGCCATCGTGCTGCTGGTCAATATCGCCGCCTGGGCGGTCCGGCAGGCCGGCGCGCGCTTCGAGCATCGCTGATGCGTACCATCCCGTTGCCCATAGTCTTTGATGGCGTGCGCGTGGAATCCGGCGGCACGCGCATCCTGGACGGCGTTTCGCTGCGGATCGATGCAGGTGCGCCCACGGTGCTGATCGGGCCGAATGGTTCCGGCAAGACCACGCTGCTGCGCACTGCCATGGGGCTGCTGGAGCCAACCTCCGGTCGCATCAGCTGGGGTGGCGCCCGGGAAGTGTCGCAGGTGCGCCGCGCTCTGGTATTCCAGCGCCCGGTGATGCTGCGGCGTTCCGTGGCGGACAACCTGCGTTATTCCCTGGCTGCTGCCGGGGTGCCGCGAGCGCGGCATGCGGCACGCACCAGCGAGCTGCTGCGGATGATGGGGCTGCTGGAACTGGCGGACCGGCCGGCACCGCGGCTGTCGGGTGGCGAACGCCAGCGCCTTGCAATGGCGCGTGCCCTGGCCCGTGACCCGGAGGTGCTGTTCCTCGATGAGCCCACGGCCAGCCTGGATCCGGCCGCGACGCAGTCCATCGAGGAGCTGGTGCGCAACGTCAGCGCCTCCGGGGTGAAGGTGGTGATGACCACGCACGACCTGGGGGAGGCAGCGCGGCTTGCCGGCGCTGTGGTGCTGCTGCATCGTGGCCGCGTGGTCGAGTCCGGGCCGGTGCAGCAACTGTTCCACGAACCGGTCACGGACGAAGCCCGGCGTTTCATTGCCGGCCAGCTGCTGGTCTGAACTGTAGAGGGAAGGAATGCACAGAAGGTTGCTGGTGAAGGGTGTTTGTGGAGTCGCGGCACTGCTGCTGGCCGGCATGCTGTCGGCTGCGGCACCG
Source organism: Steroidobacteraceae bacterium (assembly GCA_035556135.1). Taxonomy (GTDB): domain Bacteria; phylum Pseudomonadota; class Gammaproteobacteria; order Steroidobacterales; family Steroidobacteraceae; genus ZC4RG30. The sequence goes on along the minus strand of DATMFO010000003.1, from coordinate 448,022 downwards.
GAGACCATCGTCATGGCATCGACCACCTCCACGCAGGATTCCGGTCTCTTCGGCTACCTGCTGCCCATCGTGCGTGCGCGCACCGGGGTAGAGGTGAAGGTGGTCGCGCAGGGCACGGGGCAGGCCCTTGATACCGCGCGACGCGGTGATGCCGATGTGGTGTTCGTGCACGACCCGGAAGCCGAGCAGCGTTTCGTGGCAGAGGGTTCCGGCGTGGCGCGCCATCCTGTCATGTACAACGACTTCCTCATCGTCGGGCCCGCCGCTGATCCGGCCGGCATCCGTGGCAGCCGGGACGTGGCCGCGGCGCTGCGTGCGATCGCGCGCGGACAGTTCCCGTTCGTGTCGCGGGGCGACCGCTCGGGAACTCACCAGGCGGAACTGCGGCTGTGGAGTGCGGCAGACATCGAGGTGGATCCGGCGCGCGACCGCTGGTATCGATCGGTGGGGCAGGGCATGGGGCCTGCGCTGAACATGGCGTCGGCAAGCAATGCCTATGTGCTGACCGACCGCGGCACCTGGATCAGCTTCCGCAACAAGGGTTCGCTGCAGGCGCTGGTCGAAGGTGACACGCGCCTGTTCAACCAGTACGGACTGATCCTGGTCAATCCGGCGAAGCATCCACACGTGAAGGTCGCCGCCGGCCAGCGTGTGATCGACTTCCTGCTCTCGGCGGAAGGGCAGGCAGCGATCGGTGCGTTCCGGGTGGAAGGGCAGCAGCTGTTCCATCCGAACGCCAGCGGCACTGGGCAGTAATCGCCCGCAGCATCGATCCGCGTGAAGATATGACGCGCCCTTCATATGAAGGCGCGCGCATATTTCCGTGGTCCACGGCAGTGCCCAGAATGCGGCGTTTAGCTGCTTCGAGGCCTGCTGCCGAATGTCTGAACTTCCCGCTGCGCAATCTGCTGCTGTGGACGCGCTGGTCGCGCGCTTTGCGTCACTCCAGGGTCCGCTGCTGCCACTGCTGCATGCCGTGCAGGATGAACTGGGCTTCATTCCGTCAGGGGCCATTCCGCGCATCGCGGAAGGATTGAACCTCTCGCGCGCCGAAGTGCACGGTGTGGTCAGCTTCTACCACTGGTTCCGGAGCAGCGCTCCGGGTCGCCATGTGGTGCGTGTGTGCCGTGCCGAGGCCTGCCAGGCAGTGAACTGCGAGGCCACGGAGGAGCAGGCGAAGCGTTCCCTTGGGGTGGACTACCACCACACCAGCGCCGATGGCAAGTTCACGCTGGAGGCAGCGTACTGCCTCGGCAACTGCGCCGCGGGTCCCTCGGTGATGATCGACGACCGGCTCTACGGCCGCGTGACTCCTGAACGACTGGATGAACTCCTCCGGCAGTGGGGGGATGCACAGTGAGCCTCAAGGTCTACGTGTCGCGTGATGCCGCTGCGCTGGCGCTGGGCGCCGATGAGACAGCTGCGGCGCTGCTGACGGCTGCCCGCGCGCAGGGCATCGACATCCAGCTGGTGCGTCCCGGCTCGCGCGGCATGGTCTGGCTTGAGCCACTGGTGGAAGTGGAGTCCGGGGGCGGGCGCATCGGCTACGCGCCAGTGACGGCGCGCGACGTGCCGGCGCTGGTGGAGGCCGGCCTGTTTGCCGCCGCGCCGCATGCACTGCGCCTGGGTGTGGTCGAAGAGTTGCCCTGGATGGCGAAACAGGAACGACTCACCTTCGCGCGCGTCGGCATCATCGATCCGGTGGACCTGGACCAGTATGTTGCGCACGGCGGCTACGAGGGCCTGCAGCGCGCGCTGTCGCTGTCGGGCAGCGAGGTGGTGCAGGAAGTCACCGATTCGGGCCTGCGTGGCCGCGGCGGCGCCGCGTTCCCCACCGGCATCAAGTGGAAGACGGTGCTCGACCAGGTTGCCGACCAGAAGTACGTGGTCTGCAATGCGGACGAGGGCGACTCGGGTACCTTCTCCGACCGCATGCTGATGGAAGGTGATCCCTTCTCGCTGGTCGAAGGCATGACCATCGCCGGTGTCGCGGTGGGCGCCACGCAGGGCTACATCTATCTGCGTGCCGAATACCCGCATGCGGCCGCTGCGCTTCGCGAGGCCATCGTCACCGCGAAGCATCGTGGCTACCTGGGCCGTGACGTGCTGGGCAGCGGCAGGACCTTCGAGCTGGAAGTGCGTATCGGTGCCGGCGCCTATGTCTGTGGCGAGGAGACCTCGCTGCTGGAGAGCCTGGAGGGCAAGCGCGCCGAAGTGCGCTTCCGTCCGCCATTGCCGGCCATCAAGGGCCTGTTCGGCAAGCCCACCATCATCAACAACGTGATCTCTCTGGCCAGCCTGCCGGTGATCCTCCAGAAGGGCGCCGCCTTCTACCGTGACTACGGCATGGGCCGCTCGCGCGGCACGCTGCCCATCCAGCTCGGCGGCAACCTGAGGCATGGCGGCCTGGTGGAGAAGGCCTTCGGTGTCACGTTGCGGGAGCTGCTGTACGACTTCGGCGGCGGCTCGGCCAGTGGCCGGCCCATCCGCGCGGTGCAGGTGGGTGGCCCGCTGGGCGCGTACATCCCGGAGAAGGACTTCGACGTGCAGCTGGACTACGAGGCCTTCACGGCCATCGGCGCGCTGGTGGGGCACGGTGGCATCGTGGCCTTCGACGACAGCGTCGACATGGCGAAGCTGGCGCGCTACGCGATGCAGTTCTGTGCCGTGGAGTCCTGCGGCAAGTGCACTCCCTGCCGCATCGGCTCCACGCGCGGCGTCGAGGTGGTCGACCGCATCATGCAGGGCGGGGCGGATCGCCCGGCCAGCATCAAGCTGCTCGAAGACCTCTGCGACACCATGCAGTTTGGCTCGCTCTGCGGCCTGGGCGGCATGACGCCGTTTCCCGTGATGAGCGCGCTGAAGCATTTCCCCGAAGATTTCAACCGCGACCGCTGAGCGGACGGAGAAGCACCATGTATTCACTGCACTACCACGATCATGGCACCCCTGCGGCAGACGGGGCTCCGGTTACCTTGTTCATCGATGGCGCCGAGGTCACGGTTCCGGCCGGTACCTCGGTGATGCGTGCCGCGGCGGCGGCGGGAACGGCGATCCCGAAGCTCTGCGCCACCGACACGCTCAATGCCTTCGGCTCCTGCCGCGTGTGCATGGTCGAGATCGAGGGCCAGCGGGGCTATCCGGCCTCCTGCACCACGCTGGTGGCCCCGGGCATGAAGGTGAAAACCGGCAGCGAGCGCCTGCAGAAGCTGCGTTCGGGCGTAGTGGAGCTGTACATGTCGGATCATCCCGAGAGCGATGCGGCCGGCCCGCGCAGCGAGCTGCGCCAGGTGGCTGCGAAGCTGGGCATGACCACCTCCACACGCTACGGCAAGGATGGCCAGACCCACCTGGCTGCCTGCAAGGACGAGAGCAATCCCTACTTCAGTTTCGATCCTGCGGCCTGCATCGTGTGCTCGCGCTGCGTGCGTGCCTGCAACGAAGTGCAGGGCACCTTCGCGCTCACCGTGGAAGGCCGCGGCTTCGACTCGCGTATCGTCGCCAGCCAGGATGATGGCTTCAAGGATTCCGAGTGTGTGTCCTGTGGCGCCTGCGTGGAGAGTTGTCCCACCGGCGCGCTCACCGAGAAGACCCTGCAGGGGCACGGCCAGCCCGTCGAGGCCGTGAAGACCACCTGCGCCTATTGCGGCGTGGGCTGTTCATTTGTTGCCGAGGTGAAGGACCGGCAGGTGGTGCGCATGGTGCCCGACCGCGAGGGCAGCGCGAACCACGGCCATGCCTGCGTGAAGGGCCGGTTCGCCTACGGCTATGCCACCCACCAGGACCGCATCACCAGGCCGATGATCCGCGCGAAGATCACCGATCCGTGGCGCGAAGTGGCCTGGGAGGAAGCCTTCCAGCATGCGGCTTCCGAGTTCCGCCGCATCCAGGACAAGTACGGCCGCTATTCCGTCGGCGGCATCACTTCCTCCCGTTGCACCAACGAGGAAGCCTTCCTGGTGCAGAAGCTGGTGCGCGCCGCCCTTGGCACCAACAACGTCGACACCTGCGCCCGTGTGTGCCATTCGCCCACCGGCTATGGCCTCAAGAGCACGATAGGCGAGTCGGCCGGCACACAGGCGTTCGATTCGATTGCCTTCACAGACGTGGTGCTGGTGATCGGCGCAAATCCCACCGACGCCCACCCGGTGTTCGGCTCGCGCATGAAGCGCCGCCTGCGCGAAGGCGCGAAGCTGATCGTGGCCGATCCGCGCGCGATCGACCTGGTGCGCTCGGCGCACATCCAGGCCGACTACCACCTGCAATTGCGCCCCGGCACGAACGTGGCGCTGGTCAATTCACTGGCCCACGTGGTGGTCACCGAGGGGCTGGTGAACGAGTCCTTCGTGGCGGAGCGCTGCGAACCGGGTCCCTTCCAGCGCTGGAAGGAGTTCGTGTCGCAGCCGAAGAATTCGCCCGAGGCGATGGAGATGGTCACCGGCGTTCCTGCCCGTCACGTGCGCCAGGCGGCGCGCCTGTATGCCACCGGCGGCAACGGCGCCATCTACTACGGCCTGGGCGTCACCGAGCACAGCCAGGGCAGCACCATGGTGATGGGCATCGCCAACCTCGCCATGGCCACCGGCAACATTGGCCGCGAGGGCGTGGGCGTGAACCCGCTGCGCGGACAGAACAATGTGCAGGGCTCCTGCGACATGGGGTCGTTCCCGCACGAGCTGGCCGGCTACCGGCACCTCTCGGACGAGGCCACCCGCCAGCAGTTCAACAGCGAGTGGGGCGTCACCATCGACCCGGAGCCGGGGCTGCGCATCCCCAACATGCTCGAGGCGGCGTTGGACGGCAGCTTCAAGGCGCTGTACATCCAGGGCGAGGACCCCGCGCAGTCCGATCCCGATACCCAGCATGTGGCTGCGGGCCTGGCGGCCATGGAATGCGTGATCGTGCAGGACCTGTTCCTGAATGAGTCGGCCAAATACGCGCACATCTTCTTCCCCGGTTCCTCCTTCCTCGAGAAGGACGGCACCTTCACCAATGCCGAGCGTCGCATCCAGCTGGTGCGCAAGGTGATGGAGCCGCTGGGCGGCCTCGCCGACTGGGAAGTGACGGTGCGCTTCGCCAGGGCGCTGGGCTACGAGATGAACTACAGCCACCCGTCGCAGATCATGGACGAGATCGCACGCCTGACGCCGACCTTTGCCGGTGTTTCCTTCGCCAGGCTCGCAGCCGGGGGCAGCATCCAGTGGCCCTGCAACGAGAAGGCGCCGCGCGGCACGCCCACCATGCACGTGGACGGGTTCGTGCGCGGCAAGGGGCGTTTCTTCATCACCGAATACGTGCCCACGAGGGAGAAGGTCAACGCGAAGTTCCCGTTGATCCTCACCACCGGCCGCGTGCTCACGCAGTACAACGTGGGCGCGCAGACCCGCCGCACGCCCAACAGCCAGTGGTATCACGAGGATCGCCTCGAGATCCATCCGCACGATGCGGAAGACCGTGGCATCGCAACCGGCGACTGGGTTGGCGTGTCCAGCCGCGCGGGCACTACCGTGCTGCGCGCCGATGTCACCGATCGGGTGCAGCCCGGAGTGATCTACACCACCTTCCACTTCCCCGAGTCCGGCGCCAATGTGATCACCACCGGGAACTCCGACTGGGCCACCAACTGTCCCGAGTACAAGGTGACGGCGGTGCAGGTAACGAAGGTGCAGCAACCCTCGGCGTGGCAGCAACGCCATGCGGAGAATGATCGCCGTCAGCGCGAGCTGCTGGAGAGCGCAAGGAGCCGGGCATGAGCGGCGGCATCGGGCACCTGGTGAGCATGGCCAACGACATCGGCGATTTCTTCATCTCCGAGGTGGGACCCGCCGAGGCACCGGCGAGCATCGCATTGCACTTGCAGCGCTACTGGGACCCGCGCATGCGCGCGGCGATCATCGCCCATGTGGCCAGCGGCGCAGAGCACCTCTCTGCTGCCGCGCTCGCTGCCGTGCAGGCGCTGCCGCCGCCGCCCAGTCGCTGAAGGACCCTGTCGCTGAAGGACCCTGTCGCATTCCGTCATCAGCATCGGTGTGCGCAAGCGCGGTTGCACCGTCGATGTGCAGGAATCGCCTGCTTATGGTGACACCAGATGGCGACATGAAAATTGACTCGTCAACCCCGTAGCAATTCCAGCAGGCGCCTGTAGAATTTCTCTGGATTCTGCATCGCAGCAAGGACAGCGCATGTCCGACAGCAGGGAGGCTTCCAGATGGTGCGTGCGCGAAACTTCGGGCCCCGTGCGTGATCCAGGACTGGAACTCAATCCTCCAGTCGTGGCTGGATCCGGGAAGTGAAGGGGAGAACCTGCGCTTCCAGGACTTTCCGACCTTCCACCTGATGACCATCGCCAATCTCGCCAAGGCCAGCGTGAGCCGCGCCTGTCTCGAGCCGGCGAATCTTTCCGTGCCGGAGTGGCGCCTGCTGACCACGCTGGTGGGCGGCCACCCGGTGCCCTTCGCGCACATTGCTTCCCTCACGCTGATGGACAAGGGCCAGATCAGCCGCACCCTTCGCACCGCACAGGGCAAGGGTCTGGTGGAAGCAGAGGTGATGCCGCTGGAGCGGCGCACAGCCGAGACTTCCGTATCATCCATTGGCCGCGTGATGGTGTGCATCACCGCCAAGGGTCGCGAGGCGTACGAGAAGGTGATGCCGCAGGCGCAGCGCTCGCAGCTGAAGCTGGTGGAGCTGATGACCCCGGAAGAGCGGCGCATGATGGCCGACATCGGGCGCCGCCTGTACGAAATGCTGGCCGCGGACCTGCAAAACCGGACATAAGGGCCTCCCGGGCCGCCCAAAACGCCCCCGGCCATGGCCTGCCGGCGGGTTTGCACTAGAATGCGACCCCTGCCGCGGGGCGGGCTCCCGCCCGGCCCGCCGCTTTACATCATTGCAGGAGTGTCCAGGTCTTGAGCCAGCCCATCAGCCTCGCCGTCGAGAACGGCATCGCCGTCATCACGGTAGATAACCCGCCCGTCAACGCCATCTCCGCCGCCATGCGCCGCGGCCTGCTCGATGCCGTCCGCCAGCTGGCCCAGGACAGCAGCGTCAAGGCCGTGGCCGTCTACGGCGCCGGCCGTACCTTCATCGCTGGCGCCGACATCGGCGAATTCGGCGGCACCATGGCGCTGCCCCTGCTGCGCAATGTGCTGGTCGAACTCGAACAGCTGCCGCAGCCGGTCGTCGTGGCCCTGCACGGCACCGCCCTGGGCGGCGGCGTGGAGCTGGCCCTGGCCTGCCATTACCGCATCGCCGAGCAGGGGGCCAAACTGGGCTTCCCCGAGATCACCCTGGGCGTGGTGCCCGGAGCCGTGGGCACGCAGCGCCTGCCGCGCCTCATCGGTGCCTCCAAGGCCCTGTCGATGTTCCTGGACGGCCGTCCGGTGGGCGCCGCCGACGCCAAGGCATTGGGCCTTGTCGATGAGGTGTTTGAAGGGGATCCGCGCACTGCAGCCATTGCCTATGCGAAGCAGCTGGTTGCCGCCGGCAAGGGCCCGCGCCGTGCCTGTGATGCCAAGGTCACTCCACTGAGCGAGGAGGAGATCGCCACCTTCCGTGCCCAGGCTGCCAAGCAGCACCGCGGCATGATCACCCCGGAGCTGGACATCGCCGCCGTGCGTGCGTCCTGGGAACTGCCGTTCGCCCGTGGCCAGGCCGTCGAGGAAGCGCTGAGCGATGGTTCGCTGTCGACGCCCGAATCCAAGTCGATGCGCCACCTGTTCTTCGCCGAGCGTCGCGTGGCCGATGTGCCGGGCGTGTCCGCCGCCGACAAGCCGCGCGAGATCAAGAGCTGCGCCGTGATCGGCTCCGGCACCATGGGCGGCGGCATCGCCATGGCCTTCGCCAATGCCGACATCGCCGTGAAGCTGGTGGACGTGGACCAGGCTGCGCTCGATCGCGGCCTCGCCACCATCCGCAAGAACTACGACGTGAGCGTCAAGCGCGGCAAGATGAGCCCGCAGGACGTCGAGAAGCGCATGGGCCTGATTACGCCCACCACGCAGTACGATGACCTCTCCGGCGTCGACCTCGCCATCGAGGCGGTGTTCGAGGACATGGCCCTGAAGAAGAAGATCTTCAGCGAACTGGACCGCGTGATGAAGCCGGGCGGCATCATCGCCACCAACACCTCCACGCTCGACATCAACGAGATCGGCACCGCGACGAAGCGACCCGGCGACGTGGTGGGCCTGCACTTCTTCAGCCCCGCCAACGTGATGCGGCTGCTGGAGATCGTGCGCACCAGCAGCACCACCAACGAGGTGCTGGCCACCGCGTTCGCGCTGGCCAAGAAGCTGAAGAAGGTGGGCGTGCTGTCGAAGGTGAGCTACGGCTTCATCGGCAACCGCATGATGGATCCCTATGGCCGCGAGGCCGAGCGCATGGTGCTGGAAGGTGCCGATCCGGCGGATGTCGATGGCGCGCTGGAGGAATTCGGCATGGCCATGGGCATCCTCGCCGTGTACGACATGGCCGGCGTGGACGTGGGCGTGAAGGTGCGCCGTGCGAATCCGGACCAGGTTCCCAAGGATGATCCGACGTTCTACCGGGCCTCGCAGGTACTGTTCGACCAGAACTGGCTGGGGCAGAAGACCGGCAAGGGCTACTACCGTTACGAGGCGGGCTCGCGCGAGCGGCTGCGCCATGAGGATGCGCTGAAGCTGCTCGCCGAAGAGGGCCGCAAGCTGGGTGTGGCACGGGCCACGCCGCCGTCGCGCCAGGAGATCACCGAGCGCTGCATCTACGCCATGATCAACGAGGGCGCCAAGCTGCTCGAGGAAGGCGTGGCGCTGCGACCCGGTGACATCGACGTGGTCTACACCTCCGGCTACGGCTTCCCTCGTCGCCGCGGTGGACCGATGTTCTACGCCGACCAGATCGGCCTCGATACCGTCGTTGCGGGGCTGAAGAAGTACGCGAACACGGGTCTTGCGCGCGACTGGCAGCCCGCGAAGCTGCTCAGCGAGCTGGCCGCCTCCGGCAGCAGCTTTGCCGCGTGGGCGGAGGCCCGCAAGGCCTGACGACGGCCTGGCGCTAACGGCCCGCCGCAGCCATCTCCAGCTGCGGCGTGGCATGCGTGTCGATCCACAGGAAAGCCACCTGCCCGTAGCGCAAAGCCAGTGCGCGGGCAGCTGGCAATGTGAGATCCAGCGCCAGCACGCTTTCTTCCGTCCAGTCTTCACCGGGGCCGCCAGGGGCATCCGGTTCATTGCGCGCACGCAGGCAGGGATGTCCGGCCTGTGCCAGTTCCCCCAGCAGACGCTGCTGCGCTGATTCGTTTGCGTCCCGGCTGCAGGGACGGCTGCCTGGATTCCAGGCTGTAAGCAGGGCAGCGCCCTGTACCCAGGCCTCCCTGAGCAGCTTCGCCAGTTCCCGGTTCTCGCTTCCCACGCGCAGCTGCAACTCGCCTCCCGGTGCCCACACCCGGTAGGTCGTGCACAGGTACGCATCGGCCAGCCGCTTCATGTCTTGCGCTGCCTTTTCCTCATCAGGCTCGAGCGAAGCCATAACGTAAAGACGATGGCAGATGGAGTTCGTTTTCCGGAGGGATTAGATTCGCTCACAACAATAATCCATTCGGCACACGATGCAGGGAAGGGAACGGGATGAACTGGGAGGAGACGGCGAGGAACTGGGCATCTCCGGGGGCGCGGGGCGAGCGTTTGCGATTCCATGACTTTCCGGCATTCCACCTGATGAGCCTGGCGGCCGGCGTGAAGCAGGCCCTGGTGAACCGCTACCTGGATCCATGGGGCCTTTCGATGCCTGAATGGCGGCTGCTGTCCACGGTCGCCGAATTCTCGCCCATCCGCTTCGCGCGCATCGCCGAACTCACTGCGATGGACAAGGCACAGGTGAGTCGTGCGCTGCGCATCGCGCAGGGCAAGGGGCTGGTCGATACGGCCATGCTGCCGGCCCGCGAAGGCGCCGCAGGTGAACGTCCCGGCGCGGGCCGTTTCCACGTATTCATCACCACTGAAGGCCGCGAAGTGCATGGGCGCATCATGCCGCAGGTACAGCGCGACCAGCTCAGGCTCGTGGAGCTGATGACGCCGGATGAGCGGCGCACCCTGTTGAAGGTGGCCCAGCGGATCTTCCAGTTGCTGGAAAGCGACCTCGACGCGCTGCAGGCCGCGCGGGCCCAGGCAGGCCTGCCCGCCGAAGCGGCCGACGAGGCGGTCTCCGCCTGAGATCAGGACAGGCTGCGGGGCAGCGCGGCCGCTTCGGAGGCGAGCGCCTGGATCGCGGCCCAGTTCCCCTTCCTGACCAGGTCGCGCGGCACCACCCAGGAGCCGCCCACGCACACCACATTGGGAAGCCCGAGGTACTCGGCGGCATTGCTGCGCGAGATGCCGCCGGTGGGGCAGAAGCGGATGGCAGGAAGAATGGCGTGCAGTGCCTTGAGCATGTCGGTGCCGCCCGCCTGTTGTGCGGGGAACAGCTTGCAGAGCGTGTATCCCTGCGCCTGGGCCTGCAGGACCTCGCTGGGCGTCATCACGCCGGGCAACCAGTGCAGGCCGGAACTGGCCGCTGCTGTGGCCAGTTCCGGCGTGCACCCTGGCGAGACGCCGAACTGCGCGCCGGCGTCGCGGGCCACAGCGAACTGCTCCGGTGTGGTGATGGTGCCCACGCCGACCACGGCCGCGGGAGCGGCCTCCCGCATCAGCTTCACGGCCTGCAGCGCCGCGGATGTGCGCAGCGTGACCTCGAGCACCGGCAGTCCGCCGGCCACCAGGGCTTCGGCCAGTGGTGCGGCCTGCTGTGGATCCTCCAGCACGATCACGGGGACCACGGGCGCCCGTCGCAGGATGGCAAGCAGTGCGTCATTCATGGATTGCAGGCTCTCGCGCCGGATTCAGCATCGGTGGCGTGGGCGCGGAAGGTGGCAAACAGTTCCCTGCCGCAGCCCTGGCTACTGCCCGGCGCCGGCGTGCTGTCGATGGGCCGTGCCGCGAACTGGGCTTCGCCCACCAGTGCCTCGAGCCTGCCGGCCGGCGCGTCCAGGCGGATCAGGTCGCCGTCGCGCACGCGACCCAGCGGGCCACCGCAGACACTTTCCGGACTGACATGGATGGCGGAGGGCACGACGCCGGAAGCCCCCGACATGCGGCCGTCGGTGACCAGGGCTACGTGATGACCCTTTGCCTGCAACACCGACAGCGCGGGCGTGAGCTTGTGCAGTTCAGGCATGCCGTTGGCGCGTGGACCCTGGCCGCGCAGCACCACCACCACGTCACGCTCGAGGTGCCCCGCGCGGAAGGCTTCAAGCACCTGCTGCTGGCTGGTGAATACCTGCGCCGGAGCCTCGACCACCTGGTGCTCCGGCCGTACGGCCGACACCTTGATGACGGCGCGTCCCAGGTTGCCGCGCAGCAGTTTGAGCCCGCCTTCGGGGCTGAAGGCATCGGCCATGCCGCGCAGCACCTCCGTATCGCGGCTCTGCTCCGGCGCGTCACGCCAGGCCAGGCCCGCATTACCCAGCCAGGGCTCCTTTGCGTAGGCCCGCAGGCCGCCGCCGAAAACGGTGGTGATGTCCTCGTGCAGCAGGCCGGCATCGAGCAGTTCACGCACCAGGAAGGCCATGCCGCCGGCGACATGGAAATTGTTCACGTCGGCCTTGCCGTTGGGATAGATGCGCGCCAGCAGCGGCACCACCGCCGAGAGGTCGTTGAAATCATCCCAGTTGATGTGGATGCCCATGGCATGCGCCATCGCCACCAGGTGGATGGTGTGGTTGGTGGAACCACCGGTGGCCATCAGGCCGACGATGGCATTGACCACGCTGCGCTCGTCGATCATCTGCGCCATGGTGAGCGTGCCTCCGGCCGGGCCGCTGAGTTTCGCGGCGCGGCGCGTGGCCTCGATGGTGAGCGCATCGCGCAGCGGGTCGTGCGGCGGCACGAAGGCGGCGCCTGGCAGGTGCAGTCCCATCACCTCCATCATCATCTGGTTGCTGTTGGCCGTGCCGTAGAAGGTGCAGGTGCCCTCGTCGTGGTAGCTGGCGGCTTCGGCTTCCAGCAACTCCTCGCGTGTGGCCTTGCCCTGCGCATAGAGGTTGCGAACGCGGGACTTCTCGGGATTGGGGATGCCCGAAGGCATCGGGCCGCCCGGCACGAACAGCACCGGCAGGTGGCCAAAGGCGGCAGCCCCGATGAACAGGCCCGGCACGATCTTGTCGCAGATGCCCAGCAGCAGCGCGGCGTCGAACATGTTGTGCGACAGCGCGATGGCGGTGGCCATGGCGATGGTGTCGCGGCTGAACAGCGACAGGTCCATGGCGTCGGTGCCCTGGGTCACGCCATCGCACATGGCCGGCACGCCGCCGGCGAACTGCGCGACGGCACCGGCATCGCGCGCGGCCGCGCGGATCAGCGGTGGATAACGCTCGTAGGGCTTGTGGGCCGAAAGCATGTCGTTGTAGGCCGAGACGATGGCGATGTCCGGCCAGGGCGAGCTGCGCAGCGCTGTCTTGTCGGGGCCGGCGCCGGCGAAACCGTGGGCGAGGTTGGCGCAGCCATGGCGTGCGCGGGCAGTGCCATCGTGGCGGGCAGCATGCATGCGCTGCAGGTATTCCGTGCGACTGGCCCGGCTGCGATCGATGATGCGCCGGGTGACGTCTACAACAGTTGGATGTGCCTGGGCACGCGACGTGCTCATGACACGCATACTGGGCGAGCGCAGCGCGGTTGTCCATGCTCCATCCGCTGACGCAGAATGCAGTGATGGAAACATTGCAGGATTTCGACCTGGCCCTTTTCGGCGGTACCGGAGACCTTGCGATGCGCAAGCTGCTGCCGGCACTGTATCGCCGCTTCGTGGCGGGCCAGTTTCCGCCTGGCGCGCGCATCGCCGGCATCGCCAGGGGCGAGCGCTCCCGCGAGGCTTTCCAGGCCGAGGTGGCGCAGAGCTGCCGGCAGTACGCCGCCGAGAGTTTCGATGAAGTGAAGTGGGCGGGCTTCGCCGCGCACCTGCATTACCTCGCGGTGGATGCAGGGCGGCCGGAGAGCTTCGCCGCACTGGCCGGGTTCCTGCGCGGTCGTGAGCAGGTCACGCGCATCTTCTTCCTTTCGACAGCGCCCACGCTGTTCATGGGCATCAGCGATGCGATCGGCTCTGCAGGCCTTGCCACGCCGCAGTCGCGCATCGTGCTGGAGAAGCCGCTGGGGCAGGACCTCGCCTCCGCGACGCAGATCAACCAGCATGTGGCCGCACACTTCAGCGAGTCGCAGATCTTCCGCATCGACCATTACCTCGGCAAGGAGGCCGTGCAGAACCTGCTGGCGCTGCGTTTCGGCAATGCGCTGTTCGAGCCGCTGTGGAAGCGTGGCCGCATCCGCCATGTGCAGATTACCGTGGCCGAGACGCTTGGCGTGGAGGGGCGCGGGCCGTTCTATGACCAGACCGGCGCGCTGCGCGACATGGTGCAGAACCACCTGCTGCAGCTGCTGTGCATCATCGCAATGGAACCGCCGGCCAGCAGCCAGGCAGATGCCATGCGCGACGAGAAGCTCAAGGTACTGCGCGCGCTGCGTCCCATCGCCGGCACCGACGTACTGGCCAAGACCGTGCGCGGCCAGTACAAGGCCGGGGCTGCCGCCGGCAAGCCCGTGCCCGGTTACATGGAGGAGGAGGGCGTGCCTGCCGACTCCACCACCGAGACCTTCGTGGCGCTGAAGGCCGAGATCGATACCTGGCGCTGGGCCGGTGTGCCTTTCTACCTGCGTACTGGCAAGCGCCTGCAGGAGAAGCTCAGCGAGATCGTGATCACCTTCGAGGATGTGCCGCATGCCATCTTCGAGACTTCCGGCCGCAGTCCGAACCGCCTCACCATCGCGCTGCAGCCGCGCGATGCCATCACGCTCACCGTGCACGCGAAGAGCCCTGGCGAGACCATGCTGCTGAAGCCGGTGGACCTGTCGCTGGACTACGCCGGCAGCTTCAAGGTGCGGCAGCTGGATGCCTATGAGCGCCTGCTCACCGACATCATCAAGGGCAACCTCACGCTGTTCATGCGACGCGACGAGCTGGATGCGGCCTGGGGCTGGATCGATCCCATCCGCCGTGGCTGGCAGCAGCATGACCGGGCACCCAAGCTCTACACCGCAGGCAGCTGGGGGCCGGCGACGGCCAGCGCGCTGATCAGCCGCGACGGCTTCGAGTGGAGCGGCGAGGGTTGATCCTCTTCCGCCACCATGACCTGCCCGGGGCGGCAGCGGCATTGGCGGACGAAGTCATCGCAGCCTTGCGGCACGGGCTGGCTGCGCGCGGGGTGGCGAGCCTGGCCGTGGCAGGCGGCCGTACGCCGGAGCCGCTGTTCAGGGCATTGCGCGACGCACCGCTGGACTGGGCCCGCGTGGCAGTTACGCTGACCGACGAGCGCTGGGTGCCGGAGGAGGATGCCGCGAGCAACGCCCGGCTGCTGCGGGCGGAACTGCTGCAGGGGCGGGCGCGGGCGGCGCGCTTTTTTCCCTTGTACGAGGGCTCGGCAACTGCGGGTGAGGCAGTGAATGCCGTCTGGCAGTCGCTGCAGGAAATGTCATGGCCCCTTGATGCCGTGGTGCTGGGAATGGGCGAGGACGGTCATTTCGCCTCATTGTTCCCCGATAATCCGCAACTGGGGCGGGCGCTGGACCCGGATGGCCGGCCCGGGTGCGTGGCCATGCTTGCGCCTGCGGCGCCGGCGTCAAGGATCTCGCTGAATCTGGCAGCACTGCGCCAGACGCGCCGCCTGTTCCTGCTGGCCGGCGGAAGGCCCAAGCACGAGGTGCTCGCCCAGGCTTCCCGCGAAGGTTCGGCCGGCCACTTGCCGGTGACTGCGCTGCTGGCGTTGCAACATCCCGAGGCCGAGGTTTACTGGGGTCCGTAAGCCCGGCGCCGGGACAGTCTGCCGGGGGTTTCAGGCCCGGCGCCCGCCGAACACACCCAGTATCCGCAGCAGGAAGATCAGCAGCACCGCGCCGGCCAGCGCGATGAGGAAGCGCACGATGCCACCGCTGGCTGCAACGCCCAGCGCACCGGCAATCCAGAATCCCAGTGCCGAACCCACGATGCCCACCAGGATGTTGGCAACGGCTCCCATCTGGGCATCGGTCTTCATGATCAGGCTGGCGACCCAGCCGACCAGTGCACCGACGAGAATCACGATGAGCCAGTTCATGATTGTTCTCCGTGATGGTTCCTGCGGAGGATGCTAGCGCCATTGCCCGGTGGTGATGCGCCCCTCATGGCGTCCGACTCGGCCTACAGGCGGACTATCATCCGCATGATGCCAACCAGTCCACACAGCGGCCACGCACTGGTCACCGGCGCTTCCAGCGGGATCGGTGCTGCGATAGCGCGCGAGTACGCACGTCGAGGCGTGCCGCTGATACTCACGGCGCGGCGCGAGGCGCGCCTGCAGCAACTGGCGCTCGAGCTGCGTGCCGGCGTGCCGGTGGAAGTGATCGTTGCTGACCTGGCCGATGCGACGGCACCTGCCGCGCTGGTGGAGGAGATCCATCGCCGCGGCCTGCAGGTGCGCGTGCTGGTCAACAACGCCGGCTATGGCGTGTCGGGGCGCTATCTGCGCAGCGACTGGCCGACACATGCGGCCTTCCTGCAGGTAATGATCGGCGCGGTGAGTGAGCTGACCTGGCGATTGCTGCCGGATATCCGCGCGCATGGTCATGGCGGCATCCTCAATGTGGCCTCGGTGGCGGCGCTCGTCCCCGGTGCGGATGGCCAGACGCTGTATGCACCGGCCAAGGCATTCATGGTGCGATTCAGCGAATCGCTGGCGCTGGAGAACGCCGACCGTGGTGTGCATGCCACCGCGCTCTGCCCGGGCTTCACGCGCTCGGAGTTCCACGACGTGAGTGGAGCTCGCGCCATGATGGACGGCATGCCTTCGTGGATCTGGCTCGACGCGGAAGACGTGGCGCGCGTGGGCATCGATGCGCTGGCACGAGGCCAGGTACTCGCGGTGCCAGGCTGGCGCTACAAGCTGGTGAGGCTGGCGGGAAAGGTGGTGCCCTCATCGTTGCTGCTGCGCCTGATGGCACGCAACTCGGCAAAGTTCCGCCCGCTGGATTGAAGACCGCCGCCCGAATTGCCGGGCGGCGGGATTGGTGGAGGCGGCGGGAATCGCACCCGCGTCCGCAAGCACTACACTTCAGCTTCTACGTACGTAGCTGTCTCTTTGGGTTCTCACCTCACGCTACCCGAGCAGCAGGGAAGACGCTTGGCCAGCTAACGGTGTCTCTTAACTATGCATCCCGTAGCACGGTACATAGCGATCCTGTGAGCGCGTCCCCCGGGTCCGTGGCACAGGCACCAGCGGGTCGGAGGTTAGGCGGGATTAAGCCGCCAGAGCGTAGTTGTCGTCGTTGGCAACTAAGATTTGCACAAGAGTTTTACGAGGACCCATGCACCTCGGTACGCCACTGAAGCTTCGCAACCCACGTCGAAGCTGGTCGCCCCCATTAACTTGAGGTCCGAAAGGATTATAGCGCCCGCACGATCTGGAAGCTAATCGGCGCGGTATCAACACCTCCTGTGTCGCCACAACGGGGGGGAACGGCCATGAACCGATCTGCAAGCGTGCGTGCGAGGGGTTATGCGATGGCCCATTGGGTCATTGCGCTGGCCCTGGCAGTCGATCCGGGGGCTGCTTGGGCAGCAGAATCGTCGCCGACTGCCGACCAGGAGCTCGACGAAGTCGTGGTGACAGGCTCGCGCATCGTGCGCCGCGATTACGAAGCACAGACTCCGATCGTGACCGTGCAATCGGAAACGCTTGAAGACCGCAGTAGCGTGGGCATCGAGGCGGCCCTGCAGCAATTGCCGCAATTCGCGCCTTCTGCGGGCGCCCAGTCCAACAGCGGCTCATCCACGCCGTTTCCTTCGCCGACCGCCGCCCCGGGAGCGGCGACGGTCAACCTGCGCGGCCTGGGCTCCAATCGCAACCTGGTGCTGGTGGATGGCCGGCGGGTTCAGCCAGTGAACGGTAACCTCACGGTGGATCTCAACACCATCCCTTCTGCCGCCATCCAGAGCGTGGAAGTGATCTCCGGCGGCGCCGCGGCTGTCTATGGCGCCGACGCCATTTCCGGCGTGGTGAACCTGATCTCCAGGAAGGATTTCGAGGGTGCGCAGTTCGACGCTCAATACGGAATGACGCAGCAGGGTGACGGGGAGCAGTACCAGGTCAGCGCGCTGCTGGGCACCAACTACGCCGACGGTCGCGGCAATGTGATGTTCGGTGGCAGCTATGCGTCGCGCGGCGACATCAATGGCGCGGATCGCGACTGGGTGCGCGCCGGCTGGAACGATCCGGGCACCAGTGCCGGTGCCGCGGCCAATATCGCCGGACTCTCGCTGTTTCGCTGCACGCGCGGGCCGGTGCCCCCCGGCAGCCCGCCCGGCACACCTGCGGGGCCCGGCAACTGCCCCACACTGTGGCTGCCGGTGAACAACGGCACGGGCTATTCCATCGACCAGAACGGCAATGTGTTCGATCCGAATGACCCGCTGAACCCGGATCATCCCTATACCGGCCCGCTGGGCGGGGAGTCGGGCTTCAAGATCAATCCCAACGGCACACTGGGCTACAACGACCGGCAGAACAGCTGGTTGTCGGTGCCGCTGGAACGCTACTCGCTGTTTGCGTCCACGAACTACGATCTGGGAAGGGACATCGAGCTGTTCACCGATGCCCGCTTCACGCAGACCTTCACCGTCGCACGTGGCGGCCACGTCAGCCTGTTCAACATCTGGGCGATCCCCGTGCCCTACGATCCGGCCTATGATGATCCGGATTCACCCACCTTCGGGCAGGCGCCGCAGGGCGTGGCACGGCATCCGGTACCGGCTCCGCTGGCCGACCTGCTCAACTCCTGCATCCCGGGCTGCCTCAGTGCGGAATACGTGCGACCGAACGGTGACGAGATTCCCGGCTGGACGTACGAAGGCGGCGTGGACTACCTGCCGCCTTACCGCACGGACACCACCAGCAACATCTTCCAGGTTACCGCGGGGTTCCGCGGCCGGCTGCCATTGCGCGACTGGCGCTGGGAGATCTACGGCTCCCATGGCTCCACCAATGTCGTTGCGCACCTGCCGGAGAGCTTCCTGTCCGAGTCGAGCGTTGCGGTGCTGTTCCAGGCGGACCAGTACGGTGCCGGCTGGCAGAACCCGGAAGCATTGACGGTAACGGGCCGCTGCACTTCGGGATTGCCCATCTTCAACCCGGACGGCAGCGTCAACAACACCCCGTCCGTGTCGCAGGACTGCTCGGACTGGGTCACGCTGCGCATGAACAACACCACCAACATCCGCGAGGAGGTGCTGGAGGCGACGGTGCAGGGCACGCTGCTGGAGGGCTGGGCAGGGCCCATCCAGTTCGCGGCGGGCGCCGACTATCGCTCTGACCGGTTCACGTTCTCGCCGGATGCGGCTTACAGCGCCCAGCAGGCCAGTGGCAACGTGGTCAACAACATCGCCCTGCCGCTGGGCGTCAACGGCAGCACCGATGTGCGGGAAATCTACGCCGAGCTGGCCATTCCAGTGCTCTCGGGCCTGCCGCTGGTGAAAAAGCTCGAGATCGATCCAGGCTACCGGCTTTCCGACTACAAGTACGGCGGGCAGGAGTCGACGTGGAAGGTCACGGGAGTGTGGAATCTCAACGACTGGGCCTCGTTGCGTGGCGGAGTGCAGAAGGCGACCCGCGCCCCGAACCTCAATGAGCTGTTCATGCCCATTGGCGCGGCCTCCCTCCAGGGTGCCCAGGACGGCTGCGGCAACTGGACCACGACGCCTGAATGGGGCAACCGGCCTGAGAATCCCAACCGCCTGAATGTGCAGACGCTCTGCCAGTACCTCATGGTGCGCGACGGTGCGCCAGCGGACTTCTACGTGCCAGGGGAGACCAGCGCTGATGAGTACCGCAATACCGTGTTCGGGCCGACGCAGCCCAATGGCGCCTTCCCGTTCACGCTGG
This sequence comes from Steroidobacteraceae bacterium, assembly GCA_035556135.1. Classification (GTDB taxonomy): domain Bacteria; phylum Pseudomonadota; class Gammaproteobacteria; order Steroidobacterales; family Steroidobacteraceae; genus ZC4RG30. The sequence continues at coordinate 429,046 of DATMFO010000003.1, read as the reverse complement.
GCATACAGGGCGGAAACCCGGATCTGCGATCCGAGACGGCCGATACAATCACCATCGGCGCGGTGCTGCGCTCGCCGTTCGAGGCGGAGGCGCTGCGCCGCCTGACCTTGTCATTCGACTACTACGACATCGACCTGAAGGATGCCATCGGCGTTCCCTCCGGCGCGCAGGTCTACCAGCAGTGCCTCAACCCCCAGTTCAATCCGCTGGTCGGGGAAGCGGCGGGCACGTACAGCGGCGCCGAACTGGCGGCCGGAAATCCCTATTGCGATCTGATCCGCCGCGAATACATCTCACCGTTCTTCACCGCCGCGGACCGGCGCTACAACGCACAGACGCGCAACCTCGGCGGCATCAAGACCGACGGATTCGATGTGCAGGCGGACTGGGGCATGACCCTGGGCTTCGTGCCCGGGCTGGTCTCGGCCAATATCCAGTACAACAAGCTGGGCAGCTTCAGGCAGTCACCGTTCGCGGGCGCACCCTATACCGAGCGCAAGGGCACGTGGGACGCCGGCTTCAACTACGACTGGCAACTGTTCTCGACGCTGGGATACGCCAACGGGCCGTTCTCGCTGGGCCTGCGGTGGCAGCACCGGCCCGGGCTGGATCCGCCGTCCAGCGCATCGCCATTCGCCCAGCCGGTGAAGAGCTATGACCTGTTCGACCTGTTCGGCCGCATCGCATTCAACCAGCGCTATGAGATACGCGCCGGCATCGACAACCTGCTGGACCGGGATCCGAACCGCTTCAATGTGACCCAGGTGCCGGGGAATCCGGCGGCCAGCAACAATGCCCGGGGCAGCAGCGTGGTGGGCCAGGACACCTTCGGCCGCAGGTTCTATGTGGCGGTGAAGGTGGCGCTCTAGAGACCTGCGCCTGCGTAGTCGACGCCACAGTCCAGGCAGCGCTTGCAGCGCGGGTGATCGGGGGTCACCCGGGCCGCAAGCGCCTCCTGCAATGAGGCGCCTGCATCGAATCGCTCTGCATCATCGGTGAGCGGGCAGGCGTGAAAACGCGGGGCGCCGTCCCTGATGAGCAGCATCCGGCCTGAACTGCACTGGGGCGGGATGGCAGGTGCGCCTGGAGTTCCTGCATCGGTCCTGGGGCCTGGAAGCTCGACAGCGCCGAAGGCCGCAAGGTCAGGCAGGGGAACAATTGGCAGGTCTTCCGGCAAGCCCTGCTTTCGCAGCAGTCGCCGGAACTGCGCCTCCACGGCCACGGCATCCTCGTCCTGCATGCGCTGCCGGGTGATCCCCACGGGGAATCCCGCCACATGCAACAGGCGCAGACCCTCCAGGGCCTTGCGGAAGTTCTTCAGTCCCCGTGCGGCGTCATGCCGCGCTTCATCCGCGAAGTCGATGCTGACGCGGAACGTCAGTTCGTGGCCAGCCGCCCGCAGCAGCGCCAGCTGGTGGGAACGACGGATGAATGGCGCGGTGCCATTGGTCAGCACCAGCACAGGCCGCAGGCGCAGCGCATGCAGCAGGATCTCCAGTATCCCCTTGAGGATCAGCGGCTCGCCGCCCGTGAATGCAAAGCGTCCCACGCCGTGCGCTGCGGCCTCGTCAAGCAAAGGCGCCAGCTGCGCCAGGGTGGGTGCGGCGATGCGCCCATCCCCCGGCTTGCTGCCCTCATGGCAGAACGGGCAGGAAAGATTGCAGGCGGTGCCGGTATGCACCCACAGCTCGCGCAGCCGGGTCAGACGGATGGAGGTGGTGGTGGAAGGCGGGCTCACGGCGGCGGATGGTAGCGCGACCGGACCCCGCCGGCAGCGCGGCTGCGGCGGGCCTCAGCGCTGGGCCGCGAGCCGTCGCTCCAGCTGCGCAGCCGGCACCGGCCGGCCCATGGTGAAGCCCTGCATCTCATCGCAGCCCAGCTCGCGCAGCCGCTGGATCTGCCCGGGCAGCTCGGCGCCTTCGGCCACCACCTTCATGCCGAGGTTGTGCCCCAGCGTGATGATGGCGCGCACGATGGCGGTGTCCTCCTGGCTGCGCAGGATGTCGGTGATGAAGGAGCGATCGATCTTCAGGCGCTGCGCCGGAAAGCGCTGCAGGTAGCGCAGGTTGGAATAGCCGGTGCCGAAGTCATCAATGGCGATCTGCACACCGGCCTCCTGCAGGCGGTTGAGCATGCGGATCAGGCGCGGTGCATCCTGCACCACCATGCTCTCGGTGATCTCGATTTCCAGCGCGCCCGGCGGCAGTCCGAACTCCTTGAGCGCGGCGAGCACCTGGTCGGCGTACTGCTCCTGCTGCAGCTCGCGCGGGCTGGCATTGATGGAGGTGACCAGGTCGCGGTAGCCGGCGTCGTGCCAGCGGCGCGCCTGCGCGCAGGCCGCACGCATGACGTAGCGGCCGATGTCCACGATCAGTCCGGTCTCCTCGGCGACGGCAATGAAGCTGGCCGGATATACCAGTGGTCCGTCCGGAGCCTGCCAGCGCACCAGTGCCTCGGTGCCCACCACGCGGCCGCTCGCCAGTTCCACCCGCGGCTGGAAGTGCAGCAGCAGCTGCTCGCAGCGGATGGCCTCGCGCAGCCGCTGCTCGGCGGCCAGGCGCTCGGCCAGCTGCTGGCGCAGCTCGGCACTGAAGAAGCGCAGTGTGCTGCGACCCTGCTCCTTGGCCAGGTACATGGCAGCGTCGGCGTTCTTCAGCAGCACTTCCGGATCGCGGCCATGCTCCGGGTACAGCGCCACCCCGACGCTGCCGTGCACGCGCAGCTCGTTGCCGTTGAAATGCCAGGGCTCGCTGGTGGCGCGCAGGATCTGGCGCGTGAGCAGTCGCGCGGCACCTTCGTCGGCTGCCGGCACCAGCAGCACGAATTCATCGCCACCCACCCGGGCAACGGTGGAGCCGGCAGGGGCAACTTCGCCGAGGCGGCGCGCCATCACGCACAGCAGCTCGTCACCAGCGTGGTGGCCCATGCTGTCGTTGATGAACTTGAAGCGGTCCAGGTCCACGAATACCAGGGCAAAGTGCGTGTCGTTCCCGGCCTGGCGGATCATGTCTTCCAGCCGCTCGCGCAGCTGCGCACGGTTGGCAAGGCCCGTGAGCTCGTCGGTGCGCGCCTGGCGTTCGATGCGTTCCTTGTACTGGCGCAGGGCGGTGACGTCCTCCACCGTGCCCTCGTAGCACACCACGGCGCCGTCCTCGTTGCGCACGGCGCGTGCGTTCTCCGAGATCCAGATCAGTCGGCCGTCGCGGCGGCGCACCTGCGATTCGAAGCCGGTCACCGATCCTTCGCGCCGCACCGCGTCGATGAAGGCGGCGCGGCGATTGGGATCCACGTAGAGCTGGGCGCCAATGTTGCGCATCGAGCTGATCAGCTGCGCCTCGGACTCGAAGCCGTAGATGCGGGCCAGGGCGGGGTTGGCGTCGAGGTAGCGGCCGTCGGGCGAGGTGCGGAAGATGCCTTCGATGGCGTTGTCGAACAGGCTGCGGTAGCGGCGCTCTGCGTCACGCAGCGCACGCCAGGTGGCCTGCCGCACGCTGATATCCTGCACGATGCCCTCGACGGCCAGCACCCGTCCATCCGGCGCATACAGGCCCACCCCGCGCTCGGACACCCATCGCTCGCCGCCACTGCGATGGCGGATGCGGTACTCCACTTCGAAGCGCTGCCGGCTGGCCAGCGCGGCATCGATGGCGCTGCGCACATGCGTGCGGTCTTCATCGCAGGTGAGTTCCTCGTAGGAGATGCGGCTGTTGAGCAGAAGCTCCTCGGCCTGGTAGCCGGTGAGGGCGAAGCAGCCCTCGCTCACGAACTCCATCGTCCAGTGCGCATCATGCAGGCACCGATAGACCATGCCATCGATGTTCGCCAGCAGTGTGTGCAGCATGCGCGCCGTCTCGCGCGCATTGGGGTTCCCGGCAGGAGGGACCGCAGAAACGGAAGTGGACTGGATGGTCATGCGATGCAGGCGGACTGAATGAGGCAGATTCTGTAAGTCCGCGCTGCATCGCGCTCGTTTCAGATCACACTTTAAGTGATGCACCAATCACGGGCACCACGCGCAGGAAAGCACCAGATTGATGCAGTTGCTCAGCGTGCCCGCAGCAGCCGTGCACGATCACGCTGCCAGTCGCGATCTTTTTCGCTGGAGCGCTTGTCGTGCTGCTTCTTGCCCTTGGCCAGTCCCACCTTCAGCTTGGCGCGACCGGACTTCCAGTAGAGTTCGAGCGGCACCAGCGTGTAGCCCGTGCGCTCCACTGCACCCACGAGCCGGTCGATCTCTGCCCGGTGCAGCAAGAGCTTCCTGAGGCGCACCGGGTCGGTGATGACATGCGTGGAGGCAGAGTTCAGCGGCGTGATGTGCGCGCCGGAGAGGAACACTTCGCCCTGGCGCACGATCACGTAGCTCTCGGCCAGCTGCACGCGCCCGGCGCGCAGGGACTTCACTTCCCAGCCGGTGAGCGAAACGCCGGCCTCGAAGTGCTCCTCGATGAAGTATTCATGCCGCGCCTTGCGGTTCTCGGCGATCAGCGCGGGCTTGTCAGTGGCAGGTCTGGCCATGCGCTATTATGCGGCATGCGTCACATCCGCCGCTCGGCGCTGGTGGGCGTGAGCCCGCAGCGCATGTTCGATCTCATCAACGACGTCGAACGCTATCCTGATTTTGTTCCCGGCTGCAGCAGCGCCCGCGTGCTGGAGCACACGCCCGCGCGGCTGCGCGCCGAACTCACGGTGGGCAGCGGCCTGATGAAGACCACCTTCTCGACCTGCAACAGCCTGCATCCGCCGGGTCGCATCGACATGCAGCTGGAGGCCGGGCCCCTGAAGAGCCTCAATGGCAGCTGGACGCTGGCCCCGCTGAATGCGGGCGCGCTGCATGGCTGCCGGGTGGAACTGGACCTGGCTTTCGAGCCGCATGGCAACCTGGCTGCAATGGCGCTGGGTCCGGTAGTGGAACGGCTGGCCACCTCGCTGGTGGATGCCTTCGTTGCGCGGGCCCGGGAAGAGGGCGCCGCGGCTCCGCACACTCCGCGCTAGCTGCCCTGCGCGGCTTCCGCGGCCGGCGCCGGGCCGGAAGTGGCAGCCGGCGGCGCGCTGTTCTCGATGCGCTCGACCTTGTCGTCCTTGAACCAGACGGTGATCCGCTGCGTCATGCTGGCCATGCGACCCTGGCCGCGGCCGTTGTCGCGGTAGTGGTAGTAGTCCCAGCGCTCGTTGTCGAAACCGGAGGGCACCATCGGGGTGCCGAGCAGGTAGAGCACTTGCGTGCGCGTCATGCCGGTGGTGAGCTGCTCCACCTGGGAGGGATCAAGCTGGTTTCCCTGCTGGACCTCCATGCGGTAGAGGCAGCCGGTGCACAGGGCCAGCAGCGCGAGCAGCGCCGCGCGCGCGGGAAACTTGATGGTTCGCATGGCATTGCCGCTCATAGTAGACTGCACATATTACCTGACATGCGGAGCCTGCCCAATTGGAAGGCAAAGACCTGCGCAATGCGGGGCTGAAGGTCACGCTTCCCCGGCTGAAGATCCTGGAAATCCTCGAGGACGGCGCCTCGCGCCACCAGTCGGCCGAAGACATCTACAAGTCCCTGCTCAAGTCCAACGAGGACATTGGCCTCGCCACGGTCTACCGCGTGCTCACCCAGTTCGAGGCCGCGGGGCTGGTCACCCGCCACCATTTCGAGAACGGCATGGCCGTCTTCGAGCTGAACCGGGGGGACCACCACGACCATCTGGTGTGCATCGAGTGCGGCAAGGTGGAGGAATTCGTCGACAGCTCCATCGAGGAGCGGCAGAAGGGCATCGCCCGGGAGCGCGGCTACGAGCTGCTCGACCATTCGATGATCCTCTACGGCCGCTGCGCGAACTGCCGGTCCCGCACGGGCGGGGCCCCGCGCAAGGCCCATCATCACGGCTGAGCGCTGCGCGCCCGCGGGCGCCTGATCCGCGCCGTCTCCTGGTCCGCATTCTCGGCAGCGGACAGCATCTCCTGTGCATGCGCCACCGCCTTGCTGGTGACCACCGTGCCGCCCAGCATGCGCGCGATCTCCTGTACCCGCTCCCGGCCGGCCAGCCGCGCCAGCTGGGTGCGGGTATGTCCACCGCTGCTGGACTTGCTGACCATCAGCTGCTGGTGGCCCTGCGCGGCCACCTGCGGCAGATGGGTGACGCAGAGCACCTGGCCGGTCACGCCCAGTGCACGCAGCTGGCGCCCGATCACCTCGGCGATGGCGCCTCCGATGCCGGAGTCCACCTCGTCGAACACCATGCACCGCTTCTCGTCGGCCACACAGGCCACCTGCACCGCCAGTGACAGGCGCGCCAGTTCGCCACCGGAAGCCACGCGCGCCAGGGGACGCGGCGGCTGGCCGGGGTTGGCGGTGACGAGGAACTCCACTGCGTCCATGCCGTGTGCAGCGGGCGGGGCGTCGGGCTGGGGCGTGACGGCGACCTGGAAATGGCCCCCGGCCATGCCCAGCTGCTGCATGCGTGCGCTGATTTCCTTGCTGAAGGTTTCGGCAGCAGCGGTACGCGCCACGGAGATCTCCTCCGCCAGCTTGCGCCAGCGGGCAAGTGCGGTGCCGCAGTCGCTGCTCAGCTGGGCTTCGGTGGCGCCGGCGGTTTCCAGCGCCTCAAGCTCGGCCAGCAGGGCCTCGCGCCTTGCGGGCAGCTCGGTGCTGCGCACGCGGTGCTTGCGTGCCAGCTCCTCGGCGGCCGCCAGGCGACGTTCCACCACGGCCTGGCGGGCATCATCCAGGTCGAGCGTGCCGGCGTAACGGGTGAGGGCACGCGCTGCCTCGGTGATGCGGATGGCCGCCTCATCGAGCAGCGGCAGGATGTCGGCCAGTTCCGCATCGACACCGGCGAGGGGCCGCAGTGCTGCCTGGGCGCGTGCCAGCCTGGCCTGCGCGGTGTCATCGCCCTCGAACAGCAGCTGCGAGGCCAGCTGCGTGGCTGCCAGCAGCCGGCCGCGGTTGGCAAGCCGCGAGGACTCGGTGACCAGCGCCTCGATCTCGCCGGGCTGCAGGTCGAGCGCCGCGAATTCATCGGCCTGGAAACGCAGCAGGTCGAGCCGTGCATCGCGGTCGCGCATGCGCGCCTGGGCTTCCTGCAGGCTGGCGTCCAGCTTGCGCCAGTGCGCATGCGCCGCTGCCACTTCATCGGTACGCGCCTCGAGCCGGCCGTATTTGTCGAGCAGCTCGCGCTGCGCCGCGGGCCGCACCAGCGACTGGAATTCGTGCTGGCCATGCACGTCGAGCAGGAAGCCGCAGACTTCCTTCAGCTGCTGCAGCGGCACGGCCTGGCCATTGAGGAAGGCGCGCGAGCGGCCGTCGGCGCCGATGACCCGGCGCACCAGCAGCTCATCCCCGGCCTCGATCGCCGCCTCGTCCAGCCATGCACGCAGCGCGGCCGGTGCGCCGGCGATGTCGAAGCTGGCTGCAATCTCGGCCCGCGCCGCGCCGGCGCGGACCTGCCCGGCATCCGCCCGGTTGCCTGCGGCCAGTGTCAGCGCATCGACGATGATGGACTTGCCGGCGCCGGTCTCGCCCGTGAGCACCGTCAGGCCCCGGGCGAACTCCAGTTCCAGTGATTCGACAATGGCCAGGTCGCGGATGTGGATATGGGTCAGCATGTGCCTTCAGCGCTCGTGGCCGCCGGCCCCGCGTCCCCAGTGCAGCTTGGAGCGCAGCAGGCGGAAGTAGTCGTAACCGGGCGGATGCAGCAGGGTGATGTGCTGTCCGGTGGGATGGATCTCGAGCCGGTGCCCGGCGGTCATCTCGCCGAGCACCACGCCATCGCAGGTCACCTGGGCGCGCGTTTCGTAACGCTCGTGCAGCAGCACGGTGATGGTGCTGCGACCCGAAACGACAATGGGCCGGTCGGCCAGCGTATGAGGGCAGATGGGCACTACCACCAGCACGTCAAGCGACGGATCGATGATGGGGCCCCCGCACGACAGTGCGTACGCGGTGGAGCCGGTGGAGCTGGCCACCACCAGGCCGTCGCCGCCATGGGTGTTCACGAAGCGGCCATTGACCTGGGTCTCGAAGTCCAGGATACGGCCGGTCTCCCATTTCGCCAGCACCACGTCATTGAGGGCCAGCTGGCTGACCACGCTGCCATCGGGCGCGGCAAGGCGTGCACCGAGCAGGTTGCGGCGGTCGGGCGTGCAGTTGCCGGCCAGCGCCTCATCCACGCAGCGGAACATGTCCTGGGGCATCACGTCGGTGAGGAAGCCCAGGCGGCCACGGTTGATGCCCAGCATGGGCACGTCGCTGCCGGCGAACAGGCGCGCCGCGAACAGCAGCGAGCCATCGCCGCCGATCACGATGGCCAGCTGGGCGCCGGACACCAGTTCGGCGTCGGACACGGGGCGGGCGCCGACGGTGATGGATTGCGGCGCGGACTGCTGGACGAGGACTGTGAGGCCGCGCCGCGCCAGGTGCGGCAGCAGGGCGGCGGCCGTTTCTCCCACGGTGCGCTCTTCGAAGCGCCCGAGCAGGGCGCAGGTGGTGATCTGGGCGGACATGCCGGCGGTAAGTGTAATGGCGCCGGCCATCCTGCGGCGGAGGCTTTTGTCGCAACTTGACCGGGATTGGGTGCGCCGCTAGCGTCATGGCCCTCCACCATGCCCAACATCCCGGAACGCCACGACGACCACCCCTTGAACGAGCGCGCCCAGCAGCTGCTGAAGGTGCTCATCGAGAGTTATGTCCGCGACGGGCAGCCGGTGGGTTCGCGCACCCTGTCGCGCGATTCGGGCATGGCGCTGAGTTCGGCGACCATCCGCAACGTGATGGCTGACCTTGAGGCCTGCGGTTTCGTGAGCTCGCCGCATACTTCGGCCGGCCGCGTGCCCACGCCCAAGGGATACCGCTTCTTCATCGACACGCTGCTGGAAGTGCAGCCGCTGGAAGCCCATGCCGCAGACGCGCTGCGCAGCAGCCTGGAGGCTGCCGCCGATGCGCGCACGCTGCTGTCCACGGCCTCGCAGCTGCTGTCCAATGTGACGCAGATGGCCGGCGTGGTTTCGCTGCAGGTGCCGCGCCCGGCTTCCCTGACGCACATCGAGTTCCTGCCGTTGTCCGAGCAGCGCATGCTGGCCATCATGGTGTTTGACGACCGCGAGGTGCAGAACCGCGTGGTGCACCTGGGCCGCAACATCCCCGCCGAAGACCTGCGGCGCGCAGCAGCGGTGCTCAATGAGCAGTTCCGTGGGCGCACGCTGGAACAGGTGCGCCAGCAGCTCATCGACGAGCTCTCCGAGATGCGCGAGCGGCTCAACCAGGGGATGGTCGACACCATTTCGGTGGCCCAGCAGCTTTTCGCCCAGCCGGAGAAGGGTGATCGCGAGCTGCTCATCGCGGGCGAAACGAAGCTGATGGGCTACGGCGAGCTCTCCAGTGTCGAGAAGCTGCGCAAGCTCTTCGAGGCCTTCGACGAGAAGCGCGCCATCCTGCAGCTGCTCGACATGAGCCTGGGAGGGCAGGGCGTGCAGATCTTCATCGGACGTGAATCCGGCTACCAGATGCTGGATGACTGCAGCGTGGTCACTGCGCCTTATAGTGCAGCCAGCGGCGCGGTGGGCGTGATCGGCGTGATCGGCCCCACCCGCATGGCCTATGAGCGCGTCATCCCCGTGGTCGATCTGACGGCTAGATTGCTGGGGGCGGCCTTGAATTCGCGGCGTTAGGCCGCATTCTGGCGCCGGGGGGCGGAATCGTCTTGAGATAGGGCCGAGATTGCGGCCCTATCTTTTTGATTTTTGGAGAAAAGATGGCAGAGAACTTGCAGCCGGATTCGCCGGGCGCCAGCGGCGCCGACGAACTGGACAGCCTGCGCGAGCAGCTGGCGGAAGCCCAGGCCGCTGCTGCGGAGGGGCGTGAACAGGTGCTGCGCGCCGCAGCGGAACTGGACAACATTCGCAAACGCGCCGCCCGCGACATGGAACAGGCACAGCGCTACGCGCTGGAGCGGTTTGCCCAGGAACTGCTGGCGGTAGCCGACAGCCTCGAGCTGGCGGTGGCCAACGGTGCCACGGCCGACGCTGCCAGCCTCGCTGCCGGGCAGGAAGCCACGCTGCGTCTGCTGCAGAGCGCCTTCGGCAAGTTCTCCATCCGGTCCATCGATCCGGCCGGGGTCCCCTTCGATCCTGACAAGCACGAGGCCATGGCCATGCAGCCCTCTGAAACTGCCCAGCCGGGCTCGGTGCTGCAGGTGGTGCAGCGGGGCTATGAGCTCAACGGCCGCCTGCTGCGGCCCGCCAGGGTCATCGTCGCCCGTGAACCTTGAACTGGGATGGAGGCGGTGCCGGCGGGCGTCAGGGCGGGCCGATTTGCCCTCCCGCCCTTGAAGGGCACGCTTGCCGCTCCCAGATAAGGCGCATCCAACCACTATCCCGGAAATCCCCACAAGGAATTCGCACATGGCCAAAGTCATCGGAATCGACCTGGGAACGACCAACTCCTGCGTCGCCGTCATGGAGGCGGGCAAACCGCGCGTGATCGAGAACAGCGAGGGCGACCGCACCACGCCGTCGATCGTCGCCTTCACCAAGGACAACGAAGTGGTGGTTGGCCAGTCGGCCAAGCGCCAGGCGGTCACCAATCCGAAGAACACGCTGTTTGCGGTGAAGCGCCTGATCGGCCGCAAGTTCAAGGATGACGTCGTGCAGAAGGACGTCAACATGGTCCCGTACAAGATCACGGCCGCCGACAATGGCGATGCCTGGGTCGAGGTGCAGGGCAAGAACATGGCCCCGCCCGAGATCAGCGCACGCGTGCTGGCCAAGATGAAGAAGACCGCCGAGGATTACCTCGGCGAGCCGGTCACCGAGGCGGTGATCACGGTGCCGGCGTACTTCAATGACTCGCAGCGCCAGGCCACCAAGGATGCCGGCCGCATCGCTGGCCTTGAGGTCAAGCGCATCATCAACGAGCCCACGGCTGCGGCGCTGGCCTATGGCCTCGACAAGGCCGCCGGCGGCGACCGCAAGATCGCCGTGTACGACCTGGGCGGCGGCACCTTCGACGTGTCCATCATCGAGATCGCCGAGATCGACGGGGAACGCCAGTTCGAGGTGCTTTCCACCAACGGCGATACTTTCCTCGGTGGCGAAGACTTCGACATGCGCATCATCAACTTCCTGGCCGAGGAATTCCTGAAGGAATCCGGTGTGGACGTGCGCAAGGATCCGCTGGCCATGCAGCGCCTGAAGGAAGCCGGCGAGAAGGCCAAGATCGAGCTTTCGTCCAGCCAGCAGACCGACGTGAACCTGCCGTACATCACGGCCGATGCGTCGGGCCCGAAGCACCTGAACGTGAAGCTCACCCGCGCCAAGCTCGAATCGCTGGTGGAAGAGCTGGTGAAACGCACCATCGAGCCTTGCCGCATCGCGCTGAAGGATGCCGGCCTCTCTGCTTCCGAAGTGTCGGAAGTGATCCTGGTCGGTGGCCAGACCCGCATGCCACTGGTGCAGAAGTACGTGAAGGACTTCTTCGGCAAGGAGCCGCGCCGCGACGTGAATCCTGACGAAGCCGTCGCCGTGGGCGCCGCCATCCAGGCTGGCGTGCTGGCGGGCGAAGTGAAGGACGTGCTGCTGCTCGACGTCACGCCGCTGTCCCTGGGCATCGAGACCCTCGGCCAGGTGATGACCAAGCTGATCGAGAAGAACACCACGATCCCCACCAAGGCCTCGCAGACCTTCTCCACGGCCGATGACAACCAGACCGCGGTAACCATCCACGTGCTGCAGGGCGAGCGCGAGCGCGCCCATGACAACAAGTCGCTGGGCCGCTTCGACCTCACCGAGATATCCGCGGCGCCGCGCGGCATGCCGCAGATCGAGGTGTCCTTCGACATCGACGCCAACGGCATCCTGCACGTGTCGGCGAAGGACAAGGCCACCGGCAAGGAACAGAAGATCGTCATCAAGGCCAGCTCGGGCCTGTCGGAGGATGAGATCAAGCGCATGGTGGCCGACGCCGAGGCGCATGCGGCCGAAGACAAGAAGTTCCGCGAGCTGGTGGAGACCCGCAACCGCGCCGACGCGCTGGTGCACGCCACCGAGAAGTCGCTCTCGGAGCTGGGCGAGAAGGTTTCCGGCGGCGACCGCGCCGCGGTGGAATCAGCACTGTCGGACCTGAAGACGGCGATCAAGGGCGACGACAAGGACCAGATCGACCGCAAGGCCGAGGCCCTGGCCAAGGCTTCGCAGGGCCTGATGACCGCTGCGCAGGCCGGCGCCGGTGCCGCAGGCGATGCTGGTTCTGCCGGCGCATCGGCTGGTACGGCCGGATCGGCCTCCGGCGGGGACGACAATGTGGTCGACGCCGAGTTCGAGGAAGTGAAGGACAAGGACCGCAAGGCCTGACGCCGGGTTGCGGTCAGGGGAGAGCAGCAGCACAGCATGGCGAAGCGCGACTACTACAAGGTACTGGACGTGGCGCGCGGGGCGTCGGAGGCCGAGATCAAGAAGGCCTACCGGCGCCTTGCCATGAAGCTGCATCCCGATCGCAATCCGGACGACAAGCAGGCGGAAGAGCAGTTCAAGGAGGCCAAGGAGGCCTACGAGGTACTGACCGATCCGGCCAGGCGAGCCGTCTATGACCAGCACGGCCATGAGGGGCTGGAGGCCCAGCGGGGCGGCGGGGGATTCAATCCCGGCGAAGGCTTCAGCGACATCTTCGGCGATGTGTTCGGCGACATTTTCGGCGGTCGTCGTGGCGGTGGACGCTCGCAGGTCTTCCGCGGCGCCGACCTGCGCTATGAGCTGGAGCTGACGCTCAACCAGGCGGTGTTCGGCGCCGCCATCGAGATCGACGTCCCGAGGCTCGCCGAGTGCGAGACCTGCCATGGCTCGGGCGCTGCGAAAGGCTCAAGTCCCGTGACCTGCGAGACCTGCCAGGGTTCCGGCCAGGTGCGCATGTCCATGGGCGGCATGCTCAACTTCCAGCAGACCTGTCCGCGTTGCCGCGGCACAGGCAAGATGGTGAAGAATCCCTGCGACACCTGCCTCGGGCAGGGTCGCGTGCGCCGCACGAAGAAACTCTCGGTGAAGATTCCGCCGGGCGTGGACAGCGGCGATCGCATCCGCCTGGCTGGCGAAGGGGAGGCCGGCCGCAATGGCGGCCCCACGGGAGACCTCTATGTCGAGGTGCACGTGCGCCAGCACGAGATCTTCGAGCGTGACGGGGAGCATCTCTCCTGCGAGGTGCCGATCAGTTTCGTCACTGCTGCGCTGGGCGGGACCGTGGTCGTGCCCACACTCGACGGCCAGGTGTCGCTGAAGATTCCCGCCGAGACGCAGTCCGGGCGCGTGTTCCGGCTGCGCGACAAGGGCGTGAAGCCTGTGCGCGGCGGTGCGCGCGGCGACCTGTTCTGCCGCGTGATGGTGGAGACACCCGTGAATCTGTCGAGCGAGCAGAAAGATTTGCTGCGAAAATTCGACACGTCGCTCCGGGAAGGCGCTCGACATTCGCCGCGCGAGGAAGGCTTCTTCGAAGGCGTGAAGCGTTTCTTCACCGGGGCAGAAAACTAGCCGGCCCGGGTGCACGCCTGCGGCCGGAGTGTGCGGCAGCGGAGGACGGGCGTGACGACACGGGTGGGAGTGATCGGTGTGACCGGGCGCATGGGCCTGGAGCTGCTAAAGGCGCTGCACAACGCAGATGGCGCACAGCTCTCGGCAGCCCTCGCGCGCACCGGACACCCGGCACTGGGCAAGGATGCGGGCCTGATGGCCGGCCTGCTGCCTGCCGGCGTTCCCGTCAGCAGTGACCTCGCCACCGCGCTTGCCGGCCTCGATGTCGCCATCGACTTCTCGCGCGCCGATGCCGTCGCGGCCACCGCCGATGGCTGTGCCGCGGCCGGCGTTGCGCTGATGGTGGGCACCACCGGACTTGATGCCGCCACGCAGGCACGCCTCGATGCCGCCGCGCGGCGGGTGCCCGTGCTGCTGGCTGCCAATACCAGCCTGGCCCTCAATGTGCTGCTGGAGCTGGTGCAAAGGGCGGCCCGCGCGCTGCCGGCCGGCTATGACATCGAGATCACCGAAGCCCACCACCGGCACAAGGTCGACGCCCCTTCGGGCACGGCGCTGGCGCTGGGTGATGCCGCTGCCGCCGGCAGGGATGTCCCGTTGACCCGCCCGGTGCCGCTCACCGGCGCCGTCTCGGGTCCGCGCCAGGCTGGCATCGGCTTCTCGGTGGTCCGCGGAGGCGATGTAGTGGGTGAGCACGACGTCCGCTTCCTGGGAACGGGCGAGCAGCTGCGGCTTTCGCATGTGGCAACTGACCGGGCAATCTTTGCCCGCGGCGCCGTTGCTGCGTCGCTGTGGCTGGCAAAACAGCCGCCCGGCCGTTACCGGATGTCCGATTTTCTGTTTCCCGGGCAATAACTTGCAGGATATTCCGCAGCAGGAACCGAGGGCGCTGGCCGGGCTTTCCCGGGCCGATTCGCATGGACAGCAACAGTGCAAAAAACGTAGAATTCGCGGCGAATCCGTTACATCCAGTTACGGGTTTAGTCCGCGCAAGGCGGGAGGGCGTTCCACAAGAACTCCTCCCGCTTTGTGCATCAGCGCCAAGCAAACCGAAACGTGAATGACGCAATGAGAGCCCGCTACCAACACGCGGAGGCCGGTGAGTGAGTGTGAGCGCCGTACTGGCCCTGGCCGATGGCACCGTATTCAACGGCATCAGCATCGGGGCGAAGGGAAATACCACCGGCGAAGTTGTCTTCAACACGGCCATGACGGGGTATCAGGAGATCCTCACCGACCCGTCCTATGCCAGACAGATCGTTACGCTGACCTATCCGCATATCGGCAATACCGGCACCACGCCGGAAGACCAGGAGTCTTCCATGGTCGCGCCTGCGGGGCTGGTGATCCGTGACCTGCCATTGCTCGAGAGCAACTGGCGCTCCAACCTGACGCTGGGCGAGTTCCTGGAGCGGGGCCGCATCGTGGCCATCGCCGACATCGATACGCGCAAGCTCACGCGCATCCTGCGCGAGAAGGGCGCCCAGGCCGGCTGCATCATGACGGGCGACAACGTCGACCCGAAGGCTGCCGTGCATGCCGCGCGCCGCTTCCCCGGGCTCGCGGGCATGGACCTGGCCAGGGTGGTCAGCACGCGCGAACGCTACCAGTGGAATGACGGCAGCATCTGGCGCAACCCTGCGCGACCCGCGCTGCGTCCGCAGCAGCGCCTGCACGTGGTGGCCTATGACTTCGGCGTGAAGCGCAACATCCTGCGCCTGCTCGCCGATGCCGGCTGCCGCATGACGGTGGTGCCGGCCGAGACCACCGCGGCCGAGGCACTGGCGCTGAAACCTGACGGCATCTTCCTTTCCAACGGGCCTGGTGACCCGGAGCCCTGCAGCTACGCCATCGAGGCCATCCGCGAGTTCCTGAAGACCGAAATCCCCGTGTTCGGCATCTGCCTGGGGCACCAGCTGCTGGGTCTCGCGGTGGGCGCGAAGACCGTGAAGATGAAGTTCGGCCACCACGGCGCCAACCATCCGGTGCAGGAACTGGCCACCAGGCGGGTGATGATCACCAGCCAGAACCATGGCTTCGCCGTGGATCCGGCCACGCTGCCGCCAAACGTGCGGGTCACGCATGTGTCGCTGTTCGATGGCTCGCTGCAGGGCATCGAGCTCACCGACCGCCCGGCATTCAGCTTCCAGGGACATCCGGAAGCCAGCCCCGGCCCGCACGACCTGCTGCCCCTCTTCGAACGCTTCACCCAGGCGATGATCCGCCGCCTGCAGAACCAGCTCCGGGAACGCGCCCGGGCCATGGTCGGCGGGAACGACTGACCGCACATGCCACGCCGTACAGACATCAAGAGCATCCTCATCATCGGAGCCGGCCCCATCGTCATCGGGCAGGCCTGCGAGTTCGACTATTCCGGCGCCCAGGCCTGCAAGGCACTGCGCGAGGAGGGCTTCCGGGTCATCCTGGTGAACTCCAACCCGGCCACCATCATGACCGACCCGGGGATGGCCGATTCGATCTACATCGAACCGGTCAACTGGCGCACGGTCGCGCGCATCATCGAAAAAGAAAAACCGGATGCGCTGCTGCCCACCATGGGTGGCCAGACGGCGCTGAACACCGCGCTCGACCTGGTGCGCGAGGGCGTGCTCGAGCAGCACGGCGTGGAGCTGATCGGCGCCAGCCGCGAGGCCATCGATACGGCGGAGGACCGCGAGAAGTTCAGGAATGCCATGGCCGAGATCGGCCTGGAATCGCCGCGTTCGCTGATCGCCCACACGATGGAAGAAGCCACGGCCGCCCAGGGCGAGCTGGGTTTCCCCATCGTGATCCGCCCCTCCTTCACGATGGGTGGCACCGGCGGCGGCATTGCCTGGAACCGCGAGGAGTTCGAAGCCATCGTGACGCGCGGCCTGGCCGCGTCCCCGACCAGCGAAGTGCTGATCGAGGAATCGGTGGTCGGGTGGAAAGAGTACGAGATGGAAGTCGTGCGCGACCGCAACGACAACTGCATCATCATCTGCTCCATCGAGAACCTCGACCCGATGGGCGTGCACACCGGTGATTCGATCACCGTGGCGCCGGCGCAGACGCTCACCGACAAGGAATACCAGCGCATGCGCGATGCCTCCATCGCCGTGCTGCGCAAGATCGGCGTGGAAACCGGCGGCTCGAACGTCCAGTTCGCGCTGTCGCCGGAGCACGGCCGCCTGCTGGTGATCGAGATGAACCCGCGCGTGTCGCGCTCCTCGGCCCTGGCGTCGAAAGCCACGGGTTTCCCCATCGCGAAGATCGCGGCCAAGCTGGCCGTGGGCTACACGCTCGATGAACTGAAGAACGACATTACCGGCGGGCTCACGCCTGCCTCGTTCGAACCCTCGATCGACTACGTGGTCACCAAGATCCCGCGTTTCACCTTCGAGAAGTTCCCGGCCGCCAACTCGCGCCTCACCACGCAGATGAAGTCGGTGGGCGAGGTGATGGCCATCGGCCGCACCTTCCAGGAATCCCTGCAGAAGGCGCTGCGCGGACTGGAGACGGGGCTGGATGGCCTGGGCAGCATCAACACGCTGCCACTGGCCGGCGAGGACGCCGCCGACACGCTGGCCTGGGAGCTGCGCAATCCGGGCGCCAGCCGCCTGCTGCATGTCGCCGATGCCTTCCGGGCCGGGTGGACGCGCGAGCGCATCCACGAGCTCAGCTACATCGACCCCTGGTTCCTGGCGCAGATCCAGGACCTGGTGAGCGAGGAGTCGAAGGTTGCCGCTGGTGGGCTGGTTGCGCTCGATGCTGCGCGGCTGCGCGCGCTGAAGCGCAAGGGTTTCTCCGACGCCTGCCTGGCGCGCCTCACCGGCCAGACCGAGAAGACGCTGCGTGACCGTCGCCGCCAGTTTGGCGTGGTGCCTGTATACAAGCGCGTGGATACCTGCGCGGCGGAATTCTCCACCTCCACGGCCTACCTGTATTCCACCTACGAGGAGGAATGCGAGGCCGAGCCCACCGGGCGGCGCAAGATCATGATCCTGGGCGGCGGCCCGAACCGCATCGGCCAGGGCATCGAGTTCGACTATTGCTGCGTGCACGCCTCGCTGGCGCTGCGCGAGGCCGGGTTCGAGACCATCATGGTCAATTGCAACCCGGAGACGGTCTCCACCGATTACGACACCTCCGACCGCCTGTACTTCGAGCCGCTCACGCTCGAGGACGTGCTGGAGATCATCGCAAAGGAGAAGCCGTTTGGCGTGATCGTGCAGTACGGCGGCCAGACGCCGCTGAAGCTGTGCCGTGCGCTGGAGGCCAATGGGGCTCCCATCATCGGCACCACGCCTGAATCCATCGACGTGGCCGAGGACCGCGAGCGCTTCGCCGAGATGGTGCGCAAGCTTGGATTGCGCCAGCCGGCCAACGCCACAGCCCGCACCGAGGAGCAGGCGTTGCGCCTGGCCCGCGAGGTGGGGTATCCGCTGGTGGTGCGTCCTTCCTACGTGCTGGGTGGCCGCGCGATGGAAGTGGTGTACGCCGAGGAAGACCTGAAGACCTACATGACCGATGCGGTGCGGGTGTCGAACGATTCCCCGGTGCTGCTCGACCGCTTCCTCGACCAGGCCATCGAGGTCGACGTGGACGCCGTCTGCGACGGCAAGGAAGTGCTGATCGGCGGCATCATGGAACACGTGGAGCAGGCCGGTGTGCACTCCGGTGATTCCAGCTGCTGCCTGCCGCCCAACAGCCTGCCAGCTGATATCCAGCAGCAGCTGCGCGAGCAGACGCGCAAGATGGCCCTTGCCCTGAACGTGGTGGGCCTGATGAACGTGCAGTACGCCATCCAGAACGGCGTGGTGTATGTGCTTGAGGTCAACCCGCGTGCCTCGCGCACGGCGCCCTTTGTCTCCAAGGCCACCGGGCGTCCGATCGCCAAACTGGGTGCACTGGTGATGGCCGGCCGCACGCTGGCGGAACTGGGCGGCAGCGAGGAGATCGTGCCGAAGTTCTTCTCGGTGAAGGAGGCGGTATTCCCCTTCGCGAAGTTCCCCGAGGCCGATCCCATCCTGGGCCCGGAAATGAAATCCACCGGCGAGGTGATGGGTACGGGTCGCACCTTCGGCGAGGCCTATGCCAAATCGCAGGCGGCATCCGGCGAGGCACTGCCGTGCAAGGGCCTGGCGCTGGTGAGCGTGCGCGAGCGCGACAAGCCCGGCGCGGTGGATCTTGCCCGGCGCCTGATCCAGCGCGGCTTCGACATCGTGGCCACCGATGGCACCGCAAAGGCGATCACCGGTGCGGGCCTGGCCTGCAAGCGCGTGAACAAGGTGCGCGAGGGTCGTCCGCACATCGTGGACATGATCAAGAACGACGAGATCGTGCTGATCGTGAACACCACGGAGGGCCGCCAGGCCACGCGCGACTCCATGGCCATCCGCCGCGAGGCGGTGAGCCGGCGGGTCACCTACTTCACTACCCTGGCGGCGGGACTGGCCACCTGCGAGGCACTGGACCACCTGGAGGACACGGATGTGAACCGGCTGCAGGACCTGCACAAGGAGCTGGCTTCGTGAAGCGCGTGCCCATCACGTTGCGCGGCGCCGAGGCGCTGCGCAACGAACTGCGCAGGCTCAAGAGCGAGGACCGGCCGAACGTCATCAAGGCCATTGCCGAGGCGCGCAGCCATGGCGATCTGTCCGAGAACGCCGAATACCATGCCGCGCGGGAACAGCAGGGTTTCATCGAGGGGCGCATCCAGGAACTGGAGGCCAAGCTGTCGAATGCCGAGGTGATCGACGTCACGCAGATGACGAACTCGGGCAAGGTGATCTTCGGCGCCACGGTGGAACTGCAGGATGAAGAGGCGGGCACCGCCGTGACCTACCAGATCGTTGGCGAGGACGAGGCCGACATCAAGTCCGGCCGCATCTCCGTTGGCTCTCCCATCGCGCGTGCGCTGGTGGGCAAGAGCGAAGGGGATGTGGTGGAGGTGGCAGCGCCAGGTGGTCGCCGCAGCTACGAGATCATCGCCGTCCGCTACGTGTGAGCGCGGCGCTGGCTGGCGCGCAGCTGATGGATTTCAGTTGCGCGGCCGGAAGGTGTGCCGCAGGTTCTGCTCCGCGTCGCGCAATCCCGAGGCTGCGGCGCGCCTGAACTCGGCGGACTTGCGACGCGCCATCTCCATCACCTCGCGCGCACTGAGCGCATCCCCACGCACGGAGGCAACCTGCTCGGGCGTACGGGCCGCCGGCATCACGATGAGCAGCACCAGCCAGGCGAAGAACCACACGCCGGTGCACAGCGTCAGCAGCACGAACCCCAGCCGGACCCACACCACGTCGATGTGGAGGTAGGCGGCGAAGCCGGCGCACACGCCGCCGACCATGCCTTCCGACGGAATGCGCATCAGGCGCTTGCGCCGCGCCATGTCGGCGGCATCCTGGCCATAGGTGAATCCGGCGTAGTCTTCAGCGGCTTCCGGACCGCCATCGGACTGTCGTTGCGCATCGCCCTGCGCGCCATTGCCCAGCACCGGCCCCATCTCGCGCAGGATCTGCGCGGCTTCATCCGCCGAGATCACGTTCTTGTGCTTGCCGAGGAAGCTGTCGCACTTGTCGGCGATGGCCTGCTCCAGGTCCGCAAGGATTTCGGCGCGGTCCGGATTGCCTGCCAGCGAGCGCCCGGCGCGGTCCAGGTAGCTGGCGATCTGCTCGTGGGCGGCTTCCTCAAGCTGGTAGGCATTGCCGCCGAGGCTGACGAGGGTGACTTTGCGCATGTCATTTACCAATGCGGTTGAGGGTTTCAGTGAGGTGCTGCCAGTAGCCCTGCAGTCCTGCCAGGGCCTGCTCGCCGGCCCCGGTGAGCAGGTAATACTTGCGGGGCGGTCCCGTCTCGGACTCGCGCCATTCGTAGTCGACCAATCCCTCGCGCCGCAGGCGGGAGAGCAGAGGGTAGAGCGTTCCTTCCTGCGTGGCGAATTCGGTGCTGGCCAATCGTTGCAGCATCTCGGCCACATACAGTTTCTCGCCCGCGACCACGCGCAGCACCGCGAACTCCAGCAGGCCCTTGCGGATGGGGGCGAATTTCTCGCTGATTTGTGCGGTGGAGGAATCCATGAAGCTACCTTTGGAGAACAAGGTAGCAGTTTTGGAGAAGGTCCGCAAGGCGACGGAGGTCAGAACTCCAGCCGCAGTCCCACACGCACCGTGCGCGGTTCCTCGACCCGGCTCACCCGGCCGGGAACGAGGGTATCCACCGGGTCGACACCCGGTACATGGCTCTCGTACCAGTACACGATGTCCTTGCCGCGCTTGTCGAAGACGTTCAGCAACTCCCCGTACAGGGACCACCGGCCACGCTTCCAGGCCGCACGCAGGTTGAGGCATTCCTCCCCAGCGGCGCGCTCGGAGTTGTCCTCGATGAGGGGAAATGCGCCCAGGTGGCGCACCCGCGCCGACAGCTCCCAGGGCCCGGTGAGGTACGAGATGCCCAGTTCACCCGCAGTCTCCACCGCACCAGCGATGTGTGTCTCGCCAGGGGTGGCGAGCGCACCGCGATAACGCGCCCGCGAGCCGGTCCAGGTGGCATCGATGGCCAGCCCCGGCACCGGCTTCCAGAACGACACCAGTTCGTAGCCGCGCCGGCGGCTGGATGGGCCGGGTTCCACCGAGTTGGAGTCGCCGACGAACTTCAGCTCGCTGTCCACGTCCAGTTGCCAGAGGGTCGCGGTAAGCGAGAAACCGCCTCGCTGGAGGCGTGCGCCGACCTCGCTACCCGTACCTTTCACCAGCCCGGGCACCGGTGTCTCGGCTGCGGTGACGCCACGCGCATCATTCGAATGGAAGCCGCGGCCGAAATTCGCATAGGCCTCCACCCAGTCGGTCACCCGCCAGGCCAGGCCCAGCTTCGGCGAGACGACGCTGTCGCTGTCGCTGCCCTGCAGCGACGGGACGGTTGCCTCCACGTCTTCCGGATCGAGGAATTCAGGCAGTCTGGCGCGCGTGCGGAAGTCATACCAGTCCGCACGCAGGCCGGCCATCAGGCGCAATTTCTCCACTGGTTGCCAGGTGAGCTCGGCATGGCCCGCCAGCGAGAACTCGCGCGCGCCGTGCGCACCCAGCGCGCCCACCAGTTCGCGCTCCACCGTGTGGTCCACACGCACATTGCGGATGTCATCGAAGCGCGTATCGCTCCCGAGTGTGAGTTCCACCGCGTTGCCCAGCGCGAACTGCCTCTGTGCCAGGCCGCCAAATGTGTAGCGCCGGTCCCACTGGTGGATCTGGTACGCGTAGGTGGCGTCGGAGAACATGTCCCAGTCGTAGTACTGCCCGTACAGTGTGGTGCGCCAGTCCATTCCCGACAGCCGCAGCGTGGCGATGTGCCGCGTGGTCTCGCCGGTGGCGGTGTTGTCCAGCGCGCAGTAGGCGTCCTCGCAGGCCGGCGTGCCGATGGCCCGCTCGGGGATCTGCTCGGTGGGTCTCCATCGTGCGTCATAGCTCATCAGGCTGGCCTCCCAGTGGCCGAAGGCGGTGGGCGCACGGAATTTGGCAAAACCGGAGAAATGCTTCAGTTCTTCCGGCAGCTCCCAGGGTCCGTCATAGGTCTTCCACTGGCCGGCCAGTGTCAGCTCGCCGTTGCCCAGCGTCGTGGTGCCGCCGCCGGCTGCACGCAGCCAGCCGAAGCTGCCGGCCTCGAAGGCAGCATAGGGACGCTCGAAACGGTCCACGGTGCGGATCAGGGCCGCCCCCGCCAGCGCGTTGTCGCCCAGGTCTGCCCGGTACGGGCCCTTGCGGAAGTCGATGCGCTGCACCGTCTCGGGCATCAGGCCGTTCACGTCGAGGTAACCCTGGCCATGCCCATGCGTGCGCAGGTTGATGGGCACGTCATCGATCACCGTGGTGAAGTCCGTGCCATGGTCGAGGTTGAAACCCCGGAGGAAGTACTGGTTGGCCTTGCCGCTGCCTGAATGCTGTACCGCGATCATGCCCGGCACGGCTTCCAGCAGCTCCGCCACCCGCAGCAGGGGCCGGACAGCCAGGTCCGCCCCGGCAATCGCGCCTTCGCTGGCGGCGGTGGCTGTGCCGATCAGGCGCTCGCCCCGGCCATACACCACCACCTCGGACAGCTCGATGTCCTGCGACTCCGCAGCCATGCCCGTGATGGCAGTTGCCAGCAGGCCGCCGGCCACACAGATCCTGTACATCAGTCCCTCCGTACCAGGCTCAGGAAAGCCGCGATGAAACCGGCCGCCGGCCGGTGTGTCACGAAAAGTACGGTTGGGAACGGTTAACCAACCCCGCGCAGGGGTCGATACAGGCTTTTCAGGCCGGCAGGACGATGCGGGGCAGGTCCGGATTGCGCCGGTACAGCACGGCCACGTGCCCGATGCGGGTCACCAGGGCACTTCCTGTGCGCTCGGCCAGCAGGGCGAGGGCGGCATTGCGGTCCTCCCGCTCCATGCCGGGCAGGCGGACCTTGATCAGCTCGTGGTCCGAAAGGGCCTGCGTGGTGGCGGCAATCACTGCCTCCGTCAGTCCCGCGTTGCCCATCAGGATCACTGGTTTGAGGGGATGTGCCAGGCCCTTGAGGTGCCGGCGCTGCTTTTCGTTCAGTTCCATGTGGCCCGCATTCTACCCGACGGACAGCGGGCAGCTTGAAGCCGCGGCCTTCGCCCTCATCAACCTGCCATCGTGACTCCATGCATGGGCCCGCGAACCCTGTAGCGCTTGCTGGCGGGTGGCCCTGTGTTGGTGTAGCGTGGTCCCTGCTAAGGAGTCCTAAGTGAATGACATGACAGGCAAAGTGCTGATCTGGGTGGTGGTCATCGGGACCATGCTGTTCCTGTTCAGCCGTTTCATGCCGCCCACCGCGCCGGCAACCCCCATCAGCTATTCGGATTTCCTCGACCAGCTGGAGTCCGGACGCATCAATTCGGTCACCCTGCAGGGTGAGATCATCGATGCGCTGGGCAAGGACAACACGCGTTATCGCATCTTCAATCCGGAGAGCGAGAACACGCTGCTGATCGGCGCACTGCGCAAGGCCGAAGTCACCATCGAGGGCAAGCCGCCCGAGCAGCCGCATTTCCTCACGCAGCTGCTGCTGCAGCTCGCTCCGGCGCTGCTGCTGATCCTCGTGTTCGTGTACATGCTGCGCCAGATGCAGGGTGCGGCCGGTGGCCGTGGCGCCATGTCCTTCGGCAAGAGCAAGGCACGATTGCTTGGCGAGGACCAGGTCAATGTCACCTTCGCCGATGTGGCGGGCGTGGATGAGGCCAAGCAGGAAGTGGGCGAGATCGTCGACTTCCTGAAAGACCCGGGCAAGTTCCAGAAGCTGGGCGGCAAGATTCCCAAGGGCGTGCTGATGGTCGGTTCGCCCGGCACGGGCAAGACGCTGCTGGCGCGCGCCATCGCCGGCGAGGCCAAGGTGCCGTTCTTCACCATCTCCGGCTCCGACTTCGTCGAGATGTTCGTCGGCGTTGGCGCCTCGCGCGTGCGCGACATGTTCGAGCAGGCCAAGAAGCATGCGCCCTGCATCATCTTCATCGACGAGATCGACGCGGTGGGACGTCATCGTGGCGCCGGCCTGGGCGGTGGCCATGATGAGCGTGAGCAGACGCTGAACCAGCTGCTGGTCGAGATGGACGGTTTCGAGGGCAACGAGGGCATCATCGTCATCGCTGCCACCAACCGCCCTGATGTGCTTGATCCGGCGCTGCTGCGCCCGGGCCGCTTCGACCGCCAGGTGGTGGTGCCGCTGCCCGACGTGCGCGGCCGTGAGCAGATCCTGCGCGTGCACATGCGCAAGGTGCCCGTTGCCGATGACGTGAAGCCCGCGCTGATCGCCCGCGGCACGCCGGGCTTCTCGGGTGCGGATCTGGCCAACCTGGTGAACGAGGCCGCTCTGTTCGCCGCGCGCGCCAACCAGCGCCTGGTCAACATGGACCAGCTGGAAAAGGCCAAGGACAAGATCCTGATGGGCGCCGAGCGGCGCTCGATGGTGATGAGCCCGGAAGAGAAGAAGATGACGGCCTACCACGAGGCAGGCCACGCCATCATCGGCCTCACCGTGCCCGAGCATGACCCGGTGTACAAGGTCACCATCATCCCGCGCGGCCGCGCGCTGGGTGTAACGCAGTTCCTCCCGGAGCAGGACCGCTACTCGATGAGCAAGCGGCGCATCGAGAGCATGATCTGCACGCTGTTCGGCGGCCGCCTGGCAGAAGAGCTGATCTTCGGCCGCGACGCCGTGACCACCGGCGCCTCCAACGACATCGAGCGCGCCACCGACCTGGCGCGCAACATGGTCACCAAGTGGGGCCTGTCCGACCGCATGGGTCCGCTCACCTATTCGGAGGAATCCGGCGAGGTGTTCCTGGGCCGCCAGGTCACGCAGACTAAGCAGGTGTCCGACGAGACCGCGCACGCCATCGACGAGGAAGTGCGCCGGGTGATCGAGAACAACTACAACCGCTCCAAGACCATCCTGCAGGAAAACATCGACAAGCTGCATGCCATGGCCGATGCGCTGGTGAAGTACGAAACCATCGACGATCGCCAGATCCGCGAGATCATGGCTGGTCAGGCGCCCACGCCTCCCGAGGGCTGGGACAGCAGCGGACTGGGTGGCTCCACTGGTGGCAATGGTGCGCCGGAGCCACCGCGTCCGGCCTTCGGGTCTGCCGCCGGCAATCCTGGCTGACATCCACCGCGGACCTTCTCGTGAGGCTGGTCTGCGGTTCCCGCGTGCTCGACCTGTCGCGCCCAGTCGTGATGGGCGTGCTCAATGTCACCGCTGATTCCTTCTCCGATGGCGGTCGCTTCCGGGATTTCGACGCGGCGCTGGTGCAGGGCCGGCTGCTGGTGGAAGAGGGCGCGGCCATCGTGGACGTGGGCGGCGAGTCCACCCGTCCCGGCGCCGAGCCGGTGGGAACACAGGAAGAACTGGATCGCGTGATCCCTGTCATCGAGGCGCTGACGCAACAGCTCGACGTCGTGGTCTCGGTGGACACCATGAAGCCTGAAGTAATGGATGAGGCTGTAAAGGCCGGCGCCGGACTCATCAACGACGTGATGGCTTTGCAGGCGCCCGGTGCCCTGGAGGCGGCCGTTGCCAGCGGTGCAGCGGTGTGCCTGATGCACATGCAGGGCACGCCCCGCACCATGCAGGAAGACCCGCGCTACGACGATGTCGTGTTTGAGGTGGGCGAGTTCCTCCAGGCGCGCGCCGCTGCGTGCACCGCCGCAGGCATGCCGCCGGACCGCATCTGCCTCGACCCCGGCTTTGGCTTCGGCAAGACCGTGGCCCACAACCTGGAACTCCTGAATGGCCTGTCCACGCTTGCCGATGGACCACTGCCGGTGCTCGCCGGCCTGTCGCGCAAGTCGATGCTGGGCCGGCTGATTGGCCGACCTGTGAACGAACGCCTGCCGGGAAGCCTCGCGCTGGCTACCATTGCGGCCCTGCATGGTGCGCGGATCCTGCGTGCGCATGACGTGCGGGCCACCGCGGATGCGGTGGCGGTGGCCTGGGCCGTGCGGACGAACGCCGCCGGGGCCTGACAACAAGAACGGAAGGGACGGGATACAGGATGGCCAGGAAATATTTCGGCACCGACGGCGTGCGCGGCAAGGTGGGCGAGGCGCCGATGACGGTGGACTTCACGCTGCGGCTGGCCAGTGCCGCCGCGCGCGTGCTGGCGCCCGAGGGCGGCAAGGTGATCATCGGCAAGGACACACGCGTGTCCGGCTACATGTTCGAGTCGGCACTCGAGGCCGGTTTCGTCGCCGCTGGCGTCGACGTATGGCTCACCGGTCCGATCCCGACACCGGGCGTGGCCTACCTCATCCGCCACAAGGGCGACAGTTTCGGCGTGGTGATCAGCGCCTCGCACAATCCCTTCGACGACAACGGCATCAAGTTCTTCGACCGCACTGGCGAGAAGCTCTCCGACGAACTCGAGGAACGCATCGAGGAGGAGATGGATCGCGGGGTGCAGACGCGTGCCTCCAACCGTCTCGGCAAGGCGCGCAACGCCGGCGCGCTGCTGGATGCCTACCAGGACTTCTGCGCGACCACGGTGCCGGGCGGCTTTGATCTCACCGGCATGAAGCTGGTGATCGACTGCGCCAACGGCGCGGGCTTCAAGGTGGGGCCACGCCTGCTCGCCGCGCTGGGCGCCGAGATCATTCCCGTCGGCTGCTCGCCCAACGGCCGCAACATCAACGATGCCTGCGGCTCGACCTCACCGGGCCTGTTGCAGCTGACGGTGCCGGGCGTCGGCGCCACAGCCGGCATCGCGCTCGATGGTGACGGTGACCGCCTCGTGATGGTGGATCACCTGGGTCGCACCGTTGACGGCGACCAGCTGCTCTACATCATCGCGCGCGACCGCGCCGCGCGCGGCGAGCTGGCCGGTCCCGTCGTGGGCACGTTGATGAGCAACCTCGGCCTGGAGGTCGCGCTGCGCGAACTGGGCATCGGCTTCCATCGCGCCAACGTGGGCGACCGTTACGTGCTGGCCATGCTGAAGGAGCAGGGCGGCACCATCGGCGGCGAGACTTCCGGCCACATCCTGTGCCTCGATCGCACCACCACCGGCGATGCGCTGGTGGCCGCGCTGCAGGTACTGGACGTGATGCGCCGCACGGGCCAGTCCCTGGCCCAGCTGGCAGCGGGCATGTCGCGCTTTCCGCAGGTACTGATCAACGTGCGCGTGGCTCAGCGCTTCGATCCGCAGGCCGAACCCTCCGTGGCCGCTGCCACTGAGCAGGTGCGCGCCAGCCTCGGCGACGAGGGGCGTGTGGTGCTGCGCGCTTCGGGCACCGAGCCGGTGATCCGCGTGATGGTCGAGGCCCGCGAGAAGGGCACGGCTTCGGCGGCCGCCGAACGCATTGCTGCGGCGGTGCGCGCGGTGAGCCAGTAGGGCCACGCAATGCGCATGGCGGACATGGCGCGTTTGCGGCAAACAGTCCGCGCCGCTATCATCGCGCGCCCGCGGCCACTGCTCCCGGCAACGACCTGATGGATAAGCCCGCCAACAACCGCCGTCCCATCGTGGCCGGCAACTGGAAGATGCACGGCTCGCGTGCCGCGAACCACGCATTGCTGGAAGCGCTGCTGCTGGGCGCCGGCGATGAGTCCGCGCAGTGCCTCGTATTCCCTCCGTTCGTATACCTTCCTGAGGTCGCCCGGCAGCTTTCAGGTACCACGATCGGACTGGGCGCGCAGGACGTATGTGCCGAGGCGCAGGGCGCGTTCACGGGAGAAATATCCGCCGCCATGCTCGTGGATGTCGGGGCCACGCACGTGCTGGTCGGCCATTCCGAGCGCCGCGCGCTCTACGGCGAGGACGACACCCTGGTGGCGCGCAAGTTCGTCGCAGCCCAGTCCGCCGGACTGGTGCCGGTACTGTGCGTGGGCGAGTCGCTGGCCGAGCGCGATGCCGGCAATACCCACGCAGTCGTGGCGCGGCAGCTGGATGCCGTCATTGCCGTTTCAGGTGCCGCGGCCCTGGCCCGGGCCATCGTGGCCTACGAACCGGTCTGGGCCATCGGCACCGGCCGCAACGCCACACCTGCCCAGGCGCAGGACGTGCATGCATTCATCCGCGGGCGGGTAGCCGCGCACGATGCTAGTATCGCCGCCGGCCTTGGCATCCTCTACGGGGGCAGCGTCAAGGCCGCCAATGCCGCCGAATTGTTCGGCATGCCGGATGTGGATGGCGGTCTGGTCGGGGGTGCTTCCCTGAACGCCGAGGAATTCCTGGCAATCCGGTCGGCGGCCGCAAAGGTGTAAGGAATAATGCTGCATACGCTTCTGATGATCGTTCATATCGTCAGCGCCACCTGCATCGTGGCGCTGGTGCTGGTCCAGCGCGGCAAGGGCGCTGACGCCGGTGCGGGTTTCGGCGCGGGCGCCTCGGGCACCGTGTTCGGTGCGCGCGGCGCCACCACGGCGCTGTCGCGTGCCACGGCGGTGCTGGCCACCGTGTTCATGGTGACCAGCCTCACGCTGGCCTACATGGGCACGCGCGCTGCGGCTCCGCAGAGCGAGCTGGAACGGCTCGCCACCGAGGCCGCGGCCAGTGATGTGCCGGCCGTGCCAGCGGCGCCTGCCGATGTGCCGCAGGCCACGGCGCCGCCAGCAGATGCGGCGCCGGTGCCCGAGGCACCGCCTGCCGACTAGGAACAGATTGATTTGCCGACGTGGTGGAATTGGTAGACACACTAGCTTGAGGGGCTAGCGCCGCAAGGTGTAGGAGTTCGAATCTCCTCGTCGGCACCATCGATCTGCATGGTTTGATACAATCCGGAATGGTCGCGGGGCGGCGTCTCTTCCGGGTGGCGGGACGACAGCCCCGTTTTGTTGTGGACGCGCGATGCTCGCCAATTATCTACCGGTACTGATCTTCCTCGGCGTGGCCACGGGCCTCGCAGTGGCATTGCTGGGCCTGGGCAACCTGTTCGGCCGGCTGGGTGTCCGCCATCGCGGTGACCCCGAGAAGCTCTCCGCCTACGAGTGCGGCTTCGAGGCCTTCGAAGACACCCGCGCCCGCTTCGACGTGCGCTACTACCTGGTCGCCATCCTCTTCATCGTCTTCGACCTGGAAATCGCCTTTCTCTTTCCCTGGGCCGTTTCCATGAGCCAGACGGGCACCCTGGGGCTGATTGCAATGGGCATCTTCCTGCTGATCCTGGTGATCGGCTTCATCTATGAATGGAAGAAAGGGGCGCTGGAGTGGGACTAGAAGAGGTGGAGCTGCCGCCTGAGAATCCGCAGGCCTTTGCGCAGCGCGGCTTCCTGACCACCCAGGTCGACAGCCTGGTTGCCTGGGCGCGTACCGGCTCGCTCTGGCCCATGACCTTTGGCCTGGCCTGCTGCGCGGTGGAGATGATGCATGCCGGCGCCTCGCGCTACGACCTGGACCGCTTCGGCGTGGTCTTCCGGCCCAGCCCGCGCCAGTCCGACGTGATGATCGTGGCCGGCACGCTGGTGAACAAGATGGCCCCGGCGCTGCGCAAGGTGTACGACCAGATGCCCGAGCCGCGCTGGGTGATCTCGATGGGTTCCTGCGCCAATGGCGGCGGCTACTACCACTACAGCTATGCGGTGGTGCGCGGCTGCGACCGCATCGTGCCGGTGGATGTGTACGTGCCGGGCTGCCCACCCACGGCCGAGGCGCTGCTCTACGGCATCATCCAGCTGCAGAAGAAGATCCAGCGCACCAGCGTGATGTCCGGCGGGGTCCAGGCACGATGAGCACCGCCAGGGAGCAATTGGCCGCGCGCATCGCGGAGCGTCTCGGCGGGCAGCTGGTGCCGCGCGAATCGGCCACCGGTGAGCTGCTGTATGACGTGGCAGCCGCCGACCTGATCGCCGTGGCCATGGTGCTGCGCGATGAAATCGGCTTCGAGATGCTCATCGACCTGGCCGGCATGGACTACAGCACCTACGGCATCGACGAGTGGCGCACCGTCACGGCCACGCGCAGCGGCTTCGGTCGCGCAGTGAATCGGGGCGGGGAAGGGCGTCCGCACCAGGGACCGCGCTTTGCGGCGGTCTCGCAGCTGCTGTCCATCGCCCACAATTCGCGCCTGTCGCTGCGCGCCTTCTGCCCGGATGACGAGGAGCCGGCGCTCGCCACGCTCACCACGGTCTGGCCCTCGGCCAACTGGTTCGAGCGCGAGGCCTTCGACCTCTACGGCATCGTGTTCAACGGCCACCCGGACCTGCGCCGCATCCTCACCGACTACGGTTTCATCGGTCATCCCTTCCGCAAGGATTTCCCGCTGATCGGCAATGTCGAGGTGCGTTACGACGAGGCAAAGCAGCGCGTGGTCTACGAGCCGGTGCAGATCGTGCCGCGCACGCTGGTGCCGCGCGTGATCCGCGACGACGCGCGCTACGATCCTGAAATCAAGGGGCGCGGCTGATGGCCGAGATCCGCAATTTCACGCTCAACTTCGGTCCGCAGCATCCGGCGGCGCATGGTGTGCTGCGCCTGGTGCTCGAGATGGATGGCGAGACCATCCTGAAGGCCGACCCGCACGTGGGCCTGCTGCACCGGGGCACCGAGAAGCTGGCGGAGTCGAAGCCTTTCAACCAGTCCATTCCCTACATGGATCGGCTCGACTACGTGTCGATGATGTGCAACGAGCATGCGTATGTGATGGCCATCGAGCGCCTGCTCGGCATCACCCCGCCGCCGCGTGCGCAGTACATCCGCACCATGTTCGACGAGGTCACCCGCATCCTGAACCACCTGATGTGGCTGGGTGCGCATGGCCTCGACATCGGCGCGATGAGCGTGTTCCTGTTCTGCTTCCGCGAGCGCGAAGACCTGATGGACTGCTACGAGGCGGTTTCGGGCACGCGCATGCATGCCAACTACTACCGCCCGGGCGGTGTGCACCGCGATCTTCCCGATACCATGCCGAAGTACCAGCCCTCGCGCTGGCGCTCGAAGAAGGAAGTCGACAGGCTCAACGAGGCCCGCTCGGGCTCGATGCTCGATTTCATCGAGGATTTCACGCGCCGCTTCCCGGCCTGCGTCGATGAATACGAGACACTGCTGACCGACAACCGCATCTGGAAGCAGCGCACGGTGAACATCGGCGTGGTCCCCCCGGAGCGCGCCATGCAGCTGGGCTTCACTGGCCCCATGCTGCGCGGGTCGGGCATCGCCTGGGACCTGCGCAAGAAGCAGCCCTACGAGGTCTATGCCGACATGGACTTCGACATCCCGGTGGGCGTGAACGGCGACTGCTACGACCGCTACCTGGTGCGCATCGAGGAGATGCGCCAGTCCAACCGCATCATCCAGCAGTGCGTGGCCTGGCTGCGCGCCAATCCCGGCCCGGTGATGCTCGACAACCGCAAGGTCCGCGCACCGCGCCGCGAGGAGATGAAGGGCGACATGGAATCGCTGATCCACCACTTCAAGTTCTTCACCGAGGGCTACATGGTGCCTGCCGGCGAGACCTACGCCGCGGTCGAGGCCCCGAAGGGTGAGTTCGGCGTCTACCTGGTTTCCGATGGCGCGAACAAGCCCTACCGCCTGCACTGCCGCGCGCCGGGCTTCGCGCACCTGTCGGCGCTGCCCGAGATGGTGGAGGGCCACATGCTGGCTGACGTGGTGGCCGTGATTGGCACGCAGGACATCGTGTTCGGGGAAGTGGACCGATGAGCACCCCCGTGACAGGCAAGGCCGCGCTGCTGAACGAGCACACCCGGCACGAGATCGACGAGTGGGTGGCGCGCTTCCCCGAAGGGCGCCAGCGCTCCGCCGTGCTCTCGGCGCTGCGCTTCGCGCAGGAGCAGAACCAGGGTTTCCTCACGCCCGACCTGATGGATGCGGTGGCCGAATACCTGAAGCTGCCGCCCATCCAGGTGTATGAGGTGGCCACGTTCTATTCGATGTTCGAGACGCATCCCTGCGGCAGGCATCATGTGAGCGTGTGCACGAACATCTCCTGCATGCTCAACGGCGCCGACGACATCGTCGCCTACATCGAGAAGAAGCTGGGCATTGCCACCGGCGAGAGCACGGCGGACGGCCGCATCTTCCTCAAGCGCGAGGAGGAGTGCCTGGCCGCCTGCACCGGCGCGCCGATGATGATGGTCGATCACGTCTTTCACGAGTACCTCACGCCCGCCAAGGTCGATGAAGTACTGGACAAGCTGAAGTAGGCGCATGGGCAAGTGGGACGACAAGCGGAACCTGGTGTGCTTCGAGGCGCTGAAGCACCCGGAGCCGTGGAAGCTGGAGAACTACCGCAAGGTGGGCGGCTACGAGGCCTGGGAGAAGATCCTCGCCGAGAAGACCCCGCGCGAGACCATCATCGAGACGGTGAAGGCTTCGGGCCTGCGCGGTCGCGGCGGTGCGGGCTTCCCCACCGGCGTGAAGTGGAGCTTCATGCCGCGCAACGCCCCCGGCCAGAAATACGCGGTGTGCAATTCGGACGAGTCCGAGCCCGGCACCTGCCACGACCGCGACATCCTGCGCTTCAATCCGCACCAGCTGATCGAGGGCATGGCCATCGGCTGCTACGCCATGGGCGCCACGGTGGGCTACAACTACATCCGCGGCGAGTTCCTGGGCGAGCCGGTGCCGCGTTTCGAGGCGGCGCTGAAAGAGGCCTATGACGCTGGCCTGCTGGGCCGGAACATCAAGGGCTCGGGCCTCGACGTCGACATCTACTGCGCGGTGGGCGCAGGCGCCTACATCTGCGGCGAGGAGACGGCGCTGCTCGAATCGCTGGAAGGCAAGCAGGGCAAACCCCGGTTCAAGCCGCCGTTCCCGGCCAACTACGGCCTGTATGGCAAGCCCACCACCATCAACAACACGCAGAGCTACGCCTCCACGCCGACCATCCTGCGCAAGGGCGCGGAGTGGTTCGCGGGCTTGGGCCCGCCGAATTCAGGCGGCACGGTGATCTTCTCGGTGTCCGGCCACGTGGCGAAGCCGGCCAACATTGAAGTGCCCCTGGGCATTCCCTTTGCCGACCTGCTCGAACTCGCCGGTGGCATGAAGGGCGGACGCAAGATCAAGGCTGTGATTCCCGGTGGTTCGTCGGTGCCCGTGGTGCCCGGCGACATCATGATGAAGACCAACATGGACTACGACTCGGTGAAGGCCGCGGGCTCCGCCATCGGCTCGGCCGCCGTGATCGTGATGGACGAGACCACCTGCATGGTGCGGGTGCTGGAACGGCTGTCGCGTTTCTACATGTCCGAGTCCTGCGGCCAGTGCACACCCTGCCGCGAAGGCACGGGCTGGCTCAACCGCATGCTGAAGCGGATCATGACCGGGCAGGGCCGGCGCGAGGACATCGACCTGCTGGTGCAGGTGGCCAACAAGATCGAAGGCCACACCATCTGCGCACTCGGTGATGCCGCGGCCTGGCCGGTGCAGAGCTTCATCAAGCACTACCGCCACGAATTCGAATACATGATCGACCATGGCGGCCGCAGCATCGTGACTGCCTCCCGGGAGGCCGCATGAGCGCCGCACCCCCGGTTGCCCCCGTGAGCGACACCGTCACCGTCACGGTTGACGGCGTCGCCGTGCAGGCGAAGAAGGGCGAGATGCTGATCCGCGTCACCGACGCGAACAATGTCTACGTGCCGCGCTTCTGCTACCACGACAAGCTGCCCGTGGCGGCCAACTGCCGCATGTGCCTGGTCGAGGTGGAGAAGGCGCCCAAGCCCATGCCAGCCTGCGCCACACCGGTGATGGATGGCATGGTGGTGCACACGCGCTCACCCAAGGCCATCGCCGCGCAGAAGTCGGTGATGGAATTCCTGCTGATCAACCATCCCCTGGACTGCCCCATCTGCGACCAGGGTGGCGAGTGCGAGCTGCAGGACCTGGCCATGGGCTATGGCCGCGACGTGTCGCGCTTTGCCGAGCGCAAGCGCGTGGTGAAGGACAAGAACCTGGGGCCGCTGGTCTCCACCGACATGACGCGCTGCATCCACTGCACGCGCTGTGTGCGCTTCGGGCAGGAAGTGGCCGGTTTCCCGGAGCTGGGCACCACCAACCGCGGCGAGAACAACGAGATCGGCACCTATGTCGAGAAGAGCGTCGACCACGAGCTCTCCGGCAACATCATCGACCTCTGCCCGGTGGGAGCGCTGAACAACAAGCCCTTCCGTTATCGCGCGCGGGCATGGGAAATGACCCAGGTGCCGCTGGTGTCCCCGCATGACGGTCTCGGCACCAACCTCTACGGCCATGTGCTGCGTGGCCGGCTGATGCGCGTTGTGCCGCGCCAGAACGAGGCCATCAACGAGTGCTGGATCGCCGACCGCGACCGCTATTCCTACGAGGGCATCTACAGCCCGGACCGACTGAAGCGGCCGATGGTGCGCGATGCCGACGGCGTGTGGCTGGAGACTGACTGGCAGTCCGCGCTCGAGGCAGCCGTGAAGGGCCTGAAGGAATCCGCGGGCGAGCGGTTGGGCGTGCTGGCCGGTGCTTCCTCGACGATCGAGGAATACTCGCTGCTGGGCCAGCTGGCCGAGGGCCTGGGCACGATCAACATTGATCACCGCCTGCGGCAGCTGGATTTCGCCGCGGACGCTGCGGATCCGGCGCTGCCCTCGCTGGGCGGCACGATTGCCGATGTTGAATCCCTGCAGGCGCTGCTGGTGGTGGGCTCCAACCTGCGCCGCGAACTGCCGCTGCTGGCGCATCGCGTGCGCAAGGCGGCGGTGGCCGGCTGCAAGGTGAGCTTCCTGAATCCGGCGCAGTTCGAATATCTCTTCCCGGTGGTGGCGCAGCTGGTCGAGGCACCCGCCGCGCAGCTGGCGCAGCTGAATGCGCTGCTGTCGGTGGCGGGCAGGGATCCGGTGGGCGTGGCCACTGCCACCATCACCGACCGGCATCGCGAGATCGTCGAGCAGCTGCGCGGCGCGCAGCGCAAGGCCATCTGGCTGGGCGCGCTGGCGCTGCGCCATCCCCAGTATTCCGCGCTGCGTGCAGCAGTGCTCAGGCTGGCCGAAGCCACCGGTGCACAGGTCGGCGTGCTCGCCGAGGGCGGCAATGCGGCTGGTGCCCATCTGGCCGGTGTGCTGCCGCATCGTGCTGCCGGCGGCGTGCCGCGTGCGCGCGGTGGCCTCACGGCGGGCGCCATGCTCTCCAGCGCGCTTGATGCCTACCTGCTGTGGGACATGGAGCCGCAGGATGCGCTGCATCCCAGGGCGCTTGAGGCGCTGCGCGGCGCGCGTTTCGTGGTCGCCGCATCGCCCTATGTCAGTGACGAATTGAAGTCGGTGGCCAGGGTGCTGCTGCCCATCGGCACCTTCGCCGAGACTTCCGGCACCTACGTGAACCTCGAAGGCCAGTGGCAGAGCTTCCCCGGCGCGGCGCAGCCGGTAGGGGAGGCACGCCCGGGATGGAAGGTGCTGCGTGTGCTGGGCAACCTGCTGGACCTGCCGGGCTTCGATGCCGTGTCCTCCGAAGAGGTGCGCGATGCGCTGCGCGTGCTTGTGGAGCGCAACGCGCGTCCGCTGCCTGCAGTGCCGGCCGGCATGGCCCAGCTGGCCGAGGGGCCTGTGACCGTCACCGACGTGCCGATGTACCAGAGCGACGGCATCGTGCGCCGCGCCGTGGCACTGCAGCGCACGCGTGAGGCCCGCGCGCACCGGCGCGTGTATGGCGAGGCGGGGGCCTGAGCATGCTTGAGTTCTGGAACAGCCTGCCGCCGTTCATCCACTCCACGGTGTGGATCGTGGTGCTCACGGTAGTGCTCATCCTCTGCGTCGCCTACCTCACGCTGTGGGAGCGCAAGCTGATCGGCTGGATGCAGGTGCGCAGGGGTCCGAACCGCGTGCGCCTGCTGGGCATCCTGCCTGGCTTCGGGCAGCCCTTCGCGGACGTGATCAAGCTGCTGATCAAGGAAATCGTGGTTCCGAAGCAGGCCAATGGCGTGCTTTTCCGGCTCGCGCCGGCCATCACGCTGATTCCTGCGTTTGCGCTCTGGGCCGCGGTGCCGGTGGCGCCCGGATTCGCCATCGCCGACATTGACGCTGGCCTGCTGTACATCCTCT
This sequence comes from Steroidobacteraceae bacterium, assembly GCA_035556135.1. Taxonomy (GTDB): domain Bacteria; phylum Pseudomonadota; class Gammaproteobacteria; order Steroidobacterales; family Steroidobacteraceae; genus ZC4RG30. The sequence goes on along the minus strand of DATMFO010000003.1, from coordinate 393,055 downwards.
CGCTCACCTCGGTGGGCGTGTACGGCGTGATCCTGGCCGGCTGGGCATCGAACTCCAAATACGCCTTCCTCGGCGCCATGCGCTCGGCGGCGCAGATCGTCGCCTACGAGATCGCGATGGGCTTTGCGCTGGTGGGCGTGCTGATGGCCGCCGGCAGCCTGAACCTCGGCACCATCGTGGAGCAGCAGTCGGGCGGCTTCCTGTCCTGGAACTGGTTCTGGCTGTTCCCGCTGTTCGTGGTGTATTTCATCTCCGGCGTGGCCGAGACCAACCGCGCACCCTTCGACGTGGCCGAGGGCGAGTCGGAAATCGTGGCCGGCTTCCACGTGGAATATTCCGGCGCGGGCTTTGCGATGTTCTTCCTCGCCGAATACGCCAACATGATCCTGATCGCGGCGCTCACGGCGGTGTTCTTCTTCGGCGGCTGGCAGAGCCCGCTGCACGGTTACCTGGCGCCGGACGCCGCGCTGTTCCAGGTGCCGGTGCTGGGCATGCTGCTGAACGACGGCACACACTGGCTGGCGCTGAAGATCTTCCTCTTCCTGTGCCTGTTCCTCTGGCTGCGTGCCACCTTCCCGCGCTACCGCTATGACCAGATCATGCGGCTGGGCTGGAAGGCGCTGATCCCGGTGACCATCGTGTGGATCTTTGCCGAGATGCTGATGGCCTACTTCAAGATCGGACCGTGGAGCGCCTGATGTCCGTTTCCAGCTTCATCAAGACCTTCACCCTGTCGGAGCTGCTGGCCGGCATGCGCGTGACCTGGAGCACGTTGTGGCGCCGCAAGGTCACGCTCGAATACCCGGACGAGAAGACCCCGCAGTCCGTGCGCTACCGCGGCCTGCACGCGCTGCGCCGCTATCCCAATGGCGAGGAACGCTGCATCGCCTGCAAGCTGTGCGAGGCCGTGTGCCCGGCGCTGGCCATCACCATCGATTCGGACGTCAGTGCCGACGGCACGCGCCGCACCACGCGCTACGACATCGACCTGTTCAAGTGCATCTACTGCGGCCTGTGCGAGGAAGCCTGCCCGGTGGATGCCATCGTGGAGACGCGCATCCACGAGTTCCACATGGAGCATCCGGGCGAGAACATCATGACCAAGGACAAGCTGCTGGCCGTGGGCGAGCGCTACGAGGCCATGATCAACGCCGACAAGGCCGCGGACGCGAAGTACCGCTGAAGGGAAGGGGAGTCGCTTGCTGGTCCAGATCCTGTTCTACGCCTTCTCGCTGGTGCTGCTGGCCTCGGCACTGGGCGTGATCGCCCTCAGGAACCCGGTGCACAGTGCGCTGTGCCTGGTGGTCACGTTCTTCTCGGCCGCGGCCATCTGGCTGCTGCTGGAGGCCGAGTTCCTTGCCATCGTGCTGGTGCTGGTCTACGTGGGCGCCGTGATGGTGCTGTTCCTGTTCGTGGTGATGATGCTCGACATCGACATCGAGGCCATGCGCAAGGGCAATGCCGGGCACCTGGCGCTTGGTGTCGCCACCGCCGTGGTGGTGGGCGTGGAGATCATCCTGCTGGTGGTAGCCAAGGGCCTGGGTGGCAACCTCGACATGAAGGGTGGCTTTGCGCCCTCTGATCCTGGCGTGAGCAACACCACCGAACTCGGCGCCGCGATCTACACGAAGTACCTGTATCCCTTCGAGCTGGCCGCCGTGCTGCTGCTGGTGGCCATCATCGCCGCCATCGTGCTCACGATGCGCCACCGCCAGGGGCTGAAGGTGCAGGACATCAGCGCCCAGGTCGCGGTGCGGCGCGAGGACCGCGTACGGCTGCTGAAGATGCCGGCGGAGAAGCCCGAATGATCACCCTGCAGCATGTGCTGACACTTTCCGGGCTGCTGTTCGTCATCGCGGTGGCGGGCATCTTCATCAACCGCAGGAACCTGATCCTGCTGCTGATGTGCGTGGAGCTGCTGCTGCTGGCCGCCAACATCAACTTCGTGGCCTTCTCTCGCTACCTGGGCAATATCGACGGCCAGGTGTTCGTGTTTTTTGTGCTGACGGTGGCGGCAGCCGAGGCGGCGATTGGCCTGGCCATCCTGGTGGTGCTGTTCCGCAAGAAGAACAGCATCAACGTGACCGACATCGGAACGCTGAAGGGTTGATGACGTGGGCCTGAATCCGACACTGCTGCTGTGGATCCCGCTGCTGCCGCTGCTGGCCGCCATCGTGGCCGGCCTGGGCGGCCGCTGGATCCCTCGCGCCGGCGCCGCCGGTGTGACCATTGCCGGCGTGGCGCTGTCCTGCGTGCTGTCGCTGGTGGTGCTCAAGCAGGTGGCCTTCGACGGCGCACCGGTGTTCAACGAATCCGTCTACACCTGGCTGGTGAGCGACGGCATCCGCATGGAGATCGGCTTCCTGGTCGATCCCCTGACGGCCATGATGATGGCGGTGGTGACTTTCGTGTCGCTGTGCGTGCACATCTACACCATCGGCTACATGCAGGACGACCCGGGCTTCAAGCGCTTCTTCAGCTACATCAGCCTGTTCACCTTCGCCATGCTGATGCTGGTGATGGCCAACAACTTCCTGCAGCTGTTCTTCGGCTGGGAGGCGGTGGGCCTGGTCTCCTACCTGCTGATCGGCTTCTGGTACACGCGGCCGACCGCCATCTTCGCCAACATGAAGGCCTTCCTGGTCAACCGGGTGGGCGACTTCGGCTTCCTGCTGGGCATTGCGGGCGTGGTGTACTTCACCGGCTCGCTGCAGTACACCGATGCCTTCGCAGCGGTGGAGCGCATCGCCGGCCAGAATTTCTTCATCCTGGGCGGGGAGGGCTGGAATGCCCTTACGATGATCTGCATCTGCCTGTTCATCGGCGCGATGGGCAAGTCGGCGCAGGTGCCGCTGCACGTGTGGCTGCCAGACTCCATGGAAGGTCCGACCCCGATCTCGGCGCTGATCCATGCGGCCACCATGGTGACCGCCGGCATCTTCATGGTGGCGCGCATGTCGCCGCTGTTCGAGGGCTCGGAGGCGGCGCTGCAGTTCATCCTGGTGATCGGTGCCACCACGGCGCTGTTCATGGGCCTGCTGGGCATCGTGCAGAACGACATCAAGCGCGTGGTGGCCTATTCCACGCTTTCGCAGCTGGGCTACATGACGGTGGCGCTGGGCGCCTCGGCCTATTCGGCCGGCGTGTTCCACCTGATGACCCATGCCTTCTTCAAGGCCCTGCTGTTCCTGGCCGCCGGCAGCGTGATCATCGGCATGCACCACGACCAGGACATCCGCAACATGGGTGGCCTCAGCAAGTACATGCGGATCACCTGGATCACCTCGCTGATCGGCTCGCTGGCGCTGATCGGCACGCCGTTCCTGTCGGGCTTCTACTCCAAGGACAGCATCATCCTGGCGGTGGAGCACAGCGGGCTGGGCTGGGCTTCGGGCTATGCCACCTTCGCTGTGCTGGCCGGCGTGTTCATCACCGCCTTCTACAGCTTCCGCATGTACTTCCTGGTGTTCCACGGGCCGGAGCGCTTCCGCAACAAGCCATTCCCGGGTGAGCACGATGCTCATGCCGCCGGGCACGGCGCGCACGATGCCGCGCATGACGCACACGGGGATGTTGCGCACGGGCACGGCGCACAGGGCCATGCTGACGGCCATGCCCACGGCGGGGAACCGCATGAGAGTCCGGCAGTGGTGTGGATACCCCTGGTGCTGCTGGCCATTCCTTCGCTGGTGATCGGCGGCCTGACCATCGCGCCCATGCTGGGCGGGGATTTCTTCGGCGGCTCGATCTTCATTGCGCACGAACACGAGGCCATGCACCACGTGGCCGAGCATGCCGCGCATCCGGGTGCCATGGGCTGGGGCGGCTTCCTGACCCTGCCGTTCTGGCTGGCCGCGGCCGGCGTGGCGGCGGCATGGTTCCTCTACCTGAGGCGGCCGGACCTGCCGGGCGTGATCGCCGCGAAGCTGGCGCCCCTGGTGACCCTGCTGAACAACAAGTACTACTTCGACTGGTTCAACGAGAACGTGATCGCGCGCCTCTCGCGCCTGCTGGGCACCGTGCTGTGGAAGGCCGGGGACCAGGCGGTGATCGACGGGGCGCTGGTGAACGGCTCGGCCTTCACCGTGAAGTGGGTGGCGGGCATCGCCCGTCGCGTGCAGACCGGATTCCTCTATACCTATGCCTTCTGGATGGTGATCGGTCTTGCAGTATTGCTGGGCTGGTACCTGGTGGCTCGCTAGGCCGACATGAACGACATCCTGCTTTCCATCCTGATCTGGCTGCCCATTGCGGGTGGCGTGGTACTGCTGGCGCTGGGCGAGCAGCGGGTGGCCGCGGCGCGCTGGGTCGCGCTGGCCACGGCACTGGCCACCCTGGGTTTCAGTATTCCTCTGTACGCCGGCTTTGACGGCGCCACCGCGGCGTTCCAGTTCCAGCAGCGGCTGCCCTGGATACCGACCTTCAATGCGGACTACCACCTGGGTGTTGACGGCCTTGCGCTGCCGCTGATCGTGCTGACCGCCTTCATCACGGTGCCGGTGGTGATTGCTGCCTGGAATTCGGTGACGAAGCTGGTGGCGCAGTACCTGGCCGCCTTCCTCATCATGGAAGGCCTGATGATCGGCGTGTTCTCGGCCATGGACGCGCTGCTGTTCTACTTCTTCTGGGAAGCCATGCTGATCCCGATGTTCCTCATCATCGGCATCTGGGGCGGACCGCGGCGCATCTACGCCACCATCAAGTTCTTCCTGTACACCTTCCTCGGGTCGGTGTTCATGCTGGTGGCGCTGATCTACATGTACCTGAAGGCCGGCGACTACGACATCGGCGTGCTGCAGGCGCTGAAGCTCTCGCTCACCGAGCAGCGCTGGATCTTCCTGGCCTTCCTGGCGGCCTTCGCGGTGAAGGTCCCCATGTGGCCGGTGCATACGTGGTTGCCTGATGCGCACGTCGAAGCCCCCACCGGCGGCTCGGTGGTGCTGGCGGCCATCATGTTGAAGATGGGTGGCTACGGCCTGCTGCGCTTCGCGCTGCCCATCGCGCCGGACGCCGGCCGCGAGCTGGACTGGCTGATCATCTCGCTGTCGCTGATTGCCGTGGTGTACATCGGCTTCGTCGCGCTCGTGCAGCAGGACATGAAGAAGCTCATCGCCTATTCATCCATCGCGCACATGGGCTTCGTCACGCTGGGTGCAGTGCTGGCCTATGACATTGTCGGCGCCACGGGCTCGACGGCAGGGGCGGGCATGGGCCTGGACGGCGCCATGGTGCAGATGATCTCCCACGGCCTGATCTCCGGTGCCATGTTCCTGTGCGTGGGCGTGATGTACGACCGCGTGCACAGCCGCGAGATCAGCGCCTATGGCGGCGTGATCAACACCATGCCGGTGTTCGGCGCTTTCGCGGTGTTCTTCGCCATGGCCAATGCAGGCCTGCCCGGTACCTCGGGCTTCGTGGGCGAGTTCCTGGTGGTGCTGGCCGCCTTCAAGGCGAACTTCTGGTATGCCGCGCTGGCCGCCCTTACGCTGATCCTGGGTGCCGCCTACACCCTGTGGCTGGTCAAGCGCACCATCTTCGGTGCTGTGGCCAACCACCACGTGGCCGAAATGAAGGACATCGACGGCCGTGAATTCCTGGTGCTCGCGATGCTGGCGGTGGCAGTGCTGCTGCTCGGCCTGTGGCCGGCTCCGCTGCTGGACGTGATGCGTGGCACCGTCGAACAACTCGCCCAGCAGATCCTGGGTACCAAGCTATGACGCCTTTCTCCTCCAGCGAGCTGGCCCTGGGCCTGCCCGAGATCTACCTCACCGCGGCCATCTGCGTGGTGCTGTTGTTCGACCTGTTCATTGCCGGCAGGAACACCGGGCGCACGGCCACGTTCACGCTGGCGGTGCTGCTCGTTGGGGCAGTGCTCAGCTGGCGCCAGGGTATCGACGCCCGCAGCGTAGTGTTCGACGGGCTGTACGTGGCCGACCGGGTGAGTGCGCTGCTGAAGGTGTGTGCCTTCGTGTTCACCGCGATGGCCCTGTTCTACAGCCGCAACTACCTGGCGCGGCGGGGGCTGATGAAGGGCGAGTATTACGTGCTCACCCTGAGTGCGTTGCTGGGCGTGCTGGTGATGGCCTCCGCGCCGCACCTGCTGAGCATCTACATCGGCCTGGAGCTGCTGTCCCTGTCGCTGTATGCGCTGGTGGCCTTCGACCGCGAGTCCGGCGTTGCCGCCGAGGCGGCAATCAAGTATTTCGTGCTCGGCGCGCTGGCCTCCGGCGTGCTGCTGTTCGGCATGTCTGTGCTGTATGGCATGACCGGCACGCTGGAACTGGCTGCGCTGTCGGTGAAGCTGGGCGAGGATCCGGGCCTGGGCTACATCCTCGCGGTTGCCTTCGTCGTGGTGGCCATCGCCTTCAAGTTTGGTGCGGTGCCTTTCCACATGTGGGCGCCCGACGTTTACCAGGGAGCACCCACCGCCTCGGCCATGCTGGTGGCCACGGTGTCGAAGGTGGGCTCATTCGCGCTGGCTTTCCGCCTGATGGCCGAAGGCATGGCCGGGCAGACCGCCGAGTGGGGTCAGATGCTGGGCGCGCTGGCCGTGCTTTCGGTGGTGGCCGGCAACTTGATCGCCGTCGCCCAGACCAGCCTCACCCGACTGCTTGCCTACTCGGCCATCGGCAATGTGGGCTTCGTGCTGTTCGGCTTTGCCGCCGGCACCGATGCCGGTTACAGCGCGGCGCTGTTCTACACGCTGGCCTACGTGCTCACTACGCTGGCCGCATTCGCCGTGATCCTGGTGGCCAGCCGCGAAGGCTGCGAAGCCGACGAGCTTGAGCACTACAAGGGCCTGCATCAGCGCGATCCCCTGCTGGCCGGCGCCATGGCAGTGGTGATGTTCTCCACTGCCGGCGTGCCACCCTTCGTGGGTTTCTGGGCCAAGCTGCAGGTGATCGAGGCGCTGCTGGGCAGTGGCATGCTGGCGTACGCCATCGTGGCGGTGGTGGCCTCGGTGATCGGCGCGTTCTACTACCTGCGCATCGTCTGGCTGATGTATTTCGAAGCGCCGGGTGAGCAGCCTGCGATGGGGCAGGCTGGCGCGGTGAAGGCCGTGCTCGCCATCAACGCCGTGGCAGTGCTGGCACTTGGCATCTTCCCGGGACAGCTGCTGGCGCTGTGCCGGTATGTGATTCCGGGCGGCTGAGCCGCCGACCGGAAGGAAATAATCCTTCCATTTCGCGCGCATTGAGCTAAGATGCGCGCCCCTCTGGTGCGGGGTGGAGCAGTCTGGCAGCTCGTCGGGCTCATAACCCGAAGGTCGCAGGTTCAAATCCTGCCCCCGCTACCAATCTTCCGGTCGATTTGCGCTACGCTGCCGCGCAAGGATGACCGCAAGACTCCACACGTTGCTGCTCCTGCTGGTCGCGCTCTGCGCTTCCGTGGTCCACGCTGCCCAGCCCGTGCGCGTGATGATCCTCGACGGCGAGAGCAATCCCTGGCACGACTGGAAGGCTGCGACGCCCGCGCTGCAGCGCATGCTCGATGAAACCGGGCTCTTCGAGGTTGAAGTCATCACCGCACCCCCGGCGGGAGCGGATTTCAGCGTGTTCAGGCCCGACTTCGACCGCTATGCCGCGGTGGTCCTCAACTATGACGCGCCGGATGGCCGGTGGCCCGCGCCGCTGATGGCTGCGTTCGAGCGCTACATGCGCGAGGGCGGTGGCCTGGTCGTGCTGCACGCGGCGGACAATGCCTTTCCCGCGTGGCTGGCCTTCAACGAGATGACCGGCATCGGCGGCTGGCGCGACCGGGGACCGGCCGCAGGTCCGTACTGGTACCTGCGCGATGGCAGCCTGGTATCCGACGCGGCGCCTGGTCCCACGGGCAGCCATGGTCGCCGCCTGCCATTCCGCATTACGGTGAGGAAGGACCATCCCGTCACTGCGGGACTGCCGCCGGTCTGGACGCACGCCGGGGACGAGCTGTATGCCCACCTGAGGGGCCCGGGCCGAAACATGACCGTGCTGGCCACAGCCTGGTCAGATCCTGCCAATGCGGGCAGCGGCCGGGATGAGCCCCAGTTGATGGTCCTGGATTACGGCAAGGGCAGGGTATTCCATTCCACCCTGGGTCATGACCTTGCCGCGATGAGCGCGGTGGATTTCGTGGTGACTTTCCAGCGCGGCACGGAGTGGGTGGCCACCGGCAAGGTGACGCAGCCAGTGCCCGCGGACTTCCCCGGACCGGAGGCGCCGCGCCAGCGCGCGGACCTGCAGTCACTGCAAGCCGACCGCTGAGCGGGCCTCCCGTGGGGCTGCCCGGGCCCGCTGATTCTGCTGGTGTTTCACGCCCTGCCCGATACAACTTTCCATACAATCCGCTGTCTATACAGACAGCGGCGCAGCCTCCGGTTGCTGCGCTGCACATTTGCTTGACGGACAACGAGGCGGGGTAGCGCGGAAATGACAGTTTCACGGCAGCGGCGGCAGGCAACACTCATGGCGCCAGCGGCATCCCTGGTCGCCCGTGTGGGCATGGCCTGCGCATTGCTGCTGGGTGTGCCGGGGATGGCTGCGGCCGCCTCTGCCAGCCACGCTACGGTGGGCCTGCAGGGCAAGGACCGGGCCTTCCTGGAGCAGTACTGCAGTGACTGCCACAACTCCACCGACTGGGCGGGAGAGCTGGCGCTGGACGTGCTCGACCACGACAACCTCGCTGCTGACGGCGAGGTCTGGGAAGAAGTGGTCCGCAAGCTGCGCGGGGCACTGATGCCGCCCTCCACCAATCCGCAGCCACCGGCAGCAGAGCGCGCCGCCTTCATCCGCTCCATGGAAACCGCGCTCGACCAGACCGTGCAGGGCAAGGTCAATCCGGGCACGGTGATGCTGCACCGGCTGAACCGCCGCGAGTACAGCAATGCCATCCGCGAACTGCTGGATATCCAGGTGGACGCCGAGGCGCTGCTGCCACGCGACGACCAGTCCAACGGCTTCGACAACGTGGCCGAGGTGCTGAAGGTCACTCCCTCCTTCCTCGAGCAATACCTCGCCGCCGCGCGCGAGATCAGCGTACAGGCGGTGGGCAATCCCCGTGCGCGGCTCACCGGGCGCATGTATCCGGGCAGCCTCGCGGCGCAGCAGTACATCAACCATGAGGGCCTGCCGCTGGGCACCCGGGGCGGCCTGTTCATCGACCATGACTTCCCCGTCGATGGCGAATACCAGATCACCATCAGCGGACTGGTGGGCGGCGGTTACGTGTGGGGCGTGGCCGACCAGCGCACGCTGGTCGTCACCCTTGATGGCGACCGGGTGTTCCAGGCCGACGTGGGCGGCGAGGAAGACCTGGAGGCCATCGACCAGAAGCAGGCCGTGGGCATTGCGGCCATCGACAGCCGCTTCAAGGACATCCGCTTCAAGGCCACGGCGGGCACGCACCGCGTGGGCGTCACCTTCAAGCAGAAGACGGCGGCCGAGCACCTGGACATCCTGCATGCCTTCAATCCCGTGGCCGGCATGTCGCAGAACCACAGTGGCGCGGCATTCTCCGACGGCTATCGCGTCAGCAATGTCGAGATCAAGGGCCCGATCAGCAAGGCCGGTGTGAGCGACACACCGAGCCGGCGCAAGCTGTTCGTATGCCACCCGTCCAGCGCCGCCGGCGAGCCGGCCTGCGCCCGCAAGATCCTGCTGACGCTGGCCAAGCGCGCCTTCCGTCGCCCGGTGGGCGATGAGGACATCGCCGGGGCCATGGCTTTCTACGAGGACGGGCGCAAGTCCGGCACCTTCGACGATGGCATCCAGAAGGGCGTGATGGCCATCCTGTCCAGCCCGCGCTTCCTCTATCGCGCGCATACGCCGCCGCCGGGCGCGAAGCCGGGCGAGGTGTACCGCATCCAGGACATCGACCTGGCGTCGCGCCTGTCGTTCTTCCTGTGGGGCGGCCCGCCGGATGAAAAGCTGATCGACCTGGCGGCCGCCGGGCGCCTGAAGGACAAGGCCGTGCTGCAGTCGGAGGTGCGCCGCATGCTGGCCGACCCGCGCAGCCGCACCATGATGCGCGGGTTTGCCGCGCGCTGGCTCAACCTCGACGGCCTGGACATCGTCAACACCGACGTGCTGCTGTTCCCGGACTTCACCGCGGACCTGATCCCGGCGTTCAAGGAAGAGGTATTCCAGTTCGTGGAGAGCGTGTTCGGCGAAGACCGCAACGTCAACGACCTGCTCACTGCCGACTGGACCTTCATCAACGAGCGCCTGGCCGTGCATTACGGCATCCCCGGCGTGCGCGGCGGCAGCTTCCGCAAGGTGAAGCTGAAGGAAGACTACCGGCGCGGCTTGCTGGGCAAGGGCGCCATCCTGATGGCCACCTCCTACGCCAACCGCACCTCACCGGTGGTGCGTGGCGCCTGGGTGCTGGAGCACCTGATGGGCACGCCGCCTGCGGCGCCCCCGCCCGGCGTGGAGCAGTTCCCGGAGAGCGAGGAGGGTGGCGAGCAGCTCACCGTGCGCCTGCGCCTGCAGCATCACCGCTCGGTGAAGGGCTGCGCCAGCTGCCATGACGTGATTGATCCGGTTGGCCTGTCGCTCGAGAACTACAACGCCGTGGGCCAGTGGCGGGTGAAGGATATCGACGCAGGTGAGCGGATCGACGCGAGTGGCAGGCTGGCCGACGGCACGACGGTGGATGGCGTGGCGGCGCTGCGCAAATACCTGGTGGGCCGTCCGGACCTGTTCGTGCAGACCCTCACGGAAAACCTGCTGATCTACGCGCTGGGTCGTCCGGTGCAATACTACGACATGCCGCTGCTGCGCCGGCTGGTGCGCGAGGCGGCCGAGGATGACTACAGGTTCTCGGCGCTGGTGCTGGGAATCGTCAACAGCGATGTGTTCCTGTATGACCGGATGCCGGAGGAGAAGCCGGCAGCCGTGACTGCCCAGGCGATGGCGCCAGGCATCGGTGTCCGGGCAACCGGCGCCGCGACAACGAGGTAGGCCATGTTCATCACGAAAAAGCACCTGTCCCGCCGCACGCTGCTGAAGGGAGCCGGCTACGCACTGTCGCTGCCGCTGCTGGACGCGATGATTCCCGCTTCCACTGCGCTGGCGAATACCGCGGCCGCCAAGCGGCTGCGCATGGCCTTCGTGTACTTCCCGCATGGCGCGGTGATGAACCAGTGGACGCCGCAGAAGGAGGGCCCGGACTTCGACCTGCCGCCCATCATTGCGCCGCTGAAACCCTTCCAGAAGCAGCTGACGGTGATCAGCGGCATGGAGAACAAGTCGGCCATTGCCGCGCCCGTGCACGCCATCACGCCGGGCACGTGGCTCTCGTGCGTGCCGCCGCGCATCAGCCATGACCCTTATGGCGGCATCACCGTGGACCAGATCGTGGCCCAACACATCGGGCAGGACACGCCGTTGCCCTCGCTCGAGGTGGGCACGGAGGAGCGGGGCGGTGAAGGCTCCTGTGACCGCAACTACGGCTGCAGCTACGGCAAGACCATCTCCTTCCGCGATCCCTCCACGCCGCTGCCCATGGAGCACAATCCGCGCAAGCTGTTCCAGCAGCTCTTCGGCGCCGGTGACACGGCCGACGAGCGTGTGCGTCTGGCGCGCGAGAGCCGCAGCATCCTCGACCTGGTGTCGCGCGAGGCCGGCGACCTGCGCCGCAGCCTGGGCGCCCGCGACCAGGCCGCGCTGGACGACTATCTCACCACCGTGCGCGAGATCGAGCGCCGCGTGCAGCAGCTGGAGGGCCGTGATCTGTCGGCTGTGGAACTGCCGGATGCGCCGGCGGGCATTCCCTCGCGCTTCGATGAACACATGCGGGTGATGTTCGACCTGATCGCACTGGCGTACCAGGCGAACCTGACGCGCGTGGTGAGCTTCATGATGGCCGCCGAGGTGAGCAACCAGCCCTACAATTTCATCAACATCGCCGATGCCTTCCACCCGCTGTCGCACCATGCGAACAACCCGGGCAAGCTGGCCAACCTGGCCAAGGTGCAGGCCTGGAACACCGGCGAGTTCGCGAAGTTCTGCGCCAGGCTGCAGTCCATCCCTGATGGCGAGGGCAACATGCTCGACAACTCCATCCTGGTGTTCGGCAGCAACATGAGTGACAGCAACGCGCACAACCACTTCCCGCTGCCCATGGCCATCGTCGGCGGTGGTGCCGGCAAGCTGAAGGGCAACAGGCACCTGCGCTATCCGGACAAGACGCCCATCGCCAACATGCACCTGACCATCCTGGACCGCATTGGCGTCCCCATGGAGAGCTTTGGCGACAGCACGCTGAAGTTCACCGAGGTCTGAGGGTGAAGGAACTGGCTCGATCGATCCCCGCCGTGCGCGGACGTCTCCTCATGGCGCTTGTCGCCGCCCTGTTGTTGTCGCTGCTGCCGGCGCTGGCGCCGGCAGCCGTGCCGGAGCTGCTGGATGCGGCGCGACGCAATGACCCGGCGGCTGCGCTGCAGCTGATCAAGAAGGGCGCCAATGTGCGCGCCACCACCTCCGACAACACCACGGCCCTGCACTGGGCCGCGCATCACGGCCAGCTGGAGCTGGTGAAGCGGCTCATCAAGGGCCGTGCCGACGTCAATGCCCGCAACGACTACGGCTCCACGCCCCTGCAGGAAGCGGCCATCCGCGGTGATGCGGACATCATCGCCGCGCTGCTGAAGGCTGGCGCCAGCGCCAATACCATCAACGACGAGGGCGAGACGGTACTGATGACCGTGGCGCGCACCGGCAAGGTGGATGCGGCCCGGGTGCTCATCAAGGCCGGCGCCGACGTGAACGCCGTGGAATCCTGGCGCGGCCAGACTGCGCTGATGTGGGCCTCCTCGCAGAGCCAGCCGGAGATGGTGCGCCTGCTGCTGGAGGCCGGCGCCAATCCGAACGTGCTCTCGGCGCTGCGCAACTGGGCGCGCACCACCACTGCCGAACCGCGCCCGCAGTGGCGGCCACCGGGAGCCTTCACCGCCTTGCAGCTGGCGGCGCGCGAGGGCTGCGCAGCCTGCGCGCAGGAGCTGGCCAGGGGCGGTGCCGAACTCGACACCACCAGCCCCGAGGGCATTACTGCGCTGCTGTTCGCCGTGCTGAACGCCCGCTTCGACACCGCCAAGGTGCTCATCGAGGCCGGCGCCGACGTGAACATCGCCGACAAGTGGGGCCGTGCCCCGCTGTACTCGGCCATCGACTACAACACCACGCCGCGTGGTGGCCGTCCGGACCGGCCGTCCTCCGACGTGGCCACGCCGCTGGAAATCGCGAAGATGCTGCTGGATCGCGGCGCGCAGATCGATTTCCAGCTCAAGGCCTTCCCGCCGTACCGCCTCCTGGGGCCGGATCGTGGCGGCGACTCGCTGCTCACCACCGGCTCCACGCCGCTGCTGCGCGCGGCCAAGGCCTGCGACGTGCCCGCGGCCAGGCTGCTGATGGAGCATGGTGCGCAGGTGGATCTGGCCAACAGCCTGAAGCTCACGCCGCTGCTGGTGGTGGCCGGCTCCAACTGGGCGATCACCGACACGCGCGGGCGCTTCCGCAACGAGAAGCAGTGCATCGAGATGGCGAAGATGCTGCTGGAGGCCGGCGCCGACATCAACGCCGTGAACAGCAACGGACAGTCCTCGCTGCATGCCGCGGCGCGCATGGACATGAAGGATTTCGTGCGTTTCATCGGCGAGCGCGGGGCCGACCTCGCCATCAAGGACCGCAACGGCGCCACCGCGCTGGACATCGCGGAAGGCCGCACCGGCACCGCGGCGCGCCCGGGCGCTTCGGGACCGGAGAAGCACCCGGAAGTGGCCGCTGTGCTGCACGAGCTGCTGGCCAGGCGCGGACAGGGCAACTGAGCCGCGCTGGCGGACGTCACTCCGCCATGCCGGCTCCTTCACACCAGGGCTGAAATCCAGTGGACGGCCTTCCCGCACCGCGCCGCCACTACGCCATGCTCGCCATCTGGCTGGCCATCTCGATGGCCGTGCTCGACAGCGTCATTGCCAACGTGGCCCTGCCCACGATCGCGCAGGAGCTGCAGGCCTCTGCGGCCACGTCCATCTGGGTGATCAATGCGTACCAGCTGGCCATCACGGCGCTGCTGCTGCCGCTGGCCGCGCTCGGGGACCGCATCGGTTACCACCGCGTGTACCTCCCGGGCCTTGCAATCTTCATCGTCGGCTCACTGGCCTGTGCCGCCTCGCGGAGCCTGGCCACATTGATCGCCGCGCGCATGTTCCAGGGCATCGGGGCGGCCGCCATCATGAGCATGAATGCGGCGCTGGTACGCAGCACCTACCCGTCGGCCCAGCTCGGCAGGGTCATCGGCTACAACGCGCTGGTACTGTCGCTCTCCGCAGCGGCGGGACCGAGCATCGCCGCGGCGATCCTGGCCGTGGCCTCCTGGCCCTGGTTGTTCCTGATCAACCTTCCCATCGGCATGGCTTCGCTGCTTGTCGGCCTGCGTTCGCTGCCACACACAACCGGGCATGGCGGACAGCCGAACTACATTTCAGCGCTGCTGAGCGCAGTGGCGCTGAGCTCACTGGTATTCGGCGTCGAGACTCTGGCCCAGGGCGGCGGCGCTGGCGGGGTGGCGCTGCTGGTGATCGCCGTCACAAGCGGCACGTTGCTGGTGCGCCGCGAGCGCAGCCGTCCGGCGCCGTTGCTGCCCATCGACCTGCTGCGGATTCCCCTGTTTTCCCTGTCGATCGCCACCTCCATCATCACCTTTGCGGCGCAGATGCTGGCGCTCGTGACACTGCCCTTCCTGTTGCAGGAGGAACTGGGTCGCAGCGTTGTGGCCACCGGCATGCTGATGACGGCCTGGCCGGTGGCGGTGGGCATCTGCGCGCCGCTGGCTGGCCGGCTGGCGGACCGCTACCCGGCCGGATTGCTGGGCGGCATCGGACTGGCTGTGCTGGCCGTGGGGCTGCTCGCGCTGTCGATGATGGACGCCGGTACCAGTGATGCCGGGATCCTCTGGCGCATGGCGCTGTGCGGCGCGGGCTTCGGATTCTTCCAGTCGCCCAACAGCCGCGCCATTGTCTCCACGGCGCCGCGGGCCCGCTCGGGCGCGGCCGGCGGCATGATGGCCACGGCGCGGCTGCTGGGCCAGACGGCGGGTGCGGTGAGCGTCGCGGCGGGATTCCACTGGATGGGTGTTGCCGCGGCACCAGTGCTGTTCCGCGTGGCAGCTGTGGTGGCGGTGCTGGCGGCGGTGACCAGCATGATGCGGCTGCGAGTGAAGTTGCCCGGGGCCGCGCGCTGAAATGGTTCACTGTCGTTCATAGCAGACGTCGGAAAATACAGACGTCGGAAAATCCTCACGCGAAATGGGCGACGGTCCCGACGCCGCTGCCTGCAATGCGCAGGCAATGTGCGTCGCGTCCATAACTTTTCGTGTGAGGGTTTACATCATGAAGCGCGCTATCACTGGATCAATTGCTCTCCTGCTCGCCGCCGGCTTTGTTTCCGCACAGAATGCGTCTGCCCCCGCGGGTGGTGCCGCCACCACTCCGGGTGCCAGCCAGGGTGCATCGGGCTCGATGGACTTCGGCGTCATCGACACCAACAAGGACGGTCGCCTGTCGTCGGCGGAAGTGCAGTCGCACTCCGAGCTGCGTTCGAAGTTCTCCACGCTGGACGCGGATCGTGACACCTACCTGTCGCAGTCTGAATACCAGAAGTGGGACAAGGCCGGGAAGTCGGGCGCTGCCGGTTCTTCCGGCGCCGCTGGCTCTTCCTCGCGTCCGGGCAGTTCCTCCCAGAGCACCAGCCCGAACAGCAGCTCGCCCAACAGCTCCAGCAGCTCCTCTTCGGAGAGCAGCTCGAGCGGTGCGGACACCAGCCCGGACAGCTCCTCGAGCTCCGACTCGGTGCAGTAAGCGGCTGCACGCAGCACCAGTTGTTGCTGCAGGAACGCCGTCAGCGAAAGCTGGCGGCGTTTTCATTTTGCCCCACCTGGATTCCCGCCAGGCCCGCGGTGGCTGCCGTGACAAACGTTGTGCGGGTCATGATCGCCGGCACAAAGTACCATCAGCGACTCTACGCTTCGCTGAACCAGGGAATCACATGCCTACAATCAGACACACCCGACTTCCCCTGCTGGCCTCACTGGCGCTCGCAGCCGCCGCGCTGTCACCTTCGCTGCTGGCCGGCCAGGCGCCCGGCGGCATGAACCTTGAGCGGGAAGACACGCTGGCTCAGGCCCACGAAGGTTACCTGGGTGCGCTGGCGCCAGCGAACCTTGCCAAGCCACGTCCCAAGCCGCCTTTCGACCTCACCGGCACCTGGTTCGTGAACCTGCGCAACGGGGCGAGCTTCCGTTTCGGCCCGCCGTACCCCGAATTCCAGGAGCCCGGAAAGACGGCGCTGCGCGAGGCAGAAGAGGCGCGTGCCAAGGGGGTGCCCTACCGCGATGCCATCGGCCAGTGTTTCCCCGCCGGCATGCCGATGATCATGACCCGCGTGCATCCCACCAGCATGATCCAGATGCCCACGGTGATCTACATGCTGTTCGGGTTCACCAACAAGATGCGATTCATCTATCTGGACGGACGCCCGCACAGCGATCCGGACATCGTGGAGTACACCTACAACGGCGAGTCCATCGGCCGCTGGGAGGGCAATGCACTGGTGGTGCACACCAAGTACCTGGAGCCAAAAGAACACTACATCGACTCAGGCATCCCCGTCAGCGACCAGTTCGAGATCATCGAGCGCATCACGATGGAAGAACCGGGAATGCTGCGCATCGACTACACGATGACAGACCCGAAGATGTGGAAAGGCGAGTGGAAGAGCACCAAGCGCTTCATCCGCAAGGACTACAGCGACATTCCCGAGTCCAACTGCCTGCCCAACCTCAATGAGAACCTGCCTGGAACCACGCAGGGGCAGCAGGCTATCGAGCAGCGCAGCGGCCGATAGCGGCTGGCCGGCCCGCGCCTCAGGGCGCGGGCTGTGCGGGATAGGCCTGGCCCTGTGCCTGTGCCGGCTGGCCGTCGAGGATGGTGCCGTCGGCGAGCTTGATCGAGACGTAAGAGCCGCCAGGCAGGCCGTTGCGCATCGGGCGCAGTACCACAGTCACCTGGTCTCCCGGTTTGATGGTCGTGCGCTTCCAGCCGCTGCGTACCAGGTTCTGCGGCGTGTTCATCTCGACAGCCCATATTTCAGGCTTGCCATCGGCGCCGGCGACTTCAACCTTGAAGGAGCTGTGCGGATTGACCCAGTTGAATTCCATGACCTTGCCCGAGATGGTCTGGGTGCGGGTGGAATCGTACATCGCGCCGGAATGGTGGGCAGCCACCGGCAGGGCGATCAGGGCGGCAAGCGCAACGATGCCGGAACGCAGCTTGTTCATGCGGTTCTCCATGGATGCCTGCCTCACTTCTGTGGCGGCAGGTTGGGTACGTTGACGGGGCCGCGGGCGCCGGCGAAGGCGGCTTCCTTCAGCACCGTGCCATCGGCCAGGGTGACCTCGATGAACAGGCCGCCCTTGTGGGCAGCCATGTCGCGCAGCGGGTAGGTCACCAGCGTGACCTGGTCGCCGGCCTTCAGGCTGGTGGAACTCCACCCCTGGCGCTTGAGGTTGTTGGGGCTGTTGAGCTCGATGGACCATTCCTCGCGCGCGCCCGTGGGGCTGGTCACCGCCAGCTGGATGAAGGCATGCGGGTTGGTCCACTGGAATTCCGACACGGTGCCTTTCAGCGTGACCTTCTCGGTCTGGTCGAACATGGCAAAGGAGTGGTGAGCACTGGCACTGGCCACTGCCAGAAGGCCGATCAGTGCTGCGGTGGTCTGCAATCTGCGCATCGGCATCCCTCTTCGCCGTGAATGGATTGCACGGCCCCCGGGGAAGTATATCCTGCTGTCCAGGGAACAGGATCAGGGGGCGGATGATGCCGGCCAAAAGAGTGCTGCTGCTGGGAATTCTGGGTCTGGCCATGCTGGCCGGGGCTTCGGCCGGCGAACCGGCAAAGCGCGGGGCCGCCTGGCCGCGGGGCCAGTATGCCGCGCTCGACAAGTTGCCCGACTGGGGAGGTGTCTGGGTGCTGGGGCGGGCCGCGCCTGGCGAAACCCGCGCGCAGCCACAGCTGAAAGGGTCCTACCTCGCCGCATACGAGGCCTGGCAGAAGGAAACCCGCGCCAACAATGGCGTGTCCCGCAAGGAGGTTTCCAACTGCATGCCCCCGGGCATGCCGAGGATGATGGGCACCGGGCAGTATCCGCTGGAGATATTGTTCACGCCGGGCCGGGTCACGCTCCACCATGAAGCCTGGATGCAGACGCGCAGCATCTTCACCGATGGCCGCGGCCATCCGGATGACCTGGAGGCCGGCGTCTTCGGCCATTCGGTCGGGCGCTGGGAGGGCGACACCCTGGTGGTCGACACCATCGGCATCAAGACCATCACCGAGCTGGAAACGGGCATGAAACACAGCGACAAGCTGCGTATCACCGAGCGCATCCATCTTGCCGCCAATGATCCGGACACCCTGGTGGTCGAGATGACGATGGAGGATCCCGAGGCGCTGTCGGCCCCGTACAAGCGCACACACAACTTCCGTCGTGAACGCGACTGGAACCTGATGGAGTTCGTCTGTGCCGAGAATGACCGCAATCCGGTAGGCCAGGATGGCTTCACGAAATTCGACTGACACTGCGGGATTGACCGCCCGCTGCCTGCGTTGCGCGCTGGCGGCGGTCGGGATGATCCTGGCAGTTGCACTGCCCGTCGAGGCGCCTGCACATCATTCGCTGAGCGGCCAGTTTGATACCGCGCGCACCATGGAGATCACCGGCGTGGTGTCGCGCGTGGAGTGGGTCAATCCCCATACCTATGTCCATGTTGACGTGAAGCAGCCCGATGGTGCCCTGGTCACGTGGAGGATCGAGTCCCTGCCCGTTGCCATGATGCGCAAGGCGGGCCTCTCGAAAGGCGAGCTCGCAGGTGATGGCAGGCCGGTATGGGTGCAGCTGCATCCCTCGCGCGGCTCCGATCCCCACCTGGGATACCTGGTACAGCTGCGCCTGGCCGATGGCCGGGAGATCCAGTTCGCCCGCATACCCGGGGCAGAGCGGCCATGAGGCGTGCAGCCCACCTGCTTCTGCCCGCCCTGTGCGTCTCGATGATGGCCTGGGCTGCCGCGCCTGTGCCCACACCGCGTTTGCCGGATGGGCGCCCCGACCTCAATGGCACCTGGGACAACGGTGGCGGCATCGACTTCGTGCGCCCGCAGCAGCGTGCGGATGGATCGCTGTGCATCAGCGGCTGCGACACACCGGCACCTGCCGCCGCGGCGCCGGGCGGACCACCAGCGGCACCTGCCGCACGTCCGGCACCGGACCGTCCTGTCTATCGTCCCGAGCATGCCGCCAGGGTGGAGGATCTGCGGCGCAGCCAGCAGAAGGAGGATCCGGTGCTGCGCTGCCAGCCGCCCGGTGTGCCTCGTATTGGTCCGCCCGACAAGATCATGCAGACGGCGCGGGAGGTGGTATTCCTTTATGAGGATGTCTCCGGCCCGTTCTTCCGCATCGTGCCGCTGCGCCAGGGAGTGAAGCGGGCCGACGACAGCGAGAGCTACCTGGGTGATGCCACCGGCCACTGGGAAGGCGACACGCTGGTGGTGGTGACCCGCAACTTCAACGAGCTCACCTGGCTCACCGACGACGGCGCCTTCCACAGTGCTGATCTGGTGGTGACCGAGCGCCTCACCCGGCGCGGCAACGAAATCGAATACGCGGCCGTGGTGGAGGACCCGACAGTGCTGCTCCAGCCCTGGCGTCCCAGGCCCCGCCGGATGGTGCTCACGGATGTGGAGATGGCCGAGCCTGCGCCATGCGTGGAGCAGGACCTTGAACACATGGTGGATGACACCTTCCACGCCAATCCCCGCTGAACCCTGTCGCATGGCTGGTGGCCGCTGAAAAAGCCCGCCTGCGGGGGTTTACGCCGGCCCCCGCTGCCCCTAGAATCAGCGGCCCGCTTGGAGGGTCAAGCGGGGCAAAGCCCGGCTTCCGGCACTGCGTTCGAGCAGTGCGTGGGTCAGGCGGGTTGAAGTTGTTGAAGCAAAAGGGCCCCCGAGAGGGGCCTTTTGCTTGATGGGAGGGCCTTTGGGCCCTTTTTTGTTTGGCGAACCAGTACGGGAGGATCGACATCATGCTGCGAGAGCGCCTGATTGCGATTACCGAACCGCTGCTGGCCCAGCTGGGTTACGAGCTGGTGGATGTGGAGTATGCCGCGACGCGGTCCGAGGCCACGGTGCGGGTCTACATCGACTGGCCGGAGGGAAAGATGCCGCCCGAGCGGGCCGCGGTACCGGATGACGGCACGCGGGCTTTCGATGGCATAGGCGTCGAGGATTGCGAGCGGGTGAGCCGCGAGCTGTCGGCACTGCTGGATGTGGAAGATCCCATCGCGGTGCCGTACCAGCTGGAGGTTTCCTCGCCGGGCATGGACCGCATTCTGCGCACGCCGGCGCATTATCAGCGCCATGCAGGGCAGCGCACGCATGTGGAGCTGCTTGCGCCGCGCGACGGGCGCCGCCGATACACCGGCGAGCTGGTGCGCGCGGGCGATGAGGATTTCGACTTGAACGTGGATGGTGCGGTGGTGACGATCCGCTACGCCGAGGTGGGCAAGACCCGCCTCGCGCCGGACTGGTCGCGCCCGAAGCCGCGAGGGAAGAAGCGATGAACAAAGAGATCCTGATGGTGGTTGATGCCGTCTCCAACGAGAAGGGCGTCGACAAGGAAATCATCTTCGAGGCGCTGGAGGCAGCGCTGGCTGCGGCAACGCGCAAGAAGCACGGCGAGGAATGGGACGTGCGGGTTGCGATCAATCGCAAGACCGGCGACTACGACACCTTCCGTCGCTGGAAGGTATTCGCCGATGACTCCACGGAGCTGGAGACGCCAGACCGCGAACTGCGCCTGGAAGACGCGCTGGACCTGGACAAGGACGCCGAGCCGGGCGGATTCGTGGAAGAGCCGATGGAATCGGTGGCCTTCGGACGCATCGCCGCCATGCAGGCCAAGCAGGTGATGGTGCAGAAGGTGCGCGAGGCCGAGCGCGCGCAGGTGGTCGACCAGTTCAAGGACCGCGTGAACACGCTGGTGTCCGGCGTGGTGAAGCGCGTGGACCGCAATGGCGTGTTCGTCGACCTGGGCAGCAATGCCGAGGGCTTCATCCCCCGCAGCGACCTGATCCCGCGCGAGGCGCTGAAGACCCAGGACCGCGTGAAGGCCTGGCTGAAGGACGTGCGCTCCGAGCCGCGCGGCCCGCAGCTGTTCATGTCGCGCACCGCACCGGAATTCCTCATCGAGCTGTTCAAGCTCGAGGTGCCGGAAGTCGGGCAGGGCACCATCGAGATCCTGGCCGCAGCGCGCGACGCCGGCATCCGCGCCAAGATCGCCGTGCGCAGCCACGAGCCGCGCATCGATCCGGTGGGTGCCTGCGTGGGCATGCGCGGTTCGCGCGTGCAGGCAGTGTCGAACGAGATCGCCGGCGAGCGCGTGGACATCATCCCCTGGGATGACAATCCCGCGCAGTTCGTGATCAATGCCATGTCGCCGGCCGAGGTGCAGTCCATCGTCGTGGACGAGGACTCCCACAGCATGGACATCGCGGTGGCCGAAGACAAACTCTCGCAGGCCATCGGCCGCGGCGGCCAGAACATCCGCCTTGCCAGCCAGCTCACCGGCTGGGAGCTGAACGTGATGACCGAATCCGACGCCGAGGCCAAGAGCGAATCGGAGTCCAAGAAGGTCGTGCAGATGTTCATGAAGCAGCTGGACGTGGACGAAGACGTGGCTTCCATCCTCACGCAGGAAGGCTTCTCGACCATCGAGGAGCTGGCCTACGTGCCGGTGTCGGAGCTGTCCAACATCGAGGCCTTCGACGAGGAGCTGGTGAAGGAACTGCGCAACCGCGCCCGCGACGTGCTGCTCACGCAGGCCATCGCCAGCGAGGAGAGCATGGAGAGCCAGATGCCGGCCGACGACCTGTTGCAGTTGTCGGGCATGAGCCCGGACCTCGCGCTGAAGCTGGCCCAGCTGGGCGTGCGTACGCGCGAGCAGCTGGCCGAGCAGTCGGTGGACGACCTGGCAGAGATTGATGGACTGGACGCGGCCGAAGCCGGCGCCCTGATCATGAGGGCGCGCGAGATCTGGTTCGAGGCGCAGAAGTAGGCCGCAAGGAGATACGGATGGCTGACGTCACTGTCGCCCAATTCGCCGATGTATTGAAGGTTCCCGTTGACCGGCTGCTGGTGCAGCTGGAGCAGGCGGGCATCACCGTTTCGGGTGCTGACGACAAGATCAGCGACGAGGCAAAGCTGGAACTGCTCACGCACCTGCGCCGCAGCCATGGCAGCAGCAATGATGATGCGTCCCCGCGCAAGATCACGCTCAAGCGCAAGACGCAGAGCGAGCTGAAGATGGCCAGCCCCCAGGGGCGGGCGCGCACCGTGAACGTCGAAGTGCGCGTGAAGCGCACCTACGTGAAGCGCGACGTGCTCGAGGAGCAGGCGCGCGCGCAGCAGGAGCAGGCCGACGAGAAGCGCAAGGAGATCGAGGCTGCGCAGCAGGTGGAGGCCGAGAAGGCCGAGGCCGAGCGGCGCGAGCAGCAGCGCCTCGACGAGGAGAACCGCCGCCGCGTCGAAGAGGAGCAGTTGCGCGCCAGGCAGGCCGAAGAGAGCCGGCGTGCGCAGGAGCAGCGTGAACGCGAGGAAGCCGAGCGCGAGCGTGCCCGCCGCACGGCCGAGCCTCCGCGTCCGGCCGAGCCGGCGCGCGTGGAAGCCCGTCCTGCGAAGACCGAGCACAAGCCCGAGCACCGCAAGCCCGAAGTCACTGATGCGGCCGGCACCCGCTACGGCCGCAAGGAACTGCACGTCGCCGGCGACGCCGGTGCGCGCTTCCGCAAGAAGAAGGTGCAGCGCTTCCGCGGCCGTCCGGCCGCCGACGGCGACCAGAAGCACGGCTTCGAGATGCCCACTGCGCCGGTGCGACGCGAGGTGGCCATCGGCGAGACCATCACCGTGTCCGAGCTCGCCCAGCGCATGGCGGTGAAGGCCACCGAGGTCATCAAGACCCTGATGGGCCTGGGCGTGATGGCCACCATCAACCAGTCGCTGGACCAGGACACCGCGGTCCTCGTGATCGAGGAGATGGGCCACGAGGCGCACATCGTCAAGGAAAACGAGATCGAGGAGGGCATCCAGGGCGATGCCTCCGACGTGGAGGAACTGCCACGTCCGCCGGTGGTGACCGTGATGGGCCACGTCGACCACGGCAAGACCTCGCTGCTGGACTACATCCGCCGCACCAAGGTTGCCGCGGGCGAGGCCGGCGGCATTACCCAGCACATCGGTGCCTACCACGTTGAAACCCCGCGCGGCATGATCACCTTCCTCGACACCCCGGGCCACGCCGCCTTCACGGCCATGCGTGCCCGCGGTGCGAAGGCCACCGACGTGGTGGTGCTGGTGGTGGCCGCCGACGACGGCGTGATGCCCCAGACCATCGAGGCCATCCAGCATGCGCGCGCCGCGGGCGTGCCCATCGTGGTGGCGGTGAACAAGATCGACAAGCCGGATGCTGATCCGGAGCGCGTGCGTACGGAGCTTTCCAAGCACGAGGTGATCTCCGAGGAGTGGGGCGGCAACGACATGTTCCGCCACGTGTCGGCCAAGGCCGGCACGGGCATCGACGAGCTCCTCGAGGCCATCCTGCTGCAGTCCGAGGTGCTTGAGCTGACAGCGCCACGCGCAGGCCTGGCCACTGGCGTGATCATCGAGTCCAGCGTGGAGAAGGGTCGCGGTGCGGTGGCCACGGTGCTGGTGAAGCGCGGCACGCTGAAGCTGGGCGATCCCATCCTGGCCGGACAGCAGTTCGGTCGCGTGCGCGCCATGTTCGACGAGACCGGCAAGGCAGTGAAGGAAGCGCTGCCGTCGATGCCGGTGGTGGTGCTCGGCCTCACCGGTGCCCCCAACGCGGGCGATGAGTTGCTGGCCGTGGAGAGCGACCGCAAGGCGCGCGAGGTGGCCCAGCATCGCCAGAGTCGCCATCGCGACGTGCGCGTGGCCGGACGCATGTCCGCCACGGCCGAGGATGTGTTCTCGCAGATGGAAGAGGCCAAGGCCAGCGTGATCCCGCTGCTGGTGAAGACCGACGTGCAGGGCAGTGCGGAGGCGCTGCGTGACGCGTTGAACAAGCTCTCCACCAGCGAGGTGCAGATCAAGGTGCTCGGCGCCAATGTCGGCGGCATCACCGCCTCCGACATCCAGCTCGCCGCTGCCTCGCGCGCCCATGTCATCGGCTTCAACGTGCGTGCCGACGCCAGTGCGCGCGAGGCCATGAAGGAAACCGGCATCGAGGTGCGCTACTACAGCATCATCTACGAGGCCATCGATGACGTGAAGGCCATGATGAGCGGCATGCTTGCGCCGGAGATCAAGGAGCAGATCGTGGGCGTGGCCCAGGTGCGCGAGGTCTTCCGCTCCAGCAAGTTCGGCGTGGTTGCCGGCTGCCTGGTCATCGAGGGCGCCGTAAAGCGCAACAACCCCATCCGCGTGCTGCGCGACAGCGTAGTGATCTTCGAGGGCGCGCTGGAATCCCTGCGCCGCTTCAAGGAGGACGTGGGCGAGGTGCGCGCCGGCACCGAGTGTGGCATCGGCGTGAAGAACTACCAGGACGTGCGCGTCGGGGACCAGATCGAATGCTTCTCGAGGGTGGAAGTTGCCCGCACGATCTGAAGCGGGGCGCTGCTGATGGCTTCCGGCAAGGGCGGAGGCCGCACGCAGCGCATGGAAGCGGAGATGCAGCGCGTGCTGGCAGAGTTGCTCCGGCGTGAGGTGAAGGACCCGCGCGTGGGCATGGTGACCATCACACAGGTGACGCTGGCGCCTGATCTCTCGCTGGCGCGCGTGCTGTTCGTGCCATTCGGCATGCCCGTCGAAGGCGACGCCGATGCGGTGGCCGCGCGCAACGAGGAGCAGTTGCAGGGTCTTGAAGCCGCATCGCGCTTCCTGCGCGGCGAGGTGGCGAGGCGCGTGGGCCTGCGGCATGCGCCGCGACTGGTGTTCGTCGCAGACGATTCCTTCGATCGCGCGGCGCATCTTTCCGCGCTCATCAGCAAGTCTGTCAAGCCCGACAAGTAGGCCCAGGGCCGGCACGCCAGGGCTGTGGCATCGGCCCCTGGTGTTTGACTCGTCAATTGCACGCGGCGGGTGCATTCAGGGAAAAGGAGCATGCGCGCGACGGTATGATCCATCGTGCGCGATCGACGCGCCATCGATACGGACGTCATGACCAACGGAATCCTCTTGCTCGACAAGCCCGCCGGCATGAGCTCCAACGCGGCCGTGCAGCGAGTGCGCCGCGCCTTCGGTCGCGAGAAGGCCGGCCACACCGGCAGCCTCGACCCCCTCGCCACAGGCGTGCTGCCCATCTGCCTGGGTGAAGCCACGAAGGTTGCCGGCTACCTGCTGGAAGGCGACAAGGAATACGAGTTCACTGCGCGCTTCGGCGCGCGCACGGCAACGGGTGACACCGAGGGTGAGGTCATCGAGCGCTGCGAGGTGCCCGCGGACCTGCGCGGCGCGCTGGCCACGGCGATTCCCCGCTACCTGGGCACGATCGCCCAGGTGCCCCCCATGTACTCGGCGCTGAAGCGCGACGGCCAGCCGCTCTACCGGCTTGCGCGGCAGGGCATCACCGTGGAACGCGAGGCCCGCGCCATCACCATCCACGAGCTGGAACTGCTGTCCGTCGAGGGCAGTGACGTACGGTGCCGCGTGCGCTGCTCGAAGGGCACTTATGTCAGGACGCTGGCCGAGGACCTCGCACAGTCCATGGGCAGCTGCGCGCACCTGATCGCACTGCGGCGAACGGCCGTGGCGCCCTTTCCGCGTGGCGGCATGGCCACCCTGGAGCAGGTCGAGTCCGCGCCCTCGACGGTGCCGCTGCTGCCGGCCGATGCGGCCCTGCCGCAGTTGCCGTCGCTGCAGCTCGACAAGGCGCTGGCCGGCCGGCTGCGCCAGGGCCAGACGATCCGGGCCGACAGCGCCAGCGACCTTCCGCCGGGGCTGGTGCGGGTCTATGACCCTGTAGCGCGCTTCCTTGGCATCGGGGCCATCGAGGATGGAGGGCCCACAGTCAAGCCCGTCCGTCTTTTCAATGATTTAGGGCCAAGTCCGACTTGAGGCCCCGGGAGGGCACGGGTAGAATGCCGCGCTTTCCAAAGACCCAAAGACGCAAAGACATATCTCCGATGGCACTATCGACTGAACAGAAGAGCGGCATCCAGACTCAATTCGGCCGCGACGCGAAAGACACGGGCTCCCCTGAGGTGCAGATCGCACTGCTGTCCGAGCGCATTTCCAGCCTCGGCGGTCACTTCAACGCGCACAAGCGCGACCATGCTTCCCGGCGCGGGCTGGTGAAGATGGTCAACCAGCGACGCAAGCTGCTGGACTACCTGAAGTCGACCAAACCGCAGAAATACCAGGAAGTCGTCGAGCGGCTCGGTCTGCGCCGCTAACCGACAAGCCCACCGGGCCGCGCACTTGAACAAGCAGCGCGGCCCGTTTGTTATGGGGCGCCGTCTGGCGCTCCGTCTATCGCATCGCAAGTTGAGGTCATCGTGAGCATTGCCAAGCAGTCATTCCAGTTTGGATCCCAGAACGTCACCATCGAAACCGGCGAGCTCGCCAGGCTCGCCGATGGCGCAGTGGTGGTCTCGATGGGCGATACGGTGGTGCTGGTCACCGCCGTGGCCCGCAAGCAGGCACAGCCGGGCAAGGATTTCTTCCCGCTCACCGTCAATTACCAGGAAAAGACCTATGCCGCGGGCCGCATCCCCGGCGGTTTCTTCCGTCGTGAAGGCCGGCCTTCCGAATCCGAGACGCTGATCTCGCGCCTCATCGACCGCCCGATCCGCCCGCTGTTCCCTGATGGCTTCTACAACGAAGTGCAGGTGGTGGCGACCGTGGTCTCGCTCGATCCGGACATTCCCTCGGACATCCCCTCGCTGCTGGGCGCCTCTGCCGCGCTCGCGCTGTCCGGCGTGCCGTTCGCAGGCCCCATCGGCGCCGCGCGCGTGGGCTACAAGGATGGCAAGTACCTGCTGAATCCCACCCGCAAGGAGTCCGAAGGTTCCCAGCTCGACCTGGTGGTCGCCGGTACCGCCGGCGCCGTGCTGATGGTGGAGTCCGAGGCCGACAGCCTGCCCGAGGACGTGATGCTGGGTTCGGTGGTGTTCGGCCACGAGCAGATGCAGGTGGCCATCGAGGCCATCAACAAGCTGGTCGCCGAGGCCGGCAAGCCGCGCTGGGACTGGAAGCCCGCGCCTGCCGACGTGGAGCTGGTGGCCTTCGTGAAGCAGCAGGCCGAAGGCCCGCTGTCCGAGGCCTACCGCATCACGGCCAAGCAGGAACGTTACGGCAAGATTTCCGAAATCAAGCAGGCGCTGGCCGCCGCCATCCCGCTGGTCGACGAGAAGCCGAAATGGGGCACACAGGACATCGCCTCGCAGGTGTTCAACCTCGAGAGCAAGATCGTGCGCGAGCGCATCCTCAACGGCGAGCCGCGCATCGATGGTCGCGACCACCAGACGGTGCGTCCCATCAGCATCAAGGTGGGGCCGCTGCCCCGCACCCACGGTTCGGCGCTGTTCACCCGCGGCGAGACGCAGGCGCTGGTCACGGTCACGCTGGGAACTTCGCGCGATGCGCAGATCATCGACGCGCTGGAGGGCGAGCGCCGCGAACCCTTCATGCTGCATTACAACTTCCCCCCGTTCTCCGTGAACGAGACCGGCATGATGGGCTCGCCGAAGCGCCGCGAGATCGGCCACGGCAACCTCGCGCGCCGCGGCATCAAGGCGGTGCTGCCGACGATGGAAGAGTTCTCGTATGTGATGCGCGTGGTGTCCGAGATCCTCGAGTCCAACGGCTCCAGCTCCATGGCCTCGGTGTGCGGCACGAGCCTGGCGCTGATGGATGCCGGCGTGCCCGTGAAGTCTCCCGTGGCAGGCGTGGCCATGGGCCTGGTGCTCGAGGGTGAGCGCTTCAAGGTGCTCACCGACATCCTCGGCGACGAGGATCATCTCGGCGACATGGATTTCAAGGTGGCCGGCACGGCCGATGGCGTGACCGCGCTGCAGATGGACATCAAGGTCGAGGGCATCACGCCCGAGATCATGAAGGTGGCCCTGCAACAGGCGCAGGTCGGCCGCCTGCACATCCTGGGCGAGATGAACAAGGTGCTGCCGGCATCGCGCGCCAAGATGAGCGAGTGGGCGCCTTCCATCATCACCCTGAAGATCGATCCGGAGAAGATCCGCGACGTGATCGGCAAGGGCGGTGCGGTGATCCGCCAGATCACCGAGGAGACCGGCACCACCATCGACATCGAGAACGACGGCACGGTGAAGATCGCCTCGGTCAGCGGTGCCGCCGGCCGCGAGGCCCTGCGCCGCATCGAGCTGATCACTGCCGATGTCGAAGTCGGCCGCATCTACGAGGGCCGCGTCGCGCGCCTCATGGACTTCGGCGCCTTCGTCACCATCCTGCCCGGCCGCGATGGCCTGGTGCACATCTCGCAGATCTCCGACGAGCGCGTCGAGAAGGTCAGCGACAAGCTCAAGGAAGGCGATGTGGTGCGCGTGAAGGTGCTGGAGGTCGACCGCCAGGGTCGCGTGCGCCTGTCGATGCGCAGCGTCGACGGCGAATAGACCTGCTGTAGGAATGCGCTGTCCCGCATCAAGCGGGACCTGCCGTTGACCGGCAGGGGTGGCGCCACCTAGGCTCGAATCCCCGCGCACGGCCCCGAGTCGGTTGAAGCCGTGCCCGGCTCACCCAAGGAGTGGCGCGGTATCGATGCAGTCCGCCGATGGAAATGCCCACCGGCGCGGCCCGGCGGGCCTGCGCCCCCTGTGCTGGCTGGCAGCCATGCTGCTGCTGCATGGCTGCGCCGGCCCCCGCACGCAGGATGATCCCGCTGGCGAAACCCCGGCGCGTGTCGAGGTTGCCGATGTGCCGGTTGCCTTCCGCCTCGACGTAGTCAGCTCCAACCGCAGCATTGCGCGCCATCTCGAGCGCCACATGGAGCTGCAGCGCTTCCGTGATTTTGATGACCTGCAGGCCAATGAGCTGCGGCGGCTGCTGGTGGCCGCCGAGGCCAATGCGCGCGACCTCCTGGCGGCGCAGGGTTACTTCCAGCCGCAGCTGGAACTGAGGGCGGAGGAGGGGAAAGACAGCAGGGACGAACGCCGCCGCCTGGTGATGGAGGTGGAGCCGGGCCCGCGCACCAAAGTCGTCTCGCACGAGATCAGCTTCGCAGAACCCATGAATGACGACCCGCGTGGCGATGCGCAGCGGCGCGAGATCCATCGGGACTGGCTGCTGAAGGATGGCGATGAATTCGCCCAGGAGAGCTGGGATGCCGCCAAGGCCGCGGGCCTGCGCGTGCTGCAGCAGGAGCGTTATCCCACGGCGCGCATCGAGGAAAGCCAGGCCATCGTCAATTCCTCCACGGCCAATGCCACCCTCAATGTCACCTACGATGCCGGCGAGCTCTACCGTTTCGGCGAGTTGAAGCTGAATGACGGGGAACTGAGGCGCTACAGCCCCACTGGCATCCGCAACATCGCGCGCATTCCCACCGGCGACGACTACAGCGAGCAGGCGCTGCTGGACGCACAGCAGCGGCTGGTGGCCAGCGGCTACTTCGACTCGGCCTTCCTGGTGCTGGATACAGACAGCGGTGAGCCGGATGCTGCACCGGTGGTGGCGCAGCTGACCGAGGCGCGCTACCAGAAGGTGGTGTTCGGCGTGGGTTTCAGCACCGATGATGGTCCGCGTGCGACGGTGGACCACACGCACAACCGCATGTGGCCGCTGCACTGGCGTGCGCAGAACAAGATCGCCGTCGGTACGGAGTCACAGTCGCTCGATACCCGCTGGACGGCCATGCCGTCTGCTTCGGGGTGGGCCTGGTACACCGGGCTGGCGGTGGCGCGCTCCGAATACGGCGACTTCAAGGCCAACAGCCTGTCGGTGCTCGGCGGGCGCATGCGCGATTCCGACCGCACCGAGCGGCGCTACTTCGTGCAATACGATGCCAGCAAGGCGCTGGGTGGCGATGCGCCCGGCGCCAGCTCCTCGGTGCTGGGCAACTACACCTGGATCGGGCGCTACTTCGACAATGCGCTGAATCCCACCCGCGGCAGGGGCTTCGGATTGGAAACCGGCGTCGGCCTCACCCTCACGCCCAATCGCGATCCCTTCCTGCGGGTGGTGGCGCGCGGGCTGCAGTTTGTCCCCTTCGGTGGACGCAACCGGGTGGGCAAACGCAACCGGCTGGCGCTGCGCGCAGAAGCCGGTGCGATCTACGCCGACAAGGACGTGAACATTCCCGTGCGGCTGCTGTTCCTCACTGGCGGCGACACCACGGTGCGCGGCTATTCCTACCAGAGCATCGGCAACCGCCTGGACGACGGCAGCATCTATGGCGGCCGCTACATGGCCATGGGCAGCATCGAATGGCAACGCCCGATGACCATCTTTGGTGATGCGCGCTCGCTGGAGCACGCCATCTTCGTCGACGCCGGTTCAGCCTCCGACAGCCTGCGCGACCCGGTGGTCTACACAGGCGTGGGCACCGGCATCCGCTGGAGCAGCCCGGTGGGACCCCTGCAGCTGGATGTGGCGTACGGGCTGAGGTCGGAGAAGTGGCGCGTGCACCTGCGCGTGGGCTTCAACTTCTAGGCGCCTCATGAACGTACCAGCGCCGGAAACCAGCTCCACAGCCGCTCCCGCAGGGCGACCGCGACGCCGGCGCCACTGGCCGTACTGGCTGGGAGGCTTGCTCCTGCTGCTGCTGGCGCTGCCGGCACTGCTGGTGTGGTGGGCCAGCAGCGACGGCTCGCTGGAACGGGCACTGCGGATGGCACAGCGCTTCCTGCCGGCGGAGCAGGTGCTGGTCTTCGAGGATGCGCGCGGATCCATCTCCGCCGGCGGCAGCATTGCGCTCATCGAGTGGGAGCGTCCAGGCATCGCACTGCGCATCGAGGGCCTGTCACTGGACTGGTCATTGCGGGAACTGCTCGACCGCGACCTGCGCATCCGCACGCTGCTGGCGCGACGCATCCTGGTGCGCCTGAGCCCGGTGGCGGAGCCGCCGCCGGAGGAGCCATTCGTGATGCCGGATGAGATCACGCTGCCGGTGAAGCTCACCGTGCCGCTGGCCATCGGGCGGCTGGAAATCCGGTCCATCGGGGAGGATGGCAGCGAAAGCGCGCAGGTCATCGAGCAGGTCGGCGCGGGCTATCGCTTCAATGGCGAGCATCATGCGCTGCGCCTGGAGGGGATGCAGTACGGTCAGAGCCATGCACAGGCACAGGCACTGCTGCACGCGCATGAGCTCACGCTGCAGCTGCGCCTGGCCGCCGCGTTGCGAGACCCGGTGCCCGGCATCCCGCTGGCCATGCTGGTGGGCCTGCAGGCGGATGGCGCGCTGAAGGAGGAGGCGGCGGCTCCGCTCGCCCTGCGCCTTGACGCACGCGAGCAAGGTGTGGAGTGGGCGCCTGACCCACGCAACCTGCTCGAGGAAGCTGCACCGTTGGCCGTGCAGGGCGCAGCCCTGACTGCCGACGGCGCGGGCAGTGCAGGTCAGCCAGCCTTCCTGCACCTGCAGGCCACGGTGCACCCCTGGCGCGAACAGCCCGTGGAGGCGCTGGCGCTGCAGGCGCACCGTCTCAATGCCGGCGCCTTCCACGCCAGCGCACCCCGCACGCTGATCGACACGGAGGCCACCGTGGAGCCGGGGCCTGGCCGCGAACCGCAGGACTGGAACCTGCAGCTGATGCTGCGCAATGCAGTTCCCGCCGCGTGGGATCGCGGCGGCCTGCCCCTCGCATTGGCGGAGCTGCGCGGCGCGTTGTCCACCGAACTCGCCGTGATCGATGCGGCGCGCCTGGAGCTTGCCGGCGCCGGTCCGGCAGGTGTCGTGCAGCTGGCAGGGCGCCTCCCCCTGGGGGAGCCGCTTGCGCCCACGCTGCGTCTTCAACTGCAGGCGCTGAACCTGCAGCCGCTGCTCGAGTCGCTGCCCGAAACACGACTGGACGGCACCGTGTCTGTGGATCCGGCCACCGACGCATCCACCGCGGGCACGTGGCAGGCAAAGGCGGAGCTGCAGAATGCACTGGCCGGACCGCTGGATGCGGACCGCCTGCCGCTGGATCGCCTGCAGGCGACCATCGATGCCTCGCCAGGCCGCGTTGATGCGCGGCAATTCGCGCTGCAGACCGGGCAGGGCAGCTTGCAGGCCAGCGGCACGTGGGAAGCGGACTCCCGCGCGGTGCAGCTGCAGGCTTCCATGCGCGCACTGCCGCTGCGACGCATCCATCGCGACCTGGCCGGAGGGCCTGCGGAACTGGGCGGCGAACTCAACGTGGCGGGCGACCTGGAGCGCGGCCTGCGCTTCGACGCAGACATCGGCAGCAACGTGCTGGCACAAGGCGGCGCCGACGCGCCGCGTGCGCAATGGGAGCTGCGCCAGGTGGTGGCCGAGGGACGCTGGACGCCTGCGCGACTGCAGGTCACACGCGTGCACCTGGATGCCTTCGGCGCCACTGTCGATGGCAGCGGCATCGACGTGGCGCTGCCGGACTTCAACGCCATCCAGGCGAAAGTCACTGCTGCAGCGCCGGGCCTGGCGCTGGATGCGGATGCCAACATGCGCCGCCAGTCAGGTGGCGGCTCGCTGGTGGTGCGGCTGGAATCCGCGGATGAAGTGCTGGCCTGGCTGCGCGACCTGCCCCTGGTGGGCGAAAGCCTGCCTGCGATGGAGGCCACTGGCGGCGCCCATCTCGACGCGCAGTGGCAGGGTGGCTGGAGGCAGTGGCTGGAAGGCTTCGCGAGGCCCGCGCGTCATCCCGGGCTGCGCATGGACATGAAGCTGGCAGCACAGGGCTTCCACGTCGAACTGCCTGGCAGTGACGACGCCAGTGCGCTGGTACTCGACGTCGACAGCCTGGATGCCGCCGTGCAGGGCAATCTCGCCGCCGCCAGCCTCGCAATCAACGGCGACCTGCGTCTCAACGAAATCGGCACTGACCTGGACGTGCAGGTCGACATGAAGCAGGCCGCGGCCCCGGCGCGCGCACCGGCCTGGCAATTCACCGTGCAGCAGCTGCGCGCGGCCGCCATCCTGCCCGGACAGGCCGGACCTTGGCAGCTGCAGGTAAGTGATGGCCTGCTGCTGGACGTCGCCACCGGCGCGGGCCTGGAACTGCGCGCCACGGCGGGGATGCTCACGCTCTCGCCCCCGGCAGGCACTGCCGCGCCTGCGCAGGACCTCGAGCTTGCGTGGGAACCTCTGCTATGGCGTAAGTCAGGCGAGGTGCTCACCGTCCAGAGCAAGGGAACGGTGAGTGGACTGCAGCCCGGCTGGCTCGACCAGCTGCGCCTTGCCGAACCGCCAGGTCCGCTGGAGAACGCGGGCGTGCGCACGGACCTGGTGATCGGCGGCGAATGGAACCTGCAGCTGGATGAGGAGCTGGCAGTAGACGTGCACCTGCACCGTGATGCCGGGGATGTATGGCTGCTGGGCCCCGCACTGCGCGGTGAACTGGAGCCGCTGCAGCCGCGCACCGAAGAAGGCACCGCCGCCGGCCTGCGCACCTTCGACGTACGCGTGCAGTCTGCCGATGAGGAAGTCTCGCTGGCGCTGGAGTGGGATACCGCCAACGCCGGTGCCGTCAGCGCCCGTGCGGCCACGCGACTGGAGCGCGAATCCGGCGGCTGGAGATTCGGCGGCGACGCGCCGCTGTCAGGCAATGTGCAGGCGCGGCTGGAAGACATGGGTGTGTGGGGCTTCTTCGCCCCGCCGGGCTGGCGCATGCAGGGACGCCTGCAGGCAGACCTTCAGCTGGGCGGCACGCTGCAGCAGCCCGAACTGCGTGGCCCGGTCGAGGGCAGCGGCATGAACATCCGCTCCGTGCTCGACGGTGTGGAGCTGCACGAGGGCACGCTCCGCGCCGCCTTCGAAGGCAACCGGCTGCGCCTGGAAGAACTGGCATTCCAGGGCGGTACCGGCAGCAAGGCCTACGTTCCCGGCATCAGCGGCAACCGCACCCAGGCGCCAGGGGCGCGCGGCAGCATGCGTGTCAGCGGCCAGATCGACTGGAGCGGTGTGGGTGCAGCCGCGCCGGGTTACACGGGCATCGTCGTGGACCTTGAGGCCAGGCTCGATCGCATGCAGGTGCTGGTGCGCAATGACCGCCAGCTGAGTCTCAGCGGCCAGCTGCGCGCGGCACTGGCCGAAGGCGCATTGCGCGTGCGTGGCGAACTCACCGTGGACCGGGCCACCATCCTGCTGCCGGAAGCCGGTGCAGCCACGCTGGGCGACGATGTGATCGTGCTGCGCGGGGACGAACCGCTGGAGGCCGTGGAGGCGCTGGCCGTCGATGGGCCGCGCGGCGGACTGCAGGCCACGCGGCGCATGGACGTGGAGCTGACCATCGATCTCGGCCGCGACCTGGCGCTGCACGGGCAGGGCATCACGACGCGGCTGGAGGGCGAGCTCACCGTGCGCAGTTCCACCAACCCGGGCCAGCCCTTCGCGGTGTTCGGCGAGGTGCGTACCGACGAAGGGCGGTATCGCGCCTGGGGCCAGGCGCTGAATGTCGAGACCGGCATCGTGGCCTTCAACGGCTCGTACACCAATCCGGCGCTGAACCTGCTGGCCATACGCCCCGAGATCGAGGTGCGTGCCGGTGTGCGCGTCACCGGCACGCTGCTGGCACCCCGCGTGGAGCTGTATTCCGATCCGC
The DNA here is from genome assembly GCA_035556135.1 of Steroidobacteraceae bacterium. GTDB lineage: Bacteria > Pseudomonadota > Gammaproteobacteria > Steroidobacterales > Steroidobacteraceae > ZC4RG30. The sequence goes on along the minus strand of DATMFO010000003.1, from coordinate 358,264 downwards.
CGTTGCCCGAGGCCGAGAAGCTTTCCTGGGTGGTGCTGGGCCGCGCAACAGCGGTCGGCGAAGGCGAGGGCACCTCGATGCAACGTGCCGCGCTGGGCCTGCTGGCCGGACGAGCGGTGAGCAGCCTTTCGGATGACCTGGGAGTGGATGAGCTCGGGCTGGATGACTCGGCGCTGTCGATCGGCAAGCGCATCTCGGACAAGCTGTACGTGACGTATGAGGCCGGGCTGTCTGGCGCGGCGAGCACGTTGTATGTGTTCTACGACCTGACGCGCCGCCTGACGCTGCGCGGCGAGACGGGTGAGGCCACCGCGCTGGACCTCATCTACACCATCGACTACGACTGAGCCCGGGCTCAGCGCGCGCCGATTCCCTCATTGCCGGGGAACTGGCGCACGGACTGTTCGAGGTAACCGGTCATGCCGCTCTGCACGGGCGTGCCGTAGCTGCGGATGACCTGTGACAGGAACTCGCGGCTCATCATCGGCTGGCTGCCATGCTCCTGCTCTGCGATGACCTGCAACAGGATGCTGCGCGTGATGTCTGCCTGCGTCTTCTTGTCGATCACCACGAAGTCGATGCGCTCGATCACGAGGCGCCGGATGTCCGCCAGCGTGATGTACCGGCTCTCCACCGTGTCGTACAGACGGCGATTGGGATATTTCTTGACGACCCTGGGCTCGCTCATCCCCGCTCCTCATGCACTGCAGTGCGGACCGTGGCGCTTTGGGCATGCCGACAATATGTTCAATTCGGCAGCGCCATCGCGCGAATGCCGGTCATCCTAACCGGGCTCCAGTGTGGCACGGACCAGTGCAGCATGTCACTGACCGGGGCAGCTTTCAATTCCTCCGGCAGGGAGATCCCCAGCAGGCTGAGGATTTCAGCCAGGGCGGGCTGCGGGTCCAGGCCGTCCAGCGGCAGGGAACGCCGCGACTTGGCCAGCTTGGCGCCGCCGGGCTCCGTCAGCACCGGCACGTGCGCGTAGTGCGGCTGTGGCAGTCCCAGCGCCGCGCCGACGGCCACCTGCCATGCCGTGCTCTCCAGCAGGTCCGCGCCGCGTACGACGTCGGTGATGCCCTGGAAGGCGTCGTCGACGACCACCGCAAGCTGGTAGGCGGCAATGCCGTCGCGACGGAACAGCACCGGATCTCCCAGCACCGCGGTGGCGTAGGAACAGGGGCCCTGGATGGCATCCTCGAAGGCCAGCATGGGTGAGTCGATGTGCAGGCGCCAGGCGCAGTCGGAGCCATCGAGGGCGAGGCCGCGGCACCGGCAGCTGCCCGCGCCGGTGCGTTCGCCACGCCGGCAGCGGCAGGCGTAGGCGCGGCCAGCATCGATGAGGGATTGCAGGGCCTCGCGATAGGCGGCGGTGCGGGTGGACTGGAAGAGCACCGGTCCGTCCGGATGCAGACCGAACCGATCGAGCGTGGCGAGGATGGCATCGGCCATGCCGGGCACCACGCGCGGAGTGTCGAGGTCTTCCATGCGCACCAGCCAGGCATGGCCCTGCGCGCGCGCATCCAGCCAGCTCGCCACGGCGGCCAGCAGCGAGCCCTTGTGCAGCAGGCCACTTGGAGTGGGCGCGAAGCGGCCGCGACGGGCCGCCGCCCCGGTGCTAGCGGTAGCGGTCGTCCCGGTCGCCGTACTGCTTCTCGCGGCGTTCACGGCGTTCCTGCGCCTCGATGGACAGCGTGGCCACCGGCCGCGCTTCCAGGCGCTTCACGCCGATCTGCTCGCCGGTCTCCAGGCAGTAGCCGTAGGAGCCGTCCTCGATGCGCGCCAGCGCCTCGTCGATCTTGCGGATCAGCTTGCGCTCACGGTCGCGCGTGCGCAGCTCGAGGCTGAATTCCTCTTCCTGCGTGGCGCGGTCGTTCGGGTCGGGGAAGTTGGCTGCCTCATCCTTCATGTGCGAGACGGTGCGGTCGACCTCCATCATCAGGTCGCGCTTCCAGTCGAGCAGGATGCGGCGGAAGTGTTCGTGCTGTTCCTTGCTCATGTACTGCTCGCCGCGCTTGACGACGTAGGGCTGTACATTGCGTGGGCCAGCCAGCAGGTTGTCGCTGGCTTCGGCTTCCTCGACAGGTTCGAAGGTGGAACCGCGGGGCGTGGCCGGGGGAGTCTGTTTGCTGGGCACTGAGTTGTGGGTCTTCTGGGGTTCGGTGGCAGGTTTGCCGGCAGGGGCGGCCCTGGAGGCCGGACTCACTGGCCGGGGTGACGCCGCGGCACTTGCCTTGGCGGGTTTTTTCGCGGGCGCAGCAGCCTTCCTGGCGCTCTTCGCAGTCGATGAAGCAGCCCTGGCCGTTGCCGGCTTCTTTGGCTTGACCTTGGGCGCTGATTTCTTCGCCGCCATCTTCGGCTCCCGTGCGATCCCTACGGTCCTGAAAGGACGCGGGATTATACAGGCCCACCCCCGGCTGTACAGGGGTGCGCGAGGGCGGTTTTCAGGGCAGGCGCACCTGCACCGGCGGCTGCCAGCCAGGCTTTGCCTGCTCCGCGATGACGGTGGTGTAGATGCCGCCGCGCACATAGAACTCCGCAGTCAGCCGCATGAAGCGCGGCGCGGTGGCGCCGGCCAGGTGGTCGAGGATCTCGTTGGTGACGGCCTCGTGGAAACAGCCGCGGTTGCGGAAGGACCAGAGGTAGAGCTTCAGGGCTTTCAGCTCCACGCAGAGCTCATCGGGCACGTATTCGAGCTTGAGCGTGGCGAAGTCCGGCTGCCCTGTCTTCGGGCACAGGCAGGTGAACTCCGGCATGTTCATGCGGATGGTGTAGTCGCGCCCCGGCTGGGGGTTGGGAAAGGTCTCGATGGACGCTGCGGGTTGGGTGCTCATGGTCGGTGCAACTAATCTACACTAGGCCGCTTCGATTTTTGACGCGGGATCCCGGATTCACCCCAGATGCGCCTGACCAGAGTAAAGCTCGCCGGCTTCAAGTCCTTCGTCGAACCCACCGCCGTTCCCTTCGCCACCAACCTCACCGGGGTGGTCGGTCCCAACGGCTGCGGCAAGTCCAACATCATCGACGCCGTGCGCTGGGTGATGGGCGAGCTGTCCGCCCGGCACCTGCGCGGCGACTCCATGACCGATGTGATCTTCAACGGCTCCGGCGGCCGCCGGCCCGTGGGCACGGCATCGGTGGAGCTGGTGTTCGACAACAGCGACGGCAAGATCGGCGGCACCTACGCCAACTACAACGAGATCTCGCTGAAGCGCGTGGTCTCGCGCGATGGCAACAGCGCCTATTTCATCAACGGTTCGCGCTGCCGCCGCAAGGACATCACCACGCTGTTCCTGGGCACCGGCCTCGGCTCGCGCAGCTACGCCATCATCGAGCAGGGCATGATCTCGCGCGTGATCGAGGCGCGCAGCGACGACATGCGCGCCTTTGTCGAGGAGGCCGCCGGCATCTCCCGCTACAAGGAGCGCCGCCGCGAGACCGAGTCCCGCGTGGCCGACACGCGCGAGAACATGGAGCGCCTGCAGGACCTGCGCGACGAAGTGGAGAAGCAGATCCGCCATCTCACGCGCCAGGCCAACCAGGCGCGCCGCTACCAGGACCTGAAGAACGACGAGCAGCGGCTGTCGGCCGAAGTGCTGGCGCTGCGCCTGCGCGAGATCGACAGCGGTGCGGCCATCAACGACAAGGCCATGCGCGACGCGGACCTCAGCCTGCAGGAGGCGCTGGCCGCGCAGCGGGCAGCCGAGGCGGCGGTCGAGAAGCAGCGCGAGTTCCAGTTCGGCGCCAACGAGCGCGTGAACGCGGTGCAGGGCAGTTTCTACCAGCAGGGCGCCGAAGTGGCGCGCACCGAACAGATGCTGGCGCACACGCGCGAGCTGCGTGACCGCCAGAAGCGCGAGCTCTCGCAGGCGCGCGAGATGCTGGCCGATGTCTCCGGCCAGCTGGCGCGCGATGAAGCACGCGTGGAGGCGCTGCGCAGCGAGATTGCAGCGCTTGACCCGGGTGCAGAAGCGGCGCAGGAGACCGAGGCCCGCGCGCAGGCCGAATTCGAAGCCGCCGAGGGCGAACTGCGCACCTGGCAGGAGAACTGGGAAGGCTTCAACCGCGAACTGGGCGGCACCTACCAGACCACCCAGGTGGAGCGCACGCGCATCGAGCAGCTGGACGACCAGCTGCGGCGCCTCGCCGCGCAAAGCGACCGGCTGGCAGTGGAGCGCGAGCAGCTCATCGCCGCCGGGGCCAGCGCCGAGCTCGGACAGCTGGAGGAACGCGAACGTGCTGCACATGCGGCCGACGAAAGCCTGCAGCAGGAGCTGACAGCCTGCCTCGCGGAGCTGCAGGAACTGCGCAGCCGCCAGCACGAGACCGAGCGGGAGCTGGAGCATGCGCGTACGGAACGCGAGAAGGCGCGCTCGGAAAAGGTCTCGCTCGATGCCCTGCAGAAGGCTGCCCTCGGCGAAACTGATCGCGAGGCTGGCAAGTGGCTCTCTGCAGTGGGGCTCGATTCACGCCCGCGCGTCACCGCGCAGCTGGAAGTGGAGCGCGGCTGGGAGCGTGGCGTCGAGGCCGTGCTGGGCGATGCGCTGGAGGCCGTGCAGGTCGATTCCCTCGACGAGGTTGCCGGACGCCTGACCGAACTGGCTGGTGGCCACGTGATGCTGGTGGAGGGCGCCGGCGCCGATGCCGGTACCGGATCCTCGCTGGCGTCAAGGGTGCGCGGCCCGGCTTCCGTCCTGCGCCGGCTGGCGCGCGTGGAAACCGCCGCATCGCTCCACGAGGCGTTGCAGCGGCGCCATGCCCTGGGCGAGAACGAATCGCTGGTCACCGCCGACGGCATCTGGGTCGGACGCGACTGGCTGCGCGTGGCGCGCGGCCGCGATGCGCACGCCGGGGTGCTGGAGCGGGAGAACCGCATCCGCGCATTGCGTGGCATCTGCGAGTCGGCCGAAATCGCGGTGGTGGAGGTGGAGCAGCGCCTCGCCAGCGTGCGTGGGCAGGTCGCGGCCGCCGAAACCAGGCGCGATGAGCTGCAGCGCCAGATCCAGGGTGCGCACCGCGCCTATTCGGAGGCGCGCGGCACGCTGGAGGCCGCACGTGGCCGCAACCAGCAGGCCACGCAGCGCCTGCAGCGGCTGGACCGCGAGACCACCGACATCGGGGCCGAACGCGAGAAGGCACAGCAGCTGCTGGAGCGTTCGCGCGCCGCGCTGGATGAGGCAACGGCCCGCCTGGAACAGCTGGAATCGCGGCGCGCCGAGATGGAAAGCGAGCGCGAGGAGCGCCGCGCACTGGCTGCCGCCGCGCGCGATGCCGCCGGGCAGGCGCGCGCCCATGCACGTGAGCTGCTGATCCAGCTGGAGGGCCGCCGCTCCTCGGAGAGCTCGCTGGCCGCCACGCTGACACGCATGCAGGAGCAGCGCACGCAGCTGGCCACGCGCCAGGAGCAGCTGGAAGCGGAGTTGGCGGGCGGTGATGAGCCCGTGCAGCAGATCGCCGTGCAGCTCAACGAGTTGCTGGAACGCAAGCTGGAACTGGAAGGGGAGCTCTCCGCCGCCCGCCGCGACCTCGAAGCCGTGGACGCCGAACTGCGCGAACTGGACGAGAAGCGGTTGCTGGCCGAGCGCCGCGTGGGCAGTGCGCGCGAGGCGCTGGAGGGTGCGAAGTTCGCCGCGCAGGAGACACGCCTGCGCCGCGAGTCACTGGTCGAGCAGTTTGCCCAGACGCGCATGGTGCTGGAGGAAGTGCTGGCGGAACTGTCGTCCGAGGCCACCATCCTTGATCGCGAGGATCGCCTTGCCGCCGTGCAGGCCGACGTGCAGAAGCTGGGCGCGGTGAACCTGGCCGCGATCGACGAGCTCAAGGAGCAGGGCGAGCGCAAGGAATTCCTCGACGCCCAGTGGAAGGACCTCACCGAGGCGCTGGAGTCGCTCGAGGAGGCCATGCGCAAGATCGACCGCGAGACGCGCACCCGCTTCGAGTCCACCTTCGAGCGCATCAACGATGGCCTGAAGGAAAAGTTCCCGCGCCTCTTCGGTGGCGGCAGCGCGTACCTGGAGCTGGTCGGCGAGGATGTGCTCACTGCCGGCGTGGCCGTGATGGCGCGTCCGCCGGGCAAGCGCAACAGCACCATCTCGCAGCTGTCCGGCGGCGAGAAGGCGCTTACCGCGGTAGCGCTGGTGTTCTCGATATTCGACCTGAACCCGGCGCCGTTCTGCCTGCTCGACGAGGTGGACGCGCCACTCGACGAGCACAACGTCAGCCGCTTCTGCGACATCGTGCGCGAGATGTCCGGCCGCGTGCAGTTCATCTTCATCACCCACAACAAGACGACCATGGAGCTGGCCGAGCAGCTGGTCGGCGTCACCATGCATGAACCGGGCGTGTCGCGCCTGGTGAGCGTGGACGTCGACGAGGCGGTACGGCTGGCCGCGGTCTGACAGGGAGCAGTCAGCAACATGCCGGAATTGCGCTGGGCATTGATGGGTCTGGGGGCAGCGTTCATCGTGGCCCTGGCGATATGGGAATGGCGGCGCAGCCGGCGGCGCCTGGCCCAGTCCCCGGAAGGTGCGACAGCGTCCGATGACTGGTCCCGGCGCGTCGAACCGCGCCTCGACAGCCTGGGCGACCATGGGCCGGCAGATGTCCGCGAGCCGGCAATGCGCGATGTGCCAGTGATACATCCCAGCGATCCGCCGGTGCAGCGCGCCGTGCCCGTGGCCCGCGAGGTGGCTGTCGACCGGCCCTCTGCCGCCGTCCCGCCACCGCCGGCGCAGCCGGAGCCGGCTGCGATCGATCCGGAGCCTGAGCTTCCAGACCCGCCAGCTGCGGTGGAGCCTGCGGCACCCAAGGTACAGGCTGCGCCTGCGGCAGCTGCGCGCCGCGAGATCCGCTGGCCACCGGAACGGGCAGATCGCGTCCTGACATTGCGCCTGGTGAGTTCGCGCGGCGCGCTGCTTGCCGGACGCGAAGTGCGCCTGGCACTGGAGCAGGCGAGCCTGGTGCCTGGCCCGCAGAAGATCTACCACCTGACCGACGCGGACGGCGCGGTGCTGGTCAGCGCCGCCAACATGCTGCGTCCCGGCGACCTGGATCCGCTGAAGGTGGACGAAGAGCAGCTGCGCGGACTGTCGCTGTTCTCCGTGCTGCCCGGGCCGCTGCCGGCCGTGCGCATGCTCGAGGAACTGGTGGCCGTGGCGCGTGCGGTGTCCTGGCGGCTGGGCGCCAGCGTGCAGGACGAGCATGGCGCAGAGCTGGAGGGCGACGTGCTGCTGCGGCTGAGGCAGTCGCTGCCGGATGACGCGGAACAGGAAAACGGCTGACATGGACGCGGAGGCGCGCGCACGCCTGCAGGCGCTGCGCGAGCAGGTGGCGTACCACGATCGCCGCTACCATGCCGAGGACCAACCGGAAATCTCCGACGCCGAGTACGACGCGCTGAAGCGCGAGCTCGAGGCCCTCGAAGCGGCGCATCCGGATGCAGCAGGCGCCGACTCTCCCTCGCAGCGCGTGGGCGCAAGGCCGGTGGCGAAGTTCGCCCCCGTTCGCCATGCACTGCCCATGCTGTCGCTTTCCAATGCCTTCACCGACGAGGAGGTGGGGGACTTCGTGCGCCGCATTGCCACGCGGCTGGGTGAGGAAGCGCTGCGTTTCTCCGCCGAGGTGAAGCTGGATGGCGTCGCCGTGAGCCTGCGCTACGAGGATGGCCGCTTCGTGCAGGGCGCGACACGCGGCGACGGGGAAACCGGCGAGGACGTCACGGCCAACCTGCGCACGGTGGCTGACGTGCCGCAAAACCTGCGGGGCGGCGGCTGGCCCGCAGTGCTCGAAGTGCGGGGCGAGATCTACATGCCGCGCGCGGCATTCGAGCAGTACAACACCCAGGCGCGCACCACCGGAGAGAGGGTGTTGGCCAATCCGCGCAATGGCGCGGCCGGATCGCTGCGGCAGCTGGATCCGCGCGTCACGGCGCAGCGTCCGCTGGCGTTCTTCGCCTATGGCACCGGCTTCGTGGACGGCGGCCAGCTTCCTGACGGCCACGCGGACCAGCTGGCCCTGCTGGGCCAGTGGGGATTGCCGCTCAGTCCCCTGAACGAAGTGGTGACCGGCGAGGCGGGCCTGCTGGATTACTACCGGCGCATTGGTGCGCAGCGCGATGCGCTGCCCTTCGACATCGACGGGGTGGTTTACAAACTCGACGACGGCGCAGGCCAGCGTGCGCTGGGTTTCGTGTCGCGCGCGCCGCGCTGGGCCCTCGCGCACAAATATCCCGCGCAGGAGCAGTCCACCCGCGTGGAGGCCATCGAAATCCAGATCGGTCGCACGGGCACGGCCACGCCGGTGGCGCGACTGGCTCCCGTGCATGTGGCTGGCGTCACCGTGACCAACGCCACGCTGCACAACGCGGACCAGGTGGCGCGCCTTGACGTGCGTGTGGGCGACACGGTGATCGTGCGACGTGCCGGCGATGTGATACCCGAGGTGGTGAGCGTGAACCTGGCGCGGCGGCCGGAAGGTGCGCATCCCTGGGCCATGCCCCGCAATTGCCCCGAATGCGGTTCGCCCCTGCAGCGCGAGGAAGGTGTGGCGGCCTGGCGCTGCACGGGCGACCTTTCCTGCCCGGCGCAGCGCAAGGAAGCCATCCGCCACTTCGCCTCGCGCCGCGCCATGGACATCGAGGGCCTGGGTGAGCGTTACATCGATGAACTGTGCAACCTGGGCTACGTGCAGTCGGTCGCCGACCTGTACCGCCTGAAGCTCGAGGACCTGCTGGAGATGAAGCGTCGCGCGGATGAGCGCGATGACTCCACCCCGGAGACGGCGAAGGCCGGCAAGGTGGCCACACGCTGGGCAGAAAAACTCATCGACGCCATCGACCGCAGCCGCGAGACCACATTGCCCCGTTTCCTGTTTGCGCTGGGCATCGGCCAGGTGGGCGAGGCCACGGCCGCGGCGCTGGCGCAGCAGTTCGGCAGCCTGGCTGCATTGCGCGCTGCCAGCGGGGAGGCGCTGCAGGCCACACCGGATGTGGGCCCCACGGTGGCCGCTCTGGTGGCCGGCTTCTTCGCCAATCCGCGCAACAACAGCGTGGTGGATGCGCTGCTGGAGGCGGGCGTGCACTGGCCGGATGTGGTGCGTCGTGAATCCGCCACGCAGCCGCTGGCCGGCCGCACGGTGGTGCTCACTGGCACGCTGCAGGGCGTGACGCGCGAGGAGGCGACCGCGCAGCTGCAAGCACTGGGCGCAAGAGTCTCCGGCAGCGTGTCGCGCAAGACGCATTACGTGGTGGCCGGTGCCGAGGCGGGCTCGAAGCTGGCGAAGGCACAGGAGCTGGGCGTGACCGTGCTGGACGAGCAGGGGTTGTCGGAACTGCTCGCCGGCCGGCTGCCCGGCGCCTGAAGTGCTGGTCGCTTTCAACAAGCCCTATGGCGTGGCCTGCAAGTTCAGTCCGGCGCCGGGTCGGCAGACGCTGGCCGATTACCTCCCCATTCCTCGCATCTATCCGGCCGGAAGGCTCGATACGGACAGCGAGGGATTGCTGCTGCTCACCGATGACGGCGCACTGCAGGCGCGCATCACCAGTCCCCGCCACAAGCTGCCGAAGGTGTACTGGGTGCAGGTCGAAGGTGAGCCGACGGACGATGCGATCGACCTGCTGCGCAGCGGGGTGGACCTTGGAGACTTCCTCACGCAACCTGCCGGTGTACGGCGCATCGACGAGCCGGCGGCGCTTTGGCCGCGCGTGCCACCCATCCGGCATCGCGCGAGGATTCCCACGGCCTGGCTGGAGCTGGTGCTGCGCGAGGGCAAGAACCGGCAGGTGCGCCGCATGACGGCAAGGGTGGGCTTTCCCACCCTGCGCCTGGTGCGCGCGGCCATCGGCAGGCTCGACCTGACGGGCCTCGCACCCGGCGCGTGGCGCGAGGTGGAGCCGCGGGAGCTGCTGGGGCGTTGATCACGCCTCTGCTGCGGACGCTGCTCCCTCGAGCCTGGCAAGGTCTTCAGCCGTGTCCACGTCCACGCTGGCATGGGCCATGGCAATGCGGATGCAGCGGTCGGCCATGCGGCGCAGGACCCGGCGGGCGCCCACGTCCCCACGCAGTTCAAGCAATGCCTGGAAGCTGTGCGCAGGAAAGATCGCCGGCACGCCAGCCTCGCCATCGTAGGTGGCCGCGACCAGCAACTCCGGCTGCTGTTGCCAGGCGGCAATGAGGCGCCTGAGGTCGAAGGCGGTGATGGCCACCTGGTCGGCCAGCATCACCAGTACCGCTCCGGTACTGCCTGGCAGCTGCGCCACGCCGGCCCGCAGGGAGCTGGCGATGCCTTCCTCCCACTGCCGGTTCACCACCACGCTGGCCGGGCTGTTGCGCAGCAGGGGAGCGATGTCCGCGGCATTGGCGCCCAGCACGACGCTCACGGCGTGTCCGGCCACCTCGGTGGCGTGCGTGACTGCCCGCAGCAGCAGTGGCTCGCCTCCGAGCCGGGCGAGCTGCTTGGGCGTGCCGAAGCGCCGCGCAGCGCCTGCAGCGAGTACCAGGACATGGGGAACAGGATGATGCGACATGGTGCTTACCAGTTGCTTGCGTGCTTGCCTGACGACCTTTAGAGTTCCCGGGTTTTTTCCTATTAAACAGTAACTTCGGCCCACACATCGATGAAATCCGCAAGTGCCAATGCCTGGGTCGTCCACAAGTTCGGCGGCACGAGTGTCTACGACGCCGCCTGCTTCCGGAAGGTGGCCGACATCATTGCCAGCCAGAAGACCCCACGGCAGGCGGTGGTGCTGTCTGCGGCCAAGGGCGTCACCGACGTGCTGCTCGGACTGGTGGACATGGCAGGCCGGCAGGACCCGGCCGTCGCCCGTGAACTGCAGGGGCTGCGCGAGCGCCATCGCGTCATCGCCGAGGACCTCCTGGACGCCGCGGGCGCCGCACGCTGGCTGCAGCGCTTCGACCAGGACCGCGTGGACCTGGAGGGTGTGCTGCACACCACCAGCCTGCTGCGTTCCGCCGCGCAGAATGTGCGCGACCTGATCGCGGGTTATGGCGAGATCTGGTCCACCACGTTGATGACGGCCTTCCTTGAATCAAGGCGCGGCGCTACTCCGGTCCGCTGGCTCGATGCCCGGCAATGCCTGGTGGTGCAGTGGGGCCCGCTGGGTCCGGCAGTGCAGTGGGATGTGTCGCGTGCCCGTCTCAACGAGAGCGGCGCGGCGGATTTCAATGGCACGCTGGTGATTCCCGGTTTCGTGGCCAGGGATCCGGCGGGCGTGCAGACCACGCTGGGCCGCAATGGCAGCGACTACTCCGCCTCGATCTTCGGCGCGCTGCTCGATGCTGCCGCCATCCATATCTGGACCGATGTCGACGGCGTGCTGTCGGCCGATCCGCGCCGCGTACCCAATGCGCAGGTAATCGACCAGCTGTCCTACAGCGAAGCGATGGAGCTGGCGTACTTCGGCGCCAAGGTGATCCATCCGCAGACCATGGCGCCGGCCATCGGCAAGTCCATCCCGATCTACATCAGGAACACTTTCGCGCCGGAAAAGCCCTGCACGCTGATCTGTGCCGAGCCGGCTTCCGAGCTCACCGTGAAGGGCATCACCACCATCGAGGACGTGGCGCTGGTGAACGTGGAGGGCGCCGGCATGATCGGCGTGCCCGGCACGGCGCATCGCCTCTTCGGCGCGCTGCGCGAGGAGGGCATTTCGGTGATCCTGATCTCCCAGGGCAGTTCCGAGCATTCGATCTGCTGCGCGATTCCGGCCGCGCAGGCCGACCGCGCGGAGCGGGTGGTGCGCGCAGCGTTCTCGCGCGAGCTGGCAGAGGGACAGATCCAGAGCGTGGATGCGTTGAAGGAACAGGCCATCCTCGCCGTGGTGGGTGATGGCATGGCCGGCACGCCGGGTGTCTCGGCCAAGGTGTTCAATGCCCTGGGCCAGGCTGCCATCAACGTGCGCGCCATTGCGCAGGGCGCTTCGGAGCGCAACATCTCCGTGGTGGTGGACGGCAGGCAGGCCACGCGCGCATTGCGCGCAGCGCATGCCAGCTTCTACCTCTCGCCCAACACGCTGTCGATCGGCGTGATCGGACCCGGCACCGTGGGCCGTGTGCTGCTGGACCAGCTGGCCGGCGAACAGGCGCGCCTGGCGCGCGAGTTCAAGCTCGACCTGCGCGTGCGCGGCATCATGTCCAGCCGCCGCATGCTGCTGTCCGACCGCGGCGTGGAACTGGGACAGTGGAAGGCGCAGTACGAGGCGGCGACCGATGCCGCCGACCTGGCGCGTTTCATCGACCATGTGAAGGTGGACTACCTGCCGCACACCGTGGTCATCGACTGCAGTGCCGATGAATCAGTGGCGAAGCACTACGCGGCCTGGCTGGCCGCCGGCATCCACGTGGTCACGCCCAACAAGAAGGCCAACAGCGCCGGCATCGACTACTACGAGTCGCTGCGCGCTGCGCGCCGGCAGGGCGGCTCGCACTACCTCTATGAAGGCACGGTGGGTGCGGGCCTGCCGGTGATCCAGACCCTGCGCGACCTGCGCGAGACCGGCGACCAGGTGGACAGCATCGAGGGCATCTTCTCCGGCACACTGGCCTACCTCTTCAACGTGTACGACGGCAGCGTGCCATTCTCGGCCATCGTGAAGGAGGCAAAGAAGCTGGGCTACACCGAACCCGACCCGCGCGACGACCTTTCCGGCACCGATGTGGCGCGCAAGCTCATCATCCTGGCGCGCGAGATGGGCCTGAAGCTCGACATGGCCGACGTGAAGGTGGAGAGCCTGGTTCCCAGCGACCTGGCCGGCGGCTCGATCGATGACTTCCTCGGTGGCCTGCCGCGTTACGATGAGGCCATGCTGAAGCGTTACCAGGCCGCAAAGGCGGCCGGCAAGGTGCTGCGCTTCGTGGGCCGCGTCACTGCGAAGGGTGAGGCCACGGTGGGGGTGGTCGAGCTGGATGGCAAGCATGCCTTTGCCAACATCGCACTCACTGACAACGTGGTGCGTTTCGCCACCGCGCGCTACAACAAGAACCCGCTGATCGTGCAGGGCCCGGGCGCCGGTCCCGAAGTCACAGCCGGCGGCGTGTTCGCCGACCTGCTGCGGTTGTCCGCCTATCTGGGAGCACGCCTGTGATGCCACGCAAGGTCACGGCCTTCGCGCCAGGCTCGGTGGCCAACGTGGCCATCGGCTTCGACATCCTGGGCTTCTCGGTGGATGCAGTGGGTGACACCATCACGCTCACGCGCACCGAAAAGCCGGGCGTCACGATCAGCTCCATCACCGGAGTGGTCGAAGACCTGCCGCTGGCGGCGGAAAAGAACACTGCCGGACAGGCGCTGCTGGCGCTGATCCATGCGCGCAACCTGCCGTTCGGCTTCGACGTGCGTATCAGCAAGGGGATTCCCCTGGCCTCCGGCCTCGGCGGCTCGGCTGCCTCGGCGGTGGCCGCCGTGGTCGCCGCCAACGCGATGATCGACGATCCGCTCACGCGCATCGAATTGCTGAAGGTGGCGATGGAAGGGGAGGCCGTGGCCAGCGGTTCGCGCCACGCCGACAACATCTCCCCGTCACTGTTCGGCGGGCTGGTGCTTACCGTGGGCATCGACGAGCCGCGCGTGAAGCAGATTCCGGTGCCGCAGCAGATCTACGCGGTGATCGTGCATCCGCACCTGCAGGTCTCCACCAAGCAGGCGCGCGCCATCCTGTCGGGCACGGTGGACATGTCCGACTTCGTGTGGCAGACCGCGAACCTCGCCGGCTTCATCTCCGGCTGCTATACCAACGACCTGGACATGATCAAGGCCTCGCTGGAGGACGTGATCATCGAGAAGCAGCGCCAGGTGCTGATCCCCGGCTTCACCGACGTGCGCGCCGCGGCGCTGTCGAAGGGTGCGCTGGGCTGTTCCATCTCCGGCGCCGGTCCCACGGTGTTCGCGTTGTGCTTGGAGTCCGATGCGCGCGAGGTACGCCAGGCCATGGAACAGGCCTTCGCCGCGCAGGGCATTGAAACCGACAAGTGGATCGTCTCCGTCCAGTCTGGCGGAGCGCATGTTGTGAGCAGCGAATGAAGTTCATCAGCACGCGTGGCCTTGCTCCCTCCGCCTCCTTCAGCGAGGCACTGGTGACGGGGCTGGCCCCGGATGGCGGTCTGTACGTACCGGAGCAGTGGCCTTCGATGGCCGCGCTGCGCGGCACTTCACTGGCGCAACTGGGCCGGGACCTGATCGGACCATTCGCGGCCGGTGACGGGCTGGTCGGGGATCTGGGCGGAATCACTGCAGACGCCTTCAATTTTCCCGCACCGCTGAAGGCTGTCGGCAACTCCGGCCGCCTGCAGGTGCTGGAGCTCTTCCACGGGCCCACCGCGGCATTCAAGGATTTCGGCGCGCGCTTCCTCGCCGCCGCGATGGCGCGCATCCGCCAGCCATCGGGCCGGCCGCTGCGCATCCTGGTGGCAACTTCCGGTGATACCGGGGGCGCCGTGGCGGCTGCCTTCCACCGTCGGCCCGGCATCGAAGTGGTCGTGCTTTTCCCGAAGGGACTGGTTTCACCCACGCAGCAGCAGCAACTCACCTGCTGGGGCGACAACGTCACCAGCCTGGCGGTGCGCGGCAGCTTCGATGACTGCCAGCGGCTGGTGAAGGAAGCCTTCCTGGATCCGGGCATGCGTGCGCAGGCCGAGATGTCGTCGGCCAACAGCATCAACATTGGTCGCCTGCTGCCGCAGGCCGTGTACTACGCGGCCAGCAGCCTGGCTGTGCAGGCTGCCACGGGTGGCAAGGCTTCCTACATCATTCCCAGTGGCAACCTCGGCAACGCGGCCGCCTGCGTCTGGGCGCGCCACATGGGCCTGCCCATCGACCGCATCGTGCTGGCGCACAATGCCAACCTCACGGTGCCGGAATTCCTGGATACCGGCATCCTGCGGCCCCGGCCCAGCGTGGCCACGCTTGCCTCGGCGATGGACGTGGGCAATCCCAGCAACCTGGAGCGCCTGCTGAACCTGTTTCCGGCCGGCGGCGAACTGGCGGGACAGGTCAACGCAGCCACCGTCGCCGACGAGGCAATCCGCGCCCGCATCCGTGCTGACCATGCCTCATACGGCGAGATCTGGTGCCCGCACACGGCCGTTGCGGCAGAAGTGCATGCACGCCTGCCGGAATCCGAGCGCAATGATCGCAACTGGGTGCTGGTCGCCACGGCGCATCCGGCGAAATTCCGCGAGATCGTGGAACCCCTGGTGGGAAGCGTGCCGGTACCGGAAAACCTGCGCCGGCTGTACGAGCTGCCGTCCCGTTTCGATGAGATCGATCCAACGCTGAGCGGGCTGCGTCGTGCAACTGACGGTTGAAGATTCACTGCAGCGCATCGACACGCCCCAGAACCGCCTGATCCTGGGCGTGGTGGGCGCGGTGATGTTCATTGCGCTGCTGGTCTACCTTGTGCGGGCGCTGCGCGCACGCGCGGCGGACAAGCGCCTGCACCAGAGCATCGTGTCCGTTGCGCTGGAGTACCTGCACAACGTGCTGGTCCCCGACGGCAACGGCGCCTCCATGCACATCGACTACCTGCTGCTGACCTCACGCGGACTGGTGGTGATCGACCTGCGCAGCCAGCGCGGCAACATCTTCGGCGGCGACCAGATGACGCAGTGGACAGTGATGAACGGCGCGAGCCGCGCAACCTTCCAGAATCCGCAGCACGCGCTGTACGACCGCGTGGCCGCAGTGCGCGCCCTGGCCGGAGAGCTGCCGGTGGAAGGGCGCATCCTGTTCACCCGCCGCGCCCGTTTTCCCAAGGGCCTGCCGCGCTGGACGCTGATGGTCGATTCACTGGGCGCGGAGTTCCCGCCTGTGGCCTCTGATGCAGGCCGAAACTGGCTGGAGCAATTCAGTGCCGAATGGCAGGCCATCGTTGAGGCCGCAAGACCCAGCCCGCTGCGCCGGCGCCGCGGACTGGTCGCCGAAGTGTTCGACGCGCGCTACTCCTGAAGCACTGGAAGAGGGGAGCGGGCGGCCAGACAGGGCTCAGGGCAGGGAAAAGAACGCCAGTGCGGCCGCCGTGCTGGTGGCAGCAAGCTGCTCCACCGGCTCGTTGCGCGCACGGGCTATGGTGGTGGCCACCTCGGGCAGGAAAGCCGGCTCATTGCGCCGCGTGGGCGGATGCGGCTTCAGGCTGCGCGGCAGCAGGTAGGGTGCATCGGTCTCGATCATCAGCCGCGCGCCCGGAATGCGCGCCATCAGCGGCAGCAGGTGCCGGCCGCGCCGTTCATCGCAGATCCAGCCCGTGATGCCGATGCAAAGGCCCATCGCCAGGCAGTCATCCAGTTCGTTTTCCTGGCCGGTGAAGCAATGCGCCACGCCCGCCTTCAGTCGCGGCAGGTAGTCGCGCAGCACCGCCACGAAGTCAGCGTGTGCATCCCGCTGGTGCAGGAACACCGGCAGCCTGAGTTCCACTGCCAGTTCCAGCTGGCCCGCGAAGGCGGCGAGCTGTGCCTCGCGCGGGGAGAAGTTGCGGAAGTAGTCGAGGCCACATTCGCCCATGGCCACGATGCCCGGCTGGCGCGCCAGCTCGCGCAGCGCGTCGCGGGTCCCCGGATTGAAGTCGCTGGCATGATGCGGGTGCAGGCCAGCCGTTGCGTACAGCCGGTCCGGATGCGCGGCGTGCAATGCCAGTGCCTCGCGCGTGCTCTCTACGCTGGTGCCGGTGACCACCATGCGGTGCACTCCGGCGCCGTACGCCCGGTGCAGCACATCAGGCAGGTCGTGGCGGAAGCTCTCATGCGTCAGGTTGACGCCGATGTCGATCAGTTCCACGCCGCCAGCGCCTCGCACAGGGCAGCCACATCCGCCTCATCCTGGTTCCAGGAAACCACGAAACGCGCGGCATCCTGGCGCGGCGGCCCCCAGTCGTAGAAACCGAAGCCGCGCTCCCGCAGTTCCTGTTTCTCGCCGGGCCTGAAGCCCATGAAAATGGCATTGGACTGCACAGGGTAGAGCAGGCGTTCTCCGGCAGCCGCGCCGATGTGGGCGGCCAGGCGGTTGGCGCGCGCTGCGTTCTCCCGGAAGAAGGGCTGCTCCAGGCAGCACAGCAGCTGTGCGGAGAGATAACGCATCTTCGAGAACAGATGGGCGGCGCGTTTGCGGCGCAGTTCGAAGTCGCGCGCCTGATCCGGATCGAAGAAGACCACGGCCTCGGCGCCGATGGCGCCATTCTTGGTAGCGCCGAAGGACAGCACATCCACGCCACATCGCCAGGTCACATCCGCGGGGGCCACCCCCAGCGAAGCCAGCGCATTGGCGAAGCGCGCGCCATCCATGTGCAGCGCCAGGCCATGGTTCCGGCTGACTTCCGACAGCTCACTGATCTGTGCGGGCTGGTACACCGTGCCGCATTCGCTGGCCTGCGTGATGCTCACGGCGGCGGGCTGCGGGCTGTGCAGCGATACCGGATGATCCGCAAGCCACTGCGCAAGTGCAGTGGCAGGCAGCAGGCCCGCCGGTGCCGGCAGCCGCGTGAGTCTTGCGCCCGCGGTCTGCAATTCCACTGCGCCACATTCATCGTGCACCACGTGCGACTGCTCGCCGGTGAGGATCTCGCCATACGGCGGCGTGAGCGTGGCCAGCGCCAGGGCATTGGCGGCGGTGCCCGTGGCCACGGCGAAGGCACGCACCGGCCTTTCGAAGTAGCGGCTGAAGGCCTCGTCCAGTCGCTCACTCCATTCGTCGGCGCCGTAGGCCAGGGTCATGCCGGAATTGGCGGCCTCGATGGCGGCAAGAACAGCTGGCGCCGCCGGCGCGTTGTTGTCGCTGAAGAAATGCATTGGCGGATGGTATCAAGCCGCGGCGCGCGGCCGCCGCTGCTATCATCGCTGCCGTGTATCGCGCGACGGAGCCGCATTTCCCGGGCAATGACGAGCCACAGCTGCAGCTGTGGCAGCCGGCATCCACCGTGCCCGCCGTCAGCCTGCGCCACAGCCGCCGTGCGCGCCGCGTGGCGGTGCGCATCAGCCAGGGTGGCGCCGTGGAGCTGGTGGTGCCGCGTGGTGTCCCGGAACGGCAGGCCTGGGCCTTCCTCGAAAGCCGCGCGGAATGGGTGCGCCGCCATGTGGAGCGGCGCCGAACCGCGCAGCCTGTGCCGGAGCAGTTTCCGCCGCCTTCGCTGCACCTGCCGCTGCTGGGTGAAACCTGGCGCATCTTCCAGGCCGGCGGCGCAGGCCGTGCGCGCCTGGTTCTGCAGGCCGCCGGCGTCGTCGAACTGCGCGGCAGCGGCACACGCGAAGACTGGCGGCGTTGCCTGCTTGCCTGGCTGAAGCGCCGCGCGCAGCCGGCCTTCACGGCACGCCTGCAAGCGCTGGCCGCGCAGCATGGGTTCTCCTTCACCGCCGTGTCGGTGCGCTGCCAGCGTTCCCGCTGGGGCAGCTGCTCGGCACGCGGCGCCATTTCGCTGAACCTCGCCCTGCTGTTCCAGCCGGAAGACGTCGTGCGCTACCTGCTCTGCCACGAGCTGGCACATACGCGCCATCTGGACCACTCGGCGCGCTTCTGGCGCTGCGTGGCGGAGTGTGAGCCGCGCTGGCGCGAGCTCGACGCGGCGCTGCTGAAGGGCTGGACCAACGTACCGCAGTGGCTCGGGGAGCGCACATGAACGACAGGCCAGGCACCCCGGGCGGCAAGGTCGACCTCACGGGCGAGGGGGTTTTCTGGGACCTCGGCAGTTCGCGCTCCTACGGCGAATACCTTGAACTCACGCAGCTGCTGGCCGCGCAGAAGCCCATTTCCGATGCACATGACGAGGTGATGTTCATCACCGTGCACCATGTCTCGGAGCTGTGGATCCGCCTGTTCCTCCATGAACTGGAACTTGTGCGCCAGTGCGTGGTGCGTGACGACCTGGATCCTTCCTTCAAGGCCCTGCAGCGCATCGGCAAGGTGCAGACGCAGCTGTTCGGCGTGTGGGAAGTGCTGGCCACCATGACGCCCTCCGACTACACCGCCTTCCGCAACCTGCTGGGGCGTTCCTCCGGTTTCCAGTCGGTGCAGTACCGGCTGCTGGAGTTCGGACTGGGCAACAAGAACGCGGACATGGTGCGCGTGCACCAACGCAACCCCGAGGACCACGCACGCCTGCAGCGCGCGCTGCAGGCGCCCAGCCTTTATGACGAAGTGCTGCGGCTGCTGTCCCGGCGCGGCTACGGCATCCCCGCGGAGCTGCTCGACCGCGATTTCTCGCAGGCCCACGCGCCCTCGAAGGCCGTCACCGGCGCCTGGCTGGGCGTCTACCACAACGCTGAAAAGGACTGGGACCTCTACGAGCTGGCGGAGGGCCTGGTCGATCTTGACCACCGCTTCCAGCTGTGGCGCTTCCAGCACATGAAGACCGTGGAACGCATCATCGGCCAGAAACCCGGCACGGGCGGCACCGGTGGGGTGTCCTACCTGGCCAAGGCACTGGAGCTCAGGTTCTTTCCCGAGCTGTGGCTGGCCAGAACTTCCCTCTGAGCCGCCACGCCATCAGCACGGCGAAGATTCCCACGTAGAGCAGCGGCTCGCGGATGTCGGCCTTCACCTGCCACCAGAAATGCCACAGGCCGAGGCCGGTGATCACGTAGACCAGCCGGTGCAGCTTCGTCCAGCGCCGGCCCAGCCGCCGCATCATGCCATTGGTTGAAGTGACAGCCAGCGGCACCAGCAGCAGCAGCGCCAGCATGCCGATGGTGATATAGGGGCGCTTGAGGATGTCCTCGCCCACTGCGCGGAAATCCAGTGCCTGGCTGAGCCAGAAATACACCGTGAAATGGGCCAGTGCGTAGAAGAACGCGAACAGCCCCAGCATGCGGCGCAGCCTGACCAGGCTGTTGATGCCCGTGACCTGCCGCACGGGCGTCACGGCCAGCGTGACCAGCAGCAGGTTCAGCGCGGTGATGCCACAGGCATGGATGAGCCGGTTCACCGGATCCGCGCCCAGGTCCATGCCGCCGTGGTCCAGCTTGCCCACCGCCACCAGTATGCCCAGAACCATCAGCACCGCCGGTAGCGCGCAGGCGGCAAACACCAGCGGTTTGTAGATGAAGCGGTACTGCTGCGTGAGGTTCAAGCGGTACGCGGGCAGCGGCTAGTAGAGCCGCTTGGGATCCATGCCCGCGTACAGCGACGCCACCTGCCCGGCATAACCGTTGAAGGGCAGGGTGGCGCTGCGTCCGCCCAGCAGCGAGCCGCTGCCGATGCGCCGTTCCGTGGCCTGGCTCCAGCGCGGATGGCTCACCGCGGGATTCACGTTGGCATAGAACCCGTATTCATGCGATGCGGACTTCTGCCAGCTGTTCAGCGGCTGGCGCTCGGTGAAGCGGATGCGCACGATGGACTTGATGTTCTTGAAGCCGTATTTCCACGGTACCACCAGCCGCAGCGGCGCGCCGTTCTGGTTCGGCAGCATGCGGCCGTAGAGCCCTGTGGCGATGAAGGTCAGAGGATGCATGGCCTCATCCATGCGCAGGCCTTCCACATAAGGCCAGTCCAGCACCTCCACGCGCTGGCCCGGCATGCGCCGCGCATCATGCAGCGTGGTGAACTCCACGAACTTCGCCTTCGAGGTGGGCTTGTATCTGGCCAGCAGCGCGGCCAGCGGGAATCCCGCCCAGGGAATCACCATCGACCAGGCTTCCACGCAGCGCAGGCGGTACACGCGCTCTTCCAGCGCCAGCCCCTTCATCACATCCTCGAGAGCGAACTTGCCCTTCACCTCGCACTCGCCGTCGACAGTGACATTCCAGGGCGTGGGCTTGAAGTCGCGCGACAGGATGGCCGGCTCGTGCTTCTCGGTGCCGAATTCGTAGAAGTTGTTGTAGGTGGTGATGTCTTCCCAGCTGTTGGGCTTGTCGGTGATCGACAGCGCGGCATTGCGCGGCGCACTCACCGTGGCGCCGGTGGGTTCGGCTGCGGCGGCGGCTGCATCATCGAGTCCCAGCGTGGCCAGCGCGGCGCCTGCCAGCCCCGCGGTGAGGAGTTCGCGCCGGCCGTAGTAGACCTGCTCCGGGGTGATCTCGGAAGGCAGGATGCGATCCATGCGGGTTTTCATGGCAATCCCTCCAGGCTGGCTTGTCTGCCCATTCTAGCCCTCTCAGCTCCACCGCACGCAGCGCATTCCGGCTGCGGTCAGCGAAGCAGCCTCGGGCGCGGCAGGATTCACGTAGACGGCCTCTTCGCACAGCCGCATGTGGATGAGGTCCGGGGCACTGTTGCCATAGGCGATCACGGGCAATCCCGGACTGGCTGCGCGCAGCTGCTCCAGCACCCGGACCTTCTCGTGGTCCCGGCGGTTCGGGCCCGCCAGCCGGCCATCCAGCCGATCGCCTTCCCAGCGGATGCAGGTGCAATGGACCTCGTGGACGCCAAGCCCGTGGCCGATCAGGGGCACATACAGGTCAGGACTGGCTGACAGCAACACCACGTGATCGCCGGCTTGCAGGTGCGACTTCAAGGTAGCCACCCCGGCCTCGTGCATGCGCGTGGCCAGGGACGCGGCGGTAAAATGCGTGGCCCAGTTCTCCAGCACATTGCGCGGCAGGCCGCCGAACAGCAGGTGCAGGATGGAACCCTTCAGCCCGCCGCGATCCAGGCCACCGAGCAGGTAGCGCAGTGCGGCCACCAGCAGCAGCGGCGTACGCACCCAGCGTGCCGGATGCCTCAGCAGCAGGCCCAGCACGAAGGGCACGTAGGTGTCGCGACGGGTCAGCGTGCCGTCCAGGTCGAACAGCGCGATGCGTCGCGACGCCCCTGCCGCCGGTTCCACGGCGGTGCGGGAGCTCAGGCCGCCTTGCCGCTGGCCGCCAGCTGGCGCAGCACGTAGTGCAGGATGCCGCCGTGCTGGTAGTACTCACGCTCCTTGGGCGTGTCGATACGGACCCGCGCCTCGAACACGATGGGCTTGCCGCCACCGTCAGGCGTCGCGACCACTTCCACCATGCGCCTGGAGGCATCGGTGGCGCCGGTGATGCTGAAGGTCTCCTTGCCTGTGAGCCCCAGCGACTGCGCATTGGTGCCCGGAGCGAACTGCAGCGGCAGCACACCCATGCCGATCAGGTTGGAACGGTGGATGCGCTCGAAGCTCTCGGCAATCACCGCCTTCACGCCCAGCAGCATGGTGCCCTTGGCCGCCCAGTCGCGCGAGGAGCCGCTGCCGTACTCCTTGCCGGCCAGGATGATCAGCGGCGTGCCGCTGGCCTTGTAGCGCATGGCCGCATCGAAGATGGACATCTGCTCGCCGGTGGGCACGTGCTGCGTGACGCCGCCCTCGACTCCCGGGCACAGCAGGTTGCGCAGGCGGATGTTGGCGAAGGTGCCACGCATCATCACCTCGTGGTTGCCGCGCCGCGCCCCATACTGGTTGAAGTCGGCCGGCTGCACGCCCTGGCCCATCAGGTACTGGGCTGCCGGGCTGTTCTTCGCGATGTTGCCCGCCGGGGAGATGTGGTCGGTGGTGATGGAATCACCGAACAGGCCCAGCACGCGCGCACCGCTGATGTCACCGCCAGCCGCCGGCGTCATGGTCATGCCGTCGAAGTAGGGCGGGTTCTTCACGTAGGTGGATTTCTCGTCCCACGCATACACCTTGCCCGCCGGCACCTTGATGGCGCGCCAGCGCTCGTCGCCATCGAACACGCCGGCATAGCTCTTGCGGAACATCGCCGAGGTGATGTGCTGGCGCACATAGTCGGCCACTTCCTGCGGCGAGGGCCAGATGTCCTTCAGGTACACCGGCTGGCCGTTGCTGCCGGTGCCCAGCGGGGCGCCGACGAGGTCGGTGTCCAGCGTGCCGGCCAGCGCGTAGGCCACCACCAGCGGCGGGGAGGCCAGGTAGTTCTGCTTCACTTCCGGATGCACGCGGCCGTCAAAGTTGCGGTTGCCGGACAGCACCGAGCAGCCGATCACGTCACCCTGCTTCACGGCGGCGGAGATCTCCGGCTTCAGCGGGCCGGAGTTGCCGATGCAGGTGGTGCAGCCATAGCCCACCAGGTTGAAACCCACGGCCTCCAGGTCATCGAGCAGGCCGGCGGCGGTGAGGTAGTCGGACACCACGCGCGAGCCCGGCGCCAGCGAGGTCTTCACCCAGGGCCTGGCGGTGAGGCCCAGCCGCCGCGCGTTGCGCGCCACCAGGCCCGCGGCGATCAGCACGTAGGGATTGGAGGTGTTCGTGCAACTGGTGATGGCCGCGATCAGCACCGCGCCGTCCTTCACCTCGACTTCCTTGCCGCCGAGGGTGGCGAGCCCCAGGCCGGTGGCGGCGGGGTTCTTCTTCGCGCGCTCGTCGGCCTGCTTCTTGTAGGTTGCCTTGAAGGCCTGCTGCGCGGTCTTCAGCGGTACGCGGTCCTGCGGGCGGGAGGGGCCGGCGAGGCTGGGCTCCACGGTGGCGAGGTCAAGTTCCAGCACATCGGTGTAGTCCGCCGGTGCCTGGCCGTTCACGCGCCACATGCCCTGGTGCTTCGCATAGGCTTCCACCAGCGCGATCTGCTCCTCCGGACGGCCCGAGAGCCTCAGGTAGCGGATGGTCTCCTCGTCGATGGGGAAGATGGCGCAGGTGCTGCCAAACTCCGGCGACATGTTGCCGATGGTGGCGCGGTCGGCCAGCGGCAGGTTGGCGAGGCCATCGCCGAAGAACTCCACGAACTTGTCGACCACGCCCTTCTTGCGCAGCATCTCGGTGACGGTGAGCACCAGGTCGGTGGCGGTGGTGCCCGGCGGCAGCGTGCCCGACAGCTTGAAGCCGATCACCTGCGGAATCAGCATGGTCACCGGCTGGCCCAGCATGGCCGCCTCGGCCTCGATGCCGCCCACGCCCCAGCCCAGCACACCCAGGCCGTTGATCATCGTGGTGTGCGAGTCGGTGCCCACGAGAGTGTCAGGGTAGGCCTCGGTCGGGTTGCCATCCTTCGCGAATACCACGCGGCCCAGGTACTCCAGGTTCACCTGGTGCACGATGCCGGTGTTCGGCGGCACCACCTTGAAGTTGCGGAAGGCGCTCTGGCCCCAGCGCAGGAAGGAGTAGCGCTCGCCGTTGCGCTCGAACTCGATGCGGTTGTTGTTGGCCAGCGCCTGCGGCGTGCCATATTCATCCACCTGCACCGAGTGGTCGATCACCAGCTCCGCCGGCGCCAGCGGATTCACCTTCTCGGGATTGCCGCCCAGGCGGGCAATGGCCTCGCGCATGGCGGCAAGGTCGACGACGCAGGGCACACCGGTGAAGTCCTGCATGATCACGCGCGCCGGGGTGAAGGAGATCTCGTAGGAAGGCACGGCCTTGGCGTCCCAGTCGAGGATGGCCTCGATGTCGGCGCGGGTGACGTTCACGCCATCTTCGAAGCGCAGCTGGTTCTCCAGCAGGATCTTCAGCGAGTAGGGCAGGCGGGCCAGCTTTTCGGCTGGCAGGGCGGCCAGGCTCCGGATTGCGTACTGCTTGCCGTTAACGTCGAGCGTCGTGCGCGCCCCGAAACTATCCGTCATGCCATCTCTCCGTCAGGGTGGGTCAAGGGAGCCATGCGGCTGCCTGTAAGCCGCCCATTATAGCCCCGTTTGCGTGATTACCCCGCCGCCGAGGCAGCGTGTTCCCTGGTAGATCACTGCGGACTGCCCGGGCGTGACTGCACGCTGCGGGCTATCGGGAAAGATGTGCACGCCACCCTCGGCTGCCGGTTCGATGCGCGCAGGCTGGTCCGGCTGCCGGTAGCGCAGCCGCACGCCGCAATCCTCGAGGGAATGCGGCAGGGAACACAGCCAGTTGACCGCGCCCGTGGCGAGGCTGCTGCAGAACAGCGCCGGGTGGTCTTCCCCCTGCACCACAACCAGCGTGTTGGTGGCCAGCTCCTTGCGGGCCACATACCAGGCCTCGCCGCTGCCACCGCGCAACCCGCCGATGCCTACTCCTCCGCGCTGGCCCAGCGTGTAAAAGGGCAGGCCGACGTGCTCGCCCAGTTGCCGTCCGTCCGCATCGACGATGGGGCCGGGGGAGGTGGGCAGGTACTGCTGCAGGAAGTCGCGGAACGGCCGCTCGCCGATGAAACAGATGCCCGTGCTGTCACGCTTGGCCGCCACCGGAAGGCCCGCCGCATGGGCGATCCCGCGCACCTGCTCCTTGTGCAGCTCACCCAGTGGCATCAGTGCATGGGCAAGCGCGGAACGCGCCACCGCATGCAGGAAATAGGACTGGTCCTTGTTCGCATCCACTCCCTTGTGCAGCTCCGGTCCATCGGACCCCTGCACGACCCGGGCATAGTGGCCGGTCGCGAGGAAACGTCCACCCAGCCGCTGTGCATGGCGCAGGCAGTCGCCGAACTTGATCTCGCGGTTGCACAGCACGTCGGGATTGGGCGTCAGGCCGGCGCGGCTGGCGGCGAGGAACTCATCGAACACGCGCTGGCGATACTGCGCGGACAGATCCACGCGGTGCAGCGGGATGCCCAGTTCATCGGCGACGCGGCGGGCATCCTGGAAATCCTCGGCGGCCGTGCAGTAACCCTGCTCGTCCTCCTCCCAGTTGTGCATGAACAGGCCGTGCACTTCATGCCCCGCGCGGGTGAGCAGCAGCGCCGTGACGGCCGAATCCACGCCGCCGGACAGGGCGACGATGATGCGTTCGCCCACGGCAATCCTCAGGCGCTGGCCGGGATAGGCTGCGCGGCCAGGTAATTCAGTGCGCCCAGGTCGTGGCGCTGTCCTGTGAGGAAGTCATCAATACAGCGCAGTACCAGCGGGCTGCGCAGGCGGGCGGGGCGGGCGATGAGTTCGGTGTGCGTCATCCAGTGCGCGGCGACGATGCCGCGGTCCAGGGCACGCAAGGGCTCGTGGCCGGTCACCTCGCCCGTGACGGCGATGCGCAGGATGGTTGCGCCGGTGGCCGGATTGCGCCAGAGGTAAAGGCCGAGCAGGTGCTGCGGGCGCAGATGCCACGCAGTCTCCTCCAGGGTCTCGCGCACGGCCGCCTCGATGATGGACTCGCCATCCTCCACGTGCCCGGCCGGCTGGTTGAGCACCAGCGAGCCCTTGATGTGCTCCTCGACGATCAGGAATCGGTCATCGCGCTGCACGACGGCAGCCACGGTCAGGTCAGGACGCCAGGTCATGGCGGCAAGTATAGGGGATCGGGGATGGGCACCCGCGGCCGACGGCCAGGGATCAGTAGCGTGGCGCGCTGGCCAGCCACATCTCGTCGAATTCGTTCAGGTACGCCCTGGCCACCGGCGGCTGCTCGAAGCCGGCCACGCCGTCGTAGCTGCCGGCCTGCGCGCGGTACACGATGGCACGCGTGTCGGCGATCAGCATGCCCTGCGTGCGGCCGGCAAACTGCTGCGGGACACTGCGGATCTCGATATGGCCTGACAGGCGGCGGCGCATGGCCGCCAGTTTGTGGGCAGTGGTGTAGGGCACCGCACGCTGCGTGAGCACGCGGATCTTCGCGAAGCTGTGCGCAAGCAGGAACCGCTGCACCACTTCCAGGAAAGGCTCGTGCTCGTAGAGCCTGGGCTCGAGGTCGGAGGTGTAGATGGAAACCAGGCGCTTGGCGATCAGCATGGCGCGGCGATTGGCGGCGCGCACGTCATCCAGCGTGGTGAGCACCTGCAGGGGCTCGCGCTCCGGGCGTTCGCTGCCACCGCGGCCGAGCACGGTGACGGGCGGCAGCACGCCACTGCCCGGCAGGCTGGCTGCCTGGCCCGCGAAGTAATACTGGGATCCGGCCATGGCGCACAGTCTGCGAGTCCCGCTGCCCCCGCAGTGTGGGACGGTTCACGCTTTGCCGTTGTTCCGGCAACGCGCTGCCGCGAAGTGTGCGCTGCGTTCCGGAACGGGTGTCGTTATGTCAACTGGAACCGGGCCAGCCGCGCCGCCAGGCCCACATAGGCGGACGGCGTAAGGGCCTGCAGGGCGGCCTTCCTTGCATCGGGGATGGGCAGGGTGGCGATCAGTGCGGCCAGGGATTGCCGCGTCAGCGGCCGTCCACGGGAGTGCTGCTTGAGCAGTTCGTAGCCATCGGGCACCCCCTCGGCGCGCAGCACGGTCTGCACCGGCTCGGCCAGCACTTCCCAGGCATCGTCGAGGTCCTGGGCCAGCGTGGCCGGATCCGGTGCGATCTTGCCCAGCCCGCGCACCGCGGCGCGCCAGGCGATCAGGCAGTGGCCCAGCGCCACGCCCACATTGCGCAGCACGGTGGAGTCGGTGAGGTCGCGCTGCCAGCGCGACACCGGCAGCTTGTCGCTGAAGTGGCGCAGCAGGGCGTTGGCGAGGCCGAGGTTGCCTTCGGCATTCTCGAAGTCGATGGGATTGACCTTGTGCGGCATGGTGGAGGAGCCCACCTCGCCGGCCACCGCCCGCTGGCGCAGGTAGCCCAGGGAAACATAGCCCCACACATCGCGACAGAAATCGATGCCGATCACGTTGATGGCGGCCAGCGCATCGGCGTATTCGCCGATCCAGTCATGCGGCTCGATCTGTGTGGTGAGCGGATTCCACGTGAGGCCGCAGCGCTGCTCTACGAACTGGCGGGAAATGGCCGGCCAGTCGAGGTCGGGGAACGCCGCGGCATGCGCATTGAAATTGCCCACCGCGCCATTCCATTTGCCCAGGATCTCCACCCGCGCCAGCCGCGCACGCGCGCGCCGCAGGCGGGCGTGCACATTGGCGAATTCCTTGCCCAGCGTGGTGGGGGAGGCGGTCTGGCCATGCGTGCGCGAGAGCATCGGCAGCGCGGCATGTTCGGTGGCAAACGCGGCCAGCGGTGCCAGCAGGGCGTCGAGCGCGGGCAGCAGCTGCGTGTCGCGCGCGCTGGCCAGCAGGCGCGCATAGCTGATGTTGTTGATGTCCTCGGAGGTGCAGCCGAAATGCACCAGCTCGAGCTGGGCAGGCGTGGCACCGGCCGCGCGCATCTCGTCGCGCACGAAATATTCCACTGCCTTCACATCGTGGTTGATGCGCTTCTCGATGCCCTTGACCATCTGTGCGGCGGTGGCGCCGGGATCATCGGCCAGTTCGCCGATGCGCTGGCGCACCGCCAGGCTGAAGGGCAGCGCGGCGTGAGCGCCCAGGGACTGTTCCATCTGCAGCAGCCACAGCGCCTCGACACGGATGCGTTCACGCACCAGGCCGGCTTCGGAAAGCAGCCCCGCAAGCTGTTCGGTAGCGGCGCGATAGCGCCCGTCGACGGGAGAAAGGGCAGAGAGGCTGTGGTCCATGGATGGGCGCGGCGGATTGCCGCAGGGCTGCGGATGATAGAATTCAATGATAGCCGAAGCGGCACCTGACTGGCTGGTGAAAGGACAACAACGTGAGCAGCAAAGACTTCCGTATCGAACGCGACAGCATGGGTGAACTGAAGGTGCCGGCCACGGCGCTGTGGGGCGCCCAGACCCAGCGTGCCGTACAGAACTTCCCCATCAGCGGCCGTCCCATGCCGCGCGACTTCATCCGCGCCGTGGCCCTGGTCAAGGCCGCGGCGGCCCAGGCCAATGCTTCTCTCGGGCTGCTCGAAGGCCCGGTGGCCGCGGCCATCGTGAAGGCCGCCGGCGAGGTGGCCGCGGGCACGCATGACGCGCAGTTCCCCGTCGATGTGTTTCAGACTGGCTCGGGCACCAGCACCAACATGAACGCCAACGAGGTGATCTCCAGGCTGGCTGCAGGCCACCTGGGGCGCGCGGTGCATGCCAATGACGAAGTGAACATGGCCCAGAGCAGCAACGACGTGATCCCCACCGCGATCCACGTCAGTGCCGCGCTGGCCTGGCGCGAGCAGCTGCTGCCTGCCCTGCAGCACCTGGCCAATGTGCTGCGCGTGAAGGAGGACCAGGTCGGGCACATCGTGAAGACCGGTCGCACGCACCTGATGGATGCCATGCCCGTGACCTTCGGCCAGGAACTGGCTGCATGGCGCACGCAGGTGGAGAAGGGCATCGAACGCGTGATGGCGGTAGAGGCAAGGCTGCTGCAGTTGGCGCAGGGCGGCACCGCCGTCGGTACCGGCATCAACGCGCACCCGGAATTCTCCGCGCGCTTCTGCGGCGAGCTGGCGCGCGCCACCGGCATCGGCTTCCATCCGAATTCCAGCCTGTTCGAGGGCATCGCCACGCAGGACACGGCGGTGGAGATGTCCGGGCAGCTCAAGACTCTGGCCGTGAGCCTGATGAAGATCGCCAACGACCTGCGCTGGATGAACAGCGGGCCGCTGGCAGGTCTCGCCGAGATCGCGCTGCCGGCGCTGCAGCCGGGCAGCAGCATCATGCCAGGCAAGGTGAACCCGGTGATCCCCGAGGCCACGGCCATGGTGGCCGCCGAGGTGATGGGCAATGACGTGAGCATCACCGTGGCCGGCCAGTCCGGCAATTTCCAGCTCAACGTGATGCTGCCGCTGGTGGGCTACAAGCTGCTGGAGAGCATCCGCCTGCTGGCCAATGTGTCGCGGCAGCTGGCCGATGCGGCCATTGCCGGATTCACAGTCAACGAGCCGCGGCTGAAGGAAGCACTGGAGCGCAATCCCATCCTGGTCACTGCGCTCAACCCGGTGATTGGCTACGAGAAGGGCGCGGCCATTGCCAAGAAGGCGTACGCAGAGGGCAAGCCCATCCTGGAAGTGGCGGCGGCGAACACCGACCTGCCGCCCGCGCAGCTGCAGTCGCTGCTTGATCCGGCGGAGCTCACGCGCGGTGGCATCAAGGGCGGCACCAGTGGCGGCGGCTGAGAAGCACCGCCGTCGGCGGCGCAGCGCCACGGCTGCCTGACACCATGCAGGAGGTCGCGCGCGACCAGCTCGCCGGCATGCAGCGCCTGCTGGAAGTGATGCGCGCGCTGCGCGATCCGGCCACGGGCTGTGCCTGGGACCGGGCGCAGGATTCCCGCTCGCTGGCGCGCTACACGCTGGAGGAAGCCTGCGAGCTCATCGCGGCCATCGAGTCCGGCGACGCAGGCGCCCTGCGTGACGAGCTCGGGGACCTGCTCTTCCAGGTGGTGTTCCACGCGCAGCTGGCCAGCGAGCGCGGCGAATATGATTTCGATGCCGTGGCGCATGCCATCGCCGACAAGCTGCAACGGCGCCATCCGCATGTGTTCGGCGGGACAGGCCAGCGCGAGGCGGCTGACTGGGAGCGACTGAAGGCTGGTGAGCGCGCCGCACGCGGCAGCGCGGGCCTGCTCGATGACATCCCGCTGACGCTGCCGGCACTGTCGCGCGCTGCCAAGCTGGGCAAGCGCGCGGCGGGCGCTGGATTCGACTGGCCCGATGCCGGCGGTCCGCGCGCGAAACTGCTCGAGGAGCTGGCGGAAGTGGACGCCGCGCAGCGTGGCGAGGGCAACAGCAGCGTCGAGGATGAGCTGGGTGACCTGCTGTTGGCCGCCACCAGCCTGGCCCGCCACCTGAAAGTGGATCCGGAAACCGCACTGCGCCGGGCCAATGCCCGTTTCGAGTCCCGCTTCCGCGCCATGGAGGCCCTGGCGCAAGCCCGCGGGCTGGCCCTGGAAAACCTCGGCCCGGAAGGCCTCGATGCCCTGTGGAATGAGGTGAAAAGGAACATTCAGTCCTGATTCATTGACCCCCGCGCAGTATCGCTCCCAGGCCCGGAAACAAGCTTCCGGGTGCGCAAGCGGAGGCAGTCATGAACAACAACAGGATTATTGCGGCAGTAGCGGCGCTGGTGCTCGGCGCGGTCTCACTGGGTGCCCAGGCGGGCAACCGCAACGCCCAGGGACATGGCCATGATCGTCACGACCATGGCGACCGCCAGGCCAGGGTTGTCCAGGTGGAACCCATCTACGAACGCGTGCGCCATAGCGTGCCGGTGGAGCATTGCTGGAACGAGCGCGAGCGGCATGTGCACGGCGCTGATCGCAATGGCGCGGCCATCGCCGGTGGCGTGCTCGGGGCCGTCATCGGCAACCGGGTGGGTGACGGCCGCGGAGTGGCCACCGTTGCAGGCGCCGTCGCTGGTGCGCTCATCGGCAGCGAGATCGGCCGCGACGGGCGTGAAGTGCGCTATCGCGACGTACGCCGCTGCGAGGTGCGCCGCGAGACCCGCGTCGAGGAGCGTGTGGTGGCCTACCGTGTCACCTACGTGCACCGGGGCCGTCGGGACGTCACGCGGCTCGCCTACAACCCCGGGCGGTACATTGACGTCGCCGACATCCGCCGCCGTGGCTGATTGCTCGCGTGATCGCTTACGATAGAACCATGAAGTTGCAGCTCAACCTCGCGCACCGGGCCGGCAGGACACTGCCGGCCCTTGCCGTCGCGCTGCTGGCCATGCCGGCAATGGCACAGGCTCCCGGGGGCGTGCCGCCGGTGTTCGAACCCGCCGCCCCGCCCGCACAGGGCATCCGCGAACCCGCGCGCCCGCTGGCGGGCGACACCACCGACCGCATCGTGCGGCAGGTGGAGGCCAAGTACGGCGCCAAGCTGATGAAGAATCCCAAGGAGCGCGAGATCAAGGGCCGCAAGGTGCTGGTGCTCACCCTGCTCGATGACCGCAAGGGCCGGGTGTTCGAGGTGCGCGTGGACGTCGAGACAGGCAAGGAACTCTAGGCCATGCGTGCACTGGTGGTTGAAGACGAAGAGGCGCTGCGCGAGGCATTGCGGCGCGACCTGGTCGAGGCCGGCTTCACTGTCGACGTGGCTGCCGACGGCGAGGAAGGCCTGTTCATGGGCAATGAATATCCCGTCGACGTCGCCATCATCGACCTCGGCCTGCCGCGCCTGCCGGGCCTGGAGCTGATCCGCCGCCTGCGCGCGAAGGACCGGCGCTTCCCCATCCTGGTGCTCACCGCGCGCGATCGCTGGCAGGACAAGGTGGAAGGCCTCGATGCCGGGGCCGACGATTACGTCACCAAGCCCTTCCAGTTCGAAGAGGTGCTGGCACGCGTGCAGGCGCTCCTGCGCCGCAGCGGTGGCTGGGCGTCCTCCACGCTCACCTGCGGCCCCATCGTGCTCGACACGCGTGCCCAGACCGTCACGGTGGAAGGCCGTGCCGTCGACCTCACCACCTTCGAGTACCGCATCCTCGAGCACCTGATGCTGAAGGCCGGCGAGATCATCTCCAAGACCGACCTCACCGAGCAGCTGTACGAGCAGGACTTCGAGCGCGACAGCAACGTGATCGAGGTGTTCATCGGCCGGCTGCGGCGCAAGCTCGACCCGGACGACCGCATCAAGCCGATCGAGACCCTGCGCGGGCGCGGCTACCGCTTCGCGCTGCCGCGCGCGGCGGGCTGAGGCCGCGCCCCACACAGGAAGCCGGGCGTGCGCTCTGTCAGCCAGCGCCTGTTGTTCGGCCTCACGCTGCTGATGCTGATCTTCTTCGGCGTGATGATCGCGGTGCTCGAAGACCGCTTCCGCAAGACCGCTGACCGTTCGCAGAACGAGCTGCTGCAGGCGCAGATGGCGGCGCTGATCTCCTCCGCCGAGCTCGATGATGATGGCTACCTGCTGCCGCGGCTGCCGGAAAGCGAGGACCGGCTGCGCCAGCCCACTTCCGGCATGTACGCGGCGGTGAGTGATGCCGGCGATGCCTTCTGGCGTTCCCCCTCGGCCACCGGCAAGGTGACCGAGTTCGGCCCGGCACTCTCGGAAGGCGAGCGGCAGTTCCACGAGCTGAAGACCCTTGACGGGGCGCGGCTGGCGGCCTTCAGCCGCGGCATCTCCTGGGAGCTGGAGCATGGCGATGTGCGTTCGCTGACTTTCACCGTGGCCACCGACCAGAGCACCTATGAAGCCGAGCTGCGTACCTTCCGCCGGGGCCTGCGCGGCGGGTTCATCGGAGTGGCATTGCTGCTGCTGCTGGGACTGGCGGGCCTCACACGCTGGGCGCTGGCGCCGCTGCGCCGCATGGCGCGGCAGATCCGCGCAGTGGAGCAGGGCGAGCGCGAGCAGCTGGACGGCCGCTGGCCATCTGAGCTCACTGGCGTGGTGGCCAACCTCAATACGTTGCTGACCGCCGAGCGCACCCGCATCGCGCGCTACCGCGATACGCTGGGCAACCTTGCCCACAGCCTGAAAACCCCGCTGGCCGTGCTGCGGGCCGCGGTGACGTCCGACAATCCCGCCGCCGGGGTTGTAAACCAGCAGGTGGAGCGCATGTCCGCCATCGTGGAACACCAGCTGCGCCGCGCCGCCACCAGTGGCGGCACCAGTGTGGCCAAGCAGGCCGAGGTCGTGCTGCCCATCGTGCAGGACCTGCGCAGCGCGCTGTTGAAGGCGCACGCCCGCAAGGACTTCTCGCTGGAAGTATCGATACCGCCCACGCTGCTGTTCGTCGGCGACAGGGATGACCTCACGGAGGCGCTGGGCAACCTGATGGACAATGCCGCCAAGTGGTGCCGCGGGCAGGTGCGCGTGACCGGCAGCCTGCTGCCCCACGCCGGAGCAGCACAGAAGCTGAGCATCGTGGTGGAAGACGATGGCCCGGGCATCGCCGTGGCCGATCGCGCCCGCGTGCTGGAGCGTGGCGCCCGTGCCGACGAGCACACACCCGGCCATGGGCTGGGCCTGGCCATGGTGCGGGAGATGGCGGGCCTCTATGGCGGCAGCCTCGAGATCTCCGCCTCGCCGCTGGGTGGCGCCCGCATCGGGCTGCTGCTGCCGGGCAGGTCGCGGTGAGTTTCGACGGCCGCCGGCTGGCCGCCACGCTGCCGCGGCGGCCGGGTGTCTACCGCATGTACGGCAGCGACCAGCCCGATCCTGCCGCTCTGCTGTACGTGGGCAAGGCAGCCAGCCTGCGGGATCGCGTGGGCAGCTACTTTGTTTCCGGGCGGCAGGCGCCGAAGGTCGAGGCGCTGATCCGCCTGGTGCGCCATATCGAGGTGACGGTGACCGCGACCGAAACCGAGGCGCTGCTGCTGGAGTACAACCTCATCAAGGAGCATCGCCCGCGATTCAACGTGGTGCTGCGCGATGACAAGAGCTTTCCCTGGGTGCAGCTGCATGAGCATGCCTTCCCGCGCCTGTCCGTCTATCGCGGCAGCCGCAGCGGGGGCGGTCGGTATTTCGGTCCTTATCCGGACGTGGGCGCGGTGCGCGCTTCGCTGTTGCAGCTGCAGAAGCTGTTCCGCCTCCGCAACTGCCGCGACGGGTTCTTTGCCAACCGCACACGACCCTGCCTGCAATACCAGATCGGCCGCTGCTCGGCGCCCTGTGTCGGGCTGATCGACCAGGCAGCCTACGCCGGCGACGTGGAGGCCGCGGTGATGGTGCTCGAGGGCCGCGATGCCGAAGTCACGCGCGACATCGAGCAGCGCATGCAGAAGGCTTCGGAGAACCTCGATTTCGAGAAGGCTGCGCAGCTGCGCGACCAGCTCATCGACCTGCGCACGCTGCAGAGCGAGCAGTCCATCGATACGGGTGGCCCGCGCGACGTCGACGTCTTCGCCATCGCGGGCGAGCCGGGCGACTATGCCGTCAGCGTCCTGCTGGTCCGCGGTGGCAGGAACCTCGGCACCACGGCCTATTTTCCCCGCGCGCCCGGCACCGCCGAGGAAGTGCTGGCTTCGTTCCTGCTGCAGCATTACGCACGCGAAGAACCCGCAACCGAGGTGCGCGTGAACATCGACCTGCCCGATGCCGCCGCGCTCGGCGAGGCGCTGGTTTCCCGGCACGGCCGGCAGATCGCCGTGTCGCGACCGGCCCGCGGGCTGCCGGCCCGCTGGGCAGAAGCCGCCACCGCCAATGCGGCCCAGGCGCTGCGCATGCGGCAGGCACGCCGGGGCGATGTGGCCGAACAGCTGGACGCGCTGCGCGAGGCATTGCAGCTGCCGGCAACGCCGGCCCGCATCGAGTGCTTCGACATCAGCCATACGGGCGGCGAAGGCACCGTGGCGTCCTGCGTCGTATTCACCACCGAGGGCATCGCACGCAAGGAATACCGCCGCTTCAACATCGCCACGGCCGTGGCCGGAGATGACTACGGCGCGCTGCGCGAAGCCGTTGGTCGTCGCTTCACCCGCATCCGCGATGGCGAGTCCCCCTGTCCCGACCTGCTGCTCATCGATGGCGGGCAGGGGCAGGTCAATGCCGTGCTGCCGGTGCTGGCGGAGCTGGGTTTCGGTGACCTGCACGTGGTGGGCGTATCGAAGGGACCGGACCGCCGCCCGGGACAGGAGCGCCTGCACACGGCATGGAATGGAGCCGTGGTCTCGCTGCCGCCGGACTCGCGCGCGCTGCGGCTGATCCAGCGCGTCCGCGACGAGGCGCACCGCTTTGCCATCCAGGGCCATCGCCGTCGCCGCGCCCGCCGCCACCAGGAATCGGTGCTCGAAACCGTGCCGGGCCTGGGTCCCGCCAAGCGCAGGGCATTGCTGCAGCACTTCGGCGGACTGCAGGGCGTGCAGCGCGCCGGCGTGGCGGACCTGGCGCAGGTGAAAGGAATCGGCACGGCGCTGGCGCAGCTCATTTATGATCAACTTCACCCGGGCGCGTAGTGCACAAGGATCCGGGACCGGACTCGAAGCTGCATGGCCTGGAACCTGCCCAACATCCTCACCTGGTTGCGCATCATCGCGATTCCGCTGGTGGTGGTGCTGTTCTACCTGCCTTACCCCTGGTCCAATGCCAGCGCCGCGCTGCTGTTCTCGGCAGCAGCCATCACTGATTCGCTGGACGGCTACTTTGCCCGCCGCATGGGCCTTACCAGCCGGCTGGGCGCCTTCCTCGACCCGGTGGCCGACAAGCTGATCGTGGCCGTGGCGCTGGTGCTGCTGGTCAGCCAGAACCATGCAGGCCTGCACTGGCTGGTGGCGCTGTCGGCCTGCGTGATCATCGGCCGCGAGATCGCCATCTCGGCCCTGCGCGAATGGATGGCCGAGCTCGGCGAGCGGGCGCGCGTGGCCGTCTCGCCGCTGGGCAAGGTGAAGACCATTGTGCAGATGACCGGCATCCCCATGATGCTCTGGCGCGATGACCTGTTCGGCCTGCCCGTGTATGAAATCGGCCTGTGGCTCACCACCGCGGCGGCGATCCTCACCCTCTGGTCCATGGTCAGCTACCTGAGGGCCGCATGGCCCGTGCTGACCGCGCCCGAAGGAGGGCGGGAAGGCTGATCGCAGGCACTGCTTGACTTGCCCGTGCGCGGACCTACAATCTCGCCCCTCTTCGACGCGGGAATAGCTCAGTTGGTAGAGCGCAACCTTGCCAAGGTTGAGGTCGCGAGTTCGAGCCTCGTTTCCCGCTCCATTTTCTCCCCGGCACGGCTAGGTGGCAGAGTGGTCATGCAGCGGCCTGCAAAGCCGTGTACGCCGGTTCGATTCCGACCCTAGCCTCCACCCAGCCGTTGGGCTGAACCTTCCGCAATGAACGACGCCCCCTCAATACAGGCGGCTTGCGCTCGCGGGTTGCCGCGACGCCGGTTCGTGCAGGGACTGGCATCCGGCGGGGTGCTCGCCGCGCTGGGCGTGCGGCCGCGGTCCTCCTGGGGCGCACAGGGGTCTGCACCCGGGCAGGTCCTGTCCGGCACTGACTTCCACCTGAGCATCGGCGAAAGCGCGGTCAATTTCACGGGCCGCGCGCGTCCGGCGGTTACCGTGAATGGTTCCCTGCCGGCGCCGCTGCTGCGCTGGCGCGAGGGCACTACTGTGAACCTGCGGGTCACCAACGCCTTGCCGGCGCGCTCGGCACACGGGCACCAGGTGTCCATCCACTGGCACGGCATCCTGCTGCCGGCCAACATGGACGGCGTGCCGGGCCTGAGCTTCGACGGCATCCACCACGGCGAGAGCTACCAGTACCGCTTCGCGGTGCGGCAGGCAGGCACCTACTGGTACCACAGCCATTCCTCGTTCCAGGAGCAGGTGGGGTTGTACGGGCCGCTGGTGATCGACCCGGTGGAGCCTGAGCCTTTTGCATATGACCGTGACTACGTGGTGATGCTTTCCGACTGGACAGACCTGGATCCAGCGGCGCTGTTCGCGCGGCTGAAGAAGATGCCCGGCCACGACAACTACTACCGCCGCACGCTGGGTGACCTGCTGCGCGATGCGGACGACATGGGCCTGGACGCGGCGCTGGCGGACCGGCGCATGTGGGGCGCGATGCGCATGACGCCCACCGACCTCTCGGATGTGAACGCCCATACCTACACCTACCTGATGAACGGGATGACGGCGGCGGGCAACTGGACCGGCCTGTTCCGGCCGGGGGAAAAGCTGCGGCTGCGATTCATCAATGGCTCGTCGATGACGTACTTCGACGTGCGCATCCCGGGGTTGAAGATGACGGTGGTGGCTGCCGACGGACTGTACGTGCATCCGGTGACAGTGGACGAACTGCGCATCGCCGCCGCGGAGACCTTCGATGTGATCGTGGAGCCGGCTGGACAGGAGGCCTTCACGCTGTTTGCGCAGGATTCGGCGCGCACGGGCTACGTCAGCGGAACCCTGGCCACCCGGGCGGGCCTGATGGCGCCTGTGCCGCCGCTGGATCCGCGACCGCTGCTCACCATGGCCGACATGGGCATGGCGCATGGTGATGGCGGGGATGCAACGGACCATGGCGCGCTGCACGGGAGCGAGGGCCACGGGGGTGATGCCACCGGCGCGCATCCTGCTGGAAACGGTCACCCTGCCGACATGCGGCCGGTACACCCCGCCAGCGAACACGGCAATCCGCTGGTTGATCATCAGGCCACCGTCACTGCCTCCCGCCTGGAGGATCCAGGTTTCGGCCTGCGCGACAACGGCCGCAAGGCGCTCACCTACGGCATGCTGCATTCGGCCTTCGAGGATCCGGACGGCCGTGACCCCGGACGCGAGGTGGAACTGCACCTCACCGGACACATGGAGAAGTTCGCCTGGTCGTTCAACGGCATCAAGTTCGGCCACAGCGAACCGCTGCGGCTCAACTACGGCGAGCGCCTGCGCATCGTGCTGGTGAACGACACGATGATGACGCATCCCATCCACCTGCACGGCATGTGGAGCGACGTGGAGGATGACGCCGGGAACTTCCAGCTGCGCAAGCACACCGTGGACATGCCGCCGGGCAGCCGGCGGACCTATCGTGTGCGCGCCGATGCACTGGGAAGCTGGGCCTACCACTGCCATCTGCTCTACCACATGGAGGCAGGGATGATGCGCACGGTGAAGGTGGAGGAATGAGCAGGGCGCATGGCTGGCCGCTGTGCCTTGCATGGATGCTGGCTTGGCCGGTACTGCCAGCAGAGCTGGCCCACGACCCGGAACATGCCGGCGGCGATGCGCATGTCGACCACGCGTCGCATGCAGCGGCAGGGTCGTTGCCGCGTACGCCCGTTCCGCCAATCACCGCCGCGGACCGCATGGCGGCGTTGCCCCCGAAGGGCGGCGAACCCGCGCACGACAACAGCATCCATACCTTCATGCTGCTCGACCGGCTGGAGGGATGGGACTCGGACGCCGGTTCGGGATTCGCCTGGCAGGCAGAGGGCTGGATCGGCACCGACCTGCATCGGGCCTGGTTGCGGAGCAGCGGTGAAGACCATGGCGGCCGGATCGAGGCGGCAGAAGTGGAAGTGCTGTACGGCCGCGGCATTGCAGCCTGGTGGGACCTGGTCGGCGGCGTGCGTCATGACTTCCGGCCTGGTGGTGCACGCAGTTTCCTGGCGCTGGGCATCCAGGGCCTGGCGCCGCAGAACGTCGGAATTGAGGCTACTGCCTACCTGCGCGACGGCCAGGTCGCGGCCAGGTTCGAGACGACGTACCAGTTGTTGTTCACCAACCGGCTCATCCTGCAACCACACCTGGAATTGCAGTGGTTCGGTGAAGATGAGCCGCAACGGGGCGTTGGCTCGGGACTGGCTACGCTGGAGGCTGGACTGCGGCTGCGGTACGAGATCGTGCGGCGCTTTGCACCTTACGCGGGCATTGGTTACCACCGTGCGTTGGGCGAAACCGGCGACCTCAGCCGGGACGCTGGTGAAGACGCGGATGACCTGCGCCTGGTCGCCGGCATCCGGATGTGGTTCTGAGAGCTGCGTCCGCCTGCCTGCGGGATCCGGCGGTTACCAACCGGGCAGGGTGGGGGTAACATCCGGCAGATGGCTGCCCGATCCTCCCGCCGCATGCCGCGCATGGCCCTGTTGCTGGCCGTGATGCTGGGCATCACCGCACAGTCGCTGGTTGCGGTTGTGGGTGGAATCCATGAACTGGCGGCCCAGCCCACTGCGGATGCACACGGCCACGCCGGCCAGCACCTCTCCCACGAGGAGGAAGCTCCCGCGGGGCTGGGCGGGCATGCGGCCGCCGAAGGTTCCCTGCACGTGCTGCTGCACCATAGCCACTGCAGCCATGGGGCATGGATGGCCGGCAGCTGTTCCCTGCAGCTGGTGTTCTCGCCACTTGTCGCCGAACTGCCGCCGGAAAGCGCCGATCGCCTGCCGGCCTTCACGCCCAGCAATCCGTTCCGTCCTCCGATCGCGGCCTGACGTCACGCCGGCTTGCCGGCATCGTCCTTTCCGCTGATACGGAGTGTTTCCCATGCCCATGCGCCTCGCGGCAGTTGCCGCGCTGGTCGCCACGCTGGCTGTGGCCTGGCCCACGGCAGCGGCCGAGCGACTGACCCTGGATGACGCGTTCGCGCGCGTCGCGTCTTCTCATCCCCAACTGCGCCTGTTCGAATCACAGCAGCGCGTCCTGACAGCCGAGCGCGACCGCGCGGCCCAGTCGCAACCGCTGGTGCTGGGCGTGCAGCTGGAAGATGCCGCCGGCAGCGGCGCACTCAGCGGGCTGGACGCAGCGGAGCTCACCGTGACACTGGCCTCGGTGCTGGAACGCGGCGGCAAGCTGGATGCCCGGCGCGTGCTGGCCCAGTCGCGCATCGATGCGCTGGCCATGGAACGCGCGACCCGGCGGCTGGACCTGCTGGCTGAGGTGGCGCGACGTTTCCTGGCGCTGGACGTGGCGGGGCTGCAGCGGGACATCGCGCGTCGCGAACTGGCACAGCGGCAGCGCGCGGTGGAGGCGGCAAGGGCGCGCTTCACTGCCGGTGCCTCCCCGGAGGCCATCGTGCTGTCCGCAGAAGCCGAGCGTGTACGCAGCGAAATCACGCTGGATCGCCAGGACCTGCTCTGGCGCCTGGCGCGACAGCAGCTGGCCGCATTGTGGGGAGAACGCGAACCCGCATTCGACATCGAGGCGGCGGATCCGCTGCAGCTGCCGCAACCGGCAGGCGAGGCGGCGCTGGTTGCGCTGCTGGATGGCACGCCGGAACTGCAGCGCTTCGCCGATGAGCGCCGGCTGCGCGAGGCGCGACTGCAGCTGGCGCGATCCGATGCAGCACCGGACCTGGAGTGGCAGCTGGGAATCCGGCGCCACGAAGCGGGCAACGACTTTGCACTGGTTGCCGGTGTGTCATTGCCACTGGGCGCCAGGACGCGCGCGCAGCCCCAGATCAGGGCCGCAAGCGAGGAGCTGGCGCAGCTGGAACTGGAGCGCGAAGCCGTTGGTCTGTCGCTGTACGCCACGCTGCTGGAGGCGCTGGGACGGTACCAGCTCGCGCAACAGGAGGTGCGGCGCCTGGGTGTGGAAGTGCTGCCGGCACTGCGTCGCGCCGAGGCGGCGGCAGAAAGGGCTTATCGTGCCGGCGCCATCAGTTACCTGGAATGGGCGCAGCTGCAGGCGGACATCACCGCCACCGAACGCCAGCAGCTGGACGTCGCCGCAGATGCGCAGCTGGCCATGATCGAGATCCAGCGCCTGACCGGCCAGCCCTCGCTGGCCCGTACCGATTCGCAAGGAAAACTGCCATGAAGAACCTTCAACTGGGTGCATGCCTTGTGGCGCTGCTGCTCGCTGCCTGCGGGCGCCAGCACGATGAGCCTGCGCAAGCAGGCCATGAACACGGCCATGAACATGAAGAGGACACCCCGCGGGGTCCGCATGGGGGTCGCCTGCTGGAGCAGGACGGCATGGAGGTGGAACTGGCGATCGCGGAAGAGGGCACGCCGCCGAAGTTCCAGGCCTGGCTGCGGCGTGACGGAAAGTCCCTGCCGCCAGCGGCGGGGACAGTGGAAGTACGTCTGACGCGGCTGGGTGATGTGAAGGAAACGCACCTGCTGCTGCCACGCGAGGATGGCAGCCTGCGTGCCGACACCGTCGTGGGCGAGCCGCATTCCTTCGACCTGGAAGTGCTGGCAACCATCGATTCGAAGCCGCTGCGCTGGGCATA
Source organism: Steroidobacteraceae bacterium (assembly GCA_035556135.1). Taxonomy (GTDB): domain Bacteria; phylum Pseudomonadota; class Gammaproteobacteria; order Steroidobacterales; family Steroidobacteraceae; genus ZC4RG30. The sequence continues at coordinate 317,145 of DATMFO010000003.1, read as the reverse complement.
CGAGAGCCACGAAGGCCGCACGCACATCAATGCGGCGATGGCGGAAGAATCCGGCATCCGCGTCACACCCGCCGGTCCGGGCGTGATCGCGGATGAACACGAGGTGCAGGGCTTGCTGACCCCCATCGAGGGCAGGGTGGCCAGTGTCACCGCGCGCTTCCCGGGACCCGTGCTGGCCCTGCATGCGGAAGTAGGCGACACGGTGCGCGCCGGCCAGGTGCTGGCCTCGGTGGAGAGCAACCTGAGCCTCTCGGCCTACGACATCACCGCCCCGATCGCCGGCACCGTGCTGGCACGCAATGCCAGCGTAGGAGCCCTGGCCGGCGAAGGCGCGCCGCTGTACGAGATTGCCGACCTCTCCTCGCTGTGGGTGGACCTGCACATCTTCGGCGCCGATGCACAGCACATCCGCGCCGGCGTGCCGGTGGAGGTCACGCGCCTGGCCGATGGCGCCAGCATCACCACGCGGCTGGAGCGCGTGCTGCCCGGCACAGCCACGGCCAGCCAGAGCACCATCGCACGCGCCACCATCGCCAACCGCGATGCCATGTGGCGGCCGGGCTCGGCGGTGCGCGCCCGCATCACCGTCGACCGCGAGCCGGTGGAACTGGCAGTGCCGCTGAGTGCGCTGCAGACCTTCCGCGACTGGGACGTGGTGTTCATCCAGGTCGGGGAGGACTACGAAGTGCGCCCGGTGGAGCTGGGCAAGCGCGACGCCAGGCAAGTACAGGTTCTGTCGGGGCTTGTCCCCGGCGACCTGGTGGTAGTGGAGCAGAGCTACCTGGTGAAGGCCGACATCGAGAAATCCGGCGCTTCGCACGAGCACTGAAGGAAGGTCCCATGCTCGAATCCCTCATCCGCTTTGCCATCCGCCATCGCTGGCTGATGCTGGTGCTGACGCTGGCCATGGCGGCGGCCGGCGCGTGGAGCTTCACCCGGCTGCCCATCGATGCCACGCCGGACATCACCAATGTCCAGGTGCAGGTGAACACCAACGCGCCCGGCTACTCGCCGCTGGAGGCCGAGCAGCGCGTCACCTTCCCCGTGGAGACCGCGCTGGCTGGCTTGCCCGGGCTGGATTACACGCGCTCGATCTCGCGCTATGGCCTGTCGCAGGTGACGGCGGTGTTCGACGATGGCACCGACCTGTACTTCGCCCGGCAGCAGGTGGCCGAACGCATCCAGCAGGTGCGCTCGCAGTTGCCGGTGGAACTGGATCCGCAGATGGGGCCCATCACCACCGGCATGGGCGAGATCCTGATGTACACCGTCGAGGCAGAACCAGGCGCGCTGCGGCCCGACGGCTCCGTGTGGACCAGCACCGACCTGCGCACGCTGCAGGACTGGGTGGTGCGGCCGCAGCTGCGCGGTACGCCGGGCGTCACGGAAGTGAACACCATCGGCGGGTTCGCGCGGCAGATCCACGTGACACCTGATCCGGCGAGGCTGGTCGCGCTGGGCTTCACGCTGCACGACGTGGTGGAGGCCATCGCCAGCAACAACCAGAACCTCGGTGCCGGCTACATCGAGCGCAACGGCCAGCAATACCTGGTGCGCACGCCGGGGCAGCTGGTGGACCTGGAGGATATCCGCGGCATCGTGCTGGACCGGCGCGAGGGGGTTCCGATCCGCGTGCGCGACGTGGCCGCGGTAGACGAGGGGCCTGAACTGCGCAGCGGCGCAGCCACCCAGGATGGTGCCGAGGTGGTGCTGGGCACCGTGTTCATGCTGATCGGCGCCAACAGCCGCGAAGTGGCGCAGGCGGCCGGGCAGCGTCTGGCAGAGGCGGCCAGGAGCCTGCCCGATGGCATCACGGTCCACACCGTGTATGACCGCACCGTGCTGGTGGACCGCACCATTGCCACGGTGGCAAAGAACCTCGTCGAGGGCGCGCTGCTGGTGATCGTGGTGCTGTTCCTGCTGCTGGGCAACCTGCGCGCCGCGCTGATCACCGCGGCCGTGATCCCGCTGTCGATGCTGTTCACCATGAGCGGCATGGTACGTGGCGGCGTCTCGGGCAACCTGATGAGCCTGGGGGCCCTGGATTTCGGCCTCATCGTGGATGGCGCCGTGATCATCATCGAGAACTGCCTGCGGCGTTTCGCCGAGGCACAGCAGCGCACGGGGCGCGTGCCCGATCAGGCTGAACGGCATGCGCTGGCGGCCTCTGCGACGGTAGAGGTGATCCGGCCGAGCCTGTTCGGCCTCGGCATCATCACTGCGGTGTACCTGCCGATCTTCGCGCTCACCGGCGTGGAGGGAAAGATGTTCCATCCCATGGCCATCACCGTGGTGCTGGCCCTCACCGGCGCCATGCTGCTGTCGCTCACCTTCGTGCCTGCCGCGGTGGCGCTGTTCCTGCGTGGCCGCGTGCAGGAAAAGGAGACGCGGGTAATGCGCCAGGCGCGGCGAGCCTACGCACCGGCGTTGTCCTGGGCACTGCGGCGGCGTGGGTGGGTGGCTGGCACGGCGCTGCTGCTGGTGGCAGGCTGTGGACTGCTGGCCACGCGCCTGGGCACCGAATTCATCCCGGGGCTGGACGAGGGCGACATCGCGATGCACGCCATGCGCATCCCGGGCACCAGCCTGGCGCAGGCGGTGCGGATGCAGTCGACACTGGAGCGGCGCATCGGCCAGTTCCCCGAGGTGCAGCGGGTGTTCGGCAAGCTGGGTACCGCGGAGGTGGCCACCGATCCCATGCCGCCCTCGGTGGCTGACACCTTCGTGATGCTCAAGCCGCGTGCGCAGTGGCCGGATCCGCGCAAGCCCAAGGCGCAGCTGGTGGCCGAAATCGAGGCTGCCGTCGCCGAGGTGCCAGGCAACAACTATGAGTTCACCCAGCCCATCCAGATGCGCATGAACGAGCTGATCTCCGGCGTGCGCGCGGACGTCGCCATCAAGCTGTACGGGGATGACCTGGAAACGCTGGAGCGGGTGGGCCGGCGCATCGAGGCCGTGGCACGCGGCATTCCCGGCGCAGCCGACGTGCGCCTGGAACAGTCGACCGGGCTGCCGCTGCTTTCCATTACCCCCGACCGGCAGGGGCTGGTGCGCTACGGACTGAATCCCGGCGACGTGCAGCACACCGTGGCCACCGCCGTGGGAGGCGAGGTGGCCGGCCAGCTCTTCGAGGGTGACCGCCGCTTCGACATCGTGGTGCGGCTGCCCGAGCACCTGCGACAGGACCCGGCGGCGCTGGCTGACCTGCCGGTTCCGCTGCGCACGGACAGCCGCAATGCGGATGAATCCAGCCGCTCTGCTTCCTGGCTGTCGGGCGCACCGATGACGGTGCCGCTGCGCGAGGTCGCACGCATCGAAAGCACCACCGGCCCCAACCAGGTGAACCGCGAGAACGGCAAGCGGCGCGTGGTGGTGACCGCCAATGTGCGCGGACGGGACCTCGGCAGCTTTGTCGCCGACCTGCAGAGGAACATCGAAGCCCAGGTGCAGATCCCCGGGAGCTACTGGGTCGACTACGGCGGGACCTTCGAACAGCTGATCTCGGCGGGCAAGCGGCTGGGACTGGTGGTGCCCGCCACCCTGGCCATCATCTTCGCACTGCTGTTCTGGGCCTTCGGATCGGCACGTGACGCGCTGATCGTGTATTCCGGTGTGCCGCTGGCGCTGACCGGTGGCGTGATTGCGCTGGCGCTGCGGGGCATCCCGCTCTCGATCTCCGCCGGCGTGGGTTTCATCGCACTTTCCGGAGTCGCGGTGCTCAATGGCCTGGTGATGATCACCTTCATCCGTCGCTTGCGTGCGCAGGGCCTTGCGCTGGACGGGGCCATCGTGGAGGGCGCGGTAGGCCGCCTGCGCCCGGTGCTGATGACGGCGCTGGTGGCCTCGCTGGGCTTCCTGCCCATGGCGCTGAACGTGGGAGCCGGCTCCGAGGTGCAGCGGCCACTGGCCACCGTGGTGATCGGTGGCATCCTGTCCTCCACGCTGCTGACGCTGCTGGTGCTGCCCGCGCTGTACCGCATGCTGCACCAGGGCGAACGGCCCCGGGATTTGCAGGTAGCAACGTGAGCGGCAGCCACCACCATCATCATCACCACGGGCATCACCGTGGGCCCGGCGCGCATGAGATGCGCCTGGTCTGGGCGCTGGTGCTCACCGCCGGCTTCCTGCTGGTGGAGATCGCGGGCGGCCTGCTCACCAACAGCCTCGCGCTGCTGTCGGACGCGGCACACATGGCCACCGACGTGGCTGCGCTGGGCGTCGCACTGGCGGCGCTGCGGCTGGCGCGGCGGCCTGCCGATCCACGGCGCAGCTATGGTTACGCACGACTGGAATCGTTCGGCGCCATGGTCAATGGCGCCATGCTGATCGTCGTCGCCGGCTACGTGCTCTGGGAGGCTGTGGGACGCATCAGGAACCCGACGCCCGTGGCTGCGGATGGCATGCTGCTGGTGGCCGCGCTGGGCCTCATCGTGAACCTGGTGTCGATGCGGCTGCTGCAGGCCGGCAGTCACACCAGCCTGAACCTGCGCGGCGCATACCTGGAAGTGTGGAGCGATGCACTGGGTTCTGCGGCAGCCATCATCGGCGCGCTGCTGATCCGCTTCACGGGTTGGACCTGGGTCGATGCGGTGATCGCCGTGCTCATCGGGCTGTGGATACTCCCCCGCACCTGGGCACTGCTGCGCGATGCAGGGCACATCCTGCTGGAAGCTGCACCGGCGGGCCTCGACCTGGACGAGGTACGCAAGGCTCTCGCGGGCAGTGCCGGCGTCAGGGATGTGCATGACCTGCACGTCTGGGCGCTGGGGTCGGCCGACGTGGTGCTGACCGCGCACGTGGTGATCGACCCGGATGCCGACATCGATCAGGAACGCGTACGGCTCGGGCAGGTGCTGGCGCAACGCTTCGGCATCCGCCACGCCACGCTGCAGATGGAGCACCGCCCATGCGGCAGGGACGACCTGCATCCCTGAAGGCCGCGGCGCCGACCGGCGCTGCCTCCATGGCGATGTTATGATCCCGCACGCTCCGGCAGGCGCAACAGGCCGGGGCCCCGCACCGGAAGATTGCCTGCAGGCGGACGTGGCGAAACTGGCAGACGCAGCAGACTTAAAATCTGCTTTCCGCAAGGAAGTGTGGGTTCGATTCCCGCCGTCCGCACCATGCCGGTCCGGGCAGCCGGCGCGACCTCAGAGCCTTGCACTGGGCACAGCGAAGAACTGACATCTTGCTCGAAGTATCTCAACTGCATCTCTGGCGCGGCGATCGCCACCTGCTGCGCGGACTGCAATTCACGGTCGCTCCCGGGCAGCTGCTGCAGCTGCTGTGGCCGAATGGCACGGGCAAGACCACGCTGCTGCGCTGCCTGGCCGGCTTCCTGTACGCCGAGCAGGGAGAAGTGCGCTGGCGGGGCGCCAATGTGGAGAAGGATCGCGATGCCTTCCACTGGGCCCTGGCCTACCTGGGCCACGAGAGCGCGCTGAAGGGCGACCTGACCGCGATGGAAAACCTGCGTTTCTCCTGCGCGCTGCGTGTGCCGCAGGAGGCCGGGCACTTGCGTACCGCGCTGGAGGAGGCCGGCCTCGGCAGCATCGATCCGGCACTGCCGGTGCGCAGCATGTCCGCCGGCCAGAAGCGGCGCGTCGCCCTGGCGCGCCTGGCGCTGTGGAACGCCAGGTTGTGGCTGCTGGATGAACCAGCCACCAACCTGGACGCGGCAGGGCAGGCGGTGTTCGAGAAGCTGCTGCGCGCGCATCTTGCGGGCGGCGGCCTTGCCATCGTGGCCACGCATCGGGCCATTGAACTTGCCGGTGCGGACAACCGCTGCTGGGTTGCACCGCAGGAGGCTCCGCATTGAGCCAGCGCGCCTCATCGGCTGCTGCCGCGATGGCAGTGCTCAGGCGCGACCTGCTGCTCGCGGCGCGACGCCCCGGCGAGTGGCTGCAGCCGCTGGGCTTTTTCGTGCTGGTGACGGTGCTGTTCCCGCTGGCCATGGACCCGGAACCTTCGCGCCTGAGAATGGTCGCGCCGGCGGCGCTGTGGGTGTCGCTGTTGCTGGCCTCGCTGCTGGCGCTGGAAATCCTCTTCCGCGAGGACGCACGGGATGGAACTTTGGAGCAGTACGCGCTGTCTGGACAGTCGTTCACCGCATTGCTGCTGGCCAAGACCGCCACGCACTGGCTGCTGACCGGATTGCCGATGGTGCTGGTGGGCCCGCTGGCGGCCGTGAGCCTGTCGGCGCCTGCGGCGGCCCTGCCGGGCATCGCGCTGGCCCTGCTGCTGGGAAGCCTCTGCCTGAGCCTGATCGGGGCCATCGGCGCCGGCCTCACGCTGGGCACGCGGCGGGGTGGTGCACTGCTTTCGCTGCTGGTGCTGCCGCTGGTGGCGCCGGTGCTGATCTTCGGGGCGCGGGCCACGGCCTGGGCCATCTCGGGTGAACAGATGGCAGGCGCCCTGTACCTGCTTGGCGCAATGGGAGTGCTGGCGCTGACGCTGGCGCCGCTGGCTGCCGCGGCGGCCGTGCGCATCAGCATGGAGTAAAATCAAGGGCTATGAGCTGGACCTGGTTCCACCGCTTCGGATCGCCGCCGTACTTCTACCGCTTCGCGGGCAGATGGGCGCCGTGGTTCCTGGGCATCGCGACGATACTGCTGCTGGCCGGCCTCTATGGCGCGCTGGTTGCAGCGCCAGTGGACTATTACCAGAGCGAGGTCTACCGCATCATCTACGTGCACGTGCCGTCCTCCTACCTGGCACTGATGACCTACAGCTGGATGGCGGTGGCCGCCGCCGTGGGCCTGATCTGGCGCATCAAGGTGGCGCATGCCGTGGCCGCTGCCTGCGCGCCGGCCGGCGCCAGCTTCACCGTGGTATCGCTGGTGACGGGCATGATCTGGGGCGAACCCACCTGGGGCACGTGGTGGACCTGGGACCCGCGCCTGGTGTCGCAGCTGTTCGTGCTGTTCTTCTTCCTTGGCTACATCGCGCTGCGGGGCGCCATAGAGGATCGCGAGCGGGCTGATCGCGCCAGCGCCGTGCTGGCCATTGTCGGCGTGGTCAACGTGCCCATCGTGCACTACTCGGTGACCTGGTGGAATTCACTGCACCAGGCGCCGACGCTGATGCGCGCCGATGGTCCGTCGATGCACATCAGCATGCTCTGGCCGCTGCTGGTGATGATCCTGGCCTACACGTTCTACTTCATCGCGCTGATGCTGATGCGCGCCCGCGCCGAGGTGCTGCGCCGCGAACGCGGTGGCACCTGGCTGCGCGAGGAACTGGCGCGCGCGGAGGCGGCATGAGCGAGTTTTTCGACATGAAAGGCTATGGCGTCTTCATCTGGCCGGCCTATGTGATCGCCATCGGTGCGCTGTGGCTGAATGTGTGGATCGCGCGCCGCCAGCTGCGCGCAGCGCGCGCGGATGCCCGGCGCCGTCTCGCCATGCAGGAGCATTCATCATGACCCCGGTGCAGAAACGACGCCTTTTCATGGTGGTGGGAATCCTCGCCGGTGTCGGCATCGCCGCGGCGCTGGCGCTGTTCTCGGGCAAGTTCGCCATCGGTTATACCCCGCCCACCGAAGTGGCGGCAGGTGCCCGCCAGCCGGGCCAGCGCTTCCAGCTCGGTGGCATGGTGAAACCGGGCAGCCTGCAGCGCACGCCCGGTTCGCTGGAGGTGCGCTTCATCGTCACCGACTTCGCCGCCGACGTGCCGGTGGTCTATGACCGGGTGCTGCCAGACCTCTTCAAGGAGAACTCCGGCGTGGTGGCCAATGGCCGCCTCAACGAGCAGGGCGTGTTCGTCGCCGACGAGGTGCTGGCCAAGCACGACGAGAACTACATGCCACCTGCCGTGCAGGAATCATTGCGGCGCGGCGAATCGCGGATGGAACAGCCCGCAGCCCCCCAACCGTAGCGGAGCAAAGACATGATCCCCGAGATTGGTCAGTTCGCGCTGATCCTGGCGCTGCTGGTGGCGCTGGCACAGACCTTCTTCGGCCTCGCAGGTCCCTGGCGCGCGCAGCCGCGCTGGATGCAGGCGACGTATCCGGCGGTCGCCGGGCAGTTCGTGCTGCTGGCCGTGGCCTTCGGTTGCCTGGTGTGGGCCTTCGTGCACAACGATTTCACGGTGCGCCTGGTGGCCGCCAATTCCAACTCCGCGCTGCCGGTGTACTTCCGCGTTGCCGCGGTGTGGGGCAACCACGAAGGCAGCCTGCTGTTCTGGGTATTCGTGCTGTCGATCTGGACGCTGGCGGTGGCGGCGTTCTCCAACAGCCTGCCGCGGGATTTCGTGGCGCGCGTGCTGGGCGTGCTCGGACTGATCAGCAGCGGTTTCCTGCTGTTCTCGCTGGCCACCTCGAACCCCTTCACGCGGCTGCAGCCGGGGCTGCCTGATGGCGTCGACCTGAATCCGGTGCTGCAGGACTTTGCGCTCACCATCCATCCGCCCATGCTCTACATCGGCTACGTGGGATTCTCCGTGGCCTTTGCCTTCGCCTGCGCGGCGATGATCCAGGGCAAGCTCGACCAGGTGTGGGCACGTTGGACCAGGCCGTGGACCACCGTGGCGTGGATGTTCCTCACCCTTGGCATCGCCATGGGCAGCTGGTGGGCCTACTACGAGCTGGGCTGGGGCGGCTGGTGGGCCTGGGATCCGGTGGAAAACGCCATCCTGATGCCCTGGCTGCTGGGCACGGCGCTGATCCACTCGCTGGCTGTCACCGACAAGCGCGGCCTGTTCAGGAGCTGGACACTGCTGCTGGCCATCATGGCATTCTCCTTCTGCCTGCTGGCCACCTTCCTGGTGCGCTCGGGTGTGCTCACGTCCGTGCACAGCTTCGCGGCTGATCCGGCACGCGGCATCTTCATCCTGGCCTTCCTGGTGCTCACCATCGGCGGCTCGCTGGCGCTGTACGTGTGGCGCGCGCCGTTGCTGCGTTCCTCCGCCGGCTTCGACCTGGCTTCGCGCGAGAGCTTCCTGCTGTTCAACAACATCCTGCTGGTGGTGGCCACCGCCGTGGTGTTCGGCGGCACGCTGGCGCCGATGATTGCCGACGCGCTGGGACGTGGCACGCTGTCGGTGGGACCACCGTATTTCAATCCGATGTTCCTGCTGCCAGTGCTGCCGCTGCTGGCGCTGGTGCCGCTGGGCACCTTTGCGCGATGGAAGCGCGGCCAGCTGGGGGAATCGCGCCGGCGACTGTGGGGCGCACTTGCAATGTCCGCGGTGCTGGGACTGGCCATGATGCTGGGCCTGTATGGCGACCGCTCGCTGCTGGGCCCCATCGGCGTGGTGCTCGGCCTGTGGATTGCGATCACCGCGCTGATCGATCCGGTGGATCGCCTGCGGCGCGGGCTGTCGGTGTCGCCGGCGGTGCTGGGCATGTCGATGGCGCACCTGGGCCTGGGCGTGATCACCGTGGGCATTACCACCATGGAAAGCCGCATGTACGAGCGTGACGTGGCGCTGAAGGCTGGCGAAGAGGCACAGCTTGGCGACTACGTGTTCCGCTTTGACGGCGTGGTGGACGCAGATGGCCCGAATTACTCGGCTACGCGCGGCACGGTCACTGTGCTGCGCGACGGCAGGGAGGAGGCAGTGCTGCAGCCGGAGAAGCGCGGCTATTTCGTTGCCGGCCAGGCACTGGCTGAAGCGGCCCTGGGTGTAAGCCTGCGTCGCGACCTGCTGGCCACGCTGGGCGAGGACCTGGGCGATGGCGCCTGGAGCCTGCGGCTGCAGGTGCGACCGCTGATGCAGTTCCTGTGGCTGGGTGCGGCGCTGATGGCGCTGGGCGGCTTCATCGCCACACTGGACAAGCGCTATCGCCGGCGTCGCGAGAGCATGGCGGCAGAACCTGCTCCGGTGACCAGGCCGGTGCCTGCGGTTGCCGCACAGGCGGATCCGGCATGAACCGTTTCGCCATTCCGCTGGTGGTGTTTGCGGCGCTGGTGGTGGTGTTCGCCATTGCGCTGAACCGCGCACCGGAAAAATCGGTCGTGCCCTCGGCACTGATCGGCAAGGCAGCACCGGAGTTCGTGCTGCCCGACCTGCTGCGCCCCGGAGAGAATGTGGACAGCACCACGTTCAAGGGTCGCTGGCGACTGATCAATGTATGGGGCACCTGGTGCCGCGAGTGCACCGTGGAGCATCCGGTGCTGCTGGACATCGCGCGGGAGGGCAAGGTGACCCTGGTCGGCCTCAACTACAAGGACGAGGATGAGCTGGCCCGCGAGTGGCTGGAGCAGCTCGGCAATCCCTTCGCGGCCGTGGCGGTGGACAAGCAGGGCGACACCGCCATCGACTTCGGTGTCTACGGCGCCCCGGAGAGTTTCCTGGTGAACCCCGAGGGCGTGATCGTGCACAAGGTCGTGGGTGTGATCACGCCGAAGATGTGGCAGGACACCCTGCTGCCGATGATCAACGGTGCCGGCTCGTGAAGCGCGCACTTGCCATTGTGCTGCTGCTCGCAGCAGGTGCGGCCTCCGCCATCGATCCCGAACGGCTTGAGGACCCGGTGCAGCAGCAGCGCTATGACGCGCTGATCCACGAGCTGCGGTGCCTGAAATGCCAGGGCGAGACCGTGGCCGACACGCCTGCCATGTTCGCCGTGGATATCCGCCGCCAGGTGCGCACACTGATCTCCGAAGGACGCAGCGACACCGAAGTGAAGCAGTACCTGGTCGACCGTTATGGCGAGATGATCCTGCTGAGGCCACGCAGTCCCTGGCTGTGGATCGCGCCAGTGATCTTCCTGCTCGGTGGCGCGCTGATTGCCTGGCGCGTGCTCGGGCAGCGCCGCCAGCTGCTGGGCAGCGATGATTCGGATCCAGATGAAGAAGGCAGGGCGGCATGAGCGGCTTCATCTTCATTGCCGGCCTATTGACGCTGGCCACGCTGGTGGCGCTGCTCTTCCCGCTGCTGCGCCGGCGTGAAGGTTCACCCGAGGCCTGGCGCAGTGCGGGAATTGCAGGACTCCTGGTCCTGGTGGGTGCGGCCGGCCTGTATCCGGTGTGGAGCAATTTCAAGTGGCATGAGCCGGAGCCTGCGCTCGACTCGCCCGAAGGCATGGTGGGCAGACTGGCGCGACGGCTGGAACGCGAACCGGATGACCTGCAGGGCTGGTTGATGCTGGGCAAGTCATACACCGTGATCGCCGAATCGCCCGGCCGCGAGAACTACTACGACCTGGCCGCACGCGCTTACCAGCGCGCCGACACGCTGGCGAAGGGCCAGAGTCACGAGGCGCTGGTCGGCCTGGCCGAAACGCTGGTGCTGGCAGGGCGCAGCGACCTGTCGCAGCGTGCCGGCCGCCTGTTCGAGCAGGCGCTCGAATTGCCCGGTGCGCCGGTGAAGGCGTTGTTCTACAGCGCGCTGGCTGCCCGCGCGCGCAATGAGCTGCCACTGGCGAAGGAGCGCCTCGAGCGCATGCTGCAGGCCAATCCCCCGCCGGACGTGGTGGGCATCATCAACGAGCTGATCCAGGAGATCGACGCGACTTCCGCCATGGTGGCGGGTGCGCCGGCCCAGGCTGGTTCGGGTCCGGCCGCAGCAGTGGGGGCCGTCTCGATTCCCTTGCGGATCACCCTTGCTGGTGCGGTAGCCGCCAAGGCGGAGGCGGGGGCACCCTTGTTCGTGGTGGCGCGTGTGCCGGGACAGCGCCAGCCGGTGGCCGCCAGACGGCTCGACGCAAAGTTTCCGCTGGAAGTGGACCTGCTCAGCACCGATGCCATGACGGGTGGAAGCGGTTTCACTGCCGGACAGGAGCTGGAAGTGGAGGCGCGCATCGCCAATGGCGGCGGCGCACTTTCGCGTAGCGGAGACCCGTTCGGCTCGGTTCGCATCAAAGCCGGCGAAGCGCGACGCACCACCATCGAGATCAACCAGCTGCGTCCCTGAACGTGACCGGGAGGCCTTCCCGGTCGCCGGGAATCGGCTATCCTCCCGCCGCAGCACGTGGCCCAGAGCGTGCAATTTTCCGGGGGATACAATGCGACGTCTGATTTCCGTTGTCGCCGGCACGGCCTTCGTGCTGGGCGTGGTGGCCTGCGTGGGCACTGGTGGCAGCAGCAGCAGTGGCAGCCACAGCGCCAAGGCTGATCCCGCAGCGAAGGTGACCGACCAGTGGGTTGCCCACGGTGGTGATCACAGCGAACAGCGCCACAGCCCGCTCAAACAGATCAACGACAGCAATGTCAGCCAGCTCGGCCTGGCCTGGCATGCCGATGTCAGTGAACCCGGCGGCTACCAGACCACACCGCTGCTGGTGGACGGCAAGATCGTCTTCACCACGCCGTGGAGCAAGGCCTATGCCTTCGATGCGCGCACCGGCCAGCAGCTCTGGAAGTACGACCCGCAGGTGCGCCGCGAAATCGCGGCCAGCAGCCTGTGCTGCAACATCGCCAACCGCGGTGCCGCCTACCACAACGGCAAGGTGATCTGGGCCACGCTCGACGGCCGGCTGGTGGCCGTGGAACTGGATACCGGCAAGAAGGTGTGGGAGGCGCAGACCACCGATCCGGAGAAGGCGCTGTCCATCACCGGCGCGCCGCGCATCGGCAATGGCATGGTGTTCATCGGCCAGGCCGGCGCGGAGTACCACCAGCGCGGTTACCTCTCGGCGTGGGACGCAGAGACCGGCAAGAAGCTCTGGCACTGGTGGGCGATTCCCGGCAATCCGGCCGATGGCTTCGAACAGCCCGAACTGGAATGGGCCGCGAAGACCTGGAAGGGAGAGTGGTGGAAGTTCGGCGGCGGCGGCACGCCCTGGGACGGCATCGTCTACGACCCTGCGACCGACCTTGTGATCTTCGGCACCGGCAACGGCTCGCCGTGGCCGGCCGAGGTGCGCTCGCCGGGCGGCGGCGACAACCTCTTCACTTCATCCATCGTTGCCCTGCATGCGAAGACCGGCAAATACGCCTGGCATTACCAGACGGTGCCGGCGGACAACTTCGACTTCGACAATGCCTCCCCGCTCACCGTCGCCGACCTCGTCATCAACGGGCAGAAGAAGCACGTGGTGATGCAGGCGCCAAAGAATGGCGTCATGTACGTGATCGAGGTCGGCACCGGCAAGGTGATTTCGGCGGATCTGTTCGTGCCCGGCGCCAACTGGCTCACCGGCTTCGACGTGAAGAACAACTGGAAGCCCATCCTGAACCCCAACGCCAACATGGGCGCCACGGGCAAGGGCTGGTGGGTGGTGCCGTTCCAGACGCATGTGTGGGCCCCGCAGGCCTTCAACCCGGACCACGGCCTGCTGTACATCCCGACCCGTTATGCCACCTACGGCATGGTGGCCGAGGCGGGCGCGAAGATGGGCAACCAGCTGCTGTCGATCAATACTTCGAAGCAGCCTGACTACGCGCGACCCGACCTGGGTGGTCAGCCGGGCGCCTACCTGCTGGCCTGGGATCCGGTGAAGCGCAAGGAGGCCTGGAAGGCCACCGATGCCTCCAGCGGCAATGGCGTGCTGAGCACCGCCGGCAACCTGGTGTTCCAGGCGAAGAACAATGACCTGCAGGTCTTCCGCGCCGATACGGGCGAGAAGCTGTGGAGCACCAACGTGGGTGCGGGCATCCTCGGCGGCATCGTCACCTATGCGCTGGATGGCGTGCAGTACGTGGCCGGCGTGGGTGGTTTCCCGCGCAACATGGGTGGCCGCCTGGTGGTCTACAAGCTGGGTGGCGACGCCACGCTGCGCGCGGCGCCCACTCCGCCGCCGCCGGCCGCGCTCAATCCTCCCGCGAACTTCGGCACCGACGCGCAGCTCGCCCGCGGCGAGGAGAAGTACAAGCAGAATTGCACCATCTGCCACGAGGATGGCCGCCAGATGGGCGGCTTCCCCGACCTGCGCACCTCGCCCTTCATCAGTGCTGAGGCCGCCTTCAAGGCAGTGGTGATCGACGGCGCGCTCACCGAGAAGGGCATGCTCTCGTTCCGCCAGGCGCTCAGTCAGGAAGATGCGGAGGCCATCCGCGCACACGTGGTGCGCCTGGCCAACATCCAGAAGGAGCAGCAGGGGGCGCGTGGCGCCGGCGGACGTATCGGTGGTCCCGGTGGTCCTGGTGGCCCGCCGCGCGGCGCCGGACCTGGGGCAACCCAGCTTCCTCCCCAGCCGGCGGGTGGCATGGGCGCGTTCGCCACTGGCCAGTCCGCCGGAACGGGCGGCGGACAGGACGCCGGCGGCCAGCTGCACCAGTAATCCGGGGCGCGGTGGCGATCCGCAGTTTATTTCCGACGCGGGTCTATGCCGCCGCGCTGCCCGCATCGCGGGCAGCCGCGCTCAATGCGCGGCTGCTGCGCGAATGCCTGCAGCTGGCGGCGGATGACACTGCCGGCCGGCGCTGGTCGAAGCGCAGTTATCCCGGCGGCTTCACCTCCTATGCCTCGGCGAGCCACATGCACACGGTCTCGCCCACCTTCGCGCAACTGCAGAAGCTGGTGGATTCGCATGTGCGCCGTTTCGTTGCCGAACTGGAGTTCGACCTCGGGGGCAGGGCGCTTTCGATGACCGACTGCTGGGTGAACGTGATGCCGCCCGGCGTCACGCACAGCCTGCACCTGCATCCGCTGTCGGTCCTCAGTGGCACGTACTACGTGCGTGTGCCGCGCGGTGCACCCGGCCTGAAGTTCGAAGACCCGCGACTGGACCGCTACATGGGCGCGCCGCCGCGCAAGGCCACTGCGGCTGAACGCAATCGCGCCTGGGTTGTCCTGCCGGCCGCACCGGGCCAGCTGCTGCTGTTCGAAAGCTGGCTGCGCCATGAGGTGGCCACCAATTCAAGTGCCGGCACGCGCGTGAGCGTGAGCTTCAACTATGGGTGGCACTGACGGCTGACGTTAAGTTTCTTGTGGGGGGAATCATGCGACGTCTGATATCTGGGCTGGCCTGCACCGGCGTGGTGCTGGGCCTGGCGGGGTGCGCTGGCAAGGGAAGCGCCAGCACCGAAGTGGATCCGGCGGCAGCGCCCGACCAGTGGGTCGTGCACGGGGGTGACCACGGCGAACAGCGCCACAGCCAGCACACGCAGATCAAGCCGGAGAACCTGGACCAGCTGGGCGCCGCCTGGTTCGCCGACCTGCCCGAACGCGGCCAGTACCAGGGCACGCCACTGATGGTGGATGGCAAGCTCATCGTCACAACGCCCTGGAGCAAGGTGTACGCCTTCGATGCGAAGAGCGGCCAGCAGCTTTGGAAGTACGACCCGAAGGTGCGGCGCGAGATCGTCTCCGGGGTGTTGTGCTGCAACGTGGCCAACCGCGGCGCCGCCTATTACAACGGCAAGGTGATCTGGGCCACGCTCGATGGCCGCCTGGTCGCGGTGGACGTGAACACCGGCGGGAAGATCTGGGAAGCGCAGACCACGGATCCGGCCAAGGCACTCTCCATCACCGGTGCGCCACGCATCGGCAACGGTGTGGTGTTCATCGGCCAGGGTGGCGCGGAATACCTGCAGCGTGGCTATCTGTCAGGCTGGGACGCGGAAACCGGCAAGAAGCTCTGGCACTGGTGGGCCGTGCCCGGCAATCCGGCCGATGGCTTCGAGCAGCCGGAGCTGGAGTGGGCCGCGAAGACCTGGACCGGCGAGTGGTGGAAGTTCGGTGGCGGTGGTACGCCCTGGGACGGAATCGTCTACGATCCGGTGAACGAGCTGGTGATCTTCGGCACCGGCAATGGCTCGCCGTGGCCGGCCAGCGTGCGCTCACCAGGCGGCGGCGACAACCTCTTCACTGCTTCCATCGTGGCGCTGCATGCCAGGACCGGCAAGTACGCCTGGCACTACCAGACGGTGCCGGCAGAGAGCTACGACTACGACAATAGCAACCCGTTGACCATCGCCGACCTCACCATCAACGGCCAGAAGAAACGTGTGGTGATGCAGGCGCCGAAGAACGGCTTCATCTACGTGATCGAAGCCGCCACGGGCAAGGTGATCTCGGCGGATCTCACGGTGCCCGGCGCCAACTGGCTGACCGGGTTCGACGAGCAGAACAACTGGCGACCCATCCTCAATCCGGCTGCCGACTATGCGAAGAGCGGCCAGAGCTTCACCGTGGCGCCTTCGCAGACCCGCGTGTGGCATCCGCAGGCGTACAACCCGCAGCATGGCCTCATCTACCTGCCCACGCGCTGGGGCAGCCTCGCGCTGGTGGCCGAGCCAGACCTCACGAAGAGCAAGCAGGGCATCGTGATGGGAGCGCAGTCGCAGTTCGCACCACCCAACCTCGGCGACGAGGCGCGCTCCTACCTGCTGGCCTTCAATCCGTCGACACGCCAGGTGGCGTGGAAGAGCACCGAGGGCTCCAGCTCCAATGGCCTGCTGAGCACCGCCAGCAACCTGCTGTTCCAGGGCAATGGCAACAGCGTGGTTGCCTTCCGCGCCGATACGGGCGAGAAGCTGTGGTCGCACGAGATGGGGGCCAATGTGCAGGCCGGGTTCATCACCTACGTCATCGATGGCGTGCAGTACCTCACCGGCGTGGGTGCGATCGGCCAGCGCCAGGGCGGCCGCGTGGTGGTGTTCAGGCTCGGTGGTGATGTCGAGCTTCCCCCGCCGCCGCCACCCGTGCAGCAGGTGCTCAATCCGCCTGCGAACTTCGGTGATGCGGCGGTGCTTGCCAGGGGCCATGAGAAGTACCAGCAGCACTGCACCGTGTGCCATGAGGCGCGCTTGAATGTGGGTGGATTCCCTGACCTCCGGTATTCGCCGTTCCTCAACAGCGATGCGGCGTTCCGCGCCGTGGTGCTCGATGGTGCGCTGGCCGATGCGGGCATGCTGCCGTTCAACCAGGCCTTCGGGCCGGCGGATGCGGAAGCCATCCGGGCCCACCTGGTCAGCATGGCCAATACGCTCAAGTCACAGCCGCAGCGGGGTGTTGGCGGAGTGACTGGTGCACGAGGCGGAGCGCGTGGAGCCGGTGGTGCGCCGGGCCCGGCGCGCGGCGCGGGTGGTCCTGGCGCTCCGGCTGGCGGCGCGGCGCTGCCGCAGCAGCCAGCGGGCGGGATGGGCATTTTCGCCCTCGATGCGCCTGGGCTCGATCCGGCGACAGCGGGGCGTGACACCTCCGTGGAACTGCACCAGTAGCATTGTCTCCGATCATCTGCCGCGGGCAGTCGCGGCAGATGATGGGAACGGTTGTCGCGCCTTTGAGGTTGGTGCAATCTGGCGATCCCGATTTTCCTGTCGGGATCAGCCCGGAGACCACACATGTCGCGCAACAAGAATGATCGGCACTCCAGTGACCGGCGTCAGTTCCTCGAGGGGTCCATGCTCGCGGCTGGCATTGCAGCCCTTGCCCCGCTGGCGGTGCAGGCGGCAACGCCCGCTGGCGCGCCACCTGCGGCGCCACCGGCCGGTGGTGGACGGGCACCGCGCGATGTCGCGCTCGGCACGCGCCTGCCCGCGGGCCAGCGCCAGCAGCCGAAACTCACCGACCTGAAGGGCAAGACGGTGTACATCACCGGCGGCAACACCGGCATCGGGTTGGGCATCGGTCGCGCCGCGGCCAACGCAGGCATGAACGTGGTGATGGGCTACATCCAGGAAGACCAGGTGGGGCCAGCCCTGAGCCTGTATTCCTCGGCCCAGAAAAGCCGCGTCATTGCGATCCGCCATGACGTCACCGATCGCGCCGGCTGGACGAGGACGCTGGCCGACATCAATTCGAAGTTCGGCAACCTGCACCTGCTGGTGAACAACGCGGGCATCAAGACGCTGCGCCAGGCCAGCCAGGTGGATGCCGGCAGCTGGGACAGCGCCGTGGCGGTGAACTTCACCGGCCTCCACAACGGCTGTTCGGCGGTGATTCCGCACATGCTCAAGCACGGGGAGGGCGCGCATATCGTCACCACGGCGTCGATGGGTGGCATCCTGCCCGGCTCGAATGCCGGCGTGTACACGGCCACGAAATTTGCCGCGTTCGGCCTGATGGAGGCGCTGCGCATCGAGTTGATGGGCACGAATATCGGCACCTCGGTGTATTCGCCTGGCGGCGTCAGCACCGACCATGATCCGGATGATCCCGCGCGTGTGGCGATGATGGATCCGCTGGAAGCCGGCGAGCGCGTGCTCAATGGAGTGAAGAACAATGACCTGTTCATCTTCACGCACCCTGAATTCCGCGAGGGCATGAAGGAGCGTTTCGACGCCATCCTTGCCTCGGTGCCGGATGAGCCCTTCCCGGTGGCCCGCGCCCAGGCCGAGACGGTGGTGCTCACCGCACCGCCCTACAAGCCCGAGATCGAGCACCGGCGCAGGAAGCGCGCCAGCTACCGCAGCTGAGGCAAGCAGCAGATGCCTGAAATTTCCAGCTCGGCACGCGCCAGCATCATGGAATGGCGCCGCGCTGAGCGCACCCGCCAGATCGAAGCCCGGCTGCGCGTGCCGGTTGCCGAGCGGCAGGAGGCTTCCGCCGCCATCGCCACGCGCATCGACGCGTATTGCCGCGAGCAGAAGTTGCTGGACTCCCGTCCGGTGGTCAGCGGTTACTGGCCGCTGCGCGGCGAACCTGACCTGCGCCCCTGGCTTGGCAAGTTGCATGACCAGGGGCTCACCGTCGTGCTGCCCGTGGTGGTGGAGAAGGCGACGCCACTGAGGTTTCGCCGCTGGTATCCCGGCTGCGCCATGGAGAAGGGTTTCTGGAACATTCCAGTGCCTGCGGCGCTGGAAGAGTTCACGCCGCAGGTGCTGCTGGCTCCAGTGGTGGCGTGGGATCCCGCGCGCTGCTACCGCCTGGGTTATGGCGGTGGCTACTTCGATCGCACGCTGGCCTCGCTCGACGCGCAGGGCGCCAGCTACCACACGATCGGTGTCGGCTATGCAGCAGCGCGGCTGGACTCGTTCGAAGCATTGCCGCATGACATCCGCCTGGATGTCATCATCACCGAAAATGCGCTGATCGAATAAGCTGGCGCGGCCGCAATCGCCCTCTGGCGGCTGCGGTCCTATACTCCGGCTCTTCACAGCGAACCCTTCTGGAGAGCCTCATGAATCATCGTGCCCGCCTGATGCTGGTCCTGCTGGGAACCAGCGTGATGGCTTCGCTGCCCACATTCGCGGCCCAGTCCGCTTCGCAGCAGCTGGCGGCCGCCGTTGCCGACAAGTCGCGTCCCGAGGCCGACCGCGCCCGCGATGCCGACCGCAAGCCGGCGGAACTGCTGGCACTGACGGGCATCCACTCCGGCGCGAAGGTTGCCGAGATCATGCCGGGGGGTGGCTATGTCACCCGCATCCTCAGCAAGGTCGTCGGCCCCACGGGCACCGTCTATGCCTGGGTGCCGCTGCCGGCGCCGAATGCAGCGCCTGGCGGCCGCGACCTCGCGGCGCCGATGCGTGCGCTGGCCGCCGAACCGGGCTACGGCAACATCAAGGTCGCAGGATTCGATCCGGCCACGCCGCTGCCCGAGAAGGTGGACCTGGTGTGGACGTCGATGAACTACCACGACATGCGCAATCGCCCCAACGCGAACCTCACGCCCACGAACAAGATGGTGTTCGATGCGCTCAAGCCCGGCGGGCTGTACATGGTGATCGACCACGCGGCGAAGCCCGGTGCAACCAACTCGGCCACCCTGCACCGCGTGGATGCGGAACTGGTGAAGCAGGACATGCTCGGCGTGGGCTTCAAGCTGGTGCAGGAGAGCGATCTGCTGCGTCATGCGGCCGACGATCGCACGAAACCCGCGCACGAGATCGACCGCGGCAAGACCGACCAGTTCGTGTTGCTGTTCCAGAAACCCTGAACCCTGTCTGGCCGGCATCCAGCAGGGCCTGCCTGATGCCGGCACACGCTTGAACAGCGTCCTGGTGCTCGCCTGCGCGCAGGCGCTGACGGCCACCGGGCTCACGGTGCTGGTGCTGCTCGGCGGCATCGTGGCCGCAGAGCTTGCGCCACGGGAGTCCCTGGCCACGGTGCCCATCTCGATGGCAGTGGTCGCCGTGGCTTTCACCACTGCGCCCGCTGCGCTGCTGATGCGACGTATCGGACGCAAGGCGGGATTCATCCTGGGGGCATCCATCGGCGCCGGTGCGGCGCTGTTCACGGCGCTGGCGATCGCACGTGGCAGCTTCATGATGTTGTGTGCCGGTTCGGCGCTATTCGGGGCGAGCACCGCCTTTACCCAGCAGTATCGTTTTGCGGCTGCCGAATCAGTGGCCCCGGCGCAGGTCAGCCGTGCCGTCTCGTGGATCCTCCTCGGCAGCCTCGCTGCCGCGCTGATCGGGCCACCGTTGGCGCTGCTGGCGCGGCGCTGGCTGCCAGCCGCCGAATATTCAGGCTCGTTCGTCGCGGTAGCGGGCCTTTATGTGCTGGGCATCGGCGTGCTCTCGCGCCTGCGCCTGGCCGTACCTGCCGCGCAGGCGGCACAGGGCAGGGCGCGCAATGCGGCCGAGCTGCTGTCCGAGCCCACCTTCCGCGTGGCCGTGCTCGCCGGCGTGGTGGCCTTCGGTGTGATGAGCTTCGTGATGACGGCGGCGCCGATCAGCATGCATGTGCATCACGACCACAGCGTCGAGTCCACCACCTGGGTGATCCAGAGCCATGTGGTGGCCATGTTCCTGCCCTCGCTGTTCACCGGCCGGCTGGTAGCGCACTTCGGCGAGCGCGCGATGATGCTGCTGGGTGCCGTGCTGCTCGCCGGATGCGCCGGCGTCAGCCTGGTCGGGCAACAGGTGGTGCACTACTGGCTGGGACTGGTGCTGCTCGGCCTGGGCTGGAACCTGCTGTTCGTGTCGGGCACGACGCTGCTGGCGAAGGGCTACGGGGGCGTGGACCGCCACCGCGCACAGGCCATCAACGAGTTCATCGTCTTCGGTGTCCAGTCCTGCGTTTCATTGCTGGCCGGCGTGGCCGTATCGCGGCTGGGCTGGGAGATGCTCAACCTCGCCACACTGCCGCTGTTGGCGCTGATGCTGATGGTGACCTGGCGCTTGCGCCGATGACGGCGGCCGCGCTGTACGGCGGCCTGTTCCTTTCGGCATTCCTCTCCGCCACGCTGTTTCCCGGCCAGTCCGAGGCCATGCTGGTGGGCCTGCTCGTGGCGGGACATCCACCGGGGTGGCTCGTTGCCATGGCCAGTGCGGGCAATATCCTCGGGTCAGTGTGCAACTGGGGAATTGGCCGCGGCATGGAGCGGTTCCGCGACCGCCGCTGGTTTCCGGCCACACCTGCAATGCTGGAACGCGCGCAGCGCTGGTACGGACGCTACGGAAAGTGGTCGCTGCTGCTGAGCTGGGCGCCTGTCATCGGAGATCCGCTCACGCTGGTGGCAGGCCTGATGCGCGAACGATTCGCGGTATTCCTGCTGCTGGTTACCGTGGCCAAGGCAGGGCGCTATCTGGTGGTCGCAGTGCTGACGCTGAAAGCCGTCGGGTGACGGGCCGGCCAGAGCAGAAGGCGGTAGCTAAAAACAGGATCAGGAATGAATCCTAACCTATTGTTTTAATTGGCTCCCCGGGTTGGAATCGAACCAACGACCAACGGATTAACAGTCCGATGCTCTACCGCTGAGCTACCGGGGAACGCTGCGGGCCGGACGGCCCCTCTCTCAAAGAGGGCGCGATTCTTCAAGAACGCGTCCCGCCCGTCAAGCCGGATGCGCGACAAGCGTTATGCAGTCCTCACGCCTTGTGTCCGGCGGCACCCGCCAGTGCCTTGCCGATGCGCTCCAGCGCGAGTTCAAGGTTGCGCTGGCTGACAGCGAAAGAAAGACGCAGGTGCCCCGGCGCACCGAATGCCGAGCCGGGCACACCGGCCACCAATGCCCCATTGAGCAGGTAGTCGCAGAATGCCACGTCGTCGGCGAAACCCAGCGCGCGCATCGCCGCACTCACGTCGACGAAAGCATAGAAAGTGCCCTCGCCAGGCCGGCAACGGAAGCCGGGCAGTGCGTTGAGCCCGGCCACGAAAAAGTCATGCCGCTGGCGGAAGGAGGCATTCATGCGGCGCATCTGCTCCTCCGGCCCATTCAGCGCTGCGATGGCCGCCTGCTGGCTGATGCTGGAGGCATTGGTGGTGGACTGCCCCTGGATGGTGGCCATCGCTGCCACCACCTCGGCCGGCCCGCCGCAGTAGCCCACGCGCCAGCCAGTCATCGCATAGCCCTTGGAGCAGCCGTTGATCGTAACCGTGCGCGCGTAAAGAGCCGGCACCACCTGCGCAAGGCTGCTGAAGGGCTCATCGGCCCAGTAGATCTTCTCGTAGATGTCATCGGTGCCGACGAGCAGGCGCGGATGCCTGAGCAGCACCTCGCCCAGCGCCGCCAGCTCCGCGCGCGTGTACGCCGCGCCGGTGGGATTGCTGGGTGAATTCAGCAGCACCAGCCGCGTCCTGGGCGTGATGGCCTGCTCCAGTTGCTGCGGGGTGATCTTGAATCCTGCATCCGCGCCCGCATAAGGAGTCACAGGCACGCCATCGGCCAGCAACACCATGTCCGGGTAGCTTACCCAGTAGGGGGCGGGGATGATCACCTCGTCGCCCGGATCCACCACCGCCATGCACAGGTTGAACAGCGTCTGCTTGGCGCCGGTGGACACCAGAATCTGGTGGCGCTGGTAGGTGAGGCCGTTGTCGCGCTGGAACTTGGCGATGATGGCGTCCTTGAGTTCCGGGGCGCCATCGGAGTTGGTGTAGCGGGTATGACCCTGCTGGATGGCAGCGATGCCCGCGGCGCTGATATGCGCCGGGGTGTCGAAGTCCGGTTCGCCCACCGACAGGCTGATCACGTCCTTGCCCTCGCGGCGCAACTGCGCGGCACGCGCGGTCATGGCCAGGGTCGGGGAGGGCTTCACGCGCTGGACACGGTGCGACACGGGAATGCTGCTCATGCGGGGCGGGCCTGCTTCGGATGGGTGGCGGCAAACGGGGATGCGCGGGCGGGTATAGTACGGAGTCCACCCATGAACGACGCGGGATTTCAACTGGCGGCGCAGTACGAGCCGGCCGGCGACCAGCCGGCGGCCATTGCGCGCCTGGTTGATGGACTCCAGACCGGCCTGGCGGCGCAGACGCTGCTGGGCGTCACCGGTTCTGGCAAGACCTTCACCATCGCCAATGTGATCCAGCAGGTGCAGCGTCCCACGCTGGTGATTGCGCACAACAAGACGCTGGCCGCGCAGCTGTACGGCGAGTTCAAGGAGTTCTTCCCGCGCAATGCAGTGGAGTACTTCGTCTCGTACTACGACTACTACCAGCCGGAGGCCTATGTGCCTTCGTCAGACACGTACATCGAGAAGGATTCCTCGGTGAACGAGCACATCGAGCAGATGCGCCTGTCGGCCACCAAGGCGCTGCTCGAGCGGCGTGACAGCATCATCGTTGCGACCGTGTCATCGATCTACGGCCTGGGTGATCCGGCTGCCTACCTGCAGATGGTGCTGCACCTGAAGCGCGGCGACAGGATGGACCAGCGGGCGCTGCTGCGGCGCCTGGCCGAGATGCAGTACACCCGCAACGACGTTGACTTCACGCAGGGCTGCTACCGCGTGCGTGGCGACGTGATCGACATCTTCCCGGCCGAGTCGGATCGGGATGCCATCCGGGTGGAACTCTTCGACGAGGAGATCGAGCAGCTCACGCGTTTCGATCCGCTCACCGGCGAGTCGCGCGGCCGCATCCCGCGCTACACGGTGTATCCGGGCACGCACTACGTGACGCCACGTGACCGCCTGGTCACCGCGCAGGACCAGATCAGGGACGACCTGCGCATCCGCCTGCAGGAACTCTATGAGGCCAACAAGCTGGTGGAAGCCCAGCGCCTGCAGCAGCGCACCACTTTCGACCTGGAGATGATCCAGGAGATCGGCTACTGCCAGGGAATCGAGAACTACTCGCGCTACCTGTCGGGCCGCCAGCCCGGCGAGCCGCCACCCTGCCTCTACGACTACCTGCCGCCGGATGCGCTGCTGGTTGTGGATGAAAGCCACCAGACCATCCCGCAGCTGGGCGCCATGTACAAGGGCGACCGCTCACGCAAGGAAACCCTGGTGGAGTTCGGCTTCCGCCTGCCCTCGGCGCTGGACAACCGGCCGCTGAAGTTCGAGGAGTGGGAGGCCACCGCGCCGCAGATGATTTTTGTCTCCGCCACACCCGGCAAGTACGAGGCGGGGAAATCAGGGCAGGTGGTGGAGCAGGTGGTGCGTCCCACCGGCCTGGTCGACCCGGTGGTGGATATCCGCCCGGTGCGCACGCAGGTGGACGACGTGCTCTCCGAGATCAACGCCTGCAAGGCGCGCGGCGAGCGCGCCCTGGTCACCACGCTCACCAAGCGCATGGCCGAGGACCTCACCGAATACCTCGATGAACACGGCGTGCGCGTGCGCTACCTGCACGCCGACGTGGAGACCGTGGAGCGCATGGAGATCATCCGCGACCTGCGCCTGGGCAAGTTCGACGCCATCGTGGGCATCAACCTGCTGCGCGAGGGCCTGGACATGCCCGAGGTGTCGCTGGTGGCCATCCTCGATGCCGACAAGGAAGGCTTCCTGCGTTCGGAAGGCTCGCTGATCCAGACCATTGGTCGCGCGGCGCGCAACCTCAATGGCCGCGCCATCCTCTACGCCGACAGGATGACCGGCTCGATGGAGCGCGCGCTGGCCGAGACCACCCGCCGGCGCGACAAGCAGCTGGCGTTCAACGCCGCCAACAACATCACCCCGCGTGGCGTGGTGAAGCCCATCACCGACGTGATGGAAGGCGCACGGCAGGCTCCCGAACCCCAGGCCACTGCGCGAGCGGGCACGAAAGGCGGCAAGGGCAAGGCACGGACCGGCGTCGGCCCCGGGCTGGGTCCAGCCGCCACACCAGAGCAGATCGGGAGGGAGATGCGGCGCCTGGAAGCCGAGATGCTGCGCCACGCGCGCGAGCTGGAATTCGAGGAAGCCGCCGCCTGCCGCGACGCGCTGGAGTCGCTCAGGGCGCGACTGCTCGAACTGGCCTGAGAGGCTGCGGGGCGGTGCCGCTCAATGCGTCATCGCATAGATGACGTAGTTGATCCCGAAGCGATAGGACTGCGCAGTCATGGGCTGCGGATATTCCACCCAGTTGGCGTGTTCCCAGCCGTCGCCCACGTCCTGGTTGTAGTTGATGCCCACCATCAGACGGCCATGCTCGTCGTAGATGCCGAACCACTGCGGGGGCGGCAGCTGCTGCACCTGGCCGCCGCCGCGCAGGTGCCTGAGGCCCGGCACCTGCACCGCCTCGTCGATGTCGAACACCACGTGCAGCACGGCGTCGCCATCCTTCAGCTCCACCATCTCCAGCTCCGGGAAAACGCGCGCCATGGTTTCCTGGAACACGAACATCTCGTCCTCGTTCCAGAAGTCATCGCACATCAGGAAGCCGCCGCGCAGCAGGTATTCGCGCAGGCGTTCGACTTCCTCGTCGCTGAGGTCCCAGTAGCCGGTCTGGGTGGCATAGAGCCAGGGATATTCGAACAGCCGCTCGTCGGTAAGGCGCAGCACCACCGACTCGCCGGCGTGCACGCGCGTCATGCGACCCAGGTTGGGAACGAAATGCTCCTCGGCCTCGGGCCAGTCCTGCTGCCACCAGCCGCGGCCGAAGCGGCCGGCGCCGGGGTAGTCGACATAGATCATGCGCGCGAACTGGAACTCTGCGCTGGTCGAAGGCCCTGGCGTGGGCCGGGGCTCGCTGGCGGCCACCAGCACCGCGGTGAACAGCAGCCCCGCCATGAGGATGGATCGCATGGGGGGCCAGCTTAGCGGGCTGGCCGCTTGCAGGGTAGAATCGGCACCGGTATCTTCCCCGCCCCCGGGGTTTCCGCCCGCAGTCGCGTAGCTCAGTGGTAGAGCACCTCCTTGACATGGAGGTGGTCGGTGGTTCGATCCCACTCGCGACTACCAACCCCGGCGAAATCATTCCGCGCTTCCGCGCGGCCCGCAGGCCGGGTCATCGAGTAAGCTTCCCTCGCAGGCGCCTGTGTCGCCGGAAGGGAGATCCATGGCTTCGAACCCACATTCGCTCGAGGAACAGAAGACCTTCCTCGGCCACCCCCGCGGCCTGTTCATCCTCTTCTTCGCCGAGATGTGGGAGCGCTTCTCCTACTACGGCATGCGGGCGCTGCTGATCTTCTATCTCGTGAAGCACTGGCTGTTCTCCGACCAGCAGGCGTCGGTGATCTATGGCGCCTACACGGCGCTGGTGTACATCGCCCCCGCAGTGGGCGGCTATCTGGCCGACCGCTACCTGGGCCAGCGCAAGGCCGTGCTTTTCGGCGCCGTGCTGCTGGTGATCGGCCACTTCACGATGGCTTTCGAAGGCGAGGGCGGGCAGCAAAGCACGGCGCTGGACATCTTCTGGCTGGCCCTCTCGTTCATCATCGTGGGCAGCGGTTTCCTGAAGGCCAACATCTCCGTGATGGTCGGGCAGCTCTACCCGCGCACCGACATCCGCCGTGATCCGGCCTACACGATCTTCTACATGGGCATCAACTTCGGCGCCGCCCTGGGTGCCTCGCTGGCCGGCTGGCTGGGGGAAACCTATGGCTGGAAGTACGGCTTCGGCGCCGCCGGCGTCGGCATGCTGCTGGGCCTGGTGGTGTTCGTGCTGGGCAAGCCGCTGCTGATGGGCCGCGGCGAGCCGCATGACCCGCAGCGCCTGGCCGCGCGCAAGGCCGGCATTCCCTTCGAATGGCTGCTCTACGCCCTCAGCGTGCTGTCGGTGGGAGTGGTGTGGCTGCTGATCCAGTACCAGAAACTGGTGGGCGCGCTGCTCGGTGTCGCCGGTGCGGTGCTGGTGGGCTATGTGCTGTACACCGCGGTGTTCCGCCTGCCGAAGGAGGATCGGGACCGCATCATCGCCGCGCTGTACCTGATCATCGCGCAGATTCCATTCTGGGCCCTGTTCGAGCAGGCCGGCGCATCGCTCAGCCTGTTCACTGACCGTTCGGTCGATCGCACGCTGCTCGGCTGGACTGTGCCGGCCGCGATGTTCCAGTCGATCAACGCCGTCTACATCGTGATGCTCGGACCGGTGTTCGCCTGGCTGTGGGTGGCGCTGGGCCGCCGTGGCCTCGAACCCTCGGCGCCCACCAAGTTCGCACTGGGCGTGGTGCAGGTGGGGCTGGGCTTCCTGGTGCTGGTGGCTGGCGCCAAGGCCGCCGGCGCCGGACTCACGCCGGTGATCTTCATCTTCCTGATCTACCTGATCCACACCACCGGCGAGCTGTGCCTGTCGCCGGTGGGACTATCGGCCATGAACCGGCTGGCGCCGGCGCACATGGCCAGCCTGATCATGGGTGCCTGGTTCTTCGCCTCGGCCACGGGCAATTTTGCGGCCGGCCTGATCTCGGCTGCCACGGGCGGCGAGGGCGCCGGTCCCGAGCGGGTGCTCGACGTGTACAGCAACGTGGGCTGGCTGGCGATGGGACTGGGCGTGGTCATGCTGCTGATTGCGCGGCCGGTGCGCCGCCTGATGCACCTGGACACGCTGCGCAACGAGCAGGGATGAGCGGGGCTCGGGTACAATCGCGCTCCTTTTACCGCCCCGCCTGACTCATGCCCGTCATCACGCTGCCCGATGGCAGCCAGAAACAGTTCGACCAGCCGGTCACCGTCGATGAGGTTGCTGCCAGCATCGGCGCCGGCCTGCGCAGGGCCGCGCTGGCCGGCCGCGTCAATGGGAAGCTGGTCGATACCTCCTTCCGCATCGCCGAAGATGCCTCGCTGGCCATCGTCACCGAGAAGGATCCGGACGCCCTCGAGCTGATCCGCCACTCCGCCGCCCACCTGCTGGGCAATGCGGTGAAGGAGTTGTTCCCCGAGGCCCAGGTCACCATCGGCCCGGTGATCGACGATGGCTTCTACTACGATTTCTCCTACTCGCGTCCCTTCACCCCCGAAGACGTCGCCGCCATCGAGCAGCGCATGCACGAGCTGGCCAGGGCCGACCTGCCCGTGCACCGGCGCGAGCTGCCGCGCGATGAAGCCGTGGCCCATTTCAAGTCGCTGGGCGAGCACTACAAGGCCGAGATCATTGCCGGCATTCCAGCGGGCGAGCCCATTGGCCTGTATGGCCAGGGCAAGTGGGAGGACCTCTGCCGCGGCCCGCACGTGCCTTCCACTGGCAAGCTGAAGGCGTTCAAGCTGATGAAGGTGGCCGGCGCCTACTGGCGCGGCGATCATCGCAACGAGATGCTCCAGCGCATCTACGGCACGGCCTGGCTCAACGAGAAGGATCTCAAGGACTACCTCACCCGCCTCGAGGAAGCCGAGAAGCGCGACCACCGCCGCATCGGCCGCGAACTGGACCTCTTCCACATGCAGGAAGAAGCCCCGGGCGCGGTGTTCTGGCACCCGAAGGGCTGGGGCATCTTCCAGCGCCTGATCGCCTACATGCGCCAGGCCCAGGAAAAGGCCGGCTTCCAGGAAGTGAACGCGCCGGAGCTGATGGACTCGGTCCTGTGGCAACAGTCCGGCCACCTCGAGAAGTTCGGCGAAAACATGTATCTCACGCGCACGCCGGACGAGCGGCTGTACGCGATCAAGCCCATGAACTGCCCGGGCCATGTGCAGATCTTCAAGCAGGGCATCAGGAGCTACCGCGAGCTGCCGCTGCGCTTCGCCGAGTTCGGCAAGGTGCATCGCTACGAGCCCTCCGGCGCCCTGCACGGGCTGATGCGCGTGCGCGGCTTCACCCAGGACGACGCCCACTGCTTCATCACCCCGGAGCAGATCACCGAGGAGTCGGTGCGCATCATCCAGCTGCTGCTGTCGGTGTACCGGGACTTCGGCTTCGACGATGTGAAGGTCAAGTTCGCCGACCGGCCCCCGAAGCGGGTGGGTGATGACGCAGTCTGGGACAAATCCGAGGCCGCGCTGAAGGCCGCAGCCGCTGCCGCCGGCATCGATTACATCCACAACCCGGGCGAGGGGGCCTTCTACGGACCCA
Organism: Steroidobacteraceae bacterium; assembly: GCA_035556135.1. GTDB lineage: Bacteria > Pseudomonadota > Gammaproteobacteria > Steroidobacterales > Steroidobacteraceae > ZC4RG30. The sequence goes on along the minus strand of DATMFO010000003.1, from coordinate 288,279 downwards.
AGCTGGAATTCGTGCTGCGCGATGCCATCGGCCGCGACTGGCAGTGCGGCACCCTGCAGGTGGACCTGAACATGCCCGGCCGGCTGGGCGCCCAGTACGTGGACGAGCACGGCCAGAAGCAGTATCCGGTCATGCTGCACCGCGCCATCTTCGGCTCGCTGGAGCGTTTTTTCGCTATCCTGCTGGAGCACCACGCAGGCCGGCTGCCCAGCTGGCTGACGCCGGTGCAGGCGGTGGTGATGCCCATCACCGAGAAGCAGAACGCCTATGTCGAAGGCCTGGTGGAATCCCTTGCAAATCAGGGATTTCGCGCCATTGCCGACTTGCGGAACGAAAAGGTGGGCTTTAAGATCCGCGAGCACACGCTGCAGCGCGTCCCGTACCTGTTGGTGGCGGGTGACAAGGAGATTGCAGCCAACCTGGTTTCCGTGCGTACCCGCAACGGCAAGGACCTGGGCACGATGCCGCTGACGACGTTTGTCGAACGTCTCGGTGTCGAGGTCTCAAGTCGCGGACGCACCTGTCTGGAGGATTGATTTTATAGCTACAGCAGCAGCAGCGAAGCGCATCCGGCGCAACGAAGAGATCACCTCGCCACAAGTGCGGGTGATTGGCGCGGATGGCGAGCAGGCGGGAGTGATGTTGCGAGCCCAGGCGCTGCAACTCGCCGTCGATGCCCAGCTCGACCTGGTTGAAGTCTCGCCCACAGCCGAACCTCCGGTAGTGCGCGTGATGGATTTCGGCAAGTACCTGTTCGAACAGAACAAGAAAGCCCACTCTGCCAAGCGCAAGCAGAAGCAGATCCAGGTCAAGGAAGTGAAGTTTCGTCCCGGTACGGAAGAGGGTGATTACCAGGTCAAGCTGCGTAATCTGACCCGCTTCCTGACCGAGGGTGACAAGGCCAAGGTAACGCTACGTTTCCGCGGCCGGGAGATGGCGCACCAGGATATCGGCCGCAGGCTTCTGCAGCGCGTATCTGGCGATCTGGCTGAAATTGCCGTGATCGAACAGAACCCGCTGATGGAAGGACGGCAGATGGTCATGGTGTTTTCGCCAAAAAAGAAGTGATCGCAAAGCGCCCTTGAGGCGCGATGTGGTCCGCCCCTAGCGGGCACGTGGTGCAGCAATGCATCCGCGCGCCTTGCGACCGGAAGCTAAAAAACTGGAGTGATGTCATGCCTAAACTGAAGACCAACCGGGCGGCTGCCAAGCGCCTGCGCAAGACGGCCAAGGGATACAAGTCGTATTCCGCCGGCCGCCGCCACAATCTCGGCCACAAGCCTCGCAAGACCAAGCGCCAGCTGCGTTCTGGCGGTTCCTCGCTCGTGCACAAGAGCGACGTGGGCCGCTGCGACGCATTGCTCCCCAACGCTTAAGCGCCACATACGAGGTAGACGAAAATGGCACGAGTCAAACGTGGCGTCATTGCTGGACGCCGTCACAAGAAGGTCCTGGCCAAGGCGAAGGGTTATTACAACGCCCGCCGCAAGGTATTCCGCGCCGCCAAGCAGGCGGTCACCAAGGCCGGGCAATATGCCTACATCGGCCGCAAGCTCAAGAAGCGCGATTTCCGCGCGCTGTGGATCGCCCGCATCAATGCGGCGGCCCGCGAGCACGGCCTGTCGTACAGCCGCCTGATCAACGGGCTGCTGAAGTCCGGCGTCGAGGTGGATCGCAAGATCCTCGCCGAGCTCGCCGTGCACGAACCGGCGTCGTTTGCCGCCCTCTGCGAACAGGCCAAGGCCCAGCTCCAAGCAGCCGCCTGAGCCCGCGGGCTCGGCCTTAGAGGAGGGGGCTGGCAATGGAGTCGCTCGCCGACCTGACCGCGCGTGCGCTGGCGGAAATCACCGCCAGCGCCGACCTGCCGCGCCTTGATGAGGTGCGTGTTGCGTGGCTGGGCAAGAAGGGCACGCTCACTGATCAGCTGAAGTCACTTGGCAAGCTTCCTGCTGCCGAGCGGCCAGCTGCGGGTGCGCGCATCAATGAAGCCAAGGAGATTGTGCAGGCGGCCATCGACGCCCGCCGCATGGAGCTCGAGGCAGCGGCCCTCTCGCAGAAGCTTGCCGCCGGAACGGTGGATGTCACCGCCGATGGTCGCGGCGAAACCAGCGGCGGCCTGCACCCGGTGACCCGCGCGCGCCTGCGCATCGAGCGGCTTTTCCGCGAGGTCGGCTTCGAGGTGGCGCAGGGCCCCGAGATCGAAGACGACTTCCACAACTTCACTGCGCTGAACGTGCCGGCCAATCATCCGGCACGTGCCATGCACGACACCTTCTACCTGGAGCACGAGGTGAAGGGCGAGCGCGCGCTGCTGCGCACGCATACCTCGCCAGTACAGATCCGCGCGCTGCTTGCCGCGCGCGAGCGGCTGCCGCTGGCGGTGATCGCGCCTGGGCGCGTGTATCGCATGGATTCAGACGCCACGCATACGCCCATGTTCCACCAGGTGGAGGGACTGCTGGTGGATGAGGTCGTGAGCTTCGCCAACCTGAAGTCCATCCTGCATGGCTTCATGGAAGCCTTCTTCGAGCGCGACCTGGCGATGCGCCTCAGGCCCTCGTATTTTCCATTCACCGAGCCCTCGGCCGAGGTGGACATCACCTGCGTGCAGTGCGGTGGCTCCGGCTGCCGGCTGTGCAAGCACACCGGATGGATCGAGGTGCTCGGCTGCGGCATGGTGCACCCGAACGTGCTCGCCGCCTGCGGCGTCGATGCGGAACGGTACACGGGCTATGCCTTCGGCATGGGCATCGATCGCCTGGCCATGCTGCGCTACGGGGTCAATGACCTGCGACTGTTCTTCGAGAACGACCTCCGGTTCCTGAAGCAGTTCCGCGGAGGGTGGTCGTGAGGCTGCCGCTTTCCTGGCTGCGTGACTGGATCGACCTGCACTGGGAGGCGGAGGAACTCGCGCGCCGCCTCACGGCTTCAGGCTTCGAAGTGGAAGGCTTCGAGACTGTGGGCAACGAGGCCGTGCTCGAGCTGAAAACCTACGCCAATCGCGGTGATTCCATGTCGGTGCTGGGCGTGGCGCGCGAGGTCGCCGCGCTCACTGGCAATGCGCTCAAGTCACCCGCGGTCCCTGCGATCAAGCCAGTCAGCGATGCCGGACCTGTGCCGCTGGTGGAAGTCCCTGAAGCCTGCCCCCGGTTCCTGTTGCGCCGGGTCGAAGGAATCGACAACACGCGTGCCACGCCACCGTGGATGGTCGAGCGCCTGCAGCACGCCGGCGTCCGCAGCATCAGCCCGGTGGTCGACATCACCAACTACGTGCTGCTGGAACTCGGCCAGCCCATGCATGCCTACGACGCGCAGCGCGTGTCCGGCACGCTGCGCGCCCGTCTTGCCCGTGCAGGCGAGAGCATCAAGCTGCTCGATGAGCGCACTGTCGAACTCTCTCCCGACGTGCTGGTGATCGCCGATGATTCCGGTCCCGTTGGCATGGCCGGCGTGATGGGCGGCCATGGCAGCTCGATCACCCCTGAGGCCACCGACCTGCTGCTGGAGGTGGCGTATTTCCCGCCCGATGCCATCGCCGGACGAGGCCGTCGCTACGGCCTGACCACCGATGCCAGCCAGCGTTTCGAGCGCGGCGTGGACCCGGAGGGTCAGGGACGCGCGATGGAGCGCGCCACTGCTCTGCTGCTGGAGTTGTGCGGCGGCAGGGCCGGCCAGGTGCACGAGACCGTCACCCCAGCCGGGCTGCCGCCACGCAAGCCGGTGCTGCTGCGGCGCGCGCGCCTGGCGCAGCTCACCGGTGCGCATATTCCCGACGCGCGTGTTTCCGGCAGCCTCACCGGCCTTGGCCTTGCCGTGGCAACCCATGCCGAAGGCTGGATGGTCACACCGCCGTCCTGGCGCTTTGACCTTGCGATCGAAGCCGATTTCATCGAGGAAGTGCTGCGCATCGTCGGCTTCGACGCCGTGCAGGAATCGCCCATGCGCCTGCCGCAGCGCTTCGCGCGCCGCAGCGAGTCGCGCATCGACGAGCGGGCCGTGCTGGACGCGCTCACTGTGCGTGGCTACCAGGAAGCCATCAACTACGCCTTCGTGGACCCCGTGCTGCAGGAGAAACTCTTCCCCGCACAGGACGCCATCCGCCTGGCCAATCCGATTGCATCCGACCTGGCCGTGATGCGCGTATCGCTGTGGCCGGCGCTGCTGAAGTCGGCACTGACCAATCTCGCGCGCCAGCAGGATCGCGTGCGCCTGTTCGAGCAGGGCGCCGTGTTCCTCACCGAAGCTGGCAGCCTGCGCGAGGTGCCGCGCATCGCCGGCATTGCCGTCGGTTCGCGCCATCCCGAACACTGGGCCGGCGGCAAGGACAGTGCCGACTTCTTCGACGTGAAGGCCGACGTCAGCGCCATGCTGCAGCTCGCCGGCAGCGCCGCGCGCTTCAGCTGGGAACCGGCGGGACTTTCCTGCCTGCACCCGGGACGCTGCGCCAGCATCCGGCGCGATGGACGGGAGGTGGGCCGCGTGGGAGAGCTGCACCCCCGGATCGCCGCGGAGCTGGGTTTCACTGCCCCGGTGATGCTGTTCGAACTGGACATAATTCCGGCGCTGGAGGCGCCCCTGCCGGTGGTGCAGGCCGTTTCCCGCTTCCCGCAGGTACGGCGCGACCTGGCTGTCACCGTGCCGGTGACCACGCCTTTAAGCGCCATCCTCACTCATGCTAGTGTTGCCGCAGGGGAGCTGCTCCAGGACCTCAGGGTCTTTGACATCTACCAGGGCGCTGGCATAGAACCAACTCGAAAAAGCGTCGCTTTGGGATTGATTTTTCAAGACAAAAGTAAGACGCTCACCGACGGTGACGCGGACGCGCTGATGGCGGCCGTGGCCCATGAACTCGGTGAAAAGCTCGATGCAAGGGTGCGAGGCTGAATGGCGCTGACCAAGGCTGAAATCGCGGAAGCGCTGTTCAACCAGCTGGGCCTCAACAAGCGCGAGGCGCGCGAACTGGTCGACCTGTTTTTCGAGGAAGTGCGCGGCGCGCTGTCGGCCGGCAGCCAGGTGAAGCTGTCCGGCTTCGGCAATTTCGACCTGCGCGACAAGAACCAGCGGCCCGGCCGCAATCCCAAGACCGGCGAGGAAATTCCCATCAGCGCGCGGCGTGTGGTCACATTCCGCCCTGGCCAGAAACTCAAGGCGCGCGTGGAAGCCTATGCTGGAACCCCGGAACAATAACGAGCTGCCGGCGATCCCGGGGAAACGCTACTTCACCATTGGTGAGGTCAGCGAGCTGTGCGGCGTAAAGCCGCATGTGCTGCGTTACTGGGAGCAGGAATTCCCGCAGCTGAAGCCGGTGAAGCGCCGCGGCAACCGTCGCTACTACCAGCGCCAGGACGTGATCATCATCCGGCAGATCAGGAGCCTGCTGTACGAGCAGGGCTTCACCATTGGCGGGGCGCGCCAGAAGCTCGAGGGCGAGGAAGCCCGCACCGACGTGAGCCAGAGCCAGCAGATAGTGCGGCAACTGCGTATGGAGCTGGAAGAGATCCTGCGTATCCTGCGGCGCTGACGTACCTGTCCTTTCCGGGAGAGACCCATGATGAAGTCCCCTGGTCGAAATTCCGCTGTCGCTACGGCCCTGCTGCTTCCGCTCATGTTGCTGGGGTCCGCCTGCACGAAGCAGGAGACCGCGCCGGCTGCAGCAACGCCTGCCGCCAGCGCGGCGCTGCCCGCAGGCCTCAAGCCCGCAGCCAGCATGCTCGACCTGATGCATGACCCCATCGACATCCACGCGAATGCGCTCTGGCAGGCCGTGTATACCACCAGCACCGAGAAGGGCACCGAGGATGTCGTCCCGGCCACCGACGAGGAGTGGCTGGCGCTGCGTCGGCAGGCGCTGGTGCTGATGGAGGCTGCGAACCTGCTGGTGACCGAGGGACGGCCCGTGGCGCACCCCGGCCAGCAGCTGGAGGGCGAGCAGGGCGAGGGCGTCTATACGCCGCAGCGGGCGCAGACCGAGATCGATGCGAACCGGCCGCTGTTCCTGGCCTTCTCGGCCGCGCTGCAGGGAGCAGCCGGTGGCCTCGTGACTGCCATCGATGCGCGCAACGTGGAGCAGTACCTGGCCGCTGGTGATGCCCTGCAGGCGGCCTGCGAGAACTGCCACCTGCGCTTCTGGTATCCCGAGCAGGCGCGGCCCGCGCCCTAGCCTGAAGCGGGCAGCGGCTCCATCTGCCAGTCGTTGACCAGCTTGTAACGCGCCGCCTTGATATGGCGGAACAGCCCGTCCTCGACCCAGTAAAGACCGAAGCTGACCACGCGGAACACCTCGCCGGCCTTCAGCGGGCGGCGGAAGTAGTTCGGCTCCGGCCAGTCCTTGTAGACGCGGAACTCCGTCGGCAGCTCCGCAGCGATGCCGGTGGCATCGGAAATGAAATGCGTCACCTCGACCTTTTCGTGGATGTGCGCCTTCACTTCGGCATAAAAGTCGCGGATGGCGGTGTCGCCCTGGATCGTGCTGGCGCCAAGTTCCAGCACCACATCGGGGTGGTAGTACTCGATGAAACGCGGATCGTTGGCGTTGAACCACTCCACGTACTGCATGTAACGCTCGCGGGACATGCCGGCAGGCGCCGCCGCCGCGGGTGCGGCAGGCTTGCTGCTGCAGGCAGGCAGGGCAGCGAGGCCCGCGAGCCCTGCCGCAGCGCCCAGGGCGCCGCTGGACAAGAGGCGGCGGCGGCCAGAGTGGACTCCGGACATGTGCATTCCCCCCATTTGGTGTGCGAGCGGGTATTATGCGCGTCCCTACGGTCGGGGCGTGGCGCAGCCTGGTAGCGCACTTGCATGGGGTGCAAGGGGTCGGAGGTTCAAATCCTCTCGCCCCGACCAATCAATCTCCCGAAACCTGCTGCCTGCCTCAAAACGGCGGCCCTGCAGCGGGTTGTTGTGTGACACCGTCCCCGGGAATCGCCCACCGGGAAGGCGACAATGGCCGCGCAAGGATGCCCAGCGCGGCGGCAGGAACCGCCCGTGACGGCCCAGGGAGCCAAGGATGGACAATGAAATTGTCCGCAACAATGTGACACCGGCGGGGCGCCTTTTCAGCCTGCGCCATTACCTGGTTGCACTGGTCCTCACGGCGTTGCTGCCCACCCTCGCCCTGGTCGCCATGGCGGTATGGCAGGCGGGCTCCACACTGCGCACCACTTCGACGAACCTGCTGGTCGACAGCGCGCGCACCATGGCCGGTGCCATCGAACGGGAACTGGACAGCAGCGCCGCGCTGCTGGAAACCATTGCGCTGTACGGCGCAGGTCCGGGCACGCTTCCGTCAGGCACCGGTGGGCGCCTGCTGGTGGTGGGTGCAAGCCCGTCGCCCGCGCACGACCGGGACACCGGTACGCCCACGGGCCTGCCAGAAGGGCTGCTGCAGGAGGTCCGCGACAGCGGTACCCCGGTCATCTCCGACCTGTTCTTCAGCCCTGAGGATGGCAAGCCACAGGTGGCCATCATCCGCCCCGCACCGGTCGCGGAAGATCCGCATCGCTTGCTGGCACTGGCCGTATCGCCCCAGCAGCTGATCCAGGCCCTGCAGCGGCAGGGCGCGCGCCTGACATCCGGCATCCTGGTGGCGGTTACTGACGGCAGCGGCCACATCGTTGCGCGATCGATTGATGCGGAGCGGGTGGTGGGCAGGCGTGCGCCCGACTGGGATGCGCTGGTGGCGCTGGGGACCAACGAGGGCATCTTCAATGCCATCAGCACCGAAGGGGTGCCGGTCTACTTCGGCTTCAGCAAGCTGCGCAATGCACGCGGCTGGACCGTGGTGGTGGGCGAACCGCGCCGGCAGTTCGACGCGCGCTGGAAGCGACCGATGTGGAGCATGGCAGCGGCGAGCGGCATCTCGCTGCTGCTGGTGCTGCTGGCCACCGGCGGAATCGCGCGGCGCATCGTGCGGCCAGTGAAGGCGCTAGCCGACAACGGACGCCGCGTGATCGCGGACATCCCCGTGGACGGGGCGGTGGGCTTCACCACGCCAATCCTCGAATTCGAGGACCTGCGCCAGAGCCTGCGCGATGCAGAGGCCGTGCTGCGCCAGCGCGCCGAGGCCGAGCGCCAGACAGCGCGCGAACTGGCGATCAGCGAACGCCGCTACCGTTCGCTGGCCCAGGTCGGTGCACTGGTGTTCTGGCGCAGGACACCAGACGGGCGCGTGCAGTCCGCCACCGGCTGGGAGGAACTGACTGGCCGTCCGGAGGAAGAAGCCCGCAACAGCGGCTGGCGGGAGCGTGTCCATCCGGAAGACCAGGCCGCCGCCGACCAGGCATGGGCCGCGGCACTCGCAGGCGAACGCGACGGCATCATCGACGTGGAATTCCGTGTGCGCACAGCCTCGGACACCTGGCACTGGGTGCGGGCGCGCGCCGCGCCCATGCGCGACGAGAACAACCAGACGGTGGAATGGGCGGGCGTGCTCGAGGACGTGAACGAGCGGCGCCAGGCCCAGGCGCACATCGCGCACATGGCCCACCATGACGTGCTCACCGGGCTTCCCAACCGCCTGCTGTTCGGCGATCGGCTGCGTGAAGCATTCCGCTACGACGGTGGTGAGCGCAGCAGCGGCGTCGCTTTGATGTGGGTCGACCTCGACCGCTTCAAGGAGGTCAATGACACGCTGGGTCATGCCTCCGGCGACCAGGTACTGCGTGCCGTGGCAGACCGCATCACCAGCGCACTGCGCGACGGGGATACCGTGGCGCGCCTGGGTGGGGATGAATTCGCCGTGATCCAGGCGCAGGGCAACCAGCCGGCCGCGGCCTCGGCGCTGGCCGTCCGGCTGACGGAACTGCTGGGCCAGCCCTTCATGCTCGCCGACCGCGAGGTGCAGATCGGGGTCAGCATCGGGATCGCGTTGCCGCGCGACGGTGCGTCCACACCGGATGAACTGATGCAGCAGGCCGACATGGCACTGTACCGGGCAAAGGCCATGGGTCGGGGCAAGTTCTGCTTCTACGAAAAAGGCATGTCGCCCAGGTGAAGGGACGCGCCGCATCCGCAATGCTCAGGTCCAGACGGTGGGTGCCTCTCCCTTTTCCGGCTGGTTCATCCTGACCACACAGAAGCGATGCCCGGTGGGCGCTTCCATCACCCACCAGCTGTTGCGCACCCATTCCACGCGCCTGGCGCCGAGTTTCTCCAGTCGCAGGACCTCAGCCTCGATATCGTCGGTTTCAATGTCCAGGTGCACACGGGAAGGGTGCTGCACTTTCTGCACTTCGACATGCAGGGCGCCGGGCGCACCATCGAGTACTGCGTACAGGCCCAGGCCCTCCTCGTCGTAGTCACGCACCTTGAGGCCCAGGGCCTGGCCCCAGAAATCCGCGGCTTCTGCGAGACTGCCCTGCTGGCTGTCGATGATGAATCCTGCCAGGCGACTGCGATGGGACATGGCGGCTAGCGTTGCTGGCGCATCTGGTCCGCGTCCGAGCGCAGTCCGGCCAGCCTTGTGGCGTGCCCGGTTTCGAACTGCGTGCGCAGGGCCTTGGACTGCTCTGCCGTCAGGTGCGAGGACATGGCGGCGAGGATCCGCATGTTGGTGTCATGGTTGCGGTTGAGCGTTTCTTCCCGAAGGCGGAGAAGGGATTCCACGTCCACAGGCTGGTTGGTTGTTGCCAGTTCCAGCGACTCTTCGGTCTCGCGGCGCAATTCGGCGGTGGCCACCTTGTTCAGGGCCTGGAGCTGCTCGGTGGTCAGGGTGTAGCCGGCTATTGCGAGGCGGTCCTTCCACGCCAGCACGCGCGCGGTCGCCGTCTGGTCCGCCTGCAACAGGGCGTTGGTGCGAACCGCCTCGGTGATCACAGGGGCCTGTCGCACCACGGGCTGCTGCACCTGCGGGGCTGGCGGCGGAGTCACCGGTTCTGCGGCGGTGGTGACTGCCGTACTGGCAGGAGCGACGACTGCTTCTGGAATCTCCCGGATGGCGGCGGGAGCTGGTGCCAGGCTGGCCTGGAGCGGCAGCGCAGGCGGGTCAGGCTGCGCCACGTGCGCGCGCAGCCCGGCGATCTCCGACCGTGCTTCGCGCAGTTCGAGCCACAGATTCCCCGCAACGATGCCAAGCGCAATGGCCAGGGCCACGCTGATGCCGACGAGTCGTCTCATGGCAAGACTCCCTTCTTGTTGTGGAGATACGACCACGGACAGGCCGCGGCTGTCTACTCCAGCAGGGAATCAGGCAGCCGAGCAGGGTCAGCTGCGGCGCAGCTTCAGGCAAGCCATGAACCGCTGCTCCAGCGTGTCATGCACGGCGGGATCGGCCGCGTCCAGCCCCAGCCATTCGATCCGCAGCGCTTCGCAGGCCCGATCATCTGCCTGGCGGACCTGTCCCAGGCCCCGGCTCAGCAGCTGCAGTTCCATCTCGCGGCGCAGGCTGGCATCTTCGGGCGGCGTGAGCCTGTCGCCGAGGATCTCGGCGCGGACGCACAACCTGCGCAAGGCCTGCTCGCGGGCGACGTCATCGACCTCGCAGAACTGCCCCTGGTCGGACCTGGAGATGGCCTGCCGCAGCGCCTGCTGGATGGCCTTGCCCGGCCAGCGCGGCACACTGGCCAGCAATGCCTCGGCGGAGGCCTTGAGCTGGTCGCGATCGGCATCGTCGCGCATGACCGCGCGCTGGTATGCACGCACCTGTCGCGCGGCGGAGAACAGACTGGCCTCGGCGGCCGCGGCGTCCCGCTGCGCGAGCCCGGCAATCTGCGCCGTGTAATTGTTGATCGCGCGCTGGTAGCGCTCGCGCAGGCTGCGGGCCTCGCCGCGCGGCAGTTCCCCCAGCGTGCTGAAGGCTTCCTCCCACTCGCGCAACCTGGCCTCGCCAGCGGGGCGGTCCGCTGGTCCTTCCTGGCAGGCCTGCTCAATGGCCAGGCACAACTCCACAGCCGCGGACTTCGCCTGCTCGAGCGCGGCGTTCTGCGCCGCGATCTCCTGCTGGCGCCGTTCGAACACCGCATTGCAGGCGGCGCGGAATTCATCCCACATGGCCTGCGAACGGGCATGGGGTACCGGACCTGAGGACTTCCACTGTGCCTGCAGCCGCTTCACCTCGTCGATGGCGCGCGGCAGGTCGGCAAGGGTAGCCAGCTGGGTTGCGCGCGTGATCATCGCCTGCTTGGCCGTGGCGTTGTCCTCGTACCAGGCATTGACCTTTGCACGCAACCGGTCGAGCTTGCCGAAGAACTCCACATCCAGTGGACGGCCGGCATCGCGCTCCACGGGCGCATGGCGGCGCCACTCCTGCGGCGCCTCGCGCAGTACGCGTGTCATCAGGGGGTAGTCGGGCCGCTCGGCATCCAGACCCGCTTCGAAGGCCTCCAGTCGCTCCAGCACCTGCCGGCGCGATTCCAGGTTCGCGCGGCGGATTGCGGCCTGTTCGGCCAGCCAGGCCTGGCAGGGCTGGAAGGCTGCGGCATAGGCGGTCTCGAACCGCTCCGACTCGGCAGTGGCTTCGACATCGATGCCCTTGTTGATGGTGCGCCATTCCTGGCGCAGGGCGCGCAGGTGTTCCACCAGCGTTTCAGGCGCCTCGTCCACGCCGATCAGTGCCTGCACTTCCTCGATCAGCTCGATGCGCTTCGGCGCGGCGGCATAGTCCTTCCACTGCCGCAGCTGGTTGAGGCGGGCGTCCAGCTGCTCCAGGTTGCGCGCCAGGTGGGGCGGCAGCGCCGGTGCCTCTGCCATCGCCGTCTCGACGGACTGGCGGAAACGGGCGGCCTTGCGCGTCTCGCCACGGCCCAGCGCGGCTCCGCTGAGGCGGATCAGGCTGAGGATCTCCGCGTGGATCTGCGCCTCACTGGCCTGCTTTTCGCTGAGCGCCCGGGTAGCCGCCTGCGCATCGGCCTCGCTGGCCTCCTGCGCCAGCGCCTGCTCACGCGCTTCTTCCGCGGCCTGTTGCTCGGCAGCGCGCTGCTGCGCCAGCAGCTCGGCTTCCAGTGCTTCTGTCCGGGCGCGTTCGGCTTCCTGCCCGGCGGCCAGGCGCGCGGCTTCGAGCTGGTGTGCGGCGATGATCTCCCGGCAGCGATCCAGTGCCAGCTGGCCACGCTGGCGCAGGTCGGCATCCAGGTCTTCAGGCAAGGCCTGCCAGCGTGCGGCGTAGACCGACAGGGCACCTTCGTACAGGGAGTCGTACGGTTTCGCCGCGAAACGTTCGATGGAAGCGCACAGCGCCCCGGCATCACTCCGGGCCTGCGCGCGCTTCTGCTGCTCGGCCTGCAGCGCATCCAGCCGCCCCTTGACCTGTTTGTAGGCAGCCTTGTCACGCCCCTTGAGACGGGGCAGCAGGGCCTGCCAGGACTCCGGATCGCTGATCGCCGCCGCGGCGGCCTGGCGAAGCCGTGTGGTCTGGCCTTCTACGGCCAGTCGCATCAGTTCGCCGGAATCCAGCGCGCCGGATTCAATCGCGTGCAGCAACCGCTGCTGCTCCTCCGGATCGACCGGCGGAGGAGCTGGCTCGGGCGGTGGGGGAGGAGGCTCGACGGCTACCGTGACAGGCGGTGGAGGCTCGGACCGGAACAGGCGGGAGAAAATCTTCATCGCCGAAAATGATACAGGATGGGACTTGTGCGCTGCCTGTCGTCGGAATTGGCTGACCGACGGCCAGGGTTTCCTGCACGTTCCACGCGTGGCGCGGCCAGATACGCTCTTTGCCACCCAAAGGGAGAACAACAATGGGCATCCTGAAGGCACTCGGCGCGCTGATCATCATTGTCTGGCTGGTCCTGTGGCTGGCGCTTAAAGTCACCACCGGCCTGATCCACCTGCTGGTGGTACTGGGCATCGCCATGCTGGTGATCGGCTTCCTGAAGCGCACCTAGCGCAGTCGCGGAATCTCCACCTCGGCCACGACACCGTCCCTGAGCCGGACCGATCCGGCCAGGAAGCCGGAGGCACCGATCTCATGGGCGTAGTGCAATACGCGTCCACCCTCCGCATTGCGCATGGAAGTGGGCGGTCCCAGCAACGTGAGGACTTCCAGTTCCGGCATGCCAGGATGGATCTGCGCCCACTTTGATGCGTCCAGCCAGGGCATCTGGGCTGGAGGCGCGGGAGCGGCGGCCGGCAATCGTGCAGCGGGGAGGTTGGCGCGTGCGGCGAGCTGCAGGCGCAGTGACTCGATCTGCCGCGCCTGGTCCTGCAACTGGATCTCCAGCCGGCGCAGGTCCTGTTCGATCCGCGAGATCTGCAGTGCGTCCGCCGCGCCGGCCTGCGGCACCCACAGCAGAACTGCCGCGAGTACCGCAATGCGCACGGGTGTCAGCGCCGGGTCAGGAGCAATCCGGCGAGGAAGCCCGCACCGGCGGCAACGCCAATTGCGATCCACGGATTCTCGTGCACATACTCGTTGCTGCCGTCCACGGCCGCACGCGCACGGTGGATGGCGCTCTTCTCGATGCTCGACAGGCGCGCCCTGGCTGCGGTCAGTGACTCCTTCGTACGCGCCCTGACTTCCTGCACCTTCTCGCCGGCCTGGCTGGCGGTCGCCGAGAGCAGGGCCTCCGCGTCATCCACCACCGCCTGCATGTCCCGGTAAAGCTTGTCCTTTGAAACGCTTGCTGCTGCTGCACTGCTCGATGCGGCCATTGGTGTTACTCCGTCTGGTGAATCCTGGAACCAATCCTACTGGCTGTGCCGCGGCTGGCACTGGCAAGGCCGGCACTCATGGCGTAGGACTTTGCCGGCCTGCATGTCGGCAATGCTCCGACTCTTTTCCGCCCGGGCCGGTTGCCCAATGCCTGTTCACTGCGGAAGGAGGAACGTCACATGGCATATCAGGGCAGATGGCGCGACGAGGGCCGTTTCCGTCTGGATGAGAGCGAGCGGTTGCGCTGGGATTCCTGGCGCGACGAGGCGGATCATGGGCGATCCCTGCATGACAACGATGGCTATGACCGCGGATCCGGCCGTGAGCCCGACCCGTATCGCATGGCCGATGGCGGGACAGGACAGCGCCGCGCCGCGATTGACCGTCGCGGCATCGGGCCGCGCGGCTACGTGCGATCAGAGGCGCGCATCCGCGAGGACGTGTGCGATTTCCTCAGCGATGACCCGCTGGTCGACGCCACGGACATCGAAGTCTCGGTGGCGGGGACGGAAGTCACGCTGGCCGGAACCGTGGAAACGCGCCGCGAGCGGCGTCGTGCAGAGGACTGCGCCGAGCGCGTCTCCGGCGTCACCCACGTGCAGAACAACCTGCGCGTGGCACGGGAACAGGCCGAAGGTGCCGGCATTCCATTGCCGACGCCGCCATTCATTTGAGTTGAGGTCCATCCAAGGAGGATTCTGCAATGTCTGATGAAAGCAGGTGGAGTGAGGATGATCGCTTCGGCCGCAATGACGAGCGCTGGTGGCGCACGGACTCCGCGCCAGGCAGGAAACGCGATGAAGGACTGCGCTACGGGCGCGACTACGGCCAGCCGTACCGCGGTTACTCGCGGGAGCGGGAGGAATCCTGGCGCGGGCAGGGCCGTGATTCCGGTTCCTCTTCCGGGTATTACGGACGCGACCGCGGTGACGCCTGGCGCGGCTACGAGCGCGATCCGGGGCAGGGCTACCGCGAGCAGGGCTACCGCGACTACCGCCGCGATGCCGGATACGGCGGCCCGGAGCAGCAACGCTTCGGACGGGAAGGGAATCGCGGCTGGTTCGAGCGCGCGGCAGATGAAGTCTCCTCGTGGTTCGGCGACGACGACGCGCAGCGCCGCCGCGATCGCGACGCCATGTCGATGGGACATCGTGGCCGCGGCCCGAAGGGCTATGTGCGCTCCGATGACAGGATCCGCGAGGATGTCTGCGACCGGCTCAGCGATGATTCCCTGGTGGATGCATCGGATATCGAAGTATCGGTGATGGGCAGCGAAGTGACGCTGTCCGGCACGGTGCAGACCCGCGAGGAACGCCGCCGCGCCGAAGACTGCGCCGAGAGGGTGCTGGGCGTGTCGCATGTGCAGAACAACCTGCGGCTGTCGCAGGGCGCGTCACTGGCTGGTGCATCACCGAGGCTGGGCGGCAGCACCATGCCCAATGGCACTGGCACGAGCCGCGCACCGCACTGACAAGTGGAGGAATGATTCCTCCAGTCGTAGGAAAACTCCTACGACTGGAGGATTTCCGAGCGGCCCACCCTGCAGCCCGTTACGATGCCTCGCAGCGCGCGGCGAGGCAGTCAGGGAACCTTGATGGAGTCGATATCGGGGACGCTGGATTCGCCCGCCAGCGAGCAGGAAGACGTTCGGGCATCCGCCCTCCTGGCGGAAGTCGAAAGGCTCAAGGCCGACATTCTGTCCCGCGACAACCTGCTGGCCGTTGCTGCGCACGAACTGCGCAACCCCATGCATACCCTGCTGCTGCTGGTGACCGCGACGCTTTCCATCGCGCGGCGGGAGCGGCTGGATGCCCTCACGCCCAAACTCGAGCGCATGCGGCATGTGGTGGAGATGTCGGTCAAGCGCGCGACGCTGCTGCTGGATTCCGTGCGGCTGGATTCGCGGACCTGGGCGGCAGATCGCAGCCAGTTTGATTTCTGCCGTTCCATACGGGAAATCTGCGCTTCATTCGAACCGGACGCGCAGTTCGCCGGCAGCACCATGCGCCTTGACCTGCCGGCGCAACTGCTGGGTTCCTGGGATCGCCTGGCCGTGGAGCAGATCATTGCCAATCTTGTTTCAAACGCCATCAAGTACGGCCGTGGCAGCCCGATCCAGGTGTCACTGCAGGCCCAGGGCATGATGGCGCGACTTTCGGTGCGCGACCAGGGCATCGGGATCAGCGCCGACGACCAGCAGAAGATCTTCGAGCGTTTCCAGCAGGCTCCCGGTTCCACCCACAAGCGCGGCGGCTTCGGCATCGGCCTGTGGCTGGTGAGATCACTGGTGGAAGCGCAAGGCGGCAGCATCTCGGTGCAGAGCAGTCCGGAGCAGGGCTCGACCTTCACGGTGCTGCTGCCCGGGCTCCTGTCCGCCACGGATTCTCCCCCACCCACTCCTCGCCTTCACGACAGCTCAAACGGGCATTCATGACCAACGAAAACCTCACGCTCGACCGGTTCCCGACCGGCATCGAAGGTCTCGACATCATCACCAACGGCGGCCTGCTCGCCTGCGGCGTATACATCGTGCAGGGCCTGCCCGGCTCCGGCAAGACCATCCTCGCCAACCAGATGTGCTACGCGCACATCGCTGCCGGCGGCCGCGCGGTTTACGTGACGCTGCTGGCCGAATCGCATACCCGCATGCTGCAGCACCTCAGGCCCATGTCCTTCTTCAACGAGAGCGTGATCCCGGACCAGCTGTTCTATGTGAGTGCCTTCCGCACCCTGGAAGAGGAAGGCCTCAAAGGGCTGCTGGGCCTGCTGCGCCGGGAGATCCGCGACCAGCGCATCAGCCTGCTCATCCTCGACGGCCTGGTGGCGGCCGAGGAATCCGCCCCCACGCCGCGCGACTTCAAGAAATTCATCCACGAGCTGCAGAGCCATGCCGTGGCCAACGGCTGCACCGTGCTGCTGCTCACCAGCGGCGCAGGGGCCATGGCCAGCGCCGAGCACACCATGGTGGACGGCCTCATCGAGCTCAGCGACGAACGCCTGGATGTGCGCAACGAGCGCACGCTGGAAGTGCGCAAGTTCCGCGGCAGCGCATCCCTGCGGGGCAAGCACTCCTTCCGCATCACGCCGCAGGGCATACGTCTGTTCCCCCGCATCGAGTCCTGGCTGAGCGAGCCGAGCGTGGTGGACCGCGGTTCCGGCCGCCGCGTGACCAGCGGCTCGCTCACCCTGGACCAGATGCTGCACGGTGGCGTGAGTTCCTCCTCGGTCACTGCAGTGGTGGGTCCCACCGGAGCGGGAAAGACCCTGCTGTCCCTGCAGTTCCTCGCCCAGTCCAGCCGCGAGGAGCCGGGGCTGCTGTTCAGCTTCTACGAATCACCGGTGCGCATCCAGGCCAAGGCCAGCGCCATCGGCCATGATGTAACGCCACTGTTGGACAACGGCCACCTGCAGATCATCTGGCACCCGCAGGGTGAGCACCTGCTGGATGAGCTGGGCCATGACTTGCTGCGGGCGGTGCGTGCCCGCCGCGTGCGACGGCTTGCGATCGATGGCCTGGGGGGCCTGCTCGAATCCGTCTCCAACCGCGACCGCATAGGTCGTTTCATGGCCTGCCTCACCAACGAGCTGCGCGCGCAGGGCGTGGCGACGCTGCTGACGGTGGAAAGCGCCGAGATCGTCGGTTCGGCCGTGAGGATGCCCGTGGCGGCCATGTCCGCCATCGTCGAGAACCTCATCTTCATGCGCTTCGTCGAGCGTGACGCCTCGCTGAGCCGGCTGATCTCCATCTCCAAGATGCGCAACAGCGACTACGACGAGCATGTGCGCGAGCTGTTGATCACCAGTCGCGGGCTTGCGGCGGGGGAGCCGCTGTTCGGCTTCGAGGCCACGTTCACGGGCGTGGCCCATGCCACTGCGGTGCGCCGCAGGACACCGGCGCGACGACCACCAGGGAAGAAAAGGTAGTGCAGGGGACCACGTGCTGACCATCCTCGTAGTCGAAGACGAATTCGGGGCGGCCGACGTCCTGATGACGGCCCTCGAGGATGAGGGATATCGGGTCATTGTCGCCGCCAACGGCCGGCAGGGGCTGGAGCGCCTGGCCGAAGTACGGCCGCACCTGATCATATCCGACTACATGATGCCCATCATGGATGGCGCGGCGATGGCGCGCGCGGTGCGGGACGACCCGGAGTTCCGGCACATCCCCATCATCATCACCAGTGCTGTGGGCGAAGCGCAGGTGCGGATGCGCTTTGCCGGCTTCAATGCCTTCCTGCGCAAGCCCTTCCGCGTCGATGATCTGCTGGAACTGGTGCGGAAGCTGTTGCAGGGCGTTGATGCCTGAGCCACAGCCGGCGGGGCTATAATCCGCCAATGTTCCGCAGCCTCACACTTCGCCTCTGCACCTGCTGCGTGCTGGCTGCACTGCTCGCAGGGGCCTGGTGGACAGATGCGGCTTTCTCCGCCCAGCCGCCAGCAGCGACTGCGCCGCGCACACCCACCCCGCGCGGCCCGCTCGGCGCCGAAGAGCGCGAGACCATCGCACTGTTCGAGCGATCGCGCCAGGCGGTGGTTTACATCGCGCCCACGCAGCGTGTATTCGACCTGTCGCTCAACGCGCTGCAGGTGCCAAGTGGCACAGGATCGGGGTTCATCTGGGATGAACAGGGCCACGTCGTCACCAACAACCATGTGATCGAGGGCGCCAGCGGCGCGCAGGTGCGCCTGGCGGACGGACGGTCCTTCAATGCCGAACTCGTGGGACGCAGCCCCTATCATGACCTGGCAGTGCTGCGCATCGACACCGGCGCCAGGCATCCGCCGGCGCTGCCCATCGGCACCAGCGATGACCTCAAGGTGGGGCAGAAGGTGTTCGCCATCGGCAATCCCTTCGGCCTCGACTGGACACTGACCACCGGCATTGTCTCGGCGCTCAATCGCGAACTGCCCACCCAGGAAGGCATGGCGATCCGTGACCTGATCCAGACGGATGCCGCGATCAATCCAGGCAATTCCGGCGGTCCACTGCTCGATTCCGCCGGACGGCTGATCGGCGTGAACACCGCGATCTTCAGTCCCTCCGGCGCCTATGCCGGCGTGGGCTTCGCCGTGCCGGTGGATACGGTGAATCGCGTCGTGCCGCGCCTGATCGCCACGGGCGAATACAAACGTCCGACGCTGGGCGTGGTCGCGCGCTCGGAGATCAATGCCTTCCTGGTCGAGCAGAACAGGGTCAAGGGCGTCTACGTGCTGGGCGTGGAACGCGGATCTCCCGCCGCGTCAGCGGGGTTGCGTGCCGCGCGCGTCGATGCCCGCGGCAACGTCGCCGTGGGAGACGTGATCATCTCCGTGGGCAATCGCCGCACTGAAAGCGTGGAAGACCTGTTCGATGCGCTGGATCGCGCCGCGCCCGGGGAGCGGATCGTGCTGACATTGCAGCGCGGACGCGAGCAGGTGCGCGTGCCGGTGCAGCTGGTCGAGGGCCGCTGACGGACGAGGAGAAACCGGCGCGGGCTGCAACGGGAAGGAGCGATCATTAGGACCTATACATGCCTGATCCTGCTGTGTGGACTGTCGCAGGCAACTCCTGCCGCCGAGCCCACCAGCCTCGCGGGTCTTTCGCTCGAGGAGCTCGGCAGGATCGAAGTGACCTCCGTATCCCGCTCGGCAGAGCTGCTGAGCGAGGCCCCCGCCGCCATCTACGTCATCACCCAGGACGAAATCCGCCGTTCGGGCGCCACCACGCTGGTGGAGGCCCTGGAACTGGCGCCCAACCTGCGCATCCACCAGCTGGGGGCCGGCAGCCACGTGGCATCCACGCGCGGCTTCGGCGGCAACCAGGAGGCCCAGAATTTCTCCAACAAGCTGCTGCTCCTGATCGACGGCCGCAGCGTGTACTCGCCGCTGTTCTCGGGGATTTATCTGGACACCCAGGACGTAGTGCTGGCAGACATCGCGCGCATCGAGGTGATCAGTGGTCCGGGAGCAACTCTGTGGGGCGCCAACGCCATGAACGGGGTGATCAACGTGATCACCCGCCCGGCGTGGCTGTCGGAGGGCACCGCCCTGACAGCCACGGCGGGCAGCGACCAGCAGCATGTGACCGCCCGCTACGGGTCCGGGCTCGGCGAGTCGGGAGCGGCGCGCGTGTACCTCAAGGCATTGCGCAGCGACGCCCTGGAGAGCAGTCCCGGCGTGAGTGCGGGTGACGGGTGGCAGCGTGCCCAGGCGGGCTTCCGCACCGACTTCAACCATGCGGGCGGCGAGAGCCAGCTGCAGGGGGATGTCTACAAGGGGGAGTTCGAGCGCCCGGGATCCGATGCCGAGTTCGTCACCGGCGCCAACCTGCTGGCCCGCTGGCAGCACCGCACGCAGCGCTCCGCGTT
Source organism: Steroidobacteraceae bacterium (assembly GCA_035556135.1). Lineage (GTDB taxonomy): Bacteria > Pseudomonadota > Gammaproteobacteria > Steroidobacterales > Steroidobacteraceae > ZC4RG30. The sequence goes on along the minus strand of DATMFO010000003.1, from coordinate 268,350 downwards.
GCAGGTGCAGGGGTATTTCGACCACGTGCAGCGCCATACGCGCGAGCAGGAGGGGCACCGCCAGAACACCTTCGACCTGGAACTGCAGCAGGAGGTCCATGCCGGGGCACACAGCATCGTGTGGGGCGCGGGCGGCCGGATGCACCGCTACCACATCAACGGCAGCCAGAACCTGCGGTTCGAACCGGAGGGCCGCACGCTGCAGCTGTGGCATCTGTTCGCCCAGGACACCATGGGGCTGGGCGCAGTGAAACTGACGCTGGGAATGAAGCTGGAACACAACGACTTCACCGGCTGGGAGCCCCAGCCGGAAGCGCGCATAGGCTGGCAGACGGGCCGCTCGATGTTGCTGTGGGCATCGGTGGCGCGCGCCATCCGCGCACCCACCCCGTTCGATACCGATGTGGCCGAATACCTGGGAGGCATCCGTTTCCTGGAAGGCAACGACGCGTTCAGGCCGGAACAGGTGGTCGCCCACGAGGCGGGAGTCCGCGTCAGCGCTGCCCCGTCGTTCTGGTGGTCGCTGTCCGCGTTCTACAACCGCTACGACGACCTGCGCACCATCGAGTTCAGTGATGTACCGGGCGGGCTGCCGTTGTACTGGGGCAATGAAATGGAGGGCGAGAGCTGGGGCCTGGACGCATGGGCTACCTGGCAGGTGGCCGACTGGTGGCGCATCACGCCGGGCATCCAGCTGCTGCGCAAGGACCTGCGCCTGAAGCCTGGCTCCACCAGTCCGCTGGGAACGAGCCAGGCGGCCAATGATCCGCGCACTCTGGGCTCGCTGGCGTCCTCCTTCGACCTGAGCCACCGGCAATCCTTTGATTTCTCCCTGCGATACGTGGGGCCGCTGCCTGATCCTGCACTGGGCTCGCACACGGAGCTTCAAATGCGCTATGCGTGGCGGGCCAGTGACGCACTGGAGGTTTCGGTGCGCGGCACCAGCCTGCTCAAGGCCCGCCATCGCGAATATGCCGCACCCGCAGGCGGGATGATCCGCCGTGGCCTGATGGCAGAAGCCCGCTGGAGGCGATAACCCTTGCGCCACTTCCTGCCCCTGCTGTGCATGGCCATGCTGGTCGCTGGCGGAGCGCAGGGGCGGGCCGCGGAGGCGTATCCGGATACCGCGGTCAAGGCCGCCTTCCTCCTGCGCTTCGCCGAGTACGTGGAGTGGCCGGCTGCGCCGCCGGAGGAGTTCGTGATTGCAGTGCTCGATACCACCGGGATGGCAGCACAGCTGCGCGAGTTTGCCACGCGCCAGCTGCACGGCCGGCCTGTGCGGGTGAGGGCGGTGAATTCGTTCGCGGCCGCCCGGGGAGCGCAGATCCTGTACGTGGGCAGCAGCGGGCGCGAGGAACTCAGGTCCCTGTCGCGCACAGGTTCGCCGCCCGGCATGCTGATAGTTTCCGACGTCCGGCAGGGGCTGGCACACGGGAGCACCATCAACTTCCTTGATGCGGACGGACGCGTGAGATTCGAGGCATCCCTGGAATCAGCCAGCCGGGCAGGCCTGAAGATCAGCGCCGAACTGCTGTCGGTGGCCGTGCGGGTGGTCCGGTGAGAAGGCTGCTGGCCCTGGTGCGGTCGCGCATCGGCCGCGCCACCTCGCTGCGCGGCAGGCTCACGATGATCATCGCGGTCACCATCACTGGCTCGCTGCTGACCATGACGGTGGTGCTGGTCTACCGCGACCTCACGGAGTACCGGCACTCCCTCGCCCGGGATCTTTCCACCAATGCCGGCATCATGGCGCTGCTGGCCGCCCCGACGCTGAATTTCGACGACCCGGAAGCTGCGGCGCGCAACCTCTCGGCATTCGGCGAAACGCAGGTGGTGCAGGCAGCGGGCATCTACACCGCCGCTGGCGGCCTGCACGCTGCCTATGCCCGCCCGGGCGCTGCACCGCCACCCGACGTGCTGCCCGGCTCACCGGAGGGCGTGCACATCGAGGGCCGCCGCATGGAAATCGTGCGGCCCGTGGTGCGCAACGGCGAGCGCCTGGGTGCCGTGTACATGCGAGCGGACTATGACGTGTGGGGACACGTGCACGCCTACCTGGGCCTGCTGACGCTGATCATGCTGCTCTGCGTGGTGGTGGCCATTGCGCTGGCGACAAGGCTGCGCCGCCGGATCACCGGTCCTGTTGAAGCCTTTGCCGGCGTGGCCGACGACATTGTTTCCGGGCGCAACCCCGGCCGTCGCGCGCCCGAGATGCCACTGGAGGAGTTCGCCTCCATCGCCAGGGCCTTCAACAGCGTGCTGGATGAGTCCGCACAGCGCATGGAGGCCCTGCGCGAGGCTGACCGCCGTAAGGATGGTTTCCTGGCCACGCTGGCGCACGAACTGCGCAATCCGCTGGCGCCCATCCGCCACGCCGCCAGGCTGCTGCAGAAGAAGGACCTCGAGGAAACCCAGGCACAGGCCGCCCGTGACATCATCAGCCGCCAGGTAGCGCGCATGGCGTTGTTGCTGGATGACCTGCTGGAGGTTTCGCGAATCACGCTGGGACGGCTGGAGCTGCGACGCGAGCGCGTGACCGTCGGCGCGCTGGTGAAGATCGCGGTGGAAACCAGCAAGCCGCTGATCGATCAGAAGCGGCACGAACTCACCCTGGAACTGCCCGGACCAGGCCTTGAGCTTGAAGCGGATCCACTGCGGCTGTCGCAGGCGCTCTCGAACCTGCTCACCAATGCCGCCAAGTACACCGACCCCGGTGGTCGCATCATCCTGCGTGCCTGGTGCGACGATGGCGACGCGCTGTTTTCCGTCACCGACTCCGGTATCGGTTTGCCCGCGACCGCATTGCCCTCGGTGTTCGAGATGTTCTCGCAGGTGGATTCGGCCATCGACCGCGCCGAGGGCGGACTGGGCATCGGGCTGGCGCTGGTGAAGGGCCTCGTGAAGCTGCACGGCGGCACGGTGCAGGCGGCCAGCGAGGGACCGGGCAGGGGCAGCACCTTCACAATACGCATCCCCGGATGCTGGCCGGAGCCACCGGATTCCCGCACGGCAGGTATCACGAAGGAAACCAGGGAACTCTGCGGCCGCATCCTGGTGGTCGATGACAACAGCGATGCGGCCAGCTCCCTGGCAATGGTGCTGCGCTCCAGCGGCCATACCGTGCTGACTGCCGGCAGCGGCGAGGAGGGCCTGGAAGCCGGCACGCGCCTGCATCCGGACGTGGTCCTGCTCGACATCGGCATGCCGGGGCTCAATGGCTACGACGTCGCCCGCCGCATCCGCTTCACTCCCTGGGGCAAGGAGGCGCTGCTGATCGCCCTCACCGGATGGGGGCAGAAGGAGGATGTCGAACGCGCGCACGCGGCGGGCTTTGATTTCCACATGACCAAGCCGGCCGACCCGGACCGGATCGAGCGGCTGGTTGCCGAGTTCCTCGGTTCGCGGCAGGCGCAGTAGCCTGTACTGGCTTCCCCGCGGGCATGCGTGCTTGAATGAGCCATGGCAGCCAATCACATCTTCAAGATCATGTTCCTCAACCAGGGCAAGGTGTACGAGATCTACGCCCGCAAGGTGGAGCAGGGACGGCTGTTCGGATTCATCGAGGTCGAGGAGCTGGTGTTCGGGCAGCGCTCCACCGTGGTGCTTGATCCGGGCGAGGAGCGCATCAAGGCCGAGTTCGCCGGCGTCCGCTGCACCATGCTGCCCATGCACTCCATCCTGCGCATCGACGAGGTGAAGAAGCAGGGCGTCAGCCGCATCAGCGACTTCGAGGGCAACAGCAACGTCACGCCATTCCCGGCGGGCATCTATCCGCCCACCGGCGAGGGCGGCTCGCGCAAATAGCCATGGAAAAGAAATACAGCGAGCAGGTCAACCGCTTTGCCGGGCGCGACGCCGAGGGACGCCCGGTGGAGATCCTCGAGCGCATCACCTTTGCACGCACCATCGGCAGCGACGGCAGGGCCAGGGGCCGGCCGGTGGAGATCAACCGGCGCTATGACCTGAAGACCGGCGAGCGGCTGCTGCGGGTCAGCGATACGCAGTTCGAAGACGACGAGACCGGCGCCCGGCTCACGCTGGGCGCCTGAGCGCTGAGCGCGCCTAGAACCGCATCCGCGCTTCGATGGCGATGGCGCGCGGCGGTTCCACGAAGCCGTAGTAGCTGCGGGCCCGGAACAGTGTGAAGGCCAGCGGCACGTCGGCGGCGTAGGTCACCGTGGACTTGTCCGTGAGGTTGCGCCCGACTACTGCCACCTCCCACAGGCCATCCCCATGGCCCAGCGCCAGGCGCGCGTTGAGCTTGGTGTAGGCGTCCTGCACGAGTACCGGGTCGAGGTTCAGCGACTGCAGGTAGTCGTCCGAATAGATCATGTCGGCGCCGGCCGTGAGCACCAGCGGCCCCAGGGCCCAGGAGTATTCAGCGGACAGGACGCCGCTGATCTTCGGCGCGAACTGGTTGGTGCGGCCGCGATAGTCGGCATTGCCGTTGACGCAACCTGCCGATGGTCCTCCCAGCAGCAGGTCGTAGCTGCACTGGCCCGCGTAGGACTTCCAGTTGAACTCCAGCACTGCCATCGACCCCTGCAGCAGCAGCGCGCGCACGGGCCGCCAGCGGCCTTCCAGCTCCACGCCGCGTACCTCGGCACTGCCGTTGCCCACATTGAAACCGATGCGGCCATCGAAGGCGCTGGTCTGCAGGTCCTTGTAGTCGGTCTGGAAGGCCGCGAGGTTCAGCTCCGCGCGCCGGCCAACATCGGTCTTCAAGCCCACCTCGAAAGTGGTGGCGCGCTCATCCTCGAACTCGAACGTTCCCGGCTGCTCGACCGGCGGGCTCGGGTTCAGGTCGACGTATGCGGGCGAGCGGTTCGAGCGCGCGTCGAACCCGCCTGACTTGTAGCCGCGCGAAAGGGATACATAGGCCATCGAGCGGTCCGAGGCGCGGTACTGCACATTCACCAGCGGCGAGAAATTTGTTTCCTTGCGCGAGCCGCGGATGTCATGGGCCGCGATGCCCAGCACGGAGTCGAAGAGGCCCAGCGCCAGTGGATTGGAGATCTGCGCACCGGCGGCATCGGTGAGATAGGTGTAGCGGCGGCCCTCCTTCTTCTCGTGGCTCAAGCGGCCGCCGGCTGTCAGGCTCCACTTGTCGTTGAACGCGAAGCGCCCCTGCAGGAAGGCCGAATACATGGTGCTGTCCTGGCTGAACTCGCGCGGGTTGGCCGAACCGCGGTAGAAGCCATCGACGGCCGCGCGTGCGATGGGCAGGCACTGCGTCGTGCTCAGTCCGTCGCAGGGATTGCCGGCCTGCTGCAGCGCCGGCACCACCAGCGGCGCTGCCATCTGGGCGACCAGCGCCGGCACCAGGCTGTTCGTCGGCACACGCAGGAAGTCGAACTCCTCCAGCTCGTACTTCTGGAAGTACACGCCGCCAATCCACTGCAGGCGGCTGTCCGGGCTGGACGTGAGGCGCAGCTCCTGGCTGTACTGCTTGTAGTCCTCAGTTATGCCGGCGGTGATCAGCGGTGCAGCCACGAAGTCGCAGTCGCAGCCTTCTTCCAGCTCGTACGAACTCCAGGCTGTCAGTGACGTGAGCTGCGAACCGTTGCCGAAGTGGTAGTTCAGCGTCAGCGCCGCCTCGCGGCTGTCGTTGTTGCTGAAGTTGGGACTGCTGGAGCCGCGCACATGGTTCACCGAGGCGCCACCAGGCTCGAGCAGGCCCGGCGGCGGCGTGCCGCCACCCAGCTGGATGACATTGGCAAGGATCTGCGAATAGGTGGCGCCGGGGATCGGCGAACCGACAGGGGTGGGCGTCTCGCCGAAGATCTCGATGTGCCGGCCGTCGGAATCGAACTTGCCACCTTCCACCCGCAGCGTGGCGGTGAGCGCACTGCCCAGGTCAGCCTCCAGCATCAGGCGCGCACCGACATCATTGCGGCGTGGCTCGCGCGTGTCGAAGGTGGCGTTGCGGATATACCCTTCAGCATTCCGGTGGAACACGGCCATGCGCCCGCGCAGCGAATCGGTGAACGGACCTGACACCACAAGCTCTGCGGTGGTCTCGTCGTTCTCGATGTCGCGCGCAACGCGGCCGGAGGCCAGGAACTCGCGCGTGGGCGTGTTGGCCACCATGTTGACCGCACCTGCCACTGCGTTCTTGCCGAACAGGATGGGCTGTGGTCCCCGCAGCACCTCCACGCGCGCGAGATCGACGAAGGGCATGCGGGACTGGTGGCCACGGCCATGATAGACACCATCCTGGAACAGGCTCACGGACTGCTCGAAGCCCTGGTTGAGGCCGGAGCCGATGCCGCGGATGTAGATGTTGTTGGCGATGCCCGTCTCGCTCATCTGCAGGTTGGGCACGTAGGCCTTCAGGTCATCGAGCCTGAGGATGCCCACGTCGGCCAGCTTGTCGCCGAGCACGGCCTCGACGGAGATCGGCACGTCGCTGAGTGATTCCTCGACCTTCTGTGCGGTGACCACCACGTCCTCGAGGACGATGTCCTCGCTGGTGTCCACATCCTGCGCCACCACGGCGAGTGGAGCGGCACCCAGTACCAGAGCGATCCGCACGCAATGATTGATCCTGGCGTTCATGATCCCCCCACGGATGATTGCCCTCGGCAGAGGTTCATTGTGCGCCGAAGCATGGCACCGGCTCAACTGGGCTGGACGGACCCACGACCCCTTTCCACCCTTTGCGGGACGCGAAAAAACTCAGCCGGCGGCCAGCGCTGCCGCCCCGGCGGCCGCGACCTGCCCATCCTGGCTGGACTGCACGCCCGACACGCCGATGCTGCCCACGATTTCACCGTCCACGATGATGGGCAGGCCACCCTCCACCGAGGTGATGCCGGGCAGGGACATCATGTGCACCCGCCCGGAAAGCACGGTGTCCTCGAGCATCTTGGTGGGACGCTTGAACATCAGCGCCGTGCGGGACTTTTCCTGCGCCACGATGATGGAACCCAGCTGCGTGCCGTCAGCGCGCTCCAGGTAGACCAGATGTCCGCCGGCATCGTGGATGGCAATCACCACGTTCCAGCCTTCGGCGCTGGCCCTGGCGGAGGCAGCGGCGGCGATCTTCTTCGCGTCGGCCAGCGACAGCGTCTTGCAGGTCAGCATGATCCGTATCCTCTCAGTGTTGGGTGCCGGCGCGACGCAGCTTGGCCTCGCGGCGCCGGCGGTGCAGGATGAATTCGGTGTAGCCATTGGGCTGCGCGCGGCCCTGGAAGATGAGGTCGCAGGCGGCCTGGAAGGCGATGCCGTCAAAGCCCGGCGCCATGGGCTGGTAGTGCGGATCGCCCGCGTTCTGCCGGTCGACCACTGCCGCCATGCGCTGCAGCGTCTCGCGCACCTGGGTTTCGCTGCACACGCCATGGTGCAGCCAGTTGGCCACGTGCTGGCTGGAGATGCGCAGCGTGGCGCGGTCTTCCATCAACGCCACGTCGTCGATGTCAGGCACCTTGGAACAGCCCACACCCTGGTCGATCCAGCGCACCACGTAGCCGAGGATGCCCTGGATGTTGTTGTCCAGTTCGCGCTGCACGGCGGCCGGCGCGGGCAGCGCATCAGCCAGTGGCGGCGTGAGCAGGGCATCGGTGCCCGGGATGGCGCCGGAGGCGAGCCCGGCCTGCACCGCGGGGACATTGACGCGGTGGTAGTGCAGGGCGTGCAGCGCGGCGGCGGTGGGCGAGGGCACCCAGGCGGTGTTGGCGCCGGCCTGCGGGTGCGCGATCTTCGTCTTCAGCATCTCGGCCATGCGGTCGGGCATGGCCCACATGCCCTTGCCGATCTGCGCGCGGCCGGCAAAGCCCATCGCAAGGCCGACCTGCACGTTGCGCTTCTCGTAGTCGCGTATCCAGGGCCGGGCCTTCACGGCCTCCTTGGGCAGCACCGGCCCGGCTTCCATGCAGGTGTGGATCTCATCGCCGGTGCGATCGAGGAAGCCGGTGTTGATGAACACGATGCGGTGGCAGGCCGCCGCGATGCAGGCGGCGAGGTTGGCGCTGGTGCGGCGTTCCTCATCCATCACGCCCACCTTCACGGTATGTCGCGGCAGGCCGAGGAAGTCTTCGACGCGGTCGAACAGGTCGTTGGCGAAGGCCACTTCCTGCGGGCCGTGCATCTTCGGCTTCACCACGTAGATGGAGCCCGTCCGGCTGTTGCGGCGTGCGCCCCTGGCATCGTGCAGGGCACAGGCCAGCGTGATGCAGGCGTCGAGCAGCGTTTCGTACAGCGGCGCGCCGTCGAGCTTCACGGCGTCGGTCAGCATGTGGTGGCCCACATTGCGCACCAGCATCAGGCTGCGGCCCGGCAGGGTGAGTCCGCCCTGCGCGCTGGTGTATTGCCTGTCGTCGTTGAGGCGGCGGGTATGGGTGGTCCCACCCTTGCTGAGCTTCGCGCTCAGATCGCCGCGCATCAGGCCGAGCCAGTTGCGGTACACGACGGTCTTGTCGGCGGCATCGACCGCGGCTACTGAATCCTCGCAGTCCATGATCGTGGTGACGGCCGCCTCGATCACGAGGTCCGCCACGCCGGCCGCATCGCCGGCGCCGATGCGATGGCCGCGGTCGATGACGATCTCCAGGTGCAGCCCGTTGTTCTTCAGCAGCACCGCCGAAGGCGCCCCGGCACTGCCGCGCCAGCCAACGCAGCGCGCAGCATCTGCCAGTCGCGCCGTGGCGCCTGACTTCAGCACCACCTGCAGCTGCGAGCCGGCGATTGCATAGGCGGTGGCGTCGGCATGGCTGCCCTGGTCGAGCGGGGCGATTTCGTCGAGCAGCCGGCGCCCGAAGGCGATGACGCCTGCGCCACGCGCCGCGTCGTAGCCCTTCGTGGATGGATCGACCGGGGCGACGGCGTCGGTGCCATACAGCGCGTCGTACAGGCTTACCCAGCGCGCATTGGCGGCGTTGAGCGCATAGCGCGCGTTGTCTACAGGCACCACCAGCTGTGGTCCGGCGACCTGTGCAATCTCGGCATCCACATTGGCGGTATCGATGCGCACATCGACCGGTTCGGCCACCAGGTAGCCGATGCGCCGCAGGAACGCGGTGTGTGCCTGCACGTCGAACGCCAGGCCCTTGTTCTCGCGCCACCAGGCATCGACGGCTGCCTGCAGCTCGTCGCGCTGCGCGAGCAGCGCGCGGTTGCGCGCAGTGAACTCCGAAGCGATGGCCTCGAAGCCGGCCCAGAAGCGCGCCGGGTCGATGCCGGTGCCAGGCAACGCCTCATTGTCGACGAAGGCCTTCAGGCCCGCCTCGATGGTCAGCCGGCCCAGATTGACGGTATCGCTCACTGCGTCCACATCCCAAACGTCATAGACTCCGGTCATTCTAACCAACCCAGCCGGGGGCGGGATGACCACAGTACGGACGGTGACCCTGGACCTCCTGCGCAGGCTTGGCATGCGCAGGATCTTCGGCAATCCCGGCTCCACCGAACTGACTTTTTTCCGCGATTTTCCCGGCGATTTCGCTTATGTGCTGGGCCTGCAGGAATCGGTCGCGGTGGGCATGGCCGATGGCTACGCACAGGCCACCCACAATGCTGCACTGGTCAACCTCCATTCGGCAGTTGGTGTAGGACACGCGATGGGGAACATCTTCACCGCTTTCCGCAATCGCACGCCGCTGGTGATCACCGCCGGACAGCAGTCCCGCTCGCTGCTGCCGCTGGAGCCCTTCCTTTTTTCCGCGCAGGCCACCGAGCTGCCGCGGCCGTACGTGAAGTGGGCCGTTGAACCTGCCCGCGCCGCGGATGTGCCGCGCGCCATCGAGCGCGCCTACCACGTGGCGATGACGCCGCCACGCGGACCGGTGTTTGTGTCGGTGCCCATCGATGACTGGGATGCGCCATGCGAGCCGCTGCCACCGCGTGCCGTGGCGCCCGTGCAGCGCGCCGATGCGGCTGCCCTCGGCGGGCTGGCCGATGCCCTCGCGCGCAGCCGCAGGCCGGTGTTCATCGTGGGTGCAGCGGTGGATCGTGACGGCGCCTGGGATGACCTGGTGCAGTTGGCCGAGCGGCATGGCGCGCTGGTGTGGGCCAGCCCGCTCATCGGCCGCTGCGGTTTTCCGGAAGACCATCGGCTTTTTGCCGGCTTCCTGCCCGCGTTCCGCGAGCAGATCCACCAGCGGCTCGCTGGCCACGACCTGCTGCTGGCGCTGGGCGCGCAGCTGTTCACGTATCACGCGGAAGGCACGGGACCCTATGTTCCCGACGGGCTTGCCGTGTACCAGGTCAGCGAGGATCCGGACTGGGCAGCCTCGGCTGTGGCTGGCCAGTCCATCGTGGGCAGTGTGGGCGCGGCGGTGAAGGAGCTGCTTGCAGTGCCCCGCGAGGCGCCACCGGCCGCACAGGCAGGCCGCAAGCCGGCGCCCCGGCTGCCGCTGTCTGACCCGTTGACTGACAGCCTGCTGCTGCAGACGCTGGCGGAACTGCGCACCCCCGACTCCATCGTGGTGGAGGAAGCGCCCAGTTCGCGCGAGCCCATGCATGACTACCTGCCCATCCTGAAGGCCAGTACCTTCTATACCTGCAGCAGCGGCGGCCTTGGCCATGCGTTGCCCGCGGCGGTGGGCATCGCGATCGCCCGGCCGGGACAGCGCGTGATCGCGCTGCTGGGCGATGGCTCGGCGATGTATTCGATACAGGCCCTGTGGAATGCGGCGCAGCTGAAGCTGCCGTTGACCGTGATCATCGTGAACAACGGCGGTTACGCCGCGCTGAAGTTCTTCTCGCAGCGCTTCGGCATCGCCGCGCCCGTGGGCACCGAACTGCCTGGCATCGATTTCGTGCAGCTGGCCCGGGGCCTGGGATGCGAGGGACGCCGCGTGACGCGGGCCGCGGACCTGCACGCAGCGCTGCGCGAGGCGCTTGCCGCCACGGCGCCGACGCTGGTTGAAGTGCAGGTCGGCTGACGGGAAATCCAGCTGCTAGAATTCCGCGCTGCCCGCCTGCGGGCTGCATCCGATTTTCCGTACCTGACCTGGAACCTCCATGAAAAAGAAATCCATACGCGTCCTGGCAGTCATCCTCGTCATCGTGCTGGGCCTGGCGTACTGGGTGTTCCACCTGCCCGGCGTGGGCAATCCGGCAATTCCCACCGATGCCGGGAGCGTTGCGCGCGGCGCCTACCTGTACAACGCGGCCGGCTGTGCCAGCTGTCACCAGGAAGAGGGCGCCGCGGGAGCGACCGGCGGACACCAGCTCAAGTCACCCTTTGGCGGCACCTTCTCCGTGCCCAACATCACGCCGGACGAAAAGACCGGCATCGGCGGCTGGACCGGTCGCGACTTCCTGCGCGCGGTGAAGCATGGCCGCAGCCCGGGCGGCGGATTCTACTGGCCGGCATTTCCCTATCGTTCCTACAGCAACATGACCGACGAGGACGTGCTCGACGTGGCGGCCTACCTGATGTCGCAGCCGGCGATCGCACACGAGGTGCCGGAGCATGACCTGCCGGGCTGGCAATTCAGCTGGATGATGGCGGGCTGGAACAAGATGGCGAACCTGCTCGAGGGAACGCCCGCTGCGGTTGCCGAGAAGCCGCAGGTCCAGCGTGGCGCCTACCTGGCGCGCGCCCTCGGGCACTGCGGCGAATGCCACACGCCGCGCAACAGCCTCGGCATGCTGCAGCAGGCGCAGGAGTTCAAGGGTTCGGATATCGCGCCCGACATCAGCCGCCAGGCGCTGTCGGAATGGACCGAAGATGACTTCCTCGGACTGCTGCAGCTGGGCATGACGGCCAGCTTCGATTACGTGGGCGGCGAAATGTCCGACGTCATCAAGCACACCAGCCAGTTGACCGAGGAAGACCAGAAGGCTTACGCGGCCTTCTTCGTTGGCGGGGCCGAATGATCCGCTGACTGGCGGAGCCGGAGCCAAAAAAAACGCCCCGCGAGGGGCGTTTTTCGTTCCAGGCGGTGCCGCGTCAAACGGCACCGGGCTGGTTACTGCGCCGGGCCCCGGAAGGGGTCGTGGCAGCTGCCGCAGGCACGGCCGATGCCCTGCAGCGCGGTGCGCGTGGCGTCAGCATTGCCGCTCTTGGCAGCATCCGCGGCTGCAGTGGCGGCGGTGGCCAGTGCATCAGCCTTGCTCTTGAAGTCGGCCTGGCTGTTCCAGATGCCGTCGAGCGCGCGCGTCTTGGTGGCAGTGAAGCCACGGGTATCGACGAGGTACGCCGCCGGGATCTTCTTCGCCAGCTCCGCCATCTTTGCGGCATTGGTGGCTACGAGGGCCGTATCGACGGGAGGACCATTTGGCCGCACCATGGGACCCAGCGGCTTGTTCAGCTCGTTGAGCTCATGGAAGATGGCCTGGCGTTCCTTGATGGCCTTGTCTGCGTCGGCCTGCGATGCAGCCTTGGTCACCGCCTGTGCAGCAACCACAGCCGAGACCGCCGCCAGTACTGCTGCCGCACCAATCCGGGTCAAACGATTCATCTTGGTAGTCTCCCGAAGTCACCGAAACAGAAGTGGAAAAATCCAGTTTGAAGTCTACGCTGAAGTCTAGTGGATCAACCACCGTGGAACCAAGTATGACGGCCCACCCTGAATGCGTCCTGAACCGCTGGATTGCCGCCATGGCGGGTATCGCGTTGAGTGCAGCGGGCTGTTCGCGCGGCGACACACCCTCGCGCGCTGCCGCTGATGCACCACCGGCGCCCACCCGGATTTCGATACCCGGCGAGCGGGTGTTTCCGGAAAGCATCACCTCGACAGCCGACGGCACCCTCTACATCGGCAGCGTGGGCCAGGCGCAGATCTATCGTGTGCCACCGGGTGCGGACAGCGCGGAGGTTTTCATCCCGCCAGGCACCGCTGACATCAAGCAGGTCTTTGGCGTCCTGGCCGACGAGACGAGCGGCACGCTCTGGGCATGCAGCAACCTGCTGGCCGACGGACCTCCGGGTGCGGGCCCGCCGGGGCCCAGTGCGCTGCACGGCTTCGAGCTGGCCACTGGCGTTTCCAGTTCGAGCCACGCGCTGCCCGCCGGCGCCATGTGCAACGACATTGCAGTAGCTCCGGGCGGCGATACTTTCGTCACCGACACCAATGGCATGCGCGTGCTGCGACTGGCGCAGGGCACTACGGCGCTGGAAGCCTGGAGCCCGGCCGGCGCGTTCGGTCCGCCAGGCGGCGTCCTGGACGGGATTTCAGTGGTCGGCGGTCGCGTGATCGTCAACACGCTGGCCACCAGCAGGCTCTTTGCCGTTGAGATTGCCGGCGATGGCAAGGCCGGCGTGGTGAAGGAGCTGACGCTGTCGGCACCGCTGAGCGCACCAGACGGCATGCGCGCCCATGGCGCCGATGGGGTGCTGGTCACGGATGGCAGCGGGAAGATCCAGCACGTGACGATTTCCGGTGATGCCGCCACGGTGACCACCGTGAAGGACGGGCTCGATGGCCCGGTCTCCGTCACTGCCGTGGGCAGGACGGGGTATGCGCTGGAAGGCCAGCTGGGCATCCTGTTTGGCAGCGGACAGGCGGAAAAACCTTACCGCGCCGTGGTGTTCACGCTGCCGTGAACATGAAGTGCGAACGGCAGTGGCACCCGCGCGGCCGGGCAGCCGCGCGAGCGCTTCAGTCCTTCAGCCTGATCAGCGACAGGAACTCGCGCCGCAGCGAGTGATCCTTCAGGAAGGCGCCGCGCATCACGCTGGTGGTCATGCGCGCATCCGCATCCTTCACGCCGCGCCAGTGCATGCAGAAGTGGTCGGCTTCCATCACCACCGCCAGTCCATCCGGCCGTGTCTTGGACATCAGCAGGTCGGCCAGACGTGTGGTGGCTTCCTCCTGGATCTGCGGGCGGGTCATGATCCATTCGGTCAGTCGCACGTACTTGGACAGCCCGATAAGATTCGAGCGCACGTTGGGCATCAGGCCGATCCATACGCGGCCGATGATGGGACAGAAGTGATGGCTGCACGCGCTGCGTACCGCCACGGGTCCCACGATCATCAGTTCGTTGAGCTTCTCCGCATTGGGGAAATCGGTGACCGGCGGTGCCTTGAAATAACGGCCGCGGAACACCTCGGTGACGTACATGCGCGCGACGCGACGGGCGGTGTCCTGCGTGTTGTGGTCGCTTTCGGTGTCGATGACCAGCGCCTCGAGCACACCCTGCATGCGCGCGGCGACTTCATCCACCAGCGCATCGATCTCGCCATCCTCGATGGCGTCGGCGATGTTGTCGTTGGCATGGAAGCGTTTGCCTGCCTGCTGCAGCCGTCGCTTTATGCGGACAGATACTGCAGCTGCATCCGCTGCCCCTGTTGTTTGAGCGCGTCGTTTCATTGGCCCGGCAGTCTATGGCGATCGGGACAGGCCGGCCAGTGCGTAGTGGCCTCCGCGAGGGCTGTGGTACCCTGTCGGGCCATCAGACCCCCGAAAATCGTGAGGCAACCATGACCACCAAGCTCGAACGTCCCCTGAAGCGCGAAATCGTCGTCGACGAAAAGCCCTACACGCTGACGATCGACGCCAATGGTCTGAAGCTGGTCGAGAAGGGCCGTCGCAATGGCCAGGAAGTCAGCTGGAAGCAGATCCTCGCCTCGGCGGCGCCCTCTGCCTGACATCGTGAGGCGCCTTGCCTGGCTGGCCGTGGGCGCAATGGCCACGGCGGCCAACGCCACGGTGTTCGAACTGCCCAGCGGCGAGGCTCCACTGCTGGGCCGCGAAGAGCGTGTCATTACCGCTTACGAAGACACGCTCTACGACATCGCGAGGCGCTTCAGCCTCGGCTCCGAAGAGATGATCCGGGTCAATCCCGGCATGGATCCCTGGATTCCCGGCGCGGGCAAGACCGTGGTGATCCCCGGGCAGCGGGTGCTGCCGCCGGGACCGCGGGATGGCATCGTCGTCAATCTGCCCGAACACCGGCTTTACTACTATGAGCCGGCAAAGGCCGGCCAGCCGCAGCGCGTCTACACCTGGCCGATCAGCATCGGCAAGATGGACTGGCGCACACCGCTGGGCACCACGAAGATCACCCAGAAGCGCGAGAAGCCGACGTGGTATCCACCGGCCTCCGTGCGGGCCGAGCATGCGGCACGCGGTGACCCGCTGCCGGCAGCCGTGCCGCCCGGTCCGGACAATCCACTGGGCCTGCACGCGCTGCGGCTGGGACTTCCCGGCGGCGCCTACCTGATCCACGGCACCAACAATCCGCGCGCCGTGGGCATGGCGGTGACGCATGGCTGCATCCGGATGTATCCGGAAGACATCGCCGAGCTGTTCCCCATGGTGAAGCCAGGCACCCCCGTGCATCTCATCAATGAGCCGGTGAAGGTGGCCTTCGTCGATGGCGAGCTGCTGCTCGAGGTGCATCCGCCGGTGGATGCAGAGGGGCAGACCACCACCTTCGATTTGACAGTATTCGAAGACCGCCTGGAGCAGATCCTCGGGGACTCCACGGTGGCCATCCACTGGGACAAGGCCCGTTCGGTGCTTGCCGCGGCCCAGGGGATGCCCGCGGTGGTGGGATTGGTGGCCGATCTGACGTCCCCCGGCCCGTAAAGGCCTTATAAGCCGCTCGCCAGTTGAATGGCTGGCGGAATCCGCTATAGTTCGCTGCCCAAACCTGCGGCAGATTTGGGCCTAACCTGCTGATTTTAGCGAACAAAAGCGCATTTCCACGATGTCCGAACGCGACCCTGAACGATTCGATCTCGACGACGAATTCCTGTCCGAGCAGGAAGACGGCAACGACTACGATCGCCTGCTCGACCGCGTGGACAAACGCACGCGCGACAAGACGAAGAAAGTCGGCAAAGCCGCCTGGAGCAAGCTCGAGGAAGTGCTGGCCGAGCGCAAGCTCAAGCGCGACCTGTCCGACTACGACGACTACGAAGCCTGATCTGATCGGCCCCGCCACCCGGCGGGGTGGGAGCATCCATGACGACGCGCAACCCGCGCTGGATCGTGCTGAAGTTTGGCGGCACGAGCGTTTCGAATTTGCCCAACTGGACCAACATCGCGGCTGTCGCGCGCAAGCGTGGCGCGGACGGCGCGAACGTGCTCATCGTGCATTCGGCAGTGAGCGGCATCACCGACCGGCTGGAGAAGCTGCTTGGTGCGGCGCTCAGCGGCGAGCACGAGGCGGTGCTCGAAGGCATCGTGGCGCGGCACCGGCAGCTTTGCGATGAGCTGGGCGTGGGCACCAGCCCGCAGCTCGACGGCTATTTCGCCGAGCTGGGCGTGCTGGCGCAGGGCATCCACCTCACACAGGAACTCACTGACCGCACGCGAGCGATGGTGATGTCCACCGGTGAGCTGATGTCCACCGAGATCGGCTCGCGCTTCCTCGCGAAGCAGGGACTGGCGGTGCGCTGGTGGGACGCACGCGAGGGATTGAAGGCCGAGGAACGCAGCCATGCTTCGGCGCGCGGCAACTGGCTTTCGGCAACCTGCGACTTCGCGCCGGATGCGCCGCTGGCATCGAAGCTGGCCGCGCTTTCGCCGGTGGTGATCACGCAGGGATTCATTGCCAGCGACGCGAGGGGCGACACGGTGCTGCTGGGTCGCGGCGGGTCGGATACTTCGGCGGCGTACTTCGGCGCCAAGCTTTCGGCCGAGCGGCTTGAGATCTGGACCGATGTGCCGGGCATGTTCAGCGCGAATCCGCGCTCCACGCCCTCCGCACGGCTGCTGCGCGAGCTGCACTACGACGAGGCACAGGAGATCGCCAGCTCCGGCGCCAAGGTGCTGCATCCGCGCTGCGTGCTGCCGGCACGCGTGCACCGCATTCCGCTGTTCGTCTACGCCACGCAGGTGCCCGACCTCGAAGGCACGCACATCACCGCCACGCCCGCCGACACTTCGGCCAAGGTGAAGGCGGTATGCGTGAAGAAGGGCATCACGCTGGTGTCGATGGAAAGCCCGGGCATGTGGCATGAGGTCGGCTTCCTGGCCGACGCATTCCAGGTGTTCAAGTCGCACGGGCTGTCGGTGGACCTGGTATCCAGCTCCGAGACCAACGTCACCGTGTCGCTGGATCCGCAGGCCAACACCATGGACTCGGCGGTGCTCGAGGCGCTCATCAAGGACCTGTCGGAGCTGTGCCGCGCGGAGCTGATCGGCCCCTGCGCCTCGGTGAGCCTGGTGGGCCGCAACATCCGCGGCATCCTGCACGAGCTGGGCGAGGCCTTCACATTCTTCGCCGACCAGCGCATCTACCTGGTCAGCCAGGCGGCGAATGACCTGAACTTCACCTTCGTGGTGGAGGAGAAGCAGGCCGATCGTCTGGTGGAGCAGCTGCATGCCCACCTGATCCAGCCAGAGCCGGGCGAACGGGTGCTCGGTCCCACCTGGGAAGAACTTTTCCGCAAGCCGGGCAGTGTGCCGGCCGAGGCACCCTGGTGGTGGCAGCAGCGCGCCCAGGACCTGTTGCGTGCGCTGGGTGACCGCGATGCAGCCTATGCCTACGACCTGGCCACGATCCGCGCCAGCGCGCGCGACCTGCTGGGCCTGAAGTCGGTGGACCGTGTGCACTACGCCACCAAGGCCAACTGGAATCCGGCGCTGCTGAAGGCACTGTACGAATCCGGCGTGAAGATGGAGTGCGTGTCGCGCGCCGAGATCGACCATGTCTTCGCCACGCTGCCGGGCATCCGCCCGGACGAGGTGCTGTTCACGCCGAATTTCGCGCCGCGCGCCGAATATGAATACGCCCTGCAGAAGGGCGTGAATGTGACCATCGACAACCTGCACTGCCTGCGTGAGTGGCCGGAAATCTTCCGCGGCAGGCGCGTACTGGTGCGCATCGATCCGGGCACGGGTCGCGGCCACCATCATCACGTGCGCACGGCCGGTACCTACGCCAAGTTCGGCATTCCGCTGGCGGAGATCGGGGAATTGCAGCAACTGGCCAGCGCCGCAGGCGTGACCATCTTCGGCCTGCATGCGCATACCGGCAGCGGCATCACCGACATCCGCAACTGGTCGCAGACGGCCGACGAACTGGCCGCGGCGGCGAAGCAGCTTGGCACCGTGACAACGCTCAACATCGGTGGCGGTTTTGCGGTGCCCGACTCCAACCACCGCATCCGGATCGACCTGGCCGGGCTCGACCAGGCGCTGGCGGATTTCAAGCTGGCCAATCCCGGCGTGACGCTGTGGATCGAACCCGGCCGCTACCTTGTAGCCGTGGGCGGCGTGCTGCTGGCCCGCGTCACGCAGGTGAAGCAGAAGGGCGACCAGGGATACATCGGCGTGGCCACAGGCATGAACGCGCTGATACGGCCTGCGTTGTACGGCTCCTTCCACGAGATCGTGAACCTCTCGAAGCTGGGGCAGCCCAGCCAGGGCCAGTACGACATCGTGGGGCCGATCTGCGAGACCGGCGACGTGCTGGGACATGACCGGCTGCTGCCGGAGACGCAGGAGGGGGATGTCCTGCTGATCGCCAACGCTGGCGCCTACGGGCGGGCGATGGCTTCGAGCTACAACCTCAGGCAGCCGCCGGAAGAGCTGGTGCTGGGCGGCTAGGGATCAGCCGCGCGGCCCGGGCTGCCGGGCCTGATGCCGCGAGGCCAGTTCGACGGCAACGGCTTCGAGTGACAACCCGCGCGCCTTCAGCAGCAGGGCGAGATGGAACAGCAGGTCGGCGGATTCGCTGACCAGCTCCGCATTGTCGCCAGCCTGCGCGGCCAGCGCGGTTTCGACACCTTCCTCGCCCACCTTCTGGGCCATGCGCTTGATGCCGCTGGCATAGAGTTTTGCGGTGTAGCTGCCCTCCGGGCTGTCGGCGATGCGCGCGGCGATCACCCTCTCGAGTTGTGCCAGGAAGCTGATACCGCTGGAAGGCACGGGCGCACCGTCGCCGAAGCAGGTGGTGGTATTGCGGTGGCAGGTCGGGCCCCTGGGTCGCGCCTGCACCAGCAAGGAATCCGCGTCGCAATCGGCGTCCACATCCACCAGCTCCAGCGTGTTGCCGGAGGTTTCACCCTTTTCCCACAGCTTCTGCCGCGTGCGGCTGTAGAACACGACGCGCCCGCGCGCCAATGTCTCGCGCAGCGCCTCGGCATTCATGAAGGCCAGCATCAGCACCGCCCCGGTGTCGGCATCCTGCACCACGGCCGGCAGTAGCCCGTCGCCCTTGCTCCAGGCCAGGCCAGGGATGTCTTCGACGGAAAGGCTCATGGACGCACCTCGATCTTGCGCTGGAGCAGGTACTGCTTGAGGTCGGGAATGGCGATCTGGCCGCTGTGGAACACGCTCGCCGCCAGCGCCGCATCCGCGGCGCCGCGTTCGAACAGCTCGGCAAAGTGCTCCGGCGCACCGGCACCGCCCGAGGCCACCAGCGGCACATTGCACACGGCGCGCACAGCTTCGAGCTGCTCTAGGTCGTAACCGCGCCGCACGCCGTCACTGGCCATGCAGTTGAGCACGATCTCGCCGGCGCCACGCTGCTGTACCTCGCGCGCCCATTGCAGGGTGTCGCGGCCGGAATCGCGACTGCGGTCGGGATCACCCGTGAACTGGTACACGCGGAAGCCCTCGGGTGTGGTCTGGCTGTCGATGCCCACCACAACGCACTGCGAGCCGAAGCGTGCGGCGAGCCGGTCGATCAGGTCCGGATCCGCAAGGGCAGGGGAATTCACCGACACCTTCTCCGCGCCGGCGTTGAGGATGGCCTCGGCATCAGCCACGGTGCGGATGCCACCGGCCACGCAGAAGGGAATGTCGAGCACGCTGGCCACGCGGCCGATCCACGAGCGGTCCACCGAACGGCCCTCGGGGCTGGCGGTGATGTCATAGAACACCAGCTCATCGGCACCCTCGTCGCGGTAACGCTGCGCAAGCTCGAGGATCCCGCCCACCACGCGGTGGTCGCGGAAGCGCACGCCCTTGACGACCTGGCCGTCGCGGACGTCGAGGCAGGGGATCAGGCGACGTGCAAGTATGGCTGCAATTCCTCCATGCTGATGCGGCCCTCGAGCAGGGCCTTGCCGCTGACCGCCGCGGCCATGCCCATGGCATCCAGCCGGGCGAGATCGGCGGCTGAGCTGATGCCGCCCGACGCCTGCCAGGCAATGCGCGGGAAGCGGCGCAGGGCTTCCTCGTACAACTTGAAGCCAGGACCGCTGAGCGCTCCGTCGCGCTGGATGTCGGTGCACAGCACATGCTTCAGTGGCGTGCCCGCAAAGGACTCCAGCAGTTCCCACAACGACAGCGCATGCTCCTGCACCCAACCCCTGGTGCGCACGCGGGGAATGCCGGCATCATCGACGCGCACGTCGATGGCCAGGTTCACCGCCTCCGGGCCATGCGCCGCCAGCAGCTCGCGCAGCAGGGCAGGGTTCTCCACCGCGGCGCTGCCGATCACCACGCGGCTGACGCCACTGGCGAGCGCCTCCTCGGCCAGTTCGCGCGTACGCAGGCCGCCGCCGAGCTGGATGCGGATGCGCGGCTGCGCCGCCATGCGGCGGATCAGTTCGCGGTTGCCCGGCGTGCCGTCCCGGGCGCCATCGAGGTCCACCAGGTGCAGCCAGCGCACGCCGGCATCGGCGTAGCGAGCCAGCAGCTCCACCGGATCCACTTCATAGCGGGTCTCGGCGTGGAACTCGCCCTTCAGCAGGCGCACGCAGTGGCCGCCCCTGAGGTCTATGGATGGAATCAGCAGCACGGTTCAGCCCCGTATCGAAAGGAAGTTGCCGAGCAGGCGCGCGCCGACGGCGGCGGAGCGCTCGGGATGGAATTGCACGCCGCGGAAATTGTTGCGCTTCACGGCGGCGGTGAAACGGCCGCCGTAGTCCGCCGCGGCCAGCGTGTATTCACCCACCGGCGCGGCATAGCTGTGCACGAAATACACATAGTCGCCGCGCGCGATGCCATCGAACAGCGGATCATCCTGCAGCGGTTCAAGCTGGTTCCAGCCCATGTGCGGCACCGGCAGGCCGGGTGCCGCCTGCATGCGGCGCACGCGCCCGGGCACCACGCCGAGGCAGCGGGTCTCGGTCGCACCGGCCGCGGCTTCTTCCGATGCCTCGAACAGCATCTGCATCCCGAGGCAGATTCCCAGCACCGGCTGCGTGAGCGTGGGTAGGAGGGAATCCACGCCGGCTGCACGCAACCGCGTCATCGCGTCATTTGCGGCGCCCACGCCCGGCAGCAACACATGCGAGGCCGCGCGGATACGCGCCGCGTCATTGCTCACGGTTGCCTTGCTGCCCAGTCGCTGCAGTGCGTACAGCAGCGAAGCCAGGTTGGCGCCGCCACTGTCGATCACCACCACGTCGGCCATCAGAGCATTCCCTTGGTCGAAGGCAGCTCCTTGCCTTCATGCCGGATGGCCTGGCGCAGCGCGCGGCCCACGCCCTTGAAGCTGGCCTCCACCATGTGGTGGGTGTTCTCGCCCCTGACGCTCACATGCAGCGCCGCGCCCAGCGTGTCGGACAGCGAGCGGAAGAAATGCGGCACGAGCTCGGTGGCGAGACCGCCCACTTCAGTGCGCCCGAACTTGCCTTCCCATACCGCATAGGGGCGACCGGAAAGGTCGAGCGCGACCTGCGCCTGCGATTCATCCATCGCCAGCAGGAAGCCGTAGCGGCCGATGCCGCGTTTGTCGCCCAGCGCCTTGCGCAGCGCCTCACCCAGCGCCAGCGCGCAGTCTTCAACCGTGTGGTGCTCGTCGATGTGCAGGTCACCCTGGCAGGTGAGCTGCAGCGAGAAGCCGCCATGGCGCGCGATCTGCTCCAGCATGTGGTCGAAGAAGCCGATGCCCGTGCTCACCTGGATGGGGCTCTCGGCATCCAGGTCCACGGCCACACGGATGTCGGTTTCCTTCGTCTTGCGCTGGACCGTGGCGCGACGGGCCAGCAGCTCGCGCACCACCGCCGGCCAGGTTTCGGCCACATCGCCATCCTTGCGCACGCGCAGCGCACGCACACCGATGTTGCGCGCGAAGGCGAGGTCGCTGTCGCGGTCGCCAACCACCGCGCTTGCGGAAAGGTCCACGGGCACCCGCTGCAGGTAGTCACCCAGGATTCCGGGCAGCGGCTTGCGGCAGGCGCAGTCATCAGGCGGCTTGTGCGGACAGATGAACACCTCATCAAAAGTGATGCCCTGCGAGGCCAGTGTGTCGATCACGGACTGCTGCGGCGGCTCGAAATGCTCGCGTGGAAAGCTCGCGGTGCCCAGCCCGTCCTGGTTGGTGACCATCACCAGGCGGTAGCCGGCGGCCACCACCTCCTGCAAGGCCGCGAACACGCCGGGCATCCAGCGCAGCTTGTCCAGGCTGTCCACCTGCTCGTCGGCCGGCTCCTCGATCAACGTACCGTCGCGGTCCACGAACAGGACCTTCAGCGGTGTCTGGCTCATGTCAGGCTCCCCAGCAGGCGCCGGTTCTGTTCCGGCGTGCCCACGGAAATGCGCACGGCGTTGGGCAGCAGCGGCTGCCGGATGTCGCGGATGATGAGACCGGCACCGCGTGCCCGGACCAGCACGGCCTCCGGATCGGTGCAGTCCACCAGCAGGAAGTTGGCATCGCTGGGCCACACGCGCGTGACCAGCGGCGAACGCTTCAGCCCATCCGCAAGGCGGCTGCGTTCATCCAGCAACCGCGCGATGCGGGTGCGCGTGCGGGCCAGCGCTTCCGGAGCAAGCAGCGGCGCCACGGCCTCCACCGTCAGCCCGGTGATGGCATAGGGCGGGATCACCTTGCGCGCCAGCGCGATGATGCGCGGGTGGGCGAGCAGGGCTCCGACGCGGGCGCCGGCCAGGCCATGCGCCTTCGACAGCGTCTTCAGGATCGCCAGGTTCGGGATCTGCGCCAGCCGCGCCGCCAGGCTTTCAACATTGGCGAAGTCGATGTAGGCCTCATCCACCACCAGCAGCGCGCCCGGCGCAAGGGCGGCAGCGAGGCGCACCAGCTGTGCCGGCGGCACGGCGTTGCCGGTGGGATTGTTAGGCGAGCACACGAACACCAGCTTGGTGTTGGCATCCACCGCGGCCAGCACCGCCTTCTCGTTGAGGGCGAAGCCATCGGCGGCGCACAGCGGCACGCTGCGCACCTCGGCGCCCTGGATGCGGGCGGCCACGCCGAACATGCCGAAGGTGGGCGGGCAGACCACTACATTGTCCTGCCCCGCGCGGCAGAACACGCGCAGCAGCAGGTCGATGGCCTCGTCGCTGCCGCGGCCCACCAGCACCTGCTCCGGGACCACGCCGTAGAGACGGGCCAGCCCGTCCACCAGGGAAGGAGGCTGTGGCTCGGGATAGCGGTTCAGTCCCGCCCCGGAATCATCGCCCTCCACGCGCCATGGCAGCTCATTGGCATGCATGCGCGTGAGCGAGGGTTCCCAGGCGGCATGGCTGTAGGGCGTGAGCGCGAGGATGTCCGGCCGCGCGCGGGCCACCACTGCCTCGATGCCCGCCATGTTGCCGGTGGCAGTGTTCACTTCGTCCCGCCCAGGGATTCAAGCCGGATGGTCACCGCGCGTGCGTGGGCATCCAGCCCCTCCAGTGAAGCCAGCGTCTCGGCCACCGGGCCCAACGCGCGGATACCGTCGGCGGTGAGCTCCTGCACCGTCATGCGCTTCTGGAAATCCGCCAGCGACAGGCCGCTGTAGGCCCGCGCATAGCCATAGGTGGGCAGCACGTGGTTGGTTCCCGAGCAGTAATCGCCCATGGACTCCGGCGACCAGGCACCAAGGAACACCGATCCGGCGCTGGCCACGCCTTCAAGCAACGCGCGCGGCTCGCGCGTCTGCACGATCAGGTGCTCGGGCGCGTAATCATTCGACACCGACAGAGCGGTGACGATGTCGCACACCACGATGGCGCGGCAATTGGCGGAGGATTCCTGCAGGATGCTGCGCCGGCTGAGCCCGGCACGCTGGCGATCGAACTCCACGGCCACCGCCTCCGCCAGTGCGCGCGAGTTGGTGACCAGCAGCGCCTGCGCACGCACGTCATGCTCGGCCTGCGCCAGCAGGTCTGCCGCCACGAACGCGGGATTGGCCGCCTCATCGGCGATCACCAGCACTTCCGAGGGGCCGGCGGGCAGGTCGAAGGCCGCGCCCTCGGCATCGGCAGCCACGAGCTGCTTGGCCGCAGTGGTCAGCGCCGTGCCGGGCCCGAAGATCTTGTCCACCTTGGGAACCGACGCCGTGCCATAGGCCATGGCTGCCACGGCCTGGGCACCACCGGCCTTGAAGACATTGGTGATGCCGCAGCGACGTGCCGCCACCAGCACCGCCGCATTCGCGCGGCCATCCGCCGCCGGCGGCGTGCACAGCACGCGCTTCGGGCAACCAGCCAGCGATGCCGGCACCGCCACCATGACCACCGTGGAGGGCAGGGGAGCAGAGCCCGCAGGTACGTACAGGCCCACGGCGGGAATGGGGCGGAACACACGCTCGCAGCGCACGCCCGGCATCACATCCATGGCCAGCGGCGCAGAAAGCTGCGCTGCATGGAAGCGCCGCACATTGTCGATGGCCGTCTCGATGGCCGCGGTCTGCTTGCGCTCCAGCTGCGTCTCGGCGTAGTCGAATTCCTCCGGCGTCACCTGCAAGGATGCCAGCTTCGCGCGATCGAAGCGCTCGGCGAAGCGCAGCAGCGCGGCATCCCCGTCGCGCCGCACTTCCTTGATGATGGAACGCGCCAGTTGCTCCACGTCGTGCAGCGAATCCAGCCGCGGACGCGCCAGTGCCGCGCGGCGACCGGCCACATCCAGGTCATTCCAGTTGAGTATCTGCATCATCGTTCAGACCAGCATCTTTTCCACCGGCAGCACCAGCATGGCGCTCGCCCCGGCGGCCTTCAGGCTTTCCAGCGTTTCCCAGAACACGTTCTCGCGGCACACCGCATGCACCGCCACCTTGTCCGTCGATCCTTCCAGCGGAATGATGGTGGGCGACTCGCTGCCCGGCAGCAGCTCGCGGATCCGCGGCAGCGCCGAACGCGGCGCGTGCAGCATGATGTACTTGCTCTCCTTCACCTGCTCCACGCCGTCGATGCGCAGCAGCAGCCGCTCGATCCATTCTTCCTTGAGGCGCGGCAGCTTCATCGGCGTGCGGATCACCACCACCTGGCTTTCGAGGATGGTGTGCACCTCGCGCAGGTGATTGGCCTGCAGGGTGGAACCGGAGGACACGAGGTCGCAGATGAGGTCGGCGCGCCCCAGCCGCGGCGCGATCTCCACCGCGCCCGACAGCGTGACGATCTCCGCCGCAATGCCGTTGCGCTTCAGGAAATCCTCCAGCATGGCCGGATAGGTGGTGGCGATGCGCAAACCGGCGATGGAAGAAAGATCCTTCCATGCCATGCCCTCAGGCACAGCCAGCGACAGCCGGCAGCGGCCGAAGTCCAGCTTGCGGAGGATCTCGAAGCGCGCCGTGGCGCCACGCGCAGCCATCTCCAGCCGCCGCTCCTCCAGCACGTTCAGGCCCACGAGGCCCAGGTCGCACACATCTTCCTGCACCAGGTCGGGGATGTCGTCGTCGCGCACGAACAGGACGTCCAGCGGCAGGTTCTCCCCGTAACCCATCAGCTGGTCCTTGCCACGCGAGAGCTTCAGCCCGCAGCGGGCCAGGAGATCCAGTGAGTGATCCGTAAGCCGGCCCGACTTCTGTACGGCCAGCTTCAGGCGTGTGTCCTTATCCATTGCGCGAACTCTCCAGGCGCTTCATGGCCAGCGCATAGCCACCGCTGCCCGCGGCCAGATACCGGGCGACCCGCCCGATGGTGGTAAGACTCACGCCGGTCAGCCGGTGGATCTCCCGGTAGGGCAGGCCCTGCTGCAGGGCCTCCACCACTGCCCAGCGGTCGGCCATGGCCTGCAGCTCGGCGGGGGTGCAAAGGTCCTTCAGGAAGGCGCGCAGCTCCTCCGGCGTGCGGCAGGTCAGCAGGGCGCTGATCAGGCTGCGCTCGGTCTGGGCCTCGTGCCGGGGGGAGAACTGGCGATGGGTCTTCATGATCTAATGTACTAGCATGTTATTACAATGGAACAGCGACCACAACCCCCGTGGCTTGTGACGGAATGGGGGAGGGTCGTAAAATCAATCGCTTGTCCACACCCGCTGGCCAATCCGCGGCGCCGCGCACCGGCGTCCTCCAGGTCGATGGCCCGACCACGCTGCACCACGGTGGCACACTGGAAAACCTGCAGGTCGGCTACTCGCTATATGGAGAGCCGGAACGCCCCGTGGTGCTCGCACTGGGCGGCATCTCCGCCACAAGACAGGTGATCGCGCCCGACGGTGGCCGCGCCGGCTGGTGGCATGAAGTGGTTGGCCCCGGCAAGGCGCTCGATACCCAGCGTGTGGCGCTGCTGGGCATGGACTACATCGGGGGCAGTGGTGCCAGCACCGGCCCCGCCGCGGGCCAGGCTTTTCCTTCCATCTCCAGCTACGACCAGGCCGAGGCGATCCTGAAGCTGCTCGATCACCTGGGCATCGCGCGGCTGGCTGC
Source organism: Steroidobacteraceae bacterium (assembly GCA_035556135.1). Lineage (GTDB taxonomy): Bacteria > Pseudomonadota > Gammaproteobacteria > Steroidobacterales > Steroidobacteraceae > ZC4RG30. The sequence continues at coordinate 241,969 of DATMFO010000003.1, read as the reverse complement.
CATCGTCGGCGCCTCCTATGGCGGCATGGTGGCACTGGCATTCGGCGAACGTCATCCGGAGCGGGTGGCACGGCTGTTCGTGATCAGCGCCGCAGATTCGGCGCACCCCATGGCCACGGGCTGGCGCTGCATCCAGCGCAACATCGCGCGCCTGGGCATGGCCGCCGGCTGCCCCACGCCGGCGCTGGAACTTTCGCGCGCGCTGGCCATGTCCACCTACCGCAGTCCTGAGGAATTCGCCGCGCGCTTCCGCAAGCCGCCGCGGATGGAAGGGGGCAGGCCCGTATTCGCGGTGGAGGAATACCTCAATGCCCGCGGGCGCGACTATGCCGCGCGCTACCGGCCGGAATCCTTCATCTGCCTGTCCGAATCCATCGACCTGCACCAGGTGGATGCCACGCATGTGACCGTGCCCACCGAAGTGGTGGCCGTGCGCGAGGACCAGCTGGTGCCCATCGCCGACATGCGCGCGCTCACGGCGCGCCTCCCCGACGCGCGCCTGCACGAGATATCCTCGCTGCTCGGGCACGATGCCTTCCTGAAGGAGGCCGAGCAGCTGCGCGGCATCCTGTCGCTGATCCATTCCGGAGAATCCCTTGACCGACCGACCTGAATTCACCACGCGCTCGGTGCGTGCCGGCCTCGAGTCCGATGACGTCACGGGCGCCGTGGTGCCGCCGCTGCATCTTTCCAGCACCTATGCCTTCCGCGGCTACGGCGACAAGCGCAAGTACGACTACTCGCGCTCGGGCAATCCCACGCGTGACCTGCTGGGCAATGCGCTGGCCGACCTGGAAGGCGGCGCTGGTGGCGTGATCACCGGCACGGGCATGGGCGCTATCACCCTGGTCGGCCACCTGCTGCCGCAGGGCGCGCGCATCGTGGCGCCGCACGACTGCTACGGCGGCACTTTCCGCCTGTTCACCGCCTGGCAGAAGCGCGGCGAACTGAAGATCGATTTCGTGCGCTTCGCGGATGAGAAGGCGCTGGATGCGGCGCTCTCGCAGAAGACCGACCTGCTGTGGATCGAGACGCCCAGCAACCCGCTGCTGCGAATCACCGACATCGCGGCGCTGGCGAAGCGCGTGCAGGGCAAGGGCACCCTGGTGGCGGTGGACAACACTTTCCTGTCACCGGCCTGGCAGCGCCCGCTTGAACTCGGTGCCGACATCGTCGTGCACTCCACCACCAAGTACATCAACGGCCACAGCGACGTGGTCGGTGGCGCCGTCGTGGCGAAGACGCCGGAACTGCACGAGCAGCTGGCCTGGTGGGCCAATGCACTGGGCCTCACTGCCGGCGCCTTCGACAGCTTCCTCACGCTGCGTGGCCTGCGCACGCTGCAGGCGCGGCTTGCCGTGCATGGCGCCAATGCCGGTGACCTGGCTGCGTGGCTCGCCGCCCAGCCGGGAATCCGCAAGGTGTACTACCCGGGCCTGCCCGGCCATGTGGGCCACGAGGTCGCGAAGCGCCAGCAGGATGGTTTCGGTGCCATGGTCACCATCGAGCTCGAGGGCGGGGAGGGCGCCGTTCGCCGCTTCGTCGAGGGCCTGGAGTTCTTCTCGCTGGCCGAGTCCCTCGGTGGCGTGGAAAGCCTGGTCGCGCACCCCGCATCGATGACGCACGCGGCCATGGCGCCGGAAGCACGCGCCGCCGCCGGCCTGGTGGATGGCCTGCTGCGCCTGTCCATCGGCATCGAAGCGGTGGAAGACCTGCGCCGCGACCTTGCCGCCGGACTCAAACGCGCGCGAGGATAGTCAAAGCATCGTAATCCGGCGGCGGCAAACAAGAACGGGGGAAGCCATGATCGAGCGGATGCAACGGAACACGGTACGCAGCCTGCTGCTGCTGCCCATGCTGGCCGCGGCCGCACTGGCCGAGGCGGCGGCGCCCGTCGACACCAGCTGCTGGAAGACCGCGGACGACCACGCGAACATGCTGCAGCAGCTGGGTATCACGAAGCTGCGGCCCGGTCCCAGCGGCAACGAGAGTGCGCCCAACGCCGCCAACTACGACGAGGCGCTGGCCAATCCCTTCCCCAACCTGCCCGAGGTGCTCAAGCTGCAGAACGGCCGCAGCGTCACCACGGCACGGCAGTGGCGCGAGCAGCGCCGGCCGGAAATCCTGGAGCTGTTCGAGCGTGAGGTGGTGGGCCGCATCCCGAAGCAGGTCCCGAAAGTCACCTGGTCCATCACCGAAAGCACCACCGCCAAGGTGGGCGCGCGCGACGTGAAGGCCCGCCGCGTGGTGGGCAAGGTGGACAACTCCGCCTGGCCGGCGATCGACGTGAACATCGACATGGTGCTGGTCACACCCGCGGATGCGAAGGGACCAGTGCCGGTGATGATCATGTTCGGCGGCGGCCGCATGCCCGGCGCCACGACGCAGGCACCGCGCCCGGCGCCGCCAGTGGATCCCTGTGCGCCGCCCGCCGCGGCGGGCGCGGCTCCAGCCCGCGGGCCTGGTCCCGGACCAGGCGCCGGTGCACCGCCGGGAGGCCCGCCACCTGCCCGCGCAGGCGGACAACCACCGGGCCCACCGGGTGGCCCGGGTGGACCACCCCCAGCCGGTGATCCACCCGCCACCGAGCAGCTCATCGCCGCCGGCTGGGGTTACGCCTACCTGAACCCCGGCAGCATCCAGGCCGACAACGGCGCCGGCCTCACCAGGGGCATCATCGGCCTGGTGAACAAGGGCCAGCCGCGCAAGCCCGATGACTGGGGTTCGCTGCGCGCCTGGGGCTGGGGTGCATCGCGCGCGCTGGACTACCTTGAAACCGACAGGAGTGTCGATGCAAAGCGCGTGGGCATCGAAGGCGTGTCGCGCTATGGCAAGGCCGCGCTGGTGACCATGGCCTTCGACGAGCGTTTTGCCGTGGTGCTCATCGGTTCCTCGGGCGAGGGCGGCGCGAAGCTGCACCGGCGCAACTTCGGCGAGGCCGTCGAAAACCTCACCGGCTCCGGCGAATACCACTGGATGGCCGGCAATTTCCTCAAGTACGGCACAGCGGAATCCAGCTTCGGCAGCCGCAATGCCGGCGACATCCCGGTGGATGCACACCAGCTGATCGCGCTGTGCGCACCGCGCGCCACCTTCATCAGCTACGGCATTCCCGAGCGCGGGGACGCGAAGTGGCTGGACCAGAAGGGCAGCTTCATGGCGGCGCTCGCGGCCAGTCCGGTGTACCGCCTGCTGGGCGTGAAGGACCTGGGGCGTGGCGATGACTATCGCAATGCCACGCTGCCTGCAGTGAATGAATCCCTGCTCGACGGCCGGCTGGCCTGGCGCCAGCACGACGGGGGCCATACCGACGGCCCGAACTGGAAATATTTCATCCCCTGGGCCAACCGGGAACTGGGCATCCGCTAGCTTGCCACGGCAACACCTGGCGGCCGCAGCGCCGCGCGCCAGGTGTTATCGTCGGGGCTCCTCACTCACCGGGTGCCCCATGTTCCGACCCCTGCTGATCGCCTCCAGCGCAGCGCTTGCGCTGGGATGTGCCGTCGCCCACGCCCAGTCATCCTCCACGGTGACATTGCTGCAACCGGGCACCGGCCAGCTCCAGCCCCTGCGTTACCGTTTCCAGTCCGGTCGCTCCGAAACCGCGAAGATGGATACCACCATGCAGCTGACCATGGTGGCCTCGGGAATGCAGGTGCCGATGGGGGCGTCCACCCCCATCAGCATCCAGATCCAGCTGCGTACCGCGGAGGTTGGCGCCGACGGCAGCGCGAAGATGCGCTTCGAGGTGATCTCCGCCGAGGCGGGTGGCGACAGTGCAACTGCCGCCCAGCTGAATCCCACCCTTGCCAGCATGAAGGGATTGTCGGGCAGCTATTCACTGGATACACGCGGACAGGTGTCCGGCAGCCAGATGGGCGCACCACGCGCCGCTGCGGGCATTGCCCCTACGGCAGAGGACCTGCAGGAGCAGATGCAGCAGCTGGCCCTGCCACTGCCAGCGGAACCCGTTGGCATCGGCGCACGCTGGCGAGCCATACAGCAGACCAGCGCCAACGGCCTCGAAGTGACCCAGACCACCGAATACACGCTGCGCTCGCGCAACGCAGATGAAGCGGAGGTGGAGGTGAAGATCATCGACGTGTCGCTGCCCGACCTGTCGGGAATGGTGCCTGGTGCCGAGGTGAGTTCGGCGACGATGACAGGCGGCGGAACGATGAAGATCGGACTGGGCAGCCTGGTGCCGCGCGGCTCGCTGGACGTGGAGATGGCCATTGCGATGAGCATGGCCCTGCAGGGCACGACTCAGTCCATGGCCTTGCACATGAAGATGAACCAGGCCGTCGCGCCCGCTGCCCCGCGACCCAACTGAAACCGGCAGGATCAGCAGGTGCGCGCTATGGCGCGGCGCAGCTGAAGTTCGCCGCCTCGTCGATGCTTCCGGAGCCGTTGTAGCGCGCCACCTGCGGATAGGGGCAGAGCGGCCGCGTGCGCACCACCTTGTTGTCCACCACGCGTGAGCCCGCCAGGGACTCCGGTGCCTCGCCGGCCTCCACCCAGTTGATCAGGGCTGTCATGGCATCGAAACGATCGGTGCCAAGGCCGCCGCTGCAATGGGTCATTCCCGGCACCATGAACAGCCGCGCGAAGCTGCCGGTGGCCTTGCCATAGCGCTTCAGCAACGCCTCGTAGTAGTTCACGCCCATCATCGGCTGCAGGATCTGGTCGGCCCAGCCATAGGTCATCAACACCTTGCCGCCGCGCCGGCGCAGCCGGTCGAGGTTGGTGCTGGTGGCATTGGCCTGCGCCGCCCAGGGACCCACCAGGCGCGGGTCACGATCGAAGTCGAAGCGCATCGTGTCGTAGTCCGGCTGCGGTGGCTTCAGCACCAGGTAGCGCAGGGTGTTCTCGCCCAGGCTGAACACGGCCGGTTTCGCGTCCGGGGTCGCCGGCACGATCATGCCCATCCAGGCACTGGCAGAGGTGCCATTGGCCGCGGTGACCACGGCCTCGCTGCCGGGCATGAAACCGGGAAACAGCGACCGGCCCCGGCTATCCACCGGACCGGAGTGGATCCTGTTCACCGTGGTGGCCTGCGCCGGGGTCAGGCAACTGTCTGCATCATTGCCCGCAGGGCAGGCAGGCACATCACGCCGCGCGTCGAAATCGCACTTGCGCGGGTCATCGATCAATCCGTCGGCAAGCCCGTCGACGGCATCGCAGCGCTGCATCACGCGCGCTGCCACGGTGGCCATCTTGCCGGCGGTGAGCGGCGCGGCGGCCAGTGCCTGCTGGTTCCAGATCGCACCCAGCATGAAGCCGGTCTGGTCCACCCAGGGTGCATTGGCGAGGATGCCGTCGAAATCATCCGGGTAGCGCTGCGCCTCGACCAGTCCCTGCCGCCCGCCGTTGGAGCAGGAGTTCCAGTAGGCGCGTTCGGCCTGGCGGCCGTAATACTCCTTCACCAGGTTCCTGGCGGTGCTGGCCGTGACATGCACCGCGCGGTAAGCATAGTCGGTGGCCTTCTGCGGATTGCCGAGCACGAAGGTGCCACCCGGCTCGCGGCGCGAGTCATGCCCCGTATTGGTCTGGGCGAAGGCGAAGCCCAGTGCCAGCGCCGCATCGCGCTGGCTGGTGCGGCCTGCATCCTCCAGCGATTCCCCCGCATGGCCGCCGTTGCCGATCATGTAGAAGCGGCCGTTCCAGCCCTGCGGCAGGGCCACCTCGAAGTCCACCTCGGGTTTGATGGTGCCGGTCACGCGGCACCACGCCGGCGTCGAAGCGGTGGCGGGCATCGCAGTGGCCGTGATGGAGAGGATGTCCTTGCCCTTGAAGCCGCCCAGCCTGGCGCAACTGCGCTTCGGCGCATGTTCCGCGCGGGTGTAGTCGACCGGTGATTGCCGGGCCCCGGAAAAGGCCTGTGCCTGTGCGGCAAGCGCTGTGGCGGACAGCAGGCAGGCCATGCCCAGGGCGCGACCTGCCAGCCGCAGGCGCAGAAGCTGTCTTGATCCCTTCATGGTCTTCCCCCGCGCTCCAGGGCGCCTTCCTCAAGGGGAATATCAGGCCACCGCCGCAGCGGCGCAAGCAGGATCAGTGCGGCAGGCCGATCAGCCCCGGCTGATCAGGCTGGCGATACGCTCGCCGGCCTGTGCTGTCGTCAGTGCCTTGCCGCCGGCTGCGATGTCAGCCGTGCGCAGGCCCTCATCCAGTGCCCTGGCCACGGCGCCCTCGACAGCGCGCGCCTCGGCTTCCAGCCCCAGTGAATGCCGCAGCAGCAGCGCGGCGGAGAGGATGGTGCCCACGGGATTGGCGATGCCCTTGCCGGCAATGTCCGGTGCCGATCCATGGATGGGCTCATAGAGGCCACGCTTGCCGTCACCCAGCGAAGCCGAAGGCGAGAGCCCCAGCGAGCCGGCCAGCATCGAAGCCTCGTCGGTCAGGATGTCGCCGAACATGTTCTCGGTGACGATCACGTCGAAGTCCGCCGGGCGGCGGATCAGGTGCATGGCAGCCGCATCCACCAGGATGTGCTCCACCGCCACGTCGGCGAATTCCGCCTTCATCACGCGCGTGACCACTTCGCGCCACAGGCGGGAGGTGTCGAGCACATTGGACTTGTCGATGGAGGTGAGCTTGCGCCGCCGCGCCTGCGCCAGGCGGCCGGCCACGCGCGTCACGCGCTCGATCTCCGCCGCGCTGTAGCTGCACAGGTCGCTGGCCTCGGTAGCGCTGCGGGTCTTGGCGCCGAAGTAGATGCCGCCGGTGAGCTCGCGCACGAACACCAGATCCACGCCGCGCACCACCTCGGCCTTCAGCGTGGTGGAATCGGCGAGGGCAGGGTGCACCGCTACCGGGCGCAGGTTGGCGTACACGCCCAGCTCCTTGCGCAGACGCAGCAGTCCCGCCTCGGGGCGCAGCTTCGCATCCGGCGCCGACCACTTCGGCCCGCCGATGGCGCCCAGCAGGATGGCATCGGACGCCAGGCAGCTCTGCAGTGTGGCCGCCGGCAGCGGATCGCCGTGGTTGTCGATGGCGATGCCGCCGAAATCCCGCGCATCGAAGTGGAACTGGTGGCCGAACAGCGCCGCCACTTTCTCAAGCGCGCGCACGCCTTCGCGGGTCACTTCGGGGCCGATGCCATCGCCACCAAGGACGGTGATGTTTGCCTGCATGGAAAAGCTCCGGGAAAAAGCGGTCGCGTCTAGCGGCCGGCGGCCGCGCGGCGCTGCTCGTAAGCGGTGATCTGCGCGTCTTTCGACAGCAGATAGCCCAGCTGGTCCACGCCCTGCATCAGGCAGTAGCGCGCGAAGGGCTCGATCGGGAACTTCACGCTGCGGCCATCCGGCAGCTGCAGCGAGCTGCTGCCCAGGTCCACCGTGACTTCCACGCCCGGGTTCGCCGTGAGCCAGGCCAGGGTGGCGGCATCGACGACCACCGGCACCAGCCCGTTCTTCAGTGAATTGGAGCGGAAGATGTCCGCGAAGCTGGTGCTCACCACCGCGCGGATGCCGAAGTCCGTGAGCGCCCAGGGCGCATGCTCGCGCGAGGAGCCACAGCCGAAGTTGTCGCCCGCCACCAGCACCTTGCAGCCCTGCGCCACGGGCGTGTTGAGCACGAAGGCCGGATCCGGGCTGCCGTCGGCGAGGTAACGCCAGTCGGCGAACAGCTGCCGGCCAAGTCCTTCCTTCGAGGTGGTGCGCAGGAAGCGCGCCGGGATGATCTGGTCGGTGTCGACGTCATTGCGCGGCAGGACTGCCGTGCGCGAAGTGATGCTCTGGATGGCTTCCATGTGATTAACCCTGTGCCGGCATCAGCTCGCGTGGATCGGTGATCACGCCACGCACGGCGGAGGCCGCCGCGGTGAGCGGGCTGGCCAGCAGCGTGCGTGCGCCGGGACCCTGGCGGCCCTCGAAGTTGCGGTTGCTGGTGCTGAGGGAATATTGCCCCTTGCCTACGATGTCCCCGTTCATCCCCAGGCACATCGAGCAGCCGGACTCGCGCCATTCGGCGCCGGCCTCGGTGAACACGCGGTCCAGGCCCTCGGCCTCGGCCTGCTTCTTGATCTGCTGCGAGCCAGGCACCACCAGCATCTGCACGCCGGCGGCGATCTTGCGACCCTTCAGCAGGCCGGCAGCGGCGCGCAGGTCGGTGAGGCGCGAGTTGGTGCAGCTGCCGATGAACACCATGTTCACCGGCGAGCCGGACAGCTTCTGTCCGGCGGAGAAACCCATGTATTCCAGCGCACGACCGAACACCGGATCCTCGCTGCTCACCGGCACGTTGCCGGTGACGGCGGCCACCATGCCGGGATGCGTACCCCAGGTGACCATGGGCTCGATGGTCGAAGCATCGATGATCACTTCGCGGTCGAAGGTGGCGCCAGGATCGGAGGCCAGCGTGCGCCAGTCGGCCACGGCCTTGTCCCAGTCGGCGCCCTGCGGCGCGCGCGGGCGACCCTTGAGGTAGTCGAAGGTAGTCTCGTCCGGCGCGATCATGCCGGCGCGCGCGCCGGCCTCGATGGACATGTTGCACACCGTCATGCGCTCATCCATGTTGAGCGCGCGGATGGCCTCGCCGCGGAACTCGATCACGTGGCCGGTGCCACCGCCGACGCCGACGCGGCCGATGATGGCGAGCACCAGGTCCTTGGCCGTCACGCCCGGACGCAAACGTCCGTTCACCGTGATGGCCAGCGTCTTCGCCCGCGTCTGCAGCAGGCACTGCGTGGCCAGCACATGTCCCACCTCGGTGGTGCCGATGCCGAAGGCCAGCGCACCGAAGGCGCCATGCGTGGAGGTGTGGCTGTCGCCGCAGACGATGGTCTTGCCCGGCTGGGTCGCACCCAGCTCCGGCCCGATCACATGCACGATGCCGCGCTTGTCGCTGGTGAGGTTCAGGAGCTCCACTCCGAACTCGGCGCAGTTGGCCTGCATCTGATGCACCTGCTTCGCGGCCGACTCGATGGTGAAGGGCTTGCCGCCGAACACCTGCTCGGTGCGAGTGGGCGTGGAGTGGTCCATGGTGCCCAGCGTAAGGTCGGGGCGACGCACCTTCAGCCCACGCTCGCGCAGCACCGTGAAGGCCTGCGGCGTGGTCACTTCATGGATGAGATGCAGGTCGATGTACAGCACCGCCGGCGTGTCGGCGGTCTCGGGCACGACTTCGTGCCGCTCCCAGACTTTCTGGAAGAGGGTCTTCGGCTGGCTCATCGTCAACCTCAACCCGTCGCGGCGCGCGGCACCGCCGACATGTCCACCGGATCCAGCCAGCCGTATTTGTCGGGCAGGGTACCGTTGAGCACGCCGAAGAAGGCCTGCTGCAGCTTCTCGGTGATGGGACCGCGCCGGCCTTCGCCGACCACGATGCGGTCCACCGAACGCACCGGCGTGATCTCAGCGGCCGTGCCGGTGAAGAACAGCTCGTCGGCGATGTACAGCATCTCGCGCGGAATGGCGCTCTCGCGCACTTCCAGGCCCATGTCGCGCGCCAGCTTCATCACTGAATCACGTGTGATGCCGCCGAGGGCCGAATGCGCCAGGCCCGGCGTGTGGATGACGCCATCGCGGATCAGGAACAGGTTCTCGCCAGCGCCTTCGCTCACCGTGCCATCGGGCGCAAGGCCGATGCCCTCGGCGAACCCGAGGCGCTTGGCCTCCAGGCTGATCAGCTGGCTCGAAAGATAATTGCCCGCGGCCTTGGCCAGGGCAGGGATGGTGTTGGGCGCCACGCGCTGCCACGAGGACACGCAAACGTCCACGCCATTGGCTTCGGAATCGGCACCGAGGTACTTGCCCCATTCCCACGCGGCCACGGCCACGTCGATGGGCGGCTCGATCTTCGGTGCCACGCCGATCTCGCCGTAGCCGCGGAAGGCCACCGGCCTGAGGTAGGCGCCGTTCTTCAGCCCGTTGACCGCCACCACTTCACGGCAGGCCGCATTGACCTGCTCGGGCGTGAAGGGAATGGTGATGCGGTAGATCTTGGCCGAATCAAACAGGCGCCGCGTGTGCTCGGCGAGGCGGAACACCGCCACACCCGACCTGGTGGCATACGCCCGTACACCCTCGAACACCGACGAGCCGTAGTGCAGGGCGTGCGACAGCACATGTACCGTCGCCTTCTCCCAGGGGACCAGCTTGCCGTTGAACCAGATGTATTGCGTTGCGGGTATGGGCATGGCGTTGTTCCTGCTTCAGCGCGTTGTCAGGCGCGCTCCTCCGACAGCCAGGGCATGCGCTCGCGCAGCTTGGCCCCGACCTTCTCGATCTTGTGGTTCAGGTCGGCCTTCATCAGCTTGTTGTACTTCTTCATGCCGGTCTTGTTCTCGGCGATCCAGCGGCGGGCGAACTTGCCCGACTGGATGTCGCCCAGCACCTTCTTCATTTCCTTCTTGGTGGTGCGATTGATGATGCGCGGACCGCTGATCATGTCGCCCCACTTGGCGGTGGTGCTGATGTACTTGTGCATCTTCGCCAGGCCGCCCTCGTGCAGCAGGTCGACGATGAGCTTCAGCTCATGCAGCACTTCGTAGTAGGCCACTTCCGGCTGGTAGCCGGCTTCGGTGAGCGTCTCGAAACCCTTCAGGATCAGGTCGGAGGTGCCACCGCACAGCACCACCTGCTCGCCGAAGAGATCGGTCTCCGTCTCTTCCTTGAAGGTGGTGGCCAGCACGCCGCCACGGGTGCTGCCGATGCCGTGGGCATAGGCCAGCGCCTTGTCGAAGGCCTTCTTGGAGGCATCCTGCGCCACGGCGATGAGCGCCGGCACGCCACGACCCTGCTGGTACTGGCGACGCACCAGGCCACCCGGGCCCTTCGGCGCGATCAGCACCACGTCCAGGTCCTTGCGCGGCTTGATCTGGCCGAAGTGGATGTTGAAGCCGTGCGCGAACAGCAGCGTCGCGCCCTTCGGGATCGAATCCTTCAGCTCGTTGTACAGCGCCTTCTGCGTGGTGTCGGGCACCAGGATGGCGATCAGGGTGGCGTCCTTCACAGCATCGGCGGGAGACAGCACGGTGAGGCCGTCCTTCTTCGCCTGCTTGAAGCTGTCGCCCTTGCGCACGCCCACTACCACGTCGAAACCGCTGTCCTTCAGGTTCAGCGCATGGGCGCGGCCCTGGCTGCCATAGCCGAGGATCGCGATACGCGCGCGGCGCAGGGCGGTTTTGTCGACATCCTTGGGTCCGTAAAGACGCATGCTTGGGCTCCGTGAAAACAACACTGTGGAACTGGCAAGTATAGCGCGAATCCGTTATTTGCTGACCTGTCAGTGATGCGGATCACTTAGAATGCCGCACATGCCCCAGCCCGAAGAACCCAGCGCCGCGCTGCCGCTGTACTGCGTCACCGACCGCGAATTCCCGGCATGGCGCGATGCCCAGCCTGCCGCTGTGCGCGGCTGGCTCGAGGCCAGTGGTTTCCTGGCGGAGCGTGGTCGCTGGGCGCTGCTCCCGGGAAAGGATGGCGCCAGTTCCGGCGTAGTGGTGGGGCTGGGCAAGCAGGCGCCGGCCGATGCGGCCGGCTGGTTCTGGCTGGGTGCCGCGCTGTCCGACCGCCTGCCGTTTGCCAGCTACCGGCTGGCCGGATCACATGCTGTAGCCGCGCTGCCTTTCACGCTGGGCTGGACCTACGGAGGCTACCGCTTCCAGCGCTATGTCACCCCGCGTCCCACCCAGTCGCGCCGGCCGGCGCTGGAACCACCCGCAGGGGTGGATGCTGGTTATGTGGCGGCTGCCACTGCGGCCGCGGCCTGGGCCCGCGACCTGGTGAACACGCCGGCCAACGACCTGGGTCCGGAGGAACTGGAACAGCAGGCCGCCGGCTTCGCCGCCCGGCATGGCGGACAGCTGCAGGTGATCAAGGGCGATGCGCTGCGCCAGGGATTTCCCCTCATCGCGGCCGTCGGCCAGGGTTCCGCGCGCGCACCGCGGCTGCTGGACCTGCGCTTCCCCAGCCCCGGCGCTCCGCGCATCACGCTGGTGGGCAAGGGCGTTTGCTTCGACAGCGGCGGGCTGGACATGAAGCCCTCCGCCGGCATGGCCCTGATGAAGAAGGACATGGGCGGCGCCGCGGCGGCCCTGGCCACAGCGCAACTGCTGCGCGACACCGGCGTGCGCATTGACCTGCGTGTGCTGGTCCCCGCCGTGGAGAACAGCGTGGACGGCAATGCCTTCCGCCCCGGCGACGTGTGGCGCTCGCGCAAGGGCCTGTCGGTGGAAATCACGAACACTGATGCCGAAGGAAGGCTCGTGCTGGCCGACGCGCTGGCGCTGGCAGCAGAAGAATCCCCGGCGCTGGTCGTGGACTTCGCCACACTCACCGGCGCGGCGCGGGTGGCGCTGGGACCGGAACTCCCGCCCGTCTTCGGCGGCGATGCCGCACTGGTGCGCCAGCTGCGGGAGGAGGGCGAGCGCCTGGCCGATCCCCTCTGGCCGATGCCGCTGTGGGATCCCTACGACGAGGACCTGTCGAGCCGCATCGCCGACCTGAACAATGCACCGTCCGGCGGCATGGCCGGCGCGATCACTGCCGCGCTGTTCCTGCGGCGGTTCGTCACCGATCCCGTACGCTGGCTGCACCTGGACATCTACTCCTGGAACCAGCGCGACCGCCCGGGGCGCCCCCCGGGCGCCGAGGCACAAGGCATCCGCGCGGTAGCCGCGCTCATCGCAGCGCGCTTCGGCGCATGAGTCCGGGCCGGCCCGCGCTGGCCCTGTACCGGCGCGAACTGGGCCCCTGGCTGCTGGCCGGCTGTGCCCTGGGCATGGTGGAGGGCGCCACCGCCGCCGTGCTGGTGAAGCGCGGTTTCGCGGCCCATGTGGCGCCGGAGCTGCTGAACCTCGCCACCGCCTTCGTGAGCGGCTCCCCGGCGCTTGCCAACCTCACTTCCTTCCTGTGGGCCAACCTTGCACACGGCCGCGAGAAGGTGCGCCTGCTGGTGGTGCTGCTGGCGGTGTTCGGTGCGGTGGTGGGCTGCATCGGCCTGATGCCGCGCGCTTCCACGGGCCTGGCGCTCACTGTGGTGTCGGTGCTGGCCGCGCGCATGATCTGGTCCGGCGTGCTCACCGTGCGCTCCACCGTGTGGAGCGCGAATTACCCGCGCGCTGTGCTGGCGCGCACCACCGGCCGCATCGTGATCGCCACCGCGCTGGGCATGGCCGGTGTGGCCGCGCTGGTGGGCACGGTGCTGCAGACCCGCCCGCATGCGGCACCACTGCTCTATCTTGTGGCCGGCATGTCCGCTGGCGCGGCAGCCGTGATGTTCCGCCGCGTGCGGGTGCGCCAGTCCTTCCGGCTGCTGCGCGCCGAACGCAGCGAGGGCGGCAAGGCCGAGGTGTTCAGCCTCGGGGCCATGCGCGCGATCCTGCAGGGGGATCCGGAGTTCCGGCGCTTCATGTCGTGGATGGCGCTGTATGGCGCCGGCAACCTGATGATCTTCGGTCAGCTGGTCATCATCTTCAGCGACCAGCTGCACCTGCCTGCAGCCCAGCAGATCGCCATGCTCACCATCGTGCCGCTGCTGAGTGTGCCGGTGTTCACGCCCATGTGGGCCAGGCTCTTCGATGCCGGCCACGTGGTGGAGTACCGCGCGCGCCAGTGCTGGTCGCTGGTGCTGGCGATGGCGGCAGTGATCATGGGCGTGTTCCTGGAGAACCAGCCGCTGCTGTGGCTGGCCGCACTGCTGTTCGGGATCTCCACGGCCGGTGCCAACCTGGGCTGGAACCTGGGCCACAACGACTTCGCCACGCTGGGCAAGGTGCAGCAGTACATGGGCGTGAACGTCACCCTCACCGGCATGCGCGGCCTGCTGGCGCCACCGCTGGGCGCCGTGGCCTACACGCTACTGGAACGTCGTTCACCCGGGGCAGGGCGCTACGCACTGCTGTTGCCCTTCGGCATCACACTGGCCGGCGCCATGGGTTTCATCCGCCTGAGCCTGCAGCGCAGCGGGTCGGGGACGGGGGGCACGCCGCCGTAACCGCCTTGCCACCGGCGCCATGCCGGTGCCGGCTGTCGCATCGTCGTAGGACATGTCGCACTGCAGACCGCGCTGCAGAAGTGATTGCAGCGCCGCGTGATGGGATATCATCATCGCGACGTCACCCGGCAATGTATCGTGGTGGCTTGTTTACAGCGGAATCAAAGCACCGCGCCGGGGGTTCGTCGCAGCCGATTTGACGCACTGTTTATTGCACAGGCGCATATTGCAGCGCGCTGCGTGCGCCTGACGTGTGCTTCAGGTGAGGTTGTGCAATTCTCGAGTTCGGCGTTACAGTTCCCGCAGGCATGCAAGCACTTGCATGACAGCTAGAAGGTAGTTACCTTGCGGCGCGGCCTTTTTTGGGGATGGCTTGCAAAGGTTGAGGGGTCATGGGCGTATACACACAAACTGAAGGCAGCTGGCTTTCCCGTCGCGGCACATTCCTCGTGCTGCTGGTGGCTTTCCACCTGGCCTTCTTCTGGGCACTGAAGAGTGGTCTGGCGGTAAAACTCATCGCCAAGGTCACCGAACCGATCAAGGCCGAGATCATCAACGAGGTGATCGAAGAGCCGCCGCCCCCGCCGCCACCCGAAGTGCAGATGGAACTCCCGCCGGTGCAGGTACCGCCGGTGCTGGTCGACATCCAGCTGCCGCCGCCGCCGCCCACCGCCATCCAGGCGCCCACCACCACCGAGGTGGTCCCGCCCGCGCCGCCGCCGCCGCCGGTTGCCACCCGCTCCGTGGTGGTCACCAAGGCCTCCCTGACCTACCGCCCCGACGTGGCCGACTTCTATCCGCCCACGTCCAGGAACATGGGCGAGGAGGGCAAGGTACGCGTGCGCCTGTGCATCGGCTCCAACGGCCGCGTGACCAGCGCCGAAGTGATCGAATCCTCCAAGTATCCGCGCCTCGACGAGGCCGGCGTGAAGATGGCCAAGCAGTACCGCTTCAAGCCCGGCACGGAAGACGGCAAGGTCCGGGATACCGACTGTTTCTCGCAGTTGGTTACCTTCAGTCTGAAGGAAGGCTAGGCCCGCAAGTTCGAGAGCCCCGGGGTGGCGCAGCTCCACTTCCCCGGGGCAATGGTTCGTGTATCCGATGTTCTGAGTGACGCTTAAGCAGCAATCGAGGGAATAATGGCAAGTGAAGAAGTAGCCGGCGCGGTAGCAGAAGCCGGCAGCAACCCGTACGGTTTTGGTGCCCTGATCGAGCACGGCACCGGCGTCTCGTACACCATCCTGGCCGTGCTGGCCATCATGTCCCTCGGCACCTGGTGGATCTTCTTCACCAAGTACTGGGACCAGTACAAGCTGGGCAAGTCGGCCCGCAACGTCGAGAAGACCTTCTGGAGCGCCGGCTCGGCCCGCGAGGGCATCGACCGCCTGCCCAAGGGCGATGACTTCCGCGTGATCGCCGAGAGCGCCGTGCGCGCTGCCGGCCACTACGAGGGCCGCCTGAGCGATCGCATCTCGCTGCGCGAGTGGTTGGGCATGGCACTGAGCCGGTCTGTCGACGGCCTCAACAGCAAGATGTCCAGCGGCCTCTCGTTCCTGGCCACCGTGGGTTCCACCTCGCCGTTCGTCGGCCTGATGGGCACGGTGTACGGCATCCTCGTGGCCCTCATCAAGATCGGCCTGTCCGGCCAGCCCTCGATCGACCAGGTGGCCGGTCCTGTCGGTGAGGCGCTGATCATGACGGCGCTGGGCCTGGTGGTCGCGGTGCCCGCGGTTATCGCCTACAACGTGCTGCTGAAGCGCAACAAGGCCATCCAGGACACGCTGCGCGAGTTCACTGGCGACCTTGAAGCCAACCTCATCGGCGGCGTGAAGCCGGACGTGCGTGTGGCCCCGGCTGCACCCGCGGCGGCCAAGAAGTAAGCGGCCTGCCACGAGCGCGACAGGGGAACTGCCATGGCGATGAGCGTTGGAGGAGAGGGCGGCGACGACAAGGTGATGTCAGACATCAACACCACGCCGCTGGTCGACGTGATGCTGGTGATGCTGATCATCTTCCTGATCACTGTGCCGGTGATCGTGCCGTCGGTGCCCGTTGATCTGCCGGAACCGCGCAACCTCTCCACGCAGACCAAGCCGGAAGACATTCCGGTGACGGTGGACCAGAACGGGAACTTCTACCTGGGCGGCGGTTCGCTGTCCCGGGAGGGCCTGTTCGACGCCCTCGCCAATCGCAGTCGTGCGGCCAGCGCCGCGGGGCAGCTGCCCCCGAAGGTGCACATGAAGGCCGACCGGAACGCGCGCTACGAGCACGTGGCGCGCGCCCTCTACACCATCCAGACCGCCGGCATCATCGAGGTGCAATTCCTCACTGAGCCGAAGGGCGCAACGGCGGGTCGCTGACAGGAGTTTTTGCGCCATGGCCATGAATGTTTCTTCGGGCGGCTCCTCGGAGCCAATGTGCGACGTCAACACCACGCCGCTGATCGACGTGATGCTGGTGTTGCTGGTGATGCTCATCCTTACGCTGCCGGTGCAGAACCACGCCGTGAAGCTCGAGATGCCGCCGCCAAGCACCAACGCCGTGCAGGACAACCCCGAGCGTATCTACGTCGAGATCGATCCGGACGGCACTGTCGTCATCAACGGCAGCGCGATGAGCGGCATTCCTGCCATCGAGGAATTCTTCAATCAGGAATCCGTGAAGGAGCCCCAGCCGGAAATCCACCTGCGTCCCTCGGGGCTGGCCCTGTACGACGTGGTGGCCAATGTGATGGCTGCCGCGCAGCGCGCTGGCATGGTGCGCATGGGCTTCACCAACGTCGCGGAATTCGCCGAATAGCCATTGATGTTGCACTGCAATCCGCATTCAGGGCGGATTCAGTCGCTATGCGGCTAAATCGACACATGGTCCGTAAGACACTCTTGACGAGGGTCGTACTGACGCCAGATTGGTGGTAGTTAATTGGGCAGGCCCAATCGGGGCTGCCGGCGACGAGAGGGGACTCATGATGAAGGTGATGGTCCGGTCGATGGTTCTGGCCGCGGTACTGGCGACCGCGGGAGTGGGTGCCCATGCTGCAACGCCAAAGACGAGTCCGGCTTTTGCCGACCAGTTCATGGCGGCTGACGCAGCGGTCAAGGCCAAACGTTTCGCGGAGGTCGAGGCGAAAGCGAAGGAAGTGCTGAACAGCTCCTCGCGCAAGGCGCCCGATGACATCTACGCAGCCAACTATTTCCTGCTCGAGGTGGCGAAGTCCAAGAAAGACAACGCCGGCATCATCGCCGCGCTTGAGGGCATGCTGGGTTCGGGCTTCTCGCTGACGCCTGCCGAGCAGAATGCCTTCCGCACCGCGCTGGTCTCCGCGAACTACCAGCAGAAGAATTTCCCGCAGGCCATCAAGCATGGCACTGACCTCATCAAGAGCGGTGGTGCCAATGAGGATGTCTACACTGTCGTAGGCCAGAGCTACTACCAGACCAAAAACTACAACGAGGCCGTCAAGCTCTTCGAGGGGCTGGTCGCCGCCGACGAGAAGGCCGGACGCAAGCCGGACCGCCGGCAGCTGGCCCTGCTGCAGGACGCCTACAGCAAGGCAGGCAATGCTGATGCCGCCCAAGCAACGCTCGAGAAGCTCGTCCGCCACCACCCGGATCCGCAGACCTGGAACGTGCTGATCTACGAGGTCAAGAAGGAAAAGCTTGACCCCCGCCAGCGCGTGCAGCTTTACCGGCTGATGGATGCCACTTCGAATCTCAAGCATCCGGCCGACATCACGGCTTACTCGGATGCGGCCACCTCGCTGGGACTCTATGCCGAGGCCAACAAGGTGCTCGAGACCGGCAAGAAGCTCAACGTGTTCAAGGCACCCGACGAAGCGAGCCGCGCGGATCGCTATCTGGCCTCGAACAGGAAGTATGGTGATGCTGCCATGGCCGAGCTGCCCAAGCTGGAGGGCGAAGCCAGGTCTGCGCCTACCGGCAACGAATACAACGCGCTGGCCATGCAGCAGTTCAGTTTCGGTGAATATGCCAAGGCCGCCGCTGCCGCCAGGGCCGCCGTCGACAAGGGTGGGCTGAAGGACCCGGACGACGCGCAGGTGCTGCTGGGTATCGCGCAGCTGAAGGCTGGCCAGAAAGCCGAAGCAAAGAAGACCTTTGGTTCGATCAAGACCAGCAACCCGGTCACGCTGCGTATCGCCAAGCTCTGGGAGCTGTACGCCAGCAACTGAGTGGCTGGTGTCTGACCGGCAGTTTGCAAGGCGGCCCTCACGGGCCGCCTTTGCGTTTCAGGCCCGGTTTTTCAGCCCGGCGATGAGCGCCGGCACAGCCTCGAAGAGATCCGCCACCAGGCCGTAGTCCGCGACCTCGAAGATGGGCGCGTCCGGGTCCTTGTTCACCGCCACGATGGTGCGCGCATCCTTGATGCCGGTCATGTGCTGGATGGCGCCGGAAATGCCCAGCGCGATGTACAACTCGGGGGCGATGATCTTGCCGGTCTGGCCCACCTGCAGGTCGTTGGCGGCATAGCCGGCGTCCACGGCGGCCCTGGAGGCGCCTACCGCAGCGCCCAGCACGTCGGCCAGTTCCTGCACCAGGGCGAACTTCTCGGCGCTGCCGAGGGCCCGGCCGCCGGAGACCACGCGACGCGCGCTCTGCAGGTCCGGACGGTCGCCGCCCTGCGCGGCCAGTGACACGAAGCGGGTGTGGGTCGGGGCGGCGGGCTGCGTTGCGGCCGCCTCAACCGGTGCCGCCTGGTCCTGTTCGCCCACTGCGGTGTAGGAAGCAATGCGCACGGTGGCTGCGATGGGTTTCAGGTCCCCGGCATCCACCGTGAGGATGGCATTGCCGGCGTAGATGGGGCGACGGAAGCGCGATGGGCTTTCCACCGCCATCACGTCACTGATGGCGGGCACTTCGAGCAGCGCCGCAAGTCGCGGCAGCAGGTCCTTGCCGAAGGTGGTGGAGGGCGCCAGCACATGAGAGCAATCGCGGGCGGCAGCGAGCAGCTGCGGGGCCATCGCGGCGGCCAGTGCATGCGGGTTGGCGGGATCATCGAAGGCCAGCACGCGCGACACGCCGGCCAGGCGTGCAGCAGCCGCGGCGATGGAACCGATGCCCGCGCCCCACACGGCGACGGTGATCTCCCCGCCGATGTCCTGCGCGCAGCGCAGAGTCCTGGCAGTAGCGGGGGAAAGCTGCCGGCCATCATGCTCGGCAATCACCAGTATGCGGCTCATCAGACCAGCCCCTTCGCCGTCAGGGCCGACAGCAGTTCATTCACGTCCTTCACCATCACGCCCTTCTGTCGCGCAGCGGGCGCGGCGAAGTGCACGGCCTTCAGGCGCTGGCGCGGCGTGACGCCCAGCGTCGCCAGGTCCAGCTGTTCCAGCGGCTTCTTCTTGGCCTTGATGATCTCCGGCAGTTTCACGAAGCGCGGCTCGTTGAGACGCAGGTCGGCGGTGACCACGGCGGGCAGGTCGACCTCGATGGTCTCAAGGCCCGCGTCCACTTCGCGCGTGACACGCGCCACGCCTTCCAGCAGCTCCACCTTCGAGGCGAAGGTGGCCTGCGGGCGATCCCACAATGCAGCCAGCATCTGGCCCGTCTGGTTGTTGTCATCGTCAATGGCCTGCTTGCCCAGCAGCACCAGCAGGGGCTGCTCGCGCTCGACCAGTTTCAGCAGCACGCGTGCCGCATCCAGCGGCTCCAGTGCCTCGTTGCTGTTGACCAGCAGGGCGCGGTCGGCGCCCATGGCCAGCGCGGTGCGCAGCTGGTTCTGGACCTCGGCCGGCCCGATGGAGGCAACCACCACCTCATCGGCCAGGCCCTTTTCCTTCAGGCGCAGGGCCTCTTCGAGGGCGATTTCGTCAAAAGGATTCAGGCTCTGCTTGAGCCCCTCGGTGATGACACCGGTGTTATCAGGTTTTACGCGGATGCGAATGTTGAAGTCCACCACGCGCTTTACGGCTACCAGGATGCGTTTCATCGGCAAATTCAGCTGGAAATGAGAGGCCGGAAGTATATGCCGTTCTGGCCGCCCCGCCGGTTATAAGGCTAAACTGCCCTGATGAAACACGAGTCCGGGATCAGGCCCAGCGAGACCCTCAAGCATGTGCGCTACGAGATCCGTGGCGCCCTGGCGCGGCGCGCCATGGAACTGGAGCGCCAGGGTTACGAGATCATCTCGCTGAACATCGGCAATCCCGGCGCTTACGGCTTCCGCACGCCCGAGATCCTGCGTCTTGCACTGGTGCAGAATCTGCCGCAGTCAGAGGGCTATGCGTACCAGAAGGGCGTATACCCGGCACGCGAGGCCATCCTGCTGCAGCAGCAGAACCGCGGCGTGCGCGGTGGCAGCACCGAGACCATCTTCATCGGCAACGGCACTTCCGAGCTCATCGACCAGACGCTGCGCGCGCTGCTCAGCGATGGCGACGAGGTGCTGGTGCCGGCGCCGGACTACCCGCTGTGGACCGCCGCGGTCACGCTCAACCGTGGTCGTGCCGTGCATTATCCCTGCCGGCCGGAAAACCGCTTCTTCCCCGACCCGGAAGAGATGGAATCGCTGATCACGCCGCGCACGCGCGCGCTGGTGATCATCAACCCGAACAATCCCACCGGCGCGGTTTATCCACGCGAGGTGCTCGAGCGCATTGCGCGCCTGGCCGAGAAGCACCAGCTGGTGGTGTTCAGCGACGAGATCTACGACGGCATCACCTATGACGGCGTGCAGTTCGTGCCCATCGCCTCGCTGGTGCACGACACGCTGTGCGCCACGTTCTCCGGGTTGTCGAAGGTCTATCGCGCGGCTGGCTATCGCGTGGGCTGGGTGAGTTTCTCCGGCGCCGTGCAGCGCGCGGGGGATTACCTTGCGGCGGTGGAGCTGCTGAGCTCCATGCGCATGTGCGCCAGCGTGCCGGCGCAGCATGCCGTGCACGCGGCGCTGGGTGGTTACCAGAGCATCCTCGACCTCACCGCGCCTGGTGGCCGCCTGTATGAATCGCGCCGCGCCGTGATCGATTCGGTGGCCAGGAGCCAGTACCTGCGCCTCACGCCACCCAGTGGCGCGATGTATTCCTTCATCGAGGTGCGGCCGGATGTGCTGCCCGACTTCAATGACCAGCAGTTCGCGCTTGAGCTGCTGGAAGAGAAGCACGTGCTGGTGACACCCGGTACCGCCTTCAACGTGCCGTACCGCAACCACTTCCGCACCACCATGCTGCCTGATGCGGCCACCTTGCAGGTGGTGTTCCAGCGCATCGAGGCGCAGCTGGAATCCTGGTCGGTCCGCCACGGTCCGCGCAGCTCCGGCAGCGGCGGCCCGCGCGTGGTGGATGCCAGCGCCCGTTTCAAGTAGCGCAGCGCCTGCACAGGCACCGGGCCTCGATGCGGCGCTGATCGCGGCCATCGAGGCAGGGCGCGACCTCATTGTGCCCGATCGTCACCGCGCGGCCGCGTTGCGCCTGGCGTGGGCGCGGCGCCAGCAGCGCCGGGGCAGCAGCGTGTGGACCACGCCCTCTGTGCACACCTGGGATGCGTGGCTGACGCGCCAGTGGCGGGAAGCGCTGCAACGCGGAGCCGTGCAACCCCTGCAACTGCTGGGCGCCAGCCAGGAACGCATGTTGTGGGAGCAAGTGCTGGCACGGCTGGCCGCAGGCGAAGGGGATGAAGCCGCCTTCACGCTGCACGCCGGTGCGCTGATGCGTGCGGCTGCCGCGGCTGCACAGGCCTGCATCGATCCCGCACTCCCGGCTGCGAGCCGTGAAGAGCAATTGCTCGCCGCGGCGCTGGCCGGCGTGCGCCAGACCTGTGCCGCGCGCGGCCTGCTGTCACTGCGCCTGGCTGATTCCCAGGCACTGGATTTCCTGGAGGGAACGGCCGCTCCGCTGGTGGTCGGTGAGCAGCGCCTCACGCCGCTGCTGGAAACACTGCGCCGCCGCTACTGGCCGCAGGAAAAGCTGCTGCTTGCGGCCACCGGTTCGAGACCTGCACCGCAACGGCTGGTGCGGGCAGCGGACCTGGAGCAGGAGCTTGCGGCCTGCGCCGCCTGGTGCCGGGCGCATGTACAGCGTGATCCGGCCGCGCGGCTGCTGGTACTCAGTGCCTGCACCGAGCCATCGCTGGCCATCCAGGGCGCGCTGCTCTGGCGCGCGCTGGCATGCGGCAATGCGGACGGGCGTTCGCTGCGCGAGAACTGGCTGGCAGTGGAGGGCGGTGAGCCGCTGCTGCACCAGCCCCTGGTGGCCGATGCGATCACGGCGCTGGGCCTGATGGATGCCATCGAGGGAATCGAGACCAGCGAACTGCTGATCCTGCTGCGCAGTCCGCACCTGCATTTCGCTCCGGCCGCGGATGCCGCCGCGCTGTCGGCATGGATTGCCGCGACGGGCCTGGCCTGCTTCAGTGCCGCGGGCCTGCGCGATGCACTGCGCCAGGCCAGCCACCGTTGTGCTGCGGCGGCGCCGCTGGAAACCTGGCTGGCTGCCCTGTGGCAACTGCCGGCCGCCGCCGGGCGGTTGCCGGTCACGGAATGGGCCACGCGGTTCACCGCGGCGCTGGACGCGGCCGGATTTGCCAGTCATGCGCAGCTGGACACCCGCGGGCAGCAACGCCTGGCCAGGTGGCATGAACTGCTGGATGAATTCGCGGCGCTGGATGCAGTGCTTGCTCCCGCATCTGCTGTCGAAGCGCTGCGGCGGCTGCGACAGCTGGCCAGCCAGGCGCGCCACCAGCCAGCCAGTGCCGATGCGGCGGTGACGTTGTCGGATCATCTTGCAGATCCCGTGGCGGGCCATGACGGCATCTGGGTGCTGGGGCTTGCCGATGGAAGATGGCCTGCGCCACCCCGCCCGGATCCCTGGATCCCGCTGGATGAGCAGCGGCGCAGCCACTGGGCCGAGGCCGGCGTCACGCAGCGACGTGAACAGGCGCAGTGGGCACTGGCCTGCTGGCGGCAACGCTGCGGCGAGCTGGTGCTGAGTTATCCGGAGCGCGAGGGTGACCTCACACATCGCCCCGCCGCGCTGCCCGGGGCCGGGATGCAATGGATTGCCGCAACCGGGGCAGCAGTGGCGCCGCAGGTGGGACAGGCTGCACGCGCAGCGGACCAGCAGCTTGCGCCGCTGAGTGAAGCCACACTTGCCGCCGCGCCGCTGCCCGGCGGCGCGGCCCGCCTGGACACGCAACAGGACTGTCCCTTCCGCGCGCAGGCGCGCTGGCGCCTCGGCGCGGAACAGCCAGCCACGCTCTGCGACGGCGTGCCAGCACCGCTGCGCGGGCGACTGCTGCATGCCCTGCTGCACTTCCTCTGGGGCGAGCTGGCAACGCAGGCGCGGTTGCTGTCCCTGGATCCGGCCGCGGAAAGGGCGCTGGTGGAACAGGGCTGGAATGCAGCGGTGCAGGCCACCCGTGAAGCCGCATGGCTGGCGCCAGCGGTTCTGGCCCGCGAGAAGTCCCGTGCGCTGGCGGTGACGGCCCGGGTGCTGGAACTGGAACGGCAGCGCGCCCCGTTCACCGTGGCCCAGCGTGAACAGGCAGTGCAGTGGGAGGGAGCAGGTGCGCGACTTGCCCTGCGCATCGACCGCGTGGACCAGTGTGGCGGCGAAGCGCTGCTGGTCGATTACAAGACCGGTGCTGCTGGCAGGGTGGCATTGCACGAAGGGGAGCTGCAGCCGCTGCAGCTGGCCCTGTACGCGGCTGCGCTGGCACAGCAGGGACAGCCTGTAAGTGCCGCGGCGCTGCTCACCTTGCACCCGTCCGAACCTGCCTTCGCGGGCGCGGCCGCGCGCGGCGAAGCGATGCCGCGCGGCCTGCGCGCCATCGAGGATTGGCAGCCTGCCGCGCAGCAATGGCAGCAGCAGTTGCAGCAGCTGATGGCGGCGCATCTGTCCGGCGACGCCACGCTGGCCCGCGATCCGCGCGTGTGCCTGCGCTGCCACCTGCCCGCGCTGTGCCGACGCGCCGAGCCTGATGCGGCGGAGCCCGAAGATGAGTGAGGCGGGCGGCGATTCCAGCGCGCGGGAGTGGGCGCGCGACATCGGACGCAACATCCAGCTGCAGGCGCCGGCAGGCTCCGGCAAGACCACGGTGCTGGCACAGCGCTTCCTGGCGGCGTTGTCGGCAGTGGATGAGCCGGAGGAAGTGCTCGCCATCACCTTCACGCGCAAGGCCGCCGCGGAGATGCGCGAGCGCGTACTGGCTGCGCTGGCCGACCGGCTTGCCTCCCAACCCGAGCGCGAACGCTGGCAGCAGTTGCGTGAAGCGGTCGCGGCGCAGGCCGCACGGAGGGAATGGTCGCTGGAGGAACTGCCGCAGCGCCTGCGCATCCAGACCATCGACTCCCTGGCTGCCGAGTTCGCGCGCGCCATGCCGGTGCTGGGCCGCATGCAGGCCAGCCTGCGCGTGGTCGATGACGCCACCTCGCTGTACGCGGAAGCAGCGCGTCGCACGCTGCGGGAAGGTGATGCCGATCCTGACTACCACGCCGACATCAACCTGCTGCTGCAGCGGCTGGACAACAACCTCGACCAGGCCGGCCGCCTGCTCGCGGCGCTGCTCGGCGACCGCAACCGCTGGCTCGCGCTGCTGGTGGAGCATCCACCCGAAGCACTGGCAGGACAGGTGGAAGAAAGCCTGGGCCGGATCGTCACTGCGGCACTGGAACAGCTGCATCGCACGCTGCCGCAGGACTGGCTGGCCGAGGCGGCGCACCTGGCCCGGGAAGCTGCCCGCAACCGCGCCGCGGCCGGACATGAGGATGACGGCAGCTGGCGGCACTGGCTGGAAGAGGGCGCGGCACTGCGCGCGGGCTTGCCGCACCTGTGCTGCTGGCAGGCCATCGCCGACCTGCTGCTCACCGACAAGGACCTGCTGCGCGCCAAGGTCGATGTGCGGCGGGGCTTCCCGCCGCGCAGTCCGCTGAAGGAACGCTGGCAGGCCTGGCGCGACGCCATGGAATCCTCGGATGCCATGCTGGGCCTGCTCGCCGGCACGCGCATGCTGCCGCCGGTGGCCATCGGGGAAGATGAGCAGCAGACCATCGCGGCGCTGGCCCGCGTGCTGCTGCTGGCAGCCGCGCAGCTGAAGCTGGTGTTCCGCGAGCGCGGCCTGGTGGACCACGCCGAAGTGGCCGCCATCGCGCGCCAGGCGCTGCGCGCCGGCGACGAGGACTCCGGCTTCTCGCTGCGCCAGACACTGCGCGTATCGCACCTGCTGGTGGATGAATGCCAGGACACCTCGCCGGACCAGATCGAGCTGGTGCGGGCGCTCACGGCCGGCTGGCAGCGCGGTGACCAGCGCTCGCTGTTCCTGGTCGGTGATCCCATGCAGTCGATCTACCTGTTCCGCGGTTCGGAAGTCGGCCTGTTCCTGCAGACAAGGGAGCAGGGCGTGGGGGAGATCCGGCTCGAGCCCCTGCGCCTGCTGCGCAACTTCCGCTCGCAGCAGCCGCTGGTGCAGTGGGCCAACAATGCCTTCGCCCGCATCTTTCCGCAGACCGAGGACCTGCGCAGTTCCGCCGTGACCTTCCTTGCCGCGGAACATGCACGCGCACCGGACGAGAGGATCGACGCTGCAGTCACGGTGTGGCCACAGCCCGTCGATGATGCCGCCACCGAAGCACAGCAGATCGCGGCCGAGATCGCAGCGCTGCGCGCCAGGCAGCCAGCACTGACGATCGCCGTGCTGGTACAGACGCGGGCACTGGCGGCGCCGGTGCTGCGCGCATTGCAGGAGGCGCGCCTGCCCACCGCCGGCGTCGACCTGGCTGCACTTTCGGACCGCACTGTGGTGCGCGACCTGGTGGCACTGGGCCAGGCATTGCTGGATGCCGGAGACCGTCGCAACTGGCTTGCCGTGCTGCGCTCCCCGCCCTGTGGCCTGATGCTGGATGACCTGCTGCGGCTGTGCGAGGCGGCGGGCACGCGGGCATTGCCCGAGCTGCTGGAAGACGAGGCCGTGCGGCAGCAACTCTCTGCCGACGGATACGCGCGACTGCAGCGCACCGGCCCATTGCTGGCTGCGGCATGGCGTGCGCGTGCCAGCCAGGACCTGGCCACGCTGGTGGAATCCTGCTGGCAGTCGCTGGGCGGCGAGGCGGCCTGCGCGGACGCCACTGAACTGGCGGCAGGCCGGCAGTACCTGCTGGCATTGCGCCGGCTGCAGGAAGTGGAGGGCAGGTGCTCACCCGGGCGCCTGCAGGAACTGGCATCGCGATTGAAGGATCGCAGCGTGCCGGCAGGAGAGAATCCGGTCGAGGTGCTCACCATCCACCACGCCAAGGGACTGGAATGGGATGTGGTGTTCGTGCCCGGCCTGGGACGCCGCACGCGTGGCAACGATTCCCCGCTGCTGCGCTGGCTGCAGCTGCCGCGCGCCAGCGGCGGACATGACCTGCTGCTGGCCGTGCGCAGCATCGGCGCTCCCAATGCATCCGACCCACTGGCCGCATACATCCGCAAGCTGCAGGGGGAACGCCTGCGCAACGAGCGGTTGCGCCTGCTGTATGTGGCCGTGACGCGCGCGCGACTGCGCCTCTACCTTTCGGGCCATGCACCAACGGACGAGAAGCAGGGCACTGCGCGGCCGGCGAGCGGTTCGCTGCTGGACCTGCTGTGGCCGGCCGTGCGGGAGGAATTCGCGGCGGCAGTGGCAGCGGACAATCCAGGTGACCTGGCGCCCACCGCAGACGCGCCGCTGCGCATGCTCTGGCATCGCCTGCCGGCGGACTTCCAGCCGGCGCCAATGCCCGTGCTTCCTGTCCCGCAATCCCTCACGCGTGCGCTGGCGGAAACCGCCACGGGCGCAGTGGAGTTCAGCTGGGTGGGTCCGCTGGCGCGGGCGGCCGGCACGGTGATGCATGGCGAGCTGGAAAGACTGGCGCGTCTCGGCGTCGCCGCGACGCTCGGCCTGCCGGCGCGCGCCGCTGCCTGCGAGTCGCAGCTGCGCGCGCAGGGCATTGCGCCGGAGACGGCCCGCAGTGCGGCGCGGGATCTGGTCGCAAGGCTCGTGGAACTGGTGCGCGAGGAGCATGCCCGCTGGCTGCTGTTCGCGGCACATCGGGAAACCGCCAGCGAAGTGGCACTGTCCGGCATCATCGGCGGTGAGCTGCGCAGCGTGGTCATCGACCGCATGTTCGTCGACGCGGACGGTACCCGCTGGATCGTCGACTACAAGACCGGCGTGCATGCCGGTGGCGGACTGGAAGAGTTCGTCGCCCGCGAAGTGCAGCGTTACACGCCGCAGCTGGCGCTGTATGCGCGGCTTGCCGCGCGCCTCGGCCCGGAGCCGGTGCGCACGGCGCTGTATTTTCCCTGGCCTGGGGTGCTGCGCGAACTTGGCGCAGCGCCGGTCAGTTGAAATCCCCTGCGGCCGAAAGCCGCCGCCACCCGGCGGCATCCGCGATGCCCAGCATGTCCAGCTGGCGGCCGAGGCGGATGTCGGCGGGATTGCGCTGGCGCATGCGACCCTCGAGGCTCCACATGCGATCGGCTGCAAGCTGGAACTGCGCTTCCACCTGCACCGGGCCGCCGGTATCCACCAGTTGGCCGGTGAAGGGCGGGGTGCTGCCAGCAGGCAGCTCCAGGCGGTAGCTGCCCAGGTCCGTGCCGCGCCGGTCGGTGAGACCGCTCACCTCCAGCACGCCACCGAGGCGGCCAAGCGTGCCGCCTTCCCAGTCGAACTCACCCCGCGCCAGCTCGGCCCGTCCGCTCCAGCCCGCGGGCAGGGCGCCCAGCGCGGTGGGATCGAGCAGCGTGCTGGCCACCATGTCGCGCAGCTGGATGGTGCCACCCGGACTCACGGCCACGCGTCCCGTGGCCTGCCCGTTGGCCCAGCTGCTCTGGAAGTCCGCGCTCACCTTCAGCCCCAGCAGCGCCATGGGCCTGAGCTTCCAGCGCAGGGCGCCCAGTTTCATCACCACCTTGCCGGCATCGCTCATGGTGAGCCCGACGCATTGTCCGCGCCAGATCGAGCCGGACCACTGGCCGCATTGCACGCCGGCGGGCAGGACACCATTCATCCAGCGCGCCGGCAGGACGACCAGGAGGGCCAGTGCGAAAGCCACCAGCCCCAGCAGCAACGCCTTCCTGAAATTCATCCGGGCGGACGCAGCTGCGCCGAGGCGTTGACCTTGCCCGGGGCACCGGTGGCATTGAAGCTGGCCGATTCGATCTGCACTCCGGAGCGGGTGGCCATCTGATGCAGCCAGGTGAGCAGCAGGTTGAAATCCGCACCCTCCAGCGTGACCCGGTAGGCGCCATTGCCCGCCGGCGGACTGCCGGTCAGCGCTTCGGCCAGGCCATGCTCACGCGCGGTGCGATCGACGAACACGACGAAGGATTCACCGATGGGCTGTACCTCGCCACCTGGGCCAGCCGCAGCCAGCGAGGGGCCGACCTGCCGCATGTATTGCAGCAGGTCGCGCTGCGTGGTGACGTCTGCCTGTGCGCGCCGCAGCGCCTGCTGTGGCAGCAGCGCCAGCCACAGCACCAGGATCACGCCCACCACTGCGCCACCGATGACCAGGATGCGCTGGTCACGCGCGCTCTGCCTTGCATACCACTCGCCGAAGGCGCTCATGTGCCGGCCACCTTCATGTCGATCTGCCCCTTGAAGCCGCGTTCGGTCTGGTTGCCACTGGCCACGGTGGCGCCGAAGCCGCCGGCCCGCAGCGCCTGGCTGAACTGTTCCAGCGTGGCCGCATCGGGAGCCGAAAGGGTGAGCTGCAGGAGGCCTGGCTTGTAGGTCATTGCGTCGAGCGTGGCCATCGGCACGTTCTGCCGCGCGGCCGCCAGTGCGGCCAGCAGGCCCATCAGCTCTCCCTGCGCACCGCCGCCACCGGCCACTGCGCGGATGCGTGCCTCCAGGGTGCGGCGCAGCTGCCGGCCCGGCTGCTGGCCGGGAAAGATGGAGCCGTAGACGCGGCTGATCTCCGCATCCAGTTGCCGCGCCTCCTGGCGCGCAGCGCGCAGCTCCCACAAGCCGGCCGCCATATGCAGCAGCAGCAGTGCGCCCAGCAGGGCGGCCGCCACGCGCCAGCGCAGCCAGAAGTTGGTGCCGCGCCGCTGGGGTTTGAATGCGCCCTGCAGCAGGTTCACCGGGGCACTGCTGGAGATGCCTTGTGCATACAGACCCAGCAGGCCGCCGGCATGCAGCTGGACCTTCAGCGCGGCGACGCGCTCGCGCAGTGCCTCGATGGCGGCCTCATGCGGCGGCCAGTCTGCGGGCAGCGCGTGCACGGAGAGGTTCACCGTCGAGAGGTCGGCCCCGGGACCGAGCAGCATGGTGAGCGCCAGAGCCGGATCGTCGGCCGGGAACACCACCGGGCGTCCTCCATCATTGCGCAGCACGAAGCCCTCGGGAGTTACCAGCAGCGTCACATGGCCGGGCAACAGTGGCGCCAGGTCACTTTCAGCGAAGATGGCCCTGGGCGTGATGCCCAGTGCCCCGGCCTGCGCCAGCCAGTCGCGCATGCGCCCACGGCTGACCACCGCCACTGGAACCTCGCCCGTGGCAGCAGTTCGGTTGCCGATCGCAAAGTGAAGTTGCTCCAGGTCCTCGGATACCTGCTCTTCGAGTGCGAAGGGTGCAAGCTGCTGCAGGCGTGCCTCATTGCCGGCGGGCAACTGCGCCATGAACAGCGCCACATCGGCGGAGGGGGCGAGCAGGGCAACCTGGCGGCCGGCTGCCAGCGCAAGCAGGGATTCCGGACTGTCTTCGGGGAGCGGCAGCAGGGCGCCGGTGGAATCCACCAATGCCCGCAAGGGCATACCGCCCGGCGTGGCAGGGAGCCGCAGCAATAACCAGTCGCCAGTTGCCATTTATTCGCTTCCCAGGGTGCGGGTGATGGCGCGGACCTGACCGCCGCCGTCGCGCTGCATCAGACTGTACAAGGCGAACTGTGAAGTGCCAACCGTGATCCAGCTCTCCAGCGTGAACCAGCTGCTGCGTTCGGCCGCCATCTGCTGCATGGCCTGCTGGCCGCTGGTGAGCACGGAGCGGCGTGGATAGCAGCCTCCGTCGCGGCGCTCTTCCATTTCCTCGTCGGTGAGCTTGCTGTATTCCTCGTGGCGCAGGTCGGTGTCGTGCAATGCGAACAGCGCGTCCAGCACGATGCCGCCGGCCATGCAAACGTTGATAGTGCGGGCCGCTGGCGGCAGCGCCGCGACATGCGGCTTGAGCTTGCGGTACATCTCGCCGGTGAAGCCCGGCATCTGCAGCAGCTCCGAGACGCTGGTGAGGGTGAGGTTGCCTGCGCGATGTGGCGGCGTCTGCGCCAGGTACAGCCCGTCCTCGCCGCCATCGGGGCCAGGCTGCGTATCGGGATCGATCAGGTCCACTACCATGTCGGCCCAGCGTGAATCCAGGCCCGCCAGTTCGAGCAGCCGCGAGAACACCTTCACCGCGTTCTCGTTCGCCGTGCCGTCGGTATTGACCAGGCTGTTGAGGTTGAACCGGCCGGAGAGGTCGACGAGGCGCGCCTCGATGGTGACGCCGGGCTCCACTTCCACGGCGCCGGGTTCCTGCGCCCAGGAATCCTGTGGCGTGTCGGTCTCGTCCTTGTCATCGGCCAGCGTCCGCGCGGCCAGCGCTTCGGCACCCTGTGCAAGGTGCAGCGCCTGCTCGAGGTTGAAATTGCCTTCCGCGCGCCGCGCGGCGAGGGTGCTGTCGAAGAACAGCGCCGCAGCCACCACTGCGGCCAGCGCCATGATGATCATCGCGGAGATGAGGATGACGCCGCGCTGCGGGGAGACACGCATCATCCCGGCACCTCGATGAGGCGCCTGATCATGCCCATGTCCTCCAGGTCGAGCGTCACCTCCACGGCGATCGGACGCCAGCGCCGGAAGCGCAATTCATCCTCGCTGCCCGGCTGCGGCGGCGGCCAGGAATCCTGCCACTGGCGGGATTCGTTCATGTAGCGCACGGTGAAGCTGCGCACGCGGTCGAGCACGGCACGCTCGACGGGTTCCGGCTGCAGCTGCGCATCCAGCGCCAGCCAGTACTCGCGGTACAGCACGCCGTCGCGCAGCTGGTAGCGCACGCGCTGCAGGCTGGAACGCTGGATGCCCGCCGGGTTGTTCCAGCCATAGCGCGTCAGCTGCACCTGCGACTCCAGGCCACCAAGGCCGGCAAGCGCTGCCTCGTAACCTTCGCCGACGCTGGCACGCACCGGTCGGGGCGCCAGCTGGCTGAAATCCTGCACCAGTGTGCGGACGGTGAACTGCAGGGCGACGAGCCGTGCCTGCGCCTCGCGCAATTGTTCGCGGTTGCGCAGGGCATCGTTCATGGCCACGAAGGCCATTGCGGCCAGGATGGCGGCGATGGCGCTGGCCACCAGGATCTCCACCAGCGTGAAACCGCGCTGCCGTTGCATCAGTCCTCCCCGGCAGGGGGACCGCCTGGGCCACCGGGTCCGCCAGGTCCCCCCGGGGAGCCGGGAGCACCAGGGCCACCGGGACTGCCGGGTCCACCCTGACCCACCGGCGCGCGCGGGCTCCAGTCAGGCGTCAGGCCATTTGGTCTTGCCAGCGCGGCACCGATGAAGCCCATCACATGCCCCAGTGACGGGGCTTCCTCGTTCTTGTCCGGATCGGTGGGGGAGAGCGGCTTCTCCTCGTCATCCAGCGGCGCCACCCCGATGTCCACGCGCAGCAGGTCACCGATGCCGGCTTCGCTCACGGTCTGCTGCCAGCGCCACCTGCGGTTGGCGTATTCCACGACGTCGCTGGTGACGCCCGGCCGCGGCCGGGTGCCGGAAAGCCGCAATTCGGCGAGACGATTGAAAGCGATCCACTGCGCGAAGGATTTCTCGCGCATGTAGCCGGTGGCGCTGGCAGCGGAGGAGAGGGTGCTCAGCAACGCGCCGACGCCCAGCGCGATCACGAACATCGCCACCATCACTTCGATCAGCGTGAAGCCGCGCGCCTTCATCGCTCCGGCTCCAGCGGCGTGACGGCGATGCGGTCGGTGCCGGTGGCTGGTGCGATGCGCGCCCCGGCACCACCCTTGCGCCGCAGCTCCAGCTCGAAGAGGCTCAGTTCGCCGCTGGAATACAGCAGCACCTGTGGTGCGAGTTCTTCCTCATCGACTTCTTCTTCCGGCAGGGCGACCTTCTGGCCTTCCACCCACAGGTCCATGGTGAGCCCTTCTGGCAGCTCGCGCGGGCGCAGCAGGTCATCGCCTTCGGAATGCCAGAAACCGGTGCGGCCATCGAAGGCCAGGAACTGGTAGCCGCCCTCGTAGCAGCGCAGGCCATATTCACGGTTCTGCAGGGCGCCCTGGTCACGCAGGTGATCGAACAGCGCGAGGATGCGGTCGCGTTCGGTTTCCAGCTCGCGGTCGCCGAAGGCCAGTCCGCCGGACAGTGTCACCGCGGCAACCATGATGCCGATGATGACCACCGCCACCAGGACTTCGACCAGGGTGAAGCCACGCTGGCGCATGGCATGTGCCTACTGGTCGAGGTTCCAGTTGCCGATGTCGGCGTCAGGGCCCTCGCCACCTTCCTTCTTGTCGGCGCCGAGCGAGTAGAGGTCGTACTCGCCGTGCTCGCCGGGGCTCACGTAGATGTAGTCTTCCTTCCAGGGATCCTTGCTGTAGCGCTGCAGGTAACCGCCCGGCCGCCAGCTCGGGGGAATGGGCTCCAGCGTGGGCTTCTGCACCAGCGCCATCAGCCCCTGCTCGCTGCTGGGATAGCGGGAGTTGTCGAGGCGGTACATCTGCAGCGCCAGCTCCAGCGCCTTGATGTCCTGCTGCACCTTGTTCACGCGGGCATCATCGACGCGGCCCATGACCTGCGTGGTCACCACGGCCGTGAGCAGGCCGATGATCACCACCACCACCATGATCTCGATCAGCGTGAAGCCACGCTGCCGTGAACGCATAACGCGAGTCATACTTGCCACCCGTCGGCTTGTTTCCTGCACCGCGGATCATAACAAAGGAGCTGCATACCCCTGTGACAACTGCGTCATCCCGTCCGTCCTTCCTGGCGTCCCTGAACTGCGACGGCGGCTACGGCAGGATGCTGGCGGCCTGCCTGGGACTGCTGCTGCTGCCGCTGGGCGGCGGCGCCTGGCTTGCCGGGATCCTGCGTTATGAGCGCGCCGCCATCGCCGGCGGGCAGTGGTGGCGGCTGCTCACCGCCCACCTCGTGCACCTGGACGCACGCCATGCGCTGTTCAATGCCGCCGGGCTGGCGCTGCTGTGGGCGCTGTTTGCACGCGTCTACTCAGGCTGGCGCTGGCTTTTCGCGCTGGTGCTGGTAATCGCCGCAGTGGACGCCGGACTCTGGTTCATCTCCAGTGGGCTGCGCTGGTACGTGGGCGCCTCGGCCCTGCTGCATGGCGTGTTCGCCTGTGGCGCCATCGCCATGATCCGCACCGGCGATCGCATGGGCTGGATCGCCCTGGTGGTGTTCGTCGCCAAGCTCGCCTGGGAACAATGGCAGGGTGCGCTGCCGCTCACGGCAGGACCTGTAGTAACCGCCTCGCACCTGTATGGCGCGGCAGGGGGCATGCTGGCGGGGCTGCTGCTGCGGCCACGACGCTGACGCTATAATCGTTTCCTTTTGCCGGGGTCGATTGATGCAGTCGGTGTTCGTGTTTCCGGGGCAGGGCTCCCAGTCAGTGGGAATGATGAAGGAGCTGGCCGCACGCGATGGCGTGGTCAACGAGACATTTGCCGAAGCCTCCGGCGCGCTGGGATACGACCTGTGGCAGCTGGTCACCGGGGGTCCGGCCGAAAAGCTCAACGAGACCGTGCACACGCAGCCGGCCATGCTGGCAGCCGATGTGGCCACATGGCGCTGCTGGCTCAACGCGGGCGGCGCACGTCCCGCAGCGGTGGCCGGCCACAGCCTCGGTGAATATGCGGCGCTGGTCGCCGCCGGTGTGCTCGGGTTTCCCGAAGCAGTGAAACTGGTGCGCGAGCGCGCCGAACGCATGCAGCAGGCCGTGCCCGCCGGCATCGGTGCCATCGCCGCGGTGCTGGGACTCGAAGATGACCAGGTCGCTGCCGCCTGCACCGAAGCCGCACAGGGCGAAGTGGTGGAACCGGTGAACTTCAACTCTCCGGGCCAGCTGGTGATTGCCGGCCATGCCGGCGCCGTGCAAAGGGCGCTGGAGGCCTGCAAGGCGCGCGGCGCAAAGCGCGCCGTGCTGCTGCCGATGAGCGTGCCGGCGCACAGCTCGCTGATGCAGGTGGCCGCCCAGGGATTTGCGACCACACTCCGCAATGCGGCCCTGGCTGCACCGCAGATCCCGTTCTGGAGCCCGGTGGATGCGCAGCGGCACGACACCGCCGAAGACATCCGCGGCCTGCTGGTCAGCCAGCTGGCAAGTCCCGTGCGCTGGACGGCGCTGGTGCAGGCCCTCGTCGCCGCCGGGCACTCGCAGCTGGTGGAATGTGGTCCCGGCAAGGTGCTCACCAGCCTCAACCGCCGCATCGACAAGCGGCCGGAACTGCAGTGCGTGGCATTGCAGGATGGCGCCGCGCTCGACGGCGTGCTGGCATCCGCCAGCTGAATTCCAGGAGAACCGCACATGAGCGAAACACTGAAGGGCGCCACGGCGCTGGTGACCGGCGCATCGCGCGGCATCGGCCGCGCCATTGCAATGAAGCTGGCCGCAGCGGGCGCAAAGGTGATCGGCACCGCCACCACCCCTGAGGGCGCCGCGCAGATCACCGCCGCCCTGCAGCCACATGGCGGCCGGGGCGAGGTGCTCAATGTCGGCACGCCCGGTTCGCTGGAGGCGCTGCTGGCAGGGCTCGATGCCGCCGGCGACATGCCCACCATCCTGGTGAACAACGCCGCCATCACGCGCGACAACCTGCTGCTGCGCATGAAGGAGGAGGAGTGGGGCCAGGTGATCGACACCAACCTGTCGGCCAATTTCCGCATCTCCAAGCTGTGCGTGAAACGCATGATGAAGGAGCGCAACGGCCGCATCATCAACATCACCTCGGTGGTGGGGCTGATGGGCAATGCGGGGCAGGTGAACTACGCCGCCGCCAAGGCCGGGGTCATCGGATTGACCAAGTCCCTGGCCCGGGAGTTGGCTTCACGCAACATCACCGTGAACGCCGTGGCGCCCGGCTTCATCGACACCGACATGACGCGCGTCCTGCCCGAGGCGCAGCGCGAGGCTCTGGTGGCCCAGATTCCGGCAGGCCGGCTGGGAAGCCCCGAAGATATCGCCGCGGCCGTGGCGTTCCTCGCTTCCCCTGCGGCCAGCTACATCACCGGCCAGACCCTGAGCGTCAACGGCGGCATGCTGATGCCCTGAGCGGGCCCTCACAGCCTGCGGCCAGCCACATTTAGTGTTGTAAAACAACAGCTTGCAACCCGACTTAATGTGGTTTTCCTGTGGCGCGGTGCCAATGCTTACCCTACAATACGCGCCCCATGCGACCCGGCCGTGCCGGGCGCATCCGGTCTAAATCAATGAGGATTGAACACAGATGAGCAGCGTCGAAAGCCAAGTAAAAGCCATCGTTGCCGAGCAGCTGGGCGTCAAGGCCGAGCAGGTGACGAGCGACGCGTCATTCGTCGATGACCTCGGCGCTGACTCGCTGGATACCGTCGAACTGGTGATGGCCCTCGAAGAAGAGTTCGAGATCGAGATTCCGGATGAAGAAGCCGAGAAGATCACCACCGTCCAGCAGGCGATCACCTACATCAACGATCGGCGCGCCAAGGCCTGATCGTCCGCCCGATGATCCTTCCTGCGCGGCGTTCGTCCGCCGCGCGGTCCGCCGGCCGGGCCGGCAGAGTTTCCTGTCCCTGTAGCCACACGGAGCTGCCTTGAGCAAGCGTCGCGTAGTCGTTACCGGTCTCGGGATCGTTTCACCGGTGGGCAGCACCGTGGAATCGGCCTGGGCCAATGTCGTCAACGGTGTAAGCGGGATTGCCCCGATCACCCGCTTCGACACGACCGAATTCCCCTGCCGCTTCGGCGGCGCCGTGAAGGACTTCCAGCTCGACAAATACCTGTCGTCCAAGGAAGCCCGGCGCATGGACGAGTTCATGCACTACGGCATTGCCGCGGGCATTGATGCCATGGCCGATTCGGGACTCGACCTCGAGAAGACCGACCTCGACCGCGTTGGTGTGATCACCGGCTCGGGCATCGGTGGCCTGTCGACCATCGAGGTGGTGCACAACGCCTTCCTCGAGGGCAACAATCCCCGCAAGATCACCCCGTTCTTCGTGCCCTCGACCATCATCAACATGATCTCGGGGCACCTGTCGATCCGCTTCGGCCTGCGCGGGCCGAACCTGGGCGTGGTCACGGCCTGCACCACCTCCACGCATGCGGTGGGCATGGCCATGCGCACCATCCAGTACGGCGACGCCGATGCGGTGCTCGCCGGCGGCTCGGAGATGGCCACCTGCGTGCTCGGCGTGGGCGGATTCGGCCAGGCCAAGGCGCTTTCGACGCGCAACGATGCGCCCACCGAGGCCAGCCGTCCCTGGGACAAGGACCGCGACGGCTTCGTGCTCTCCGACGGCGGCGGCGCGATGATGCTCGAGGAACTCGAGCACGCGAAGCGCCGCGGCGCACGCATCTACGCAGAGGTTGCCGGGTTCGGCATGAGCGGCGACGCGCACCACATCACGGCACCTCCCGAAGATGGCAACGGTGCGCGGCGCGCCATGCAGATCGCGCTGCGCGATGCGGGCATGAACAGCGGCGACGTGCAGTACATCAACGCCCACGCCACCTCCACCGAGCTGGGCGACGTGGCCGAGACGCTTGCCATCAAGGGCGCCTTCGGCGCCGATGCGGCAAAGCTCGCCATCAGCTCCACCAAGTCGGTCACCGGACACCTGCTGGGTGCGGCGGGTGTGGTCGAGGCGATCTTCTCCACCCTGGCGATCCGCGACCAGGTGGCACCGCCGACCATCAACCTGCATGTGCCGGGCGAGGGCTGCGACCTCGACTATGTTCCACGCACCGCCCGCAAGATGCGCATCGACGCCGCACTGTCCAACTCCTTCGGCTTCGGCGGCACCAACGGTACGCTGGTGCTGCGGCGCTTCACGGGCTGAGCGCCTTCCGGGCGCAAGGCGTGGCAATGGGCGCGCCCAGCCTGCATGTCGAAGCGGTGCAACTGGCTCCGGGC
Organism: Steroidobacteraceae bacterium; assembly: GCA_035556135.1. Taxonomy (GTDB): domain Bacteria; phylum Pseudomonadota; class Gammaproteobacteria; order Steroidobacterales; family Steroidobacteraceae; genus ZC4RG30. Next base: position 204,944 of record DATMFO010000003.1, on the reverse strand, counting down.
GTATTGCTGGAGCTGGCGGCGCGCCATCCCGAACGCTATCCGGTGCTGCTCGACAGCGCGGCCGAAGGCGCGCTGTCGCAGGTATCGCTGCTCGCGGCACTGCCGCGCGGCGCCCTGTGGCTGGATGCGCGAGGCGGACTGCACACCACCGGGTCGCTGCCGCCACTGGCAGCGCCTGACTTCCTCGGCGCACTCGACGGCCATTGGCGCCATGCGGGGCAGGGCAGCGCCGCACGTCCGGCCTCTCTTCCCTTTGCTGGCGGCTGGTTCGTCTACCTCGGCTACGAACTGGCGCTGCAGGTCGAGCCATCGCTGGCAGCCTGGTGGCCGCCGGCCAGCGCCGTGGATGCGCGGCCGGTGGCCGTGGCGCTGCGCATCCCGGCCGCGCTGCTGCAGGACGCCACCGGCAAGTCCTGGCTGGTGGCCGAGCCCGGTGTCACGGAGGCGGAGCTGGCCGGCATACGGGCCGACATCAGCGCGGCCACCGGCGCCTCCACACCTGCGGGCGCTATGGCCATCGCCACCACCGAAGAAGATCCCGCCGCCTACCTCACGCGCATCCGCCGCGCCCAGGACTACATCCGCGCCGGTGACATCTACCAGGCCAACCTCTCGCGCTGGTGGCGCGCGCAGCTGCCGCAGGATTGCAGCGCTGCGGATCTCTACCGCCGCCTGCGCCTGAGCAATCCGGCACCCTTTGCCGGCTTCGCGCAGTTCGGCGAGTTCCGCGTGCTTTCGTCCTCGCCCGAGCGGCTGCTGCGCATCCAGGACCGGCGGATGGACACGCGCCCCATCGCCGGCACGCATCCGCGCGGCGCCACCGCGGCAGAAGACAGCGCGCTGAAAGCGGCGCTGGTGGCGCACCCGAAGGAACGCGCCGAGCACGTGATGCTGATCGACCTGGCGCGCAATGACCTCGGGCGCGTGGCGGAGGGCGGCAGCGTGCACGTGGATGAATACATGGCCGTGGAAACCTACGCCCACGTGCACCACATCGTCTCGAATGTCACCGGCACGCTGGCGCAAGGTGTGACGCCACCGCAGGCGCTGCGCGCGGTGTTCCCCGGCGGCACCATCACCGGCTGTCCCAAGGTGCGCTGCATGCAGATCATCGCGGAGCTGGAAGGCACCCCGCGCGGACCGTACACCGGCAGCCTCGGCTACCTGAACCATGATGGCTCGGGCGACTTCAACATCCTGATCCGCACAATCTCGCTGTATGGCGACCGGCTGGAGATCCGCGCCGGCGCCGGCATCGTCGCGGATTCAGTGCCCGAGCGCGAGCTGGCCGAATCCCGCGCCAAGGCACGCGGCATGCTGCTGGCGCTGGCCCCATGAACGCAGCAGCAGGTGCACCACTGGAGCTGCTGGTGGATGGTGTCGCCTGCACCGCGTCCTGGCCGCTGGATCGCGGCCTGCTCTACGGCGACGGCCTGTTTGAAACCATGCGCGTGACGGGCGGCCGCATCCGTTTCGAGGCCGATCATCGCGCCCGGCTGGCCGAGGGCTGCCGGCGTCTGGCCATCCACGCAGACCTCCAACGCATCTGGTCCGCCGCCGTGGCCACAGCCGCGCGCCATGGCGAAGCCACGCTGCGCCTGCAGGTCACCCGCGGGGAGGCGGTGGCCCGCGGTTACGTTCCCACCGGCAGTGAAACCCCGCGTGCCCTGCTGGCGGCGTACGCCCCGCCTGCGCCCGATGAGCTGCCCGCCCGCATCCGCGTGGTGAGCCTCGCGCAGCAGCTGGGAGAGATCCCGGCACTGGCGGGGCTGAAGCATTGCAACCGCCTGGAGCAGGTGCTGGCGCGGCTGGCCCTGCGTGCAGCCGCACCGCAGGCCTTCGAAGGCCTGATGGCCAGTAGCTCCGGCAGGCTGGTCTCGGGCACCATGAGCAATGTGTTCCTGGAACTGGATGGCGAACTGGTGACCCCGGCCCTGGATCGCTGCGGCGTTGCCGGCGTGCTGCGGGCAGCAACCCTGCGCGAGGCTGCGGCCACGGGCACGGACATCCGCGTGGCGGAGCTGCCCTTCGACTGCCTGGCCCGCTGCACGGCCGTGGCTCTGTCGAACGCGCGCATGGGACTGGTGAACGCGCATGAACTGGATGGTCGTCCCCTGCCGGGCAGTGTCCGGCTGGCGGAACTTGCCGCGAGGATGAGCAGGACTTGATCCGCCGCAACTTCATTCTGTCCGCCTTCGTCGCGCTGCTGCTGCTGGCCGCGCTGGCGGCGCTGTGGCTGTGGCATGACGTGCGCTCGGCGGCGATGTCCCCGGGCACCGCCACCATCATGCAGGAGGTGGACGTGCCCCAGGGCAGCAGCCTGCGCGCCGTGCTGCGCGAACTGGAGCGTCGCGAGCTGATCCTCAGCGCGCAGCGCCTGGAGTGGTACCTGCGCTGCTGCTGGCATGGCGACATGGGCAAGGGCATCCAGGCCGGCCGTTACCGCATCCTGCCCGGTGAGCATCCGCTGGCCATCCTGCGCAACATGGTCGATGGCAAGGTGGTCACCGAGCAGGTCACGGTGCTCGAAGGCTGGACCTTCGACCGCATGCGCCAGGCGCTGGCCACCGCGAAGGACCTGCGCCAGACCACCACCGACTTCACCGAGCAGCAGATCATGCGCGAGCTGGGCGCGCCAGACCTGCCGGCCGAAGGTCGCTTCGCACCAGATACCTACACCTATGCGCCAGGCGTGACCACCGACATGCAGATCCTGCGGCTGGCCTACGAGGCGCAGCGGCGCAACCTGCAGGAGTCCTGGGATGCACGCCAGGCAGACCTGCCGCTGAAATCCCCGGAAGAAGCGCTGGTGCTTGCCTCCATAGTCGAGAAGGAAACCGGCCTCGCCAGCGAGCGGGCCAAGGTCGCCGGCGTGTTCATCAACCGCCTGCGCATCGGCATGCGCCTGCAGTCGGATCCCACGGTGATCTACGGCATGCGGGAGCGCTACGACGGCAACATCCGCCGCACCGACCTGGTCCGCGACACGGCGTGGAACACGTATACCCGCACAGGCCTTCCGCCCACGCCCATCGCGCTGCCGGGACGCGCGGCCATTGCCGCCACGCTGAACCCGGACAAGACCGATGCGCTGTTCTTCGTGGCGCTTGGCGACGGCAGCGGCGGCCACTATTTCTCCGCCACGCTGGCCGAGCACAACAGCGCCGTGCGGCGCTACGTTGACCTGATGCGCCAGCGCGCGTTGTCGGAGGCCTGGTCGCAGATCAGCGCCGAGGATGCAGCTGCGGCAGAAGCCGCGCCATGATCCGCGGGCGCTTCATCACCCTCGAAGGGATCGAGGGCGCAGGCAAGTCGAGCCTGCAGCGGGCGCTGGCATCACAGCTGCGGCAGCGGGGCAGGGTGGTGTGCGCCACACGTGAGCCCGGGGGCACGCCGCTGGCCGAGGACATCCGCGCCGTGGCGCTGGCGCGCCGCGAGGGCGGTGTGCCGCCCGCAACCGAGCTGCTGCTGATGTTCGCGGCGCGTGCGGCACACGTAGCGGGCCGGATTGAACCGGCGCTGGCAAGGGGAGAGTGGGTGCTCTGCGACCGCTTCACCGATGCCAGTCGCGCCTACCAGGGCGGCGGACGCGGCCTGCCCGCCGGGATCATCGAACAGCTGGCTGCCATCGCCCATCCCGGCCTCAGGCCCGACTGCACATTGCTGCTGGACCTGCCGCCAGAGCTCGGCCTGGCCCGTGCCGCGCAGCGTGGCGAGGGCGGCGACCGTTTCGAGGACGAACGGCTGGCCTTCTTCCAGCGCGTGCGCGAGCGTTACCTGGCGCTCGCCGCCGCCGAGCCCGCGCGCTTCCGCGTGCTGGATGCCGCCGCCGCGCCCGAAGTGGTGCTGCAGCAGGCGCTGGCTGCTGTGGAGGCGCTGTGAGCCTCCTGCCCTGGCTCGAGCCCGCCGCCGCCCGGCTCAGGGGAGCGCGTGCCGCCGGTCGCCTGCCGCCGGCGCTGCTGATCCACGAGGCCCGTGGCACCGGCGCCGCGGCGCTGGCCCGCCTGTTCGCACAGCTGCGCTTCTGCACGGCGGCCGATGTGCCCTGCGGCCAGTGCACGCACTGCCGGCGCGTGGCGCAGGGGGAGCATCCGGATTTCGTCACGGTGGTTCCCGACGAAAAGTCGAAACTGGGCCAGATCACCGTCGAGCAGGTGCGCGACATCGCGCAGCAGCTGTCCCTTTCAAGCTACGAGGGCCGGGGCACCGTGCTGCTGATCCAGCCGGCCGAAGCCCTCAACCGCAATGCCGCCAACGCGTTGCTGAAGACCCTGGAAGAACCGCGCCCGGACGCGCACCTCATCCTCATCACGGCCACGCCCAGCCTGCTGCCGGCCACCATCCGCAGCCGCTGCCAGAAACTCACTGTGCCTGCCCCGGACCGCGCCATGGCGCTGGCCTGGCTCGATGCACAGCAGCCGCAAAGGCGGACCGACTGGCCGGCCGTGCTCGATGTGCTGGGCGTGGCGCCCCTCGAGGCCGCCGAGGCCGATGTGGATCACCTGCTGGCCATCCGCGGCGACATCGACCGGCTGCTGGAAGATGCCGCCAGAGGCCGCCTCGACGTGGTCCGGGTGGCCCAGGGCTGGTCGGGGGAAGACCTGCCGCTGCGCCTCGCCGGCCTTGAGAACTGCCTCACACAGCGGCTGCTGACAATGCGCGCGGATTCCCGGTTGCCAGGCGCCGTTCCTGACATAAATATGGCATCCAGCCTCCGCCTGCTGTCCGAAACCGGCGAATTGCGCCGCCAGCTGGCTGCCGCGGCCCTGAACAAGCCGCTGGCCGTGGAGCGGGTGCTCTGGCGCCTGCAGCGCGGGTAGGCGAGTCGAGGCGAAACGGGACCGAAATGGCGAAAGACACTTCAAGGACGGGCACGCACAACAAGCCGGGACTGCTCACGCTCACCATCAAGGACAAGAGCGCGCTGTACATGGCCTACATGCCCTTCGTGCGCAACGGCGGCCTGTTCATCCCCACCAACAGCTCCTACCGCATGGGCGACGATGTGTTCATGCTGCTGAACCTGATGGGCGAGGACGAAAAGCTGCCCGTGGCCGGGCGCGTGATCTGGGTGACCCCCAAGGGCGCGCAGGGCAAGCGCACCGCCGGCATCGGCGTGCAGTTCAGCGACCAGGACCGCGGGCAGACGCAGAAGAAGATCGAGAACTACCTGGCTGCCGCCATCGGCGGCGAGAAGCCCACGCACACCATGTAGGTGCCCGCCCGCAAGGGCAGGCGGCGCCTCAGCCCTGGGACGCGCGCCTCAGGCCGCGTTCCATCGTGCTGATGCCGCCCTTGAGCACATAGGCGTCGAAGCCTTTCTCCACCAGGATGAACGCGGCCGCGGAACTGCGCCGTCCGGTATCGCAATAGACGATCACGGGCCGGGACTGGTCCAGCGTGTTGAGCTTCAGCCGGATGAAATACAGCGGCACGTTGACCGCATCCTCGACCGCCAGGTTCTGGAATTCGGAGGGCAGGCGCACGTCCAGCCAGGTCGCGCCCTTCTTGTCCACCAGCTCCTGTGCCTGCTCAGGACTCACCCAGCGCACCAGCGGCTCGTTGAGCAGCTCGCGGAAATCCTTCTTGGCCAGCCGCATCAGCACCCCGTCGGTCAGCATGGTGACGGTGGCATTGCGCTTGGTCTCGGAGATCAGCGCTTCCTCGCCGAAGGTATCGCCCACGCCCAGCTCGGCCAGGCGGATGCCTTCCTTGTTGAGCGGCGTCTCGCGGGTCACCACGCACTTGCCGGTGACGATGGCATAGAAATAGTCGCCTTCCGCACCCTGGTGGATCACCGCGTCGCCGGCACGGTAGGGCACGCGCTCCATGCGCAGGAAAATGGCCTGGATGTTGGCCGGCGGAATGCGCTGCATGGCACGGCTCTGCAGCAGCGTGGTCATCCAGTCGTCCCCGGCACTGCCCTGCAGTTCGGCCTGCAGGTCGCCGACCTCGTAGGTGCCGGTCTGGTCCCAGGTGATCATCACATCGAGCATTTCGCTGTCGATGGACAGGTATTCCACCGCATCCATCGCGCGGGCCGTGTACTGGCGCGGCAGTTTCTGGGGCAGGGGATTGCGTGCCTCGGGAGTTCCGCCCCGTACCACGCCGATGATGCGGCCTTCCTCCGACAGCTCGATGGTGCCGGAGACCACCCAGATGGTGCGCTTGTCCGAGTCGCCCTGCTTGAACAGCAGGCGGCCGGAATCCAGCTCGCGGATGAAGACCTTCTTTGCCAGCGCGGCCTGGTTTTCCTTCTTCATGCCGTCGAGCGGCGAGAACTGGCGCAGTTGCGCCACTTCGACCGTGCGGCCCTGGCTCATCGCTTCAATTCACTCCGTGGCGGCGCTGAAAAAAGATGGTTCTTTGCACGGAAATAGTAGCACGCGCGGCGCAGCTCACAGTCCGGACCAGCCCGGATCCGGCGTAAACCGTGAGCCATGTTGCAATAACAGCCGCTCCAGCCTGCCACGCAGGGCCGCTGTGCCCTCGGCGCGCGCCCAATGCAGCGGCCCGCCGCGGAAAGGCGCAAAACCCGCGCCGAAGATCACACCGGCATCCACCAGGTCGGCATCGGCAACAAGCCCCAGCCGCCGGGCCGCTACACACTCGTTCACCATGGTGAGGATTAGCCGGTCCGTCAGCTCGGCCGACACCGCGCTCTCATCCACCGGCTGCTTGACCGCCTTGCCCTCCACCCAGCGGTAGTAGCCCTGGCCACTCTTGCGCCCCAGCTGCTTCGCCGCCACCAGCGACTCGATGCGGTGCAGGGGCAGCGGCGGCGTGCGACCGATGGCCGCACCGATGATCTCGCCCACGTGCTTGCACACGTCCAGTCCCACCACGTCCGAAAGCTCGATAGGCCCCATCGGCATGCCGAAACGGGTAGCAGCTGCATCCACAACTTCCGGGGGGATTCCCTGCTCGACAGCGATCATCCCTTCCTGCATGTAGGGGATCAGCACGCGGTTGACCAGGAAGCCGGGCGCGCTGCGGCAGGGCAGCGGCAGCTTGTCGATGCGCCGCACGAAGGCGGCCGCTGCGGCCATGGTCGTGGCGCTGGTGGACGGGCCTTCGATGATCTCCACCAGCGGCATCTGCGCCACCGGGTTGAAGAAATGCAGTCCCACGAAACGGCTGGCATCAGCCATGCCCTCGGCCAGTGACTCAAGCACCAGGCTGGAGGTGTTGGTAGCCAGCACGGCTGTGGGCTTCATGCGCGGCAGCAGGGTGGCGTACAGCGCGCGCTTGGCCTCCAGGTTCTCGAAGATGGCCTCGATCACGAGGTCCGCGTCCGGCACACGGGTGCCCTCGACGTCCGCCACCAGGCGCTCGGCCATCGCTGCCCGGTCGGCCGCATCATGCGCGCGCTTGCCGAACAGCTCCGCCGCGCGCGCCAGTGCCGGCTCCACGTACTGCATGCCCCGGTCCTGCAGGCTCACGGTATAGCCGCGCAGCGCGCACCAGGCGGCGATGTCACCGCCCATCAGGCCGGCGCCCACCACGTGCACATGGCTGATCCTCGGCGCGCTGCCGGCGGCCTTCGCACCGATGCCCTTCAGCCGGTCCTGCAGCTGGAAGACGCGGATGAGATTGCGCGTGGTGGGATGGTCGAAGAGGCTGGAGATGGACTGCGCCTCGGCCTCGTAGGCCGCGCGCCCGCGCGCACCATGCGCCTTCCACAGGTCCACGATGGCATAGGGCGCGGGATAATGTTCGCGGCGCACCCGCGCGGCCACCTGCCTTTCCAGCGCCGGGGCGATGAATCCGCGCACACCCGGCCACGACAGCACACGCTCGGTCAGGGGCGGGCGGTGGCGGGGAGGTCTCCGCAGCAGCAGCTGCCGCGCCGCCTGGTCGGCCTGCTCTGCCGGCACCAGCGCATCGATGAGCCCCATCTGCCGCGCCCTGGTCCCGCGGATGTTCTTGCCGGTGAGCATCATGTCCATGGCCCGGCGCACGCCCACCAGCTCAACGGAACGCACGCTGCCGCCGAAGCCGGGATGGATGCCCAGCTGCACCTCCGGCAGTCCCAGCGCCAGCTTGCCGTCGTCGATGCCCACCCGGTACGTGCAGGCCAGCACCAGTTCCATGCCACCGCCCACGGCGTACCCCTGGATGACAGCGACGGTGGGGAAGGGCAGCGCGGCGAGGCGATCGAACAGGCGCTGCCCGCGCAGCACCGCCTGCAATGCCCCTTCGCGCGAGCCGAAAGTGAGGAACTCGTTGATGTCGGCGCCGGCGATGAAGCCGCCCGGCTTGCCGGAGCGGATCAGCAGCCCCTTCGGCGGCGCGCGCTCGATGCCGTCGAGCACGCGGGCCAGGTCTTCGAGCACCGCGGCCGAAAGCGTGTTGGCCGACTTGCCCGGCACGTCGAGCGTCAGCACGCCGATGCCGTCGGGATCCTGCCGGTACTGCCAGGCGTCTGTGCTCATGGCTTACTCCGCTCGCACGTGGAAATCACAAATCACCGGCCGATGGTCCGACAACCGCAGGTCCGACACCCGGAAATCATCCACCTCGATGCGGTTGCTGACCAGCACGAAGTCCAGCTCCGCACGCGGCGCCTGGGCCGGGTAGGTGGGCACACTCCTGGCATTCGCACTGCGCAGCCCGGCCGCACGCATGAACAGGTACAACTCGTGCGTGCCCCAGAAGGTGTTGAAGTCACCGGCCACGATCACCGGCTTGCTGGCCTTCTCCACCAGCTCGTGCAGGTAGCGCAGCTGGTACTGGCGGTGGCGGTACTTGATCGACAGGTGCACCAGGAAGATGCACACCTCGTCCAGCTCCAGCTCGATGATCAGCCGCTTGATGCCCGAATCGAAGTAATGGAAGCGCTCGCCATGCACGCGCGGCGCGGCCAGGAAGGCATTGGCCTGCTTGCGCACGATGGGCAGGAAATTGTTCACCGAAGCCGCGCCGTACTTGCACTGGTAGATGGAGAAGTGGCCGAGGCTGTCGGCGATATGCGCGGCCTGGTTGACCATGCCCGAACGCACCGAACCGGTGTCCACCTCGATGAGGCCGATGACATCGGCATCCTGGCCGCGCAGGAATTCGGTGAGGCCCGCCAGCACGCGCCGGCTGCTGCGCAGGTAGCCGGCGCCTGGCACCGGCAGGTGGAAAACCGGCCCGGTACCGGTGGCATAACGGATGTTGTAGACCACGAGGCGCAAGCCCGGACTCCGCGACAATCCACTGACCAGCTAGTGTATCGGGAGTTTGGGTTACACTTCAGTCCGCATGTCGCAGCAGAATCCCATCCGCGTGTTCGTCACGCACAACTGGCACGACGCAGACGACTACCAGCGCGTGTTCGAGTATCTCGAGGCGTCCCGCAACTTTTTCTACCGCAACACCAGCACCCCCGACAAGCCGCCGGCATCGGTGGACACCGAGGGTGTGCGTGACGACCTGCGCCGGCAGATCAACCAGGCTGAGGTGGTGGTGGCCCTGCCGGGACTCTACGACGAGCACCCCGACCTCACCATCTTCCAGATGAACTACGCGCAGTCGCAGAAGAAACCGGTGCTGCTGATGCAGAATTTCGGCACCTCGCGCGAGCTGCCGAAGCTGCTCACCGACCGCTGCGATGAAACCGTGGCCTGGGAAGAGCGCGGCATGGTCGATGCCATCCGGCGCCTGGCGCGCGGCGAGAACACCGCGCGCTTCGAGACCGTCGAGTTCAACCCCGACGATTTCAAGGACTTCAAGCTCTAGGCTGGCGCCTCAGCCTTCGGCAGCGAACAGCTGCACCACCGGCGAACTGCGCCCCCCCCGCAGCGGGGCATAAGACTGCATCGCCTCCAGCCGCGCCATCGCCGCAAACAGCCGCACCACCATGGCCGCGTAGCTGCTGGCCTCATGCGTGGACATCTTGCGCACCGAGGCGCGCACGGCGCTCTCGCGTACCTGCGGCGCCTCGCGGTGCAGGGCAGCGCACAGCGCGCCGAAGTCCTCCCGCAGGGTCTCCGGGAGTGACTCCGCCTCCACGGCATTCAGGTGCGCGTCGTAAGCCGCGGCCAGGCGGTCCTTGATCGGGCCATCCTGGGAAAGACAGAGGGTGGCTTGCTGGAGCTTTTCGAAGTTGTTGTTCATGGCGCAGCCCTTCCAGATGCCGACTCGTGGTCGTTGGTCTTCTTGTTGCTGCAACTTCAAGTGATACCTGAAGTATGCACCGGAAAAACCTCCCTTAATGTCAGGGAGGTAGAGGGCGAATATACACCCGCATGACACGAGTGCAATCGCCCGATCCGTGAATTGCGGCCGTGATCCGGAACGCGCCGTTCCGGATTCCGGACGGAATCAGGCGCGGCCAGCCTGCAGCAGCACCTGCACCAGGGCCATTGCCGCAGCCGCGGCTGCCAGCCCGGTGGCTACCCGCCCGCCATAGCGGGCCCCGCCGCTGGCAAAGGCCAGCGCACTCTTGGCGACCCCGGCCATGAACACCAGCAGCACCAGGCCCCAGCCGGCCGCCACCAGAGTCAGCTGTCCGTTGGCCGCCAGCTGGGCCAGGCTGGCCGCCGCGGCCTGGACTTCGACCATGGCCACGGCGGCGGCCGCGGCCATCACCCCTGCGCTGCCGAAATAACGCTGCAACAAGGTCGAGCCCAGCAGCAGCACTGCCATCAGTCCGGCCAGCAGCAGCGCATGGCTCAGGTGGAACACCCTTGCCTTGCCGCCCTGGGGCAGGGCATCCAGTGATTCACGACGCCAGATCCCGCCCACGGCACACAACAGCAGCGTCATCGCGGCCGCCCCCAGCGGCAACGCGACCAGGCTCAGCAGCCGCGGGGCGCCTGCACCAACCACACCGGCGAACAGCAGCAGGGAGCCCAGGTTGGCAAACAGCGCCGCAGACGCCGCCGGCGCCGCATGCCCCACCTCGGCCCGTGCACGCTGCCCGAAGCCGGCCACCGCAGCTGTGGAGGAGGCGAATCCGGCCAGGAATCCCGCCAGCGGCAGCCCCCAGCGCGCACCGGCTGCGCGCAGCGCGATGTGACCCATCATGCCCACCGCCAGGATGAGCACCACCATGCGCCAGAGGCGCGAAGGCACCAGCACGCCCCAGGGATCCACCGGCTCATCGGGAAGCAGTGGCAGCACCACCAGCGCAGCGCCGGCGAGCAGCAGGCCATCACGCAGTTCACGCTCGCTGAGCTTCTCGCGCACCAGCTCATGCAGTGGCTGCTTGGCGAAGAGGGCTCCAGCCACCACCACTGCGATCCCGGCCGCCAGCCCCGGGTGTGTATGTGCCAGGGCGGCGAGCAGGGCAGTGACCGGCAGCGCCACCTCGCCCGTGAGTCCTGGATCCCCCTCGTTGCGCACGTAGCTGGCGACCATCAGGGCGCCGATGAGCAGCAGTACAGCCACCAGCACCGCTGTGCCCAGGGCTGCACCCAGGGTGCCGGCCAGGGCCACGAGCAGGTGAGTACGCACGCCCGCCACCGCACTGGCAGGATCCGTCTGCGCCCGCTCGCGTACCGCCCCGATCAGCAGGCCCAGCCCGACCGCGGAGGCCAGCGCCTGAAGTGAAATGCTGGATTCCACCGGCAATCCCTCTAAATCACATGAGGATCAACGTTGATCCTCATGTAATTAATGATTTTTTCAGCCGCCGGTAGCCTTGGGTGCATCCACCACCGTCACCGGAATCTTCAGCCGCTGCAGCTGCGAAAGCACCCGGTTCTTGTCGCCCACCACAACCCAGGTGAATCCTTCCGGGTCCACCGCCCCGCGCACCGCTGCATCCAGCGCCGCCGCGTCGAAGCTCCGGTAGCGCTCCGCCAGCGTCTCGACGTAATTGGCAGGCCGCTCGTAGAGCACGTCCTGCTGCATCTGGGACAGCACGCTGCCGCTGGTCTCGAAGCTGCCCGGCAGTTCGCGGACGCGGCCGTTGATGGTGCGGGCCAGTTCCTCCGGCGTGACGCCCTTGCCGGAGACGAAATCCTTGAACTGCTTCTTCAATGCCAGGATGGCGTCGCCGGTCCTGTCGGTCTGCACCGGTGCACGCAGCAGGTAGGGAATGCGATGCTGCAGCCGGTTCACGCTGCCACGCACGCCATAGGACCAGCCCTTGTCCTCGCGCAGGTCCATGTTGATGCGCGAGAGGAAGTTGCCGCCCAGCACCTCGTTGCCGGCGAGCAGGGCTTCCAGGTCCGAGGAGCCCTCCAGGTCCATCACCTGGCCGGCATAGATCATCGACTGCGGCGAACCGGCGCGATGCACCAGCACGATGCGCTCGCTGCGCGCCGGGATCTGCGCGTCGAAGTTCTTGGTGCCGCGGGCCACCTGTGGCACCGCCCAGTTCTTGCCGAAGCGCTGCTCCAGCTGCGGCAGCAGCGCCTGCAGCGTCGTATCGCCCACCGCGAAGATGGTCGCGTTGTCAGGACGGATCCACTGCTGGTGGAACGCCACCAGGTCATCGCGCGTGAGCTTCTCCACCACGGCCGGGTCGCCGGTTCCGCTGAAGGGAATGCCGTAGGGATGGCTGGCGCCATAGATCAGCGGCGGCAGCGTGCGCTGGGCCAGCGCCTGGGGATCGCTGGTCTCCTCGGCAATGCCATTGAGCTGCTGCACGCGCAGGCGCTCCAGTTCGCCCGGATCAAAGGCCGGGTTCTTCACGATGTCTGCCAGCAGGTCCAGCGACAGACCCAGGTTCGGCACCAGCGCGAACATCGAGATGCCGGTGCGGTCGAGGCTGGCCGAGGCGGAAATGCTGGCGCCCAGACGCTCCTGGTCCTCTGCGATCTGCGTGCTGTTGCGCGTGGTGGTGCCCTCGGTGAGCAGCGCCAGCATCAACGACTGCGTGCCGAGCTTCTCCTTCGGGTCCGCGGCATAGCCCGCATCGAGAACCACCGACAGGCGCAGCGTCGGCACCGCTTCGCGCCGCGCGAAGTACACCTTGATGCCGTTGGACAGCTCGCCGGACTCCACCGTCGGGAAGTCCAGGTTCGCGATGGTGCCCACTTCCGGCAGCTTGCTGCGGTCCACGGCCATCAGCGGACCGCGACCCATGAAGTCTTCCCCTGGCGGCCGGTAGAAGGCCGGTCCGCGCGCCGCGCCATCGCGCGACCTGACTCCGCTGGCCTCTTCATAGGCATCGCGCTCGCCCGGCACCACGTGCAATGCATACACCGGACGCTTGAGCCACTTCTGCAGCGCCGCCTTCACCTGCGCCGGCGGTGCCGAGGCCAGGCGCTTCTTGTAGAAGTCAGGATCACCGGAGTAGAGCAGGCCTTCAGCCAGCGTGGGCGCCTTGCCACTGAAGCCGCCAACTGATTCCAGCCCGGCGATCGCGCCGGAGATGTTGCGCACCACCACGCGCTGCACCTCGTCCTCCGTCGGGCCTTCCTCGATGAACTGCGCGACGATTTCATCCAGCCGCTTCGCCACCACATCAGGATCCACGCCTGGCTTCACGTCGGCGAAGACTTCGAGGAATCCGAGCTGGGCGAAATCCTGGTAGGAGGCCGAAACGCGCACCGCGAGCTGCTCCTGGCGCACCATGATGTTGTCCAGCCGCGAGCTGGAAAGCCCGCCCAGCACAGCCATGCCGATGCCCAGCGGCACCGCCTCCGGATCATTGAGCCCGGGTGCCGTCCACATGCGGTACAGCCGCTGCGTCGGCACCTGGTCCTTCATGGTCTCGAACTTCGCTTCCTGCAGCGTGGGAACCGGCACATCGACCTTCGGCGCCGGCTTGCCACGCGGGATGTCGCCGAAATACTTCCCGGTGAGCGACTTCGCGGTCGCCACGTCGATGTCGCCCGCCAGCACAAGGATGGCGTTGTTCGGTCCATAGTGGTCGGTGAACCACTTCTTCACGTCCTCGAGGCTGGCGCTGTCGAGATCCGCCATCGAGCCGATGGTGCTGTGGCCGTAGGGATGATCCGGGGGGAGCAGGGCGGCGAGCTGCGCGTACTCCACCAGCCCGTAGGGCTGGTTGTCCCCCTGCCGTTTCTCGTTCTGCACCACGCCGCGCTGGTTGTCGAGCACCTGCTGCGTTACCGCGCCAAGCAGATGTCCCATGCGGTCGCTTTCCATGAACAGCGGCACCTCCAGCGCCGGCGTCGGCACGGTCTGGAAGTAGTTGGTGCGATCGAACCAGGTGGTGCCGTTGAGATCGGTGGCGCCGATCTGGCGCAGCGGCTCGAAGAAATCCCCCGGCACGTTCTCCGTGCCGTTGAACATCAGGTGTTCGAAGAGATGCGCGAATCCGGTCTTGCCCGCCGGCTCGTGCTTGGAACCCACGTCATACCAGATCGACACCGCCACCACCGGCGCCTTGCGATCGGTGTGCACCAGCACCCTGAGGCCGTTCTCCAGCTCGAACTGCTCGTAGGGAATGTCGACCTTCGCGAGCAGTTCGGATGCCGGAGCCGGTTCGGCCACCTTGGCCGATTTCGATCCGCAACCGGCAAGTGGCAGGGCGCAGGCGGCGAGAGCGACAAGCAGTGGACGGAGCATGGCGACACCTCAGGCGGAAACTGGCCGCAAGGATAGCGCCTGCTGCGCGGAATGGGAGATCGAAAGGCTGTCAGCCAGACCCGGGAGCGGGCGGCGACGATGCGCGTGTTGCCCTACTGTGAGCCCCCATCCCGCGGACGGTTCCCCGCACGATTCAATGCCGGTGACTTCACGCCGAACACCCGGAATTTCGGCGGCTCAGGCTTTTCCTTGTATTGCCTGCAGATGCGCACCATGGCTGCCAGCACGTCGGCGTAGCCACCGGACATGGATGCGAACCGTATCGGGTAGCTGTTCATGGAAAGGCCGCTGAAAGAGTTGCCGTAATCCAGGGAGGAGTAGTAACGCGGGTAGGAGACTGACGGAACCCTGATGGCAGATCGGAAACCGCCAAAGCTACCGAGCGCACGCTGCTGGTTCTGCTCCGCAAGGCACTGGGCGTACTCCGATCTCGCCGAGGCCAGCATCGGAGCCAGTGCGAGCAGACCGATCATCATCATCCGTGTTGATGAGTCCATGGTGAATTCCTTCACACAGTTCTGCTGGGCGAATCCGCACGTAGAGTCTGCCCGGCAAGCTGAACTCAAAATGAACAGCGCCTGCTAACGGATTGTCACTGTTATGACTTCTACAGCCTCGGCATCAATTGGAGGCGGCGTCTGTGACAAATGCCAGATGCCGGTGTGATCCTTCCAGCGGTAGGCCTTGGGGATTCGCGCCTCGCGTTCCGCTGCAAGCTTCTCTTTGCGCGCGGCTTCCTTCAGCAGGAAGTCCCGGTTCAAGTCATTCAAGGCCTGGACGGTCGCATCATGTACCGGTTGCATGATGGCTTGCGCGGCAGCACCCACGGGGGGGGCTGCAGAGCGTGTCAGGTCGAACGGTTGCTCTTCATCCGCGCGCTTCTCAGCTGCGAGTTGCGCACTACGAACGATATATGTGCCCAGCCAGAGTGCCGCGGGGACTGCCAACACGATGACTGCGCACGCAAGAAGTCTGGATTTATTCCTGGCGTCGAACATTGGACCTCCGAATTGATCGTTGCCGGGGTTCGGGACGCTCGCTGCGGACCGGGTCACGCTCTGAACCGAGCTGAACGGGAATTCCTGGTGCGCACCTCATTTACTTCGCATAATGTATATTATGTTAAATTACATATGGACCAGGGTCGGCGAACTGCGGATAAGACATTACTATCAGGTCCGGTCGAGCCTCGGCTCACCTCGCCCACGGAATGCTTTCTGATGATGCGCGGAGTTCGCTTGATGGGTTATGCAGCTTCCGGTCCGGCCGTCGCCTGGTCGGCCATCCTTTGCCTGGCATTCGCGACTGAAACGGGAGCCAGGGAAGCCCCGGACCTTGAAGCCAATGCCGGCGCAAAGCTGACCACGTTGATGAAGTCCGCCGGCGCCAGCGTCCGCAACACACCCGCCGCCCAGCAGGCCTTCATCGACCAGTATTGCTCCAAGTGCCACAACGGCGAGGACTACGCCGGCGGCCTGGACCTGGGCACCAGTTCCACGGCCGACATCGGATCCGACGCCGAAATCTGGGAAAAGGTATCGCGCAAGGTCCGCGGCGGCATGATGCCCCCGGCGGATTCGGCGCGGCCGCCGGCTTCGACGGCCAGGCTGTTCGCCGCGTCCATCGAGCAGGCGCTCGACCGGCATGACAAGGATCATTTCCGCCTGCCTGCATCGGTCATGGGCCGGCTCAACCGCACCGAGTACGCGAACGCGATCCGCGACGTGCTGGGCCTGGAGATCGACGCTACCGCCCTGCTCCCGCCAGATGATCCAGGGGAGGGCTTCGACAACATCGCCGAGATGCTTGTTGTGTCGCCGGCGCTGGTCGATGGCTACGTCTCGGCGGCCATGCGCATCAGCCGCGAGGCGGTGGGTGACCTCACCATGGAACCGGTACGGGTTTCCATGCGCAACACGGGCCGCACGGATGGGCTGCCCCTGGGCACGCGCGGCGGCATGATCGGCGAATATTTCTTCCCGCTGGACGGCAGCTATGACATCAGCATCGCCTCGGCTGCCGGCGGTGGCGGCCGTGGCGGCGGCGGAGGCCTTGGCGCCAATCCCGCCGCCTTCAGCGGGCCCACTGCGCGCGTGGTGGTGATCGTGGATGGCAAGCCGCTGCAGGTCAGCAACCCCTCGCGTTTCACCATTCCGCTGACTGCAGGCACGCACACCATCGGCGCCGCACTGGTGGACCTGGCGCGCCCCGGCAATGTGGAAGGCATATTTACCGGCCGCAATGACGCCGGCGGCGTCACCGGCATCACGGTGAATGGCCCAAACAAGGTGACGGGTCGCGGCAATACGCCGAGCCGCGCGCGACTGTTCGTCTGCACGCCAGCAGGCAGCGCGGAAGAATTGCCCTGTGCACGCAGGATCCTCGCGCAGCTGGCAACACGCGCCTACCGCCGGCCGGTGCAGGAATCCGACACAACCGTCCTCGAGCCATTGCTGGCTGCCTTCCGCGACGGGCGCGGCCGCGGCGACTTCGATGTGGGCATCCAGTACGCCGTGGCACGCGTGCTGGTGGACCCACGCTTCCTCTTCAAGGTGGAAGCCGATCCCGCCAATGCGGTCGCCGGCCGCGCGTACCGCGTGAGCGACCTGGAGCTGGCCTCGCGTCTTTCCTTCTTCCTGTGGAGCAGCGTGCCCGACGACGAACTGCTGCAACTGGCCAGCGCCGGCAAGCTGGGCCGCTCCGCGGAACTCAGGAAGCAGGTCAACCGCATGCTGGCGGATCCGAAGTCCGGTGCGCTGACGCGCAACTTTGCGGCGCAGTGGCTGGGCCTGCGCGCCCTGGCAACGGTGGCGCCTGACGATCCGGCCTTCGACAACAGCCTGCGCCGTGCCATGCAGGAAGAGACCGAACTGCTCTTCGGCAGCGTCCTGCGCGAGAACAGGCCCATCACCACCCTGCTCGACACCGACTACACCTTTCTCAACGAGCGGCTCGCCAGGCACTACGGCATCGAGGGCATCCGCGGCGCCGGCATGCGTCGCGCGGAGCTGCCGGCCAACAGCCCGCGCCGCGGCGTGCTGGGCCAGGCCAGCATCCTCACTGTCACTTCCGTGGCCGACCGCACCTCGCCCGTGACGCGCGGCAAGTGGGTGCTGGAAAACCTGCTGGGACTGCCGGTGCCGAATCCGCCGCCGGGCGTCGAGACCAACCTGGACCAGTCGGTGCACCTGGACGGGCCGGCCACGCTGCGCGCGCGGCTCGAAGCGCATCGGGAAAATCCGTCCTGCCGCAGCTGCCACGCCGTGATCGATCCCATCGGCTTCGCAATGGAACCCTTCGACAAGACCGGCCGCCTGCGCACCGAGGACGGCGGACTGCCCATCGACGCACAGGGCACCATGGTGGATGGCACGGCCATCGGAGGTCCCGATGACCTGCGCGCGGCGCTCGTACGCAGCAGTGACATCTATGTCATCGCCTTCACCGAGAAGCTGATGACCTATGCGCTGGGCCGGGCAGTGACGCATGCCGACCAGCCCACCGTGCGCGAGATCGTGCGCCGCAGCCGCGCGGATGACTTCCGCCTGGCCACACTGATCACGAACATCATCGAGAGCGTGCCGTTCCAGCAGCGGGCGGCCACCGGCCCGGCGCTGGTGGCGGCAAGCAGCAAATAGCAGCAATAAGACCTGCGGGGGCCAACATGAACTTCATCACCAGAAAGCATATTTCGCGCCGCCACGTGCTGCGGGGCGCGGGCGGCATTGCCATTGCGCTGCCGCTGCTGGATGCCATGCTGCCTGCAGCCACTGCCTTTGCGCAGTCAGCGGCTGCGCCGCGCACGCGCTACGCCGCGGTGTACATCCCGCATGGCAAGACCATGGCCAAGTGGACGCCCGCCACCGAGGGCCGCGACTTCGAGTTCCCCGAGATCCTCAAGCCCCTGGAAGCCCACCGCGACTACCTGAACATCATCAGCGGCCTGCGCCTGCAGACAGGCTATGGCACGGATGGCTCCGCGGCCGCCAACCATGCGCGCGCATCGGCCACCTTCCTCAACTGCGTTGATGTGAGCGAAGATCCCAACCGCATGGGCGTCTCGGTGGACCAGGTTGCCGCACGGGGTATCGGCCAGAAGTCTCCCCTGCCCTCGCTCGAGCTCACCATCGAGGACGGCCGCACCATGTCCTGGTCCTCGGCCACCACGCCGCTGCCGATGCAGAGGAACCCGCAGGTGGTGTTCGAGAAGGTCTTCGGCCAGGGCAGCACGGAGGCCGAGCGCAGCGCGCGGCGCGAGCAGGCCGCCTCGCTGCTGGATTCGGTGATGTCGGACATCGGGTCCCTGCGCCGCACGCTGGGCGGCCAGGACGCCGCGCGTGTGGACCAGTACCTCACCGATGTGCGCGAGATCGAGCGGCGCATACAGCTGGCCAGCCAGCTGCCCGACGGCATGAAAGTGCCCTCGCGCCCGGCCGGCATTCCTGCCAGTTTCGAGCAGCACATCCAGCTGATGTTCGACCTGCAGGTGCTGGCCTGGCAGGCCGACATCACGCGCGTTTCGACGCTGATGATCGCGCGCGAGATCAGCGGCACCACCTACCCGAACAGCGGCGTGCGCGATGCCTTCCACAACCTCTCGCACCATTCCAGCATCCAGGCCAACAAGGACCGCTTTGCGGTGCTCAACGCCTACCACGTGACGCAGCTGAAATACCTCATCGACAAGCTCAAGGCGACGCCGGACGGTGATGGCAACCTGCTGGACCACTCGATGGTGCTCTATGGCAGCGGCATCGCCGATGGCAACAACCATGACCATGCGCCGCTGCCCATCGCGCTGATCGGGCGCGGCTCGGGCACGCTGCAGGGCGGGCGCCACATCCGCGTTCCCGACGGCACGCCGCTGGCCAACCTGCACGCCGCGATGCTGAACAAGCTGGGCGTGCCGACAGAGAAATTCGGCGACAGCAACGGGGTCCTCACACTGTGAAGCTGCGCGCCCTCCTCGCCGGCGCCGCGATAGCAACGCTGCTTGTTGCAGGGGCGCACGCCGCACAACCGAAGAGCAACGCCGCACCGGCCGCTCCGGCCTATTCCAGCATTGCCGAGGCCGCGCGCAGCCAGGACTGGCCCGCAGTGCAGGCCATGGCTCGCCAGCCGGACGTGGAGCTGGATGCCGCGGGCACCGAGGGCTCCACTGCCCTGCACTTCGCCATCCATGCCGGCGAGGCCGCAGTCGTGCAGGCCCTTCTTGATGCCGGAATCGACGTTGCCACGCGCAATGTGGCCGGCATTTCGCCGCTGCAGCTGGCAGTCACCAGTGGTGACACCGCGATCACGAAGCTGCTGCTGGCGCGCGGCGCGGACGCGAGGGCGCTTGATGAAGCCAGGGAATCCCTGCTTATGCTGGCGGCAAGGTATGGCGACGGCGAGATGGCCAGCGCATTGGTCGCCGCCGGCGCCGACCTCAATTACGTGGAGCCGCAGCTGGGACAAGACGCGCTGATGATCGCCGTGCGTTCCGGCCGCACGCCAGTGGTGGCCGCGCTCATCGCGGCGCACGCCGGACTCAACCACCTGACGCCGCCGGGACCCGAACCCACCATACGTGCGCCCGGGGCGGGCGGCGGCTCCACCGGCGAGGGCATGGTGCGCAGTGGCGTGCCGCCGGAGGGACAGCGCCTGGCGGGCACGGGCAAGTTCACCGCCCTGCTCTACGCCGCGCGCGATGGCCAGCTCGAGGCCGCGAAGCTGCTGGTGCAGGCGGGTGCCGACCATGAACTGGCCGATTACAACGGCATCACGCCGCTGCTGATGGCGGTGAGCAATGACCACCATGACATCGCCAGGCTGCTGATCCAGGCCGGCGCGAACGTCAACGCCGCCGACTGGTATGGCCGACGCCCCCTGTGGGCGGCCACCGAGAGCCGCAACCGTGACGTGAGCTCCGCCAATGCCACCACCAATGGCGTGGATCGCGAGGCAGCGCTCGAAGTGATCACGATGCTGCTGGAGAAAGGCGCGGAGCCCGACGCAAGGCTGGAGCATTTCCCGCCCCGCATGGGCGGCCATGCATTCAACATGAGCTACGTGCCCACAGTCGGGGAAACGGCCCTCTATCGCGCCTCACTGAACAACGACCTGCCATTGATGCGCCTGCTGCTGAAGCATGGCGCCGATCCGCTGCTGAAGACGTACCACGGCTCCTCACCGCTGATGGCGGCCGCCGGCGTCGGCTGGGTGCGCGGACAGACCTTCATTCCCGGCGGCGAGGCAGCGCAGCTTGAAGCGGTGAAGATGCTGGTGGAGCTGGGCGCCGACGTGAACGAGGCCAATGACATGGGCCTGGTGGCCGTGCACGGCGCCGCATTCCGCTGGTCAGATAACGTGATTTCCTACCTCGTGGACCACGGCGCGCGGCTCGACATCAAGGACAAGGTCGGCCGCACGGCCTACACCTGGGCCGCCGGTGTCACCATTCCCTCCACGCCGCCGGAACCCAGTCCGCGCACGATGGCGCTGATCGAGAAGCTGGTGGCGCAGGGCAAGGGAAGCGCCCGCCGCTGATTCAGGCCGCCGCGACCAGCGGAATCCCGAGCAGCTGCGACACGGCCGCGGGCTGCTGCACCAGGTCCGCCAGCGTGTGACGGTCGAGCACATCCAGGTAGGCCAGCATGGCCTCCGAGAGGATCCCCTTGAGCCGGCAGGATGGGGCGATGATGCAGCGTCCGCCCTGCTTCGTGAGGCACTCCACCACACCCAGTTCGACTTCCAGGTCACGCACCACCTGGCCGACGCTCACCTCCACCGCAGGGCGGGCAAGGCGGATGCCGCCACCCTTGCCGCGCGAAGTGCTCACATAGCCAAGCTCGGCCAGCCGCGCCACCACCTTCACCAGGTGATTGCGGGATATGCCATAGGACTGGCTGATCGAAGTGGCGGTCTGCCGGACATCAGGTGCCAGCGCCAGCGAGATCAGCGTGCGCAGCCCGTAGTCCGTGTAGAGGGTGAGTTGCATTGCCGGCCTACCGGCTCGCGCGCAGCGCTGCGGCCAGCGCCGGCTTGGTGTCGATGAGGATCTCGCTGATGGCCTTGCGGTCCTCGGCGGTCAGCTTTTCCGAAATACCAGTGGTGTCGCGACCCTGCAGCACCTCCACGATCCGCCCGTTGATGTACTCGCGCGCATATTCCGGCAGCGCGTCGAACTGGGGGCTGTAGATCTCGAAGCTCAGCGGGTAGCGGAACAGCCGTTTCTGCAGGTCCAGCTCGCGCAGGCTGCGCCCGCGGGAATCGCGTGGCCCAAGCTTCGAGAAACGTTCGGCGAATCCGCTGCTGCTTGCCATGCGGTCCTCGAAGGGCGCGGCATCGTGCAGGAACAGCGCGCGCACCAGCGGCTCCATGATCTGGCGCAGGCGCGTGTGGTCATTGGGGGAAATATCCTCCCAGCTGCGGATCGGGCCGGAGGCGGCAGGCGCCCCGCCCTTTGCTTCACGCTCGAGGATGGTGCGGATCTTGTAGTTCACGCGCGTCACCAGGTTCTGCAGGCGCGTCTGGTGCTCCAGCACCGTCAGCGCCACCACGTCGCTCTTGCCGCTGAGGTAGTGGCTGGTGTCGAGGTACGCCTTCAGCTCATCGATGTTGTGGTTGCTGCTGCCGCGCAGCTCACGCAGCTTCTCCCCGTGCCGCCCCTCGCGCAGCGGCAGGTTGCCCAGGTGCGTGCGCTTGCCGGTATTGCCGGTCACGTACCAGCCACCCCAGCGCGCGCTGAAGGGCGTGCTGTCGTCCACGTCCTGGCCGGAAGTCACGGTGCGCGTATCGGACGGGTCATCCACCGGCGAGGAAAGCACCATCACCCGGGGCACGCCGCCACCGCTCATCGAGTAGGTGTCATGGCAGGTCAGGCAGCGGCCGCCCTCGCGGCTGATCTCCGGCGCCAGCTCCTGGCGGTTCTCGAAGCCGTAGAACACCGCGCCCTTGGAGGCGTCTATGGCGGTGAGCTCGATCAGCGGACTGTTCTGCACGAAGCCCACGTAGGTGTCGTCATTGAAGTACACCGCGCGCGGCGTCGCCGGTGAAATGTGCTCGATTTGCAGGCTGGTGCGGGAGAACACCAGCACCTGTGAGTCCATGTCGATTTCCAGGGCCTTCAGCAGCGAGCGCAGGTAGCCGGTCCCCGGCTCCCACTCCAGCTTCAGCTCGCCGCTGGCGAGCTTCTGCTGCATGCGCCAGACCCTGTTTTCCCGGGCGGCATCCGAATAGGCGATGCCGGGGTACTCCACGTCGTAGCGAGTGGAAGTGGGCAGTTTGGCCGGGTCGGCATGGGCCGCGCCGGCGGCGACCAGCAGGGCCGGGAGGGCCCATCCAGAGAATAGGTATTTCATATACCCATTATAGAGCGGCGGGTCCCGCCAAAGTTCCATGGCCCGCCATGTCGAAATCCCGGTGCCCCGATCGTCGTCCAGACAGAGGCCGTTTGCGGCTGTGGCAACTACGTATTGAGGATACCGAAATGGCGAGCGTGAGCACCTACCTGAACTTCCCCGGCAACACCGAGGCCGCCTTCCTATTCTACCGCGGCGTATTCGGCACCGAGTTCGACAGCAACGGCATCATGCGGATGGCAGATGTGCCGGCCGCGCCCGGCCAGCCTCCGCTGGCCGAAGCCGACCGCAACCTGGTGATGCACGTCTGCCTGCCCATCCTCGGCGGCCACCAGCTGATGGGTACGGATTCGACCGAATCCATGGGCTTCAAGCTGGTCAGGGGCAACAACGTGTTCATCAACCTGCAGCCGGACACCCGCGCCGAAACGGATCGGCTGTTCGCACTGCTCGCCGAAGGCGGTCGCGTCGACATGCCCCTGCAGGAGATGTTCTGGGGCGACTACTTCGGCAGCCTCGTCGACAAGTTCGGCGTGCAGTGGATGTTCAACTGCGCGAGCAAGACCTGATTCCAGCGCCAGTCCCGGAGTTGGTCCGGGGACAGGATGCTCAGGCGCCCACGCGCCTGCGCATCGCCCCGATGTCCGCGACCGGCCGCACTTCAATGCAGCCGTAACGTGTCCATGGAAAGGACTGCGCGATCCGCACCGCCTCGTCCAAGGATGCGGCCTCGATGAGGTTGAATCCCGCCAGCACCTCCTTGGTCTCCGCAAAGGGACCATCGAGGATGCTGGTACGGCCGCCGCGCACGCGCACGGCCCTGGCCCTCGCGGGCGGCTCCAGCTGCTGAAAGGCCACCAGCGTGCCCTCGCGGGCCAGCTCATCCGCATGCTGCATGCATTCCTTCATTTCCTGGTTGAAGCCCTCGGCCGGCAGCTGGTCCATCAGGGCCGGGTCGGTGTACACAAGGAGCAGGTATTGCATTGCGGGGATTGTACCGGCGCGACGAAGATTGTCGAAAATGGCGGGACTCGACCGTCGTATCCATGAAAGGGTGCCAACGGGGCATCCGGCACAATCACCAGGAGACAAGTCATGCGCGTCATGGTCATCGTGAAGGCTACCGCCGATTCCGAAGCCGGCATCATGCCGGCCACCGAACTGCTCACCGAAATGGGCCGCTACAACGAGGAACTGGTGAAGGCGGGCATCATGCTCGCGGGCGATGGCCTGCATCCCTCCTCGCGCGGCAAGCGCGTGCGCTTCTCCGGCAAGACCCGCACCGTGGTCGATGGCCCCTTCGCCGAGACCAAGGAGCTGATCGCCGGCTACTGGATATGGCAGGTGCGTTCGATGGACGAGGCCGTGGAGTGGGTGCGTCGCTGCCCGAACCCCATGCTCGGTGACTCGGAGATCGAGATCCGCCAGGTCTTCGAGCTGGAGGATTTCGGCGCGGCAGTCACCCCCGAGGTG
Source organism: Steroidobacteraceae bacterium (assembly GCA_035556135.1). Lineage (GTDB taxonomy): Bacteria > Pseudomonadota > Gammaproteobacteria > Steroidobacterales > Steroidobacteraceae > ZC4RG30. The sequence goes on along the minus strand of DATMFO010000003.1, from coordinate 180,636 downwards.
GAAGCCCAGCAGGAACGCCTGCGTGCGCAGCTGTCTGGCAACTAGGCCATCGTCGTCGCATGAGCGATGAGCTGCGTCGTACGATCGATGCGGTGTGGCGCATCGAGTCACCCCGCATCGTGGCCGCCGTCGCGCGAATGTTGCGCGACGTGGGCCGCGCCGAGGACCTCGCGCAGGACGCGCTGGTGGCTGCGCTTGAGCACTGGCCGCGGCGTGGCCTGCCGGAGAATCCGGCGGCGTGGCTCATGACCACTGCAAGGAACAAGGCACTGGACCGCCTGCGCCAGGCAGCACTGCAGCGCCGGCACCGCGAGGCCCTGGGAGCGGATGCGGATGCACGCGGCGAGCATCTCGCACCCGACTCCAGCGACGAGGCGGATCGCGACGGACTTGGCGATGACCTGCTGCGGCTGATCTTCACCGCCTGCCATCCGGTGTTGCAGAAGGAAGCACAGGTTGCGCTGACGCTGAAGCTGCTGGCTGGCCTCACTACCGGTGAGATCGGACGGGCCTTCCTGCAATCCGAGGCCACCATCGCCCAGCGCATCGTGCGCGCCAAGCGCACATTGAGCGAGTCTGCCGTGCCTTACGAAGTGCCGCAGGGCGAGGCGCTGCACGCACGGCTCGAATCGGTGCTCGAGTGCATCTACCTGATCTTCAACGAAGGCTACACGGCTACCGCGGGGGATGACTGGATGCGGCCTGCACTATGCGAAGAGGCGCTGCGCCTGGCACGCATGCTGGCGCAACTGGCACCGCGCGAACGCGAGGTCCATGGTCTTGCGGCGCTGCTGGAGCTGCAGGCCTCGCGGCTGAAGGCGCGCACTGATGCAGAAGGCCGCCCCATCCTGCTGATGGAACAGAACCGGGCAAGGTGGGACTGGCTGCTGATCGGCCGCGGCCTGGCGGCACTGGCATTGGCGCGCAGCCTGCCCGGTGTTGCCGGTCCTTGCGAACTGCAGGCGGCCATCGCGGCCTGCCACGCGCGCGCCCGTCGCGCTGAGGACACCGACTGGCATGCCATCGTGGCGGCCTATGACGAACTGGCGGACATCATGCCCTCGCCCATCGTGGCGCTGAATCGTGCCGTAGCGGTAAGCCGGGCACAGGGGCCGGCCGCGGCGCTGCCGCTGGTGGATGAGATTGTCGCCAGCGGCAAGCTGGAGGATTACCACCTGCTGCCGACCGTGCGCGGGGACTTGCTGGTCAGCCTCGGCCGACCCGGTGAGGCGCGGGCGGAGTTCGAATCGGCGGCAGGACTTGCACGCAACCAGCGTGAGCGGGCGCTGCTGCTGGAGCGCGCGCGGGCCACATTGTCCTGACCCCTCTCAATGGCGCGGGCTGCCAGTGGCCAAATGACGTATTCACCGGCCCACCCTCCCCGGGGATCATCCCGGCGATAGTCGGAGGTGGAGTGTCCCGCATGCATGAACATGATGTCTTGCGCGTCGGTGTAGGCGGCCCGGTGGGCTCCGGCAAGACCGCCCTGGTCGACCGCCTCTGCAAAGCCCTGCGTGAGCGGCTGAACATGGCCGTGGTCACCAACGACATCTACACCCGCGAGGACGCCGAATTCCTCGTGCGCAGCCAGGCCCTCACTCCCGACCGCATCCGGGGCGTGGAAACCGGCGGCTGTCCGCACACGGCCATCCGCGAAGACGCCTCGATGAACCTCGCGGCGATCGACGAGCTGATGCACAGCTTCGAAGGGCTGGAGCTCATCATCGTCGAGAGCGGCGGCGACAACCTGGCCGCCACCTTCAGCCCGGAACTCTCGGACCTCACCCTCTACGTGATCGACGTCTCCGCTGGTGACAAGATCCCCCGCAAGGGCGGCCCGGGCATCATGAAATCCGACCTGCTGATCATCAACAAGATCGACCTGGCGCCTTACGTGGGCGCCTCGCTCGAGGTGATGGACCGCGACGCCCGCAAGATGCGCGGCACGAAGCCCTTCGTGTTCACCAACCTGAAGACCGGCCATGGCCTGGATGCCGTGATCGACTTCATCCTCGACCGCGGCATGCTGCGGGACAGGGACCGCCTCAGCGCGTCAGCAGCCGCACCGCACGCGCCGCCGCCGACGCACGGTTCTCCACGCCCAGCTTGACGAAAATCTGCTCCAGGTGCTTGTTCACGGTCCTTGGACTGATGCCCAGGATCTGACCGATCTCGCGGTTGGCCTTGCCGCGTGACAGCCACAGCAAGACCTCGGCCTCGCGGCCGGTGAGACCCAGCTGCTGCAGCAGCTGGATGTCATCCTCGCCACGCTTCTCGCTCAGGCGGAACAGCAACTCGTCCGGTCCGACGGGGCTGAGCATGGCGCATTCCAGTTGCACTCCGCCCACGTCCAGCACACAGGTGGCACCGGCCTCCAGCCGCAGTGGCAGCATGCGCGCCAGCACATGCTCGGGCAGCTCAGGCACCGCGCCGGAGCTGGGCCAGCAAGCCTGGAGCAACGCACGTGCCTTGGGCGTGCACCATTTCACGCGCCCTTCCAGGTCGGTGGCCAGCAGGAAGCGCCCGGAGGCATCCAGGGCCACGTTGGGCCCCAGAGCCACCTTTGCGTTGTTCAAGTGCACACGCATGCGGGCGAGCAGCTCTTCCAGCACGATGGGCTTGGTCACATAGTCCACCCCGCCCGCGGCAAGCCCATGCACCACGTGCTCGGTTTCAGCCAGCCCGGTCATGAAGATCACCGGCAGATGCGCCAGCTCCACCTTGTGCTTCAGGCGCCGGCAGGTCTCGAATCCATCCAGGCCCGGCATCAGGGCATCCATCAGAACCAGGTCCGGCGTGATCTGGTCCACCAGGCGCAACGCGCTCTCGCCATCGGTGGCTATGAGCACGGTGTAGCCGGCGCCATCGAGCATGTCGGTGAGCAGCCCCAGTGCCTCGGGCGTGTCGTCCACCACCAGAACGGTATCGCGCCGCGCCGCCCGCGGGTCGAATGCCCGCGGTGCCTCAAGCGCTCTCACGCAGCTCCCGGATCGCAGTCATGTAACTTTTCATGTCGAATCGCTCCACCATTATCCGCAAAGACCTCGCCAGCGAGCCGGCGGCCGGCTCTGCTGACTCAAACTCCCTCAGACGCGCCTGGATGCCGCGCACGTGGCCGATCTGGCCCAGCTGCCACAGATCCTCCAGGTGCCGGCCAATGCGGCTCAGCACTTCCCGCGTCACTTCCACGCTGCCCTCCGCCACGGGCACGTCCGCGCCATGCGTCCACGTCAGGTGCAGCTGCGCCTGCAGTGCCTCCAGCAGCAGCTGTACGTCCAGGGGCTTCATCAGGAATCCGTCATGCAGCGCCTGCTCGCTGCCCGGCAGGTATTCATGGGCGTTGGCCGACACCACCAGCACGCGCAGCGCAGAAAGTGCCGGCTGGGCACGCAGCGCCTCGGCCACCTGCCAGCCGGACATGTCCGGCAGCGAAAGATCGAGCAGCACCAGGTCGGGCCTGAATCGCAATGCCGCGGGCACGGCTTCTGCGCCCGTGCCGGTGGTCTCCAGCTCGAACTGCAGCGGCTCCAGCAGCGAGCGCATCACCTGCACGTGCACCGGGTCGTCATCCACCACCAGGATCCGCCGCCGCTGACCCTGGTAGCCGCGCACCCGCAGCGCACTTTCCATCCCGACCTGCTGCAGGGCTTCGGAAAGCATCAGCTTCACGGTGAATGTAGTACCTGTGCCCACGGCGCTGCGCACCGTGATCTCCCCGCCCATCACCTGGGTGAGCAGCTGCGTGATGGTGAGCCCCAGTCCGGTACCTGGAATGGTGCGTACCTCGGCAGCACTGCCGCGCTCGAAGGGCTTGAAGACACGCTCCAGGTCATCAGGTGCCATTCCCATGCCCGTGTCGCTGATCTCGAACTCGGCCACCTGGTTGCGATAGCGCACCACCAGCGCCGCGTGGCCCCGCTGGGTGAACTTCACCGCATTGGACAGCAGGTTGATGAGGATCTGCCTGAGACGCTTCTCGTCGATGTGCACCATGGTCGGCAGGTGCCGCGCCCGTTCGCAGCGGAATTCGATGCCCTTGCTCACCGCCTGGAGGCGGAACATGTCCTCCAGCTGGTCCAGCAGCTCGCGCAGGTTCACGCGGTCGCGATTCAGCTTCAGCACCCCGCCCTCGATGCGCGAGATATCCAGCAGGCCGTCGATGAGGCTGGCCAGGTGCTCGGCGCTGCGCCGGATCACGGACACCGCATTGGGTGGCGGACTGGCCGGTGAGCGCTCCATCAGCTGTGCGTAGCCGTAGATGGAATTCAGCGGCGTGCGGATCTCGTGCGAGAGGCCGATGATGTACCGTGATTTGGCGAGGTTGGCTGCCTCCGCGGTTTCCTTGGCTCGCTGCAGCTCGGCATCGGTGCGCCGGTGGGCGCTGATCTCCTCCATCAGCATGGTGGTCTGGCGGGCGGATTCCCGTTCGGCGCTGCGCCGGTTCTCCACCGCCAGCACGATCACCCACGAAGCCACTGCCGACAGCACCAGGAAGCTGAAATACACCAACCACAAGGTCGCCCGGGTGGCGGCCTCGGTGGCCGGATCTGCGCCGGCGCTGAAGGCGTGAATGAAGGCCAGCAACATGGCCACCAGAATGTTCGACAGCACCATCAGAACGACGAAGCGCCCGCTGCGCAGGTCCGCGAGCCTCGCCAGGCGCGGCGGGAGCAGATGTGCCAGGAAGGCGCTGACCTGCTCGGACAGTCGCGCACCGCTCTTGCAGGCATCACGGCAGCGCGCATCCAGGGAACAGCACAGCGAACAGATCGACCCCCCATAGGCCGGACACAGGGCCATGTCTGCCTTCTCGAAGCGGTTCTCGCACACCGTGCAGCAGTCGGTGGTCCGGGCCGGATCCGGCTGGCGGGCCAGGTAGTAGCGGCCGCCCGTCCACCAGGCGATGGCCGGAGCCACCAACATGGCGGTGAGCAACGCAATGAACGGCGCCAGCACGCGCACCGCCTCGCCAAACCATCCCAGGTGCGCCACGCTCGACAGCAGCACCGATGCCGCCAGCGCACCCACGCCCACCGGATTGATGTCGTAGAGATGCGCGCGCTTGAACTCGATGCCCCGCGGTGAAAGACCCAGGGGCTTGTTGATCACCAGGTCCGCGGTGATCGCCCCGATCCAGCCCGCCGCGAAGTTCGCATACACCCCCAGCACACTCTCGATGGCCGAGAAAATGCCCACCTCCATCAGCAGCAAGGCAAGCAGCACGTTGAAAACCAGCCAGACCACCCGTCCCGGATGGGTGTGGGTCACCCGCGAGAAGAAATTTGACCAGGCGATGGAACCCGCATAGGCATTGGTCACATTGATCTTGATCTGGCAGATGATCACGAAGAGCCCCGTGACCACCAGCGCCAGCGTGGGCGAGTTGAGCACCGTGCCGAAGACGTGGTGGTACATCACAGTCGGATCGTCCGCGTCGGCCGCCGGCACGCCCCGCGCAAACAGCATCCAGGCCAGGAGGGAACCCGCCAGCAGCTTCAGGCCACCCACCAGCACCCACCCCGGGCCGGTGCCGAGTACTGCCAACCACCATCCCAGCCGATTGCCCCGTTTTCGCTCAGGCAGGAAGCGCAGGTAGTCCACCTGCTCCCCGATCTGGGGCAGCAGCGAGAGCAGTACCGAAGAGGCGGCGGCGAACAGCATCCAGTCCAGGCGCTCGCCACTGCCGTGCTCGCCGGCAAAGGCAGTCCACCCTGCCACCTCTGCCGGATTGCGCCACGCGATGTAGGCCAGCGGCAATACCTGCAGCACCAGCCAGACCGGCTGCGTGAGGATCTGGAACCGGCTGATCAAGCTGATGCCATACAGCGCGATCGGTATCACTACCAGCGCGCTCACCAGGTGCGCAATGGCCAGCGGCAACCCGAACAGCAGGTTCAGCGCCGTGGACATGATGCTCGCCTCGATGGCGAACAGCAGGAAGGTGAACGAGGCGTAGATCAGCGAAGTGATGGTGGAACCGATGTAGCCGAAGCCCGCGCCGCGCGTGAGCAGGTCGATGTCCACGCCATGCCGCGCGGCGTGGATGCAGATCGGCAGGCCGATCAGGAACATCAGGGCGCAGAACGAGACGATGGCGCTGGCAGCGTTGCTGAACCCGTAGGAGAGCGTGATGGTGCCGCCGATGGCCTCGCAGGCCAGGAAGGCAATGGGACCGAAGGCAGTGTTGCCCACCTGGAAGCTGGAGCGGCGCGCCTGGCTGGCGGTATAGCGCAGCGCATAGTCCTCCAGTGTCTGGCTGGCCACCCACTGGTTGTACTGCCGACGCTCCCTGATGATGCGCTGCTGCGGGGCCGCGCCACCTTTTGGTGCAACTTGTTCAGTCATTCGATTGCAGCAACCACCTATTCCGCCCCGATCTACGTCAATTGACGCATCCCGCCTACGTCATTCAACGCGTACCGCGCGTGACGGGCATCTCATAGCTTCCTCCTTGCACGCGGCGGGCCATTCCGCCGGCGGCACCCCCGCAACCACCGACAAGGATTACCCACATGGGAATTGACAAGGTCTCCCCCCTCTCACGGCCGACAGCAGCCCTGCCACGAATCGGATCCCGAAGGATCCTGGCTGGCGTGGTTGCCGCCGTGGCCGCAGGCGCCGCCCCCTCCGCGTTCGCGGACATCGAACTGGGTGAGGGCTTCTCCGTCACCGGCTTCGCCGACATGTCGCTCTTTTCCAACGACTCGGACGGCCAGGCGGCCAGCTTCGCCATCGACCAGTTCGAAACGGATTTCAAGTTCGCCGGATCGAACGGCGTTTCCGCCCAGGTCGACGTCGAATACAGCAACGACTTCGAGGATCAGAGCACGACTTTCGTCGAGCAGGCCTTCATCACCAAGCAGTTCAACGACCAGTTCAGCATGAAGGTCGGCCGCTTCCTCAGCTACAGCGGCTGGGAGACCGAGGAACCCACGGGCCTGTTCCAGTACAGCGGCGTCGGCTACGCCCCGTACTTCTACGGCTACTACCAGAACGGCGTGTCCGCCTACTACGACGGTGGCAAGTTCGCGGTGATGGGCTCGGTCGTCGCCAGCACGATCAATCCCTACGACACCGACACGGGCGACCTCGGCTACGAGGTTGGCCTGGCGCTGATGCCCTTCGAAGGGTTTACGGCGAAAGCCTTCTACATCTCGGACGAGGACAGCGACACCGACGTGATCAACGTGTGGGCGTCGTACAGCATGAATGGCTTCACCTTTGCCGCCGAGTACAACACCGCCGACTACGGCGCTGCCGACGGTGACGGCTTCCTGGTGATGGCCAACTATGCTTCCGGTCCCTGGGGCATCACTGGCCGCTACCACGACTACGAGGTGGACGGCACGGTGGACGTGAAGGGCTTCACGATCTCCCCGAGCTACAAGTTGGGTAACAACCTGCTGCTCGTCGCCGAGTACCGCAAGGACGATTACGCCGGTGGCGGTCCCAACCCGACCTCCGTCGCACTGGAAGCACTGTTCACGTTCTGATCCCGAACGCGGGGCCAGCCGCGAGGCGGCTGGCCCTGACCCCCAACTCTCGGAGCAACAATGAAATCTAGACGTGTATTCCTCAACACGGCGGTAGCCGCGGCGCTGGCCGCCACTGTCCTTTCGGGCTGCTCGAAGGCCCCGGAAGCTGAAACAGCAGCCGCAGATGCCTCAGGCGAAACCATCAAGGTCGGCATCCTGCATTCCCTGTCGGGAACCATGGCCATCAGCGAGACCACGCTGAAGGACACCATCCTGATGATGATCGACGAGCAGAACAAGGCCGGCGGCCTGCTGGGCAAGAAGCTGGAAGCCGTGGTCGTCGACCCTGCCTCCGACTGGCCGCTGTTCGCCACCAAGGCCGAGCAGCTGCTGGTGCAGGACAAGGTGGCCGCGGTGTTCGGCTGCTGGACCAGCGTGTCGCGCAAGTCGGTGCTGCCGGTGTTCGAGAAGCACAACGGCCTGCTCTTCTACCCGGTGCAGTACGAGGGTGAGGAATCCTCCAAGAACGTGTTCTACACCGGTGCCGCCCCCAACCAGCAGGCCATCCCTGCGGTGGATTACCTGATGAACGAAGTGGGTGTGAAGCGCTGGGTGCTGGAAGGCACGGACTACGTGTACCCGCAGACCACCAACAAGATCCTCAAGGCCTACCTGATGGCCAAGGGCGTGGCGGAGAGCGACATCGACGTGAACTACACGCCGTTCGGCCATTCCGACTGGCAGTCGCGCGTCGCGGCCATCAAGAAGTTCGGCTCGGCCGGCAAGAAGACCGCAGTGGTGTCCACGGTGAACGGTGACGCGAACGTGCCCTTCTACAAGGAACTTGGCGCCCAGAAAATCTCCGCCGAGGACATTCCGGTGGTGGCCTTCTCGGTGGGCGAGGAGGAGCTCTCTGGCCTCGACACCGCGCCGCTGGTGGGTCACCTGGCCGCCTGGAACTACTTCCAGAGCGTGCAGAACCCGCTGAACTCCGAGTGGATCGCCAAGTGGCAGGCCTTCACCAAGAACCCCAAGCGCACCTTCAATGATCCGATGGAAGCGCATGTCATCGGCTTCCAGATGTGGGTGAAGGCGGTGGAGAAGGCCGGTACCACGGACACCGACGCGGTGGCGGACGCCATCATCGGCGTCGAGGTTCCGAACCTCACCGGCATCGGCTCGGCGAAGATGCTGGCGAACCACCACCTCACCAAGCCGGTGCTGATCGGCGAGGTGCGCGCGGATGGCCAGTTCGACACCGTGTGGAAGACGCCGGATGCGGTGCCGGGCGACGCCTGGTCCGACTACCTGGAAGGCAGCAAGGACACCGAGGCCGACTGGGTGACGCTCAAGTGCGGCAACTACAACAAGGTCACCAAGACCTGCTCGGGCCAGAACTACTGAGTTCCAGGCCCTGTGAAGTGACCATGTAAACGACCTGCCCGTCCGCTCCACTGGAACGGCGGGCAGGTCCGACCGCAAGCAGGAATCGTGACCAAGAGAATTTTGTCCGGATTGTGGCTGGCTTTCTGCCTGGCCGGCGCAGTGGCGCAGGAACTGGAGGCACCGGCAACCGAAACGGCCGAGCCTGCCGCGGTTCCCGCCGACCTCGACGCATTGCTGGCAGCCCTGCCCGAAGCGAACCTCGCCGACAAGCAGGCACTGGTGACCGCACTGGCTGCCGAAGGAAGCCCCGCCGCCCAGCGCACGCTCTCTGCCCTGCGGGATGGCAGGCTCTTCTACCGGCTGTCTGACAAGCAGGTGGTCATAGCGGCTGCCGAGGCGGATCCGCTCGACCTCACTGATCTGCGCACCGGATCCCCGCTCGGGGAAGCACCTGCTGCCGATTACGCGCGCATCACCACCAACAACCAGTTGCGGGCCCAGCTGCGGCCCATCCTCGCCACGCTGGAACTGAACAGTCCCGACGCAGATACGCGCCTTTCCGCGGTGAGCGAAATGCTGCGCTCGATGGACCCTGCAACCACTGCACTGCTGCGCAACCGGCTCGACATCGAACCTGACGAGCGGGTCCGGTCCCAGCTCCTGGTGGCGTTGGCCATGGCCGATATTTCCAGTCCGGACTCGACCGTGCGCCTGGCAGCCGTCAATGCGCTGCGCGGAAACCTGCATCCGGAAGCCTTCAACCTGCTCAAGGGCATCACCACCCCGGGCGAGGATGGAACATATGCCGAATCCAGCCCCGAGGTGCTGCAGGCCGCCGGGGTCGCCGTGAAGGAAATCGAGGGCTCGCGCAAGCTGTACGCCACCATCGAGATGCTGTTCTTCGGCCTGTCCCTGGGCTCGGTGCTGGTGCTCGCCGGCATCGGCCTCGCCATCACCTTCGGCGTGATGGGCGTGATCAACATGGCGCACGGCGAGCTGATGATGCTGGGTGCCTACACTGTCTACGTGGTGCAGCAGCTGCTGCCCGATGCCATCGGCGCCTCCGTGCTTATCGCCATCCCGCTGGCCTTCCTGGTCTCCGGCCTGGTCGGCGTGGCCATCGAACGCGGCGTGGTGCGCTTCCTCTACGGCCGGCCGCTGGAAACACTGCTGGCCACTTTCGGGGTCAGCCTGCTGCTGCAGCAGCTGGTACGCGACATCTTCAGCCCCAACAACCGCCCGGTGCAGACCCCGGCCTGGATGTCCGGCTCCTGGCAGGTCAATGAAGTACTGGCCATCACCTGGTCGCGCATCTACATCGTGCTGTTCGCCGCGCTCGTGTTTGCGGCGCTGCTGCTGGTGCTCAAGCGCACCAGCCTTGGACTGCATGTGCGCGCCGTGGCGCAGAATCGTTCGATGGCCCGCGCCATGGGCATCCGCACGGACTGGGTGGATGCCCTCACCTTCGGGCTGGGCGCGGGCATCGCCGGCGTGGCGGGTGTGGCGCTTTCCCAGCTGACCAACGTCGGCCCCAACCTGGGACAGAGCTACATCGTGGATTCCTTCATGGTGGTGGTGTTCGGCGGCGTCGGCAACCTCTGGGGCACCTTGATCAGCGGCCTGTCGCTGGGCGTGGTGAACAAGCTGCTGGAGCCGGCTGCCGGCGCGGTGCTGGCCAAGATCCTGGTGCTGGTGGCATTGATCCTGTTCATCCAGAGGCGGCCGCGGGGACTGTTCCCGCAGAAGGGCCGCGCGGCGGAGGGCTGAAGAAATGACTGCCTCCCCGCTGACCTTCCTGCCCGCCTGGCTGCGCACCGACCGCGCCGGACAGGTGCTGCTGGCCGTGCTGGTGGCCACTGCCATCGTGGTGCCGCTGCTGCACCTGGCGGTGCCTGCATCATCGCCGCTGCACCTCTCCAGCTACGGCGTGACACTGGTCGGCAAATACCTGTGCTACGCCCTGCTCGCCCTCGCCGTGGACCTGGTGTGGGGCTACTGCGGCATTCTCTCGCTGGGCCATGCGGCCTTCTTCGCCCTCGGCGGCTACGCCATGGGCATGTACCTGATGCGGCAGATCGGCCCGCGCGGCGTGTACGGCCACCCGGTGCTGCCGGACTTCATGGTGTTCCTCAACTGGAAGGAACTGCCATGGTTCTGGCATGGGTTCGACATGTTCTGGTTCGCCGCCCTGATGGTGATGGTGGTGCCGGGCCTGCTGGCACTGGTATTCGGCTGGCTGGCCTTCCGCTCGCGCGTCACCGGCGTGTACCTGTCCATCATCACGCAGGCAATGACCTTCGCACTGATGTTGGCGTTCTTCCGCAACGACATGGGCTTCGGTGGCAACAACGGCTTCACCGATTTCAAGGACATCATGGGCTTCAGCCTGAAGAGCCCGGGTACGCGCGCGGTGCTGCTGGCGATCACTGCAGTGGTGCTGGCGGTGGCCTATGTGGTGTGCCGCTGGATCGTCAGCTCGCGCACGGGACGCGTGGTGCGCGCCATCCGCGATGCGGAGAGCCGCACCCGATTCATCGGCTACCGGGTCGAGTCGTACAAGCTGTGGGTGTTCGTCTTCTCCGCCGTGCTGGCCGGTCTCGCCGGTGCGCTGTTCGTGCCCCAGGTGGGCATCATCAATCCCGGCGAGTTCGATCCACTCAAGTCCATCGAGGTGGTGATCTGGGTAGCGATTGGCGGACGCGGCACGCTGTATGGCGCCATCGCCGGGGCCATCCTGATCAACTACGTGAAGAACTGGCTCAGCTCCGACTACTACAACATCTGGCTGTACCTGCTGGGCACCCTGTTCATCACGACCACCCTGCTGCTGCCTGGCGGCATGGCCGGCCTGCTCGGCACCCGCAAGACCGGCGCACAGACGAGGGCGGCCTGATGCAGACCCCCGGCTCACGCTCGCTGCCGCCCCGTCCGGCAAGCCTGGTTCCGGCAGTGACGCCAGCCATGAAGATGGCCGAATCCATGCGCCGCCTCGCGGGCCGCTCCCGCAGCAGCGGTCCGCCGCCGCGCGAAGGCGCGCTGCTGGCGGGGGATCCGGTGAAGCTGGGACCCGATGCTTCGCGCGGCGTCATCCTGTACCTGGAAGACCTCACCGTCTCCTTCGACGGCTTCAAGGCGCTCAACGGGCTGACGCTCTACGTTGGGGACGGCGAGCTTCGCTGCATCATCGGCCCCAACGGGGCCGGCAAGACCACGATGATGGACGTGATCACGGGCAAGACACGCCCGGACCGCGGCTCGGCCTGGTTCGGCCAGACGCTGGACCTGTTGTCGCTCACCGAGCCGGAGATCGCCGAAGCCGGCATCGGCCGCAAGTTCCAGAAGCCCACGGTGTTCGAGAAACACACCGCCTTCGAGAACCTGGAGCTTGCGCTGGCCGGCAGCCGTTCCGTCTGGGCCAACCTCACCGCGAAGCTCAACGGCGAGCAGCGCGACCGCATCGATGAGGTGCTGGCGATGATCGGCCTCAGCGCCGACATCCACACCGCCGGTGGAGTGCTGTCGCACGGACAGAAGCAGTGGCTGGAGATCGGCATGCTGCTGATGCAGAGCCCGCGCCTGCTGCTGGTGGATGAACCAGTGGCCGGCATGACACCGCAGGAAGTGGAGAAGACCGCGGAGCTGCTGGTGTCGCTGGCCGGCACACATTCCGTGGTGGTGGTGGAGCACGACATGGAGTTCGTCCGCCGCATCGCCCGCAAGGTGACAGTACTGCACCAGGGCAGCGTGCTGGCCGAGGGCACCATGGATGAAGTGCAGGCGGATCCGCGCGTCATCGAAGTCTACCTGGGCGAGCAATGATCGAAATCTCGGGCCTCAACCAGTTCTACGGCGGCAGCCACATCCTCTGGGACGTGTCACTGTCGGTCCCTGCCGGTTCATGCACGGTGCTGATGGGCAGGAACGGCATGGGCAAGACCACCCTGCTGCGCTGCCTGATGGGCCTTGTGCCGGCGGCAAGTGGCACGATCCGCTGTGGCGATGTGAACCTCGGCGGCCAGCCGGCCACGCGGCGCGCGCGCATCGGCATCGGCTATGTGCCGCAGGGTCGCGAGATCTTCTCCCAGCTCACCGTGGAGGAAAACCTGCGCACCGGGCTGGCTGCCCGACGCGACGGACGCCGCAGCATTCCGGAAGAGGTGTATACCCTCTTCCCGGTGCTCCGCAGCATGGCCCGCCGCCGTGGCGGCGACCTCTCCGGCGGCCAGCAGCAGCAGCTGGCCATCGCCCGCGCACTGGTGATCGATCCGCAGGTGCTCATCCTCGATGAACCCACCGAGGGCATCCAGCCCAACATCGTGCGCGAGATCGGCGATGTGATCACCCGCCTGAACCGCGAGAAGGGGCTCACGGTGCTGCTGGTGGAGCAGAAGCTGCCGTTTGCGCGGCGCATTGGCAGCCATCTGCGCATCCTCGACAAGGGTCGCCTGGTGGTCAGCGGCCCGATCTCCGACCTGACCGACGAGGTGGTGCGTGAACACCTCACGGTATGAAGGCTTCCTCCGCCTGGCGAGCGCGGCTCGAGCTGGGCTTCCGCCCGGCCGGGAACCGCACCATCCTCTGCCATCGCCGGCACCTGGGCCCGCTGCTGGTGCAGCGCCCCTTCTACCCGGAGGGCGGCACCTGCCATGTCTACCTGGTGCATCCTCCCGGCGGCATCGTCGGAGGGGATCAGCTGGCGCTGGATGTGGAGGTGCAGCCGCGCTCGCACGTGCTGCTCACCACGCCTGCCGCCACGCGCTTCTATCGCGCAGGACCACACCCGGCGGCCGTGCTGCACCAGGAGTTGAGGGTGCGCGATGCGGCGCTGGAGTGGCTGCCGCAGGAAACCATCGTCTTCGACGGTGCGCGCGCGGTGACACGCACCGTGGTCCACCTGGAAGGCGATGCGCAGTTTGCCGGCTGGGAGGTGCTGTGCCTGGGGCGACCGGCAAACGGCGAGACCTTCACCCAGGGCTCCATCGCCCAGGATTTCCACCTCTACCGCGACGGCCAACCCCTGCTGCTGGACCGGCTGCGCCTGCAGGGTGCCTCAGCCGCGCTCAACGCATCCTGGGGCTTCGGTGGCGAGCAGGCCCTGGGAACCCTGCTGCTGTATCCGGCAACCGGATCCGGACTGCCAGAGCTGCGTGCACTTCCGGAGCCGGGTGTGCGGCATGCATTCACGCTGGTCGAGGGTGCGCTGCTCTGCCGCGCGCTGGCGCGCGAGGCCGAACCCATCCGCAGGCTCTTCACCGAAGTGTGGCTGCGCATGCGGCCGCTGCTGCTGGGCCGCGAGGCGGCGCTGCCGCGCATCTGGGCAACCTGAACCTGCACGAGGGATCACCGTGGAACTGACGCCACGCGAAAAGGACAAGCTGCTGCTGTTCACCGCCGCACTGCTGGCAGAGCGCCGCAAGGCGCGCGGCCTGAAGCTCAACTACCCGGAGTCGGTGGCCTACATCAGTGCCGCCATCCTCGAAGGGGCCCGTGATGGCCGCAGCGTGGCCGAACTGATGTCCCACGGCGCCACCCTGCTCACCCGCGAGGATGTGATGGACGGCGTGCCGGAGCTCATTGCCGAGGTGCAGGTCGAGGCGACCTTTCCCGACGGCACCAAGCTGGTCACCGTGCATTCCCCCATCACCTGAGACGCAACCAATGAGCACCCTCATTCCCGGCGAACTGCTGGCCGAGCCCGGAGAGATCCAGCTCAACCCCGGCCGCGAGCGCCGCGCCCTCAGCGTGGCCAACACCGGCGACCGGCCCGTGCAGGTGGGATCCCACTACCACTTCCATGAAACCAACAACGCCCTCCAGTTCGATCGCGCGGCCGCCTACGGCTTCCGCCTGGATATCCCCGCCGGCACCGCCGTGCGTTTCGAGCCCGGACAGTCGCGCCAGGTGACGCTGGTGAAGCTCGCCGGCAGCGGCGAGGTCTACGGCTTCCAGGGCAAGGTGATGGGGCGCCTGGCATGAGCACGATGGATCGGCGGGCCTACGCAGAGATGTTCGGCCCCACCACGGGCGATCGCGTGCGCCTCGGCGACACCGACCTCATCGTCGAGGTGGAGCGTGACCACACCCTCTACGGCGAGGAAGTGAAGTTCGGCGGCGGCAAGGTGATCCGCGACGGCATGGGCCAGAGCCAGCGCCACGGCCCCGGCGTGATGGACACGGTGATCACCAACGCGCTGATCATCGACCACTGGGGCATCGTGAAGGCCGACGTGGGCCTGAAGCACGGCCGCATCGCCGCCCTCGGCAAGGCTGGCAACCCCGACATCCAGCCCGGGGTGGACATCGTGATCGGGCCCGGCACCGAGATCATTGCCGGCGAGGGCCAGATCCTCACCGCCGGCGGCATCGACTCGCACATCCATTTCATCTGTCCCCAGCAGGTGGAGGAAGCGCTGATGTCCGGTGTCACCACCATGATCGGTGGGGGCACCGGACCAGCCACCGGCACCAATGCCACCACCTGCACCCCCGGTGAGTGGCACCTGGCGCGCATGCTGCAGGCGCTGGACGGGCTGCCGATGAACTTCGGGCTGCTGGGCAAGGGCAACGCCAGCCTGCCGGAAGGCCTGCACGCGCAGATCCGCGCGGGCGCCATGGGACTGAAGCTGCACGAGGACTGGGGCACCACGCCCGCCGCCATCGACTGTTGCCTCTCGGTGGCCGAAGAGCATGACGTGCAGGTGGCCATCCACACTGACACGCTGAACGAGTCCGGCTTTCTCGAAGACACGCTCGCCGCGTTCAAGGGTCGCGCCATCCACACCTACCACACGGAAGGCGCCGGCGGCGGGCATGCGCCGGACATCATCCGCGCCTGTGGCGAGGCCAATGTGCTGCCCTCTTCCACCAATCCCACCCGCCCCTACACCATCAACACGGTGGATGAGCACCTGGACATGCTGATGGTGTGCCATCACCTGGACCCGGGCATTGCCGAGGACGTGGCGTTCGCCGAATCGCGCATCCGCCGCGAGACCATCGCCGCCGAGGACATCCTGCACGACCTGGGCGCCTTCTCGATGATCTCCTCCGACTCCCAGGCCATGGGCCGCGTCGGCGAAGTGGTGGTCCGCACCTGGCAGACCGCGCACAAGATGAAGTCCCAGCGCGGCGCGCTGCATCCAGATGGTGGACGCAACGACAATTTCCGCGTGCGCCGCTATGTGGCCAAGTACACCATCAACCCGGCGCTGACCCATGGCATCGCGCACGAGGTGGGCTCCGTGGAAGTGGGCAAGCTGGCCGACCTGGTGCTGTGGCGACCGGCTTTCTTCGGGGTGAAGCCTTCGCTCATCCTCAAGGGCGGCATGATCGCCGCCGCGCCGATGGGCGATGCCAACGCGTCCATCCCCACCCCGCAGCCAGTGCACTACCGCCCCATGTTCGGCAGCTTCGGCCGCGCTGCCGCATCCAGCTCCATCGCCTTCGTCTCCCGTGCGGCACTGGAAGCGGACATCGGCACCAGGCTCGGGCTCGCCCGCCCGCTCAGCGCCGCGCGCGGCACCCGCAGCATCCGCAAGCGTGACCTCATCCTCAACGACTACCAGCCGCACATCGAGGTAGATCCGCAGACCTACGAGGTGCGCGCCGACGGACAGCTGCTCATCTGCGAGCCGGCCACCGTGCTGCCGCTCGCGCAACGCTATTTCCTTTTCTGATGGAGCCTGTGCCATGACATTGACCGTCTCCAGCATCACGCGCACCAGCGGCCGCGCCGACGCCAGGCTGGTGCTGCCCTTCGACCTGCGCCAGCGCAGCCGCCTGCTGGCCACACTCGACAGCGGCGAGGAAATCGGCCTCACCCTGCCCCGCGGCACAGTGCTGCGCGGCGGGGACCGCCTGCAGGCCAGCGATGGCCGCGTGGTGGAGGTGGTGGCGGCACCGGAGCAGGTCTCCATCCTGCGCACTTCGGATTCCCGCCAGCTTGCGCGCGCCGCCTACCACCTGGGCAACCGCCACATTGCCGTGCAGGTGACGCACGATTCCCTGCGCTTCCTGCGTGACCACGTGCTGGATGAGATGCTGCGCGGCCAGGGCCTGCAGGTGGAAGGCGACGTGCTGCCTTTCGAACCCGAGGGCGGCGCGTACGCTTCACACCACGGACACAGCCACGGCCATGACTGAGCCACTGGCGCTGCTCAGGCTGCTCCAGCTGGCCAGCCCCGCGCTGCCGGTAGGCGCGTTCAATTTCTCCCAGGGCCTGGAATACGCCAACGACTCCGGCTGGGTGACCGATGAGCAGCAGGCGGGGGAATGGATCATGGGCGTGGCGCGCCATTCGCTCGCCACCCTCGACCTGCCATTGCTGCTGCGCCTGCATGCCGCCTGGAGCGACGGCGACGAGGCCCGTGCGCTGGGCCTCAGCCGCGAGCTGCTGGCGTCACGCGAAACTGCCGAGCTGCGCGCCGAGGAACTCCACCTGGGACAGTCGCTCGCGAAGATCCTGGCCGCGCATGGCCTCGAAGCAGCGCGCAGCTGGCAGCGGCACGATGGCGCCACCTACGCTGCCATGTTCGCGCTGGCTGGCGCTACTTCAGGAGCCAGTGCGCAGGACTGTGCTCTGGCCTACGCCTGGGCCTGGGCAGAGAACCAGGTCACTGCCACCGTGAAGCTGCTGCCGCTGGGGCAGACGGCCGGGCAACGCGTGCTGGAACGCATCCGCCTGTTCCTCCCCGACCTGCTCACTCAAGCCACGAACCTGTCCGATGTGGACATCGGCAGCGCCACGCCCCTGGCCATGATGGCCAGCTGCTGGCACGAAACCCAGTACACCCGCCTGTTCCGATCCTGATGAGGCACGCCATGTCGAGATTTGCCCTGCGCCCGATCCTTCCCGTTGCGGTCCTGCTGCTGGCCTCACCTGCCGCCTGGGCACACCCAGGCGAAGGCAGCCACGCCGGCCACCTGGTGGCCGGGATGCTGCATCCACTGACAGGACTGGACCATGTATTGATGATCGTGGCGGTGAGCGCCTGGTCGGCACTGCTGCCATTGAAGGGAAGGCTCACCGTGGCGGCATGCCTGGCGCTGTTCGTCGGGATCGGCGCGCTGCTGCCCGTCAGCGGCGGCCCCGTGCTCGAATCCGCCATCGCGCTCACCGTCATTGGCAGCGGCCTGCTGCTGGCGGTCGGCCGGCGCGCACCACTGTGGGCCAGCGGCGCGCTGGCCGCCGGCTTCGCGCTCATCCATGGCTTCGCGCATGGCGCCGAAGGGCCAGCCCACGCCGGCCTCTACGTCCCTGGCCTGGTGGTCTCCACCGCGCTGCTGGCAGCCCTCGTCTCGCACGCCGCCGCCCGGCTATCCGCGCATGCGACCTTCCTGCGCATCGCAGGAGCAGCCAGCGCGGCCGCAGGTGCCGCCGCGCTGACGGCCTGACGCTCCCGGGTCAGTGCGGAGCGTACGGGGTGTTGCTGCCTGCCGGAGGGAAGGCGTTCCAGATCTCCAGGTCATCCACCCACTGGTAGATGGGCATGGTGCTGCCTGAGTAGAGCAGCGGCGCCATGACGCGATTGATGGGCTGGCTCCACGCACCCATGTTGGCGCCACGGCGGTCCGCAACCACTTGTCCGTTCACCGCCATCCACACCCGGCCATCGGAGCCGGAGCTGCGGTGCCAGAAGAACTCCAGCTTGAACCACTGGCCCACGGGCACCGGAACATTGCGGTTCTCCATCCGGAAGGTGTTCACCGCCGGCGCACCGCCGCCAGCGTTGTTGTCACCCAGCAGCACCCAGTACGGATTGGTGTTGTTCTTCGTCATCACATACGCCTCGATGCGATAGTCGCCGTTGTCGGCCGGTTCACCCCATGAGGTCTGGCCGCCGGTCTTCAGGGCGAAGACGGCGCGCCAGGTGCCACCGTCGGCGATGCCGGGGCCAGCAGGCAGGTTGGTCATCTTCTGCAACAAGTCCGGCTGCAGCTTCAGCCAGTAGCTGATGTACATGTCACCCGGGTCACGCTTGGGCATGAACTGCAGCGCGTTCTGCGCCGGCGCCGTGCCCATGGGTGCAGTGCCGTTCACGTTCCTGGAGATCTGCTGCATCAGCGCCGAGCTCTGCGCTCCCCGGGGGCCCGTGAGGAAGTCGATGCGGCCGAAGGAATAGTTGCCGATGGTCTGTGATGTGGTGGTTACCGGATAGGTCAGGTGGAACACCCTGCTGGTTCCGTCTGCGATGATTCCCGGCCACGTGAAGCCGGTCAGGCTGTCGAGGCCCACGATGTCCTGCCAGCAACCAGTTCCCCAGCAGTTCGACGGCGGCGGTGCGCCCAGGGAACCCCCATCGAAGCCGGATTTGAACAACAGCTTGGCGGTGCTGGTGGGTGCGGGTGCAGGGGCAGGTGCAGCCACCGACACGCCGGAGACCCTGATGGCATCCAGCCTGAAACCACCCCGATCCGAAATGACGGTCAGCGTGTGCGTGCCCGCGGCCAGCGAAACCCGGCGCTTGCTCGTCCACTGGTAGGTGTTGAGGCTGCCGGTATTCTGCACGGTCACCGCCCCGATGGCGGCCTTGGCGTCGATGTCGATGCGGTAGGCGCTGGTGGTCACCGTGCTCGACGCCCGCACGTCGATGTCATAGCTGCCGGCAGTGGCTACGCGGAAGGAGTACACCATCCACTCGCCGGTATCCATGTTGCTGACCACATAGCCGCCGATGCTGGATGGCGCGCTGATGATGTCCACCGCTTCGCGCGTGCGGAACATGCCACCCAGGTTTGTCGACGTGGTGTCGTAGTAGGAAACACGCTGTCCGCCGGTATCGAAGTGCTCTGCCTGGAATGTGGCCGGAACTGCGATCGCGGTTCCCGAGTAGGGTGCGGCAAGGGCCGTTCCGCAAGCAAGGAGGACGATGGAACCGGCAAGCAAGGCAATATGCTGCCGCGCCGAAACGCATGAATTGGGCATGTATTCACCGACGCCCCACAAGTCCGGGGCAACACGAGGACATGACTTCACGGCGCGCCGTGAAGGGCAAAGTGAAAGGTCGGGTTAGTGCGTTCCCGCCGGGACCGGCCGGACTGCCTCACCATGACTCACGGCACTCGAAGCGCGGCGCATGAAACGTCGCATTCTCTTCGTGCCGGCAGCCCCGCTATCTAATCCTTCAGACCGGAGGCTTTGCGTCCCTGCCTTTCGACAGGTTTGCCTTTCGCTCGGGGGGTTACGTTAAGAAGGGTCCGTGGTGCCCACAATGTGCGCCTGCGGCGACAGGTCTCAGGTGCGTCGCCCTTGAGCCCCGCCAGCGCTGCTCCCGGCCGGGCGATATCAGGTGAACACCCGAGACGCCCGTCTCAGGGAAACCCTGATTCTTCATTCGCCGGCGGCATTGTCCGCTTGCGCCGGCCGCAATCAGGCGATAAGCCAGACCATCGCGTCGGCACCCGCGTCATGTCGCTGGTAGCGCACCCTGCGACGCGATTCCGCCGCCAGTCCCTGGATCATCACGAACTCGATCCAGGGTGTGATACCCACCAGGCGTGTCGTGGGATCACCCAGCAATGGCGCATGCTCTCCCCGCCACATGCGCACCGGATCGGCCTCCAGCTGCAACACCCTTGTGCTGCCACCGAGACGCGCACGGAGGTCTTCCGGCAGCAGCACCCGGCGATCCTGCAGGATCACCGTGGGACGGGAATCCATCACCGACAGGCCATCCGGTGAAGGTCGGCCTTGCGCGGTGCCGGTGGTGGCTGCGGCCATCACCAGTGCGCCGGAAACCGTCAGCAATACGCGGCGGTCCATGCGCAGGGACCCTGCCTCATCCGGTGTGTGCCAGGACTCGAGCATCACGGCCTCCCCTTGGCCAGATAGGCCGCAATGGCTTCCAGCTCCGCGTCACTGACCTCGCCGCGTGGCATCCGCGGCATGTTGGCGATGCCGGTGCGCACCACGGTGCGCACGAAGGTGGCGGAGAGATCCTTGCGTTCCTCGAGAAATCCCTGGCTCTCGTCGCCTGGTCGGCGGGAGAGAATGCCCACCGCCATGCCGATGGTCTGGTGACACATGCCGCAGCGTTCCCGATACAGGGACTTGCCATCGGGGGCGCTGGCAGCCATTGCACCCTCCGCGAGCTGCAATCCCAGCACGGCGCACGCGGCCATCATCGCGGTGCGGAGCCGGCTCATGACCTGCCCCTGAGATTGCGATACCGCTTCGGCCAGATGCCGCTCTTGCCGGGCGCGAGTATGCCATTGGGATCCAGCGCATCCTTCACTGCCTCATTGGCACGCAGCTGTGCACCGCCGTTGAAGTCGTAGGTGGCGGCAACAAGGTCCATGTAGTCGATGTGCGTGCGGTATTCGCCGTAGCGCTTCTCCGTGGCGTCGTTGACCAGCGCGCGGAAGAAACCGTTCACGCGCGCCATCATGTCCGGATCATCCTTGTTGAACAGCACCTGGTTCACGTTGACGATGCTGCGCTCCCCCATCGCGAAGGAGCCGTGGTAATCCATGCCGAACTCCTTGTAGCGGTCGTAGGTGCGGCGGAATTGCTCCATCGCAGCCTGTCCCGTTGCAGGCAGCACGGGTGAATAGCCGAGATGGCCGCCACGCCCCCCATGCCAGGCCGCGTTGGCCATCGGGAAGGTGATGGGCACGCCGGCGAATGCCGCCTGTCCCGGTGCAGGGTTCAGGGGCTCGCCCTGCTTCCAGCGGCTGATGCGGATGGGCTGGCTCGTCTGCCGTTCGAACTGCCGCTGGATGATGGCAGCCTGCGCCTCGTTCACCGACTCGTATCCGTAGAGCCTGAGGCTGATGGACCACCAGCCGATGCCGAACCGCTGGCGGATGGCCGCGATCACGTCATCCGGCAGCGCTCCGGGCTTGTCATACCACTCCTTGCGCGTGGTGAGCACCGCCGCACCACGCAGCCAGCTGCCGATGGAGGGAGACTGCTGCAGCAACCCGTCGCGCCGCTGGGCGGCGACGATGTCCACTGCCCAGCCGAGGTCGTCTGCATTCTCCAGCTCCATGTCGAGGCCGATCATCGACTCGGGCGCCGGCATCAGCCACACGCCAGCCTTGGTGACCACGCCGTAGTTCGACTGCACGAACATCTGTTCCCACGACGGGCCGAAGCCGTAGCGGTAGAGGTTCCAGGTGGGCGAGCCGCTCATGGCGCCCATGCCGGTGCGCAGCAACTCGCCGGTCGGCAGCACGACCTCCATGCCGCAGAGCTTCTCGGTGTGCTGGCCGTAGGTGGTGTAGCCCACGCCGCGATCGAGCGCATTGCCCAGCACCGATCCCCAGCTGTTGCCGGGCACTGAGGTCCAGTAGGGCAGCTTGTTCTGCTGGATGTAATCGTAGAGATCGTAGAAACCGACTCCGGGCTCCACCACCGCCACGCCGTTCTGCGCGTCGAACTCGATCTTCTTCATGCGCGAGAGATCGAGCACCACCGAACCCTTCAGCAGTGGCGCCGCGCCACCGTAGCCGAAGTTCTTGCCGCGGCTGATGGGCCACAGGGGCACCTTGTGCCGGTTGGCAATGCGCAGCACCTCCTGCACGTGCTCCACGGTCAGCGGCGCGACAGCAGCCGACGGCGCGTGGGCGGCTTCGTCCACCGCGAAATGGTCGAGGTAGGTGTCGCGGTCGAGGTCGGTGGCCAGAACCCACTCTTCTCCCACCGCGCGACCGAAATCCCGCAGCGCCCGGTCCAGGCTCGAGGCCGACAGGCCGGGCGGCAATACGCGCTTCATCCTCAGGTCACTTTGTAATAGCGGATGAGGTTGCCGTCGGGCTTGCGCTCGCCGATGCCCACGAACACATGCTTGGTGAGCCAGTCATGCTTGCCCACGCTGGTCTCGAAGGTGGGGGATGCCCTGAGGTAATACTCCGCATGTGGCACCGGGGCGCCGCCCTCGAAGGCCCACTTGCGCAGGCGGTCCATCACATCGGGTGTGCGGCCCCAGAGGAAGCCCTTGTTGTGCAGCAGGATCAGCGTGCCATCGTCTTCCTGCAGCATGTAGCGGGCGTCGAATACCGCCACGTCGTCGGGGCGGAACAGCGCGTAGTCGCCGCCGGAATTGGGCACGGCCTTGCCCTTGAGCTTAGGACCGGAGAACTCGCCCGAATCCACGTAGACGGCGCTGCGCACGCCGCCGGTGGGAATCTGGTTGATCTGCTGGACCCGCGTGAAGCGCAGGCGCACTTCCATCGCGAATTCGAAGCGCGGCTGCTCCAGGGTGGAGAATTGTTCCGGATCCACTGCTACCCCCTTGTTCGACAAGGCTGCGGCCCGGGCCGCAGCACTGGCCGATGTTAGAATGCCCGGCAAACCATTCCAACTGTTCTGACGGGGAATCACCATGAAGGCATCGATCCGCCGCGCGCTGCTCGGCGCTCTCCTGCTGGCCGGCATCACGGCCGCCGCACCCGGCCCGGCCGCGGAGGAATGGATGCCGGACCCCCGCCAGAATGCCGCCCCTTCGCGCACGACGCGGGCCGACCTCTACCGGGTGCTCGATACCTACCTGGCGGCGCTGAAGGAGCGCAATCCGCAGCGGGTGCAGTGGGCAGCGCGAGTGCGCAACACCGAGAACACCGTGCCGTTGATGGTGGGGGACGGCCTGTGGGGCACCATCACCGCCCTGGGCAGCTACGACCTGCGCTTTGCTGATCCGCTCACCGGGGAGGTCGGCTTCTTCGGCACCGTGACCGAAACCACCGATACCTCCGCCTACACCCTCCGCCTCAAGGTCGAGAACGGCCTGGTTTCGGAAGCTGAAACCCTGATCGTGCGGCAGGCAGACTCCGGCATCCGCTTCGAGGACCAGAAGTTCGAGCCCAAGCCGGTGCTCAACGAGATCCTGCCGCAGGCACAGCGCGTGCCCCGCGCGCAGATGATCGCGCTGTCAGACGGCTACTTCGACACGCTGCAGCTGAACGACGGCACGCTGTACACGAAGTTCCACCCCGATTGCGCCCGGGTGGAGAATGGCGTGAAGACCACGCACAATTCCGGCTTCACCGTCACGCCTGTCGCCAGGCTCGGGTGCGAGGAGCAGTTCCGGCTAGGGTACTACCGCTACAACGACCGCGTGCGCGGACGCCGCTTCCCGCTGGTGGATGAGGAACGCGGCCTGGTGCTGGGTGTTGCCTTCATGGACAAGATGGGGCGGATGGGCGACTACAAGCTCACCGACGGCACGCCGGCCAGGCCCCTGCTCTTTCGCCCGCACACCTTCTACCTGATGGAGCTGTTCAAGCTGAAGGACGGGATGATCGAGCAGATCGAGGCGCACTTCATCACGGTGCCTTACAACACCACCGGCCCCTGGGACGACTGGGCCCGCCAGGCCCCCTAGCGGCACATCAGCTGCTGCAGGTATTCCCTGAAAGGCTCGCCGAGCTTGGCGTGCTTGAGCCCGTATTCCACCGTGGCCTGCAGGTACCCCAGCTTGCTACCGCAATCGTAGCGCTTGCCGGTGAAGCGGTAGGCGTAGACGTCCTCTTCCTTCATCAGGCGGGCAATGCCGTCGGTGAGCTGGATCTCGCCACCGGCTCCGGCACCGATCTCCTCGAGGTGGTCGAAAATTGCTGGTGTCAGCACGTAGCGGCCAACGACCGCAAGATTGGAAGGCGCCTTGGACGGCTTCGGCTTCTCCACAATTGCCTTGATGGCAACCACGCGCTCGGTTGAGCCGTTGGCATCCACGATGCCGTACTTGTCGGTCTCGGAAGGCTCTACTTCCTCCACCCCCAGCACGCTGCGGCCATTGCGCTCGTGCACCTCGGCCATCTGCTGCAGGCAGGGCTTTTCCGCGTCAATGAGGTCGTCGGCAAGGTGCACGAAGAAGGGCTCATCGCCCACCGCCGGCCGGGCACACAACACGGCATGACCCAGGCCCAACGGTGCCGGCTGGCGGATGAAGATGCAGGTGGCATTGGCCGGCAGCACGCTGCGCAGCTGGTCAGCAAGCTCGGACTTGCCCTGGGAATCGAGCAGCTTTTCCAGCTCCGCATCGGTATCGAAATGATCTTCGATGGCCCGCTTGGACGCGCCGGTGATGAACACCAGGCGCGTCGCACCAGCGGCCAGCGCTTCTTCGACCGCGTACTGGATCAGCGGCTTGTCGACCACGGGCAGCATTTCCTTCGGACTGGCCTTGGTCGCCGGCAGGAAGCGGGTACCCCGCCCCGCCACGGGGAACACTGCTGTCCTGACTTTCCTGCTGTCCGTTGCTCGCATCATTACTGGCTCACTCCTGAGCGAAGTCTGATGTCCGCATGTTACAGGACCCCGCCCGCGGCATAGTTCATCGTGACCGGTCTGTGACCGGTTTCGCCGGCAATGCCGCCGGCCTGGCCCCGGGTGCCTGTGCCGCCTTGCCATCGGTGCGGATGATCTCCCGGTTCTTGGCAATGGCCGCGGGCCCGATACCCTTCACCAGTGCCAGCTCATCGGCCGACTTGAAGGGTCCGTGCTTCTGGCGGTAGT
Organism: Steroidobacteraceae bacterium; assembly: GCA_035556135.1. GTDB lineage: Bacteria > Pseudomonadota > Gammaproteobacteria > Steroidobacterales > Steroidobacteraceae > ZC4RG30. Next base: position 155,319 of record DATMFO010000003.1, on the reverse strand, counting down.
CGACGATGTCCTGGGCGCGCTTGAGGCCGATGCCCTTGAGCTCTTTCGCCAGCGTGGCCGCGTCTGCCGTGTTGATGTTCACCTGCGCGGCGGGAACCGCAGACCCGAACAAGAGCAGCAGGATGCCGATCGTGAGCGCCACCAGGGACTGTCTGTGTGCAAGCATGGGAAACCTCCGGAAATGTGCGTCGGCCACCGCGGCCGCCCGGACAGTGTGGAGGTGATGCATCCGGCATCGGATGCGTGAATCCGGCGCGATCGCGCCGATTCACCGGCTTCAATCGCGGATAGGCTGCCCCGCGCTTTCGTTGACCCGCTCGCGCAGGTCCTTGCCCGGTTTGAAGTGCGGCACGTGCTTGCCCGACAGGGCCACGGCCTCGCCGGTCTTGGGATTGCGCCCCTGCCGCGGCGGACGGAAGTGCAGCGAGAAGCTGCCAAAACCGCGGATCTCGATGCGCTGCCCCTGCGAGAGCGCATCACTCATGATTTCCAGGATCTGCTTGAGAGCCAGCTCGACGTCACGCGCGGGCAGATGCTTCTGCTTGGCAGTGATGATCTCGATCAGTTCCGACTTCGTCATGCGGGCCTGCCCTGGATGCACCTGGCGGGCCGCTCAGCTTCCTGCAGCGGCCCGCCCGGCGTGCGTTGCGCTCAGTCGCGATCGTTGCCGATCTGCTCCTTGAGCAGGTCGCCCAGGCTGGTGCCCGAGGAGCCACCGCCGGATTCCGTGCGGTAGCTCTGCACCGCCTCGGCTTCCTCGTGGATCTCCTTGGCCTTGATCGACAGCGTGATGGAACGCGTCTTGCGGTCCACGCCGACGAACTTGGCCTCGACGGTGTCGCCCACCTTCAGCACGGTGCGCGCATCGTCCACACGGTCGCGGCCCAGCTCGGTGGCCCGCAGCTGGCCTTCCACGCCATGGCCCAGGTCGATCAGCGCGCCGCGCTGGTCCACTTCGGTCACGGTGCCGGTGACGATGCTGCCGCGCGGATGCTCGGCCACGTAACCGGAGAACGGATCCTTCGCCAGCTGCTTGATGCCCAGCGAGATGCGCTCACGCTCCGGATCGATGGACAGCACCATGGCCTCGATGAGCTGGCCCTTCTGGTAGCTGCGCACCGCCTCTTCGCCGGGGATGTCCCAGCTGATGTCGGACAGGTGCACCAGGCCGTCGATGTTGCCCGACAGGCCGATGAACACGCCGAAGTCGGTGATCGACTTGACCTGGCCGGAGACCTTGTCGCCACGGTTGAAGTTCTCGGCGAACTCCTTCCACGGGTTGCTCTTGCACTGCTTGAGGCCCAGGGAGATGCGACGACGCTCTTCGTCCACATCGAGCACCATGACCTCGACTTCCTCGCCGGTCTGCACGACCTTGGACGGATTGACGTTCTTGTTCGTCCAGTCCATCTCCGAGACGTGCACCAGGCCCTCGACGCCATCCTCGATCTCCACGAACGCGCCGTAGTCGGCAATGTTCGTGACCTTGCCGAACACGCGGGTGTTCGGGGGATAGCGACGGGCGATGTTCTCCCAGGGATCGGCTCCCAGCTGCTTCAGGCCCAGCGAGACGCGCGAGCGCTCGCGGTCGAACTTGAGGATGCGCACCTCGACTTCCTGGCCCACCTGCACCACTTCGGAAGGATGCTTGACGCGCTTCCACGCCATGTCGGTGATGTGCAGCAGGCCGTCGATGCCGCCCAGGTCGACGAACGCGCCGTAGTCGGTGAGGTTCTTCACCACGCCCTTCACGACAGCGCCTTCCTGCAGGTTGTCCATCAGCGCGCTGCGCTCGGCGGAGAACTCCTGCTCCACCACGGCACGGCGGGACACGACCACGTTGTTGCGCTTCTGGTCGAGCTTGATGACCTTGAACTCGAGCGGCTTGTTCTCGAGGTAGGCGGTGTCGCGCACCGGGCGCACATCCACCAGCGAGCCCGGCAGGAACGCACGCACGTTCTCCAGCTCCACCGTGAAGCCGCCCTTCACGCGGCCGGTGATGATGCCGGTGACGATCTCGGAATCGTTGAAGGCCTTCTCCAGCCGCGTCCAGGTGCGGGCGCGCTTGGCCTTGTCGCGGGAAAGATGGGTTTCGCCATTGCCATTCTCGATGGCATCGAGCGCGACCTCGACGTCGTCACCCTCGACGACCTCGACCTCGCCGCGCTCATTGCGGAACTGCTCGATGGGGATGACGGCCTCGGACTTGAGGCCCACATTGACGATGACCATGTCGTCGCTGACGCTGACGACGCGTCCGGTGAGGATCTGGCCCGGACGAATGCGGGTATTGGCCAGGCTTTGTTCGAACAGTTCGCTGAAAGATTCGCTCATGCACCACTCGTTACGTGCCGCGGCCTTGCGTTGCGCGGGGCACGGTTATGTTGAAACACGGACGCCACCGGGTGGTGTCCGACCAAAAACCTTCTGCTGGAGTCAGATGCGGCGAGCCCGCACTTCGGCCATGATCCGCTGCACCACCTCATCGATCGTGAGGCTGGTGCTGTCGATGGTCATGGCATCAGCGGCGGGCAGCAGCGGCGCCACGGCGCGGGTTGAATCCCGCCTGTCACGCTCGGCTATCTCCAGCGAAAGGGCGGCAAGGCTAGCACCAGACCCCTTGTCTTTCAACTGGTTATAGCGTCTTCGGGCCCTTTCTTCAGGGCTGGCGGTGAGGAAGATCTTCAGTGCGGCAGACGGGAAAACCACGGTGCCCATGTCCCGGCCGTCGGCCACCAGGCCCGGTGGCTGGGCGAAATCCCTCTGGCGCTGCAGCAGCGCGGCGCGAACCGGGGGCCAGGCGGCGACGCGGGAGGCACCCTGCCCGGCCTCTTCGGTGCGGATGGCGGCCGTCACGTCCTCGTCAGCCAGCAGCACCTTCTCGTCGCCAGTAGCGGTCTGCCCGAAGGTGACGGCCATGCCGGCCGCGGCAGCAGCATGGGCTGCCTGGTCTGCCGGATCGAGACCCGCCTTCCCGGCTGCCAGGGCGACCAGGCGGTAGAGGGCCCCGCTGTCCAGCAGGTGCCAGTCCAGCAGTGCCGCCACGCGGCGGCTGATAGTCCCCTTGCCGGAGCCGCTGGGCCCGTCGATGGTGATCACGGGCACGGCGCCCGCTGCGCCGGCTGGCGAACTCATGCTTCCCGCACGTTCAGGCCGCAGCCGGCCGCGATGGCGGTAAACCCGGGGAAGGAGGTGGCCACGTTGGCCACGTCCCGGACCTTCAGTTCGCCATCGGCCAGCAGGCTGGCGATGGCGAAGGACATGGCAATGCGGTGGTCCCCGTGGCTTTCGATCTCGGCACTGTGCAGGCGATGGCCGCCGCTGATGCGGATGCCATCCGGCAGCAGTTCATTGGGCACGCCGGCACGCGTGAGGCCGTCGGCCATCACCGCCAGCCGGTCGCTTTCCTTCACGCGCAGCTCGGCCGCGCCCGTGAACACGGTCTCGCCTTCCGCTGCTGCGGCCGCGATGAACAGCACCGGCAGCTCATCGATGGCCAGCGGCACGAGATCTGGCGGCACAGCCACGCCGCGCAGCGCCGAGCGCCGCACCTCGATGTCGGCCACGGGCTCCCCGCCCTGCGACTCGCGCTCATGCACGCGCAGGTCTGCTCCCATCAGCTTCAGCACATCGAGGATGCCGGTGCGGGTGGGATTGATGCCCACGTTCTCCAGCACGAAGTCGTCGCGACCAGCGATGGCGCCTGCCACAAGGAAGAACGCTGCCGAAGAGATGTCGCCCGGCACCGCGATGCGCGTGCCGCTGAGCTTCTGCCTTCCATCGAGGCTGGCGCGCGACCCCGAAGTCTCCACATCCAGGCCGAAGCCCCGCAGCATCCGTTCGGTATGGTCGCGCGTCGGTGCGGGCTCGGTCACGCTGGTGCGGCCTTCGGCATACAGGCCTGCCAGCAGGACGGCCGACTTCACCTGCGCGCTGGCCATGGGCATGGCGTAGTCGATGCCGGTGAGGCGCCCGGCAGGATGCAGCGTCACCGGCGGCTTGCCCGCGGTGGTGTCGATGCGTGCGCCCATCAGCCGCAGCGGCGCGGCCACGCGCTCCATGGGCCGGGAGCGCAAGGATTCATCGCCGGTGAGCGTGGTGCTGAACCGCTGGCCGCAGAGCAGTCCCATCGACAGCCGGATGGCCGTGCCCGCGTTGCCCATGTCCAGCACACGCGCCGGCGCGCTGAGCCCGTGCAGGCCGCGGCCATGCACAGTGAGTGCAGTGTCGCTGTGGCGCTCCACGGTGACGCCCATGGCACGGAAGGCCTCCACCGTGGCAAGACAGTCCTCCCCGTCGAGGAAGCCGGTGACCTCGGTGCGGCCCTCGGCGATGCCGCCCAGCATCACCGAGCGGTGCGATATGGACTTGTCCCCCGGGACGCGCATGCGCCCTGATACTTCCCGCGCGGGTTCGACCTTCCAGTTTTTCATTCGATGTCAGCTTTCCTTCGTCACCGCTGCCAATGAGCGGATCAGCTTCTCGTTCTGCTGCGCGGTGCCGATGGTGATCCTGAGGCACCCCGGCAGGCCATACCCGCCCACAGGACGCACGATCACGCCATGCCGCAGCAGCTTCTCATACACCAGCCGCCCGTCGCCGCCGGTGTCCACCAGCACGAAGTTGCCCGCGCTGGGATACACCTTCAGGCCCAGGGGTGGCAGCGCGGTGCCCAGCTGCCTGAGCCCTTCCTCCACCAGCTGCTGTGCACGCCGGGGCTGGTCGGCGTCCGCCAGCGCGGCTTCGGCGCCCGCCAATGCCGGGATGTTCACGTTGAAGGGCTGCCGCACGCGATTGAGCATGTCGGCCACGTCGGGATGCGAGATGCCATAGCCCACACGCACGCCCGCCAGACCGTGCGCCTTCGAGAACGTGCGCAGCACCACCAGGTTCGGGTACCGCTCCAGCAGCGTCATGCCATCCGGGCAATCCACGCGGCGGGAATATTCGAAATAGGCCTCATCCAGCACGACGATGACCTGTGCAGGCACGGCATCGAGGAACTCGCGCAGTGCTGTGGTATCCACCCAGGTGCCGGTGGGATTGTTGGGATTGGCGATGTACAGCAGGCGTGTGTCGGCAGTGATCGCCGCACGCATGGCCTTCAGGTCATGGCCCAGCGCCATCGGATGTCCGGCCGGGAATGCCGGCGCCACGTTCGACCGCGCGCCGGTGGCCTGCACGACCAGCCCGTAGATCGCAAATGCATATTGCGAAAACACCGCGCTGGAGTCCGGCGTGAGGAAGGCCTCCGCCAGCAGCACGAGCAGGTCATTGGAGCCGTTGCCCAGCGTCACCTGGTTCATCGCCACGTCATGGTGGCGGGCGATCGCGACCTTCAGGTCATGGCCATTGCCATCCGGGTAAAGCCACACGTCCTGCAGTGCGCGCTGCATGGCAGCCAGCGCCGCGGGGCTGGGGCCAAGCGGATTCTCGTTCGAGGCCAGCTTGATGATGCTGGCCTCGTCCATGCCCAGCTCGCGCGCCAGCTCGGCGATGGGCTTGCCGATGACATAGGGCGCCAGGCCGCGGACCGCGGCAGTTGCCGAGGAACCGGCGCTCACAGCACCGCCCGCGGATAAGATCCCAGCACGCGGAACAGCGAGCTGCGCTCGCGCAGCGCTGCCAGTGCCTTCGCCAGTGGCGCGTCCTTCGCGTGCCCTTCCACGTCAATGAAAAACACGTATTCCCACTTGTGCCGCCGCGAGGGTCGCGATTCGATGCGTGTCATGTTCACCTTCTGTCGTGCCAGCGGCTCCAGCAGGCGCGCCAGCGAGCCCGCCTGGGCGCGATCGCTGGACACCAGCAGGCTGGTCTTGTCCACGCCAGTGGGACGCGGGCGCCGGCGCCCCAGCACCAGGAAGCGCGTGGTGTTGTGGTCATGGTCCTCTATGCCTTCCGCCAGCACGTTGAGCCCGTATACCGATGCAGCCACCCGCCCGGCTATCGCCGCCGTGCCGGCCTTCTCACGTGCCAGGCGCGCGCCCTCGGCATTGCTGCTCACCGGCACGCGCGCGGCTTTCGGCAGATGCCTGTCCAGCCACAGCCGGCACTGCGCCAGTGCCTGGGGATGCGCACACACGCGGCGCACCTGCGCCAGGCTTTTCATCCGGCCCAGCAGGTTGTGCTGCACCCGCAGCTCGATCTCGCCGCAGATGGGCGGACTGGCGGTCATCAGCCGGTCAAGCGTGAGGTTCACCGCGCCCTCGGAGGAATTCTCCACCGGCACCACACCGAACTCGGCCTTGCCCTCCTGCACGGCGCTGAAGACATCTTCGATCGACGCGCAGGCCAGCGCCTCCGCGCCAGCCTTGAACCATTGCTCCACGGCCGAGTGCGAGTAGGTGCCCTCAGGTCCGAGATAGGCCACGCGGGAAATGCGATCTGCCCGCGGCCGCCGGACCGGCGCGGGCTTTCGGACACGGGACGCCACCGAAGCTCAGCCCGCGATCAGGCGCGCCGACAGCACGCCTTCAATGCCGCGGATCGCCGCCAGCGTGGCCGCATCGATCGAACTGTCGGCATCGATCAATGTGTAGGCGAAACCGCCGCGCGACTTGTTCAGCAGGTCGGCGATGTTCACCCCGGCCGATGCCAGACAGGTGGATATCTGTCCCACCATGTTGGGCACGTTGCTGTTGGCAATGACCAGCCGCGTGGTGCCCGGCACGCGCGGCATCACCGCCTCCGGATAATTGACGGAATTGCGGATGTTGCCGTTCTCGAGGAACTCGCGCAGCTGCTCCACCGCCATCACCGCGCAGTTCTCCTCCGCCTCGCCGGTGGAGGCACCCAGGTGCGGCAGCGTCACCACCTTCGGGTGATCCTTCAATGCATTGGTGGGGAAGTCGCACACATAGGCGTGCAGGTGTCCCTGGTCCAGCGCCGCAATCACTGCCGCGGAATCGACGATGCCGCCGCGCGCGAAGTTCAGCACCGCACCGCCCTTGCGCATCAGGGCGATGCGCGCGGCGTTCACCAGTCCGCGCGTGCCGTCGTTGAGCGGTACATGCACGGAGACCACGTCGCTGCGGGCAAAGAGGTCATCCAGTGACAGCGCCTGCTGCACGCTGGAGGAAAGTTCCCAGGCGCGCTGCACGGTGATCTGCGGATCGTAGCCGAGCACCTTCATGCCCAGCGCCTGCGCGCAGTTGGCCACTTCGACACCGATGGCACCAAGTCCGATCACGCCCAGTGTGCGTCCTGGCAGCTCGAAGCCCACGAAGTTCTTCTTGCCCTTTTCCACCGCCGCGTCGATGGCCTTGTCATCGCCGCCCTGCGCACGCGCGAACTGCCATGCCGGCATGATGTTGCGCGCGGCCAGGAACAGGCTGGCGATGACCAGCTCCTTCACGGCATTCGCATTCGCACCCGGCGAGTTGAAGACGGGAATGCCGCGCTCGGCCAGCGCGGCCACCGGCACGTTGTTGGTGCCGGCGCCGGCGCGCGCCACCGCCAGCACGCTGGGCGGCAGCGACATGGCGTGCATGTCGGCGGAACGCACCAGCACGGCATGGGGGTTTTCCAGCGCCGAGGCGACCTCGTAGCGGTCGCGCGGCAGGCGCTCCAGCCCCTTGGCGCTGATGTTGTTGAGGGTGAGGATCCGGAAGGCATCAGCCATGGCGTCGCTCGAACTCCCGCATGAACTGGATCAGTGCATCGATGCCCTCGATGGACATCGCGTTGTAGATGCTGGCGCGCATGCCACCCACCGAGCGGTGGCCTGCCAGGTTGGTGAGGCCGGCGGCTTCCGCCTCCGCGAGGAAGGTCTTGTCCAGCTCCGGCTTCGCCAGCGTGAAGGGCACGTTCATCCACGAACGGCAGGCGGGATCGACGGGATTTGCATAGAAATCCGACCCATCGATGGCCGCGTAGAGTTTCGACGCCTTGGCCTCGTTGCGCGCGCCCATTGCTGCAAGACCACCGCCCTGCTTCAGCCACTTGAAGACCAGCCCCGCCACATACCAGGCAAAGGTGGGGGGCGTGTTGGACATCGAATCTTCCGCCGCCATGGTGGCGTAGTTCCAGATTGCCGGCGTCGTGGCACGGGCACGGCCGAGCAGGTCCTCGCGCACGATCACGATGCAAAGTCCCGCCGGGCCGATGTTCTTTTGCGCCCCGGCGTACACCAGGCCGAACCGCGACACGTCCAGCGGACGCGAAAGGATGGACGAGGAGAAGTCCGCCACCAGCGGCACGGCACCAGTGTCAGGGACAAACGGAAATTCAACGCCGCCGATGGTTTCATTGGGCGTGTAATGAAGGTACGCGGCATCCTCGCTGCGCTGCCAGGTGCTGAAGGCCGGCACGTGGGTGTAGCGGCCAGCCGCGTCCGCCGCCACGTTGACCCGTGCACAGAAGTGCTTCGCTTCGCCGATCGCCTTCTTCGACCAGGAACCGGTGTTCACGTAGTCGACGGTGGCGCCAGCAGCAGCGAGGTTCATCGGGATCGCCGCGAACTGGCCGGTGGCGCCGCCCTGCAGGAACAGCACCTTGTAGTTTGCGGGCACTGCCAGCAGCTCGCGCAGGTCTGCCGTGGCTTCCTGCGCGACGCGCAGGAATGCCTTGCTTCGATGGCTGATTTCCAACACGGACATGCCCGCGCCCTGCCAGTCGATGAGTTCGGCCTGGACCTGTTCGAGTACGGGCAACGGAAGTGTGGCCGGACCGGCCGCGAAGTTGAATACGCGCACGTTGATCCTTGCGGGTGGGGCTGGCCATTCTAGCAGCGGCCAGCGCCGCTAACCCCGCAATGACCGCATCAGCTCAGTTCCGGTTTGCAGTACGGACGGAAAGTACAAAATCCACGGGAAATATGAAGGTGGCCGCCTGTGGCCGGCCATTGCGGCTGTAGGGTTTGAACAGCGCGCGCGCCACTGCCTCGCGGCCTTCACGATCCAGCTGCTCATGGCCACTGCTCTGGTGCACGCGGACCTGCTGCGGCTTTCCTTGCTCATCGATCTGCACCCACAGCAGCACCTTGCCCTGCAGCCGCGCCTGCCTTGCGGCGCGCGGATAGCGTGGCGCCGGCTCGCGCAGCACATCGACTTCCTGGATATCGAGCATCACCGGCTTGTTGTCCTGCACCACCACTGGCGCTGCAGCTGGCGGCGGCGCGGGTGCGGGCGCAGCGGTGATCGCGCGCGGCGGGGTGTAATCGATCTGTATCGTGACGGGCGGGATGTGCACTTCCACCGGCAGCGTCTCCAGCTGCGGTCGCACCGGCGGCGCTTCCCGGGGCGCCTCCTGCTGCACGAACACCACCTGGATGGGCTGCCCAGGCGTTTCTTCGTCTGCACGTACCTTCGACTGCAGCAGCAGCGACACGGCGAGGACATGCATGGCGACCACGGCGGTGAAGGCTCCGCCGCGGCGCGTCAGGAGTTCACTGCGGGTAGGAGAGGACAGAAGACCCATGACGCGGATTGTAAATAAGATTGACTCTCATTTGCAATCAGACCTCGGCCCAGAGCCGTAACAGGTTGTGGTAATGGGCAGTCAGCGCCACGCATTCCGGGGCCTCCCCCAGCCGGCCCCGCAGCCCCTGTATGGCCTGGTCCAGTTCGTACAGCATGGTGCGCCGGGAATCCTCCCGCACCATGCTCTGCACCCAGAAGAAGGCGCATACGCGTGCGCCCCGCGTCACCGGCAGCACCTGGTGCAGGCTGGTGGAGGGATAGAGCACCAGGTCGCCGGCAGGCAGCTTCGCTTCGTGCTCGCCGTAGGCGTCCTTCACGATCAGCTCACCGCCGTCGTACTCGCCCGGATCGCACAGGAAGAGGGTCGCCGACACATCGCTGCGCAGCGGCTGGCGATTGTCGCGCTGGCTCATCACCGAGCCATCCACGTGCAGGCCGTACTGCCCCCCTCCCGCATAGCGGTTGAAGAGCGGCGACAGGATGCGCAGCGGCAGCGCGGCGGAGAAGAATTGCGAGTGCACCTGCAGCCGGTCGAGGATGCGGCGGCTCAGCGCCTGCGCCACCGGCAACGCCGGATCCAGCTGCTGGTTGCGCTTGACCTGTGCGCCTTGCTCTCCCACGGTGGCGCGCCCGTCTGACCATTCTGCCGCGTCCAGCTGGCGGCGGAAGTCGCGCACCTCGTCGGCGATCAGCACGGCAGGAATATGCAGCATCATTCTGGAAACACTCGTGTCGGAATGGAAAAGGCCGGCGTCACCACCGGCCCTCCTTTCGGATGCGTGGCAAGCAGTATGCGCTAGAACTCCACCCTCCCGGTGAGCAGGAAGGTACGCGGCGTACCCAGGGTGTAACGCGAGCCGCCATTATTGAGGCTGGCCAGGTAGAACTTGTCGGTGAAGTTCTGCACGTTCAGCTGCAGCGAAATGCGTTCGTTCACATCGTAGCCGGCCATCAAGTCCATCACCCAGTAGCTGGGGCTCTTCGCGAGGTTCGACACGCTGGCCTGGGTGGCATTGCCGTTGCGGAAGGAGGAATCTACATAGCGTGCGCCGCCACCGATCTTCAGCCCCATCGGCAGGGTGTAGGTCGTCCACGAGCTGAAGGTCAGCTTCGGCGAGAACTGAAGCTGCGCGCCCGTATTGTTCGCAGTGCCCTCGACGACCTTCGTCTTCATCGAGGCAAGGCCGGCGCTCACCAGCCAGTCCGGTGTGATCGAACCGGCCACCGCCAGCTCGACGCCCTGCACCTTGCGCTCGCCGGACTGCGGGTATTCACCCGTGACCGGATCCTGCGTGCCGATCACGTCGTTCCTGTTGCGGGTGTCGAAGGCCGCCGCGGAAAGCGACAGGCGGCTTTCGAACAGCTCCCACTTGGTGCCCACCTCCACATTGCGCGCCTCCTGCGGATCCACGTTGGGATTATTGGTGGCCGCATTGCCGCCCAGCGCAAAGTTCGGGTTGGTCCCCGCGCTCTGCGGCTGGCCTCCGGGGGGCTGCTCGGAGTTCGCGTAGGCCGCGTAGATGGTGCCGTATTCCACCGGCTTGAACACCACGCCGACCTTGCCTGTGAACAGGCTACCGCTGTCCTCGAAGTAGCTGGAGGCTGCAGGCGTGGCAGCCGGCGCCGGTATCACGCTGGAGTCGATGCGGTAGCGGTCGAAGCGCAGGCCCAGGCTCACGCTCCACTTTTCCGACAGCGCCAGGTTGTCGAAGGCGTACACGGCCGCCGTCAGGGTTTTGCCTTGGGAACTCGCGCCACTGCGCGCGAATGAAGTGAAGCTGTCAGCTGTACCGGGGTTGTAGATGTCAGCAGCCGACTGCGTACCACTGGCCACGGAGGGATAGAGCTGGTGGCGCTCGTAGATGAACTCGGCGCCCATGCTCATCGAATGCTCGATCCCACCCATGGACAGCGACGTGCGCAGGCTCGTCTGGTTGGTCATCAGCTCGTTCACCTCGTCGCGCCGCTGGTGGGAGCGCGAGATTGTCCAGGTGGAGGAATCCGGATTGAGGATCGCCGTGCCTGCGGCAGCCTGCGCCGCCGTGCCGAAGTAGAGATTTCCCAGCGTGTTGATGCCGGTGATCTCGCGGCGCAGGGTGTAGCGGCCATAGCGCGAGGTGTTGCGCAGCGTGGTGCGGGCCGTGAGGTCATGCTCGAAAATGGCCGTGAACATGTTGGCACGCACGTGTTCGAAATCATTGCGCGAGCCGTAGAAGTTGCGGCGGTCTACCGGGCCGAGGTCAGCATCCGCGACCATCTGCGTGACGTTCGAGTTGAAGTCCGTCAGATTTTCGGCCTGCTCCTGCGTAGGGTTCGTCACCGAGACGTTGCTGACGTAGTTGTAGTCTTCAAGCCCGATCGTCGGCAGGCCGCCATCCGGCGTGTTGATCTGCTTCATGAACAGGTAGTTGAAGTATGCGCGCGTACTGCCGCCCAAGCCCAGCGCCAGCGCTGGCGCAATACCCCAGCGCCGGTTGTCTGCCACATCGCGACCAGGCTTGTCACCGCCGTCGTACATCAGGTTCAGTCGCACGGCAGAACCAGCCAGGGCGCCCAGCGCCTGGTTCACATCACCCTCGAAGCGCACGCGGTTGTCGGTGCCCAGCGCCAGCGAAGTGGAAGCCATGTCCTGCAGCGTGGGCTGCTTGGTCGACTGGTTGATGTATCCGGTGGGCGAGCCGCGACCGATGTCGGCGCCGGAAGACCCCTTCACCACCTCGATCTGCTCCACGTTGAAGGTGTCGCGCGCTATGGCGCCCAGGTCGCGGATACCGTCAAGGAAGATGCTGCCGGAAGTGTCGAAGCCGCGCATGGAAATGGAATCACCCGCCGTGGTGTTGCCGTTCTCCCCCAGCGTGAAGGTGATGCCCGGGGTATTGCGCAGGGCCTCGGCCAGCGAGCCCACTCCCTGATCATCCAGCAGTTCCTTGGTGATGACGGTGACGGTCTGCGGGGTATCCAGCAGCGTCTGGGTGGCTTTGGGCGAAGAGCTCTCGGCCCTGTACCCGTCCTCCATCTCGCCCGTGACCACCACTCCCGGGAGCACGCGCTCCCTGCCCTCGGCACCTTCCGCTGCCTGAGACTGGGCGCCCAGGGCCAGACCCGGCAGGGCGAGCATCAGTCCGAGGGCACGGGAGTCACCGTAGTTTGCGGACCGCACAACCGGCCTCTTGCGGCTCTTGATCGACATATGAGTAGGTACTCCTGGAGCGTTGTAGTTGGAATTGCGGATGCCAATGATAATGATTCTCATTAACTGTGCAAGCGCAAATGCGCCTGGACGGCATTCACGGATGAGTTCTTCAGCCGGGCAAAGGCTGATCTGGATCGGTCGAGCTGGGCCCAGCGCTATCGGCTGACGCGGCGTCATCGTCCTCGGGAGCCGCTTCGCCCTCGTCACCCAGGCTGCCCACACCCTCCACGCCCGTGAGCCGGTCCCCGGCATCCAGGCGGATGAGCCGCACACCCTGCGTGTTGCGCCCCTGCACCGACACATCGGCCACAGGCGTGCGGACGAGTGTGCCGTTGGAACTGATCATCATCAACTCCTGGTCCTGCAACACCTGCAACGCCGCCACGGTCTCGCCATTGCGCTCGGTGGTCTGCAGCGCGATCACGCCCTGCCCGCCGCGACCATGCTGCGGAAAGTCATCGAGCGGCGTGAGCTTGCCGTAGCCATTGGCAGAAGCCGTGAGGACCAGCCCCTCGCCCACCACGATCAGCGAGATCAGCGACTGGCCTTCCGCCAGCTTCACGCCGCGCACTCCGGTGGAATCGCGCCCCATGGGACGCACTTCTTCTTCCTTGAAGCGGATGGCCTTGCCGCCGCTGGTGAAAAGCATGATGTCACGCGTGCCGTCGGTGAGCTGCACGCCCACCAGCTGGTCGTCGTCGCGCAGGTCGACGGCAATGATGCCGCTGGCGCGCGGCCGCGAATACGCCGACAGCGGCGTCTTCTTCACGGTGCCGCTCTTCGTGGCCATGAACACGAAATGGCCGTCGTCATACTGCTTGATGGGCAGCACGGCGGTGATCTTCTCGCCCTCGGCCAGCGGCAGCAAATTCACCATGGGCTTGCCGCGCGAGGCACGCCCGGCCTGCGGCAGCTCGAACACGCGCAGCCAGTACACCTGGCCGCGGTTGGAGAAACACAGCAGCGTGTCGTGCGTGTGCGCGACGAACAGCTTCTCGATGAAGTCCTCGTCCTTGGTGGCCGCCGCGCTGCGGCCGCGGCCGCCGCGGCGCTGGGCCTGGTAGTCGGACACCGGCTGGCTCTTGGCGTAACCGGCGTGCGAGAACGTCACCACCACATCCTGCGGCTCGATCAGGTCCTCGGTGCGCAGGTTCAGGTGATCCAGCGAAATCTCGGTGCGGCGCGCATCGCCGAACTGATCGCGGATCTCGATCAGCTCGTCGCGCACCACCTGCGTGAGGCGCTCGGGGCGGGCGAGGATGTCGGAGAGGTCGACGATGAGGCCCAGCAACTCGCCGTACTCGGCGAGGATCTTGTCCTGCTCAAGGCCGGTGAGGCGCGACAGGCGCATCTCGAGGATGGCATTGGCCTGCGCCTCACTGAGGCGGTACACCCCGTTGTGCAGGCCGAAGGCCGCTTCGAGTCCGTCGGGCCGCGAGTTGATGGCGCCGGCGCGCTCGAGCATCTTCGGCACGGACCCCGCAGCCCATTCCCGCCCCATCAGGGCGACACGCGCCTCGGGCAGGCCGGGGGATGCCTTGATCAGCGCGATCACCTCGTCGATGTTAGCCAGCGCCACCGCCAGGCCCTCGAGGATGTGCGCCCGCTCGCGCGCCTTGCGCAGGTCGTACACCGTGCGCCGCGTGACCACCTCGCGGCGATGGCGGATGAAGGCATCGAGCATGTCGCGCAGCGAGCACAGCCGCGGCTGCCCGTCGATCAGCGCCACCATGTTGATGCCGAACACCGTCTCCAGCGGCGTCTGCGCGTAGAGGTTGTTGAGGACGACCTCGGCCACCTCACCCCGCTTGAGCTCGATGACGATGCGCATGCCGTCCTTGTCGGACTCGTCGCGCAGGCCGTCGCTGGCAATGCCATCGATCTGCTTCTCGCGCACCAGGTCGGCAATGCGCTCGATGAGGCGTGCCTTGTTCACCTGGTAGGGCAGCTCGGTGACGATGATGGCCTGGCGCTCGCCCCTGCCCACGTCCTCGAAGTGCGTGCGGCCGCGCAGCGACAGGCGCCCGCGCCCGGTCTTGTAGGCGGTGACGATCTCGGCGGCGCCATTGATGATGCCGGCGGTCGGGAAGTCCGGCCCTGGCAAGTGCTGCATCAACTGCACCAGCGGCACGGCAGGGTCATCGATGACCGCCAGCAGCGCGTTGATGACCTCGGTGAGGTTGTGCGGCGGGATGTTGGTGGCCATGCCCACCGCGATGCCCGAGGAGCCGTTGATCAGGAGATTGGGGATGCGGGCCGGCAGCACCGCCGGCTCCTGCTCGGATTCGTCGTAGTTGGGGACGAAATCGACGGTTTCCTTGTCGATGTCGGCCAGCAACTCGTGCGCGATGCGCGACATGCGCACCTCGGTGTAGCGCATGGCCGCGGGCATGTCGCCGTCGACCGAGCCGAAGTTGCCCTGGCCGTCGGCCAGCATGTAGCGCATCGAGAAGGGCTGCGCCATGCGCACGATGGCGTCATAAACCGCCGAGTCGCCGTGCGGGTGGTACTTGCCGATCACGTCGCCCACGACGCGGGCGGATTTCTTGTAGGGCTTGTTCCACTCGTTGCCCAGCTCGCGCATGGCGAACAGCACGCGGCGGTGCACGGGCTTGAGGCCATCGCGCACGTCTGGCAGTGCACGCCCGACGATCACGCTCATCGCGTAATCGAGGTAGGACTGACGCATCTCGTCTTCGAGATTGACCGGCAGGATTTCGCGTGCGATTTCAGTCATTCGTGGCGTCTTTCCGGACCCGTGCAAAAGGGTCTTTCCAAACGCCAAATGGTACCACAGCAGGCCCTGTTTAAGCTGCCCCTGCACTGCCTCCCGAGGCTATAATCGCAGGCCGTGAGCACCTCTCCAGCAAGCAGCGCCGATCCGGCGGAAATCGCCAAGTTCGAAGCGCTGGCACACCGCTTCTGGGACAGCGAGGGTGAGTTCAAGCCCCTGCATCGCCTCAATCCCGTGCGTGCCGGTTACGTGGCCGCACGCGCGCCGCTGGCCGGCGCGCAAGTACTCGACGTAGGCTGCGGCGGCGGCCTGCTCGCCGAAGACCTCGCCCGCCGCGGCGCCAGCGTCACGGCCATCGACATGGCGCCGGGAATGATCCAGACCGCGCAGCTGCACGCCGCCGCCTCGGGGCTGAACATCGACTACCGCGTGCAGGACGCAGCCGAACTGGCACTGCGCCAGCCGCATTCCTGGGACGTGGTCTGCTGCATGGAAATGCTCGAGCATGTGGCCGAGCCCGCCGCCTTCCTCGATGTGCTTGCACGCCTGGTGCGGCCGGGCGGCGCGATTTTCGTCTCCACGCTCAATCGCAACATCCGCTCCTTCCTGCTGGCCATCGTGGGTGCGGAATACGTGGTGCGGCTGCTGCCACGGGGCACGCATGAGTACGAGCGTTTCATCCGCCCGGCCGAGCTGGCCGGCTGGGCGCGTCGCGCGCACGTCTCGCTGGTGCACACCGCCGGCCTGCATTACGACCCGCTCCGCGACCGCTGCGACCTGAACAGCGACGTGTCGGTGAACTACATCGCGCATCTGGCGCCCGCCGGGCCCTGATCGCATCAACCCTGGACCACCATTGACCAACCGTTCCATCCGCGCCGTGCTGTTCGACCTGGACGGCACGCTGCTCGATACGGCGCCGGATCTCATCCGCGTGCTCAACCAGGTGCGCCGCGAGCAGGGACGGGAGGCCCTTCCCTACGCAGAAGTACGCACACAGGTCTCGCATGGTTCCTCCGGCCTCATCAGGCTGGGGTTTCCGGATCTTTCCGGACAGGCGCTGGAAACCCTGCGCCTGCGCCTGCTGGAGCTTTATGGACAGCAGCTGGCCGTCGGCACGCAACTGTTCGAGGGCTGCCGCCAGGTGCTCGACACACTGGTAGCGCGCGAGCTTGCCTGGGGCATCGTCACCAACAAGCCTGGATTCCTCACCGAGCCGCTGCTCGCTGAACTCGGGCTGGCCGCCGAAGCCGGCTGCGTTGTGTCAGGCGATACCCTGCCCGAGCGCAAGCCGCATCCGGCGCCGCTGCTGCTGGCTGCCGCGCGCCTGTCCATTCCCGCCGGGCAATGCCTTTATGTGGGCGATGCCGAACGCGACGTGCAGGCTGCGCGCGCTGCCGGCATGCCGGTGCTGGTGGCCCGCTACGGTTACCTCGGACCGGCGGATGATCCCGAGGGTTGGCAGTCGGATGCGCTGATCGACACACCGGTCCAGATCATCGACTGGCTGGATGGTCGCCTGTGAGTGAGCTCAGCGGACGTGTCATCGCCATCACCGGGGCCACCGGCGGCATCGGCCGCGCACTGGCGCTGGCCTGCCTGCACGAGGGCGCGGAAGTCATCCTCATCGCCCGCAACACCAGCAAGCTGAAAACCCTGCACGCCGAGTGCGGGCAGGTCGCCCCGGGCCGCGCGCTGATGGCCCCGCTCGACCTTGAAAAGGCCCTGGCCGCCGATTATGACGCCCTCGCCGATGCCGTCGAACAGCGGTTCGGCCGGCTCGATGGACTGGTGCACTGCGCGGCACTGCTCGGCACGCTCACGCCCATTGACCAGTACGACGTACCCACCTGGTGCCGCGTGATGCATGTGAACCTCACCGCGGCATTTGCGCTCACACAGGTGCTGCTGCCGGCACTGCGCAAGTCGGAGGACGCATCGGTGATCTTCACCTCCAGCAGCGTGGGTCGGCGCGGCCGCGCATACTGGGGAGCCTATGCCGTCTCGAAGGCTGCTATCGAAGGCTTCGCACAGGTGCTCGCGGACGAACTGCAGGGCAACTCGCACATCCGCGTGAACACGGTGAATCCCGGCAGGGCGCGCACCGTGATGCGCCGCCAGGCCTACCCTTCCGAAGACATCAACACCCTGCCGCTGCCCGAGACCCTCGTGGGCTCCTTCATCAAGCTGCTGGGGCCCCGTGGCGCGGGCATCACCGGCCAGGCGCTCAACTCCCAGTAGCTGCTGCGCCCCAGTCGTCCTGGTCTTCCTCGGCGGGAGGCTGCACCAGCACCCCCTTGCCTTGCCGCAGCAGCGTCGCGAATTCATCCGGCGGCAGCGCCACGCTGTGCAGATGACCCTGCGACTGGTCGCAGCCCATGTGCCACAGCAGGTCCAGTTCCTCCTGCCGCTCCACACCTTCGGCCACGCTGGTCATGTTGAAGGCGCGAGCCAGGCTCACCACGGTGCGCACCACAGCGGCGCCGGCAGGATTGCCCACGGCCTGTGCCACGAATGAGCGGTCTATCTTCAGGGTGTCCACGGGCAGATGTGCGAGGCGGCTCAGCGAGGAGTACCCCGTGCCGAAGTCGTCTATGGCAATGCGGATGCCGGCGGCACGCAACCGCTCCAGCTTGCGGATCTCCGCTTCGCAGTCATCCTGCAGCACACCTTCGGTGATCTCTATGTCCAGCCCGTAGATGCGTCCTGCCCAGCCCTGCAGCTGCCGGAGGAAGCGCTCCTCGAAATCCACCTGCCGCAGCTGTGCCGGGGCGATGTTGACGGCCACGCGCACCGTGGGCACGCCGTTTTCCATCCAGCGGCGGCAGTCCGCCACGGCCTGGTTCACCACCCAGTCGCCGACGGAAAGGATCAGGCCGCTGGACTCCAGCACCGGCAGGAAGGAAGCCGGCGCCAGCAGCCCCTCTTCCGGACAACGCCACCGCAGCAGTGCTTCCGCACCCTGTATGCGCCGCGTCACCACGTTCACCTTGGGCTGGTAGTGCAGCTCGAACTGGCCGTTCTCCAGGGCATGCCGCAGGCGGTGTTCCATCGCTAGCTGGCCCACGCTCTGCAGCCTGGCCGCCGGGTCGAAACGCGCGAATTCTCCGCCGCCGGCGCGCGCAACATGCAGCGCGGTCTCGGCGTTCTGCACCAGCAGGGCTGCATCGGCGCCGTCGTCCGGATACAGCGCGCAGCCTGCGCGCACAGACAGCGGAATGCTGTGCCTTTCCACATCGAAGGGCCGACCGAACAGCTGCCGCAGCTGGCGTTGCACGACCAGCTCTGCAGGCGTCAGCCCCTCCAGTTCCAGCACCAGCGCGAATGCACCATTGCCGAAGTGGCCTGGCTGCTCCACACCCTGGCCGTTGCGCTTCAGTGTCTCGCCAACCTGCCGCAGCAGCAGGTCGCCGGTGTGGCGACCGAAGGCATCATTGATGGCGCCGAGCTTGCGCATGTCGATCACCACCACGGCCAGGCGCCGCACCCGGGCAGGATCGGACGCGATGAGTTCGCGCAGCCGGTCACAGAACAGGGATCGACGTGCCAGGCCCGTCTGCGGATGGAAATGGGACAGGAATCGCGAGTGGATGTCGCGCTGCACGTACTGCAGCCCGAAGGAAAGACTGCGGGCTAGGTCCCGCAACATGCCCAGCTCCTCCTCGCCCAGCAGCCCGGGCTCGCGCGCCGCAAGCAGCAACGCGGCCGTGGTCCTGCCGTCCACGGTGAGGGGCAGCGCCACCACCGAGCGCAAGCCATTGCTCACCAGCAGCGAGTCGAAACGCGCCGTACTTTCAAGGTCGGCAGTGTCGTTGCAGACATGCTCGCTGCCACTGGCCAGCACGCGGCTGAGCATGCCCGAAGTACTGGCCACGGCATCCTGCGCGCCGCGCTCCAGACTGGCGATCGCCTCCGCGTCCATTCCGTCCGCAGCCAGGGCCTTGATCGCCGCACCCCCACCCCCGCCTCCGGCCACCGCGGCCATGGCGTAACCGCCGAGCGAGATCGCCACGCGGCAGCTCTCGCGCAGCAGTTCGGTGCGATCGCGGCAGCGCATCACCACGTCGTTCACGCCCTTGAGCATGCGCAGCACGCGGTTGAGCCGGGCGATCTGCGCCTGCTGGCGCCGCTTCTCGTCCCGGGCCGCGGCATCGCTGATGGCGCGCTCGGCCGCCGGCACCAGGCGCGCCATGTTCTCCTTCAGTACGTAGTCGGCGGCGCCGGCCTTCAGCGCACTGATGGCCCGCTCCTCGCCGATGGTGCCGGAGACAAATATGAAGGGCACGTCGGGCGCCAGCTCGCGGCAGATCTCCAGCGCCGACAGGCCATCGAACTGCGGCAGCGTGAAATCCGAGAGGATCAGCGTGGGCGAAAATTCCGCCAGCGCGGACCGCAGCGCCTCACCGGTTTCCACACGGCGCAGCTCCCACGGCACGCCAGCGCGGGTGAACTGGTGCGCGGCGCGCTCCGCATCCGCCCTGGTGTCTTCGACCACCAGCAGCCGGATGGGCCTTTTCTGCAACTCTTCCATTGGCAACCCACATCGCGGTCCGCTGGAGACGGACCGTCACCCGGTGGGTGGTCCGCCAGGAGACATACCAGCGGCTCCGGCGTGATCGCGCAGTGACGCCGGTCACGGAATTGTCCGCGACGGTTGCGGCTAGGCCCGGCTCTGCGAGGGATCGATCAGCAGCTGCATCTGGGCCACGGCAACGCCATTGCCGAAGCTGGCCTTCATGCGCAGCCCGCTAGCGCCGCGTTCATCCCCGAGGATGATGCCGGCGTAGGCCGGCAGCGCCGTGCGGCTCCGGTAAGGCTCGGCAGCCTTGTGCACGCGATCGATCAGTTCCGGCCCGAAATACAGCTGCGTGGTGTAGAGATGGTCGCCGCCGCGGTACCAGGTGCGACCCAGCGGAGCCGAACCACGCTTGAGCACCATCACGTGGACGTGGATGTCGCGGCCGTTGTACCAGCCGGGAAAGATGGTGCGGAAAGACACCACGCCATTGGCATCGCTCACGCCGGCGCCACGACAGAACCGCGTGTTGTTGTCCAGGTCGTTCTGGTTGGGACGGAAGCGGTAGACCTCGTCGGGGGTCTGCTCGCCAGGCTCGCCGAACCCGCTGTAGAAGCCCTGCGCGTCGCAGTGCCAGACATAGATCTCCACGTCGCGCAGCGGCGAGGCGCTGCACTGTGCGCCGGCAACCGAGAGTACCCGCAGGTGCAGCTGCAGTTCGGTCCCGGGCTCGGCATTGGCGTTGTAGCGGCCGCGGATGTCCTGCCGGTACAGGCTGGCATCATCCTCGCGCTCGCCATCATGGATGAAGAAGGGACCCTGGCCCGCGCGATCGGCAGGGCTGGGCGTGCATGCGGGAACCTCATCCCAGGACGGCACTTCGAGCGCGCCGTCATCGCCATGTGCCGCCGTTGCCGTGGAGATGATTCCCTTCGGCAACAGCAGGCTGCCGATGCCCGCAGCCGCACCCGCGAGAACACCGCGGCGCGTTCCACGCAGCCTCGACCCTGGTCCCCGGTTCCTGGCCGCCATGCCTGCCTCCGTATCTGCGTCAGTCTGCCACGGAGGGCGGTGCGGCAAGCAACTGGGCGATTTCGGCTTCCGCCAGCTGGCGTGACTGGCCGCGCGTCAGCGTGCGCTCCAGCCGCAGTCCGCCCAGCGCCACGCGCAGCAGCCGGCTCACCGACACCTGCTGCTGCTCCAGCAGGTCGCGCAGGTCCCGGCCATTGGCACCTGTGGTGATGATGCGATACCAGCGGTTGGCGCCCTCGCCGCCCGTGCCTTCGCACTCCACCACCCGCAGCCGTGGACCATTGTCCAGTTCGCCGGCCAGCACGCCTTCAACCTGCGCCGGCGTCAGCTCGCCGCGCACACGCAGGCTGAATTCCACCTGCAGCCCGCGCACTGCGCGCTGCAGCCTTGCGGCCAGCTCGCCATCGGAGGTGAGCAGCTCCAGGCCACCGTCGCCCTTGGGCATGGGGCTGATCGCGATGTGCCTGCGGCCAACGCGCCGCGACAGGCGCTGCGACATGGCGTCCCTTGAGTCCGGTTCGCCTGCCTCGGCATCACCGGCTTCGCGCGGCGGCAGCAGGTTCTCGCCCGGCGAACGGTGGCACACCCAGGTGGCAGCGCGGCGTGCCGGCGCCTGGTGGATCAGGCGGCCATCCAGGCGCACCTTGTCACTGCCGCGCGCCCGCGTGCCCAGGGTAGCGGTCTCGCCATTGACGGAAACCCGGCCGGCGCGGATCCACTCCTCGGCATCCCGGCGCGAGGCCAGGCCCGCGCGCGCCAGGATCTTCTGCACCCGCTCGGGCGCAGCCTGGTCAGCTGCCGGCTGTTCCCGTCGGGGAGTCTTCAGGCGCGTCGGCCGCACTGAGGTCTTCGACCGCGGCTGGTGCGTCGACTCCATCTTCCGCTGCTTCGACTCCGCCGTCCCCGGCCTTGAGTCCTGTGTCCGCGGACTCGACTGCGGTTTCCTGTTCCTCGGCCTGTTCATCGCCGGATTCTCCCACACTCTCCGGCGGCGGCAGCGCCGTCGCTCCGATGGGTTCAGGCAGCGCCAGCTGGGGATCGAGTTCCTCCAGCGACTTGATCTCGGCCAGCGAGGGCAGCTGGTCCAGCGTCTTCAGGCCGAAATGGTCGAGGAAGTCGCGCGTGGTGCCCAGCAGTTCCGGACGACCCGGCACCTCGCGATGCCCCACCACGCGGATCCAGTTGCGCTCGAACAGCGTGCGGATGATGTTGGGATTCACCGCCACGCCACGCACGCCCTCGATCTCGCCGCGGGTCAGCGGCTGGCGGTAGGCGATGATGGCCAGCGTCTCCAGCAGCGCGCGCGAATAGCGTGGCGGGCGTTCCGGCCAGAGGCGCGAGACTTGCTCGGCGTATTCGCGGCGCACCTGCACGCGAAAGCCCAGCGCGGTCTCCTTCAGCTCCACGGCGCGCTCGGCCCAGGAGGCGCCCAGCTCTGCGAGCGCCTCGCGCAGCTGGTCATTGCCGGGGCGGTCCACCTCCTCGAACAGCTGGGCCAGCTCGGCAAGGGACAGCGTGCGGCCCGCGGCCAGCAGTGCGGCCTCCAGCACCTTGCGCGTGTATTCGGTATTCATTCTCGCGTTTCCGTGTCTTCGGCATCGTCATGCGCATCGTCGTGCGCCGCATCCACCCCGTGCTCGGCAATGGACTCTGCGAGCAGCCGGCCATCCAGGTCGGCCACCTCCTCCGCCTCGCCTTCGATCACGCGCGCAAAGCGCGCGGGATCGGCCGCCGTCACATGGATGGGCGCGAAGGCCTCGTTCTGCACGATCTCGATCAGACCCTCGCGCTTGAGTTCCAGCACGGCGATGAAGGTCACCGCCACGCCCATGCGTCCCTCGTGCGCCTGGAACAGGCTGGGGAAATCGGTGAACTCGCCGGGCGTGAGGTTGGCCAGCACGTCGCTCATGCGCGCGCGCACCGACAGCGGCTCGCGCTGGATATGGTGGTGCGCGAACATCTCCGCGCGCACCGCCACGTCCTTGAAGGCCAGCAGCAGCTCCTTCAACGTGATGTCCGGCAGCACCTTGACCACACTGCGCGCGGAGAACTCCGCCGAGGCCATGTAGTGGTCGCGCTCCATGCGGGGCACGGCATCCAGGTCCTGCGCGGCCTGCTTGAAGCGCTCGTATTCCTGCAGGCGGCGCACCAGCTCGGCGCGCGGATCGCCCTCGACTTCCTCGCCCGGCAGCGCCGCGCGCGGCAGCAGCATGCGCGACTTGATTTCGGCCAGCGTGGCGGCCATCACCAGGTACTCCCCGGCCAGGTCCAGCTGCAGCTCGCCCATCACATCGATGTACTCCATGTACTGGCGAGTGATCTCGGCAATGGGGATGTCGAGGATGTTCAGGTTCTGCCGGCGGATCAGGTACAGCAGCAGGTCCAGCGGTCCCTCGAAGGCGTCGAGGAACACCTCCATGGCCTGCGGCGGGATGTACAGGTCGCGCGGCATCTCGGTGAGCGGCTCGCCCAGCACCATCGCAAAGGGCATTTCCACCTGCTCGCCCTCCTTCTGGGCCACCTGGAGGTTCACGAGGCCGCTCGGGCAGGCAGCAGGTTCATCGCCTTGCGCACCACCTGCATGGTGTCGCCGGCGGTGGCGTTGGCGCGCTTTGCGCCCGCGTCGAGGATCTCGCGCACGCGGCCGGGATTGTCCTGGTAGGGAGCAGCGCGCTCGCGCATTGCCGCCGCATCGGCGCAGACGCGTTCGATCAGCGGCTTCTTGCAGTCCAGGCAGCCGATGCCGGCGGTGGTGCAGCCCTCCCACACCCAGGCGCGGGTCTCGTCGGAGGAGTAGATCTTGTGCAGGTCCCACACCGGGCACCGCTCCGGGTTACCCGGATCGGTGCGGCGCACGCGCGCCGGATCGGTGGTCATGGCCTTCATCTTCTTTTCGATGGAAGCTGGATCTTCGGTAAGACCGATGGTGTTGCCGTAGGACTTGGACATCTTGCGTCCATCGAGGCCCGGCACCTTGGGCGATGGCGTCAGCAGCACTTCCGGGGCCGGCAGCAACCGGTGGTGCTCGCCCTCCAGCGCGGCCAGCAGCAGTTCGCGCTGTTCGGGGGCCAGCCCGGAGGCGGTACCGGCCAGGGTGCGCGCCTCAGCCAGCGCCGCGGCATCGCCACCCTCCTGGAAGCGGCGTCGCAGTTCGCCATACAGCTCGCGCTGCACCGGCGGCAGTCGCCCCAGGGCCGCCTTCACCTTCTTGCCGAAGGCTTCGTCGCGTCCGTAGATGTTGTTGAAGCGGCGCGCCACCTCGCGCGTGATCTCCACGTGCGCCACCTGGTCCTCGCCCACCGGCACCCAGGCCGGGCGGTAGAGCAGGATGTCCGCACTCTGCAGCAGCGGATAGCCGAGGAAGCCGTAGGTGGCCAGGTCCTTTTCCTTCAGCTGTGCCTGCTGGTCCTTGTACGTGGGCACGCGCTCCAGCCAGGACAGCGGCGTGATCATCGACAGCAGCAGGTGCAGCTCGGCATGGGCCGGGACCTCCGACTGCACGAAAATTGCCGCGCGCCCGGGATCGAGGCCCGCGGCCAGCCAGTCCACCACCATCTCGTGCACCCGCTGCTGCAACTGGCCGGGATTCTCGTAATCCGTGGTCAGCGCATGCCAGTCGGCCACGAAGAAATACCCCTCCAGGCGGTCCTGCAGGGCCACCCAGTTGCGCAGGGCCCCGTGGTAGTTGCCCAGGTGCAGTTTGCCCGTGGGGCGCATGCCGGAAAGCACGCGCTCCCGCTGTGCGGTCGGGGGGGAGGAATTCATCGGCCGGGATTATAGCCACCCCGGGAGCCGGGGCGGCGCGATTGAACGCCACCGGAATTGCGCCCCTGGCGCGGCGTCGCTCCTCGCGCGGGCCGGTTGGCTATCATAGGCAGATGCAATTGCTGCTCGAATACCTGCCCATCGTGGCCTTCTTCGTCGCGTACAAGTTCTTCGGCGGAATCTACACCGCCACAGCTGTGCTGATGATCAGCATGCCGCTCCTGCTGGCCGTGCTGTGGCTGCGCGCGAAGAAGCTGCCCGCCATGTTCGCCGTCAGCACGGTGCTGGTGCTTGCCTTCGGCGCGGCCACCCTGCTGCTGCGCGATCCGGTGTTCATCCAGTGGAAGCCCAGCATCTTCATGTGGGTGCTGGCGGCGGCCTTCCTCGGCAGCGTGTTCATCGGCAGGCAGCCGCTGGTGCAGCGGTTCCTGCAGCAGGCGGTCGGTGACGCGCCGATGAGCCGCTCGGAGTGGCTGAAGCTCAATTCCGCGTGGATCCTGTTCGCCCTGGCCGTCGGGGCGCTGAACCTGGTGGTGGCCTTCAATGCCCCGGAAAGCACCTGGGTGAATTTCAAGCTCTTCGGCCTGCCGGTGCTGACCTTCGTGTTCCTGCTGGGCCAGTTCTACTGGCTGCATGCGAAGGGCAAGCTGGGCGACAAGGCCGGATGAGCACGCTCGCCCTGGACCTGGAGGCGGCCCTGCGCGCCGCGCTGGTGCCCGCCTCACTCACCGTACGCGACGACAGCGCCCGCCATGCCGGCCATGCCGGGGCCAGCGAGGGGGCGCATTTCGCCGTCCGCATCGTTTCCAGCCGGTTCGCGGGGCTCAGGCCCTTGCAGCGGCACCGGCTGGTCTATGATGCCGCCGCACCGCTGATGGCCGGACGCATCCACGCCCTGCAGATCAGTGCACTGACACCGGAAGAAACAGGAGACCGATGATGAATGCTTCCCGCCTTGCGCTCGGTGCGCTGGGTCTGGCCTTGCTGGCCGCCTGCTCGCAGAACCCCAGTCCGCCGAAGCAGGATGTCGTGGCCACCGTGAATGGCAAAGCCCTCACCCGGGCCACCTTCGAGCAGTACGTCATCGGCGTCACCGACAAGCCGCTGAAGGACCTCACCACCGAACAGCGCGACACGCTGCTGGACAACATGGTCCGGGCCGCCGTGGTGTCGGCCGAGGCCGAGCGCTCGGGCCTGGTGAAGGAGCCGGAGGTGGCCGGAACGCTGGAGATCCAGCGCCTGCTGATCCTCGACCGCGCTGCGGCGCAGGATCACCTGAAGGACTACAAGCCCAGCGAGGAAGAGCTGCGCGCCGAGTACGACCTGCGCGTGGGCCGCATGGACAAGCAGCAGTACCAGCTGGCGCATATCCAGGTCGACACCTCCGAAGAAGCCGCGAAGCTGATCGAGCAGCTCGGCAAGGGCGGAAATTTTGCCGCCCTCGCCCGCCAGTACTCCAAGGACACCAATTCCAGCGCAGAGGGCGGCGTGCTGCCCTGGTCCGGGCCCACCGGCATGCCCCTGAGCTTCGCCGCGGCGGTGAAGGAAATGAAGAAAGGGGACACCATGCGCACGCCGGTCCGCACCGACGTGGGCTGGCATGTGATCCGCGTGGTCGACGTGCGCGATTCGGTCGCACCGCCGCTTGAATCAGTGCGCGACCAGCTGGTCCAGGCATTGCAGGAAAAGAAATTCACCGCCTGGACCGATTCGCTGGTGGCCAAGGCGAAGGTCACGAAGACACCCTGAAGTCCGACTGCATCGGAGTGGCGCTTTCCGAGCGCACGGGCACGCGTCCCTCCGAGTAGCAGTACTGGTGCCAGGGATCGGCATCGATGGTCCGCAGCGCGCCGAGCAGTATCTGGCGCGCCAGCGGCACGACCAGGGGGCGGCACCAGCTGACCTCCAGGCGCAGGATGCTGGCCTGCTGGATCGACAGTCCACTGCGGCGCCCCGTCGCGCTGCTGCGGTACTGCAGCCCGTCATTGGGAATCACGCGCTCACCCGCGCGAACCACGGCGAAATCCTCCTGTGCGTCGGCATCCGGCGAGACGATGCGCAGCCGCGCGAAGCGGAGCTGGTCCGCCAGTGCCAGCGCGTAGGCGCTGGCGACACGGCCGGCGATGTTGTCCGCATCCACCTCATCACTGGCATCGACGAACAGCACGCTGGCTGCCTGTGCGAGCGCCCGTCGCGCCGGCCCAAGCCGACCCTGTTCCATCGCCGCCTGTCGCGCGGCCTGGAATGCGGCGAAGTCCAGATGGTGGTTCTCGGTCACCAGCAGCGCCAGTTGCAGCATTCCCAGGCACAGCGGCAACAGGGCCAGGGTAGCCACGATCTGGAATTCCACCGCCGCGGCGCCGCGACAGGCCGCCCTGCCCTTCAGCATGGCCGGATCCGGTCACCTACACGCCAGCCGTGCAACTGCACGCCTCCGGCACGCAATTCCCACACGTGGTGGGCCTGCCGCTCACGGGCGATGCGGCACGGCCCCAGGCCTTCGCGGATGCTGATGATGCGACCGCGTGCATCGCAGAACAGCACGTCGATGGGATGGTGCATTCCAATGGTGTGTATGGCGCTGCAACGGGGCAGCAGGAACGCCGTCTGGTAGTCCGGGCGGCGGCGCAGCAGCATGCCGCGCCCGCACTCCAGCCGGCTTTCGCAGACATGCACCTGCATGCGCTGCAGGCGCAGGCGGTTGTGTTCCACGCGGAAGATGATCATGTGCCCAGCGCCTGGCCGAGCCGCACGGCAATGGGCACGCCGATCACGATGAAGGTGCAGGGAAAGATGCACAGGATCAGGGGACCGAGCATCTTCACCGGCGCCTGCATGGCCAGCTTCTCGGCACGGGCGAAACGTTCAGCCGTACGCTGTGCGGCCTGGTTGCGCAGCACCGTTCCCAGGCTCATGCCGGAACCCTCCGCGTGCGCCAGCGCACTGGCGAGGGTATCCAGGCTTTCCACGCCGTAGATGGCGGCGGCGTGGGAAAAGGCCTGGGCACGGGCGCGCCCGCCGCGCACCTCCCGCAGCACGCGTTCGAAGTATTCGCGCAACGGGCTTTCGGGCGCCTGCGAAACGATCAGGCGCAGTCCGGAGGTGAGCGTCGCGCCCGCCTCCACGCACACTGTCATCAGGTCCAGCCAGGCCGGCAGGTCCCGCACAATGGCGCGTTCGAGCAGCTCGCGCTGCTGTCGCAACCACAGGCCGCCGTGGAGGTAGCCGGCCGCTCCAGGCAGGAGGGCCCAGGGCACGCTGCCGAATGCCAGACCGGCTACGGCGCCCCAGGCGACGCCCTGCGCGAGTCGCAGGGCATGCCAGCGCGACGCAGGGATCATGCCGATTCCCAGGGCTTCCAGCCTGCGGGTTGTGGCAGCGGCCCATCGTGGTGGAATGAAGCATTCCACGCAGGGCTCCATCAACAGCGCCAGCGGCGTCACCATGCGCATCGGCAATGGCAGGCGCAGGCGGCCGGCCGCCGGCGCGGGCTCGCGCGCGCGACACCGGCGCAGCACCAGCATCACCACCGCCGCGCCGGCGAGCGCGATGCTGGCGATGGCAAGGCAAAGCACGATATTCATATTTCGATCCTCACGATGCGGCGGATGAGCACGAATCCAAGCAGTTCCAGGATGACTATCGCGGCCAATGCAGCCCACCCCTGCCAGGTGGTGTGCAGCACCTGCATCGCCTCGCGTTCCATCATGTAGAGCACGACCAGCAGCAACAGCGGCAACGTTCCGACCACGACCCCCTGGACGCGTCCCTGCGCGGTGAGGGAGTCAATGCGCGCCTCCATCTGCAGCCGGCCGCGCATCAGGTCGGAGAGGCGCTGCAGGGATTCGGCAAGGTTTCCGCCGAGCTCGCGCTGGGTGGCCAGCAGCGTGGAGAGCAGACGCAGGTCCTGCATGTCCGCGCGGCGGCGCAGGGAAGCAAAGGCCTCTTCCAGCTGCACTCCCATGCGCAACTGGCCCAGCACGAAACGCAGCTCATCACCCAGTGGCGCCGCCTGGCGCTGCGCCACCTGGGACAGTGCCTGCTGGGTGCTCTGGCCGGCGCGCAGCAACCCCGCCCACATGCCCAGCGCATCCGGCAGCTGCTGTGCGAGGCGGCGGCGCCAGCGGGCACGAAGCCACCGCACCACCAGTCGCGGACCGGCCAGCGCAGCCACTGCAATGGCCACGCAGATGCCGGAAGGTGCGCGCAGCAGCAATGCGACCGCGACAGCTGCGATCGCGAGCCCCAGCGTGATGCCGAGCAGGCGTCCGGCGGGAACGAAGATGAACAGTGAAGCCAGTTCGCTTTCCGTCCTGTGGCCTGCCAGGCCCGTCCACCACAGGGCAGCGCCGCGAAGCTGGCGCAGCGTCGCCAGCGCCAGGCAGGAAAGTCCTGCGGCCAGCAGCAGCAGCGAGCTCAGCACGGAACCTCCCGCAGGGTGCCCGCGCCCAAGGCCGGCGGCCTCTCGCCCCGCGGCAGGGTTTCGAAGAACACCGGCTCATTGCCGCTGGGCAGGAACGCGCCGCCCTTCGGGCCCTGGCCCACGAAGTTGAACAGGTCCTGTGTCTGGATCCGGCCACTCTCGGTGCCGGTGACTTCGGTGATCGCGATCACCCGCCGCGTGCCGCAGGGAAACCTCGCCTGCTGCACGATGAGGTTCACGGCGCTGGCGATCTGCTCGCGCACCGCAACCAGCGGCAGGTCCATTCCCGCCATCAGCGTCATCACCTCCAGCCGCGACAGCAGGTCGCGCGGTGAATTCGCGTGCGCCGTGGTGAGGGAGCCGTCGTGACCGGTATTCATCGCCTGCAGCATGTCCAGCGTCTCGCCGCCGCGGCATTCACCCACCACGATGCGGTCCGGCCGCATGCGCAGGGCGTTGCGCACCAGGTCGCGGATGCTCACCACTCCGCGTCCTTCCACGTTGCCGGGGCGCGCCTCAAGCGACACCAGGTTCTCGTGGCCAAGTTGCAGCTCCGCCGAATCCTCGATAGTGACAATGCGCTCGCCCGCCGGTATCAGGGAGGAGAGGCAGTTCAGCAGCGTGGTCTTGCCGGTGCCGGTGCCCCCGGAGACGACGATGTTGCGCCGGGCGCGAACTGCAATGGCCAGGAACTCCGCCATCGCCTCGGACAGCGCGCCATTCCCCACCAGCGTGGACATGTCGAGCCGGCGGCGCGAGAACTTGCGGATGGTGATGGATGGCCCGCACAGCGCCAGCGGCGGCACCACCACATTGATGCGCGAACCATCTGCGATCCGGGCATCGGCCATGGGCGAGGATTCATCTGCCCGCCGGCCACTGCGCGAGAGCAGGCGCTCGATCACGCCATTGAGGGCCCGCACGCCGGAGAATCGCAGCGCAGTGCGCTGCAGCCGACCGCCGCGCTCCACGAAGATCGCTTCCGGCCCGTTCACCATGATCTCCGACACGGATTCATCCTGCAGCAGGTCATCGAGCACGCCGAACCCGACCACTTCCTGCAGCAGGCGCTTTTCCAGGGCGGGGCGTTGCGCGGGCAGCACCCTTCCATCGAGCAGGTCGCCCAGGTGGTGCTGCGCCAGGCGCCAGAGCGCCTCATCGCTCATGCGGTTCACGTCGGTGCGACGCAGGTCGAGCCGCTGCAGCAGCTCGCCATGCAGGCCTTCCAGCTGCGCCTCCGTCAGCTCATTCATCGGCTGCCTCGCGCGGCAGCTCGCCGGCCCGCTGGATCATCTGCGCCTGCTCAACAGCCTGCACTTCACCCCGCAGCCCGGACTCGAAGCGGTAGGGCGTGATCAGCACCAGCAGCTCGGTTTCACGCTGCAGGTTGCGCCGCGAACGGAACAGCGCGCCCGCCACCGGCAGCCTGCCCAGCCCGGGCAACGCCGTCCGGTCACGCCCGCTTTCGCGCAGCAGCAGGCCGGCGATGGCGATGGTCTCGCCGTCGAGCGAATTGATGGCCGTGCTGGTCTGGCGCTTCACGAAGCCGGGGTAGTCGCCCACGC
Source organism: Steroidobacteraceae bacterium (assembly GCA_035556135.1). GTDB lineage: Bacteria > Pseudomonadota > Gammaproteobacteria > Steroidobacterales > Steroidobacteraceae > ZC4RG30. The sequence continues at coordinate 124,672 of DATMFO010000003.1, read as the reverse complement.
GCACCGAGGTATCGACCTGGCTGAGCTCGATGTCGACGCCGGCATAGATCGCGCCGTCGCGCCCGGCGCGCGGGCGCACCTCCAGGATCACGCCATATTCCTTGTATTGCACGTCGGTGGCGCCGAACCCGTCGGTGACCGGGATGGGAATTTCCCCGCCCGACACAAATCGCGCCACCTCGCCGCTGCGGCAGCTGAGCACCGGTTCGGCCAGGGTGTGCGCCAGGCCCTGCTGCTGCAGCAGATCGATGCGCGAGCTCAGCTCACTGAGCAGTGAAGCCCTGATCGCCAGTCCACTGCGCCCGCCGCCGGCCGCAGCCGTAACCACGGGACCGGCTGCCTCGCCGTCCCAGCGCAGGCCGAGGCGCTGCAGCTGGTCGCGCCGCACCTCCACCAGGCGTACCTGCATCTGCACCATGGATTCCCAGTCGGCGTCGCTGACGAAGTCCAGCACTTCGCCGGGGAACAGCGCGGCGATCTCGGCAGCCCTGGCACGATCGGCAGCGCCGGCGCGGGCGCCCTCGAGCACTATGTAGCGACCGGAAACACGCGCGCCTACGGTGCTGATGCCCGCAAGCAGTTCGCGCACCTCGTCAAGGCGCCGTGTGAGATCGCGCTCGTGCACGCGGATGACGATGTGGTGCCGGGTGCCATCAGCCAGCCAGAGTTCCGCGGAGGTTTCCCCTGGCGCTTCACCAAACAGCAGCCACTGCCCGCTCTGGGGAGTCGCGACTGACACCACCCGGCCGCTGCCCAGCGCCGCACGGCGGACATCCGCCAGCAGCAGCAAAGTCTCACCGACTGCCAGCGACGCCTCATCCGGCAGGGCTGGTTGCGCAGCTGATGCAAAGAGCGGGCACAGCAGCAGGAGCAGACAGGCCATGCGGGCCCTCATGATGCGTCCCTGCCCTGTCCCGGCGTGAGCCACGTCCGGCTCGGAAACAGCTCACCGGTTCCACCGGTAAGAAGCTCCGTTCCGGCGACGACGGGTCGGGCCTGTTGCCGACGCAGCAGCTCCCGGCTGTTGCGCACCGCCACCGGCTGCAATGCGTCGTCGCCGGGGGCGCGCAGCAACATGAAAAGGTCTCCGGCCTGCTGTGCGAGCAGCACCCTCGGCGCATCGTCGGCTGACACGCGCAGAGTCACGGTGGCGAAGTGACGGGATCGCAGTCCGTCATCGGTGCCAGGTGCCACGGCATCTCCCGCCACCAGCACTTCCACCTGCTGCAACAGAGGCACGAGCATGGCTTCGCTGCCATCGCGCCGCCCGTAGAAGAGATCGATGCGGTCACCCGCACTGACTCCGCCCGCCTGCGAGCTGAGCTCATCCACCGCCACGGTCAATGCCCGCTCATCGGGTGCAAGTGCGCCGGACAGGCGGTAGGGCTCGTTCCCCGCGCGGTCGAGGGCCGCTGACAGGATGGGCGTGCCACGCGCCATGTCTATCGCAGCACGACTGCCCATCACGGCGCCGGCTCCGCTGGCCGGGATGGCATCGGCAGGGATGAAGTCCTGCGGCACTTTGCGCAGGGCGAGATTGTTGCGGCCGAGCCGCTGTCCACGCGGCACATCCGTGGCGGCCACGACGATCTCGCGTGTCTGGTAGCGGCTGGCTGCCGCGGCGTCGGCCGCAGCCGCGCGATCTGCCAGGTACTTCGCGCCCAGCATGGCGCCCATCACGCCTGCACCTGCGCCGGCCACCGTGAGCAGGACATCGGTCCTGAGCCAGCGCCGCCATCTCCGCCCCGGATCTTCCATTCATGCTCTCCTGTTAGAGGACTGAAATCAGCATCGACCGCACACGCAACACGCGCATCAGCGAGCGCAACAGCAATGTCGCCACCGACTCGCCTTGCAGATAGGGGTAGAACAGCGCCAGCGCCATCGCGCTGGCGACCACCAGGAACTCCACCATCGCCTGGCCACGCTGGCGTGCGCTCACTGCGGATGCTCCCTTGCCCCCGCGGCGACCTGGGTCCACACCAGCGCGCTCTCGCCGGGCCGTGAAGCGGCGACCAGCGTGAGGTGAGCAGAGCGGCCATCACGGCTGATCTCCAGCAAGGCCGCCGTCTCACGCTGGACCGACCAGCCCTGGGCCACCAATGCCGCGCGCACCTGGCGCTGCAGCTCGGACAATGCGAGACCGCAGATCGCCGAACTGACCGTGTGGGAGCGGTCCCCGATCTGCCGGCTCCACGCACAGCGGGACGGCAGCAGCAGTGGTCCCCTGCCTGGTCGCGCTGGCGGCTTCAGCGTGTCGAGCCTGGAGAAGACCAGTTGCGCCGCCGAGCCCTCACCGCGCCACTGCATCAGCTCGCTGCGTCCTGCATCCCAGCGTGTGACCAGCTCCCAGCCACGCTGCTGCATGTGCTGTACGGTGCTGCCCTGCTGGCGCCACCGCTGCTCGACCCGCCTGGCCAGTTCGGCCACGTCGCTGCCGCTGGCGACCTGGATCTCGAACACCACGCCATCTACGGCCACGGGTTCCGGCAGGGGCTCGATCCGCACGTCGAGGCCGCGCGCATCCCGCGGCTCGAATGCGCCTGCACAGGAAGCACAGGCCAGCAGCACCAGCGCGAAGCGACTCACTGGCAACCTCCAGGCAGCGCCGTGCGACCTGGACCAAGGCGGTCTTCCGGCACGCGATCGGCTTCGATGAGGCCCAGGCAAAGCTGGCCCAGCGAGGGTTCGACCAGGCCCAGGGGAATGGCCAGCGGTGCCCAGACGGCATTGACCGCCTTGAGCCGCGCCGAGGGCACCAGTCCACCGGCCCGCTGCTGCACATGGCGGACGCCGCCTGCATGCCATGGATCCCCCAGCAGTGCCCAGCCAGCATCGAGATCGAGTTCAAGCGTGTCGAAGGGAGCGGGCATGCCGCGCATCGGCGCGACATGGGCCCGCAGGTTTCCCTGCTGCAGTCCATCGTCGCGCAGGTCGAATCCGGCACCGAGGAGGCTGCTGGCGGTGCGCAGTGGAGCGAGCATGAGGTCAGCGGCCGCGCCAGCCACTCCCGAGGTCTGGCGGGTCGATCTGCTGAGCGTGAGATCTTCTTCCCCCACGAGCAGTGCGCGTCCGGTGGGATCACGCACGCCGGGATCCGCGAGGTGCTCGCCATGCAGTTCGCGGGCAAGCGCGGTGGCATCGCCAGCCGGTGTCCAGGACTGCTGCCACGCGTATTGCCTTGCAGCGAGCACGAGTCGCCGGTCTGCTTCCTGGTAGACCCCCAGCGACAGCGCACCCAGAAGCAGCAGCAACAGCAGCGTCGAGCCGGCGGCGAATTCGGTCATGCTCTGTCCGGCCTGCCGTCTCATGGCAGCACCGCGAAGGGATCGAGCGTGAGCCCGCGCGAGCCGGCAGTGAGCTGACGCTCCACGGTGCCGACGGGAACCAGCCGCGCCTGCCAGTAGGGGTTGAACAGGCTGGCATGTTCCTCGCGCCCGTCGCTGCGGGTGGCCGGCCGCTGGAAATACACCTCCGCGCTCGAGATGGCATGCAGCGATCCGGCGCCGAACTGCGGCGCCACGGACTCACTGCCACCCTCGACCGTAGGGAGGCCCCAGGGCATCAGCAGGCGATCCACCGTGCTTACTGAATCGCGCGGCAGATGCGCGGCCACGGAATACGCAAGGGTGCGCGGCGCCCGGGAAGCGGGATTGGCCACATCCCTTATCTGCGGTATCCCGCGATAGCCCTGGGCCGGTTGCAATGCACGCCGGGCACGGCGTGAGGCGGAAGGATTCCGCCGCAGGCTGCCGCCGTGGTCCCCGCTGCCGGAAACGGCATGCCGGCGCTGTTCCGTCGCGCCCCAGGCCAGGGGAATCTCGTCATGGTCGAGCACGTAGTCGATGTGCAGCGAAAGGGTATCGAGCCCCCGCCACGCATATTCCCCGATGAGGTCGGTGCCGCCACGTCGCGCCAGGGTGATGAAGCCCACGTCGAACAGGTCGCGGCTGCGCGCGCGCGTGAAGCCATCGCGCGAGTCCATCAGCAGGCTGGTATAGCGGCGCAGGTCGCCGCCGCCTCGCTCGTAGCGCTGCGTGAACCGCTGCCAGGCAGCACCGTTGCGTACCTGCAGCGCGCGCGTGATCTCCGACAGCCGCGCCCTGGGTTCGTAGGCGGTGAGTGCCTGTGGTACCAGGTCGGCTGCTGCCAGCGGAGCCTGCTGGTGGGCAATTGCCTGCGCATTGGCCAGCACCTCTGCATTCCACACCGACAGCGCAGCCTCCAGCGGCGGCAGTGCGGTGCCCAGCACACGGTCCACGCCCTCCCAGCCGCGCTCCAGTGCCTGCATGGGCGGGCCCAGGTAAGGCACGTAGCGCGTGACACGATCGATGTTGGTGGTGAGCGTGTCCACGTAGCGCGACCAGGCACGCAGGCTCACCAGCTGCGCGATGGCCACCTCGTTGGCGACCATCGCGCGGTTCAGGTAGGCCTGGTAGTTCAGGCTGCGCGCCTCCCAGCTGGCGGCGCTGTAGGCGGCGGCGTCGGCCGCATTGGCAAGGCGGATCTTGTCGTTGATGACCTGCCCGCTGTTGAAGATCAGGATGATCCCGCCCAGCATGGAGGCCAGCAACGCCAGCATCACCACCATTGCCTGCCCGGAGTGCGGCCGACGCATGCCTAGCGGCCCTGGTCGAAGTTGTCGAGCTGCACGCCTCGCTCGGCCTGGGCGACCGCATCTTCGCCGGCATCGTTCACCTCGCTGCGTGCATCGCTGGCACTCTTGCCGGCCAGCGCCTGCGCCGTGACCGCCATCTGCCCGCGGACGGTCTTGCCGAACGCGGTGTACACACCGATCGCGGCTATGGCGATGAGCGCCACGACGATGATGTACTCGGTCATGCCCTGTCCCTGCTGCCTGCGGAAAGTCTTCATGGATGGCTCCTCGTGTTTGGCGTGGAGTTGCATTCCATTACTTTCCGCGGCGGCAGCGGTCCCGGTTATGTGCCCAGTCGGAACACAAATGGCGGTAACATTCCGGAGGTGATTGCGCGCACCTCGCCGACCCCCGCACTGACCTGCATCCTGCTGTGCCTTGCGCCGGCCTGGGCGGTGGCGGCCGCGCCGCCGGCGGACTCCGTCAGCCGGATCATCGTCCAGTGGCGCGCCGGGTCAGCGCAGTCGCAGGCCACACAACCCGCCACTGCGCAAAAACTCGAATCCCTGCGCACCCGCAGCGGCCTTGGACGCGCCCGCACCTGGAACATCGGCGGTCCGCTATCCGTGCTGCAGCTGGATGAGGCGCAGTCCGGCACCCGGCTGGCCGGCACACTGGCTTCGCTGCGCGCCGATCCGGACGTGGAATTCGCCGAACCGGACCAGCGCGTCAGGGCGCATGCCTACGTGCCGAACGATCCGCTCTACTCCGGCCAGTGGTACCTGCGCACCACGCAGCCCTCGGCCATCCGCGCCCACGAAGCCTGGGACGTCACGCGCGGATCACCCGACATGGTCGTGGCGGTGGTCGACTCGGGCGTGCGCTTCGATCACCCGGACCTCGCCGGCCGGCTGCTTCCCGGCTGGGACTTCATCTCCACCGGCTTCGTGGGCAATGACGGGGATGGGTGGGATTCCGACGCATCCGACGCCGGGGATTTCATCACCGCGGAGGAACTCGGCACGCCCGAGTTTCCAGCCGGCAAGTGTGGCGGCGGCCCGGACCTTGACCAGCCCATGGAGAGCAGCTGGCACGGCACGCGCGTCGCCGGCATCATCGCCGCCATCGGCGACAACGCCACCGGCGTGGCGGGCACCGCGTTCAATGTGCAGATCCTGCCAGTGCGCGTGCTGGGCAAGTGCGGTGGTTATGTTTCAGATGTGATCGCCGGCATGTACTGGGCCGCCGGCATGGCTCCGCCCCCACCCTATCTCTCCCCGCCGCTGCCTCCCGTGAACGCCACGCCGGCGCGCGTCATCAACGTGAGCCTGGGCTCGGAGCAGTCCTGCGATACCTCGGCCGCCTACCGCACAGCCGTGCGCCAGATCACCGAGCACGGCGCGCTCATCGTCGCTTCGGCCGGCAATGCCGGTGGTGCAGTGGGTTCGCCAGCCGGGTGCCCCGGTACATTGGCAGTAGCGGGCCTGCGCCACATCGGAACGAAAGTGGGCTACAGCAACCTGGGGCCAGAAGTCAGCATTGCCGCACCGGCCGGCAACTGCATCAACATCGAACCTGGCGCACCGTGCCTGTTCGCCTTGAACACGACCACCAACCTCGGCCTGCAGGGCCCGGAAGCCAACGGCTATTCCTCCACCACGTTGCAGCCCACGGTCGGAACCAGTTTCTCCGCGCCGCTGGTGGCCGGCACGGCGGCGCTGATGTTGTCCGTCAATCCCGGACTGACGCCGGGGCAGGTAATCTCGCTGGTCCGCAGCACTGCCCGACCGTTTCCCACCACAAGCGACACCACGCCGCTGCCGCAAGCCTGCGTTTCGCCGGCAGTAAAGCCGCTGCAGGATGCCGAATGCATCTGTACCACCGCGGTCTGCGGCGCCGGCATGCTCGATGCGCAGGCCGCCGTGCAGGCAGCCCTCACCGCCACTCCCGAAGATCCCCCCGCCAGTGATACCGGCGGCGGCGGCCGCGGCGACACCCTGCTGCTGCTCACGCTGCTGCTGTGGCTGGCGCGGCGACGGACTCCCCTCTTTCCGGCTCCGGCCGTCCAATAGGAAGCATTCATGGATCTGTTGCAGGCCCTGATCCTCGGGCTGGTGGAAGGCATTACCGAATACCTGCCGGTGAGTTCCACCGGCCACCTGCTGATCGCCCAGCGACTGATGGGCATCGAGGAAGGCTCTGCGGCCAACGCCTATGCCATCGCCATCCAGGGCGGCGCCATCGTCGCGGTACTGGGCACCTACCGGCTGCGCGTGGCCGGCATGATCGGCGGCGTACTGGGCCGCGATGCAGCTGGACTGAAGCTGGCCATGTGCATCCTCGCTGCCTTCCTGCCGGCAGCCATCCTCGGCCTGCTCTTCGACGATGCCATCGAGGAGCGCCTGTTCGGCGTGAAGCCGGTGATTGCTGCATGGGTAGCCGGTGGTGTGCTGATCCTGGTCCTGCACCGCTGGGTCGAAAGGCGTCGCGAGGGACTGGACCTGGCGCAGCTCACCTGGCGTGCGGCGGTGGTGATCGGACTGTTCCAGGTGGTGGCCATGTGGCCAGGCACCAGCCGCAGCCTCGTGACCATCCTCGGCGGGCTTGCCGTGGGACTGTCGATGGCGGCAGCCGTGGAATTCGCCTTCCTGCTGGGCGTGCTGACACTGACGGCGGCCACCGCGTATGCCATCGTGAAAAGCGGCGACGGCATGCTGGGCAGCTACGGCTGGCCGGCACTGCTCACCGGGTTCATCGCGGCGTGGCTGTCAGCCGCGCTGGCGGTGAAATGGATGGTCGCCTGGCTGAACCGCCACGGCCTGGGACTCTTCGCCTGGTGGCGTTTCGCCGCTGCAGGACTCGCAGCCCTGCTGTTGCTGTAGCCGCCGCGCCTGCGGCGGCTGCGCTCATGACTCGGTGATGAACTTGGTCACGAGGCAGGACTCCAGTCCCTCGATGCCTTCCTCGGAACCGTGGCCGCTTTCCTTCACGCCACCGAAGGGCGCCTCGGGCATGGCGATGGTGAAGCTGTTGATGCCCAGCATGCCCGATTCAACCTGCTCACCCAGCAGGTTCACGCGCCTTGCGTTCTGCGTGAACGCGTATGCAGCCAGGCCATAGGGCAGCCGGTTGGCAGACGCCACTGCCTCATCGAGCCCGCGGAACGGACGCAGCAGAGCCACCGGTCCGAACGGCTCCTCGTTCATGATGCGGGAAGATTCGGGCACGTCGGCCAGTACGGTGGGTGCGTAGAAGAAGCCGGGCCCGGGAAGCTGCTTGCCGCCGACGAGCAGGCGCGCGCCATCGCGCACGGCTTCGTCGATCAGGCCTGCAACTGCGGGAATGCGCCGCTGATGGGCCAGCGGACCCATGCGCACCGCGGGATCCAGGCCGTCACCCACCTTCAGTGCACGCACGCGCTCGGCAAACCCGGCGGCAAATCGTTCGTAGATGCCTTCCTGCACATAGAAGCGCGTGGGCGAGACGCATACCTGGCCGGCATTGCGGAACTTGGCCGGCAGCGCCAGGTCGAGCACTGCATCCACGTCCACGTCATCAAACACCAGCACCGGCGCATGGCCGCCAAGTTCCATGGTGGTTCGCTTCATGCCGGCCGCGGCCAGCTGCGTGAGCTGCTTGCCCACGGGAATGGAACCGGTGAAGTGCACGGCCCGGATCACTGGCGAGGAAACCAGCTGGTGCGACACTTCGGCAGGCTCGCCGAACACGATCTGCATTACGCCGGCGGGCACGCCCGCATCCACCAGCGCGGCGGCCACGGCCAGCGCGCTCGCCGGCGTTTCTTCGGCGGGCTTCAGGATCAGGGTGCAGCCCGCAGCCAGTGCGGCGCCGAGCTTGCGCGCCGGATTGCCCAGCGGGAAATTCCATGGCGCAAAGGCAGCCACCGGTCCCACCGGTTCCTTCACCACGGTCATGCGCATGCCGGGCACCCGCTGGGGCAGCACGCGGCCATAGGCACGGCGGCCTTCCTCGGCATACCAGTCGAAGATCTCGGCGGCGGCAGCCAGTTCGGCGCGCGCCTCGCCCAGGGTCTTGCCTTCCTCAAGCGTGGCAATGCGCGCGATGGCATCGCTGCGCTCGCGCAGCAGCTGCGCCGCCTTCTGCAGGATGCGCGCACGTTCGCGAGGCCCCAGTGCCCGCCACGCCGGCCAGGTGCGCGCCGCGGCTGCCAGCGCGCGGTCCAGGTCTGCTGTCGTAGCCAGGGGAAGCTCGCCCAGGCTGGCGCCCGTGGCGGGATTCAGGACGGGGATGGTGCGGCGCCCGCTGGCGCCAAGCTGCTCGCCATCAACGAGCAGGTGAAGGTCGGGATAGGTCATGTGGAAGTGATGTTGCGCTTTCACGCCGGGACCGGACAAGACAATGTCCTGATGCCCGTTTGCCATATCGGGCGACACTTTCCGCGCGCCACCTCCGCGCCATTGCTCCGCCGGCTTCCCGCCCGAATCACTGCCGTGTCCGGCATTGTGATTAAATACCGGCCCTTCGCACCGCCAATATCCCAAGGAAGCAGGTAGATGACCAAGAATCCCGCTTACCGGCGCATTGCCACCGAAGAGGCCTTCCTCACCGCCGATGTCAGTGCCGGCTTCAAACGACTGCTGGCCGACAAGAGCTTCAACGACCCGGGTTTCAACAGCCTGTGGGGTTTCTACACCGGCAGTTCCAGCCCGCGCGCCAAGTTCATCTTCGACCGCCTGCAGGACCTCGGACCGCAGCGCATCGCCGACATGGACGCCACCGGCATCGACCACCAGATCATTGCCCTGACTGCACCTGGCGTGCAGGTGTTCGACCCGGCTACGGCCAGCAGCCTCGCCATTGACGCCAACGACCAGCTGGCCGAAGCCTGCCGCCGCTATCCGGACCGCTACACGGGCATGGTGGCCGTGGCGCCGCACGACCCGGCCAATGCCGTGAAGGAAATGGAACGCGGCATCAGGAAGCTCGGCTTCAAGGCGGTGATCGTCAATTCACACATCCAGGGTCACTACCTGGATGAGCCGCAGTTCCTGCCCGTGCTCGAGGCGGCCGAGGCACTGAACGTGCCCATCTACCTGCACCCGAACACGCCCTCGCCGGCCATGATCAAGCCCTTCGTGGAGTCGGGTCTGGACGGCGCGGTGTACGGATTCGGCGTGGAGACCGGCCTGCACATGCTGCGCATCATCGTCGCGGGCGTCTTCGACCGCTTCCCGAAGCTGCAGTTCATCATCGGACATGCGGGCGAGGCACTGCCTTTCTGGCTGTACCGGCTGGACTTCATGCACGGATCCACCGTGCGCTCCAACCGCTATCCTTTCATGAAGCCACTGAAGAACCCGGTGAGCCACTACCTGAAGCACAACGTCTACATCACCAACAGCGGCGTGGCCTGGCAGCCGGCCATCGAGTTCTGCCAGAAGGTGATCGGCGTGGACCGCGTGCTGTATGCCATGGACTACCCGTATCAGTACGTGCCGGAGGAAGTGGGCTTCTGCGATGCGATGACCATCCCGGATGCCGACAAGCGCGCCTTCTTCGAAGACAACGCGCGGCGCGTGTTCAAGCTGGCCTGAGGAGAGACGAAGCAATGAGCAAGCACGTTTGCGTGCGCGAGATTCCGCGGCCCGACGCGGCCGTGAGCAAGGCGCTGGCCGGATACGGCGTGGCCACGGTGCATGAGGCGCAGGGCCGCACCGGCCTGCTGGCGCCCTACATGCGGCCGATCTACAGCGGCAAGTCCATTGCGGGTCCTGCCGTGACCGTGTCTTCCCCGCCGGGCGACAACTGGATGATCCACGTCGCGGTGGAAGTCTGCCGGCCCGGTGACATCCTGGTGGTGGCGCCCACCTCACCCTGCAGCGACGGCTACTTTGGCGACCTGCTTGCCACTTCGCTGCAGGCGCGCGGCGTGCAGGCCCTCATCATCGACGCCGGCGTGCGCGACGTGGCCACGCTGAAGGAGATGGACTTCCCCGTGTGGAGCAAGTGCGTGTACGCACAGGGCACCATCAAGGCCAGCCTCGGATCAGTGAACGTGCCGGTGATCTGCGCCGCGCAGGCCATCAACCCCGGCGACGTGATCGTCGCCGATGATGATGGCGTGTGCGTGGTGCGCAGTGCAGAGGCGCCGAAGGTGGCAGAAGCCGCGGCGAAGCGGGTTGCCATGGAAGAGGAGAAGCGCAAGCGCCTCGCCTCGGGCGAGCTGGGCATGGATATCTACAAGTTCCGCGAGAAGCTCGCCGAACTGGGCCTGAAGTACATCTAGACCTTCAGGCCCGTGGCCGGGGCCAGCCCCGGCCAGCCCCGGCCTGCCCCGGGCATCAGCCGGTGGCGTGCACCGTCATCACCAGGTTCACCGGCGTGATGGTGCTGTTGGCGGCTGCCTCGGGCCCGAGGGCCTTGACGCCATCCGTGCCATGGGCGGCATCGAAAGCAGTGACATCCTTCACATACAGGTGCAGGGCGCTGGCAATCAGCGGCTTGCCGCCGCCCTGTGCCAGCTCGCCGCGCCACACCTCGGCCCGCTGCAGCGCTTCGGGACCATAGGCAGCCACGGCCTTCGGCAGGTAGGTCTTGCCGAAGAAGGCCGAATCGATCGAACTGCCCTCCTTGGCGAAGAAGTAGCTGGAAACCACGGTCGTGCCACCCAGTACCGATCCGGCGGCGCCACCACCCTGGCCCTCCAGCACGTCGAACTGCACCATCGGCGCACTCTTGGTGATGCTGGCCATGTCGGCCGCCACATTCTTCGCCGCGGCCTGCGAGGCCTGGATGAACTGGCTGACATTGCCGATCCACAGGCTCACCGCGGCAAGCACGGGCTGCGGCGCAGGCATGGGCGGTGCGGGTTGCCCCTCGACGACCGGCGGCGGCGGTGGCGGCGGCGGAGAAACCCGCAGTTCCACGCGCTCGATGCTCGCACCGTAGGATTTCTTCAGCAGTGCCAGGTGGCGGTCGCGGAAACCGTCGGCATCGAAGCTGAGCCCCTCGCCCGAGGGATACAGCATCGACAGGCAGATCTTCTGTGGTGCGGCTGCCGCGGCCGCGGGCTGTGCTGCCCGCGCCAGGCTGGGCAATGCCGCCGCCAGGCTGGTGAACGTCGCCGAGTGGCCCAGGCCCCGCAGGACCGAACGCCTTCCAATAATTCGCATCAATGCCATCCCCCGATCTGTTGTATTGCGTCAGGGGTGGCCACCCATGGCCCTGTCGCGCCGCTGCGCGGGAGCATAAACCTCGCCGCGTCGACCAGCAATTCAGGGACGCTGGCACCCCTTCGGTAACCGCATTGACCGGATGGCTCAGGCATCGCTGCCAGCGAGCTGGACGATGAATGCCCATTGTTCGGCTATTTCCTGGTACTGCCGGAAGCGTCCGGACTTGCCTCCATGGCCAGCTTCCATGTGGGTGCGAAGCAGCAGCGGGTTGTCGTCGGTTTTCACGGCGCGCAACCGCGCCACCCATTTGGCCGGCTCGAAATACTGCACCTGGCTGTCCCACAGCCCCGTGCCCACGAACATGGCCGGATAGTCCTGGGCGACGACGTTGTCATAGGGCGAATAGCGCAGCATGCAGTCATAGGCAGCCTTGCCGCGCGGATCACCCCACTCGTCGTATTCGTTCGTGGTCAGCGGAATGCTTTCATCCAGCATGGTGGTGACCACGTCGACGAAAGGCACCAGCGCGATGATGCCGCGGTAGTCCTGCGGGGCCATGTTGGCCACCGCGCCCATCAGCAGGCCGCCTGCACTGCCGCCGCGGGCGAAGACCCGCCGGCTGTCCGCGTAACCCGCGCGCACCAGGTGGCGCGTGACGTCGATGAAGTCGGTGAAGCTGTTGAGCTTGTTCAGCAGCTTGCCGTTCTCGTACCAGCTGCGGCCCATCTCCTGGCCGCCGCGGATGTGGGCAATGGCATACACGAAGCCGCGGTCCAGCAGGGACAGCACGGGAATGGAGAAGCGCGGATCGGAACTCAGGCCATAGGAGCCATAAGCGTATTGCAGCATCGGCGCCGAGCCGTCGCGCTGGTAGCGGTCGCGCCTCCAGGCCAGCGACACGGGCACGAGTGTGCCATCGCGCGCGGGCGCCCATGTCAGCTCGGTGGCGTACTGTTCCGGACTGAAATCTCCCTGCACCGGATCGCGCTTGAGCAGGGTGGTTACGCCGCTGCCGACCTCCAGCTCATGCACCGATGCCGGCGTGGTGAGCGAGGTATAGGTGTAGCGCACCTTGCCCGATTCCAGCTCAGGGTTGTTGTCCAGCTGGATGGAATAGGAAGGCTCTTGCGCGGCAATCAGGAACGGCACCTGGCCCTGCCACGGGCAGATGCGCACATTGAGCAGCCCGCCGGAACGTTCCTCCACGGCCAGGAAATCGCGGAACAGCTCGAAGCTTTCTATGAACGCATCCGGGCGATGGGCCACCAGATCGCGCCAGCGCGAACGGTCAGCCAGCGCGGACTCCTCCACCTCCACGATGCGGAAGTTCTTCGCCTGCCAGTTGGTCTGCAGTATCCAGCGACCATGCAGGTGTTCGGCCTGGTATTCATGATTGCGCTCGCGCTGCAGCAGCACGCGGAAGCGCAGCGCCGGATCATCGGCCGCGGCCACCTGGTACTCGGTGGAAACCGTCGAGGACGAAATGACCAGCAGGTAGCGCTCGTCCTTGGTCTTGCCAACGCTGGTGTAGAAGGCATCATCCACCTGGCGGTAGATGAGCTCATCCGCGGCCGCGTCGCTGCCGAGCCGGTGCACGCAGACCCGGTCCCCGAGCAGCGTGACCGGGTCCTTGGCCACATAGAGCAGCGCGCGGCTGTCGGCCGTCCAGACCACCGACGCCTCCACGTTGGAGACCACATCGGCCAGCACACGGCCGGTGTCCAGCTCCTTCACCCGCAGGACGAACTGGCGCCGGCCCACGCTGTCTTCGGTCCACGCCAGCAGGCGATTGTCGGGGCTGACTTCCCAGCCGCCGACCTGGAAGAAATCCTGGCCGGCTGCCATGGCGTTCACGTCGAGCATCACCTGCTCGGGCGCAGCGAGGTCTCCTTTGCGCCGGGCATGGACGGGATAATCCTTGCCGGTCTCGAAGCGGTGGTAGTACCAGTAACCCCGGCGGTGCCAGGGCACGCTGGCGTCATCCTGGCGGATGCGGCCCACGATCTCGTTGTAGATGCGTTCCTGCAGCGGACGGATGGACGCGAAGGCCGCATCCGTCCAGGCATTCTCTGCCGCGAGGTAAGCCAGCACCTCCGTATCCTGGCGCGTGTCGTCGCGCAGCCAGTAATAGGGATCGACGCGGGAGCCGTGGGGCGACTCCACGCGATGCGGCCGGACCGCCGCCACCGGCGGCCTGGCGCCGGCGTTCATCCGGCCAGGCGGGCAGCCAGGCGCGGATACACGCGGTGGGCGTTGTCCTCGAAGATCCTCTTCTTGTCGGCCGGCGACAGTGCCGAAGCATCGATGTAGCGCTTCGTGTCGTCGTAGTTGAAACCTGTGGTGGGATCCACGCCACGCACGGCACCCACCATCTCCGATCCGAACAGGATGTTCTCCACCGGGATCACCTTCAGCAGCAGGTCGATGCCCGGCTGGTGGTACACGCAGGTGTCGAAGAACACGTTCTTCATCACATGGGTGTCGAGTGGCGGGCGCTTCATGTCCTGCGCCAGCCCGCGGTAGCGGCCCCAGTGGTAGGGCACCGCGCCGCCGCCGTGCGGAATGATCAGCCGCAGCGTCGGAAAGTCCTTGAACAGGTCACCCTGGATCAGCTGCATGAACGCCGTGGTGTCGGCGTTGATGTAGTGCGCGCCGGTGGCGTGGAAGCACGGGTTGCACGAGGAGCTCACATGCACCATGGCCGGCATGTCCAGCTCCACCAGCTTCTCGTAGATGGGATACCAGTAGCGGTCGGTGAGCGGCGGGGACTTCCAGTGACCGCCGGAGGGATCCGGGTTCAGGTTCGCGCCGATGAAACCCATCTTCGCGCAGCGCTCCAGTTCCTTCACGCTGCCTTCCAGCGGCGCGCCGGTGGACTGCGGCAGCATGCACACGCCCACGAAGTTCTTCGGGTACAGCCCCACCACGCGCTCGATCAGGTCGTTGCTGATCTCGGACCACTCCAGGCTCGTGGCCTCGGTGCCGATGTGGTGCGCCATGGTGGAGGCACGCGGGGAGAAGATGGTGAGGTCGGAGCCGCGCTCGCGCTGCAGCTTCAGCTGTGCGTTCTCCAGGCTGTCGCGGATCTGGTCGTCGCTGATCTTCAGCGAGGCGCGCGAGGGCGTCTGGGCCGGATCCTTCAACGCCGCCTTCTGCGCATCGCGGAAGTCGGTCAGGGCCTGGGGGGCGGTGGTGTAGTGTCCGTGGCAGTCGATGATCATCGCGTGGTCCATTGGCAGGTTCGCTTCGGGCGCCGATGATACCCCAAGGCCCGGTGCCACCGGGGCAGGCTGCCGGCGCCGCGCCGATGCGGTATGGTGCCCCACCCTATGGAAAACACATCCGCAAACACCCGCCGGCCCATGGGCCGTGGACCTGCCAGCGTCGCACCCATCGGCTTCGGCTGCATGGGCCTGGTGGGCTGGTATGGCCGCCGTGACGACGAGGAGGCGCGCGCCACGCTGCTGGCCGCCGTCGAGGCCGGCGTGGACCATTTCGACACCGCCGCCAGCTACCAGGTGGGCGAGAACGAGAAATTCGTGGGCGCAGTGCTGGCGCCCTTCCGCCAGCGGCTGTTCATCGCCACCAAGTGCGGCCTGAGCCGCAGCCCCGATGGCGGCGCCCTGGTGGACAACCGGCCGGAAACCATCCGCGCCTCGTGCGATGCCAGCCTGGCGCGCCTCGGCACGGACTACATCGACCTCTTCTACCTGCACCGGATCGACAAGACCGTGCCCATCGAGGAATCCACTGGCGAGCTGGCGCGGCTGGTTGAGGCCGGCAAGATCCGCTACGCCGGGCTGTCCGAATGCAGCGAGGCCACCCTGCGCCGCGCCTGCAAGGTGCTGCCCATCGCGGCCGTGCAGAGTGAATATTCGATCTGGTCACGCGACCCGGAGGCAGGCGTGCTCGCCGCCTGCGAGGAACTGGGCGTGACCTTCGTGTCCTACAGTCCGCTGGGGCGCGGCTTCCTGGCCGGCAATTTCGGCCGCGCCACCGACCTGCCCGAGGGCGACCATCGCCGCAGTCATCCGCGCTTCCAGGAAACCGCCGCGGCGCAGAACGCCGCGCTGGTGGCGCAGATCCGCCGGATCGCATCGGAACTGGGTGGCACCGCCGCGCAGGTGGCCATTGCGTGGGTGCTGTCGCGCTCGCCGCGCGTGGTGACGATTCCGGGGATGAAGTCGCGCCGGCACCTCGAAGACAATCTCAGCGCCGCGCGCGTCGCGCTGTCACCCGCGCAGGTCTCGCACATCGACGAGCTTGCTGCGCAGGTGGCCGGCGAGCGTCACCCGCCGGCGATGATGAAGATCCTCGACCGCTAGAGCGACTTCTCGATGCGGTCGAGCGTGCGGTAGGCCGGGAGCACCTGGGCGACGCTGGCATTGGGCTCCCTGCCCTCCTTGATCGCCGCGAAGAATTCCCGGTCCTGCAGCTCGATGCCGTTCATCGACACGTCGACCTTCGACACATCGATCTGCTCGTTCTTGCCATTGAACAGGTCGTCGTAGCGGCAGATGTAGGTGCCGTTGTCGCAGATGTAGCGGAAGAAGGTGCCCAGCGGCCCATCGTTGTTGAACGACAGCGACAGCGTGCACACCGCGCCCTTCGGCGTCTTCATCTGGATGCTCATGTCCATCGCGATCTTCAGATCCGGATGGTGCGGGCCTTCCACGCCGCGGGCGACTGAAGCTTCCTCACCCGTCTGGTACTGGAACAGGTCCACCGTGTGCGCGGCGTGGTGCCACAGCAGGTGGTCGGTCCAGCTGCGCGGCTTGCCCAGCGCGTTCATGTTGGTGCGGCGGAAGAAATAGGTCTGCACGTCCATCTGCAGCACCTTCAGCTCGCCAGCCACGATCTTCTTGCGGATCCACTGGTGGCTGGGATTGAAGCGGCGGGTGTGGCCGCACATGGCCACAAGGCCCGTCTCCTGCTGCGCCTTCACCACGGCCTCGGCATCGGCAAGGGTGTCGGCGAGCGGGATCTCCACCTGCACGTGCTTGCCGGCCTTCAGGCACTGGATGGCCTGATTTGCATGCATCTGCGTGGGCGTGGCCAGGATCATCGCCTCCAGGCCCGGCTGCTTCAGGCTCTCGGCCAGGTCACCCGTGTAATGCGGGATGCCGAATTTCTGGGCCACCTCGCGGGTGGACTCCTGGTTGCCGCCGGTGATGGTAATGACCTCGATGCCGGGGATGTTGCGGATTGCCTCCAGGTGCTTGATGCCGAAGGCGCCCTGTCCTGCCAGACCAATTTTCATGTGGGATGAACCTCGAACGTTGAACCGGTATCTTACCACCCCGAGTTCTCCCCTCCGACGCGCAACCCCGTCCCCGCCCCTCCGGAACACCCATGATCGATTTCAACGCCCCGTATGGCCTGCTGATCGACGGCCAGCTCGTACAGACCTCCGCAAAGCTCGAGGTGGTCAATCCTGCCACCGGGAAGGTGTTCGCCACCTGCCCCGCCGCCGGCGCGGCAGAACTGGATATGGCGGTAGCGGCGGCCCGGCGCGCATTTCCCGCCTGGCGCGCGCTGTCGTTCGAGGAGCGGGCCGGTCATGTCGCGCGCATCGCCGCAGCGCTCGAGGCCCACAAGGAGCCCCTGGCGCGCCTGCTCACGCAGGAGCAGGGCAAGCCGGTGGGCCAGTCACGTGACGAGATCGCCCGCGCCGGCACCCTGTCGGTGGGCATGACCAAGATCCGCATCGCGCCGGAGACCATCCTCGACAACGCGCAGCGCCTCATCGAGCTGCATTGGAGGCCGCTGGGCGTGGCCGGCATCATCACGCCCTGGAATGCGCCCGTGAACCTGGCTGCCGGCCCGCTGGCCTCGGCGCTCTACGCCGGCAATTGCGCCATCATCAAGCCCTCGCCATTCACGCCGCTCACCACGCTGCGCATTGGCGAGCTGCTGCGCGGGATCCTGCCAGCCGGCGTCGTCAGTGTGCTGTCCGGCGGCGATGAACTGGGCGCCCTGATGACGGCGCACCCGGGCATCGACAAGATCTCCTTCACTGGCTCGGTGGCTACCGGCAAGAAGGTGATGGCCGGCGCCGCTGGCACTCTCAAGCGCGTGACGCTGGAACTGGGCGGCAACGACGCGGCCATCGTGCTGCCCGATGTCGACGTCGCCGATGTGGCGAAGAAGCTGTTCTTCGCTGCCACCGTGAACAGCGGCCAAGTGTGCATGGCCGTGAAGCGCATCTATGCCCACGAGGACATCTACGAGGCGCTGTGCGCCGCGCTGGCCGCCGAGGCGCGGCAGGCGAAGCTGGGTGATGGCCTTGATCCGGCCACCACGCTGGGTCCCATCCAGAACCGCCGCCAGTACGAGCGGGTCTGCGAACTGAAGGACGACGCCCGGCAGCACGGCCGGATGGATGAAGGCACGCTTCCTGCCGGTGGCGGCTATTTCGTGGCGCCCACGGTGGTCACCGGCCTTGGCGAGAGGGATCGCCTGGTGGCCGAGGAGCAGTTCGGCCCCGTATTCCCGGTGCTGCCCTTCAGCGATGTGAATGATGCGGTGGCGCGCGCCAACGACACCCGCTTCGGCCTCGCCGGCTCTGTGTGGAGCCGCGACACCGCCCGGGCCACCGCCATCGCCGCACGCCTGGAAGTGGGCACGGCCTGGGTGAACCAGCACCGCATCACCGCGGCTGACGTGCCCTTCGGCGGCGCGAAGGAATCGGGCATCGGCCGCACGTACTCGCGGATGGGCCTGGAGGCTTACATGGAACCCCAGGTGATCAGCGTGCTGAGGTCCTGAGCGCAAGGCCATCCATGCCCTACCTCATTCTTTCGCTGGTGATCCAGCTCGCGCTGGTCATCCATATCGTGAAGACCGGGCGCAACATGACCTGGATCTTCGTCGTGCTGTTCTTCCCGCTGGTGGGCACGTTGGCCTATGTGATCGTCGAGCTGCTGCCGGAATGGACCGGCAGTCGCACGGGCGTGAACATGCGCCGCAAGCTGACGAAGCTCGCCAACCCCGACCGCGGCTTCAGGCACGCCAGCGAGAAGTTCGCGGTGGCCGACACCGTGCAGAACACCGTCGTGCTCGCGGAGGAATGCCTGGCGAAGGAGCGCTACGCAGAAGCCGCGGAGCTGTACCAGCGCGCGATGCGCGGCGTGCATGCGGACGACCCGGTACTGCTGATGGGCCTGGCGCGGGCGAAGTTCGGGCAGGGTGACCCGGCCGGAACCGTGGCTGCGCTCGACCTGCTGAAGGAGCGCCATCCGGAGCACACCTCGCCGGAAGGCCACCTGCTCTATGCGCGGGCGCGCGAAGCGCTGGGCGAGACCGGCGCAGCAGTGATCGAGTACGAATCGCTGGTGGGCTACTACTCCGGGCCGGAGCCAGCCTGCCGGCTGGCCGCCATCCTCAAGCGCCAGGGGCGCAATGGCGAAGCGCAGGCGCTGTTCCAGAAGGTGGTCAACGAAAGCCGCATTGCCGGCCGTCACTACAACAGCATCCACAAGGAATGGGTGGAGATGGCACGGCGCGAGGTCTGAGAGCTGTCAGTATCTGCAGCCGGCAGGTCCTCTGGCCGTTTCCGACCCTGTGGCTGATGGATCGCTGCAACGCGCCGGTGCTAGGCTCAACCCGATGAACTCCCTGACCCGGCGCGCCGGTGTCGCGCTGCTTGCCGTCGTCGCGGCATTCACCCTGCCCTCCTGCGCGGGACCGGGTGCTGCCAGCACCGGCTCGCCTGCGTCCAGCACCTGGCGCCTTGAAGACAAGGCCATGGTCGCGGCCGCCGATCCTCGTGCCGTCGAGGCTGGCCTTTCCATCCTGCGCCAGGGTGGCAGCGCGGTGGACGCTGCCATCGCCGTGCATGCGGTGCTCGGGCTGGTGGAGCCGCAAAGCTCGGGCCTGGGCGGCGGCGGATACATGGTGGTGCACGATCGCGCCAGTCGTCGCACCACCAGCTTCGACGGACGCGAAACCGCACCGGCCACCGCCACCGCCGACTACTTCACCGTGAACGGTCAGAACCTCGGCTATGCGCAGGCCGTGCAGTCCGGCCGTTCGGTGGGAGTGCCCGGCACCATCGCGCTGTACAAGGCAGCGCATGAACGCCACGGCAAGCTGCCCTGGGACAAGCTCTTCGAACCGGCCATCCGTCTTGCCGAGGAAGGCTTCATCGTTTCACCGCGCCTGGCCGCATCGCTGGGCGCGCGATTCCAGAACGGGCCGCTGGGGCGCAAACCGGAATCCGGCCAATATTTCTTTCCCGGCGGCAAGCCGCTGGCCGTGGGCGACCGCCGCACCAACCCGGCCTATGCCGCCACGCTGCGCAGGATTGCCAGCGAGGGCCCGGCTGCGTTCTATGCGGGGAGCATCGCCAGGGACATCGTGGCGGCCGTGCACAGCGGCGAGATTCCGGGGGAACTCTCGCTGCAGGATCTCGCCAGTTACCGCGTGATCGAATCACCGGCGCTCTGCGGCCCCTACAGGATATACATCGTGTGCTCGGCTCCGCCCGCCTCCTCCGGTGGCGTGGCGATGAACCTCATCCTCTCGCTGTATGCAGAGCTGGGATCGGGCGGCAATGCGGGCAGCGAGGCCGCGAAACTGCGCAATTTCGTGATGGCGCAGCAGCTCGGCTATGCGGATCGCGACCACTACGTCGCCGATCCGGGCAAGGTCACCGTACCGGTGCGTGACCTGCTGGATCCGGCATACATCCGCTCGCGCGCGCACGCAGGCTTCAAGCCCGGCGACGCGCCCCGCCCCGGGGACCCAGGCGCCGTGCTGCGCGGCCAGCCCGTGATCGACATGTGGGGCCAGGCAGCGGACGCGCCCCGCCCGGGCACCACGCACCTGTCGATCGTGGACTTCGATGGCAATGCCGTGGCCTTCACCGCCACGGTGGAAGGTCCCTTCGGTTCCTCGCGCTGGACCAACGGCTTCGTGCTCAACAACCAGCTCACCGATTTCACGCGTCCGCCAACGCTTTCCGGCAAACCGGTGGCCAATGCGCCAGGCCCGGGCAAGCGGCCGCGTTCGTCGATGTCGCCTACCATCGTGCTCGACCCTGCGGGCGATGTGCACATGGTGACCGGCTCGCCGGGCGGCAACTCCATCGTGGGCTACGTGGCCAAGTCGCTGGTGGCCGTGCTCGACTGGAACCGCAGTGCCCAGGATGCAGCTGCGCTGCCCAACATCGTTGCACGCGGCCCGACGGTGAGCGTAGAGACTTCTGACGAGACCGGACGGTCCTGGGCCCGCATGCTCGCTGCGGCCGGCTTCACGGTGCGCGAGGTGGCCGGGGAGAATTCCGGCCTCAACCTCATCGTGGCGCGCGAGCAGGGCTTCGAGGGCGGTGCGGATCCGCGGCGCGAGGGCGTCGCCATCCAGATCGAGCGGCAGCGCGCACCGCGCGGGGCCGCAGCGCGCCAGACCGAACCTCGCTAGGGTCCGGGCTCGCGGTCCTTGCGTCGGGCGATGGCCGCCCGGAACAGCAGGATGGCGGTCACCGGCGCGGTGATCACCACGAACAGCGCGATCAGCAGTTCGTGGTACACCGGACGATGCAGCAGCGCCGAGCTGACCAGCATCGAGGCCAGCACCACGCAGCCAGCGCCCATCGTCGTACCCATGGTGGGCGGATGCGCGCGCGAATAGAAATCGCGCATGCGCAGCAGCCCGAGGCCGCCGATCAGCGCGGCAAGCCCGCCGGTGACCAGCAGCAGCGCGGCGGGAATGACTACCCAGAGTGGCAGCTCCTGGCCGTTCATGGCTCGATCACCTCGCCCCGCAGCAGGAACTTGGCCAGCGCCACGGTGCCCACGAAGCCGAACATGGCGATCAGCATGGCCATGTCGAAATACACGCTGGAACTGGAACGGATGCCCAGTATCAGCAGCGTCACCATGCCGTTGATGTACATGGTGTCGAAAGCCAGCACGCGGTCCTGTGCCGAGGGGCCGATGAACAGGCGCACCAGCGCCATGCCCATGACCAGCACGAAGCACAGTGCGGCAAAGCCGGCCGCAATGTCGAAGATCTGGTTGGCTGTCATTCGAAGATCCTCATCAGGCGCCGTTCATAGCGATCCTTGATCAGCCGGATCAGGGCCGCTTCATCCTGCAGGTCGATCACGTGCAGCCGCATCCAGCTGCCATCCGGCGCGAAGCCGGCGCACACCGTGCCCGGCGTGGCGGTGACGATCACGGCCAGGGCGGCCATCCCGTGCGGGTCGCGCATGTCCAGCGGGATGTCGAGGAAGTCCGGACGCAATGCACGCTTGCCCGTCAGCCCCAGCACCACCTGCGCCACGTGCAGGTTGGAACGGACGATGTCGCAGAACACGATCCCCACCAGCAGCAGCGCGATGTCCAGCCGCCGGACCCTGGCATGCAGTGGCCGCAGGGTGGAGCCTGCCCAGGCCAGCAGCACCGACAGCAGCAGTCCGAGCACCACCTGGCCGAAGGTGAAGCTCTGGTTGAGCGCCAGCCACAGCACGGTGAGGCCCAGCACCAGCACGGGAGAGATGCGCCGCGCGAAGGTGCGGATCATGGTGCCTCCTCCGGCGCCACGGCCCCGCCCCGCTGCGACAGCACCACGCGGATGTAGGTGTCAGGCTCGTGCAGCGAGCGCGCCGCGGAATCCAGGTAATCTGCCACCGGCCCGGCCCAGATGCCCAATGCCAGGCACAGCATCACCAGCACGGCCACGGGCGAGGCCTCCAGCACCCGCAGCCTTGGCGTGATGCGCACCGTGCCCCAGAACAGCCGCATGCCCACGCGGCTGAGCGCAATTACGCCGGTGAGTCCGGACAGCAGCACCGCGCCGCACAGCATCCACAGCGCCGGACCCACGGTGGTGAAATGGGTGAACTGCACCGCCGTGGCCAGCACGGCAAACTTGGCCACGAAGCCCGGCAGCGGCGGCAAGCCGGTCACCAGCAGCACGCAGCAGACGAACATCAGCCCCAGGAAGGCCATGGTGGCCGGGATGGGGATGCCGACTTCATCGTCATCGTCCCGGTACACCGAGGGTTCCTTGATGCCGTAGGCCACGTAGATGGGCTGGGTCTGCGAGGCGGTCTCATCCAGCGGATCGGCCGGCGGATCGGTGATGCGTGTGCGATCGGTCATGCCCGTGAGCATGAAAAACGCGCACGAGGTCAGCACCGAAACGATCATGTAGAACATCACCGGCGCCGTCAGCGCATCCACCTGCAGGCCCAGCGTGGCCAGCAGGATGCCCATCGAGGCGAGCACGGAATAGGCCACCAGCCTGGCAAGGTGCTTGGCGCCCAGCATCGCGATGGCGGCCGTCACCAGGGTGGCCGTGCCGATGTAGAACAGCGCGGCGCCGAGCCGCTCGTCCACGTCGAGGATGGTGCCCACGCGCAGGATGGCGTACAGGCCCACCTTGGTCATCATGGCGAACACCGCCGCCACCGGCGCGTGTGCCAGCGAATACGCCCCAGGCAGCCAGAAGTTCAGCGGCCAGCTTCCTGCCTTCACCAGGAAGGCGATGCCCAGGATGGCCGCGCCGGCGTCAAACAGCGCGCGATCCTGCGGATCCAGCGTGGCCACGCGGCCGGCCAGGTCGGCCATGTTCAGCGTCCCGGCCATGCCATAGATCATCGCCACGCCGATCAGGAACAGGAAGGATGCAGCAAGGTTCACCACGATGTAGTGCATGCCCGCCTTCACCCGTGGAGCGCCCACGCCGCGCAGCACGAGGCCGTAGGAAGCGGCCAGCAGCACCTCGAAGAACACGAACAGGTTGAACAGGTCGCCGGTGAGGAAGGCGCCATTGAGCCCCATGGTGAGCAGCTGGAACAGCGAATGGAACGGCTGACCCGGCCGGTCCCAGCGCGAGATGGCATAGACCATGGTGGCCAGCGACACCACCGCCGAGAGCGTGACCATCACCGCGGCAAGTCGATCGACCACCAGCACGATGCCGAAGGGCGCCGCCCAGTTGCCGATGGTGTAGACCCCCACGCCCTCCGGCCAGATGAATCCTGCCGCATCGCTGGTGAGGTACAGCAGGGTGCAGCCCACCAGCAGCTGGCCGGTCACCGAGCCCAGCGCCAAGGTGAGCCGCAGCCCGCGGCGCGCCTCGGACAGGAACAGCATCGCGGCACCCGCCAGCAGCGGGATGAGGATGGGCAGCACGATCATGTGGCGCAGCAGGAAGTTCATGCCTCAGGCTCCCTGCCGTCCACATGATCGGTGCCGGTGGTGCCGCGCAAGGCCAGCAGCACCACCAGGAACAGTGCAGTCGTGGCAAAGCCGATCACGATGGCGGTGAGCACCAGGGCCTGTGGCACCGGATCCGCATAATGCGAGGGATCCACGGCCCTGGCGTTCTCGATGATGGGCGCCCGGTGCAGGGCCAGCCTGCCCATGCCGAAGATGAAGATGTTGGTGGCATAGGACAACAGCGTGATGCCCATCAGCACCTGGAAGGTACGTGGGCGCAGCAGCAGCCACACCCCGGAGCCGGCAAGCACGCCGATCGCCAGTGCGTACACGATCTCCATCAGCCCTCCACTCCCAGGTTGCCGGCCACGCCTTCGATCTCCTGGTCGGGATTCAGCGGCGTGACCGACTTGCGCGGGCTGCGAAGCGACTGGTGCGCCAGCGCCACGAGGATCAACATGGTCGCGCCCACCACGAGCATGTACACACCCAGGTCGAACAGCAGCACCGTGGAGATGTGCAGCTCACCCAGCAGCGGCAGTTGCAGATGGGCCGAATGCGCCGTGAGGAAAGGCTTCGACCACAGCCAGGCGATGACGCCCGCGCCAGCGGCAGAGAGCAGTCCGCTGCCCATCCATTGCAGGGGATGCACGCGCAGGCGCGCCTCCACCCACATCGTGCCGCCCACCATGTATTGCACGATCACGGCCGTGGCCATCACCAATCCGCCGACGAATCCGCCGCCCGGCGCATTGTGTCCACGCAGCAGGAAGTACAGCGACACCATGCCGGCCATCGGCAGCATCAGCCGCCCGAGCACGGCGGGAATCCTCAGGTCGCCCGCCGGCAGCACGTCGCGCGGATCCGGTGGCGGGGGATGCGCCTCGCCGTCGCGGCGCTGCGCGCGTGGCACGTCCATCACTTCCGGCGCGGGGCGGAAGCGGCGCAAGAGCGCCCAGACGATCATCGCCACGATGCCCACCACGGTAATCTCCCCCATGGTGTCGAAGCCGCGGAAATCCACCAGGATCACGTTCACCACATTTCGACCCTCGGCCACCTCCAGCGCATTGCGGATGTAGAACGGGGCCAGCTCGGCCGTGGAGGAACGCGTGAGCACCGCATAGGCCAGTGCCGCAAAGCCCGTGCCCGCGGCAATGGCCACGACTACGTCGCGCGCGCGGCGCAGCCTCGCCCGCACCGTCTCGCGACGCGCATCGATGAACTCCACGCGGCGTGGCAGCCAGCGCAGGCCCAGGAGGATCAGCACCACCGTCACCACTTCCACGGCTATCTGCGTGAGTGCCAGGTCGGGCGCGGAGAACCACGCGAAGGTCAGGCAGGTGACCAGGCCCACCCCGCCGACCAGGATCAGCGCCGCAAGGCGGTGGAACTTCGCCTGCCATGCCGCCCCCAGCGCGCAGGCGCCGCCGATGAGCCACAGCATCAGGAACAGCGGATCCAGCGGCGTGAGCGGCAGGCTGCCGCGCGACCAGCCTTCCACGGCAAGCGGCAACGTGCCGGCCAGCAGTGCCCCGCAGACGATCAGCAGCAGCAGCGGCTGCAGGCGCCAGGAGAACAGCACGTGCGTGAGGCGACCGGCGCCGCGGATGGCCCCGACGTTGAGCACGTCGAAGATGCGTGCGGCGTTCAGGCGCGACAGCAGGGGCGTGCGCATCATCGTGCGTCCGGTGCGCAGCAGGTACAGGTACAGCGCCACGCCACCGGCCATCGCCAGCAGGCTCATCAGCAGTGGAGTGGACAGGCCATGCCACACGGCCAGCGTGTACTCCGGCACATCCGCGCCCAGCAGCGAGCGCGCCGCCGTCTCCAGCAGCGGTCCCACCGTGTGTGCCGGCAGGATGCCCACGGTAAGGCAGGCAAGCACGAGCACCGCGCCCGGCAGCAGCATGCCGCCCAGGGGTTCATGCGGAGTGCGCGGCAGGTCGCGCGAGGTCTTGCCGAGGAACACCTGGTGGATGAAGCGCACCGAATAGGCCACGCTGAAGGCGCCGGCCAGCGTGGCCACCAGCGGCAGCGTGATCCACAGCTGGCTGGCCTCCTCGGCCTGCAGTGACGCCAGGAAGAACATCTCCTTCGAGAGGAAGCCGTTGAGCAGCGGCACGCCTGCCATGGCTGCGGCCGCCACCATGGCCACCAGCGCGGTCATCGGCATGCAATACCTGAGGCCGCCCAGCCGGCCGATGTCGCGCGTACCCGTCTCATGGTCGACGATGCCGGCGGCCATGAACAGCGAGGCCTTGAAGGTGGCGTGGTTCATCATGTGGAACACGGCCGCAATCAGCGCCAGCTTGCTGTTCATGCCCAGCAGCAGCGTGATCAGCCCCAGGTGGCTGATGGTGGAATAGGCCAGCACGCCCTTCAGGTCGCGCTGGAAGGTGGCCGAGAAGGCCCCCACCAGCAGCGTGGCCGCACCGGTGCCGCTCACCAGCCAGAACCACAGTTCCGTGCCCGACAGCGCGGGCCATAGGCGCGCCAGCAGGAAGACGCCAGCCTTCACCATGGTGGCCGAATGCAGGTAGGCCGAAACC
The DNA here is from genome assembly GCA_035556135.1 of Steroidobacteraceae bacterium. Classification (GTDB taxonomy): domain Bacteria; phylum Pseudomonadota; class Gammaproteobacteria; order Steroidobacterales; family Steroidobacteraceae; genus ZC4RG30. Next base: position 98,199 of record DATMFO010000003.1, on the reverse strand, counting down.
GGTGTCGGTGCCTCCATCGCATGCGGCAGCCAGAAATGGAACGGGAACTGCGCGCTTTTGGTGAAGACACCCAGCAGGACCAGGAGCAGCGCCGCCGGATACCAGGGGTCCTGCCGGATCAGCGGACCGGCCGCAAGGACCATGTCCAGGTCGAAGCTGCCGGCCATGGCGCCCAGGATCAGCACGCCCAGCAGCAGGCACAGTCCGCCGCCCATGGTGACGATCAGCGACATGCGCGCGCCGCGCCGCGCATCCTCGCGGTGGTACCAGTAGGCGATCAGCATGAACGAGGTCAGGCTGGTGAGCTCCCAGAACACCACCAGCTGGATCAGGTTGCCGGACAGCACGATGCCCAGCATCGCGCCCATGAAAGCCAGCAGGAAGGAGAAGAAGCGCGGCACTGGATCCTGCGCCGACATGTAGTAGCGCGCGTACAGCACCACCAGGAAGCCCATGCCGGACACCAGCATGGCGAACAGCCAGGCGTAACCGTCCATCCGCAGCGTCAGTTCCACGCCCCATTGCGGCGCCCAGGGCACGGACGAGCGCACCAGCGCACCGTCGGCCAGCTGCGGGTAGAACAAGGCAGTGATCACCGCGCAGGCCAGCGCCACCGCACCAGCCAGCCAGGGCGCGGCGTTGCGGGCGTTGGCAGGCAGGAAGGCGGCAAGCAGGCTGCCGACGAACGGCAGCAGGACGATCACGGCGAGAGACATCACCAAGGAAGGTACTGAACCACGGCGCGCCGCACAATCGACGAGCGGGACAACGTCCTTGTCACTGGCAAGAGCCTGTCGGGCACGAGCGGAAATTCAGATTCGTTGCACTGCCGTCGGACGCAACTGACAGCAGGAGTGGCGTGACCCGTGAAGGATTGCGTCGCATGCTTGTCTCCCATGACGGCCTGATTCTTGCTTGATCCGTATCGTACGGATGCCTTGTGGAGGTGCCCCTTGGCCAAGGTTCTCTATCTCGATGACTTCCGCCCCACCGTGACCGAGACCATGCGCTGCCTGTTCTGCGGCCTGGTGCATGTACTGCGTCATGTCATCGGCACGCGGGCGAGATACTTCCCCTGTCCCGGTTGCGATGAGACGGCCAGCGTGCCCGAACGCACCTTCCAGGCGCACTAGCGCACAGTGACAGCGCGCCGGGCTGCTCGCGGCAAGTGGCGCCGGAGTGCCCGATCTTACCATAATCCACGCGAAGAATTTCGCGTTAATGATTGATCGGCAAACGTTTATTGGTGGGCCGTGCGCGATTCGAACGCGCGACCAACTGGTTAAAAGCCAGCTGCTCTACCGACTGAGCTAACGGCCCCGCGGCGGGCCGCGATCATACCGGATTCATCGTGTAGCGGGTTGGATCCGCCACTCCCGCCGCATGGAATCCCTCACGGCGAAGCCGGCAGGAATCGCAGCGGCCACATGCCCTGCCCTGCGCATCAGCCTGGTAACAGGAGACGGTTGCCGCGTAGTCCACACCGAGGCCTGTGCCGGCGAGGATGATCTGCGCCTTGCTCATGCTGATCAGCGGCGCGCGGATCCGGAAGTGTCCACCTTCCACGCCCGCACGGGTGGCAAGCTCCGCCAGTCGCTCGAAGGCCGCGATGAACTCGGGCCTGCAATCCGGATAGCCGGAATAATCCACCGCGTTCACGCCGATGAAAATGTCCTGTGCGCCGGCGACTTCAGCCCAGCCCAGCGCCAGCGACAGGAACAGCGTGTTGCGGGCGGGCACGTACGTGGAGGGAATGCCGGGCGATGGCTGCTCGGGCACCGCCATGCCGTGATCGGTGAGCGCCGAGCCGCCGATGTCGGCCAGGTCCACGTGCATCTGCCGGTGCTCCACTGCGCCCAGTGCCGCAGAAACCCGTTGCGCCGCCGCCAGCTCCGCAGAGTGGCGCTGGCCATAGCTCACCGCCAGCGTGTGGCAGCGGAAACCCTGCGCATGCGCCATCGCCAGCACGGTGGCGGAATCCAGGCCCCCGGACAGCAGGACGATTGCGTCGCGTTGGCCTGCCATCAGCGACCTGCCTCATTTCCCCAGAGAAGCTTGTGCAGCTGCACCTGCATGCGTACCGGCAACCTGTCCTCCAGTATCCATTCGGCCAGCTCCCGCGCCGGCAGCTGCCCGTGGCTGGGCGAGAACAGCACCATGGCGCGCGCCGGCAGGCCGCGCTCTGCCAGCAGCGTCCGGCTCCACTCGTAGTCGGCGCGGTCACAGATCACGAACTTGATCTGGTCGCGCTCGCCCAGTGCCTGCAACTGTTCCAGCAGGTTGCGGGCGGATTCCCCCGATGCGGGGGTCTTCACGTCCACCACGCGTCGCACACGCGGGTCCACCTCATGCACTGGCAGGGCGCCGCTGGTCTCCAGCGACACCTCGTGGCCAGCGTCGCAGAGCCGGCTGAGCAGCGGCAGGCAATTGCGCTGGGCCAGTGGTTCCCCGCCGGTCACACACACGTGGCGGGCGCCGAGCCCGGCGACGCGCGCGACAATGGCATCGAGCGACCACCAGTCGCCGCCAGTGAAGGCATAGGCCGTATCGCAGTACTGGCAGCGCAGCGGACAGCCGGTGAGGCGCACGAACACGGTGGGAAATCCCACTGCATCGCCCTCCCCCTGCAGGGAACGGAAAATCTCGGTGATCTTGAGCCGCGGCGCGGCTTCGGACGGATTCACGGCGGGATGCGGGGCCCCGCGCGGCTTAACGGCGCGGCAGCTTCGACAGCCTGTCGGTGGCCAGCCGCGCTGACTCCGTGCCGGGATACTTGTCGATGACCTGCTGCAGGTTCGCACGGCCGGCGGCGGCATTGCCCTGCTCCAGCTGGGTGTAGGCCAGCTTCAGCAGCGCGTCCGGCGCCTTGCGCGAGTTAGGGAAGTCGGTCAGCACGCGCTGGAATGCAGCCGCAGCGTGGCCGAACTCCTGGGTAACGTAATAGGCCTCGCCCAGCCAGTACTGCGTGTTGTCGGCCATCGCGCCATTCGGATAGGCCGCCGCCAGGCTGCGCAGGCTGTCGACCGCGCCGGCGTAGTCGCGGCCGCGCAGCTGTTCCAGCGCACGGTCGTACAGCACCTGCTCATCGGCGGGATTCGCCGGCGGCGGCGCAGTGGCAGCCACGGCCTTTGCCTCGTTCAGGCGGCGGTCGAGATCGCCATAGAGGTCGCGCTGCTCCTGCCGCAGCTTGGCGTTCTCGTTCTGCAGCTCCTCGATGCGGCCTCGCAGCTGCCGCAGTTCCTGCTGCTGCGCCTCGATCTGCTGCGACAGCTGTACCAGGCTGTTGTTGGCGACGATGCGGTCGATGCGCCCTACGCGCGCGTCGAGGTCATCGAGCCGCAGCTGCACGGGATCCACTTCCGGCGTGGTGGCACAGCCTGCCAGCACCAGCAGGAGCGGAACAGCAGCAATGGCGGCTCGCATCACCGTGTACCTCAGTTGATGTAGACGATCTCGACGCGCCGGTTCTTCGACCAGGCATTCTCGTCGCTGCCGGCCGCGGCGGGTCGTTCCTCGCCGTAGCTCACGGTGGCAATCTGGGATTCCTGCACACCCTGCAGCGTGAGGGCACGACGCACGGTCTGCGCGCGGCGCTCGGCGAGGCCGATGTTGTACTCGCGCGAGCCACGCTCGTCGGTGTGGCCTTCAAGCCGCACGCGCACGGTGGCGTTGCCGGCAAGGAAGCGGCCATGCGCGGCGATGACGTCCACGTATTCGCTGCGGATGTCGCTGCTGTCAAAATCGAAGTAGATCACCCGCTGCGAGGCCAGTGCGCTGTCGGGCCCCACTGCGCCGCGCGAGGAGCCAGAGGCGCGGTCGGCATCGACCGTGGCGACACCTCCGGTGGAGACGCCCCCGTTGGTGTTGCCAACCGGCGCAGCTGGCTCATCGCCATCGCGCTTGGGCTGGCTGGGACAGCCCGCCAGGAGCACGGCCGCCGACATGACGATCACCAGGAAATTGCGCTTCAATTTCTGCTCCAGTGCCCGGGTTCCGGGCGTAAGACGTAATGATACTCGATCAATCCAGGAACGGCCCCCACACCGGCTCGCGCACTTCGCCCTGGCCTGACTGCAGGCGCGTGGTGACCTGGCCATCGACCGAAACCGTCGCCAGCACGCCCCGGCCGCCTTCGCGACCGGCGTAGATCAGCACCGCGCCATTGGGCGCAAAGCTCGGGGACTCATCGAGCGAGCCGCGCGTGAGCGTGGAGACGGTGCCACTGGCGAGATCGACCATGCCCAGCCTGAAGGCACCGCCCTCCTGCGTGACAACGGCGAGCTGGCGGCCGTCGGGCGAGATGCGCGGCCGCGCCGCATAAGGAACGCCGAAGGTGATGCGCCGCGGCCGCGCGCCGGCCTGTGCCGAGGCGGCATAGATCTGCGCTGCTCCGCCACGGTCGGAAGTGAAATAAAGCGTCTGGCCGTCCGCCGACCAGGTCGGCTCGGTGTCGATGGCCGGATCATCGGTGATGCGGGTCAGGTTCTGCGTTGCGAGGTCGAGCACGTAAACGTCGAAGTTGCCGTTGCTGCCCGAGAGCACCAGCGCCAGCTTGCGACCATCGGGCGAGAAGCTGGGCGCGCCGTTGTGTCCGGCCCGGGCGGATACCTGCCGCCGCTCCCCGGTGCGCACCTGCTGCACGAACGTGGCCGCGACGCGGTTCTCGAAGGACACATAGGCCAGCCACTCGCCATCCGGTGACCAGGCCGGCGACATGACCGGCTGGCTGGACTGCATGGCCACGCGCGGATTCTCGCCGTCGGCATCGGCGATCAGCAGCTGGTAGCGCTGCTCGGGCGGCTGGCCGGCAACTGAGACATAGGCAATGCGCGTGGCGAACGCGCCGCGCACCCCGGTGAGCTTCTGGAATACCGCATCAGCCACACGATGCGCGCCATTGCGCAGGCTGGCCTGCGGCACGGTGACCGCTTCGTCATCGAGCATCACCTGGCCATTGAGCGAGTTCACCAGGTCGAAGCGCAGCGTGATGTTGCTGCCGCTGGCCGCGATGCGGCCGACCACGACGTAGTCGGCCTGCGCGCCACGCCAGCGCGACGCATCAACCGCGATTGCACGGTTGGGCTGCCCCGGCATTGCGTTGCGCGCCACGGCGCGGAAACGGCCGCTGCTGGCCAGGTCGCGCTCGATCACCGAGGCCACGTCGAGCAGGTTGGCCAGCGGCGGTGCCACCGAGAAGGGCACCACCGCCACCGGCACCGGATCGGTGACACCGCGGGTGATGTCGATCTGCAGCTGCGCATGGGCGGTGCTCGCGCCGAGCATCATCAGCACCGCACCGAACAGCCGCAACATCTTCACCATCACCGTCCCCTGCTTCATCAGTCCTCCGGCCGGAATGTAACGATCAGTTCCCGCTCGAACAAGGCGGGGTCTGGCGGCGCCGGCAGCGGCGAGGCACGCCGTACGGCATCTTCCACAGACAGTCTCACCGCTTCATCGCCATTGCAGCGCGTGATCTGCACGCCGGCAACTGATCCACCTGGCACCTGGGTGACGCGAACTTCGCAGACCAGGCCCGGCCGCGCCGAAGGCGGCTTCCGCCAGTTTTGCATGATCTTCGCCTCGATCTGCGCCTTGTACTGGTTGGCCAGCGCGCTGCCCCGTACGGCGTCGCGCCGCTCCTCCGAGGCCAGCTGTTCGGCCAGCTCGGCTTCACGACGACGTCGTTCGGCCTCCTCGCGCTGGCGGCGCTCCCGCTCCGCGTTCTCGCGCGCCACGCGCTCACGCTCGACACGCTCCCGCTCGGCCTTCTCCCTTGCGGCCTTCTCCCGCTCCGCCCGCTCCTTCTCGCGACGTTCGCGCTCGGCCTTCTCGCGGGCAGCCACTTCCGCTGCCTTGCGTTCGGCTTCCTGCGTCTCGGCCAGCAGCCGTGCCTCTTCCACGCGCTGCTCCTCCGCCAGTCTTTCCGCCTCTGCCTGCAGCAGGGCGGGGTCTTCCTCCGGCGGCGGCTCCTCGGGCAGGGGCTCGGGCTCCGGCTCGGGCAACAGAGGTTCTTCGACCACCGGCTCGGGTGCCGGTGCAGGCTGCAGGCGTTCCGCCAGCTGCTCGGCCGTCACCACGCCGCCGGTGATGCCGATGGGTTCGGGCGGCCGCGAGCGCTGTGACCAGAACCAGGATCCAGCCACGATGGCGACGATGCCCACGTGCAGCAGGATGGAGAGCGACCACGAGGCCCATGAACTGCCCTCGGGCCTGCCGTGCCTGTTCACGGCCGTGGCCGGTCCTCGCGGCGCGGCGGATCGGCAATGAAGCCGAGCCTCGCGGCGCCTGCGGTCTGCAGCAGCACCATCGTGTCCATCACATGCTCGTATTGCACGCGGCGGTCAGCCTGCAGCAGCACCTCGCGCTGGGGCTCAGCCGCCAGCGCGGCCTGCACGGCGCCGTTCAGTTCGGCGGCCTCAAGCGGGCGCTCCGGATTGCTGCTGGTGTTCAGGTAGCGCCGGCCATCGATGTCGATGGAAACGATCAGCGGCGGACTCCTCTGGGTGGAAGCCGGCAGGGGCTGCGCGCTGGCCTGCGGCAGTTCCACCTGCACGCCCTGCGTGAGCAGCGGCGCCGTGGCCATGAAGATCACCAGCAGCACCAGCATCACGTCGATCAGCGGCACCACGTTGATTTCGCCCATCAGGCGACGTTTGCGCGGCGCATCTTCCATCAGGCGGGATCTCCGGCTGCCGGCTGCCTTGCAGCATAACGCTGCAGGATGGTGGAGAACTCTTCCATGAAGGCGTTGTAACGCAGCTCAAGGCGGCTCACCTTGTCCGCATAGCGGTTGTAGGCGATGAAGGCGGGAATGGCTGCCACGAGCGCCACGGCCGTGGCCACCAGTGCCTCGGCGATACCCGGCGCCACAGTGGCCAGCGTGGCCTGCTGCACCTCGCCCAGGCTCATGAACGTGTTGAGGATGCCGCACACCGTGCCGAAGAGGCCCACGTAAGGACTCACGGAACCGATGGTGGCCAGCGTGGCGAGGTTGTGTTCCAGGCGCTCGATTTCTTTCAGCTGCGCCACCTTCATGGCCCGTCGCGCCCCTTCGAGCAGCTGCTCGGAGGTGCCGCCGCTCTGGCGCAGGCGCGCGAACTCGCGGAAGCCCATCTCGAAGATGCTGCTCATGCCGGTGCTGCCGCCCTTGGCCTCGAGATTCCGGTAGAGCGTGCCCAGGTCACCACCGGACCAGAACGCAGCCTCGAAATGATTGGCCTCGGTGCTCGCCCTCGAGAGCACGGAGCGCTTGGCAAGGATGATGGCCCACGACGCCAGCGATGCGATCGCCAGCATGGCCAGCACGATCTGCACCACCAGGCTGGCATCCACCACCAGGTGGATCACGGTGGCCATGTCACCATTCATCGCGCCATCCTCGCGGCCAGTTGCGCCGGCAGGCGGCGCGGCTTCAGGCTGCCCGCTGACACGCAGGCTACCCGCACCTGCCCTTCGGCCAGCAGGTCTCCTCCTGCGTTGCGTATTTCCTGCTCGAAGCTGATCGAAGCGCCGCCGGTGACCTCCGGCCTCGCCAGCACCTCGAGCATGTCGTCGAGCCGCGCGGGCTTCACATAGCGCACCGCCAGCTCCACCACGGTAAACAGCACTCCTGCCTCCTCTGCCAGCTGTTGCTGGGAATAACCCATCTGGCGCAGCCACTCGGTGCGGGCGCGCTCGAAGAACCGGATGTATCCGGTATGGTAGACGACGCCGCCTGCATCGGTGTCTTCGTAATACACCCTTACGGGAAGGCGCAGATCCGTCACTTCGGATCCTCGAACAGCGGCAACGGCGCACCGGCGCGCTCGGGAACAGCCAGCCCCAGATGCAGGTAAGCCTGTCGCGAGGCGACGCGACCGCGCGCTGTGCGCATCAGCAGGCCTCGCTGGATCAGGAAGGGTTCGACCACGTCCTCGAGCGTACCGCGTTCCTCGCCGATGGAAGCAGCCAGGCTCTCGATGCCCACCGGCCCGCCATCGAACTGCTCCACCACTGTCGTCAGCACGCGACGGTCGAGCGCATCCAGCCCCTTTGGATCAACGTCGAGCAGGTCGAGCGCTGCATCGGCGATGCGCTCGTCGATGTGGCCATCGCCCTTCACCTGCGCATAGTCGCGCACTCGGCGCAGCAGCCGGTTGGCGATGCGGGGCGTGCCGCGCGAGCGCTGGGCGATGCGCGCGGCGCCGGCGGGCGTTGCATTCACGCCAAGGATGGCGGCGGAACGCGCAACGATCTGCGCCAGCTCGGCATCAGAGTAGAAGTCCAGCCGCTGCACGATGCCGAAGCGGTCGCGAAGCGGTGAGGTGAGCAGCCCGGCACGGGTGGTGGCGCCAACCAGCGTGAACGGCGGCAGGTTGAGCTTGATGGAGCGCGCCGCCGGCCCTTCGCCGATCATGATGTCCAGCTGGTAGTCCTCCATCGCCGGATAGAGGATTTCCTCCACCACGGGACTGAGGCGATGGATCTCGTCGATGAACAGCAGGTCGCGCGGCCCGAGCTTGGTGAGCTGGGCGGCAAGATCGCCCGGGCGCTCGAGCACCGGGCCGGAGGTGTGGGCCAGGTTCACGCCCAGCTCGGCGGCAAGGATCTGCGCCAGCGTGGTCTTGCCAAGGCCGGGCGGACCGAACACCAGCACGTGGTCCAGCGCCTCGCCGCGCGTACGCGCAGCCTCGATGAACAGGCCGAGCTGCGCTTTTACCCCGGGCTGGCCGACGTACTCCGCCAGCCGCCTGGGACGGATGGCGCGGTCGTGGCTTTCTTCCTCACGGGTGCCTGAGGTACTGACCAGCCTGTCGTTCACGGGTGCCTCACTTCACCGCCGCGCCCATCAGCGCGCCGCGGATCAGGTCTTCGGTGCTGGCCCCTTCAGTGCCGGCCTTTTCGAGCATCTTCTGCGCTTCCTGCGCCTTGTAGCCCAGCGCCAGCAGTGCCTGCAGCGCCTCCTCGCGTGGCGGCAGCTTGCGGGATCCACCGGGCAGCACCGGTGCATCGCGGAAGTGATCGCGCATCTCCACCAGCAGGCGATCCGCAGTCTTGCGGCCCACGCCGGGAATGCGCGTCAGTGCCGCCGCATCCTCGGCCGCGACGGCGGCGCGGAAGTCGGCTGCGCTCACGCCGGAGAGGATGGCCAGCGCCACCTTCGGACCCACGCCGTTGACCTTCAGCAGCGTGCGGAACAGCTCGCGCTCCTCCGCGCTGGCGAATCCGAACAGCAGCGAGGCATCCTCGCGCAGCACATGGTGGATGCGCAGCCGCACGCTGCTGCCCACCGGCGGCAGCGTGAGGTAGGTGGACATGGGCACCTCGACCTCGTAGCCAACACCCTGGCATTCGACCAGCAGCCGTGGCGGTTCCTTCTCCGCCAGCACTCCCGCCAGTGCGCCGATCACCCGCTGCTTCCCATCGCCGCCAGGCGGCCGGCGGTACGGCGCGCCTGGGCATGGCAGAGCGCAATCGCCAGCGCATCGGATACGTCATGTGTGGCTGGCTCGGCGATGGCCAGCAGTGCCCGGACCATGTGCGCCACCTGCGCCTTGTCGGCGGCGCCGGTGCCCACCAGCGCCAGCTTCACCGCGCGCGGGGCGTATTCATAGACGGCGGCGCCGCGCGCCACGACCGCGGTCAGCGCAGCACCCCGTGCCTGTCCGAGCTTCAGCGCGCTGTCGGCGTTGCGATGCATGAACACCCGCTCGACGGCGACTTCATCGGGGCGGAACTGTTCCACCAGTTCCAGCAGCCGCTGGTGGATCAGGTGCAGGCGGCGGGCGAGGTCTGCCCCCTTCACGTGAATGCAGCCGCTTGCCACGTGCGTCTCGCCACGCTCATTGCAGTCGACGATGCCGTAGCCAGTGCGCAGCGAACCGGGGTCGAGGCCGAGCACTCGGCCGGGACGGGCGGTGGATGCAGGCGCAGGCGCGGCGACGCTGCGCGCTTCGACCAGCCGGGCCGGATCGAATGAACGCCAGGAGCGGCTTGCATAGCGCGGCATCCGAATATGATAGCGTGACGTGGTGATCGTCACATCGTCTCTACCGGCCGGCCTGCGCGAGGCAGCGCTGGAGCCGGCAGCCGCCATCCTGGCCGAAACCGCCACGCCGCCAGTCCTCATCGAGCGCGCACGCGAAACCGCGGACGTCGTCCTGGAACTCACCGGCGATGCACCGCTTGCGGCCGCGGCCATGCTGCACGCAGCCCGCCATGGACGGGAGGATGCAGCTGAGCTCACGGGTGCGCAGCGCCTGCGCCTGGGCGCTGCCACCATGCGTCTGGCCGACCAGCTGGAACGCCTCGGTGAATTCCGGCTCGATGGCCGCTGGTCCAGCGGCGAACCGTTGCCTTCGGGACAGGCCGAGACCGTCCGCAAGATGCTGCTCGCCGTGGTGGGCGATCCGCGGCTGGTCATCGCCCGCCTGGCCGGGCAGCTGGTGCGAGCCCGCCACGCGCGCGAGGAACCGGCGGCACGCCGGCGGCAGATCGCGCTTGAAGTGCAGGAACTCTACGCACCGCTGGCGAACCGGCTGGGCATCTGGGCGGTCAAGTGGGAGCTGGAGGACCTGGCCTTCCGCGAATCCCATCCGCAGGACTACCAGCGCATCAAGGCCGCGCTGAACGAGAAGCGCCGCGACCGCGAGCAGTACATCCAGGAAGTGATCCGTGCCCTCGAAGAGGCGCTGCGCAGGGCAGGACTGGATGCCGAGGTCACCGGACGCCCGAAACACATCTACAGCATCTGGCGCAAGATGCAGCGCAAGCGCCTGGTCTTCGAGCGGATCCTCGACCTGCGCGCGGTGCGCATCATGGTCGACACGGTGGCCGACTGCTATGCGGCCCTGGGTGTGGTGCACGAGCTGTGGCCGTTCCTGCCCTCCGAGTTCGACGACTACATAGCAACACCCAAGGACAATGCCTACCAGTCCATCCACACGGCCGTGCGCGGTCCGGGCGGCAAGGCGGTGGAAGTGCAGATCCGCACCCGCGAGATGCATGCCCAGGCCGAGCTCGGCATCGCCGCGCACTGGCGCTACAAGGAAGGCGGCGCGGACCGGCGCTACGACGAGAAGATCCAGCAGGTGCGCGAGCTGCTGCACGGACCGCCAGGCGGTGCCGGCGGGGATGCCCTCACACGCCTGTCCACGGGACTGTTCGATGATCGCATCTATGCGCTGACGCCCAAGGGCGAGGTCATCGACCTGCCCCGCGGCGGCACGCCGCTGGACTTCGCCTTCCACCTGCACAGCGGGCTTGGCGAGCGCTGCCGCGGCGCGAAGATCAACGGCCGCATCACGCCATTGAACCAGCCGCTGCGCAGTGGCGACGTGGTGGAGGTCATCACCGGCAAGGAACCGGCGCCCAGCCGCGACTGGCTGTCCGAACGCGACGGCTACCTGGCTTCGCCGCGCAGCCGCGCCAAGCTGCGCGCGTATTTCCGGCGCCTGGACGAGGCCCAGGAGAGCGGAGGAAAGGCGGCGGGCGCCGCGCAGACCAGGGCCGCTGCGGCGACTGCGCGCCAGGTGCCCGGTCCGGCGCCGGAGGCGGCACCACCATCAGCCATCCCGAAACGGCGCAAGGCCATTGGTGGCTCTCGTTCCCCGGTGGAGATCGAGGGCGTGGGCGACCTGCCCATCACGCTGGCGCGCTGCTGCGCGCCCATGCGCCCACAGCCCATCCGCGGCTACCTGACGCTGGGACGTGGCGTGACCATCCACCAGGCCGCCTGCCCGGGCCTGGCCCGCATGGTGAAGCAGAAGCCGCAGCGCCTGCTGGAAGTGGACTGGTCTGATGCCGCCACCAGCGCCCGTATCGCGGCGCGCGTGCTGATAGAGGCCTTCGACCGGCGCGGCCTGCTGCGCGACATCTCCGACCTGATCGCCGAGGAAAGGCTGAGCATCGAGGGCGTGAGCAGCGCCACCGACCCGGCAGACCGCATCGCCCGATTCGAGGTACGCCTCACCGTGCGCGACATCAGCGAGCTCACGCGGGTGCAGCGCCGGCTGGCGCGCATCCCGAACGTGTTCAAGGTGCGGCGCGCGACCTAGCGGTTCAGCGTGTCGATGGCGCGCTTGTCGGCCGCCAGGGCCGCCTCGTGCACGGCCTCCGAGAGCGTCGGATGTGCATGCATCGTGCGCTGCAGGTCCTCGCAGCTGGCCTGGTATTCCAGCGCCAGGCAGGCCTCGGCGATCAGCTCGCCGGCCATCGGGCCGATGATGTGCACACCCAGCACGCGATCGCTGTCAGCGTCTGCGACGATGCGCGCGAAGCCAGCGGTGGCTTCCATCGCCCTCGCCCGCCCGCTGGCGATGAAGGGGAACTGGCCGATCTTCACGTTCACGCCTGCGGCACGCGCCTGCGCCTCGGTCTGGCCCACCCAGGCGATTTCCGGCGCGGTGTAGATCACCGACGGCACCACCTCGTAGTTGGTGTGGCCGTACCGCCCGGCAGCGAGTTCGGCGGCCATCACACCCTCCTCCTTCGCCTTGTGCGCCAGCATGGGGCCGCGCACGCAATCGCCCACGGCATAGACGTCCGCAGCCCCGGTGCGGCAGTGCTCGTCCACCACGATGAAGCCGCGTGCATCGATCGCCACGCCCGTGCCTTCACCCAGCAGGTCCCTGGTATATGGCCGGCGGCCGATGGCCACCACCACACGGTCAAAGCCGAGCTCCTGCTCGCCGGAGGCATCGGTGAACTTCACCGCCACTTCCTTGCGGGCGACCTTTGCGCCGCTCACCTTGGCGCCGAGGCGGATGTCCAGGCCCTGCTTGCGCAGCTGCTTGAGCGCCTCGGCGGCCAGCGGACGATCGGCCATGGCGAGGAATTCCTCGCCAGCCTCGAGGATAGTGACCTTTGCGCCGAGGCGCGCCCACACGCTGCCCAGCTCAAGCCCGATCACGCCAGCGCCGATGACGCCGAGCCGTGCAGGCACCGAGGGGAAGTCCAGCGCGCCCCAGGAATCGACGATGTATTCGCCATCCTGCGGCACGCTCTTCAGTTCCGTGGGAACCGAGCCGGAGGCCAGGATCACATGCTGTGCCTGCAGCGTGCGCTTGCTGCCGTCGGTGGCCGTGTATTCCACCTTCTTGTCCGCCAGCAGCCGGCCGTGCCCGGCCAGCCCTGTGACGCCGGCGGACTTGAACAGCGAGGCGATGCCGCCGGTCATGCCCTTGACGATGCCGGCCTTGCGCTTCTGCATCGCGGCCACATCGACTGAAGGCGTGCCCACGTTGATGCCATGGACCTTGAATTCGTGCTGCGCGCGGTGGAACAGCTCGGAGGATTCCAGCAGCGCCTTGGAGGGAATGCAGCCCGCGTTCAGGCAGGTGCCGCCGAAGGCGCTGGAGCCATCGCGGTTCTTCCACGCGTCGATGCAGGCCACCGAGAGTCCGTTCTGCGCGGCGCGGATGGCCGCGGGGTAGCCACCGGGGCCGCCCCCGATGACGATCACGTCGAAGTTGTCGCTCATGGCCTTCAGACTCCGATCAGCAGGCGGCCCGGATCTTCCAGGCAGTCCTTGATCGTCACCAGGAACTGCACGGCCTCGCGCCCGTCGATGATGCGGTGATCGTAGGTGAGCGCCAGGTACATCATCGGGCGGACCACGATCTGGCCATTGACCACCACCGGCCGCTCCTGGATCTTGTGCATGCCCAGGATGGCGCTCTGCGGCGCATTCACGATGGGCGTGGACATCAGCGAGCCGAACACGCCGCCATTGGTGATGCTGAAGGTGCCCCCGGTGAGGTCCTCCATCGTCAGCGAGCCGCTGCGGGCGCGCGTGGCGAAGTCACCCACCGCCTTCTCGATCTGCGCGAAGCTCAGTGCATCCGCGTCGCGCAGCACCGGCACTACCAGGCCGCGCTCGGTGGACACGGCCATGCCGATGTCGAAGAACTCGCGGTAGACGATGTCGTTGCCGTCCACGGCCGCGTTGACCACCGGGAAGCGCTTCAGCGCTTCGATGGTGGCCTTCACGAAGAACGAGGAGAAACCCAGCTTCACGCCGTGCTGCTTCTCGAAGCGGTCCTTGTGGCGGGCGCGCAGGTCCATCACGGCCTGCAGGTCCACCTCGTTGAAGGTGGTCAGCAGCGCCTGGGTGGACTGCGCCGTCACCAGTCGCTCGGCGATGCGCGCGCGCAGGCGCGTCATCGGAACGCGGCGTTCGGTGCGGCTGCCGGCAGCGACATGCGCCAGCACATCGGACTTGGTGACGGCGCCGCCACGTCCGCTGCCGCTCACCGCGGCCACATCCACGCCGGCTTCGCTGGCTGCGCGACGCGCCGCGGGACCGGACTTGCCAGCGGCGGCGGCGGCAGGCGCAGCAGCAGCTGGCGCCGCAGTTTTTGCAGCCGGTGCGGCTTCCTTCGCAGCCGCCTTCGGCGCCGCAGGCTCTGCCGCCTTTGCCGCAGGCGCAGCGCCGGCCTCGACAATGGCCAGCAACTGGTCGCTGGTCACCGTAGTCCCGGCCTGCACCTTCACTTCCTTCAGCACTCCGGCCACCGGCGCCGGCACCTCGAGCACCACCTTGTCGGTCTCCAGGTCCGCCAGGTTCTCGTCGCGGGCCACGGCATCGCCCGGCTTCTTGTGCCAGGTCACCAGCGTGGCATCGGCAACGGATTCAGGCAGCTTCGGAACTTTGATCTCTGTGCTCATGAAAGGCGGTTTTCCCGTGTTGGAAGATCAGTTGCCCACGCGCAGCGTGGTGACCGTGGCCTCGTTGACCAGGCGCGCGGTGCTCGGACCGATGTCGAGTGCGGTGGCATTGAGCGCGGCATCGACCAGCTCGCGCTGCTCGGAGTCGTGGATCTTGGCGATGCCGGTGGCTGGCGCTGCAGCGTGCTGGCGGCCGGCGTACAGCAGCGTGTGCCGGTCGCGCTGCAGTGGCGCCTCCAGGCGATGCCGGATCTGGTACCAGGCACCCTGGTTCTGTGGTTCTTCCTGGCACCACACGATCTGCCGTGCCTGCGGGTAGCGCTTCAGCACCGCCTCGTAGGCATGCGTGGGGAAGGGATAGAGCTGCTCGATGCGCACCAGCGCCACGTTCTCCTGCTTCGCGGCCCGGCGGGCCTTCAGCAGGTCGAAATACACCTTGCCACTGCAGAACACCACGCGGTGCACCTTCGAGGCATCGAGGGTATCCACCTCATCCAGCACCGGCGAGAAGCCGCCGTTGGTGAGATCCTCGAGCTTCGACACCGACAGCTCGTGCCGCAGCAGGCTCTTGGGCGTCATCACCACCAGCGGCTTGCGCAGCGCGCGCAGCATCTGGCGGCGGAGCATGTGGAACATCTGCGCCGGGGTCGAGGGCACGACCACCTGCATGTTGTTCTCCGCGCACATCTGCAGGAAGCGCTCCAGCCGCGCTGAGGAATGCTCCGGCCCCTGCCCTTCGTAGCCATGCGGCAGGAACATCGCGAGGCCGCACAGGCGTCCCCACTTCGATTCGCCGGAGCTGATGAACTGGTCGATGATCACCTGCGCGCCGTTCACGAAGTCGCCGAACTGCGCCTCCCAGATCACCAGCGCAGCCGGGTTGGTGGTCGAATAGCCGTATTCGAAGCCGAGCACGGCTTCTTCAGACAGCACCGAGTCGGTCACCACGAATTGCGGCTGGCCGGCGCTCATGTGCTGCAGCGGCACCCAGCTGCTGCCGTCCTTCTGGTTGTGCAGCACGGCGTGGCGGTGGAAGAAGGTGCCGCGTCCGCTGTCCTGCCCGGTGATGCGGATGGGACAGCCATCCTCCAGCAGCGAGGCATAGGCCAGGATCTCGGCACAGCCCCAGTCCAGCGGCATCTCGCCCGCCAGCATCTTGCGGCGGTTGGCATAGACCTGTTCCACGCGCGGATGCAGCTTCACGCCCTCGGGCACCTCGACGGTGAGCGGACCCAGCTTGGCCAGCCGTTCAGTGTCGATGGCCGTGTGGCCGGCATCGCTCCAGTCGTTGTTGAGGAAGCGCGTCCAGTCCACCGTGTACTGGTTGCCGATCAGGCCCAGCGAAGCGGGCACCTGCGACTTGCCGGCATCCAGCCCCGCGCGGTACTCCTCCACAAACCCTTCCGCATCCTTCTGGCTGATCACGCCCTGCGCGGCCAGCTGGCCGGCGTAGAGCTGCCGCACAGTGGGGTGCTGGCGGATCTTCGAATACATCACCGGCTGCGTGGCCGCGGGCTCGTCCGCCTCGTTGTGGCCCAGGCGCCGGTAGCACACCAGGTCGATCACCACGTCCTTGCGGAACTTCATGCGATAGGCCAGCGCCTGGCGCGTGACGAACACCACCGCCTCAGGATCGTCGGCGTTCACGTGGAAGATCGGCGCTTCGAGCATCTTCGCCACGTCGCTGCAATACATCGTCGAGCGTGTATCGCGCGGATCGCTGGTGGTGAAGCCGATCTGGTTGTTGATGATCATGTGCACGGTGCCGCCGGTGTAGAAGGCGCGCGCCTGCGAGAGCTGCAGCGTCTCCATCACCACGCCCTGGCCGGCAAAGGCCGAATCGCCATGCACCAGCACCGGCACCACGCGGGCATCGCCGTCGGCGCCGCGGCGCTCCTGGCGCGCGCGTACCGAACCCTCGACCACGGGGTTCACCACCTCCAGGTGCGAGGGATTGAAGGCCAGTGCCACGTGCACATTACCGCCCGGCGTGCGCAGGTCTGACGAGAAGCCCTTGTGGTACTTCACGTCGCCCGAGCCCTTCAGGTGGGCGATGTCGTAGCGACCCTCGAATTCGGAGAACAGGTCGGCCGGGCTCTTGCCCAGCACGTTGACCAGCACGTTCAGGCGCCCGCGGTGGGCCATGCCGATCACGAACTCCTCCACGCCCATCTGCCCGCCCTGCTGCACCAGGTCGTTGAGCATGGGGATGAAGGAGTCGCCGCCTTCCAGCGAGAAGCGCTTCTGGCCCACGTACTTGGTGTGCAGGAAGCGTTCGAGTCCCTCGGCCGCTGTCAGCTGTCGCAGGATGTTGATGCGCTCCTCGTTGGTGAGCTTGCCGTGCGCCCGGCCGGCGAGGAACTGGTCCTGCAGCCACAGCCGCTCGTCGGTGTTGGAGACATGCGCGAACTCGGCACCGATGGTGCCGGCGAATACCTGCTCCAGCAGCGCGATGATGTCGCGCAGCTTCGCACGGCGCGGAATGGCCTCGACGCGGCTGGCCGTGTAGAACTCGGTATCCAGGTCCTCGTTGGTGAGGCCCATGTAGTCGAGTTCCATCAGCTTCGGCTTGGGCCGTTCCATCAGGCCCAGAGGATCCACCCTGGCGATCAGGTGGCCCCGGTTCATGTAGATCTGGATCAGGCGCGACACCGCTGCCTGCTTCTCGCTCTGCGGTGCGGCCATGCCGACAGTGGCCACGCGCGGCTGCTGCGCACGCTGTGCGAGTTCGCGCACCAGCGGCCCATGCGCCGTGTCACCGGCCGCGCCCGGCAGCGCCGCGAAGTACTTGCGCCAGTCCGCGGGCAGCTCCTCGCCCGCCAGATAGCGCTCGTACAGCTCTTCTATATAGGCGGAATTGCCGCCCCACAGCGCCGTCGTGGCCTGCTGTGCCTTAAGAGCATTCTGGGTGCCGCTCAAGCCCTTGTTCTGGCTCATGGAAATCCGGGTGGAGTTGTCAGGCGCGATAGTCTAAAGGATGCCTAGTCAGAGACGAAATCGGACAAGGCGCGCTTTCGGACCAGCGTCACTTCCCATACCGCTTTCGGGATGAATCCGTTCACGGATGTGGCGAGTTAGCTGATACCCGAGTTGCATTAAGCCCCTCTGATAGACTGCGCGGCCGGTTATAAGCCCGGGCAGCAGCCATTTCATTGCCAGACTGATGAGCACGAACGTCCGCCTCACCCACCTGCAGCGCCTCGAGGCCGAGGCCATCCACATCATGCGCGAGGTGGTCGCCGAGTGCGAGAAGCCGGTGATGCTGTATTCCATCGGCAAGGACAGCTCGGTGATGCTGCACCTGGCGATGAAGGCCTTCTACCCGGCCAAGCCGCCCTTCCCCTTCCTGCACGTGGACACCACCTGGAAGTTCCGGGAAATGATTGCCTTCCGCGACGCCACGGCGAAGCGGCTGGGTTTCGAGCTGCTGGTCCATACCAACCCGGAAGGGCTGGCCCGCGGCATCGGACCCTTCACCCACGGTTCGGCCGTGCACACCGACGTGATGAAGACCCAGGCGCTGAAGCAGGCGCTTGACCAGTATGGATTCGATGCCGCCTTCGGCGGCGCGCGCCGCGACGAGGAGAAGTCCCGCGCCAAGGAGCGAGTGTTCTCCTTCCGCTCCGCCCAGCACCGCTGGGATCCGAAGCGCCAGCGCCCGGAGCTGTGGAAGCTGTACAACGCGCGCAAGCACAAGGGGGAATCCCTGCGGGTGTTCCCGCTCTCCAACTGGACCGAGCTGGACATCTGGCAGTACATCCACCAGCAGGACATCCCCATCGTGCCGTTGTATTTCGCGGCGCCGCGGCCTGTGGTGAAGCGCGACGGCGCGCTGATCATGGTGGACGACGAGCGAATGCCGCTGCAGCCGGGCGAGAAGCCGGAGATCAGGAACGTGCGTTTCCGCACGCTGGGCTGCTACCCCCTCACCGGGGCGGTGGAAAGCAATGCCAACACCCTGCCGGAAGTGATCCAGGAAATGCTGCTGACCACCAGTTCCGAGCGCCAGGGCCGCGTGATCGACCACGACTCGGCCGCCTCGATGGAGAAGAAGAAGCAGGAGGGCTACTTCTGATGGCCCACGCGATCGACCTCTCCGGCCAGGACATCCTCTCCTACCTGCGCACGCATGAACACAAGGACCTGCTGCGCTTCATCACCTGCGGCAGCGTGGATGATGGCAAGAGCACGCTGATCGGCCGGCTGCTGTACGAATCCAAGCTGGTCTACGAGGACCAGCTGGCGCAGCTTGCGGCCGACTCGAAGAAGGTGGGCACGCAGGGCGAGGACCTGGATTTCGCGCTGCTGGTCGACGGCCTGGCCGCCGAGCGGGAACAGGGCATCACCATCGACGTGGCCTACCGCTTCTTCTCCACCGAGAAGCGCAAGTTCATCGTCGCCGACACCCCGGGCCACGAGCAGTACACGCGCAACATGGTCACCGGTGCCTCCACGGCGGACCTGGCGGTGATCCTGATCGACGCGCGCAAGGGTGTGCTCACGCAGACGCGCCGGCACAGCTACATCGTCTCGCTGCTGGGCATCCGCCACGTGGTGCTGGCGGTGAACAAGATGGATGCGGTGGGCTACCAGCAGTCCACCTACGACGCCATCGTCACCGAGTACCAGTCCTTTGCGCGCCAGCTCGGCCTCACCAACATCACCTGCATTCCCATGTCCGCCCTGAAGGGCGACAACATGACCGAGCGCAGCGCCAACATGCCCTGGTACCGGGGTCCGGCGCTGCTGCAGCACCTGGAATCCGTGCAGGTCGAAGACGACCTGCAGAACCTGCCGCTGCGCCTGCCGGTACAGTGGGTCAGCCGCCCGAACCAGGACTTCCGCGGCTTCGCCGGCCAGATCGCCGGCGGCAAGGTGACCGTGGGCGATCGCATCCGCGCCCTGCCCGCCGGGGTGGAAGCGCGCGTGGCGCGCATCGTCACGCATGATGGCGACCTGCAGCAGGCCGTGGCAGGTCAATCCATCACGCTGACGCTGGACCGCGAGATCGACATCTCGCGCGGCGACCTGATCGCCGCGGCCACGGACCTGCCGGAGGTGGCCGACCAGTTCCTCACCACCCTCATCTGGATGCACGAGCAGCCCATGCTGCCCGGCCGCCAGTACCTGCTGAAGATCGGCACGCGCACCGTGAATGCCACGATCTCCACGCCGCGCCACCGCGTGAACGTGAACACGCTGGACGAGCAGGCCGCCCAGCAGCTGGAACTCAACGAGATCGGCGTCTGCCAGGTGAGCCTGGACCGGCCGATCGCCTTCGACCTGTATTCGCGCAACCGCGAGACCGGCGGGTTCATCCTCATCGACAAGCTGTCGAATGACACGGTGGGCGCTGGATTGCTGCAGTCCGCGCTGCGCCGCGCGGACAACGTGCACTGGCAGGCGCTGGATGTGGACCGCGCCGCCCGCTCGCAGCTGAAGGGCCAGCGCGCCTGCGCTCTGTGGTTCACCGGCCTCTCAGGCTCGGGCAAGTCCACCATCGCCAACCTGGTGGAGAAGCGACTGCACTCGCTGGGCCGCCACACCTACCTGCTCGACGGCGACAACATCCGCCACGGCCTCAACCGCGACCTGGGATTCACCGATGCCGACCGGGTGGAGAACATCCGCCGCGTGGCCGAGGTGACGCGACTGATGGTGGATGCGGGCCTGATCGTGCTGGTGTCCTTCATCTCCCCGTTCCGCTCCGAACGGCGCATGGCGCGCGGACTGCTGGGCGAAGGCGAGTTCTACGAGATCTTCGTCGACACGCCGCTTGCCGAAGCCGAGAAGCGCGATCCGAAGGGCCTCTACCGCAAGGCGCGCAGCGGCCAGCTGCCCAACTTCACCGGCATCGACTCGCCCTACGAGGTGCCCGAATCGCCGGAGATCACCATCCGCACGGCCGAAGAAACCGCAGCGGCCGCCGCCGAGCGCATCATCGAAGAACTCGACAAAGCCGGCGTGATTGCCTATGCCTACAACAACCCCCTCGCCGGACTCTGAGCTGCTGTCGGCCGTGCGGGCCATCGCGCGCGCTGCCGGCCAGCAGATCCTCGAGGTATATGGCACCGACTTCCAGTCGCAGGCCAAGCAGGATGCATCACCGCTCACCGAGGCTGACCTGCGCGCCCACCACCTGATTGCAGCAAGGCTGGCGCGCCTCACACCGGCACTGCCGCTGCTGTCGGAGGAATCGGCCGATACCGTCAGCTGGGAACAGCGCCAGCACTGGCGAAGCTACTGGCTGGTGGATCCACTGGACGGCACGAAGGAGTTCATCGCCCGCAACGGCGAGTTCACCGTCAATATTGCCTTGATACGGGACAACCGCCCGGTGCTGGGCGTGGTGCACGTCCCGGTCTCCGACACCACCTATTCGGGCATCCCCGGCACAGGCGCGTGGCGCGAAAGCGGCGATCGCCCGCCACTTCCCATCGCGGTCAGGCGCGTGGCCCTGCCGCCCTTCCAGGTGCTTGGCAGCCGCTCGCATGAATCCCCGAAGCTGGCTGCCGCCCTGGCCGCGCTGGGGCCGCACGAGCTGCGCGCAGCAGGCAGTTCCATCAAGCTGTGTCTCATCGCCGATGGCGCGGCGGACGTTTATCCCCGGCTGGGCGGATCTTCCGAATGGGATATCGCGGCGGGACAGGCCATCGTCGAGGCAGCCGGCGGCCAGGTGGTCAGCCTCGCCGATGGACTCGCCCTGCGCTACAACAAGCCGGACCTGCTCAACCCGAAGTTCCTGGCCTACGGCGATCCGCAGTTCTGGCGGCGCTGGCCGCGCTGAGCCTTACTGCGCCACGCGCGCCGAGTCGATGCGGAAGCGCACCGCGCCAAGCTGCTCGGCGCTGAGGCCACCCAGTCCGGCATCCGCTGCCGCTTGCGCGCCCGCAGCCACCGGACCGCGAATGGTCACCTGCTGGCCTTGCGCCACCGCGCGCCCGTCGGCGCCCACGCGCACCGGCGTGATCACGATGGATGACAGCGCCACCGGCGCACGGTTGAGTACCGCCATCACCGGCCGGCCCTGTCCGTCGCGGGCCACCTGCGCGGCCACGTAATTGCCGGGATTGCGCGGCAGGTCGACCAGCACGGCTTCGCGCGCTGCCTCCTGCCCGATGCTACTGTCCGAAGTGGCGGCAGCCTGGTAGTACTTCATGGCGCTGTCCACATCACCGGCATCACGCAGCAGGTTGCCCAGGTAAAGCGCCGCTGGCGCGGTGGGCAGCAGGTCGTAGCTGCGCTGCAGGCTCTGCCTGGCCTGGGTCTTGTTGCCCAGCCGGTACTGCGCCACGCCGGCGCCCAGCCAGGAGCCGAAGTAGTCGTCGTTGTTCTGCTGGGCACGCTGGAAGTGCGCCAGCGCCTCCTGGTAATTCTTCTCGCTCACCGCGATGTCGCCCAGCAGCTGGTGAAACTGCGCCTCGCGCGGCACCTGGCGCGCGGCATCAGCGGCCAGTGACTTGGCCGTGGCCACGTCCTTCTTCTGCATGGCGGCCAGCGCCTGGTCGTATTTGTCGTAGGCCGGCTTCATCTGCAGCAGCGGGGCGACCTTCGCCTGGAAGCGCTGCTGCCCCAGGTCACCCGTGGCACCGAGCTGCGCTGCAGTCTCGCGGTTCTTCTGCACCCGCTCCTGCGACGGAGGATGCGAGGCGAACAGGCCTTCCAGCCAGCTGGACTTGCGACCTTCCGAGAGGCGCACGAAGGTTTCCTGCAAGGTCACCGCCGCAGTCGGATCGTAGCCGGCCGCCTTCATCAGGCGCGTGCCGTAGAGGTCGCTCTCCAGCTCGGCGCCGCGGCCGTAGCGGGTGTGGATCAGCTGCACACCCACGCTGGCGCCGGTGAGCAGCAGGCCTGCGGTCTGCTCGTCCATGTCGCCCATCACGGCGCCGATCTGCGCGGCCACCAGGCCCACCTGCGAAAGGGTGCCGCGCTCCTGTGCCTGCGCGCCGTGTCGCGCCAGCGAATGCACGATCTCGTGCCCCAGTACCGCGGCCAGCTCGGCCTCGTTGCGCAGCTCGGTCAGCAGGCCGCGATTGATGGCGATCTTGCCGCCCGGCAGCGCCCAGGCATTGGGCACGGAGTTGTTCAGCACCGTGAATTCGAACGGCAGGTCACGCGGCTTCACCAGGATCCCGTCGGACACCGCCACCAGCTTCTGGCCCACCTCGTTCACGTAGGCGGTCAGCTCCGGCAGGACCTCGTAGTCGCCGCCCTCGCTCTGGCGCATGGGCGCATAGTTCTGCTGCCCGATCTGGATTTCCTGCGCCTGGGAGACGAACTGGATCTCGCGCTTGCCGGTCACCGGGTTGGTGCCGCAGGCCACCGCCAGCAGCAGCACGGCACACAGGTAGGCGGGTCGGATTCGCGTTTTCATGGTTGTGGCACCTTGCTCCAGCCTGTGCCTGCGATATTACCCGTGGCAACTTGCAGCCACTACGCACGGAAGGCACGCGCCCGCCGCAGCATCGTCCTACAGCAGCATGTGGCGCCCCCGCCGGGAATTGAACCCAGACCTGCCCCTTAGGAGGGGGCCGTTGTATCCGTTCAACTACAGGGGCTTGTGAGGGGCGCAATGATAACCTGCGGGCATGAATCCACAGAACATCGCGCTGGTATTTGCCGGCGCGGGCACCGGTGGCGTGGTGCGCCTGATACTCAACCATTGGCTCAATCCTCTGCTTGCCCCCATGCCACTGGGCACGCTGGCCGCCAACGTGGTCGGCTGCGGTGCAGCCGGAGCGCTGCTGGGGCTGCTGGGTGCCCGGGTCGACCTGGACCCGGTGCTGCGTCCCCTGCTGCTGGTCGGATTCCTCGGCGGCCTGACGACGTTCTCTGCGTTCTCGCTGGAGGTGGTTCAGTCGCTGGATGCGCAGCGCGTATGGCTGGCTGCCGCCATCGCGCTGGTGCATGTGTGCGCGTCGGTGGCGGCCGCAATCGCAGGACTGCTCGCAGCGCGCGCCTTGCTCACCTGAGGGCGTGCAAGGCGGTGCCGGCGGCGATCAGCGGGGCGTGAGGATGACCAGGCCCCAGGGGCTCTCGCCCACCGGAATCCGTGCCGTCACCTGCATGGTGGCCGCATCCACCACCGATACGTCATGGGAACTGCCGTTGGCCGTGAACAGCGTGCCGCCATCCGGGCTGATGGCCACGCCCCAGGGCCTGGGCCCCACTTCCACTGATGCCTTCTGCGCGCCGGTTTCCACGTCGATGGCCAGCAGGGTCTTGCCGCGGCCGGTCACCGTGTAGAGCAGCTTGCCGTCGTGCGACACCGTCATGCCAACGGGGCGCACCAGGGTGTCGCCCTCCAGCTTCCAGGTGCGCAGCACCCGGTGCGCACGCGCATCTGCCACGGTGATGGTGCCGTCGTTCTCGCCCGAGACGAAGGCCAGCGCGCCGTCGTCACTGAACTCGGTGAAGCGCGGCCGCTGGCCCACCTCCAGCGTGGCCACCACCTTGTCGGTGCTGGTATCGATCACGGCAATCTGGTGGTCCTCCTCGGAGGACATGTACACCCAGCGCCCGTCGGGGCTCAGCGTGACGCCTTCGGGCTCGCCGCCCACCGGCATGCTGGCAATCTGGCGACCCGTGGCGGCCTCCAGGATCACGGCCTGGCCCGTATCCTCGCTGGCGATGTACAGCTTCGTGCCGTCCGCGCTCACTGCCAGCTGCTCCGGATCAGATACGCCGTGCAGCACCGTCTTGAGCGTGAGGGTCTCCAGGTCCACCACCCCGATGCCATCCGCGGCCTTGTCCGCCGGGGGCAGCGTGTCTTCATCCACGCCGGGCGGTGCGATGGGAGAACCACTCAAGGCCACGTAGAGCAGCTTGTGGTCCGGGGAGACTTTCAGGCCGCGCGGCCGCTTGCCCAGCGGCAGCAGCGCCAGCAGCTGGCGGCTCGGGCCGTCGATCACGGCCAGGTCGCCCGAGCGCTCATTGGTCACCAGCACCCGGTAGCCGCCCGCTTCCAGGGGTGGCACAGCGCCGGGCTGGTGCAGCGGCTGCGGCGGGGTATGGCCTGTACCGGTGGCCGGCGCTGCGTCCCCACCGGATGAGGAAGACTTGCCGCAGGCTGCCAGCAGCAGCAGCGGCAGGAAGATGGCGATGGAACGGACGCCGGCGGACCTGTGACCCTTGAGCATGAGTGCGCGGGACCTCTTGAGGACAACAATGACGGGGGCTGACTGTAGCGGACCCGTCCGCCGGGAACCCATCCGGTGGAATGGTCGGGAATTATTCCCGGGGTTCGGCTGGCGCAGTGCGGTGGCTACCCCTAGAATACGCGCCCTCGCGTGGGGCGGTAGCTCAGTTGGGAGAGCGTCGCGTTCGCAATGCGAA
This sequence comes from Steroidobacteraceae bacterium, assembly GCA_035556135.1. GTDB lineage: Bacteria > Pseudomonadota > Gammaproteobacteria > Steroidobacterales > Steroidobacteraceae > ZC4RG30. The sequence continues at coordinate 73,215 of DATMFO010000003.1, read as the reverse complement.
GGTCGAGGGTTCGATCCCCTTCCGCTCCACCAGAACCGATGCCCAACTGTGTATGCAGTTGGGCATTTTTCTTGAAGTGCCGCGAACCTGCAGGTTCGTGCGGCTTTCATCCATGAGCAGCAAGAGCAAGGCGGCATTCAGCAACATACCCGCGGGTGTGTGGGCGCTGGGCTTTGTCAGCATGCTGATGGATATCTCATCGGAAATGATCCACAGCCTGCTGCCGCTGTTCATGGCGGGGGTCCTGGGTGCCAGTGCATTGACCATAGGCCTGATTGAGGGAGTGGCTGAATCCACTGCGCTCGTCGTCAAGGTGTTTTCCGGCGCGCTCAGCGATTATCTGGGCAGGCGCAAGGGCCTGGCGGTGGCCGGTTATGCGCTGGGTGCGCTGACCAAGCCGCTGTTCGCATTGGCCCCCTCCGTCGGCATGGTGCTCACGGCGCGCTTTCTTGATCGGATCGGCAAGGGGATTCGCGGCGCGCCGCGCGATGCACTGGTGGCGGACATCACCCCCCGGGAAGTCCGGGGTGCCGCCTTCGGGTTGCGGCAGTCGCTGGATACGGTCGGCGCCTTCGTGGGTCCATTACTGGCCGTTGGCCTGATGCTGCTCTGGGCCAACGACTTCCGCGCAGTCTTCTGGGTTGCGGTGATACCTGCCACGCTGGCTGTACTGCTGCTGGTTTTCGGGGTGCGCGAACCCGAACGGCATCTGGAAGCAAGGAAGACCAATCCGGTTCGCCGCGCCAATATCATGCGGCTCAGCCCCGCATATTGGTGGGTGGTCGTCGTCGGCGCAGCGTTCACCCTGGCAAGGTTCAGCGAGGCATTCCTGGTGCTTCGTGCCCAGCAAGGCGGCATTCCGGTGGCACTGGTGCCGCTGGTGATGGTCGCCATGAATCTGGTTTATGCCGGCGCGGCCTACCCTTTCGGCAAGCTGTCCGATCGCATCAACCACAAGACCTTGCTGGCCTGGGGCATGGTTGTACTCATCTGCGCCGATCTGGTCCTGGCCAGCAATGACCACTGGACCACGGTCATCGCGGGTGTAGCGCTATGGGGCGTGCACATGGGCATGACCCAGGGGTTGCTGGCCACGATGGTGGCGGACACCGCCCCTGCCGACCTGCGCGGTACAGCCTACGGGGTCTTCAACCTGGTCAGTGGCGTCGCGCTGCTCATCGCCAGTGCGGTCGCAGGACTTCTCTGGGATCAGTTTGGCGCGGCATTTACCTTCTATGCCGGTGCGCTGTTTTGCGTGCTCGCCCTGCTCGGGCTGCTCAAGAGCGCCTGGCTGCAGGGGATCAGCACACGGCCACGCTGAGTAGCCCGTGGGCTGCCTTCAGGGCGCCGGCGTCCCCGGCACAAGGCCCAGCCGCGCCGCGGCGTGCAACAGCTGCACGGCTGTCCCCGCCCCGAGTTTCTGCCGCAGCGCCGATTGATGATTCGCTACCGTCTTGGCCGTCAGGCCCAGGCTGCGCGCGATCTCACTCACCGGCTTGCCATCGACAAGCATGCGCAGCACCTCGAACTCGCGCGGCGACAACGCACCGGCCGCATTGTCCTCGGGCGCCAGGCTGCGCAACGCCAGTTCCTGTGCCACTGCCGGAACGATGTAGGGTTTGCCGGCTGCCACTGCCAGCACGGCCTCCACCAGCACCTGGGGAGCGGCGGCCTTGGTGACATAGCCGCGTGCGCCTGCCTGCAGCGCGCGCGTGGCGAACACCGGGTCTTCATACATGCTGAACATCAGCACGCGCGCCTCCGGCTCGCGCGCACGGATGCGTCGCAGGGCCTCGATGCCGCTGGCGCCAGGCAGCGCAATGTCCATCACCGTCACCTGCGGGTGATGCTCCTGCCAGGCGAGATAGGCGGTCTGCGCATCGGCCGCCTCGCCCACCACGCGGATGCTGGGACTGTTCTCGAGCAGGCGCCGGTAACCCTCGCGCACCACCGCGTGGTCATCCACCAGCAGCACCGTCACTGCTTCGCCCAAGCTTCCTCCTCACGCACCGGGATTTCGATGCGGATCGTGACACCCTGCCCAGGTGCGGACAACAGCTCGAACTGGCCGCCCAGCAGGGCCACACGCTCACGCATGCCGGTGAGGCCGCTGCCCGTGTGGCCTGCGGTTGCCACATCGAATCCCCGGCCATCATCGCGCATCTCCAGCAGCACGCCGCCGACGGCACCGGCACCACGCGTGAGGTCGATGTAGAAATGGCCGGCGCGGGCATGGCGAACACAGTTGGTGAGCGCTTCCTGCACGATGCGGTACAGCGCCAGGCTCAGCGTTTCTCCCAGCTCGTCAAGCTCACCGGCCATCGACAGCTGCACGGCGAGGCCCGGATGGGATCGCCGCCAGCGATCCACGCAGGCCTCCAGTGCGGCCGACAGGCCCAGTTCATCCAGCGCCGGCGGTCGCAGGCTGCGGACGAGATCCCCTGCTGCGCCATACACACGATCGACGCTGGTGGCGATGCGCTGCGCGGCACCAGCGTCGGGCAGCGCCAGCACATCCAGCTTGATGGCATTGAGTGTCTGCCCCAGCTCATCGTGCAGCTCGCGCGCGAGCCGACGGCGCTCCTCCTCCTGAACCTCGATGAGTCGGCGCACCAGGCGACGGTTTTCAGCCAGCGCCCGGCGCAGCTGTGCATGCCGGCGTGCATACAGCGCCACCATGGCCAGGGCGAACACCAGCAGCGCGCTGGGCCATTCATCCAGCTCGAAGTGTTCCCAGCGCCGCGTGGCATCGAAGAGCATCTCGTGCAGTTCGACCCGCGCCCCTGCCACCGCGGCCAGAAGGGCCAGGCTCACCGCGATCGCAAGGTCGCGCCACAGCGAATCGCGCGTAATCCAGCGCAGCATCTGTGTATCCATGGCGCATGATAGGCAGTGACTTGCGACGGCTGCACATTCCCGCTGCGGGAAGAATTCCCTGCCCCTGCCGGGAAGGGGTGGGCTGGCTGCGGCCGGCAGCCACCCCGACAATGCCGGGCTCGCAACATATGGCCGTTTTCGGGGGTTTCCGACCGATGCAATACTTGATCCGGGACGCGCTGCGCGCAGCGCTGCTGCTGCCCTGCGTGGGCCTTGTCCAGGCTGCCGGGGCGCCGCCGGACGAAATCCTCTCCGAAGTGGTGGTGACCGCTCCTTATGGCGGGTCACTGTCGCGTGACCGCGTGCCGGCCCGCGTGCAGACCGCCAGCACCGACGAGATCGAGGCCCTGCAGCCGCTGGACATCACCGACCTGCTCAGCCGCGGTTTCGGCAGCGTGAGCATCAACCACGCGCAGAACAATCCGCTGCAGCCGGACCTGAACTTCCGCGGCCACACCGCCTCGCCGCTGCTGGGCCTGCCCCAGGGAATCTCCGTGTACGCCAACGGCGTGCGCATGAACGAGACCTTCGGCGACACGGTGAACTGGGACCTGCTGCCCCTGTCGGCCATCCAGAGCGTGCAGCTGCTGGCCGGCACCAATCCGGTGTTCGGCCTGAATACGCTGGGCGGCGCGCTGTCGCTGCGCATGAAGGATGGCTTCAGCTACGAGGGCACCGGCATTGAAGGCTGGGGCGGGTCCTTCGCCCGCCGCGGCGCGTCGGTGCAACACGGCGGCAACAACGCCACGTGGGGCTGGTACGGCAACCTCGACTACTTCGCTGAGGATGGCTGGCGCGACTTCTCGCAGTCCGAGGCGCTGCGCGGACTGGGCACGCTCAGCTACCGCGAGAATGACAATGCCTTCGACCTGTCCTTCGCGCATGCCGACAGCAAGCTGCGCGGCAATGGCGCCTCGCCCATCGAGCTGCTGGAGCAGGACCGCAGGGCCGTGTTCACCCACCCCGACATCACTGACAACAAGCTCACGCAGGTGATCGCCTCAGGCTCCACCGCGTTCAGCGAGCGCCTGAAGCTGTCGGGCAATGCCTTCTTCCGCAACCTGCGCACGCGCAGCTTCAACGGCGACGGCACCATCTTCGAGGAATGCGACATCGGCGGAGAGGAGCTCCTCGTCGAGGAAGACTTCGACGATGTCGATGACAACGACCAGTGCAATGACGGGGATCTCTACACGCTGGTCCTCGACCCCGAAGGTGAGGCCATCGAGGCCGGGCTGGGCGGCGAAGAGCTCAACGCCATCAACAACATCGGCCGCCGCCGCCAGAAGAGCTACGGCGCCTCGGCGCAGCTCTCGCACCAGCTGGACCTGGGCGCGGACCGCAGCAATGACTTCACGCTGGGCGCCGCCTGGCAGCATGGCAAGAGCAGCTTCGACTCGGTGGTCGAGGTGGCGCAGCTGGACGAGGACCGCTCCACCACGCGCACCGGCATCTTTGCCGATGAATACCGCACGGAAGTGGACAGCAAGGTGGAGACCTGGAGCCTGTACGCCGCCGATACGCTGGACCTCACCTCCAGCCTGTCGCTGACCGCAGCCGCGCGCTTCGACACCACGCGCATCACGCTGGCGGATCGAAGCGGACAGAGCCCCGAGCTTGACGGCCGCCACCGCTTCAGCCGCGTGAATCCCGCCCTGGGCCTCACCTGGCGCGGCGCTTCAGGCCTGGTGGCCTACGCCAGCCTGTCACAGGCCAGCCGCGCGCCGACTGCGGTGGAGCTGGCCTGCGCGGACGAGGCCGCCCCCTGCAGCCTGCCCAACGCCTTCCTGGCCGATCCTCCGCTGGACGAGGTGGTGGCACGCAGCGCCGAACTCGGCCTGCGGGGCCGCATGGAAAGCGGCCTCTCCTGGCATGCCGGCCTGTTCCACACGGTGAACAAGGACGACATCCTGTTCCAGACCACCGGCGGCGCCCAGGCCAACATGGGCTTCTTCGACAATGTGAGCGACACGCGTCGGCGCGGCATCGAGCTGGAACTGGCGCAGCGCGTGGGCCGCGCAGGCTGGAAGCTGGATTACAGCCTGGTCGATGCCACCTTCCGCGACACATTCATAGTCAACAGCCCGAACCATCCGCTGTTCGGTGACGATGCGGATGACTACGAGGGCGCCGACCTGGTCGTGGGCGATGACAAGCTGCAGGTGAACCCCGGCCGCAGGATCCCCGGCATCGCCCGCCACCAGGCCAATCTCGCCCTCGACTGGCACCCCACCGCCCGCCTGCGCCTGGGAACCGACCTCAACTACCGCTCCGGCGTGCACCTGCGCGGCGACGAGATCAACGTGATGGGCCGCACCGATGACTTCCTCACCGTGAATCTGCACGGAGAGTACCGCTTCACCGATGCGTTCGCCGCGTTTGCCCGCATCGAGAATGTCTTCGACACGAAGTACGAGACCTTCGGCCTGCTCGGCGAACCGGACGAAGTGTTCGAGACCTTCGAGGATCCGCGCTTCTACGGCGCGGGTCCGCCGCGCGGCATCTGGGCCGGGCTGCGCCTGAAGCTGTGACCTGCGGGACGGCGGCTACATGCCGCCGTCGTCCCCCGCCAGCCGGTCATACACCGGATCCGGCTTCTTCACGAACGGCGAGCGGATGTAGTACGGCGCGCCGGTGAAGGTGGCCTCCACCGCCGTGATGGCATCGCCCTGCACCTTGAAGGCCTCGAAGAAGGACCAGGTGTGCGGCTCCCGGTACACCGAGCGCGTCACCGTGCCGTCGGTAAGGCGGTATTCATCCAGCACGCCCTTGTGGTCGATGTAGCCGCGGCACATCACCGCGCTGCGGGCCTCATCCACCAGGAAGCATTCGCGGTCGCGGACGCGGTTGTTGAAGCGGTAGCGGCCACTGCGGAAGCCCTGCTCGATGTTGTCGAACCTGAGACCGTTCTCGTGGCGCGTGGCCGTGGGCGCGAAGCGCGTGCCGCGGATTTCCCCGTTGTTGAATTCCAGCGTGTCGAAGTAGCCGTTGGCATGGCGCACCAGCGCCTCGCGCGTGGCGCCGGCACCCGGCGGCACCAGGGCGGGAAAATCCGGGTCGCGCACATAGCGCCACACATCGCCAATGGGCGTGGGCGGCGCGCTGAGGTTGCGCCGGGTGGAGAGCACCTGCTCGATCTCGGTGATCTGGCCGCGCTTCACAGCCAGGCGCACGGCCACGAAGGTCTGCGTGTCGTTCTGCATCACCGTGGTGTAGATGCCCACCTGGCCGGTCGCGGGGTCCGACAGCAGCAACGGCTGGCCCACCTGCAGGGTCACGGTGTCCCAGCTGCCGTCCGGGAACGGCATCTCCACGCTGTTCTCGACGAAGCGCACGCGGGGGGAGATGGGCGCACGCGCCGGATCACGCATGCGATAGGCCTCGAGATAGGCTGCGCCCACCTGCTCCAGGCAGTTGCGATCGCAGGCCGCCGCAGCGGCATGGGCACTGCCGCCCCACCCCGCGAGTACCAGCAGCACCAGCGCGAGACAGGACAGGCGATGCATCAGATGCCTACGCCAGCGCGACGACCTGGATCTCGACCCGGTATTCCGGGGCGACCAGCTTCGCCTCCACGGTGGCACGGGCCGGCTTGGCATCGGCGGGCACCCAGGCCTCCCAGGCGCGGTTCATCTCGGCGAAGGTGCCCACATCCGCCAGGTAGATGGTGGCGCTGAGGATGCGCTCCTTGCTGGAGCCGGCCAGTGCCAGCAGGCGATCAATCTCGCCCAGTACCTGACGGGTCTGGCCCTCGACATTGGCCGAAGGATCAGTGGCCACCTGCCCCGCCAGGAACACGAAGCCATTGGCCGCCACGGCCTGCGACATGCGCGCGCCGGATTCAATTCTCCTGATGCTCATCGATTACTTCCCGGAGCCCTCTTCCAGATCACGATCTGCGTCCCGCAATGGCGTTGCCAGAATCAGCATGGCAGCGGCCAGCGCACCCACGGTCATTATGACGGAAACCGTCAGCAGTTCGTCATTGGGCACCCCAGGCTCGCCCAGCCACGTGAACAGGAATCCTGCCAGCAGCGGCGAACCAGCCGCGCCAAAGCGCCCGACGCCCAGCGCGAAGCCCGTACCCGTGGCGCGGGCATATGCAGGAAATCCCTTGGCGAAGGCAGCGTAGAAGCCGACGATAGCCGCGTTGAGGAAGAACATCGACATGAAGCCCGCGAAGCGCCACTGCGCCAGAGTGTCATGCCCGGTGCCGAAATAGGCCACTGCGCCCATTCCCAGCAACATGCAGGCAATGGTGGGTCCCTTGATGTCCCACTTCTTCAGCAGGAAACCAAACACGAATCCGCCGATTGCACCGCCGACATTCGCCCATGTGAGAGTCGTGGCCGCCTGCGCCTGCGTCCATGCCAGCTCTGCGCCGGGCAGGGTCTGCGCGACGCCATCATCCGCCACGATCTTCACCGCGAACTTGAGGATGTAATAGAAAGTCAGCGTGTGGCACATATAGCCAAGCGCCAGCAGCCACGTGACCTTGCGCAGCCCGGGCTTGGACAGGATATCCAGGACCTTGAGCTTGGGACCCGCCTTGACCTCGGGAAGGGCATCGATGAGCGGCTTGGAGAATGCGCGCAGTGACTTGTTGATCTTCTCCACCGCATCGCTCTTGCGGCGCGCCGCATAGAATGCAGGGGTTTCCGGCACCAGCAGCATGACAAGCGGGATCATCACAGCGGTGCAGGCTGCGCCGAACAGGAATACCGCACTCCAGTCGTAATCCTTGAGCAGCCACTCCGAGGCGGCGAGCCCGCCAAAGATGCCGCCGAGCGGATATCCGATCACATACCAGGACAGGGCGAGGCTGCGCGAAGCCTTGTTCGTGCATTCAGCGGTGACCGCGTTGGTGGCCGCGAGCATGCCGCCAATCCCCAGGCCCGTCAGCACACGATAAGAAGTGAGGGGCCAGACCGAAGTCGCTGAATGCGCCAGATACATGCCGACGGCCATGATCACGAGGCATATCAGCATCGTCGGCTTGCGGCCGACCTTGTCCGCCATGCTACCCAGCAGCAGCGAGCCGAAACCCATGCCAACCAGCTCGCCGGACAGCATGATGCCCAGCGCGCCGCGATCGATGCCCCAATCTGCGGCAATGCCGGCGGATGCAAAGGCACTGGAGAGGACGTCGAAACCATCCAGTGCGTTCAGCAGGACCATCAGCGCCACAACGATCCACTGCCGAAGGCTCATTGGATTGTTGTCAATCACCGAGATCGGGTTTGTGCCACCGCTACCTGCTGCCATTTGCTGTTGTCCTTTCCCTGCCGCCGCGCCCGTGACGCAGGCTGGACAAGGGAGTCCCCGGATTGTTATGTAAGAAGAAAGTGATTTTTTTGCCGCAACGAGTTGCGTTGGGCAAGAATAGCACAGCGTTCCGCCGGCGCAGGGAGCCGGCTTTTCCATCGGACGGCTCCATTGGCAACGGACCACAACAACAAGAAGGGACTCTTGCTGCGGCTGCTGCTTGGCAGCCTGGCCGATGCTCCGCCCCGGGTCCGGGAGCGGATGATCGAGACCATTCCCACCAATCCGCTGTCACTGGCCTTCTACACAGTCACGCTGATGGTGATCTGCGCCACGACGGTGTACGTCACGCGCGCGACCTGGGCCTGGGCCTGGCTGACCCTGTCGGCGGTGCTGGTGGTCTGGCGCGCCCTTCTTCCGGTATTCGCACCAGATCATCGCCAGCGCCGGCCGCTGCTCAGTGTGATGCTGCCCAGCGGCCTGGCCATGGCCAGCTTCGGCTTCGGTTGCGCCCTGTGCCTTTCGACTGGCGACATCGCGCTGGCGACCATGGCGCTGTCCGGCCAGATGGGCGTCCTTGCCGGCATCGCCACGCGCTGGGCCGTGGTGCCGCGCATCGCCATCGGCGTGATGACCATTTCCGTGCTGCCACCCATCCTGGTCCTGATCGCGGCCGGCGGCGTGAACGTCCTTGCCGCGCTGTCGCTGGGTTTCGCTGCCACGGTGATCGCCAGCTTCATCTTCCAGAACCGCGAGGCGCTGCACGCCGCCATCTCCTCCGGCGAATACATGCGCCGCAAGGCACAGACCGACCACCTGACCGGCCTCGCCAACCGCGCCGAGCTGATGCAGCGCATGGCCCATGCCTGCTCCGAGCTGCCTGATTCGCAGGAGCGCCTGCGTGGCCGCACCTTCGCCGTGCTCTACATCGACCTCGACGGCTTCAAGGCCGTCAATGACAGCCACGGCCACGCCGCCGGCGACGAAATCCTGCAGCGCGTGGCCGACGGGCTGCGCCGCGCGGCCGGGCCCGACGAGGTCGCGGCGCGCATCGGTGGCGACGAGTTCGTGGTCCTGTTGCGCGATGCGGATGCGCTGACCGCCCGCGGCGTGGCCGATGAGATCATCGGCGCCATCGCCCGGGAGCATCGCCTGGCCGATGGGCGCGCGGTGCGTATCGGATGCAGTGTCGGCGTATGCACTGCGCCCGAGCAGGGCCGCGAGCCCGAAGTGCTGCTGGCGCGCGCCGACGCGGCGCTCTACGAGGTGAAGGCCCAGGGCAAGGGCCACACCGGATTGTGGCGCGCGATCAGCGACGCCTGAGCCGCACCCCAGCCGTCAGGCTGGCGCGAAGCAGTACACCGAAAGCTTGTTCCCGTCCGGATCCCGGACATACGCGCCATAGGCGGTGGGAGAAAAAGCGCGCGGCCCGGGCAGTCCCTCGTCGGTGCCTCCATTGGCCAGTGCCGCTGCATGGAAGGCATGCACGGCATCGCGCGTGGCTGCGGCGAAGCCTATCGTGCCACCGTTCGCGTGGCAGGCCGGCTGCCCGTCGCGCGGGCGTGTGACCATGAATGCGGGGATATCGACGCCATACATGCAAGCGTTTTCGCCCATGGGTCCGATGTATTTCATCCCCAATGGCGCCAGGGTCGCGTCGTAAAAACTGCGGGCCCGGGCCAGGTCATTGGTGCCGACGACGACGTGCGTGAAAACGGACATGTGTGCCCTCGTTTGATGGATCAGGGAAGCGGGATTATCCGGCAGACACAAAGGTTGCGCTCAGGCGCGTGGGCATTCCAGTATCCTCATCGCCAGAAGAACAGGTCCGCGGGGGTGGATGTGACGATGCCGGCGATGGGCTGCGCACAGCGCAGCGGTGCGAACGGAATGCGCGGCACGCTGCGCGCAATGATCGGCGTGACCCTGCTGGCCTGCCTGGCCGCGTGCGCCAAGCCCCCTCCCGGAAGCGTTGACACCGCGCGCCTCACGGCGGCCGCGGATGAACCCGGGCAGTGGCTGGCGCTGGGACGCACCTGGAAAGCGGACCGCTTCTCGCCGCTGTCGGCCATTTCGCAAGACAATGCCGCCCGCCTCGGCCTCGCCTGGGAGTACGAGTTCCGATCCCGTCGCGGGCGCGTGGAGCACGGGCAGGAAGCAACGCCACTGGTCATCGACGGCGTGATCTACGCCTCCGGGCCCTGGGGCTCGGCCATCGCCGTGAACGCGAGGACGGGCAAGGAGATCTGGCGCTACGACCCCGAGGTGGACGGCAGTTACAACCGCCGCGCCTGCTGCGATGTGGTGAGCCGCGGACTGCAGGTATGGAAGGGCAAGGTGTACGTGGCCACGCTCGACGGCCACCTGGTCGCACTCGATGCGCGCAACGGCAGGGAGCTGTGGCGGGCGGACACGCTGATCGACCGGGATACGCGCTCCTACACCATCACTGGCCCCCCGCAGGTGGCAGGACCCGTGGTCGTGGTGGGCAACAGCGGCGCCGAACTGGGCGTACGCGGCTATGTCACCGCGTACGACCTTGATAGCGGCGCCCGGCGCTGGCGCTTTTTCACTGTACCCGGCGACCCGGCCAAGGGGCCGCCCGAGCATCCGGAGATGGCGGAGGCCCTGAAGACCTGGGACAAGGATTCAGACTGGGCGTCTGGCCTTGGCGGCACGGTGTGGGGCGAGATGAATTACGACCCCGAACTCGATCTGCTGTACGTGGGCACGGGCAATGCCTCGCCGGAAGCGCCATGGGTGCGCAGTCCCTCGGGCGGCGACAACCTGTACCTGGCCTCCATCCTCGCGATCAAGCCGGACACGGGACGGCTGGCATGGCACTTCCAGACCACACCCGGGGAGATGTGGGACTACACCGCCACGCAGAACATGATCCTGGCCGACCTCACCATCGGGGGCCGGCAGCGCAAGGTGCTGATGCAGGCGCCGAAGAATGGCTACTTCTATGTGCTCGACCGGGAGACCGGCGAGTTCATCTCCGCCAAGCCCTATGTGTTCACCAACTGGGCCACCGGCCTCGATGAGAAGGGCCGGCCCACCATCAATCCGGCCGCCACGTACCAGGACAAGGCCGCGCTGATCTATCCCACCGGTGCCGGCGGACACAACTGGCCGCCGATGGCCTTCCATCCGGGCACAGGACTGGTGTACATCCCGGCGCGCGAGTCCGGCATGGTGATGGCGCCCTCGCCCGGCCCGTACCAGTGGAAGCCCGGCCAGACCAACTCCGCGCACCAGGTCGCCTTCAGCTTCTTCGTCGACCTGATGACGCCCGAGCAGCGCAAGGACTACGACGCGGTGATTGCGGCGCATCCGGGGCTGCCAGATCCTGCCACGCGCGAATTCCTCATCGCTTACGACCCGGTGGCTCAGGCCGAACGCTGGCGCCTGCCGCTGGGCCGCGCGGAGCTGGCCGGTGGCGGCGTGCTCACCACCGCGGGCAACCTGGTGGTGCAGGGCACCTCCTCCGGTCGCCTGGTGGTGTATCGCGCCGACAGCGGCGACATCGTGAAGGAGATCGACGTGGGCACCGGCATCATGGCCGCGCCGGTGAGCTACGAGATCGACGGCGTGCAGTACATCGCGGTGCTGGCCGGATTCGGTGGCGCCATGGCGCCGCTGTATCCGCAGGAGAGCGCTGCGTATCGCTACCAGAACTACGGCCGGCTGCTGGCCTTCAGGCTGGACGGCGGCGAAACGCCCCTGCCGCCGGCACGCCAGCCAATTGAAACCCCGGCGCCGCCAGCGATGCCGGAAGCGTCACCGGAGACGCTGCAGCATGGCGCGGCACTTTTCTTCCAGTTCTGCGTGCTCTGCCACGGCGGCCAGGGTGAGGCGCGGCTGTCGGCGTATCCGGATCTTTTCCGCCTGAACCCCGCGGTGCATGGTTCGTTCGAACAGATCGTTCTCGGCGGCCAGCTGGCGCCCAACGGCATGGCCAGCTTTGCCGACGTGCTGGCACCGCAGGACGTGAAGGCCATCCAGGCCTTCCTGGCACAGGGACAGGCTGCGCTCAGGAACCAGGAACAGTCCGCATCGCGCTGAGGGGGAACCATGGACATGGGCATCCGGGGGCGACTGGCCCTCGTCAATGGCAGCAGCGCCGGCATGGGACGCGCAGCTGCCGAATCACTCGCCGCCGAAGGCGTGGACCTGGTGCTGTCGGCGCGCGGCAGCGAACGCCTGGAGCAGGTTGCGCAGGACCTGCGGTCGCGCTTCGGTGTCAAGGTCACCGCGGTGGCGGCGGACCACAGCAGCGACGAGGGACGCCGTCGCATCCTCGAAGCCTGCCCCGGTCCCGACATTTTCGTCGGCACCTGCTCTCCCCCGCCGCTCACACCCGACCATCGCGCCATCACGCCGCAGCAGTGGCAGGCCAGCATCGAGACCGGGCTGATGAGCCCGGTGTTTTTCATCGAGGCAGTGCTGCCGGGCATGGTGCAACGTCGCTGGGGACGCATCGTGAACATCGCCACCATTGCAGCGAAGTATCCGCTGGAGCTGCGCATCCTCAGCGGCGCGCCGCGAGCGGCGTTGGTGAACTATGCCGGCGCGGTGGCGCGGCGGGTGGCCCCTGACAACGTGACGCTCAACAACGTGCTGCCCGGCATGTTCCATACCGCAGCGGTGCACGACCAGTTCACCGCCGCCGCGCAGCGCAACGGCACCACCTACGACATCGAAATCGCGAAATTCGTGGAGGCCTACCAGATCCCGGCAAAGCGCTTCGGCGACCCGGTCGATGTGGGCGCGCTGGTGGCCTTCCTCTGCAGCGAGCACGCGGGTTACATGACCGGGCAGAGCATCGTGGTCGACGGCGCCACGACGCGCTCCACCTTCTAGGCAGTGGAAGCGCGCGTGACCGACCCGCTCTATCGCCGCACCGTGTGGCGGCTGCTGCTGCCCATTGCGATGCTCACGTTCATCAATTCCATCGACCGGATGAACGTGAGTTTCGCCGCGCAGCAGATGTCGAACGACATCGGGCTGAGCCCGGTGGCATTCGGCAACGGCGTCAGCGCCTTCTTCATCGCCTACCTGCTGTTCCAGTATCCGCACGCCATGCTGCTGCGTCGCATGGGCATCCGCCTGTGGCTGCTGCTGTCGATGGCAGTGTGGGGCATCGCCGGCGTGATGATGTCGCGCCTGCAGGATCCCTGGAATTTCACCGTGGCGCGTTTCGTGCTCGGCGCCGCCGAGGCCGGCTTTGCACCGGGCATGACCTGGTACATCAGCCAATGGACGCCCCGCGCCACGCGCGCGCGTGCCATGGCCGTCGCGCTGTCCGCGGTGCCGATCTCGCTGGTGGTGGGTGGCCCGTTGTGTGGCTGGCTGCTCGGCATGAGCAACCCCCTGGGAGTGGCGGAGTGGCGCTGGATGTTCCTGGTCTCGGCGATACCGAACTTCCTCTTCGCGCTGCTGGCCGCGGCTTATTTCGTTGACCGGCCTCGCCAGGCCCGCTGGCTGGCGGCTGGGGAAGGCGAGCGGCTGGAAGCACAGATCGCCGCAGAGGCCACGAGCAGCCGCGCCGGCCTGCCGCTGGCGCTGGCCCTGCGGGACCTGCGCATCTGGCTCTGCGCTGCCGTGTGGTTCCTCGTGATGACCGGCTCCTATGCACTGGTGTACTGGCTGCCGCAGATCGTCCGGCAACTGGCCATCGCCGACAGCGAACTGATGATCGGCACCTTGAGTGCCCTGCCCCAAGCCGGCCTGGTCGCGGGACTGTTCCTCAACGCCCGCCACTCCGATCGTCATGGCGAGCGGCTCTGGCACACCGCCGCCGGTGCACTGCTGGGTGGCATCGCGCTGCTCGCGGCCGTCAACCTGCCGGTCGGACCGGCGGTGCTGGGCATGCTGGTGGTCGCGGGATTCGGCCTCGGTGCCGCACAGGGGGTGTTCTGGACCGTGCCGGCCGCGCTGGATATTGGCAAAGGCGACGTGCCCATCGGCGTGATCGCCGCGGTGAGCATGGCCGGCACTGCGGGCGGCATCGTCGGACCACGACTGATGGGTGATCTGGTGGAACGTTTCGGCAGTCACTCACCCGCCATCGTGATACTGGCCTGCTTCCTGTTGCTGGCCGCTGTCGTACTGGCCCTGGGAACGCGCAGCCAGCGGAGGCTTTCCACATGACCGATGCCGCACTTGTAATGGCTCCGCCGGGTCTCGGTTTTGCGTTCCGCATCCTGCTGGACCTGGAGCCGGGACCACGCCTTCGCTTCGAGCCCGCCTTCGAGGCGGGACGACGGGGTTTCGTTTCCGTGCTGGGCGGGACCATCGACGGGCCACGCCTGCAGGGCCGCGTGGTCTCGCGCTCGGGCGGTGACTGGCCTCGCCTGTGGCACAGCGGCCTGGTGGATTTCGAAGCCCACTACATGCTCGAGGCCAACGACGGCACGCCCATCTACATCCACAACCGAGGCCTCGCGTATGCCCCACCTGACGTGCTGGTGCGCCTTGAGTCCGGCATGCCTGTTCGACCCGAGGAAACCTACTGCCGTGTGACGCCTCGCTTCGAAGTTCCGGCAGGGCCGCACGACTGGCTGGCCCGCACCATATTTGTCGGCAAGGGCGAACGCCGCGGATCGCAGTCGGTGTTCGACTACTACGCGGTCACCTGACGGAAGCACAATGACACAGGCATTCGACAGTGCAGACCGGCTGGAAATCCACGAACTGACGGCGCGCTACGCCTGGAGCCTCGACACCGGGGACGAGGAAGCGTTCGTCGATTGTTTCTGCAGCGAAGGCGAGCTGGTGTGGGATGTGTTCGAAACCGAGGGCCGGTGGCGCGGCCCGGCTGCACTGCGCCGGTTCATCGCGTATTTCCGCCAGCGACCCGAATCCGCCGGCCGCCAGCACCATGTGAGCAACCTGATCGTCACGCCCACGGCAGACGGTGCAGTGGGCCGCAGCTACGTCGCCGTCGCCCTGCGCACTGCGACAGGCCCGCACCTGCTGCATGTGATGGGATATTACGAAGATGAGCTGCGCCGCGAGAACGGCCGCTGGCGCATCTGGCGGCGCTACATCCGGGACTGGTGCGGCCCGGTGCTTGGCCGCTTCGCGGGCCAGGACGGTGCGCGGTCCACCCGACCCCGGCCGGATGTGCTGGCCGGGCTCTGGGCCACACAGCAGGAGTAATTAGTACTACGATACGGCCCATCACTGATTCGTCGGATCCGCTGTTTCTCCTTTCATCAAATCACCAAGAAGACACCATGAAACTCATCCCTCGCATCTTCACGGCGACAGCGCTTTCAATGGTCCTTGCTGTTTGCGCACAGGCCCAGATCAGGAACGATCCGCCCGGCGGCGGCGGTCCCGGTGGCGGCCGCGGTCCCGGCATCGAAGGCAGCGTCGTCACCCAGAACGCACGCTCACCCGAAGTGAACGACAACGGCACCATCACCTTCCGGCTGCAGGCACCGAATGCCAGGACGGTGAAGCTCTACACCGACATGCCGAAGCTCGGTGACCTGCCGGTCAATGGCTCGGCCGGCTTCGACATGACCAAGGATGCCAACGGCGTGTGGTCATGGACCTCTCCGAAGCTGATGCCCAGCTACTACCAGTACTGGTTCGTCGTGGACGGCTTCTCCACGCCCGATCCGCAGAACACCTTCGTGCGGCCCGGCTCCGGCGTCTACAAGAGCGTCGTCGGCCTGCCAGGCAAGGAAGCGGACTTCATGATGTTCCGCGACGTGCCACACGGCAACCTCGTGGAGCACCACTACTTCAACAAGGAGATCAAGGTTGCGCGCCGCGTGGTGGTGTACACGCCGCCCGGCTATGGCACCAGCGGCAAGAAATATCCCGTGGTGTACCTGCTGCACGGCCTGAATGACTACGAGCGCGGCTGGACGCAGTCGGGCATGGCGCACAACATCATGGACAACCTCATCGCCGAGAAGAAGGCGGTGCCGGCCATCATCGTGATGCCCTTCGGCCATGCCACCACCGGTGCCACAGGCAAGCAGGCCGAGATCCTGGCGCTGCAGAAGGCCTCAGGCTATACGCCGCCTCCGCCGGCGCCGCCACGTGGTGGTGGACCGGGCGGCGCTCCTGGCGGTGGTGGCCCCCGTGCTGGTGGCCCGGGCTCCCCGGGCGGCGCACCCGGTGGGGCCCGTGGTGCCGCACCAGGCGGTGGGCCTCCGGGCGGATTTGCCGGCATCGGCGGCGCCCCCGGCTGGAACATGGAAAAGGAAATGCTGGACTACGTGATTCCCCTCATCGAGAAGGAATACCGCGTCAACAAGAACAAGAACAACCGCGCCATCATGGGCTACTCCATGGGCGGCGGCCACAGCACGTCGATCGGCTTCGGGCATCCCGAGCTGTTCGCCTACGTGGCCGGTTTCAGCGGCTATGGCTCCACCAACCTGCTCACTGCTGATGCTGCGAAGACCAACAAGAACTACAAGATGATCTTCATTGGCTCCGGCACGGAAGACACCGCGGTCAATGGTGGTCGCACCATGCATCAGGCCCTCACGACGGCAGGCGTGAAGCACACCTGGAGCGAGGATCCGGGCTACGGACACGATTACCAGATCTGGCGGCGGTACCTGCACCGCCTGTTGCAGGAGACTTTCCGCAACTGAGTCGCGCGGCCTGACGCAGGAATCATGGGCTGGCGCATCACCTGCGCCAGCCCTGGCTACGTGACTCTTTCTGCCTGCGCGCGCAGCCTGCCCCGCAGGTGCAACAGCACCGCCGCCAGTCTTGTGCGCGTCATCACCGTTTCGATCAGCCAGCCAACCACGCCGGCACCGACCACTCCGAGGGCAAGCAGCATGCCTGGGCGCGAGTCCCAGTAGTCCCTGGGCCAGGCCCAGTCGCGGCTCGTGGAAAGAACGATGTAGAAGCTGCCCGCCAGGAGTGTCATCGTGGCCAGCAGCGCACCAAGCACGCAATTGCAGGAGCCGCAAAGCAGCGTAATGCGATGCTGGATGCGCTGCAGGTCCACACCCGGCAGCCCGGCAGTCTGCAGCTCGATGCGGGGCAATCGCCACGGCACCAGCAGCCGCCAGAGCAGGCGGACAACATCCGATGGGCGCGCGATGAGGGCCCGCCTTGCATCAGGCCCCGCGGCGTCGGCGTATGGATCGATCGAGTTGCGCGCCGCGGATGCAGCAACCGAGGCTGCCGCTGCGGCTCCAACAGGTTCCGGCACCACGGAATCGTATTCGGAATGGAACGGAACCTGCGTAGACCCCGCATAAAGTCCCTTCCCTGTGACCAGCTGCCGCCTGAGCCGCCACAGCGCCCAGATCAGGCGCATCCTCCTCCATGCGGATTCAAGCAGCTGCCCGGCCAGCCAGGTAGCGGCGGTAGCGATGAGCACGTATCCCAGCTGCCGCCATTGCTGGGCACTGGTCCATTGATTCCACGCATGGATGAATCCCGCCAGCAGCATCACACCCGCCGCGATTTCACCCCACGACCCAATTGTCCGCTCCTGGAGGGTGTCAAGGCGCTGCTGGGTGTGCTGCACGTGCAGTGCCGGCAGCGTGTGCAGGTGCACCTCGATGCGCGGCACATTCCACAGCATGAACAAGCGGAGGATGAGGCGGTCGACATCCGCCACTGTTTGCAGCGCGGAATGTGACGGGCTCGAAGCACTTCCTGATGCAATGTCACGCAGCATGCATGCGGCTCCCGGTGAGCGGCGGACCTGGCGTAGCTTCCGGCACCATCTTGCAGGAAAGATGGAAGGGCTGCAGGGGGAATCGCAGCCCGGATCCGGATCGCAGATTGCGTGGGTTCTGCGCTGGCGTTCTAATGAGCGCCCAATGCATCCCGCCCCGCACCACGCAGGGGCGGCACTCCTGGAGGCCCATGAAACAGCATCGCTACCGCATCACCCTCGAACACCTCGCCACAGCGAAGGGTGAACCAGGGACTCATGAACCTCTGGTATTCGAAGCGCGCAACCACGACGACCTGTTCGAGATCATTGCGCGCATCCGCGGCAAGGGCCTGCTGAAGGAGCCGGACCAGGCCGCTTCGCTCGCGCTGGGACTGAAGCTGCTGGCCGAGGTCACGCTCGAGAACCGCGAGGATCCTTTCTTCGGCGGCCTGCGCGGGCCACTGCGGGAGTTCATCCAGCAGATCAAGGGTGCCACGCCAAAGGGGCCTGCACCGGACGCAGGCACTATTGCGCGGGAACCACCTCAATGACTCCGGCTTCGACCCCACTGACCTCCTTCATCCGCTCCAGCAGTGCGGACGGCACCGTCTGGGGCAGTTGAGGCATCGCCTCCCGCACGCGCGGCTCATCCAGGTGATTGGTGGCCCAGGTGCTTGCTGCCCCGCGCACTTCGATGGGCAAGGTCGTGTCCCCCAGCAGGGGCTGGAACAGGTCGGTGACGGCGGGATGCTCAATATTGCCCAGCAGGCGCAGTGCCTGGGTGGTAAGACTTGCCTGATCCCAGTCCCGCAGATGAGCGCCAACCAGTTCCAGCGTAGAGCGCAGGACCTGCTCATCCTGCATCAGGTTTCGCCGCAGCTGCGACATCTGCCACGACTGCTGCGCGGAATGGTCTGCCGACGTGCGGGCCACCAGAGGTGCAAGCCTGGCTTCATAGGACAGGCCCGTGTCGTGCAGGGCGGCCAGCACATCGGCTCGCCATTGCGCCTCGCCGTACAGGGCCCAGCGCAGCGCGGCGCGCACGAAGGGGTCGGGCTCTCCTGGCTCCATGCTTTCGAGCGCGCTGCGGAAAGCAGGATTGCCCGCGTGCCGGGATTCAAGGTTGGTCAGGGCCGCCAGCCTGACCTGCTCGTCCGGATCCCCGCGTAGTGATTCCAGCAAGGGCGCGAGCAGCATGGGGCTATCCGACTGGCCAAGTGTTTGCCAGACCTTGGCGCGAATGCTTGCGGGCTGGTTGGCAACGTGCCGGAACAATGCCTGCAATGCGGCGGGGCTAAGCCGTTTCCCGCCCTCCGTCGCCAGCAGCGGCAGAAGGTCCTGCAATTCTTTCCCACCCCCGCCGGCATTGCTCAGTCGTTCCAGCAGGCGTTGCTGGTATCCGGCATCCGGCGGGAAGATCTGCAGGCGCAACCTGTCCACGATCGCAGCAGCGCGTTGCCCCGGCAAGTCTTCGGCAACCAGAGGAAAGATATAGCGGGACGCTGCGGATTGCCGCGGTGTCACCCGCATCTCCGTCCAGGACACGCTTCGGGGATCGTCGCGCATCACATCCCTGATGTCGATAATGCCGCCGCCCGCGGAAATGCCGGTCAACGAGCCCAATTCGCCAGCGAAGAAGAAACTCGCTCCCCCGCCTCCAGCAAGATCGCTGATTCCGTACTCCACGCTGAAGCCCGCCAGGCGATTGGTCGTGGCCAGCCCCACCACGCCGGTCATGGCACGAGCACCATAGGCAGCACTGGCGGCCGCGCCGCGTTCATCGCCAATGGCGGCCCCTGCAGTGAATCCGGTGATGGTAATGGGATTTCCACCGTCCGTTGGAAGCACGGCCACACCGCCGGATCGCGCGGCGCCGGTGGCCAGGCTGGTGAGACTCAATACATAGTCGGCCTCGTCGCCGGTCCCCTGCACCAGTTGGTTCGAAACGCGCAGCGTGAGACCAGGGACCTTGCGCAGTTCTTCCAGCAGAGCCGCCTGGAACGCTTCCACTCGACGATGCAGGCTGGCGTCCTGCACCTCCTGGCGCAACGGCAATACCAGTACCGAGAACTGCGCCGGAAGCTGTTCAGGCAAGGCGGCCTGCTCAGTAGCGGACGCCACCTGCCCCTCGGGCCGCAGCACGGTCGAGGCCGGCCGCTGTACGTCGGGGTCGACCGGCCCAGCCGCGGCCGGCAGTGCAGTGACTTCTCCCTGCGCCTGCCCGGGCGCAAAGTATTGCCAGGCCAGCATGCCCGCCGCCGCGGCCATGGCGAGCAGGCCGCCAACCACCATGAATCTGCCGTTCCGCCGCCCGCTGCTCCGGCGCAGGCGCGCCATGACGCGCTTCGTGAATTCCGGCCCCGGATCAGGAGCCACCAGGCTGGCACGCAGCCGCTCTTCAAGATCCATGGGATTCTCCCGCGCACTGCGTGCGCAGCCACTCCAGCGAGCGGCGCAGGTGGCTCTTCACGGTGGCGATGGGCATGCCCAGCAGCGAGGCGATGTCTGAGGGATCCAGGTCTTCCTGGTAGCGCAGCACCATCACCACCCGCGCGTCCGGCTGCAGTTTGAGCAGCAGACGGTGCAGTTCCGCTGCAGCCACAGGATCGTGCGCAGATTCTGGCGCCCCGGCATCAGGACCGCTGTCCAGTACCTCCAGAGGTAGGTGCCTGCCCTGCCTCCCCTCCCGCCGCAGGTGATCAATCGATCGATGCGCCACGGTCCGAAGCAGCCAGTGCACCAGGTGGGTGGGGCTCTCTATGCGCGCCAGGATGGCGTGCAACTGCACGAACACATCCTGCGCCAGATCCTCGGCATCGGCCCGCTGGCCCACCAGCCGCAGCGCCACGCCAAAGACCTTGGCCTGGTGCTGCTCCACCAGCTGCCTGAACGCCAGATCGTCCCCGGCCTTCGCGCGTCCAAGCAAGGACGTTCCGCCCGGGCTGGGCGGCGCGGTCAGGTCCGGTCTTGCGGATTCAGCGTCCATGCCCACCTATACGTCGCGCAGGGCTCCCGGGGACGCAGTGACTTTACTTCAGTGGCAGATAGACGTCGGTAACCATCTCCTCCTCCCTCACATCCGGCCCGACGTTCACATAATGGAAGAAGATCGGGAAGTCGCGCAGCTCCTCGCCACTTTGCGGCAGCCAGTCGCGATACAGCCACACCGCCGGTGCCACGTGATGTCGTGATCCCAGGTGACGCACGCAGGCGCAGCGCCCGGCGGGAATCGTCTTCGTGACCACACCGAACCGGTTGGGCGCCACTGGCGCATCCACGGAAAGGCACAGGTCGAGCCGATAGTCTTCCGGCGGCGTGGTCTCCGGATCGGTGTAGTGCACGCCATAGGTGTTGCCCCGGCCCGGCCGGTAGCCGTTCTCCTTCCGCCATTCGATGAACCGGCGTGTGGTCTCGAAGATGAGATGCTCCGGTCCTCTATGTTCAATTGCGGCGACAAGCGTCTGCGGAAAATCGACGATCGTGACCTGCATGGCTGAACGCTCCTGTGGAATGTTGAGCAGGCTGCCGGTGTGCCACGGCGCCCACTGCGGGTTCCTGCGGAAATCCGTCGGGGCCTGTCCGACTTCCTTCCTGAAGGCGCGGGAAAATGATTCGGGATTTTCGAAGCCGGCCTGCAGGGCAATGTCGGTAATGCGGGTGCCCGGATTGAATACCAGCTGCATCGATGCACGACGCAGCCGCATCAGCTGCACAAGCCGGCCCACGCCCATGCCTGTGCAGGCGGAGAACTGGCGGTGGAAATGGGAAGGAGAGAAATGCGCCACATCGCTCAGCACCTCGATGGACAGGTCCTGGTCGAGGTTGTGCTCGATGTACGCCAGCACGTGCTCCATGCGGCGCGCGTAGCGTGTGCTGGCTGATGACGTGGTCGGCGCTTCCACGACGGGCAGTCTGCCCCAGGGGGCCAGGGCAGGCCTGACAAATCTTGCGCAGCTACTGCTCCGCTGCTGGCGGTACCGGCGCGGCTGGTGCAGCAGTTCCGGAATCCGTAAGAACCCGACTACATGCGCATTTCGTGGGCGTCGACTGCGGATGCAGGTCGGATCGGGCAGGCTGGTGCTCAGCAGACCTGGGCCGCAAAAGGAAGAATCCCATGAAAACCGTGGCGCTTGCACTACTGATTCCGGTCGCGATTTGCACAGGCCATGTCTTGCAGGAGTCCTCCGCGGCGGAGGCACCGGCACGCGCTGGCGGAGCCGGCAATACTGCGGCCAGCGCCGCACCTGCCGCTCCCCGCAGTTCCGCGAAAGTCAGCCTGACTTCTGCGGCCGGCCGCACGGTGCAAGGCGAACTCACCCTGACGAATGAGGGCACGGCCGTCGCCATCCGCGGTGAGGTCAGCGGACTCGACCCGGGCAAGGAGCATGGCTTCCACGTGCACGAGATCGGCCAGTGTTCCGCCCCTGACTTCGTGAGCGCCGGCGAACACTTCAATCCAACCAAGGATGCGCATGGCGGCCCGAAGTCCGATGCGAAGCACCTGGGTGACATCCCCAACCTGAAGGCTGACAAGGACGGCCGCGCAACCATCGATGTCAGCATCAAGGGGGCAACCCTGGTGGACAAGGATGGCGGGCCCAATGAAATCCTCGGCAAGGCGCTCATCGTCCATGCCATGCCGGATGACTACAAGACGCAGCCTTCCGGTGGCTCGGGCGCGCGGATTGCCTGCGGTGTGATCCGCTGAGCGGCGATGGCGCCGCTCCTTCGCCTTGCCTGATTGCCCTATGCGGGACGGACTGAAGACGGATACCTGAGTGCGACGCGGTTGCCGGAGGCTTCGACTACCCCTTCGGCTTCCAGGCGCTTCAGGGTTCGATACAACGCCTCGTGGGTCAGGCCCATTTCTGTCGCCCAGGCCTTTCGCGACTGGGTAAGCACGATCGCGCCTGCCTCACCCTCCGACTCGAGGTAGTGAATGATGCGTTCGGCCGCAGTTTTCAGGCTGAGTCGTTCGCATTGCGCCCGCAGCGTTCGTACCACCCGGGCCAGGTTGTTGCTCCATGCGCTGTGGAACTGGCGATCTGCGTCGAGAGCCGCCCTGAAGTCGACAATGGGAAACAGGATGACCTCGGCTGCAGTGCTCGCCACGGCATCACAGTGGTATGCCGTGGCATCGATGCTGGCTTCTGCCACGAATCCGCCGCGCGAACGCTGCAGCACGATGCCATTGCCGTCCCGGCCGCGCCTGACCAGCTGGATCTCCCCTGCTGTCACGTACAACATGCTGCGGGGCACGTCACCAATGCGGAACAGCACGTCGCCTGCTTCGACCGCGCAGCGTCCGGCAAGCGCCATCAATGCTGGGGGAACAGACGCCAGGAAGGGGTGGCGATCCAGGTCGGGCTCAGGACTGACGGTCATCTGTTTCACAGGACGTATGATCTGGATCATATGCCGCTAAAGTGAAATCAGCCAGACTGAAGCATCGCCAGGAAGAACATGCGGGAGTCATCCATGAAGGCCACTGTGATCCTCGCCGTGTCATTACTTGGCGTGCTCACGGCATCGGCTGGATTTTCGGCCGCTCCGCCAGACGGATCCACCCGACAAGCGGAGGTGGCGACCCGCGGCGCCCAGGTGATGCCTTTTGACCTGAAGGCGACCACACACATCTTCTCGAAAGTCGCTGACGGCGGGATCCAGCAGGTTGTGGCGAAGGCTCCCGGCGATGAGTCCCAGGTGCGCCTGGTCAGGGAGCACCTGCAGCAGATCGCCCAACAGTTCCGGAAAGGAGATTTCTCCGGCCCCGAGCATATACATGGCATGGCGATGCCGGGCCTGGCGGAACTCCGAAAGGCCAGCCAGGGGGAAATCCGGATCACGTACGAGGACATCCCAGCCGGCGGCCAGGTCCGCTACTCCACATCCGACAAGGGGCTGGTTGCCGCGCTGCATGAATGGTTCGATGCGCAGCTCTCGGATCATGGCGCTGATGCCACGGAAGGGCAGCACCATGACCACATGAAGATGCATCACGAATGAGAAACCGGCCGGAAGCATGCTCATCAGGGTGCTGCGCCGCGTGAACGCCTCTCGACGTCGCCTGGCACTCGCGCTGCTGCTGCCCATGCTGGCGCTGCGCGCGCTGCTGCCCGGCGGGTTCATGCCAGTGGTCGAGGCGGGCGAGTTGCGTATCGTGATGTGCGCCGATGGCCTGCAGTTGTCGACTGACGACAGCGACCGTTCCGACTCCGCAGGCGACAACGACTGCCCCTTCGCGCACGCAAACCTCAACGCGCCGGCAATGCAGTGCCGAGCGATCGTCACGCGGCGGGCGCCGGAGTTCCACGCCGTCACCTGCGACGATTCAAGCCTGCCGGCGACCACCGGTCCTCCCCGCACCGCCGCCGCCCGCGCTCCCCCGCTCTCCAGCTGACCGGCAGCGGCATGCCTGCCGCTCGGCCGTGCTGCCGGCCCATCAGGGCCGGATGCCTACTTTTCCACTGGAGAGAAACATGAAGACTTCCCCGTCCCGGATCGATTCCGTGCGCGCCGCCGTGGCGCTGGCATTGTCCGCCGCCTGCAGCGTCGGCGCCCACGCTGCCGACACTGAAGATGCAATGCTGCAGGAGGTGGTGGTGACGGCAGCGCGCATGCGCGCTCCGCTCAAGGTGGTCACCGACCCGCACCGGCCGCGCCAACCGCTGCCGGCGCACGATGGCGCCGACTACCTGAAGACTGTTCCGGGCTTCAGCTCCATCCGCAAGGGCGGCACCAGCGGCGATCCGCTGTTCCGCGGCATGGCAGCCTCGCGCGTGAACATCCTGATCGACGGCGAGGAGTTGCTGGGTGGCTGCGGCGCGCGCATGGATCCGCCCACCGCCTACATCTTCCCCGAAGCCTTCGACCGCATCGTGGTGGTGAAGGGTCCGCAGTCGGTGCTGGATGGGCCGGGCAACTCCGCCGCCACGGTGCGCTTCGAGTCGCAACCGCCCACGTTCGAAACGCGCCGCTGGCAGGTGCAGGGTAGCGCGTTGGCCGCCACCGCCGGTCGCACGGACCTCGTCGGCGACATCGCCTTCGGCAACCCGTCCGTGTACGCCCGCATCAACGCCACCCGCGCCACTGCCGACGACTATGCGGATGGCCATGGCAACGACGTGCACGCCGCCTACGAGCGCTGGAGCACACGGGCGACACTGGGCTGGCGCCCCACTACGGCCACTCTCATCGAGATGGGCGCCTCGACCAGCGACGGTGAGGCCGCCTACGCCGATCGCCTGATGGACGGGGCGAAGTTCGCTCGCCGCGGCGTAAGCCTGCGGGGCACGCACGCCTTCGACGGCGAAGTGCTGCACGAGCTTGAGGTACAGGCGTACCACAATGACATCGACCACGTGATGGACAACTACAGCCTGCGCGATTTCATGCCGTCAGCCATGATGTCCGCGCCTTCGGCCTCGAACCCGGACCGCCGCACCAGCGGCGCGCGCGTCGCGCTGGAGCTGGCCGGACCGGCCGGCCTCCTGGCCACCGTCGGCCTCGATCACCAGCAGAACCGGCACCGCAGCCGCTCGACAATGGACGAGGTCGCAATGCCGTATGAAGCAATGGACCGCACGCCAGATGCACGCTTCCAGAACACCGGGTGGTTCGGCGAGGCATCGCTGCCGGTGGGCGATGCCACGCGGCTGGTTGCCGGCCTGCGCGCCGACCGCTGGCGCGCCGAAGACCAGCGGATCAGTGTATCCGCGGGCATGATGGGCACGATGCCCAACCCGACCGCGGGTCTGGTGCGCGAGAAGACCCTCCTTGGTGGCTTCAGCCGCATCGAGCACGCGCTTTCCACCGCCGGCACGACGCTTTATGCCGGCATCGGCCACGTGGAGCGCTTCCCCGACTACTGGGAGCTCATCGGCACGGGCCGCGAATCCGCCACCTCGACGAGTGCCTTCCAGACGCGGCCCGAGCGCACCACGCAGCTCGACGCCGGGGTGGTGCACGACACGGGCGCGCTGGCGCTGTCCCTGTCAGCATTTGCCAACCGCATCGACGACTACATCCTGATCCAGTCCGACTACATGAAGGGCATGCGCATGGCCAGCGTGTCGCGCAGCGTCGATGCATCCACACTCGGCGCCGAGGCCGATGCCGCCTGGCAGATGAACGAGAATCTGCAACTCACCGGCACGCTCGCCTGGACACGTGGCCACAACCGCACTGACGGTGGCCCGCTGGCGCAGATGCCGCCGCTGGAGGCGCGCGTTGGAGCAGAGCTGAGCCATGGCCGCTGGCATGGTGGCTTGCTGGTACGCCACGCCGCGCGGCAGGATCGCGTTGCCGTCGGTGCCGGCAACGTGGTCGGCCAGGACATCGGCCCATCAGCCAGCTTCACGGTGCTCTCGCTCAACGCCGCTGTGCAATTGCCGCACGGCATGCTGCTGTCCGCGGGCATCGACAACCTGCTTGACCGCAACTATGCCGAGCATCTGTCCCGGGGCGGAGCGATGCTGGCTGGCTACACGCAGTCGACGCGGGTGAACGAGCCAGGCCGAACACTGTGGATGAAGCTCGGGGTGAACCTGCGCTGACCGGGCGGATTCGCGCCGTGTTTCCCGTGGCATCGGAGCCGGCGCAAGGCCAACAGTTGGCGGAAGGGGTGGGATTCGAACCCACGGTGGGCGTTAACCCACGGTAGTTTTCAAGACTACTGCCTTAAACCGCTCGGCCACCCTTCCAGGGCCCGGCATTCTAGCAAATGACCGGGCCGGATCCGCGGTCAATCCAGGCGTTTGTGGAAGCGGAGGATGGCCGCCGTCATCATCACCGCGATGAAGGCCAGCAGCGCCAGGGCGTCCGGCCACAATTCAAGCAGGTCAGCACCGCGCAGCATGATGCCGCGGATCAGGCGCAGGAAATGCGTCAGGGGCAGCACCTCGGCCAGCCACTGCGCCGCCCGCGGCATGCCAGCGAAGGGAAACATGAACCCGGAGAGCAGGATCGATGGCAGGAACACGAAGAATGTCATCTGCATCGCCTGGAATTGCGACTGCGCCCGCGTGGAAATCAGCAGGCCCAGCGACAGGTTGGCCACGATCAGCAGCATCGCAGCCGCATAGACATCTGCCAGGCTGCCCGCGAGCGGCACGCCGAACAGCCAGGTGCCCAGCCCCAGCACCACCGAGGTCTGCAGCAGCCCGATCAGCACATAGGGGGCGACCTTCCCCACCATCAGCTCGGAGCGACTGATGGGCGTGGCGATCAGCAGTTCCATGTTGCCGCGTTCCCGCTCGCGCACGATGGCGACGCCGGTGAACAGCACCATGGTCATCGTGAGGATCACGCCGATCAGGCCCGGCACGATGTTGATGGAGGAGCGCCGCTGCGGGTTGTAGAAGCTGACCACGCTGATGGCATCCTCACGTGCCACGCGGCCCGTGGACGGTGCCGGATCCAGCGGCATGCGCGCCAGCTGCAGCGCCGCGCCCTGCACCACCGTATCACTGCCATCCACCAGCACCTGCACGGCCTCGCGCCCCTCGAAGCGCCGTGCCTCGAAGTCCGGCGGCACAACGACACCCACGCTGATCTCGCCGCGACGCAGGGCATCGGTGAGCTGCTGCGGCGTGCTGGCCGCCAGCCTGGGCTCGATGACGCCCGAGGCCACCATGTCCATCACCACTGCACGCGAGGCGGAGCTGTTGGCCTGGTCGGCGATGCCCGCCGCCAGACCGCGCAGGTTCAGGTTGATGGCGTAGCCAAACAGGACCAGCTGCATCACGGGAATGCCGAGGATCATCGCCAGCGTGATCCGGTCGCGACGCAGCTGTCGCACCTCCTTCACCATCACCGCGGAGAGGCGCCGCCATTTCATGCAGCGCGTCCCGCAGCAGCACCTGGCCGGCTGGTGGAGGCGACGAACACATCCTCCAGGTTGGGTGTGGCCGGCTCTACTGCAGCTTCCACTCCGGCCACACGCAAGGCCGCACGCACGCGGTCGATCGCGACACTGCCGTCCTCGCACAGCACCCGCAATGCATTGCCTACCTGCGCCACGCTGAGCACTCCGGGCACGACAGACAGCAAGTGCTGCGCGCGCCTGGGCGCGGCAGCATGGACAATCAGGCAGCGCCCCACCAGCGCCCCGGTCAGCTCCACCGGTGTGCCATCGGCAACCAGGTGGCCGCTGTCGAGGATGGCAATGCGATGGCAGCGCTCCGCCTCGTCCATGTAGTGGGTGGAGACCAGCAGCGTGGTACCGCCATCCGCAAGGTCGAAGAGCTTCTCCCAGAAGTCGCGCCGCGATTCCGGGTCCACCGCACTGGTGGGCTCGTCGAGGAACAGCAGCTCGGGCTTGTGGATCACGGCCCCGGCCAGGGCCAGCCGCTGCTTCTGGCCACCACTCATGGTGCCGGCCAGCTGCTTCTGCCGGTCGGCGAAGTTGTACTGCACCAGCAGTTCATCGATGCGGCGGCGGCTCTCCGCCTTCGGCACGCCCAGCACCGCTGCGAGGAATTCCAGGTTCTCGCGTACGGTCAGGTCCTCGAACAGCGAGAACCGCTGCGTCATGTAGCCAATGCGCAGGCGCAGCGCCTCCGCCTGCGCGGGGATGGACAGTCCGAGCACCTCGATGGTCCCGGCGCTGGGGGTGAGCAGCCCGCAGAGCATTCGCATGGTGGTGGACTTGCCCGAGCCGTTGGGTCCGAGGAATCCGTACACATGGGCGCGCGGCACGTCGAGGTCCACGCCATCGACGGCCAGCAGGTCGCCGAAGCGCCTGGTGAGGCCGCGGGCGCGGATGGCACTCATGGCGCGATGCCCATCCACAGCGGCAGGCCGGCGGGCAGGTCGCGCGCGGCTGCTTCCAGCTGCACCTCGGCGAGATAGGTGAGCCTGGAAACATCCTGCCCCACCAGCGCGTAATACGGGGTGAACGACGGATCGCTGCGGATCATGCGCACGATGCCAGGCCAGGCCTGCTCGCTGCCTGCCACGTGCACCTGCACCTGGTCGCCGACTTTCACGCGGGCGCGCAAGGTCTCTGGCACATACACGCGGGCATACGGCGCCTCGCCCGCCAGCATCACCACCAGTGGCGCTCCCACGGGGGGCTGGTCGCCCAGACGGAACGGCAGGCTGTCGATCACGCCATCGCGCGGAGCGACCAGCGTCAGCCTGTCCAGCTGCACACGCTGTGTTTCTGCCTGCGCCAGGGCGGCCTGCACCGCGGCCTCGCCCTGGGCGAGCTGCTCGCCACGCGTGCCGCGTTCGAGTTCCAGCAGCGCCTGCCCGGCGGCGCGCACCTGGGCATCGGCACTTTCGGCTGCTGCCCGCGCACGGTCCACCTCTGCCAGCGCCACCAGCTGTCGGCCCGCCAGCTCCTCGATCCGGCGGAACTGTGCGCGCGCATCCGCGGCTTGCGCCTGCACCACGGCCAGCGCGGCGCGAGCACGCGCTATCTCCTCACGGCGCGGACCGGCGCGCAGTTCAGCCAGTGCCGCACCACTACGTCGCTGCTGGGCTGCCGCTGCCTCCAGCTGCGACTGCGTGGCGGTGGCTTCGAGGCGCAGCAGCACCTCGCCGGCGTGCACCTTTTCTCCCTCGCGGACTTCGATGGCCACGATCTTTTCGGCTGCCGGCGAAGGCAGCGTCACCCGGTCCCACTCCAGGGTGCCCACAGCACGCGGGGGCTCGCGGCTGCAGGCTGCCAGAAGCAACAGGTGCAGGCCGATGATCAGCACGACATTGCGCCGCGGTTTCATGTCTTTGCCTCCAGTCCACGCTCCAGCAGCGCCAGCGCATGGGAGCGCACGTTCTCCATCGTCAGATCCTGCGCCTCGAAGATGCGGCGCCAGATGGGCGCTCCGGCCGCCGGAAACAGGGTCAGCCCGATCAGCGATACCACTATCAGCCGCGGATCCAGGTCGGGATTGAGGCGTCCCTGATCCTGCGCCAGCGCGAAGCGGCGGGCGATGACCTGTGTGAGCTCAGGCGCCACGCGCGTGACGAGCAGGTCGCGCAATGCGCCGCCCTCGCTGACCACCTCTCGCACCCACAGCGCCGGCCACCAGGGGTGGGCCTGCACAGCATTGCAGATTGCGTCGACAAATCCGCGGACCAGCGCCGCGGGACCGTCGCCGCTGGCATCGAGCACCGCATCGCGCACAGTGCCGAACACGGGCATCAGGCGCCGCGCAATCACCTGCTCCATCAGGTGGCCCGCATCCCCAAAGTAGTAGTGCACCAGTGCCGGCGTCACCGCCGCGCCGGTTGCGACGTCGCGGATGGAAGTCGCTCCAATACCCTTGCGCACATAACAGGCCAGCGCGGCGTCGATAATGCGGGTCTGCTGGTCCGCGCCATCAGCGGCGGGACGGCCCGGGGCGCGGGCCGCCGCCGGGCGGGCCCTGGCACCATGCTTCGGTCTGCCGCGCGTCGCGGATCGCTTCTGCTTCCTGGGGCTGGTGGCCATGCGTCAATTAATTTATTCATTAATTAATTGAACGTCAATGCCGTTTACGCCGCGGACTGCTTCGGTTGCGCGCCCGGCCAACGCCGGACACTGGCTGTCAGATGTTGAATGGGGCATCCCGGCGCCCGGGATGCCCCGCCCGGCTCAGTGCGCCGACCCGCCACCCGTTCCGTGGTAACCGCCATGGAACGTGGAGTAGATCTTGTCCTGCGTGGTGATGAACTCCAGCAGCGCCGGCCTCCCCTCTTTCGTGGCGGCAATGCCACGCCGCAGGGCATCTGCGATCTGCCCCGGCTCGGTGACGCGCTCGCCGTAGCCACCCAGCGCCTTGGCCAGCTCCGAGTAGTTGCCGGAGATGTCGGTGGACTTGAAGCGATCCTTCGACGACTTCATCACCGGGAACTCCATCGCCATCGAGAAGTTGTTGAACAGGATGGAGAGGATGGGAATGTCGCAGCGGACGCAGGTCTCGAAGTCCATGCCGGTCATGCCGATGGCCGCATCACCCCAGAAGTTCACGCACAGGCGTTCGGGATTGGCGACCTTGGCGCCCATGGCCAGCGCCAGGCCGTAGCCCAGGTGGGTGGACTTGCCCCAGCCGATGTACGACAGCGGCGTCACCGCCTTCCAGAACGGCGAGAGCTCATCGCGCGGGCTGCCGGCGTCGTGCGTCACCGTGGTATTGGCCACGTCGGTCAGGTGCAGGAATTCCCAGATCACGCGATAGGGCTGCAGCGGCTTCTCGTTGCTGGTGAGGCGCGGCATCCACGCCTTCCACCAGGGCTCGTTGAGCTCGGCTATGCGGGCCTGCACCTTCGATGTCAGTCCGCGTGGCTTCTTCAGGCGCTCCTTCAGCGCCTCGTACAACATGCCCAGCGCCAGCCTGGAGTCACCCAGCAGCGCATGCTCGGCGGGAATGTTCTTGTCGATATCCAGCGGTTCGTTGGTGTTGTGGATGAAACGCTTGTCCTTCACCGGGAACTTGATGCCGAAGCTGGTGGCACTGAAGCTGGCACCGGCACCGAACACCACGTCTGATTCCGCCACATAGGCAGCCAGCGCGCGTGACATGGCCACACCACCCGCGCCCAGCGACAGCGCATGGGTCTCGGGGAAGGCGCTCTTGCCCTCGAGGCTGGTGGACACCGGCGCCTCGAGCAGCTCGGCCACGGCCTTCAGCTCATCCCAGGCCTTGGCGTAGTGCACGCCCTGCCCCGCGTAGATCAGCGGGTTCTTCGCAGCCACCAGTTCGGCGGCGGCGGCGTCGATGGCCACGGGATCCGGCGCACTGCGCACACGGCGCGAAGGCTTGTAGTCGATCTCGCCCGGCACTTCCAGGCCCCACACATCGGCGGGAATCTCGAGCATCACCGGACCCGGACGACCATTGCGCGCGAAATTGAACGCGCGGCGCAGCGCCGGCACGATCTGCTCCGGCGTGGTGACCGTCTCCACATGCTTGGTGACATGCTGGAAGTTCAGCGCGCAGTTGAAGTTCGGCTTCACGAACAGGTTGCTGCGCGGATAACCACCGGGAATCACCACCAGCGGCACGCCTTCGGAATAGGCCTGGGCGATGGCGCCAAAGGCATTCTCGATGCCCGGGCCCATCTGGCAGCAGAACACGCCCACCTTCTCGCCCGAGGTCATGCGGCTGATGCAGTCGGCCATGTGCACGCCCACGCGTTCCTGGCGCACGACGATGGGACGGATGTTCACTTCGGCCGCGCTCTCGGTGAGCGGGTTCAGCGGATACGTGAGCAGCACCTCCACGCCTTCGCGCCGGAGGATCTCTGCAGTGACTTGGGCAACATTCATGGGGCGACTACCTGGCTTCCAGACACGGATGCTCCGCCACTCGCCGCGCGGGACCAGGCAATTGCCTGCCTCCGACACCTATCTGCAATGCGGGCGGAAAAGCCGCGCATAAATACCCGTTTATATCCCGGGACACAAACCCTTTTTGCCATCGCGGATGACGGCAGCAAAAAGGCCGGCGGGATGCGGATCCCGCCGGCCGGTTGCTACGGGAAAATATCCCGGCAGGCCTGCTCAGCCAGCTCCAGCCGCGGGAGCGGCCGGCCGCTCGGAGCCACCGGTGTAGCCACCGCGCAGCGGCCGCGAATACACCTTGTCCTGCGTGGTGATGAATTCCAGCAGCACGGCCTTGCCTTCCTTCGTGGCGGCAATGCCGTTGGCCAGTGCATGCGCCACCTGCCCGGGCTGCGTGATGCGCTCGGAATAGCCGCCGAATGCCTTCGCGAACTCGTGGTAGTTGCCGCTGATGTCGGTGCTGCCGTACTTCTTGCGCGAGTAGTCCATCTGCTCGAACTCCATCGCCATCGAGAAGTTGTTGAAGAGGATGGACATGATGGGAATCTTGCAGCGCACGCAGGTCTCGAAGTCCATGCCGGTCATGCCGATGGCCGCATCACCCCACATGTTGATGCACAGCGCCTCGGGCCGCGCCAGCTTGGCGCCCATCGCCAGGCCCAGGCCATAACCCAGCTGAGTGGACTTGCCCCAGCCGATGTAAGACAGCGGCGTGGTGGACTTCCAGAATGGCGTGAGCTCATCGCGCGGACTGCCGGCATCGTGGGTGATCACGGTGTTGCCCACATCGGCGATGTGCATGAGGTCCCAGATCACGCGGTACGGCGACAGCGGGCTGGATTCGCTGGTGAGGCGCGGCATCCACTCGGCCATCCAGGGATCGTTGGCCTTCTTGATGTCCGCCTGCACCTGCTTCGTGAGCCCGCGGGGTTTCTTCAACCTGTCTTTCAGGGCCTCGTGCAGCATGGCCAGCGCCAGCTTCGAGTCGCCCAGCAGCGCATGCTTCGCCGGCACGTTCTTGTTGAGGTCGTACTCGTAGTTCGTGTTGTGCACGAAGGTCTTGTTCTGGCGCGGGAAGCTGATGCCGAAGCCGGTCTGCGTGAAGCTGGCGCCGGCGCCGAAGACCACGTCGGACTCGCGCACCCAGGTGGCCACCGCATTCGACATGGTCGGGCCGCCGGAGCCCAGAGCCAGCGCATGGGTCTCGGGGAAGGCGCTCTTGCCCTCCAGGCTGGTGCACACCGGCGCCTCCAGCAGCTCGGCCACGGCCTTCAGCTCGTTCCAGGCCTTGCCGTAGTGGATGCCCTGTCCCGCGTAGATCAGCGGCTTCTTCGCGGCGATCAGCTCCCCGGCCGCCTTGTCCACGTCGGCCGGATTCGGTGCCGACAGCACGCGCGTGGTGGGTTCGTAGTCCAGCTCGCCGGGCACCTCGTTGCGCCAGATGCCGGCGAACTCCAGCAGCACCGGGCCGGGGCGGCCATTGCGTGCAATGCTGAAGGCACGGCGCAGCGCGGCCACCACCTGGCCGGGACTGGTGACGATCTCCGCATGCTTGGTGATGTGCTGGAAGTTCAGCGTGGCGTTGAAGGCGGGCTTGATGAACGAACCCCCGCCGCTGGGAAACACCACCAGCGGCACGCCCTCGGACCAGGCCTGCGCCACGGCGCCGAAGGCATTCTCGATGCCGGGACCTTCCTGGCAGGCGAACACGCCCACCGAGTCACCGGATGTCAGGCGCGAGATGGCGTCGGCCATGTGCACACCCACGCGCTCCTGGCGCACGACGATGGGGCGGATATCGGCCTGCGCCGCAAATTCCGTGAGGGGGTTAAGTGGATACGTGAGGAGCACTTTGACTCCCTCACGCTTCATCACCTCAGCAACGATCTGGCCGACTTGCATGTTGTTTTCCCCCGGGAAAAAAAGTACCTCCGTGCGGGAGGCCGAAGCATTAAATACCCGGCGCAGCCGTTGCACAATGGCCAGGCAGACCCGGTTCGGCCAGCGAATGGACCGATTTTGCCCGAGGGCGCAAGGGGTTGGCGCACCGGATTGATCCTGCGACACTCCAGCCCCAGTCGAACCGGGGGAGCCATAACAAGATGTATTCGAAACTGGTAGCCATCCTTCTGGCAGTGGTCGGCGCATTCGCCATTGGCGGCATCGCCCTGCTGCGCGACGAGCCCATCAATTCACTGTGGATCGTGACGGCCGCCGTCTGCATCTACGTGCTGGGCTACCGGTTCTACGCCAAGTGGATCGAGACGCGCGTATTCGTCACTGACCGCACCCGCGCCACCCCTGCCGAACGGCTCAACAACGGGCGGGACTACGTTCCCACCCATCGCTGGGTGCTGTTCGGACACCACTTCGCCGCCATCGCCGGCGCCGGTCCGCTGGTGGGCCCGACCCTGGCCATGCAGTTCGGCTACCTGCCGGGCACGTTGTGGCTGCTGGTGGGCGCGGTGCTGGGTGGCTGCGTGCAGGACATGACCATCCTGTTCCTCTCCACCCGCCGCAATGGCAAGAGCCTGGGACAGATGGCGCGCGATGAGCTCGGCCCCATCGGTGGTGTTGCAGCCACGCTGGGCACGCTGGCCATCGTGGTGATCATCATCGCCGTGCTGGGACTGGTGGTGGTGAAGGCCATGCAGCACAGCCCCTGGGCCACCTTCACGGTGTTCACCACCATTCCCATTGCCATCTTCGTGGGCTTCTACATGCGTAACTGGCGCCCCGGCAAGGTGCTGGAAGGCTCCCTGATTGGCCTGGTCCTCCTGATCTTCGCCGTGGTGATGGGCGGGTGGGTCAGCGACCACGACGGCCTGGCACCCCTGTTCAACTGGGATGGGGTCTCGCTGGCCGGCTTCGTGATCAGCTATGGCTGGATCGCGGCCATCCTGCCGGTCTGGGTGCTGCTCGCCCCGCGAGACTACATCTCCACCTTCCTCAAGATCGCGGTGGTGGTGCTGCTGGCGGTGGCGATCATCTTTACTGCGCCGGAGATCAAGATGCCGGCAATCACGCGCTTCGCCGACGGCACGGGGCCGATCTTCGCCGGAGGCATATTCCCTTTCGTGTTCATCACCATTGCCTGCGGTGCGCTGTCGGGCTTCCACGCGCTGGTCTCCAGCGGCACCTCTCCGAAGATGGTGGCCAACGAGAGTGACGTGCGGCTGGCCGGCTACGGCAGCATGGCCATCGAATCCTTCGTGGGCATCATGGCGGTAATTGCCGCCACGCTGCTGGATCCGGGCGTGTACTTCGCCATCAACGTGGGCCTGGGTGCGGTCGGTGGCACGCCGGAGGCAGCCGTCGCCACGATCTCGAGCTGGGGACCGACCTACGCAGTGACCGTGGAGCAGATGAATGGTCTCGCGGCTTCAATGGGCGAGAACACCCTCTTCGCCCGCACCGGCGGTGCGCCGTCACTGGCCGTGGGCATGGCCAGCATCTTCAGCAGCGCCTTCGGCCAGGGTCTGGTGGCCATCTGGTATCACTTCGCCATCATGTTCGAGGCCATCTTCATCCTCACAACGGTGGACGCCGGCACGCGTGCCGCGCGCTTCCTGCTGCAGGATGCACTGGGCCAGGTGTACGAGCCGCTGGGCCGCACCTCCTGGTATCCCTCGGTGCTGCTGTCGTCCTCGCTGATCGTGCTGGGCTGGGGCTACTTCCTCTATGTGGGAGTCATCGACCCGAACGGCGGCATCAACATCCTCTGGCCGCTGTTCGGCATCGCCAACCAGATGCTGGCAGCCATTGCCCTGTCGGTGGCCTGCGGACTGCTGATCAAGACCGGCAAGTTGCGCTACGTCTGGGTGACCGCCCTGCCGCTGGTCTGGATCTCCATCGTCACCACCACCGCTGCCATCCAGAAGATCTTCAGCGCCGATCCGAAGCTCGGTTTCTTCGCCGGCGCCAATGCGCTGTCTGACCAGCTGCTGGCCGGCACTCTGGCGGTTGAGCGTGCGGCGGTGGCGCCCACGCTGATCTTCAACCAGCGGCTGGATGGCTGGCTCACGGTGGCCTTCCTGATCATCATGTGGGTGGTGATCATCGAGATGGTGCGCATCAGCATGCGTTTCCTGGCCGGCAAGCCGGTGCCACCCAGCTCCGAGACGCCCTATGTGGCCACCAAGCTGGACACCGCGGCCCTGCCGCACAGCCACTGACATGGCCAGCCCGCGCAGCAATGCGGTACGGCAGTTCCTCTCCTCGGGGCTGTCGCTGCTGCGCGGGGTCACGGGTGATGATGCGTACGAAAAATACCTTGCCCACATGCTCACCAATGAGCCGGAGGCCACGCCCCTGAGCGAGCGGGACTTCTTCCGCGCGCAGATGGAGCAGCGATGGAACTGCATCAACGGCTGCTGCTGAGTGCAGCACTGCTGGCAGGCCTGCTGGGCGCTGCCGGCGGACCAGCCGGCGCGGCAACGCCGCCGACCGGTGCGACCGCGGCGCCCGTCAGCTTCTCGCAGCTCTCACGCCTGCAGTCGCAGGGGGCGCGCGTCACCGCGGTGGTGTGGGACCTGGAAGCCGACCAGCTGCTGGGAGAGCTGCAGGGCTCGCAGCGGCTGACTCCGGCTTCGCTGAGCAAGATCGTCATCGCCGCCTCGGCGCTTTCCACCTGGCCGCCCGACCACACCTTCGCCACTGAACTGCGCACCGCGCGCGCGCCACAATCCGGTGTGGTCGATGGCGACCTGGTGCTGCGCGGTGGCGGCGATTCCACGCTGGACGAGACCACGCTATGGGGCCTGGCAGCGCAGCTGCGCGCCGCGGGAATCCGCCAGGTGCGCGGGCGCGTGCTGGTCGAACGGGCACCCTTCGGCGAACTGCGCTGCGATACCGTTGACCGCTGCGCGGGACTTCGCCGCAGCTCGCGCGCCTACAACGCGGCACCCAGCGCCATCGGCGTCAACTACGGCAGCTGGTGCATCATGGTGCGCGCCCCCGCTGGCGCCACGCGCGCCGAGGTGGGCGGCTGTGCCAGTGGCACGTTGCCCATCCCGCTGACGGGGACCGTGCAGGTGGCAGACAGTGGCCCCGCACTGCGCGTGGAGCGCACCACCGGCGAGGACGGCGACCGCATCGCCGTGGGCGGCAGCATCCCCGCTG
Source organism: Steroidobacteraceae bacterium (assembly GCA_035556135.1). GTDB lineage: Bacteria > Pseudomonadota > Gammaproteobacteria > Steroidobacterales > Steroidobacteraceae > ZC4RG30. The sequence continues at coordinate 36,028 of DATMFO010000003.1, read as the reverse complement.
GCACCGAGCGCATGGTCCACCGCGCCATGTCCGACCCTGCCGCCGGCACCGGCCAGCTGCTGCGTTCCATCCTGATTCAGGCCGGCGTGGCCGTGGAAGGCAGCGTGGAAACCACGCTGCGTGCCGACGCCGCCGCGGGCCGGGTACTGGCCCGCGTGGAAAGCATTCCCCTGCAGGAACAGGTGGGACGCATGATGCGCTGGTCGAACAACTACATCGCCGATGTGCTCACGATGAGCGTGGCCCTGCAGGCACGCGGCAGCGCACCAGCCTCGCTGGCCGATGCCTCGGGCGAGCTGACGTCACTGCTGACGCGCGCCGGCGCGGCGAACGGCGATGGCAGCCTGGTGATGGAGAGCGGCAGCGGCCTCACCACCAGCAACCGCCTCAGTGCGCGCGACCTGGTGCTGGTGCTGCGCGAGGGATTCCGCAGCGCGCGCCGTTTCCCCGCTTTCTATGGATCGTTCGTGGTGCCACGCGATGCTTCCTTCACCTACCTGCGCAGCGGCAATGCCGACTGGCTGGACCGCGTGGCACTGAAGACCGGCTCCCTCACGGAGCCGGTGTCGGTGAATGGCATTGCCGGCTACCTGCGCAAGAAGTCCGGCGGCTTCATGGCCTTCGCCATCATCGTCAATGGCGGCGAGCGGCTGCGGCAGATTCCCCGCGATACCGCGCTGGCTGCCGCCCGCGCGGACCTGGAGGCGGTGCTGGCGCGTTATTGAGCGGGGCGGATGCGCAGCAGCCGGCCCGGGTCGGTGACCACGTAAATGGATCCATCCGGCCCCTGCTGCACATCGCGGATGCGTTCGTTCAGGTCGGTGAGCAGCCACTCCTCGCCTGCCACGCGCTCGCCATCCATCTGCAGCCGCACGAGCTTGCCTGGACTCATGCCGCCGATGAAGATGCTGCCCTGCCACTGCGGGAACAGCGCGCCGCGATACACGATCATGCCGGAAGGGGCGATCACCGGATCCCAGTAGTACACCGGCTGTTCCATGCCTGCCTTCTTCTGGATGCCCTCGCCGATGGGCGGGCCCGGGTAGTCGATGCCGTAGGTGATCACGGGCCAGCCGTAATTCTTGCCTGCCTCCGGATGATTGAGCTCATCGCCGCCGCGCGGGCCATGCTCCACCGTCCACAACCTGCCGGTGGCGCTGTCGATGGTGGCTGCCTGCACATTGCGGTGGCCATACGACCAGATCTCCGGCTTCGCGCCAGCGCGGCCCACGAAGGGATTGTCCGCAGGCGCACTGCCGTCTGTGTTGATGCGGATCACCTTGCCGAAGTAGCTGCCCAGGTCCTGGGCCTGCACGCGGCTGGCCGGCAGCGAACGCTCACCCAGCGTGAGGAACAGCTTGCCATCGCGGGCGAAGGCAATGCGTGAGCCGAAATGCAGTGACGACTGGAAGGTGGGCATCTGGCGGAAGATCACCGTGACGCCGGACAGGGACGCCTTGCCGCCGGATTCGTTCAGCACTGCCTTTGCGAGGTTGGTGCCATTGCCACCTTCACGCGCCTCGGAATAGCTGAAATAGATCGTGTGGTTCGTGGCGAAGGCCGGATCGAGCGCCACATCGAGCAGGCCGCCCTGCCCCTGGGCAAGCACCGGCGGCACGCCAGTCACTTCAGTGAGCTTGCCGTCGGTGCCGACAATGCGCATCTTTCCGCCGCGCTCGTTGATGAGGAAGCGTCCATCCGGAAGGATCTCCACCGCCCAGGGCAGGCTGAGTCCCTTCACCACTTCCTGCACCTGGATCTTCGCGCTGCCGCGGATGCCGGGTGCGCGGGTCTGCCCCGGGAAGGCAGGTTCGTAGCTGGTCGCGTTGCGCGACCGGGTTTCCAGCGGCGCGCCCGCACCAGGCGCCTGGGCTGCGAGCACCGTCACGGCCGTGGCTGCCGTGATCACAACCAGGGCGGCCCCGGCAGTCTTCCAGCCGGTGAGGTTTCCATGTCGCTTCATGTGGCTTCTCCTGCCGGGTATGCCCGCCGCAATGGTGGGCGGGAATCCATACTTGGGACAATCAGGTCTTCAGCCGGTTCCGAAGCCCCCCTCAGGGCACCGCGAGGCGATCGGATCCGAACCAGGGCTGGAGCACGGCCGGAATGGAGATAGAGCCATCGGCGTTCTGGTAGTTCTCCAGCACGGCCACCAGCGCCCGCCCCACCGCCACGCCCGACCCGTTGAGCGTATGCAGCAGCTCGGGCTTGCCTGTGGCCGGATTGCGCCAGCGTGCCTGCATGCGCCGCGCCTGGAAGTCGCGGAAATTGCTGCAGGAGGAGATTTCGCGGTAGGCCTGCTGTCCCGGCAGCCACACCTCGATGTCGTAGGTCTTGCTGCTGCCGGCACCGATGTCGCCGGCGCACAGCGCCACCACGCGATAGGGCAGCCCGAGTTTCTGCAGCACGGCCTCGGCGTGCGAGGTGAGCTCCTCGTGCGCCGCGGGCGAAGCTTCGGGCGCGACGATCTGCACGACCTCCACCTTGTCGAACTGGTGCTGGCGGATCATGCCGCGCGTGTCCTTGCCCGCCGCGCCGGCTTCGGAACGGAAACAGGGTGTATGCGCCACCAGTTTCAGCGGCAGCTCCTTCGCCTCGATGATCTGCTCGCGCACCAGGTTGGTCACCGGCACTTCGGCCGTGGGGATCAGGTAGTGGCCCTCGCCCGAACCGATGGCGAAGAGGTCCTGGCCGAACTTCGGCAGCTGGCCGGTACCGCGCAGCGCCGCCGGCGAGGCGAGATAGGGAACGTACACCTCGGTGTAGCCATGCTCGCGCGTGTGCAGGTCGAGCATGAACTGGCCCAGAGCGCGGTGCAGCCGGGCGATGCCATCGCGCAGCACCACGAAACGGCTGCCGGCCAGGCGCGCGCCAGCTTCGAAATCCATGCCGCGGCCGAGCTTCTCGCCAAGCTCCACGTGGTCGCGTGGCTTGAAGTCGAACTGCCGTGGCGTGCCCCAGCGACGCAGCTCCTGGTTGGCGGTTTCATCGGCGCCATCGGGCACGCTTTCCTGCAGCAGGTTGGGCAGCCCCAGCTGGATCTGTTCCAGCTCGGCCTGCACGGCCTCGATGGCCGCCTCCGCGCCCACCAGGTCCCGCGCCAGCTGCTCGCCGCGGGCCAGCAGCGGAGCCACATCCTCGCCGCGGCCCTTGGCCATGCCTACCTGTTTTGCATTCGCATTGCGCTCGGCGCGCAGCCGGTCGGCTTCGACCTGGGCCGCCTTGCGCCTTTCTTCGAGCGCCGACAGCTGCGCCACATCCAGCCGGAATCCACGCCGCGCGAGATTGGCCGCAACTTCTTCAGGTGAGGTGCGCAGCAGCTTCGGGTCGATCACTTGTCTTTCCTGTCCTGTTCGGTGGCTTTTTCGTCCCGGGCGTGGCGGCGCGCCATCGCCTCGGCGATGCGGATCTCGAAGCCACGCGGGACCGGCGAATAATAGCGCCGGTCGGGCATTTCGTCGGGCAGATAGCGCTCGCCCGCGGCGTAAGCATCGGCCTCGTCATGGGCATAGCGGTAGCCCTTGCCGTAGTCCAGCTGCTTCATCAGTCGCGTGGGGGCATTGCGCAGCCGCAGCGGCACTTCCAGCGAGCCGTACTTCTCCACGTCCTGCCGCGCCTCGCCCCAGGCGCGATACACGGCATTGCTCTTGGGCGCCACGGCGAGGAAAACCACGCACTGCGCCAGTGCCAGTTCCCCCTCGGGGGTGCCGAGCCGCTCATGGGCCTGCCACGCTTCCAGCGCCATGGGCAGTGCGCGCGGGTCGGCCAGGCCGATGTCCTCCGTCGCCATGCGGGTGATCCGGCGCGCCAGGTAGGAGGGATCGCATCCCCCGTCGAGCATGCGCGCCAGCCAGTACAGCGCGGCGTCCGGATCGCTGCCGCGCACCGCCTTGTGCAGGGCGGATATCTGGTCATAGAACTGCTCGCCGCCCTTGTCGAAGCGGCGGCGCGTACCCGCAGCCAGGTCGGCGATCTGGGCCTCGTCGATCACGCCATCCACCGCGAGATCCGCAACGGTCTCGAGCAGGCCCAGGGCACGCCGGGCATCGCCATCGGCCGCCGCCACCAGGGCGTCCAGCGCGCTGCCGGAGAGCGTGAGGCCGCGCCCGCCAAGCCCGCGCTCCGGATCCTGCAGCGCCCGGCGCAGCAAGGCGGCGATGTCATCGGCGCCCAGCGGCCTGAGCACGTACACGCGTGCGCGCGACAGCAACGCGCCCACGACTTCGAACGAGGGGTTCTCGGTGGTGGCGCCGATGAACACCAGCGTGCCGTCTTCCACGAAGGGCAGGAACAGGTCCTGCTGCGCCTTGTTGAAGCGGTGCACCTCGTCGAGGAACAGTACTGTGGAGCGGCCCGCCGCGCGTTCGCGCTTTGCCTCATCGACTGCGGCGCGGATGTCCTTCACACCCGCCATCACCGCCGACAGCGCGATGAAGTGCGCATCCATGGCGCCTGCAAACATGCGCGCCAGGGTGGTCTTGCCCGTGCCCGGCGGGCCCCACAGGATCATCGAGTGCAGCTGGCCGCGGTCCAGCGCCGCGCGCAGCGCGCGGCCGGGCGCGAGCAGGTGCCGCTGCCCGACGAATTCATCCACATTGCGCGGCCGCATGCGGTCCGCAAGCGGCCGCAGCGGCGCGTTCACGCCGCCTTCCCCAGCAGCAGCCGTTCCATCCAGGATGCCCAGCGTCCCAGCGGCGTGAGCGCCAGCAGCATGCCCACCAGGATGCCGCCGCCATCGGCCGCCAGATCGAGCAACTCGCCCTGGCGACCCCAGCGCATCAGTTCCTGCGCCAGTTCGATCAGGCCACCGAACACCAGCAGCACCAGCGCCATCCAGATGAGGTCACGCCGTACCAGGATGCTGGAGAACCAGAATGAAAGCAGGCCGAACGCCGCGAAGTGTTCCACCTTGTCGGACACACCGCGCAGGTCGGGCAGGTTGTTGCCCGGCATGAGGCAAACCACCGCAGTAAACAGCGCGATCACCACGCCCACGCCGAACCAGAGATGCCGGAAGCGCAGTTCCGGCAGGACCACCGGGTTCAACGTGGCACCGGTTTGCCGATCACGTCCACCCCGTCGGGTGGGTCGAACTGCACCAGCTTCGGATCCACGGTGGCATTGCGGCGCACGCCCTTGAACTCCAGTGTCGAACGCTGGCCGAGCTTGTTGACGGCCACCAGACGCGACAACTCCTTGCCGCGGAAGCCGAACAGCGCTTCCTGGAAATCCGATTCGGCATTCCTCGGCTTCGCCCGCACCCATTCCAGGCCGTCGCGACGACCGTCCGGGGACACGTCGAAGGCTTCCCGCAGTGCCACGCTGCCGGCGAGCAGCATGGCCGGGGACTGCGACAGCGCCTCATCCATCGCCTTCACGGTGGCCTGCTCCAGGTCCTGGTCGTAGAACCACAGGTTGCGGCCGTCGGCGACCATCAGCCGCGCTGCCTCGGGCGCATCCTTCGGCGCGGACTCCCAGCGGAACTTGCCGGGACGGACGATGATCAGCCGGCCGGTCTCATCTCCATCCGGCACGCGCTTGCCGCTGCCATCGGTGACGGTCTGCGTGAATTGCGCGGACCAGGTGGAAAGTCCCGCCAGGTAGTCATCCAGCGCGGTGGTCGACTGGGCAGCGGCCGCCGGGGCCGTCCACGCCGCACAGGCCAGCAGGCAGGGAGCGAGAACCGCCATCCGTCTTGACCTATTCATCGCCACCTCCGGAAGGAACCAGCACCTCGCGCGAGCCATTGGGCTGCAGCGGCCCGACCACGCCGGCCGCCTCCATGGCCTCGAGCAGGCGTGCGGAGCGGTTGTAGCCGATCTTCAGCCGGCGCTGCACATAGGAGATCGAGGGCTTGCGTTCGCTGATGACGATCTTCACGGCCTCATCGTACAGCGCGTCCTGCTCGGCATCCTCGCCGCCCGCTCCCGGCATGCCGTCCTCGCCGGAAATGCCGGGGATGGGCTGTGACGGACCGGACAGCACTTCCTCGATGTAATCGGGCGGATCGGCGCTGCGCAGGGCATTGACCACACGGTGCACTTCTTCGTCGGACACGAAGGCGCCGTGGATGCGGTTGGGCACCGAGGTGCCCGGCGGCAGGTACAGCATGTCGCCGTGGCCGAGCAGCGACTCGGCGCCGCCCTGGTCGAGGATGGTGCGCGAATCCACCTTGGCGGAAACCTGGAAGGCGATGCGCGTGGGGATGTTGGCCTTGATGAGGCCCGTGATCACGTCCACCGACGGGCGCTGCGTGGCGAGGACGAGATGCAGCCCGGAGGCGCGCGCCTTCTGCGCCAGGCGCGCGATCAGCTCTTCCACCTTCTTGCCGACGATCATCATCAGGTCGGCCAGCTCGTCGATGATCACGACGATGTAGGGCAAGGGCTTCAGGTCCTGGATCAGGCTCTGGTCGAAGGTGGGATCGTTGGATGCGTACTGCATCATCACCGGATCCTTGATGGGCTTGCCCGACTCGTTGGCGTCGCGCACCTTCTTGTTGTAGCCGACGATGTTGCGCACGCCCAGCGCCGCCATCAGCTTGTAGCGCCGCTCCATCTCGGCCACCGCCCAGCGCAGCGCATTGGCCGCCTGCTTCATGTCGGTGACCACCGGCGCCAGCAGGTGCGGGATGCCCTCGTACACGGAGAGCTCCAGCATCTTCGGGTCGATCATGATCAGCCGCACGTGCTCGGCCGAGCTCTTGTAGAGCAGCGAGAGCACCATGGCGTTGATGCCCACGGACTTGCCCGAACCGGTGGTGCCGGCGATGAGCAGGTGCGGCATGCGCGCGAGGTCGGCCACCACCGGAATGCCGCCGATGTCCTTGCCCAGCGCCAGCGCCAGCGGCGAGTGCACTTCTTCGTAGGCGCGCGACTTGATGATCTCGCCCAGCGTGACCATCTCGCGCTTCTCGTTCGGGATCTCGAGGCCTACCACCGGCTTGCCGGGGATGACCTCGACCACGCGCACGGAGATGGCCGAGAGCGCGCGTGCCAGGTCCTTGGAGAGCCCCGAGATCGTGCTGGCCTTGGTGCCCGGCGCCGGCTGCAGCTCGAAGCGCGTGACCACGGGACCCGGGTGCACCGCCACCACCTCGACATCGACGCCGAAGTCCTTCAGCTTGATCTCCACCAGGCGCGACATGGCCTCCAGCGCATCGGGCGAATAGGCAGCGACACGTTCGGGTGGATCATCGAGCAGGTTCATCGGCGGCAGCTCGCCGGACTTGGGCGGATCGAACAGCGTGACCTGGCGTTCCTTCTGCGCCCGCTCGCTCTTCTCGACCACCGGCGCAGGCTTCTCGATGACCGGGGCCACGCGCGGCACGGTCTTCTTCGCCTGCTCCTCGCGCACGGCTTCCTGGCGCGCGCGCTTGCGCTGCTGCCCGCTGGTCACGTCGCGACGGGTCGAACGCCAGCCCTTGATCCATGCCACGCCCTGCCAGAAGCCATGACCGATGCGGTCGATGACATTGAGCCAGGAAACATGGAAGGCCAGCGACAGGCCCGCCATCCACGCAGCCAGCAGCACCAGCGTGGCGCCCAGGATCTTCAGCCCGCCGGCGAGGGAACTGCCCACCACCTGCCCCAGCACGCCACCGGCCGAGGCCCGCAGAGAGCCTGCCTCCCAGTGCAGCGCGGTGAGCGCACAGCTGGCAGCCAGCATCAGCACGAAACCGCCCACGCGCACGGCGAGGTTGGCGCGGCTGGCTGGCTGCAGTGCATCCACGCGATTGCGGAAGATCAGCACCGCGGCCACCAGCAGCACGACGGGCAGCAGGAAGGCGGGACGGCCGAACAGGAACAGCAGCACATCGGCAACCATGGCGCCGAAACCACCGATGAGATTGCGCGGCGCCCCGCCGTCGCCCGAGTAGGACCAGCCGGGATCCCCTGCCGCGTAGCTGCCCAATGCCAGCAGCAAGACCACGCCCGCCGCAGCCAGCAGGATGGCGAGGCTTTCACGAACCGCCTTGACGACCGCCTGGGTGAAACGCGACCCACCCGACCGCGAAGTGGACTGGCTCAAACCCTGCTGCTCTCCGGGAAATGCATGTTCATATGGGGTCGCACCACATGCAGGTTGCGCCGCCTGACGGCACAATAGGCGCGAGAGGTGAATTATACATGAGCGAGACCATCCACAGCCCCCTGATCGTGCTGGGCTCCGGCCCCGCCGGTTACAGCGCTGCAATCTATGCGGCACGCGCGAACCGCGCACCCCTGCTGATCACGGGGCTTGAACAGGGCGGCCAGCTGATGACCACCACCGAGGTGGACAACTGGCCCGGCGACGTGGAGGGCCTGCTGGGCCCGGACCTGATGGACCGCATGCTGCGCCATGCGCAGCGCTTCAACACCCGGCTGGTGAACGACCACATCCACACCGCCAGGCTCACCCAGCGTCCCTTCGTGCTCGAGGGCGATGCCGGCCGCTACACCTGTGATGCGCTGATCATCGCCACAGGTGCCGCAGCCAAGTACCTCGGCCTGCCCTCGGAGGAAAACTTCAAGGGCAAGGGCGTTTCCGCCTGCGCCACCTGCGATGGCTTCTTCTTCCGCAACCAGCGCGTGGCGGTGATCGGCGGCGGCAACACCGCGGTCGAAGAGGCGCTGTACCTCTCGAACATCGCCGCGCATGTCACGCTGGTGCACAGGCGCGACAAGCTGCGCAGCGAGAAGATCCTGCAGGACCGGCTGTTTGCCCGGCAGAAGGAAGGCAAGGTGGACATCCGCTGGAACCACGCCGTGGACGAAGTGCTGGGTGACGGGAATGGCGTCACGGGCCTGCGCATCCGCGGCACCGATGGCAACTCCACCCAGACGCTGCCCGTCACCGGCGTGTTCATCGCCATCGGCCATGCGCCGAACACGCAGCTGTTCGAAGGCCAGCTGGAGATGCGCGGGGGCTACCTCACCGTGAAGAGCGGCCTCGAGGGCAATGCCACTGCCACCAGCATTCCCGGTGTGTTCGCGGCGGGCGACGTGGCCGATTCGGTGTACCGCCAGGCCATCACCTCTGCCGGCTCCGGCTGCATGGCGGCGCTCGATGCCGACCGCTACCTGGAGTCGCTGCCGCACGGCGGGTAACCCCGCCGCGAGGCCTTTTCCTGCCGGCCTACTGACCGGTCGGCAGGTTCTTCCACCCACCCTTGCCCGGCCCGAACCACGATGTGGGCCAGCCCGTGGGCTCCGAATCGTTGCGGTTCACCAGCACGGCCTGCACTTCCTGGATCTTGCCGGACTTCACGTTGAAGAACTCCCCGACAATGCGGTCGTAGGAAGTCACCGACGAGGCGTTCTGCACGCCGTCCACCTTGCCGAAGCGCAGGATGGTCAGCACGATGCCGCGCTCCTCGTCGACCACCGCATGGCGGCGATCCCACAGGTTGCGCCCGATGAACTGCCCGCGGTCAAAGCCGCTGGCGGCCGTGGCGTAGCTGCCGTTGCGCACCGTGCCCGTGAAGTGCGCGCCGTTCTCGAAACGGCGTGTGTCCGGCAGCAGGTCGGTGCGGTGGTAGTCGGGCGTGCCATTGGTCTGGAAGGCGCGGAAATAGCCGTCGGCGACCGCCACCAGCTGGTAGTAGGAATCGCGCTCGGCCGGCGGAATGGGCAGTTTGAGGAAGTCGGAGGGTTCCTTGTCCAGCTGTTCAGGGCCCCACCAGGCATCCCCCGCACAGCCCTTGTGGCAGCGGAGGATCTCGATTTCTGCGATGGCCCCGCGCGCCACTTTCAGGCGCACGATTTCCATGGTCTCGGAACCATCCTCGTTGGTGAAGACCACCTGCGAGCCCGTGTCGCCCAGCCGCTCGTTCACGGCGTCGAAGCGCCAGCGCACGGCCTTCGCCTCCGGATAGAAGGCACGCGCCAGCGGCATTTCATCTCCATTGAGCGTGACGCGCGCGCGGGCCGCCTGCGGCAGCGCCCGGGCATCGTTGGCCAGCAGCGCCTTGTAGTAATTGTCGATGAAGCCGGTGAGGCAGGCACGGTTGCACTCGATGGGCGCCCAGCCGCCACGCGTGGGGCCGTAGTCGGGCTTCCACGCCGAGGGCAGCGCCTCCTCACGGTTCACCATCACGGCCTGGATGTCGTGGATGATGCCCTTGCGCACGGCGAAGAACTCCGCCACCAGCCGCGTGCTCCCCTGGGCGGGAGTTTGCGGCCTGACGCCGGTCTTCATGCCGAAGCGGGCGAAGCTCATCACCACGCCGTATTCCTCGTCGACCACCGGGTAGCGGATGTCCCAGATGTTGCGGCCGGCATGGGCACCGCTGTCGAACTGCTCGGCTGCGGTCTTGGGCGTGCCGCCGAACACCGCCACGTCGGTGGTGCGGAAGCCGTTCTCCAGCCGCACCACGCCCGGCCAGAACTCCGCCGGGTGGTATTCCGGCGTGCCGTTTGTGTTGAAGGCACGCCAGTAGCCCTCGGCCGCCGCGACCAGGTCGTAGTACGAGTCCTGCTCTGCCGGACGGATGCGCATGTGGAAGTTCGGGTTGGGCTTCTGCAGCGTGGAGGGATCCCACAGTCCGCCTTCCTCCACATTGCGCACCGTCATGGCCTCGGCCTCGGTGATGCGGCCGTTCTTCACCTTGAGTCGGAACACATGCAGGTACTGCGATCCATCCGCGTTGTTGATCACCGCCTGCGTGCCGGTGTCGCCCCAGCGCGGATTGGCGATGTCGATGCGGGCCTGCACCGAAGCAGCTGGCGCCCAGAACACCTTGTCGAGCCCCACCACATCGTCGTTGAGCGTGACCTTTGCGCCGGGCGCCAGCGGCACCCGCGAAGGATCATTGGCCACCAGGGCTTCAAGCCAGGTATCCGTGAACCGGGTGAGGCAGGCCCGGTCGCAGGGATGGGTGATGTCGCTCTGGGTCTGCGCCGATGCTGGCGCCGCAGCCACCAGCCAGCCCAATGTGGCCGCAGTCGCGACCGCCACGCCCCGCAGCCGCACAGCCACCGGAATCCTCTCGTACACCAGCATGTGAACCCCCAATCCTTGCCAATCCCGGCGATGATACGTTCACCCGATCCCTGCCGCGAACCGGACCTGCCGCGTGGAAATCCGCGAACTCTCCCGAATCGATGCCATTGCCGCCGCGGACTGGAACCGGCTGGACGGTGCGCAGTGCCCCTTCCTGAGGCATGAGTTCCTGGCCGCGCTGGAACACAGCGGCTGCGTCGGTCCCGGCACGGGCTGGATGCCCACGCACCTGGCGCTGTTCGAGGATGACGTGTTGCAGGCCGCCACGCCCGTGTACCGCAAGTCGCATTCGTGGGGCGAATTCGTGTTCGACTTCGGCTGGGCCCAGGCCTATGAGCGGCGCGGCCTGTCCTACTACCCGAAACGCGTGGTGGCCGTGCCCTTCTCCCCGGTGAACGCCGCGCGGCTGCTCACTGCGCCAGGTCGGCCGGCCGAGCCGCTGCGACAGGCGTTGATTGCGGCGCTGTCCGGCCGCTGCGGGCCGGAGGCGGATTCCTCCGCCCACGCGCTGTTCATCAGCGATGACGAGCGCGCCAGCTTCGAGCGCGCAGGCTGGCTCACGCGCAGCGATGTGCAGTTCCACTGGCAGAACCGCGGCTACCAGAGCTTCGATGATTATCTCGCCACCATGCGCTCGGAGAAGCGCAAGCAGCTGCGACGCGAGCGACGGCGCGTGGCCGAAGACGGCATCACCTACCTCACCCTGCACGGCCACGACATCACGCCAGCGCAGCTGCGTTTCGCCTTCGAGGCCCACCGCAACACCTTCCACCAGCACGGCCATCCGCCGTACCTGAACCAGGCCTGCTTCGAGGAGATTGCCGCCCGCCTCGGCGAGGCGCTGATGGTGAAGCTGGCCATGCGCGGCGATACGCCCGTGGCTGCCGCCATCTTCCTGGCTTCCCGCGATGCGCTGTTCGGCCGCTACTGGGGTGCAACCGGGGATTTCCACAGCCTGCACTTCGAGACCTGCTACCACCAGGGCGTGGACTACTGCATCGAGCGTGGTCTCGCCCGCTTCGAGCCCGGCACCCAGGGCGAGCACAAGCTGGCGCGGGGATTCGAGCCCACGCCCACCTGGTCGGCGCATTACATCGCCGATGCGCGCTTCCGCGCGGCCATCGCCGACTTCCTGGCGCGCGAGCAGCAGGCCGTGGAGCAGTACGCCGACAGCGCCGCGGGGCACACGCCCTTCCACCGCCAATGACGCGGATCGCATGGCTGCAGGCCGGCGATCCGCCGGAGGCCTTTCCGCCCGTGGAGCAGGCGCTGCGCGAGCCGGCCGGCCTGCTGGCGGCGGGCGGCGACCTGACGCCCGATCGCCTGGCCGCTGCCTACGCCCGGGGGATCTTCCCCTGGTACTCGGAAGGCGAACCCATCCTGTGGTGGTCACCTGATCCCCGCGAGGTGTTGTTCCCGGCCGAACTGCACCGCTCCCGCAGCCTGGCGCGCACCTTGCGAAGGCAGGCCTTCCGCATCACCCGCGACACCGATTTCGCCGGGGTGGTGGCCGCCTGCGCCGCCACCCGTGCCGTCCGCGGCACCTGGATCACGCCGGAAATGCAGGCGGCGTACCTCCAACTGCACCAGCGCGGCCTCGCCCACAGCGTGGAAGTCCGGGCCGGGGATGAGCTGGTGGGAGGGCTGTATGGCGTGCGCAGCGGCCGCGTATTCAGCGGTGAATCGATGTTCAGCCGCCGGGACGATGCCTCCAAGGCGGCACTGGCCTGGCTGGCGGACTGGTGCCCGGCTGCGGGAATCGAACTGATCGACTGCCAGATGCCCTCGGCCCACCTGCGTTCGCTGGGCAGCCGTCCCATTCCCCGCTCCCAGTACGTTGAATTCCTTGGCACCTGAGCATCGTCGTTGCTTTGCTGGCCCGGTTTATGCAGAATCCGCGGCCTCTTGTAGCTGCAAAACCGGGCGTGCATGTCCAAAGACGACGCGATTCAGATGGAAGGCGAAGTGGTTGAAACCCTTCCCAACACAACGTTTCGCGTGCAGCTGAAGAACGGCCATGTGGTCACGGCGCACATCTCGGGCAAGATGCGCAAGAACTACATCCGCATCCTCACCGGCGATGCGGTCACCGTCGAGATGACGCCCTACGACCTCACCAAGGGCCGCATCGTCTACCGCGGCCGCTGAACCTCAGCCCTCGGCGGGCTGAGGCAGCACGGGCCGCGGCAGCGGCGTGGTGGTAAGCGAGAGCGACTTGCCGTCCTCCGCCACCCCGACCAGCACCGTTCCACCGTCCACCAGCTTGCCGAACAGCAGCTCCTCGGCCAGCGGCCGCTTGATCTGCTCCTGGATCAGCCGCGCCATCGGGCGCGCACCCATCTTCGGGTCGTAGCCGTTGTCGGCCAGCCAGCTGCGCGCCGCGTCGTTGATGCTCAGCTGCACGCCCTTGCTCTCCAGCTGCGTCTCCACCTCGACCAGCAGCTTCTCCACCACGCGCTCGATGGTGACCTTCGACAGCGGGGCGAACTGGATGATGGCGTCGAGGCGGTTCCGGAATTCCGGCGTGAACAGGCGGCGAATGGCCTCCATGCCGTCGGAGGTGTTGTCCGACTGCGTAAAGCCGATCGACGGCCGGGCCATCTCCTGCGCACCCGCATTGGTGGTGAGCACGATGATGACGTGGCGGAAGTCGGTCTTGCGCCCGTTGTTGTCGGTGAGTGAGCCGTGGTCCATCACCTGCAGCAGCAGGTTGAAGACATCCGGATGCGCCTTCTCGATCTCGTCGAGCAGCAGCACGCAGTGCGGATGCTTCGACACCGCCTCGGTGAGCAGGCCGCCCTGGTCGAAGCCCACGTAGCCCGGCGGCGCGCCGATCAGGCGCGAGACGGTGTGGCGCTCCATGTATTCGGACATGTCGAAGCGCAGGAACTCCACGCCCAGCGCCACGGCCAGCTGGCGCGTGACCTCGGTCTTGCCCACACCGGTAGGGCCGGCGAAGAGGAAGCTGCCCACCGGCTTGCGGCCCTCGCCCAGTCCCGAGCGGGCCATCTTGATGGCCGCGGACAGCGCCTCGATGGCGGGATCCTGGCCGAAGATGGTGAGCTTGAGGTTGCGCTCCAGGTTGCGCAGCACCTCCTTGTCGGAGGTGGAGACGGTCTTGGCCGGGATGCGCGCAATGCGCGCCACCACGTCCTCGACCTGCGTGACGTCGACCACGCCGCTGCGCTCGGCCGCCGGCTTCAGCCGCTGGCGCGCACCCGCCTCGTCGATCACGTCGATGGCCTTGTCGGGCAGGTGCCGGTCGTTGATGTGGCGCGCCGCCAGCTCCGCGGCCGAGCGGATGGCCTCGTCGGTGTAACGCACGCCGTGGTGTTCCTCGTACTTGGGCCGGAGGCCCTGCAGGATCTCCACGGTCTCGTTCACCGAGGGCTCGACGATGTCGATCTTCTGGAAGCGGCGCGAGAGTGCATGGTCCTTCTCGAAGATGCCGCGGTATTCCTGGTAGGTGGTCGAGCCGATGCAGCGAAGCTCGCCGCTGGTCAGCGCCGGCTTGATCAGGTTGCTGGCATCCATCACGCCACCCGAGGTGGCTCCCGCGCCGATCAGCGTGTGGATCTCGTCGATGAAGAGGATGGCGCCAGGCTGCTTGCGTATCTCGGTGACCACGGCCTTCAGGCGCTTCTCGAAATCGCCGCGGTACTTGGTGCCCGCGAGCAGGCTGCCGAGGTCGAGCGAATAGACGACGCTGTCGGTGAGCATCTCGGGCACCTTGCCCTCGACGATCAGCCGCGCCAGTCCCTCGACGATGGCGGTCTTGCCCACGCCGGCCTCGCCCACGTAGAGGGGATTGTTCTTGCGGCGGCGGCAGAGGATCTCGATGGTGCGCTCCACCTCGAGCTTGCGGCCCACCAGCGGATCGATGCGGCCTTCCTGCGCGGCGCGGTTGAGGTTCACGGCGTACTTGTCGAGCGCGCTGCCGCCCTCGGGCTCCTTCTCGCCCTCGGGGCTGGCACTGCCGGACTCCTCGCGGGCCGGACGCTCGTCACCGGTCTTGGCCAGGCCGTGGGAGATGTACTGCGTCACATCGAGCCGGGTGACTTCATGGCGGGCCAGCAGGAACACCGCATGGCTCTGCTTCTCGCTGAAGATGGCCACCAGCACGTCTGCGACACCGACCTCGCGGCGGCCGCCGGACTGCACCTGGAACACGGCCCGCTGCAGCACCCGCTGGAAGCCCAGCGTGGGCTGCACCTCGCGCTCCTCGTCGGGCTTCAGGCGCGGGGTGGTGGCCTCCACATGCTCGCGCAGCTGCTCGCCCAGGCGGCGCAGGTCTGCACCACCGGCCTTGAGGATCTCGCGGACCCGCGGGGCATCGAGGATGGCCAGCAGCAGGTGCTCCACCGTGAGGAATTCGTGGCGTGCCTCCCGCGCCTCCTTGAAGGCGGCGTTGAGGCAGGTTTCAAGTTCCGAGGACAACATAGGCGACTCCTCGAGGGCTTTTCCCTCAGGCCAGCTCCAGCGTGCACATCAGCGGATGCTGGTTGTCACGCGAATAACTCACCACCTGGGCAACCTTGGTCTCGGCGATCTCGTAGGTGAAGACCCCGCAGATCCCCTTGCCCTTCATGTGCACCTCGAGCATCACCCGGGTGGCATTCTCGCGGTCCATGCGGAAGAAACGCTCCAGTACATCCACGACGAATTCCATCGGCGTGTAGTCGTCGTTCAGCAACACCACACTGTAAAGCGGCGGGTTGCGCACCTCGGGCGCGGCTTCCTCCACCAGTATGCTGGTGTGGCCTTGCTCCCCGGGCTGATCGTGTTCGGCGCTCATGGCGGCTAACTGACGTTTAACAAACGATTGCTTGAGAGCGCAATCGCCTGCACATCATAATACTCCCTATACATGGCCACCGTCGCCCAAACGCTGCGACTCGACGGCGAGCTGGCGAGCCAGATGCTCGCCCGCCTGCCCGACGCCGTGGCCTACCTGCTGGTGCTGCTGATCGCCCTGCGAGCAGCCCTGTTCGTGGCCGACCTGGCCGGCCCCGCGTCAGATGACGAGCTGCCCCCCTCCCCCGTGGCGGCCCCCGTGCGCAATGTGGTCGACGTGCCCTCCATCCTGCGCGCCAACCTCTTTGGCCAGAGCCCTGCGGCCGGCGGAGGCGGGGTTCCCACCACTTCCCTGTCGCTGGTGCTCACCGGCGTGGTCGCCGCGCCAGACGAGAAGAAGGGCCTGGCCATGATCGGCACGGCAAACAACAACATCGAGCTGAAGGCGGTGGGTGATTCCCTGCCCGGTGGCGCGCGCCTGCATGCCGTGCACGTGGACCGCGTCCTGATCGACCGGGGCGGCAGCATCGAGGCGCTGCCCCTGCCGGAAGTGGCCCGCGCGGCCTTCACTCCGCCACCGCCCGTGAACAACACGGCCGCGACCATAGGCCGGGTGGAGCAGGCCATCCGCAGCAATCCGAACCTCATCGGCCAGGTCATGCACCGCACGCCGGTGTTCGCCGATGGCAAGCTGAAGGGCATCCGCGTGGAACCGGGCCCGAATGCCGCGGCCTTCGCCAAGCTGGGGCTGCGCAACCGCGACCTGGTCACCTCCGTCAACGGCGTGCAGCTCAACGACGAGGCGCGCAGCCGCGACATCTTCGACTCGCTCTCCACCGCTGCAGAGGCCAGGGTCACCGTCGAGCGCAATGGCACCCCGGTCGACCTCGTGCTCAACCTGGCAGAGATCCTCAACGAGGCAGAGCAGATTGCCACCGCCCCACCGGAGCCGGAACTGGCCGGCCCGCCACCCCCAGACATGAGCGGCGCATTCCCCGATGCGTCCAATCCGCCGGTTCCGCCCCCGGAACCCGACCCGGACAGCGCGAGGTAGCCGATGATCCGAAAACTGTTGTGTGCGGCGCTGCTGTGCGCCGGACTGGCCTCGGCCCAGACGCCGCCCGGTGCGGCGCTTACGCCGAACTTCCAGAACACCGACATCGCCGTGGTGGCCAACGCCGTCACCGAGGCCACGGGGATCAACTTCATCCTTGATCCGTCGGCCGCCACGCGCAAGATCACCTTGGCGAACCGCCGCCCCATGTCCGGGCAGCAGTTCTACGACACCTTCCTGTCGATCCTGCAGACACAGGGCTTCGTGGCGCTGCCGGCCGGCAACCGCACCATGAAGATCGTGCAGGAGGCCAATGCGCGCACCCTGCCCGGCTCCGAGCTCACAGCCTCCACCGGTCCGGATGAGCTGGTGCACGTCGTGATCCCGGTGAAGAATATCAACGCGCAGCAGGTGGCCACGGTGCTCAACCAGCTGCGCTCCTCCTACGGCGTGGTGCAGGCCGTGCCCGGCACCAACTCCATCATCATCACCGACCGCGCCGCCAACGTGCGGCGCATGCGGCAGATCATCGAGAGCGTGGACCAGACCAGCGGCGGCGAGCTCGACGTCATCTCCCTGCAGTACGCCACCGCGGCAGACGTGGTGCGCACGCTCACGCAGCTCATCGGCACCCAGCAGCAGGCCAATGCGTCGGCCGGCATTGCCCCGCGCATCACCGCCGATACCCGCACCAACAGCGTGCTTGTGCTGGGCGAGCCTGCGCACCGGCTGCAGGTGGCCGCCTGGGTGGCGAGCCTGGATACCCCGCTCTCGCAGGGCGGCGGCGAGCCGGAAGTGGTCTACCTGAAATTCGGCGATGCCGAGACGCTGGCGCCACTGCTGAAGGAATTCGCCACCGGCATAGCGCAGGCCGAGGCCGTCGCGGCGGCGGGCGGTGTGCCAGCCGGCGGCGGTGCTGCGGCACCGGCGCCGACAGTTTCCAGCAGCGCCACCGACCGCAGCACCACCATCCTGGCCGAGCCCAGCACCAACGCGCTCATCGTCACGGCACCGCCGAAGATGATGCGCGAGCTCAAGGCCATCATCGGCCGGCTGGACGTGCCGCGCGCGCAGGTATTCATCGAGGCCATCATCGCCGAGGTCAGCACCGACAAGGCCTCCGACCTGGGCGTGAACTGGGGCCTGTTCCAGAACGAGGACGGCAAGATCATTCCCGGCGGCGGGTTCATCGCCCCGGCCGGCGGCGCCAGCATCGTGGACCTCGGGGCCATCGCGGCCAATCCTTCCTCTTTGGTCTCGGGCAACGTGCCGGTGCCACTGGGGGGCACCTTCGGCCTGGGCCGGCTCAGTGACAGTGGCGTCAGCTGGGCGGCGGTGCTGCGTGCCCTGCGCACCGACAGCGAGAGCAACGTGATTGCCGAGCCGAAGCTGCTGGCGCTCGACAACGAGGAGTCGGTGTTCCAGGACGGCCAGACCGTGCCCTTCCTCTCCGGCCTCACTACTTCGTTTGGCGGCGGCGGTGGCCAGGGTGGCCAGGGCGGCGCCGGCAACTTCTTCGCGCCCACCCAGGACATCGACCGCCAGGACATCGGCACCAAGCTCACCATCACGCCGCAGATCAACGACGGCGGCGCGATGACGCTGGACATCCAGCTGGAGAGCTCCGAGCTCAGCGGCGCCACCGGCGACGCGGGCAGTCCCATCACCAACAAGCGCTCCTTCGACACCAAGGTGCGCGTGGATGACGGCCAGACCATCGTGCTGGCCGGCATGATCCGCAACTTCGAGCGCAAGAACGAGACGCGGGTGCCCTTCCTGGGCCGCATCCCGCTGATCGGCGAGCTGTTCAAGGTGCGCGGCGGCCAGCGGCAGCAGAAGATGCTGATGGTGTTCATCCGGCCGCGCATCCTGCTCGACAGCCTGCAGGCAGACGTGGAGACGCAGAGCAAGTACAACCTGATCCGCGAGCGGCAGATCGAGCAGGGCAGCAAGTTCGAGCTGATCCCGCTGCTGCCCGGCGAGAGCTCGCCAGTGCTGCCGCAGCTGGACCAGCCGGCCAATCCCATCCAGCCCGCGCCTGCCGGCGGCGCCACGACTTCCCCGGTGCCGTGAGCGCCGAGGCCGGAGTGCTGGCGCCCGCCGCGGCGGAACTGCCGGAGAGCACCGGCGGCCGCAACCTGCCCTTCGCCTTCGCGCGCCGGCACGGCATCCTGGTGCGCGAGCGCCTGCCCGATGCGGCGCTGTGCGCGGTGCGCCCCGACGCCAATCCGGCTGCCATCGGTGAAGCACGGCGCATGCTGCGCCTGCCGCTGAAGCTCGAGCGTGTCAGCGAGGAAGAGTTCGACACCCTGCTGCGCGTGGTCTATGAGAGCGGCGCCGGCTCGCTGGCCATGGCCGGCGGCGAACTCACCGACAACGCGGACCTGGAACACCTGGCACAGGAGCTGCCCGAAGAGGCCGACCTGCTCGAGAGCGATGACGAGGCGCCCATCATCCGCCTCATCAACGCCCTGCTCTCCCAGGCCATCCGCGACAACGCCTCCGACATCCACATCGAGACCTTCGAGAACCGCCTGGTGGTGCGCCTGCGCATCGACGGGGTGCTGCGCGAGGTGCTGCACACCAAGCGCGTGGTGGCGCCGCTGGTGGTGTCGCGCATCAAGGTGATGTCGAAGCTCGACATCGCCGAGAAGCGCCTGCCGCAGGACGGCCGCATCTCGCTGCGCATCGCCGGCCGCGCGGTGGACGTGCGCGTGTCCACCATTCCCGCCGGCCACGGCGAGCGCGTGGTGATGCGTATCCTGGACAAGCAGGCCGGCCGGCTCGACCTCACCAGCCTCGGCATGGACCCGCGCACGCAGGCGCAGATCGACGAGCTGATCCACAAGCCCCACGGCATCATCCTGGTCACCGGCCCCACCGGCTCGGGCAAGACCACCACGCTGTATGCGGCGCTGGAGCGGCTCAACGACAACAGCCGCAACATCATGACGGTCGAGGATCCGATCGAGTACTACATCGACGGCATCGGCCAGACGCAGGTCAACACGAAGGTGGAGATGACCTTCGCGCGCGGCCTGCGCGCCATCCTGCGCCAGGACCCTGACGTGGTGATGGTCGGCGAAATCCGCGACCTGGAGACGGCGCAGATCGCCGTGCAGGCTTCCCTCACCGGCCACCTGGTGCTTTCGACCCTGCACACCAACACCGCCGTGGGCGCCATCACGCGCCTGCGCGACATGGGCATCGAGCCCTTCCTGCTGTCATCCAGCCTCATCGGCGTGGTGGCGCAGCGCCTGGTGCGGGTGCTGAACCCGGCCACGCGCGTGCCGGTGGAGCCGTCGGACTACGAGCGGCGGCTTCTGAACGTGCCGGCTGGCGCACCGGCCCCCACCATCTGGCGTCCGGGCCAGGAGACGGGCAATGCCGGCGGCTACCGCGGCCGCATGGGCATCTACGAGCTGGTGCTGGTGGATGACCACCTGCGCACCATGATCCACGACGGCGCAGCCGAACACGAAATGGAGCGCTACGCCCGCACGCTCACGCCCTCCATTCGTGATGACGGCCGCTCGAAGATCCTGGCCGGCACCACCACGGTCGAGGAAGTGCTGCGCGTGACGCGCGAGGACTGACGCGGTCGTGGGCGCCTTCGAATACACCGCGCTGGATGCCAGCGGCAAGGAACGCCGCGGGGTGCTGGAGGGCGACACCGCCCGCCACGTGCGCAACCAGCTGCGCGACATGCGCCTGCTGCCGGTCACCGTCAACGAGGTGCAGGAGAAAGAATCCCGCGCCAGCCGCGGTCATTCCTTCAGCTTCGGCACCGGCGTCTCGGCCACCGACCTCTCGCTGCTCACCCGGCAGCTGGCCACGCTGGTGCGCGCCGGCCTGCCGCTGGAAGAAGCGCTGCTGGCCGTCTCGCAGCAGAGCGAGAAACCGCGGGTGCAGCGCATCCTCATCGGCGTGCGCGCCAAGGTGATGGAGGGGCACCCGCTGGCCGCGGGCCTGGGTGAATTCCCGCGCGTGTTCCCGGAGATCTTCCGCGCCACTGTTGCCGCCGGCGAGCAGGCCGGCCACCTCGACGAGGTGCTGGAGCGGCTGGCCGACTACACCGAGAACCGCGAGGTGCTGCGCCAGAAGGTGATAGGGGCGATGCTGTACCCCATCGTGCTCACGGTGCTGTGCTTCGGCATCGTGTCCATCCTGCTGGTGTTCGTGGTGCCCAAGGTCACCGAGGTGTTCGACAGCTACCGCGCGCAGCTGCCGTTCATTACGCGCGTGCTGATCCTGCTCAGCAACATCTTCCGCGAGTGGGGGGTGTGGATCCTCGTCGGACTGGTGGGACTGGGCTGGCTGGTGTCGCGGCAGCTGAAGAAGCCTGACGTGCGGCTGAAGGTGGACCGCTTCCAGCTGAAACTTCCCATCTTCGGCCGGGTGGTGCGTGGTTTCAATACCGCCCGCTTCACCCGCACGCTGAGCATCCTCACCAGCAGCTCGGTGCCGGTGCTGGAGGCGCTGCGCATCGCAGGCTCGGTGATCAACAACCTGCCCATGCGCGAGGCGGTGGCCACGGCCACTCTCAGGGTGCGCGAGGGGGCGCCCATCGGCCGCTCGCTGGCGGTCGGAAAGCTCTTTCCGCCCATGACCATCCACCTGATTTCCAGCGGCGAGTCGAGCGGCGAGCTCGATACCATGCTCGAACGGGCGGCCCAGAGCCAGGAACGTGAGCTGGATGGCCTGCTGACGGCACTGACGGGCCTGCTGGGCCCCCTGCTCATCATCCTGATGGGTGTTTTCGTGATCGGCATCGTATTTGCGATGCTGATGCCCATTTTCCAGATGAACAGCCTCATCCGCTGAGGTATATATTCGCCCTGACGGGTTCGCGATCCACGGTTTTGGTTCTTCTTTCATGAGTGGGCACTTTCATGATCGAGAAACAGGAAGCGGAAGAATTCGACGAGGCAGACGAAGACGCCCTTGAGGCCGAGGGCGCCGAAGAAGAGGTCGACCTCGCGCGGCTGACACGCGACATGGACATCGTGCGCCGGCGCGGCGTGCGGCAGGGAGTCCCGGCGTGGCGCAAGCTCGAGCTGCTCGCCGAGCAGCGGCGCATGGCAGAGCTCACCTCCGACTTCGACGACTACGACCTCGAAGAGCCCAAGCGGGCCGCCCCGGCGCGCATGCGCCTGGGCATGTCCTCGCGCTGAGGCCTCAATGGAAATCGTGGCTGGGCACGTGCAGCGTGCCCAGCAGCGCGCTGCGGTCGATCAGATCGCGCGCCACCACGTGCGTCACCCCGCCGTCCCCGCGCTGCACGGCGCCGCGCACTTCCATCAGCCGCGCGCCCACCAGCGCCGCGTTGCGCCGCTCGGCCAGGCTCTTCCACACCACCACGTTCACATGGCCTGACTCATCTTCCAGGGTCACGAAGGTGACCCCGCGCGAGGTCTGCGGGCGCTGTCGTACCGTGACCAGTCCGGCCACACGCACCGGGGTGCCGTCGGTGGTGCCCTGCAGGTCGCTGGCGGTGAGGATGCACGCGGCGCTGAGCCGCTCGCGCAGCAGCGCCAGCGGATGGCGACCCAGCGTGAAACCCAGCGCGCGGTAGTCGGCCAGCAGGTCCTCGGCCTCGGTGGGCGTGCGCAGCAGCGGCGTGGCCGGCTCGCGCACCGCATCCGGCGCCGTGGCCAGCGGCGGCAGGTAGCCGGTCACCTGCCAGAAGGCCAGGTGCCGGTGGCCTTCCAGGCCGGCCAGTGCACCGGCGGCGGCCAGCGCCTCCATGTCGTGGCGGGTGAGCCCGGCGCGCTCGCCCAGTTCGCGGCAGCTGGCGAAGGGACCGGACTGGCGTGCGGCCGCCACGGCGGCCTGCGCGGCAGTGGAGAGCCCTCGCACGCAGCGCAGGCCCAGGCGGATGGCTGCACTTCCATCCACATCCGCCTCCAGCGTGCAGTCGGCGGCGCTGCGGTCCACATCCACCGGCAGCACCGTCACGCCATGCATGCGTGCATCGCGCAGCAGCTGCGCCGGTCCGTAGAAGCCCATGGGCTGGCTGTTGAGCAGCGCGGCCGTGAACGCGGCCGGATGATGGTGCTTCTGCCAGGCCGACACATAGGCCAGCAGTGCGAAGCTGGCTGCATGCGCCTCGGGAAAACCGTAGTCGGAGAAGCCGCGGATCTGCGCAATGATGGAACGCGCGAACTCCTCGCTGTAGTGGCGCTCGCGCATGCCGTCGAGCAGCTTCTGCTCGAAGCGGTCAACGCCGCCGCGCCGCTTCCACGCCGCCATCGCGCGCCGCAGCTGGTCGGCCTCGCCCGGCGTGAACCCGGCCGCCACCATGGCCAGCTGCATCACCTGTTCCTGGAAGATCGGCACGCCCAGCGTGCGGCTGAGCACTTCCTCAACTTGCGGGCTGGGATAGGTGACCGGCTCGCGGCCGGAACGCCGCCGCAGGTAGGGATGCACCATGTCGCCCTGGATGGGACCGGGACGCACGATGGCCACCTCGATCACCAGGTCGTAGTAGGTACGCGGCAGCAGGCGCGG
Organism: Steroidobacteraceae bacterium; assembly: GCA_035556135.1. Taxonomy (GTDB): domain Bacteria; phylum Pseudomonadota; class Gammaproteobacteria; order Steroidobacterales; family Steroidobacteraceae; genus ZC4RG30. The sequence goes on along the minus strand of DATMFO010000003.1, from coordinate 12,684 downwards.
CAGCATCGACATCTGCGCGCGCGACTCGATCTGGAACACGCCGATGGTGTCCGCGCGGCAGATCATCTCGTAGACGGCGGGATCCTCCGGCTCGACGCTGCCCAGCGTGAAACGCTTGCCGCCGAAGGATTCGATGAGGCCGAAGCACTTGCGGATGGCGGTGAGCATGCCCAGGGCCAGCACATCCACCTTCAGCAGCTTCAGGTCTTCCAGGTCGTCCTTGTCCCACTGGATCACGGTGCGCTCGGGCATGGAGGCGTTTTCCACCGGCACCAGCTCCGACAGCGGTCCCTCGGAGATCACGAAGCCGCCCACGTGCTGGGAGAGATGGCGGGGGAAGTTCACCATCTGCGTGGCGAGGTCGATCAGCTGCCGCACCGCCGGCGCCGCCACGTCGACGCCCTCCTCCTTCCAGGTGGAAGGATCGAGGTGGTAGCCACGCCAGCCGCGCAGCGCGCGCAGCAGCGCCGCGGCGATGGCCTCGTCGATATCCAGCGCACGGATCAGGTCGCGCACCGCGCTGCGCGGACCATAGGTGATCACCGTGGCTGCCAGCGCCGCGCGTTCGCGACCGTACTTGCCGTAGATGTACTGGATCACCTCCTCGCGCCGCTCGTGCTCGAAATCCACGTCGATGTCCGGCGGTTCGTCGCGCTCCTTCGACACAAAACGCTCGAAGAGCATCTCCAGCTGACCCGGACGCACCGCGGTGATGTCGAGGCAGTAGCAGACGATGGAGTTGGCCGCCGAGCCGCGCCCCTGGCAGAGGATGCCCTCCCCGCGTGCAAAGCGGACCACGTCATTCACCGTGAGGAAGAAGGGCTCGTAGCGCAGCTCCCCGATGATGGACAGCTCCTTCTCGAGCAGGCCGCGCTCCTTCGGGGGCATGCCGCCGGGCCAATGGTGCGCGGCGCCGCGCTCGGCCAGCTCGCGCAGCCAGGTGGTGGGCGTGTGCCCCTGCGGCACCAGCTCGTGCGGATACTGGTAGCGCAGCTCATCGAGCGAGAAGCGGCACAGCCCGGCCACGCGCACTGTTTCGGCCAGCAGCTGCGGTGGATAAAGACGCGTGAGTTCAGTGCGCGAACGCAGGTGCCGCTCGCCATTGGGAAACAGGCGACGACCGGCCTGCTTCAGCGAGACGCGGTGGCGGATGGCGGTGAGCGCATCCTGCAACTCGCGGCGCGCGGGATCGTGCATGTGCACGTCGCCGCAGGCCAGCGCGGGCAAGGCCAGGCGCTGCGCCAGTGCCAGCGAAGCCTCCAGCAGCACCGCGTCGTTGCCATTGCGCAGGATGGAAACTCCCACCCACAGCGCGCCGGAATAGTGCTGCGCGAACCAGCGGCCCTGCTCTTCGGCCTTCGCCGCCGTGGCCAGCACGGCCTCGCCCGGACGCCAGATGAAAAGGCAGTCCATGCCACCGGAAGGCGCGATGCAGGCCAGCACATCCTCGCGCGTGAGCCGGTAAGAACCCTTGCGCGCCGCGCGCCGTCCGCGGGTGATGAGGCGGCAGATGCCCGCATAACCGCCGCGCGTTGCCGCCAGCGCCACGAACTTCAGCCCGCAGGCCAGCGTGAACTCGCTGCCCACGATCAGCGGCAGGCCCGTTTCCTTCGCGCGCATGTGGGCACGGACCACGCCGGCCATGGAACATTCATCGGTGAGGGCCAGCGCCTTGTAGCCCAGCGCATGGGCCCGATCCACCAGCTCGACCGCATGCGAGGCGCCGCGCAGGAAGCTGAAATTGCTCAGCGCGTGCAGCTCCGCGTAGTCAGCTACCGGCGAGGCCTCCCTGCTGCCGGCTGCCGCATCAGGCGAAGCATCCATGCAGGAACCAGCGCCGCGGCGGCTCGCACTCGCGGAAGATCCACCAGCGCGCGCCATCGCTGGCACGCGCGACGTAGTAGTCGCGCGCGATGGCGCCACCATCCCACCAGCCGGACTCGATGCGCTCCGGACCGCTCACCAGCGCCAGCTCGCGCCCCGCATGGCGCAGCGTGCGCACATGGCCGGCCGCATCACGCAGGGCCTGCAGCGGCTGGGGCTGTTCCAGCAGCGTCAGCGGCCGCGCCGCACCGGCCGGAGCCGCACTGCCCTGGGATAAAGATGCTGTTTCATGACGTGCCTTGCCGGCTGTGACCAGCGCCGGCCAGCGACGCTGCTGCTGGCATTCCGGGCGATGCTCGTCGACCTCGGCCATGCCGTAAACCGCCTGCTCGCCCAGCCGCGCCATCAAGGTCTGCAGGAACTCCGGCGCCTGTGTGGCCGTGGCCGCACCACCCTGCTCGCCCGCCGCCCACAGCGGCTGGCTGGCGGCAGGAAAACGCCGCAGCCGCCCCGCGGTGAACGTCATGCTGCGTACCGGTTCGGCCAGCGCGATGCGCTCCAGCCGTGCCGCCAGCAGCGCCGTGAAACGTGCCGCACGGTATTCGGGCACCACGCAGCGCAGGACGCATTGCAGCGCCGGCGCGCGCCGGTGCTCGAGCGTGAGCCGCAGCGCCATCACGCCGCGCTGGCGCTCGCGCAGGAAGATCTCCAGCCGTTCGAGCGTGGGCTGCAGGGCGGCGAGCAGCCGCTCGCGGTCGAGGGTTTCATGGCCGGGATCCACCCGCTCGTGGAAGGGCTGCGGCATCGGCAGCGCCGTGCGCGGATCGGCACGCGTGCCGGTGAGCCGGTCGAGCTGCCAGAGGCGCTCCGGGCCGATGCGCCGGGCCAGCCCTGCGCGTGGCAGGCGCAGCAACCCGGCCAGGGTGTGCACGCCCATGCTGGCCAGGCGCTGCAGCTCATCATCGGGCCAGCGCAGGTGCTGCAGGGGCAACGGTGCGAGCCGGCCCTTGAGACGGGAGGGATCGAGGATGCAGCAGTTGGCGCCCGCCCGCGCCAGCAGCACGGCCGCCAGTGGCGTGGGCGCCAGCGCCAGTCGCAACGGTCGCGGAAAAGCCGCACGCAGTGCCTGCAGCAGGCCCGTGAGTCCACCGAACAACCGCTGGCTGCCAGCCAACTCGAGCAGCAGTGCATCGGAGGATTCCACTGCCACGCGCGGCGTGAATCCCTGTGCGGCGCGCAGCAGGTCAGCCGGCACGCCGGTGACAGGTGCGGGAGAGGAGCCGCCGGCGATCATCCAGGCATCACATTGCACAGCGGCCCAGAGCTCGCGCGCAGGAGCCGTGGCCACCCTGGCCTGCGGTGCTGGCACCTCACACAGCCGGACCGGGGCAGGCGCCGGCGCAGGTGCCGATGCAGGTGGCTCGACAGGCGCCGGCGCCGGCAGATCGAACAGCTGTTGCTGGAGCGGATTCATGCCAGCCCCACTTCGACGGTGCGCGGCGTGAGGCCCCGCCCTTTAAGCAGCTGGACGGCCAACCCGTTGCCGGTGCGCGTGAGGGCCAGACGCAACACCGCAGCCGTGGGCTCGGCGGCCACCCGTGGCGAGCGGATCAGCACACCCAGGGCGGCGCCGCGCTCCGCAGCCAGCGCCAGACGACGCAGGGCGACCAGGCTGGCGCTGGATTCCATCCAGCCAAAACCGATGGCGCACACACCCGACAGCAACCCCTGCTCCAGCGCCCACAGGGGATCGTTGTCGCGCACCACCAGCAGTCGCTGCACCTCAATGCCGGCCGCGCGCCAGGCCGGCACGAAGGGCTCGAAGGGCGGTGCGATGAAGGCGCAGCAGCGTGTGGTGGGTTGTTGAGTGAGTTGCCGCAGCAGCGGCAGCCAGAGGGTGAGCTCGCCCTGGCCGGGGGAAGCCAGGACCTCGATCAGCCCGGTGCGCGGCCAGCCACCGCCAGGCAGTGCCGCATCGAGCGTGGCAAAACCCGTGGGCAAACCGGCATCGACCGCGGCGCCCCGCCCCCGCCAGAGGGACGGATGCCGCAGCAGCTCATCCAGCCGCCCGTGATGGAATTCGCCGCCCATCGTCTCATCTCATCAGAGCCCCAGGCTCTTGCCGCGCCGGACCACACCCACCACCACGCCCTCGATGAGCATCTGCTGCTGTTTGAGATCGACCTTGATGGGTTCGAAGTCTTCGTTCTCGGGCAGCAGCCAGGCCACGGCGCCCTCCTGCCGGTAGCGCTTCACGGTGACCTCGTTTTCGAGGCGCGCCACGATGATCTGGCGGTTGCGCACATTGATCGTGCGATGCACGGCCACCAGGTCGCCATCGAGGATGCCGGCGTTCTTCATGCTCATGCCGATGACCTTCAGCAGGTAGTGCGGCTGGGGATGGAAGATGGAGGGGTCGATGGAGAGGTGATCTTCGATGTTCTCTTCGGCCAGGATGGGACTGCCGGCGGCCACACGGCCGATCAGCGGCAGGCCGAGCTGCTCGCGCAGGTTGTCTTTGAGCTGGATGCCGCGCGAGGAGCCCGGCAGCAGCGTGATGACGCCCTTGCGCTCCAGCGCGCGCAGGTGGTCTTCTGCGGCGTTGGGGGATCGGAAGCCCAGCTCGTCGGCGATCTCCTTGCGCGTGGGGGGCATGCCGGTGGCCTGCACCGTGCGCTGGATTAGCCGGAGGATTTCGGTCTGGCGGGGGGTGAGGTCGGAATCGGCCATGGGTAATGTCCGTAGCTGGATTTGCATACAGCATACTGTGGATTTATACAGTTTCGCAAGCATCTGGCCATTTCGCGCATCCGTACTGTGCTTTCGGCCACCCCATGAGCTTCAGGAATGACTGCACACCGCCCGTACGGGAGGCCAGAGTTGGCGCTGCCAACACACCTGCGCATGCTTCCTCACATGCACACCACAACGGTCACACGCATCTCGCGCGGCGTAAAAAAACAACGCTCACAACAGTGGAAAAACAGGTTGCCCTTACGCAACGCGCCTGCGCCGGGTAGACAAAATTTGTCGAAAAAAACCCTGCCAAACGCAATTGCGCTGAGAATGTAATCTGTCTCCTACAACCGACAGAGCGAACAAAGCAGTTGCAGCATCACTGCGATATATGGTCAAGTTAGTCATCCGCAATTTTTGTGTATCGTTGACAGTGAGTTTCCGATGCACACCCTGCGGTGAATTTGGCCACTAGTCCTTTAAGGGGAACTGAAAAATGAAAAGCTCGATGGGTATCAAGATCGCCGCTGTTGCCGCTTTCGCGGCGCTCGCTGGTTGCACTGACCTCAAGCCACTGCAGGCGGACATCGACAGCCTCAAGAGCCAGGTAGGCACCCTGTCGTCCGACGTGGCCGCGCTGAAGGCCGATCGCACCGGAGCCAACGCTGCTTCCGCCGCCCAGGCTGCTTCGGCGAAGGCCGATGCCGCCCAGAACACGGCGAACCAGGCGCTGGCCGCCGCGCAGCAGGCGCAGACCGGCGTGAACGACCTGAACGCCAAGATCGACCGTATGTTCGAGCGTTCGGTTTCGAAGTAAGCGATTCGCTTTACTTTGATGAGAAGACGCCGCGCACTGCGCGGCGTTTTCTTTTCCCGTGCATGAAAGGAAAGACGCATGGCCGCCAAGCGCAGCAAGTCCTCCGACCTTCTCGCCATCCTTCAAGCGCGCTTCACCAGTAACCCGGCACGCCACAAGGGCATCTCCTGGCAGGACGTGAATGCAAGGCTCGAGGCCAGTCCCAAAAAGCTCGCAGTGCTGCAGGCCATGGAAGACACCGGCGGCGAGCCGGATGTCATCGGCCAGGACAAAAGCACCGGCGAACTCATCTTCTGCGACTGCTCTGCCGAAAGCCCCGCCGGCCGCCGCAGCGTCTGCTTTGATGACGATGCGCTCAAGGCGCGCAAGGAACACAAGCCCAAGGCCAGCGCGCTCGGCATGGCAAAGCAGCTGGGCATCGAACTGCTCGATGAAGAGCAGTACCGCCAGCTGCAGCAGCTAGGCGAGTTCGACACCAGGACTTCCAGCTGGATCCAGACCCCCGCCGCCATCCGCAAACTCGACGGCGCCCTCTTCTGCGACCGCCGCTACGGGCAGGTCTTCACGTACCACAACGGTTCGCAGTCCTATTACGCCGCGCGCGGATTCCGGGGCAGCCTGAAGGTCTGACGCCCTTCCAGGCCCCTTTCGGCCGCCCGCCCCCTTCCCGCTGGCCGCCGGACATGCTCAAATAAATGCTGTTGAGTATCATTCTCGACAAGAAGATGCCTCAAGGCATTCCCGTAACCAATTGAAGTACCAAGCATGAGCACCGTCCCCGGTTCCCTGTTCCGCAAGATCCTGTTCTGGATGCACCTGTCCTCGGGCGTGGTGGCCGGGGTGCTGATCCTGGTGATGTCCATCACCGGCGTGGCCATGACGTACGAGCGGCAGATGATCGATGCCGCCAGCGAGCGCAACCATGTGCAGGTGACGGACGGCGCGGCCAGGCTCAGCGCGGATGCGCTGGCGGACAGGGCACGCGCGGCCTACTCGGGCAACGACCCGCTGTCGCTGGTGTTCGATGCGAACCCCGCCGCCCCGGTAACAGTGAGCGCCGGCCGGCAGACCCCTGCCCTGCTGAACCCCTATACCGGCGAGACCATTGAAGATGCTTCCACCGCCACGCGCGGGTTCATGTCGACCATGCGCAGCTGGCATCGCTACATGGGCGGTGATGCGCGCAGCCTCGGCGGCATCCTGATCGATTACAGCAACCTGCTGTTCGTGTTCATCATCGTCAGCGGCATGTACCTGTGGCTGCCGGCCGTGTGGCGCTGGCGCACGGTGCGGGGACTGGTGCTGTTCCAGAAGAAGTACGTCAACGCCAAGGTGCGGGATTTCAACTGGCACCATGTGTTCGGCATCTGGATGCTGGTGCCGCTGTTCCTGATTGCGGTGTCGGGGGCGGTGATCTCGTTCCCGTGGGCGAGCAACCTGGTGTATGCGGCGTTTGGGGAAGCGCCGCCGCAGCGTGGTGGTGGCAGCGCTGGTGGTCCCGGCGGTGGCGCGGAAGGACGCAGCCGCAGCGAGGGACCTCCGGCGACTGAGGCCCCGGCGGAAGCGACAGCGCGGGCCAGCCTGCAGCAGATGCTGGACGTGGCCACGACGCAGGTTCAGGACTGGCAGCGCATCACCCTGCCCGTGCAGGCGCGGGGTGGCCATGTGGATGTGCAGGTGGAGCTGCGTTCGACGGAGCGTCGGGCGCCAAGGCGGACGCTGGAGCTGAGCATTGCAGATGCCAGTGTGATGAAGGATTCCGGTACGCCGGCGGCGACACCGCAGTCACCGGGGCAGAAGGCGCGCACCTGGTTCAGGTTCGTGCATACCGGGGAGCAGTATGGAGTGATTGGCCAGACGATCGCGGGGATTGCGTCGCTGGCCGCGTGCTTCCTGGTCTATACGGGGTTGGCGCTGGCGTATCGGAGGTTGATCAGGCCGCTGTTCCGGCGGGCTTGAGGCGGGGCCGCGCTGCGCGTCCCGGAGCGCACAGCAATTGATGAATGGATATTGCCGCGGGCGGGCGCGTCGCCTTTTGTGTCGCCATAATTTTTTGGGGCGACATGTCGCGTTGCTGGAATCCTGCCGGAAATCAGGGCGGTCGTGGCGCTTGTCGCACTTTTCGGCACAATTGGGGGAGAATGCGACAAACCTAATTATTAGTTAGGCGGCAACCCCACCGTGGTGCTCATTCGATGCACAGCCAAGCTACTGCGTGAAATTGGGGTCAAACCGTCGAAGACCTCCGACGACGAATCCGATGGAACCATCCTCGGTCCATGGCATGCAAATCTGCTCCACATCGACCGGCGCAAGTGCCTTCTATTCGTCAATGATCGCACTCTGTTCAACTTCCTCATCCCGGACGTTCCACGGACGCAAATCCGTGATGTCGGATCGCCGTTTCGGCTTTGGCTCTCGTGCATCCTGTCAGAGGAGCGCGTGCCAGCCTCGACAATCAAGCGCATACTGGCCGAGGCCGACGAAGTTCGCATTGCGGCGTCGTCAAGCCGCAGAGTGCTCGGAAGCGCCAATGACCTGGCGTTTCACTACAAGTCGGCCCTCTCTCAGTCAGGTGGGGTGCACAGTGTCCGACTTCCGACCATCATCCAGGAGCTCAATCGAATGCCAATGGGGGCGATCGGCATGAACTACTCAATCGATGAACTCAGAAAGGCTTGTGCTGTTGCCGCCTAACCAGTAGTTGCAGCGAACCGCATCAGCATAAAGTGCTCAATTCATTCAACCATAAAGTGCTGGCGCGCGGGCGCGCACCATCACTTTCTGAGAGGGCGCTGTGCGCCCGCGCGCTCCGCGCGTCGGTTGGTGCGCGGTCGCTGAACTTATAGTTAGGCGACAACGCCAATGTCATCTGCGCGACTCAGCATCAATCCAAGAGAAGGCTTCCTGCCGCACTTCACAGCGGGCTACCTCGACAGATACGGCCCAAAATCCGAGTTTGCACGTGCGCTCGCCGATCACTTCACGCGCAATTTCGTGGGTGTAATGAGAAGCGCCGGGGAATTCGTTGACCCAGAGAGTGTTGCTAGAGTTTCAGACGACGAAGCCGTCAAGTCTCTGAGGCAGCTAATCCAAGTCAGCGAAAACGCTTGGCTCGCCTTCTATCGCGAGGCGCTCGGGACTCTGCCGCTCGGATCCACCGAAACGACCGTCGACGCAGTCCTCGGTGAAGGTGCATTTGCGGAGTGGCTCAAAGCATTTCAGGATAGGCGCCACGTCGATTGCGCAGAGATAGTCCGATCAAGAGGTGCCTATGTTGTCGCCTAACTCTGCGCTGCAGCGAACGGCGTTTGGCATAAAGTGCTCGGCCGCGGGCAGTCGAGCGCCGAGCGCACCCGAGCGCTGGCGCGCCCGCGTGCTGAGAGGGCATCTCGCCGTCGCTGAGCTGGGTAGTTAGGCGGCGCTGAAGGGTGAGTGGCATCGACCGCAACAGAATCGACCGTATGCCTACAAAAGGTGAGCGCCTTATGGGCATCGCTCTAGCCTCTGTAGCGTTCCTGGTCTTCCTTGCCCTCATGTCGTTGGGCGTATTCCTCTTCATGGAAAACACAGCTTCCTACAGGAATTACGCCATCGGGTTTGTTTCAGTAACGGGCCTTATGTGCGCAATCTGTCTACTCCTGCTCTACCGATTGGCGTTCACGAAGCCTAGAGCCACTTCTCCGCGAACCAATCGACTGGCCTGGACGCTTCTGGCCATCTTCACGACAATAGCTTTCCTTCTCTGTCTCATATGGCCTGCAAGCAGATCTTCCGCACCTATGCTAGGAATGCTGGCGGCACTCGCAATATCCAGGATGATAGTTGCGCGTAATGCATCCTCCAGACGAACTAAGAGACGCGCCTAGCATGGCGCCGCCTAACTCTGCGCTGCAGCGAGCGGCGTTCGGCATAAAGTGCTCGGCCGCGGGCGACCGAGCGCCGAGAGCACACGAGCGCTGGCGCGCCCGCGTGCTTTTATGGCATCTCGCCGTCGCTGAGCTGGGTAGTTAGGCGTCACTGGAAACGTGTCTGCATTGATCTACAAATACGTCGGCGCAAGCTACCTGGATCGCGTCTTCGAGCTGCGGAACTACGTGACCCTGAAGTGCTCCCTGCCCAAGGACTTTAACGATCCGTACGAACTTTTTCTAACCGTGAATTACCGCGAGAAGCCAGAAATACTGGCCTTCTACGGTGATGTGGTAGGAGATCTACCGCAACATCCTGTCACCTGCTTTTCCCGCTCACCCGCAATTCTGCCCATGTGGGCGCACTACGCAGAGAATCTCTCTGGCGTTGTACTTGCTTTTGATGAGAAGAGGCTTGAAGCATCTCTCACCGAAGTGGCCTTCGGAGATATCGACTATCGCACCAAGCCGGACCCAGACCTCACAGAGATGCTGCATATGGCCTACCACATAGGGAAGATGAGGTATCTCTATTTCCTTGGGAGGGGGGTGTTCAGCTCGGCCTACTACTCGAAAGCGATGTGCTGGCAGTACGAGCAAGAGCGGCGGATGTTGGTGCACAAGAAGAATATGAGGCGGGGAACTTCGCTCCTCCTTGCTGATGTACCTAACACCTGCCTGAACGCGATAATTTCTGGTCCTCGAGCGACGAAAGAGACACTCGACTTAGTTGCAGAGAAGTGCCATCTTGCACGATGTCAAAACTACAAACTCAAGATCGGCCGGAGTACGTCGGATCCATACTTTGTCGACGACAAAGGAGCTGCTCACGTCTTCAAGAAGACATCTCTAGCTAAGGCGAAGAGAGAGTGCAAGTCTTGTGGCGAGCCACTGTCGCAACGGGGCACGACATGCTCGTGGTGCAGAATCACCTTCGATCACAAAGTTGCCGCGGCACGACGAAATCTGCTTCGCCTACTCGCCCAGCACGGAATGTTGAAGGAGTACGTTGAGGGTATGGATGAAATCGGAAGAGGGCGTCGGCGAAAGTGACGCCTAACTCTGCGCTGCAGCGAACGGCGTGTGGCATAAAGTGCTCGGCCGCGGGCGGCCGAGCCATGAGCGCACACGAGCGCTGGCGCGCCCGCGTGCTGAGAGGGCATCTCGCCGTCGCTGAGCTGGGTAGTTAGGCGACTAACCTTCCACCAGAACAGGAATGGGTTTAGTGGTGCGTGTCGTGAGGTCTCAAGAAGCTCCGCAGAGGGTCTCGCACTTCGATCGCGGCGCTCCAGCCGGCACAGCTATCGGCTTCGTCTGAAGCCTCCCGCCGGCCGAAGGGGAACCGTTGTGCCCGCATTGCCGGCCGGAAAGGTCGGCGAGCTCTCCGGTAGAAAACGGTCAGCGATAAAGTGCCTGAATCATGGGGCAACGGTCTTCATCCCATTGCCCTAACTGTCATCTGGCCGGCAGGTAGCCTTCGCCATTCTGCCAACCGGGTCGCCGGTCATAGGTTCCTGGTGCATTGCGCCGCTGCGCACGCGACGGCATGATCAGTGCAGCCATCACAAGCCGTGGCCCGTTGTTGAAGATCCCGCACGGTCCAAGGGTAAGCGGTGGCCAGGTTCGATGGCAGTGCCCACACATGCAGGAGCTCGTGTTTGAGGTCGTCGCCTAACTCTGCGCTGCAGCGAGCGGCGTTCGGCATAAAGTGCCCGGCCGCGGGCGGCCGGGCCAAGAGCGCACACGAGCGCTGGCGCGCCCGCGTGCTGAGAGGGCATCTCGCCGTCGCTGAGCTGGGTAGTTAGGCGGCATGGGAACGATCTCGCTAGTGCGAAGAGCTACACTTTCAGACGCCGAGGCCATCTCCCGTTTGGCTTCGGAGTGGGGGTATCCTTCATCGGAAGCCGTAATTCGGGGGCGACTTGAGCGACTGATCGCGTCATCGGAGCACATTGCGCTTGTTGCGCAAGTCGACGACGCCATCGCAGGATGGGCGACAGGTGAAGTCAGGCTGTCTATTGGCGCAGATCCTCGTGTCGAAATCACTGGCCTGGTGGTCTCCGCTGTATCGCGGCGACTTGGAATTGGACGCCTTCTTGTGACGCACTTGGAGCGCTGGGCCTTGGAGAAGCAGATCTGCGACCTGTTCCTGCGCTCAAATGTTGCGCGACCAGAAGCCCACCCATTCTACGAGCGCCTTGGCTACGAGCGGACCAAGACGCAACATGCGTACAAGAAGGTGCTGCATGCCGCCTAACTCTGCGCTGCAGCGAGCGGCGTTCGGCATAAAGTGCTCGGCCGCGGGCGGCCGAGCAGAGAGCGCACACGAGCGCTGGCGCGCCCGCGTGCTGAAGCGCCGGCGCGCCGTCGCTGAGCTGGGTAGTTAGGCGCCACCTGGCCAACTGAGGAGGGTTCCCGGAATGTACGACACCGAAGCACGAGTTGTCCGACGGTCCTGCTCCGTCGAGTGCTTGCGGGCTCCAATCTCTCCTTAGGAGGCTTTCAGATGTTGCCCCTCAAATCCTCCCTGCCGCGCTTTCGCATCGGGCCTGTTGGAGTCGTCATCGCTTGTGTACCGCTGGTTCTGCTCATGTACTGGCTGTTTGGCAAGCCTGACGCCCACTTTCGAAGTTCCGACTCAAACTGGGCAAGCCGCGAGAACAGTTTTAAAGGGATCTACTTTGAAGGGGTGGCGTATAGCTTCGAACTTTATCGACTGAAGTGCCAAGCGGATACCGCGCAGCTCGTTAGAACGACGAGAGTGCGTTGGTGGAATATCTTTGCGTGGCCAAGCTACGCGACCGACCCCAAGTGGAATGTTCCCTATGGCGCCCCAGACAAGCGTATCGAGGCATCCCCGCAAGGCTTCAGGGGTTGCGCAATCCAGTGGCTCACAAATGACGAAATGGCACTTGCGCAGGAACGAGCGGCCATCTTGGTCCAGGCTTTCGCTCGTGGCGCCTAACTCTGCGCTGCAGCGAGCGGCGTTTGGCATAAAGTGCTCGGCCGCGGGCGGCCGAGCCAATAGCGCACACGAGCGCTGGCGCGCCCGCGTGCTGAGAGGTCGGCGCGCCGTCGCTGAGCTGGGAAGTTAGGCGACTATTCTCCCGTCAGAACAGTAATGGTTTGGGCCGTGCGTGTCGTGAGGTTTCAAGAAGCTTCGCAGAGGGTCTCGCACTTCGACCGCGGCGCTCCGACCGACACTGCTATCGGCTCCGTCTGAAGCCTCCCGCAGGCCGAAGGAGAACCGTTGTGTGGAGTTGACCCGGTTTCGTGGACAGGTTGATGTCTTAGTTCTGTGATCTTCTCTTCATGCTGCCTTGGCCATCTTAACCGACAGTGAGTCTGCCGCCGAAGGCGGCAGAAGCTCTGCCATCCTGGCTTTGGCCTGATGGT
>DATMFO010000002.1:0-108480 GCA_035556135.1 Steroidobacteraceae bacterium | reverse complement strand
TCCGATTCGGACGCGTCATCGGCGCCCAGCGCCGAGACCTGGGTGAACGATACGGCCTTCGTCGCATGCCGCGCGATCATCGCCGGTGCCTGCGCCTGGAGGGCATTGAAGCGCTGCCGGCCGGTCTCCTGCAGGATGCCGACCAGGTTGACCACATGATCGGCCCGCGCCACGGCGTGGGCGATCGAATCCTCGTTGCGCAGGTTCGCATGGATCGGCGTGATCTGGCCGACCTTGCCGAGGGGAAGGAAGTTCGAGAGGTTCGGCTGCCTTGTCGGCACCAGGATACGGTAGCCGCGCTGGGCAAGCGCGCCCACCACATAGCGGCCGAGAAAGCCCGATCCGCCGAAGACGGTGACGGTTTGCTGCTCAGGCGTGCGAAGGGCACCGATCATGAAACTCTCCTGCCCTGACAGGGCTAGCATCGAGCTTGGGGGTCAAGTTTAACTTGGGGGTCAAGTTTAAAACGTCTCTAGTCAAACCCCGCTCCCCTGTGAAGAGGCGCGGCCCAAGAAAGCGCATCCGCCGCATTTTCACCGATTGACGCGCCGCCAGAACCACCGTAAACGAAGCCTCGCCGACGAGGCATGCCCAGGTGGCGGAATTGGTAGACGCACTGCTTTCAGGTAGCAGCGGGTAACACCGTGGAGGTTCGAGTCCTCTCCTGGGCACCATGATCGGGATTGCAGGAGGAAGTCAGCGGGACTTCCTCCCGCCAGAGCCCGGTCTTCCCGAAAAATCGCCGTCGACGGCGAGCCATCTCCACTTACTGGACGCGGCTGTCGTCGACAGAGCCGCGCCAGGCGCCGGTTTCTGCTCCCCGCGATTCGATGAACTTCTTGAAGTCCTGGACCGTGCTCTGCACGCGGGCGTTGAGCAGGCCCAACGCATCGCCCACGTTTTCCACCGCCCCCCGCGGTTCGTACGCCATCACCAGACGTACGCGGGTGCGGCCCTCGCCCAACGGTTCGAAACGGACGGTGCCCGCGTTGGGTGCGCCGTTGATGCTGCGCCAGGAGATGCGGCGGTCCGGATCCTGTTCGGTGATTTCCGCGTCCCACTCCACGTTCTTGCCCCAGATGTCCGCTTCCCAGTGCACATGGGTGTCGTCAATCTGGGTCACCTCCTTCACGCCTGCCATGAAGCGTGGAAAATCCTCGAACTGTGTCCACTGGTTGTAGACGCTGCGGACCGGACGATCCACCTCGATGGTCTTCTCGATGCGTTCCATGGGACTACTCCGGCGGGAAAAAAAAGGGGAAGGACGATCATCCGCGCATCACGTTTGCTGCGGAGTCGGGGACCACGGCAGCTACTGTGGGATGTTTCCTACCACCAGTGATTTGCTGCTGTTCCTACGGCACATCGCGCAGATTGCCGCGCGACAGGTGGCAGGCGTGGCGCGAACCTCCGCGAAGCAACGTGTCGCCAGTGGAGGATTGCCATGAGATGGCTGAAGTATGTATTCGCCGGCGCAGCCCTGGTGCTGCTGGGATGGGCACTGAAGCGCCAGCTCAATACGCGGGGCAACGCGCAGCGCGACGATGTGCCCGCCTCAAGGCCCGCGACCTCGCCCGTCGAGCAGGAGATGGAGGATCAGGCCATGGCCCGGGCCCATTCAGAAGTGGCGTCGGGGGAATACGACATGCAGGGCTGAGTTGTCGTGTGGTGCGCGATTCCTACAGGCACCGCCGCTGCTGGACGACACCGCACCCATGTGCAGGGGGCCAAGGTGCCGTCGGTAATCCCCAACCAGGGATCCCTGCACCAAGGAGCCGCCATGAACACCGAGACCCGTCCCCTCGCCATCGTCACCGGCGCGTCCAGCGGCATCGGCCTGGAGCTGGCCATCCTTTGCGCGCAGAACGGCTACGACTTGCTGGCGGCCGCGGATCGCCCCATGGACGAGCTGGCGCTGGCCGGCGAGTCAGCTTCCGTCGACATCGAGACGCTGCAACTTGACCTCGCGATCCGCGCTGACGTGGAGATATTCCTCGCCGCCCTGCGCGGCCGCACGCCGGAGATCCTCATCGCCAATGCCGGCCATGGGCTGGGTCGCGCCTTCCTCGACCAGGACACCGACGACGCGCAGCATGTGGTCGACACCAACATCAGCGGCACCATCCTGCTGGTGCATCGCGTCGGCAACCTGATGCGCGCGGCGCGACGTGGCCGCATCCTCATCACCGGCTCGATCGCCGGCTTCATGCCCGGCGCCTTCCAGGCGGTCTACAACGGCACCAAGGCCTTCATCGATTCCTTCTCCTGGGCGCTGCGCAACGAGCTGAAGGATTCGGGCGTGACGGTGACCTGCCTGATGCCCGGCGTTACCGATACCCAGTTCTTCGAACGCGCGGACCTGCTGGACACCGCGATGGGCGCCTCTCACCACAAGATGGATCCGGTGGAAGTGGCGCGCCTCGGCTTCCAGGCAATGTTGGAAGGCGAAGGTGCGGTGGTGACCGGCGCCCGCAACAAGCTGCAGACAGCGATGGCCGGCCTTACCCCGGCGGCGGTGCTGGCCGAACGACATCGCAGGATGGCGGCTCCGGGCACGGCGAACAAGTAGCCCCGGCGTCCGCCAGGTACTGCGGATCGAATCCTGCCGCGAGCTCCAGGGCACCGCGATCCAGCAGCTCCAGCCGGCCAGCCTGCAAGCGGACCAGGCGGGCACGACGCATCTCCATCAACGTGCGGTTCACATGGACGGAGGAAAGTGCGAGCGCATCGCCCAGTTCGATCTGCGTGAGCGGCATCTCGCAGACCCCATCCCTGGCAAGGCCTGCCCTCTCCAGACGCCAGAAAATCTCGCACAACAGATGTGCCACCCTTTCATATGCGTTGCGGTAGCCCACATTCACCACCCATTGGCGGGTGATGGAATCCTCGGCTGCGGTGAGCCACCACATTGCCTGGCCCACCAGGGGACGACGATCCAGCAGCTCGGCTACTGCCTCGCAACGGATCACCGCGGCCCAGGTGCTTCTCAGCGCGCAGATGGAGTGGTCCACCTGCTGGCGGATGAACATCCTCAGTCCGCAGATGTCACCGGGCAGCAGCAGGCCGATGATCTGGCGCCTGCCATCCGGCGACATCTTGTAGCGGCAGGCGAATCCGGTCGTGAGCAGGAACACCGCTTCGGCGGTGCTGCGCTCGTGCACCAGGTGTTCCCGCGGGGAAAAGCGACGCTCCTTCCAGGGGCCGGCCGCCAGCTCCCTGGCCGCTGCCTCATCGAGCCAGGAAAGCCTGCCCAGCCGGGCCAGCAGGCGCTCCGTGCCGCGGTTCATGTGACCGCTGTCAATGCTTGCCGTCGAGATGGCCCGCCTGCTGCTGATGTTCCCTCAGCACCGGCAGCGTGCGCGAGGCAAAAGCAGCCAGCTCCTGGTCCGACAGTGTGGAGGCAGAGGTGAAAAGCGCCACGGCAGCGTCATGGTCTTTCACCATCTGTTTCGCGTATGCCGCGTCGAAATCCTTGCCACTGCGACCGCTGAGGTCTTCAAGCAGGCTGGCGTTCGCCGCATTGGGTACCTTGGTCACCGGCAGGCCCTTGCGCCCCGCCAGCTGCTCCAGTTCCACTCCGGAGCGGCTGTGGTCCGTCACCATGCGCTGCCCGTAAGCACGCACCTCCGCCGTGGAGCCCTTCTGGGCCGCCACCTTGCCGAGCGCTACTTCAGCAGCGCCGGCCTCGGACGCCCTGGCCACGAACTGTTCGGGCGTCATCTGCTGCTGGGCGCCCGCTGCGGCCGCCGCAAAGGCCAGTGAGGCCATCAGGGTGATCAATGCGGTTTTCATTGGGGGTTCGTCCTTGAAGGCCTGGCCCTGGGAAAGCAGGCATCCTCGCCCGCCGATGCCCGGCATTGCAGCAGCCTCGCGGCCGTTGCAGCCACAGACTTTTCTTACACACCGGGACAGAGGGACCCAGGGAGTTGACGCAGGAATACGCCCAAAGCGTGTCAGACAGTCCTACAAGGCGCATTGGCTTCTACTTACTGCGCGGCTCCGCGACGTCCGGCCATCGTGATGCCGTCCTTTTTTGCAAACCTCATTCCGGCACACCGCCGACAGGAAATCGTATGGGCGCAAGGGGAAAGTTCATGGAGCACCGCTGGGGCACTCGCGTCGAACTGGACGCGCCCGCGGAAATTTCCACACCTGCCGGTTTCGCCGCCCGCGGCCATGTACGCAATGCCAGCGTGAGCGGTGCGTTTGTCGAAACGCGGATGAAGTTTCCCCTGCTTTCACGCATATCCGTACACCCGCTGGCGCGCGACGGTGAATGGCTGGACGCCTGGGTCGTCCGCGTGGAGGGCAAGGGTATCGCCGTGGAATGGCTGGACCCGGGTCTTCGCAAGGTGTCCGGGCTGCTTTCGCTGCGCCCGGGCGCCGGCGGCGTGCAAGGGGGCCTCGATGCCCTGCGTGCCGTCTCCTGACGCCTTGATGTGAATGATCCGGAGGCCGTGCGGCCTGCCGGATCATTTAAGCTCCAGTAGAAGGACCGCAGCCTCACGCCCACATCAGTGGGCGCGACCCTTCCGTCCCTCCAGTTCGGCCTTGCGTGCCATCAGCTGTTCGGCCAGCACCTCCAGGTCCATGCCTGCGGCCTTGGCCTTCGAGAACATGCCGCCGCGCTGTTCCTCTTCCTTGACGTGATGCTTGATCATTTCCGACAGTACGCTGACCCTGGCGTCGAAGTAGTCGTCCTCCGGACCAGAGCCCTCGATCTGCGCGATCAGTTCCTTCGCTGAGGCGTGTTCCACTTCCGCCTCGTGGTGGATGTCCTCTTCTCCCGTGGCTTCGAGGAACGCCGGGTAGAAGATCTCTTCCTCGATCATGGTGTGGACGCGAAGCGCCTGGCAGATGCGCTGCGCCAGGTCCTTCTTCTTCGAATCCGATCGTGCCTTCTCGAACTGCCCGAACCACTCTTCCACCTGGCGGTGGTCGGCCTTCAGCAGCGCGATGGCATCAGCAGGCGCGCGTGAAGTCCTGGTGCTGCGCGTGGTCCTGCTCGACGAACGGGAAGATGTCCTGCGGGAAGCTTGTTGCATGTTGCACTCCATCAAGAGTTGTGAGACCCAATGCACAGGATGGTGGCGCCGGCATTCAAATGCATTGGTCCAGTCCCAGATGGAGGTGTAGGACCGAACCTACCGTAGCCGACATGGGCCTCGCCACCATGCAGCACTCACTGCCGCGGCATTCCTACATGCCACCTACAGGCATTATAGCCAGTGGCTTACAGAACCCCTGCCACTCTGGCGGCATTCTTGCTTGACACCCCGACAAGTGCACCTCTGGCGATCAGGTGACTCGATGAATGCAATCACTCAGTACATGGAACACCGCTGGGGAACCCGCGTGGAACTGGACGCTCCCGCCGAACTGGCCACGGCCGAGGGCGTGTGCACCGGCGGCAGGGTGCGCAATGCCAGCCTGAGCGGCGCCTTTGTCCAGACCACGGCGAAGGTCACGCTGCTGTCGCGGATTGCCTTGCGGCCGCTCGTCACGGGCGGCAGCTGGCTTGACGCCTGCGTGGTGCGCGTGGAGCCCACCGGGCTGGCACTGGAATGGCTGGAGCCCGGTCTGCATCCGGTGTCGGCTTTGCTGGCCCTGGGCCGACCGAACCCGCCCCCGCTGAGTCATCGCAATCCGAAGATCGACCAGGTGGTGCACATCTTCCCCGGACAGCATCGCGCATCTCCCGCACCCTGACCCGGGCGCGGGCCCGGCGCGCGGGGATGTCGTATCCTTCCCCGATTCGCGGATTCGGAAGGGGGGATGCATGGATACCAACAAGTTCCTGGCCTGCTGCGCACTGTGGCTGGGCACCATGGGCAGCGGTTTCGCCCAGGAGCCGCCCACCGGGGTCACCAGGGTCGAGGAACAGCATGCCATGCTTCGCAGCAGCGACCCGAAGCTGGCGGCGAACAAGAAGCTGGTCTATGACATGTACCGCGCCATCGTGCAGGGCGGCCGGTATGAACAGGCGGAGAAGTTCTTCACGAAGGGCTACATCCAGCACAATCCCAATGTGTCCTCCGGTCGCGATGAGCTGGTGAAGTTCATCCGCAATTCCCGGCCGCAGCGCGAAGTGCAGCCCGGCCTTACATTTCCCCTGATTTCCATCGTCGCCGAAGGCGACATGGTGATGGTCGCCACCGCGACCTGGGAGGAAGACCAGGAAAAACCCGGCGAGCGCTACGCCACCACCCATTTCGACCTGTACCGCATCGAGAACGGCCTCATCGCCGAGCACTGGGACCACGTGCCGAAGAGTACCGGCGCGAAGACCTTCGATCCCAACAGCATCCTCGAAACCGCACCCAAAAAATAAGCGCTGACGGGGGAAGACCAATGAAAACAACAGTACGGCTCATGCTGGCCAGCCTTGCGCTGGCCGCCTCTGTCGGCCCGGCGTCCGAACCGGTAGTCACCGATGTACGCGTGATCAACGAGACCCGGCGCGTGCAGCTGCTGGAGGCCCGCCTCGCCTCCCTGCAGCGCGAGGTGGAGATGATCGAGGACCGCAAGGCCATCGAGCGCCTGCAGCAGGCCTGGGGCCATTACATCAGCGAGGGGATGGCCACAGAGGCCGCCGCGCTGTTCTCCGACAGCCCCGCGGCCTCCATCGAATTCGCGCAGCAGGGCGTGTACCTGGGGCGCCAGCGCATCCAGGCCTTCCTCGCCATTGCCGCGCGGACCGCGCCAGGAGAGCTGCGCGAAACCCCCGTGATGCAGCCGGTGATCCACGTCTCGGCCGATGGCACCAGTGCCCGCGCGCGCTGGCGCGCCATGGTGCTCGGTGGGCAGCGCGGCCAGGACGGCCGTTGGGACGAAGGCCCCTTCGAGAACGAGTATGTGAAGGAAAACGGTGCCTGGAAGATCCTGCACATGCACTGGTACACCACGATGAGCGGCTCCTATGACAAGGGCTGGCACAAGGAGCCCTATCCCGCAGCCGGACCGCTGCGCGAATTGCCGCCGGACCGTCCGCCGACCATGGTGTATGAATCGTTCCCCGGCTTCTACCTGCCGCCCTACCACTACCTGCATCCCGTGACTGGCAAGCCGGTGGCCTGGGATGACGTGGCTGCGGAGGGCGCACGATGAACCGCCGTCTGCTCCGCTTCCTGGCCGCCGCCTGTCTCGCCGCTGCAGGAAGCAGCCTGCATGCCGCGGCACCAGCCACCCCGGACCTCACGCCGCGGCTGGCCCGCATCGCCGACCGCATCGCGTCCATCGATGCCCAGGCCACGCGCATCGAGGACTACAACGAGATCCGCAACCTGCAGCGCATCTATGGCTTCTACTTCGACGAGGCGCTGTGGGACCAGGTGGTCGACCTGTTCAGCGACGACGCCACGGTGGAGATCGGCCCGCACGGCGTGTACGCAGGCAAGGCCGGCATCCGCCGCTATTACCTGGGACTCACCGGTGGCCGCGTGGGCCTGCAATACGGCGAGCTCAACAACCAGAGCCAGCTCTCGCCGGTGATCACGCTGGCAGCGGACGGCCAGAGCGCGAAGGCACGCTGGCGCGTGCTCATCCAGGACGGCGTCTTCAAGCAGAGCTCCAACTGGGGCGGCGGCGTGTACGAGAACGAGTACGTGAAGCAGGACGGCGTGTGGAAGATCCGCCGCCTGCATTTCTTCACGCGTTTCTACTCGCCCTACAAGGACGGCTGGACCCGCACGACCGAGGCACTCAACGCCCGCTATGGGCGCTCCACGGCGAAGCCGGATCGTCCGTCCAGCCTGCGCTACGCCACCTGGCCGGAACGTTTCGTGGCCCCCATGCACTTTGCCGGTGAAGGCATTGGTGTATACCGCCTGGCGCCGGCGAGGACTGCGCGCGCCGCCGCCCCGGCCAGTGGCCAGGCACGCACCGTGGCGCAGCTGGAGGCGGAAGTGCGTGCGCTGGAGCTGAAGGTCTCGCGGCTGCGCGCGGTGGATGACATCGAGAACCTGCAGGGCACCTACGGCTACTACGTCGACATGTCGATGGCCGATCCCACCGCCGCTCTGTTCGCGGACGACGCCACGCTGGAGATCCTGCAGCGCGGGGTGTACATCGGCCGCGACCGCATCTACGAATACATGCGCCGCCTCGGGCTCCCCAGCCACGGACGCATGTTCACGCACATGCTGCAGCAGCCGGTGATCCACGTTTCCTCCGACGGCTCCCGCGCCTGGCTGCGCGGCCGCCAGTTCGAGATCTTCGGCGTCCACAACGTGCAGGCGCAGTGGGCGGAGAACACCTACGAGCACAGCTACACGCGACAGGATGGCGTGTGGAAGATCCAGACGTTCAATGCCTGGCACAGCTTCTACGCGCCCTATGAAGGGGGCTGGAGCGAGCAGTCCAATCCCATGAACTACTATCCGGAATATCCGCCGGACCTGCCGCACTCGGTGAAGTACGAGCCCTACCCATCGATCTTCGTGGCGCCCTTCCACTACCGCAATCCCGTGAGCGGACGATGAACGCATCCCACGCCTTCAGGTCCCTGGCAGCCGTGCTGGCCGGCGTCCTGGCCGGCTGCGCGGGCACCTCACCCACACCTGGGGAAGCACCGCCCGATGCGGCCCTGCAGTCACGCGTTGCCCAGCTGGAGCTGCGAGTGGAGCGCCTGCAGGACATCGGTGACATCAAGCGGCTGCAGCGCGCCTACGGCTATTACCTTGACGAAGGCCAGTGGGACCACGTGGCCGACCTCTTCGCCGCCAATGCCACGCTGGAAATCGGCAAGGACGGCGTGTTCCGCGGACGGGACCGCATCCGGCAGTACTTCCGCACGCTGGGCAAGGGCCTGACCGGCCTGGTGCCCGGCCAGCTCAATGAGCATTTCCAGGAAATGCCGGTGATCACCCTGGGCGGCGGCAACACTGCCCAGGGCACCTGGCGCGACATCATGCTCACCGGCACGCTCGGCCGCGAGGCCTGGTGGACCGAAGGCCCCACCGAAGTGCGCTACGTGAAGGAGGATGGCGTCTGGAAGATCGCCGCCCTGCAGTGGTTCCAGACCCTGCATGTTCCCTACGAAGGCGGCTGGGCGAAGAATCCCGACACCAACGGCGCCCGCTTCGTCGGCGATGCGTTGCCGCCGGATGCGCCACCCACGCGTGAATACAAGACCTGGCCGGGGGCCTTCACGCCGCCCTTCCATTTCCGTGGCCAGTACCCCGGGCTGCAACCCATCGTGGCTGCGTCCTTGCCGACGGGCAAGGCGGACTGGAATACCCGCATCGGGCGCGTGGTAGCCGGCGCCCGGCAGCTGGCCGACCAGGACAGCATCGAGAACCTGCAGCGCATCTACGGCTTCTACCTGGACAAGGGACTGTGGAACGAAGCCACCGCACTGCTCACCGAGGATGCGGAACTGGAAATCCAGGGGCGCGGCATCTTCCGCGGCCGGGCGCGCATCCTGGAATACCTGCGCGGTGTCGGGCAGTCGGGTCCCGTGGCCGGGCGTCTCTTCGACCACATGATGCTGCAGCCGGTGACGCATGTGGACCTCGCCGCCGGCACCGCGCGTGGGCGCTGGCACCTTTTCGCGCAATACGCCCTGCACGGGCAGTTCCACGAATGGGCCACCGGTGTGTACGAGAACCAGTACCGTCGCGAGAACGGCCAGTGGATGATCAGCCGGGTCCATTTCTACCCGACCATGGTTACGCCTTACGAGTCGGGCTGGGGCAAGGTGTCGCTGCCCTTCTCGCGCTTCGAGCCATCGCTGGGGCCGGATGCACCCTCACCCGGACCGGCCAGCACCTACGAGCACAGCTTCGTCACGCCTTACCACTACGCCCATCCGGTGCGCTCGGGCGCCATGCCCGCGCCGCGGCTGAAGGCAAGGCCCGCCACCGATCCAGGTGCGATCGAACAGCAGCTGGCCGATGCCGAAAGGCTGGTGGCCGCCGCCGAGGACCGCCACTCCATCGAGAACATCCAGACCGCCTACGGCTACTACCTGGCCACGCTGCTCTGGGACGACCTGACAGATCTCTTCGCTGACCACGGCACCATCGAGATCGCGATGCGCGGCGTGTACGTGGGCAAACCGGCCGTGCGGCGCAACCTGAACCTGTACGGGCAGGCGGGGTTGGACGACGGGGTACTGCACAACCACATGCAGTTCCAGCCGGTGATCCACGTCTCGGCGGATGGCACACGCGCCAACCTGCGCTCGCGCGCACTGTCGATGATGGGCAACTTCGACCGCAATGCCACCTGGATGGCCGGCACCTACGAGAACGAATTCCAGAAGATCGGCGGGCGCTGGAAGTTCGTGAAGGACCAGCAGGTGAACACCTACTTCGCTCCCTACGAGACGGGCTGGAAGGACCTGCCGCAGCGGGCACCGCCGGGCATCACCGATTCCAACCCGCCGGACCGCCCGCCCTCGATCAGTTTCGACCTCTACCCGAAGAACTTCCTGCTGCCCTTCCACTATGCAAATCCGGTGACCGGCAGCCGCTGACCGAGCCGCCGGTCGCCAGGGGCAGCGGGATCAGAAGGTCATGCCCACCGAGGCCGAGAACGAGGTCCCGACCGCATACCGGTTGTAGTAGATGAAGTTCGAGCCATTCTTCTGGTACTCGCGATAGCCACGACCGAGCAGGTTGCGGGCTTCCAGCTTGAGATCCATCGACTGCCCGAAGACCGACAGTCCCTGCCGGACGACGAAGTCCACGCGCAGGCCCGGCGACTCGTGGATGTCCGGCCAGGCAGCGCTGCTGCTGCGGCTGGTCACCCGGTCACTGGCGTAGGACACCAGGATGGTCTGCTGCGAAAGGCGATCCGGCCGCTCCAGTCCGAGCTGCAGGTTCACCAGGTGCCTGGACTGGCCTGTCAGCCTGGCGCCATCCACGAAGTAATTGCTGGCCGGACGCGTGGTGACCGCAGACCCGTAGATCTCCGTGGTGTCGCCGGCACCGACCTTGATCGATGAATCGGTGAAGGTGTAGTTGCCGATCGCAACCACGCGGCGCTGCCCCAGGAAATTGCCGATGGCCCCGCCTTCGCCGTCCGCCAGTCCATCCAGCCGGAAGTATTTCTGCACCTCCGCCTCGATGCCATGGAGCTCGGCCTCTGGCGCATTGGCGAAGCTGGTTTCCGGCGTACTCTGCGGAAAGTACGTGTAGGCCTCGATCGGCTTGTCGATCTGCTTGTAGAAGCCAGCCACGGAAAACCGCTGCCCGGTGGCGAAGTAATGCTCGTAGCGCGCTTCCCCGTTCAGGAACTCGCTGTCCTCGAGCAGGGGGTTGCCGAGGTATTCGCGGTTGGCCTCGGGATCGAAGTAGCGCTGGAACAGCAACTCGCGGAACTGTGGCCGGGCGATGGTCCTGGATACGTTGAGGCGGATCTGCCGGTCCCGCCCCTCCCCGAACTTCCAGGTCAGGGTGGCGGCGGGCAGCAAATAGTCATTCTCGATGCGATTGGCCGCACCGGAGTTGGTCATGCTGTTGAACACGGCTTCCGGCCTCACCACCTGCTTGCCGCGTTCGAACCGGGCACCAGCGGACAGCTCCACGGCCGCCCCGAACTGGGCCTGCACCTGGGCGAATGCCGCATGGGTCATCAGGCGCGCGGCAAATGCCGGATCGGTCTCGGTGGTCTCGCGCAGCGAGATGCCGAAGTGCTCGATCACCCCGGCGCCGAGCAGCGCATCCGGCCGCAGCAGCGGGACGCCGCTGTTGAGCCACTCGGAGGATTGGGGCGCCACCAGCTGGAACTCCCGGCGCGAGGAATCACGCGCCGTGTAGGCGTAGTCATAGCCGGCCGATAGCACCACGCCTGGAGCGGCCCGCAGGGACGCGTCCGCGCCCGCGGAGACCAGATCCTCATCGAGGTCCGAAAAGGCCACGGTGGCATAGTTGCGATTGTTCGAACTGAGCTTGTTGACGAAATACGCGCCATACGGGTCCATCGGATTGTTGCTGCGCGAATAGCCCATGGACACTTCGAAAGGCGCCTCGCGCGAGGACCGGGACAGCGAAGCGCGCGAATTGATCGTCAGCGGATCCAGCGCCAACGTACCGGTCAGCTGCGTTCCCATCAGCTGGCGCTCATACCATCCTGTGGACTGCTCACGGAAATCCCAGTCACCGGCATAGGTGACGTTCCACTGTCCTTCGGCCAGGCTGGTGCGCTTGAGGGTGTCGTGGATGTACAGGTTGGTCCAGCGCAGGCGGTTGCCGCCGGACTCGAATCCCACGCCCAGCAGCGCGTTGGTCACGATGCGATTCTCGGTGGCCACGCTGCGGTAGTCCTTGTCGGTTGCCGACAGGTCGATGCTGCCTGGCGTCTGTTCAAGGTTGTCGCGGGTGCGCCATTTGTTGCTGTAGCCTGCCGTGCCCACGAGGCCCAGCTCGCCACCACCCACCGACCATGATGTACCACCGGTGAGCGAGCCCGACCAGTTGGCAGGCACGCTGCCGATCTCCTGCACCAGTCCGTTGCGCCAGCCGACGAACTGCCTGGCGATCTCGCCCGAATCCACGGTTCCGCTGCTGATGCGCTCGCCGCTCGCCAGGAAATCCCTCAGGCCCGACGGCAGGGTGCGGGCACCGGCGTCGTAGCCAGTCCAGTCGTATTTGCCGCCGAAGTGATCGTAGCCCAGCTGGCCGGTGGTCCCGGAATCGCCGCTGATGCCCGCTCCGATATTCAGGAAGGGCATCTTCGGGATGGCTACCGTGGTGAGGTTGATCACGCCACCGCCGAATTCCCCGGGATAGTTCGGCGAGTAGGTCTTCTGCACCATCGAAGATGCCACCACGTCGGTGGGAAAGAGGTCCAGCGGCACCGCCCGACGCAGCGGCTCCGGACTTGGCAGCGGCGATCCATTCAGCAGCGCCAGTGAGTAGCGGTCGCCGAGGCCACGCACGTAGACAAAGCCTCCCCCGACCACGGACAGCCCGGGCACGAAACTGAGGGCACCGGCGATGTCGCCCTCACCTGTCCGCGCGATGTCCTCGGCAGACAGGATGGAAACCACTTCGGTGACGGCCTGCTGGATGTCAGCCAGCCGGCGCCCCTCCACAACGACTTCCTCGAGTTCTTCCTCCAGCACGGTGAGTCCACCAGGGGCTGCCACGTCCACATCTGGCCGTGCCGCGACAGGCACCGGCGCCTGCGCCAGTGCCACCCGTACTGCCATCGCCACCGCCAGGACCGGAACGGCCCGCTTGATCAGCTGCGACATCGGGATCAATCCAGCGCCGGGATGGAAGTGCAGGATCCGCTCGCCGAGCCGAACGTGGCTGTCGCCGAGTTGCAGGTCCAGCCCGCATACCACGCGTCCCCACCGATGGGCACTGCACCGACGTAGTCAGTGGCATCGAACGCCGCGTCCACCGTAGCGGGGTTGGTCGCCACGACTGCCGTCTCGTTGGCACCATTGACGAAGCCGCCGGTGAGGCTGGTGACGAACGCCACGTTGTTGTTGGTGCCTGCGTTGAAGGCTGCGGCCACATCACCTGCCGTCAGGGCCGGCGTGCCGCCGCTGCCGCTGAACGGGGAAGCCGCCCCGCTCTGCAGCACCACCGACAGGAACGAGGGCGGACCAACCTTGTCCACTGCCCCGTCCGTGCCCAGGATATTGACGCCACCATTGGTGTTGTCCATGCGCAGCGCAGCCATCGGCGAGATCACGATGCCGTTGACCAGGCTGGCGTCCGCACCACCGCGAAAGCGCATCGCCGCGCCATTGCCGGAAGCCGGATTGCGGTGCACGAAGGTGAAGTTGGCCAGCTTCAGCCAGGTGCGCGGCACCTGGTTCTCGGCCGTCGTGGAATTGGCACCCGGGCTGTCCAGTTCGATCATCGAGTCAGCCGCGCCGGTGGTCTTCTGGACGGCAATCACGTGCTGGATGGTGCCGCGATATCCGGTGTCCACATCGATGCTGTCATCGTCCGCGCCCGTGATGACAAAGCGGCGCAGTGGCACCGTGCCACCGAAATTCTCGAAGCCATCATCGGAACTGTTGTGCGACTGGATGTGGGAGATCTGCGTGCCGCTGCCCACACCGCCCAGTGTGAGCGACTGCAGCTCGCTGTTGCCCGACAGCACATAGCCGGAGTAGCGGATCTGCACGTAACGCAGCGTGCCGCTGTTGTCGTTGGCGGTTGCGCCGCCGAACAGGGCCGGGTCCACGGCGCCTTCGGTCTGGCGCTCGCACTGCTCGGTGCCGGGAGTGGCACCCGCAGCGGCACAGTCGGTGATCGGTGCACGGCCCAGGAGCACTACACCGCCCCACTGGCCCTGCGAATCATCACCGGCCAGGCCCTGCACATTGTCACGGCTGGTGAACACGATGGGACGCGTGGTCTCGCCCACCGCGTTGATGCGGTTGTGTCGGTTCACCACCAGCCAGGATGTCCCCGTCTTGGCGAAAATCACCACGCCCGGCTGGATCGAGAGCGTGACCGGGGTGGTGTTGAGGCAGGCACTGCCACCCGGCAGCGTGGCAGCGCCCGCACCCAGGTCGCAGCCCACGTCCACGCGGCCGTCGAGGGCATAAAGCAGACCCGGGAAGCGCTGCAACGCAGTGCTGGTGGTGAATCGCGCCGGCAACGCACATACGCGGTAAGTGCCGGTCGGGCCGGTGATGGTGCCGTCGTCCCGCAGGCCGGGATTGTTGGCGATGGTCGGGCAGCCGGATGCCGGCTCGACCAGGTCATCACCCGGATCGCCGCCGCCATTGCCCGGCGGATTTGCCGGCGGGTTGTTGATGGTGATGTTTCCGCCGCTGCCCGGCGACACGATCTCGTCCGCACCGCAGCCTGCAAGGGATGCCGCCACGATACCCGCCACCATCAACCGCACTGTATTCATCGCCATCTGCTCCCACGTTCCGGATTGGATGTGCGAGAGTTTGTGGCGCGGATGTTGCGGCCTTGTTACGGCCCCGCAGTCATGTTCCTGTCATGTCGGAATGGCATTGGCGGGACTCATCAGCGCCTGGATTGCGCCAGCTGCTGCGCGGATACCCACGACCCGTGCACCTGCGGCCGCACCGGCAACGGAATCTTCACCTTGGCCACCGGCGGCGCGGCGATGTTGTCGGCATCGAGGATCCACAGCTCGCTGTCATAGTCACGCGCAGCCTCGCGATCCACCACGGCCAGCAGCCAGCCGCCATGCCCCGGCTTCGATGAAGACACGTGCACGGGTTCATTGATGGCCATGCCTGGATCCAGCGCCAGTGCGTCCACGCGGCGCGTGGCAAGGTCGATGCGCACCAGGCAGTTGAAAGCAGCGCCCACCACATTGCCCACCAGCGGCGGACCCTTGGCCTGCGGGTTCATCGTCGGCAGCCAGATAACGCCATAAGGCAGGCCCTGGTCAGCATCGCGGATGCGCGGCAGGTCGCCGGGCGGGCCGATGGGAGTGGACTGGATGGCATCGCCCGGCTGGTCCATGTCGATGGTCCAGCGCGTGAGCGCACTCTGGATCTCCCACTGGTTCTTCTGGATGCCGCCGGCCTCGCGCATGAAGGGAAACGCGCAGGTTTCCGAAAGGCAGGCATCCATGTGGATCTTTCCGCCATCGTCGAAGGCATTGGTGAGGTGGAAGGCCGAGACGCCCTTCGGCCCCTTGAACCAGCGCATCTCCTCCACCTTGCCGTAGCGGGGCATCACGCCCACCCAGCTTTCCAGGTCCTGCTGGTGCGCCCAGTGGGCGCCGCCGGCCTTCATGCGGTCGATGTCCGCCGTGGTCGGGTAGACGGGGAAGATGGCGTATTTCTGCGTGATGCAGAAATCGTGGATGGAGGCCACGTATGGCGCCTGGAACCACTGCTCGGACGTCAGGTTTCCCTGGGCATCGATGATGCAGTAGGCCACATCGCGCGTGGCCAGCCCGCCGGCCTCGTAGCCATAGGTGAACATCTCGCCCGTGGCCGCATCCACGCGCGGATGCGCAGTGAGGGTCAGCGAGCGCAGCTTGCCCTCGTAATCCCAGTAGCCCACGGTCTCCAGCGTGTGCGGATTGATCTCGTAAGGTCGACCGTCTTCCTTGGTCATGAACAGCCGGCCGGCATGCCACACCGGCGTGGTGTTCGCCACTGTGCGCAGGTCCGGGCGCGAAGGATCGCGCACGGAGGGATCGTCGGTGAAGGGATTGCGGTAGTGGCCGTACAGCGCCTTGCGCGCCTTGCGCTCCGCCTCGTAGCGGTGCGTGCGCACGTACTTGATGTCGTAGTCCACCTGCCCGCCCTCGAACAGGAAACGGGCCACCATGCCGTCTGCCGAGAGCGTGATGTCATCCTCGAACAGCGGTGCATGGGCGGGATCAGGCACAGCGCGGAAAAACGCACCCTGCACGTCCTCCGGAATGGTGCCCTCCACTTCCAGGTCGCGCAGCGAGGCCTCGATGCGTACAGGCCGGTTCAGGGCGATGTAGGGCAGCGTATTCGGAAACTTCGGCATGGATCCCCCGTGGCCTTCTGGGCTCGCTCTTCTATTCGAAAGGATGATTCAGGATGATGGTGTGGTCGCGGTCCGGCCCCGTGGAGACGATATCCACCGGCACGCCGACGATATCCCGCATGCGCTCAAGGTAGCGGCGCGCATTCACCGGCAGCTGCTGATAGCTGGTGAGGCCGACGGTGGATTCCTGCCAGCCCGGCAGATCCTCGTACACCGGCTCAACCTCGCCGAACTCCTCCACCAGCATTGGCGGATGCACGCTGCTGCTGCCGTCCGCACAACGGTATGCGGTGCAGATGCGGATGGTCTCAAGGCCATCGAGCACGTCGAGCTTGGTAACGCACAGGCCCGAGACGCTGGCATGGATCACCGCGCGGCGCAGCGCCACGGCGTCGAACCAGCCGCAGCGACGCGCGCGGCCAGTGACCGAGCCGAACTCATGCCCCACTTTCGAGAGATGCTCGCCCGTGGCATCGAACAGCTCCGTCGGGAACGGCCCTGCCCCGACCCGTGTGGCATAGGCCTTCACGATGCCCAGCACATAGTCGAAATTGCGCGGACCGAGGCCCGTGCCGGTGGCCGCGCCGCCGCCGGTGGTGTTCGAGGAGGTGACGAAGGGATAGGTGCCGTGGTCGATGTCGAGCATGGCTCCCTGCGCACCCTCGAAGAGCACATTGCCGTCGGCCGCGCGCAGCTCGGCCAGCTCGCGCGTGACGTCCACCACCAGCGGCTTGACGCGCTCGCCCTGCGCCAGCAGCTCATCGCGGGTGGTGTTGAAGTCCACCGCGGGCTTGCCGAAATAATTCGTCAGCACAAAGTTGTGGTAGTCCAGCACCTCGGCCAGCTGGGCCGAGAGATGCGAGGGATTGAACAGATCCGCCACCCGCAGCGCGCGCCGCGCCACCTTGTCCTCATAGGCCGGGCCGATGCCACGCCCGGTGGTGCCGATCTTGTTCACGCCCATCTTCGTCTCGCGCGCCTGGTCCAGCGCCACATGGGAGGGCAGGATCAGCGGGCACGAAGGAGAAATGCGCAGCCGCTCGAACACCGGCACGCCGCGCGCGGTGAGCGCGTCGCTCTCCTTCAGCAGCGCGGGCAGCGACACCACCACCCCGTTGCCGATGTAGCAGCGCACCCCCTCGCGCAGGATGCCCGAGGGAATCAGCGACAGGATGTGCTTCTCGCCGCCGATCACCAGCGTGTGGCCGGCATTGTGCCCACCCTGGAAACGCGCCACGGCCGCCGCCTTTTCCGTGAGGAGGTCGACGATCTTGCCCTTGCCCTCGTCCCCCCACTGGGTGCCGATGACGATTACGAAACGACCCATGTCGAAGCCCTTGTTGGATTGATCAGGAACGCACGAAGAACAGCAGCAGCAGGCCCAGCGCCATGCAGACCAGAGCGCCGATGCGCAGCTCGCGGTCGCTGTTGCCCGCCAGCCGGGTCACCATGCGGCGCCAGCCGCCCGGATTCAGGAACGGCAACAGGCCTTCGAGCACCAGCATCAGGGCCAGCGCCGCCAGCAGGTCGGACCAGGCGAAATTCATGACGCGCGCAGCTTCCCGGCGGGCGCGTCAGCGCCGCCCACCGCTTTCAAGGTATTTGAAGAAATCGCTTTCGGGCGTGACGACCCACACATCGCCGGGACGCGCCAGTGCGCCGCGATATGCCTGCAGGCTGCGGTAGAAGGTGTAGAACTCCGGTGCACGGCCGTAGGCCTGGCCGTAGATGCGGGCTGCTTCCCCGTCACCCTCGCCGCGTATGCGCTGCGCGTCGCTCTGCGCGGTGGCCAGCAGTTCGGTGCGCTTGCGGTCGGCCTCGGCCTGGATGCGATCCTTTTCCGCCGTGCCCTCGCCGCGCAGGCGATTGGCCAGCGCGCGGAAGCTTTCCTGCATGCGGCGGTACACGGCTTCGCTGACGTCTTCCGGCAGGTCGATGCGCTGCACGCGCACGTCCACCAGCTGCACGCCCAGCTCATTCACGATCTCGTTGGCGCGGCTGATCATGTCGCCGGTGAAGGCCGTGCGTTCGGTGACGACGATCTCCTCGAGCGTGCGACGCGCCACCACGCCCTTGATGCCGTCCTTCACGGTATCGCCCAGCCTGGCGGAGGCAAAGGTCTCGATGCCGTTGGTGGCGCGGAAATACTGCGAGGCATCCTGCACGCGCCACTTCACGTAGAAGTCGACGTTGAGCGCCTTGTTCTCACTCGTGAGGAAGGTTTCGCCCCGGTACGCCTGGGTGATGATGCGGCGCTCGAAACGCGTCACTTCGTTCACCAGCGGCCACTTCACATGCAGGCCGGGCCCGTAGCCCTGCCCCACGATCTTGCCAAACTCGGTGCGGATGGCCAGCTGGTTCTCGCCCACCTGGAAGAGGCTCCCCCAGGCCAGCGCGGCCAGCACCACCGCGGCGACCAGCAGGTTCTGCGGACGCGGCATCATCGGGTGGCCCTCGGGCGACCATCCACGGTCACAGCCGGCAGCTCGGGCAGCGCCGGTGCGGCGCTCACGCTGCCTTGTGTGCCCGTGGCGTTGCGCTCCATCAGGCGGTCCAGCGGCAGGTAGATCATGTTGCCGCTGCCGGACTTCGTGTCGAGGATGACCTTCTGGGACTCGCGCATGATCTGCTCGACGGTCTCGATGTACATGCGCTGGCGCGTCACTTCAGGCGCCTGCGCGTAGGCGGAATACACGCTGTTGAAACGCGCCACGTCGCCCTGGGCCAGGGTCACCACCTGGGCCTTGTAGGCTTCGGCGTCCTGGATCATGCGCTGGGCGGTACCTTGGGCACGCGGCAGGATGTCGTTGGCATAGGCCTGGGCTTCCTGCGCGAAGCGCTCGCGGTCCTCGATGGCCTTGTTCGCGTCGCGCTGTGCGCCCACCACGTCGTCGGGCACCTGCACGTTGGTGAGGTTGACGCTGGTGACGCGCACGCCGGCGTTGTAGCTGTCGAGGGTGCGCTGGATGAGGTCCCGCGCATTCTCGGTGATGCGCTGGCGCGCCGCGCCCAGCACGTCTTCAAGGCTGGCCTGGCCGACGATCTCGCGGATGGCGCTCTCGCTGACCTCCTCGATGGTGGTCGGCAGGTCCTTCACCTGGAACAGCACCTTCACCGGATCGGCGTTGATGTACTGGGTCGTGGCCCGGATCTCCACCAGGTTCACGTCTGCGGTGAGCATGCGCGAGCCATGCTCGACGCTGTTCACGCGCGACACGTTGACCTTGGTGACCTTGTCGATGGGCCAGGGGAAGGCCCAGCCAAAGCCGGGGCTGCGCTGGTCGATGTGGCGGCCGAAGCGCTGCACCACCCCGATGTCCGAGGCGTCGATCTGGAACAGGCCCGAGGCCAGCCACAGCACCACCAGCACCACGGCCAGTACCCAGCCCATGCCGGGGCTGACGTCAGGCTGCGCAACGCCGCCGCCGGGAGGTTCGCCGCGGCCGCCCAGGGCGGCCTGCAGTTTCTGCTGCATGTCCTTCAGGGTTTGTTCCAGGCCGCCGGACTTGCCGGCAGGACGCTTTTTGCCCCAGGGGGCTTCACCCCGGTTTCCGGGCTCGTTCCAGGCCATTATTTTGAGGGCGCCAGGCTGTGTTACCGCAATCCGGATGAAATGCGGTGCGTCGTGCCCGTGGATTTTAGGGTATCGCCATCGGGGGTCACAAGTTTGGCTCCCGGCACGGCCAGCAGGCGCCCCAGTTCGTCATCCGGAAGCTCCACGTCGAGGTCGAAAGCAGTCTCGCCCTGCCGCTCGGCCTGCACCACCCCGGCTGCATACAGGCGCGCACGCGCTGCGCCAGCGGCCAGGGGCAGCTGCACCCGTACGTGCCGCACGGAGCGCTCGAGGCGCTCCGCCACGGCCGTGCCGAGCAGGTCGAGCCCGATGTCGTGCGCGGCGCTGATCCACACCGCCTGCACCACGCCGGCCTCGTCGCGGTCCACGCGCGGGGATTCCTCCAGACGGTCGATCTTGTTGAACACGCGGATGCCCGGGATCGATCCGGCGCCGATGTGCTCCAGCACGCGATCCACTTCCGCGATGTGCTCGCCGCGCCGCGGATCACTGGCGTCGATCACGTGCAGCAGCAGCGTGGCCTCGCGGGCCTCGGTGAGCGTGGACTGGAACGCAGCCACCAGTTCATGCGGCAGGTCGCGGATGAAACCGACGGTGTCGGCCACCACCACCTGGGTGCCGCCGGGCAGCCGCAGGCGGCGCACGGTGGGATCGAGCGTCGCGAACAGCTGGTCGGCGACATAAACCCCGGTGTCGCCGGACAGCGCGCGGAACAGGGTGGACTTGCCTGCGTTGGTGTAACCCACCAGCGCCACCGAGGGCACCGGGATGGCGGCACGCGCATCACGGCCGGTTTCGCGCTGCTGCTTGATCTTCTGCAGCCGCTCGGTGAGCACGCGTACGCGCTTGCCCAGCAGGCGGCGGTCGGTTTCCAGCTGCGTTTCGCCGGGACCACGGTTGCCGATGCCGCCACCGCGCTGGCGCTCCAGGTGGGTCCAGCCGCGTACCAGCCGGCTGGCGATGTGCTTCAGCTGCGCCAGCTCGACCTCGAGCTTGCCCTCATGGCTGCGCGCGCGCTGCGCGAATATGTCGAGGATCAGGCCGCTGCGGTCGAGCACGCGCCTGCCTGTGAGCTTCTCGAGATTGCGCTCCTGGCCCGGCGAGAGTGGATGATCGACAAGGATCACTTCGGCGCCGGTGGCTTCGGCCTCCAGGCGGATCTGCTCGGCCTTGCCGCTGCCCACGAAATAACGGGGATCGGGCCGCTCGCGCCGACCCGTGATGGTGGCGACGGGAATCGCGCCGGCCGATACGGCCAGCTGCGTGAATTCACTCAGGTCTTCTGGGTCGAGCGGTGCGCCGAGTCCGAGGCGCACGAGCACCGCGCGTTCGCCGGTGCGGGGGCGTTCGAACATCAGCCTGCGGCGCCCTCCGCGCCCGCCTCTTCCTCAACGCCGGGAATGCGCACATTGCGCGCCGGCACGACGGTGGAAATGGCGTGCTTGTACACCATCTGGTTGACGCTGTTCTTCAGCAGGACCACGAACTGGTCGAATGAATCAATCGTGCCTTGCAGCTTGATGCCATTGACCAGATAGATCGAGACCGGGACGCGCTCCTTGCGCAGGGCGTTCAGGAACGGGTCCTGCAGCGACTGGGTCTTGGCCACGACTTTCTCCTTATTGTGTTGCGCTGCATCTTATCATGCGGGCTTTCGTGCTTCGATCAAGAGCGCGCGTAATAGTTCTTTTGTACCCGAAGCGAAAGGATCGCTGCGCAGCACGCTGGCGCCAGATGGCAACAGGTTGTCACCGCGCAGCCAGGTGAGCTGGCGCTTGGCCAGCTGGCGCGTCGCGGCGAGGGCACGGGCAACCGCTGCCTCCAGCGACTCCTGCCCCCGTACATGACTGACAAACTGGCGATATCCGACGAGCCGCAGCACCGGCGCGTTCTCCTCCAGCGTGCCGCGCGCGAGCAGTTGCCGCACCTCTTCTGCCAGGCCCGCCTGCACCATCTGCTCCAGCCGTTGTCGCAACAACTCGTGCAGCTGCGCGCGATTACCAGGCTCCAGCACGCAGATGCGCCAATGGCTGAAGTCGTTGTAGGAATGGTCCTGCATCCACAACTGGTCGCGCGGCTGTCCGGAAAGCGCCGCGATTTCCAGTGCCCGCTGGATGCGCTGGGCGTCGTTGGGATGAATGCGGCGCGCGGCTTCGGGATCAAGCGCCGCCAGCCGCGCATGCAATGCCGGCCATCCCTGCCGCGCCGCATCCGCATCCAGCTGCCCACGCAAGTTGACGTCGGCCACCGGCAGTTCGGCGATCCCGCGAAACAGCGCGCGGAAATAAAGCATGGTTCCACCCACCAGCAGCGGCACCCGGCCGCGCGCGGTGATCTCATCCACCAGGCGCAGCGCGTCGGTGCGGAACTGCCCTGCTGAATACACCTGTTCCGGTCCGATGATGTCGATGAGATGGTGGGGCACCGCGCGGCGTTCCTCCGCGGTGGGCTTGGCGGTGCCAATGTCCAGGCCGCGATACACCTG
The DNA here is from genome assembly GCA_035556135.1 of Steroidobacteraceae bacterium. Lineage (GTDB taxonomy): Bacteria > Pseudomonadota > Gammaproteobacteria > Steroidobacterales > Steroidobacteraceae > ZC4RG30. Next base: position 85,994 of record DATMFO010000002.1, on the reverse strand, counting down.
GGCGGAATCCACGCTGATGATTTCCGCCGGCAGATGCGCGGCAATCTGCATCGCCAGCGCGCTCTTGCCACTGCCGGTGGGGCCGAGCACGGCGATGCCCGCGGGCAGCGGCGGGCGACCGGCGGCCTGCTCCGGCTTGTTCACCGGCCCCTGAGGAACAGGCGGTCCAGTTCGGAAAGCGCCACCCTCGCGAAGGTGGGCCTGCCGTGGTTGCACTGGCTGGCGCGCTCGGTCTGCTCCATCTGCCGCAACAGTGCGTCCATTTCCGGCAGCGACAGGCGGCGGCCGCCGTGCACGGCGCCCCGGCAGGCCAGCGTGGCCAGCAGGTGATGTTCGGCACCTTCAACATGGTGCGTGCCCTCGTCGCCGGCCACCGCCAGTGCAGTGTCGCGCACCAGCTGCGCCACATCCTGGCGCGCCAGCAGCACAGGCACGCTGCGCACGGCGAGCCGGTCAGGTGCGAGGCGCGAGAGTTCGAAGCCGCAGCGCGACCACTCCTCCTCTTCCTCCAGCACACGATCAACGATGGCTTCTGGCAAAGCCACCGTCACCGGCTCCAGCAGCCGCTGCGCCTCGGCGCGCCGTGCGGCGTGGTCCTGCTTGAGCTTCTCGTAGAGCACGCGCTCATGGCCGGCATGCATGTCCACCAGCACCAGTCCTGCTGAATCCTGCGCAAGGATGTAGATGCCATGCAGCTGCGCGATGGCAGTACCCAGTGGGCGGGATTCCTCAGGCGCGGCTTCGATGGCCTCGCGCACGGCCCAGCTGTCGCGCGCGGCCGGTACCGGCTGCGGCGGATGCACCCCCAACGGCTGCGCCGCTGCGAAATCGAATGACCGCCCGGGTTGCGGCGAGAGTGCCGACCGCGCGTCGACGGCCGTGGCCTGTTCACCCGGGCGCGTATCGGCCAAGCGCCGGCCGACGGCGCGGAAGATGAAATCATGCACACCCCGCGATTCGCGGAAGCGCAGCTCCTGCTTGGCGGGATGCGCATTGACGTCCACTTCGCGCGGATCGATGGAAAGGTGCAGCACGTAGGCGGGATGGCGACCGCCGTAGAGCACGTCCCGGTACCCCAGCTTCACCGCGTTCATCAGCAAACGGTCACGCACGGCCCGGCCGTTGACGAACCAGTGCGCCAGGTCTGCCTGCGCGCGCGCGAAGGTGGGCCGGCTCATCCAGCCGGTGACGCGCAACGGACCCGTGGCGATGTCGATGTCCATGCAGCCGGCAGCGAATTCCTCGCCCATCACGGCGGCCAGCCGCGCCTGCTGGCCGGCGGCATCGTTGGCCGCTGCGACGCGCAATTGCTCGCGACCATTGTTCGCGTAGCGCAGCGTCACATCCGGGCGCGCCAGCGCCAGGCGTTCGACCATGCGCAGCACATGCGTGGCCTCGGTTGCCTCGCTGCGCAGGAAGCGGCGCCGCGCGGGTACATTGAAGAAAAGATCGCGCACCTCCACCACGGTGCCCTCGGGCTGAGCCGACGGACGGATGTCCCCCACCTGCCCGTCCTCTGCCGTGATCTCGCTGGCGTCGCCCGCACCCCGCTGGCGCGAGGCCAGCCGAAGGCGCGCCACGGCGGCAATCGAGGGCAGTGCCTCGCCGCGGAAGCCCAGGGTGGACACGGCCGCGAGGTCATCAAGGTCGGCGATCTTGCTGGTGGCATGGCGGGTGAGCGCCAGCGCCAGCTCCGCCGGCGCAATGCCATGGCCGTTGTCGCGCACGCGGATCAGCCCCGCGCCGCCGGCCTCGATCTCGATCTCGATGCGGGTGGCGCCGGCATCCAGTGCGTTCTCCACCAGCTCCTTGATCACGGAAGCCGGCCGCTCCACCACCTCGCCGGCGGCGATCTGGTCGATGAGGTGGGAGGGCAAAACGCGAATGGCCATGAGGCCCGCGATCTTAATGGGTCGGGGCTTGCCCTAGGGAGAAGAAGCCACCAGGCGGCGTTCCTCGCGCTCGCGCGCGAAATACGTGCCATCCGGCGGGCTCTGCCGGAAATACTCCAGCACGCCCTTGAAGATGGCGTCGGCGACGGCCTGCTGGTGCGCCGGCGTGCGCAGCTTCTTCTCCTCGCCCGGATTGGAGATGAAGGCGGTTTCGACCAGCAGTGCGGGGATGTCGCGGGATTTCAGCACCACGAAAGCCGCGCTCTGCACCCTGGTCTTGCGGACGGTGCCGACGCGGTCGAGCTGGGCCAGCACGTGCTGGGCGGCGTCGGCGCTCAGGCCGATGCTGGCAGTCTGCGACAGGTCCACCAGCACCGAAGCCAGCGGGTCTTCGCGCTCGCCGCGGCCGCGATCCACGGCGTTTTCCTGGTCCGCCAGCCAGCGGGCCGCTTCGCTGGAGGCGCCTTTCTCGCTGAGCACATACACCGAGGAACCGGTGACTTCGCTGCGCGGCACCGAGTCCGCGTGCACGGAGATGAAGATGTCGGCCCCCGCCACACGCGCCAGCCGCGTGCGTTCAGGCAGCGGGATGCGGCGGTCGTCATTGCGGGTGAGATAGGCACGCATGCCGGGCTGCGCGTTCACGCGCTTCGCCAGCTCCTGCGCGATCTTCAGCACCACGTCCTTCTCGCGCGTGCCGCCCTTGCCGATGGCACCGGGATCATCGCCGCCGTGGCCGGCATCAATGGCGACCACCACATCGCGGCCCGCGTCACGCGGCGCATGCTCCGCTCGCACCGGTGTGGCCACGGCCGGCGCCGCTGCGGCAGCGGGCGCGGGTGCAGGCGTTGCGGTGGAGGCCATCGCAGCCGCGGCTGGCGCGCGGCCCAACTCGACAATGAACCTGTTGCCCTCGGTGCGCGACTTGAAGGACATCCCCTGCTTCAGTTCCAGCACCAGGCGCAGCGTGCCCCCGGGCTGCACGCCATCACGCACCGTGCGCACAGGCCCTGCTGGCGCCGGGAGCCGGGCGCCCTTCGCAAGGCTTGTGCGCGGCAGGTCGATGACGAGGCGATGAGGTTTGGAAAGTGTGAAGACCTTGGGCCTGGCCGCCGAAGCAGGCAGGTCAAGCTCCAGCCGCGCGCCGTCTTCGCCGGGCGCAACCAGTACTGCCTGCCGCAACAGGGTGGCCGCCGCCAGCGGCGCTGCCATCAGCAACGCGCAGCAGGCCAGCAACCACGGAGAACCCCGGCGCGAAATCATCGCCGCACTTTACGGCTGGCGTTATCTATTTTCAATAAAAATATGGGGATAGCCCATTTTCATCATCCGGAGTCTGCAGCTACCGCTGCTGCCCAGCGTGCTCCGCTGGCGGAGCGCGGCACGATGCACGCCCTGCGGGCGCGACCGTCGGGCTCGAGGTACACCGCCGCATCCGCAGGTGGCAGCCCGCCGCCTGCGCCCTTCTCCGGCCATTCAATCAGCCACACCGTGCTGCCGGGCAGGTGATCGGCCAGACCCAGGGCGAGCAGATCGTCCGGGGAATCCAGGCGATACAGGTCCAGGTGAAGCACGCGCGTTCCTGCCGGCTGGTATTCAGCCATCAGCGCATAGGTGGGGCTGCGCACCGCCCCGGTCTCGCCCATCGCCCGCAACATGCCCCGGGCCAGTGTGGTCTTGCCGGCGCCCAGGTCACCGTGCAGGTAGATCACCAGCGGCGGTGTGGCAGCGGGCAATGCGCGCGCCAGGCGCGCGGCGAATTCCGCGGTGGCCGACTCATCGGCCAGCGCAATCCAGCTTCCCGCGTCGGGCGCGGGCGTCGACGCTGCGGTCATGGCAGCTGGGCCAGCACCACGCGCAGTTCCTGCACCACTTCCAGTGCCAGCACGCCGCGCAGGCCAGAGCGTGCGCAGTGGTCGCCGGCCACCGCATGCGCGTAGACCGCGCCAGCAGTGGCTTCGAAGGGACGCTCGCTCTGGACGAGGAATCCGGCCACGGCGCCGGTGAGCACGTCGCCCATGCCCGGCACCGACATGCCGGGATTGCCATGGCCGCACAGGCGTGGCACCTGGCCCGTGGCGCCGAGCAAGGTGCCTGCGCCCTTCAGCACGACGATTCCGCCGTAGCGGCGGCGCAGCTCCTTCAGTGCGCCAAGGCGATCTTCTTCCACCGCAGCGGAGGGCACGCCCAGCATGCGGGCGGCCTCACCCGGATGGGGAGTGAGCACCCAGTCGTCCCGGTGCGGCGGCTCTGGCATGGCCGCGATCATGTTGAGCGCATCGGCATCCAGCACGAGTCGCTGGTTGGGAATCTGCGCGCTGAGCACCGCCTCGAGCACGGCCGCGGCCCAGGCATCGCGACCCAGTCCCGGTCCCACCGCCACCACGTCGGCATTGGTCATTGCGGCAGCGACGTCGCCGGGATCGTGCAGCGCGCAGAACATCAGCTCCGGACGTTGCCCCGTCACCGCCGGAAGATGCGCCGGCAGGCTGGCCACCGTCACCAGTCCGGCGCCGACGCGCAGCGCGGCCTCACCGGCCAGCCGCACCGCACCCGGCATCCCCTTGCCACCGCCCACCACCAGCACGCGACCGAACTGGCTCTTGTGGCTGCGCCGCGGCCGCGGCGGCATGGACTCGGCGAGCACATCATAGGCAAGCCGCCGCAGCGCCGGTTCGATCGGTGCGCGCGCCACCTGCAGCGCATCGAACTGCAGGTCACCGCAATGTTCGGGCCCCTCGCCGAGGAACATTCCCTGCTTGAGCCCGATGAACGCGAGCGTGGCCGTGGCGCGCACCGCGGGCATCACATGCCCGGTATCCGGATCGAGCCCTGAAGGAAGATCCAGCGCGAAAACACGCCGGCCGGCATTGTTGATGGCCTCGATGGCCGCCTGCAGTTCCGGCCGCAGTGGCGCGTGGGCGCCGATGCCCAGCAATGCGTCGATGACCAGATCCGCCTTCACCAGCGCAACGGAATCCAGCGGCGTTGGCTCAAGCCCCGCTGCCCGCAGATCAGCCAGTGCCTCGCGCGCCTCGCCACGCGCAGCAGCGGTATCGCCAACCATCATCACGCGCACGTCCAGGCCAGCCTGGTGTGCCAGGCGCGCCAGGACCATGCCATCGCCGCCGTTGTTGCCTGGCCCTGCAACAACCACCAGCGCACGTGCCAGGGGCCAGCGCTGGCGCAACACCGAGAAGGCCGCGGCGCCGGCCCGCTTCATCAGTATATAGCCGGTCACTCCGTCGACCAGCGCCGAGGCCTCCAGTTGCCTCACCTGGCTCGCGGTGTAGATTTCCCGTGGCAGCAGCATGGACCCAGTATACGGGCAGCCGGCAAAGCGCCGGCATGCGCAGGCCGGCTCAGCGCAGGGTCAGGCGCAGGTTGTCGATGAGCCTGGCCTTGCCGAGCCGCGCGGCGGTGAGGATCACCAGCTCGCGGGAAGTCACGCCAGGCTCGCGCAACGTGCCTGCCTCGCGGACCTCGAAGTAGTCCGGAGCCATGCCGGCCGACTGCAGTTGCGCCATGCCCCAGGCCGCAAGCCCCGAGAAGTCGCGCTCGCCGCCTTCGATGCGCCCGGCGGCGGCGCGCAGTGTGGCGTAGATGCGCGGTGCCAACTCGCGCTCCGCGGGCGTGAGATAGCGGTTGCGCGAGCTCATCGCCAGCCCATCCGGCGCACGCACGGTTGGCGCGCCGATTACCTGCACCATGATGTCCAGGTCCGCGGTCATGCGGCGGATGATGGACAGCTGCTGGTAGTCCTTCTCGCCGAACACGGCCACGTCCGGTTGCACGATGCCGAACAACTTGGCCACCACCGTGGCCACGCCGTCGAAGTGCCCGGGCCGCACGCGTCCGCACAGGATCTGCGACAGCGATTCCACTGTCACGCGGGTGGCACTCTGGCCGCCATCCGGGTAGATCTCGCGCACCGACGGCAGGAACAGCATGTCGCAGCCGGCCTTTTCCAACAGCCGCTGGTCGTCCCCGGGCGTGCGCGGATAGCGCTCGAAATCCTCGCCGGGTCCGAATTGCAGCGGATTGACGAATACGCTGGCGATCACGCGATCGGCATGCTGGCGCGCGGTGGTGAGCAGGCTCATGTGCCCGTCGTGCAGCGAGCCCATCGTGGGCACCAGTCCCACGCGCTCCCCATCCAGCCGCCAGGCCTTCACCGCCTCGCGCAGTTCGGCGATTCGCCCGATGGTGAGCATCAGGAGAAACAGTGCTCCGCGGCGGGATAGTCGCGCTGCTTCACTGCGCGCACGTACGCGCTGACCGCGGCCAGCGGGGAGTCGACCCCGCTCATGAAATTGCGCACGAACCGCGGCTTGCGGCCAGGCGTGATGTCGAGGATGTCGTACAGCACCTGGATCTGTCCGCTGACCGACGGGCCCGCCCCGATGCCGATCACCGGCACGTGCAGCGCCTCGGTCACCGCCCGGCCCACTTCGTTGGGCACGCATTCCAGCAGCACGATGTCCGCGCCCGCGGACTCCAGGTCGCGCGCATCGCGCACGATGCGCTCGGCAGCATCCTTCTCCCTGCCCTGCACGCGGAAGCCACCGGTCTTGTGCACCGACTGCGGCTTCAGGCCCAGGTGCGCGCACACCGCGATGTCGTGTCCCGCCAGCACCTCGACGATGCGCAGCTGCTCGGCGCCGCTCTCCAGCTTCACCATGCGCGCCCCGCCCTCCTGCATCAGCCGCACGGAGTTGGCCAGCGCCACGTCGGGGGAGGAGTAGCTCATGAACGGCAGGTCGGCGACCAGGAAGGGACGATAGCTGCCGCGCGACACGGCGCGCGTGTGGTAGACCATGTCGTCCACCGTCACCGGCACGGTGGTGTCGTGCCCCTGTATCACCATGCCGAGGGAATCACCCACCAGCACCAGGTCGACATTGGCCTGGTCCAGCAGCACCGCGAAGCTGGCGTCGTAGCAGGTGAGCGCCGCAATGGGCTCTGCCTCCTCGCGCATGCGGTTCAGCGTGGTCAGGCTCACCGGTTGGCGGGCCGCATCGCGCAGCTGCAGCTGGGTGTACATGCTTACAGTCCCTTGTGACGGAGGGGATTGTAGTAGAGCCGGCCACGCACCGTGCGGCTGATCTGCCCCAGCAGCTCCTCGTAGTCGGCGTCATTGCCCACCGGATCGATGCTCGCCGCATTCACGATCAGCAGCGGGCTGTCCGAATAGGCATGGAAGAAGCGTGCATAGGCCTCATTGAGGCGCGTGAGATAGGCGCGGTCGATCAGGCTCTCGTGGGCGATGCCGCGCCGCGCGATGCGGTCGAGCAGCACATCCACCGGGGCCTGCAGGTACACCACCAGGTCCGGGCGCGGCGCGTCGATGGACAGCCGCTCATGCACCTGCCGGTAGAGGCCGTATTCCTCGTCGTCCAGTGTCATGTGCGCGAACAGGTCGTCCTTGGCCAGCAGGTAGTCGGCCACGCGCACGGTCCCGAAGAGGTCCTGCTGCGTGAGCGAGGCCTGCTGCTGCGCACGCTGGAACAGGAAGTAGAGCTGCGCCGGCAACGCTCCCACGCGCGGGTTGCGGTAGAAGCGTTCCAGGAAGGGATTCTCGTCCGCCTGTTCCAGCACCAGCTGTGCGTTGAGCGTGGCGGCCAGGCGCCGCGCGAGGCTGGTCTTGCCCACGCCGATGGCGCCCTCGACCACGAGATACCGGTGCGGCATCGCTGGCGTCATGCGTCGATCACTTCGGCGATGCCGTCATCGGCCAGCTGGCGCAGCAGCACTTCCACGCGACCGGCGCCGGGCACTTCCAGCGTCGGGGCCACGTCGTGCAATGGCGCCAGCACGAAACCACGCTCGGGGATGCCCGGGTGCGGCACCGTCAACTCCGGCGTCTGCAGCTGCCCGGCGCCGAACACCAGCAGGTCCAGGTCCAGCGTCCGCGGACCCCAGCGTTCATTGCGCACGCGACCGGCGGCGCTTTCGATGCCCCGCAGGCCCTCCAGCAACGCGACCGCATCCAGCTGCGTGAGCAACCCGGCGACCGCGTTGATGAAATCTCCCTGCGGCACCGGACCGAAGGGGCGCGTGCGATACAGCCGCGAGCGGGCGATGAGGCGGGTTTGCGGCAGGCCGGCCAGCGCAGCGAAGGCATCCCGGACCCGGGCCCTGGAATCGCCCATGTTGCTGCCGACACCCACATAGGCCGGCACCCACACCCCGTTCCCCTGCTCCATGCCTGGCGGTTACCGCCGTCGCCGGCGACGGCGGCGCGGCCGGCCTTCGCCGCCCTCATCCTCGCCATCACCACGCTGGCCGCGCGAGGCCTCCAGAGCGAGCACCATCTGCGTGCGGGTCTCGGCGTCGGCTGCCTGCAGCGCCGCCCACCAGTCCACCAGCTGCTGTGGAGCCATGCCCACCTGCGCGCGCAGCAGCAGCAGGTCGAAGGCCGCACGGAAGCGCGGCTGCTCGATCAGCCGCAGCACGCGGCGGCTGCGTGGCTGTTCCAGCTGCGGCTGCAGCGCGAACATGTCACGCACACCCAGCGAGAAGCGCTTCGGAATGGTCACCCGCTTCTGCGTCTCGCGCAGGGCCGCGTCGCAGCCATCGAGGATGGTGCCCACGTCACTCCACTTCTCCTGCGGCTGCCGCCCGATGTACGCCGCAATGGGCCCGTACAGCAGCAGCGTGAAGAGGAAGGTCGGAGTCACCGACTTGCCGGCCTGCACCCGCTCGTCGGTGTTGGCGAGGCCAGCCTCCAGCAGACGCTCCACGTCGCTGCCCGGATGCTCCGCCAGCGCGCGCTCCACCGCCGGATACAGCGCTGCCAGCAGGCCGCGCCGGCGCAGCACCTCCAGCGATCGCACGCCGTGGCCGGTGAGGAAAAGCTTCAGGGTCTCGTCGAACAGCCGTGCCGCCGGCACTTCGGTCAGCAGATGCCGCAGTTCCGTTACCGGCGCTTCAGTGTCTGCATCCAGCGAGAAGCCCAGCTTGGCCTCGAAGCGTGCCGCGCGCAGCATGCGCACCGGGTCCTCGCGATAGCGCTGGCCGGGGTCGCCGATGAGGCGCAGGCGGCGGGCCTGGATGTCCTCCACCGCGCCCACGTAGTCCCACAGCGAGAAATCCTCGATGTTGTAGTAGAGCGCGTTGCACGCGAAATCGCGCCGCCACACGTCCTCTTCTATGGTGCCGTAGGTGTTGTCGCGCAGGATGCGGCCACCCTGATCCAGCAGGCGGTCTCCGGGGTGCGACGCACTTCCGGCTTCCACCGGAGGCGGCGGCTCATCCTCCTCCTCCAGACCGGCATCGCGCTCGCGCGCGGCATCCTCCTCGGCTTCGCTCTCCGGATTGTCTTCGCTGGCGCCGACTTCCAGCAGGATGTCCGGGTCGTCCTCGGTTTCCTCACCGGGCAGCGGCGCGCTGGCGGCGCGGAAGGTAGCCACCTCGATGATCTCGTGCCCGAAGAACACATGGGCCAGCCGGAAGCGCCGCCCGATCAGCCGGCAATTGCGGAACAGGCGCTTCACTTCCTCCGGGCGCGCGCTGGTGGCGACGTCGAAGTCCTTGGGCACCACCCCGATCATCAGGTCGCGCAGGCAGCCACCGACGAGGAAGGCCTGGTAGCCTCCTTCCCGCAGGCGATACAGCACGCGCAGTGCGTTGGATGAGATGTGGCGGCGGGAGATCGGATGCCCGGCGCGCGGGATGATGCGCGGGGAGCCTGCCGCCCTGGGGCTGGCGTCGGAGTCAGAGGTCAAGGAAGTATTCCGGGCGAAAGAAGGTCTTTCAGGTTGAAGGATGCGCGGATCATATCGCGGGTGGCACACGGCCGGGCCGGTAGCGGCCTAATGGGCAATGTAGGCGCTCGCCAGCCGATCCCAGATGCGTTCGGTGACCGGGCCGGAAAAGCCGGCCAGTGACAGCTGCTCCAGCGCCTGCTGCGGGGTGAAGCGGCGGCGGCGGCACAGCAGGGTAAGCGCCCCGGCCAGCAGGCCGAACTCCAGCGTGCGGGCCAGGGGCGCGACATCTGCCACCGGAGCGGCTGCCGATTGCGCTTCCAGTGCCTGGCGCGTGCGTTCGGAAAGACCCCAGCTCGCCGCAATGCGGGCGGCCGTGACCGCGGCATTGGTTTCGATGCTGCTGGCGATGGCCGCTGCATCGGGCTTCACGCCCTGCGCTGCATGAAGATCGCTCAGCACACGGTACACGGCCACGCTGCCCAGGCCGTGCAGCAGCGCTACCAGGTGTGCGGCGAAAGGGTCTGCGCTCTGGTTGCGTGCCGCCCAGGCTTCCGCGGCTGAGGCCGCGTACAGCGTCTGCTCCCAGATGACGTCGCCGAATCCGCCGGCACCGGCGCCACCGGCCAGCTTCGCGGGATTCATCACCGCGCCAGCGATCAGGGTGCGCAGCCCGGTGGTCCCGAGCAGCACTGTCGCGCGGTCAATGCTTTCGACTGGCGCAGGACTGACGCGATACAGCGGGCTGTTTGCCGCGCGCAACAGCTCGCCAGTGAGATGCGGATCCTGGGAGATGATGCGTGAGAAGGCGCGCAGCGAGGCCTCCTCGTCGCCAAGCACTTCGAGCAGCTGGGGCAGCAGCGAGGGACGCTGGGGCGTGTAGCGCGGCTCGGTGCCGACGCGGGCAAATTCATTGCTGGCGGCCAGCAGCAGGCGGGTCTGCGCGGCATCGAGCCGGATGTCGGGATCTGCGGCGCGGTCGTCGCCCAGCGCCACCGCCAGTGCCACGCGCTGCACCGGCAGCCGCAGCGGGGCGTCGAGATTCACGGTGGTGACGGTGACAGGGCCAAAAGCCGGCACCTCTGCCACGGGCGCCGGGGCCGCCGCCCGGGGGGCTGCGGGCTTGTCCTTGCGCCAGAAGAACAGCGATGCCATCGCCGCATATTAGCTCAGGTTAAGCGGGGACTTGAGCATGGAGTCGCGACGCATATAATACCGCGCCCCGCAGCCCGGCCGCGGCATGGCGCCTCAGGTGCCATTTTCAGGCAACGCTCCCTTCGTCTAGAGGCCCAGGACATAGCCCTCTCAAGGCTAGTACACCGGTTCGAATCCGGTAGGGAGCGCCATCCTTTCCCCCTTTCTCCCCCGTTGCAAGTGTCGGCACGCGGAGGCATTCCGCTCGCGGCCGTCCTGTGACTAACATGGGTTCAACGGACAGGAAGAGGGAGTGCCGAAATGCATCTCATCAAATCGGTCCACATCCAGTGCCAGCGCTGCGGAGCCAGGATTGCGCCGCCGGAACAGATCCGCGATCTGGCCACGCTCGAGGAATTCGCCGCCTGGGGCGGAATCGTCGACTGCGTCCAGTGCCACCACTTCATCGAGGTGGGCCGCGACAACCTCTCTTTCATGGATGCAACGGGCTGTGCCAAGTCGCTGCGCCTGACGCCTTTCCGCGACAGCAGGAAAAATCCTACTGCCGAAGACAGTGCGCGGTAGCTGCTGATCCTCACCCGCCGCGCGAACCTGTGCGCCAACAAGGTTCAAGCATGTCCGAAGTGACGAAGGAGCGCACATGAGGAAAACCATCGCGATTACCGTGGCATCGCTGGTGGTCGGTGGCGTAGCCGCCCTGCCCGCTTATGCCGATGACGCCAGGGAAGTGAAGAAGGACGCCCAGGCGACCACACAGCGCGCTGGCGAGGCCGTGGATGACGCCAGCCTGCTGGCGAAGATCAAGTCCAGCATGCTGCGTTCTCCGGAGGTCGAAGGCCTCGACGTGAATGTCGACGTGAAGGATGGCGTTGTGACTCTGTCCGGTTCTGCGGATACGCAGACCGAGCGTTCCAATGCGGAAAAGATCGCCAGGAACGCCGACGGCGTGAAGCGCGTGGAGAACCGCATCACCGTCAAGCCGGATGAGGTGAATTCCCGTCCCGCCCTGCCACCTGTTTCGCCTGCAGCACCTCCGGCCGTGCCCGGCACGCCGCCCGTGCTCCCAGCCCCCCCGGCCAACTAGTTTCCTTTCAGGAAGCAGTCTGGCTTTCCGGCCGCCTTGCGCGGCCGGATTTTTATGGCGTTGCCGGAAGACGCAGCGCCTGCGTCATTTCCGCCAGCACCGACACCGCAATCTCCGCCGGCGTGCGCGCACCGATGGAAAGTCCGGCCGGCCCGCGGATGCGGGCACGTGCCGCCTCGTCCACCCCCGCCTCACTCAGCCGCTGCAGGCGCTTGGCATGCGTGCGCGTCGAGCCGAGGGCGCCGATGTAGAAAGCCTCCGTGGGCAGCACGGCAAGCAGGGCCGGGTCGTCGATCTTCGGATCGTGGGTGAGCAGCACCACGGCCGTGCGTGCATCCGGCCTGATCTGCGCAAAGGCTTCGCGGGGCCACTGGTCCAGCAGCTGCACACCGGGAAAACGCTCAGGCCGCAGGAATGCCGAGCGTGGATCGATGACCGTCACGGCATAGCCGGTGGCGCGCGCCATCGCGCATAGCGCCTCGCTGATGTGCACCGCGCCGACAATCACCAGTCGCAGCGGTGGATTGTGCGGGGCCAGCATCACTTCGTGCCCCGCCTCCTCGACCACCTGCACCCGGTCACCGGCCAGGGCCGTGCGGGCCGCGGCGGCGAGGCCTGGCTCGGTATGCGCCAGAAGCTGCAACGCGGGCTCATCGAGCAGGCGCTGCTGGCCGCCGTCCAGCGGCGTGAGCAGCACCACCGGACGCGCCTCGCGGCGCGCGGCGAGCAATGCATGCGCCAGGCCCTGCCGCATTATTCCAGTGCCTCCACCCAGACGCGGATGCGACCGCCGCACGCAAGTCCCACGCTGAATGCCAGCTCGTCGCTCACGCCGAACTCCAGCAGTCGTGGCGCGCCATCGCGCATCACGTCCGCAGCCGCTTCGATCACCGCGACTTCCACGCAGCCACCGGATACCGAGCCCGCGAACTGCCCGGCCTCATTGCAGACCAGCAAGCTGCCCGCCGGGCGCGGTGCGGAGCCCCATGTGGACACCACCGTAGCGATGCCCACGCGCAGCCCGCTCTCACGCCAGGCCAGTGCCTGTGCGAGCAGCGCGGATTCATCCGTGGCGGGCAGATCGGTCATGCGGGGGTGATTGTAGGATAATGCCCGCTCGCACAGGTCTTCGTATCCGGGGAAGGGATAGTCATGATCACGCTCGACGTCAACAGCCGCCAGCTCAGCACCGAGGCCGGGCCGGACACTCCCCTGCTCTGGGTGCTGCGCGATCACCTGAAGCTCACCGGCACCAAGTTCGGCTGTGGCATGGCCCTGTGCGGCGCCTGCACGGTACACGTCGACGGCGCGGCCACGCGCAGCTGCATGCTGCCGGTGTCGGCGCTGGAAGGAAAGAAGATCACCACCATCGAGCACGTGGCCAACGACGCGGTGGGCAAGGCCCTGCAGGATGCCTGGGTGGCCGAAGCCGTGCCCCAGTGCGGTTATTGCCAGTCCGGGCAGATCATGAGCGCCACCGCGCTGCTGCAGCAGAACCGCCAGCCCAGCGACGCGCAGATCGATGCCGCCATGACGGGCAACATCTGCCGCTGCGGCACCTACATGCGCATCCGCGCCGCCATCCACCGTGCCGCCGCGGCATTGGCCTCCTGAGCAGGATTCCGCCATGAAACATTTCAATAGCGACGCATCCCCGCCGGTGCGCATCCTCAACGCTGCCACGCTGGCGCAACCGAGCCGCCGCGACGTGCTGAGGGGCGCCGGCCTCACGCTGGCAATGGTGGGCACCGTCCCCCTGCTTTCCGGCTGTTCCACCAGCGGCAGCGATGCCGGGGCCACCCTCGCGCCGAACCAGTTCCTGCGCATCGGTACCGACAGCCGCATCACGGTGATCTCGCCGAACACGGAAGTGGGCCAGGGTGCGTACACGGGCCTGGCCACGCTGATCGCCGAAGAGCTGGATGCGGACTGGAACCAGGTGAGCATCGAGGCCGCTCCTGCGGACGTGAAGCTGTACGGCAATCCGGCCTTCGGCGGCATCATGCAGGGCACCGGCGGCAGCACCACCATCAGCGCATTCTGGCAGCCGATGCGCCAGGCCGGCGCCACGGCGCGAGCGATGCTGGTGCAGGCGGCCGCGACCCGATGGAGTGTGCCGGCCGCCGGGATCACCATCAGCAAGGGCATCGTGTCGCATGCCGGCAGCGGCCGCAGCATCACCTTCGGCGAACTCGCGCCAGCCGCAGCCAGGCTGGAAGTACCCCACGGCGTGAAGGTGAAGGAACCGGAAGCCTTCACGCTCATCGGCCGCGACACCCCGCGCGTGGACGCGCTGGAAAAATCCAGTGGCGCGGCGTTCTACACCCAGGACATGCAGCTGCCCGACATGTTGGTCGCCGTGGTGGCGCTGCCACCGCGTTTCGGCGCCACGGTGAAGCGCGTCGACGCCACCGCCGCCAAGGCATTGCCCAATGTGGTCAACGTGGTGCAATTCAAGGGTTCAGCGCGCGAGGGCGTGGCCGTCCTGGCCACCGACACCTGGTCGGCAAAGAAGGCGCGCGATGCACTGAAGATCGAGTGGGACGAGAGCAAGGCCTTCACCAAGGGCTCCGATGCCATCCTCGCCGACTACCAGGCACTGGCCGCCGAGCCGGGCGTGGAAGTGCGCAAGGAAGGCGATGTGGCGGCGGCGCTGGAGGCCGGCCAGCGGTTCGATGCCACCTACTGGTTCCCCTTCCTCGCCCATGCCGCGATGGAACCGATGAACTGCGTGGTGCGGATCAGGCCCGACGGCTGCGAGGTCTGGAACGGCGAGCAGTTCCACACCGGCGACCAGAACGTGATCGCGAAGATGCTGGGGCTGAAGCCCGAGCAGGTGAAGATCCACATGCTCTACTCCGGCGGCAGCTTCGGCCGCCGCGGCAATGCCTGGTCCGACTATCTCGCAGATGCCGTGGCCATCGCCAAGGCGGACGGCAGCGGCCGGCCCGTCAAGATGGTGTGGATGCGCGAGGATGACCTGCGCGCCGGCTTCTACCGCCCCGCCTACCTGCACACGCTCAGCGCTGCGGTGGACAAGAGCGGCAGGATCACCGCCTGGCAGCAGCGCATCGTCGGCCAGTCCATCATGGAAGGCACGGGGCTGATGGCCCCGGATGCGAAGTTCGACAACAGCTCGGTGGAGGGCGTCTCGAACCTCCCCTATGACATCCCGAACCTGATGGTGGACCTGCACACCACGAAGCTGGGCGTGCCCGTGCTGTGGTGGCGCTCGGTGGGATCCACGCACACGGCCTATGCGGTGGAGGCCTTCCTGGACGAGATCGCCCGCGGCACCGGCCAGGATCCGGTGGAGCTGCGCCGCAGCCTGCTGGCGAAACATCCCCGCCACCTGGCGGCACTGAACCTCGCCGCCGAAAAGGCCGGCTGGGGCAGCGAGCTGCCCAAGGGCACCGCGCGCGGCGTGGCCGTGCATGAATCCTTCAACAGCGTGGTGGCCGAGATCGTCGAGGTCAGCCAGCGGGGCAATGGCTTCAAGGTCGAACGCGTAGTGTGCGCAGTGGATTGCGGCATTGCCGTGAATCCCAACATCGTCGCGATGCAGATGGAGTCGGGAATCATCTACGGCCTCAGCGCCGTGGCCACCGGCCTCATCACGCTGGAAGACGGGCGCGTGAAGCAGAGCAATTTCCACGACCACACCGTGCTGCGCATCAACGAGGCGCCCAGGATCGAGGTATACATCGTGCCCTCCACCGCCGCACCAACCGGCGTGGGAGAACCCGGCACGCCACCCATCGGACCGGCGGTGGCGAACGCCATCGCGCAGCTCACCGGCAAGACGGTGCAGCAGCTGCCATTCAGCAGCTCCGGCGTGAAGCTGGCCTGAGGCGTGCCAGGCCCGGCGCAGGACAGCAGGCCGCGGATCCTCGTGATCGGCGGGGGCTTTGCCGGGCTGTGGGCGGTGCGCGCGTTGCGCAGGGCGCCAGCCGACATCCTGCTGGTCGACCAGCACAACCACCACACCTTCCAGCCGCTGCTGTACCAGGTGGCCACGGCGGGGCTTGCCTCGCCATCAATCGCCGCACCACTGCGGCACATCCTGCGCCGCCAGGCCAATGTCACGGTGCGCCTGGGCGAGGTGACGCGCATCGATCCAGCCTCGCGCCAGGTGTTCATCGGCGACGCGGCCGTGAGCTACGACTACCTGCTGCTGGCCACCGGCGTGTCGCACGCCTACTTCGGCCATGACGACTGGGCGCCTTTTGCACCGGGATTGAAGACGCTGGATGATGCGCTGCGCATCCGCGGGCGCATCCTCAATGCCTTCGAATGTGCGGAAGCGTCCAGCGATCCGGAGGAAGTCCGCGCGCAGCTCACGTTCGTGATCGTCGGCGGCGGTCCGACCGGCGTGGAACTGGCCGGCACGCTGGCGGAGATCGCGCGGCACACGCTTACCGGCGAATTCCGGCGCATTGATCCGGCCAGCGCGCGGGTGGTACTCGTGGAAGCCGGTGCGCGCGTGCTGCCCGCCTTTCCCGAGGCACTTTCCGCCAGCGCGAAGCGGCAGCTGGCAAAGCTCGGTGTTACCGTACTCACCGGCCGCGCCATCACAGGCGTGGATGCATCTGGCGTGAACATGGGCGAGGAACGCCTGGCCACGCGCACTGTCTTGTGGGCGGCCGGCGTCACTGCCTCGCCGCTGGCGCGCAGCCTGGGCGTGCCGCTGGATCGCAATGGGCGTGTGCAGGTGGCGCAGGATCTGTCAGTGCCCGGGCACCCGGAGATCTTCGTGGCCGGCGACCTGGCGGCGGTCACCGCGCCCGAGGGGCCCGTACCCGGCATTGCGCCGGCGGCCAAGCAGATGGGCAACCACGTGGCGCGCACGCTCTGCGCGCGCCTGGCGGGAAAGCCCGCACCGCCCTTCCGCTACCGGCACCACGGTCTGCTGGCCACCATCGGGCGCATGGCCGCGGTGGTCGACATGGGGCGCCTGCGGTTCTCCGGCGTGCTCGCGTGGTGGTTCTGGCTGGCCGCGCACATCTACTTCCTGATCGGTTTCCGCAACCGGCTGGTGGTGCTGATCGACTGGGCGGGCGCGTACTGGACGTACCAGCGGGGAGCACGGATCGTCACTGGAAAGGCCGGGGCGGACCAGACCCACTGATCTGGCCCGCCCTTCACTGGGGGTTGCGCCTCAGGTTGCCGGTCGCGGCACCAGCCTGCCGAATACCGACGAGTCGCGGAAGCGCGCCAGCATGCGCATGTTGAAGAAGTGCATGAACCCGAGCAGCACGATCACCAGGCCGATCTTGGTGCTGAGGAACTCCACCGCACCCACCAGGTTCACCGGCTTCTGGCCGTAACGCAGGGCGAGCGACACGAAGCCGATGTTGATCAGGTAGAAGCCCACCAGCAGCAGGTGGTTGATCGAGTCGGCCAGCGTCTCCTGGCCCCGGAAGTTCTCCACGAGGAACACCCGGCCATTGTGGTGCAGGCTGCGCCCCACCCAGATTGTGGCGGCCAGGCTGATCGCGATGTAAACCAGGTAAGTCCAGACCATCATGACAGGCTCCCTTTGTTGTATAGTTAGCTTACTGGATAAATACTCCTCTCATTTTGATAGTTATTCAATAGGCTAAATAACTCCCATGTCACTGGACAAGGTTTTCGAGGCTCTCTCCTCCACCGTGCGGCGGAAGATCCTGGCGTACCTGTCGGCCACCGACCTCACGGCCGGGGAAATCGCCGACCGTTTCGAGATCTCCAAGCCCTCGGTGTCCAAGCACCTGTCGGTGCTTGAGAACGCCGGCCTGATCAGCAGCGAGCGGCGCGGGCAGTTCATCCACTACAGCCTGGTGCGCGACAACCTGGCCAATACGCTCAATGGCTACCTGCAGGAGGTCTGCCCGGTGTCCAAGCCGATCAAGCGGGAGAGCGAACGCCTGCGCAAGGCGAAGGCGACCTGAGGGCGACGCGGGATCAGCCCCTTCGCTGCCGTTGCCGCTTGCCGCGCGCCACCTCCGTGGCAAGTGCATCCAGCTTCGGCTCCCAGTGGCTGCGGAACATCTCCAGCCACTGGTCGATCTCCTGCAGTGGCGCCACCTCCACCGCGTAGACGCGGCGTGTGCCCTCGGGGCGAACGCGCGCGAAGCCGTTGTCCCTGAGCACCTTCAGGTGCTGCGAAACAGCCGCCTGCGTGATGCCGAATTCCCGGCCGACCACCTCGACGATCTGCCCCGAGGCATGCTCACTCTGCGCCAGCAGCTCCAGGATGCGCCGGCGGACTGGATCACCGAGGACGTCCAGCGCGTGCATCAGGCAGGCGGCTGGCCGGTATAAAACGCTGTGGTGTTGCGTACCGCCGCACGCGCCTGGTCAGGATCCTCGCCGCCTGCGATCGCGGCTTCACCCCACTTCTCGCTGCTGCCCGTCATGTAGACCCTCGATTCCGGCGATGCGGCGAATGCCACCTCATCGAACTTCGCTGCGGGATCAGCCAGGTGCAGGGCCATCCCCATCAGCCCCAGTTCCCAACCCACGCCCACGGCCCCCGGGCCGAACTGCTTCCAGAAGTCGCTGAGCGGCGCCGTGTGCGTCAGCGTGAAGCGCGTGCGGGTGGCTGATTCCCTCTCCAGGCGCACTTCAACCCAGCTCACCTGGCCCCGCATTTCCCACGTCAGCCCCAGGTGTGCAGGCGGTTCGCAGTCGGTGATGGTGCCGCCTGCATTGCCCTTCAACTGGTAGCGACCGCCCAGTTTCAGGTCCCCTTCTACGGGCAGGAACCAGCGTGGCAGGCGCTCCGGGCTGGTCAGTGCGTTCCAGAGATCGGCCTGGTCCGTGTCATAGGTGCGGGTGAGGATCACGGCGCGCGCGGGCCTGCCGTCCCGCTCCAGCGACCGGACAGAGCGCCGCACGGCGCCGAGGTGATGGGCGACTTCCACAGTCATGGGTCATCCTTTTCTATAAGTTTCCACTAATATTAGTCAGGACTTATAGAAAGGACAAGTCCTCAACGGGCGCGGCGACCCCCGGCATCGATCACCACCTCGCCGTCCTCCTTGGCGAAATATCCCCGCTGTGGCTGCGGCAGGATGTCCAGCACCAGCTCCGAGGGCCGGCACAGCCGCGTTCCCAGCGAAGTGACCACGAAGGGACGATTGAGAAGGATCGGGTGCGTCACTACTGCATCCAGCAGCTGACCGTCGGTGAGGGATTGATCGCCAAGACCCAGCTCATGGAAAGGCGTTCCCTTCTCACGCAGCGCTTCCCGCACGCTGAGGCCCGCGGCGGTGATGAGCGCCGCCAGCTGCTCCCGGGTCAATGGCGTGCGCAGGTACTCGATGATTGTGGGCTCGATGCCGGCATTGCGGATCAGGGCCAGCGTGTTGCGGGAGGTCCCGCAGGCGGGGTTGTGGTAAATCGTGGCCGTATTCATGCACCGATCCTATATTGGATGGAAATGGATGCCAAAATGGATGCTGTTGCGCACGTCCACCCGGCGGACTGGAGATGACGATGAAGAGACTGATGACGACCATGCTGATTGCCGCGACGCTCGCCAGCCCGGCATTCGCGCATACGAAACTGAAGGCGTCGGTTCCGGCTGACGGCAGCACCGTGGAGACCGCGCCGGCCGCGTTCATGCTGAGCTTTTCGGAGCCGGCGCGCCTGACCGCGCTCAGCGTGCAGAAGGAGGGTGGTGCGGAGCAGAAGATCACCGGCTTGCCGACAGCAGCGAGCGCAGAGGCCAAGGTCGCCGCGCCGAAGCTCGAGAACGGGCGCTACACGCTCACCTATCGCCTGGTCGGCGCCGACGGCCACGTGATCAATGGCAAGGTCAGCTTCACGGTGGGCGGCAAGGCTGCTCCCGGTGCGGCGCCAGAGATCGATCACTCCTCACACAAGCATTGAGGCCGTCGGATGATCGATGGTGTATCGGTCATCCTGCGGGCGCTGGGTTTCATCGCCATCTTCCAGGCAGCCGGGATGGCGGTGTTCCTCGCCCTGTTCCAGCGCGGACTTGCGGCAGCCACTATCGCGGCGCTACGTCGTACCGGACTTGCAACTGCCCTTGCGGCCCTGATCCTCGTCGCGGGCCACTTCGTGCTGGAGCCTGCACGCCTGGGTGGCGAGCTGGGCGCCATCGCGGATTCAGGCCTGCGCGACATCGTCCTTGATTCTCCCCTTGCGAGTGCTTTCGCCTGGCGCGCCAGCGGGCTGATACTGCTGGTCATCGGATTCTCCCCGCCGGCGCACCTCGAGCGCTTCGTCACCCTGGCCGGCACCACGCTGGTCCTGTTTGCCTTCACTCAAGCCGGTCACACCACCACGCACTCTCCGCAGTGGCTCCTCGGGGCCCTCCTTTTCATCCACATCGCAGCGGTGGCTTTCTGGTTCGGATCGCTGCTGCCCTTGCGCCGCATCGCCGTGCAGGAGCCCTCACAGACTGTGGGCCGAATCGTCGAGGCGTTTTCCCGACTTGCCGTGAAGATCGTACCGCTGCTTGCGACGGCCGGCCTGGCCCTGGCGATCCTGCTCCTCGGGAACTGGAGCAATCTGGCCACACCCTATGGCGGACTGCTTCTGCTGAAGATCGGGCTGTTTTCCATCCTGATGCTGCTCGCAGCGCTCAATCGCTGGCGTTACGGGCCGGCGCTGAAGTCCGGCGCACCACGCGCTGCGGCAGCCTTCAACGCGACTGTGGTGGCGGAAATCATCCTGATTGGCGCCGCACTGGCCTCGACTGCCGTGCTCACGGCTTTCTATTCGCCGGCGGACTGAATCCCGCGCCAACGCGTGGCACCGGTGCGGCCCGGAATGGCGTCCCCACGGGGATTCGAACCCCGGTTACCGCCGTGAAAGGGCGATGTCCTAGGCCTCTAGACGATGGGGACGTTCTGGAGGGGGCGGCATTCTAATCGGAAGCCGCCCCGGCTTCCTACCGTCGAGGGCAGATTCTTCTTCAGCGGCCTGAGGGGGCCGGCGCGCCCGCAGGACCTGCGCCCGGTGGGCCGCCAGCGGGACCGCCTGCGCCCGGCGGACCGCCCGCACCCGGAGCCCCACCTCCGCCACGACGGCCACCACCTGCACCACCCTGCCCCGCCGGCGGCGGCGTGAACTCCAGCGGCTCGCGCCCGGTCTTCGCGAAGATCAGGTCACGCAGGACTTGCATGGTCTCCTTCTTCGCCTCGGTCTCAGGCTCAAGGAACCCGCGCGCGGTACGCCCGGCGGCATGGTCAATGGGACGCAACCCGCTGCTGTCGGCCATCTCCAGGTCCGCACCCGCGGCGGCCAGCACCTTTATCGTCTCGTTCCAGCCCTTGCCCGCCGCGCTGTGCAGCGGCGCCACGCGCGTGCGCGTGGCCTCGTTCACATCCGCGCCGGCAGCAATGAGCAGGCGCGCGCAATCAGCGGCCTGCGCATCTGTCTTGTAACGCCCGCGGGTGGGATTGGCGCCGTGGCCATTGCCGGCCGCAGCCATCAGCGGCGTGACGCCCGCTTCGGTCGGGAACTTGTAGTCAGCGCCATGCTCCAGCAGCAGCTTCACGGCCGCAACGTCGCCGCCCTTGGCCGCGCGCAGCAGCGGCGTGGCGCCGGTGGAGAGCACCTGGTCCCCACCACGGTCGAATATGTAATTGCGGTACGGCGGCCTGAGCTTCAGCGGGATGTTCGGGTTGGCGCCCTTCGCCAGCAATGCCTCGGCCACCTGCAGTCCCGTGGTGAAGTCCGCGCTCGGCAGGTCCGGCCGCCCGCCCTTGGGCAGGGTGTTCATGTCGATGGCCACGTACAGCGGCGTCTGGCCGTAGAGGTCCCAGCGATCCACGTCCGCGCCCTGCCCGATCAGGAACAGCGCGAAGTCGAAATGCAGGTTCATCAGCGCCACCAGCAAAGGCGTGCTCTGATCCGGGTCCGGCAGGTCGATGTCGGCGCCGGCCTTGAGCAGCTCGCGTGCGCACTCCATGCAGCCTTCGCGGGCTGCATAGAGCAGCGGCGTGAAGCCGCCCCGGTTCATGCCCTTGGGGCGTGGTTCCGAGGTGATGCGCCGCGCCCACTCACGCGTGGCGCCGCGCGCGTCCACCTTCGCGCCGCTCTTCACCAGCAGGCGGATCATCTCCGGATGGCCCTGCGCAGAAGCCCACATCAGCGCGGTCTGCTCGGCCCACTTCTCCCGCGCGTTCACGTCGGCGCCGGCTTTCAGCAGCAGCTTCGCGGCATCGATCCGGCCTGAGCGGGCCACCACCATCAATGCGGTCTGCCCCTCGGGATTGACGGCCTCCACCTCGGCGCCGGCCTTCAGCAACAGGCGAATCACCTGGGCATTGCCACTGGTTGCCGCTTCGGCCAGCGGCTTTGAGCCAAATTCATTCTCTGCGTTCGGGTCTGCCTTCGCCTTCAGCAGCGCCGTCACCGTGCGCACGTCGCCGTAATGCGCGGCGTAGTGCAGCGGCGTGGTGCCATCGGGCTCGCGCGCACGGGCATCAGCCCCGGACTGCAACGCATACAGCGCCGTCTCCGGATCCTGCGCACGCAGCGCCTCGAACAGCTGGCGGTTGGCCTCCTCCCGCACAGAAGAAAGCGCAACCACCGGCGCCAGCAGCAGCGCGGCCAGCAGCAACCTGAACGCCTTCATCAGATCTCCGCGAACTTGCCGGTGCTGTCGCCCACCTGCTCCACCGGCACCCCGGCGCGGTCCAGCAGCGTGAGCAGCAGGTTGGCGTGCGGGGTGTTCTGCGGATACTTCAGGTGCTGCCCGCCCTTGATCCTGCCGCCCGCATGGCCGAACACCGCCGAGGGCAGCGGATCGTTGTTGTGCTTGTCGCTGTTGGACATGTTGCTGCCGAACAGCACGATGGAGTTGTGCAGCAGCGAGTTTTCCCCATCAGGCGTGGCCGCCAGCTTGTCGATGAAGCCGGTGAAAACCTTGGTGTGGAAGTTCTGCACCTTCACCAGCTTGTCGATCTTCTGCGCGTTCTCCTGGTGGTGCGAGAGCGGATGGAAGGCGTCGGAGATGTCGAGGTTCGGGTAGGTGCGCATGCTCACCTCGCGCGCCATCATGAAGGTGGACACCCGCGTGAGGTTGGCCTGCCAGGCCAGCGCGATCTGGTCGAACTGCAGCTTCAGGTGCTCCTCGAAGGAGGCCGGCACGCCGGCAGGCGCATCCGGCAGCTCCACGCCGCCCATGCCCTCGGTCTGGATCTTCTGGATGCGCCGCTCGATCTCACGCACGGAGTCCAGGTAGTCGGCCAGCGCCGCCTGATCGCGCGCGCCCAGGCGGGCCTGCAGTCGGGCGGCATCCTCGGTCACCGCATCCAGGATGCTGCTGTTCTCCACCGTGATGCGGGCCCGCTCGTCGGCGGTATCGCCCTGGCCGAACAGCCGGTAGAAGATCTTGCGCGGGTTGAATTCCATGGGCAGCGGCTGCGTGGGCGAGCGGAACGCCACCGTGTGGCCATAGCTGCAGCCATAGGCCGGATCGCACACCGCCCCGCCCTCGGTCGACAGTTCCAGCGAGGGAAACGCCGTGTCCGCGCTCAGCACCCTGGCGGCCATCTGGTCCACCGTGGTGCCGGCCTTCGGGTCGTGGCTGACGGCCGGCTTCACGCAGCCCAGCCAGGTGCCGGCGATGATGGCGTGTGGCGTGTTGCTCTCGCCGCCCTTGTTGCGCAGGCCACTGACGATGGTCATCGACTTCCTGTGCTTCGCGGCCGGCTCGAGGATGCGCGTCAGCTCGAAATCGGTGCCGGTCTTCGCCGGCGACCAGTGCTGCATCACCGCCCCATGCGGGAAATACACGAACCCCATGCGGATGCGCGGCGCGGCCGCCGTCTGCGCCAGCGCGGTGGCGGCGGGCACCATGGCATCCAGCAGCGGCAGCGCCACCGAAGCCCCGACACCCCGCAACACGGTGCGGCGATCCAGGTATTTCTTGGTGATGAACATGGCGGTCATCCTCTACTGGGGAGCTGTGGCAGCGGCCCGGATCGCGGGCTGCTTTTCGTCTGCGGGAACCTGCTGCATGCGGAACGGCGCGCTCTTCACGATGGCGGTGAGCAGCACAGCGAAGTGGTAGTCATCGGCCCTGGCCTGCTTCACGATGGCGCGGATGGTGGGCATGTCCTGCCACTCCATCGGCCGGCCGGTGCCATAGATCATCAGCTTGGTGACCAGCGTCTGCACGAACTGGTCGGGATTGCGCATCAGCGCCTTGCGCAGGTCCACCGGGCCGTCGACGGGCGTGCCGTCGGGCAGCACGCCGGAGGCGTCGATCCGCGTGCCGGCCAGGCGATCCTTCTCGCGCCAGCGACCCACGCCGTCGAAATTCTCCAGCGCCAGGCCCAGCGGGTCGAGCACGCCGTGGCAGGAGTGGCAGTTCTTCTGCGTGGCATGCGCAACCATCTGCTCGCGCATGGACAGCACCTTGCCGCCCACCTCAGGCTCCTTCAGTGCCTCCACGCCGGGCGGCGGCGGCGTGGGTGGCGTGCCGGTGATGTTGTCGAGGATCCACGCGCCACGCAGCACCGGCGCGGTACGGTTGGGATAGGAAGAGACCATCAGCACGCCGGCCTTGCCCAGCAGGCCGAAGCGGTTCGGATCGGTCAGCTTCACGCGGCGGAAATGCGAGCCCTTCACGTCGCGCACGCCATAGTGCACACCCAGCCGTTCGTTGAGCCAGGTGTAGTCGGCCTGCATCAGGTCGAGCACGCTGCGGTCATTGCGGAACACGTCATCCACGAACAGCCGCACTTCCTCGCGCAGGTCCTCGCGTGGATCACCGGTGATGTCGCGCTGGGCGGCGGCATAGGGGAACACGTTCGGGTCCGGCTCGATATCGGCCAGCTTGCCCAGCCCCAGCCACTGGAAGGCGAAATCGCGTGCCAGCGACGCAGCCTTTGGATCGGCGAGCATGCGCCGCACCTGGCGTGAAAGCTCCGCGTCGCCGGAAAGCTTGCCTGCCGCAGCCACGGTAAGCAGCTCGTCATCCGGCAGGCTGCTCCACAGGAAGAACGACAGCCGTGAGGCCAGCGCCAGGTCGCTGATGGCGAACACATCGCCAGGCTTCGCACCCGCCGGCGGTTCTTCCGCGCGGTACAGGAAATCAGGGCTCGCCAGGATGCGCGTGAGCAGGCCGCGCACCCCCTGGTCGAAGCTGGTGTCCCTGCGGGTGGAGTGGAATGCCTGCATCAGGTGCTCCACCTCACCCTCGCGCAGAGGCCGACGGAAGGCGCGGCGCGCGATGTTGGCCGCGATCTTCTCCGCGCACGCCTGCTCCTCTGCCACCGACTTCGGGTAGCAGGTGAAGATGCGCTGGCGGCTGGGTGTATCACTGACGCCAGCAGTGGTGAACGGCCCGCGGATCTCGAAGGAATTCACCTTCAGCACCCGCTCCTCGCCACCACCGGGAATCAATGAGGCCAGGCGCGCATCCGACTCCGCATAGCTGCGTGCGCGGAAAGTGACCACCACGCGGTGCTGGCCCGCCCTGGCATGGAAGCGGATGTTCTTCAGCCGCGCATTGATGGCATCCACTGGCGCATCGCCCTTCTGGTCGATGGCCTTCTGGTCTTCCTCGCCGCCCAGGCGCGTCTCATAGATCTTCACGCCGTCGACAAGGGCCACCAGCGTGTTCTCGAACTCCATCCCCTCCACCCACAGCGCACGCGCCATGTTGTTGATGTTGAGCTCGTACTCGCCGTCCGCCGGGAAGATATGGTCCACGGCGAACCCGCCTCGCGTGCCGAAAGGCAGTCCATCCACATGGTTGTGCTGTGGACCAGGCACCGGGTTGTTGTAGGGCGTGCCCACCAGCCGCTGGTCGGGATTGCCCACCGCCTGCAGCGCCACGCTGCGCGCTGCGGCCAGGTACTGGTCGAGGAAGGTGGGCGAAACCTGCAGTACCTTGGCCACATTGTCGAAGCCGTCGGAAAGATCATCCTGCGGCAGCAGCGAAGTGGGATCGAACTCAAGCTCGAACAGCTCGCGCACGGCGTTGGTGTATTCGCGGCGGTTCAGGCGATGCAGCGGCACATGGCCCGGCTCGACATGTTTCTGCGCCGCCTCGTCGATGCGACCTTCAAGCCATTGC
Organism: Steroidobacteraceae bacterium; assembly: GCA_035556135.1. GTDB lineage: Bacteria > Pseudomonadota > Gammaproteobacteria > Steroidobacterales > Steroidobacteraceae > ZC4RG30. The sequence continues at coordinate 60,110 of DATMFO010000002.1, read as the reverse complement.
ACGAAGGCCGCGGACTCCGCGGCGGCGGGACGCGGCTGGCCCGGCGGCGGCATCAGGCTGCCGCGCATGCGGCGGATCACCTTCTCCCAGGTCTGCGCTTCTTCGGGAACCGCCGATGCGGAGCGATCGACGAGGTCGAGCGCGAGCTGGCCCGCCCAGTCGGTGCTGTTGTGGCAATCGACGCAGTATTCGTCGAGCAGGCCCCAGGGTTCATTGCCACCATGCGGCGCGGCCGCCAGCGCGGTGGCGCCCGCGAGCATGCCCGCGAGCGATGCCAAAACTCCTGCTGCCTTCACGGTGATGCCCTGCCCGCCCCGCTTCGATCCTTTGATTCTAGGTTATCGCGCCCGGAAATGATGGGTTAGAGTCCGCAGCCATGAGCACCACCCTGACGCGCCGGCAGTTCACAGGTTCGATATCCGCATCTGCCCTGCTCGCGGGCACGGGTACTGCCGCGCTTTCTTCTGCGGTGCACGCGGCGGGCGCCGGGCTTGCGGCGGACAAGCTCGCCGACAACGTGCTGTGGATTCGCGGTGCCGGCGCCAACCTGCTGGCCCTGCGCGATGCCAGCGGCCTGGTGTTCGTCGATGGCGGTGCGAAAACCCGCGCGGATGCAGTGCTGAAGCTCGCCAGCAACCAGCTTGGCCCGGGTCGGCCGCATACCTTGCTCAACACGCATTGGCATGCCGAACACACCGGCCTCAACGAGAAGCTGGGCAAGGCCGGCGCCACCATCATCGCGCATGAGCAGACACGCCTGTGGTTATCCACCACCGTGCGTTACAAGCCGGACGATCCGCCCATCCGTCCACTGCCCAGGTTCGCGCAGCCCAACAAGACCACATGGACCGAAGGTGAACTCACCGTCGGTGATGAAACGCTGCGCTACGGCCTGCTGCCGCAGGCCCACACCGATGGCGACCTGTACGTGAAGCTGGTGAAGGCCAATGTGCTGGTCACCGGCGGCGTGGTGGCCGGCAATGGCTGGCCGGTGCCGGACTGGGTGACTGGCGGCGCCATTACCGGGCTGGCCAATGGCTACCGCACACTTGTGGCGCAGTGTGACGATGCCACGCGCGTGGTGACGGCCCATGGCGATCGCCTCTTCACGAAGGCCGACCTGCAGGCCGGGATGGAGATGACGACGAAGCTCTCCAGCGAACTCAGCCGCATGATGCGCGCAGGCTTTGGACCCGTGGATATGCTGGCCGCGCAGCCCGCGAAGGACTATGTCGCGCGCATGGGTGATCCCACGCAATTCCTGGTGGAATCGTTCAAGAGCCTGTGGCCGCGGCTGGCGCCGGACGCCTGACGCAACAGATCACCGCGCGCGAATTCACGCCGCGCCGCGCGTTTCCCGCGCATCCGGACAAGCAGCCTCGATCTCGGCCATGTGGGCTTCAGCCCAGCGGGCCAGCCCGCACAGCGGCTCGCCCAGTGAGGCACCCAGCGCAGTAAGGCGGTATTCCACGCGCGGCGGAACCTCCGGAAAGACCTTGCGCTCGACGAGCCCCCGCTCCTCGAAGGCACGCAGCGTCTTGGTCAGCTCCTTCTGCGTGACGCGCCCCACCGAGCGCTGCAGTTGCCCGAAGCGGATGGGCCCCTGTGCACGCAGCAGCTGGTACAGCACCGGGAAGGCCCAGCGGCCGGACAGCAGCTCGATCAGTTTTCCGATGGGACAGGGACCGTTGCAGGTTTCCATGCGGGAACTATCGCACCTTTCAGTACCTACTTGCAAGTTAGTTTCTTTGGTATCCATAGTATCCCCACGATACCAAAGGAGAAGCCCATGAGCCAGCTGTTTTCCCCCACCCACCTCGGAAGCCTGCAACTGCCCAACCGCGCCGTGATGGCGCCGATGACCCGCACCCGTGCCGCGATGGACGGCCTCCAGACCCCGCTGGCGGCCACCTACTACGCGCAGCGCGCCGCCGCCGGCCTCATCATCTCGGAAGCCGTCGCCGTAAGCGCGCAGGGCCATGGCTATCCGGCCATCCCCGGCCTCTGGAACGACGCGCAGCAGCGCAGCTGGGAGCCGGTGACCGGCGCCGTGCACCGCGCCGGCGGCCGCATCGCCATCCAGCTGTTCCACACCGGACGCTCGGGACATTCCTCGGTGTTCGGCGAGATCGTCGCGCCCAGCGCCATCCCGATCCGCACTGGTGAGTCCCGCAACGTGGACTTCCAGCCGGTGCCCTTCGAGACACCGCGCGAACTGCGGACGGAGGAGATCCCGGGGATCGCGAAGGACTTCGCCCGCGCCGCGCGCCGCGCCATCGATGCCGGCGCGGACGCGGTGGAGATCCACGGCGCCAACAGCTACCTGATCGACGAATTCCTGCGCTCCGGCACCAACCGGCGTACTGATGTCTACGGCGAGGATCGCACGCGCTTCCTCAGCGAGGTGGTGGCGGCGGTGGCCGCTGAGGTCGGCGCTGAACGCACCGGCGTGCGCCTCTCCCCCATGCTGCCCTGGAACGACATGAGCGATGTGGATCCGCTGGACACCTTTCGCCGTGCGGCCAAGGCCATTCGTGGCGTGGCGTACCTGCACCTGGTCGAGAGCGGTGGCGCCGAGGCGATCACGCCGGCACTGGCGCAAGCTTTTGGCGGCCCGGTGATCGTCAATGGCGGCTACGACCAGGCGCGTGCCGAAGCCGCGCTGGCGTCAGGCATCTCGGCGGTGGCCTTCGGCGTGCCCTACCTGGCCAATCCGGATTTGCTCGAGCGCTTCCGCCGCAACGCAACCCTGAACACGCCGGATCCGGCCACCTTTTACGGCGGGAATGAGCGTGGGTATACGGATTACCCGGCGCTGGCAGTGGAAAAGGCGGCCTGAGCCTCGAAGGACAGTGACGTCGTCATGCGTACCGCTCGTAGGACTCGTCCCGCATCACTGTGAGCCTGCGGGAGTAGTTCAGGTGATTGCCTGGCAGTACCCTGAAGCTGCGTTGGATGAATCGTAATTGAGACATCAAACGTAAACTGAGCCCGGTCAGACTGCAAAGTCTCCGGGCTCAGTCTTTTGTGCGCCGGAATTATTCCTTCCAGCCCTTCGGCGGCTCGGTGCCGCTTGCGATCTGGCGCGTGCGATAACGCCACTGGCCATTGGCCTTCACGAAGGTGCTGTATTCCTTGCCCTGCGTGGTGACCTTCGGCGCATCGCCCTGCTTCTCGATCTCGTATTCCGTGAACACCATCTGTGCGGTGGCAGTGTTCCCGTGCACGACGATGAGCGGGTTGCTGATGGTGACGATGAAGGAGTAGCGCGGTGGACGCGGTGGCCGCGGTGCCTGGCCAGGTGCGCGCCCGTAGGCTTCGAGGATGCCGTTTTTCCCCTTGTACGTGCGCGTGCCGAGGATGAGCTCGGCATCATCGGCATAGAAGTCGGCGAAACTTTCCGCATCCTCGCGCCCGAAATTGTTGTAGTAACGGGTGATCAGGTCCTGGATCTGCGCGCGATCGATGAGCGTCTGGGCGGTGATCTGCGGTGCCTGCGACGCATTTGCCGGCGTGATCGCCAGGCAGCAGATAGCGGCGACGATACCGAGCCCGAACGCCCGGGCACGCGATGTGAAAGTAAGCATGTGGAATCCCCGTGAGAACTGGCGTCACAGCGTAGGCCGCCGCCGCACGGGCGGCAAGGCTCAGGGGTCCTTGTTGGCCGCGCCCCGCAACCCCCGTCGCTCGAACCGGCTCATCACCGCCAGCACCAGCCAGGCCAGCACACCGGCGAGCAGCCCGGTGAGGATCTGCCCCAGGCCAATGGCCACGCTGGCCGCCGCCGTCATCCAGATGCCGGCTGCGGTGGTCAGGCCGTGGATGACCTTGTCCTCGCGGATCTTCAGGATGGACCCGGCGCCGAGGAAACCGATGCCGGTGATCACGCCCTGGATCACACGCGAGGTGGCATCGTCACGCATGCCGGATTCCAGCGCGACAATCACGAACAGGGATGTTCCCAATGCGACCAGCATGTGCGTGCGCAGGCCCGCGGCCTTGCCCGAGCGCTCGCGCTGATAACCGATGAGTGCACCCAGCGCCAGCGCCGCGAGCATGCGGGTGAGGAAGCGGAGGAAGGTGGGCAGGTCAGGCAGCCCGCCGAGCTCCCGCAGGATCAGCTCCATGCAGGCAGGCCTGTGTCAGATCCGCAGTTCGCCGTGCACTCCGCCGTCATCCACGTCCGCTCCCGCCGCGCTGAGCAGCATCTTGATGCCTGCTGCTATCTTGCCATTGGTCGTGGTCCAGTAGTGGCCCGTCTCCGGATGCACGGCCAGCAGCGTGATGCGCGGGTCATCCTTGCCGTCGAACCAGGCCTCGGCGAGGCGGGTCCAGTACTTGTCGATCAGCGCCCGGTCGCGGTGGATGGTGGCGCGCCCGGACAGCTGCGCGTATTCATACTTGCGGTTGTTCTGCACCAGCAGCGTCACCCGCGGGTCGCGCTCGATGTCGCGGTTCTTGTCGCTGTCGGAAGAACTCAGGAACCAGACGCTGCCATCCGCCTCCATCGCCTGCGCGGCCATGGGCCGGGCGTCGAAGGGAAACCTGTCATGCCGGGTGACCAGCAGGCAGATGTTGGCGTCGGTGACGATCTCGCGCACGGTCTCTATGGCGCGGGCGCCGGAGAGCGGCTGCTGCGGCTGGTGGTCCATGTCGGCCATGGGGAATCCTCGCTGGTTAGTACGATGATTCTCCCTGCGCCTCGGGGAGCGGATATCCAGAGGGACCCGACAATGCATGTAGGAGTTGGCCCGCATCCTTGCGATCCCCCGGCATGGCCACTACAGTCGCCCCGCACCGTCTCCAATCCACATCACTCAGGGTGCCAAACACAATGAAGAACCTGCATCGGGGCATCTGCCTGGCCGCGCTGGCCGGCCTCGTTTTCACCGTTACCGGCTGCACCAGGCACGAAGCCTCGCCGTGGGCTGCCCGCAACCAGGCCGTGATCGACGAACACAAGGTCACCGGCCGCACACGCGAGTTGCCGGAGGTCAAGGTGCCGCTGGCGCTGGCCGATGGGGAGGCGGTGCTGGCAGCCAACCTGCCCACGGCAAACCTCGCTCCTGGCGTTGACGCCAGGCTGGCCTGGGGACGCGGCGCGCTGCTCGAGCACGTGACCTTCGCGGCGGACGCCGCTTATCCGGCGCAGAAGCTGGACGAAGAGCTCATCATCGTGGTCACCAGGGGCGCGGCCACCGTCGAGGTCGACGGCAAGACGCTTGAACTCACCAAGGACACCGCCCTCTTCCTCGAGCCGGGCAGCACGCGCACGATGAAGGCCGGCGCACAAGGCCTGGAGACTTTCGAGGTGTATTCGCCGGTGCGGCTCGACCACCTGGCGCTGGTCGGCCAGGACATCAGCGGCGCGAAGCCCGGCTTCCCCGACCTGGGTGTCAAGCCCTCCCATCCGGCAGGCGTGGTGATCAACGTCAACGAGATCCAGTGGACGCCGCTCACCGATCCCTCGGCCGAGCTCGACCACCCGCGCAGCATTGCGCACGCGCGGCTGATCTGGGGCCGCAATGCCCAGGTCAGCATGGTGAGGATGGACCCGGGGGCCACATTCGTGCGCCACATCCACCCCGAGGACCAGCTCAGCTACACCTTGCGCGGCTCGCTTGAACAGGGCGTGATGGACACCACCTACACCGCCGACGACAAGGGCAACCACGTAGTGAACCTGCCGGGCGGCATGGTGCACTCCGCCCGGATGAGCGACACGGGTGCTGACCAGTTCGACGTGTTCTGGCCCGTGCGGCCCGACTACATAGAGCGGGCCAGCAAGCAGCAGGCACTGTATGCCGAGGTGATCGAGCCGGGCACTCAGCCACGCAAGCTGGCGGAAGGTTTCACTTTCGCCGAGGGCCCGACCTGGCTCAACGGCAAGCTGTACTTCTCCGACATGTACTTCAAGGACCACAAGGCCGGCGACTGGACGGGCAGCCCGCAGCGCAGCCGCCTGATCGTGATGGAGCCGGATGGCAAGTGGCGCGTGCTGGCCACCGGCATGCAGTCCAACGGCACCATCGCGGCCGCCAACGGCAACCTGATCGTCTGCGACATGTTCGGCCACCGCGTGGTGGAGGTGAACCCGGCCACCGGCAAGGTGGTGAAGGTGCTGTTCGATCGCATCGACGGCAAGCCGCTGGATGGTCCCAACGACATGGTGATGGATGCACGCGGCGGCCTCTATGTGACCGACCCGCAGTTCACGCCCGAGGAGAAGAAGACTCACCCGGGCCCGCAGCTCTACTACGTGGCACCAGACGGCAAGGCGCGCATCGTGGTGCCCGCCGGCGAGTTTGCCTTCCCGAATGGCGTGGAGCTCTCGCCCGACGGCAAGACGGTGTATGTGAACAACAGCTGGAACAGCCCCGGCCAGAACTTCGTGTGGGCCTACGATGTGGCGGAGGATGGTTCGCTGTCGAACAAGCGCCGCTTCGCGCAGATGAACCTGGAACCGGACGTGCTCAGCGCGCCGAACCCGGATGACCGCTTCGCTTCAAGCGGCGACGGCACCGCGGTGGACACCGATGGCCGCTACTACGTGGCCACCAAGTCCGGCGTGCAGATCTTCAAGCCCGATGGCACGTTCATCGGCAACATCTGGGCGCCGCAGTATCCGGTGAACGTCACCTTCGGCGGTCCCGACAACAACATCCTCTACATGGTGGGTGAGTCGTCGGCCTGGATGATCCCGACCAGGGTGAAAGGCTTCCGTCACCCGGCAGGACTCTAGTCCGGCGCAGGCCCCGGCCCGCGGTCAGGGCGCTGGAAAGTTCTTCTTTTCCAGCGTCCACTTCGGGTCGGTGCACAGCCCGCAGTTCGCGCCAATGAATCGCGCGCGGCCCTGCGCATCGCCGCGCAGCTGCCAGTTGAGCCAGTCCACGGCCACCTGCGCCGCCGCACCGCCATTGGGCTCGTGATAGGTGCCGCCATGCCCAACAGGCAGGTTGGCCATCGCCACGGGCACATGGTCGATCAGCGCGAAGTCTTCCATGGCGTTGGTGTAGGCGACGTCGGTCGGCCCGCCGATGATGTAGAGCACCGGCGTGTGGAATTTCTTCAGCGTCGACTTGGGCACTTTCAGGCCGGGCATGGTGCTGCGCTCGCCTTCATAGGTGCCCGTGTTCTGCATGATCACGGTGGCGATGCGCGGATCACCGGCGACCAGCGCCGCCTGCAATCCTCCGCAGCTGAACCCGGCGACGGCAACCTGCTTCGGATCGATGCGGCCGAAGTACGGACTGCCCTGGCGTGTGTTCTCGGCCAGTGCCCAGTCGATGGCGGCGATGAGGTCCCCGGGCACGGTCTGCGGAAACGGCAGGCGCTCTCCTGAAGCCGGCGGAGCGCCCGGGCCGCTGAGGATGCGGCCGGAGGCAATGACCAGGTAGCCGTGCGAGGCCAGTTCGAGCAGGTGGAATCGCGTGCTGGCTGCGTCATTGGAGCAGCCGCCATTGCCCCAGGCCACAACGCCCAGCTTCCGCGCGCCCATCGCTGCGACATTGGCGGGGCGATAGACCACATTGCGCGCCAGCGCCGGGATTTCTTCCTTCATCGCCGGATAGGGCCCTGTGCCCGGCGTATCCGGCGCGGTGGCAGAACCGGCCGGTTGCATGGCCGCCGCCTGCTGTGCGCCGGATACCGTACCGGCAATCACCATCACGCCCACACGTACCGCTGTCCGGATGTCCATGGCTGCTCCTTGCTGACGAATCAGTGTACTTCACACCCCGGGACCCCCGGCTGGGTACTATTGCCACCCCGTCCGGCAGCAGCCGGTCCCGGTTCCAGCTTTGGGTCCATTCAAGGAGCGTTCATGAGAAGTCATTTGAGCAAGGCGGCACTGTCCATGGCCATCGGTGCGTTGTGCGCGACGGCGGCCCTTGCGCAGGCGCCGGGCCCCGGGCGTGGTCCCGGGCCGGGAGCCGGGGGTCCGCCGCCTGGCGGCAATCCCGTGGTGGCCAATCCCATCTACGCCAGACTCGATATGGAGATCGCGATCAACCGCCCCGCGGCCGAAGTATGGAAGCGCATCGGCAAGTTCTGCGACATCGGCGAGTGGTTCCAGGTGCCCTGCACCATCACTGCCGGCAAGGATGGCGAAGTCGGTGCCGTGCGCTCTGTCGGCCGCGAGATCCTGGTGGGCAAGACCGAGCTGTCCTACACCTATACGCAGCCCGTGCTCGAAGGCCAGGTCTACAACCTGTACCACGGCACGATGGAAGCCAGGCCCGTGACGGCCACCACGTCGAAGATCGTCTACACGCTGCTGTGGGACACCTCGATGCTGGCTGACGATGCAGCGCGCGAGCGCGACAAGGCCCAGCGCAAGCAGATGTTCGACGGCGCGCTGAACAACATGAAAATCCTCGCCGAGGGCGGCACGCTGCCACCGCGTGGTGCAGGCGGTCCGCCGCGCGGTGCGGGTGGTCCTCCGGGTGGCGCTGGTGGTCCCCCGGGCGGGGCGCGCGGACCCGGCGGCCCGGGCGCTCCGGGTGCTCCCGGCGGCGCGCGCTAGACGCCAATGAAGAAGTCCCCGGCTATTTGCCGGGGGCTTCTTGTGTCTCCCACCAGGTCCGGCTTACCGGCTGGCCTGGACGCTCATTCCGCCTGTGCGCGGAACTACTCGCGATGGCGCACGTGGCAATGCGGCGTCTCTATCTTCATTTCTCCGCGCTTCATTTCGCCGCGGGCACAGACCGATAACGCGAAGTCATAACGTGGATGCACTTTTCCTGAAGGTGTCCGCAACCAGGGTCACCAAAGCGAAAAAACGCCTTTCTCCTTCCGCTTCCTGCAATTGCGACTTCCGCGAGGCATAAAAAAGTCCCCAATACGGGGTCGTATTCGGCGACCTCTATGACTTGCCCGCCTGAAAAACGCCACCGAATACTCCGCCCCCTGTCGCACATCAGGCACCCGCAAGAGGCGAAGCCTGCTGTGACACCAACAAGACAGTCAATGAGATTGGGGGGGTATCACAGTGTCCAACTACGCTGCGTCGGCACCATTTGCGCGCGCGCTGGCTGTTGCCTGCCTGGCGACAGCTTCGCTGGCAAGTTTCTCATTCCAGGCCACTGCCGCGGCTGCGGCTGACGAGGAAGACGAAGAGCTGGCCGAAGTCCTGGTCACCGGCACCCGCATCCAGCTGCCGAACGTGACATCGGCCAATCCGGTCACCACGGTGACAGCGGAGGAGATGTCGCGCCTCGGCATCGTGAACGTGGCCGACGCGCTCACGCTCCTGGTCCCGCAAAACATCTCTTCCTACATGCCCACGCTGACGGGCGACAACCAGGCCGGCTTCGGTGGCGGTGGCATGGAGACCATGGACCGCGGCTCGTTCTTCATCGGCAACACGATCGCCAACCTGCGTGGCCTCGACCCCACGTTCGGCTCGCGCACCCTCACGCTGATCGACGGACGGCGCGTGAACTCCACCTCCAACCAGGCCGACGTGGTCGACCTGAACATCATCCCCTCCAACCTGCTGGAGCGCATGGACGTGGTCACCGGCGGTGCGTCGGCGACCTACGGGTCCGGCGCCATGGCTGGCGTGGTGAACCTGGTGCTCAACCGGCGCCTGACCGGCGTGAACCTGGACATGGACTACGGCGTCAACGAGGCGGGAGATGGCGGCAGCCCGCACGTATCGCTGTCCGGCGGCACGCCGCTGTTCAACGGCAAGGGCCATTTGCTGGTGGGCGCCGAGTGGCAGGACACCTCGGCCATCCGCAACTGCGCCGAGGCGAGGACCTGGTGCGCCCAGTCGCGCGCCATGCTCAACAACTACACCGGATTCATCAACGACCCGTCGCTGAATTTCACTCCGCTGGAGGGCTACGAGGCATTCCCGGCCCGCTTCCAGATGGCCAATGTGCGTCGCAGCCAGTTCTCGCCCACCGGCACGATCTACGTGAACAACGCCACTGTCACCAGCGACTACCGTTTCAGCGCGGACGGCAGGGATCTCGAGGAGTACGCACTGGGATTCCGGGGCGGTACCGGCAGGGATTCGATGAACGGCGACACGTACCTGGATGGCTCGCACAGCCCGCTGAGCACCTGGGGCACGGTCATGCGGCCGTCGTCGGAGCGCAAGTCGTTCTTCTCGAACTTCGAGTACGACTTCACCGAGCGCACGACGGCGTACGTGCAGGCCAGCTATGCCCGCACGGATTCGGTGAACCTCAACACCTACACCGAAGGCACGGCGTGCTCACGATTCCAGGACGCTGGTGTGGCGGCGGTACCCGGCGCCACGGCCAGGGCCGGAGATGTGGTCCTCGGCCACCCGCTCGGCACAGCCGCAGTAGCGGTGCTGTGGGATGACTGGGCGATGGGTGCCCCGGGCAACCCCCTGGGCGGCCCTCCCGCCGCGGTGAACAACAATGCTCCACTGATCCAGTGGCAGGAAAGTTCGGGCCAGCAGTTCCAGAACGCGAACTTCCGCACCTGGCTGGGCTGGTCGGGTCCGACCGTGATGGGCGCCCCCGGATTCGCTGCGCCGTACTGGGTTGCCGGTGGCGCCAATGGATCAACCTACGCCGCTTCATCCGGGGCGACACAGGCCAATCCGCCCACGTATACCTTCGAAAACGCCATCCCCCACTGGATCCACGTCAAGAACAACCCTGCCACCAACGGGCAGGAGTGGTGGGTGCTTGCTTACATCACCCTGACGGCGGACTTCGAGGATCCGGGCACGCCGGCGGTGCTGCCGACGATGGGCCGCAATGCCTACGCCTTCCTCAACAACCTGACTCCGGAAGCACTGCTGCAACTGCAGTCGGCGTTCGGAACAGCGGGCAACGTATTCGGTGCACGGGTTGACCAGAACACCGGTACCTTGCTGGCTGGCGCGAGCTCGTCCACTGCAGGTGGCAGCACGGGCGCAGGCGGCGGGGCGTTCTCGGGCACCGACGTCTTGTACGGCACCACACCATGCGCGGGCTTCACGGCGTTGCGCAAGGTCTGGTCACCGCAGGTAAACCGGTGGACCGACCAGGTGCAGGAGCCGTGGCGCATGCTGGTTGGCTTGCGTGGTCGCTTTGGCGGTGACTGGCGCTGGGATACCTCGATCCAGTACGGCAAGACGGTCAGCCGGTCGGTCCAGCACAATGTGGGCACGAACCTGCGCCAGGCGATGGCGCTCGACGCGGTGGTGGATGACCGCACGAATCCCGACGGGACGCCCTATGATCCGGCGACCTACGGCACGCCGGTATGCCGGGTTACACGCGATGGCCTGCCCGTGGCGGATTACCTGGGCCGTCCGCTCAGTGCCCGGGAAGATCTCCAGGCGCTTGCCGATGGCTGCCAGCCGCTGAACGTGTTCGGCAGCACGTACTCCACGAACGCGTCCTTCCCGGGCTATGAATCCTACGCATATGACGCGGCAGCGCTGCAGCAGGCGGCGCTCGATTACGCCTTCGTCGATAGCATCTCCAGTGGCTGGAACGACCTGGCCAACTTCGACCTCAACATTTCCGGCACCGTGATGGACGGCATTGGTGCCGGTCCGGTATCTGGCGCCTTTGGCGTGTCGGTCAGCCGCAACCGCGTGGTCAACCGTGCCACCGATCCGGATGCTTCGTACTACGAGCGCGCCGACCTTTCGAGTGCCTGGTCGGACGGGTTTGGCGGAACGTCCACCACATCGGAGGCATTCACGGAGCTGAATGCGCCCCTGGTCAGTGGCGCGGAGGGCATGAACCTGCTCTCGCTGAACCTGGGCGCGCGCTACACCTCCTATCACAACAAGGGTGCGGAGGGCACGACGGGAGAGAGCGCCAGGCAGAACGTATTCAACTGGAAGATCCAGGCGGTGTACGAGCCGTTCGACTGGGCGCGCCTGCGCGTGACCCGGTCGGTCGACCAGCGGGCAGCCGGTTACCGCGACCTGTTCATCCTGACGCAGCTGATTCCGGACCAGTTCTCGGGCGCGAACCCCTGGCGCGAATGGAACCCGGACAGCAACGAGGGCCGCCAGGAGCGCTGGGGGCAAGTCCGCACCGGCAATCCCGACCTGAAGCCGGAGAAGAGCAACACGCTGACGCTGGGCCTGGTGCTCTCGCCCGGCGGCTGGGCGCAGGGCATGCGCGTGTCGGTCGACTACTACGACATCCGTGTCAGGGACGGCATCACCACGCCGCAGACCAACACCAATCCGGTCAACAGCTGCTGGACAGGCAGCCTCAACCAGGACGGCAGCGTGAGCGACCCTGACCGCGAGGTTCGCAACGGCCTGATCGATTACGACTACTTTGATCCGACCCTGCAGATGTTTCCCTGCCGGGAAATCACCTTCGGCGCGAACCCGGACGGCAGCGTCAACCTGCTGGACATCATTTCCTACAATTCCACGCGCCCCATCAACGGCCTGCCGTACCAGAGTCGCGGCGTGGACGTATCCTGGAACTACAACTTCCCGTTGAACCGCGCGCTCGAGAGCCTGCCGGGCTCGATGTCGATCAACCTGCGCGGCACGCGGGCGCTGGAGGCCTCGGGTGTGCAGCTGGTCTCACCGCAGGCCCGCACCGGCAACGCCGCACTCACGGTGGCGGAATGCGCAGCTGTCGGTGGCACGCGTGATGCGGACACCAATTGCTATGTACCGCTCGACCTGGTCGGCCAGATCCGCAGCAGCGTCTTCATTCCAGGCGTCTCGGCCACCCCGAAGTGGGTCGGGAACTTCTCCGCCTCGTACCTGCTGGGCGGTTTCACCACGACGCTGTCGGCGCGCTACATCGGCTCGTCCGTACTGGACAAGACCTGGTGCGACGCCGGCCAGGCCGAACTGGGCTGCCCCAACTACCAGGATGCCAACGGGCGGTTCCTGGCCGGCAGCGTGGATGAAAACAACGTCAAGCCCTACTTCAACTTCAGCCTGAATTCTTCGTTCGACCTGAAGGTAGGCAACCTGAGGCAGTTCCAGGTCTTCGGATCGATCAACAACCTGTTCGACAAGAGTCCGCCGTTCACCGGTGGCGGCCTGTCCGGAGCCTCTGCGCAGTACCACGACACGATGGGTCGCTCCTACCGCTTCGGCGCGCGGGTGAGATTCTAGTTGCTGAGTTCGGGGAGAGTTTCATGAATGCGATGAGCAGTTGTTCGAAGCTTGTGGCCGCCGCGTCCTGCGTGGCGATGCTGGTGGGTTGCGATTCCGTCAAGGATGTCAGCGAAGAGCCCTATTCGCCGGTGCCTCCGGATCGCGGCCTCATTGCCGGGAAGATCGTCGGCCTGGGTACCGCACGCGCGGTGCAGCTCCGGTACGACGGTACGCCCGGCTGCCTGGTCAACGATCCGGCATTCCCGAACGACCCGGCGAAACGCATTCCGTCTGATTGCAGGTTCTACGGGTACGGCAACAACTCCGAGTCCAGCTTCTCGTTCGGCTCGTTCGACGTCGGCACTCCCTACAACATCACGGTGGCCAGGAATCCCCTGGGGAAGGTCTGCACGGTGGCCAGCGCCAGCGGAACGGTGGGCGATCTGAACGCCCAGCCGCCTGTGGTGACCTGCATGCCGGACCCGACAGTCCCGCGCTACTCGCTCACGGTCAACACCGCGGCACTCTCCGGATTCCCTGACGCCAGGGTGACGCTGACCACCGAGGACGGCGTGACGCAGATGGATGCCAGCGGCCAGGCCTCGGTGACCTTTGCCGATGCGCTCTTCAACAGCGGCACCGACCTGCCGCTGTTCCAGTTCGGCATTGCAGCGACGTACCCCACGCTGGTTGCCGGCAAGACCATCACCAACTACTGCACATTCACACCGGTGACTACGGGGGTGAGCACGCTGACCTTCGGTGGCAAGAACCTCAACACAACCGACGACGTTGTCGTGCCGACCGGCAACGTCACGGCCACGGTTTCCGGCTGCACGTACCCTGTCAATGTGACGGTGGGGTACAACGGCTCACCGGCCGCAGGCACGATCCCGGCGGGCATGCAGCTGGGACTCCGGAACCACTTCACCCGCGAAATCGAGCAGACCCTGGATGTCTCGGGGGCCTATTCAAACTCCACGGTGAGGACATTCCCGACCCAGCTGGCCGCCAATGAACAGTCGCAGTACGAGCTGGTGGTCACCCAGCATCCCGCTGGCCATCATTGTGTCGTGAGTGGCCTGGTAACCGATCGCACCACCATGATCAGTGCGGCGGGCGGCAACGTGACCGGTCCCACCGGCAGCCTGGTGATGTTCGTCGACCCTCGCGTGCTGCAGTGGTGGACTTCCGGCAACCGCATCGTACGCTGTCGTGCGATTCCGGCTGTGGAGAGCCGGTTGACAGGAACCTACCGCCGCGATCGTTCGAACCCGACGCTCGCAAACCTTGCCGCGGACCCCCCGACAATTCCTCCCAGGGCGGGAGAATTCCTGACCTTCTTCGATGACGGCTCGTTCCTGTACTCCATCAACTGGTCGGGAGTGACCACCTGTCCGCCCGCGCCCGGGCCAGGGGCAAGCAACTTCCCGGTCTGCGATCCCGCGCCCACGAATCCGGCCAACGCGCGTTTCCCCGGGGAAAACGGGCCGAACCAGCAACCGGCACTGGGCAATGTGTTTGCCGCGACCGGCGTGGCGCATGGGTTCTACGCCTACGATCCTGTTGCGGGCACCATTGCCTTCACGGCCTTCACGGCTTCCAGCATCTTCCCCAGCAACTTCGGCCTCAACGGTGCTCCGGGGTACACGACAGTCACGACTGCAGCAACAGTGGGAGCCGGTGCATCCGTCGGAGCCGTGACGGCCACCAACTTCGTCAAGACGGGCGGGTCGCCCAGCCAGATCTCCCTGACCTTCACCGGCAACAAACCCGCGGCATCTCCGGGCGGGGCGACCCTCGCCGGCAGCAAGACGGAGGTGTGGACCATGACCGAACCACCGTCGGTTGCCGGCGAACTGACTGGCTCCTGGGTTTCCGCCGATCACCTGCGCATGTTCACCTTCGACAAGGGTCCGGCGGAATTCTTCCATGGCGGTGTGAACGGACTGCCGACCTTGCAGGCGGCCTGCTTCTTCATCGACGACGACAGCACCCAGTCGGGCGGCACGTTCATCCGCCGGTCGGGCCAGACCGGCAACTGCACGCCATCCGGAAGTGCCGGCAACACCCGGGACGTTCCGCACTGGGCGCTCACCGGCGCGATGACCATGCCCCGTGTTCCGCCGGGCTACAACGGCCGGTTCCCCGGCTCCGTGGCGGTGTTCGACAGCCGTCCGACCTCGCCGGTGATCTTCTCGGTGGCGCCCGGGGTTGGTGGCGGTCCTGACGTGCTGACAGTGCAGGCCACGTTGTTCGGAACGCCAATCGACCAGCCGGTCACCTTCATGCGCGATTCTGCCAACTGAGCTGCTGGCGACAGGAGAACCCGCGAATGCCTGAAGGGATTGGTGGAGCTAGACGGGATCGAACCGTCGACCTCTTGCATGCCATGCAAGCGCTCTCCCAGCTGAGCTATAGCCCCACGTGCGGGAGGGCCGCGACGTTACGCGGCGCTCCGGGAGCTGTCAAGGAGACAGGCTGCGGCGTACCATTCCCGGGCGCCCGTCTCATCCTGGCGCACCAGGACTTCCAGGGGATTGCCATGCAGCACTATCGTCTTGTTGCCCGCGGCCTGCTGGTCACCGCCGCACTGGGGCTTGCCGCCGTCGGGGCGCTGGCCGCCGCTCCCACCGACATCACCGGCGCCTGGACCACCTCGTTCGAAAGCCAGGTGGGCGTCCAGAACTACACGTACACGTTCAGGACCGAGGGCGGCAAGCTCACAGGGCATGCCAAGTCGAACCTGGGCGAGGGCCCGCTCTCCGACATCAAGGTGGACAAGGACGTCGTGACCTTCGTAGAGAACCTCGACTACCAGGGGCAGGCCCTGGCGATCACCTACCAGGGCAAGATCGTCTCGGCCGACGAGATCCAGTTCAAGCGCGACGTGGCCGGCCAGGGCGGCGAGGAATTCGTCGCCAGGCGGCAGAAGAAGTAACGGTCAGACCTGGCCCCGGACAGCCGGCTGCCCGCGCTGCCAGCTGCGCGGGCGGTGCGGGGTCGTCATCATTTCAGCGCTGTCTCCAGGCGGGCCAGCACGCGCTCCTGCCCCAGCAACGCAAGGGTGGCGTCAATAGGCGGTGAAACCGTCCCGCCCGTCATCGCCACCCGCAGCGGCTGGGCGACCTTGCCCAGACCCAGCGACCTGGCCTCGGCGAACTGCTGCAGCAGCTGGTGCAGCGCGGGGGCAGACCAGTCCGTGGCGGCCGTGAAGGCCGCGCCCAGTTCGCCGAGCAGCGCCTTGCCTTCAGCCGTGAGGTGCTTGGCCACCGCCTTCTCGTCCATCTTCGGCGGCAGGAAGAAGAAGAGGCCCGAAGCAGCCATCTCCTTCATCGTCTTGGCCCGCTCGCGCAGGGCCTCCACCACGCCCCCGCAGAGCTCCGGATCGGCATTCTCCACGCCCAGCAGGGCCAGCTGCTCGCGCAGCACCGGCACCAGCGCTGCGACCGGCGCGCGGATGATGTGCTGCTGGTTGAGCCACAGCAGCTTGTCGGGATTGAAGGCCGCGGCGGCCTTGTTCACGTCCGATATGTCGAAGGCGGCGATCATCTCCTCGCGGGTGAATATTTCCTGGTCGCCATGCGACCAGCCCAGCCTCACCAGGTAGTTCAGCAGCGCGTCGGGCAGGAAACCTTCCTTCTGGTACTCCAGCACGCTCACGGCCCCATGGCGCTTGGAGAGCTTCGCGCCGTCGGCGCCGAGGATCATCGGCACATGCGCATATTGCGGCGGCGTGGCGCCCAGCGCCTTGAGCATGTTGATCTGCCGCGGCGTGTTGTTCAGGTGGTCGTCGCCCCGGATGACCTGCGTGACGCCCATGTCCCAGTCATCCACCACCACGCAGAAGTTGTAGGTGGGATTGCCGTCGGAGCGCTGGATGATCAGGTCGTCCAGCTCGCTGTTCTGGAACACGGTGCGGCCGTGTACCAGGTCGTCGACCACCACCTCGCCTTCCAGCGGGTTCCTGAAGCGGATCACCGGCTGCACACCGGGCGGCGGGGCTTCTTTCGAATCGCGCCAGCGGCCGTCGTAGCGCGGCTTCTCCTTGCGCAGCAGCTGTGCCTCGCGCATGGCATCCAGCTCTTCCTTCGAGCAGTAGCAGCGGTAGGCCAGGCCCTTGGCCAGCATCTCCTCGATCACGGCGCGGTACCGGTCGTAGCGCTGCGTCTGGTAGTAGGGCCCCTCGTCCTCGTTCAGGCCCAGCCAGCGCATGCCCTCCAGGATCACGCGGACCGCCTCCTCGGTGGAGCGCTCGCGGTCAGTGTCTTCCACGCGCAGGATGAACTTGCCGCCGTGGCGGCGGGCCTGCAGCCAGGAGAACAGGGCCGTGCGTACGCCGCCGATGTGCAGCATGCCGGTGGGACTGGGCGCGAAGCGGGTAACGATGCTCATAGGCGGCGCATGGTAGCCGGCACTGCCGGCTCAGTCGACGCGGTAGAAATCCACGATCACGTGCTCGGGCTTGCGGATGCCGCGGGCCACGAACACGTGGCGCCGCAGCCATTCATGCGGGCCGGGGCGCACGTCGAACACGGGCGTGGTGCGGAAATAGTAGGCATCCGGCGGCACTTCGATGCCGCGCACCAGCTTGTCCATCACCTCCGGCTCGGCGGTGCGCACGCCCGTATTGGTCACCGCGATCACGGTGCCGTCGCTGGCCTCGATGCAGTAGCGGGCCAGCACCAGCGTGAGGCCGCCGGGAGCGATGGCCTGCCAGTCGCCGCCGCCCGGCAGCACCCGGCCCGCGAGCCGCGGGCCGCCGACGGTGCCGCCGGTGACCGGGATGAAGCGCTTGCGCTGGCCGTCGATCTCGCCCTGCTCCACCGGCGGGGCCAGCTCGCCGCGCAGCGAGAACACATGGGTGAGGCCCGGGGCGGGCGCCGAAGGTGCGGTAGGAATGCTGCTCATTGCAGGCACTGTGGCACAGCACGGCGGGTGCCTCAACGCCCGGAACCGGCCGCGCCGGATTGCGCAGCGGCGGGGCCGTGCGTAGACTTGCGCTCCCTTCGGGACGGGCGGTTAGCTCAGCGGTAGAGCACTGCTTTCACACGGCAGGGGTCACAGGTTCAAATCCTGTACCGCCCACCAAAATCTGTCCCGCGGGGAACCGGCAAACAGGCTGCGCTCAGGGTCCTGCGGAAGCGAAGGCAGCGCCCATCACCTGCGTGACACGCTCGCGCACCGCCGGATCCGGGTCATTCCGGAGCGTCTCCCGCAATGCTGCACGCACACGCTCGTGCTCCTTGTACCACCGCCCGAGGTCGGCGACCGCTCCCCTCCTCGTGCTGCTGCTGCTGCCGTGCTGCAGGAAGTGCAGCAATGCATCAATTGCCGCATCGCTGTCGCGCTCGCGTGATGCCAGCATGCTTGCCATGCTGAGCAGGCGAAGCTCGCTCGCAGGCATTTCCTTGGCGGCCCCGGGGATGAGGCGCGCCAGGACATCGATCGCTCCTTGGTCCAGCACCTCGAAATACGGGCGCGGCGCGAAGGAGTCCTTGATGGGCTGCCTGCCGACGGACTCGTACTCATAGAGGGCTGCTTCAATGCGCTCATCCGCCCGCCGGTTCGCATCGCGCAGCGAGGCGTTGACATAGGCACGCCAGACACCCTCGCCGGCCAAGCCGCGCTGGGCCAGCGCGCGAACCAGCGCACGCTTGTCCGAGTTGGCTACCGTCTCAAGCGTCGCCCTGGCGGAAGCGTCCTGCGCGAAGTCAGCGGCCAGCGTCACCACAGCCTCCAGTCGTGCTTCCTCAGCATCATTCAATGCCGCGGACTGCAACGGCGAGAGCAGATCCGGCTCGGCGATGCCGCGAATGGCCCGCCAGAGGCGGGCGCGCAGGGCGGGGTCGGCGGAAGCAGCCAGGCCCAGCAGCCCGCGCACGCTTGCCGGATCGCGCATTGCTGCCCTTCCGTGCTGACCCTGTGGACCGAGAAGTTCCTCAAGCGCCTTGAACCGCTCATCGGGTTCCAGGGCTGCATTCATCAACCGCGCCTGTCGCTCGCGCGTGATTTCAGCATCGGGTGGAAATGCGGTTTCCCGCAGCCGCTTCACGGCATGGCTGGCCAGCTCGTGAACATTTCCGCAGGTGGCGGCAGAGGCATTGATCCTGCAGGCCCCACCCTCCAGATCAAGCGCCACCATGACGGGCAGCCCAGGTGCCTGCTTGGGCATGGTGCCATCAGGATCCGGCCTGACCACGCTTACCGTTATCTGGATGTAGCGGGCTCCGACGTCGAAGAGTTTTCCGTCTTCTGACATCCCGTACGAACCGGCAATCCGAACCGCGAATCCGGGGACGGAGGCAATGGCCGCGCCCAGCTGTGATTCCGACTCCACTAGCTGGATGCCGGGAACCCGCTGCAGCTCGCCGATCAACGCCGTCCGGAAGCTGGTGAACGCGGTCCTCCTGACAGGATTGCGTTCGATTTCGGCAACCTGTTCCCCTATCCAGCCCAGCGGCTCACCCTTGCTCAACGCAATGATCTCTTCCGGCTCGCGTATGGGCGCCACGAATACGAGGAAGGCGGGCAGCGGCGCCTCGCCCGCCTCCGCGCCCGGCTGC
Organism: Steroidobacteraceae bacterium; assembly: GCA_035556135.1. Taxonomy (GTDB): domain Bacteria; phylum Pseudomonadota; class Gammaproteobacteria; order Steroidobacterales; family Steroidobacteraceae; genus ZC4RG30. The sequence continues at coordinate 40,487 of DATMFO010000002.1, read as the reverse complement.
GCGACTGGCGCGCCTCTGCTCGTAGGCACCGGCCCGTCGTTGGCCGGTGTTGACGGGGCCGCCGCGAGTGTTTCCTGCTGCGGCACGCTTTCCACTGGCCACAGGTAAGCCACCAGCAGCGCCGCCGCAGCTGCCGCCACAGCCACCACGCCAATCAGGATGAGCCTGCTGTGCGGGCGCTGGCCGCGCCGTGATTGGGGGCCAGAGGCAACCAGTGCGCGGCAGTCGGCGACCAGGTCCGCCGGCATCGCCGGAACAGGGTGCGAGACCAGGCGCGCGTGCGGCTCCCACTCATTGCGGCAATCCATCAATGCCGCCAGTCGCGCCAGCGCCGCCGTGCGGCTTCCCGCATCGAGCGCATCAAAGGCGTCGTCATCAAGCAGCTGGGCAAGGTACTGGCTGTTCATGATCCACTCCCGATCCGGACCGGCCGCGCGGGCGCGTGGCCCTGCTCCTCGAGTCGCTGAGCCAGGCTGTTGCGGGCACGATGCAGTCGCGCGCGCAGCACCTCCTTGCCTATGCCTGTGATGGCCTCGATTTCTGCGAGGTCGTAGCCCTCGGCGCGCAGCGAGAGCAGCGTGCGCTGCGTGTCGTCGAGTTTCCGGAAGGCACGCTCCAGGGCCATTTCCGCCTGCGCCTGCTGCAACAGGTCATCCGGTCCGGGTTCGTTGCTGGGCATGCTGCCAGCCTGCGCAGAGAGATCCAGTGTGAACACCGGAGCCCGCTTGCGGCGCCGTGCGCCATCGATGAAGCGGTTGTGCTGGACGCGCAGCAACCACCGTACCGGGTGGGTGGTGCCGGCCAGCTCGGCCAGCCGCTCGCAGGCAGCAACGCACGTGTCCTGCACCAGGTCGCGTGCATCGGCGGTGTTGCCGGTCAACCGGTGCGCCACACGGAACAGCCGCTCCAGGTGCGGCGCCACCAGTGTGTCGAACTGCCTGAGCCTGTCTCCCGCCATGATGAAGACTCCGTCCATCCCGGCCCTCATGACGAATGAAGGTCCGGAATGTAACGGGTCCCCGGGGGGGCTACCGGGACGTGGCGGCTGAATGACGGCCCGGGGCTATCAATTCCCGGGGATCAGAGACTGCCACGCACATGTGGCACCGCCGCCGCCGGTTGTCCGCCACCGACGCTGATTTCCACTTCGGCCTGCGGCAGATCCGTTGCCGGCACCTTGAACACCACCACCCGTGTCTCCCCTGCCCGCAGATGGATGCGCTCGAAGCCGCGCAGGTTGCGGATGGGTGCCTCCTCTCCGGGCCCGCCGCCCACATACAGCTGCACCACCTCGTCGCCATCTCGCGAAGATGCATTGCGCACCGCGGCGCGGATGGTGGCGCCATCGGCCGAGCGTTGCGCCGTGAGATCCGTGTATTCGAACTTCGAGTAGCTCAGTCCGTAACCGAAGGGATACAGCGGCTCGCCGGTGAAGTAGCGGTAGGTGCGGCCCTTCATGGCGTAATCGGTGAAGGGCGGCAACTGGTCCACGCTGCGATAGAAGGTCACCGGCAACCGGCCGGCGGGATTGGCGGCGCCAGAAAGCACATCGGCAATCGCGGAGCCCGCCTCTTCGCCGCCATACCAGGACACCACCACTGCGCCAGCCCGCGCGGCCGCATGATTGGCTGCGATGGCGCTGCCGCTGGAGAGCACCACGACCACCGGCTTGCCGGTGGCGATGGCCGCCTTCACAAGGTTTTCCTGCTGGACGGGCAGGTCGAGCGTGGTGCGGTCGCCGCCGAGGAATCCGGGGATGTTCACGCCGCGCAGTTCCTCGCCCTCCAGCTCGCTGTTGAGACCCACGAAGACCAGCGCCACGTCGGACTGGCGGATCAGCGCCTCGGCCTCCGCCAGCGCGGCGGCTTCCGGTGGAATCCACCCCAGCTGCATCGATCCACCGGACCCGGGCTGGTGGTAGTCGATGCGCAGGTCATAACTGCGGCCGGCTTCCAGCTGCACCTTCGCCCGCGGCGGCCGGCCAGGCCCAGTCGCCGGCTGCGTGGAGGTTTGCTGCGTCACCGGTCCGGTGCCGATCGACAGCTCCTTGCCATCGAGGAACAGGCTGGCGCGGGCGCTGCGGTTCCAGGTCCCCAGCCGCACCGTGAGATCGAACTCGCCGCTGGCGCGTGGCGTGAGCTTGCCCGTCCAGCGGATGGAGTACGCCGTGCGGCCCACCGCGCCGCGCACGGCCGGATCTTCCATGTCGGAGCTGAAATAGCCGCGCGGCTCGATTCGACGCAGCTTCGGCTCGCCCGACAGGTCCGGATTGTCGAAGTATTCGGCGAGCAGCCCCGGACCACCGTCCGGCGTCGACAGGAAGGCGCCAGCCACCAGCGCATGTGTGCTGGCGGTGTAGTTGGCACCCAGCGCATAGCCCAGCCGCGCAGCGGGGAATGCCGCCTGCAGTCCGGCCAGCGGCGTGACCTGCTTCGAGGAGATGCCGTTGTAGTTGCCGAGCAGTGACACCGGATCATCGGCCGCCGGCCCGACGACAGCGATGCTGCGCGTGGTGGGCGACAGCGGCAGCACCCCATCGTTCTTCAGCAGCACGATGGCCTTGCGCGCGGCTTCGCGCGCCACTTCGCGATGTTCAGGGGAGTCATTGGCGGTGATGGGGATGCTGGCAAAAGGCACACGCTCCTGCGGATCGAACATGCCGAGGCGCATGCGCGCCTCCATTAGCCGCGTGAGCGCGCGATCAATCTCTGCCTCGCTGATGCGGCCCGCCTTCACTTCTTCCACCAGCGTGGTGTACTCGGTGCCGCAGGTGAGATCGGTGCCGGCCTTCACCGCAGCCACAGCCGCTTCGCCCAGGGTTTCCGTCTTCTTGTGGTTGGCGTGGATATCGTTCACTGCGCCGCAGTCGCTCACCACGTAGCCCTCGAAGCCCCACTCCTCGCGCAGCCGCTTCTGCAGCAGGTCGCTGCTGGCGCAGCCGGGCACGCCGGCCACGGCGTTGTACACGCACATGATGGAGCCGGCCTTCGCCTCCACCACAGTGTCGCGGAATGCGGCGAGGTAGGTGTTCGCCAGGTCGTATTCGCTCACGCGGGCATCGAACACATGCCGCTGCGGTTCCGGTCCGCTGTGCACGGCGTAGTGCTTGGGCGTGGCGACGGTCTTCAGGTAGCGGGGATCATCACCTTGCATGCCCCGCACGAAGGCCACGCCCATGCGGCCGGCGAGATAAGGATCTTCGCCGTAGGTTTCCTGGCCGCGTCCCCACCTGGGGTCACGGAAGATGTTGATGTTGGGCGACCAGTAGGTGAGCCCGGCGGTGCGCCCGGGCAGCGTCGCCAGGGCTTCGGGGCCGGTGGGTGGCGGCCGCGTCTGCGCATCGTGGTATTTGGCGCGCGCCTCGGTGGAGATCACGTCGGCCACGCGCCGCATCAACGGCGTATCCCAGGTGGCGGCGAGGCCGATGGCCTGCGGGAACACCGTGGCCCGCCCCTGCACCACGCCGTGCAGGGCTTCGTTCCACCAGTTGTACGCCGGCACGCCCAGGCGCTCGATGGCGGGCGCGGTGCTCTGCATCTGCAGCACCTTCTCTTCCAGCGTCATGCGCGCGACCAGGTCTGCAGCCCGGCGCGCGGGCGACAGACTCGTATCCAGGTACGGCTCCACCCTGCCCCGCTGCATGGCCACCCCGGTGGCTACCAGCGCCGCCAGGGCGAGTACGACAAGTGCCGGCTTCCACAATCTGGTCGTCATGCTCGATGCTCCCTGCAATTGCACGCGCGAGTGGCGGGGGTGAATATGTCCGAGGATGATGCCCGCTTACAACTATTTGGCGGGGGCCAACCACCGCGGAATGCGTTGGGCGTACCGCTCGTATGTTGCACCGAACTGCCGGCGCAGGAAGCGCTCCTCGGGCAGCACATAGGCATGATGCAGCCAGATGAAATAGGCGACCGAGATCCAGAGGTTCGCCAGGACACCGCTGACCAGGGTGAAGCCGGCGCTCAGGGCAACCAGCCCGAGATACATGGGATTGCGCGAGAACCGGAACGGACCCTCCTCGATCAACGCGGGCGTTGCGCCGAAGGGACAGATTTCCACGGCGCGGCGCCGAAAGCAGCGCGCCGCAAGTACGTTCAGGATCATGCCGGCCGCCAGCAACACGGTGCCGGCCGCAAGGGTGACGAGGCCGGGGCGTGGCGGCCACGCCGCGGCCAGCAGCGGCGCCTGGCAGAGCATTGCCAGCAGAAGGGCGCGCGGCGGCAGGATGGACGACTGCCGGTAGTGCTGCGGCACCTCGATCATGGAATCTCCCCGCCGGCCGGCTGAACGGCCGCGCGGATGCGCCGCAGCGTGATGGTCGCAGCCTGGATGCGGCGCTCGTCTACCTGCCCCTCCACGCATCGCAGCAGCTCGTTGTCCACGGCGCGGATGCGCTTCCACAGCGCACGGCCCGCGTCGCTGAGGGCGATCGAAACGGAGCGGGCGTCGGCGGGGTCCTCGAAACGCACCACCCAGGCCGGATCCAGGCGCGCCAGTGTCTGGTGCACGTGCTGCCGGCTGACGGCGCGCCTGCGGGCGATTTCGGAAAGGCTGGTCCGGCCCCTGGCGCGGGCCAGAAACTCCAGCAGGGCGCGTTCCGCGGCAGTGACGCCCAGCGGGGCGAGCGCGGTGTCGGCCGCACGCGCCAGTTCACGGAACAGGCGGCGGACTTCCCAGAGCAGATCCTCGGTCGATTGCGGCATGATTGTCAATCTAGTTGACGATCTCGGTGAATGTCAATTACGTTGGCAATGCGGGCGCAACCCCGCCCCGCTGCATCTGAAGCGGCGCATCGACCTGCAGCGAATCTCCGGGGATAATGCCCGCTCACAACTATTTGGCGGGGGTGGCACATGCGTCAGGCAATTCGTCCGATGATTGCGATGGCTATCGGTCTGGTGGCAATGACGGCATGGGCCGCGCAGGAGCTGCCTTTCCAGACCACGATGACCGAGGCCGAGCGGGCCCGGGAAGAGGAACAGCGCGTTCGCCAGAACGCGACGCCAGACACACCGGGCACTGGCCGCTTCCCGGCCATCAAGGAGGAGATCCGCACGCCCGTACCTCAGGTGCTGTACCGGCCGGCCAACCTCGCGGCGCTGGGCAGCACGAAACTTGGCATCTATGTGTTCGGCAACGGTGCCTGTGTGGATGACGGGGCCAGCTCGCGCCTGCACCTGCTGGAAGTGGCCTCGCACGGTTATCTCGCCATCGCGCCGGGCCGCATCCTCAATGGCCCCGGTGCCACCGGTCCGCGTCCGCCGCCGGCCGCCACCCAGGCGCCGGAACTGAACGTGCGCTCCAGCTACAAGGACATGCTGCAGGCCATCGACTGGGCCATTGCGCAGAATGCCGATCCGAAGAGCCCCTACTACGGCCGCATCGACACGCGCGCCGTCGCCGCCTCCGGCTTCAGCTGCGGTGGTGCGCAGGCCATGCGTGTGGCCGCCGACCCGCGGGTGAAGACCCTGGTGATGATGAACAGCGGCCTGTTCGCGGACGGCTCCAGTTCCTCGATTCCCGAGATGGATGTGCGCAAATCAGCCCTGCAGTCGCTGCACGGCCCGGTGCTGTACGTGATTGGCGGCGAGACCGATACCGCCTTCGGAAACGCGAAGGATGATTTCAGCCGCATCAACCACGTGCCCGTGGTGCTGGCCAACCTGCTGGGCGTGGGTCATGGCGGCACGTACTGGCAGCCCAATGGCGGCAAGGCCGCCACCACGGTGGTGGCGTGGCTCGACTGGCAGCTGCGCGGCGATGCGCGCGCGGCGCGCAACTTCACGGGCAAGGACTGCGGCCTGTGCCGCGACAAGGCCTGGACGATCGAAAAGAAGCGCCTGGACTGATCCTGCCGCGGGAACTGCGCGGCAGGTGCCGGGCGCTACTTGCCCTGCCTGAACGACAAGTTGCGACCGAAAAAAGGCAGCACGTGGTCCTGGAAACGGAAGGCCACGTGGCTGGTGTGGTCACCCGGATATACCTCGAAGGTGCTCGGAATGCCCTGCGCCTTGAGCGCCTCGTGCAACCGGCGTGTATCCGTGACCAGCGAATCCTTGTCGCCCACGTCCATCGCAATGGCCTTGTAGCCGCGCACCTTGGTGATGTACTGGTCGAGGAAGGCCAGCGTGGCGTTGGCCGTCCACTTGGCGAGGATTTCCGGGCGCTCCTTGCCCGCTGAATCCACCGGCAGGTCGATGAACAGCGGCGGCTTGTTCGGGTTCGGCGACCACGCCGAGGCCAGCGCCAGCGTGCCGCGCAGGCCGAACGGCAGGCTGGCGGCAGCCTGCACCGACGGCAGCGCCTCCAGCTGCGCGACCTGCTCGACCGTGAGGCTGCGCGTCTGCGGCGACTGGCAGCAGGGCGCCATCAGGTACAGCGCGCCATAGCGCTCCGCCCGACGCACGCCGATGCGCGAGGCGCCGTACCCACCCATGGAATGCCCCACCAGTCCGCGGCTTTCCGGGCGTGCCAGCGTGCGGTAGTTGCGGTCGATGTGCTCGATCAGCTCATCGGCTATGAAGTTCTCGAAATTGCCCGTCGTGATCGAGTTGGAATAGAACGCGCCGTTGTGTTCGTTCTTGCTGCTGGGGAGCACGATGATCATTTCCGGCGTGCCCCTGGCAAATGCGCCTTCGGCGGTCTGCGGCAGGTGGATTTCCTTCACCCACTGGTCCGGGCCGATGGAATAACCGTGCAGGGCATAGACCACCGGGTAGCGGCGGCTGCGCTGCTTGTCGTAGCTGGGCGGCAGGATGACGATCACGTCGCGCTCGGCTGGCGTGCCCAGCAGGTTGCCGGCGATCTCGCGCGACTTCACCTTGATGGTTTCCATGCGGGCCTTGGCGGCGCCGGCCACCACTTCGGGCACCTGGGTCTGCACCTGGGCCTGCACCTGACCCACTCCCAGCGCCAGTGCGCAGGCGCCCAGCACCGCCGTCCATTTCAGCTTCCGCCTGGTCGTCTTCACGTCAAAGCCCCCGCATCAGGTCAACGATGCCGTCAACGATACCAGCCTCGGCGCAGCCGGGCTTCAGCCGGGAGCTGAGCACGGTGAACACATTGCGCCCCCAGGCATCCTCGCTGGGGATGTAGCCGGTAGGGGCCGAGCCATTGGTCAGCGTGGACAGCATGGTGTGCTTGAAGGGGGACTCGCGTTTCAGGCGCAGTCCGATGCCGCTGTACACCTCACCGTCCACCGTGCCGATGTAGATGTCGCCGATGCGCAGCGCACCCAGGCGGATCGACACCTCACCGGCATCCACGTAGGTGCCCGGGTAGCCCGCACGCCCGGTGTCGGTGCGACGCCGTGCCGGACAGGTGAGCTGTGAGTGTGCGCCGCGGAGAGTGAAGTCCACCGGCGGCTTCTCCAGCGACTCGCGCATCACGTGCAGGATTTCCTCTCCCAGCATCTGCCCCATGGTCTCCGTCATCTGCTCCTGCTGCTTCAGCAGCACCTGCACGCGCGGGTTGTTGCGGTCCAGCCCCTGCCCGCCCGGCGGCATGGAGTTGCTGATGTCCTCGCCGCGCTTCGCATAGTCGGCGATGCGGATCTCGCGCAACTCATAGGTCTGGTTGAAGAAGACCGGATTCTGGTCGCCGGCGGGGCCGCTGGACCACAGCGCCACTGCATTGCCACCCAGCGAACTCTCCACGTAGCGCGACGTGGCACCGGGAATGTCGCCGCTGATCTTGTCCAGCGTGCCGGTGAGCACCGCATGCACGCCATAGTTGTAATAGACCGCAATGGGCTGGCCCGAGAGACTCTCGAACCGCACCACGGCCACGGTCTTGTCGGAGGTGCCTTCGTAGTTCGGGCCTTCCCACCAGCGGTTGGTCACCGGATCCACGCGGTCGCGGTTCACGTTGATCCACGATTGGCCCGTGCCCCAGGCCACGCGTGCCGGCTGCATCCGCGCCGCCGCCTCGCGCAATGCCTGCATGACCTTCTCATCCAGGCCCTGGCTGGCCTGGAAGGGTACGCTGTGCGTGTGCGTGGCCGAGATCAGCAGCTGCGCGGCCGGGATCTTCAGCTCCTCCGCAGCGCGGGCACTGACCTTGTTGAAGAGGTCGGTGGATACGGAACCGGCGTCCACCGATACCAGTGCGGCGCGCGTGCTGCCATTGTCCATCACCATGGCGCGCACGTAGATAGGGTCCAGCACGCCCAGGATGCTGGCCGGCAGCTGCGCGGGTGTGAAATCGACGCGTGCCGCGCCGGCGCGCAATGTGGCCGGTGCCTGCTGTGCCCCCGCCCCGCCCTGCGGCTGCGCTGCGTACGCGGCAGGTGCAATGCAGAGAACCGAGATCGCCACCGCGAGAAGAGGTTTCATGACTGGCTCCTTCAGCGAAACAGTTTCAGGTCGATGGCATCGGCCATGGCCTTGTTGCCGGCATCATTGGGATGGATATGGTCGCCCGAGTCGTACTCGGCGCGCAGCTTCGTGGGCGCCGCCGGATCCCGCGTGACCGCGTCGAAGTCCACCACGGCATCAAAGGCACCGCTGGTGCGGATCCACGCATTCACCTGCTGGCGCATGCGCTCTGCGGCCTCGCTGTAGGTGGGCACGCCTTCGAAAGGTGTCAGCGTCCCGCCAATGATCCTGAGGCCGTGCAGCCGTGCGCGCCCGATCAGCATCCGGTAGCCGGTGATGATGTCCTCGACCGTGAGCTGCTCGGCGGGATTGTTGCCCGCGAAGGCCAGGAAGCCGATGTCGTTGATGCCTTCCAGCAGCAGCACCCAGCGCGTGCCGGGACGCGACAGCACGTCGCGGTCGAAGCGGGCCAGTGCACTGGAGCCGGCGTCCTCGCGCAGCACGCGATTGCCTGAGATGCCCATGTTGATCACGGCACGCGGCGGCTGGTTCCGTTGCGCTGCCAGGCGTCGCGCAAGGATCGAGGGCCAGGGGAGGTCCGCATCTGGCGTAGTGGAGAACCCGTCGGTGATGGAATCGCCGAAGGCGACGATGGTCGCTGCGTTGTCTGCCGCGCGCACGTCGATGCCGGCAAGCCACAGGTAGGAGCTGAAGGTGGCGGCATCATTCAGCCGCGTGGCCGATACCTGGTTGCCGGGAGCAAGCCAGGCCGTGCGCAAGCCGATGGGATGCGCGGTGGTCGGCCCACTGTCGGCCTCGAGATAAAGCGATATGGCCAGATCAGCCTGCGCGGCCACCTCGAAGGGAAGCGGATCGCTGTATAGCTGCGCACCGGGCGGCAGCACCACCCACGGGCGCCCGCCGAAGGTCAGGCTCTGCCCGCTGCCGGCGTCAATGGCACCGCCGCCAGCATGGCGCGCCACATGCGCCGCGTCGATGCGCACGGCGCCGAAGCCGAAAGAGTTGGACAGCGCCACGCGCAGCGCGGAACCCGACACCGTGGGTCGCGCGATCATCCGCACGGTCTGGCGGGCCACCTTTGCCGGTGGTGTGACCGCCGCCGGAATGGCGCGCACGGGCTGCGCCAGCTGCTGCGCAGTGCCCCATGCCGCCACCCAGTTGCCCTCGCAATTGAGTCCGCAGGGCTGTGCTGCCCCGGCAGGGCCCGTCATGCCCAGCAAGGCCAGCGCCAGCCATCGAACTGCCGCTTGGATCCTCATATGCCCCCCTTTGTTTGCCCCAGCATACCCGCCGCGGCCGCCAGTGCAACCGTTTGCGTAAACCTGCTAGAGTCCGCGCACAGCAGGCGGCAAACGCCTGCATCGGGGGGCAAATGGAATCCTTTGCGAGGGTGTTGGTTGCCGTTTTCCTGCTGGGCTGTGCTGGCGCCGCACAAGTGGCGGAGCCGCCCGCCCGCCAGGGAGGTCCCCCTCCCGGAGGCTTCGGCCTCGGTGCCGGACCCATCCGTGATGACGTGCCGCGCATCAAGCTCTATGAGCGCACGCCCGGTGTGATTGCCGGCAACGAGACCGAGCTGGATCCCACCGAACCCACGCTCGACATCTATCTTCCGCCTGCGGGCCAGGCCACCGGTGCAGGCGTGCTGGTGCTGCCGGGCGGCGGCTACCAGATCCTCACTCTCCCCGGCGAGGGCCCGATTCCGGCGCGCTTCTTCCGCGACAACAACGTTGCGGCCTTCGTGCTGCGCTATCGCAAAGGCCCGCGCTATCACTATCCCACCACGCTGCTGGATGCGCAGCGCGCGCTGCGGCTGATCAAGTCGCGCGCACGGGAGTTCGGCGTCGATCCGGAACGCGTGGGCGTCCTGGGCGGATCTGCAGGCGGCCATCTCGCCGCCCTGCTCGCCACGCAGCATGAGAACAAGCTGCTGCCGCCGGCGCCTTATGCACCGGACGCCATCGATGCACTGAGCGCGCGCCCGGCCTTCGCGCTGCTGCTCTATCCGGTCATCGACCTCACCGACGATGCAGTCACGCACCGTGGCTCGCGCACCAACCTCACGCAGGATGATCCGGCACTGTTCGCCGCACTGTCACCTCAGAAGCACGTCACGAAGAGCACGCCGCCCACCTTCCTCGTGCACGGCACCAACGACCGGCTGGTGCCGGTGAAGAATTCGCTGCTGTTCTACGAGGCCTGCGTTGCCGCCGGCGTGCCGGCCGAAATGCACATCCTCGACAACGGACCGCATGGCTTCGGCCTCGGCGCAGCCATGGACGACCAGACCGTGAAGGACTGGCCGGTGCAGGCGCTGCGCTTCATGGCACGCCAGAAGATGATTCCGCCCCTCAATGCCGGCACCGCCGGCTCCCCGACGACAGGAGCTTCACGATGAAACCTGTAACCCGCCCCCTGGCTGCGCTTGCGCTGCTTGCAACCTTTTGCATGCCATCCACCACGCTGGCGCAGGCCACACCACCTGGCCCGCCGCAGGGCGGCCCACCCCAGCAGGTGCTGCCACCTGGCATCCGCGGCGGATCCGAAGTCACGCCCGAGAAGGGCGTGGAGATCCGCAAATACGTGTTCAAGGAGACCGGAGAGGAACTCCCCTACTCCGTGTACGTGTCCTCGAAGGTGAAGAAGGGCGAGAAGGCGCCGCTGGTGATTGCGCTGCGTGGCTTCACCGGCACGACACTGACCTTCGTGCGCGGCAGCGCAGTGGATCTCGCAGAAGCCGGTGGTTACATCCTCGTGGGAGCCATCGGCTACAACAACCGCGCGGGCTTCGGCGTCCAGGCCGGACCGCGTCCCGCTGCCGCACCTGGAGCGCCGGGTGCACCTGGCGCCGCCCCCCCGGCCGGCGCTCGGGGTGCCGGCGCTCCAGGTGCCGGCGTACCGGGCGCTGCCCGCCCGCAGCCGCCACTGGTCGGCGGTACGAAGGAAACCGATCCGGCCAAGGTCACCGAATACAGCGAGAAGGACGTGATGAACGTGCTCGAGCTGGTGCGCAAGGAGTTCAACATCGATGACCGGCGCATCTACCTGATGGGCCACTCGCAGGGTGGCGGTGGTGCGCGTCACCTGGCCGAGAAATACGCCGATATCTGGGCGGGCGTGGCGCTGCTGGCCCCCGCGCTATTCAACGTGGAGGTCACCCCGGCATCGAAGATCACCAAGGTTCCGCTGCTGCTGGCCGTGGGCGACAAGGATTCACTGATCACCAGCTCGCGCGCCTTCAGCGAGCAGCTGAAAGGCCTGAAGGTGGCGCATGAATACATCGAGAAGCCGGGGCTGGACCACGGCACCATCATCATGGGTGCCATGCCGGATGTATTCGCATTCTTCCCGAAGCATGTGAAGCCGGCGCGGCGCTGAGCCGCACCGCAGGGCGCGCCGGCATCGCCGGCGCGCCAGTTCACCGCGTGGTCGCCCGTCGCATCTCCGCGGCAATAGCGGCCTCCGCCAGGCGCCGCATCTGCGCATAGCCATCACGGTTCGGATGCACGCCGTCGTTCCCCAGCGCTGACTTCAGTTCGCCCGCGCTGCCGCGCAGTGCCGGGTGGTAGTCCACGTATCCCAGCCCCTTGTCCGCCGCATACTGGCGCAGCCATCCGTTCAGCCGGTCAATGAGAGGTGCGGGCCGCATCGAGGGCTGCCAGCTGAAAGACGCAGCCGGCGGAATGCTGCCAAGGATCACCCGGATGCCATTGGCCGCGGCAATCTCCACCATGGATTCGATGTTGTTCTGGAAATCACGGGGGCGGACGGGACCATTGTTGCCGGCCACGTCATTCGTTCCCGCCAGGATATGCACCACGGCCGGCCGCAGCGCCACCACATCGGCGCGAAACCTCAGCAGCATCTGCGCAGAGGTCTGGGCGCCGATGCCGCGGTTCACGATGCCGCCGGAGAAATATTCCGGGTCCGCCAGCAGCCAGTTCTCAGTGATCGAATCCCCGATGAACACCACGCGGGCGGATCCCGGCGGCAGCGCCGTGTTGGCCGCGCGATAGCGGCACAGGCCGGCCCAGTCGCTGCTGCCACGGCGGCGCAACTCCTGGTCGTAAGCGGCGAAGGTTTCGTTCTTCATCAGCGATTCGAAATCCCCCGGACCCAGGGTGCGAGGCTGCATGAAGAGATCGACAAGCACCTTCCGTGCCGCAGGTGGCATGGGCAATGCGGGCGGACAGGGCTCTTCCACCATGCCCACCGGCGGTTGCGCGGCGCCAGCCCCAGCCGGCGCCAGCAGCAGCGCCCCGACGAATGCACTGGCTATCCAGCGCAGGTGCAACTGATTCACGACGGAACCCTCCTTGAGTCAAGCGCATCGGCAGCCATCAGCAGTGCGCCGGAAATGGCCGAGTCACCATCCAGACCCGGCGCACGGATGAACGCATGCATCGCCGCTGCATCACGCAGGTGCGGCAGGTAGCCACCCAGCCATGCCAGCGTGGAGCCGCGGATCTGCGGCAGCAGCGCTGCATCGGAAACAACGCCACCACCCACCACCAGCACTTCGGGCGAATGCAGCAGCGCGATGGCCGCGGCCAACTGCCCGACGTAGCCGCCAATCATCGCGCGCCCGATGTGGGCGGGAGGCAAGGCAGATAGCGGCCTGCCCCAGCGCGCCAGGATGGCCGGCCCGCTGGCCAACCCCTCCAGGCAATCGCCGTGGAAGGGGCAAGTGCCGGCGAAATCCCCGTCACGTGCATCGCGACGCACTGGCAGGTGTCCCATCTCCGCATGCAGGGCTTGCGCACCGGCCACGGATGGTGCCACCGCGCCACCGATCCCGGTGCCCACCGTCACGTAGGCAAGCGAAGCGAACCCCTGTCCCGCGCCCAGGACCAGTTCGCCGCGCGCCGCAGCGCCGACGTCGGTGTCGAGCGCGACCGGAACCTGCAGGCGCTCGCGGAATGGACCCAGCACATCGATGCCCGACCATCCCGCCTTGGGCGTGGCCAGCAGGCTGCCGAAATCGCCGGCATCCTTGCGCAGCTGCAGCGGCCCGAAGCAGGCGATGCCCAGGGCCCGCACCGGTCCATGCCGGACCGCGGCGGCCTCGAAGTAGCGCAGGCACTCACCGAGCGTGGTGTCTGCATCTGTGGTGGGTATGACGGCACGCTCCAGCACGGCTCCGGAGACATGCCCCACGGCGCAGATGAACTTCGTGCCCCCGCCCTCGATGGCGCCGACCAGCACCCCTCCCCTGCCTGACGCCACCCCGCCTCCAGCTCAGAACTGCTTCGACACGCGCACACCATACTCGCGTGGCGCGCCATAGAACTCATTGTTGCCGAACTGGCCGCCCACGTAGGTCTTGTCCGCGAGGTTGGTGCCAAAGGCTTCCACCCGCCAGTCATCACGCTCCCAGGTGAGCTGGGCCGAGAGGATGCCGCGCGAGGCCAGCCGGTCGGTCACCGGCGAATAAAGCAGGTTGGTGTACTGGCTGCCGATGTAGGCGTAGTTCAGCCGCGGGCGCAGTGTGGAAGCGCCGAGAGCGATGAAATATTCCACGCCGGCGTTGAAGGTGAGCTTCGGGGAGTACAGCAGACGCCTACCCGTAGCGCTGGTCACGTAGGGCGCATAGTCGAAGCAGGTGGGCGGCACCTCCGGTGGCGCGCCGGGTGCGCACTGCGGCAGGTTCGTGCCCGGCGGCAATGCGCGCTGGTTGATGAACTCCACCCGGCTGAGTTCGGAATCCACAAATGCCACGCCCGCATCCAGGCCCCAGCGCGCGATCCTGGCCTGCATCTGCGCCTCGACGCCGAACACCCTGGCATTGGCGATGTTCGTGGTCTGCACCTGCCCTGACTCCGGGTTCAGCGCATCCAGCTGGAAGTCCTGGTAGTCGTTCCAGAAGGCACCCACCTGCGTGCGCACGCGCCCGTCCAGCAGTGTGGATTTCCAGCCGATCTCGTAATCGATCACCGTCTCCGGATCAAACTCGCTGGTGGCCGAGTTGAAGCCACCGGGCTTGTAGCCACGCGCGACGAATCCATAGAACAGGTTGCCGTCGTCTGGCGTCCACTCCAGGCCCACCTTGCCGGTGACGCGTCCATCATCGTGGGCGCCTTCCAGGTCTGCCACCTGCAATCCCGTGCCATTGAAGGGCGGTACAGGGATGCCGGCGCCGATCACCACCGCGCCTTCCTGCGTCACGTCGAAGCTGGAGTAGCGGGCACCGACGTTCAATTTCAGCGCCGGATTCAGCAAGTAGCCGACCTGCGCGAAGACTCCCTTGCCGATCTTGCGGTTGTGGATGTCGATGTCGGTGGGGAATCCATCCGAGAGCTGGTCGATCACCACGTCGATGCGGTTGCGCTGGTAATAGAGGCCGGCGACCCAGTCGAAGGTCCCGCCGGTGGGCGAGATCAGGTTGAATTCCTGCGTCCAGAGGCGCTCGCGCACGTACTGGTCCTGGGTGCCGCGCGGCAGCAGTGGATCGGGCGGATCCTGTTGCACCGTGCCGTCCGAGTCGTACAGGTTGAATATGCGCTTGTTCTGGTAGCCGCTCAGCGAGCGCAGGGTGATGCCGTTGCCGAACTTGTAGCGCAGCTCCACCGAAGTCTGCCTGGGACGCTCGTCATTCTGCGTGTCGTCATCGTAGGTGAGATCGAAGGGATCATCACTGCGCAGCGCCGCGTACTGGGTGGTCGGAATGGGGCGGTAGGCGTAGCCGCCTGTGTCGCGTCGTGTGGATTCGAACTTCGCCAGCAGAGAGAAGGCCTCGGTGGGCTGCCACAGCAGCCCCACCCGGCCGGACATTTCCTCCAGCTCCCCTGCGCGGCTGCCTGCCGGACCCAGGTCGCGGTAGAAGCTGTCGCGCGAGCGGTAGTTGCCGGCCACGCGCACGGCCAGCGTATCGCCCAGCGCGAGGTTGCCGGCCGCCTGCAGGCCGAGGCTGTCCTGGCTGCCGGCCATGAACTCGATGCGGCCCTCCCGGCGCCCGAGCTGCGGGTTGCGCGTGTTGATGAAGATGGCGCCGCCGGTGGAGCTGGAGCCGACGAAGGTGCCCTGCGGACCGCGCAACACCTCGATGCCGCCGATGTCGTAGTAGCCCGCGCTTGTTGCAATGGGCGGCTGGAACAGTCCGTCCACATACGTGGCCACGCCAGCCGTGACCGCCGGTGAGCCGCTGGCTAGGCCGATGCCGCGGATGTTCACGGAGCGCGTCAGGCCGGCATCGGTGATGGTGAGTGCCGGCGCAGCGAACTGCAGGTCATCCAGGCGCGAGACGGCCTTGTCATTCAGCTCATCGCCGCCCAGCGCCGTGACGGCGATGGCCACCGACTGCGCGCTCTCGGTGCGCCGCTGCGCAGTGACAATGACCTCCTCCAGCTCTTCTTCTTCAGCTGCCACTGCGGGATTCGAGGTTGCCGCGGCGCCGAGCGCCATCACGAACAGCCCACATGCACGCCATCGCATTGCTCTGGTCATGACCCCTCCGACACTGGATTGTTGTGGCTTTCCGGTAGAAGATAGTCCCGTGATGCAAACGTTTGCAAGCAATGCCTTCCCTGGTACCGGAGATATTGCCTGCAACGAACCTGAATCGGCCATCAATGCTGCCTGTGCAAACGATTGTGCATTTCAGTACAGTGCCGCCGGAACCGAGGGGGATTTCTCGCCGTGACCAGCAATCTCGACAACGCGCAGGGCGTACGCCTGGCGCGCCTGCTCACCTGCCTGATGTTCTTCACCTTCGCGATGACTACCGACGCTGTCGGCAGCGTCATCCCGCGGGTGATCGAGGAATACGGCCTCAGCATGACCGCCGCCGGCGCCTTCCAGTACGCCACCATGCTGGGCATTGCGGTGGGCGCGCTGCTGCTGGGATTCCTCGCCGACCGCATCGGCCGCCAGCGCACCATCATCCTCGGCCTTTGCCTCTATGGCGCCAGCTCGCTGCTGGTGGCCTTCAGCGGCCAGTTCCCCGTGCTGGTGGCGCTGCTGGCGATCTCGGGCCTGGGCATCAGCGTGTTCAAGACAGCAGCACTGGCCCTCATCGGCGACATCACGCCCTCCTCCCAGGCACATACGCGGTTCATGAACACCGTGGAAGGCTGGTTCGCGGTGGGCGCCATCGTCGGCCCCGCAGTGGTGGCCTCGCTGATCACCGGCGGCGTCTCCTGGAAATGGTTGTATGCGGTAGCCGCGGCCATCTGCCTGGGACTGGTGGTGATGGCCGCGCGCGTGCCCAATCCCGCCCCGCGGACGCGGATCGAACGGGCCAGCCTTGCGCAGATGCTGGTGGTGATGAAGGATCCGCTGGCCCTGGGCTTCGCGCTGCTGGTAGCGCTCTATGTGGCGGTGGAAGTAGCCATCTACGTCTGGATGCCCACCTATCTGGAGGGTTACCAGGGCGCGCATGGCTGGCTGCAGGCGTGGGCGCTGACCCTGTTCTTCGTGCTGCGCGCAGCCGGCCGGTTCCTGGGCGCCTGGATGCTCGACCGCGTGCGCTGGAGCGTGGCGCTGGTGGTGATGAGCCTGCTGATCTTCCTGTGCTTTGGCGGCGCGCTGGCCGGCGGCCTTGCCCTGGGCGTGTGGCTGCTGCCACTGACCGGCCTGTTCATGTCCATCATCTATCCCACGCTCAATTCCAAGGCCATCAGCTGCTTCCCGCGCCACCAGCACGGTGCCGCCGCGGGCGTGATCCTGTTCTTCACGGCGCTGGCGGCGGCCGCGGGCCCGCTGGCCATGGGCGCGGTGAGCGATGCCTGGCAGACGCCCCGCGCCGGCTTCGTGCTGGCAACGGTGTTTGCGCTGCTGCTGTTCGCCGGGCTGGTGCTCAACTGGCTGCGCGATCCCGCCCAGTCGCGCCTCAAGGGCGCGGATGACGCCGCGCACACGGCCTGATGCGCAACCAGGTCCAGCTTATCTGCTACGCCGACCGGCTCGGCGGCACCTTGCGCGGGCTGCGGCAGTTGCTGGCCGGACCCTTCGCGGGCCTCTTCGGCGGCGTGCACATCCTGCCCTTCTTCCACCCCATCGACGGCTCGGACGCGGGCTTTGATCCCATCGACCACACGAAGGTGGATGAACGTCTGGGTGACTGGGATGAGGTGCGTGCCCTGTCCCGCGACGTGGACGTGATGGCCGACGTCATCGTCAACCACATCTCCAGCCGCTCGCCGCAGTTCCTCGACTACTCCGCGCAGGGCGCGAACAGCCGCTACGACGGCCTCTTCCTCACGCTGGACAGCGTATTCCGCGGTGGCGCTTCCGAGCAGGACCTGCTGGCCATCTACCGCCCGCGCCCGGGCCTGCCCTTCACGCCGATGACGCTGGCCGATGGCACGCGCCGCATCCTGTGGACCACCTTCACATCCGAACAGATCGACATCGACGTGGCGCATCCGGAAGGCAGGCGCTATCTCGATGAAATCCTGCGCATCTTCGCCGCCAGTGGCGTGAAGCTGATCCGGCTGGATGCAGTGGGCTATGCGGTGAAACGGGCCGGCACCAGCTGCTTCATGATGGAAGAGACCTTTGCCTTCATCCGCGAGTTCGCGGCACGCGCCAGCTCGCTCGGCCTGGAGGTGCTGGTGGAGATCCATTCACACCACCAGCTGCAGCTGCGCATTGCCAGCCAGGTGGACTGGGTCTACGACTTCGCGCTGCCGCCGCTGGTGCTGCATGCCTTCTTCACCGGTACGGCCCGTTACCTGAAGCAATGGATTGCGATCCGGCCGGCGAATGCGCTCACGGTGCTGGACACGCACGACGGCATCGGCGTGATCGACATTGGCGCCGACAGCCATGACCCCACCGGCCTGCCGGGGCTGGTACCGGACGAGGGCATCGAGCTGCTGGTGCGGCAGATCCACACCAACAGTTGTGGCGAGAGCCTGCGTGCCACCGGGGCCGCGGCCTCGAACCTCGACCTGTACCAGGTCAACTGCACCTTCTACGACGCCCTGGCCCGCGACGACGTGCGCTACCTGCTCTGCCGTGCCATCCAGTTCTTCCTGCCGGGAATCCCGCAGGTCTACTACACGGGCCTGCTTGCCGGGCACAACGACATGACTCTGCTGGCCCGCACCGGCGTGGGTCGCGACATCAACCGCCACCATTACACGCGCGGGGAGATCAACGCCGCGCAGGCTCGTCCTGTGGTGGCCGACCTCTTCGCGCTCATCCGCCTGCGCAACACACATCCGGCCTTCCAGGGCAGTTTCGAGCTGCTGCCGGGGGATGACCAGGTGCTGGACCTCAGCTGGCGCAACGGCGACTTCCACGCCCGGCTGCGCGTCGACCTGCGCTCTGCCGCGCACGAGCTCAGGCTGGGCGGCCCTCACCCGCTGCCACCGTTTGCCCTGCTGAACGTCCTCGACCAGGACGCCGGCGGCGCGCTGCTATAGTTGGCCATCATGCGAGGCAAGCGACGCGTCCACAGCAGGATGGCCGAGGTCGCGCGACGCGCGGGGGTTTCCCTCTCCACCGTGTCGCGCGCGCTCTCCGGCAGCCCTCTGATCTCGGAAAAGACCCGGCAGCTGGTCCGGGATGTGGCCAGGCAGCTGGACTATCGCGTCGATGCGGCCGGCAGCAGCCTGCGCACCGGCCAGACGCGCACCATCGGCGTGGTGATCCCGCTGGCGCATGCGGCGCGGCAGAGTTTTTCCGATCCCTTCTTCCTCGAGATTCTCGGTGCGGTGGCCGATGAGCTTTCCGCCAGCGGCTACAACATGCTGCTTACGCGCGTCACCGAGGATCCGGCGCGGTGGATCGGGGATCTCGCGCGCGGCCGGCGTGCCGATGGCGTGATCGTGATCGGCCAGAGCCTGCACCATGCATCCCTGAACCGGGTCGCGGCTTCCGGGTTTCCGCTGGTGGTCTGGGGCGCGCGCCTGCCGGACCAGCAATACATCACCGTCGGCTCGGACAACGAGGCCGGCGGGCATGCCGCCACCGCGCACCTGATTGCGCAGGGCTGCCGGCGCATCGTGTTCCTCGGCGATCCGGCTGCACCGGAAGTGGGCGCGCGACTGAAAGGCTACCTGCGCGCGCTGGAAGGCGCCGGCATCGGGCGCATTGCAGCGCTGGAGGTTCCCGTGCGCTTCGGCAGCGACGCGGCATACCACGCGATCGCTTCGCTGGCCGGCGCGGGGGTGGAATTCGACGGCGTGGTGGCCTGTTCCGACGTATTTGCCATCAGCGCCATGCGGGCCCTGGCCGAGCGGGAACTGAAGGTACCGGCAGATGTGGCTATCGCGGGCTTCGACGACATTCCCTTTTCCGCCTTCACCACGCCGCCGCTGACCACCATCCGCCAGAACTGCCATGCCGGTGCGCGCCTGCTGGTGGAAAACCTGCTGCGCGCCATCCGCCACGAGCCGGCCACGACGGTGGTGATCCCCACCGAGCTGGTGGTGCGCGCCTCCAGCCTGCGCGAGCAGCATCGCGCCCTGCCCTCGATACGCGGGCGGCGCCCCGCAACAGGTCCGGTGCCCCGCACGTCGCGGTCGCGCTCGGGCTGAGCAGGCGCCGCATGACCGCCGTGCCGCCCAACTTCACGCGCCGGGACGCACTGGGAATCGGCAGTGGCCTCATGCTGGCCAGTGCCTTGCCTGCGGCCGTGGCAGCCGCGGCGCCAGAGCCCGCGCCGCCACCCGCGCTGCCCGTGCCTGAGCACTGGCGCAGTGCTCCCCGCATGCCGCTGTGGCCCGGCCCGCCGCCCGGTGAATCCTCCTTCCGGCCTGCCACGCCACCGCAAGGCTGGCCGGAATCCCACCCGCGGGCCGTGGCCACTCCGGAACTGGCCGTGTTCCGGCCGCAACGCCCCAATGGCCGCTCGGTGCTGGCCATGCCGGGTGGCGCGTACTGGTTCGTGTCCGTGGTCAACGAAGGGGCCGATCTTGCGCCGCGCCTCACTGCGCGCGGCTACACCGTCTTCGTACTCACCTACCGTCTGCCCGGCGAAGGCTGGGCGGCGCGCGCGGATGTACCCCTGCAGGATGCCCAGCGCGCCATGCGGCTCATCCGCTCGCGCGCCAGCGACTTCGGCATTGATGCTGAACGCATCGCGGCGCTGGGGTTCTCTGCCGGCGGTCACCTCGCTGCCACATTGGCCACGCGGCATGCGGAGCACTGCTACACCGGCGTGGATGACCTGGATGCCCTGCCGGCACGCCCCGTCGCAGCGGGGCTGATCTATCCGGTGATCACGCTCCAGCAGCCGTGGACGCACCAGCTTTCGCGCGACCTGCTGCTGGGTGAGCGCGCCGGCCGCGCCGCCATCAATCGCCGCTCGGCCGAACGCCATGTCGATGCCGCCACGCCGCCCCTGTTCCTGGTGCACGCACTGGACGACATGGCAGTACCGGTGGAGAACTCGCTGCGCATGCTGGATGCGATGCGCGCAGCCAGGCGGCCGGTCGAGGCCCATTTGCTGCAGGAAGGCGGCCACGCCTTCGGCATTGGCCGGCCCGGCACGCCCTCGGCGCAGTGGATCGAGCTGCTGTGCGCCTGGCTGGAACGAATTTCCTGACCCGCTTACGGAGACTCCCATGAACCACTTCCGCAGGCCTGCCATTCTTGGTTGCGCATTGCTGCTTGGCGCACTGTCGCTGCCGGCCATGGGCGCCGCGCCGACTGCCTGCGCCGCCCTGAAGAACTTCAAGGCAGCCGGATTCGACGTGGTGATCGACAAGGCCGAAGTGGTTGCGGCCAGCGCCGGCGGCGCACCGGCAGCCGGTGGCCCGCCAGGCCCGCCGCGTCCTGCGCTGCCCGCCCACTGCCGCGTCAACGGCAGCATCGACAAGCGCATCGGGCGCAACAACAAGCCCTATGCCATCGGGTTTGCCGTCGCCATGCCCAAAAGCTGGAACGGCCGTTTCCTCTTCCAGGGCGGGGGCGGGCTCAACGGTGCCGTGAACCCGCCCACAGGCGCGCAGTACGCAGGCGACGTTCCCGCGCTGGCACAGGGTTACGCCGTGGTGAGCACCGACTCCGGCCACCAGGGCAGCAACTTCGACGCCAGCTTCTTCGAGGACCAGGAAGCCGCGCTGAACTTCCTCTACCAGGCCATCGACAAGGTCACCATGGTGGGCAAGCAGATCGTCTCCGCCCACTACGGCAGGGCGGCGCAATACTCCTACTTCGTGGGCTGCTCCACCGGTGGACGCGAAGCCATGATCGCCTCGCAGCGCCTGCCGCGGCATTTCAATGGCATCGTGGCCGGCGCACCTGCCATGCGCACCGGCTATTCGAACCTGGGTCTGCGCATTGCCACCGAGGCGCTCAACGCCGTTGCACCACGCGATGCGGAGGGTCGTCCGCAAACCAGCCAGGCTCTCAGTGAAGCCGACCGCAAGCTGGTGGTCGACCGCTTCCTGGCCACCTGCGATGCGCTCGACGGCACGCAGGATGGGCTGGTGTTCGCCACACGCAACTGCCGCTTCGATCCACAGGGACTGGCCTGCACCGGCGCGAAAACCGCCAGCTGCCTCACGCAGGCGCAGGTGAACGCCGTGAAGGTGGTGATGGGCGAGAAGAAGGCTTCAGACGGCCGCCAGATCTACCCTGGCTATTTCTACGACACCGGCATCATCACCACGCGCGGGCTGGCCGGCGTGCTGGTGGGCACGCCCATCCCCGAGGGTGCCACCGATGGCCCGCTCGACATCGATGCAGCAGCCGCACGTGCCAGCGACGCGCGCGCCTGGGTGGGTGATGCGAATGGATGGACCAACCTCAGCAGCTTCCAGGGCCGCGGCGGCAAGCTGCTGTTCTTCCATGGCGTGAGCGATCCCTGGTTCTCTGCCCAGGACACCGTCCAGTATTACGAGCGCCTCGCCGCCGACAATGCGCCGGCGCCACTGCAGGACTGGAGCCGGCTGTTCCTCGTGCCGGGCATGGGCCACTGCAGCGGCGGTGAGCAGACACTGGACCGGTTCAACATGCTGGAGGCGATAGCCGCATGGGTGGAGAAGAACCAGGCCCCGGAGCGGATCATCGCCACCGGTTCCACCCTGCCGGGAGAGAGCCGGCCACTGTGTCCTTACCCGGCCCACGCACAGCACAACGGCGGCGCAGACCCGCGCAACGCTGCCAGCTACAGCTGCCGGAACTGACCGCCCTCAGCAGGAGGCAGGCCGCTCAGTCGGCCTGCGCATCCTTGCCCTTGTCCTTGCGCTTCGGCGGGGCCTCGCTCTTCGTGAAGCTGCGGATGGCGCAGCGACCGTGGCCGGGCACCACCAGCGTGCTGAACCGGTCGAGGTTGTCCACCGCACGATTGTCGAAGCCGATCTGCAGCGCGAAGTCCAGGCCATGGCAGGGCCCGATGAGGCTGGCGTAATACCACTGCTTGTGCGCGTCCTGCACCCACACTCCGTCGACACCGTCGGCCTGCCACTCGCGCACCGCGTTGCCGGAATTCACGAACGGGATGGAGGCCTCGGCGCCCAGCTCTGTCTTGCCTTCTTCGGCGGCAGGCAGGGCCGCACTGCCCAATGCCAGGGCCATCACCGTGGCAAGTATCACTGGCCGTTTCATGCTCTCTCCTCGACCCTCTGGGTCCTGAATGTCAGCTCCCGTGTGCCGATTGTCAGCGTGTGTGGCTGAACGGGGCCTGACCGGCCTGTCTGAATGGACAACACCGGCAGCCTGCGGCAGGCTCGGTGGCATAAAAATGCATTGCGGGGGGATATCATGCGTGTACTTGTGCTTTGCGCGCTGGGTGGCCTTGCGCTGGCCGGTTGTGGCTCCCGTCCCTCCGGGGTAGATGCCCATCGCCTGTCCGCCGCGGCCACTGGCGCTGAGGCGGGACAGTGGATGTCCATCGGGCGCACCTGGGACGAGCAGCGCCACAGCCCGCTGGCGCAGGTCAATGCCGACAATGTCTCCGGGCTTTCCCTGGCGTGGTTTGCCGACCTCGACACCAACCGCGGCCAGGAGGCCTCACCACTGGTCATCGACGGGGTGCTCTACGTCAGCACCGCGTGGAGCAAGGTGCTGGCCTTTGATGCGGCCACCGGCAAACCCTTGTGGAGTTTCGATCCTGAGGTGCCGCCCGAATGGGGCGCGCGGGGCTGCTGCGATGTAGTCAACCGCGGCGTGGCCGCGTGGGACGGGCACATCTTCGTCGGCAGCTACGACGGCCGTCTGATCGCGCTGGACGCAGCCACAGGCAAGGTGGCCTGGGAGGTCAACACCGTCGACCGCAACCTGCCCTACACCATCACCGGCGCACCACGCGTCGTGAAGGGCAAGGTGATCATCGGCAATGGCGGCGCCGACCTGGGCGTGCGCGGCTATGTCTCCGCCTATGACGCAAGGGACGGCCAGCTGCTGTGGCGCTTCTTCACCGTGCCCGGCAATCCCGCCGACGGATTCGAGAATCCGCAGATGGAGATGGCCGCCAGGACCTGGAACGGTGAATGGTGGCAGCTGGGTGGCGGTGGCACGGTGTGGGATGCCATGGCCTATGACGAAAAGCTGAACCTGCTGTACATCGGCGTGGGCAATGGCTCGCCGTGGAACCAGGCCTGGCGCAGTCCCGGCGGTGGCGACAACCTTTTCCTCTCTTCCATCGTTGCGCTCAATCCGGACGACGGCAGTTACGTGTGGCACTACCAGACCACCCCTGGCGAAACCTGGGACTACACCGCCACACAGCACATCATCGTCGCGGACCTGCCGCTGGCCGGCGGACCGCCGCGCCGCGTGGTGATGCAGGCGCCGAAGAACGGGTTCTTCTACGTGCTGGATGCGGCCACCGGCAAGCTGCTGTCGGCCGAGAAATTCACGCAGGCTTCCTGGGCCAGCCACGTGGACATGGCCACGGGCCGCCCCGTGCAACGCATCGAGGCCCGCTACGATCGCACGGGCAAGCCGTCCATTGTGCAGCCCAGTGCGCAGGGCGCGCATTCCTGGCATCCCATGTCCTTCAGCCCGCGCACAGGGCTGGTGTACCTGCCCGTGGTGGAGACCAGCGCTGCCATGGTTGGCGATCCGGCCTACAAGCCGAAGCCGATGGCCGGCAATACGGGACTGGGTCGCGCGCCCGCAGACCTCTACGAGCAATTGAAGTCGGACGCGCCGCGCGAAGCCAGCGCCTTCCTCGCCGCCTGGGACCCCGTGGCGCAGCGCGAGGTCTGGCGCTCCGCGATGAAGGGGCGCGTGGGATCCGGCGTGCTGTCCACTGCCGGTGGCCTGGTGTTCCAGGGTTCGCCTGAAGGCGAGTTCGCGGCCTATCGCGACACCACCGGCGAGAAGCTCTGGTCCTTCGACGCACAGACCGGCATCGTGGCCGCGCCAGTCAGCTATGCAGTGGACGGGCAGCAGTACATTGCGCAGCTCGCCGGTTACGGCACCCGCGATTACTACACTGGCAACCACTCGCGCCTGCTGGTGTTCCGGCTCGGTGGCACCGCGGCGCTGCCGCCTCCCGAGCCGCTGCCTCCCGCGCGCACGCGCAATCCGCCGCCGGCCTTCGGCACCCCGCAGATGCTTGCGGAGGGGGAGGAACACTTCAGGGCCTGGTGCGCGATGTGCCACGACACCAGCTACGGCAACCGTGGCCTCTTCCCTGACCTGCGCGTCTCCCCGATGATCAACTCCGCCGAGGCCTTCCGTGGCGTGGTGATCGATGGCGCGCTGCAACCCCGCGGCATGGCCAGCTTCCGGGAGCGGCTCGATGCGGCGCAGGTGGAATCCATCCGCGCCTACCTGGTGCAGCGCGCGCACGAATGACAGGCGGCTGGTTGGCGCGCCCTTCCGCCCTCAGAAGAACGTGCGCAAGGCGCCCAGCGGATGGTGTGCCCTGGCGATGCTCACCACCCACGCGAACGCCAGCAGCGCCGCCACGTAGCAGAGGATGCGGGTGCGCCTCGTGCGTGCGCGGCGCAGGGCGAGTGTTCCCAGCACGATGTAAACCACCAGCACGCCTATCTTCACTGCCAGCCAGCCGTTGCCGAAGAGGCCCCAGGGCAGGATGCTGAGCAACATCAGCGCCGCGGTGAGCAGCGACGTGTCGATGGCGTAGCTGGTCCAGCGGACCGGCCACGCCATGGCCCAGCTCCACCCGGCCAGCGCCGCCGCGCCGCGCATGGCAAACAGGCTGCCGCTGGCGAACGCCAGGCCCACGTGTGCGGCCTTGATCTGCGGGTAGAACTCGATCATCCGGGAGGGGACTTCCCTTCATCCTCCATCCTGGGCTTCACCCACAGGCGCAGCACGAACCAGGTGAGAGCCAGCGCACCGATGCTGAAGATGGTGTCGCCCGGAACACGCATCCACACCAGCAGGTCCACCACCGGCTTCTCCATGAACTCGGCGGAGCGGGCGTACCAGTAGCCGTGCTCGATGGCGGCCAGCAGCTGCATGGTGCCCAGTGGCAGCAGCGTGAGCAGAGCCATCAGCGCCAGGCCGATGTTCAGCGCCCAGAATGCGAAGCGCAGCGTCTTCTCGTCCCAGGCCTGGCGCGGACGCAGACCCCGCAGGCAGAACAGCACCAGCGCAATTCCCAGCATGCCGTAGACGCCGAAGAGGGCCGTATGTCCGTGCAACGGAGTCAGGTTCAGCCCCTGCATGTAGTAGAGCGACAAGGGCGGATTGATCAGGAACCCGAACAGCCCCGCGCCCACGAGGTTCCAGAACGAGACGGCAAGGAAGAAATAGATGGGCCAGCGATAGCGGGCCATCCAGGGGGCAGACCGGCTGAGACGGAAGTTGTGGTAGGCCTCGAAGCCGATGTAGGCCAGGGGCACGACCTCAAGCGCGCTGAAACTCGCGCCGAGGGCGATCACTGCCGTGGGACTGCCCACGAAATACAGGTGATGCAGCGTGCCGACGACGCCGCCAGCCATGAAGATGATGGTGGCGAACAGCACTGCGATGGCCGCCGTGGAGGTACGCAGCAACCCAAGTCGCGTGAAGATCAACGCCATTACGGCGGTGGCGAAGACCTCGAAGAAGCCCTCCACCCAGAGGTGTACCAGCCACCAGCGCCAGTATTCGACGACGGAGATATGTGTGTGCTCGTGCCACATGAGCCCGGCCGCGTAGAACAGGCCGATGGCCACCGTGGAGAGGAACAGCAGGCCCACGATGGGCCGGATCTCCGTCTTCGGCCCGCGCAGCAAGGGCCACAACGACCTGCCCACCAGCACCAGCCAGAGCACCAGGCCGATGAACAGGAAGTACTGCCAGAAACGGCCGATGTCGGCGTATTCCCAGCCCTGGTGGCCGAAGAGGAAGTTGCGCTCCAGACCGAGCTTCTGCATCACTGCCAGCCACTGGCCGGCAAAGGCGCCGATCACGATCACCAGCAGGCACACGAACAGCACGTTGACGCCCAGCCGCTGCAGGGGCGGTTCATATCCGGACATGGCCGGCCCGATATAAAGCCCGGTGCCCAGCCATGCCGTGGCAATCCACAGCACCGCCAGCTGGGTGTGCCAGGTTCGCGTGATGGAATAAGGGAGCACCTCTGCCAGCTCGAAGCCGTAGGCCTGCTGCCCTTCGATCTGGTAGTGGGCTGTCATTGCGCCCAGCAGGATCTGGACCAGGAACAGCGCCAGGACAATCCAGAAGTACTTGGCCGTGGCACGCATGGAAGGCGTGACGTTCAGGCTCGCCAGGGGATCGCGGTCAGGGATGGCCTCCGCGTCTTCATTGCCATGCGTCACCGCGTGGTGCCAGCCGAGCAGTGCAATGCCGCCGATCAGGAACAGCACGCTGAAGGCCGACCACACCCAGGTGGAGGGTGGGGGCTTGTTTCCGACCAGGGGTTCCCCCGGCCAGTTGTTCGTGTAGGTGACACGCTGAGGCTCGATCAGCGCACGATCCGGCGCCAGCGTCTCGCCTGCCGCGGTGGGACGTTCGGTGGTGGCTGCCCAGGCCGTCCACCAGAAGAAGGACGCCAGCACCCGCCGATTCTCCGCGTCGGGTACCGTGTTTTCCTTCATCGCATAGGCTTCGCGCAGTTCCCGCGTCGCCGGGTCGTTGCCGAACAGGCTGACATAGTGGGCGGCAACATCGGCCACCGCAGCGGCGCGGTCGTTGTCCAGGGTGATCGTGCCTGTCGACGCATCGAAGGTATTCCGACGCATCATCAGCTGCAGCCGCGACTGCAGCGAAGCGCGCGACTCTGCCGTCAATTCCTGGAAGGGCACGCCACCTGCCCAGCGCTCGATCACCGCAACGGCCTCGCGATGCAGCCAGTCCGCACTCCAGTCTGGTGCCACGTAGGCGCCATGGCCCCAGATCGACCCCAGCTGCATGCCGCCCATGGACTGCCATACCTGGCGCCCGCGTTCGATCTCGGCCCTGGTGTAGATCTGCGTGCCGTCTTCGGCTACGACGCGCTCCGGCATGGGAGCGGCATTCAGGGCTATCTGCCTGCCGGACCAGAGCAGCACCGAAAACGATGCCACCAGCAACACGGTCAGACCGATCCAGAGTCTGCGGGTATCGCCCATAGCTGCCCCCTCATTTTTCTTGCGCCTGGAAGAGGGAAGCTAACGCCGAAAATGTTGCGCCGCAAGCGCAAGCGGCGAATCCCGCCGGTTGTATGGTCAATTCGACGCAGGACGGGTGATGACCTGCAGGCCATCACCCGGGACCCGCATCCGGATCGCTCAGTCGCTCAGCACCACCAGCAACTGCCGCGCGTGGAAGCTGCCGGCAGGCGAATCGAACGTACCCGTCGCCGACAGCCGCTGGGCCTTCGCTCCGCCGTCCAGCGCCAGGTCCAGTGCCGCGGTGAAATCCGCGAAATCACTGAAGTTGTCGATGCCGGCGCTGCCACGGTGCGCGATGGCAAATGTGCGCGGCACATCACCACTGGCCGGCACCAGCTTCAGGCCGCCAGACACCGAACCCAGCGCGATGGACAGGCCGCCAAGCCGGATGCCACCGGTGGCCAGCGGCATGGACGCCGTATCCAGCGAGATGCCAGCGGCCGACAAGGCGCTGAACGGCGTGGCCGATCCGCCCGGCACCCACAACACGTTTACGGTGGCGCGCGTCGCCGCATAGTCGACCAGCGTCACCGCGTTGAAATCCGGCGGCGCCATGCCGAACGGCGCAACCTGGCCGAACAGGCCGATCCAGGCGCCGGGTGCGAGACCCGTCGTGTCCACTCCCGAAGCGACCGTGGCTTCGTACGCGGCAGGATCGGCATCCTGCTCCGGTGTCGCGCCCGTGCCAGAGAAGTCGAAGCGTGCCGGGTGCAGTCCATCGATGCCTTCCAGTTCCAGCGTCACCGTGCCGGATGCCGCCTCGACCACGCGCCCGGAAAGCCGCGTGTTGCCCAGCCGCACCAGGCCCGCGGAGGCGTCCATGGTGAAAGCACCGCCAGCGCCGCGCGAGACGTCACCGAACACCTGGACGCGCTGGCCTACGGAAATGGCGGTGGCGTCGAGCGTGCCGCCACCCTGCCCGGCCCGCGTGACCTTCGTGCCTGGCCCGACCACCAGCGCGACGGGCCCGGCAATGAAGCGGCCCAGGTGGCGGTCGGTATCGCCGTCGGTGCTGTCGAGGCGATCCCAGTGCAGGCGCACTGCGCCCAGCTGCAGCGTGTCGCCCATGCGCGAGAGCACCTGGCCAGCCAGGAACTCGCGGGTCAGGTCCTCCGCGCTGCTGCCGGCCAATACGCGTTGCGCGGTGAAGGTGAAGCCCTGCCTGGCGAGCGTGCCGAAGGCGAGGACCATTGCGTCGTCGCCCAGGGTATCCAGCTGTTCAAGGCCGGGCGCTCCGGTGTACGAGTTGCCATCGATCTCGAAGGTGGTCGTGCCCGTGGTGCGCACCTCGAGCTCACCGATGGAATGCTGGTGGTGATGGAAGGGACGCACCTGCACCGTGAACTGGCTGCCAGCGACGTCCACATCGAGCAGACGGCCGCGCACGCGCCAGTCCTTCCCGGCGGGCGGCACCACACTGGCCACGATGAAAGGACTGACCGTCACCGTGCCGGCCGCAAGGTCCACCGCGTTGGAGGCATCGAGGTTCAGGTCGAACGCCAGGTGCGAGATGCGCCCCGGCGTGATGGCCAGGCGGTTGCGGCCGTCCAGGCGCACGGTGAGCTCGATCTCGCCTGCGGGAGCACCACCCGCATCCACGGGATTCACCGCAAGGCTGCCGCCGGCGGCATCCTCCACCACGATCTCGGCACCGGTGTAGTCCACCCGCAGCTTCGCCGCGGTGTAGGCCCCCGCGGGAACCTGCCGTGCAGCCAGCACCTCACCCAGATCGACCAGCTGCGCAAAGTCGATGCGCGTGGTCGCCGGCAGCGTCTCGACGACCGTGCCATTGGCCCTCACCAGCGACAGCGACGTGAGGTCGACGGTGTAGCTCTGGAAATCCCCGGGCGCGTCCGTGATCGTCAGCAGCGCGGTGCCGCAGTCGGCGCAGGCGCCACCCGGCCCTCCGGCCAGTCCCGGGTCATCGCCGCCACAGGCCGCGGCCAGGGCGACCAGGCCGCCCAGTGCGGCCAGTCTCAGTCTTTGCAGCAGCGCGCGCGGGCCGCGCGGCTGGTGGGTGCCGTGGATGGCATTGGACATGACAGTTCCCTCCCGATCACGTTGCTATAACCGGCAACGCAGCTGCGCGCTGCCGGTTGACACGGGAAAGGAACCGTCGGCGGGCGGCGACATGCCGCCCACCCGCTGCTACTTCTGTTCCTTCGGGATGTGCGAGGGAATCAGGAAGAAGCTCACCGCCGTGATGAACGCACAGCCAGCGACGAACCAGAAGAACAGGTCCGCGCCCGGACGCGGGTCCAGCGCCAGGTAGTACGTGGCCACCATCGGGCTCAGCACGGCGCCCACGCGCGATACCGTCTGCGCCAGGCCCAGCGCCGAACCGCGCAATTCGGTGGGATAGGAGTGCGCCGCCACCGCATACATGAAGGCCTGCATGCCGTTGAACGACACGCCAGCCAGGAAGCTGGCCTGCAGCACCTTGCTGGTATCCGGTCCGCCGGTAGCCACCAGCAGCACCCCGATGATGGCAGTGGCCACCACACCCAGCAGCGCCAGTCCAGAACCCACGTAGCGCGAGCCCCACCAGCGGATCATGAAGGCGCCGCCGATGGAGCCGAAGAAGGCGCCGATGGAGAACAGGCCCAGCGCCTCGGCGGCCACGTCCGCTGCCACCTGGCTCTCCTGCATCAGCACGCGCAGGTAGTTGGTGTACACGTACAGCACGAAGCTGTTGAACGAGAAGGCCACCCAGATGAAGAACGTGGCGCGCGCATAGTGGCTGTTCCAGATCGTGGCCAGCCAGTGGGAGGAGCGCTTGCCCTCCTCGCGCACGATGAACTGCTCGGAGCCATCGAACCGCGGCTCGCTGAACAGGCGGTTGAGCGCACGCGCCAGCCGCGCATGCAGGTGCGGGCGCTGCGCCATGTACTTGGGCGATTCCGGCAGCAGGAAGCCGAACAGCGCGCACAGCCCCAGCGGAACCAGGCCGCCGATCAGGAACATGGTTTCCCACTCCACGTGCTTCACCGCCCAGCGGGCGAGGTAGCCGCCCATGGGCACCGAGGAGATCACGAAGGCCACGACCACTGCGCGCACCTTTTTCGACGTCCATTCCGAGATCAGGGCCGTGGCCAGCGGCGTGATGCCGCCCATGCCCAGGCCCGTCACGAAGCGCCAGATGGTCATCCAGTGCAGCGATTCCTCGGCTGTCTCGGCCGTGCCGGCGCGGGCCACCTGCCAGCACAGCACTGAACCGACGAACAGGAAGAACAGGCAGGTGAAATACGAGCGCTTGCGACCGATGCGGTCACCGAGCCATCCCAGGCCCACAGAGCCGATGGCCATGCCCAGCAGGCCCGCCGTGTTGATCGAGCCGAGCATCGAGGAGGCAAGCTGCCATTCCGCGGTGAGGGCCGGCCCCACCTGGCCCATCAGGAACAGGTCGTACCCGTCGGTGGCCATGATGA
Organism: Steroidobacteraceae bacterium; assembly: GCA_035556135.1. Lineage (GTDB taxonomy): Bacteria > Pseudomonadota > Gammaproteobacteria > Steroidobacterales > Steroidobacteraceae > ZC4RG30. Next base: position 9,254 of record DATMFO010000002.1, on the reverse strand, counting down.
TCATCATCATGATCGTGATGCCGAAGGGCACCCAGAAGAATCGGGCCGAATCGATGACCTCGCCGACGTCGACGACTTTCCTGCTCTCGCTCATTAGGGACCCGCCCTGATTGTTATTGGTGCAAGGCCGCGACTTTGGCCTGATTCGCTCCCGTTGGCAACGGGCAACAGCCGCCCTCAGGGCACGATGGCCTGGATTTTCGGTGTGGTGCCCGCAGGGAATGTGGCCGCGGGGTTCTCAGCCTTCGCACCCAGCGAACGCAGCAGCGCCACGGTGCCGGTGTGCTGTTCCGGAAGCAGCGCGTTGAACTCCTTCGGAAAGCGCCCCATGGCGTAATCGATGGGCGAAAGCCCGTTCGAATCGAGCACGTCGAGCTCCGCGCCATCCTCCACCAGACGCCGCACCACGCGATCCCAGCCGCGCGAGGCCGCCGCATGCAGCGCCGTGCGGTTGGCGGGCGTGCGGATCTTCAGGTCCGCATCAGCGTAGCCCAGCAGGGTGCGCGCATTCACGTCGGCGCCGGCAGCGCGCAGCAGCGCGTAGCATTCCAGCGCGTCCTCCTCGGTGCGCGGCAGGCCGCGGGTGGGGTCGTGGATGTGCCCGTCGCCCACTGCCGCCATCAGCGGTGTCACGCCCTGGGAGTTGGCCAGGTCCGCCAGTGCGCCGTGCGCCAGCAGCAGCTTCATCACCGGCAGGTCCCCGGCCTTCGCCGCACGCAGCAGCGGGGTGGTGCCCCACACGAGCATCGGGTCGCGGTAGCGGTCATTGGGAATGTTCCGGTAGCGCGGCCGGAGCTTCAGCTGCGCGTTCGGGTTGGCGCCCCGCTCCAGCAGCAGGCGCACGATGTCCAGGCCCGTGGCGCGGTCCATCGAGGGAATTTCCGGCCGCCGGCCGATGGGCAGCGTGTTCATGTCCACGGCCACGTACAGCGGTGTCTGGCCGTAGATGTCCCACAGGTTCACGTCGGCGCCGGCCTCGATGAGGAAGCGCGCGGTGTCCCAGTGGCGGTTCAGCAGCGCCATCACCAGCGCAGTGGCGCCGTCCGGGTCGTCCCTGTCGATGTCGGCGCCCGCGTCGAGCAGCGCGTCCAGGCCGGGGATGCAGCCTTCGCGGGCCGCGAACAGCAGCGGCGTGAGGCCGCCGCGGTACAGGTCCTTGGGGCGGCCCTCGGCCGTCACGCGACGCTGCCAGTCGCGCACGGTGGAACGCTCGTCCACCCGCGCACCGGCTTTCACCAGCAGGCGGACCATCTCCGGCTGGCACTGCGCAGCGGCCCACATCAGCGCCGTCTGGCCGCCCCAGGCCTCGCGTGCGTTCACCTCCGCACCGCGCTTCAGCAGCAGCGTGGCGGCCTCCACGGCGCCCGTGCGCGCCACCACCATCAGGGCCGTCTGCCCTTCGTCGTTGGGGGAATTGGCGTCCGCGCCGGCGTCCAGCAGCAGGCGGATCACGGGAGCATCGCCGCGTGCCGCGGCCAGCATCATCGGGGTGGCGCCGAAGAGATTGACTGCGGCGGGATCCGCCCCCGCCTTGAGCAGCCGCCCCACTTGCGCGGCGTCGCCCGTGTAGACGGCCTCGTGCAGCGGCGTGGTGCCGTCTGCCGAAGCCGCCGTCGCCAGCGGCGCACCGCAAAGCAGGAAGCTGGCCAGCGCAGCGGCCAGCAGCCGGTTCAATCGCCGCTCAATAGCCGACGGTGAAGCGGTTGTTGATGTACTGCGGCTTCTCGATCTCATCGAGCATCGCCACCGCGAAGTCTTCCATCGAGATCGCGCTGCGGCCCTGCGCATCGGTCACCAGTTGTTCGCCGCCGAGGCGGAACTTGCCGGTACGCTCGCCGGGGCGGATGTTGCCCGCAGGGCTGAAGTAGGTCCAGGACACGCTGTCCTTCACTTCCGCACGCAGCCAGTCGAGTGCCTCGACTGCAGCCCCCACCTCGCCGTTGTTCCGGCCGCCAGGGAAGGTGTCGATGATGCGCTTGCCATCAGCGTTGTAGAGGCTGGAGGCACCGCCCACGATCATCAGGCGCGTCTTCTTCGGACCAGCCTGCTGGCGCAGTGCCTCGACCTCGGCCTTGGCGATGCGCAGCGCGAAGTCCGGCGTGGGCGCCGGCCGCACGATCACCGAGGACACCATCACGTCGGCGTTGGCGATGTTCTTCAGGATGTCCTTCGGATCCAGCGCGTCACCGGTGACCACCGTGACACCCGCCGGCGCGATTTCGGCCTTGGGGCTCTTGTCGACCACCGTGACCTTGTGACCGCGCGCGGCAGCCTCGTTGACGATGCGGCTGCCGATGGAGCCGCTGCCGCCATAAACAACGATGTTCAGCGGTTTGGCGGCCTTCTCCTGGGCTGCCACCCCACCCGCAACGAGGGTGAGCGCCAGCGCTCCCGCCACCATCGAAACCGCCAGCCGACGCGAAATCCCGTTCAATGCTCTTCCCCCCTGCAGCCCTTACTGGCCGCGATCCAGCCCAAGCGCCCGGATGGCGTTCTGCTTGAGGATCAGCTCGCGCACTTCCGGACGGAACCCTGCGGCATCGTAATCCTTCATCCAGCGTTCCGGGGTGATCAGCGGGTAGTCCGTGCCGAACAGCATCTTGTGCTTCAGCTGCGTATTCGCATAGTGAATCAGCTGCGGCGGGAAATACTTCGGCGACCAGCCCGACAGGTCGATGTACACATTCGGCTTGTGCAGGCACACCGACAGCGCCTCGTCCTGCCAGGGCCAGGAGGGGTGCGCGATGATGACGGTCATGTCGGGGAAGTCCGCCGCCACGTCATCCAGGTGCATGGGGTTGGAGTACTTCAGGCGCAGGCCGCCACCGCCCCTGAGGCCCGAGCCCATGCCCGAGTGCCCGCTGTGGAAGATCGCCGGCAGCTTCGCCTCGGCAATGGCCTCGTAGATCGGATAGGCCATCCGGTCGTTCGGGAAAAAGCCCTGGCAGGTGGGGTGGAACTTGAAGCCACTGATGCCGTCAGCAATCAGCTTCTTCACTTCGCGCAGGCCCATCTTGCCCTTGTGCGGGTCGACGCTGCCGAAGGCCATCATCATGTCGCTGTTGGCATTCGCGACGTCCAGCACTTCCTCGTTCGGTACGCGACGGCGGCCGATCTCGAATTCCGTGTCGACCGTGAACATCACCAGGCCGATCTTCTGCTTGCGGTAGAAGTCGACGGTCTCCTGGATGGTCGGCGGGCTGCCGGATTTGAAATATTTCTTCTTCTGCTCCTCGATTTCCTGGGCGTAGTCGTCCTCAGGCTGGCGGCAGGAGATTTCCGCGTGCGTGTGCACGTCGATGGCGATCAGGTCTTCGGTTTTCATAGGGGGCGGATTCTGCCACAGGCGCTAGCGCGACTGCAGGTTGCTGATCACCGCATCATCCACGTGCAGTTCGGTATCCAGAACCAGGCGCTCGGAGCGCAGCTGCAGCTCGTGGATCACGTACATCAGGACGATGGAAATCAGCAGCGCCACCAGCGTGGAATTGAAGGCCACACCCAGGCCGCTGGTTACCGGGCCGGTATCGCCCCGCAGCGCGGTCTGGGCGCCGGCCAGCGCCTCGCCAATGCCGCGTACCGTGCCCACGAAGCCCAACGCCGGGATGGCCCAGACGCAGAAGCGGATCAGGGAGAGCTCGGAATCGAGGCGGGAGGCTTCGGACTCGCAGTAGTCGTGGACGGAGGTGGCAGCGTCCTGGACGTTGGAGGTTTCACCGAAGCGCTTCAGCGCACGCTGCACGGTGCGGGCGGGGATCAGGTTGCGCTCGGCCGGGGGGAGCGCCTCGATGCGGTGGGAGTACTCGCGGACGTCTTCGGGGAGGATGCGGTAGCCGGAGGGGACCTTCAGCAGGCCGGCGTCCAGCTGCTCGCGATGGCGGCCGAGGGCGCGGTATTTGCGGAAGGCCAGCACCAGCGCCCAGATGCCGAGGATAATGCAGGTTTCCTGCTCGGGGTCTTTGAGGATCACCCAGATCGAGCGGCGGGGTTTGTACTCGGGGTCGGCGGCGACCGCGGCGCGCTCTGCCTCCTGCCAGCCCACGGCGATGGGGCGCACGTAGAACGTGTAGAACACATGGACCAGCACTGCGATGAGCACGAGCAGTGCGAAGGTGACGACGCGGTCGCGGACGTAGGCTTCCTTCATGGCAGGAGCTTACAACGAGGAAGGACCGGCTTACCTGAACAGCGCAAACCCCGGCTCCCTGGCGGCGGCAACATCAAACGTGGCGGTGTGCGTGCATCCCGCGCGCAGAGCCAGGGCAGAAATGAGCGCATCGCTGAAATCCGCCTTGCCGGTAACGAAGCTGCGCAGGGCCATCCACACTTCTTCAGCCGACTGAATCCGGATCTGCGGCACCGTCAGGAGCCGTTCCACCACCCGCCCGACCATGGCACGGTCAGCGTCATAACAACGCACCATCACCCACACGACTTCAGCGAGCGCAGGAAGACTCAGGTAGCCGGGCTTCCGATCAGACAACTGCTGCTCGATCAGGCGGGAGGCAAGTTGTGCCTGCCCGGGATCATCCTGCGCCAGGTACCGGATGACGATGTTTGAATCCAGGCCAATCACTTCCCGCCCCGCCCCATCTGCGAGATGGCGGCGTTCATCTCCTCAATGGTCACGGGCCGCTGCCTGGCGGGGAGGATTCCCTTGAGCTCACGTACATCGGCGGTTGCCGCCTGCAGCAGATAGCCAGCGGGTGTCTCGACAAACTCCACGCGGTCGCCGGCCGACAGCTGCAGCTTGTCGCGGACCGGCTTGGGGAGCGTGATCTGGCCCTTGGTAGTGAGCGTGGCAGCGGGCATGAAATCATTCCTTACCTGGAGTAAGGAATGATGAGCGGATCCTTTCATGTACGCAAGGGTGCCTGTGGGCGCAGGCGCCGGGTCAGCGGATAACCCGGCAGTATGGCCAGAAACCCATCCGCCTGTGCCTGCCCAAGGCAGCCGCCCTGGGCGGGAACCAGGCTTACTTATGCGTCCATCAGCGCCAGCAGCTCCGCCGTCTTCGCGCGCATGAGCGCCTCATCCCCCCGGGTCTCCACGTTCAGCCGCACCAGCGGCTCGGTATTCGAGGCACGCAGATTGAAGCGCCAGGAGTCGAATTCCATCGACAGGCCGTCGGTGTAGTCCACCGACTTCGCGGTCGCCTTATAGGCCGCCTCCGCGCGTGCCAGGACGGCTTTCGCCCCGCCCTTCGAAGCATCGAGCTTGCGGTTGATCTCGCCGCTGGCGGGGAACAGGCGCATGCGCTCGCCCACCAGCTCCGAGAGCTTCTTGCCGGTCTCGCTCATCACCTGCAGCACCACCAGCCAGGGGATCATGCCGCTGTCGCAGTAGGCAAAGTCGCGGAAGTAGTGGTGGGCGCTCATCTCGCCGCCGTAGGCCGCGTCGTGCTCGCGCATCACCTGCTTGATGAAGGCGTGGCCGGACTTCGAAAGCACCGACTTGCCGCCGTACTGCTTCACCAGCTCCAGCGTGTTCCAGGTCAGGCGCGGGTCGTTGACGATGCGGGCGCCCTTTTCACGGCGCAGGAAGACCTCGGCCAGCAGGCCGACGAGGTAATAACCTTCTATGAATGTCCCCTGCTCGTCGAAGAAGAAGCAGCGGTCGAAGTCGCCATCCCAGGCGAGGCCGACGTCGGCCTTGTGCTTGAGGATGGCGTCGATGGTGGGCTGGCGGTTCTCCTCCAGCATGGGGTTGGGTACGCCATGCGGGAAGGTGCCGTCGGGCTCGTGGTGGATCTTGATGAACTGGAACGGCAGGTGGGGCTCGAGGCGGTCGATGACCATCCCTGCCCCGCCGTTGCCGGCGTTGACCACGACCTTCAGGGGCTTGAGCTTCGAGCGGTCGATGTAGCTCAGGAGGTGGCGGTCGTATTCGGCGTTGATGTCGAGTGGGTAGACCTTGCCGGGGGTGGCGGCCTTCGGCGGCAGCGCGCCTGTCTCGATGAGGCGGGCCATTTCCATCAGGCCGGTGTCGGCGCTGATGGGCTTTGACTGCTCACGGACGAACTTCATGCCGTTGTAGTCGGGCGGGTTGTGGCTGGCGGTGACCATGATGCCGCCGTCGAAACCCTTGGCGAAGGTGGTGAAGTACACGCCTTCGGTGCCGCAGAGGCCGATGTCGTGGACGTCGACGCCGGAGTCGGTGAGGCCGCGGACCAGGGCAGTGCAGAGTTGCTGGCTGGAGAGGCGGATGTCGCGGCCTACGCAGACGCGGCGGGGCTTGAGGAACGCGGCGGTGGCCTGGCCGATCTTGTAGGCGAGGTCTTCGTTGAGTTCGGAGGGGATGCGGCCGCGGATGTCGTAGGCTTTGAAGGCGGTTAGGGTGGTCATGGGGGGAAGTGTATCAGCACGAAGGTACCCCGCCATTGAGGCGACGACCCCGACGCAGCGGAAGACCTCCCCGCTCTAACCCGCGATTCGCACGGCCCCTCCGCCCCACCTCGACTGCGACTTAGTGCCCTGCAGTTGAGTCTTCTGTACGACAAAACCACCTCGGTAAGGCACCTACGAACCGCGGGACCGAGCGCACGAACACAAGCCACGCAACGAACTCAAGACAAAAGCCAGCAAATAATCTGGGTTCGGAAACGCCGGCATTGAAGCCCCATACACCAATTACGCAACTTGCAACCGACACGGCGAAATACAACGCACAAATCGCCCGCACCGAAAGCCCGGCACTTACAAGGCGGTGGTGGAAATGTCCGGTATCGGCTTGCGCTGGGGACATCCCGCGCAGGATCCTTCGGGCAGTGCTGCTGAAGAGCTCGAAAATGGGAATCGGCATCAGCCACAGGACCACTACGGGCGCGAGATCCATTGTGTTCGGCTGGACGAGCGTCAGCGCGAGACCCGCGAGGACGAAACCCAGCAAGGTGCTTCCTGCGTCACCCATGAATGTCCGGACCGGTCGATTCAGGGAAGTGGGCAGGTTGAACATCAGGAAGGCCGCAACTGCGCCGAGCATACTCCCGGCTACGAGTACCGTGCTTTGCGCCGCTCCACTGGCGGAGGCGATAACCATAAGTCCGGCCAGAGCAACAAGGCCGGCACTGCCAGCAAGCCCATCGAGTCCGTCGAGCATGTTGAATGCATTGATGAGCGCAACTACCGAAACAACCGTGAAAGGCAGCGCGAGCACCCTCAACGCCAGGTCCCCCAACCCAAACAGGTCGCCAAGATCTCGCACCACAAAATCGGTGCTGTAGATCAATGCCACGGCGGCAGACAAATGCGCAAACAAGCGCACATTGGGTGGCAGGTCGAAACGATCGTCGAGAGCGCCGAGAACGACCATGAAAGCCGCCACCACCAGGACATCGCCCCCACCACCGAGGCCAGGAGTGCCGGCCGCAGCAACAAGGAGGCCGGAAAACATCGCAATGCCACCTACAACCGGAACTTCCCCGCGATGGGTCTTGCGCCCGCCAGGCTTGTCGATCAAGCCAACACCTTGGGCGAAGGGGCGAAGCGCAAGAAGCATTGTGCAGGACACAAGAAATGACGCTATTGAAGCAGGAACAACTTGCATGAATTACACCGACGAGACGCCCCTGATCCGCAGCATTACTAATAATTAGTTCAGCGCCCGGAACACATTGCCATGGTAACCAACCGTGTCGAAACAATCAGGCACGCAGATCGAGCCCGATTGTTGATTGACATCTTAGCTCTCTGCCTTACGTTGACGAGTCAAATCTGGACCCCAATTGGCTGATTGTCCAGAACCACTCAGCACAGCCTGGTGCAGATGTCCGCCTTGTTTGCAGCATCACCGGGTCTGCTCCTGACCAGGCGGTCGCCATTCGCGGACAACATCTTGCTCTCGACCCAGGGCGTATGTGGAAATGTAAGTGCGCTCATCCAGGTATTCCGGAGGCCGCCCTTCGGCACAGGCGATCACGAAGCGCGCAGTATTGATCTGCCCAAGTTGGCGGTCTAGCCATTGCTCACACTCGGGCGGTGAGCGGACCAGATTCAGATAGGACGCACGCTCTTGCACCGAGACTTGGGTCCAGGACGACATGGGTGAGTCCCAGTCCATCAGCAAGCCCGACCCGTGGTCACTCTGCAGAACGATGAGAGCACCGGGGTCGGCAGACACGACACTGTCCACGAAACGCTCAACCTGGGAGTTCACACACAACAGCCCTTCGATATATCCATCCCGGTCCATGGCCCGCCACGCATCGAGAAACTCCCTCCCCGGGTGCCGCGAGTTGCAGTTCCGGTCCAGCGAGAATGGAGGGTGGGGTGCCAGGTGATGGGCAAAGATGAACATCGGCTGATGCTGGGACAGCAGATCCCCCAGGTGTCTTCCTACCGGCTCAATTGCATTGCGTCGTGCGTTCACCAGCTTCACAAGCACTCGCCCAAACGGCGTAGGGGTCAGAAATGCCTGGACCATGTAGACGCCGTCCACCGCAACCGTGCTACCAATGCAGCGAACGTGTCGGGCTGGACACCCAGCGACAAGGCTTGCGGAAAACCACGTAGCATAACCACGGGCCTGAAGCCTGGAGATGAGGTTCGGGGCACCATCCGCATCAAACTGCCTCGCATACAAACGGCCCGGGTCTTTCCACGTACGCGGATCCTCGGTAACCGGATAGTCAAGAGAGAAGATTCCACCAAGGGTCTGCACGGTCCTGAGGTAGTTGGAATACTCACGGCTCACGTCGCGAAACCCGCGGGAAATCATGCCCTGCATGAAAGGCGTATTGTCAAACGCCAGAGCATCCTTCAAGGCGCGCCCACCGGTGTAGCCATCAAGGATGATGTAGTAGACGTTCGGACCATCAATTGACCCCGCGCCCACCGTGCGCCCGACCGTCGAGGCTGACCCAACGTCAGACGCCCGGCCGGGATGTTCAGCTCCGACTGCTGCAACCAAGAACGTGGCGGAGGCCAGCACTCCCCCCGCAATCGAAAACATGACGGCGGCGCGCTGGAGCCGGACACTTCCTCGCCACCACCACGCGAGGACCGTTGCCGCTATCGCAACAACAAACCAGCCAGCACTTGGTGGAACCTCAATGCTGAGCGCCGTAAACACGAACATGAAGGCATTGCGCACCACAAGATAGCCAAAAAACAGACTGGAGTTGACCCGGTTTCGTGGACAGGTTGATGTCTTAGTTCTGTGATCTTCTCTTCATGCTGCCTTGGCCATCTTAACCGACAGTGAGTCTGCCGCCGAAGGCGGCAGAAGCTCTGCCATCCTGGCTTTGGCCTGATGGT
>DATMFO010000001.1:0-45770 GCA_035556135.1 Steroidobacteraceae bacterium | reverse complement strand
CACGACGATGTAGGGCACGCCCACCTGGCGGCTGAGCAGGATGTGCTCGCGCGTCTGCGGCATCGGGCCGTCGGCAGCCGACACCACCAGGATCGCGCCATCCATCTGCGCAGCGCCGGTGATCATGTTCTTCACGTAGTCTGCGTGGCCCGGGCAGTCCACGTGCGCGTAGTGGCGCTCGTCCGAGGTGTATTCCACGTGCGCGGTGGAAATCGTGATGCCACGCGCCTTCTCCTCCGGGGCCTTGTCGATCTGGTCGTAGGCCTTGAACTCGCCGCCGTGCTTCTCGGCCATCACCTTCGTCAGCGCCGCCGTCAGCGTCGTCTTGCCATGGTCAACGTGACCAATGGTCCCCACGTTCACGTGCGGCTTGCTGCGTTCGAACTTTTCCTTGGACACGGCGAGTTCCTCTGAATCCAGTTATGAAATGACCACGTAAACCCATTCGTCGCTGGAGCTCACGACCGGGATTGAACCGGTGACCTCGTCCTTACCAAGGACGTGCTCTACCAACTGAGCTACGTGAGCGGACGACGATCAACTACCAGCGACGGACACCCAACAAATCAACGTTGCGACATGGAGCGGGTAGCGGGAATCGAACCCGCGTCATCAGCTTGGAAGGCTGAGGTTCTACCATTGAACTACACCCGCCAAGTCATGCCGCCTCAAGCGTAAGCCTGTCGTTCCCGCGCCTTTGCGCCTCTGGTGGAGGGGGTAGGATTCGAACCTACGAAGGCGTGAGCCGGCAGATTTACAGTCTGCTCCCGTTGGCCGCTTGGGTACCCCTCCGCGCAAAAACGAGCCGCGTATTCTGATTTCGCGCCGGGGCAGTGTCAACGCAAGAATCGGGCCATTAGCGGGCCGGGGGATTCGCCAGGCGACTTTGCCCCGGCGGGAGGTCGTCGGGCAGCACCCATTCGCCGTAGGCAAGCCGCTTCAGGCGGCTCACTTCGTATCCGGCCGCCTCAAAAAGGCGGCGCACCTCGCGATTGCGGCCCTCGCGCAGGCTGACCTGGTACCAGGCGTGCCCCTCCGAGCGGCCGGACGGTTCGACACGGTCGAACCGGGCCAGGCCGTCTTCCAGTTGCAGTCCCCGCTGCAGGCGGGCAGGCAAGTCCGGGGCGGGCGTGCCGCGCACGCGCACCAGGTAGCGGCGCTCCACCTCATTGGATGGGTGCATCAGGTGGTGGGCGAGTGCCCCGTCATTGGTGAAAAGGAGCAGGCCGGAGGTATTCACATCCAGCCTTCCCACAACCACCCATCGACCCGAGGGTGGTGGCGGCAGGCGGTCGAAAACGGTGGGACGACCCTGAGGATCACTCCGGGTGGTCACCTCACCTACCGGTTTGTGATACAGAAGCATTGCAGGGGAGCCGGATTGGATCTCAGGTGTTACAGATAGCTGCAATGGCCGCCCATCCAGCTCGAACCGGTCGGTGGCGGAAGCCTTGTCCCCGAGCCTGGCCACCTGACCGTTGACCTTCAGCCGGCCCGCGGCCAGCCAGGCCTCGATGCCCCGGCGGGAGCCGAGGCCGGCGGCGGCCAGCAGCTTCTGGATGCGCTCACTCATGGATGCCAGGACCCTGCGCCCGGCGGCGCACCCGCCTCACCTCACCGGCAGCTGCAGCTTGCCCAGCAGTGCCGCCTTGCTCTCCGGATCCCGGGCCTCGATGGCCTGGTCGATGAGCCGGCGCGTCAGGTGCGGACCGAACAGCTGCATGAAATCGTAGGCGTAGTTGCGCAGCAGCGTGCCGCGGCGAAAGCCCACCCAGGTAGTGTGGATGGGAAAGAGGTGCGAGGCATCGATCATCACCAGGTCGGAGTCCACCTCCGGTTCGAAGGCCACGCTGGCCACGATGCCCACGCCCATGCCCAGCCGCACATAGGTCTTGATCACGTCCGAATCGCGCGCTGTGAGTGCCACCCGCGGCTTCAGGCCCTCGCGGGCGAACAGCGATTCCAGCGAGGACGGCCCGCTGAAGCTGAAAACATAGGTGACCAGCGGATATTTCTCGAGCGCGGCCAGCGTCAGCCGCGGTGCGCCGGCGCGCGCCAGGGGATGGTGCCTGGGCACGATGACCTGCCGGTACCAGCGGTACACCGGCAGCAGCACCAGCTCGGGGAACAGCGCCTCGGAGCCGGTGGCAATGGCCAGCTGCACGCGGTCGCCGGCCACCATCTCGGAAATCTGCTCGGAAGTACCCTGGTGCAGGTGCAGGTCCACCTCCGGGTAGCGCTTGCGGAAAGCCTGCACCACCGGCGGCAGCACATAGCGGGCCTGGGTGTGCGTGGTGGCAATGGCCAGCGTGCCGCGCGCGTCCTGGTTCAGGTCCGCGGCGATGGAGCGCAGGCTCTCGATCTCGGCCAGCGCCCGCGAGGCATATTCCAGAACCTTGGCGCCTTCGGGCGTGACGCGGGCGAAACTGCGGCCTTCGCGCACGAAGAGGTCGAAACCCAGCTCCTTTTCCAGCTCCTTCAGCGCGCGACTGATGGCCGGCTGCGAGGTGCCGAGCGCGGCCGCCGCATTGGTGACGGAGAGGCCGTTGCGGGCCACAGCCAGCGCATATTGCAGTTGATGGAAGTTCATATGGCGGCCCCTACCATGACGCCGATTAATTATAACAAACAGTTATCAACCCTTCACTTCCCGTGTTTTGACCTATGCCCGGGGCGGCGCTGGAGCTTAGAGTCGCCCTCCCATTCCCGCTCGCGCTCGCTCGCAAGACAGGTGCCCCAATGATTTACGAAAGCATTCTGGACACCATCGGGCGCACTCCCATCGTCAAGATCAACCGCCTGGCCCCGGCCGGCGTGACGCTTTACGCCAAGTGCGAGTTCTTCAATCCCGGCGCTTCCGTGAAGGATCGACTGGCGATCGCCATCATCGAGGATGCGGAGCGCAGCGGTGCACTGAAGCCCGGCCAGACCGTGGTGGAGGCGACCTCCGGCAACACCGGCATCGCACTGGCGATGGTGTGCGCCGCCAGGGGTTATCCCTTTGTTGCGGTCATGGTGGAGACCTTCTCCATCGAACGCCGCAAGATCATGCGGATGCTCGGCGCACGGGTGATCCTCACCCCGGCCGCGGAACGCGGCACGGGCATGGTGCGCAAGGCCGGGGAACTGGCAAAGAAGAATGGCTGGTTCCTGGCGCGGCAGTTCGAGAACAAGGCCAATCCGGCCTACCACCGCAGCACCACGGGCCCGGAGATCCTGTCTGACTTCGCTGGCAAGCGGCTGGATGCCTTCGTCACGGGCTGGGGCACAGGCGGCACGCTCACCGGTGCGGGCGAGATGATCAAGCTCGCGCGCCCGGAAACGCAGGTGATTGCAGCAGAACCGGAGAATGCCGCGCTGCTGTCCGGCAAGCCCTTCGCTGCGCACAAGATCCAGGGCTGGACGCCGGACTTCGTGCCGCAGGTGCTCAATGCCGAGGTGGCCGACCGCATCGTGCAGGTGGGCGACGCCGAGGCCATCAGCACCGCGCGCGAACTGGCCATGCGCGAAGGCATTTTCTGCGGCATCTCCTCAGGCGCGACCTTCGCGGCGGCGCTGAAGGTGGCGCGTGAATCCCAGCCGGGCACGGTGATCCTGGCGATGCTGCCGGACACCGGCGAGCGCTATCTGTCCACCGCGCTGGCGGAGGGCATCAACGAGGGCAGTGACCCTGAGTCCTGAGAACATGACCGCCGTGCGCAAGGAAGCTGATGCTGGAACCGCAGTGCGCTACGCCGCGCTGCCGGGCCCGTTTGCGATGTGGCGCGGCGGCAGCCTGCCGCGCGCACAGCTTGCGTATGAATGCTGGGGCACGCTCAACAAGGACCGCAGCAACGCCATCCTGCTGTTCACGGGGCTCAGTCCCTCTGCGCACGCCGCCTCCTCGGCGGAGGATACTTCCCCGGGATGGTGGGAAAAGATGATCGGGCCGGGCCTGGCCATCGATACCGAACACTGGTTCGTGATGTGCGTGAATTCGCTGGGGAGCTGCTTCGGCTCCACCGGCCCGGCTTCGGTGAACCCGGCCACGGGCCGTCCCTGGCGGCTGGAGTTTCCCGAGCTGTCGGTCGAAGACATCGCCCGCGCCGGCTACGAGGCGGCGCGCTCGCTGGGCATCGAGCAGCTGGACACCGTGATCGGCCCCTCGCTGGGGGGCATGGTGGTCACCGCCTTCGCAGCTGTGGCGCCGGGCGGCGCACGCAGGCTGGTTTCCATCTCCGGCTCGTCGGCCGCTTCGCCGTTTGCCATCGCACTGCGTGCCGTGCAGCGCGAGGCGGTAATGAGCGATCCGGCCTGGAAGGGTGGCCAGTACGGCAGCGCTGCCAGCGGCCCGCAGGCCGGCATGCGCGTCGCGCGCAAGCTGGGCACCATCACCTACCGTTCGGCTGCGGAATGGGACGGACGTTTTTCCCGCCAGGGCATCGGCCCGGTAGGCAAGAAGGCGGTCGAGCAGGCACTGAAGCGCGTGCCTGAAGGTTTCGGGCCGCGCTTCGCGGTGGAGACCTACCTGGAATCGCAGGCCGGGCGCTTCGTGCGCGTGTTCGATCCGAACTGCTACCTGTACCTCTCGCGCGCCATGGACTGCTACGACATCGCGGCCCACGGCCCGGCTCCCGAGGTGTACCGCCGCTCCGGCGTCACGCGTGCGCTGGTTGTGGGCGTGGAATCGGACTTCCTGTTCGCCATCGGCGAGCAGGCGCAGATCGCGCGCGACATGGAAGCCGCCGGCATCGCCACCCGCTTCCTGCCGCTGCCATCCATCGAGGGCCATGACGCCTTCCTCGTCGACCTGCCGCGCTTCGATGCGGCGATCCGCGGATTCCTCGGCAGCTAGCCCTGGCCGGTGTCTCCCTGCCGTGCGGGCACGGCGGGCAGCGTGAAGCGGAAGCAGGCCCCCTCATCCGGCCTTGACTCCGCCCAGATGCGCCCGCCATGGCGCACCACGATCCTCTGCACGATGGCGAGGCCCACCCCCGTGCCGGGGAAGTCGTCGCTGCCATGCAGGCGCTTGAACACCCCGAAGAGCTTGTCGGCGTAGCGCATGTCGAAACCCACGCCGTTGTCCTGCACGGCGTAGGTCACCTCGCCATTGCCCGGCTCGCCGCTGATGCGGATCACGGGCGGAGTGCGCGTGGAACTGAACTTCAATGCATTGCCCAGCAGGTTCGACCACACATGCCGGATCACTGTGGAGTCGCCCATGGCCGGCGGCAGCGGGCCGATCTGGATCACCGGCTCCGGGCCCTTGGAGAGGTTGCGCGCCTCGTTCACCGCCGCGCGCACGATGGACTCCATGTCGAGCGGCGAGAGCTGCAGCTGCTGGCGCGTCGAGCGCGAGAAGGCCAGCAGGCCGACGATCATCTCGTCGAGGCTGCGCGTGCCGTCGTGGATGACCTGCACGATGTGGCGGCCCTCCTCGCCCAGCTGCGCCGCATAGTCCTCCTTCAGGCGCTGCGCGAAATCCTTCACGAACAGCAGCGGCCCGCGCAGGTCGTGCGAGATGGAATAGGAGAAGGACTCCAGGTCACGGTAGGCGGTGGCCAGCTCCTCGGCCTGGCGCCGCTCCATCTCCTGCAGCGCCTCGTTCTCGCGCCGCAGCTTCAGCACGTAGAGCGCGCGCTCGAGCACCGGCAGCACGGTGTTGAGCTTGAAGGGCTTGAGGATGTAGTCGAGCGCGCCGCCGCGCATGGCCTGCACGGCGGTGTCGATGGTGCCGTGGCCGGTCATCACGATGGCGCCGATCTCCGGGTCGATCTCCCGCGCCCGGCTGATGAGATCGATGCCATCCATGCCCGGCATCATCAGGTCGGTGAGCAGCAGGTCGTATTCGCCGGGGCGCAAGGCGGCCAGTGCTTCCTGTGGCGCGTCGAAGCCGCGGGTCACGTAGCCCTCGTAGCCCAGCGTGTCGCACAGGGCGCGCATCTGCGCCGTTTCGTCGTCCACGATCAGCAGCCGGCCGCGCAGTTCCTTGTTCATGGTGCCAGCTCCGCGAACGCCGCCCTGAGTTCCTGCAGCCGGGGCGGCTTGCTCAGCACGCGCTCGACGAAGGCCGGCTTGTCATTGGATGCAATCATGCGCTGGCCCCAACCGGTCAGCAGGATGACCGGTGTGGCCGGCGACAGCGCCTTGATGGCGGAGGCCACCTTTCGCCCGTCGACATAGGGCATGCCCAGGTCGGTCATCACCAGGTCGAAGGTGTCGCCATGGCTGCGCGCCGAGGTGAAGGCGTCGATGCCGGCCTGCCCGCCGCTGGCTGCCGTGATGAGGTGGCCGTCCTGCTGCAATATTTCGCGCAGGGACTTCAGCAGCATGGGATCGTCATCCACCAGCAGCACGCGCAGCGGACGGGGCGGCCTGCGCAGGGTCAGGGTCTGCGCCGCCACTTCGGCGGGCGCCGAGGCCACGAACACCAGCCGCATCGTGGTGCCGCGTCCGAGTTCGCTGTCGATCTCCAGGGTGGCGCTGTGGCGCTGGATCATGCCGTAGACCATGGCAAGGCCAAGGCCCGTGCCGCGCTCGCCCTTGGTGGTATAGAAGGGTTCGAGGCAGCGACGGCGTGTGTCATCGCTCATGCCCACACCCGTGTCGCTCACTTCGATCACCACCGAGCGGGTGTCATCCTTCTCCATCACCCGCGTGCGCAGCGTGAGCGTGCCACCCTCGGGCATGGCATCCACGGCGTTGAAGATGAGGTTGGTGAGCGCATCGCGGATCTCGTTGTCCGCCGCGGTGATCTCTGGCAGGTCCGGGTCCAGCTCGGTGCGCAGGTCGATGGCGATGCCGCGCTGGTTGGGCACATCGCTCCAGCGCGGGCGGGTGAGCTCCACCACCTGGCGCACCGACTGGTTGATGTCCACGCGATCCAGCGTGCGTTGCATGTCGCGCTCGCGGTAGAACTCGCGCATGCGGGCCACGGTACGTGCCACGTCGTCCACCGCCTGCTGGATGGTCTGCAGGCTGGAGCGCGCCCGCTCGCTGAGGTTCGGTTCCCGCTCCAGCAGCGACTCGGTGTAGAGCGCCACGGGCGAGATGGCGTTGTTGATGTCGTGGGCGATGCCGCTGGCCATCTGGCCCAGGGCGCGCAGCCGCTCCTGCTGCAGGATGGTGAGCTGCGACTGTCGCAGGTCGTCGTAGGCCTGCTGCAGGGCGCCGTACAGCGTGGCCTGCCGGCTCGCCAGCGCCACGTGCTCGGCCAGCTGCTTCAGGAACTCGCACTCGCCGCTGCTGAAGCCGTCGGTCTCGCGCCGCGCGCAGGCGAGCACGCCATATACATCGCTCTCGAACATCAGCGGCGCGAACACCACAGAGTGCATGCCGGCAGAGGCCAGGCGGTGCGCGAACTCGAAAGGCACCTGGCTGATGTCCGGCTCGTAGACCAGGTAGCCCACCAGGCAGCGCGAGAGGCTGCTGTCGTCGGAGGGCACCTGCTGGCCTTCGGCCAGGCCCAGCGTGCCGGCCTGGGCACGGCTGGCCGGTCCCAGGCGCCCCACCGACAGCGTGCGGGTGACGCGCTCATGCACCAGCACGCAGCTCGAGGCCACCGGCAGGTTGTCCTCCAGGCTCTTCAGCACCACGTCGAAGATGCTGTCCATGTCCTGGCGGTCGCCGGTGGCGCGCGTGATCCGGTGCAGCAGCCCGAGGCGTCCGAGCTGGGCCTGGAGCCTGAGCTCGGATTGTTCCACCTGCGTGAGCATGTGGTTGAAGGCATCGGTGAGCACGTCGAACTCATGCGTTCCGGAGCGCACCGCGCGCACGGAATAGTCCCTGCGGTCCGACACCGCCTGGGCTGTCTCCTTCAGCGCAAGGATGGGCCGCATCAGCTTCATTTCCAGGCGCCGCGACAGCAGGTATGCGGCCAGGGTGGCCAGCCCCGCCACCGCAAGCACGATGAGTGCGTACAGCCGCGCGCGGTCGAAGATCGCGCTGGTATCGGATTCAACGTAAAGGGTGCCGTGCTGGCGCGACTTCTCCTGCACCGGCTCGTAGCCGCGCAGCCGCAGGCCCTCGAAGTGGTAGCCGGGTTGTCGCGGCTGCGCCGGCAGTTGCGCGGGGTCAAGCCCCTCCGGATACACGGCGAACACCTGCCCGTCGGTGTCGTAGAGGGCCGCCGCAACCACGGTGGTGTCGGCTTTCAGCGCGGAGAGCACCATCGCGGCGTCGTCCGGATTGGCGAAGGCCAGCGCGGCGGAGCTGTTGGTGGCCACCGCACCGCCCAGCGTGCGCAGCTGGCGCAGGCTGGCCTGGCGGAACGACAGCAGGTCGTAGGCGAAGAAAGCGCCGCTGGTGATGATGAGCACGGCGCCACAGCACACGAAGATCGCCCGCATGAAAGTGATGCTGAGCGATGTGGTCCTGCTCTCTGCCGTCTGGTTCATCGCGACGTGCGGACGATCTCTGCGGGTCTCAGGAGGTTGGAGCTGATGGTGAACCCGGCCGACTGGGCCGCGTCGACGTTGATCAGCAGGCGCACGCGGCTCTTCTCGTTGGCGAGCTGGATCATCACGCCGTTGCGGGCGGCTTCCTCCGCGTCGGAGACGGTGAGCGTGCGCCGGCCATCGACCTTGCCGAGTACCCGTCCCATCTGGCCCTGGAGCCCACGGCCGATGAAGAGGATGCGGCAGTCGTCGACTTCCTCGATGTTGCGATAGCGGCGCACCTGCAGGGGGCGGCCATCCACCTGCTCCCCGCTCACGGCATCTTCGAGGTGGTCAGCCAGCTCGTCCGCACCAAGCAGGCAGATGGAGAAGGGGCCGGAGGAGTCGGCCTGTTCCGGTGGCCACTGCACGAACGTTGCAAAGTTGAAGACGAAGACCGCCTTCACCTGGAACTCCGTGGGAGCGGCTCCGCGTGCGAGCGGCGCCTGCGCCCCCAGTCCGGCGAGACAGCACAACAGGGCGGTGAGTACCTGCCTGCGCGACAGCATGCGTCAGCCGTGACCGCTGTTCGCGACTGAACGGCGCATCGGTCGCGTGGTCACGGTTGGCGCCCTTGCTGCCATTGCCGCGGCTGCATTTTTGCTCTCTCGCCTCATCGAATCCGAGGACCTTACCACGGGCCCGCAGGGCCGAACGTGTCCGGTTTCACCGCGACTTGACCTGTCAACCGGACCCGCCGCAAGGTTTCCGTGCATGTTCCACGCTATTCGAAAGGCCCATGTGGAGCAGGCCGCGTATTCCCGCACCGGGACATGATAGGTTCCCCCGGGACATGGGAGAGGAAAGCACCCAGCAGCCCATAAGAATCCTCTTCGTCGAGGATCAGAAGGCCGACGCCGAGCGCGCGATCTACCAGCTGAAGCGCGCGGGAATGGAGTGTGACTGGCGGCGCGTGGAAACCGAGCAGTCGCTGCTCGATTCCCTGGACGAATTCTCACCTGACCTGATCCTGTCGGATTTTTCCCTGCCCCGGTTCGACGGACTTTCCGCACTGCGCATCTCGCGCGAGAAGGCGCCGCTGGTGCCATTCGTGTTCCTGTCGGGCACCATCGGCGAGGAGCGCGCCATCCAGGCCCTGCGCGCCGGCGCCGTGGACTACGTGCTGAAGGAGAACATGGCCCGGCTGGCGCCCGCCATCCGGCGCGCCATCGATGAGGCCGCTGCACGCGCCGAACAGCTGCGCCAGCAGGAGCAGATCGCGCGCCTGAACCGTGTGCTGCGCATGCTCAGTGGCGTCAACGGCCTGGTCCTGCGCATCCGCGACCGCAACGAGCTGCTGCGCGAGACCTGCCGGCTCGCAGTTGCCGAGGGCGGCTACATGAGCGCCATCGCCTGTGCCGAGGTGCCCCATGCCTCTTCCATCCAGCCGGTGGCCTGGAGCAGCCTCGACGACCAGATGGCCGGGGAGATGAGCGAGTGTGTCGGCAGGGCCGCGACACTGGAAGGCAGCGTGCTGCACAAGGTGGTGACCTCCGGCACGGAATTCATGTGCAATGACACGCGCACCTGCGACACCGAGGACGAGCTGGTCGCGATGCTCGCACGCATCGGCCTGCACTCGGCGGTAGTACTGCCCCTGCTGGTCGACGGCACCGCCATCGCGGTGCTGATGCTGACCGCGCGCGATGCCGGCGTGCTCAGCGACGAAGAGCTGCATATGCTGCGCGAAGTGGCAGGCAACCTTTCCTTCGGCCTGCAGTACCTGCAGCGGGACACGCGCGCCCGCTTCCTCTCCCATTTTGACCCGCAGTCGGGCCTCGCCAAGCGACCGCTGTTCTGCGAGCGGGCGCAGCGGCTGATCTCGCTGCCCGTGAGCGCGCGCACGCGTCATGCCGTGATCGTGCTCGACGTGGAACGGCTGGGGGTGATCAACGAATCCTTCGGACGCCGCACCGGCGACCTGCTGGTGCAGCACATTGCCGACCGCCTGAAGCAGGCCTTCCCGTCCGGCCAGATCGCGCACTTCGGGGGCGGCACCTTCGCGCTGCTGCGCTCCCAGGGGGAGCGCACCGACGAGCAGATGCGTGTCTACGGCAGGCGGCAGGCGGAAAAGCTGTTCGGCGAGCCGTTCATCATCGAGGGGCGCACCATCCCCGTGGCCGCGCGCAGCGGCATCGCGCTGTGGCCCAATGACGCCACGGATGCGATGACGCTGGTGCAGAACGCCGAGGCTGCCGTGCAGTACGCGCGCTCCTGCGGCGAGCGGCACGTGCGCTACAACGCCGCCACGCGCTCCGACATGGTCGGGCAGCTGGCGCTGGAGCATCAGCTGCGATTCGCGCTGGAGCGCAACGAGTTCGAACTGCACTACCAGCCCAAGGTAAGCATCACCTCCAGGCGGGTGCGCGGTGCCGAGGCACTGCTGCGCTGGCGCAAGCCGGAAGAGGGCCTGGTGTCCCCTGTGCAGTTCATTCCCACCCTGGAGGTCACGGGCCTCATCGTGCCGGTGGGGGCCTGGGTGATCCGCCAGGCGGCGAGGGACTGCCAGATGTGGAAGCAGCAGGGCCTGCCGCCGGTGCGCATTGCCGTGAACATCGCCCCACAGCAGCTGCGACAGCCTGATTTCGAGGCCAGGTTCCTCGAAGCCGTATCGCCCTGGTCGAACGAGGACTGGGGCCTGGACATCGAGATCATCGAGGGATCGCTGCAGGAAGATGCGCCGGACGAGCTGGCCAAGCTGCGCAACCTGCGGGCCAGGGGCGTGCAGATCGCCATTGACGACTTCGGCATCGGCTATTCCTCGCTGAGCCGCCTGGCCACGCTGCCGGTGGATACACTGAAGATCGATCGCAGCTTCGTCGCGAAATCACTCGACGGCGGGTCGGGCAACATGCTGGTGCGCACCATCATCGCCCTGGCACGTTCGCTGGAGATGACCACGGTCGCCGAGGGCGTGGAGAAGGAAGAGGAACTGGATCTGCTGCGGCACCTGGGCTGCGAATCCTCCCAGGGCTGGCTGCACAGCGCTGCGGTGCCGGCCGCCGAATTCACCGCCATCCTGCGCGAAGGCAAGGGCCCCCTGCTCCGGCCGGCGGCACATGCGCCGCGCGTCCCTCGCCGTCGCACGGGCTGAAGGGCCCGCGGGCTACTGCAGGTAGCCCACCTTCACATCCTCTTCCGACAACAGCCGCACTGGCACGGGCTGGGCCCGCCATATATCGCTGCAGTACTCGCGGATGGTGCGGTCGGAGGAAAACAGGCCCGAGCGCGCGCTGTTGAGGATGGACATGCGCGTCCACGCTGCCTGGTCCGTGAAGGCCGCCGCCACCTGCTGCTGGCAGTCGAGGTAGGCGGCGAAGTCTGCCAGCACCAGGTAGGGGTCGTGGTGCAGCAGGTTGTCCAGCAGCGGCCGGAACAGCGCCGTATCGCCACGCGAGAAGAACCCGTCGCCGATGAGCTCGAGCACCTCGGCCAGGCCGGGATTGCCCGCCACCACTTCCATGGGGCGGTAGCCGCTCCGCCACAAGGCCGCCACCTGCGCGGTGCTGTGGCCGAAGAGGAAGAAATTCTCTGCCCCGACCTGGTCACGGATTTCCACGTTGGCGCCGTCCAGCGTGCCGATGGTCAGCGCGCCATTCATGGTGAACTTCATGTTGCCGGTACCGGAAGCCTCCTTGCCGGCGGTGGATATCTGCTCCGAGAGGTCGGCGGCCGGATAGATGCGCTGCCCGTTGCTCACGTTGAAATTGGGAAGGAACACCACCTTCAGGCGCTCACGCACCGCCGTATCGCGGTTGACCACGTCGCCCACCGCATTGATCAGCTTGATGATCAGCTTGGCCATGCGGTAGCCAGGGGCCGCCTTGCCGCCAAACACGAAGGTACGCGGCGTCACGGCGGCGTCCGGGTCGGACTTCAACCGCAGGTACAGCGCGATGACGTGCAGGACGTTCAGGTGCTGGCGCTTGTATTCATGTATGCGCTTCACCTGCACGTCGAACATCGACGCCGGATCGATGGCGACGCCCGTGCGCTCCAGTGCCATGCGCGCGAAATCCTGCTTGCTGGCCTGCTTGATCGCGAGCCACTGCTGGCGGAATGCCGGGTCCCGGGCCAGCGGCTCCAGCTGCCGCAGCTGGCCCAGGTCCGTGATCCAGCCACTGCCGATCGCGTCGGTGATCAGCCCCGACAGCCGCGGATTCGCCAGCACCATCCAGCGCCGCGGCGTCACGCCATTGGTCCTGCTCTGGAACTTCTCCGGCCACATCTCGTGGAAGTCGCGCAGCACATCGCTCTTCAGAAGCTCCGAGTGCAGCGCGGCCACGCCATTGATGGCATGGCTGCCCACGCAGGCCAGGTGCGCCATGCGCACATACCGCTCGCCGTTCTCGTCGATCAGTGACAGGCGCGCCAGCCGCTCCTCTTCACCGAGGAAGCGGATGCGCACTGCGTCGAGGAAACGCGCGTTGATCTCGTAGATCAGCTCCAGGTGCCGGGGCAGGATGCGGCGGAACAGCGCCACCGGCCAGCACTCCAGCGCCTCGGGCATCAGCGTGTGGTTGGTATAGGCGAAACTGCGGGTGACGATGGACCAGGCCTCGTCCCAGGGCATTGCCCGCTCGTCCACCAGCAGCCGCATCAGCTCGGCCACCGCGATGGCCGGGTGCGTGTCGTTCAGCTGGATGGCGAACTTCTCCGGGAAGCCCTCCACCGGGATGCGCTGCGTGCGCAGGATGCGGAACATGTCCTGCAGCGAGCAGCTCACGAAGAAATACTGCTGCTCCAGCCTGAGCTCCTTGCCCTGCACCGACTCGTCGTTCGGATACAGCACCTTGCTGATGTTCTCCGACTCCACCTTGCGGTTCACCGCGCCGGCGTAGTCGCCGCGGTTGAAGGTGGAGAAGTCGAATGATTCTGGCGCGCAGGAGGTCCAGAGCCGCAGCGTGTTGGCCGTGTTGTTGCGGTATCCCAGGATGGGCGTGTCGTAGGGCACGCCGATCACTTCCTTGCCCGGCACCCAGCGCACGCGCAGGTGGTCCTGCTCATCACGGTACTGCTCGGTGTGGCCGCGCAGCTTCACCTCCACCGCCCACTCCGGTCGCTGGATCTCCCAGGGGTTGCCGAAACGCAGCCAGTTGTCCGTGTGTTCCTGTTGCCAGCCGTCGACGATCTCCTGGTGGAAGATGCCGAACTCGTAGCGGATGCCGTATCCCACGCAGGGGATTTCCAGCGTGGCCAGCGAGTCGATGAAGCAGGCCGCAAGGCGGCCCAGGCCACCGTTGCCCAGCCCTGGTTCGGTTTCCTGTTGCAGCAGTGCGTCGAAGTCCAGCCCCAGCTCGCCGATGGCGGCGCGCACCTCCTCCAGCATCCCCAGGTTCACCAGGTTGTTGCCCAGGTGCGGACCCATCAGGAACTCGGCCGAGAGATAGGCCACGGTGCGCGACCCCTGGCGTGTGTAGGCCGCGGCGGTGCTGATCCAGCGGTGCAGCAGCTGGTCACGCACCGTGTGGGCCAGCGCCTGGTAGTAGTCGTTCTGCGTGGCCAGCGCGGGGAATTTCCCCTGCGTGTAGAACAGGTTGTCGAGGAAGGCGTGTTTGAAGGCGTCGCGGGCGATGATTCCCGGAGCATCGACGGGTTGCAGCATGCACACGGACCTGCAAATTGCGTGCAAGGCGCTGGCGGGGGCTGCGGGCGCGCCATTGCACCAGCCCGGGGCGCGGCCACCCGCCGCTGCGCCAGCGTGAGGCAGTTCAGCCGCTGTTGCGCAGGGCGGTGGCCACGGCGTTGATGCTGAGCAGGATTCCCTCGGCCACGCGCGGGTCCGCGTCTCCCGTGCGGTGCCTTTTCAGCAACTCCACCTGCAGCAGGTTCAGCGGCTCGATGTAGGGCAGCCGCAGGCGGATGGAATTATCCAGCTGCGGATTGCGCTCCAGCAGCCGCGACTGGCCGGTGATGTCCAGCAGTACATCGCAGGCCGCCTTCCAGGCGGACTCGATGCGACTGAAGTAGTGCCCGCCCAGCTGCTGGTCCTGCACCAGCGAAAGGTAGCGGCGCGCGATGGCCAGGTCGCCCTTGGCAAGCACCATCTCCATGTTGTCGAGCGTGGTGCGGAAGAACGCGAATTCCCGGGCCATCGCGCGCAGCAGGCCGCGGTCGGGGAAGGCGGCCAGTGCCTGGCCGGCGCCATACCAGCCCGGCAGCATCACCCGCGACTGCGCCCAGGAGAACACCCACGGGATGGCACGCAGGTCCTCGATGCGATCGGACTTCGTGCGCGAGGCCGGACGCGAACCGATCTTCAGCTGCGCGATCTCCAGCAGCGGAGTGAACTGCCGGAAGAAGGCGCGGAAGCGGTCATCGCCATACACCAGCTCGCGGTATTCCCCGAAGGCCCGCGCCGAGATGGCCTGCATGGCCTTCAGGAAACGCTCTTCTTCCGCGGGCGCCTGGCGTGCCGGCGCCAGTGAAGCCAGCAGCGTGGCGCCGGCGATGGTCTCCAGGTTCTCCGCGGCAGCTTCAGGTGTGCCGTACTTGGCGGCGATCACCTCGCCTTGCTCGGTGATGCGGATGCGCCCCTGCACCGTGCCCTGTGGCTGCGCGACGATGGCAGCCGATGCCGGCCCGCCGCCACGCCCGACGCTGCCGCCGCGACCATGGAACAGCTGCATGCGCACGCCGGACTCGCGGAAGACCCCGGCCAGCGAGCGGCTGGCCTGGTGCAGGCTCCACACCGAGGTGAGGTAGCCGCCATCCTTGTTCGAATCCGAATAGCCCACCATCACTTCCTGGTGGCCGCGTCGTGCGGCCGCGGCCCGCACCTCGGGGATGGCCAGCCACTGGCGCATGATGTGGGGCGCGCGCTCCAGGTCACCGATGGTCTCGAACAGCGGCACCACCATGATGGCTGCCTGTGCCGGGTCGGATGGGCGATAGAGACCGGCCTCCTTCAGCAGCAGGTTCACCTCCAGCATGTCCGAGACACTCTCGGCCTTGGAGATGATGTAGGTGGTGATGCAGGCGCAGCCGTACCTGGCATGTGCGGCTGCTGCCTCGCGCACGATGGCAAGTTCCGAGCAGGTTTCCTCGCTGCAGTTTTCGTATTCGCTCCACAGCAGGCGCGGGCTCGAGAGTTCACGCTGCAGCAGCGCCACACGCGCCGGCTCGTCGAGCGCGGCGTAGTCGGGCTCGACGCCCGCCACGCGCAGCAGCTCCCCGACCACGCGCGCGTGCACGTCGGAGTTCTGCCTGAGGTCCACCGTGGCCAGATGGAAACCACAGACGTCGACCAGGCGCACCAGGCGACCCAGCGCACCGCTGGTGGCCAGCATTTCGCCGCCATGCGCCGCGAGGCTGCGCGCCAGGGTCACCAGGTCCGTGCGTAGCTCCCTGGGCGAGTCATAGGGCGCCGCGGCTGTTTGCGGCAGCCGCGCTGGCGGATGGCCGGCGATCCCCGTGTAGGTCGCTGCCAGGCGCGCATAGATGCCCACCAGAGCACGCCGGTACGGCTCGTCACTGCGGCCCGGAGAGGTGTCGCCACTGGCGTCTGCCAGCGCGCTGAGCTCCGCGCTCACGGCGGCCAGTTCCGTTGACACGGAAAGCTCCTTGCCCAGCGCATGCACCTGCACCAGGTAGCTCTCCAGCAGCGCACGCGAGGCGGCGCGCAGCGTGTAGCGCAGGCTTTCCGCGTTGACGTTGGGGTTGCCGTCGCGATCGCCGCCGATCCAGTTGCCCAGCCTCAGGAAGGAAGCCACGCGACGCGGCAGCAACCTGTCCCACCGCGCGTACAACTGCGGCAGCACGGGCAGGAACACATCGCGCAGGTAGGCCAGTGCGATCTCCACCTCATCCTGCACCTGCATGCGTTCGCGGCGCAGCGGGCGCGTGTGCCACAGCAACGCGATCTGCCGCAGGATGGCCTGCTCGATCACGTCGCCGCTGGGCGTCTCGCTGGCGCCGCCATCACGCAGTGCCATCAGCTGAGAGATGCGCGCGCGGTGGTCGAGCATGCTCTTGCGCATCACTTCGGTGGGATGGGCGGTGAGCACGGGCACCACCAGCGCGTGGTCGAGCAGGTCTGCCACCTGTTCTGCGGCAATGCCCAGGTCTTCCAGCGTGGCTACTGCACCTGCCACATCAAGGCCCGGCCCCGTGGCACCGCCCTGCCGGTCCTCCGCCAGGTTGGCCAGCATCGAGAACAGCATGAAGCCGCGCACGAATGCCAGCTGTTCATCCGGTGCCAGCGCATCCAGGTTCTGGCCCAGCACCGCGGCATCAGCCAGGCCGCGATGGCGCTGCACCGAACTCGCGCGGATCGCCTCGATACGCTCGAACAATGCCGGCCCGCCATAGGTGCGGATGACATCACCCAGCAGCCTGCCGAGATAGCGGATGTCCGCGTTCTGCGTGATCGTTGGAGCGTTCATGTCCATTCGAGAATGCAAGATTCCTGCCGGTCGCGCGACTATCGCCGCAAACAAGCCAGTTTGGCGCCGCCCGTGAACCCTGCGCCTCTGCCAGTCTTGCCGCCAATGATCCAGTTGCGCCATGTCCTCCTGAGCCTGGTCCTCGCCCTGACGCTGGGTTGCCTTGCATTGGCGGCCGCGCGGGGCGGGGACATGTTTTCCGGGCCACAGGCGCTGCGCATCGCCACCTGGAACATGGAGTGGCTGCTGCATCCCGAAACAGCGCGCCTCGCCCGCATCGCCTGCCGCGACGGGCAGCGCGCCAGCGTTCCCTGCGACGTGGCGCGCAGCCAGGCACGGGACAGCGCAGATTTCGGTCGCATGGCAGCGCTGGTGCGCCAGCTTGATGCCGACGTGATCGCCTTCCAGGAGGTGGAAAACGAAGCGGTGGCCCGCAAGGTGTTCCGCGGCTACGAGATCTGCATCGCGCCTGGTTCCGGCGCACAGCATGCCGGCTTTGCCGTGCGCAGCGCCCTGCGATTCCGTTGCGAGCCACCGCTCGACACACTGGCTGCGGGCGGGCGCGGACGACCCGGGCAGCCACTGCTGCTCTTCCCGCGCACGGGCGCACCTGTGGAGCTGCTGGCCGTGCACCTCAAGTCGGGCTGCTCCCGCGACCCTCTGGATTCCCCCACGGCCGCCTGTCGGCTGCTTTCCGCACAGGCCGGAGCACTGGGCGAGTGGATTGCGGCACGCGCTGCAGTGGGCACACCCTTCATGGTGCTCGGCGACTTCAACCGGCCAGCGGGCAGCGCGCCTGATGATCCTTTCTGGTCACAGCTGCATCCGGAATCCTTCCTCGCCGCCGCCCATCTGCTGCCCTTCCGCAACTGCGTGTTCGGTGCGCCTTATGGTGAATTCATCGACCACATACTGGTGGGCAGCAGCCTCGCTGCGCAGGTGCACGCCGATGGATTTGCACAGCTGCGCTACCAGCCGGAAGAGGCCATCCAGTTCCAGCTTTCTGATCATTGCCCAGTCAGCGTTAAGATCTCGCTGTCTGATTCACTGTAGTACCCTGATTAAGTGAAACCCCGGGTTGGCGTTGCACCATAGCCATGCATAATGTGACGCAGGTCCGCAGAGCAGACGGGGATTCGAGTGGAACGCCGACTACACACCAGACACCGTGCACGGACGCTGGTGTACATCATCATGCCGGACGGACGCCGGTCTCTCTGCAAGGCAGTCAATCTCAGTGCCACCGGGGTTTTCATCCGCACTTCCGGCATGGGGCTGCGCAAGGGGCAGAAGGTCGAACTGGCCTTTGCCATCAACCTGGGCACCATCACCAAGCTGCATCGCCGTACGGCCGTCGTGGCCCATGTGTCCGGCGGCGGCACCGGGCTGATGATGGAAGCCTACGCCGCACGCTGAGCGGCGTACCTGACCCGAAGGGGTGCAGCCCTGCACCCTTGCTGCCATGAGCTCCGCCGTCACCGGGCTGTGCCTGGTAGAACCGGCTGCGTTCGGCTTCAACGCGGGCACCGCCGGCACCAACCGCTTCCAGCAACGCCCTGCCGGGCTTGATGCCTCCGCTGCCGCGGCGGCGGCACGGGCGGAATTCCACACTTTGGTCGGCGCCTTGAGCGCCCGGGGCATTCCCCTTGCCATCGCCGCCGACACGCCGGAGCCGCCCAAGCCCGATGCGGTGTTCCCCAACAACTGGGTCAGCTTCCACGCCGACGGTACCGTGGTGCTCTACCCCATGTACGATCCCGCGCGGCGCGCCGAGCGGCGCGAGCCTGTGATCCAGCAGGTGAAGCGGCAGCTGGGTTTTGTCGAGCGGCGGCGTTTCGACCTGAGCAGCGAGGAGCGCAGTGGCCGCTTCCTCGAGGGTACGGGCAGCCTGGTGCTCGACCACCAGCACCGCATTGCCTATGCCTGCCGTTCACCGCGCACCGACCCGGGCCTGCTGGCCGAGTGGGCGCGGCTGATGGGCTACGAGACCTTCCTCTTCGATGCCGCCACGCGCGATGGCGTGCCCGTCTATCACACCAATGTGGTGATGTGGCTGGGCAGCCGCATTGCAGGCGTGGGCCTGGAGTGGGTCGCGGCGGAACATCGTGCAGCGCTGGCAGATCGCCTGCGCGCAACGGGCCGCGAACTGCTGCCGCTGGCCGATGCGCAGCTGCATGACTTCGCCGGCAACATGCTGCAGGTGGACGGTGCCGGCCAGCGGCACCTGCTGATGTCCGCGCGGGCCGCGGCTTCGCTTGATGCCCCACAGCGCCGGCAGATCGCGCAGGCGGGCCTGCAGCCCGTCACTGCGGCTCTGCCCGTCATCGAGCAGCTGGGCGGCGGCAGCATCCGCTGCATGGTGGCTGAAGTGCCGCTGGCCGCGGGGGAATCCGCGACATGACCCTGGCGATGGAACTGCTGCAGCGCCTGGCCACTTCACGCGCGGCAGAGAAGGACACTCCGCTCTTCCTTTCGGGCGCGGCACTGGCTGCCGAGTTCACGGTGACCCGCAGCGCCATCTGGAAGGCCATCGGCCTGCTCCGCCAGCGCGGCACCGAGATCCAGGCCGTCACCCATCGTGGCTACCGCCTCGCACGACCTGCCAGTCCATTGCGGGTCGAGGGTGTACTGGCACGACTGTCCCCTGATACCCGGGCGCGCGTGCGCAACGGGCACTGCGAGGATGAAGTGCCGTCGACCAGCACCGTGCTGCTCGAGCGTGGCGCGCCACCTCCCGGCCAGTTCGATTTCCTCAGCGCCGAGTACCAGCGCGCCGGCCGCGGGCGGCTGGGGCGCAGCTGGCTGGCGCCCCCTGGTGGCGCCATCTGCCTGTCCTGGTCTTGGTGTTTCGAGGGCATGGCCCAGCGCCTGGGCGCGCTCAGTCTCGCCACCGGTGTCGCCGTGCTGCGCGCGCTGCGCTCGGTGGGCATCACCGGTGTGCAGCTGAAATGGCCCAATGACCTCGTCACCGGCGGTGGCAAGCTGGGGGGCATCCTCATCGAGATCCGCTCCGAGGCTGCCGGCCCGCTGCATGTGGTGGTGGGCCTTGGGCTCAACGTGAGCGTGGGCCCCACCATGCGCGAGTTCATCGGGGTCGGCGGCCTCCAGCCTGTCGACCTGGCTGAACTGGTGCCTGACGGCCTGCCGCCGCCACGCGAAGCGCTGGTGGCGGCCATCCTCGAGCAGAATGTGGCACTGCTGCGCAATTTCAGTCGCGACGGCTTCGCCGCCGCACTGGCGGAATACCAGGCTGCCGACGCGCTTTGCGGCAAGCCAGTGCGCCTGTCCGGCGGCAGCCAGGCCGTGCCGGATGGCATTGCGCGCGGAGTCGATGTCGATGGCGCGCTGCTGGTGGAGCGCGGCGGCCAGTTGCATCGCATCGTGGCCGGGGAGGTGTCGGTGCGTACGGGTGAAGGCCAATGAATACGCTGCTGTTCGACGCGGGCAACTCCCGTTTCAAGTGGGCGCTGGTACGCGATGGGCGGCTTGGAGCACAACAGGCCGTCGAGCATGCCGGCATGCGCGATGTTGCCGCCTGGCTGGCGCGCGCGCCGGCGCTCGATCGCGTGGTCGGCGTCAACGTTGCCGGCGCTGCCGTGGAACGCGCGCTGCGCGCCGCGCTGCGCAAGGCAGGCCAGCCGCGTCCCGTCTTCCTCGCCAGCACCGCCGAGGCAGCCGGTGTCCGCAATGCCTACACGCGGCCTCGCAGCCTGGGTGCGGACCGCTGGGCTGCGGCCATCGGGGCATGGCATGGCGCCGGCTGTTACCGCACCGTGTGCGCGGTCGGCATTGGCACCGCACTTACACTCGACGTGGTCGACCACGACGGTCATCACCGTGGTGGCCTGATCGCACCCGGCCCGGGATTGATGCTTGATTCTCTTCTGTCGCGCACCGCCCGCATCGCCGCGGGCGCGGCCGTGGTGCGCGGTGGCCGCCGCAAGGCCGGCACGCGTCCCTTGCTGCCGCCGCTGGCTGGTGCCACGCGCACGGCCATCGAGGAAGGCTGCCTGTCTGCCGCCGCGGCCCTCATCGACCGCACCGTCACGCAGGTCACGCGGCAGCTCAACACACGTCCGGTGGTGTTCGTCACCGGGGGCGCGAGTGCCGCAGTGATCGAGCGCATGCGCAGCGCGTGCCGGCCCACGGCCGATCTCGTGCTGCGCGGCGTGGCCACAATCGCGGAGATCCCCATCCGCCGCAGGGCTTGATAGGCTTCAGGGCATGGTCCGCATTCTCGTGCTGGTGCTGGTCGCCGCCAATCTGCTGTATTTCGGCTGGTCGCAATGGGTCACGGAGCAGGAACCGCGCCTTGTAACCCCGCCTCCCGCACCCGCCGGAGCGCAGGCCGCCTCCGCCTCGGCTGACTCCGGCGTAAACCGCTGCACCACGCTCGGTCCGGTGGCAGATGAAACCCGCGCCCTTGAAATCGAGGAACTGCTGCGCGACATGCAGCTGGTTCCCTCACGCCGCGTCGTCACCAGCAATGCACGCGAGGGCTGGTGGGTGTACGTGAACAACGCCAGTGCCGACGACCAGGCCCGCACGCTGCGCGCCATCCAGAATGCCGGCATCCGCGATGCCTTCGCCATGCCCGATGATCCCGGGTTCCGCGTGTCCGTGGGGCTGTTCATGGAAGAGGCCGGGGCAATCCGCCGTGCGGATGCCGTGCGCGTGCTGCAACTGGACGCCCGCGTGAGCGAACGCATGCAGCAGCAGACCGCGGTGTGGTTCGATCTGCCGGGTCAGCCGCCCGCTGCCGTGGACATGGCGCGATTCACTGCCGAGGGCGTGGATGTGCAGCACCTGCGCCTGGAGGCTTGTCCCTCGGGGGCGGATGTGTCGATTGATGCCATCCTTGCGCCTCGAGCGCCCGGAACAGGTACTGCGCCGGGGCTATAATCGGCGACCCGGCCCCCAAAGCATTGTGGTGATGCAGCGGTTTTGTAAACCGCAGAGCTTGGTTCGATTCCGAGTGGGGGCACCATGCAGCTTCCAGGATCATCCACAGACCTGGGCGGGTCTTTTCTTGCAAACGCACCCGCCTGCATGGCACATAGGCAGCCATGCAAAAGACCAAAGCCGATCAAGCACCCTCCCGCGCCACGGGCGAAGCCAGGAAGGGCAAGCCACCTGATCAGTCGCCGGCCCAGCGCCTCCTGGAGGCGGCCAGGAAGGCCAGGACCGAGGGAAGCGGGAATGGCTTCTCGCGCGCGATGGGCAAGGCCACTTTGACCAGGAACGCGAGAAAAACGTCCAAAGGCCAGATTGGCGGTTAGTTGTCCCGGTAGGGGATGGCTCCACGACCGGACTTCGTCGGCAGCTTTCCCGCACTGTCGTCGCCATGGGGAATTTCAGGCAACCCACCGCGGACGACATGGTCCGACCGCTCGTCCTGGTGCTGTTCCTCTTCCAGCGCTGCCTGCTCGCCGGGGGTTAGAGGCGTATCCGGCATCACCGGGCTGTCGGGAGCATCCAGGGGCGGCCTGATGGGGCGCTGCGGTCGACCGCCAATGGAGTCCTCACGATCCAGGTATTTTGCGGTAGCCATTTTCCCGGTCCTCCGGCTGATGCGGTGAAGCTACCGTGCGCCGACGGCGGGTTCTGTCAGCGCGCGGATCAAAGCGATGTGGGAGCGCGCAGCAATACGCCGGTCACCTGGCGAGCTCGCCGATGGCCCGCATCGCCGGCTCGAAGCGTGCATCCCGGGGATGCCCGTAGTTGAGCCGCAGGCAGTTGGCGAATTGCCCCGTGGCCGAGAACATCTGTCCGGGCGCGATGTTGATGCCGCGATCCAGCGCTTCCCGGTGCATGCGCAGCGTGTCCACGCCCTCCGGAAACTCCACCCACAGGAAATAGCCGCCAGCCGGCGAACCCAGTCGCGTGCCCGGCGGAAAATGCCGTGCCGCCAGCCGCGCCGCCAGCTCGTGCTGACGCGCCAGTGTGCGGCGCAGGTTGCGCAGGTGCCGTTCATAGCCGCCATGCGCCAGGTATTCAGACAACGCCTGCTGCGACGGCACTGCCGTGGAGATCGTCGTCATCATCTTCGCCCGCGCGATGGCTTCGGCATGGCGCCCTCCGGCCACCCAGCCCACACGGTAGCCCGGTGCCAGGCATTTCGAGAATGATCCGCAATGCATTACCAGCCCGCGCTTGTCGAAGGACTTCACTGGCGGCAACGGCCTGGACCCGTAGTAGAGCTCGGCATAGACATCATCCTCGATCAGCGGCACGTCATGGGCCTCGAGCAGCCGCATCAGTTCCCGTCGGCCCGCTTCGGGCAGGCTGCTGCCAGTGGGATTGTGGAAGCCGGGCATGAACCAGCACGCCTTGATCTCCTGCCGGCGCAGCGCCTCGCCCAGCGCGTCGAGGTTGAGGCCGCGATGGGTATCGCAGGGAATCTCCACTGCCTTCAACCGCAGGCGTTCCAGCGCCTGCAGGGCGCCATAGAACGCCGGTGACTCGACGGCCACCGCATCGCCGGGACGCGTCACAGCCTGCAGTGACAGCGTCAGCGCCTCCATCGCACCGTTGGTGATGAGGATGTCTTCCGGCAGCACACGTGTGCCCGCGAATTCATAGCGCAGCGCGATCTGCTGTCGCAGCCGCAAGTTGCCCGGCGGCAGGTCCTCGGCCATGCGCGCCGGCGTGAGCCGCCGCATGCCTGCCGACAGGCTGCGCGCCAGTTGCTTGAGCGGGAACAGCTCCGCACCAGGAAAGGCGGAACCCAGTGGCGCGACGCCCGCCCTGCGTGTGGCCGCCAGCACCTCGAACACCAGCTCGCTGACGGCCACGGGCCGCGAGCGAGCCGGCCGCGCCACCGTCCGCCGCGCCGGGCCAGGCGGCGAGCGCACGTAGAATCCGGAGCGCGGTCGCGACTCGATCAGCCCGCGCGCCTGCAGCAGGTAGTACGCCTCGAACACGGTGGAGGGACTCAGGTTGCGTCGCCGGCTGGCTTCGCGCACCGACGGCAGGCGTGTGCCCGGTGGCAGCTCCCCGCGCTGGATCATGCCGGTGAGCTCGTCTGCATGGCGCTGGTAGAGTCTCTGGGCCACGACCAATCTGATATGGTTTCCGGGAGCGGAATCTGCTCTCCTGAAACATATCAGATGCGGCTAATATCTGCCCATGGCTGCAATCCGCCGCATGAGTTTCTTCAAGATCCTGCTGCTGGTGACCACCGCCCTGGGCGTGGCCATCGGCCTGCATGAGGCCTGGCGCCTGGCCGGTGGGCTGGTGGTGCTGGTGGCCGTGCAGATACTGCTGTTCGGAGCGGCCGCCACAGGGGTTGTGCGCATGATCCGCAGGGAGGAAAGATGATTTCCGTACTTCTGGTTGCAGCGCTGGCCTTCGCCGTGTTCAGCCTGGGCCAGGCCATGTTCGCGATGGGACGCGGGCCGGACACCTCCGGCGCCGTGGTTCGTGCCCTCACCCGCCGCATCGCCATCTCGGTGATGCTGTTCATCTTCCTGCTGGCAGGCTGGAAATTCGGCTGGCTGCAACCGCACGGCGTTTCCTGACGCAGGTCCTGCGCCTCACCGCGCCACGCCGGCGCCGGACCAGCTCACGCGACGCGTGAGCACCATCACCGCGGCCAGCAGGCCGAACACCAGCAGCGAGCCCATCAGCAGCGCGTAGTCCTCGGAGCTGAGGATCCCGTACAGCAGTCCGTACAGGCCGGCCAGCCCCGCGCCGAATCCCAGCCCCTGGCTGCGGCTTGCCAGCACATGCGTCACGTAGAAGGTGATCAGGCCCACGCAGGCGGTCGCCGAAACCGCATAGGCCGCGGCAAAGCCGATGTGCTCGCTGAAGGCCACCAGCAGCAGGAAGAACATTGCCAGGGCCAGCCCCACCAGTCCGTACTGCACGGGATGCACGCTGACCCTGCGCAGCACTTCGGTGAGGAAGAAGCAGGCGAAGGTCAGGCCGATGAAGAGGAACGCATATTTCGCCGCCCGTTCGCTCTTGAGGTAGTGGTCCACCGGATCGATGAAACCCACGCCGAACTGCCGGCCGGCAAAGTCGGCGCAATCCGCCTCCTGTCCACTGCAGCGGCCCAGCGCCTCTTCCATGCTGGTCGCGAAGAACGAGGTCTGCCACTGGGCAACGAAGCCCGCCGCAGAGATGTCACGGCTGCGCGGCAGGTATTCACCCACGAAGGAGGGATGCGGCCAGTCCGACTGCAGGCGCACATTGGTTTCGCGCCCCACGGGCGAGACGTTGAACTCGCGCGTTCCGGTCAGCGCGAGGCCGATGTCGTAGTCGATGCGCTGCGGCGCCGAAGCATCCAGCGCCGGCAGCACCGCATGCACTCCGCTCGCCAGCAGGCTGGTGCCCGCACCAGGCTGGAAGGGAATTTCCCCCGCTCCCGTGCGCAGCGCCAGCGCATTGCCGATGCCGCGGATGTCGCTGATCCCCAGCGCCAGGCGCGGCTCGCCGAAGCGGTAGGCCTCCACGCCCGCGGTCACCCCGAAGCCGGCCGGCACTTCGAAGTGGCCGGTCAGTCTCGTATCGGCCCGATACACGCGGGCGCGATAGATGCCGCGGCGGCGCTCCTCCGTGGCCAGGCTGCCATCCAGGTCCAGCCGCTCCGGCAGCAGGCGCAGTTCGCCACTCACTTCGCGATTGCCGGCAAGCGTGCGCACATAGGGAATGACCAGCACGGGGCCGGTGACCTTCTGCGCGTAGGCATCGCTGCGCGCCACCTCCTGCAGCACGCTGTCGCGCAGCCCCTGGCGTTCGCCGATGAGTTGCCGGATGTGCGCCATGGGGGCCAGCAGCAACAGCGTGAGGAAGAGGATGGCACCGACCTTCACGATGGGCAGCAGCCGCTGGACCAGGGGATTCCAGGAGGGGTTCGTCATGGACCTACTCTGGCGAGGAGGTCGACAGCCTGCGTGGAGCCTGTGTGGAGATTGCGTGTAGCGGGAGCTCAGGCCGGCAGCAGCAGCTGCGCGCGCACCCCACCGGCCTCGTTGGTGATGCGGAATTCCCCGCCATGCAGCTGCGCCACCTCGCTGGCGAAATTCAGCCCGAGGCCCGTGCTCTTGCGACCGCTGGCAGGCCTCGCCAGCGAGTAGAAGCGTTCGGTGACCCTGGGCAGCGCATAGTCGGGGATGGGTTCGCCCTGGTTGCGTACCGATATCGCCAGCGCCCGCCGCCCGCCCGGCAGCGCACCCGCCGCCGCATCGACGACAAAGCCGCGGCCCGCCGGCGTGAATCCGATGGCGTTGTCGACGAGGTTCAGCAGGGCCTGGCGCAGCAGGAAGCGCTCGCCTGCAACAGTGGCGCCTGCAGGCACTTCATTCGAGGCACTGATGCCGGCCAGCTCCAGGCGTGGCGCACATTCCGCCAGCAGCTCATCCACCAGCTCGCGTACCGGCACTTGCGTCACTTCCTCCAGCCCGCGCCGCTGCTCAACCTGCGCCAGGCTCAGCAGCCGCTCGCTGAGCGAGCGCAGCCGCGCGGTCTCCATGTCGATGTTGGCGAGGAAGTGCGCGCGCTGCTCCGGGGTCATCTCCCGCCGCAGCAGTTCCGCGGACCCCTGGATGGCGGCCAGCGGACTCTTCAGCTCATGCGTGAGCGTCTGCACGTAACGCTCCACGTAATCCTTGCCCTCCAGGCGCGTACGCATGGTGTCCAGCGCCGTGGCCAGCTGCGTCAGCTCGTTGCCGGGCAGCGCAGGTACATCAGGTCGCTGCCCGGCAGTCACCGCATCTGCGAAGCGCGTCAGGCGGCGGATCGAGCGGCTGAGCCACCAGGACAGCAGTGCGCCCAGCACCAGCGCAGCGGCCAGGGTGCCCAGCGCCAGCAACACCAGCCGACGCTGCGCACGCGCGATGAAGGGCTGCACGCTGGCGTTGGGCTTGGCCACCGTGACCGACCCGATGATGCGCTCGCCATCGCGCACGGGCGCAGCCACGTGCATCACCGTGGAGCGCTCATCGCCGGGAACCGCCTCGGTGGTGCGCGCGCCATAGCGGCCGCGCAGCGTGAGGAATACATCATTCCATTGCGAGTAATCCTCGCCCACGGCCTGCCCCGCGGAATCCAGCAGCACGATGCCGCGCGCATCCGTGACGTAGATGCGGTGGCTCACCTCATCCTTGTGGATGCCCCAGATCTCGGCGCCCGGCCGGCGCTTGCCGTATTCGGCCAGCATGCGCGGCAGGTCACCCTGCGCCAGCGTACCCTCCTTCATGTCGCGCGCCAGCAGCTCCGCCAGCAGGTTGGCGGTATCCACGAGGGTTTCCTCCGTGGACTGTCGCACTGCCGGCTTGATCTCACCCAGCACCTGGCGCAGCGTGATCCAGCCCGCCGCCGCCGCCAGCAACGCCCCGACCAGGAACAGTCGCAGCGTCAACGAGATCTTCACGCGCCCGCCCTGGATGAGGGCTGGTAGCTGTAGCCGAAGCCACGATGCGTCTGGATGGGATCGGCTCCGGCATCCACCTCGCGCAGCTTCGCGCGCAGCGCCTTGATGTGCGAATCGATGTTCCGCTCGTAGCCGGCATCGGCCGCAATGCCCAGCGCCAGCAACAGCTGTTCGCGGCTCTGCACCTGCGCGGGATGGGCCAGGAGCTGCTGCAACAGGCGGAACTCCAGCGCCGTGAGCTTCAGGGGCCGACCCTGGTAACGGATCACCAGCCGCGCCGTGTCGAGCTGGAATTCCTCATCCCCATTGCGCTGGCTTGCGCCGCTGGTGCGCTTGAGGATGGCGCGCACCCGGGCCACCACCTCGCGCGGGCTGAAGGGCTTCACCACGTAGTCGTCGGCGCCGATCTCCAGCCCCACCACGCGGTCGATCTCATCCGCGCGCGCCGTGAGGAACATCACCGGCACCGGGCTGAACCGGCGCAGCTGCTTGCAGGCCTCGAAGCCGGTCATGTCCGGCAGCCCCACGTCGAGGATCACCAGGTCGAAGCCGCTACCGCGCAGCAGCTCCAGCGCCTCGCGCGCCAGCGTCACGCGTTGCGCCGTGAAGCCATCGCCGGTGAGCGCGAACAGCAGCGTGTCCGCGATCGCGACTTCGTCCTCGACGACCAGGATCCGGTGCATGGCCCGACGCTCAGTGCGTCAGCGCATAGACAGCGAAGTTCACTCCCATGCGCAGCCCCAGGGTGGCCGACTCGGCCGGGTAGTCCGGGTCATCGGCCCACTGGAAGGAATCGCTCACGTCATTGTTGAACGCAATCGCCACCATCACGCGGCCGTGGTCATCGAGGATGGCCCGCCAGTGCGGCGTATCGCCATCGTCCAGGTATCCCCCACCACCGCCCAGCAGGCTGTTCATGTTGGGCACCTGCGGTCGTTTCGACAGGTCATACACCGTGTGGAACAGCGGATGGTCATCCGGCAGGTCGACGATGTCGCGATCCGGGAAGACGCGGCGCATACCCTCGACGAAACCTTCCCACTGCTGGGAACCGAAGAAGCTGTCGCAGAACAGGAAGCCGCCGCGTTCCAGGTATTCGCGCAGCTTGTCGACCATCTCGTCATCGAGGTTCCAGGTACCCGCCAGGCCCACGATGAGGTAGGGCCAGTAGAAGACGTCATCGCCGTCTTCCAGGTTCACCGGCTGCTCGACGGCCCGCACGTCGATGGTGGTGAGGCGCTTGAGGATGCTGGCGTGGTAGCGGTCGCCCTTGGGGTAGTCGACGGCCCAGGTGGTGCCGCCCTCGCGCCAGTCGCCGCCGCCGCGGCCGAAGCGGCCGAACCCGCCGAACCCGAATCCGCCCGACGGATACATCAGCCGCGCCACCACGAAGTCGGCAGGCTGCCATTCAGGCAGGTCGGTGTAGTTGGCCTGCGCTTCGAAGCCACGCAGCACCCGGAACTCCCGCTCTGCCCAGGCAGCGCCGGCCACCAGCATCAGGCCGGTTGCCAGCAGTACCGTCCATTTGGCACGGGTGGTCATCCCCGAAGCCTACTGCCTGCGGGGGTAGAATGCAGCCA
This sequence comes from Steroidobacteraceae bacterium, assembly GCA_035556135.1. GTDB lineage: Bacteria > Pseudomonadota > Gammaproteobacteria > Steroidobacterales > Steroidobacteraceae > ZC4RG30. The sequence goes on along the minus strand of DATMFO010000001.1, from coordinate 17,017 downwards.
TGGCCACCGGCTGGGCACATGAAGGCGCGGTCCAGGAGCAGATCGACGCCACCGTGAAGGACGCCATCCAGCGCTCCCGCAGCCAGCTGCCGGCTGGCGAAAGCCTGCGGCACTGTGCCGAATGCGGCGAGGAAATCCCCGACGCCCGCCGCACCGCGCTGCCGGGCGTGCGCCTGTGCCTGACCTGCCAGGCCATTGCCGATCGCGACCAGCAGCCGGTGGCCGGCTACAACCGCCGCGGCAGCAAGGACAGCCAGCTGCGCTAGCGCTTCAGCAGGTCCTTCAGCCGGTCCTGCACCTTGTCGCGCACCTTCTCCTCGGCCTTCTCGCGCTGCTCCTGCAGTTCCTGCTTCACTTCATCCTTGCGCTCGTCGATCTCCTGCTTCACCCGTTCCTTCACCAGGCCTTTCAGGTTCGGCAGGATTTGCGGATCAGTGAGGGTGCCGGTGATGCGGATCGGAATGGAGCCGCGCTCCAGGCCGGCAATGTCTGCGCCCTCGCCGGGCGGCGTCTTCAGGATGGTGGTGGTGACCGTGAAGTCCAGCGCCTGGGTGTCGAGGTTGGTGCTGCCCGCGCCGGTGATGCGCAGCAGCTGTGATGCGACAAGCATGTCCTTCGTGGTCGCCACGCCATCGGCCACGTCGGCCGTGGCCTTGAAGCTGTCGAAGGGCGTGCGCTTCGTGTTCGTGACGGATGCCAGCTTGCGGTTCGCGATCAGCGACTGCGCCTGGGCAATGGCATACCACACATCCATGCCTTCGACGGCGCCGCCCTGCAGGTCCATGCCGATCTTGCCGTTGAGCGTCTTCACCAGGTCCGTGCCGCCGCTGCCGCGGGCGGTGAGCACCATGTCTAGGTTGCCCTTGCCGGACAGCCGTTCGGTGTCCGCGAAGTCCTTCATCAGTTTCGCGATGTCGATGCCCAGCAGGTGCTCGTCCATCGACAGCCGCGGCACTGCCTGGCGCATGTCGAGGCCGATGTCGCCATCGTAGGTGCCTTCGTACAGCCGCGCCTTCAGCGGGCCGAAGCGCGCCACCTGGTCAGCGATGGCCACGCCGGCTGAAAGCTGCGTGAGCTTCGCGCCACCCACCTTGATCTCGCCCACGGTGAAGTTGCCCCTGGCACGCAGCGGCTTCAGCAGGTCCACAGGCAGCTCGATGGGGTCGCTCGCGGCTTGCTCTTCGGGGGCCGGCGGCTGGTAGCGGTCCAGATCGATGCGATCCAGGTTCAGCGCGAAGTCCATGCCGGCAGCCCCGGAGTGGCTGAAGCGGCCGGTGAGCTTCGAGTCATCCAGCACCAGCGCGAGATCGGACAGACGCGCAGCTCCGCCCTGCCACGACCAGGCACCCTGCGCGGTGAATCGCGTCAGCACGGCCGGATCGCGGGTCTCGGGCTGCTCCACGCCCAGCTGCTGCATCAGCTTGCGCGGGGAAACCTCGGCGAGCTTGAAGATGCCCCTCAGTGCCGGCGCGTCGATGAGCTGCGCGCCCTCGATCTGCCCCAGCAACTGCGCATCACCGAAAGCCGCGGTGAATGACGTGCTGCCCAGGGTCTGCGCGATGAGGTCCAGGTCCGCGGCAGGCGTGTCGAAGGTCCACTTCAGCTCCGAGGGAGCCCCCTCGGGCTGGATGCGCCCCGCCAGCGCCAGGTCGGCCAGCTGGTAGCGCTGCTTCTCCAGGTCGAATGTGAGGCGGAACACAGCCTCCAGCGGCAGCGGCTTCCCGCCCGTGGCCGTGACCAGCTGCATCTTTGCCTTCACCGGGATCGGCACGTTCGGTGCGACACGGCCGATGTCGATGTTCACGTCATCAGCGACCATGTCCTGGAAGCCGATCCGGCTGTCGGTGATCGATATGCCAGCCAGGCTCAGCTGCTGCGGACCACCGCTTTCGCTGGTGGCCTGATCTGGCGCTTCGGAGCTGCCCCACTCTTCCCAGTTGCCCTTGCCGTCGGCGTTCTGGTGCAGGCGCAGGTCCAGCCCATCGATCTCGATGCGTCCCACCTCCAGCTGCTTCTTCAGCAGTGGCAGCAGCTTCACCGACAGCTTGGCGCGGCGCAGGGTGAGGAAAGGCTCTTCGCCAAACCCCGGCGGATTGCCCAGCGTGGCCTCGCCGGTCTCGATGGCGATCCACGGGAACAGCGACAGCTTCAGCTCGCCGGGCAGGGACAGCTCACGCCCCGTGGACTTCTGCACGGCGGCCGCAATGCGGTCCTTGTGGTCATTCGGATCCACCAGCAGCAGTACGGCCACGGCCGCCAGCAACACCAGGGCAACCAGGCTGCCGAGGATGATGCCGGTGATCTTGAGTGCGCGCATGGTGGGCTCCTGGTGCTGTCAGTCAGGGCGCCCTAGTCTACGCGAAGGCCGCGCAGCCACGTGGCGCGCGAGGCGCGCTGCCACGGTGGTGGACAGTGGCCGTACCGGACTATTGCAGCCTGCCGAAGAAGATCCCGTCTGGTGTGTCCGGCGCGCTGAACTGGCGCAGCAGCTTCAGGTCCGCGGGATCGAGCACGCTCACCTGTCCGGTGTAGGCCGTGGTGTACAGCTGGCCGTTCAGCGGATTCACCTGGATGCTGCCGGTACCCGTGCCCAGCTCCGCAGTGCTCTGCGCCACCACCTGCCGGGTGGTGGCGTCGATCTTCCACACGCGGATTCCCGCGGGCTGCCGTCCCGGCTCCATGCCCATCGAATACAGGTATCTCCCGTCGCCACCAAAGCGCGCCACGAAGGGCGCTCCCTCCATGTCGACGGCGAAGTCCAGCCGATGGTCGCCCGTGCGGAAGAACGCGACCTTCCCGGATTGCCACAGGCTGGTGACGAACCAGCGCCCGTCGGGGCTGACCGTGACGCGCTGGTTGGAAGCGCCCGCATCGACGGTGTCGATGAGCTTGCGCTGCGGCACGTCGATCACGGACAACGTGCCGTCTCCCACATTGCTGGTGAACAGCTTGCCGCCACCCGGCGCGATGGCGAAGAAATGCGTGTTGCTGGATCCGGTGGGAATGCGCCCCACGATGGTGTGCTGGCGCGGATCGACAACCAGGATGCTCTGCTGCTGTTCGGCAGTGACATACAGCAGGCCGTCCGGCCCTGTCTCTGCGTAATGCGGGCGCCTGGTCCCGCCGGTATCCAGCGCATGCGCGATGCTGCAGTCGTCGGTGCGCATGAAGTTGATGGTGTGGCCGTCGGGCCCGGGCTGGCCGATGTTGGCCGAGCTGTAGATGGGCACGTACAGCGTGCGCCCGTCGGCAGAGAAGGCTGCCTCGTGCGGTGCCACCTCCATCTTCGCCTGGCAGATCTGCCGATCGGTGGCCGCATCGTAGATCGTGACGCCGGGCAGGCCCTTGCTCACCACCGCGATCAGCGCGCGCCCTGCTGCAGGGGTTTCCGGTTTCGCGGCGCATGCCGACAGCCACAGCAGCATCGCCCCGCAGACTGCAATCATGACGCTCTTCATGCGCATTCCCCGCACCCTGATGCGCTATCTTACCAATTCCTCCCCCGCGCCCTCCCCGCCGCTTGTCCCACGCCGACCAGCAACTTTTCCGCGACCGCAATTTCCAGCTCTTCTTCGGCGGCCGCCTGTTCGCGAACTTCGCACGGCAGATCGTGGCCGTGGCCGTGGGCTGGCAGGTATACGAGCTCACGGGCGACCCATTGCACCTGGGCCTCGTCGGCCTGGTGCAGTTCGGGCCTTCGCTGCTGCTGGTATTGCACGGGGGGAGCACGGCAGACCGCCATGACCGCAAGCGCATCGTGCAGATCTGCCAGTGGATCGAGGGCTGCACCGCGGCGTGGCTGGCCTGGCGCAGCTATGGCGGCTCGATCTCGGTGCTCGACATCTACGTGGCCTCGGCCATCTTTGGCGCCGCATCCGCCTACGAACGCCCTGCCACCGGCGCGATGCTGCCGAATCTCGTGCCGCTGGCCATCCTGCAACCTGCGATCGCACTGTCCACCGGCGCCTGGCAGCTGGCAACGATCACCGGACCGGCGGTGGGTGGAATAATCTTCGCCTTCTCGCCGGGCGCCTGCTACGCAAGCATTGCCCTGTTCTGGCTGGTGGGCGGCATCTGCAATGGCGCATTGCCGACGCTGCCGCGCCAGTCCTCCGCCCCGCAGACATTGCGCGAACAGCTCGCCGGCGTGCACTTCATCCGCGGCAACCCCACCATCCTCGGCACCATCTCGCTGGACCTCGTGGCGGTGCTGCTGGCCGGTGCCACCGCACTGCTGCCGGTGTATGCCAAGGACATCCTGCACACCGACGCGATGGGACTTGGCCTGCTGCGCTCGGCTCCCGCAGCCGGCGCGCTGGTCACCACGGCCATCCTGGCGCGCAAACCCTTCCAGCGGCGCGTGGGCATGCGCATGTTCCAGGCCGTGATCGTGTTCGGCCTGGCAACGGTGGCCTTCGGCGTCTCCACCAGCCTCTGGCTTTCGCTGGCCGCACTGGCCGTGATGGGCGCCGCCGACCAGATCAGCGTGGTGATCCGCAACATGCTGGTACAGGTGGCCACACCCGACGCCATGCGCGGCCGGGTGGGCGCGGTGAATTACCTGTTCATCAGCGCCTCCAACCAGCTGGGCGAATTCCGCGCGGGCGTCACCGCTGCGTGGTGGGGTGCACTGCCGGCGGTAGTGGTCGGGGGCGTCGGCAGCGTACTCATCGCCTTGCTGTGGATGCGCCTGTTCCCCACCCTGCGGGACGTGGAAAAGCTGTCGTGAATCTGGCCTAGAATCTGGCGCACACCAAACGGGGGAACTGCCATGTGCGAATTCGACTCGGGTGACGACATCCTGCGGGGCAACGAGCTGTCCCGCCGCCAGTTCGGTGCCATGGGCGCAGGCGCTGTCTTCATGGCTGCATTGCCCCGCGTCGCGGGAGCCGCTGATGTTTCGGAGTCCGAAGTGCAAATCAGGACGCCCGACGGCACCTGCGACGCACATTTCGTGCACCCCGCCGGCGCCACCGCCGCAGTGCTGGTGTGGCCTGACATCTTCGGCCTGCGTCCCGCGTTCCGCACCATGGGCAAGCGCCTGGCGGAGGCCGGCTATGCCGTGCTCACCGTCAATCCCTTTTATCGCTCGCTGAAGGGCGCACCGGCTGACCGTGCTGCCGCCTTCGCCCTCGCGCCCAGCCTGAATCCGGCCACGCATGTCACCGACGCGAAGGCCTTCGTCGCCTGGCTCGATGCCCAGAAGGCCGTGGATACCAGGCGCAAGATCGGCACCACCGGCTACTGCATGGGTGGACCCATCGTGATGCGCACTGCGGCCACCCTGCCGGCGCGCATCGGCGCGGGCTGCTCCTTCCATGGCGGCAGCCTCAACACCAATGACGCCAGCAGCCCGCACCTGCTGATCCCCCAGATGAAGGCCAGCATGCTGATCGCCATCGCCGACAACGACGACCAGAGCAACCCCACTTCCAAGGACATCCTGCGCAAGGCCTTCGACGACGCGAAGGTGCCGGCAGAGATCGAGGTGTACAAGGGCGCCAACCACGGCTGGTGCGCCATCGATTCGCAGGCCTACAACAAGGATCAGGCCGAGCGGGCCTGGGCCCGCATGCTGGAGCTGTTCAAGAAAGCGCTGGCCTGAGGCCGGCGCTGTCAACGTCCGCAGGGACAGCGCGTTGTTTTCCCCGTGGAGCTGATCCTGAGCAAAGGCCCGACCTTGCCGGTTTCCGCGGACGTGACCCTGGCTGCGCTGAACCACTTCCTGGCCGGCGTGGAGCGGCGCGCCTTCCGGATCGCGCGTATTGCATTGCGGCACGACGAGGACGCGCTCGACGCCGTGCAGGACGCCATGCTGAAGCTGGCGCAGCGCTACAGCCAGCGCGACCCGGCGGAGTGGCCCGCCCTGTTCCATCGCATCCTGCAGAACAGGGTGCGCGACCTGCAGCGGCGGCGCCAGGTGCGCGGCCGCGTGATGGCCTTGTTGCCCTGGCGACGGGATGCAGACGAAGCCACCGATCCGGTAGCCGAGGCGCCGGACCCGGGCCCGGGGCCTGCGGAAGAAGTGGAGAGCGCCACACTGCTGCTGGCGCTGGAGGCAGCGGTGCGTGCACTGCCGCGGCGCCAGCGCGAGGCCTTCCTGTTGCGCAGCGTGGAAGGCCTCGACGTGGCTGCCACCGCCATTGCCATGGGCTGCAGCGATGGCAGCGTGAAGACCCATCATTTCCGCGCACTGCAGGCGCTGCGTGCGCATCTCGGGGAGAGCTGGACATGAGCACCGATGATCAGGAGCTGGAAGCATTCGGTCGCCGCGCCGGCGCGCAACTGCTGCGCGGCGGGCAGGTGGATGCCGCCACACGCTCCCGCCTGGCCGCCGTGCGCGCCGCTGCACTTGAGGCGGCAGGGCCGCGACGCAGGCCCGCATGGCTGCTGGTGCCCGCCGGTGCACTGGCCAGTGCCGCACTGGTGGCCGTGCTGCTCACGCGCCCCCCCGCACCGCTGCCCGACGATGGCGTCAACGCCGTGGCAGCCGCGGCGTTGTACGACCTGGAGCTGCTCGCCGACGCGGATGCATGGGCGATCGGCGAGGAAGCGGACCTGGAGTTCATCGAATGGGCCGCCGGCATGTCAGAGCTCGAGGGTCCGGACGGTTGAAGGCGCCCTTCGCAATGCTGGCGTCGGCCCTGCTCGCTGCCAGTGGCGCGAGGGCGGCAGAGCCGGCCACTGCGGTGGATACCGAACTGCTGGAGTTTCTCGGTTCGATCGACGTGGAGGACGAAGCCTGGCGCGAGTACCTGGCCGAGCGGCCCGTGCGCCCGGAGGCTGGCAAGCCGGCGGACAAGACGCCCGATCCGAAGCAGAAGTCCGGACCTCCGCCCCGCGGGAGTGAGCAGCGGGACAAGGTGAAGCAGCCATGAAGACCATTGTCGCAACCCTCCTCCTCCTGCTGGCCGGCCCGGTGATCGCCGGCCAGGCCACAGACCCCGACGCGCCTGCCTGGTCCTCGCTTTCCCCGGCGCAGCAGCAGCTGCTGGCACCCCTGCAGCAGGAATGGGAACAGCTTCCCGCACAGCGCCGCCTGGCCCTCGCGCGTGGTGCCGCGCGCTGGTCGGACATGGACCAGGGCGAGCGCGGGCAGGCGCGCGAGCGTTTCAGCCGCTGGCGCGAGCTTCCCGAGGAGCGCCGCCAGCTGATCCGCGAGCGCTGGCTGCAATTCCAGGAACTGCCCCCTGCACAGCAGGCGCGGCTGCGCAGTGATTTCCGCGAATACCAGCGGCTCTCACTGGCGCGCCGCGCGGAACTGCGGCGGCAGTGGCAGCAGAAAAGCCAGGCAGAGCGGCAGCAGTCCCTGCGTGAGCTGCGCGAGCGCCGCCAGCAGAGGCGGCCCCGGCGCTGAGCCCCGCGGCTTTGCCGCCACCAGACCGCCGCGCTACAGTCGGCCGCATGCGTTGGGGAGCGGCCTTGTTGCTGGCGATCGCCTGGCCGGCCTTCGCCGGCCAGCCGCCACAGGGCTGTGCCTGGCTGTGCGGCAACTGGACCCTCGATGTGGCGGCCAGCGAAACCCCCGAAAGCCGGCTCGACCCCGCGCTGGCGAAGCACAAGCGTGCAGCAGGCCAGCGCGAGCAGCTGCTGCAGATCCTCGCCGCACCAGTCTCCGTGACCCTCGCGGAACAGGGACGGCAGATCCTCATCCAGTTTCCCGGCGAGCCCGTGCGCCGCCTGCTCGTGGACCGCACGCATACCCGCGTGGATTCCCGTGGCACTGCCGAAATCCGCTCCACATGGCGCTCCGATGATTCCCTGCGAATCGTGGAGACCCGCGCGCGCCGCCAGATGCAGGCGGAGGTGTATGCCTTGCAGCCCGACGGTTCCCTGGCTGTCACACGGGAGGTGGAGCGTCCGGGCCTCAAGCGCGTCCGCGTACGGTCGGTCTATCGCCGCACCGAAACAGGGCTAGAATTGCCCCACAATCAAGCGTCGGGGGTCCTGTGAAACTGCGCAGCCTGCTTCTGTGGTCTCTTCTTGCGGCCGGCGGAATGACCGCCAGCGCGCACCATTCCTTTGCCATGTTCGACAGCGAGAACCAGATCCGCCTGTCCGGCAAGGTCACCGAGTTCCGCTGGCAGAACCCGCACATCTACATCCACCTGCAGGCCCCGGACCCGAAGGGCAAGATGCGGCACTGGACCATCGAATGCGCCAACCCCGGCATCCTCAATCGCCTGGGCTGGAAGTTCAACATGATCAAGAAGGATGACCAGCTCACCGTAGTGGTCGCGCCGCTGCGCACCGGCGAGGCCGGCGCGCTGCTCAAGCAGGTGAAGCTGGCCGATGGCCGGGTGTTCGGCAACGGCGCGCCCGCCGGCCCGCCCACCATCAGCATCGAGGACGGCAAGCCGCTGCCGAAGGCGGCCACGCCATGATGCGCGCCCTGCTCGTCACCATCGCCGGCGCGGCACTGCTGGCAACGGCCGGCTGCACCTCAGGCAAGGAAGAGACCGCCACCACGCAGGACTTCGACCCGAAGGACTTCAGCGGCACCTGGGACCGTTACCCCCTGCCCACTGATGCGCAGCCCGATCCCACCACCCGGCCGCCGGTGCCGGGTGCGATTCCCGATCCGCCTCTCAAGCCCGAGTACCTGGCCGAATGGCAGGCCGAGCGCAAGCGCATCGATGAAGCCAATGCCGCCGGCAAGCCCATTGCCTCGCACTACACGCACTGCATCCCTGATGGCATGCCCGCGATGATGCAGGCCATGTTCCCGATGGAAATACTGGTCACGCCGCGGCAGATCACCTTCATCCAGGAGGCATACAACCAGGTGCGGCGCGTGTATTTCAACGACACGCTGCCTGCAGTGGAAGATGCCGAGCCTGGTTTCTGGGGCCATGCGGTGGCCCACTGGGAAGGCAACGACCTGGTCACCGAGACCATCGGCATCAAGGATCGCGTGCGTTTCCGCAATACGCCGCACTCGGCCAGCATGCGCATCCACGAACGCATGCGGATGATCGACAGGGACCACATCGAAAACGAAGTGACCGTCGAGGACCCGGAATACCTCACCGGCCCGTGGCGGTGGAAATGGGTCTACCAGCGCCGGCCTGATTACAAGATGTACGAGTACGTGTGCGAGGACAACCGCGAGTTCGCCGACCCTGAAACCGGCGAGGCGCGACTGCGCATCGATACTGAATAGTCGGCGCCCGGACGGGCGTACAATCTGCAGCGCCCCACGGCCGCCAACCGCTCGCAGGGATGCGGATCTGGCCGCGGGACGCAGTCTTGCACGACAACAAGCGCCTTGCACCGATGGTCGTCGGCGCGCTCGGTATCGTCTACGGCGACATCGGCACTAGCCCCCTTTACGCGTTCAAGGAGTCCCTGCATGCCGCAGGCAGCGGGCCGGGCGACGCTGCCGGCATCCTGGGCGTGCTGTCGCTCATCTTCTGGAGCCTCACCACCCTGGTGTCGCTGAAGTACGTCCTGCTGCTGCTGCGGGCCGACAACGCCGGCGAAGGCGGCATCCTGTCGCTGGTTGCACTGATCCAGCAGAAGTCCGGCCAGTCTGGCCCCTGGGCGAAGCGGGTCGTGGCAATCGGTGTGCTCGGCACGGCCCTGTTCTTCTGCGATGCACTGGTCACGCCGGCCATCTCCGTGCTCAGCGCCGTGGAGGGTATGGAGCTGCTTGGAGGTGGCCTGCATGCATGGGTGCTGCCGATCACTGTGGGCATCATCCTCGGCCTGTTCGCCCTGCAGAGTCGCGGCACCGAAAGAATGGGCAGGCTGTTCGGCCCGCTGATGGTGGCCTGGTTCCTCGTGCTCGGCCTCACCGGGCTGCGTCCCCTGCTGGCCGCACCGGATGTGCTGGCGGCGGTGAATCCGGCCTGGGGGCTGGCCCTCCTTGCCACGCATCCACTGCTGGCATTGACCATCCTGGGCAGCGTGTTCCTGTGTGTGACGGGCGGTGAGGCACTTTACGCGGACATGGGTCACTTCGGCCGCCGCCCGGTACGCGTCGCCTGGTTTGCGCTGGTGTGGCCGGCCCTGTTGCTGAACTACTTCGGCCAGGGCGCGCTGCTGCTGCATGCGTCAGGCCCGCTCATCCACCCCTTCTTCTCGCTGGTCCCGCAACCGGTCCTTCCCCTCCTCATTGTGCTGGCGACTGCGGCGACCATCATCGCCTCGCAGGCCACCATCTCCGGAGCGTTCTCCGTGGCGCGCCAGGCCGTGCAACTGGATCTGCTGCCGCGCCTGCGCATCCTGCAGACCAGTGCGCAGGAGAAGGGACAGGTGTATGTGCCGGCGGTCAATTTCTTCATGCTGGTGTGCGTGCTGCTGTTCGTGTTCGGGTTCGGCTCCTCCTCGGCCCTGGCTGGCGCCTATGGCGCCTCGGTAGTAGGCACAATGCTGTTGACCACGTCCCTGGGAGCAATCGTGGCCAGCACCCGCTGGGGCTGGAGGCCATGGCTGGTGGCGCTGGTTTTCGGTGGTTTCCTGCTGGTCGACCTGGCGTTCGTGGCGGGCAATGCCACCAAGGTGCCGCATGGCGGCTGGGTGCCCCTGACCATTGCGGCGGCAATGTACTTCATCTTCACAACATGGCGTGATGGCCGCACCAGCCTCCGCGCCGAACTCACCCGTCGCGCGGTGCGCCTGGAAGAGCTGCCCGGCCTGCTGTCGGGCGTTGCGCGCGTGCCAGGCACAGCCGTCTTCCTGGTGAGCAATGCCGGCTTCGTCCCCACAGCGCTGCTGCGCAACCTCGAGCACAACCGTGTGTGCCACGAGCGCGTGATCATGCTGCACATGGAAGTCGTGCGTACTCCGCGCCATTCGGGACACCGCGCCTGGGTTGAAGCCCTGCAACCCGACGTGCATGCCGTCCGTGCCCGCTTCGGCTTCATGGAGACACCGGACGTGATGGACGCGCTGGCCAGCGCACGCCAGCGGGGCCTGCGCGAGGCAGGAGAATCCATGTCGTTCTTTGTTGGCTGGCACCTGGTCCGCGCCGCACCCCGACGGGGCCTTGCTGGGCTCAGGTCGCGCCTGTTCGCCTATATGCAGCGGCGCAGCACGCAGGCAGCGGAATTCTTCCGCATGCCGACAAATGGCGTGATGGTGCTGGCTACCGGCATCGATCTGTAGAGCTCGCTCCACCGACCCCCGCCCGCCGCCGCGCGGCTTGATTTAACATAACCTTCGGTCCGGCCCGGGGCCGACGCCGGGTTTTGGGGTGGCGCCTCGAGGTATCCATCGCGTATCCTTGCGCGCTTTTTCATAGTCCGGGCGCCTCGGGGCGACCCCGGTCCCGTCCTTTTTTTTCATCCGCACGGAACCAGAACAGATGGCCCGCAAAACTCCCCTGTCCGATATCCGCAACATCGGCATCATCGCCCACGTCGACGCCGGCAAGACCACCACGACCGAGCGCATCCTCTACTACACGGGGCGCAAGCACACCATCGTGGACGTGCACGATACCAAGGACCTGAAGTCCTCGACGACGACGGACTACATGGAGCAGGAGCAGAAGCGCGGCATCACCATCCAGTCCGCCGCCGTCTCCGCGTTCTGGAAGGGCAAGAAGCTCAACGTCATCGACACCCCGGGCCACGTGGACTTCACCATCGAGGTGAACCGCTCGCTGCGCGTGCTCGACGGCGCGGTGGTGGTGTTCGACGGCGTGGCCGGCGTGGAGCCGCAGTCCGAGACCAACTGGCGCCTCGCGGACAACTACAAGGTGCCCCGCCTGTGCTACGTGAACAAGATGGACCGCAGCGGCGCCGGCTTCCTGCGCTGCGTGGACATGATCAAGAAGCGCCTCGGCGCCCGCCCGCTGGTGGTGCACCTGCCCATCGGATCCGAAGACAACTTCAAGGGCATGGTCGACCTGGTGGAGAACAAGGCCTACACCTGGGACTCTGACGACCGCGACGCGAAGTGGCAGATCCACGAGCTCGACGGCAACCTGGCCGACAAGTTCGGCATCACCGTACCCAGCGATCGCGCCATCCTCGACTCGGTGCCCAAGTACCGCACCGAACTGGTTGACACCAGCCTGGAGCAGGACGACGCGGCCATGGAAGCCTATCTCGAAGGCACCGAGCCCACGGTCGACACCCTGAAGAAGTGCATCCGCAAGGGCACGCTCTCCGGCGCCTTCAACCCGGTGCTGTGCGGCTCTTCGTACAAGAACAAGGGCGTGCAGCAGATGCTCGACGCCGTCGTCGACTACCTGCCGGCCCCCACCGACGTGGAAGCCATTGCCACCGTGGACCAGGACGGCAACGCCACCGGCACGCGCGTGTGCTCCGACGACGAGCCCTTCTCCGCACTGGCCTTCAAGGTGATCAACGACGCCTACGGCGCGCTCACCTTCGTGCGCGTGTATTCCGGCGTACTCACCAAGGGCGCCTCGGTGCAGAACAGCACGCGCGGCAAGCGCGAGAAGATCGGCCGCATGGTGGAGATGTTCGCCAAGGATGCGAATCCCATCGAGGAAGCCCGCGCCGGTGACATCATCGCGCTGGTCTCGCTGGCCGAAACCGATACCGGCGACACCCTGTGCGATACCAACGCGCCGGTGATCCTGGAGCGCATGCGCTTCCCGGAGCCGGTGATCAGCGTGTCCGTGAAGCCCAAGAACAAGGGCGAGCTGGAGAAATTCGGCGCCGCGCTGGGCAAGATGGTGCGCGCCGATCCGTCGCTGCGCCTCGAGACCGACCGCGAGACCGGCGAGACCATCCTGCGCGGCATGGGCGAGCTGCACCTCGATGTGACCCTCGACCGCGTCCGCACGGAATTCAACGTGGAAGGCGTGATGGGCCAGCCGCAGGTGGCCTACCGTGAGACCTTCACCAAGCCCGTGCAGGAAAACTACATCCACAAGAAGCAGACCGGTGGTTCCGGCCAGTTCGCCGAGGTGTGGATCAAGTTCGAGCCGCTGGAACGCGGTGCCGGCTTCATCTTCGAGGACAAGACCGTCGGCGGTTCGGTGCCGAAGGAATTCGTGCCCTCGGTCGAGAAGGGCCTGCGCGTGCAGCTGGAAGACGGCGTGCTGGCGCGCTTCCCCACGGTGGACTTCAAGGCCACCCTGGTGGACGGCAGCTACCACGACGTCGACTCCAACGCGATGACCTTCGAGATCGCCGCCAAGGCCGCCTTCCGCGAGGGCATCCGCAAGGCCAACCCGATCCTGCTGGAGCCGGTGATGAAGGTCGAGGTGGTGACGCCGCAGGACTACCTGGGCGACGTGATCGGCGACCTCAACCGTCGCCGCGGCCAGATCCAGGAGCAGCTGGAGCGCGGCACCAACATCGCCGTGGTGGCCACCGTGCCGCTGTCGGAGATGTTCGGCTACATCGGCAACCTGCGCGCGATGAGCTCGGGCCGTGCGTCTTACACCATGGAGTTCTCGCACTACGACCCGGTGCCGAAGAACGTGGCCGATGTGGTCATCGCCGATGCCACCAAGGCGAAGGCCGCCGGCAACTGATCCAGCCGGTCAGGCAAGTGACCAGGAAAGGCCCCGCGAGGGGCCTTTCTTTTTTCAGGCCGGCGTACCGCCCATGTCGAAGCAGCGCGCGGCATCCACCACGGCCCGCACGCGCGCTTCCGGAGCAACCAGCCCGGCGTCATCCATGAAAACCTCGTGCACCTTCACCGCCATCACGGCGACCGCCGTGGCGGAGTGCGCCCTGGCCGCCGGTGGAAACAGGTGGGCGTTTGCACGGATGAATTCCGCCGCCCTCCTCACCGCGGCCGCCCGTCCGGCAGCTGCGGCATCGGCGAAGACGAAGCGCCATTCCCGCACCCGGTCCTGGATGACCGGTCGCGGCCCGTCCGGGATCAACCCCGCCGCGGCATAAATCCGGCAGTCGTAGTCACGACAGGTCTGGGGGCGGTCGGCGTAAATGGCGCAGCGGCCTGATTCCAGCATCGGGCAGGTTCCATCCTCCCTGTACAGCATGCGTGCGCCACTACCCCGACGCAGCTGAAGGTAGCGGTCCGGCACCTTTGCCAATGCCGTGCGGTCGCCGGGGCGCAGCGGAATGGGATACGAAGACACGCAGCAACCCACGCAACCGGCGCAGGGAACATCGGCCACGGCCTCGCCCCTGAGCACGGCGCGCATGCCGTCCAGCCATTCACCGAAATCACCTGCGCTCCTGTCCAAAGCGGCTGGGATTATGCGGTCACCGGCTCTGGTGGCGGCGCAAAAAAAACCCGCCACAGGGACTGCGTCGGGCGAACAAGGGTCGGTGGCGGCAACCATCCCGGCTGCCGCCACCATCAGGCTCAACGACTGGCCAGGGCAGCTTCCTGATGCCGCATGCCCTCCTGGTGGATCGCGGCCACCAGTGGCGCCCTGACCTCGCGCACCGCATTGGCAAGGGCTGCCTTCACGCAGGCGGCATAGGGCTTCGCGGCGTCGAGGCCGCCAGACATTCCCGCCGGCTCGTCGCAGACACGGGCCGCGGCCCGCTGCAGCTTCGCGTAGAGCGCGCTAGCGCCTTGCGGAGTTGCAGCGACCATCGGGTCGTATTCGACGACCTCCGTCCGGGTCATGGTATCCGGCGGCATCGACCATGCACCGGGGGCGAACAGCGCTGCACCGGCAAGCAGCGCATATCTGGTTTTGCGGTTCAGGTGGTTCATGTCAGACCTCTGTCAGTTGCTGTTGGGAGTTAGTCACCGCGGGAGGAAACGGGGAACCCGCGGCAGGCCCAAAGCTACGCAAGCCATGTTGAAGCGGCATTGCACTTGCATGAATTCGCATGAACGCACTGGCTGGCATGGAGACAGCGCACGTGCAGCACAGGGTCTACCTGTTCGACAGCTTCCAGCTCGACGTGACGCGGCGCAAACTGCTTTCCTCCAGCGGCGTGGTCCTGCCGTTGAATTCACGCGCGATGGAAGCGCTGCTCCTGCTGGTGGCGAATGCTGGCGAAGTGGTGGAACGCCGCCGCCTGGTGCAGGCGATCTGGCCCCAGACCGTTGTCGAGGACAACAACCTCAACCAGTGCATCCTGGCCATCCGCAAGGCCCTGGGCGAGGCATACGGCAGCAACCGTTTCGTGATGACCGTGCCGGGACGCGGATTCTGCTTCGTGTGCCCGGTGCGGCTGAAGATCCAGGAATCATCGGAAGACACGACCCAGCACCCCGCCATTCACCAGGCATGGTGGCGCGGGCCAGCATTCTGGCTTGGCCTCGCGTGTGGAGCAGCTATCGCCACGCTGCTGCTGCTCGTCCTGCGTTGAGGCCGGGGAGCGGGCACAAAAAACAAAGCCCCGGCCACTTGCGTGACCGGGGCTTTCAATAGGTGCCTGACAGTGACCTACTCTCGCATGGCAACAGGCCACACTACCATCGGCGCAGAACGTTTTCACTTCCGAGTTCGGAATGGGATCGGGTGGTTCCCGTTCGCTAATGCCGTCAGGCGAAAAGGGAATCCAGAAGAAGCCTGTTTTCGACGCGTGTCGCGTTCGCGCTGTGATGCATAAATTGTCGCTTGCACCACCACAAACAGCCAAAACTGCTTGAGGTTATATGGTCAAGCCTCACGGGCAATTAGTACTGGTTAGCTTCATGCATTGCTGCACTTCCACACCCAGCCTATCAACCAAGTAGTCTTCTTGGGCCCTTCAGGAGGATCAAGTCCTCAGGGAGATCTAGTCTTGGGGGGGGCTTCCCGCTTAGATGCTTTCAGCGGTTATCCCGTCCGTATATAGCTACCCGGCAGTGCCACTGGCGTGACAACCGGAACACCAGAGATACGTCCACTCCGGTCCTCTCGTACTAGGAGCAGCTCACCCTCAAATCTCCAACGGCTACGGAAGATAGGGACCAAACTGTCTCACGACGTTTTGAACCCAGCTCGCGTACCACTTTAATCGGCGAACAGCCGAACCCTTGGGACCTGCTACAGCCCCAGGATGTGATGAGCCGACATCGAGGTGCCAAACTCCTCCGTCGATGTGGACTCTTGGGAGGAATAAGCCTGTTATCCCCGGAGTACCTTTTATCCGTTGAGCGATGGCCCTTCCATACAGAACCACCGGATCACTATGACCAACTTTCGTTCCTGCTCGACATGTACGTCTCGCAGTCAAGCACCCTTATGCCATTGCACTCAGAAGCGTGATGACCGACCACGCTGAGGGTACCTTTGCACTCCTCCGTTACTCTTTGGGAGGAGACCGCCCCAGTCAAACTACCCACCATACATTGTTCCCATCCCGGATAACGGGACAAGGTTAGAACTCCGAAATTATCAGGGTGGTATTTCAAGGTTGCCTCCACAAGAGCTAGCGCCCCTGCTTCATAGGCTCCCACCTATCCTACACAAACAAGTTCAAAGTTCAGTGTAAAGCTGTAGTAAAGGTTCACGGGGTCTTTCCGTCTTTCCGCAGCTACGCCGCATCTTCACAGCGATTTCAACTTCACTGAGTCTCTGGTTGAGACAGTAGGGCCAGCGTTACGCCATTCGTGCAGGTCGGAACTTACCCGACAAGGAATTTCGCTACCTTAGGACCGTTATAGTTACGGCCGCCGTTTACCGGGGCTTCGATCAGGAGCTTCGCTTGCGCTGACCCCATCAATTAACCTTCCGGCACCGGGCAGGCGTCAGACCCTATACATCCACTTACGTGTTCGCAGAGTCCTGTGTTTTTGGTAAACAGTCGCAGCCCTCGATTACCTGCGGCCTACGGAAGCTCAGGGAGCAAGTCCCATCACCTCTATAGGCATACCTTCTTCCGAAGTTACGGTATCAATTTGCAGAGTTCCTTAACCCGAGTTCTCTCAAGCGCCTAAGCAGATTGTCTGCTCACCCACCAGTGTCGGTTTACGGTACGGACGTGTTTACCTGAAGCTTAGAGGCTTTTCCTGGAAGCGGGGCATTACTCACTTCGGCTTCCCTTGCGGGTCGCCTCGTACTCACTTCTCGGCGTTGAATGACCCTCCGGATTTGCCAGGAAGATCCGCCTACGAGCTTGAACGGCACTGCTGCCGCTGAGCTAGCCTTCTCCGTCACCCCATCGCAGTAAAC